>NZ_CP080421.1:0-2400000 GCF_019457515.1 Shewanella mesophila
GTGGCGGTTTCACTTTGGCAGCAATGTATCGGACGACTACAAGACGAGCTATCTGCTCAGCAATTCAGTATGTGGATCAGACCGTTACAAGCCGAAATGGACGGGGATACTCTAGTGTTATACGCACCGAATCGATTCGTTCTCGATTGGGTTAGAGATAAATACCTTAATAGCATTAATCAATTTTTCACTGAGCAATTAGGTAGCAACGCGCCTAAGTTGCGTTTTGATATTGGTAGTCGTCCAGCGAACAAACCAGCCACTCCAGCAGCGTCAGTGAGAATGCCTGCTGCGCCATCAGCCAATAAATCGCCCAGCAAGCCCTCTTTTAATACCAATGAACCTTCGGTAAGCACTAATCATAGAAGCAATATCAACCCTACTTATCAGTTTGATAACTTTGTTGAAGGTAAATCGAACCAACTGGGTAAAGCTGCTGCACTGCAAGTATCAGAAAATCCGGGTGGCGCATATAACCCGTTATTTCTTTATGGCGGTACTGGTTTAGGTAAGACCCACTTATTACACGCTGTGGGTAATGGCATTATCAAGAATAATCCGAATGCTAAAGTGGTTTACATGCATTCAGAAAGATTCGTGCAGGATATGGTTAAAGCCCTGCAAAATAATGCGATTGAAGAGTTTAAGCGTTACTACCGCAGTGTCGATGCGTTATTTATTGATGATATTCAGTTTTTTGCTAATAAAGACAGATCACAAGAAGAGTTTTTTCATACCTTTAATGCCTTACTCGAAGGCAATCATCAGATCATCTTGACCTCTGATCGTTATCCAAAAGAGATCGACGGCGTTGAAGATCGTCTTAAGTCTCGTTTTGGTTGGGGACTAACGGTTGCAATTGAGCCACCGGAATTAGAAACTCGTGTTGCTATTTTGATGCGTAAGGCGCAAGAGAGTGGTATTAACCTTCCAGATGAAGTAGCTTTCTTTATTGCGAAGCGTTTGAGATCCAACGTGCGTGAGTTAGAGGGCGCGTTAAACCGTGTTATTGCTAACGCAAACTTTACTGGTCGTCCGATCACTATCGATTTTGTGCGCGAAGCACTAAGAGATCTCTTGGCTCTGCAAGAAAAATTGGTCACTATAGACAATATTCAGAAAACCGTAGCCGAATATTACAAGATCAAGATGGCCGATATGTTGTCTAAGCGTCGTTCTCGCAGTGTGGCACGTCCAAGACAGATGGCAATGGCACTTTCTAAAGAGTTAACTAACCAAAGCTTACCTGAGATTGGTGATGCCTTTGGGGGTCGTGACCACACCACGGTATTGCATGCGTGTCGTAAAATCGCGCAGCTCCGTGAAGAAAGTCATGACATTAAAGAAGATTATGCTAACTTGATCCGTACGTTATCTTCATAAAATCTGGGAAATTGAAACTAATGAAATTTTCAATTGATAGGGATGCCCTATTAAAGCCGCTTCAACTCGTTAGTGGAGCGGTGGAGAGACGACATAACTTGCCTATTTTGGCAAACCTTTTAGTTGAAGTAAGTGGTCACTCACTTAAGTTGACCGGTACCGATTTAGAGGTTGAACTCGTCGGTCAAGCGCAGCTTGAGGGGGAGGTCATTGAAGGGCGGACTACCGTTCCGGCGAAGAAATTTCTCGATATTGTTAAATCACTTCCCGATCAAGTCGAACTTAAAATTGAGCAACAGGAAAACCGCCTGTTGCTGCGCTCTGGTCGCAGTCGTTTTACTTTGGCCACATTACCTGCCGAAGAATACCCGAACGTCGAAGCCTTCCAGGCCGATATTCAATTTACGATCAAGCAGGGTACGCTTAAGTCACTTATCGATGCGACTCAGTTCTCGATGGCCAACCAAGATGTGCGTTATTACCTGAATGGTTTGTTATTTGAGACCGAAGGTAATGTATTACGCGCAATTGCCACCGATGGTCATCGCTTAGCATTAAGTCATCGTATGATTGAAGAGTCTCTACCTGAAAAGCAGGTCATTGTGCCACGTAAAGGCGTGTTAGAGCTGCAGCGCTTGTTTGAAGGCGAAGATCTGGATGTCACAATAGCTATTGGTGACAATGCGATTCGTGCGACGACACAGAGTGCGGTATTTACCAGTAAGCTAGTCGATGGTCGGTTCCCTGATTATCGCCGCGTATTACCAAAGGGTGGCGATAAAGTGGTTATCGCTAGCCGTAACCACCTTAAACAGGCATTGCTACGCGCCTCTATTCTATCGAATGAGAAGTTCCGTGGTGTGCGTGTACAGCTAGAGCAGAATTTAATTAAGATCACCGCTAATAACCCTGAACAGGAAGAAGCGGAAGAGATCTTAGATATCGAATATGACAATACCCCGCTAGAAATCGGCTTTAACGTGAGCTATCTGCTGGATGTATTGAACAACTTACCTTCCGATGATGTGCGCATTACCTTAATCGATGGCAATTCGAGTGCTTTGATTGAGAACCATATCGAAGAAGATTCTATGTACGTTGTTATGCCAATGCGCCTCTAATTCGGTCCTTATTAACGCCACATCCTGTGGCGTTAATTTATTTGCTTAGGCTGAACTACTGAGTAATTAATGAGTTTAACCCGTCTTCATATCGACTCTTTTCGCAATATTACTAGCGCACAACTGCAGTTAGGCGATGGATTGAACCTTATCTATGGCCAAAATGGTAGCGGTAAAACCAGCATACTCGAAGCGATCTATTTTCTTGGTATGGGACGTTCATTTCGCAGTCATCTATCTCAGCGTGTCATTCAAAATAGTGAAGATAAGCTCACCCTATTTGCTAACTTAAGCCAAGGCGATCAAGAGCAAAAAATTGGTTTACGCCGTTTTCGCTCAGGTGATACCGAGGTAAAAATCAATGGCGATAAGGTTAAAAGATTATCAACATTAGCGGAAACTTTACCCATACAAGTGATCACTCCCGAGAGTTTTTCACTACTTTTTGAAGGGCCAAAATCTCGGCGTCAGTTTATCGATTGGGGGGCCTTTCATACCGACAAAAACTTCCACTCGGCATGGGCTAATGTTAGACGAATTTTAAAGCATAGAAATCAAATGCTTAAAAATGAAACGCCCTATCATCAGGTTCAGTTTTGGGACAAGGAATTGGTGCGTTATGCCGAAATTGTCACTGAGATACGAAAGCAATATGTAGGCTCGTTAAATGAACGACTTAAGGGTATAATCGAAGAGTTTTTACCTCAGGTTGATGTTAAAGTTTCCTTTACTCGAGGTTGGGATAGCAAAACTGATTATCATGAGTTGTTGCAGGCACAATATCCCAGAGATTTAGCGGCAGGACATACAGCGAGTGGGCCCCATAAGGCTGACCTAAGGCTGCGTGTTGGAACATTGCCTGTTCAGGATGCGTTATCCCGAGGCCAATTGAAATTGTTAGTGTGTGCGTTGCGCATTGCACAGGGAAAGTTGCTAAAACAACAAATAGATAAAAACAGTATTTATCTGGTGGATGATTTGCCATCGGAATTGGATGCAAGACACAGACAACTGTTGCTGCAGCAGCTAAGCGATACAGGAGCGCAAGTATTTGTGACTGCCATCGAGCCTGCGGCAATAATAGATTCGTTAAACACGCCACCTGCAAAGGTGTTCCATGTGGAACAAGGGCGTGTAACGGTAATTGAATAACCGACGAGAGAATAATATGTCAGAGAATAGTTACGATTCTTCGAGTATTAAGGTTCTAAAAGGCCTTGATGCGGTACGTAAGAGACCAGGAATGTATATCGGTGATACCGATGATGGTACGGGTCTACATCACATGGTATTCGAAGTGGTCGATAACTCTATCGATGAAGCACTTGCTGGCTATTGTAGTGACGTTACGATCAAAATCCATGCAGATGGTTCGGTATCAGTTAAAGATGATGGCCGTGGTATTCCTGTTTCTATCCATGAGGAAGAAGGGGTTTCTGCTGCTGAAGTTATTATGACTGTACTGCATGCTGGTGGTAAGTTCGATGATAACTCTTACAAAGTATCAGGTGGTCTTCATGGTGTGGGTGTTTCGGTTGTAAACGCGCTGTCAGAAAAACTACAGATGACCATTCGTCGTGAAGGTAAGCTTTACGAGCAGTTTTATACTCACGGTGTACCTGATGCACCGATTAACGCGATTGGTGATGCGACAACCACAGGCACAGAGATCCGTTTTTGGCCTAGTAGCGAAACCTTCACCGATGTCGAATTCCATTTCGATATTCTGGCTAAACGTGTCCGCGAACTGTCATTCCTAAACTCAGGTGTGGGTATTCGTTTAGTTGACGAACGTGATGACCGTGACGAGTTTTTTAAGTATGAAGGTGGTATTAGCGCTTTCGTTGACTACTTAAACGTTAACAAGACGCCAGTAAACAAAGAGGTTTTCCACTTTGTTCAAGAGCGTGAAGACGGCATTACCGTTGAAGTTGCGATGCAGTGGAATGACGGTTTCCAAGAAAACATCTTCTGTTTCACCAACAATATTCCACAGCGCGATGGCGGTACTCACTTAGCGGGTTTCCGTAGTGCACTGACGCGTAACCTAAATACTTATATGGACCGTGAAGGTTTCAATAAGAAAGGCAAAACTAGCGCCACAGGTGATGATGCGCGAGAAGGTTTAACCGCAGTTATCTCGGTTAAAGTGCCTGATCCTAAGTTCAGCTCGCAAACCAAAGATAAACTGGTTTCTAGTGAAGTTAAAACAGCGGTTGAGCAGACGATGGGTGAGAAGCTAGGTGATTACCTAATGGAACATCCAAATGAAGCTAAATTGATTGTTGGTAAGATCATCGATGCGGCTCGTGCTCGCGAAGCCGCTCGTAAAGCGCGTGAAATGACTCGTCGTAAAGGCGCATTAGATTTAGGCGGTCTGCCAGGTAAGCTTGCCGATTGCCAAGAGAAAGATCCAGCGCTTTCTGAAATATACATAGTGGAAGGGGACTCTGCTGGCGGTAGTGCCAAGCAGGGGCGTAACCGTAAGAATCAAGCCATTCTTCCTCTAAAAGGTAAGATCCTCAACGTTGAGAAGGCCCGCTTCGATAAGATGCTGTCTTCGCAAGAGGTCGCTACACTGATCACCGCATTAGGTTGTGGTATTGGTCGTGACGAGTACGATCCAGATAAGACCCGTTATCACAACATCGTTATCATGACCGATGCTGACGTCGACGGCTCGCACATTCGTACGCTGCTGTTGACCTTCTTCTTCCGTCAAATGCCTGAACTGATTGAGCGTGGTTATATCTTTATCGCTCAACCACCGCTATATAAAGTTAAGAAAGGTAAGCAAGAGCAGTATCTGAAAGATGATCCAGCTTTGGTTGAATACTTAACGAACTTAGCGTTAGACGGTGGTGAAATTCACCCTTCTCAAGACGCGCCGCCAATGTCGGGTGCACCGTTAGAGAAGTTGGTTTATCAATATCGCGAAGTCGAGCAAATTTTTGATCGTCTAGAGAAGCGTTATCCACTTATGTTGACTGAGCGTATGCTTTATCAACCAGCGTTAACCAGTGAGTTAATGGCGGACGAAGCTAAAGTTAAGCAGTGGTGTGATACTTACGTTGCTGCGTTGAAAGAAGCTGAGTCTGGTGGGTTTATCTTTAGTGGCGAAGCTTTCCTTGACCCTGAGCGTCAAGTGTATCTGCCTAAGATCACTATTCGTAAACACGGTATCGATACTCACTACTTGTTCTCTTACGATTTCTTAGTGTCTAGCGACTATCAGCGTATGTCAAAGCTTGCTGAAGCGCTTGATGGATTAATCGAAGAGGGTGGCTTCGTTAAGCGTGGTGAACGTGTTAAAGAGATCACTTCGTTTGTTGAAGCATTAGATTGGTTGATGACCGACTCTAAGCGTGGCCTTTATATCCAACGATACAAAGGGTTGGGTGAGATGAACCCTGAGCAGCTTTGGGAGACCACAATGGATCCTGAGTCGCGTCGTATGCTTCGAGTGACTATCGAAGATGCTATTGGCGCCGATCAATTGTTTACCTGTTTAATGGGTGATCAGGTTGAGCCGCGTCGTGATTTTATCGAGTCAAACGCACTTAATGTGGCTAACTTGGACGTGTAAGTTTTATTGACCGTTAGTGAAGCAAAAGCCTCAGAGAGATCTGGGGCTTTTTTATTGCTATTTTTTAACTACTTACTGGGATCTGTAATGACTTTAAAGGGGAGCGCTTTATCATCCATTCGCCTTGAATTCACCAGAGCTATTCAATTCGTTTGCTAAAAATAAAAAGCGCGTGGCTTATGCTGATTGGTACAGATGTCGGCTGATAAGCTTAGCGAAGGCTAGTGCGTGTTCATTGTCGCCATGCAAACAAATACTGGTCGCCTTTATGATGACCGATCCACAGTCTAGCGTAGCAATAGGTTGACCGTTGATAATGTTCTCAACTTGTTTCATTGCGGTTTGAGGGGTTTCGATAACGGCGCCTGCAAGGCGGCGTGATGCCAGTGCGCCGCTGGCTAAATAGGCTCTGTCGGCAAAGGCTTCTTCAATAACCTCAATACCTTGCGCACGTGCTTGCTGGACGAGAGAGCTACCGGCTAACATCATGAGTTTTAGATTTGGATCGACGCGCTTTATCGCATCGATAATTATTTGCCCTAAATCGCTGTTGTCAGCGGCTTGATTGTATAGAGCGCCATGTGGCTTAACATGATGTAGTTTTACCTCTAAGGTGTCGCAAATTTGCTTTAAAGCGGTAATTTGACCATATAGCGAGTCCAATAACTTATTCGGGCTTAGCTCCATGGTTTGACGGCCAAAGTTAGCGCGATCTGGATAACTTGGGTGGGCACCTATCAGCACATTGTACTGTTTAGCGAGTTTTACCGTTTGGCGCATGGAGGTTTGATCGCCCGCATGTCCACCACAGGCAATATTGGCGCTGGTGATCATTTGCAGTAAGGCTTGGTCATTTACACCTCCCTCACCTAAATCGGCATTGAGATCGATAGGATAACGCCGCCTAATTTGCTTTGTGTTAACTGCCATCCATTGCCCTCGCTAAACGATAATGATACTGCTGCCATTCATAGTTGGCACTTTGTGCCTGACTTGGACTGATGTGTTGGAATATCAACGCTTGTCTTGGCCTAGTTTGCGCCACCTTCCATAAATCTGCGGCTATCACGCAGGCGATTCTAGGATATCCTCCTGTGGTTTGCGCATCTGCCATCAATACTATCGGTTGACCGTTGGGTGGAACTTGTACCACCCCAGGCATTACGCCATGGGAGCGTAAGCTAATGTCGGTTTCGGTTGAAAGGGGCTGACCATCTAGCCGAGTCCCCATGCGGTTGCTTTGATTGGAGACTTTCCAAGACGTATGCCAAAAGGCTTTTTTACTGAATTGACTAAAGAGCGCTAACTCTGGGCCGGGAAGGGCTCTTAAGATACCGTCGTTAGCACGTTGCACCGCGCCAATCGGACGGCTGAAGTTACCGAGGGCTGTCACGCCGATGTTTAATCGATCCCCCGCTTCAAGATAGCGCCCATGATGCCCGCCAAACTCGTTGGTGATATCGGTGCCTTTACCCTTTAAAACCGTCTCGCAATCTATACCTCCCATGATGGCAAGGTAGCCGTACATCCCTTGTTTCGGACCGCGAATATACAACGACTCCCCTTTATTAACTTTACCGCGCCATCCATTCCATAGGGGTCTGTTACTGATGCTGGCATCAAAGTGTCCGCCACATAGGGCGACCCAAGTGTCGATTTCAAAGCGGATAGTAAATTCTCCAGCACTAAACTCCAATGCGGCACAGTTATCGGGGTTTGCCACTAAGCGATTAGCGAGGGTCAATGCCTGTCTGTCTATAGCTCCGCCGATAGGGACACCTAGATGGGCTACACCTGTGCGGCCTAGATCTTGGATCGTAATATGGCTGTTTGCTTGATCAATGTGCATCATGATGTAAATGACCTGACAGGAACAAAAGTGACGATATCGCCAGGCTGTAATAGGTTGGGAGAGCGCTGCAGCGGGTTAAATAGCTTGAGATTGGTTTGGCCGATAAGCTGCCATCCTCCAGGGCTTTGGCTTGGATAGATGCCTGTTTGCTCTCCGCCTATCCCGATTGAACCAGCGGGCACTTGCTGTCTAGGTATTGATAATCTTGGGGTATGCAATGAGGTCGGTAAGCCATCGAGATAGGCAAAACCTGGTTGAAATCCAATGAAAAAGACTCTGTATCTGGCGCTACTATGCAGGCTTATTACCGCGTCGACACTAAGCTGGTGGGCATTGGCGACATTATCGATATCTGGGCCATACTCACCACCATATATCACGGGGATATCGATATTTCGTTGGGGTAATGAATGTTGCTCAGCCTCATCCCATAGTTGTTGTAGTATCGCTTCACCAGATTTAAGCCGTTCGGGATTGTCAAAATAGAGAGTTAGGTTATTCATCCCGGGAACAGCATTGAGCACACCAGCTAGATTTCGGCTGCTGTCAGCTATCCAGCAAAGTTTACTTTGTAGGGAATAGTCGATAGCAGCTCGCGGCGCTGGGTCCAACACCAAGGCGTTTTCACCTAGAGGATAGATGATACTTTCAGGTACCATGGCAATTTAGACCTAGTTGCGGGAAAGATAGGGTTAAGTCTAACTTGGCTTTGTATCATCGCTCAAGTATTGCACTGAAATGAGTAGATTCGAAATTGTGTGCAGAGGATGTATTACTATCCTCGGTCATAAAAAAACGCACCACTAAGGGTGCGTTTTTATTAGCAAACTTTAGGCTTATTGCAGTAACGAAATGTCTGCCGCGTGTAAGAACTGCTCACGTAGGCTCGATAACAAGGCTAGGCGGTTGTTCTTCAGCGCTTCATCATCGGCCATCACCATCACGTCTTCAAAGAAGGTATCCACGCTTTCACGTAGGTTTGCCAGCAGTGAAAGGGCTTCTTGATAGTTGGCAGCTGCAAACAGTGGTGCAAGCTGAGGTTGAAGTTCATTAAGCTTAGCGGCTAGAGTTTTTTCGGCGCCTTCAACTAACAAGTTATCGTCGATAGCGGCTGGAAGCTCACCTTCGACTTTAGCTAGTATGTTAGATACACGCTTATTGGCTGCAGCGAGTGCTTGAGCTTGCTCAAGGGTTCTAAAGTGAGCAACCGCTTTGATACGGCTTTCAAAATCGGCTGGTGAAGTAGGGCGACGCGCAAGCACGGCTAAGATCACATCGACACTCACATCTTGATCTTGATACCAAGCACGGAAGCGGCCCATAAAGAACTCAAGTACCTGCTCGGCGACTTTGTCATTGCTGAGGTTTTCACCATGAAGCGCTTGTGCTTTTGCAATCAGATCAACAAGATCAAGCGGTAAGTTGTTTTCTAAACAGATACGCAGCACACCAATGGCGGCGCGGCGAAGGGCGAATGGATCGGCTGCGCCTTTTGGTGCTTGGCCAATACCAAAGATACCCACTAAGGTATCGAGCTTCTCTGCTAATGCTACGCAGATAGAGATAGGTGCGGTTGGCACTGTATCGCCAGAAAACTTAGGCTTGTACTGCTCAGCAAGTGCAACCGCTACAGCATCGGTTTCACCATCTAGACGTGCATAGTGCATACCCATGGTGCCTTGTAGATCGGTGAACTCCATCACCATGTTGGTCATCAAGTCTGATTTAGACAATAGACCGGCACGGGCGGCATCTATGCTGTTGGCATCGATACCATTAGCGATGAAGCCCGCTAAAGCCGAAATGCGCTCGACGCGCTGCTTGATGGTGCCAAGTTGCTTTTGGAATACCACGGTTTCAAGACTAGCAAGACGCGTTTCGAGTGACAGTTTTTTATCTGTCTCGAAAAAGAACTCTGCATCGGCAAGACGTGGGCGAACCACTTTTTCGTTACCTGAGATAATCTGCGCCGGATCTTTAGATTCGATGTTAGTTACGAAAATAAAGTTAGGCAACAGTGCGCCCGCTTTATCGAATACTGGGAAGTATTTTTGATCACCTTTCATGGTGTAAACCAAGGCTTCTGCTGGTACGTCGAGGAACTTTTCTTCGAAATTAGCCGTTAACACAACAGGCCATTCAACCAGTGAGGCGACCTCTTCCAACAGATCATCTTCAAGATCCGCAACGCCACCTATCTTAGCGGCAGCGGCTTCGGCGCCCGCTTTGATGATCGTTTTACGTTCAGCATAGTCTGCTAATACTTTACCTTGCTCTTTTAGCGCACTGAGATAGTTGTCGGCATGATCTAGTTCTAATGTATCTACGCCCATAAAGCGATGGCCGCGTATGGTACGCGCAGATTTTATGCCAAGTAGTTCGCCTTCAATTAGCTCGCTACCCATAAGCATGGTCACTGTGTGCACAGGACGGATAAATTGTGTCTTGCTGCTGCCCCAACGCATAGGCTTTGGAATCGGGAGCTTGTCTAGTGCACGCTGGGCCATGTCGGCGATCAGTGACTTTGTTTCTACACCAACCACTTTAGCTTGATGTAATAGCCACTCGCCTTTATCGGTTTTTAGGCGCTCGGCTTGTTCAACGGTAATACCGTTACCACGAGCCCAGCCCATTGCAGCTTTGGTTGGGTTGCCATCGGCATCGAATGCTTGAGCGATTGCAGGGCCGCGCTTCTCTACAACCTTGTCGGCCTGTGCCAATACCAGTTGCTTAACCTTGATTGCCAAACGACGAGGAGCGGCGTACCAAGTTGCCGATTCAAAACTGAGTTCTGCTTTGTTTAGCTCTTCTTCGAAGTTAGCTAAAAACGATTCTGCTAAGTTACGTAGTGCTTTTGGTGGTAACTCTTCGGTGCCTACTTCAATGAGTAAGTTTTCAAATTTCATCTTTTATAATCCTCTACTTACACATTGGGAAACCAAGCGCTTCACGGGCTTGGTAATAGGATTCTGCAACGGCTTTTGCCATGGTACGAACGCGTAAAATATAACGCTGTCGTTCGGTTACCGAAATCGCATGGCGAGCATCAAGTAAATTAAAAGCGTGAGAGGCTTTCATTACTTGCTCATAAGCAGGCAGTGGTAGTGGTGTTTCAAGTGCGAGTAGGTGGTTACACGCTTTTTCGCAGTCATCGAACTGCTTAAACAGCACTTCTACGTTGGCGTGTTCAAAGTTATAGGTAGACTGCTCAACTTCATTCTGGTGGAAAACATCACCATACATAATCTTGCCCATTGGACCATCGGTCCAAACAAGATCATAAACGCTGTCAACCTCTTGAATGTACATGGCTAGGCGCTCTAAACCATAGGTGATCTCGCCAGTGACTGGACTACACTCTAGGCCGCCGACCTGTTGGAAGTAAGTGAACTGAGACACTTCCATACCATTTAGCCAAACTTCCCAACCAAGGCCCCAAGCGCCAAGGGTTGGAGATTCCCAGTTATCTTCAACGAAACGTACATCGTGGATACCCATATCGACACCAAGCGCTTCAAGTGAGCCTAAATACAGCTCTTGAATATTGCTTGGTGACGGCTTTAGCACAACCTGGAACTGGTAGTAGTGTTGCAGGCGGTTAGGGTTTTCACCGTAACGGCCATCGGTTGGACGGCGACATGGCTGGACATAGGCGCTACTCATTGGTTCTGGGCCTAATGAACGCAAGAAAGTCATTGGATGGAATGTACCCGCACCCACTTCCATGTCCAGCGGTTGAACGATAGCGCAACCTTGCTGCGCCCAGTATTCTTGCAGGGTTAAGATAAATCCCTGGAATGTTTTTACGTCGTGTTTCGTCGTCATGTCTACTACTGTCAGCTGGTGATAGAAAATGGTTTCGATTATACCTTGTTGAAAACGGCTTATGTAGGTTATTTTTTACCTTAACTGAGGAAAATTGAGAAAAAATACCATGGAAGTTAAACGTTGTGGTTGGGTGAGCAATGATCCCTTATATCAAGCTTATCATGACGAAGTGTGGGGAAGACCTGTCTATGACAGTCAGGAACTGTTCGCTAAACTCTGTTTAGACGGACAGCAAGCGGGCTTATCTTGGATAACTATTCTTAAGAAACAGCAAAATTATGAGGCGGCCTTTGCCCATTTTGACCCTAAGATCATCGCCACTTTTGATGAGGAAAAGGTAGAAGAATTATTGCAAAATCCAGGCATTGTGCGTAATCGGTTAAAAGTAAATTCGATTATTAAAAATGCCAAAGGCTATTTGGCATATGTAGAGCAGGGTAATGATTTTTCTACATTTTTATGGAGTTTTGTTGGTGGTAAACCCATTGTCAATCACTTCACTTCTTTAGAGCAGCTACCAGCACAAACGCCAGAGTCAGAAGCGATGTCAAAGGCGCTTAAAAAGCTAGGTTTCAACTTTGTCGGCCCGACAATTTGCTATGCATTTATGCAGGCTGTGGGTATGGTTAACGATCACTTGGTCGATTGCTTTTGCTATCAACAGGGTGATAAGTGATGCCGCGTTTAGAGAGGGAGAACTAGTGATAATAAACGTATCTCAAACAGCCCTTTATTCCGCTAACTGTGTTGGATTCACTTGCAATAGGCGGGCTATTGACGCGTAAATATGCCTTGTTTGCAAAACAAATGACAAGTTTGAGATGAAATAAACATAAAACGGCTAATTCATATAGCGTTATTCCATCTCTTAACCCGAGTTCAGGTTATTTATATTCGTCATTTCTAAAGTGTGGTGTCCGCAAAATATTTCTGTGATAAGAAGAAAAGGGTGTTCCACGTGGAACACCCTTTTCGTCTTTTTGATAAAGCCTATTTTTAATCTGATTTTAAATTTTCATGAAATTAAAATTTGCGGCCAAAGTCTGGCAGATTTTAAAATTCAATTATGATTAAAGTTCGAAGAAAAATGGTTTGCGCTTGGTTTTCTTACCGTTAAGTTGGTTCATGGTTTCGGCATTGTAAAGTTTGCCGTTGACCATGGTATAAGTCACTCTGTCGGTAACACGAATGTCTTCGAGTGGATTGCCATCAATTACGATCAAGTCGGCAAGCTTACCTGATTTAATCGACCCCAGTTGATGATCCATGGCGAAGGTAATGGCAGGGTTGATGGTTGCCGTTTTTAACACTTCCATATTACTCATGCCACCTTGGGCGAACATCCACATTTCCCAATGAGCAGCTAAACCTTCGCGTTGTCCGTGTGCGCCAATATTAGGTTTTACACCCAGCTCGTTTAACTCGTTGGCAACGCGTGCAACATTAAAGTGGTTATAGTGTTCATCTGGTGCCGTTGGGCGGCGCATAGAGCGAGCTTGCAACAAGTCACCAGGTACATATTTCGACAGGCGAGGGTGCGACCACACATCTGTTTTATCGTACCAATAATTTTCGCCTGAGATACCACCATAGGCAACCACTAAGGTTGGAGTATAGTGCACCTCAGTTTGGCTCCAGAACTGCTTAATGTCGTTATAGATAGCTGCGGCTGGTAGTGAATGTTCAATGGTGGTGTGGCCATCAGCAATCATGGTGAGATTATGCTGCAACAAGCTGCCGCCTTCAGGTACCACCATCATCTCTAACTCACGCGCCGCGGCGATCACCTGCTGGCGTTGGTTACGGCGAGGTTGGTTGTAGCTCTTAACACTAAACGCACCGACTTTTTTGAGTCGCTCTAAGTGAAACTTAGCATCATCGAGTGAATCGATATGTGAGGTGTATCCTGGTGCATTTGCACCATACAGGATTGTGCCAGTAGAGAAGATACGCGGTCCGGCGATATTACCCGCCTTTTGTTGCTCTGAGGCGGCGAAAATTTCAGTGGTATCGTTAGAAGGATCATGAATAGTGGTGACACCTAGGGACAAGTTGGAGTAAAGCTCCCAGTTCTGTTGCGGAATGATCTCACTTTCACCTTGTGATCCGTGAGCATGTGCATCAAATAAGCCTGGCATTAGTGTCTTGCCTTTGATATCGATAACCTCTGCGTCAGCAGGGACCTCCGTTGATGCATCACCTACAGCAACAATCTTGTTGTCTTTGACAATCACTATGCCGTTATCGATAACCTTATCATCTTCCATGGTGATCACTTGGCCACCAACAAAGGCGATAGTTCCACGTGGAACATCCGCCTTCTTGCTAAAGCCGATATCAGTGATCTTAGGTTCGCTGTTCTCTGATTTGGCGCCTTTTTCTGCTGTGGTGTAGCTGTTATCCACGCTAACTTGATACAGCTCTGGGCCCAGAGTCCAGTAGAGTTGATTGCTGTTGTTGTTCCAACTGATACTCTCACCCGCACGTACACTTAATTGGGTAACTGGCAGATTGCTGGCTTTCGGACCAATATCTATGGTCTCGCCATGTTTAGCGAATGGGGTGACCCAGACTTTAAAGCGCTCAGCAAACGCGAGTTGTTTGCCGTCCGGTGAGACTCTAAATTCGGTGGCGTGCTTACTGGTGTAATGGACTCGCTTTTGAAATCCATGGAGATTAATCGAGGATAGTTGTGGTGTCTCTGCGTGATCGAGAAAGAATACTCGGTCCGATTCTGCGCCGAACTGAGGCTGGTATCCATCGGGTGTGATCTTTGTGTTAGCTTTGCCTTTGATGTCGACCACATAGAGGCCGGGTTCCTGAGACCAGGTTCTTGGCGTGATATTGCCGCCTTTTGCTTTGCGGTAAACGACTAACTCTCCATCTGGGGAAAAGGTGGGTTCAACATATTTACCTGGCTCTTGGGTGAGGATTTTTGCCTTACCACCGCGCGCGCTGATAACACGGACACTACCTTGCTTGTCATCATCCCAAGTGGTGAAGACTATCTGTCTGCCATCGCGAGACCATTGCGGGAATAGCTCTCGCAGATCGGCATCTAGCTTAGTGAGTCGAGAGACCTTGCCATCAGGTAAAGTTTTAACCCATAACTTACCTAGGGCTTCATAGACCACCTTCTTTCCATCGGGAGATACCTGTGCCATACGTAGCATTTTGACATCGAAAATATCCTTGTCGATGTTCTGCTTAAAGCGCACGGATGGTTGTACAGCTAGCTCTGTTTTAACCGAGAAGGGGATCTGGCTAACTTGTTTGTTGTCTATCTTTAGACGGTTTATCTTGCCACCGGCCCAGAATATGATCTCTTGGTTATCGGCGGTCCAGCTCATTGTTGGATATACGCCATGAATCGCCCAAGTCTCCTGCATGTCACGGTCGAGCTTATCGTATAGCTTGGTTTTTTCACCCGATTTTAGATCGAGTAGATAAAGTGTCGACTGGAAACCATCTCGTTTTATATAGGCTAACTTAGTTCCATCTGGGCTAGGTGTTGGACGTATCGCACCACCAGTGCCCTCGATGAGTACTTCTATATCACCCGTTTGAGTATCGTAACGCTTAATCTTATAGATGCCTTTCACCGAATCTTTAGAGTAGTGGAAGGTTTTGCCTGGCGTGGCGTCTTGACTGAAGTAAACGTAGCGTCCATCTGGAGAGTAGGCTGGCTCACCCAAATCTTTCTGTTCGTTGGGTCGTTCTGTGAGCTTAACGCCATCGCCACCAGCAACATGATACAACCAGACTTCACCGGCACCTAAACTGCGGCTACCTGTAAAGTGTTTACGGGCGATCAGGTACTGTGAGTCTGGGCTCCACGCAGGACTATTAAGCAGACGGAACGTTTCCTTTGTGACAGGGCGAGGGTTGCTGCCGTCGGCATCCATAATCCAAATGTTATCGCCGCCATCTTGATCGGAGGTAAACGCGATAGATTTTCCATCTGGGCTATAAACAGGCTGCATCTGCCAAGCGATGCCTTTGGCGATGGCCTTGGCTTCGCCACCTTCGATGGGCATTTGATAAATATCGCCTAACAGATCAAATACTATCGTTTTTCCATCTGGGCTGACACTGACGTTCATCCAGGTGCCTTCGGATACGTCGATTTTGACTTGTTGAAGGGGAGCGTTTGCAGGCGCATTGACCTGCCAAGTCGTTTCATCGGTCTTGTCTTCTGCCCATACAGGAAGGCTAAGGCTTAAGGCTATAGCGGCACAGAGCGGGGTGAGTTTTTGTTTAAACATTAATGTCCCGTTTATTTGTTTTGTTTTGTGGGTGAGTTTTTTACTGATTGTTGATGTTCGTCGAATTTTCGCTGTTATTTATCGCATAATTTGCGTAACAGTAAAACCATAATTCTGTGACATTTAGTGAATAGTTTGCGTGTTCAGAGGGGAACAGCCCACTGATGCAGGCTGTAGAGTGGCGCGTTAAAGCAATTCAAGTTGTTCGGTAAGGTATACTGGGTCACCAATATTGATGTTGGCATCATTTAGTACTCGACAGGTGATGCCGCCACGCCAATCTGGGGTCAGTGCGGCTTTCAAGCCAGGCTGTGTCATTTCCATCTTTTTACAGGGATCGGTTTCGCCAGTGATATGCAGCCGTAGGTCGCCGATATGAAGTACTTTACCTACAGAGAGAGGGCTAAACTCAAAACCTTCGATAAGTAGATTGGCTCTGCGGGTGGTCCAAGGGAGATCTATGTTGAGTTCGTTACAGGCTAATTGCCATTGCTGGGCAGAGAGCACTGTAACTTGGCGTCTACCAGGCTTGCCAAACACATCCTGTGCGACTCCTGTCGTCGTGGTGACGAGTGCATTGCTTGTTTCGAGCATGGGGCCGCCTTTGACGACCTTATAACTAATACCTTGTAAACTCGCCATCTTGTTCCCGTCCTTTTGAGTGCTGTTTTACAGTGTAAACCGCACGTTGGTAGGGATGCAAGATATGCTTATAGGCCTTTTTTTATCAAATACCGATAGGGGGTTGTGGCTGTTTCGCTAGCAATTAGCGTGTGGTCCATAAACTCACAGAAGCTTGGGATATCTCTGGTGGTGGCTGGATCATCTGCGATAATTAACAGGGTTTCACCTTCTTGCATCTTACGCACCGATTTTCGAACCATCATCACGGGTTCCGGACATCTTAAGCCTAAGGCGTCGAGTTGGTGTTGTGCGTCAGAAAAAGTGTTGCTCATAGATATAACCTTGGATGATGAAAAAACCACTTTAAACAGTGGGGGCTAATATTACGCTAGCCAAGGGATTGTGCCAAGTTGGGTTAAGTTTTTTGTGAGTTAAATAGCCGTGAAGTGTTTCACGTGGAACAGCTTCATAGTGTTGGGCTAATCGATCAGATTGCTTAACTGGCCGTTGGTGATTGCTCTGAGGTCATTCGGTGCTAAACCAATATCGAATCCCCGTCGGCCGCCGCTTACGTAACATTGATCTAAGAGTGCGGCACTGTCATGGATAAAGGTAGCGAGTCTCTTCTTTTGACCGATAGGGCTGACGCCACCGAGTACATATCCCGTTGCGCGCTGAACATCTTCTGGTGAGGCTATGGCCGCTTTCTTTGAGCCTGCTGCTTTGGCAAGGCGTTTCATATTAAGCTTTTTATCCACAGGAATAATCGCAACCACTAACTTATGGTTATCGATTTCGGCAACCAGTGTTTTAAATACGCAGGCGACATCCAGATTAAGTTTCTCTGCGGCTTCTAGGCCGTATGCACCGCTACCAGCCTGATGTTGGTATTCGTGAACTGTGTAATTGATTTTTGCTTTATCTAGTGCTTTGGTTGCTGGGGTCATAACTTGTTGTTTCCGATATTTACAGTTGGTTTACCATGATGGATATTGTAGTGCCGTGGCAGTCCTGAGCATCTATTTTCTGCCAGCCTTGTTGACGATATAGCTTGATATTATGACTCTCTGTTTGAAGGTAGAGCGTGGTGATATTCATTGTGCGAGCTTTCTCTATCGCTAACTGAATAATCTTATTGCCCAGCCCCTTACCTCGCTCACTCTTTTTGACATAAACACCACCAAGCCAGTGAGAGTCTTTAGGATAGTCAGGATTTTCTTGAAATCTTAACTGAGCAACAGCGAGTGGTTCATCACCTCGGCACAGCATTAAAATCAATGGTAGTGTATCGCGATTTAAATAGTCAGAGAGTGATGATTGCACGGTTTCTAAGGTGCGATCAGCGCTTAAGTGTCCCCACTGGTGATAATACCAACTTGCAATCGTGCAGGCTGCATTGGGGTTGTCGGCAAGTGTCTGACTGTGCATTGAGTGATCTCGTTTGAATTGATTTGTTGATTATTTTCATAAATCAGGACTGAGTACAAGCTGTGTTTGGGCGAGGTTTTACTCGATGGGCGTAAACCGCAAAAAATGGCGAAAAAAAATCGAGTAACTCTCGTTACTCGATTTCTACAAACGCTCATGGGAGGGAAGCGTTACACTCGTTCAAATACCGTTGCGATGCCTTGGCCTAGGCCAATACACATGGTCGCAAGACCTAAAGAGGCATCTTTGCTTTCCATCAGGTTGATTAGGGTGGTAGAGATACGAGTACCTGAACAGCCTAATGGATGACCCAGAGCGATCGCGCCGCCATTGAGGTTAATTTTTTCGTCGACAACATCCATCAAACCAAGATCTTTAACACAAGGGAGTGATTGTGCTGCGAAAGCTTCATTAAGCTCGATGACATCGAGATCGTTAACGGTTAATCCTGCTCGGGCCAATGCTTTTTGGGTCGCAGGAACTGGGCCATAACCCATAATTGCAGCATCGCATCCAGCCACTGCCATAGAGCGAATGCGCGCGCGGATCGGCAGACCAAGCGCTTTAGCTTTCTCTTCTTCCATCACTAGCATGGCTGAAGCACCATCAGATAGTGCCGAAGAAGTCCCAGCTGTAACGGTACCATTGGCTGGATCAAATACTGGGCGCAGGCTTGCTAGTGATTCTAGTGAGGTTTCTGGACGAATAACTTCATCATGAAAAACCTTAATAAGTGCGCCACTGGCATCATGGCCTTCGATAGCATGGATCTCATTGGCAAAACGGCCTTCGATGGTAGCCGCATGAGCACGTTGATGAGATCGTACAGCAAACTCATCCTGCTGCTGGCGAGTAATGCCATGCATTTTACCTAGCATCTCTGCAGTAAGGCCCATCATTCCAGAGGCTTTAGCCACATTGTTGGCAAGGCCTGGGTGGAAATCGACACCGTGATTCATTGGTACGTGACCCATATGCTCAACACCACCCACAATAAAGGTGTCGCCCATGCCAGTCATGATGGCGCGTGCGGCTTGATGCATCGCTTCCATTGATGAACCACATAAACGGTTGATGGTCACTGCGCCAGCTTGCTTTGGAATACCAGCCAGTAGGGCTGCATTACGTGCAATGTTAAAGCCTTGCTCTAAGGTTTGCTGAACACAGCCCCAAATCACATCTTCGATGGTGTTTGGGTCGAGTTGTGGGTTACGCACTAAAAGTGCTTTCATTAATTCTGCAGAGAGGGTCTCTGCGCGTACATTTCTAAATACTCCAGCCTTAGAGCGGCCCATGGGAGTACGGATACAATCTACAATAACTGCTTGTTTCATTATTCTATTCCTTCCCGCTGATTAGGCTTGGTAGTAACTACCGTTGTTGGCTGCAAGTTCACGCATCTTGTCTGTTACTTGGTATAGACCACCTAGATGCGCATATTTGTCTGCAAGTGCGACAAAGTTGGCTACGCCCATGGTGTCTATGTAACGGAACACCCCCCCTCTAAATGGAGGGAATCCAAGACCATAAACCAGTCCCATATCGGCTTCAGCTGGCGTGGCAATAATTCCTTCTTCAAGACAACGTACCGTTTCGATGATCATTGGGATCATAGTGCGAGCGATGATGTCCTCTTTGCTGAACTCTTTTAGCTCACCAAAGGCTGCGCCCAGCAATTCATAGCTCATGGCATCAATATCTTTCTTCGGCTTACCGCGACGATCGACTGAGTATTGGTAGAAACCTTTAGCATTCTTCTGACCAAAACGCTGCGCCTCAAACATCACATCAATTGCGTCTTTTCCGGTTTTGCCCATTCTGTCTGGGAAACCTTCAGCCATCACAGCTTGTGCATGATGACCGGTATCTAGACCAACCACATCAAGCAGGTAAGCAGGACCCATAGGCCAGCCAAACTGCTTTTCCATTACCTTATCGATAGCTGCAAAATCAGCACCATCGGCAAGTAGGCCACTAAAGCCAGCAAAGTAGGGGAACAATACGCGGTTAACGAAGAAACCTGGGCAATCATTTACCACAATAGGCGTTTTACCCATCTTAGCTGCATAGGCGACAACCGATGCGATGGTTTCTTCAGAGCTGTTCTCGCCGCGGATCACTTCAACTAATGGCATCTTATGCACAGGGTTAAAAAAATGCATACCGCAGAAACGTTCCGGTTTCTTCAGGCTCTTCGCCAGTAAGTTGATTGAGATGGTTGATGTGTTAGAGGCGATGATGGCATCTTCGCTAACGTGTTGCTCTACTTCAGCCAACACCGTTGCTTTCACTTTTGGATGTTCGACAACCGCTTCGACAACAACGTCAGCTTGCTTAATAGCACTGTAATCTAAGGTGGCAGTGATGTTATTGAGTACCGCCGCCATTTTTTCTGGGGTAGAGCGGCCACGCTTGATCTGCGCAGTCAGCAATTTAGATGCTTCGCTTAAGCCAAGCTCAAGGGCTGGCTGGGCAATATCTTTCATTACGATAGGAGTGCCTTTGCTGGCACTTTGATATGCGATACCGCCACCCATAATCCCTGCTCCTAATACGGCGGCAGACTTCGTTGGATGAGCTTGTTTTGAAGCTTTTTTCGCTTTGCCTTTTACTAGCTGATCGTTAAGGAAGATACCGATAAGCGCTTGGGCTACTTCTGTCTTAGCCAGCTTTAAGAAGGCTTGATGCTCAACTTGTAAGGCTTCTGTTCGTTCGGCGCCAGCAGCCTTTTCGATCACATCAATTGCAGCCATTGGGGCTGGATAGTGTTTGCCAGCAACTTGGAATACCATGCCCTTTGCCGTTGCAAATGACATCATAGCTTCAAGTTTAGGTAGGGTTAATGGCGACAGTTTACGTTGACGGCGCGCTTGCCAATCAATCTCTTCTGCAATCGCATCTTTTAGCATTTGAATCGCTGCGGTTTCTAGCGCCTCAGGTGCAACAATAGCATCGATAGCACCGACTTTTAATGCTGAATCTGGGCGCTGGTCTTTCCCTGTGGTGATCCACTCGAGTGCGTTATCGGCGCCAATGACGCGAGGTAGTCGTACCGTACCACCAAAGCCTGGAATGATCCCTAGTTTGGTTTCTGGTAGGCCAATGCGTGCGGTCGTATCCGCTACGCGCATATCTGTTGCTAAAATCGTTTCGCAACCACCGCCTAAGGCAAAACCTTTGATAGCAGAGATGGTTGGGAAGGGAAGATCTTCCAATTTATTAAATACGCTATTGGCTTCTTCTAACCATTTTAGAAGTACGGCATCATCTTGGGCGAATAAGCCTAAAAATTCGGTGATGTCTGCACCAACAATAAAAGCGTCTTTGCCTGAAGTAAGCACTAGACCTTTAATATTATCTACTTGCGTTAGGCTGTCTAATGCGGTGTTGAGAGAGTCGAGGGTTTCTCTGTCAAATTTATTGACTGAGCCCGCGGCATTGAAACAGAGCCGAGCGATATTGTCTTCAAGTAATTCAACCTGAATTGTAGGACTTTGGTAGATCATTGCTTGCTTCCTTATTGCTTAAAGAGCATTACCCACTATTGATTTTGTATGGCGTAGGTAAATCCCTATTTTACAGCAGGCCATCATTTGACCAGTTGTTGCTCAGTGTGCGTCTAAATTAAGAAAATTTCAACACCCAATTTAAACGGTTGTTTAATTTTCTTCAGTTAGGCTGAATTTTGTCCTTTATGTTAGACTCACTGGATCACTGCCTAACCCTATATTGTTAGGGGTAGTCATCTTTATTAGAACAATAATAGGAACCGAGAGATGGAAAACTTAGCGCCTCTTTATCCAAACCATATCTTTGAATTAAATCGTCGTGTTGCTGAGATCATGGCTCGTGAGCAGCTAAGCGGTTTGGTCATTCATTCGGGACAGCCCCATCGCCAGTTTCTCGATGACATGGATTATCCTTTTAAGGTTAATCCGCAGTTTAAAGCTTGGTTACCTGTGCTCGATAATCCTCACTGTTGGTTGTTGGTGAATGGTAAAGATAAGCCACAGCTTATTTTCTATCGTCCTGTCGATTTTTGGCATAAAGTCGCCGATCTTCCTGATGCGTTTTGGGCTCAAGAGTTCGACATTCAATTGTTAACCAAGGCCGACAAGGTTGCCGAGTTATTACCTAAAGATATAGGAAGTTGGGCATATATTGGTGAGCACTTAGAGGTCGCTGAGGTGTTAGGTTTTAAGTCTCGTAATCCTGAGGCGATCATGAGCTATCTGCATTACCACAGAGCCACTAAAACTGAGTACGAATTGGCTTGTATGCGCAGGGCAAACGAAATTGCGGTTAAGGGGCATGATGCAGCAAAAAGTGCATTTTATAGCGGTGCTAGCGAGTTTCAGATCCAGCAAGTTTACTTGGCAGCAACAGAGCAGGGTGAGAACCAGATGCCTTATGGCAATATTGTCGCCCTTAATCAAAATGCATCGATATTGCATTACACCGCACTTGAGCATGACACGCCTGCTCAGCGATTGTCTTTTTTAATCGATGCGGGTGCTAGTTTTCACGGTTACGCCGCGGATATTACTCGTACTTATGCTTTCGAAAAGAATCTTTTTGGTGAGTTGATCACGGCAATGGATACACTGCAACTGGAGATCATCGATATGATGCGTCCTGGGGTTAAATATCCAGATCTTCATATCGTGACTCACCAGAAGTTGGCGCAAATATTATTGGATTTCAAACTTGTCACCGGTGAAAAGCAAGGATTAATTGATCAAGGGATCACCAGCGCCTTTTTCCCCCATGGACTAGGTCATATGTTGGGCTTGCAGGTACACGATATGGGAGGCTTCCTCCATGACGAACGTGGTACTCATATTGCGCCGCCAGAGGCCCATCCATTCTTGCGCTGTACTCGCACCTTGGCCGCCAATCAAGTGTTAACTATTGAACCTGGGCTCTATATTATCGACACCCTACTCAATGAGTTGAAGCAAGATGCTCGACAGCAGATAAATTGGGATAAGGTTGATCTTCTGCGCCCATTTGGTGGTATTCGTATCGAAGACAACGTCATTGTTCATAGTGATCACAATGAAAACATGACACGAGATCTCGGATTGAATAGTTAGGATTGATGACCATTGAGTGAAAGCTATTTGATTCCATCGGCCTCATTAATGGTTGAAGAAGAGATAAAGCATAGTCGCTTTGTTTCTTTCTTATTTCACTGTTCATCAGAGAAAGAGCTTAAGTGTGCGCTCACTAACATCAAGGGGGAATACCCGGGGGCCAATCATTATTGTTATGCCTTCGTTGCCAGTGATCCTAGTAATACCGTCGCCACGGGCTCGAGTGATGATGGCGAACCCGCGGGGAGCGCCGGCCGGCCAATGTTGGCGACATTACAAGGAGCAAACATCGGCGAGTTAGGGGCTATCGTTGTGCGTTATTTTGGTGGGACTAAGCTGGGAGTTGGCGGTTTAGTTAGGGCTTACAGCTCAGGGATTAAACAGGGACTTACCCAGCTTGAAACCGAGATAAAGTTACTTCGTTATCCCGCTAAATTGATGTGTGATTATCATCAACTCAAAGATGTTGAGTATTTCTTGGCTCGTTGCGAGGCGATCGTTACAGATAAGGAGTTTACAGATAAAGTATTACTCCACTTTATGATCCCTAAAAATCAACAATGTCAGCTTTCACAAGAGCTAGCAACCATGAGTCAAGGCTCGCTTAAGCCACAATTTGAAAGCTAATTTTAGCGTGCCATCTGTCATTGTGATTGTTAAAGCGACATGGTTTCACAATGTAACAATAAATTTTATACAACTGCGTGATGAATATGTGCGAAAATGCCGAAGTCTGCATGATGTCGCTATATGGATGAATAGAAAGCTTAGATGCAATATAGAACCATAATAAGAATAACGGGTTTGTTGATGGGCCTGTTTTCTTTGTCACTACTCCCACCTGCACTCGTTGCCGTGATCTATAAAGATGGTGGAGGAACGGCATTTATTCAGGCATTCTTTCTGAGTTTACTTCTCGGTTTTTTGTTTTGGTATCCGAACCGTCACCATAAGAAAGACCTACGAACTCGAGAGGGCTTCTTGCTGGTGGTATTGTTTTGGGGCGTTCTGGGCTCTATTGGTGCCGTTCCCTTCATTTTTTCTAGTCAGCCAGATTTATCTGTTACTGACAGTGTTTTTGAATCCTTCTCGGCACTGACCACTACTGGGGCCACGGTATTAGTTGGCCTAGATACTCTACCGAAAGCAATTTTGTTCTATCGTCATCTATTACAGTGGTTAGGGGGGATGGGGATCATTGTGCTTGCTGTCGCCATTTTGCCAGTATTGGGCGTCGGGGGGATGCAGCTTTATCGAGCTGAAATACCTGGGCCAGTTAAAGACAGTAAGATGACCCCGAGAATTGCCGAAACTGCCAAGGCATTATGGTATATCTACCTTGCGCTGACTATCACCTGTGCCTTTGCTTATTGGGTCGCTGGAATGGATGTGTTTGACGCCATCTGTCACTCTTTTTCGACGATTGCGATTGGCGGTTTTTCCACTCACGATGCCAGCATGGGGTATTTTGATAGTACGGCCATTAATATGGTTTGTGTGGTGTTCTTATTGATCGCCGCCCTCAATTTTAGCCTCCATTTTGCTGCATTTACCCGACGCGGTATTAATCTGAAAGTGTATTTTAGAGATGCTGAATTTAAAGCGTTAATCGTGATTCAATTAGCCTTGACCCTTATCTGTTTTATTACGCTATATCACTCCGGTATCTACGACAGCGCCGAAGAGACCTTTGATTTTGCGCTGTTCCAAGCCGTATCAATATCTACCACCGCAGGTTTTGGTACTGAAAGCTTTCACATGTGGCCGCTGTTTTTGCCAATGCTATTGATTTTTTCGAGCTTCATCGGTGGTTGTGGTGGCTCTACTGCTGGTGGCATTAAGGTGATGCGGATGATCTTATTGTTGCTGCAAGGCTCTAGAGAGCTAAAGCGTCTAATACATCCTCGGGGAATGTTCTCTATCCGTATAAATGGCAAGGCATTACCTGATCGTGTTATCGATGCCGTTTGGGGATTCTTTTCTGCCTATGCGTTGGTTTTTGTAGTGTGCATGTTGATCCTGATGGCTCTTGGCATGGATAATATTACCGCCTTTAGTGCTACCGCTGCCTGTTTAAACAACCTAGGTCCTGGACTGGGTGAGGTTGCGAGTAACTATGCGAGTATCGGCGATGGTGAAAAGTGGGTTTTGGTCGTGGCGATGTTATTCGGTCGATTAGAAGTGTTTACCTTATTGGTGTTGTTTACACCGACTTTTTGGAAGAATTGATGAGTCGTACATTAATTATTTACTCAACTGTTGATGGTCAAACAAAAGCGATTTGTGATCGGATCCAGGAGATTTGTAAGACAGAAACACAGATGGTGACTATGGTTTCGTTAGAAGAAGCTCAGTCAGTCAACCTATCCTATTTCGATAAAGTGATTATCGGTGCCAGTATTCGCTATGGTAAACATAGACCCGAGCTGTTTCAGTATGTAAATCGTCATCGCGCAGCGCTGACCAGTAAGAAGAATGCCTTTTTCACCGTTAATGTAGTGGCGCGAAAGCCTGAGAAAAATACCCCAGAAACCAATCCCTACATGAAGAAGTTTATTCAACTTTCATTATGGCAACCGCAGCAGTTGGGCGTGTTTGCCGGCAAGATTGATTATCCAAAGTATCGCTTCTTCGATAAGTTTATGATCCGTCTTATCATGTGGATCACCAAAGGGCCGACAGATACGTCTGGCACTTACGAGTTTACCGATTGGGATAAAGTTGATGAGTTCGCTAAAGCCTTCAGCGAGCGCTAAAGGCAGTACACACTATCGAAATGATTTATGCGCAGTAACGCTTATAAAGAATTGAGATAACTTCTGTAACCTGTTCATTCTTTAAGGTGTAGTAGACGATCTGAGAACTCTTTCGGGTCGCAACTAAATCTTCTGCGCGTAAAACGGCTAAGTGTTGTGACAATGCTGATTGGCTTAGTGGCACAGTTTCATTGAGCTGGGTGACGCTTAATTCGTTATCGAGCAACTGGCACAAGATCATCAGTCTGTATGGATTCGCAATCGCTTTTAGCCATTTGGCAGCGCTCTGAGCGTTAGTGACCATGGTATCTACATCAATATCTTTTTGCATATGATGACTCTCTTGTACTCTGCTTGATTAGATAATTCTAATTGAATGGTGTGGTGAAAGCAATGATACTCAGATAGTAGAAAGTGCTCAAACTTTATAATGAGCCAACTCGACAATTCCATTACTTCTATTATGTTTCTATTCTATCGCGATTTTTTGTCTCATTTGGTGGTGTATTTCACAAAACCCTTAACTAATTTGTGATCTGCAGGCCTGTTTTAGGTGCACTTTATTGTAACAATATCGTCAGACTTATCTGATAGTGGATGCTTTATGGCTTCGGTACTTATTGTTTACTATTCGCGTGGCGGACATACCGCAAAGATCACTCAAGCTATGGCAGAGCATATTCGTCAACAAGGACGTGAGTGCGATCTGTTTAGGATTGGCGAGCCTAGTGAGATAAATTGGGATCTGTATGATAGCGTTGCCGTCGGCGCCTGCGTGCTTTACGGCACTTATGACAAATCTGTTTTTGCCTTTGTAAACCAATATCAGCAGCAACTAGAAACGAAACCTAACAGCTTCTTTAGCGTCAATGTTGTTGCGCGTAATCCTGAGAAACGTATCCCTGAAAATAATAAGTATCTTCAGAAATTTATCGAATTGTCAGCTTGGAAACCTAAAGATGTAAAAGTGATTGCTGGTAAAGTGGACTATCCTTCGTGGCGTTGGTATGACCGCTGGATGATCCAATTAATCATGAAGATGACTGATGGACCTACCGATCCTAAGGCGGTCATCGACTACACAGATTGGCAAGATGTTAATGTGTATGCCGAGCATTTGATTGGCTTAGCCAAATAATTGTTCACTTTCCAAAGAGCCTATATGGCTCTTTTTCTTTTCTACTAGCGAACATTTCTTGCTAGAGTCATAGCCCTCTTGTTGCACCATCACGGATGCTTGTTATCTGGTAAGACCTCTGTTAGCCTTTCTGCCCCTATTTATACGAATGTTAATGTTATGAATCTCTATTTCCGCTTGTTTTGGCTAATGTTTTGGCGAGTTCGTCATTGCCGTAAGATCGATTTTCTTGGTATCAGTAAGATTGAATATCGGGCATTACCATTAGATTGCGATATCAATTTCCATCTGACTAACTCTCGTTATCCCGCTTTTATGGATCTTGCTCGTACTTATATGCTTGCAGAGATGGGGCTGTTAAAACGCTTCTTAAAACTTAAGTGGATGCCGATCGTTAACGCCGCTGAATTTACCTATATCCGCGATATTAAGCCGCTACATAAATTTCAAATAGAGAGCAAGGTGGTCGGCTGGGATGAAAAATACTTTTATATTGAACAGCGTTTTGTCAGCGACGGCACTTTACGTTGTATCGTTCATGTTCGTGGGGTGTTTGTCTCTAATCGTAAGCAAGTGCCAATAGCTGAGATGGTTAAAGAAGCGGGATTTGAAGGTGAGACACCTGTTCTGCCGCCAGAAGTTGCAAAATGGAAGGAGTTTTTACAGCTCAAAAAAGAGCGAAATATCTAAGGCAGTGTCCGCTGACGACCCGTTAAGGAATAGGACGGAAACCTGCGAGTACAGCGGCTTTTTGCAGGTCAACCTCCTCCTTTACTTGTGTCCAGGCGCCACGGGTTTCTGCTTGATATAGATATCTATCGATTGCATCAAATTCATATAGCTTAAATCCACTTTTTGCGTCGATGAGGCAGGGGATCAGGGCGCAATCTGCCAGAGTAAAGCTGTCACCACATATCCAATGATTTTGAGCCAGTTTATCATTCAAGCTGCTAAGGGTTGCCAAGATCTCTTTTTCAAGCTGTTTTAGTTTGATCGGATTTTGCTCCGCTCGAGCTTGCATTTTTTCAATTAAATAGAGCTTGTTGTTTAAATCGTTATCGATCAATCGATCAAACAGCCGCACATCAAGAGCGCGTTCGAACGTCTGTGGGATCAGTTGTGTTCCCGTCGAAAACTCATGATCTATATATTCGATAATTATCGTTGATTCTGGCAGTAACTCTCCCAAGCTGTTTTTGAGTAAAGGGAGTTTTCCTGGTGGATAGTGATGCTTAAATTGTTGCCGTGAGAATGGGTCGCTTAATTCTATGACTCTTGGGTAGAAGTTAGCCTGCTTTTCATAAAGTGCAATTAGAACTTTTTGAGAGTATCGAGACAGGGGATGGTAGAACAATTCCATCGTTATCAGTCTCCGTATGTCTCAATTTGATACTTTAACTGTAGCGTGACTTTCGCATTTTGGCTGGAACTTTCAACGAAAATGACGACTTTAGGAGGCTAATCTCATGCTTGTTATCTTTTACTGGCAAAAGTGTTGCCGCAGAAAAGTGAGCATGGCATTAACTCTTGGTGGGATAACATCATAAAAATTGTGTAGTGCGAATATCCCGCCTTTGCCTAAGTGATAATCAGGCATCAGTCTAACCAATTGGCCTTCTTGTATAGGTTGTTGAACGAGATGCTCAGGTAACATGGCTATGCCTAATCCCTCCTTGGCTAATGTTAAGGTACCTATAAGGGTATTGCAGTTAATAAAGGGAGTTAGCTGTAGGTTAAATTTGTCACCATCACTATTGTCAAACTGACAATTGCGCGGTAACTGATGTGTACTGTGCATAATCCATTGATGATGGGTTAGGCTGTCGGGATGTAAGGGCGAGCCATGATTTGCGATATATTGCGGGCTGGCAACTAAATATTCATCATATTCGGCTAATTCAATAGCGACTAGCTGTTCGTTATCGGGGTGGCCTGTTTGTATTGCAATATCAATATTATGTTCGAATAAGTCGAGTTTTTTATCTTCAAATAATAAAGAGAGATGTACTAGGGGGTAGTGTTTATTAAATTCTCGCAGTAAGGGGACTAGGGCAAGCTCGCCAATGGCAACTGGGGTAGAAATTTTTATCGTACCTTGCAACTGTTCATCGCTGGGCATTATTGCTGTGTCGGCTTGTTTTGCGAATTTGAGTAGCTCTGCACAGTAGTAATAGAACTGTTTTCCTTCTTGAGTTAAAGAAAGCTTACGTGTAGTTCGAAATAGTAGCTTGAGTTGGCATTGATTCTCTAAGCGTTTTAGATGCTGACTCACCATCGACCGACTAATATTAAGCTCTTCACCTGCGGCAGTGAGTGACCCTTTTTCCACTACGCTGGCAAAAACTAGCATACGGTAAAGTTGTGATGCATCCATACTATTCCCCCTCATCACACTTGATTGTTTATTTTTGCTTATCAAATAAGCTTCCTTATGGTTACTTATTACCCAATACATGCAATGTGTCAAAGTGGTTTATCATTGTTTGGCTATATTGTTGCAGGACTAATTGATCGATTTTTAAGTTTGAGTAGTATTGTCATTCGATGTTTGTGAACATCACTTTGGTCGATGTTATTTCGTCAGAATCATTAATTTTAGAGACATACCTTTGGAATCTTTTGAACAAATTTATGAGCGGGCCTGTGAGCGCAAAGGCGGCGAAGCCTCTTTGAAGGCTTTGATGCCACAGGTGGCTGATAGTAAAACTATTGAGCAGTATCACGATGCGCAACTGTTATCTGAAATAAGTAAGAAAGTGTTTCAATGTGGTTTTGTTTGGCGGATTGTTGACAATAAATGGCCCGCATATGAACAGGCTTTTTTTGATTTCGAACCCCACAAGGTGTTGATGCTATCGCCTGAGCAATTACAGCAGCGTGCTAGTGATGAGAACTTGATTCGCCATCTCAAGAAAACCATGGCGATATATGATAACGCCTTGATGATCCATGAGGTGAAATTGAAATATGGCAGCTTTGCCAAGTTTATTGCCGATTGGCCAAGTGATGACATCATAAGCTTATGGAGTGAGCTTAAACGTCTTGGTAATCGTCTTGGCGGCAATACTGGCCCCTATTTTTTAAGAGCGATAGGAAAAGACACCTTTTTACTGACGGATGACATAAAAGGTTACTTGAAGGCCCATAATCTCATTGATTATGGGTTTTCCTCTAAGAGCGGACTAAAACAGGTTCAAGCTGTGTTTAATGCTTGGCAGCATGAGTCTGGGTTATCATTTGCCGAGATCAGCAGGAGCGTCGCGTGCAGCATTGGGGATAACCGTATTTAGTCTTGATAAGCTGTCAATTGATATTGTTTATTTAGCTTTTTATATCGTACTTTTAACTGATTTTTACTTGATGTGATGATGTATATAGTCGATCGTAGCGATCACATTTTTTAAACATTATCTATGCTTTTATTGGTCTTTCACTGCTCTTTTAACTTAATGGCAGCATTGGTAAATGGTTTAACATAATAATTTGCATTAACTTACAAAATTGGCCGTGTATTGTTCTTGTTGGCATTGGCTAGGTGTGAGATAAATACTGTCTCAATTTTTAAAATAAATAATGCTTCCAAAAGATAGCCTTATAGCATTTGCTATTAATGGGCGTTTTTTGTTGTGGCCTTGATTAGGAGTTATCATGCGGCAAATAGTCAAAATTGCCTCAGTTATTGGTGTGGCGTTATGGATAACGGGTTGTGGTCAGCAAGAGGAACAAAATCAGTCGACCGCTGCTCCACTAAGTACCGAAGTTGGCGTGATCAAGGTCGTTGCTCAACCACAGGCTATTCAGGTTGAACTACCTGGTCGTAGCAAGGCATTTCTTGAGGCTGAAGTACGCCCTCAAGTTTCAGGTATTGTTACCGAACGTGGTTTCGTTGAAGGGGCAGACGTTAAAAAAGGACAGTCGCTTTATCAAATCGACTCGTCAACTTATCGTGCTGCGTTGATCAGTGCTGAAGCCGACCTCGCTCGTGCAAACGCAAGCTTAGCTTCCGCTAAGGCGAAGGCCGCTCGTTATAAGGCATTGCTGACAACGAATGCAATTAGTGAACAAGACTTTGACGAAGCGGATGCGGCTTATAAAGAAGCATTAGCTGGTGTCACAGTTGCTAAAGCTGCGATAAATACCGCGACAATTAATCTTGAGTATACTCAAGTTCAAGCGCCGATCTCTGGCCGTATTGGTAAATCTAGTGTCACCGCCGGTGCATTGGTTACTGCAAATCAAAGCCAAACGCTAGCGACTATCCAGCAGCTTGATCCTATCAATGTTGATATTGCGCAGTCGAGTGCACAGCTGCTGCGTTTAAAAGCCAAGTTGAAGCAGGGGGCATTACAGGCTACTGAGAATGCAGATGTCGCTTTGATTTTGGAAGATGGAAGTCAGTATCCACATTCTGGAACCTTGCGTTTTTCTGAAGTGAGCGTCGATGAGAATACTGGCTCTGTGACGCTACGTGCCGAGTTCCCTAATCCCGATGGCGTATTGCTACCAGGTATGTATGTGCGTGCAGTGCTCAATGCTGGTACAGATCCCAAAGCGATTTTAGTTCCTCAAAAAGCGATCACCCGTAATACTAAAGGTCAGGCGGTTGCCATGGTTATTGGTGCCGACAACAAAGTAGAACCGAGAGTGGTCACGACTGCAGAGGTGATCAATCATCAGTGGCGCGTTACCGATGGATTAGTGGTTGGTGATCAACTGATTGTCGAAGGATTGCAAAAAATTCGTCCGGGAGCACCTGTTGTAGGTAAGCCTTTAAGCGATATGACATCAGATAAGCAACAACAAAAGTAGGGTAAAGTTATGGCTCGTTTCTTTATCGATCGCCCTATCTTTGCCTGGGTGATCGCAATTATCGTTATGTTGGCTGGGGTGCTTTCTATAATGAACCTCCCTGTGTCGCAGTATCCAAGTATTGCGCCGCCAACCGTTGTTATTAGTGCTAGTTATCCTGGCGCTTCAGCAAAGACCATGGAAGATACAGTTACTCAGGTGATTGAGCAACGTATGACGGGGATTGATAATCTTCGTTATATTTCAGCCACCAGTGATAGTTTTGGTAATGCGCAACTTACTTTGACTTTTAATGCTGAGGCTGATCCTGATATTGCTCAGGTTCAAGTGCAAAACAAGCTCCAACTTGCTATGCCGCTATTACCTCAAGAGGTTCAAGCACAAGGGGTTAAAGTCGCTAAATCCAGCTCTGGTTTCTTGATGGTATTAGGGTTCGTATCTCAAGATGGTTCGCTGGAAAAGAATGATATTTCGGATTATGTGGGATCAAATATTCAAGATCCTATGAGTCGTGTTGCAGGAGTGGGCGAGATCCAGCTGTTTGGTGCGCAATATGCGATGCGTATTTGGCTCGATCCGCTGAAATTAACTCAATATAACCTCACCAGCCAAGACATTATGGCATCGATTCGTGAGCAAAATGCTCAGGTTTCTGCTGGTCAATTGGGGGGAGCGCCATCAATTCAGGGGCAGGAGTTAAATGCAACCGTCTCTGCACAGAGTCGTCTGCAAACAGCTGAAGAGTTTAAGAAGATCATCATTAAGTCTGATACTTCTGGTGCTAAGGTTTTCCTTGAAGATGTCGCTCGTGTTGAACTTGGTGCCGAAAGTTATGCGGTAGAATCTTATTATAACGGTAAGCCGGCAGCGGGTTTGGCAATTAAGCTCGCCACGGGCGCTAATGCATTGGCTACAGCAGAGCTCGTGCGCGAAAAGGTTGATGAGATGAAGCCCTTCTTCCCTCAAGGGTTAGATGTGGTTTATCCCTATGATACAACTCCATTTGTTGAGAAGTCGATTGAGGGCGTTGTTCACACGTTACTAGAAGCTGTGGTATTGGTGTTTGTTATCATGTACCTCTTCTTGCAGAACTTCCGTGCAACCCTAATTCCAACGATTGCCGTTCCTGTTGTGTTACTTGGTACTTTTGCCATTTTGTCGGCGGCTGGTTTCTCTATCAATACACTCACAATGTTTGCGATGGTGCTAGCTATTGGCTTGCTGGTGGACGATGCGATTGTGGTGGTCGAAAACGTTGAGCGTGTGATGCAAGAAGAGGGCTTAAGCCCACTCGAAGCGACACGTAAATCGATGGATCAGATTACTGGAGCTCTTGTCGGTATTGGTTTGACTCTGTCTGCGGTATTCGTACCCATGGCCTTTATGTCTGGCTCTACAGGGGTTATTTATCGTCAGTTCTCGGTAACCATTGTGTCTGCTATGGCACTGTCTGTCATGGTGGCGATTATCTTAACGCCAGCGCTTTGTGCGACCATGTTAAAGCCTATTGCAAAAGGTGAAAGCCACACTAAGGCCGGGTTCTTTGGTTGGTTCAACCGTAAATTCGATGAGATGACATCTCGTTATGAATCTGGGGTTGCATCGATGATTAAGCGTACTGGCCGAGTTATGTTGATTTATCTAGCATTGGTGGTTGCTGTTGGTTGGATCTTCATGCGTATGCCAACGGCTTTCTTACCTGATGAAGACCAAGGTATTTTGTTTACTCAGGCTATTTTACCAACAAACTCAACCCAAGAAACCACTAAGAAAGTGATGGAGAAAGTCACAGACTTTTATCTCAATCAAGAGGGAGACAATGTTAAGTCGGTCTTCAGTGTTTCAGGCTTTAGTTTCGCTGGTAGCGGTCAAAACATGGGTCTTGCGTTTGTCGGATTAAAGGATTGGTCTGAGCGACAAAATCCTGGTCAAGATGTAAAGTCTATTTCTGGACGCGCTATGGGGGCCTTCATGCAGATGAAAGAAGCCTTTGTATTTGCGTTTGTACCGCCAGCGGTAATCGAGCTGGGAACAGCCAATGGTTTTGATCTCTATCTGCAAGATAGAAATGGTCAAGGTCACGAAAAGCTGCTCGAAGCGCGTAATATGCTGTTAGGTATGGCTGCACAGAATCCTAATTTGGTTGGTGTTCGTCCTAATGGTCAAGAAGATGCGCCCATGTACCAAATCCATGTTGATCATGCCAAGCTTAGGGCGTTGGGGATCGATATCGATTCGGTAAACAGTGTCCTCGGAACTGCTTGGGGTGGTAGTTATGTGAATGACTTCATTGATCGTGGTCGAGTTAAGAAAGTATACGTTCAGGGCGATGCGCAATATCGTATGCAACCTGAAGATCTTGACTCATGGTATGTGAGAAATGCTCAAGGTGAGATGGTTCCTTTCTCGGCATTTGCAACTGGCAGTTGGGAGTTTGGCTCTCCACGTCTCGAACGTTTTAACGGTCTGCCAGCGATGAATATCCAAGGCGGAACAGCACCAGGTTACAGTACAGGTGCGGCGATGGCAGATATCGAGGCTATGGTGGCTAAGTTGCCCCCTGGGTTTGGTGTTGAGTGGAATGGCCTTTCCTATGAAGAGCGTTTATCGGGCAATCAAGCACCTGCGTTATACGCGTTGTCGATTATGGTCGTGTTCTTGGTACTTGCTGCACTCTATGAGAGCTGGTCGGTACCATTTGCGGTGATCTTAGTGGTTCCTCTAGGGATCATTGGTGCACTACTGGCGATGAATGGCCGCGGCTTGCCCAACGATGTGTTTTTCCAGGTGGGTTTGTTGACCACGGTTGGCTTAGCGACCAAGAACGCGATTTTGATTGTTGAATTTGCGAAAGAGTTCTACGAGAAAGGTGCAGGTCTAGTCGAAGCAACCTTGCACGCGGTTCGTGTACGTTTGCGCCCAATCTTAATGACCTCACTAGCCTTTGGCCTAGGTGTTGTGCCGTTAGCCATCAGCAGTGGTGTTGGCTCTGGTAGTCAGAATGCTATCGGTACTGGTGTATTGGGCGGCATGATGAGCTCGACGTTCTTAGGGATCTTCTTTATTCCTATCTTCTTCGTGATCGTCGAGCGAATCTTCAGTAAACGAGAGCGCAATGGCGGTAGTGATGTTGCCAAAGTGGACTCACCAATAAAAGATTAATCGGTCAGAGATCTGAAATCGAAAAACCCAGCGCAAGCTGGGTTTTTTATTGTCTATATGGTGTTGCACTTAAAGGTTTTTTCGTTAAAGATGTTTGCCTAATAATAAGCCGTTAGGTAATCAAAGATGCGCCCTAAAATCTCCTTTCTCTCCGCTCTCCTCTTCATATGCGTAAATGCCTCAGCCTCAGATAGCGGCACCCAAGTACAGACTCCTCAAGTTGCCGATACTTACGTCAATGACGCGACTCTGCCACCAAGCATTGTCTGGCATGGTGAGAGTGAATCAGTTCTGATGGCCGCTGATGAACCATGGGCAACGCCTTTTGAACAGCAGGGGTTGAAGACGAGTCCGAGCTATGATGAAACCTTTGCTTGGCTCGATAAGTTGATAGCCAGTAGTGAACGATTACGTAAAGTGTCGCTAGGCAAGAGCCCGCAAGGTCGTGATATTTGGATGGTGATTGCCTCGAGTGAGGGCGCGCAAACACCTGAAACCCTACAGGCTAATCAAAAGCCTACTGTTTTAGTGCAAGCGGGAATCCATTCTGGTGAGATAGACGGTAAAGACGCGGGGATGATGCTGCTTCGCGATATGGTAATGGGGGATAAGGCTGGATTACTCGATAAGGCTAACCTGCTGTTTGTGCCTATCTTTAGTGTCGATGCCCACGAACGCAGCAGTGAATTTAACCGAGTGAATCAACGCGGTCCTGTTAGAATGGGATGGCGGACGACATCCAATAATCTCAATTTAAATCGTGATTATGCCAAGGCCGATACTTTAGAGATGCAACATATGCTGCGGGCAATTAATCAATGGCAACCCGATCTCTATATCGACGTACACGTGACCGATGGTATCGATTATCAATATGATGTGACTTTCGGCTATAACTTGTCACAAGGGCTTAGTCCATCCAGTTTTCGTTGGTTAGATAAGCAGTATCGCCCCTATGTTGAGGGAGCATTAGCGGGTCAAGGGCATATTCCTGGGCCGCTGGTCTTTGCCCTCGATAATCGTGATTTGAGTAAAGGCTTGTCCTTGTGGCATGCCAGCCCGCGTTTTTCCAATGGCTATGGTGATGTCCGTCATTTACCAACGATTCTTATCGAAAATCATAGTCTAAAGCCTTTTAAACAACGTGTTTTAGGGACTTATGTCATGCTGGCGGCTACGTTAGAGTTTGTTGGCGAAAAAGCGATATCGTTGAGGTCGGCAATCCAACAGGATAGTTATCGATATAGCAAGCGGATACCATTAACTTGGAAGCCTCAACTGCAACCGCAGGGATGGGATTTCAAGGGTATAGGCTATACGTTAGAGGATAGCCCCATTAGTGGTGAGCAAGTTGTGCGCTGGAACGGCCAACCTAAATTGTACGAAAACCTGCCTGTGACGGGGAACACCCTTGCTGATATCAAAGTAAATCGGCCATCCACTTATTATATCCCTCCACAATGGACGGACGTTATTGCACGTCTTGAGATCCATGGTATTCGCATGAGTCGGCTTGAGCATGCTAAATCGATGTCATTGAGTCAATACCAGTTCGGCGAGGCGAAGTTCTCTAGTGAAGATTATGAAGGACGCCAGCGTGTAAGTGCGAATGTCTCGTCTAAGGTAGTTAATGCCACACTACCAGCAGGAACTGTTAAAATTGATACGCGGCAACCACTTGGGGACTTAGCTATTTTGCTGCTTGAGCCACTATCTCCTGACTCATTATTTCAGTGGGGTTTTTTCAATCCTATTTTTACCCGCACAGAATATATTGAGCACTATGCCGTTGAGCCGATGGCTGCCAAAATGTTAGCGAAAGACCCAGCGTTACAGGCTGAGTTTGATAAGGCGTTGCAAGATAAAGACTTTGCCGCCGATCCCAAAGCCAGACTAAGTTGGTTTTATGAGCGTAGCCCCTATTATGATCAGCAATATTTAGTGTATCCGGTGTTGCGCCATTAGTGATGAAAGAAAAAAGCAGGCTTAGCCTGCTTTTTTATGCCGTTTTGATAGCTGAGACAGTGTAAACCAGCGGTACATTTTGACCTTGGTGTTGCAGGTAATAGCGGGGGCGATCATGGGGCGTCTCCCTAATTTCAAGCCCGTCGAATGCATCGTAGGGGCTGAAATCAAACTCCTTTAGCTCAGTAATCACAAGGCCTGCATTTAATAGTGCACTGATCACATCGGCTAATGAGTGCGGCCATGTCACCATAGTGTGCTTCTCATCTGGGCTATTTTCTGTATAGGTGGCTTCCTCTTCAATGTCGGGTTCGGCTTGCCCAAAGTAGCTGTATCCTTCCATTAATGCTTGCACCGGATGGAACTCCGCCATATAGAACTGCCCTCCAGTTTTAAGCGCCTTAGCGATGATATTGGCCCAACCTTGTAGGTCTGGTAGCCAGCATAATACTCCGTATGAGGTGTATACGATGTCAAACTCTTGTTTAAGATGCTTAGGGGCTTGGTAAATGTCGCAACAGATAAAGTCGGCATGTAGTTGACACTGTTTAGCTAGCGTCTGGGCTTGCTCTATTGCAGTGGATGACAGATCAACGCCCGTTACCTTGGCGCCTAGCCGTGCCCATGACAGTGTATCGAGTCCAAAGTGACACTGTAAATGCAACAAGCTTTTCCCTTGCACATTTAGAGCCTTCAGTTCTATTTCTTGTAAGGATGTCTGACCTGCGATAAAGCCTGCAACATCATAAAACTTGGAGGCAAGGTGAATTTTGGCTCGCTGATCCCAGGCGTGCTTGTTTAGGGCGAGATAGTCCATTAACGCTTCCTTTCGCTATCGGTTTTTTTAACCAACATCTAGTGTATTTAGCAACTTAGTGATGGGGTTGCCGAGTTGTAGTTGTTATTTAATGAAATATAACATAGTTAAAACAGATAGATACTGATTTGGCACGGTATCTGCAGCTGTCTTTGTTCGCGCATATAAAAATAGCTAATAAAATCAGTTTATAAGATTTAACAAGGAAACTTTATGATGGTTTTACGTCCCCTAGTATTGTCGGCAGCATTATCTTTTTGCCTAAGTGGTTGCATTATAAATGTGAACGGCGCAGGCAAGACATCATTCGACTACCATAGAACCTCTGAACTCTCTTTAGATGCTAATGGCCTAGATGGATTAGCTGCCGAAACTGGAGCCGGTGCTTTGACTATCGAAGGTATTGAGGGGTTAAACGAAATCACCCTCGAAGCCGATATCTATGGTTATGATGGTGTCGAGCCCGAGTTAACCTTAGTGCGAGATGGCGACCAAGCCAAGCTGGTGGCAAATTTCGATTCCTTCTATCGCGTATCATTCAACGGGTCATCACCCTATATGGATGTCACCATCAAGGTGCCTGCATCAATGTTGCTCGATATTGATGATGGCTCTGGCAGCATAGACATCAAGGGAGTGAACGCCGACATTAGGGTTAAAGATGGCTCTGGCAGTCTCAATCTGGATGGTGGTAAGAACTTAGTCATTGATGACGGTTCTGGCAGCATTGTGCTGACGAATGTCGATGGCAATATAGATCTTGATGATGGCTCAGGCAGTATTGAAGTGACTAATGTTAAAGGCGATGTGGTGATTAACGATGGCTCGGGTGGTATGAGTATTGTAGATGTTGCTGGCAAGGTCACCATCGACGATGGTTCAGGCAGTATAGAAGTCAACAATACCCAAGGGCTGACGATCATAGAGGCCGGCTCTGGGGACTTGAGCTTTAACAACATTAATGGTCCCGTCAGTATGAACTAGACTTCCCGGCGCAGCGGCTAATCACTATCAGATTAATCAATTACAAATTTGATAGTGTTAGCCTATGCCCACCCTATTAGCTTGGGCGTTTGAGTTTTAACGTTTTCTATGCTGTGTTAACGATCTTGAACCTAGTTCAACCATATTCTTCACTCGTTGCCTTGCCTTTGAAACACAAAACTCACGCTGAACGATCACCGATTTATGCTGCTGCAATAACATAAGGGTTGCTATACCAATTAAGCTCCAGCGCATTAAGATTACCGGCCAAATTAATTGGCTGCTATTCTCACTTAATTCGCAAGCGATCAAGATAACAAGCAGCGTAGCCAAGGTGCTGGTCCTTACTTTGCCTGATACTTGAACTAGCGGAAAAACCGACGCTAGATAGGCGCAGCTTAATCCTACTATTGCTCCCATGACGACATCAATTGGCCAGTGTGCTCCAACCGTAATGCGAGAGAGAGCAACTAATATGGCGCCTAAGATAAAAATCAGTTTGTAGCGATAGTATTGGCAAGTTAAGAATAAGGTACCAGCAAATAAGAATGCACTAGTGCTGTGCCCTGATGGAAAACTGTGTGATAGGCGTTTATCGCCTACAATATGAAGCATCTCAAGCACAGCCGCAGGACGAGGAGCATCAAAGAATTGCTTCAGCAGGGGGACTAAAATTAACGACAATATCGAGGCAATAAGTACTCGGATAATGAGTTCTGGTCGCTTAATAAGACAGCAAAGCATCAATACACCTAAAGTTAATCCATTGCCGAGATCAGTTAGCAGCAGTTGCAACCAATCGGCTATTTGAGGAGAGAGTCCGTTGATGCTGCGGAATATAGCCAAGTTGGTTTCTGGGTTATTGATGAGTAAATAGAGAGAAGTGAAGAAAAATAGTAAACTCAAAAAAGCTTTGGTTGTCGCTGGATGGGCGTAAGCAAATTTAGTTAGTTTGGGGAAGAATAGTCCAGCCATACAACTTCTCTTTGATAAGTGAGTTACCAGTTTATCCATAGTTGTGTGAAGGAAGCGTGAATAGAGGGGGTCGCCATGAGCCAATATTCGAGTCATGGCGTGTAGTTAACTAACCTGAACTCGGAATAATAAACGTATCTAGCCCTTTATTCCGCTAACAGCGTTGAATTCACTTGCAATAGGCGGGCTATTGACGCGTAAATACGCCTTGTTAGCAAAAAAATGACAAGTTTGAGATGAAGTAAGCGTAAAACGGCTAATTCATCTCGCGTTATGCCATCTCTTAACTCGAGTTCAGGTTGACTAGCGAGTCTTATTAACCGCGATGAATTTACTTTTCTCTCTTTGAGATATTAAGCCTTTAATATCATACTGATACCATATTAGACTCGCCGAAATGGTGAGGAGCCCCCATCTAAGTGTCACCACCTGCCAAATGATCTCTTTATCAAAGCTCTTTTCTAGCTCACAGATTAGTAGCACCAACCAGAGGAAACTGACCATGATGGCATTATGTAAATTAGATAATTTTGTCTGTGGGAAATAAGCGGCGACGTAGGCACAAAACAATCCAACAAATGCGCCCATTATTATATCTAGTGGCCAATGTGCACCGACGATGACGCGAGATAACCCGATAATGCTAGCGAAGCCAATGACTAATATTTTTATATTTCTACATTGATAGGCAAAAAATAGAGTTCCAGCAAACAGAAACGCACTCGCTGTATGGCCTGATGGAAAGCTATGGTTTAAGCGAGTTTTACCTACAATATTAATGATTTCTAATAATGCTGCTGGTCTAGGTGCATCAAAATATTGTTTCAAGGTGGGTACTATAATCAGTGATAACACACTGGCAACTATCACCCTTATGATTAACTCTGGACGCTTTATTATGCAGCAAAGTGTGATGAGTCCGAGCGTGACACCATTACCCAAGTCGGTAAGTAGTATCAGTGACCAATCTGGGAAGTGTGGCGCAATACCGTTGAGTTGCCTAAAAATACTTAGGTTTATCGAAGACTCTAATGTGAATAGATAAAGAATCAAAAATACCAATAGTAAACCTAAAAATCCCCGTCCTTGGTGCTTATCTTGCTTAGGCAATCCTTCTGCCTTCGCTTGTAAAAATATGCTCATGTTGTTCTCAAATAAGCGGGGTAGCCCACAATAGAGGCTTGTTATGGGGAAGTAAAGTCGAACAACTTTTGTTAAACAGGTTTTTTACAGTTTTTTAGCGTTATATCTCGCTTTACTTAGCTGTTAGTCGCTAATAAAAGCTTAGGTTTGGTCGACCGTGTTGAGAGTATGACAATTTGCATTATTTTGTATTAAAGCTAATTTCAGCTGTTTGTTGAGCTTCTTAACTGCAATCTCTCTTTTCAATGCTTGTGAGCGGTTTCCAACAAACTCCCTATAAACCAACCTAAGTGGAGCCTTGCCACGCAGAAACTTAGCGGCTTTTGGGCCGCTAAGTTGGTGCTCTTTGAAGCGACGCTCTATATCAGTGGTTATGCCTGTGTAGAGTTGGCCTTGGCGGCATTCAATGATATACAAGAACCAAGGCTTTTCTGTTATCGGCATTACCGTGCGCTAACCGTTTGGTGCTGATTAATAAGACCAAGAAAAAAGGCGTATTCCTCTGCGGTATCTTGGTAGCGGCGATAGCGGCCACTTTTACCGCCGTGACCAGCCTCCATATCGATATGGAATAACAACAAGTGATCGTCAGTTTTGTATTCTCTCAGTTTTGCCACCCATTTAGCGGGCTCAAAATATTGAACCTGCGAATCATGTAGGCCTGTGGTAACCAGTAGGTGAGGATAACTTTGGCTAGTTACCTGATCATAAGGCGAGTAACTCAGCATATAATCGAATGCGGCCTTTTGATTAGGATTACCCCACTCATCATACTCGTTGGTTGTGAGCGGAATGGACTCATCGAGCATGGTAGTCACAATATCCACAAAGGGGACATGGGCTGCGACCGCAAGATAGCGTTGTGGGGCTTGATTGATCACGGCTCCCATCAATAAACCGCCGGCACTACCTCCCGCTGCCACAATTTTGTTTGGATCGGCATATTGCAGTTTAACGAGGGCGTTGGTGACATCGATAAAGTCATTAAAACTATTTTTTTTGTTCATTAACCTGCCTGCATCGTACCAAGGACGACCAAGCATCTCGCCACCTCGAACGTGGGCAATGGCATAAATAACGCCTCTATCGAGCAGGCTTAATATGGAACTGTCAAAATCTGCGTCTATGGTGTAACCGTAGGCGCCGTAGCCATATTGGTATAAGGCGTTAGTGCCATCCTTGTTAAAGCGATCTTTACGATAAACTAAGGTGACTGGGATCTTGGCTCCATCTCTGGCGTCAACGAATAGGCGCTCAGTCTGGTAATTATTGCTGTCAAAATCTCCGAGGACATTCTCTTGTTTTAATCGTTTTCTGTTAGACGGGTAATTTAAATCGTATTGATAGATAGACTCTGGTGTGGATGGGCTCGAATAGTAGAGCCTAAGCTGCTCGCTCTCTTGGCTTGGATTGACATCAAAGCCGACCACATAAGCGGCATCATCAAAGGAAAGTTGATAGCTAGCCTGTTCGCTAAATGGATAGACTGTGATATGGCTTAATCCTAGATGGCGATGTTGAACAATGAGATGCTTTTTAAGCACCAGCAGATCTTCTATGCGGCTTTGATCGTCTGCTGGTATCAGTTCTTGCCAGTGTTGTTTGTTGGCAAATTTTGTTTCATTGACTTTCATTAGGCGAAAGTTAACTGCTTGCCAATTGGTGAGAATGTAATAGTCGTCTCCACGTTTAGCGACCGAATATTCATGACCCTCTTCTCTTGTCAGCAATGGTCTGAACTCGGCTAGTGGCTGATCGGCATCGATAACCGAAACTTCGCTGGTTTCCGTGCTTTCATGAATTAACAGGATGCGAGTTTCATCTAAGCTCTTGGTTAAAGAGAGATAGAAACTGTCATCTTGCTCTTCGTAAACTAACTGATCATCTGCTTGAGCTTGCCCTAGTCGGTGACGAAAGACCTGAAATCCAAGTAAGGTTTGCGGATCCTTTCTGATATAAAAAAGATGTTGATTGTCATTGGCCCACACCAAACTGCCATCTGTGTCGCTAAGGGTGTCAGATAATAGGTTACCGCTGCTAAGATCTTTTATGTGGATGGTATAAATACGGCGACTTAATCTATCCTCGCTAAAGGCAAGTAATTGCTCGTTTGGACTAATACTTAAGCCCCCCAAGCCGTAAAAATCGCAGCCCTCAGCGCGTTGATTGACATTGAGTAACACCTCTTCATCGGCGTTGATGGTCTTTTTGCGCGCAAAAATGGGATATTCGCCCCCGAGCTGGTAGCGGCTAAAATACCAATGCTGGTGCCAGTAGTAGGGCGCGCTTGACTCATCTTTGTCGAGTCGGCCAATCAGTTCTTGAAATAGATCGTCTTGCAGGCGCTTAAATGGAGCAAATTGCGCTTGGTAATAATCATTTTCATGGTTGAGATGAGCTATCACCTCGGGGGAGTGGCGTTCATCATCACGCATCCAATAGTAGTGATCTATTCGAGTGTTACCATGCAGTGTGAGTGAATGAGGAATTTTTGCTGCAATGGGCGAGGGTATTGATGACATCAAATTTAACCTTTTGTCGAAATTTAACTATTGGGTTTGGGCTCATCGTTGAGATTAGGTGATCTAGGTAATACTTGTCACCCTCTAGCTTGTCATTTAACACAATTTGGCGCACCATTATCGCGCTTGTCTATTACAAGACAGCAATTCTCAGGGCGGGGTGTAACTCCCCACCGGCGGTGATAGTTTGTTATAGAACTTAAGCCCGCGAGCGCCTAAATTATCAAAGATTTAGGGTCAGCAGATCTGGTGCGCTTTACGCCATGTAAAGTCATTCCAGAGCCGACGGTAATGAGCACTAGGTGCGCTAAGTCCGGATGAAAGAGAATATAAGATGTCGTGACTGTGCAGCATTACCTCATTGGAGCTAAAGCTGACTAGGTCTATTACCATTCTTATTCAACGCAACAATAAGCGATAGCTTGTGCTGTGTTATTTTCTGTATGCCCTGATTCTGGAAAAAAACCATTTTATTAGTATTACTAAGGATTTAACCATGAATCAGTCTTTACTTTCCCCTTTTGGTGACGCAATTACACGTGTCGAAACTGCGCTTGCAGCGTTACAAGCTGGCAACGGGGTTCTCGTTGTTGACGATGAAGATCGTGAGAATGAGGGCGATCTTATCTATTCTGCAGAGCATTTAACCAACGAACAGATGGCACTACTTATCCGTGAATGTAGTGGTATTGTGTGTCTCTGTTTACCGCCAGAGAAGGTCGAACAGCTTGAATTGCCGCCTATGGTTGAGGATAACTCTAGCCAATATGGTACAGCCTTCACAGTAAGTATTGAGGCGAAAGTGGGTGTAACTACAGGCGTTTCGGCGGCCGACCGTGTGACCACAATTAAAGCGGCGATTGCCGATGGTGCCACTGCAAATGATCTCGCTCGTCCTGGTCATGTTTACCCATTACGGGCCCAACCAGGTGGTGTGCTTACCCGTCGTGGTCATACCGAAGGTACTATCGATTTAATGCAATTGGCGGGTTTAAAGCCAGCTGGAGTCTTGTGTGAAGTCACTAATGTCGACGGAACGATGGCAAGGCTACCTGAGATTATCGAATTTGGTAACCAACACAATATGCCAGTATTAACCATTGAAGATATTGTTGTTTATCGTAAATCCCTCATGGCTGAAGCCTGCTAACCGTGTTTTTATTAACAAAGAGCCTAATCTGGCTCTTTGTTAATTTATATGCACAGATATAATTCTGTATCATATGACCTTTGAAGAGTTTTTTACTGGGACAATCGCCAGTGTAGATATTTTTCGTTGAAGTTTTGAGGTGAGTCGTTGTTCGTTTCTCAAAATAAGAATAAAAAATAATAACTTATGATAGCTAAGTTGTTTTAACTCCATTTTCGTGACCTAGATTAGACTTTGGTGAACTAGGCGTGACCTTAAGTATCAGCTATGGTAATTATCTCAGACCTAGAATTTGCGTCTGCTCTTGATTATCAAGCATGGAGCGCTTAGAAAATGTCATCTTTTCTCAATCGGATTAGCCTTAATCAAAAGCTGATCCTGCTCGCAGCTATTCCTATGTTGCTATTTTTGATATTTGGCAGCTTAAGAATGTTCGATCTGGTGATGCAGTATCAGATTGCCCAGCGTAATGCGGTCGGCGTCTCGGTTTCTAGGCTTGCTGAGGTAGTTATTTTTGACATTCAGGCCGAACGTGCTCTTTCTGCTGGTTATATGAGTGGTAATGGCGACGAGAGGCACCAACAATTGGTAAGCCAAAGAAAAGCGACCGACAGTCACATTCGGGCGCTATTCGATTCCCCTTTTTTAGCTGATTTGCCCCAATTAGCCAATTCACAAGCATCCACCAAAACCAACCTGCAACATCATATTCAACAACTTAAATTGATGGGAAGTCGGTTGGAAAACGCACGCCAATGGGTCGATTCGCAAAGTGATCAGTTGTTTTTCTCATTTTACAATAAGTTTAATCAGCATCTTTTTGCCTTGATTGCTCAATTGCAAGTTTTGTCACAAGATATTGAGCAGCAACAAGCCTATGGCAACCTTCTTTCTATGCTCAAATTTCAGGAGCTGATGGCTAAAGAGCGTGGCTTGATGAACCAGTTTATCTCCGCAGATCAAATTGATGTGAAGGCATATGTGGTTGTGACCGAGGTAGAAAATGATCTCAGGTTAGCTATCGATGAAATATTTTTAAACGCATACCCTCAATATCGCTTATCCATTCAACAGAGTTTGGACAATCAATTCACTCATCGATTACAGATCATGCGAGAGGAAACTCGAGGCCAGGTAGAATTAGCTTCGATGGCGAATCAGCTTGGCACTGTTTTAGGTTATGGGGGAATGATCCATAGTTTTAAAAATTACCTGTTACGTGGAGAAGAGCAAGATTTAGACCGCTTCAATGTGGCAGTACAGAAAATTTGGACGATTTTAGATAGTCGAGATTCCCTTGGGCCACTATCTGTTGAGCAATTGAGTTCAATAGAGGTGGTCGTGGCAGGCGTTAAGCGGTATCAGCAGAACTTTAACAAATTAGTATTGTTAAAACAGCAAGGTGTGTCGGTAGATCTGCAGGATAGTCTGGTGCGGATTGATGAAACTCCCATTATTGCGGCATTGTCAAAGTTGCAGCAACAGGTTCCAAGTGTCAGTGCCGAGTTATGGTGGCAAGTCTCCAGTGAAGCTATGGATCAGCTTTCTCGGCTCAATTCTCAACTCACCGATAATATTGCGCAGATTGACGAAAGGCAGAAGAGAGAGGCGCTAACTTATTTGCTATTAGGTATTGCCGCTGCGTTAGTTAACCTTTTACTTTTAATCTTTATGGGGCGTTATGTCGTCAAAAACTTGAGCGATCGCATTTCGACTATTTCTAATCTCATGCATCGTATGAGCAGCGACATCGATTTGCAGTTAACGGTACCAGTCGATGGTAGCGATGAAGTGGCAAAGATGTCGATGGCGCTAAATCATATGTTGACCGAACGTTTAAAGGCTCATCGCCAGCTTAATCTTGCTTCAGCGGTATTTGAGCATTGTACCGAAGGGATTATGGTTACCGATAAAGATAATTTGATTGAAGCGGTTAATCCTGCATTTTCTGACATTACAGGTTACAGTTTTGATGAGATTAAAGGGCGCTCACCATCGGTATTAAGGTCCAACCATCAACCCGCCCATTTTTATCAGCATATGTGGGAATCACTATCGAAACAGGGGAAGTGGCAAGGGGAGATTTGGAACAAACGTAAAAATGGTCAAATTTATCCTGAGTATCTAGCCATTACAGTCGTTAAAAATGATCAAGGTCAGGTGTTACAACATATTGGCCTATTTCTCGATATCAGTAATAGTAAAAAATATGAAAAGGATCTCTGGTATAAAACCAATTACGATGCTTTGACCAACTTGCCTAGCCGTGAACTTTACCATGTCCGCTTGTCGCAGATGTTGCAGTTGGCGGAGCAAGCGTGTTGCGCTATTGCCGTACTGTTTATTGATTTAGACCGATTTAAATATATCAATGACATTTATGGTCATACGATTGGTGATGAGCTATTGCGGATTGTTGCTGCAAGACTTGAATCATTGCTACAACAACATGATTTTGTGGCAAGATTAAGCGGCGATGAATTTGTCGTCGTGGTCGGCCACACCGAAAATCAAGGGCATATCGAATCCCGAGCTAATGAAATTTTAAAGCATCTTTCATCTCCCTGTGGGATTAATCGTAATGATCTATTGATTTCAGCCAGTATTGGTATCAGTTGTTATCCTAATAATGGCAGTGATGTCGAGTCTTTGACTCGTAATGCCGAGACCGCCATGTATCAAGCGAAGCTGGAGGGTAGAAACTGTTTTAGTTTTTTCTCTGCCGATATGAATACCAGTATGCTTGAACGAATATCATTAGAGCAGGCTCTACGTCGCGCCGTATTGCAAAATGAGTTCTGTCTCCGTTACCAGCCGATTATTAATACGCTGACAGGCCAAGTGATTGCGGTAGAAGCGCTTATTCGTTGGCAAGATCCTAAAAATGGGCTTGTTTCACCAGAGAGGTTTATTCCTATCGCAGAGGAGACTGGATTAATTGAACCCATAGGTGAATGGGTACTCAATCAGGCGTTGAGCGATTTAAGAGAGTGGCACGACAAAGGCTATATGATCAATATGGCCATCAATGTCTCTGGTCGTCAGTTGGTTAAAAGCAAAGACAATCATTTCGCATGCCTTCTTAATGGGTTGCTGCAGAAGTTTGATGTTTCCCCTCAGTCACTTCATATTGAAATTACCGAGTCGATACTCATGGATGACACAGAGAAATCACTATATGCGCTAAATAGTATTCGCTCCCTTGGTATTGAGATCTATTTAGATGATTTTGGTACTGGATATTCATCACTGAGTTATCTCAAGCGTTTCCCGATTTCTGTGATTAAAATTGACAAAAGCTTTGTCGATAACATGTTAGATGAGCCAGCCGATGCCAGTTTGATTAAGGCGATCATTACCATGGGGCAAAGTTTAGATATGAAGCTCGTTGCCGAAGGGGTCGAGGACGATTCGCAGTTACGGTTTTTACAAAAGTTAGGCTGTGATTACACCCAAGGTTACCTAGTATCAAAACCTCTTGAAAGTGATGATTTACTGGTGTTTTTGGCGGAGAGTGGCGCGCGGCAACTTGAGGAGATTGAACTGAGTTGTGAACCAATATAAGGGCAGAAGACTGCCCTTATTAGTGACTAAATCTATACGCCTGCAGTCATCACGCTGGCTGACTCTTCAATCGCCATTTGAGCTAAGTCTTTATCGACAAAAAATAGTGCCTTACCATCTTCACCGACTAAACGGATTTTATCCACGATCGATTTAAACAGTTTTTCTTCTTCATGCTGTTCAGAGACATACCATTGTAAAAAGTTAAATGTTGAGTAATCTTGATTGGTAAAGGCTGCATGAGCTAATGCATTAATCTTACTGGTGATCATCTGTTCATGCTCATAAGTATGTTCGAACAGGGCCAGCAAGGAGTCAAATTCTGATTGCGGAGCTTCAATCGCGCCCAGCAGTGGCATACCGCCTGTTTCACTCACATAAGTAAATAGGCGATGCATGTGCTGCATCTCTTCATTGGCATGGGCACGCATAAATTTTGCGGCACCCTCGAAACCCTTGTCTTCACACCAAGCGCTCATCTGTAGGTAGAGGTTTGAGGAGAAGAACTCCACATTAATTTGTGCGTTCAACTGATCAATCATCGTTTGTGCCAACATAGTAGATCCTTTTAAGTTCATTTTTTGCTGAGCTATTGTGTAAAAGCCTCCTAGCAAATGCAACCAAATTTACGTTATTTAATTCTTTAAATACAAATGGTTATTATTTGTGTGGGTGTGTCATGGTTAAGTTGTTGCGCCAGCTCTGTTTGTTCGTGGCTTTGTATCGTATTTGGAAACACCCGCCTGTTAGGCGTGTTTTGACTTCCTACTTCTGCGTTGAACGGCCTCACAAGGGATCAACCATTCCATTGTCCATTCGCCTTGAATTAGTTGCTAAAAAATACGCTGAGTAGATCTCTGTCTTATACTGATTGGTATTAATCAATAATCGTGAAGAAAAATTGGTGTTAAGATCATAGTCTTCTGATATCAGCATGGCATAATGACTGTCATTTTTGTTGCTATTGATATCTAAGGTAACCGATGCCCATGAAAGTCGATCCATGTTCTCAACCAAGCCTAATGCATCCCGATGACGCTATCGTCAAGCTACTCGATCAAGTGTGCCAGCTCGATGAGTCTGAAATGGTGCAATTACCTCATGCGTTGGGACGAGTATTGGTGGAAGATTTGGCATCGAGTATCGATCTCCCGCCATTTAATAACTCTGCAATGGATGGTTATGCCTTTCGATATGAGGATTTAGCCGGCAACGAGCCTTTGACTCTGATAGGCGAATCATTTGCAGGTCACCCTTTTGGAGGTGAAGCTAAAGCTAAGACCTGCGTGCGTATTATGACTGGAGCCGCGGTTCCACCAGGCTACGATACGGTGCAGATGCAAGAGAAGGTCACCACCAAGGAGGATCAGATCACTATCGAAGCGCCAAAGACGATTGGCGCTAACATACGTTATCGCGGTGAAGAGGTGAAAACAGGCGGCAAAGTATTACAGTCTGGTACTCAGATCGGCGCTGCCGAAATGGGAGTGCTGGCAACTATTGGCGTGAGCCAAGTTCGCGTTAGTCGCAGGGTTAAAGTGGCGTTTTTCTCCACGGGTGATGAACTGCGTCCTGTGGGGAGTGAGCTAGCTCCGGGGCAGATTTATGATTCTAATCGTTACAGTATCCTAGGTTTACTGGGTCGCGCGAATGTTGAGTGGATTGATTTAGGCGTAATTCAAGATGATCCTGAGGCGATCCGCGCCGCATTTCGCTCTGCTGCGGCGCAAGCCGATATGGTGCTCACCTCTGGTGGCGTATCTGTCGGCGATGCTGATTACACCAAGCAAATTTTAGGGGAAGAGGGCGAGATCACCTTCTGGAAACTGGCTATCAAGCCTGGTAAGCCCTTTGCGTTTGGGCGTCTAGGTAAGGCTGTTTTCTGTGGTCTTCCAGGCAATCCTGTCTCTTCTATGGTGACCTTCTATAAGTTGGTGTGGCCGTTAATTAATAAGATGCAGGGGTTACCTCAGGCAAAACCGTTATTGATACAAGCAAAGCTTACCAGTGACTTACGTAAATTCCCTGGTCGTGTCGAATATCAGCGCGGGATCTTGAGTCACGATGCAGAGGGTCAAGCAGAAGTGACCATTACTGGAGGTCAAGGTTCTGGCATGTTGACCTCGATGAGCCTGGCTAACTGCTTTGTTATCTTGGCACAGGAGCAGGGTGATACTGCTGCTGGCTCGCTCGTTACCGTCGAACCGTTTAATTCTGTGCTGTGCTAATTAGGTGGGCGAGATGACATTAGACGTTGAAGGTGACGATATCCTCTCTGATAGTGAGATATTGAGATACAGTCGGCAGATCTCTATTAAAGCGATGGATTTTGAAGGGCAGGAAAAGCTAAAGCTTGCCAAGGTGCTGGTGATCGGTGTCGGCGGATTAGGTTGCGCGGCAACGCAATATTTAGCAGTTGCAGGCATAGGTAAAATGACCTTGGTGGATTTCGATACTGTCGAAACTTCTAACTTGCAGCGTCAGGTGTTACATCAAGATCATAATGTCGGTCAGCCAAAGGTCGAGTCGGCCAAGGAGACCCTAACTCAGCTTAATCCTCATATTGAAATTTCGACCATTAATGCAGTGCTCGATGATCCCGAGCTGGATGTACTAGTCGGCCAACATGATCTGGTGCTCGATTGCACCGATAACATTAGTGTGCGTGAGCAGTTAAACCTAAGCTGCTTTCGCCATAAAATTACCTTTGTCTCAGCTGCTGCCATCCGTATGGAAGGCACGGTAAGCGTATTCGATTACCATAGCGATAGTCCATGTTATCACTGCTACAGCAAGTTATTTGGTGATCAACAGCTTACCTGTGTCGAGTCTGGGATCTTGGCTCCGCTGGTTGGCATGATAGGTTGCTTGCAAGCGGTAGAGGCGATAAAGGTGATCACCCATATGGGTAAGCCATTGGTCGGCAGAATTTTGATGATCGATGCAATGACGATGGAGTTTCGCGAGATGAAACTTACAAAGCAGAAATCCTGCAGCGTTTGCAGTGAGTAAGCGCTTTATTTTTGAACGGTTTGTGGTGCTGTGTTATAAATATCAGCACCCAAACTCAACATTCCTAAGCCAGATATAGACAACTTTGGTGTTATTTAAGATGGCGTCCGCCATCTAATGCCAATGAGCGTCCAGTAATATAGTGACTTCCCATCAGGTAATTGACGGCATTTAAAACCTCTATCTCGCCCGCTTCTCGCTCGAGTAGCGACTTGGCTAATGCCTGCTTCTTATAGTCATCATCATCATGTTCGTTAAAACAGATCAAGGCTGGTGCAATGCTGTTGACCTTTACCTTGGGGGCTAGTTTGGTCGCAAAGGACAAGGTCATGTTTTCCAGTGCCGCTTTGCTGGCAGCATAAGCAATATGTTTCTTGCTGCCTTTTTGGGCCACGTAATCGGTCAGATGAATGATGTCGGTAAGGCGATCGCCTTGGGTTAGCAAAGACGCTAACCCAAGATTTATCTGATAGGGCGCGCTGACATGAACTTGCATCATGGTGGTCATGATATCTCCAGCCGGCATTGGGCTATTGTCTGGTAGCCACTGTGAGGCGTTATGAATGATGGCATCTAGCTGCGAGTATTTGTTAGCTATAGCCTCAATAAAAGAGTTCACTTCTGCATTGCTGGTAAAGTCGCAGCAATAGAGATCCGCACCTGCTTCGCTTAAGGTATCTAAGCTTGGATAGTGGCTACGAAAAGTGCCTATCACATGGTAACCCTTCTCGATGAAGGCATTCGCGAGATAGAGTCCGATCCGTTTGCCCACACCTGTAATTAAAATGGTTGGTTGCATAGTTAACCTATGAGTCATGAGTGTCTATACGCTATTTAACCAAGAAATTCGGCTCTTGTATGTGGGTTTAACTTAAAACATCCACCTAATGCTGTGGTTTGGGTTGAAGATTGGTTATCCATAGTACCGCGTGACTTGGCAGTAGCTACCCATGGATGCTCGCCGCTTATTTCAAGAATGTCTGCAACTAACTTTTCTAACAGTAAAAATCTGCCCTCTTCAACATGCTGGATGACCTTTTTAGTGATCACCTTGTAATTGAGTGCATCGTTTACATTGTCTGTTTGCGCTGACAATGACGCCGGATAATGGATTTCAATGTTGATCACTACATCTTGCTGTTTTTCTCGCTCTTCAGAATTAAAGCCGATCTAGGCTTTTAATCTCAGGTTCGTGATTTTAATTTTGGCGTGGCTGATGTTCATATTCGTTCATTGCTATGCTTGGTTTATATACTTGAGAATGCCTGTTTGTTGATGGGGTTAAATATGGATATTAGTTAGTGATCTAATGATAACTACTGTTGCTAATACTTTAGGTAATAGCCGAATTGGGCTAGTTTAAGCCATTTCGACCCATTTAAGTTCGCAAAATAGGGCTTTTTATTGGACCTAGATAGACATAGGGGTACAATAGGCGATTATGTTACTTAGTATATTACTATGAGCTGAAATCATTTTTAGATGAATGAAGTGATTTCCTTATGATGATGGTTTTGTTTTTTTAGCGGAGAGAATCGATGACGAAAGGTATTGATAAATACAGTATCGATAGTACCGACTATACAATTGGTCAGGACAATGTACAGAAATGGGGTTTCGATGTTCATAACCCCGTTTTCGGTGTAAGCGCTGGGCTGATAGCCGCCTTTTTACTTGCAACGCTATTGACTGATCCTGAAGTTGCTAAATCGGTATTAGATGGGATTAAGTGGAAAATTATCGGCGCATTTGATTGGTTATTTATATGGGCGGGTAATATTTTTGTCCTGTTTTGCTTGTTCTTGATCGTTTCTCCCTATGGCAAGATCCGTTTGGGCGGTAAGGAAGCTACCGCCGATTACTCCTTTGTTTCATGGCTGTCGATGTTATTTGCCGCGGGGATGGGTATAGGTTTGATGTTCTGGAGTGTGGCCGAACCTACCGCTTACTATACTGGTTGGTATGAAACGCCTTTAGGCGTTGAAGCCTATACTCCTGAGGCCGCCAAGTTAGCGCTGGGGGCAACGATGTTCCACTGGGGATTACATCCTTGGGCTATTTACGGTGTTGTGGCCTTGTCGTTGGCATTCTTTGCCTATAACAAAGGTATGCCTTTATCGATCCGCTCTGTTTTTTATCCCATTTTAGGTGACAGAGCCTGGGGATGGGCTGGTCACATTGTTGATATTTTAGCAGTATTGGCCACCCTGTTTGGATTAGCAACATCGCTAGGTTTAGGTGCGCAGCAGGCAGCTAGTGGTATCCATCATGTGTTTGGTGTCGACGCTGGCATTGGTTTGCAGATCATCGTGATTGTTTCAGTGACCTTATTAGCAGTTGTATCTGTGGTGCGTGGTATCGACGGTGGTGTGAAAGTCATCAGTAATATCAACATGATAGTGGCATTTTTGTTACTCATTTTGGTGGCGATGATTGGTTATGCGGTTACCCTTGGTACTATCCCAACCACATTGATGGCTTATATTGAGAATATTATCCCCTTGAGTAATCCGCATGGACGAGCCGATGAAGCTTGGTTCCAAGGTTGGACGGTATTCTACTGGGCGTGGTGGATCTCTTGGTCACCTTTTGTCGGTATGTTTATCGCCCGAGTATCAAAAGGACGCACCGTACGTGAGTTTATTACGGCAGTATTGTTGGTGCCGACTTTTGTCACCTTGATTTGGATGTCAGTGTTTGGTGGTTTAGCTATTGATCAGGTAGTGAATAAGGTAGGTGAGCTCGGTGCTAAGGGGCTTACCGATGTGTCTTTAGCTATGTTCCAGATGTTCGATGTGCTGCCATTTGGTAATATATTGTCTATCATTGCCGTTATTTTGGTTCTGGTGTTCTTTATTACATCATCAGATTCTGGGTCATTGGTGATCGACAGTATTACCGCTGGGGGTAAGATTGATGCTCCAGTGCCACAACGTATCTTCTGGGCTATGTTAGAAGGCGCGATTGCGATCGCACTGTTGTGGATTGGCGGGACTCAGGCTGTTCAGGCCTTACAAGCTGCGGCAATATCCACCGCCTTGCCATTTACTTTGATCTTGTTATTGATGTGTGTCAGCCTGATCAAAGGGATGCGTACAGAACGGTTTTAATGGTTAGTGCCCAGGGCTTAGTAAAAAGGAGGTGATTTAACCTCCTTTTTTATTGCCAGAACTTTTCGATAGCCTGCTGGGGATCATGATGATGCGCGATCTGTGCTTGCAGTAGCTCCGCCGTTGCAATGGCATCCGTCAGCGCATGGTGAGGTGGATAAGCGGGTAGGCCATAACGTTGGCGACAGGCACCTAATCTTATCGATTGTGGTTTAGTGCCCTTAAGTCGATGCCATATTCCTCCGCGTAACTTCTGTTGAATTTTCGATTCGAGCACCATGGTGTCGACTACAGGGAATTCTATGCCCTTATTAATTCTGGTCATCAAGGCTCGTTCGAAAAACTGACGCTCTATTTGTTGGCAATGTACCACGATGATCTTGCCAGCCATCTCATTCAATATCTGTTCAAATATCACAGATAGGTCGGGTGCGTCGAGGATATCGGTATGGGTGATGCCATGAATGATCACCGACTCTTCAGCTAGTTTTTCCCTTGGCCTAACGGTCCAATATTTAGCTCGATTGACTAAGATTCGTTGTAGATTAAAGGGGACGGTTCCGACACTGATGATGTCATCTTTTTCCGGATTTAACCCTGTTGTCTCAAAGTCCATCGACAAAAATTCTACCTCGCCAATAGGCTTATTCCCTTCTGGCAAAGGCGCTGAGTAATAAGCGATTAAGGTATCGTTTTTAATCATATTGAGCTTTTGCTTAAACTTGCCTGGCCAGTCTATGGTTGGCGGCGAAAGCAGTTTCTTTAGCATGATGCACTCACTTGAATTGATTATTGGCTTGATAACGGAATTTAAGGAAGTTCTGGCCGTTACTTAATATTTGAAACGCATCTTTTAGGTTACGTCGTTCAAAGTCAGATAAGTTTTCTGGTTCGATATTGTTATCAGGATCGATGCCAAGTTTGACGTCGAAGGCCTGATGACGGATACGCACCATAGAGATGAACTCCATCGCATCTCGCAGATCTTGCGCTCTGCCTTTGGGGAGTATGCTGGCATCGATAATGTCATCGAGTCGCTCGAAAGAGTTTCTCGCTCGTGATCCAACCGACAATGCGTGCACACGAATCAGGTCTGCAAGCGGGGCGGTGCCACGACGTTTGAGGTTGATGGAGTTATTGTGGCGACCATCTTTTTCCATCACAAAGTCTTTGAAGAACCCTAGCGGCGGGGTGCGATTAAGGGCGTTTCTTGCCAAACAGGCCAAGAAGCGATTGTTTTTTCTTGCTCGGCGAACGATGAAGCCGTTGAGTTGCTCCGCCCATTTTAGCCTGCCATATACGCCATCAAGATCGAAGAAAATCGAGGCGTTAAGTAAGGCTTTTGGGTTGGGGTTGTCAATCCAGTCGGCGAAACACTCCTCCCACTCTTTGCGGGTCATACGCCACATTGGGTTGGTTGCCATTATGTCGCCAGTACAGTAACTATAGCCACATCGATCTAGCCCATCACAGACAAATTTAGCCAGCTTAGCAAAGTATTCATCATGTTTCTCTTTATCGAACTCGTCTCCCAAGATAATGGCATTATCTTGATCAGTAACGATAAGTTGCTCATCTCGGCCCATTGAGCCTAACGCTAAGAAACAGTATGGGACTGGTGGTGGACCAAATTGTTCTTCGGCTAGTTCGAGTATGCGCTGCTTGAAGCTACGCCCAATTACCGACATCGCACTACCAACCATGTGAGAATTGGCATCTTCATTGACCATACGCTCAAAACTGTCTTTAACTTGTTCTGATAGCACCACCAGATCGTCGATAGACAACTGCTGGAAGATGCTACTTACTAACAGCAATGAGTTTTGAGATTCGTAGCGAACGATATCTGTCGCTTCGATAATTCCTATCGGTGTGCGTCCTTTTAATATGGGCAGATGGTGAACGTTGTACCTAAGCATGGTTAACATTACTTCATGGACATAGGCATTATGATCTAGGCTGATCACATCAGTGGTTACTACTGAGTCTAGGGTATCGCTCGGATCTATCCCTTCGGCTAATACTCGTGTGCATAGGTCCCTATCCGTAATGATCCCCATTAGCGGGGAGGTCTCGTTCTCCTCATCTTCCAATACATCGGGATCGATCACCAGCAGCGCCGATACGTTATCCTTAGCCATTAAGATGGCTGCACTTTGGATGCTTTCTGTTTTGTTGATGTAGGGGGGCTCACGAGTTAATAGGGTTCGCACTTTAGGTGACGTGAGATCATCTTGACTAGTCGAGTTGGATACGGCTTGGCGCAGGCGAGCGTTATCTTCTACTTCGACAAAGTCGGCAAATACATCATGTTGATCGTAAAGCTCTTGAAAGATGTTTTCTGGAAGACAGTAAACTAATGTGTCCTCAATAGCCTTGACGGGAAAGCGGATCTTGTTATTGGTTAATAAACCCATTTGACCAAAAAGATCACCCGTGTCGAGTCGGTTATAGAGTTCGCCTTTGCGGCGATAAACTTCGACTTCGCCGCTGCGAATGATGTAGAGGTCATTGATATGATCACCAGCATGAATGATAGGCGTATCTTTACGGTAATAAGCGATCTCGATATGGTGGCTGACGTGTGCGATAACCTCTTCGGGGAGCGAGTCAAAAGGTGGGTACTGTATTAAGAAGTTTTGGATCTCATTTAGCTCTGCTTCCACGTTATCTCCTTCATGCCATTACATGAAATATCATGCTTACTACAATACTAACCTATTGCGCCGATGTTTCGTGAAAGATCCACAGGATATTATGGTTTTATCAGAGTATATCGAGGTTCGTTTTTAGCGCTAATCCATTGAGCAACTCAATAGTGGGCATTTATTGGCTATGTGGGAAGCGACTTATGCAGAGTAACTACTTGCCATCGCTTCGGACTTGCCCCACATAGACGACAATAAAAATCATTGTATAAGCTTATATTGTCCTAATTGGCGGTCCACAACATCTGGCCACATTGACTCAGATCGTAACCGCCAAGCTGGGCTGCCAGTTGTCTGGTTTGAGTGCTGCCTAACATATCAAATAGTGCCTGCAGTTGACGGCGGAAATAGATACCTTGAGGCATCACAAAATCAAACGACTCGGTGATCAGTGGCACAAAGCTTAAACCGCTTTCCATGGCAACCGATTGGCAACCAAAGCCGATATCTGCTTCATCTCTAGCAATAAATCCGGCTAACTCTCGTTCGCTGTAGGCGGTTACCGACACGTTGAGCTGTTCAAGTGAAGCGCTCTGTTTCATCAGCCAGTGTTCTAAATGTTGTTGGCTACCTGCCCCCGATTGCCTACCGACCCAGCGCCAAGGTAATCCAACTACCTTATCTTCCTCTTGGCACCTGTGATGCATTTCGCTGCGCATCATTAGCCCCTGCTGACGAGTATAGCCGTGAACCATAACCCACTGTTGATGGTTGGGGTAACCTTTAAGTAATGCAGGATGGCGAATGTTACGCTCTTCAATATTGCCCCAATGTAAGGTGCAAACATCGGCGTAACCGCGAGAGAGCAGATCGAGCCCCATACGCGATCCCGTTGAACTGTAACTAACGAGATCGCTCTTTCCAATGCGTGACATTAAACGGGCAACCAGCATGGATAGCAGGGGATCATCGCTCCCAGTAATATGCATGCGGTCAGACAGCATGCCGCTATGACAAGAGTCCATAACCCAGCGGTCGATCAGTATTTTTGGGAACAACCATTTCCCTGTTACTTTGGTCGCAGGCAATATTCGATCATTTGCCATGGCATAGACCTTCTTTTCATTAAGGTCTAGATATTCAGCTACCTGCTTGGCACTCATGTAGATGAGTTCACTCGGCTCGGTCATCAATATTCCTTTGATTCTTTTAATTAACTGATGTTACGTTTGGGCGGTGTTGCATCAAACTCGACGTTTTCTGCGCCGTTATAAATAAGAAAGTGACGCCCCTTGGCGCGAGCTATCATGGTGATCCCCAGTTTTTGAGCGAGTTCCAGTCCCATCTGGGTTGCGCCGCTGCGAGATAACAACACAGGGATCCCCATCTTGGCGACTTTAATCACCATTTCTGAGGTTAATCTTCCTGTGGTATAAAAGAGTTTGTTACCGCCCATCTCTTGTTTGAGCCACATCTCACCCGCTAAGGTATCAACGGCATTGTGGCGACCAACATCTTCGACAAAGCCAGTGATCTGATCGCCTTGGCATAATCCGCAACCATGCACTGCACCCGCATTTTTGTAGGTCTCGTTATAGGCGCTAATGTTGTTTAGTAGGCTGTATAGCATGCTCTGTTTTAGTTGTGGCTTCGGCAGTTCTATATCGTCTAATCCATCCATAAAACCACCATAAACAGTACCTTGACCGCACCCTGTAGTTACGGTTTTTTCCGCGAGCTTCTCATCTAAATGCTCAGTGGTCTCTTTGGTGATAACGGCTGCGGAGTTAACGTCCCAATCGACTATCACAGATTCAAGTTGTTTTACATTTGAAATGAAACCTTGGTTCTTTAGATAACCAAGGGCCAGCGCTTCTGGGCGCGCCCCCAATGTCATCAAGGTGACGATTGGGCGCCAATTGAGGTAGACGGTAAGTGGTCGTTCGCAGGCGATATGTTTATCGACGATCTCTCCTTGTTCGTTAATCGCTTTTACCGCGATGGTGAGCGGGGCATCCGCTTGAGTTTTTAAGAATGTAGGCTGTTTGCTAATGGTCATGAATATCATCTTTTCGCAATGGGCTAGATGCAGCATAGCAATATTCATTCCTAGGCGATGAATTGGTGTTGAAATGCGTGATCTAGTTAAATTCTCTGTGACAAAACGCCCTTTTATGTCCCGTACTAAATAGCATTTAGGACAAATTGTCCTACTCTTGAACAGGAATTGATGATCTAGTTCAAACTATTTTGATGGATCCGCTGGCATGATTTTTGCTGCAACACAGTGATATCGCTAACCCGTAGCTTGGTCCTGAGTATTGAAGACTAGGCTCCTTAATCAGTAAACGGAGACGCAATGCAACGCACTGAAAGTCAATGGCCCATGTATGTTTCACTGAAGAAAGTGGAAAAGCAGGTTGGGCGCTGGATAGCTGAAAGCTGGGAGTTGGACCAAGTGCTTCCTGCATCACAAGATGCGCCTAATGGCGCTCAGTTGATCGCATTAGAGCTGCATAAAGATGAGCGTGGCAGTTATCGAATTAACCTCGATATGGACAACGCTATGCTTTATGTGGTGTGCGATGAACTGGAAGATGGAACCTGGATCCCCACCATGATTTCAGCGGATCAAAATGTGGCTGCAGGTTGCCTTGAAGGAGATACCCCAGTGCTTAACTTTGCAATGCCTGAAGCCGTCGCTTGCTGGATCGAAGCCTTTATTACTCGTCACGGTGAGGTGGAGATCTGCGCCCATAGGCGTAAGCATGTTAATCGCCGTAAAAATGAGGGACCAAGCACTAATTCAGATCGGGGGCTAGTTTCATAATGAGTGAGCAACCCAGTGGATTACTGGCTCGTTGGAATCTGCGTCGTCAGAAAGTTCAACAAGAAGAGCAAGCTGAGCAGTTGAGCGAGCAAGAGAGTCAAGCCGTTGCATCCTCGTCTGTGACCGACGAGCCAAATGAAGTTAGTGCCTTAGAGCCTGCAGAGGCAAATAAAGTATTGATGGCTGAGGATCTGCCCGATCCCGAGAAGATTGAGGTCGGGGGCAGTTTTGCCAGCTTTATGGCTGAGAATGTCGACCCCGATGCAAAAACTGCCGCATTGAGAGCCCTATGGAAGCAACCTCATTATAACGAGATCGATGGTTTGCTCGAATACGCGCTTGATTACACTAATCAACCTAAATTATCGGCCGAAGTATCGGCTGAATTAGCGAAGAAGGTTTTCCGTCATCTAGTTAAGGATGATGAGAAAGTTCAACCTGAAGGGGAAGAGATGACCGCTTCGGCTGAGCAAGATATTGATAATGTCGAGGGTGAAACGGTAGCGGACAATTTGGACGCCACGGGAGATGACTTGCCCCAAAATGAACCAGAAGCACAGGCTGCACCTAAACCCCCTGTTGCTTAAGGTCAGTTTAGAGTGTTTTTAAATCCATAATTTTGGTACGTGAATTGCTGTGTTAGAGGCGTATTAACAACAAGGTTCTTGTCGTTGATATTAAAGGTGAAGCTGGCGCAATCCAAGTGCAGGCCAAAGAGCAAAACAGCCACCTCGCGGCATCAGCTGCCAAAACTGTTCAGGAACACAATGTGAGCATGCATTTAAAGAGTAGTGAGAGCGTGACCGACCTAAAGCAGGTTCGTCAGCAAGTATTGGGGCAGACACAGATTCTTCAAAATCTGATCCCACCAACTGTGAGCTATACCACCGAGGGTAATGTATTAGTCATTGGCCCCGAGGATTTAGCTCGCTTAGCTGCGGACAAATTGTCCAACATGGGTCAGCGTGCGATTCTGGCTAATGAGTCCATTACTAGTCAAGATGAAGCCCATCTTGAGAAGGTGATGGCCGCCGCTGACGGAGTTGAGAGTTATTACAATAAGTTAATTGAAATCAAAGGCTTTCTTGGTCAATTCCAAGTTAAAGTTGAGCTAGATACTGGCTCTGCCGACCTCAGCCTAGTTGCTATTCGTAAAGCGCATTTCGATCTTATCCTCGACCTGAGCCAGTCTCCTTGTATTAACCTTGAGATGCTACCGCCAGGGTATTTTTACGTTGGCCAAGATGAAACTAAGCTCGCCGATGCAATTGCTCAGCTTCCCGATCTAATCGGTGAGTTTGACAAGCCTCGCTATGTCAAAGTAAACAGCGAAATTTGTGCTCACAACCGTAATGGTATCGATGGTTGTAATCGCTGTCTTAATTTCTGTCCCGCAGATGCTATTTCAAGTGTGAACAAGAAGATAGAGATCGACCCTTATCTTTGTCATGGTGCAGGAAGTTGCACCAATGCTTGCCCCACAGGTGCCATTAGTTATGACCTACCGACACCACAGGCGTTGCATTCCTATCTGCATAAGCTCGTTAGCCGTTTTCGTGAGCAAGCCCAGATAGCGCCAGTCATTCTGTTCCATGATGCAGCCAATGGTGCCAGCTTAGTTGGTGACGACTTGCCTGGTGTGATTATTCCAGTAGAACTTGAAGAGATCACTGTGGCGAGCATGGACCACTGGATGTCGGCTTTGGCTTGGGGAGCAAGACAGGTCATAGTGCTAAATACCGATGCTACCGCGCCAACGCTGGCACAGATGCTTAATGGTGAGCAGTCACTCGCAAACGATATTTTCGACGAGATGGGACAGCCTCATCGCGTTAGTGTGCTTAATCAAGATCAGCTAGGTGAGCTAACTTATCTTATTGAGATCAGCGCAAGCTGGCCTGTGATTGTGCCTGGTGAGTTTGCTGCAACCACTAAGCGCCAAACCCTATATGCGGCAATAGACCATCTAAACAGCCAAGCGGCTTCTACCGATACCTGCCTAAGCAAAAGCAACATTCCTTTCGGTAAAGTTAGCGTTAATAAAGACAACTGTACCTTATGCCTTTCTTGTGTATCGACCTGTCCTACACAGGCGTTGACGGATGGAGGTGATAAGCCATCACTGCATTTTGTTGAACAAGATTGCGTGCAGTGCGGCCTGTGTGAGTCTGCCTGTCCAGAGAAGGTGATTAGCCTTACACCACAAATGAATTTCGATGCTACTGCGCGTCAGAAGCGTCAAACCTTGAACGAGGAGGAACCATTTGAGTGTATTCGATGTGGAACCCCTTTTGCTACCCAATCCATGGTGCAACGGATGCTGGAAGTAGTCGGAGGCCATAGTGCCTTTAGCGCTAACACAGAAAGATTAAAGATGTGTAGTGACTGCCGGGTAAAAGACATGTTTGAAGACATCCTTCAAGATCCTGAAAAGCAACTGCGATAAGAGTTTAGCCATGACCGAATTAGTAAGAGAAGTATCAGAAAACGATCAGCTAAGAGCCGATATCTACCAGCTTTTGGCGGCGCTACTACGTCATCAGCCTAGTGCTGAATTATTGCAGTTTCTTTCGACCCTTGAGATCGATGTCGATGACGACAGCGATATGACAAAAGCTTGGTCTGGGTTGAAGCTTGCTGCAGAGCAATTTACTACCGAACAACTCGAAGAGGAGTATTTCAATATTTTCCTCGGTGTTGGCAGTGGTGAGATTTTACCCTATGGCAGCTGGTTTATGACGGGCTCATTGATGGATAAGCCGCTTGCATTGTTACGTCAAGATTTAATGCAGTTAGGCTTTGAACGCTCTGAAGATGTGAAGGAGCCTGAAGATCATGTTGCCGCGCTTTGCGAAGTGATGGGCACCTTGATTCTTGAGGCACCGGGTTATCGTCAATTAGCATTTTATCAGCGTCACATCGGTAGCTGGATCGAGCGTTTTTGCGACCATCTAGCGCGCACCCCAAGTGCCGCGTTTTATGCGACGGTAGCTCAGTTAGCCAAGGCATTCTTTGTTATCGAAGCTAACGAGTTTGAACAACTGAGTTTAAATATTCCGGTGAACTGCCCAGGTAGTGAAGCGGTGAAGATTGAACCGTCAACCAATGAGTTAGCATCATAAGTAGACGGTTTACCCCTTATGTCAGTTCGTTGATATGAATTGGCATAGCGAAAAATGAGGGTTCGCCCTCAACACAAGTGGGTCGTAGCCTTGCAAGGTTAAGTCAAACTGAGTTTGGCTTAACTGCGATGACTAAGGTTACGGCTCAAATTGAGACAACATTAGGAGACACTATGAAGAAGCAAGCTTCCGATATGGGTCGTCGTCAACTACTAAAAGCGTTAGCTGTTGGTAGTGCTGCCGGTGCAGTTGCGACAGTCAGTGGTCAAGCTATGGCCGCGACACCAGCATCTGCCCCAGAGTCAAAGCATGGCGATGGTTATCACGAAACAGATCATATTCGTAGTTATTACGCGTCGTTACGTACCAAGTAAGTAGCTACTAGGTAGTTTACCTAAATGGTAATTACGCTGTAATTCAATAACATTAGGAGAGTGTGTGATGCGATTAACCCGCAAAACAGACCAGGCAGAAGTTGCGAAAAAGCCCGCCCTAGGTCTAAACCGTCGTCAGTTCCTTCAGACAGCAGGTCTTGCTACTGGTGGTATTGCCGCGGCCTCTATGCTTGGCGCTGGAATGATGCGCAAAGCAGAAGCAAAAGAAGTGCCTCATGATGCACCTACAGAAGTAAAGCGTACCATCTGTTCTCACTGTTCAGTGGGCTGTGGTATTTACGCTGAAGTGCAAAACGGGGTGTGGACAGGTCAAGAGCCTGCTTTCGATCATCCGTTCAACGCTGGTGGACACTGTGCTAAAGGTGCATCGCTACGTGAACATGGTCACGGTGAGAAGCGTCTTAAGTATCCAATGAAGCTGGAAGGCGGCAAGTGGAAGCGTCTCTCATGGGAACAAGCCATTGAAGAAGTTGGCCAAAAAGCATTGGATATCCGTGCTGAATCGGGCCCTGACTCAGTATTCTTTATGGGTAGTGCTAAGTTCTCAAACGAACAAGCTTATTTGTACCGTAAATTCGCCGCAATGTGGGGCACTAACAACGTCGACCACTCAGCGCGTATTTGTCACTCTACCACTGTAGCCGGTGTTGCAAACACTTGGGGCTATGGTGCGCAAACCAACTCTTTCAACGATATTCGTAATGCTAAAGCTATGATGTTCATTGGGTCTAACCCCTCTGAAGCACATCCAGTTGCAATGCAGCATATCTTGGAAGGTAAAGAGCGCGGCTCGAAAATTATCGTAGTCGACCCTCGTTTCACCCGTACTGCGGCTAAGGCCGACGAGTACGTGCATATTCGCCCAGGTACCGATATTCCTTATATCTATGGTCTACTGTGGCACATTTTTGAAAACAAGTGGGAAGATCAAACCTTCATCGACCAGCGCGTCTACGGTATGGAACGCATCCGCGAAGCCGCCGCTAAGTGGACTCCTGATGAAGTTGAAAATGTGGTTGGTGTTCCGCAAGAGCAGATGTATCGCGTTGCTAAGATGCTTGCCGAAACTAAGCCGGGCACCATCGTATGGTGTATGGGTGGTACTCAGCATCACATCGGTAATGCCAACACTCGTGCCTACTGTATCCTTCAGTTAGCTCTGGGTAACATGGGTGTATCTGGTGGCGGAACTAATATCTTCCGTGGTCATGATAACGTACAGGGCGCGACTGACTTTGGTCTGTTGTTCGATACGCTACCTGGCTATTACGGCCTGAAAACAGGTTCTTGGAAGCACTGGTGTAACGTTTGGGACTTGGATTATGAATGGGTAAAAAATCGCTTCGATCAAGCGCAATACCTTGGCCAAGATCCAATGACGTCTACCGGTATCCCATGTTCTCGCTGGCACGATGGTGTACTCGAAGACAAGTCAAAAATTGCTCAGAAAGATAACATTCGTATGTCATTCTTCTGGGGGCAGTCTGTTAACACCGAAACCCGTGGTCGTGAAGTGCGTGAAGCATTGAACAAGATGGATACTGTGGTTGTTGTGGATCCATTCCCAACGATGGCGGGTGTGATGCATACCCGTAAAGATGGTGTTTACCTATTACCTGCCGCCACACAGTTCGAAACTTATGGTTCTGTGTCGGCTTCTAACCGCTCATTGCAGTGGCGTACTCAGGTTATCGAGCCCTTGTTCGAGTCTAAGCCTGACCACGTCATCATGTACAAGCTGGCTAAGAAGTGGGGCATTGAGAAGGAGTTCTGTAAGCATATCAAGGTCAATGGTGACGAGCCGTTGATCGAGGATATCGTCCGCGAATACAACAAGGGCATGTGGACCATTGGTTACACAGGCCAAAGCCCTGAGCGTTTGAAGATGCACCAAGAAAACTGGGGCACCTTCGATATTAAATCGCTTGAAGCACCGGGCGGCCCAGCTAAGGGTGAAACCTACGGTCTACCTTGGCCATGTTGGGGGACGCCAGAGATGAAGCACCCTGGTACGCAAATTCTATATCGTACTGGTCGTGAAGTGAAATACGGTGGCGGTAACTTCCGTGCTCGTTATGGTGTTGAACACGATGGCAACAACATCTTGGCCGAAGGCTCTTACTCTAAGGGCAGCGAGATCAAAGATGGTTATCCAGAGTTTACCGATAAGATGCTTAAGCAACTTGGTTGGTGGGATGATTTAACTGCTGAAGAGAAAGCGGCTGCTGAAGGTAAAAACTGGAAGACAGACATCTCTGGTGGTATTCAGCGTGTGGCAATTAATCATGGCTGTATTCCTTACGGTAACGCTAAAGCGCGCTGTATTGTATGGAACTTCCCTGATGATATCCCTGTGCACCGCGAGCCACTTTATACGCCTCGTCGTGATCTGGTATCTAAGTATCCAACTTATGATGATCGTATGGTTGCGCGTCTTCCAACTCTGTATAAGTCAATTCAAGATCAAGACTTTGCCAAAGAGTTCCCACTGGCATTGACCTCGGGTCGTTTGGTTGAATATGAAGGTGGTGGTGAAGAGACACGCTCTAATCCTTGGCTAGCTGAACTTCAACAAGAGATGTTCATCGAAATCAGCCCTGGTGATGCAGCGGATCGTGGTCTTCGTGATGGTGATGAAGTATGGGTTCACAGCCCAGAAGGCGCCAAGATTAAGGTTCAGGCTATGGTAACCCCACGGGTTATTAACGGTGAGTGTTTCATGCCATACCACTTCGCGGGTATGTTCGAAGGTGAAAGCCTAGAAAAGAGCTATCCAGAAGGTACAGTACCTTACATCATTGGCGAATCAGCCAACACCGTATTGACCTATGGCTATGACGTTGTGACTCAGATGCAAGAGACTAAGTCTAGCTTGTGTCAGATAACCAAAGCCTAACTGAACTTGATGAGGAGATAAGCCATTATGGCAGTCATGAAATTTCTATGTGACACCAAACGCTGCATCGAGTGTAACGGTTGCGTCACAGCATGTAAGAACGAAAACGATTCTGCTCTCGAGTGGGGTATTCAACGCCGTCGCGTAGTGACCATCAATGATGGTCAGCCAGGTGAAGCATCTATCTCAGTGGCGTGTATGCACTGTACCGATGCGCCTTGCCAAGCAGTTTGCCCTGCAAACTGCTTCTACAAGACTGAAGACGGTTTAACACTACACAACAAAGATACTTGTATCGGTTGTGGTTACTGCCTCTATGCTTGCCCATTTGGCGCACCTCAGTTCCCTAAACAGGGAGCATTTGGTAGCCGTGGCAAGATGGATAAGTGTACTTTCTGTGCTGGTGGCCCAGAAGAGACCTTCTCCGATGCAGAACGTCAGAAGTATGGTGCCAACCGCCTTGCCGAAGGTAAGTTGCCTATGTGTGCCGAGCTTTGTTCGACCAAGGCGCTGCTCGCCGGTGATGCGGAAGTGGTTTCCAACATCTACCGTGAGCGTATCGCGGCCCGTGGTAACCCTAATGCAATCTGGGGTTACACCCCTAAGACTGGCGTTTAAAGTGAATAGTACCGTAAGCCCTCGGGCTTACGGTCTGTAAAGGAGTGACTATGTTATTAAAATCACTGCGCAGCCTATTCACTGTGTTGTTATTGCCGTTGGTCTTGGCGATGGGCTTAGGCTTGAGTACGGCGGCGGTTGCGGTCGATGAGCAAACCAGTCAACAGGTGGCAAATACCAGCGATGCCGATCTATGGCGAGCCGTGAAGTCTGGAGATAAGGGATACACTACGGCACAAGGTGCTGAGGGTGGCGTTATGATTAATGTTTCGGCTATTGAAGGCACAAACATTAAGAATGAATATCTTACTCCCGTTATGGCACTGGCCGTGGTAGGTGTTTTTGGTGCTTTCTTGTTCTTTTATCTGGTTAACGGAGCCTCTAAGTTAAGCCATGGTTTCTCTGGCAAGATGGTTCTGCGCTGGACTAAGGCCGACCTTTGGATTCACTGGGTACTGGCTATCTCATGCATGGCGTTGATCTTTACTGGTCTCAACATCATGCTGGGTAAACATGTATTACAGCCTTATGTCGGTACAGGTATTTGGGCATCGCTCATCTATGGCAGCAAGACCATTCACGACTATGTGGGTCCGCTGTTCATCGTCGCCTGGGCTTTATGTGTGGTTAAATGGATGCCGATGCAGACATTTAAACTGTATGACCTTAAGTGGTTCCTGGTGGTTGGTGGTTACATCAACTTTGGTCCATTTAAAGGCAAGCATCCAGACAGTGGCTTTGCCAACGCGGGTGAGAAGATGTGGTTCTGGACACTAACATTATTCGGACTCTTTATTGCTGTCTCGGGTATTATGTTGGTGATGCCAGGTCTAGATCTGCCACGTGAAGCATCGATGGCGGCATTGTTAATTCATGGTATCAGCGCGATTACCATCATCGGCTTTACTATCGTCCATATTTGGATGGCGACGGTATTGAGTGAGGGTGGTATGGAATGTATGAAGTCTGGTTACTGTGATGAGAACTGGGCAATTCAGCACCATAACCTTTGGTATGATGAGATCAAAGAGAACGGTACTTTGCAGTATAAAGAGTAAGCTAGTCGTTATAGATTAAGGCTACTTTTACTAGAACACCTCGCTAGGAAACTAACGAGGTGTTTTTTATTGCATTAACTAACCTGAGTTTAGGGCTGGCTACCTATTCGCCTTCATATTAGCTATTACTTAATGTGCAATATTTATCTCAATATTGAGATAAATATTGCACTCTGCTCAAGCATCAACTTTCTTTTTCTTTAACAACAACTTCATTACATTTTTCTGTGAGACATCTCTGCTGTTTTCTGCGATGACGAGTGTTCAATTACTCCAAAATATGACTGGCTTAACACTTTGGGTATTTATCTTTTTTTAGTGCCTAACTAACCCCGATTAGATCAATATTGCTTAACCAGTCATTGCTTATATTGCGTGCGTAACTAATCGGATGTTTTTAAAAAATATAGTTATTTTACCAAATTAACACTCATAAATAACATTGTTGCAACCAATGGGCAGTGTCTTAATTTGCATAGAACCATCCCTACTATTTCACCCTTCTTAATCCCTAGGAGCAAGAATGAAGACGCAACAGCCCGATCTCAATCGGAGATCTTTGCTGAAAGCCCTCACTATAGGCGGTACGGCTGGTGTAGCCATTGCTGCGAGTGGTGTAAGTGTTGCCAATGCAACAGAAAGTAAATCTCAAGAAAAACATGCCGATGGCTACCATGAAACTGCACATATCCGCAGTTATTACAATAGCTTGCGTAGCTAATTAGGAGAACTACAGCGATGAAGTTAACTCGCAAATCAAACGAGGCACCGGCAGTTGCTAAGCCAAGCTTAGGCATCAGCCGTCGTCAATTCATGAAGCATGCAGGTATCACAACTGGTGGTATCGCGGCAGCCTCTCTTCTCGGTACCGGCATGATGCGCCGCGCCGAAGCGAAAGATATTCCACACGATGCACCAATCGAAATTAAGCGCACCGTATGTAGTGCCTGTGCGGTCGGTTGTGGTCTGTACGCCGAAGTACAAAATGGTGTCTGGACGGGTCAGGAACCAGCATTTGATCACCCATTCAACGCCGGTGGTCACTGTGCCAAAGGGGCTGCGCTGCGTGAACATGGTCATGGTGAGAAGCGTCTTAAGTACCCAATGAAGTTGGTCGACGGCAAGTGGAAGAAGCTCTCTTGGGAGCAGGCCTTCAACGAAGTTGGCGACAAGATGCAGAGCATTCGTCAAGAGTCGGGTCCAGATTCACTCTACTTCATGGGTAGCGCCAAGTTCTCTAACGAAGGCTGCTACATGTACCGTAAATTCGCGGCCATGTGGGGTACCAACAACGTCGACCACTCGGCACGTATCTGTCACTCTACCACTGTAGCCGGTGTTGCTAACACCTGGGGTTATGGTGCGCAAACCAACTCTTTCAACGATATTCAGAACGCGAACGCGATCTTCTTCATCGGTTCAAATCCTGCCGAGGCACACCCTGTTGCCATGCAGCATATCTTGATCGCGAAAGAGAAGAACAACGCCAAGCTCATCGTGGTCGACCCACGTTTCTCTCGCACCGCGGCTCACTCAGATCTGCACTGTGCACTGCGTCCTGGTACCGATATTCCTTTCATCTACGGTATGCTTTGGCACATCTTCGAAAACGGCTGGGAAGACAAGACCTTCATCCAGCAGCGCGTATTCGAAATGGACACCATCCGTGAAGAGGTGAAGAAGTTCCCACCACAAGAAGTGGCCAACATCACAGGCGTGAGCGAAGAGCAGGTTTATCAAGCGGCTAAACTGATGGCCGAGAACCGTCCAGGTACTGTTATCTGGTGTATGGGTGGTACTCAACATCATGTGGGTAATGCCAACACTCGCGCTTACTGTATCTTGCAGCTTGCCCTTGGCAATATGGGTGTTAAAGGTGGCGGTACTAACATTTTCCGTGGTCACGACAACGTACAGGGCGCGACTGATTTAGGTCTGCTGTTCGATACCCTGCCTGGCTACTACGGCCTGAAGACGGGTTCTTGGAAGCATTGGTCACACGTTTGGGAGCTGGATTTCGATTGGGTTAAGGGCCGTTTCGACCAGAACGAATATCTGGGTCGTATCCCAATGAATACCCCTGGTATTCCATGTTCTCGTTGGCACGACGGCGTATTAGAGACGCCTGAGAAGCTAGCGCAGAAAGATCGCGTTCGTATGGCGTTCTTCTGGGGTCAATCAGTCAACACCGAAACCCGTCAGCGTGATGTGCGTGATGCTCTGGATAAGATGGATACCGTTGTCGTTGTGGATCCATTCCCAACTATGGCGGGTGTAATGCATCGTCGTAAGAACGGTGTCTATCTGCTGCCTGCGGCGACTCAGTTCGAGACCCAAGGTTCAGTGTCTAACTCTGGCCGTAGCCAACAGTGGCGTGAGAAGGTGATCGAGCCACTATTCGAATCTAAGACAGATATCGAAATCATGTACCGTCTATCGCAAAAGCTTGGCTTCGATAAAGAGTACACTAAGCGCATCGCTAAAGATGCCAAAGACATGCTCGTGATCGAAGATATTACTCGAGAAATCAACCGCGGTATGTGGACCATTGGTATGTCTGGCCAAAGCCCAGAGCGTTTGAAGCTACACACCCAAAATTGGGGTAGCTTCAGCAATAAGACGCTTGAAGCAGAAGGCGGCCCAGCCAAAGGTGAAACCTATGGTCTGCCTTGGCCATGTTGGGGTACGCCAGAGCAGAAACACCCTGGTACCCAGATCCTCTACAATACAAACAAACACGTGCTGCAGGGCGGTGGTAACTTCCGTGCCCGTTATGGCGTCGAATACCAAGGCAAGAACCTATTGGCCGAAGGCAGTTTCTCTAAAGGGGCCGAGATTCAGGATGGTTACCCAGAGTTCAGCGATAAGCTGCTTAAGCAACTTGGCTGGTGGGATGACTTGACTGCTGAAGAGAAAGCGGAAGCCGAAGGCAAGAACTGGAAGACCGATCTTTCAGGTGGTATCCAGCGTGTGGCCATGAAGCATGGTTGTATTCCTTACGGTAACGCAAAGGCCCGCTGTATCGTTTGGACCTTCCCTGATCAGGTGCCTGTGCACCGTGAGCCACTGTACACGCCGCGTCGTGATCTTGTGTCTAAGTACCCAACATATGATGATATGCAAGTACATCGTCTACCGACGCTGTATAAGTCAATCCAGCAGAATGACACTGCGGCTAAGTATCCACTAGGTTTGACTTCTGGTCGTCTGGTTGAGTTCGAGGGTGGTGGTGAAGAGTCTCGCTGTAACCCATGGCTGGCGGAGCTGCAACAAGAGATGTTTGTTGAGATCCACCCAGGCGATGCAGCCGACCGTGGTATCCGTAACGGCGATACCGTATGGCTGGAAGGCGCCGAAGGTGGCCGCATTAAGATCAAGGCCATGGTTACCCCTCGCGTTAAGCCTGGTGTGACCTGGATGCCATACCACTTCGCTGGTGTGATGCATGGTGAGAGCCTAGAGAATAACTATCCAGAAGGTACTGTACCTTATGTGCTCGGTGAGTCGGCGAACACGGCCTTGACCTATGGTTATGACCCTGTGACCCAGATGCAAGAAACTAAAGCATCGCTTTGTCAGATCACTAAAGCCTAAGTACTGGGAGAATTGCCAACATGGCTACAATGAAATTTTTATGTGACACCAAGCGCTGCATCGAATGTAACGGCTGTGTCACTGCATGTAAGAACGAAAACGACTCTGCATTAGAGTGGGGTATCCAACGTCGCCGCGTGGTGACTATCAATGATGGTCTGCCTGGCGAGTCATCTATCTCTGTGGCTTGTATGCACTGTACCGATGCGCCTTGTCAGGCAGTTTGTCCAGCAAACTGTTTCTATAAGACGGAAGATGGTCTGACGCTGCACAACAAAGATACCTGTATCGGTTGTGGTTACTGCCTCTACGCTTGTCCGTTTGGTGCGCCTCAGTTCCCTAAGAAGGGCGCTTTTGGCAGCCGCGGCAAGATGGATAAGTGTACCTTCTGTGCTGGTGGTCCTGAAGAGAACCATTCTGATGCCGAGCGTCAGAAGTACGGTTCAAACCGCATTGCCGAAGGTAAGTTACCTATGTGTGCCGAGTTGTGTGCGACTAAGTCGCTACTTGCTGGTGATGCTGAGGTTATCTCAAACATCTTCCGCGAGCGTGTTGCATACCGTGGTTCTAAGAATGCGATTTGGGGTTAATCCTCAACTTGTATAACGCCACAATGATCCATGCCGGGCTTGCTCGGTGTGGACGATAAGGATGTAATATGAACAAATGGTTCAAACAATTTAGCGTGATTTTAGCGCTAGTGATTGGTACCACATTCAGTGCGCTGTCATTGGCGCACGATGATGCTACCGATCATAGTCATGGGGCAACAGAGGGACAGATCTGGTCTGAGTTACAAGCAGGCGCAACGGGATACACCACCTCTCACGGTCAGTTCCACAATCAGCCGATCAATAGCTATGATCTGCGGGTATTGGAGCTGCGCAGTGATTGGTTAGCGCCAGCACTCATGGCGGCGTTGTTCGGCATGATCATCATCTTCGTGCTGTTTATCAAGGTGAACGGTATCTCCAAGTTGCATCATGGCTTCTCGGGTAAGTTAGTGTATCGTTGGTCTAAGTTTGATGTCTCCATCCACTGGTTGGGCGCGATCCCTTGTCTGCTGCTGATCCTCACGGGTCTGGCATTGTTAGCAGGGCGATTCTTCTTCCAGCCGTACTTGGGTGAAGGCTTCTGGGCTGGGCTGATCTATGGTGCCAAACAGATCCACGACTTCATGGCGATTCCGTTCATGATAGGTTGGGCATTGATGACCACACTCTGGGCAAAGAACCAGCTGCCTAAGATGTATGACGTCAAGTGGTTCATGGTCGTCGGTGGTTACATCAACTTCGGTCCTTTCAAGGGCAAGCACCCGGATGCCGGTTTTGCCAATGCCGGTGAGAAGATGTGGTTCTGGGCATTTGCCCTGTTCGGCCTGATCATCTCGGCCTCAGGCATGTTATTGCTGTTCCCGAACCTGTTCGAGCCTAGCCGCACCCTGAGCCTGATTGCATTGGTACTCCACTCTGTCAGTGCCATCGTTATCTGCGCCTTCTCTATCGTGCATATCTTCATGGCAACCGTGATGTCAGAAGGTGGTATGGAGTGTATGGTGTCGGGTTACTGTGATGAGAACTGGGCGACCCAGCATCACAACCTTTGGTATGACGAGATTAAAGAAGGCGGCACGCTTAAGTATAAAGAGTAATCTTTAAGCTACGAGCTACAAGTGAAACACCTCGTCGGGTAACTAACGAGGTGTTTTTTTATCTCAGCCACTTGGAAATTAGCTAGGTTGATCTGACTCGTCTAAGCTCAAGGTATCTTTAAGGCATGGAGATGAGCCGATATGGAATATAAGGCGGTGCAAGACAGCATGGGGGAGGTCAAGATCCCTGAGGATGCGCTTTACGGGGCTCAAACGGCGAGAGCGATAAGTAACTTTCCTATTAGTGGTCAATCGCTGCCACGAGACTTTATTCGCGCGTTACTGCTGGCAAAAGTTGCTGCAGCTGAGGCGAATGCCGAACTCAAGTTGCTGGACCTGCAGATTGCAAAGGCCATCGCAGAAGCGGTGCAGCAGCTGCTGGTTGATCCCGCCATGATGCGACATTTTCCTATCGATATATTTCAAACGGGTTCGGCAACGAGTACCAATATGAATGCCAACGAGGTATTAGCGACCTTGGTATCGGCCAAGCTTGGACGACAGATTCACGCCAATGATGTCATCAACATGGGCCAGAGTAGTAATGACATCATTCCCAGTGTTATTCATATTAGTGCCTTGCTGGCATTAGATCATTCGTTATTACCCTCTTTAGACTTGCTAGCGGAAACCATTAAGAAAAAGGCGCTGCAGCTGAGCGGTTATACCAAAACGGGGCGAACCCATTTGATGGATGCCATGCCAGTGCGTTTTGATCAAGTGCTTAATGGTTGGGCGAGTCAAATAGAACAGTGCCGTGAAATGTTAAAGACGCTGCGTTTGCCTCTGTCTGCGGTTGCTCAAGGTGGAACCGCCGTTGGCACAGGCGTGAACACTCATAAAGATTTTGGGCGTATCTTCTGTGAAAAATTATCAGTACTGACTCGAGTGGACTTTCATCCTGCTGACAATCTGTTCAGTCGTATGGGAAGTCATGATACGGCTGTGTCGCTCTCTGGTCAGCTCAAGTCCACCGCGGTTGCGATTATGAAGATCAGTAATGACCTGCGCTGGATGAACTCGGGGCCGCTAGCGGGACTTAACGAGATAGCGTTAGAACCACTACAGCCAGGATCTTCCATCATGCCAGGTAAAGTGAATCCGGTGATCCCTGAGGCTGCTTGTATGGTGGCGGCGCAAGTGATTGGTAATGATGCGGCGATTACTATTGGTGGTCAGTCTGGTAATTTCGAGTTAAACGTCATGCAGCCGCTCATCGCGGCGAACCTATTACAGAGCGTTGAGATATTAAGTAATGTTAGCCGACTGTTAGCGAGTAAGGCGGTAGCCAGCTTTATTGTCAATCAGGAAAAACTAGAGGAGTCTTTGAGTCGAAATCCCATTTTGGTAACCGCGTTAACTCCGCGAGTCGGTTATGTGCTGGCGGCCAAGATAGTTAAACAAGCCTATCAGCAGCAACGTCCTATAACCGAGGTCGCTCAAGAGCTGACAGATTTGAGTCAAGATGAGTTAACAAAGCTGCTTGACCCGCAGCGGATGACTTATGGCGGGTTAGGGGATTAACAGCAATAAGCATAATCACTCGCTTTGTATCAATCACCTAAAGAGACCATTTGCTCGCGGTGCAAATTGGACTCATCAATTGGATCGGCCTAGTAGTATTGGTTATTCGCGCTGTCGACTTATTATTTTGGCTGCTACAAAGCGTAACCAGATATTATAAAAAGCAAAAGAGACTGATTAAGGTCAGTCTCTTCCTAGTTTTGTTTAGGCTACTTGCTTTACCAAGCTTGTTCCAGGATCTCACGGCTAACATCTAAGCCTAGATCGCCAGACTCCGATAGCGCCGTCATACTATGAGCTTCCAGAGCGTTAACGATATCGTCAATTTGCTCTTTGGCTATATCGTAGTCACGCAGGCGTGTTTTGAGTCCTACTTGCTGGAAGAAGGCTTCGGTTTTTGCAATCGCTTGCTCGACGCGGCTCTCTTCATCGCCATCGGTGATATCCCATACGCGTTCCGCGTATTGGAGTAACTTAGCGTGCTTTTGGGTTTTACGTACACGCCATACCGATGGCAAGAGTGCGGCCAGAGTCTGTGCGTGATCGATATGAAACAGCGCAGTGAGTTCATGGCCTATCATGTGTGTGGTCCAGTCGAATGGCACGCCGACACCTATCATGCCGTTAAGCGCTGAAGTGGCACTCCACATCAAGTTCGCTCGCGCTTGATAGTTTTCTGGTTCGGCTACTGTAATAGGGCCAATTTCGATCAGAGTTCGCATGATCCCTTCAGCCGTTCTGTCTTGTACCCGCCCATCAACAGGATAAGTTGCGTATTGTTCAAGCACATGAACGAATGCATCAACCACACCGTTAGCCACTTGGATCTTGGGCAAGCTGAAGGTGAGTGTTGGATCTAGCATCGAGAAAGTAGGGTAGATGCTGGGATGGTTTACGGGGAACTTACCACCTTGGTAGCTGACAACACCAAAGGCGTTCATTTCTGACCCCGTTGCTGGCAAGGTTGCAATAGTTCCAAGCGGCAATACATCTTTCGCATCGACAGGAACAGGCGCGAATCCATGGAACAGCAGACTGCTGGTATCACCTTCAAACTTGGTCGCGAGGGCAATAAACTTGGTGCCATCCATCACTGAACCACCGCCAACAGCCAATAAGAAATCAACCGATTCTTTGCGAGCGAGCTCTGCAGCCTCGATTAAGGTTTCATATTTAGGGTTAGCTTCAATTCCACCAAATTCAATGACGGTGCGTGATCCAAGCGCAGAAATGACTTTGTCTAATGTGCCAAAACGCTTAACGCTACCACCACCATAGGTGACCATGACTCGAGCATTTGCAGGGATGAGCTTATCGAGTTCGGCAATTCTATCTTTACCAAAAACGATGTGTGTGGGGTTGCGATAGTCAAAATTAAGCATAGTCATTACCTTGTTTAGCAAGCTGTAAAATCTGAGGTTAATGTTAGTTGAATTTAACTAAATAGAAATACCCATTGCTGGAGAACGCTTGCCTATTCCTGTCTTATTTATCTTTTATAGCCTAATTTTGTGTTAATTTAATGCGCTTTCCTGTTTTGGTGATAATATCGCTATCAATGATATATAGGGGATGAGATGAGTCATATTGCGAGTTTGATGATGTCGCTGGCGACAAAAGAGGGTGTCAATGATACCGCCGTTGAGGGGATCAAGGTATTTCGCAGCTCAGCCTATGGGTCTCGCGGTCCCATGTGCTATTCACAAGGCATTTTGATCGTGGGTCAGGGGAAGAAGCGAGTATATTTAGACGATAAGGTATTCGACTATGATCCACAGAACTCTTTGGTGATGACAGTGCCAATGCCTGTTGAATGTGAAACTTTTGCATCAGTCGAAGAGCCAGTATTGGTGTTGATGATAGATATTGATATGGGTCAGCTTAATCAACTTATTCGCTTGATGGATGAGCATCACAAGCTGCCAAAAAATCTTCACGAATCTCGTCAGTCAGGCTATTTTGTCGCAGTGAATAATGAAGATATAGAGTGCTGTGTCGAGCGGCTATTGTTGGCGCTGCAGTCACCCTTAGAAGCGCAGGTCTTGGGCAAACCTATGCTGCAGGAGTTGCTATATCGTCTGTTGAGCTTGCCCAATGCCGCTCCGCTGTATGCGTTAGCCTTAAGTCATACGCGGCTGTCACGCATCGACAAGGCGCTGAGCTTTTTACATCGCAATTATGGGCATAGCGTCGAGGTTGAGCAGCTCGCCTCCTTGGTTAACATGAGTCCTTCTGCTTTTCATCGCTGTTTTAAAGAGGTTACAGCCTCTTCACCTATTCAGTATTTAAAGAAAATACGGCTTAACAAAGCAAGAGAGCTACTACAAGAGCAGAAACTGAAAGTAAAAGAGGTTGCTATAGAGGTGGGTTATGAGAGTGCTGCACAGTTTAGTCGAGAGTTTAAGCGTTACTTTAATCAGAGTCCGGGTGAGTGTGCCCGGCTATAGCTGTGCAGACTGGATATATTGTTGTGGGATGAACATCACAGCTTAATGCACTGTAGTAAGACTACGAAAGGTGGCATATTGTTATGGGCTATGCTGTGGCCTTCTGGTTCTGTGCGGCGCTTTTGGTGTTGTCGCATGCCGACATCATCGCCTTCGCCAGTCGCATATTCCGGCTCGTCTCCCGCGTCATAGTAGTACCAATCGTCATAGACGTGGGTATGTTTGGGTAATTCGGCGAGCGTGAGTTTATGCTTTTCCTCGCCGCCGATAGCCTTGAGCTTGCGTACAGACAGATCATTTTCTTGATCATTTGCCGCTAAGGTAACGCGACCAACCCCCTCGTTATAGCGCTGCCAACCTTCTGGGCAGTTGGCAAGCTCGAAGTAGGCGACAGTTCTGGCTGGAATGATGCTTCCGGATTCGGCGATCTGTTTGCTAAGGGCGATGACCTGTTGGCTGTTGGCTAGAGTATTGGTCGCGAGTTCGGTGTATTTGATATAGCCAAAGAGAGCGAGTGAGACGGTGAGCAACACCGAAACCAATAAGTTCCATTTCATCATTAACGTCCTTGTATAGACTAGCGTTCCGCCAGCAGGGCTTGAGCCTACATCTTTATTTTTATTAGTTATTCAACTTACGTTATTTAGTTCATCGCTGCAACATGTCGATTTTTGCAAAACCTTTGCGAAGCCATATTGTTACTGGTATTCGGTCATAGATGGGTGATCACCCTTATTCAATGTTTACTAAAACATGACATGCTTAACAATTCTTCGTCTAATCCAATGTTAGGTGTTGTAACTCCAAGCCAGTTCACGTTTTATATCTTCTTTAGATGATACTTTTGTGTTCCGCAAAAGGATGTGTATCTCTTTTAAGTCTTATTTATTCAATGGCTTTGCAACTCAAGGTCTGGTTCAGTTAGGAATTACTATGTCGTCTATTGTTCAAGCGGTTTCTGGAGTATTGATCAAGCCGTATCAAGCCAATATTACCGTCCCCAACTGGATGCTGAGCTCGATGGAACGGGTGATGCAGTATTATGTCGATAAGAATTTGCGACTCGATACTCAATCGGCATCTATGATGCCAGCGCCTGTGGAAGGCAAGAAGTACATGCTGTATGCCCATGTTCCTTTTTGCCATACGCTCTGCTCTTTCTGTACTTTCCATCGCTTCCTCTTTAAGGAGGATAAGGCGCGAGCCTATTTCATCTCGCTGCGTAAGGAGATGGAGATGGTCAAGGCGCTGGGCTACGACTTCGAGTCCATGTATATCGGCGGCGGCACGACGACGGTATTAGAAGATGAGCTAGCACGTACCATAGAACATGCTAAAAAACTCTTTCCTAGCATTAAAGAGGTGTCGTGTGAGTCAGATCCACAGCATCTCGATAGTCCAGGATTTAAGTTGCTTGAAGGTTTAGTTGATCGTATGTCTATCGGGGTACAGAGCTTTAATGACGACATTTTAGCGATGACAGACCGCTTAGAAAAATTCGGTTCTGGTCAGCAAACCTTCGACAAGATCATGGCGGCGAAAGAGCTATTTCCCATCATCAATGTCGATTTGATCTTCGGCTTTAGAGGTCAAACCGATGAGGTGATTCAGCACGATTTGGATATGGCCTCACGGTTAGACCCTCGTCAGATCACGACCTATCCTTTGATGATCACCCATCAAACCCGTAAGAGTGTCAAAGCCAAGCTTGCTGCACCTCAGGGGGATATGACGCGTCAGTACACTCAAATCCTTAATAGCCTGACGGGTCAATATAATCAATTATCGGCTTGGGCATTTGGTAAGGCCAACAATGAAGGCTTCGATGAGTATGTTATCGATTATGATGAGTACCTAGGCGTCGGTTCGGGTTCCTTTAGTTTCTTGAATGACACCCTGTACGTGAACAATTTTTCACTGCGTAAATATCAGGAAAACATTGCCGCTGGCCGTATGGGCGTAGAGCAGCAGAAGAATTACAGTAAGAAAGATGTGATGCAGTATCGCTTCTTATTGGGTATGTTCTCTGGTCGTCTATCACGTAAATATTTCCGTGAAACCTTTGGTGTTAATCTCGACTTTGCACTGTTTAAAGAGATGACGTCAATGAAAGCGATTGGCGCGATTAAGAATGATCCGACCGACCCTGATAATTTGATCGTCACTGACAACGGTAAGATGATGGGATTGTTAATGATGAAAGAGTTCTACTCGGGAATGGATAATGTTCGGGCGCAGCTTCGTAAGCCATTGAAACCTTGTGATATGTAGATAACCCTAGGTCAGGTTAGGTAAACGACTTGCGATGTAGATGCTAAAAGGTTGACTATAGGTCAGCCTTTTCTATTTTGGGAGTCTGCTTTGGACGCGTTTGAGATGTTATTTTCCGAGTATCTTGTGAAAGAGATGCAAACCGATCCAGCCCACGATCTGCTCCATATCCGCAGGGTAGTCAAGTCGGCTAAGGCGCTGTGTGCTCAAGAGCAGGCTTGTCTCGACGTTGTGTTACCCGCGGCTTGGTTGCATGACTGCCTCTCATTACCTAAGAATCATCTTCAACACACCCAAAGTTCGCGTTTAGCCGCGGATAAGGCGATCGAATATTTAGCCGCGATTCGTTATCCCCAAAGGTATTTTGAGCAGATCCACCATGCGATAGCCGCCCACAGTTTCAGTGCCAAAGTTGAGCCGCAAACTATCGAAGCTAAAATTGTCCAAGATGCCGATAGGTTAGATGCACTTGGCGCTATCGGCATCGCTCGCTGTCTACAAGTGGGTATCAGTCTTAATCGACCACTTTACTGCCAAGATGATCCCTTCTGTGAACTGCGCGCTCCAGATGATCACTCTTATACGCTGGATCATTTTTATCAAAAACTACTGACGCTACCAGAATTGATGCAAACGACATCGGCAAAAGCCGAGGCATTGAAACGACTTGAACTGATGAAGCTGTTTTTAGGACAACTCGTCGATGAAATTTAACCTCTAGAAGAGGTGGTGACGTTTAGGTTTAGTGGAGATTAGGGTTTCTAACTGCTTCACATCTCGTTTTACTTGTTGGATAAAAGCGTCTTCGTAATTGAGTTGTTCAAACTCAAACAGGCAGGCTCGGTAGCGTGCTAGTTTCTGCTCTGGAGTCAGCTGTCTATCCATGAACTCTTCAAAGTTAATTATCGAGTCCATTCAATAACCTAAATCTCTGTCTTATTAAGTTGATGATATCAATTTTTGTAAGTGTGAACTGTCAATGGCGATGCAAATATTGAATAGCACTAACGGATTACCGCTTTTAAAGTGTCTGTTAAACAGTGGCTTAGGTAATATTTTATTGAGGGTGGTTGTCATTTAGTGCAATTGGCTGACATGGCTATGAGAGATGGCTTACAAAAAGGAGCTAACATCACTCCATCATATTTTTAGATTGGAGAGTGTATAAATCGACAAGGTTTTAGAGTAGGTTTATGTTTCATCAATAAGGATTTTGGAGTGAATATGCTTGTACGAATTGGAGAGTTTCAGGCTGCTGTAGGGCAAGGAGATGCCTTGCATCAATTTTTACTGTCCCTGACTGATTATATTAAGGGATCTTCAGGTTGCCTCGCTTATGAGGTGCTGCGTCAGAGCGATGACTCACAAGCCTTTGTGGTGATTGAGCGTTGGGCTTCTCAAGCGGATCACCAAGCCTCAGTCGCCGGCTTTCCCGTTGCCGATATGCAGGCGGCTATGTCCTTATTTGCCGCGCCGCCGACAGGGCGTTATTACCAAGCAGATTAATGCATAGGTGTATCGCTAAGAGATGAATTATTGCAGGAGGAGCAAGGTGACAGAGGTATTGGGTGATTTTACCCTGATAAGAAGAGTCGTCGGTGTTGATGATTTTGTGCGTTTACGCCAGATCACCGGGCTGACACCCAGACCGAGAGCTGCCGCCGAGAAAGGCTTGCCTCGTAGTCTGTATGGTGTGCATATTTGTCACGATGATCGCGCCATTGCTATGGGGCGAGTAGTGGGGGATGGAGCACTTAATTTTGAGGTGGTAGATGTGGCGGTCGCCCCCGATTTTCAGGGGCAAGGACTGGGACGAGCCATTATGCAGTCGATAATGGACTATTTAAACTCAGAGGCACCTGAGGGAGCTTATATCACCTTAATGGCTGATGTTCCTGAGCTTTATCTAAAATTTGGCTTTGACTACAGTCGCCCAGCAAGTGAAGGCATGTATATCCTGCAGTCGTAATTAGTTGAGCTGGCGATTGCCCCTTGGTATAAAGGGTTTCGACAAGCCTATCAAGATGAGACTCAAACGCTGAAGCTAGGGTTTTCGGCGTTGTTTCTTCTCCTCTCTCGGCGTGAAATGGAGCATGCATGGCCAATATTCTTCTGGTTGCCAACCTCAACTGTGATCGCATCCTAAGGCTCAATAAACCCTTAGAGATGGGTGGACGTTTCCATTATCAAGATGGTGGGCTGCGGCTCGGAGGCGGTGGAGCCAATACAGGTATTGGACTCGTGTGGGCGGGGCATGATGTGGGATTAGTCAGCCAAGTTGGGCGAGATAAGATTGGTGACTGGCTGCTTGCTGAAGCCAGCACTATGGGGATCGATTGCCGCCTAATACAGCGCTATGAACAAAATACTTGTGAGATGCTGTTGGTAATGACTCCTGATGGCGAGCGCACCATTATTCGTCCAGAGCGTCCCATATTTGAATTAGCGGCGCCACCTAAATGGTCTCAGTGGGATGCGCTCTATATTAATTCCTCTGCAGAAGGGGCCGTTAGCTGGGCTAAGACGGCACTAAATGACTGTTTAGTATTGGCTCAATTAGCGAAAGACAATCGACCTAGACCTTGTCACTATTTAATTGCGTCAAAAGCTGATATGACAGGTCGTAGTGATCTATCGCCTTGGGAGTATGGGTTAACCATCGCAGGTGAAAGCTTGCGCGGCTTTATCATCACAGATGGTGAATCTGGGGCAGTGCTTTATCAAGCCGATAGTGAGGCGATAGTTGCTGCGCAGCCCGCTGACGTGGTTGATACCACAGGGGCTGGCGATGCGTATGCCGCTGGGCTGATCCATGGCTTAATGCTAGGTGAGAGTGTCATTGAGGCGATGGAGGAGGGGGCACGTTGGGCCGCTTTTGCGGTTGCCACTCAAAGCTCTATTCCTGGCAAATGGCTAAAGCAATATCTATCTGTTTAAGGATGGTGATATTGTCATCATAGTGTCACGTGGTTTGATTAAAGTGTTCATATGGGTCGCAAGTAATTCCCTGACCTTGTTATTTGTAGCTTCTTTCTAACATTGAGTGTTTTTCTGTTCTCGCCCCTATATTCTAGGGGCTTTTTTTATGCCAATTAAACTCAATGGTGAGGAGCATTGTGGGGTGCAGGTTTTGTCGTTGAAGGTATTCTCAAGGGAAACCGACTCCGTCACCTCTAACCTGGCACTAGAATCATCGAGTTAGAATAAAAAGTAAGCTCGCATGATCAACAAGCCCTATTAAGAATTGATGGATTAATCGCTATAAAATCATTATCTTCTATACCTGCATATTGGAATGTGGCCCTCTACTTTTTTGTAAATGAGACCGAGATGACAGTGGCGAAGAATGGCTTAAGTCGGCTAGACCATAGGTAAAATAGTGGCATAGGATGCTTTATGATAAAACCAATGATAGAGAGAATATCTGGCTTGTATGCTGGTGATGAGCCAAAGCAGTTTGATGGCGCAAGCAGTATGATCGACGCTAAACAATCGCGCCAGCAGTTGCTAGTGGGTTATTCAAGCGTCGAAGGCGATGCTCAGTCGGATCCTAAGCATCATGGTGGTGTCGATCGTGTGTTACACCATTTTCCTCGTGAACATTACGGTCAATATCGCCGCTGGGATATGATGAGCGGCTTTAAAGATGCCCCTGCTATGGGTGAGAATATCAGTACTGTTGGTCTCGATGAAACCATGGTTAATATCGGTGATGTTGTTGCGATTGGCGAGGTTATTGTGCAGGTGACTCAACCCCGCTCACCCTGTTTTAAGCTTAATCATCAGTTTGGTCATTCCGAGTTTGCGTTGGCGATGCAGACCAGTGGTTTATGTGGGTGGTTTTATCGCATTTTAACTCCAGGAGTGATTAACTTAAGCGATGGCATTTCTCTGGTCGAACGCCACAGCGATATCAGTGTGCGTCAAGCGATGGAGATCTACTTTGCAACGGAGTTTGATGCTACTGGTTATGACCGCCTTGTTAGTTGTGAAGGCTTGGCTCAATCTTGGATGACGAGTTTGCAGCGACGTTTGCAGAGTAAAAAAATAGAGCCTTGGCAGATACGCCTATTTGGTGTTAATCGCTGAGAGAAAAGCTGGATAAGCCAGTATTGTTAAACATTAGATGAATAATCAAGGAGCGCTATTCGTGACTGAGTACGAGGAATTATCGAGAGATGATAAGAACATGGGCGTGGCGGTACATCTTGCCAGCTTTTCAGGTTATATCATTCCATTCGGATCTATTTTAGGGCCTCTGATTGTATGGTTGATGAAGCGAGAAGAGATTGCTTTTGTCGATCAATGTGGGCGCAACTGTTTAAATTTTAAGATTAGCGTCATGATCTATGCTGTGATAAGCATGATCTTAATGTTTGTCGGTATCGGTTTTCTCTTACTGGGTTTTCTGGCCATCTTTGATATTGTGGTGACGATTATTGCCGCCATGAAGGCGAGCGAGGGGATTAGTTATCAATATCCTCTGTCGATAAAGTTTTTTAAGCCAGACTGATATTAATTGAGTTTATCGTTTGAGTGCTCTTGATTGGTAGATAGAGATAACAAAGCCCGCGTTAAGCGGGCTTTGTTTTAGTCTTAGTTTTAATCTTAGTTAATTACACTTTAAAACCTGCAACCAAGGCATCTAATCGAAGTGCTAATTGATTTAATGACTGACTGGCCTGCGCCACAGCTTGTGAAGTCTCAGTGGTTCTCTGAGTGATTTCGCTGATCTCTGTGACGTTACGATTGATATCTTCAACAACGGTAGATTGCTCTTCCGTCGCCGCGGCCACCTGAATATTCATGTCGCTAATTGCCCCAATTTGTTGGGTAATTTCGCTGAGTGAATGGCTCGCCTCATCTACAGCTTCTACACCCTCTTGGCTACGACTCTTACTCTGAGTCATGGCCTGCACCGCTCTGGCTGCTTCGGCTTGCAGATTATCGATCATCTTCTGTACTTCATCGGTGGAGTCTGCAGTACGAGAGGCTAGATTACGTACCTCTTCGGCGACGACTGCAAACCCTCTGCCAGCTTCTCCAGCACGAGCGGCCTCAATTGCCGCGTTAAGTGCTAACAAGTTGGTTTGATCGGAAACGGCCCTGATCACATCCAAAATACTGCCAATAGAGGTGGTGTGAGTCGCAAGAGATTCGATAACATTGCCAACCTGCTCAACATCTTTTGATAGCTGATTGATGGTGTCACGAGCACGAGTGACGACAACTTGGCCGGCATTAGATTCGTTGTCTGCTTCTTTTGCGTTATCGGCAGCTTGGGCGGCATTACCTGCAATCTCATGTACCGTGGCTCCCATCTCATTTATCGCTGTCACCACCATCATGGTTTGATCTTTTTGCAGTTGGCTGTCATCTAAAGTCTGTTGCGCTTGTTCGGCAACATCTTTAGCTGCTTGACTCAATTGCACGCTGGTATCGGTTACTTCAATAATAGAGCGCTGGATCTTCTCTATGAAGCTATTAAAGCCTTTGGCAAGCTGTGTGAGTTCATCATTGCCTTCGACGGGCAAGCGCTGGCGAAGATCACCTTCACCTTGGCCGATATCTTGTAGCATATCAGCTACTTTTGCGATGGGTTTACTCACTGAGCTGGCGACAAACGTAGAGAGACCAATGAATACAACGGCAATAACTAAGGTCGAAAGTAAGATTTTATAGGCAGACTCTTCAAGTAAGGAGAACACCTCGCTTTCTGGAACCTCTGCGACTAGATACCAGTCCATTGAGGGAATATAGCTACTGGCAACTAACATCGACTTACCATCAACTTCGGTTCTGGCTAGGCTAAAATCGCTGCGAGATAGCAGTGAGCTGGTATTCGCTTCTGGATAGAGTGAAGCTAAGCTGGCTTGGCCAATTTGACTGGTATTTTGATGCAGTTTTACTTGTCCTTTCGCATCGACAAGATAGACAAATCCACTATCTTCGATTTTGAATGAGCCTAATAGGTGCACCATATCATCGAGGGATTTTGCTAGGCCGACTAAGCCTCTATCATTGGGTTGTTGATAGTTGATAAACAGTTTTACTTCGCCGTTGGCTTCGGTAAAGACGTTCAGCATACGCTCTTGGCCGCTATCGCGATAACTGAAGAACCAGCCATCTTGATCTGGCGTCAAGACTCGCAAGAAACCATCTTGGGTGTAATAGGCCGCGGTTTCCCGATCGGCATAGGATGCCTGTGCAAGCTTATATTGCTTCTGCAGTCCTTTGAGTTGGTCGATGACCAATGACTCACTTTTTTCTGGACGTCCATCGACTAGCCACTGTTTAAGCATTCTACTGTTGGCCAATTGCTCTGCTGCGTTCATTAACACAGAGATATCCATCTCTACTTTATTTCGGATAGCGTGCAAAGTGTTGGGGAACTCAGAGGTCAGCATTCGTTGTTCGACAATCTCTTTAGCACTGCGTTGACTGAGTACGCCTACCAGTACAGTTGAGAGCAGCACCGCAACGGTTACCGTTAATAAGATTTTTTGTTTGATCGTTAGCATATTAAGCTTCATTGTGTTCACTCACATCTACAATATTCGAATAGTCATTCGGTAGTTTGATTGGTTAAATCTAAGGTTAGTCGCTATTTATTCAACACGCTCAACCGTTTAATGATTTTGGGTAGGATTTTTCAAACTGTGCGTTTTTAGATAACGCTTGTAGGTATAGTGAGCAATTATGAGGACTTATGTTTATAAGCGCAAGCTAAAACGCGCCCGAATTAGGCGCGTTTTTTGTTTTAACTAAACTAGTTAGTTACATATTAGGGTAGTTCGGGCCTCCACCACCTTCAGGTGTAACCCAAGTGATATTTTGGCTAGGATCTTTGATATCGCAGGTCTTGCAGTGGATGCAGTTTTGCCCGTTGATCATAAATTTCTTCTCACCCGCTTCTTCAACGATTTCATAGACTCCGGCAGGGCAGTAGCGCTGTGCCGGCTCATCGAATTTTACCAGGTTAACCGTAAGCGGAATACTGGCATCCTTGAGGCGAAGATGGCACTGTTGATCTTCTTCATGATAAGTATTCGACAGATAAACCGATGACAGCTTGTCGAAGCTAAGCTTGCCATCAGGTTTAGGATAGTCAATTTTGTTATAGGCACTGATCTCTGCCATTTGGGCGTAATCTTGCTTTTCATCACGCAGAGTGATGGGGAACTTACCGCCGAACCAGTTTTGGTCAATATAGTTAAAGGCACCGCCCAAATAAGCGCCAAACTTATGCATTGCTGGGCCAAAGTTACGTGAGGTGTAAAGCTCTTGCGCTAGCCAGCTTTGGTCGAACTTTTCTTGGTAACAGTCGAGATCTTTGCCACCTTCGACACCGGCGTGTAGTGCGTGACAGATGGTTTCCGCCGCAATCATACCGCTCTTCATCGCAGTATGGGTGCCCTTGATCTTGGCAAAGTTGAGTGTCCCTGCATCGCAGCCTATGATCAGGCCACCAGGAAAACTCATTTTAGGTAACGAATTTAGGCCGCCTTTAGTGATTGCTCTAGCGCCATAGCTGATGCGTTCACCACCTGTTAAATATTGGCTAATGACAGGGTGAGTCTTGTAGCGTTGGAACTCATCAAACGGGCTTAAATGTGGATTTTGATAATTGAGGTCGATGATCAGGCCGACTGCAACTTGGTGATCTTCTAAATGATAGAGGAAGCCTCCGCCAGAAGCACCATCGGTCAGCGGCCAACCACCAGTATGAACCACCTTTCCTTGCTGGTGCTGATCGGCAGGAACTTTCCAAATCTCTTTAAAGCCGAGTCCGTAATGTTGCGGGGTTTTCCCATTGTCGAGATGGTATTTCTCGATGAGTTGCTTACCAAGGTGGCCACGACAACCTTCACTAAATACTGTGTATTTAGCATGAAGTTCCATGCCTGGCTCAAAACTGTCTTTAGCTTGGCCATCGGCTCCAATGCCCATGTCACCAATGATGATCCCTTTTACACTATTGTCGTCATTAAACAGCAGATCGCTAGCGGGGAAGCCTGGGAAAATTTCGACACCTAGTGCTTCGGCTCGCTCGGCCAACCAGCGGGCGAGATTGCCGACACTGATAATATAGTTACCATCGTTGTGCATGGTCTTAGGGATGAAGGCATTTGGCATTGCACGAGAGGCGGAATCCGAGCTGAGCATAAATAGCTCGTCATGAGTCACGGCTGTGTGTAACGGTGCACCAGTCTCTTTCCAGTCGCTGAATAACTCGTCGAGTACTTTGGGTTCGAATACCGCGCCAGATAAAATATGTGCGCCCACTTCCGATCCTTTTTCAACAACACAAACGGACAACTCTTGTCCACTGTCTTGAGAAATCTGCATTAGTCGACATGCGGTAGCTAAGCCTGCAGGACCAGCCCCAACGATAACGACATCAAACTCCATCGATTCGCGTTCCATCACTTCACCTCTATTATTGCTTATCCCCCGATTGAAACGGGTGTTTTATTCTTTTAAACACCTTACCTTAAAATTGGAGCATGGCACAGAGTTTAAGCAGTTAAGATAGACTAATTGATAGGATTAATCAGCGTGAGGGGTGTCACATAATCTTAACGGCGAATTGATCTTGGGCAAATAATGATTCGTTAAAGGTATTATCTGCGATTGAATTAAGCCTATAATTGATAAACGACGGTTCTCCGAGCTTTCAGTCCTACGTCAAAAGATACGGGCAGTCAGCCGTGGCAATAACGCCACCGGGGTGAGAAAAGAAATTGACTCACCTCCCCTTACTTGGAAAGGTGATCATGTCTCAACTACAAGACAATTTTGGTAGACGGTTTCATTACCTGCGGATGTCAGTTACAGACGTCTGTAACTTCAAATGCACTTATTGCCTTCCCGATGGCTATCGCCCCGATGGTAAACCTAAGTTTTTAGATCTTAATGAGATTGAAAACCTTGTGGGCGCCTTTGCCGAAGTCGGTACTCAAAAAATTCGTATCACAGGCGGCGAGCCAACTCTGCGTAAAGATTTTAGCGATATCATTCGTATCGTTGCCGATAATGACAAAATCTCAACTATTGCTACCACGACTAATGGTTATCGCCTAGAAAAGCATGCCAAAGAGTGGTACGACGCTGGCTTAAGACGAATCAATGTTTCGGTGGATAGCCTTGATCCGCGCATGTTTTATCAAATCACTGGTGAGAACAAATTTGACGATGTGATGCGTGGTGTCGATGCAGCGTTAAATGCTGGCTTCGAGCGCGTTAAAATCAATGCCGTGTTGCTCAAAGGACTTAACGATAAAGACCTGCCGCGCTTTTTGCATTGGATCAAGCATACGCCAATCGATCTGCGCTTTATTGAGCTGATGGAAACAGGGTTAGGTCGTGATTATTTTCAGGCCCATCATTTGGCTGGTGCCGATATTAAAAACCAGTTACTTGAAGATGGTTGGCAATTAGATCAGTCAGCCGTCGACGATGGCCCGGCACAAAACTTTAGTCATAGTGATTTCAAAGGTCGTATTGGTTTGATCATGCCCTATGAGAAGAACTTCTGCGCCAGCTGTAACCGTCTTAGGGTATCGGCTAAGGGGAAGTTGCACTTGTGTCTATTTACCGAGCATGGCGTTGATCTGAGAGACCTATTACAGCAGCGCTCTCAGCGAGATGAGTTGATCGAGAGACTTCATGGGCAGCTACAAACCAAAAAGCAAACCCATTTTCTCCATGATGGTATTACAGGTGTCACTCAACATTTAGCATCTATTGGTGGTTAATAGTTTTCTATGACCTAACTCAAGAATAATGTTTTAGGTCATGGATATATTTAGCCTACTCATGCTTACATCCTTTATTTGGCATGATTTTCCTGATAATTCACTGTTAGGCGAAGAGAGACGTTATGGGTCATTGTACTAATTCAAAATTTAAAGCCTTAAACATCGCTGTACTTACACTATCTGACACGCGTGATCTCAGTCGAGATACATCTGGGCAGTTTCTAGTCGATGCCTTGGTTGAAACTGGGCATAAGTTGATTGATCGGAAATTGATAAAAGATGACAAATATCAGATCCGCTCAGTGTTATCGCAATGGATCGCCACCGACGATGTACAGGTGATTATCACCACTGGTGGCACAGGATTTACCGAGCGCGACAATACTCCCGAAGCGGTCAGACCGCTGTTTGATCGTGAGATAGAAGGCTTTGGCGAACTGTTTCGTCATGTCACTTATACCGAGCTGGGTACCTCAACGGTTCAGTCCCGGGCGCTGGGTGGATTTGCAAATAAAACCGCGATCTTTTGTTTGCCAGGCTCGACAGGTGCTTGCCGCACCGGTTGGAACAAGATAATCAAAGAACAACTCGACGCAACACATAGACCTTGCAACTTTGTGATGCACGTAAAAAAGGTAGCAATTGATGAATAATGAATTCACCCACATAAATGCCGATGGTAACGCCCATATGGTCGATGTCACCGAAAAGGCTGTTACTGAGCGAGAAGCTCGCGCCGAGGCCTTTATCGAAATGGCGCCATCGACGCTCGAGATGATCATGAGTGGCAGCCATCATAAGGGTGACGTATTTGCCACCGCCCGTATTGCTGGCATTCAAGCCGCCAAGAAAACCTCAGATCTTATTCCTCTGTGTCATCCTTTGATGTTGACCAAAGTCGAAGTCGATCTTGAGGCTCAACCTGCACATAATCGTGTTCGCATTACCAGCCTATGTAAGTTATCGGGAAAAACTGGTGTCGAGATGGAGGCGCTAACCGCCGCATCCGTTGCCGCGTTGACGATTTACGATATGTGTAAAGCGGTACAGAAAGATATGGTGATTTCGCAGACTCGTTTACTTGAAAAGCGTGGCGGAAAATCGGGTCACTTCAAAGTATAAATGCCAATCGTGTTTAAGGTGTAGATAAATGATAAATGTACTTTTTTTTGCTCAAGTTCGTGAGTTGTTGGGTGAAAGCGCGCTAAAGATTGAAGCGTCAGATTCGAATAAAACGGCCGAAGATTTACGTGCACAGTTAGCGGCAAAAGATGATAAATGGGGCAAGGTATTAGCGTCTGATAAATTATTGGTCGCCGTTAACCAGACCATAAGTAGCTGGGATACTCCAGTTGAAGACGGTGATGAAGTCGCATTCTTCCCTCCAGTGACTGGAGGCTAAGATGAGTAATGTTTTAGACAGAGTGCTCGTTCAAACTCAAGATTTTAGTGTGCCAGATGAGTATGCCCAGATTGCCGATGACAAGGGTGATGGTGCCGTGGTGACCTTTGTCGGTAAAGTGCGTGACTTTAATGATGGCAGCGCGGTCACCGACTTAACGCTTGAACACTACCCAGGTATGACTGAAGCTGTGCTGAATCAAATTGCCGTGGAAGCTCGCGAGCGTTGGCCGCTCAACAAGGTGACGATTATTCATCGTGTTGGCACCATGACTCTGGGTGAACAGATAGTCTTTATCGGCGTCACCAGCGCTCATCGTAAGGCGGCGTTTGCAGCATGTGAGTTCTTAATCGACTTTTTAAAGACCAAGGCGCCTTTTTGGAAACTAGAGGCGGGTGATCAAGGTAAAAATTGGGTTGAAGCCAAAGATGCCGATGAGCAAGCGGCTCAAATGTGGCAGAAATAGGCGATTGCTCGCCTAGGTCATGGGTGGTTGCTGGGGGTTGGAGATAGCAAAAAGATGGATTTATTAAGATGCCTTGCGGCAGCGAGCTTGATGTTGATCGGTTCGTTCTCTAGTTTTGCAGCCGAAGTTCCTTCGATTGCCGCTGCGGCGAATATCAAATTTGCGTTAGATAAAATTGCGACCAATTTTACCCAAGATACAGGCAAGCAGGTGCGTATCTCTTATGGCTCATCGGGTAATCTCGTTGCCCAAATTCGTCATGGCGCACCTTTCGAACTGTTTCTGTCAGCCGATGATAAGTATATTTATCAGTTGCATAAGCTGGGGGTGACTACGACCGATGGTGAATTATATGCCATTGGCCGTTTAGCGTTGACCGCGCCGAAATTTTCCTCGTTATCGCTAGACCCTCAACTTAATGGTTTGAAATCCTTATTGGAGAAGGGCGAGTTAAATCGCTTTGCTATTGCCAATCCAGATCATGCCCCCTATGGCGAACGTGCTCGGGAGTTGTTACAGCAGATCGGCTTATGGCAGCAAGTCCATCCTTATCTCATCTATGGCGAGAATGTATCGCAAGCGGCGCAGTTTGCCCTTAGCGGTTCAACTGAGGGGGGAATTGTGGCCTTATCTTTAGCAATGGCACCACAGTTTAAAGCGGCAGGTCATTATGTGGCGCTGCCAAGCGAGTTACATTCACCTATGTATCAACGTATGGTGCTAACAGAGAAGGCGGGCGATACCGCAAAGCTGTTTTTTGATTATCTTCAACAACAGCGGTCTCGTGCGGTGTTTAGTGAGTTTGGCTTTGGATTACCAAACCAAACGCTGGCCGAGCAATAGTCGATGGATTGGCAAGCGCTAGGGTTATCGGTCAAGCTGAGTGCGGTGACGGTATTGATTTTGATCCCCTTTGCTATCTGGGTGGGGCGTTTCCTCGCATATCGTCAGTTTCGTGGCAAATCTTGGATAGAAGCCTTGATCATGGTGCCTTTGGTTTTGCCGCCTACGGTCATTGGTTACTACTTGCTGGTGGGGCTGGGGAGCCAGTCTTGGTTAGGGCAGCTGCTTGAGCGGCTTTTAGGCCAACAGTTAGTCTTTCATTTCTCTGGTTTAGTGGTGGCTTCCGTATTGGTTAATATTCCCTTCGCGATTCAGCCGATCCAACGCGCTTTCGAAGCCGTGCCCGAAGAGGTCCGCGATGCTGCAGCTTGCTGTGGTATGAGCCCAATAAAAGCCCTGACAAAAATAGAGCTACCTATGGTGTGGCCTGGCGTTCTTACCGCTTTGGTGCTCTGTTTCTCTCATGTGTTAGGCGAGTTTGGCGTTGTTTTGATGATGGGCGGAAATATCGCCGGAGAAACCAAGACAATAGCGATCTCTATATACGATAGTGTACAGGCGTTTGATTTTGCCAGTGCTGGACAGATGTCGTTGGTGTTACTCCTGTTTGCGATAACTGCCTTAGCATTAACCACCAGTTTATCTCGTCGTTTAGGGGGCCTAAATGTCTCAAGACGTCGCTGATCTCTACTGCAAGGTTAATCAGACCAAAGAGATAGTGCTCGATGCCGAGTTTACTTGCCGTGCCGGTGAGCTGTTAGCCGTGGTGGGACCATCTGGTGGGGGAAAATCGACGCTGCTAAGGATGATTGCAGGGCTGAATAAGCCTGAATCTGGTGAGATCCGTTACGGCGAACGCCATTGGTTTAGTAGCCAGCATGCCCAATATCTTACGCCCCAGCAGCGTCATTTGGGTTATGTACCGCAGCATTTCGGCCTGTTTCCTAATATGAGTGCGCTAGATAATGTTGTAGCGGCGCTTGACCATATCCCTAAATCTGCTCGGGTTCGACGAGCTAAAGATTGGCTCGAGCGAGTCAATTTAGATGGCTTACCCGATAGGCTACCCGCTAACTTATCTGGTGGCCAGCGGCAAAGGGTCGCACTTGCTAGAGCCTTAGCTAGAGAACCGTCAGTCTTGCTACTCGACGAGCCTTTTTCTGCGGTTGATCGTGAAACTCGAGAGCGTTTATATCTTGAGCTTGCGAGACTGAAAGAACAGTTATCTATTCCTGTCATCATGGTGACTCATGATCTCAATGAGGCGTTATTGCTAGCCGATAGAATGATCCTCATTAGCCAAGGGATTATGCTGCAACAGGGGACGCCTAGAGAGGTGCTTACTCGACCGCGCAATGAAGCTGTTGCTAAGCAGATGGGGCTGCGTAATATGTTTGATGCCCATGTTGTAGCGCAAGAGCAGGAGCGGCAGATCACTTGGTTAAAGTTTGGTGAGCATCTAATCGCAAGTACCTATTTTGAAAGCTTAGAGGTGGGGACCAAGGTGCGATGGGTGATCCCTAATCAGGGTATTCGGTTTAACTCCATCACCAAAGGTAGACTATGTCGCAGTTTTAATAAGCTAGTGATCACAGTTGAATCCGTCCTCGCGATGGGTGAAACCATGCGTATAGTAGGCAGCATCAAGGGGGTAAAGCATCATCTTAATGCCGAAGTCCCACTGCATTTGGCGCAAAAACTCGCTTTGGCTCCCGGTGTCGAGACTGAGGTCGCATTGAAATCGGAGTTAATTCATATTTTGGAATCGAAATAAAGCGTTTAGTGGTTAAATGATCAATCGTTAATCTTACTTCCATCTCCCCTGCATTGAGCTAGCTCTAAAATGAGTTTACATATTGTGGAGAGGATGACGATGGCTATGCCCAAAAAACTAACTGGAACCTTGATCTTATCTTGTGTCTTAACCCTGCCAGCCTTTGCTGCCTACAATGGCCCTGGAGCACAAAAGCCCGTCAATAGCGCTGCCGATGCGTTGAAAGCTAAAGATGATACGCCAGTTGAGTTGACAGGCCATTTAATTAAGAGCTTGGGAGATGAGAAGTATCTATTTCGTGATGGCAGTAGCGAGGTCGAAGTTGAGATAGATAATGCCCTTTGGCGTGATATTGAGGTTAACAGTAATACCTCTGTCACCTTAAGGGGAGAAATAGACGATGAATGGCATGGCATCGAGATTGAAATAGATGAAATGGAACTGCTTGGCGATAAAGGCTAGCAAGGTCACAACAGCTGCGGTTAAGATACGGTTATTGAAGAATTTAATGGAGGAGCTATGGCTCGTTGGTTAATCAGTTTGGTGCTGCTGTCGAGTATTCCAAGCGTGGTCTGCGCCAATCCTGCGGTGCTAGAGTTGCTATCAGATAGCCAAAATCTGACCCCACAGATGTTGATTGCTAAAGCAGAGAAAGACTATCCAGGTGTTATTTCAGAGTTCGATATCGATGTGGAAAATGGGGAGCTGATATATGAGATCAGTATCATAGATACCAAGCAAGATACCGCAACTGAGTTTGAGTTCTGGGCTAAAGATGGTCGTTTAATCCGTCAAAAAGTAGAAGCGCTTGAAGCCGATGACCGCGATGAACTCAAGGCGACCAAACTCGTGCTAGAGATGGGGCTGACATTCTCCCAATTAATTAAGCAAGCGATGGGAGATAGCACGGCTCATATTCTCGAGGCTCAACTCGACCATGATCTCGGCATTAGCTACCTCGAATTAAAGCTGATTGATGAAAATGGTAAGCGTAAGCTTGCCTTCGACATCGAACAGCAACGACCTTTACCTCTGCTTAAGTGGGACCTAAATTGATGAAAATATTGCTGGTAGAAGATGATAAAACCACGATTGACTATGTGGTCAAAGGATTTATAGAACAGGGACACAATATCGAAACTGCTAGTGATGGTCATCAAGGATTGCTGTTAGCCACAAGCATGCAATATGACCTGATTATTTTAGATCGAATGTTGCCCCAGCTCGATGGCCTCAAGGTATTGGCCGCTATTCGGGCAACAGGCAATCAGACTCCTGTGCTGATCTTATCTGCGCTCAGTCATGTAGACGAACGTGTCAAAGGGCTTCGCGCTGGTGGTGATGACTACATGACCAAGCCTTTTGCGTTTTCAGAGCTATTAGTACGTGCCGAAAAATTGATGCAGCGGGGTAATTCACAACCCGCGCATACCGAGTTAACCGTTGGTAATTTAGTGATGGAGTTGCTAACGCGAAAAGTCACCTTGGAAGGAAGTGAAATAATGCTGCAACCGAAAGAGTTTCAGCTGCTTAAGTATTTGATGGAACATCCGAATCAGGTGATCAGTCGAACCTTACTTTTCGAAGCTGTCTGGGACTACCACTTCGATCCACGCACCAATGTTATCGACGTTCATATTGCCAAGTTGCGTCGAAAGTTCGAAGAGCTAGGCTATGGTGAGCTCATCGAAACTGTTCGAGGGGCAGGTTATCGCCTCCGTAAAGGGCATTAAGCCTTACCAAAGTAGTGCGTGGCGCATTACGATAATATTTTCTGCTCTGGTGACTTTGATTATCGGTACCTTGCTGTTTGGTATGTACCGGCAGTTAATTAATGAACAGGAACTTCAGACTATTCAGCACTTGGTGGCCGAGAAAACGCGTTATCAGCAGATGGCGCTAACTTTAGACAGACGTAGTTTTGCCACTCAAATTCGTAATGCCGATCCTAAAACCGCATTGGTCGCTTGGCGCAGCTCCCTTGACCTTGTTGGCGCCTTAAGCTTGATGCCAGATGATATGCCTATCTTGCCCGATACTAGAGATTTTCCGATTTTAACTGGAGGTCCAGATAAGCTGCATATACTCACCGGAGGCTTAGCAATCACCCGCTATGGACCTGTGCTTATTGCGACTCGAACCGACCAGCTGGCGACGCTTATCGAGCGTTTTGTTAATGCCGCGATCACTGCATTAATGTTAACTATTGTGCTGACACTGGCGCTGGGCTATCTCTTTTCGAAGGCTATTCTGCGTCGCCTAGTGCAATACAATCGCTTGAGTCGTCGCATTGAGCGGGGTGAGTATTCAACTCGTTTGCCTATCAGTTGGCGTCAAGATGAGTTCGATATGCTGGCGGTTAAATTTAATGGCGTGTTGGACACCTTAGAAAACAACCTGAATGCGGTGCGAGGAGCTACGGATAATATTGCGCACGATCTTCGAACGCCCCTGTCACACCTGCGCATTGGTATTGAGCAACTGCCGACCAAGTCTGCTGGCGATCTTGATGAGGCCTGCGCGATCTTAACCGAAGAGCTAGATGATTGTTTAGCCACTTTCGATGCCATGTTATCGCTTACTCGCATCGAAGAGGGGCAGCAAACATTAGAGTTACAACCGTTAAGTTTGCAGGCGATGTGCAGCGATCTGTATGAGATGGCAGATGCCATGGCGGAACTTAATGGCCAAACCTTATCACTGGTGACCGAGGATGATTACACTGTGATGGGGGATAAATATCTGCTGTTCCAAGCACTGTTTAATTTGGTCGACAATGCGATTAAATATTCGGGCGAGGGTGCGAGTGTTAAGATTGTGCAGCAAGGACCAAGGGTGCAGATCATCGATAATGGTCCCGGAATTCCGAGCGATGCAACAGATAAGGTCTTCGATCGTTTAGTGCGACTCGATCCGAGCCGCCACAATAAAGGTACAGGCTTGGGATTGTCGCTAGTGAAAGCGATTTTACAACGTCATAATGCCACTATTACTTTAGATGATAATCAGCCAGGTTTGCTGGTTACCATTACCTTTTCTTAAATATCGTAGGTCATCATGTATCAAATTATCGCCGATGAAACCGACTTCTTGGTGATCAACAAGTCTGCCAAGGTTCATTTTCATAGCCAAGACGGCACCGCCGGGGTGATGGCGCAATTGGAACTCGATCTTGGCATAAAGCTATATTCTGTTCACCGACTCGATACCATGACCTCTGGGTTATTGCTGTTTGCTAAGAGCAGTGAAGCGGCTGCGAGCTTTACCGCTAAGTTTGCTGCTCATCAGGTGCAGAAATATTACCTTGCACTTGCTAAAGGCAAGCCTAAGAAGAAGCAGGGATCTATCATTGGTGACATGGCCAAGTCACGTCGTAGTATGTATAAACTGCTGCGTAGTACCGAGAATCCAGCCATAACGCAGTTTTTTTCTCAATCGGTTGCCGATGGTCTGAGGCTATACCTGTTAAAGCCATTAAGTGGCAAGACCCATCAGCTAAGAGTGGCATTAGCCAGTATTGGCGTGCCCATTTTAGGCGATACCCTTTATGGGGGGGAAGAAGCTGACCGTGGCTATCTGCATGCCTATGGGTTGCAGTTTGAGTTAGATGGTCATCTATTCGAGTTTTGCTGTATGCCATCGTCAGGAGCGTTTTTTGTCGATGAAGCGGTAAAAAACCAGTTGCAAACATGGTCTAAGCCTGAGAAATTAGAATGGCCAAAGCGAAAATAATCAAGAAGGAATGAGCTTAAATGGATACCAATAAACTGTTATTAGTGATTATTGCGATACTACTGCCGCCAGTCGCCGTATTTTTGAAGAGTGGTGTGGGTAAAGACTTGCTGATCAACATCATCTTATGTCTGTTATTCTTTGTGCCAGGCTTACTTCACGCACTGTGGGTTGTGACTAAGTCATAGCCTGATAAGATAGAAAAAAAGCACAGCCGAAGCTGTGCTTTTTTGTGGGCAATATTTAAGTCATTATTACTTAATAAGTAATTACCTCAACTGTCGTTAATGGAGTTGCTAATGCACTTGGATCGTCAACAGTTACAGGTTAAAAGTTGTACGGGCAGGCTAGTGTTGGCACACAAACCAGGGCTTTTGGGGTATACTGCCGCGATGAACAGAAAGAAAAAAATTAATCAAACGCTTAAAGCAAAGGCCAAGAAAGCTAATGCTAAGCTTCATCACACGGGTAAGCCCAAGTATATTTCTAAAGCCGAGCGGGAACGTTTAGCGATAGAAACTCAGCATTCAGTTGAAGAGCTTTCTCCACTGAAATCTTAGCCACACCCAATTTCAATTTTTTCATTTACCTAAATAGTGACTTTAATCTTTTCATCGTCAGGCCGGCTAACGCAGATTTAAACTGTATGTGAGCGGGTTGATTCATGGTTTTTAACTCAAATGTTAATTTGCCTTTGATGAGATCAAATGTGACTGTTTTAAGACGTGGGCTTAGTGTCAATTGAGCAGGCGTGAATGGGCTAATCACTATAGATTGATTCTAGTTGTTAGTGATATGACCAATAGAGGAGTTTCATGAATACTGTATATGCCATCGGAGAGCTTGAGTCTTTCTTAGTCGCGATTTTAGTCCTATTTATTGGCCATACGGTCAATCGCCATGTGGCCGCTTTCAAGAAATATAATATCCCTGAACCCATAGTGGGCGGCTTGATTATCGCCTCAGTGATCACCCTGTTGCACTTTAACCAGATCTCATTAGAGTTCACCTTGTCGATGCAAAATACCTTAATGTTGATGTTCTTCGCCACGGTCGGGTTAGCCGCGAGCTATAAACTCTTGATGAAAGGAGGCAGTAAGGTCTTTTTGTTTTTAGGAATCGCCTCCCTTTACATAGTGATTCAAAATGCGGTTGGGGTCAGTATCGCTACGGCATTAGGCTTACAGCCTTTGATGGGGCTAATTGCAGGTTCGATAACACTATCGGGTGGTCATGGCACTGGTGCGGCGTGGGCGCAAACATTTTCCGAAGATTACGGGATCAATACTCTTGAGCTTGCCATGGCCGCCGCGACCTTTGGTTTGGTCATGGGGGGGATTATTGGTGGCCCTGTCGCTCAAAGGTTGATTAACAAAAATGCTCTTGTTTCCTCCTATGGTGTTGGTGGTAATCATCATAAAGATCACCCAGATCTGGTGACTTATGATCAACTTGAAGAAGATCGGGTGACAGCCAAGAGCATTCTCGAGGTGATGTTTATCCTGCTGCTTTGTGTCGCTGGAGCCAAATGGTTTGGCGCTCTCATTGCCTATTTTGATATCGGCTGGTTAAAGATGCCAGACTTCGTTTATGCGTTGTTTTTTGGCGTGATGATCACTAACATCACCGAGCTTTCACGTGGCTATAAGATCAACAGTGAGAGTGTCGATGTCTTGGGTACGGTATCCCTGTCGCTATTTTTGGCTATGGCGTTGATGAATCTCAAGTTGTGGGAAATTTTCGACTTAGCGGTACCTTTGTTGATCATCTTATTGGTGCAAACTGTGGTGTTAGGTTTGTTTGCATATTTTGTTACCTTTAGATTGATGGGGGCTAATTACGACGCTGCTGTTATGGCTGGTGGTCATTGCGGCTTCGGTATGGGCGCAACACCGACAGCTGTGATGAATATGGGGGCATTGGTATCGAGAACCGGCCCATCGCCACAGGCGTTTATGGTTGTTCCCATCGTCGGGGCTTTCTTTATTGATATCGTTAATGCCATCATTTTGCAGGGATATTTAAGCTTTATCGCTTAGCTAGCTTGAAGCATAAAAAACGGCAGTTAAGATCGATTGGTATTCGCTGCCGTTTTGGCTTTATTTAATCCTTAATCTATTAAGAGTAATGACGTGATTAATGCAAGGCTGGAATAAAATAGAGGCTATTGCTGTAAATTTTATCTGAGCCAAGCCAAATGTTTCTAAAGAGTAGGTTATCGGTTAAGGCCACGATTGCTCCTTTGCCGTGACGCTCAACAACAATGGCTGGGGTTTGGTTTAGACTGCGTTGGTATTCCTTTGCAAGATAGCCATCGAGCAGCGGCTCATCGGCATAAGTTGCTGCAGTGATAAAGGGGGTGGTGGTTTTAAGTAACCCTATTGCTTTATTCTTCAGCACTGGAAGCTGGGATGTTTCAATGCCAAAAGTCACAGGGTGAGTCGGATCGATATCTAGTGCGACAACTGCGCCACCAATAGCCTGCCTAGCATTTAACTTACTCTTGTCTGCAAAAGATAACCCTTCAGTAGGGAAGAGTTGGCTGAAGTGGCGGGCATTTCTAACATCACTCTTCAGTAAGTTGCCTCTACTTAGCCATTCAAGGGCACCTTTTTGGGCGACGATAATTCCGCCATCATTAACGAACTGCCCCAGTTTCCTTACCGTTTTATCTTCAAGGCTTCTATAGCTGCCATTGGCAAGAAAAAGATGGCTGTATCCCGCTAACTCTAAGCTAGGCAAACGGGAAGTATCCACTTGCGTCAATGCCACGCCGACACGGTTATCCATGAAATACCATAGCTCTCCGACCTCTGATGCAGAGGTTCCATCTCCGGTAAGGATCAGTGGCTTTATTGGTGCAATCTTGTGGAAGTCGTCGCTTCCCAGATCGATTCCGCTTGTCGATAGGCTGCTAGAGACATTATAGAAGGTGACCTGATAACTATTGGCGAGTGAAGAGACAAGGGTGGTTAGCTCTTGGGACGGCAGCTCTTGCTTACCTAATGGGATCTGCAAAGTGCCTGATGCAAATTGAGTAACCTGTTTGCCCGTATTGATACTAAATGGACTCGCGGCGAATTTTACCGTAACACCAGCCGTTAATAACTTTTGCAACATGGGAGTCGCATTTTGCTGACGCCAGTCAATTAGCAGCGCCACACTATTGGCTTCAATCCTTGGTGATGTAAAGGCGGGCGGCGTTGTAAGTAAGTCATCTACATTCAGGCTAACATCTTGAGCCAGCTGTAGATTGTAGGAATAGGCTAAGTTCCATGTCGAAACATCGTAGAAGGTGGCATCTTCAAATTCGGTGCGCTGATCGAACATTGCCAACAACAGGCTTTTTTGTGGTTGATTAATAGGAATAAACAGGCTATCCCGCTGCTCGTATCTATGTTTGCCCTGCTTGATATTGTCATTGAGATAAAAGTAGATAATTTGGTGTTGTTGCAATAGGTTTGCGAGATCATCCCGACGAGCGGGATCACCACTAGCACTAACCAAAAAGCCAGCCTCTCGCCCTGATGGTTGATGTTTATCTTTTCGTTGGTAAAATCGAGTTTGATACTCTTTTAACTCTTTTTGCAGTGCAAAAGCGCCTCTTAGGCTTGAATAGGAGGTAGCCACTTGGTTGGCGATAGCGTCTGCAAAAATAAGCCTGCCGTTATCTGAATCTTGAATTTGGCCACGAACACTTGCCTGTTCAAACAGAATGCCCACAGAGCCATTGATATCTGGGTAGCTAGAACCTTTACCATAGTAAAAGTCATCGAACATCTGCTTGCTGAAATAGGCCTGCTTGCGGGCATCGAGTGCCTCGGCGTGGTAGCTAGCGAGTTTATTGGTCAGTAGTTGGTTTTCATTCGGGGTGAGTGGGTGAGTGCGACTCGGTACGCCAGGTTGGAAAAAATAGCTCTTGTTGTGTCCCATTTCGTGGAAGTCGCCAACGTAATGAGGGTTCCACTTGTGAAATAGCGCGATACGTCCTTGAGACTCCGGATGCCTTAGGAATAACCAGTCGCGGTTGAGATCGGCAAAATAGTGATTACGACGACCCGATGGCCAATTTTGTTTATGTTCGTTGTGGTTAGGGTCGCTAACCTTAATCTTGCCCGTGTAGTTGTTGGTCCAAGTTGAAAAGCGGTCAAAGCCATCGGGGTTTTGCGTTGGGGTGATGAGTACGACCGCATTATCGAGCAGCTCTTGTATCCAGCTTTCTTGACTCGTGCTGAGTTGATAGCTGACTGCTAATGCGGCGTGAGCGCCACTTGCTTCATCGCCATGTATCGAATAAGCCAACCAAATGATCAGCGGCCCCGTTTGCTTAGTCCCCGCTTTGACTTGAGCACGATCAGCGAGTATTTGACTCAAATTAGCTTGGTTCTTGGGAGAGGTGATCACCGCTGTTAGCTGTTGCCTTGCTTCATGGCTCACTCCCGTTGCTTCAAGACTCACTCTTGGGCTTTGCTGCGCCAATTGCTTGAGGTAGAAGTTAATTTGATCGTGGCGTAGATGCCATGTGCCAAGAGGATAGCCTAAAAACTGCTGGGGAGATTCGATAGCTAATGGTGACGCACTTGCTGGCGAGACACCGACCACGCTTGGGTTATTTGATGCAAAGCAGTAAGAAAAAGAGGTGATGGTCAGTAGTAAAATACACAATCGCAGCATGATATTTCTATTTAATTATTGTATATAAAGGTTAAATTAACAGTTCGCTAACCTAGTTACCATATTATTTAATGGGTTTGTGCTCTACTTTTTAAGCAAAATTTGACGAGTAATCGTCATAGGGGCTACAAAGCTTATCGCAGTCAGAGTATCATAGTGCTAATTCTTACTAAAACACTCGGGTTTAACCTGACGGAGCATGTCTTAATGATCACCATTTCCGATGCAGCTCAGGCACATTTTGTAAAGCTACTCGCTGATCAGCCTGAAGGAACTCATATTCGCGTTTTTGTTATCAGCCCAGGTACGCCTTCTGCTGAGTGCGGTGTATCTTACTGTCCACCAGATGCCGTTGAAGCCGATGATATTGAGCTTGAGTTTAATGGTTTTCATGCCATGGTCGATGAAAAAAGCGCTCCTTTCTTGGAAGATGCAACCATCGATTTTGTGACCGATCAGCTCGGTTCGCAGCTTACTTTGAAGGCGCCAAACGCAAAAATGCGTAAAGTCGATAACGATGCGCCTTTGAAAGAGCGTATCGAATATGTGATTCAATCTGAAATCAACCCACAGCTAGCCAGTCACGGTGGTAACATCATGTTGGTTGAGATCGATGCCGAAGGCGTTGCCGTTCTGCAGTTCGGCGGTGGTTGTAACGGTTGCTCTATGGTCGATGTAACGCTTAAAGATGGTATTGAGAAGCAGCTTCTTGATATGTTCCCTGGTGAGCTGAGCGGTGTGCGAGATGTGACCGATCATGAACATGGCGACCACTCATATCAGTAACTCTGATAAATGACTAATACCAATCAGTATGAAAACGGGATGACTTAGGTCATCCCGTTTTGTTTGCAACTAACTTAGTTTTACCTTTAGTCGGTAATGAAAATGACATGCCAAGGTTAGACTTCGCGCGACCATAAACAGACTCATCGCCGCCCAAAGGGCGTGATTCCCTGACGACTGTAGTAGTATCCAGACGGGGAAAAACACGCCGAAGGTCGAGAGAATCATGCTGTTACGCATGATTTTTCCCTCCGCGGCACCAATATAAACCCCATCGAATAGGTATGAACCAAATGCCAGTAGCGGCATAAATATCACCCAAATAAGGTACTGCTCTGCAACTTGTTGTACCGTTTCAAGGCTGGTGAGCACGCTAATGATCTGGTTCCCAAAGAGTGCAAAAAATAGCATAAACAGCGTGGCGGATATCGCCGACCATAGCGTTGCTAAGGTGACGGACTCCGTCATGCGATGACGATTATTTTGGCCAAACGCCCGTCCAACCTCCGCCTCTGCATAGTAGGCGATACCATCTAACGCATAGGAGATGAGCAGCAATAAATTAAGCAACACGGCATTGGCGGCAACCGTAGTGTCGCCTAAGCTTGCTCCTTCAAATGTCATAAAGGCGAAGGTCAGTTGTAAGCACAGGCTTCTAATGAAAATATCACGATTTAAACCAAGCAGTTTTTTGTAGCTAGTTAAGGTGAGCTGACGACACAGTTCGATAAAGTCAAAACCTCCTTGTTTAACTAATTCTCGATAGACCATGCTTGCCGCTACAATAAAGCCAATAATATCGGCGATCACCGATGCCAACGCAGCTCCTTTAACTCCCCACTCAAAACCGATCACGAATAGTAGGTCTAGGATAATATTGGTCATATTGGCCGCGATTAATTGCCACATCGCGGCTTTAGGTTGCTGCCGACCTAATAGCCAGCCGAGTAGAGCGAGGTTAAGAAGCGCAAATGGTGTAGACCAGATCCTAACTTCAAAATAGACTCGGCTGTAATGCAGTACTTCAGAACTCGCATCCGACAATGCTGTGGCCAAACTCATTATTGGGGATTGAAACACAATTGCGCAGAATCCGAGGATCAGCGCTAGACTGGCCGATTGCAGTAATAGTCGATACTGACTCTGGAGATCTTTAGCGCCATAGGCCTGAGCGACGAGACCGGTCGTCGACATGCGTAAGAATCCTAACACCCATAAAATCAGCGTGATGATCGTTGACCCGACAGCAACGCCTCCTAAATAATAGGCGTTACTCAAGTGCCCAATCACAGCGGTATCCACTAAGCCTAAAAGTGGCACCGTAATGTTTGATAAAATCATCGGTAAAGCAAGCGCTAATAGTTGCCTGTTTTTCTGTTTATCCAACAGTAAATTAAGTGCTGACATAGACTCTCAGAGGTTATTTTTTATGTTAAGAAGCGTTTTACTTACGCTGATGTTCTTGATGAGCATCTCTGCTCATGCCGTGGTGATTTTACAATATCATCATGTATCTGAAGATACACCAAGCGTTACCAGCGTGACTCCAACACAGTTTCGACAACAGATGGCTTACCTGAGTGATAATGGATTTAAGGTTAAGCCGCTTTCTGAAATCGTTAACGGTATTAAGCAAGGGGTAGAGTTTGCAGATAAGACGGTAGCCATCACTTTTGATGACGGCTACCAAAACATTGCCGATAACGCGCACCCTATTTTAAAGGAATATGGTTTCCCTTATGCCATTTTTATTGCCGTTGAGCCGATTGAGCGGAAATATCGAGACGTTATGAGCTGGGATACGCTTAATCGTTTGAGCGATGAGGGCGTAGAGTTAGCTAATCATAGTTGGGGGCATGAACATCTAATTCGTCATAATCCTAATGAAACCGAGAAGGTGTGGTTAAAGCGCATCGAAGATAATTTGCTCTCAACCGAGGCCAAAATTGTGGCTAAGACGGGGCAGAATCTAAAAATGCTAGCCTATCCCTATGGTGAGTACAATTCACAGTTAGAGGCCTTACTTGAAAGCCATGGTTTTATCGGTTTTGGTCAGCAATCTGGGGCCGCAGGGAAATACTCTTCCCTTACTGCGTTGCCGCGCTTTCCTGTCGCTGGGGTCTATGCCGAACTATCGAGTTTGCAAGCCAAGCTATACAGTCTCAATATGCCTGTATTGGCCATCGAGCCTGCTAATACTCAGTTGGCTGTGGGGAATTGGCGTCCAGAGATGAAAGTTACTTTGGATATGAGTGATATCTATCCGCATCAGTTAATGTGTTTTGTACAAGGACAGGGAGCGGTAAAACCCTTGTGGATCAGTGAGAGTCAGTTTAGCGTGCGTGCAGCGCTGGACTTACCTCCAGGTCGGTCTCGTTACAATTGCACTGCGCCTAGTAAGGCAACTGGTCGCTACTATTGGTTTTCCCAAGCTTGGGTAAGGCCTAAAAATGACGGCACTTGGATACAAGAGTAATCAAGCTGAACTCGGGACAATAAACGTGGCGTTATTCCATCTCTTAACCCGAGTTCAGGTTAATCACCGATAGTGTTCGTCTAACTCTGCGATATCTGCGATCAGGTTAGCCGTCGTAATTTGCGGCAGTTTGCCAATCTCGCTGGCCTGAGGTTTGATGGTGGCGTAGCGCTTGCCCTCAGGTGAGATAAGTACCATAGAAGCACTGTGATCGACCTGATAGTTTTGGCCCTCTCCCACCATGGCATAAACGAAACCTAATTGGCGAGTTAATGGCAACAGTGAGGCATGGGAGCCTGTTGCAGCGACAAAGTCTGAGTTGAAAAAGTTAATGTAATCTAAAAGCTTAGCTTGAGTATCTCGAGCTGGGTCCACTGAAATAAAAACCACTTGCATATTTATGGTGGGCGCGAGCTTTTGGTAGGCTGCAGTCAGCTTAGCCATGGTGGTTGGGCAAACATCGGGGCAGGAAGTGTAGCCGATAAAGACTAAGCTCCATCTCCCCTTTAAACGATCATTATTAAAAATCTCACCATTTTGATCGGTTAGCTCAAAAGGCGCTAGTTCACGCTGTTGTGGATAGAGGTAACTGGTCGTGAGCTCTGGCTCTGATCCTTGGTAGGTGATCGCCGCAAAGCTACCTAAACCGGCAAATAGTAACATCCCGGCGATGATCAGAGCGATTTTCATTAGATTAACCCCAGAGGTAGTGGTCGACTAACAGCACTAGAAATAGTGTCATTAGGTGATAAATTGAAAATCGGAATACTTGCATGGCAAGGCCAGGCTTATCGCGGTATTTGAGTTCCCAAGCTTTGTAGATAAAGCCACTACTTAATAGAGTTGAACCAACTAAATAGAGTGGGCCACACATGCCAACCAGTACTGGGTAAAGTGAGGCTATAGCTAGCAGCACTGTGTAAAGCAATATGCAGGTCTTAGTGAACTCTATGCCATGGGTTACTGGTAGCATAGGGACATCGACCTTGGCATATTCTGCTTTGCGGTGAATGGCTAAGGCCCAGAAATGGGGAGGTGTCCAGGCAAAGATTATAATGACCAGCAGTAGGGCATGCCCATGGAATTCGCCAGTGATAGATGTCCAGCCTAGCAAGGGCGGCATGGCTCCAGCGAGGCCGCCAACGACAATATTTTGTGGGGTCGCTCTTTTAAGGTAGGCGGTATATATCACTGCGTAACCAATGAGGCTAGCAAAGGTCAACCAAGCGGTAAGGGGGTTAACCGCTAGATATAGCAACATAAAACCTAAGATTGCCATTGATGTGGCAAAGGTTAGCGCCCTGAAGATCGAGACTCGTCCTTTAGGAAGCGGTCTGTTATAGGTGCGGGCCATTAGCCCATCGATTCGGCGATCGATCAAGTGGTTGTAGGCCGCAGCGGCACCAGCCATCATACCAATACCCACCAGGCCTGCCACCAGAGGTTGCAGCGGCACCGCTCCTGGTACGGCCAAACACATACCAACCAATACCGTCAGTAACATTAATGCGACCACTTTGGGTTTGGTCATCTCTAAATAGTCACGCCAATGTAAGCTGCTGGCTTGCTGGCTTGTTAGTGTAAGAGGTTTTGCCATTGCCTTGCCTCGCTTATGCTTTACGCCAAAGGGCGTAGTTGATAAAAACCATGGTGAGCAGCAATAGTGCCGCTCCAGCGTTGTGAGAAACTGCGATACCCAGAGGTAGATGCAACACGACATTACTAATGCCGAGAGCGACCTGAATAACAACAAGAGATATCAGCGTCCAAGCTGCGCGCTTTAATTGGGACGATCGCGATAGGGTTAACATCCTGTAGGCGAGCCAGAGCAGTATGGTGGCGGTAACAATGGCACCGAATCGATGGGCAACATGAATTGTCATACGGGAAGAGTAATCCAAAATGCCAAACTCGTAGCTTCCTTCAGTCTTGTGTAGAGGGTTAAAGGCATGCAGTGGGTTGAGATTATTAACCCAGTCACCTTCACATATTGGCAATGCGGTACATGCTAGTGCCGCATAGTTAGATGATGTCCAGCCGCCGAGGATTGTCTGCGTCACTAATATTGCTAAGCTTATCAGCGCTAATGGCGCGAGCTTTTTTGCGGTTGGATCGCCACCCGGTATTCGTAGTGGCTTAGTACGCAAATAGAGGATCCAAAGCAGAGAGATTAAAGTAAAACCTCCAATGAGATGTGACATCACCACAATTGGCATTAACTTCATGGTGACAGTCCACATCCCGAGTGCTGCTTGAAATAAGATGAGTATAGCTATCGCGCTTGGGAGTTTTTTGGGCGCATCTTGAGTTCTAAAGCTCATAAACAAGATGTAAACGATCAATAAGCCAAGCGTGCCAGCGATATAGCGATGGATCATCTCAAGCCATGCTTTATCGGGTTCTACGGTATGTTCAGGAAAGGCCATTTGGACTTGGTTGAGCTCATGAGTCTGAGTGGGTACTTTTAACATGCCATAACAGCCTGGCCAATCTGGACAACCCAGTCCAGCGTCAGAGAGTCGCGTATAAGCGCCCATTAAAATAACGCACATGGTGAAGACGAGGGTGAGTTTAAGTAGTGGAGAGATCTGCATTAACCGACCCTCGACAGCTTAAGCATTTTACGTAAATCTGCCACCATGGCTTTTCCGAGTAAGATCTGTTGTTGTTTATCGTCCACTTGGTCATAGCGCATCACTAGTGACCCTAGTGGGTCGACGATGATCAGCTCTTGATGAAGCATCATCTCAGCTAGTTGCTGGCTGGTCTTCGCGGTATCGAATTGAAATTGTTCTAGCGCTTCAAGATCACTATTAGGTTGTAACAGAACGATTGCTTTGACCCTATCTTGATCTCGTCCTAATGCGATATGACTTTGGCGAAGGATGTAGAGGCGATCTAAGCAGCTGCTATCACACTGGCTAGGAAGCAGATAGATCATCTGCCAAGATTTAGGTTGTGGATTTTCCATCGCTAAACTGCTGTAGCTAGTATCAGGGGTGAGCAACTGGCCTTTGTTTGTGGCTCCACCATGGTAAAGGTTAAGACTCAGCACAAGTTTAGCGGCAACGACTGGTAACACGAACACCAGTAGCAGTATTAAAAGTGGTTTTGCGCCTTTGGATTTATGGGAGTTCATTTTAGCTCCTCTCGTTGATCATTTAGTGCATGGCAACTGCGGCATCACTTATGCCTGCACCGAAAAATGCCAACTTCCCGAGACGGCTAGGAAGTGATTAATTTACTGTTTTAAGCTGCTTAATTTCGCAGCGACTAAATTCTAACCTACAAGGTCTTATTGCTTTAAGCAACAGATCAATTGAGTGTGTCCTTAATTGGGCTTTTTTGTCTTTTTCTTTTTTATTATCAATAAATAAAGCATTAGCAGTAGGAATGCGCCCGCCATAGAAAACCATTGTAATGCGTAACCTTGATGCTTCTGTGCTCCGAGCGGAATCGGTTGCCAGGGTCTAGGGAGCGTATTGCCGAGTAGTCGATCGGGTTGCAGCACCGCAGGTGCAAACTCTTGCTGCAATAGTTGCCCAAGTTCAGTCAGATTAAGGTTTTGGACTCGCAGTGGATTTCCTGGCTCCGCTAATAAATGCTCACTGAGTGGGTTGGTTGATTTCTGATACAGCTTGCCATGTAACGATTGCGTGGACGTGATCGGTGCGACCATAGGTAGCTGGCGCCTATCCATTGTTCCGGCAACAAAGCCCAGTTCAACCAGCAATAAGGGAGTGCCTTGCTTAACTTGCACCGCTTGGTAGGCTAAGTACCCGACGGTGCCTTGATAAACTTGATTGTCTAGTAGGATGATTTGGGTGTTTATGGGGCTGACGTCAACCTTTAAACGATATCCAGTTAATCTGGCACCAATAGGAAGCCCTATGAGTTGCGCGAATGAGAGTGGCTCAGCATTTTGTCTTTCATTTAATTCTTGTTGCCATGCTTGCTTCTCTTCGGCTCTGCTTAGTTGCCAAAAACCTAACTTGACCAATATGCTAAACACCAGCACAGTAAGACAGGTGACAAAGATAGTCGACCAAGAGACAAGCCGCTTAGGAGCCCCCATGACTGGAATATTGTTATTTAAGTTAGTTTTAGTGCTACTACTGCTTTTCATCATATTTAATCTTGGGAGAGCACTCTTCATCTTGGTTAAGGGAGAGGACAAGGCACCAATGAGTCGATATTTGGGGCGACGAGTCCTTTTTTCCGTGTTAGTTGTGTTGTTACTATTGTTGGCGCTAGGACTTGGGATCATTTCTCCAAATCCTCGGCCTTATTAGCGTGTGTTAAACAATCAGCTTCAAAACGTAAACCAGCCTATCGGTTTATAGGACGTAAACAAAAATAAATAGGCACAACCATACGACATCCACGAAGTGCCAATACCAACTACCCGCCTGAAAGGCAAAATGTTTATCTGGAGTAAAGTGACCCTTCAACACTCTAAGAAATAGGACAAATAGAAACACAGTTCCCAAGGTGACGTGCATGCCGTGAAAACCCGTTAACAAGAAAAAGGTATTGCCGTAGACACCTGATGAAAGTGTTAACCCCATCTCTTGGTAGGCGTGCATATACTCTTCTGCTTGTAATATCAGGAACGCTAGACCCAACAATATGGTCGCGCCGAGCCACAGAGTCAGGGCGGTTCGCTTGCCCTTCTCAAGGCTGACGTGGGCAAAATGCAGCGTTACCGAGGAGGTAAGCAGGATAATGGTATTGTAAAGTGGTAGTCCGCTCCATCCCATTGCCTCTGTTTTTGTCCCATCAGGGGTGGTGACTAAGGGCCACACAGCCTCGAAGGTTGGCCATAATACTTCGTGGGTCATGGCATTATTTGATGCGCCGCCTAGCCAAGGGACCGCAATGGTTCGAGCATAGAGTAGGGCCCCGAAAAAGGCGGCGAAAAACATCACTTCAGAGAAGATAAACCAACTCATTCCTTGTCGAAAAGATCGATCCATCTGTTTCGAATATAAGCCTGACATAGATTCGTTTATTACGGTTCGAAACCAGCCAAATATCATGCTAATAATCACCACAATACCGGCTGTTAGAATATAGCCACCACTGGACTGCGGGGTATTGAGCTGTTGTACGTAGCTACCAGCTCCGAATGCGATCAGGAATAAACCGACAGCGCCTAATATGGGCCAAGCGCTCTGGGCTGGCACATAATAGTGTTCATGTTTGGTTGTCATTTTGCTGCTCCTTGTTCAACAGCACCGACGTAACCCTTATCGGTGATATTGTAGAGAGTATAGGAAAGTGTCAGTGTCGATATCGATTGTGGAAGATCGGGATCGACATAAAAAATCAAAGGTAATGCTGCGTCTGCATTGGCTGCTAATACCTGCTGGTTAAAGCAAAAACACTCAGTCTTATGAAAATAGGCCGCCCCTTGTCCTGGTGATACCGAGGGGATGGCCTGTCCTATTGTTTGGCTTAACGAGAGATTTTTGGCATGAAAGTTAGTACGAATGAGCTCACCAGGGTGAATCTGCATACGCTTAACTTCAGGAACAAATTGCCAAGGCATGTCATGTTGGGTATGTGCCATAAACTCTACGGTTACGATACGGGAGGTATCGACTGTCATTGGAGTATAGGCGGCAGCCGTAGATTGGGTTTTGCCATTAATACCAAGTTGATCACACAGCACGTCATAGAGTGGCACCAAGGCAAAACCAAAGCCGAACATACCAATAGAGCCAGCTATCAGCAGCATGATAAGTTTTCGGTTCGATTTCACTTGGTGTTGACTCATTTTATTTGATCTCCGGAGGAGTGGAGAATGAGTGATAGGGCGCAGGGCTCGGTATTGTCCACTCTAATCCCTCTGCACCGTCCCAAGGTTTTGCGGGGGCCTTTTCTCCACTCTTAATACATTTAAGCACTACGGCGAGGAAGATAAGCTGGGATAACCCAAAGGCAAATCCACCGATAGAGACAATCTGATTTACATCGGCAAACTGGATTGCGTAGTCCGGAATTCGTCTCGGCATACCTGCAAGCCCTAAGAAATGCATAGGGAAGAACAGCACATTGACCGAGATCACCGAGCACCAAAAATGGATCTTACCTAACTTTTCGTCATACATGTTGCCAGTCCATTTAGGCAGCCAGTAATAGGCGGCGGCCATAATAGAGAAGATGGCCCCCGTCACCAATACATAATGGAAGTGTGCAACCACAAAATAGGTATCGTGATACTGAAAATCTACCGGAGTGATTGCCAGCATCAGCCCAGAAAAGCCGCCAATGGTGAACAGTATGATAAAGGCAATGGCAAAGAGCATCGGGGTTTCAAAGCTAATCGAGCCTCGCCACATGGTGGCGACCCAGTTAAACACCTTCACCCCTGTCGGAACAGCAATCAACATGGTGCAGTACATAAAGAACAGCTCTGCAAACACTGGCATGCCTGTGGTGAACATATGGTGCGCCCACACAAGGAACGACAATATGGCGATACTCGCTGTGGCATACACCATTGAAGAGTAGCCGAAGAGTCTTTTGCGACTGAAGGCTGGGACTATCGCCGAGATAATGCCAAAGGAGGGGAGAATCATGATGTACACTTCGGGATGACCAAAGAACCAAAATATGTGTTGGAACATCACTGGATCGCCACCACCTGCGGCATCGAAGAAGCTGGTGCCGAAGAACTTATCAGTCAGAACCATGGTGACTACACCTGCCAACACCGGCATCACAGCAATGAGTAGAAAAGCCGTGATAAGCCATGTCCATACAAACAATGGCAACTTCATCCATGTCATCCCAGGTGCACGCATATTAACGATAGTAACTATCACGTTAATCGCACCCATGATCGAACTGATCCCCATTATGTGTATCGAGAATACAAACAAGGCTGTGCTATCTGGGCTATAGGCTGTGGAAAGTGGGGCATAGAATGTCCAACCGAAATTGGGTCCTCCACCTTCCATAAACAGCGAGCTTAACAGTATGGTAAAGGCGAAGGGTAAAATCCAAAAACTCCAGTTGTTCATTCGCGGAAGCGCCATGTCTGGAGCGCCGATCATCATCGGGATCAACCAGTTAGCAAGCCCTGTAAAAGCTGGCATTACCGCGCCAAAGACCATAACTAGACCATGAACAGTGGTCATCTGGTTGAAGAAATTTGGCTCAACTAATTGTAATCCAGGTTGAAAGAGCTCCGCCCTGATCACCATGGCCATCGCGCCACCAGTTAGAAACATAATAAAACTGAACCACAGATAAAGCGTGCCAATATCTTTGTGGTTAGTGGTTAAAACCCAGCGCATAAGCCCTTTGGGGGCACCATGATGATGGCCATCATGAGCGGCTGGTAAATCTTGTGTTATTGTGCTCATTTTAATCCCTTACTTTCCGTGACCATCAACATCGGTAGCCTGAACCGCATCACCAGAGTTATTACCCCATGCATTACGCTCATATGTCACCACAGCAGCAAGTTGTTGCGGGGTAAGCTGCGCGCCAAACGCCTGCATAGCTGTGCCTGATTTACCCTTGAGCACTATATCTAGATGACCAGAAACAGGACCTTTTACGACGGCGCTGTCGACAAGTGAAGGGAAAGCGCCTGGCAAACCAGTCCCAGTTGCTTGGTGACAAGCAACGCAATTGCTGAGATAAACTTGCTCGCCCATGGACATCAATTCTTCCATCGTCAGATCATCTAAAACCGTAGCCTTTGAATCTTGTGTTGCTTCGGTTACAGCCGTTATGTTTTCTGTCGTTGGTGAGTTTTCCGGTAAGGTGCTAGGCGTCTTTGGCGTGGTATCAGTCGCTGCAGCAGAGCTTGCCCGTTGGGAGCCACTGACATCAGCAGCTTGAATAATATCGCCAGAGTCGTTACCCCAAGCATTACGCTCAAAGGTGACTACTGCGGCGATTTCAGCTGCCGTTAGCTGTTTAGCAAATGCCTGCATCGCCGTCCCCGCTCTACCATGCAACACTATGCTAATATGATCTGATACTGGTCCTGTGATAATGGGGCTACCAATTAGGGAAGGAAATACCCCAGATAATCCCGCACCATTAGGTTGGTGACAAGCTGCGCAGCGTGCCATGTAAACCTGCTCACCTTGGGTCATTAGCTCTTCCAAAGAAAGAGTCTGGCTCAATGAGGCTTCGGCTTGCGCAGCCGCGAGACTAGCTTGGGCTTTTTGAGCTTGTATCCAGTTGTCAAAATCGGCTTCAGAAAGCACTTCGACGACGATAGGCATAAAGCCGTGGTCTTTACCGCAGAGCTCAGCACATTGCCCTCGGTAGGTACCGGGTTTATCGATACGGGTCCAGGCTTCGTTGATAAACCCTGGGTTGGCATCTTTTTTCACCGCAAATGCAGGAACCCACCATGAATGGATCACATCCTCTGAAGTCATTAAGAAACGAACTTTTTTATTAATAGGTAGAACGAGCGGTTTATCAACTTCAAGCAGATAGTGCTCGCCTTTGGCTTCACTGCCTTCTATCTGTGTTCTTGGCGTTGCAAGTAGGCTGTAGTACTCGATATCATAATCGAAGTAGCTATAATGCCATTTCCATTGGGAGCCCGTGACCTTAATGGTCAAGTCCGCATCGCTGGGATCTTCCATTGCGATCAGGGTTTGTGTTGCTGGAATAGCCATCATGATCAAGATAACGAAAGGAACAATGGTCCAGGCTATTTCGACCTTAGTGCTTTCATGGAAGTTGGCGGCAACGGCACCTTTAGAGCGTCGATGGTTAATGATCGAATAGATCATCACACCAAAGACCACAATGCCTATGGCACAACAGATGTAGAGAATGGTCATGTGGAGACCAAACACTCTTCCACTAATCTCTGTAACCCCTTCTGTCATATTTAGGGGCATATCGGCTGCGAGTATGGGGGGCGTAAACAGCAACGCCAGCAAACAATACAACACTTGCTTCACTAGACTTCTCCTCTGTCAATTGCGAAGGCAACTACAAAGAAGAGCCACACAGTATGTCTCGGCTCTATGCAAACTCTTCGGTTCCCAAAAAAGCAACGATGACTTCAAAGTGCGCTGGTGGTGTAAATATTGTTATTGCTGGTGGTGACCACGCTTGCACTTACGGCTGAATATATCAGGCTAATTTCAACGTATTGGCTCAATAAATCACTGCTGATTGAATCAATAACATCGACATCTAAATTGTTCGGATATAACAAATAATCGTTGATATCTACTACTAACTTAATCTGTGTTCAAATATTGATCAAGATCACTTTTATTTTATTTTTCTAAACAAAACAGCGACAAAAAAGCCCCTTGCGGGGCTTTAGTACGGAAAGGCAGAGTAAATCAATTAATGAAATGAGCTAAATAAACAAGCTTGTTGTAAGCCGAGATCCTCGTGCATATGGGCTGTTACAGGTAAGTGACTATTTGCATCTTCAATAACAACACCTAGGGCTTGAGTGTTTTTAGCGACTATCTGTAAGCGACGATTATCGCGTTCATCGAGTGATTGCGTCCAACTAATTACCGCACTGGATGTACCACTTGTGAGTGCTTTTTCCATTGCCCAAAGCGCTTCAACTTCATCTTTGGTATGTACGAGCAGAATGCGGTCCATGCGAACCCCTGCATCGGCGAGCATCTGTTTGTAGCCAATATTGGGTGGGCTGATCAATACGACCCATTGTCCTTGCTGGCTTAATCTCGCTAGTTGAGGAGTTAAAGCTTGTAACTCATTTTTACCTTGAGTACAGCTTGATACCGTTGAAATGGTATTTTGATGCGATGGCTTCAGTTGGCTATTCATATCAACCCAGAGGCCGGGATGACGTGGCGCATTACCGATTAAATTGTTCATTGCCAGTCTCCGTTGCGAATAACGCCGACAGCTAAACCTTCAATGCTTAGGCTCTGGTTGGTGAGATCAACAATAATAGGTGAATACTCTTCATTTTCGGCATGTAAGTACACAGTGTTGCCTTTCTTTTCGAAACGCTTAACCGTGACATCATCTTCAACTCGAGCGACGACAACCTGTCCATTCCTCGCTTGCTCTACTTTATGCACAGCAAGTAGATCGCCTTCTAAGATGCCAATATTCTTCATGCTGTCACCCCGAACTCGCAGCAGAAAGTCGGCACTGGGCCTAAACATGTTGGGATCGACCTGATAGTGTTGCTCGACGTGTTCTTGGGCGAGTATGGGTTCACCGGCGGCAACTTGGCCGATTAATGGTAAACCTAATTCTTCTGGCTCATCTTCTTGGGTGAGTTTTATCCCGCGAGATGTACCTGGCATAATCTCGATGCAGCCTTTTTTCGCCAGTGCTTTCAGATGTTCTTCGGCGGCATTAGCGCTTTTAAAGCCTAATCTACGCGCAATTTCAGCTCGGGTCGGTGGCATGCCCGTGTCGGCGATATTACGCTTAATTAGCTCTAAAATTTCAGCTTGCCTGGGTGTTAATGGTCTCATTATCAATCCTGTCTTTCCATACAGTAACTGTTAGTATATACAGTATTTGTGGTAGTGCAAGTATTAACCAGATTTTTACCTAAAACCATTAGCTTTCTCATTTTATTCATACAGACGCAGTGCCTATTCTTCGGCTAAAAGATCATCGAGTAGATCGTGATAGTCGGCTATTGCTGGGAAGTCGTTAAAAATTTTTAGTGGCTTTTGGCTATCGGGGTTCTCAATCCCAAGCAGATAACCAACACCTGCTTTTTGTGCGGCTTGTAAGATGGGTTCACTATCGTCAATGAATAAGCATCGGCTTGGGTCGAGTTGATATTGTGTGAAAAGCGTCTCCCAAAATTGGGCAGCTTCCTTAGGGTATCCCGTTGAATGGCTCGATAGCATATGGTCTAGACCTGCGGCTAAATCAGTATGTTCAAGTTTTAGTGCGAGGCTGCTTGGATGGGCATTGGTCACTAGGATTCTCGATTTCCCTTGCTCTCCTAAGGCGGTTAGAAATGGCATGCTATCTTGGCGCATTTGGATTCTGTCGACAACCTTGCGGTGCAAGGCGATGATATCGAGTTGGAGTTCTCGCTCCCAGTAGTCGAGACAATACCACTCTAAGGTACCAAAGACTTTGTCATAGGCGGCTTCTACTAGGTTTTTTGCGCGATCGATCGGCAAGTTTTTTTGATGGCTAAGGGTTTGAGGCACTAGGCTGAGCCAGAAGTGATTGTCAAAATGCAAGTCCAGTAATGTGCCATCCATATCGAGTAGCACTGTATCTATCTTATTCCATGGAAACATAATCGGTGTGAAAAAATTCCATCGGTAGAGTTGTGGATTAATCACATCATAGTAAGATTGGACTGTGATGCAAACGCCATTTTTATCAGGGACATTCATGTCGGACAAGAAGCCACAGATTTTACATGCAGAAGTTGTTGCAAAGAGCCGTCTGTTTCAGATTGAACAAGTGCACCTAAAGTTCTCTAATGATGTCGAGCGCCAGTATGAGCGCATGAAAGGGAATAATCGTGGCGCGGTTATGGTTGTCCCTATTCTTGATGACCAATTATTGTTGGGGCGTGAATATGCTGCGGGTACTCACTCCTATGAATTAGGCTTCCCCAAAGGCCTAGTCGATCCTGGTGAAACACCAGCACAGGCGGCAAATCGAGAGTTGCAAGAGGAGATCGGCTATGGGGCGAATAAGCTCACTCATCTTATGGAGTTAAGCTTGGCTCCAGGTTATTTTGCTAGCAAGATGCAGATCTATGTTGCTGAAGATCTTTATGAGAGTCGCCTAGAAGGCGATGAGCCTGAGCCTATAGAGGTTGTAAGCTGGCCGCTAAGTAAGTGGTTTGAGCTGTTATCGCTGGAAGATTTTTCTGAATCAAGAAGCGTAAGCGCCTTGTTTTTGGCTCAGAAACATCTAAAACTAAAGTAGTTAATTCGAATTGTTATATATGCATTGCCTGTTTAGGCTGTTGGAGTTGTGATGAAGCCAGAAGATTATGTTGAACAGGTGATCGCCATCGCTGTTGAGGCGGGGCTAGCGATAAAAGATATTTACCTAAAAGGTAGTTTTGATAAGGAAATTAAAGCCGATAATACCCCTGTGACATCCGCCGATCTGGCGGCTCATGAGATCATTACTTCTGCGCTTAATCGATTAACTCCCGACATCCCCGTTTTATCTGAGGAAGATGCTGAAATTCCACTTTCGGAGCGCGCCCAATGGAAGCGTTACTGGTTAGTCGATCCCTTGGATGGTACTGGTGAATTTATCGCGGGTAGCGGTGACTTTTCGGTGATTATTGCCCTCGTTGAACATAATCGGCCGATTATGGGCATAGTCTATGTGCCAATGACTGAAGTGATCTATTATGCAATTGCTGGATTGGGGGCTTACAAGCGATCTGGTAAAGGTGAGCTGCGTATCTCTAGTCGTCAGCTAACTAACGCCGACACACCTTCACTGCGATTGGCTGTTAGCCGTCGTCAGGATCCACATTCGGTGTTGAAGTTATTTAATCAATCAAGACATTGTGAGCTGGTTGTATTAGGCGGCGCTGCATTGAAAAGCTGCTTAGTGGCAGAAGGGCGCGCCGATTGTTATGTCCGTATTGGACCAACGGGTGAGTGGGATACCGGTGCCGCGCAAATTATTATCGAGGAAGCCGGTGGTCAGGTGATGGATCTTGAGTTGCAGCCCTTAAGTTACAACGAGCGGGAAACCTTAGAGAATCCAAACTTTATCGTCGTGGGTTCTACGCATCTGCCTTGGGATGAGCTATTAGTCAGTGAATAACCTGTTCTCTTTCGCTGTTCGCCCAGCACAAAAGAGTGAACTAACCTCAATATATCAACTTGAGCAATCCCTTTTTGGCGATCATTGTTATCCCGATTTTTTCTTTCGCCAGAGCTTTGATTGTTGGCCTAAAGGGCTACAAGTTGCGCTGGATAAACAAGATAATCTCTTAGGCTATATTCTCATCGCGCCAAGTGAGCAAACTCAGTGTGTTTGGATATTGTCTGTTGCGGTCGATAGTCTTGCTCAGGGGCAAGGAGTTGGTAGACGACTCATTTCCGATGCGCTTACTGATCTGCCTAAGCATGTGACGGAAGTTAAGCTCACTGTTGCGCCAACCAACCCTGCACGGCATCTGTATCTCTCCTTAGGCTTTATTGAGCAAAGCGTCGAGGAGGATTATTTCGGTGCTGGTGAATGCCGCATACTGATGTCGCTTGCTCTTGCGCGGTAATAACCTTTATTTATTGCCGTGCACAGGACAATAGACGTCCACGGTACTTTCCGCTAGTCGCATATTAATGAGTTGCTTTAGCTTAAGTCTGTATCCTCCCTGACAGCTTTTAATAAAAAACAATTATGAACGTTGTTTTTTATTTTGGTTGCTGCTATTTTGTCATCACCATTGAGGGAGTTGAGGATATGAGATGGCTAGAAGAAAAGAGCATACTCATGAAGAAATAAGGGAGATGGCTATCACTGCAGTGGTCGATCATTTAGAGCAAGATCAATTGAGCAGTTTAAGTTTACGTAAGGTCGCAACCGCTATTGGCTATGTGCCAAGTACCTTGATCAATATTTTTGGTCGTTATCAGGTCTTGCTGTTGTCTGTGTCCGAGTTGACGTTACAGCAGTTGCATCAAAGTTTGAAATTGGTTGATGAGCAAGATAATGCCGAAGCGATAGTCGCCATGGCAAGAGTATATAGCCGTTTTGCTTTAGCGCATCCTCATCGTTTTAATTTGGTGTTTGAATTAAAGATGCTTGATGACCACTTGCCACCTCTTCACAATAAGTTGATTAAGGAGTTATTTGGACTCGTAGAATGGCGACTTGCATCACTGTTCAATCATCATGAACAGCAAGAATTGCAAAAACATAGCCGGGTGATTTGGGCTGGAATACATGGGCTCACCTGTTTGGCGTTAGACGATAAACTGTTTATCGAAGACACTACACTCGACGATTTGCTCCACTGTCATGTTGATTCACATTTAACTGCAATGGGATACCAAAAGGATTTGATATGCTGCTAACTAAACGATTTTTGCCCTATTTTGTGACCCAGTGCTTAGGGGCGCTAAATGACAACATCTATAAAAATGTGCTGCTGTTAATGGTGACCTATGCCCAGATAGGAGAGTTGCCTATTAGTGTTAACCTGTTTGTAAACCTTGCGGCAGGAGTGTTCATTTTACCGTTTTTTCTATTTTCCGCCCATGCCGGTATGGTCGCCGATAACATGGATAAGGCTAAATTAATACGCAGGTTAAAGCAGTTAGAAGTGGTGATCATGTCTTGTGCTGCTATGGCTATTCTATCTCAAAGCTATATGGCTATGCTGGTGTTACTGTTTTTAACGGGCAGCCAATCGGCCTATTTTGGTCCGGTAAAGTATTCTTTGTTACCTCAAGCTTTGGCCCAAACTGAGTTAGTGAAAGGAAATGCTTGGGTTGAAATGGGGACTTTCCTATCTATTCTGATCGGAACCTTAAGTGCAGGCTTGTTAGTTGCCAACGAGCACGGCATGGTCATTACTGCCGTTACTGTTTTTGTGTTGTCGTTATCTGGTTACTTGTCTAGCAGGGCAATACCCGCGTTGCCGCCCCAAGGAGAGATCAGCAAAATCCGTTTTACTCCCTTGTCTGGAACTTGGCGTAGTATCGCCAAGGTTAAGCAGACGCCGAGTATCTGGATGGCGATTCTGGCGATTAGCTGGTTTTGGTTTTTAGGCGCCACCTATCTGACCCAATTTCCTAATTTTGCAAAGTTACACCTACATTCTGATGCCACCGTTGTTTCGCTATTACTGGCGCTATTCTCTATTGGTATTGCTGTGGGATCGTTTGTTTGTGAGCGTTTTTCATATGGTCATGTGGAGTTAGGGATTCTACCTTTTGGCGTGGCGGGATTAACTTTGTTTGGCATCGATATGTTGTGGGCTATTCCTCAACCTACCGCTCAGCTGCAAGCTGTGTATAGCCTAGGCAGCTTTGTGGGCAATGAGCAACACTATCGGGTGATGTTTGACCTGTTTATGGTCGGGGTAAGTGGCGGCTTATTTATTGTCCCGCTTTACTCATTTATCCAGTCTAGGGCTGATAAGGGAGAGTGTGCCCAGGCGATTGCCGCAAACAACATTATTAATGCCCTATTTATGGTCTGTTCGGCGCTGCTGTCGATGCTATTACTTGAAGGGTTTGGTTGGAGTATTACTGAGCTATTTTTGTTACTAGCCATACTTAACTCAGTTGTTGCCCTCTATGTGTACTCTAAAGTCCCCGAATTTACTCAGCGTTTTGTTAGTTATTTGCTCAGCCACCTATTCTATCGTGTTGCTGTGACGGGCAGAGATAAACTGCCTAGAGAAGGCGCGGGTATCATAGTGTGTAATCATGTGAGTTATGTGGATGCACTAGTGATCATGGGGGCGTCCTCAAGACCCATTCGCTTCGTCATGGATAAATCAATCAGCGAGATCCCTTTACTTAAATCCCTTTTTCGTCACGCTGGAGTTATTCCAATTTGTTCACCTAGACAGTCTGAAGTTACTTATAATCAAGCATTTGAGTCTATCCATCAAGCGTTAGCCAATGATGAGCTAGTGTGTATTTTCCCTGAGGGACGCCTAACTGCCGATGGGCAACTGGGGGAATTTAGGCCGGGGATTGATAAGATATTAGCTAGAGATCCCGTCACGGTAATCCCTATGGCGCTAAAAGGTTTGTGGGGTTCTTACTTTAGTCACAAAGATGGCCACGCCTTTAGTACTCGTCCAAAGCGCTTTTGGTCAAAAGTATCGGTAAAGTTAGATGATCCAATTAATGGAACTGATGCTAATCGACATCTGCTGCGCGATAGGGTGGCGGCTATGATGACGAGCTCAAAATAGTGCTCGGGGGAACGCTTAATTTTCACGATATGTTGAGACTAGTCTTAATAAAGCCAGAAGGTTAACTCTGGCTTTTTAATCTATTATCTCAATGCTCGCTCGTCGAGCCATTGATGCATTGCTTTATGATCACCCCGAAAGAGTATGCGGTCGCTTTTTTTGTCGATTTGATACAGGTACATAGGATCATAATATTTATTGAGCAGAATACTTATCCACTCTAAATGCGCCTCGGTATTACCTCGACTCTGTTGCACTGCTAGCGCGTGACTAATTATTGCTTGTAGTTCATCGTGCTGCTTACCACCAATCCGCTTTTTAATCCCAGTGATACTTTGGGATAAATATTCTGCAAAGGCTACAAAGCCAGCATCTTCCCCCAGGCGTTCGATATAACCGTTAGACATTTTGTGAACATATTCGTCAAGTAAACGGTTTAGCCTAGCGTCTCTATGTTCTTCTAAGATCGCGATATCAGCGGCTTGCATGCCTTTATAAAAAGCTTGTGGTAGCGCTGAGCGGCCAATGAGATAGCTTTCATCTTCGAGTAACAATGATTTGGCATTGCTGTGTTGATGTTTTAATAGCGCGACCGCTAGGGTATTTTCGAAATTGATCTGTGTTGGTTGCGCATCGTGGTACCGACCAAAGCTTGAGCCTCTGTGATGGGCAATACCTTCGAGATCGACCGCTTCGCTGCGTTTGTGCAGAAAATCTGTTTTTCCACTACCGGTAATACCGCTCAGAATTAGCATGGGCTTCTCGCTGGGAGCGGTATCGATAGTGTCTATTAAAAACTGGCGCATCGCCTTATATCCACCTTCGATATAAGGAATATCCAATCCAGCTTCTTTTAGCCATTGCTGTGTCAGCTGAGAGCGAAGTCCGCCGCGAAAGCAATATAGATAAGCATCGGGATTAGCGTTGAAATATTCTATCCAAGCATCAATCCGACGTTGTTTGACGTTGCCACCCACCAAGGTGTGGCCTAAGGCAATAGCCGCCTCTTGGCCTTTTTGCTTATAACAGGTGCCAACCAGCTTGCGCTCTTCATCCTGCATGAGTGGATGATTAGCACTGGTCGGAAAAGCCCCTTTATCAAACTCTATCGGCGCGCGAACATCCATAATGGGGTGGTCGCTAAGAAAGAGCTGCGTATATGTACTCTTAGGAACAATATTGGATATCATTAAATGAGTTCCAGGAGTTGAGGTGAGTCTGTGTTATCAACTAATTGGCCAATACTTATCGGCGCAATATTATTGGCGCTAAGTAGTGCAATTATTTCGGCTTCATGGGAACTTGATACCGAAATAAGTAAGCCGCCGCTGGTTTGCGGATCACACAGTAGGGCTTTCTGTTCCTCGGTTACTTGCGGTAGGTGTTCGCCGTAACTGTCAAAGTTGCGATGAGTTCCTCCTGGGATGCACCCCATCTCTAGATAAGCTTTCGCTTTTGGCAATAAGGGCAGAGTATCAATAGCTATCTTGGCAGATAGATTTGCCCCCAGACACATCTCGATAAGATGTCCCGCTAAGCCAAAACCGGTTACGTCTGTCATCGCGGTCACGCCACTGATCTTTGCGATAACTGGCCCAAGTTTATTCAGTTCACACATGGCATCGGGCGCGATGTTGATATCTTCGTCGGCGAGTTTCTTTTGTTTCTGCGCCGTAGTAAGAATACCTATACCTATAGGTTTTGTGAGATAGAGTTTATCGCCAGCCTTGGCTGTATTGTTTTGCTTAAGCTCAGTCAATGGGATCTGTCCCGTTACTGCAAGGCCAAAAATGGGTTCGGGTGCATCAATGCTGTGTCCACCGGCTAACATAATGCCTGCGTCGGCACAGGCTTGGCGACCACCGTCGACCACTTGCTGTGCTATTTCGGCTGGTAGTGTATTCACTGGCCAGCCTAGGATGGCAATCGCCATCATAGGCGTTCCACCCATGGCATAGATATCACTAATGGCATTGGTCGCTGCGATGCGCCCAAAAGTAAATGGATCATCAACGATTGGCATGAAAAAGTCGGTGGTACTGATGATCCCGGTTTCTTCGTTTAGCTTGTAAACTGCGGCGTCATCACGAGTACTATTACCCACCAATATATTAGGATCGTCGAAATGAGGTAGCTGTGATGCCAGAATGGTGCCTAATACTTTAGGGGAGATCTTACAGCCGCAACCTGCACCATGACTGTATTCAGTGAGTTTGATTTTTGTTTCTGACATGAACTCGAAGACTCTAATAAGGAAATGAACAACGGCCAATGATAGACCCATCTATTGACCACTTCAATCCGGTCGAGTGTGCGATGTGACCCTTTGCTAGTGATATCTTAGCTCATTGCCAGCAACAAAAAGGCCACTCGCTAGAGTGACCTTTATTTGAAGCTGATCATTGCTATTGAAATTAAGCGTAATTAGCCGTGAGTAATTTCCAGTTTTTCTTCCGTGCGAGCAGATCTTGTTTGAGCTCTTCAACTCTTACCATCAGCTGTTGACTGACAAGTTGCTTGCGTTTTGCTTCGAGTAGCTCTTTTTTTGCTTGGTAGTACTCGCTAATATGAGTCTTTAGCAGCTCATATTCAGCATGTAATTTTTCTAGCACCTCTTCTCTATTCGCGAGTTTTTCGATTCTGCGTTGGGTGCGCTTGAGTTGCATCTGTAACTTTGCACTCTCGATTCGTTCCTGAGGGGTGACGCGTCTTTGTGTTGCAAGCCCAGTCCAAGCCATTGCATTAATTAGCCATTTTGTTGGATCATACTGCCACCAGTGAATACCATTTCGATAGTCATTTTCAAAGATGTGGTGGAAGTTATGATAGCCCTCGCCATAGGTAAACACCGCGAGAATGCCATTATCTCGAGCCGTATTCTTGTCAGTATAGGGCTGCTTACCCCAGATATGAGCTAATGAATTAATAAAGAAGGTGCAGTGATGTACCACTACTAACCTAAGCAATCCCGCCATGAGTAACATTGCCCACACATCGCCGTTTAACCAGCCAAGTAAGGCGGGCAAGCCGATATTCATTATCAGCAGTAAGGGAAGGTAGTATTTATGTTGCCACATCACAATTTTTTCATTTTGTAGGTCGCGAACGTTTTTATAATCGTTATAACGCTGCGACTGATACTCCCTGAGCATCCAGCCAATATGGCTATACCAGAAACCCATGTTCGCTGAATAGGGATCTTTGTCATTGTCATCCACATGCTTATGATGAATACGATGATCTGATGACCAATGTAATGCACTGTTTTGCAATGCAAGGGCGCCGCCCAATGCAAACAGGAATCGCATCGACCAATGTGCTTTATAGGCTCGGTGAGACCATAATCTGTGATATCCAGCGGTGATCGACAAGCCACTAGCAAAAGCTAAGCCGATAAAGGCCAGCCATTCCGCGATTCCGTAACCATAGGTAATGCCGTACCAAGGAACTAAAATGACAGCACCGAGAAAGGTGATGGCAAATAGTAAAATATTGGTCCAGATGAGGGGAGGTTTGTTCATTATAATATCCAACAGCAAAAAAAATTGAGCGTACACTTGTACGCAAATTTAACCTGCTTCATTACCTAGGTCAAGGTGGGCTGCGTTTTTCTGCTAAAGAATGTATTATCGTGGGATTATCTTTATCTAGTGGATTCATCATGATGGGCATCAGAGCACAACAAAAAGAAAAAACTCGTCGGGCGTTAGTCGATGCTGCATTTAATCAATTGAGCGCAGAGCGGAGTTTTTCGAGTCTGAGTTTGCGAGAAGTTGCAAGGGAAGCCAAAATTGCGCCTACTTCTTTCTATCGTCATTTTAAAGATATGAATGAGTTAGGTCTGACTATGGTTGATGAAGGTGGTTTAACCCTCCGGCAGATGATGCGTAAAGGTCGTCAACGAGCCGAGGCTGGCGGTAGCGTTATTCGTATTTCAGTTGATACTTTTATGGAAGTACTGGAATCAAATCCAAACGTATTTCGGATTTTACTCCATGAACGCTCGGGTACTTCTGCGCCATTTCGCGCTGCGGTTGCGCGTGAGATTGAGCATTTTATCTCAGAATTGGCCCATTATACTGAGGCAACGGCAAAGAGAACGCCAGAATTAGCCAGGGCGCAGGCGGAAGCTTTAGTGACACTCGTGTTCAATGCTGGGGCAGCTGCCTTAGATATGAAACGTGTTGATCGAAAGATATTGGCTGACAGGTTAGTGATCCAGTTGCGTATGGTGGCTAAAGGCGCTGAGTCGTTACAGCAAAAAATGGAAAATCGTTGATTCAGTGTTGGATTCTAGTGAGATTTTTACGCAAAAAGGGCCATAAGGCCCTTTTGTGATTTAAAGAGTCGCTGTTTAGCGTTTTTCTAATAACACACCTGATTCCATATGATCGGTATATGGGAATTGGTCGAACAGGGCGAAGCGGGTAATTTTATGTGTTTTATCTAATACGCTTAAGTTGTCCATTAAGGTATTAGGATTACACGAAATATAGATAATGCGTTCATAACCTTGAACCATAGCCAAGGTGTTGTCATCGAGGCCCGCACGCGGTGGGTCGACAAAGATGGTATTGCAGTTGTAGCTATCTAAATCGACACCTTCTAAGCGTCTAAAACTACGTTTTTTCGCTAGCGCATCGGTAAAATCCTCGGCAGACATACGAATGATCTGTAAGTTGTCGATGTTATTAGCTTCAATGTTGTATTGCGCCGAGTCTACAGATGGCTTAGCAAGCTCGGTGGCTAATACGCGATTGAAGTTTTGCGCTAGCGCAATAGAGAAGTTACCGTTACCACAATAAAGCTCCAGTAGATCTCCAGTGCTCTGTTGGGTGATATCGATTGCCCATTCAAGCATCTTGATAGAAACCTTGCCATTAGGCTGAGTAAAGCTATTTTCTATCTGTTTATAGGTTAGCGTTTGGCCACTGACTGGCAAGGACTCAATAACATAATCCCTATCCATAACTAATTTTTGTTTACGAGCACGGCCAATGATATTGACCTTGAATAGCTCACCCAGACATTGCTTGAGGGCTTGCACTTCATCTTGCCACTGTTGATCTAATTGCTTGTGGTATAACAATGATACGAGGATTTCACCGCTTAGGGTCGATAAAAAATCCACCTGGAATAGCTTATGGCGTAATATCGTGTTGGGGCGAAGTTCAGCCATTAGGGCTGGCATCATTTGATTAATCAATGCGCTGGCGGGTAAGAATTGTTCGCAACGTACTTTTTGATTAAGAACCTTATCGAACATATAGTAGTAAAGGTCTTCGCCTTCATGCCAGACTCTAAACTCAGCGCGCATACGATAATGCTCTGGTTCTGAAGCGAATACTTCCAATGATGGAGTGTTAAAGTCAGCAAATAGTTGCGCTAATTTTTCACGTTTAGCATCAAGTTGCTTATCGTATTGGCTAGGATCCATTGCTTCTAAATTCATTTTTAAACACCATTGCTATCATTGGGGGCGCAAATAGTATACTACCCAGCGTTGATGTCCAGTATCTAGCTTTTGATTTGTCCTTTGCTATGGGAAAATATTCCCTTTACCCGTTTATGATTTTACAGTTGGAGAATTCAGTTTGTCGGCAAATATTTTAGTGTTCGATTCCGGTGTCGGTGGTCTCTCCATATTGTCTGAAATTAAGCAAACCCTGCCAAACGAGAGTTATTACTATCTATTTGATAATGCCCGCCTGCCCTATGGTGAGTTAGAAGAGCAACAACTGATTCGTGGCTGCATAAACATAATAGGTAACGCGGTTAGTCAAGTTGACGCAGATATAGTGGTGGTTGCATGTAATAGCGCAAGTACACTCATATTACCTTCTCTGCGCGCTAAGCTTTCCATTCCGATAGTCGGAGTGGTTCCCGCCATTAAACCAGCGGCTGAAATGACAAAGAATAAACATATCGGCTTGCTCGCAACACCTGGGACCGTAGTCAGGAGTTATACCCATGATCTGATACAGAGGTTTGCCACAGATTGTGAGGTGCAATGTTTCGGTTCATCGGAGTTAGTATTATTAGCTGAGGCTAAAATGGCTCAGGAATATGTCGATCAACAGTTAATAGAGAAAATACTACAGCCGATTAAGCAATCGCAAATTGATACTCTTGTATTGGGGTGTACCCACTTTCCTATATTAAGAGAGGAACTTCAGGCTTGTTTAGGCGAAGGTTTCACATTGCTCGATTCTGCGGCAGCTATTGCGGCTAGAGTGAAGGTGTTATTGCAACAGCAGCCTTCTAACGCAAGACCAATGGAGAGTATGGCATATTTTACTACGAGGGATATTTCGATAGGACTAAAAAGAACATTAGCAGACTATGGATTCTCTGTAATCGAGCAACTAACGTCATCGATAGAGTAGAGATAGACTACTAATGTTCCTTGTATAGCAAGTTAAGTAGGGTTTAGCTTACTTGCTGATCGGCGTCGGACTTATCAGCATCTTGAGATTTGGCTTCACGTACTTTTAGAGTACGTTCTTGGAAGTCAAATTCATTAAGCTTACTCATCGCCTTTTTTGCACCTGCTTCTGACATCTCGATAAAACCGAAACCTTTGCGGCGACCAGTCTTACGATCACGCACAAGACGAACTGAGTTTACAGGGCCATATTTACCAAATAGCTCTTTAACTTCTCCCTCATGTACACGATATGGCAAGTTGCCAACATAAAGTGTCATAGTGGGGCCTTTATACTGTTCATTTGATTCTGTAGTTGAACTTGAAGACTGAAGGGTAAAAATAACGCTTGCGATAATAGCACCAGTAAAAAACGCGATTGCAGAATAGAGATCTGGCGCGAACTGAGATATTGCCAATGCGCCAATGACGGCGACAATCAAAACAATAAGAAATGGCTTTTGCATATATATGTTCTCTGAAGAATTGATAATTAACTGTTAACAGCTCGTATATGGTAATGAATTATTGATCATTACACTAGTATATTGATGAAAAAACGAACTTAATTAACTAATGATATAAAGTTGCCTAGCTATCTATAGTCGTAAAAAACAGCGATTCGATACAAAAAACATCACAATGTTCAAAAGATCGCCGAGCGATCGATGAACGCTGAAAAAGCGCTTGCGCCCATCCGAGAACTGCCTATAATGCGCATCCACTGACACGGCAAAGCTCGCAGAGACAAGTCGAAACACTAAGTAGCAAGGTTAATAAACCTCGCTAACAAGGTGGTCAGGCACTGAAAAGTGCCGCATCAAAAAGTTTTCAAAAACTGCTTGACGCGACCAGGGGAATGCGTAGAATACGCAGCCCTAGCCACTTGGAACTACCGAGATGTGCTAACGCTCTTTAACAATTTATCAAGTAATCTGTGTGGACACTCACAGGTGTTGAGTTATTCGAAATTGCTTTTCTGTCTTCGGATGTAAAGCAATCAAAAATTTTACTCAATGTAAGATGAGTGTTCATAGCAATATGTACAACATGTTAGAGATTCTTCCGAGTCTTTAATGTGGAATCAGAATTCATTGAGCCGAAGCTTTAAGCTTCAACAAAACTTTAATTGAAGAGTTTGATCATGGCTCAGATTGAACGCTGGCGGCAGGCCTAACACATGCAAGTCGAGCGGTAACAGGAATTAGCTTGCTAATTTGCTGACGAGCGGCGGACGGGTGAGTAATGCCTAGGGAACTGCCCAGTCGAGGGGGATAACAGTTGGAAACGACTGCTAATACCGCATACGCCCTACGGGGGAAAAGAGGGGACCTTCGGGCCTTCTGCGATTGGATGTACCTAGGTGGGATTAGCTAGTTGGTGAGGTAATGGCTCACCAAGGCGACGATCCCTAGCTGTTCTGAGAGGATGATCAGCCACACTGGGACTGAGACACGGCCCAGACTCCTACGGGAGGCAGCAGTGGGGAATATTGCACAATGGGCGCAAGCCTGATGCAGCCATGCCGCGTGTGTGAAGAAGGCCTTCGGGTTGTAAAGCACTTTCAGCGAGGAGGAAAGCTTAAGCGTTAATAGCGTTTAGGTGTGACGTTACTCGCAGAAGAAGGACCGGCTAACTTCGTGCCAGCAGCCGCGGTAATACGAGGGGTCCAAGCGTTAATCGGAATTACTGGGCGTAAAGCGTACGCAGGCGGTTTGTTAAGCGAGATGTGAAAGCCCCGGGCTCAACCTGGGAACTGCATTTCGAACTGGCAGACTAGAGTCTTGTAGAGGGGGGTAGAATTTCAGGTGTAGCGGTGAAATGCGTAGAGATCTGAAGGAATACCGGTGGCGAAGGCGGCCCCCTGGACAAAGACTGACGCTCATGTACGAAAGCGTGGGGAGCAAACAGGATTAGATACCCTGGTAGTCCACGCCGTAAACGATGTCTACTCGGAATTTGGTGTCTTGAACACTGGGTTCTCAAGCTAACGCATTAAGTAGACCGCCTGGGGAGTACGGCCGCAAGGTTAAAACTCAAATGAATTGACGGGGGCCCGCACAAGCGGTGGAGCATGTGGTTTAATTCGATGCAACGCGAAGAACCTTACCTACTCTTGACATCCAGAGAACTTTCCAGAGATGGATTGGTGCCTTCGGGAGCTCTGAGACAGGTGCTGCATGGCTGTCGTCAGCTCGTGTTGTGAAATGTTGGGTTAAGTCCCGCAACGAGCGCAACCCTTATCCTTATTTGCCAGCACGTAATGGTGGGAACTTTAGGGAGACTGCCGGTGATAAACCGGAGGAAGGTGGGGACGACGTCAAGTCATCATGGCCCTTACGAGTAGGGCTACACACGTGCTACAATGGCAAGTACAGAGGGTTGCAAAGCCGCGAGGTGGAGCTAATCTCACAAAGCTTGTCGTAGTCCGGATTGGAGTCTGCAACTCGACTCCATGAAGTCGGAATCGCTAGTAATCGTGGATCAGAATGCCACGGTGAATACGTTCCCGGGCCTTGTACACACCGCCCGTCACACCATGGGAGTGGGCTGCACCAGAAGTAGATAGCTTAACCTTCGGGAGGGCGTTTACCACGGTGTGGTTCATGACTGGGGTGAAGTCGTAACAAGGTAGCCCTAGGGGAACCTGGGGCTGGATCACCTCCTTACCTATACGACTAACTTAATGTTTGTTGAGTGTTCACACAGATTACTTGATAGAAAGAAAGAGCAAAATATCGAAAGATAATTTTTGAGGGATTTGATTCAGTTAGAATTAAATAACCAAAAAGAATGGGTCTGTAGCTCAGCTGGTTAGAGCGCACCCCTGATAAGGGTGAGGTCGGTGGTTCAAGTCCACTCTGACCCACCAAATCTTCGTTTACTCTACGTTAACTTGTTACTCGTTTAGTGAACTAAACGTCGCAACAAGTTACCTTGACTAAACTCGATTTGGCTTCGCCAAAATTATTTGGCATTCGATATATTTGTTTGACTGCATGTAAATGGGGCTATAGCTCAGCTGGGAGAGCGCCTGCCTTGCACGCAGGAGGTCTGCGGTTCGATCCCGCATAGCTCCACCATTTACTTGCACATGGATAGAGATGCCAAAGATAAATGAAAAATTTATCTTTGGCTTTTTTAAGCCCGCTCTTTAAAAATTTGGAAAGCTGATAGTGTTAATGTGAAAGGGATAATGACGTACTTGTACGTAATTATTTGTAGCATTGACGCGAAAATTAAAATTGAGTTCTCAAACACTTAAATCAAGTGCCGAATCATTCCCTTTAATTAGGATGATGATTCATGAGTATTCTTTTGGCGAAAGTAAACACCATTAGTTGCGATACAACATCAAGCTTACCCGCTTGATAAAGTTTGTTTCCTTGTGAAACTCATTTGGGTTGTATGGTTAAGTGACTAAGCGTATACGGTGGATGCCTTGGCAGTCAGAGGCGATGAAGGACGTAGTAACTTGCGAAAAGCGTTGGCGAGCTAGTAACAAGCATTTGAGCTAACGATGTCCGAATGGGGAAACCCACTAGCATAAGCTAGTATCACAACATGAATACATAGTGTTGTGAGGCGAACGAGGGGAACTGAAACATCTAAGTACCCTCAGGAAAAGAAATCAACCGAGATTCCCCTAGTAGCGGCGAGCGAACGGGGATTAGCCCTTAAGCGTAGAGGGTGTTAGTGGAATGTGTTGGAAAGCACAGCGGCACAGGGTGATAGCCCCGTACATGAAAACTAACTTTACGTGAAAACGAGTAGGACGGGACACGTGACATCTTGTCTGAACATGGGGGGACCATCCTCCAAGGCTAAATACTCCTGACTGACCGATAGTGAACCAGTACCGTGAGGGAAAGGCGAAAAGAACCCCTGTGAGGGGAGTGAAATAGAACCTGAAACCGTATACGTACAAGCAGTGGGAGCGGTTCTTGAGACCGTGACTGCGTACCTTTTGTATAATGGGTCAGCGACTTACATTTTGTAGCGAGGTTAAGCGAATAGCGGAGCCGTAGGGAAACCGAGTGTTAACTGCGCGTTTAGTTGCAAGGTGTAGACCCGAAACCCGGTGATCTAGCCATGGGCAGGTTGAAGGTTGAGTAACATCAACTGGAGGACCGAACACACGTATGTTGAAAAATGCGGTGATGACTTGTGGCTGGGGGTGAAAGGCCAATCAAACCGGGAGATATCTGGTTCTCCTCGAAAGCTATTTAGGTAGCGCCTCGAGCGAATACCATTGGGGGTAGAGCACTGTTAAGGCTAGGGGGTCATCCCGACTTACCAACCCTTTGCAAACTCCGAATACCAATGAGTACTACTCGGGAGACACACGGCGGGTGCTAACGTCCGTCGTGAAAAGGGAAACAACCCAGACCATCAGCTAAGGTCCCAAAGTTATTGCTAAGTGGGAAACGATGTGGGAAGGCTTAGACAGCTAGGATGTTGGCTTAGAAGCAGCCATCATTTAAAGAAAGCGTAATAGCTCACTAGTCGAGTCGGCCTGCGCGGAAGATTTAACGGGGCTAAGCAATACACCGAAGCTATGGGTACTAGCGCTTGCGCTAGTGCGGTAGAGGAGCGTTCTGTAAGCCGTTGAAGGTGAAGGGGTAACCCACGCTGGAGGTATCAGAAGTGCGAATGCTGACATGAGTAACGATAAAGGGGGTGAAAAACCCCCTCGCCGAAAGACCAAGGGTTCCTGTCCAATGTTAATCAGGGCAGGGTGAGTCGACCCCTAAGGCGAGGCCGAAAGGCGTAGTCGATGGGAAACAGGTTAATATTCCTGTACTTTTGCTAACTGCGATGGAGAGACGGAGAAGGCTAGGCTAGCGCGGCGTTGGTTGTCCGCGTTTAAGGCAGTAGGTGGTGCACTTAGGCAAATCCGGGTGCACATACACTGAGAGTTGACGACGAGGTTCTACGGAACTGAAGTAGTTGATGCCATGCTTCCAGGAAAATCTTCTAAGCTTCAGGTTAGCAGGAATCGTACCCCAAACCGACACAGGTGGTTGGGTAGAGAATACCAAGGCGCTTGAGAGAACTCGGCTGAAGGAACTAGGCAAAATGGTACCGTAACTTCGGGAGAAGGTACGCTCCTGTTGGTGATGAGACTTGCTCTTTAAGCTGACGGGAGTCGCAGATACCAGGTGGCTGCAACTGTTTATCAAAAACACAGCACTGTGCAAACTCGCAAGAGGAAGTATACGGTGTGACGCCTGCCCGGTGCCGGAAGGTTAATTGATTGGGTTATCTTCGGAGAAGCTCATGATCGAAGCCCCGGTAAACGGCGGCCGTAACTATAACGGTCCTAAGGTAGCGAAATTCCTTGTCGGGTAAGTTCCGACCTGCACGAATGGCGTAATGATGGCCACGCTGTCTCCAGCCGAGACTCAGTGAAGTTGAAATTGCGGTGAAGATGCCGTATACCCGCGGCTAGACGGAAAGACCCCGTGAACCTTTACTATAGCTTGGCACTGAACATTGACCCTACATGTGTAGGATAGGTGGGAGACTTTGAAGATGAGACGCCAGTCTTGTTGGAGTCAACCTTGAAATACCACCCTTGTAGTGTTGATGTTCTAACTCTGGCCCCTGAATCGGGGTTGAGGACAGTGCCTGGTGGGTAGTTTGACTGGGGCGGTCTCCTCCCAAAGAGTAACGGAGGAGCACGAAGGTTGGCTAAGTACGGTCGGACATCGTACGGTTAGTGCAATGGCATAAGCCAGCTTAACTGCGAGACATACACGTCGAGCAGGTACGAAAGTAGGTCATAGTGATCCGGTGGTTCTGAATGGAAGGGCCATCGCTCAACGGATAAAAGGTACTCCGGGGATAACAGGCTGATACCGCCCAAGAGTTCATATCGACGGCGGTGTTTGGCACCTCGATGTCGGCTCATCACATCCTGGGGCTGAAGTCGGTCCCAAGGGTATGGCTGTTCGCCATTTAAAGTGGTACGCGAGCTGGGTTCAGAACGTCGTGAGACAGTTCGGTCCCTATCTGCCGTGGGCGTTGGATGATTGAAGGGAGCTGCTCCTAGTACGAGAGGACCGGAGTGGACGAACCGCTGGTGTTCGGGTTGTCATGCCAATGGCATTGCCCGGTAGCTACGTTCGGAATCGATAACCGCTGAAAGCATCTAAGCGGGAAGCGAGCCCTAAGATGAGTCATCCCTAGAGCTTTAAGCTCTCTAAAGGGCCGTAGGAGACTACTACGTTGATAGGCAAGGTGTGTAAGCGTTGTGAGGCGTTGAGCTAACTTGTACTAATGACCCGTGAGGCTTAACCATACAACCCAAAAGGGTTTCTAACTAAGTGAATACTTAGCGAAAGAATACAGCCACTTGATTTAGTGTGACTCAATTTTAAAACTTCCTGCTTAGGCGGGAACAGCTTTCTAAATTTCCAAATTTGTCTGGAAACCATAGCATTGTGGCACCACCTGATCCCATCCCGAACTCAGAAGTGAAACGCAATCGCGCCGATGGTAGTGTGGGGTCTCCCCATGTGAGAGTAGGTCATTTCCAGGCGCCTAATTAAGATGTTGAAATGCAATCTAGTGTAAGACATTTCGATATAAAAAATTTGCTGATATGGCTCAGTCGGTAGAGCGCATCCTTGGTAAGGATGAGGTCCCCAGTTCGATTCTGGGTATCAGCACCATGTATTAAGCATTTAGTGCTAACAAAATTTGTCTGGAAACCATAGCATTGTGGTACCACCTGATCCCATCCCGAACTCAGAAGTGAAACGCAATCACGCCGATGGTAGTGTGGGGTCTCCCCATGTGAGAGTAGGTCATTTCCAGGCGCCTAACACTTCTCGTAAGAGAGTCGATAAATCCCCAGCACTTTGTGTTGGGGATTTTTTCGTTTAACAGCTTTTGAAATATCGACTCGAACATGGGGAATATAAAGAGTCCGAACGCAGTGAGGTGCATTTCCATGTGGAGTAGGGCGAATATCGCGATAGCGATGTGCTTATGAGCGCGAAGCTTTAGCGTAGCTGGCCATGACTGGGCTTAATACGAGAAAGCCCGCTATGATGTAGTGGGCTTTTTTACGTCTGAAAATCATCAGCCGTTGGTGCTAGGGATTTTTTCTCTGTTGATTTCACACCATTCCATCTTAATACTTAGTCATTATTGCCCACTCTTTTCGTATCACTGATGAAATTGTTCCAAGCATTAGAGCAAGCAGCAACGATATCCTCGTATCCTTGAAAGCAGCGATTAGCTAAATGGTGCTGCCGTAAACAACTCCACACTTGCTCTATCGGGTTTCGTTCGGGGAGTATGGCGGTAACTTGATGAGGCTTAGATTGCTAAACCCGTTGGCGGGATCTGCCGTATGCCAACCTGTACCATCCATGACAACAGCGGCATGCCTACCCGGTTTTGTCCTTTGTGCGATCAGTGATAGATGCTGACGCATGATCTGTTTGCTTAGGTACGGCACGAGGACGAGTGCCTTTTCTTGCCCATAAACATGTGGTCGTGTTCTGCTGCCCGAAGCGTGCCTCATCTTGAAACCAAATATCAACTCGCTCAAGTGCCACACTACCAGGGATGTTAAGGATCGTTTCTTGTTGGAACTTTTTTAAAAGCCTCTTGTACCTTTATTGATTGCTTAGGATGTTTTGAACGACTCGTTATCCAACTAAAACCTAATTGTTCCAGTAATTTGTAAATCGCGTTTGGATGGTAATTAAGATTAAAGTGATATTTGACCTATCTTAGGATCGCATCACCTGTCAGCCTTCCGCCTGAATCACTCGGCATTGTTCTTCTATGTAGGCACCGAGTTGCTGCTTTTGGCTTGAGGTTCAATAGCTATCACGTCCCTTGTTTTTCTTAGTATCCAACCCTTTGATACCGTTGGCAAGATACTTAGCTATCCAAGCGTTGACGCTAGCGCGGGTAACTTTGAGCCTCAAGGCGACATCAGTGCGGTTATTTCCCTCGAGAAAGAGAGCAACGGCAAGTAATCGCATACGTTTACGAGGTTCTTTTTCTGCTCTAGATAAAGCTAAGCACTCTTCAGTACTATAAGTTTTCAAATTGGAATACTGGTTAAGGGCGGTGCGTATATTAGATCACAGCTCATTACCAATTGGTATTAAGTATGTCGGTAACATGCAACACCCTGGTGATTGCAACGAGTGGAGAGCATAGTTGAACTAGTGCCCACCGTATCGAAAGCGCTAAAGACGCCTGTTAGGTGTGTTTTTGGCGTCCTACTTCTACGTTGAACAGCCTCACACGAGAGTAACCATTCTATCGTCCATGGCCTTGAAGTAGTTGCCAAAAAACAAGCTGTGTAGATCACTTTCTTATACTGATTGGTATAAGCATTTGCTTTATGCGGCCGACCGCGATGGGGTACAATGGCATTTTTGTGTCGTTAATCAGAACTTATGGATACCAACATTTACCATTCACTCGTTAAGCTAAATACTCTCGGCGTAGACGTTAATTGTGATCAGCTGATTCATGCATGTGATCGCAAGCAGATAGTCGAAGCCTGTCTTAATGCTACCTGTGACAAAGTACCTTTGCTAGTGCTTGGTGGTGGTAGCAATATTGTGCTGACAACTAACTTCGAAGGCACTGTTGTGGTGATTGGAAGTAAGGGCATAATAGTCACTGAAGATGCTACCGCCTATAGATTAGTCGTTGAAGCAGGCGAAAATTGGCATGATTTGGTCGTATTTTGCCTAGAGAATAAGATGCCAGGGCTAGAAAATCTTGCATTAATTCCAGGTTCTGTTGGTGCCGCACCAATACAGAATATTGGAGCCTATGGTGCTGATTTTGCGCAATATTGCGATTGGGTCGAGTACCTGGATCTTGAAACGGGGCTGTGTCAGCGCCTCAATGCTTCTGAATGTCTTTTTGGATATCGAGACTCGATATTTAAGCAGGCATTAAAGCAGAGGGCAGTGATTTTAAGTGTCGGACTAAGCCTAGATAAGCAATGGAATCCTAATCTGAGCTATGGCCCATTAAGGGAATTTAAGCGTGAGAGTGTTAGCCCTCAGATGGTATTTGATTGTATCTGTACCACACGCCAGCAGAAGTTACCTGATCCTAAGGTTTTAGGTAATGTAGGAAGCTTCTTTAAAAACCCGATAATTAGCCTGGAACAGTATGAGGCGTTGCAACAGCAGTATCCTGACATTGTAGGCTATGTGATTAATGAACGCGAAGTTAAGCTGGCGGCGGGTTGGTTGATAGAGCGGTCTGGCTTTAAAGGTATGACCCATGGTGGTGCAGCGGTCCATTTGAATCAGGCACTAGTACTCATTAATAAAAGCCATGCAACAGGTTATGATGTGTGCCAATTGGCTCGTCATATCATTGCAAAGATACGGAACCATTTTATGGTGACGTTAGAAGTAGAACCTCGAATTTTTGGCGCAACAGGGCAAAAGGAGATTAATGATGCATGATCAGTGGCAGCGTAAAAGGACAATTCTTGCTGAGTTAAGTAAAGGAGGTTTCGTTTCAGGAGAGGCTTTAGCGACCAACCTTGGGATCTCTCGCGCCGCCGTGAGCAAGCACATTGCTAGCTTAGAAGAGTTTGGTGTTGATGTTTTTAGCGTTAAGGGAAAAGGTTATAAGCTAGCAACACCGCTAAGTTTGATAGATGAAAGACAGTTGAAGGCCGCTTTAAATGCTCGCTGTTTTTATTTTGATGACATCCCTTCAACTAACGCTTTTTTACTTAATCATGTAAATGAACTCAGTAGAGGCGATATCTGTATTGCAGAGCACCAATCCGCTGGTCGAGGACGCCGCGGGCGGACTTGGGTGTCGCCTTATGGTGGCCACCTTTATGCGTCGCTTTATTGGCAGTTCTCTCAGGGCATGGCACAAGCCATGGGTCTTAGCCTTGTGGTCGCATGCTCATTGGTTACTGTACTGCGTAACATGGGCGTTGCTGGCGTTGGCGTTAAGTGGCCGAATGATATCTATCTAAACCATAAGAAGCTCGCTGGCGTATTAGTGGAAATGAGCGGTCAGGCCGATAGTGAATGTCATGTCGTCATCGGTATCGGCGTTAATATGTCGATGTCAGCCCAGCAATCACAAAAGATAGATCAGCCTTGGAGTGATCTGTCTGAATTGGCGCAGATGCCTGATAAGACTGCGCTTATGGTTCAATTGCAGCAGCAGTTAGTTGCGGATCTGGAGCAATTTGAAGTCGATGGCCTAAAAGCCTTTAAGCAACGCTGGCGCGACGTCGATCTATTCGATGGTCAGCCCATTAAACTGTTAATGGGTGATAATGTCGTTGAAGGTATCTGCTGTGGTATAGATGATCAAGGTGCCGTTTTATTGCAAAATGAGCAGGGGATTCAGGCCTATGTTGGCGGTGAAATATCGCTGCGTGCGCAATAAGTAACTATTTTCTTAGTAACACCTGGTTCATCAAATGATCAGTACCTTTACGGAGGATTAGATGAGCCCGGTCTCTCGTCGGTAGAATGTTGAGATTGAGATTAGGGCCATTAATGCTATCCCAAATGTTAGCGGCTATCTTAGTTGCCTCGCCATCACTCAACTCAGAATAATGGTGAAAGTAGGAACTAGGGTCGCTAAATGCGCCACTTCTAAATTGCAAAAATCGGGATATGTACCAATTTTTTAGCAGTGATTCTTCTGCATCCACATAAATGGAAAAATCCACAAAATCAGAGACAAAAGGTTGTTGAATCGCCACATGAGTATCTTGACCTGTCTGGAGAACGTTAAGTCCTTCAATGATTAGAATATCAGGCTGCTGAATAATTTGATTAGTATCAGTGATTCTATCGTAACTAATATGTGAGTAGATTGGCGCGTGAACAAGACTCTCACCCGCCTTTATCTTAGAGACAAATTCGACCAGCATCTTCATATCATAACTTTCTGGAAAACCCTTACGCTGCAATAAGCCACGGTGCTTCAGTTCCGCTAATGGATATAAGAAGCCATCCGTGGTGACTAGGTCAACTTTGGGGTGCTCCGGCCACTGCCTAAGCAATGCCTGTAAAATACGTGCTGTGGTACTTTTACCTACGGCCACGCTACCAGCAATGCTGATAATGTAGGGACGTTTAGGGGGGATTCGTCCCAGAAATTGATTCAGTACCAAACCACGCTGTTGCTTTGCTCCTACGATAAGGTTTAATAGTCGACTCAGTGGTAGGTATATATCTGTCACTTCATCTAAGGAAATTGATTCATTTATGCCACGTAAATCTTCTAGATCTGTTTCGCTCAACATTAACGGCACAGATTTTCTGAGTTCCGCCCACTGTTGACGCTCGAATGCTAGATATAGAGCATTGTGAATTTGGTTTGTGGCTTGCATTGACATATCTCCCCTTAGGAAACGCACAGTACACCATCATCTTTAGGGGAACAACTGCAAAAACACCTTTAGCACCATGAGGATGAATCAATCTGCGATTTTTGACTGAATAGTATACGGATACAGTCTTGTTTGACCGAAAAAACACCGTTTAACCATTTTTTTTAAAGATTTTTAGAATTAGCTATTGCACTTGTGCTCATGATTACCTAATATCCGCTACCGAAATGACACGCCGGCATAGCTCAGTTGGTAGAGCAACTGACTTGTAATCAGTAGGTCCCGAGTTCGACTCTTGGTGCCGGCACCATTTCTCTGGAGGGGTTCCCGAGTGGCCAAAGGGATCAGACTGTAAATCTGACGGCTCAGCCTTCGAAGGTTCGAATCCTTCTCCCTCCACCATTTTTCTAGGTAGTTAGGTAACCTTAGTTAGGTTGCGCGGATGTCGTATAATGGTATTACTCCAGCCTTCCAAGCTGATAACGCGGGTTCGATTCCCGCCATCCGCTCCAATTTTCGCTGATTGTGCCCATATCTAAGAGCAATCCCCTCCGGGGTCAGTTCTCGATAGACTGCCTTCGGCCTTCCTACTAAGCTCCCTAAATATCTTAACTAAATCGATTCGATGACATTACAGGCATCGGATTTTTTGTTGTATGTAGATTTCATCACCAAGTATCTCTTAATTGGGGCAATACCATGGCTAAAGAAAAATTTGAACGTAGCAAACCTCACGTAAACGTGGGCACCATCGGTCACGTTGACCATGGTAAAACAACTCTAACAGCAGCTATCTCAGCTGTATTGGCTAAGACTCACGGTGGTGAAGTTAAGAACTTTGCTCAAATCGATAACGCTCCAGAAGAGCGTGAGCGTGGTATTACAATTAATACTTCTCACATCGAATATGACACACCAACACGTCACTACGCACACGTAGACTGTCCAGGTCACGCGGATTATGTTAAGAACATGATCACTGGTGCTGCACAGATGGACGGCGCTATCCTAGTAGTAGCTTCTACAGATGGTCCAATGCCACAAACTCGTGAGCACATCCTGCTTTCACGTCAGGTTGGCGTACCATTCATCATCGTATTCATGAACAAGTGTGACATGGTTGATGACGAAGAGCTTCTAGAACTAGTAGAAATGGAAGTTCGTGAACTTCTATCTGAATATGACTTCCCAGGTGATGACCTACCAGTTATCCAAGGTTCTGCGCTTAAAGCCCTTGAAGGCGAACCAGAGTGGGAAGCTAAGATTCTTGAACTAGCTGACGCTCTAGATACTTATATCCCAGAGCCAGAGCGTGCAATCGACGGTGCCTTCATTCTACCAATCGAAGACGTATTCTCAATTTCAGGCCGTGGTACAGTAGTAACTGGTCGTGTTGAGCGTGGTATCGTACGCGTAGGTGACGAAGTAGAAATCGTTGGTATCAAAGATACGACTAAGACTACTTGTACTGGTGTTGAAATGTTCCGTAAGCTGCTTGACGAAGGTCGTGCAGGTGAGAACTGTGGTGTACTACTACGTGGTACTAAGCGTGATGAAGTTGAGCGTGGTCAAGTATTGGCTAAGCCTGGTTCAATCACTCCACACACTACTTTCAAGTCAGAAATCTATGTTCTGTCTAAAGAAGAAGGTGGACGTCACACTCCATTCTTCAAAGGCTACCGTCCACAGTTCTACTTCCGTACAACTGACGTAACCGGTACTATCGAATTGCCAGAAGGCGTAGAGATGGTAATGCCTGGTGACAACGTAGCAATGACTGTAACGCTAATCTGCCCAATCGCGATGGACGAAGGTTTACGCTTCGCAATCCGTGAAGGTGGTCGTACAGTTGGTGCTGGTGTTGTTGCAGAGATCGTAGCTTAATCGCGACGAGTCTTAACAGACACTGAAAAAGGCAGCTTAGGCTGCCTTTTTTGTTTTCGGTGATAGATTTTTGTTGGTAACAGTGACTGAGTCGCCTTGCCAATCGTAACGAATAAGAATACAATCTATGGCCGATTTTTGACCCTCTGGGCTGACTTTTTTGCTCCGAGATTAATTTATTTTCGGGCATAATGTGGGCGGTCAAATCAATCTTTGCTTAATAAAGAATTTATAGACTGGCCAGACTTAAGCTCAGGTCGTAGTGAGTAACGGAATTAACCGATGACAACAAATACAGAAAACCAGGGTAACTCTCTGGATATCGTAAAATGGGGCCTAGTAGTGATTCTACTGGCGGCTGCCATTATTGCTAATCAAATGTATAGCGAAGCTAGCGTATTGGTTCGTGCTATCGGTGTCGTAGTGGCATTCGCAGTAGCCGGCTTTATTGCTCTTCAAACCGTGAAGGGCAAGGAAGCGCTGACTTTTGCTCGCGAATCTCACATTGAAGTTCGTAAAGTGGTTTGGCCTACGCGTCAAGAAGCCCTAAATACGACATTCATCGTTCTAGCGGCAACAGGTATACTGGCATTGATCCTTTGGGGTATGGATGCAGTATTGCTGAGAATTGTTAATTTTATTACAGGCGTATAGGCATTTCGTATGACTGAAGCAAAAAAAAGATGGTATGTGGTTCAGGCCTTTTCTGGTTATGAAGGTCGTGTGTGCAAATCATTGCTTGAACACATCAAAATGCACGAAATGGAGCACTACTTCGGTGAGGTTTTAGTACCGACTGAAGAAGTGGTCGAAATGCGCGCTGGTCAGCGTCGCAAGAGCGAACGCAAATTTTTCCCTGGCTATGTATTAGTTCAGATGGAAATGAATGACGAAAGCTGGCATTTAGTGAAAAGCATCCCGCGTGTGATGGGCTTCATTGGCGGTACTTCAGATCGCCCTGCGCCTATTTCTGATAAAGAAGCTGACGCAATTTTGCAACGCCTTCAAGAGACCACTGAGTCTCCAACTCATCGCGTTATGTTTGAGCCTGGTGAAGTTGTACGTGTTACCGACGGTCCTTTCGCAGACTTCAATGGTACTGTTGAAGAAGTCGATTACGAGAAGAACCGCGTTAAAGTGTCGGTGATGATTTTCGGTCGTTCGACGCCTGTAGAACTTGATTTTGGTCAGATTGAAAAAAGCTGATTAAATAAAGCACAAAAATTATTGGAAATGGGTGCGGATTTTTGTATAATCCGCACCCATTATTTTCGGGGAGCTAACCGACATGTCGTCGCTAGCGTTTGTACCCATACTTGAGGAAAATGTCTCATGGCAAAGAAAGTTGATGGTTACATCAAACTACAAGTAGCAGCCGGTGCTGCAAATCCGTCGCCACCAGTTGGTCCAGCATTGGGTCAGAAAGGTGTTAACATCATGGAATTCTGTAAAGCATTCAATGCTCGTACTGAAAAGTTCGAGAAAGGTATGCCAATTCCTGTCGTTATCACTGTTTACACTGATCGCTCTTTCACTTTTGAAACTAAGACGCCACCTGCTTCATTCCTACTGCTTAAAGCAGCAGGTCTTAAGTCTGGTTCAGGCCGTCCTAACACTCAAAAAGTGGGGACTATCAAGCGTAGCGCTGTCCAGGAAATCGCTGAGACTAAAGCCGCTGATATGACTGGTGCTGATATTGAAGCGATGACTCGCTCAATTGAAGGTACTGCGCGTTCAATGGGTTTGGTAGTAGAGGATTAATATAATGGCAAAGCTAACTAAACGCGCGCGTTTGATCCGCGAAAAAGTAGAAGTAACTAAGAGCTACGACATCAACGAAGCTGTTGCACTACTTAAAGAACTAGCTACTGCTAAGTTCGTTGAGAGTGTAGACGTAGCGGTTAACCTAGGTGTTGACCCACGTAAATCTGACCAAAACGTGCGTGGTGCTACTGTACTACCACACGGTACAGGTCGTGACGTACGTGTTGCTGTGTTCACTCAAGGCGCTAACGCTGACGCTGCTAAAGAAGCAGGTGCTGAACTTGTTGGTATGGATGACCTTGCTGCACAAGTTAAAGCTGGCGAAATGAACTTCGACGTAGTTATCGCATCTCCAGATGCAATGCGCGTTGTTGGTCAGTTAGGTCAAATCTTAGGCCCACGTGGTCTAATGCCTAACCCTAAAACTGGTACTGTGACTCCAAACGTTGCAGAAGCAGTTAAGAACGCTAAAGCTGGTCAAGTGCGTTATCGCAATGACAAGAATGGTATTATCCACACTACTATCGGTAAAGTGGACTTCGATACTGTTCAATTAAAAGAAAACCTAGAAGCTCTTCTTGGCGCGCTTATCAAAGCTAAGCCAGCTGCTGCTAAAGGCGTTTTCGTTAAGAAAGTTAGCATCTCTACCACTATGGGTGCAGGTGTTGCGGTTGATCAGGGTACCCTGACTCCAGCTGCTTAATTTCTTAGCATGATTTTACAAGGTGGGCGTATTAGTCTATAATGCGCGCACTTTGTGGGTTGAGGTCTATTTTTTATCGCTTTGTTGCGTTACTCGATAGACCCTCGTCCAAGACCGTAGGTGTTAGCGTATAACGATAACTTAATTTCCTACGTAGACGGTGTCGGACCCCAGTTAGATTCTATTCTGCCTGGATATTCGCGCCGTAAGTAACTAAGTCAATTGATTTAGTTTGGTAATTGCTAGGGAATTCCCTAGATAGAATCCAGGAGTAAAGCCAATGGCATTAAGACTCGAAGACAAAAAAGCGATTGTTGCTGAAGTCAACGAAGCTGCCAAAGGTGCTTTATCTGCAGTTGTAGCCGATTCACGCGGTGTAACTGTAGGTGATATGACCGGTCTTCGTAAAGCCGCTCGTGAAGCTGGTGTGTACGTTAAAGTTGTACGTAACACTCTAGTTAAACGCGCTGTTGAAGGTACTGCTTTTGAGTGCCTAAGCGATACGTTTACAGGTCCTACTTTGATCGCATTCTCTAATGAGCATCCAGGTGCAGCAGCGCGTCTTCTTAAAGACTTCGCTAAAGTACAAGGTAACTTTGAGATCAAAGCAGCAGCCTTTGAAGGGGAATTAATCCCTGCAGATAACATTGATCGTTTAGCAAAACTACCAACATACGAAGAAGCACTAGCTCAGTTCATGATGACTCTAAAAGAAGCATCTGCTGGCAAGTTCGTTCGTACATTGGCCGCTCTACGCGATCAGAAAGAAGCTGCTTAATTTTACAAGCTGCTTAATTAAATTGAATTCAGTACAATTAGGAATTTTTTGTTATGTCTATCACTAAAGACCAAATCTTAGAAGCCCTTGCAGCAATGTCTGTAATGGAAGTTGTTGAACTAATCGAAGCAATGGAAGAGAAGTTTGGCGTTTCTGCCGCTGCTGCTGTTGTTTCTGGTGGTGGCGAAGCTGCTGCTGCTGAAGAGAAAACAGAATTCGACGTAATTCTTACTTCTCATGGCGACAACAAAGTTGCAGTAATTAAAGCACTTCGTGGCGCTACAGGTCTAGGCCTGAAAGAAGCTAAAGGTATGGCTGAATCTGCTCCAGTAGCAGTTAAAGAAGCTATCTCTAAAGAAGAAGCTGAAGCTCTTAAGACTGAACTTGAAGCGGCTGGTGCTGCTGTTGAGATCAAGTAAGTTATAATATAACTTACAACCTCCCGAGTGATCGGGCGGAGGCTGGCGGTTTTTTAACCGTCGGCCTTTTTTGCGCTGTAAGCGTAGGCGATTTTTTATTCACCGTTTGTCGCCAGATTTTGCAGTTCCTAGCAGAGATTACTGGTTAGGTTCTTGCTATCAACGGTGATGGGCAAACGTGCTGTTTCAACCATTGAGTGTTGTTTCAGTCTTGGTCACATCTCGCAATCAGAGGAAACCCATGGTTTACTCCTATTCTGAAAAGAAGCGTATTCGCAAAGACTTTGGTAAGCGTCCACAAGTTTTGGATATCCCTTACCTATTGTCAATCCAGTTGGACTCCTTTAAGAAGTTCACCGATCAAGATCCTACAGGCGAGCGTGGTTTAGAAGCCGCTTTCCGTAGCGTTTTTCCCATCAAGAGCTTTTCTGGCAATTCAGAGCTGCAATATGTCAGCTATAAGCTAGGCGAGCCAGTTTTTGATGTGAAAGAGTGTCAAATTCGCGGTGTTACGTACTCTGCGCCACTACGTGTTAAGTTACGTATGGTTCTGTATGACCGTGAAGCTGCGCCTGGCACAGTAAAAGATATTAAAGAACAAGAAGTCTATATGGGGGATATCCCTCTTATGACTGATAACGGTACCTTTGTTATCAATGGTACTGAGCGTGTTATCGTTTCACAGCTACATCGTAGCCCTGGTGTGTTCTTCGACCACGACCGTGGTAAGACCCACTCTTCTGGTAAGGTGCTTTATAACGCACGTATTATTCCTTACCGTGGTTCTTGGTTGGATTTTGAATTCGACCCTAAAGATGCACTATTCGTACGTATTGACCGTCGTCGTAAACTTGCGGCTTCTATCATCCTACGTGCGCTAGATTACTCTACCCAAGATATTCTTGATCTGTTCTTTGAACGTGTTCAATACAAGATTAAGAAAGATACTTTGGTAATGGGTCTAGTTGCTGATCGCCTACGCGGTGAAACAGCAAGCTACGATATTAAAGATGCTGAAGGTACTATCTTAGTTGAGAAAGGACGTCGCATTACTGCGCGTCATATTCGTCAACTTGAAAAGACTAATACTACAGAGCTTGAAGTACCAGTTGAGTACATCTCTGGTAAGATCGCGGCACAAGATTATATTGACCCAGATACGGGCGAAGTATTGGTTTCTGCTAACGCAGAGATCAGCCTAGAAGATCTTGCTAAGCTTTCAATGGCCGGCATCAAAGAGATCGATACACTGTTTATCAACGAGCTTGATCACGGTGCATACATCTCTGACACATTGCGTATCGATTCTACAACTAACCGTCTAGAAGCGTTAGTTGAGATCTATCGTATGATGCGTCCTGGCGAGCCACCAACCAAAGATGCTGCAGAAGCATTATTCCAGAACTTGTTCTTCAGTGAAGAGCGTTATGATCTATCTAAAGTAGGTCGTATGAAGTTCAACCGTCGTCTAAGCATTGATGACGATGAAGGTACAGGCATTCTTACCAAAGAAGATATCGTTGCAGTAATGCAAAACATCATCAAGATCCGTAACGGTAATGATGAAGTCGATGATATCGATCACTTGGGTAACCGTCGTATCCGTAGTGTTGGCGAAATGGCTGAAAACCAGTTCCGTGTTGGTCTAGTTCGTGTAGAACGTGCCGTACGTGAGCGTTTAAGCCTTGGTGATCTTAATGAACTTATGCCTCAAGATCTGATCAACGCTAAGCCTATTTCTGCTGCAGTGAAAGAGTTCTTCGGTTCTTCACAGCTGTCTCAGTTCATGGACCAAAACAACCCACTATCAGAAGTGACTCATAAGCGCCGTATTTCGGCTCTTGGTCCTGGTGGTTTGACTCGTGAGCGTGCAGGTTTCGAAGTTCGAGACGTTCACCCAACTCACTACGGTCGTCTATGTCCAATTGAGACCCCTGAAGGTCCAAACATTGGTCTAATTAACTCGTTAGCAAGCTTTGCGCGTACTAACTCTTATGGTTTCCTTGAAACACCTTACCGTAAGGTAGTTGATGGTGTGATTACTGATCAGGTTGATTACTTGTCAGCAATCGAAGAAGGCCGTTACGTTATTGCACAGGCAAACATCGAGATTGATGCCGATGGCCGTATGGTTGAAGAGCAGATTGCTTGTCGTCATAAGGGTGAATCTACCTTTATGCGCGCTGCCGACGTTCAATATATGGACGTATCGCCACAACAGATCATCTCAGTTGCTGCGTCACTGATCCCATTCCTAGAACACGATGATGCTAACCGTGCATTGATGGGTGCGAACATGCAACGTCAAGCGGTTCCAACATTGCGCGCCGATAAGCCGCTTGTTGGTACTGGTATCGAACGTACGCTAGCGGTTGACTCAGGTGTTGTTGTTGCAGCTAAGCGTGGTGGTTATGTTGATTACGTTGACGCTAGCCGCATTGTAGTTAAGGTAAACGAAGCAGAATTGACTCCAGGTGAAGCTGGTATCGATATCTACAACTTGACCAAATACACTCGTTCTAACCAGAACACCTGTATTAACCAGCGTCCATGTTGCAGCGTTGGTGACCCAGTTGTTCGTGGTGACGTACTAGCCGATGGCCCATCTACCGATTTAGGTGATTTGGCACTTGGTCAGAACATGCGTATCGCGTTCATGCCTTGGAACGGTTATAACTTCGAGGATTCGATCTTAATCTCTGAGCGCGTTGCGCAAGAGGATCGTTTCACCACTATCCACATTCAAGAGCTTTCATGTATCGCTCGTGATACTAAGTTGGGTAGCGAAGAGATCACTGCTGATATTCCAAACGTAGGTGAGTCTGCGCTTTCTAAGCTAGATGAATCAGGTATCGTTTATATTGGTGCTGAAGTTAAGGGTGGCGACATCCTAGTGGGCAAAGTGACGCCTAAGGGTGAAACACAGCTGACTCCAGAAGAGAAGCTCTTGCGTGCTATCTTCGGTGAAAAAGCATCAGATGTTAAAGATAGCTCACTACGTGTACCTAACTCAGTTAAAGGTACTATCATCGACGTTCAGGTATTTACCCGTGACGGCGTTGAGAAAGATAAGCGTGCGGTAGAAATCGAAGAGATGCATATCGCTCAGGCTAAGAAAGACCTAACTGAAGAATTTAAGATTCTTGAAGATGGTGTGATTGGCCGTGCTCGCAACCTATTACTAGGTGCTGGCTACACTGAAGTACAGCTTGATGCAATTCCACGTTCACAGTTGTTAGTGCAAACTATCGACGATGAAACTAAGCAAACTGAACTAGAACAGTTAGCTGAGCAAGCGGAAGAGCTAAAAGCAGACTTCGATAAGAAGTTCGAGATCAAACGTCGCAAGATCACCCAAGGTGATGACTTAGCACCTGGCGTACTTAAGATCGTTAAGGTTTACCTTGCGGTTAAGCGTACTATCCAGCCTGGTGATAAGATGGCGGGTCGTCACGGTAACAAGGGTGTTATCTCTAAGATTAACCCTGTAGAAGATATGCCGTACGACGAAAATGGTAACCCAGTGGACATCGTATTGAACCCACTAGGTGTACCATCTCGTATGAACATCGGTCAGGTTCTTGAAGTGCATTTAGGCGCTGCAGCGAAAGGTATCGGTGACAAGATCACTGCTATGCTAGAAGAGCAGCGTGAGCTTGCAGAGCTTCGTAATTACATCAAGCAAGTTTATGAACTTGGTGAAGACGTGCAGCAGCGCGTTGATATCGATTCATTTACTGATGAAGAAGTTATTCGTCTTGCTAAGAACCTTAAAGGCGGTATTCCGACTGCGACTCCAGCATTCGATGGTGCAAAAGAGAAAGAAATTAAGGAGATGCTAGAATTAGCTGGTCTTCCTACTTCTGGACAGCGCACCTTGTTTGACGGTCGTACCGGTAACCAATTCGAACGTCCAGTAACCGTTGGTTACATGTACATGCTTAAACTTAACCACTTGGTTGACGATAAGATGCACGCGCGTTCAACAGGTTCTTACAGTCTTGTTACTCAGCAACCACTGGGCGGTAAAGCTCAGTTTGGTGGTCAGCGTTTCGGTGAGATGGAAGTGTGGGCACTTGAAGCATACGGTGCCGCTTACACTCTACAAGAGATGCTTACTGTTAAGTCAGATGATGTTAACGGTCGTACTCAGATGTATAAGAACATCGTCGACGGTAACCATCAGATGCAGCCAGGTATGCCTGAGTCCTTCAACGTATTGCTGAAGGAGATCCGTTCACTCGGTATTAATATCGAGTTGGATCAACAGTAAGACTAAGGCACGCCAAAGTTTGGCAATAAACGGTGCTCTGCGTGAGCGGAGCACCCGGTTTAACTCCTTCAGGAGAGAAACGTGAAAGACTTATTAAAGTTTCTGAAACAGCAAAGCAAGACTGAAGAATTTGAAGGGATCAAGATCGGCCTAGCGTCGCCAGATCTCATCCGCTCTTGGTCATTTGGTGAAGTTAAGAAGCCAGAAACCATTAACTACCGTACTTTCAAACCTGAACGTGAAGGTTTGTTCTGTGCGCGTATTTTTGGTCCAGTAAAAGACTACGAATGTTTATGCGGTAAGTATAAGCGTCTTAAGCACCGTGGTGTGATCTGTGAAAAGTGTGGTGTAGAAGTTACCCAGACTAAAGTACGTCGTGAGCGTATGGGTCACATCGATCTAGCAAGCCCAGTGGCACACATTTGGTTCTTGAAATCATTGCCGTCCCGTATCGGTTTGATGCTAGATATGACTCTGCGTGATATCGAACGTGTACTTTACTTCGAATCATTTGTGGTGATCGAGCCTGGCATGACCAGCCTTGAACGCGGCCAGATGCTGACTGAAGAAAACTACCTCGACGCACTCGAAGAGTACGGTGATGAGTTCGAAGCCAAGATGGGTGCTGAAGCAGTTCTAGAATTGCTACGTGCTATCGATCTTGAGAAAGAGATTGAGATGATGCGCGAAGAGTTGCCATCGATCAACTCTGAGACTCGTCGTAAGAAGATCACTAAGCGTCTTAAGCTCATTGAAGCTTTCTTCACTTCAGGCAACAAGCCAGAGTGGATGATTCTCAAGGTGCTACCGGTTCTGCCACCTGATCTACGTCCTCTAGTTCCACTAGATGGCGGTCGTTTCGCTACGTCTGATTTGAACGACCTTTATCGTCGTGTGATCAACCGTAACAACCGTCTAAAGCGTCTGTTAGATCTAGCTGCTCCAGATATCATCGTACGCAACGAAAAGCGTATGTTGCAAGAGTCTGTCGATGCGCTACTAGATAATGGTCGTCGTGGTCGTGCTATTACGGGTTCTAACAAGCGTCCGCTTAAATCTTTGGCCGATATGATCAAAGGTAAGCAAGGTCGTTTCCGTCAGAACTTGCTAGGTAAGCGTGTTGACTATTCTGGTCGTTCGGTAATTACCGTTGGTCCTACTCTGCGTCTACACCAGTGTGGTCTTCCTAAGAAGATGGCACTCGAGCTATTTAAGCCATTCATCTATGGTAAGTTAGAAGGTCGTGGCCTAGCTACCACTATCAAAGCTGCTAAGAAGATGGTTGAACGCGAAGTACCTGAAGTATGGGACGTTCTTGATGACGTGATCCGCGAACATCCAGTGATGCTTAACCGTGCACCAACACTGCACAGATTGGGTATCCAGGCGTTCGAACCTGTCCTTATTGAAGGTAAAGCGATTCAGCTACACCCACTCGTTTGTGCGGCATACAACGCCGACTTCGATGGTGACCAAATGGCTGTTCACGTGCCGCTAACGCTTGAAGCGCAGCTAGAAGCACGTTCACTAATGATGTCTACTAACAACATCCTTTCACCTGCAAACGGTGAGCCGGTGATCACACCGTCACAGGACGTTGTATTGGGTCTTTACTACACCAGCCGCGAACGTGTTAACGGTTTAGGTGAAGGTATGGCGTTCGAATCTGTTGCAGAAGTTGAAAAAGCTTACCGCACAGGTTGTGCCGAACTACATGCTCGCGTAAAGGTTCGTATTACAGAGACAACAATAGCTGATGATGGCGAACGTACCGAAGGCCGTCGTATCGTAGATACTACTGTGGGTCGCGCACTATTATCTCAGATTCTGCCAAAAGGCTTATCTTATGATTTGGTTAACCAAAACATGGGTAAGAAGCAGATCTCTAAGCTATTGAACACTTGTTACCGTCAACTAGGTCTTAAAGATACGGTTATCTTTGCTGACCAATTGATGTATACCGGTTTCCACTTCGCGACAGTATCGGGTGCCTCTGTGGGTATCAACGATATGGTTATTCCTGATGAGAAGTACACGCTTGTAGCAGATGCTGAAGCTGAAGTACTTGAGATTCAAGAACAGTTCCAGTCGGGTCTAGTTACTGCCGGTGAGCGTTACAACAAAGTCATCGATATCTGGGCAAGTGCGAACGAAAAAGTTTCTAAAGCGATGATGGATAACCTGTCTACAGAGACAGTGATTAACCGTGATGGTGAAGAAGAAACTCAAGCATCGTTCAACAGCATCTACATGATGGCCGACTCGGGCGCTCGTGGTAGTGCTGCACAGATTCGTCAGCTAGCGGGTATGCGTGGTCTGATGGCTAAGCCAGATGGCTCAATCATCGAAACTCCAATTACGGCTAACTTCCGTGAAGGTCTAAACGTACTACAGTACTTTATCTCTACTCACGGTGCGCGTAAGGGTCTAGCGGATACGGCACTTAAGACAGCGAACTCGGGTTACCTGACTCGTCGTCTAGTTGACGTTGCTCAAGATTTGGTTGTTATCGAAGACGATTGTGGTACTCACGAAGGTCTAACAATGAAGCCACTTATTGAAGGTGGTGATGTTGTTGAGCCATTACGTGAGCGCGTACTTGGTCGTGTGGTTGCAGAAGACGTTTACTACCCAGGTACTGAAGACGTTCTTGCTCCACGTAACACCCTGCTTGATGAAGCATGGTGTGACACCTTAGAAGAGCATTCAATCGATGAAGTGATTGTACGTTCTGTTATCAGCTGTGACACAGACTTTGGTGTGTGTGCTGCCTGTTATGGTCGTGATTTGGCTCGTGGTCATATTATCAACCAAGGTGAAGCTATCGGTGTTGTTGCCGCTCAGTCAATTGGTGAGCCAGGTACACAGCTTACGATGCGTACGTTCCACATCGGTGGTGCGGCATCTCGAGCTTCTGCTGAAAACAACGTCCAAGTTAAGAATGCCGGTAACCTTAAACTGCACAACGCTAAGCATGTTAAAAACAGCGAAGGCAAGTTGGTTATCGTATCGCGTTCATCTGAGCTTGCAGTAATTGATGAGCTTGGTCGTGAGAAAGAGCGTTACAAGGTACCTTACGGTACGATCCTAGAGAAACTAGAAGATGCGACAGTTAACGCTGGCGACATCATTGCTAACTGGGATCCGCATACTCACCCAATCATCTCTGAAGTTGCGGGTAGCATCAAGTTCGTTGATATGATTGATGGTGTCACTATGACACGTCAAACAGATGAACTAACGGGTCTATCTTCAATCGTTGTCTTAGATGTTGGTCAACGTCCTTCTGCTGGTAAAGAGATGCGTCCTGCGATTCGTCTAGTGGGTGCCGATGGCAACGACTTGATGATCCCTGGTACTGAAGTACCAGCGCAATACTTCTTACCAGGTAAGGCGATTGTAAACCAAGACGATAATGCACCAATTAACGTTGGTGACGCCTTAGCACGTATTCCACAAGAATCGTCTAAGACTCGCGATATTACCGGTGGTCTGCCACGGGTTGCTGACTTATTCGAAGCGCGTAAGCCAAAAGAACCAGCAATTCTTGCTGAGTACTCAGGTACTATTTCGTTTGGTAAAGAAACCAAAGGTAAGCGTCGTCTCGTGATCACGCCTAACGATGGTGGTAAGCCGTACGAAGAGATGATTCCTAAGTGGCGTAACCTAAACGTGTTCGAAGGTGAAAAAGTCGAACGTGGTGAAGTTATTGCTGATGGTGCAGAAGCTGCGCACGACATTCTACGTCTACGAGGTATTCACAAGGTAGCTAACTATATTGTTAATGAAGTCCAAGACGTTTACCGTCTACAGGGCGTAAAAATTAACGATAAGCATATCGAAGTGATTATTCGTCAGATGCTGCGTAAGTGTGAGATCACTGAAGCGGGCGATAGTGATTTCTTACCTGGTGAGCAAGTGGAAGTGTCTCGCGTTAAGATCGCTAACCGCGAACTTGAAGCGCAAGGCAAAGCACCTGCTAAGTTCGAACGTGAACTATTGGGTATCACTAAAGCGTCTTTGGCGACCGAGTCATTTATCTCAGCGGCATCGTTCCAGGAAACTACACGCGTATTGACCGAAGCTGCCGTTGGCGGTAAGAGCGATAAGCTACGTGGTCTGAAAGAGAACGTTATCGTAGGTCGTTTGATCCCTGCGGGTACTGGTTATGCGTATCACCAGAAACGCAACCAAGCTAGTGCTAAGAAAGGTCAGACTGAAGAAGCACCAACTATTAGTGCAAGTGAAGCTGAGCAAAACTTAGCAGATCTACTAAATCTAGCGGGCAGTGCTGAGTAATTAGCGCTTAAACGTAAATAGATTGTAAAAAAGGCACCTTTGGGTGCCTTTTTTTACTTTAATTGAGTAAAAAGTTGGCTATTTCTTGACAGAAACACCAGACACTTCTAAAATTTCGCGTCCCACACCTGTGGGATATAGATTTTTCACACCTTACTGTTGAGTTTATCAACTGATTCGGAGCTATACATGGCAACTGTAAACCAGTTGGTACGTAAGCCTCGCTCGCCTAAAGTCATCAAGACTGCCGTGCCAGCGTTGAATGCGTGTCCACAAAAACGTGGTGTTTGTACTCGCGTATACACAACCACACCAAAAAAACCTAACTCTGCACTACGTAAAGTAGCTCGTGTGCGTCTAACTAACGGTTTCGAAGTAACTTCGTACATCGGCGGTGAAGGCCATAACCTGCAGGAGCACAGCGTGATTCTAATCCGTGGTGGTCGTGTTAAAGACTTACCTGGTGTTCGTTATCACACTGTTCGTGGCGCATTAGACTGTGCTGGTGTTAGTGAGCGTCGTCAAGGACGTTCTAAGTACGGAGCTAAGCGTCCTAAGTCTTAACGTTTTCCGTTAAGTAAGGCCAAGCTAGATTATTTGAGATTCCAGTTTTGGGGTCCCTGAAGCATACGGAGAAATTGTTATGCCAAGACGTCGCGTTGTAGGACAACGTAAAATCCTACCAGATCCAAAATTTCATAGTGAGTTGTTGGCTAAGTTCATCAACGTCATTATGCAGGACGGCAAAAAGTCGACTGCAGAAAAAATTATCTACAAGGCACTAGATGTTGTCGCTGAAAAGAAAAGCGAAGATCATCTAACTATCCTTGAAGCAGCCCTGGACAATGTACGTCCAACTGTCGAGGTTAAATCTCGTCGTGTTGGTGGTTCTACTTACCAGGTACCATGTGAGGTTCGTCCAGTGCGTCGTAACGCACTAGCGATGCGCTGGTTAGTTGAAGCTGCGCGTAAGCGTGGTGAAAAATCTATGGCTCTACGTCTAGCAGGTGAAATGCTAGATGCTTCTGAAAATAAAGGAACTGCTGTTAAGAAGCGCGAAGACGTGCATCGTATGGCAGAAGCGAACAAAGCATTCGCTCATTACCGCTGGTAATCTTTTGGTGCAGGCTTTTGCCTGCACCATGTTTTACATGACTAAGGTGATTACCTTAGTAAAGAGGGTTTAAATCGTGGCTCGTACAACTCCAATTGAGCGCTACCGTAACATCGGTATCTGTGCTCACGTTGACGCAGGAAAAACCACAACTACAGAACGAGTACTGTTCTATACCGGTATGTCTCATAAGATCGGTGAAGTTCATGATGGTGCAGCCACCATGGATTGGATGGAACAGGAGCAGGAGCGTGGTATTACTATCACATCCGCAGCTACCACTACATTCTGGCGCGGTATGGAAGCACAGTTTACTGAGCACCGTATCAACATCATCGATACCCCTGGCCACGTTGACTTCACTATTGAAGTTGAACGTTCGCTACGTGTTCTTGATGGCGCAGTTGTCGTTTTCTGTGGTTCATCTGGTGTTGAACCACAGTCAGAAACTGTCTGGCGTCAAGCGGACAAGTATCATGTGCCGCGCTTAGTGTTCGTCAACAAGATGGACCGCGCAGGTGCAGACTTTGACCGTGTCGTGAAGCAGATACGTAACCGTCTGGGAGCGACTTGTGTGCCGATTCAAATGAATATTGGTGCAGAAGAAGAGTTTAGCGGTGTAGTCGATCTGATCAAGATGAAGGCCATTAATTGGAATGAAGCTGATCAGGGTATGACTTTCACTTATGAAGAGATTCCTGCGGATCTAGTCGATAAGGCTAGCTCAATGCGTGAATTCCTCGTTGAGAGTGCGGCTGAAGCCTCAGAAGAACTGATGGACAAGTACCTAGAAGGTGGCGAGTTATCAGAAGAAGAGATTAAAGCAGCATTACGTAAACGTACTCTAGCTAATGAGATCGTTTTAGCGACCTGTGGTTCTGCGTTTAAGAACAAAGGTGTGCAAGCGGTCCTCGATGCTGTTGTTGATTATTTACCATCGCCAGTCGAAGTTCCTGCTATTAAGGGCATCGACGACAAAGAGCAGGAAGTTGAGCGTCCAGCGGACGACAACGCACCTTTCTCAGCGTTGGCATTTAAGATTGCAACAGACCCATTTGTTGGAACACTGACCTTTATGCGTGTTTATTCAGGCGTATTGGAAACAGGTTCTGGCGTATATAACTCGGTCAAACAGAAACGTGAGCGCATTGGTCGTATGGTGCAGATGCATGCAAACGATCGTAATGAGATCAAAGAGGTTCGCGCTGGAGACATCGCAGCTGCTATTGGTCTAAAAGATGTCACCACTGGTGACACGCTCTGTGATATTGACCATAAAGTTATTCTCGAACGTATGGAGTTTCCTGAGCCCGTTATCACGATCGCTGTGGAACCTAGATCTCAAGCTGACCAAGATAAAATGGGGATTGCGCTGCAAAAGCTTGCGGCAGAAGATCCATCATTCCGCGTTGAAACCAACGAAGAATCTGGTCAAACCCTGATTTCAGGCATGGGTGAGTTACACTTAGACATCATCGTCGACCGTATGCGTCGCGAATTTAGTGTCGAGTGTAATGTTGGTAAGCCACAAGTAGCGTACCGTGAGACTATTCGCTCTAGTGTAGAAGTTGAAGGTAAGTTCGTACGCCAATCAGGTGGCCGAGGTCAATTCGGTCATGTGTGGTTAAAGCTAGAACCTCAAGAAGAAGGTTTTGGTTACGAATTTGTCAACGAGATTGTTGGTGGTGTTATTCCAAGAGAATACATACCTGCAGTAGATAAAGGTATCCAAGAACAGATGAAGAATGGCGTACTCGCTGGCTTCCCTGTATTGGATGTTAAAGTCACTCTGTTTGATGGCTCATATCATGATGTCGATTCAAACGAGATGGCGTTTAAAGTCGCTGGCTCCATGGGCTTCAAGAAGGGCGCTCTCGAAGCAGACCCTGCGTTGCTTGAACCTTGTATGAAGGTTGAAGTAACCACTCCTGAAGACTATATGGGCGATGTAGTAGGTGATTTAAATAGACGACGCGGCTTGATTGAAGGAATGGACGACGGCATTGGCGGCGTTAAACTTGTTCATGCTGTAGTACCTTTATCTGAAATGTTTGGTTACGCAACAGACTTGCGTAGTGCGACTCAAGGTCGTGCTTCATACTCTATGGAGTTTTTGAAGTACTCTGATGCACCACAGAATGTTGCTAAATCCGTTATAGATGCGCGCGGATAAGCGTAGATTAGTCTATAACTCATATTGAATGCTATTGCTCAGCAACGCTGAGCATTTTCTGAAAAGAAAGGAATATATCGTGGCTAAAGAAAAATTTGAACGTAGTAAACCCCATGTTAACGTTGGTACCATCGGTCACGTTGACCATGGTAAAACAACTCTAACAGCAGCTATCTCAGCTGTATTGGCTAAGACTCACGGTGGTGAAGTTAAGAACTTTGCTCAAATCGATAACGCTCCAGAAGAGCGTGAGCGTGGTATTACAATTAATACTTCTCACATCGAATATGACACACCAACACGTCACTACGCACACGTAGACTGTCCAGGTCACGCGGATTATGTTAAAAACATGATCACTGGTGCAGCACAGATGGACGGCGCTATCCTAGTAGTAGCTTCTACAGATGGTCCAATGCCACAAACTCGTGAGCACATCCTGCTTTCACGTCAGGTTGGCGTACCATTCATCATCGTATTCATGAACAAGTGTGACATGGTTGATGACGAAGAGCTTCTAGAGCTAGTAGAAATGGAAGTTCGTGAACTTCTATCTGAATATGACTTCCCAGGTGATGACCTACCAGTTATCCAAGGTTCTGCGCTTAAAGCCCTTGAAGGCGAGCCAGAGTGGGAAGCTAAGATTCTTGAACTAGCTGACGCTCTAGATACTTATATCCCAGAGCCAGAGCGTGCAATCGACGGTGCCTTCATTCTACCAATCGAAGACGTATTCTCAATTTCAGGCCGTGGTACAGTAGTAACTGGTCGTGTTGAGCGTGGTATCGTACGCGTAGGTGACGAAGTAGAAATCGTTGGTATCAAAGATACGACTAAGACTACTTGTACTGGTGTTGAAATGTTCCGTAAGCTGCTTGACGAAGGTCGTGCAGGTGAGAACTGTGGTGTACTACTACGTGGTACTAAGCGTGACGAAGTTGAGCGTGGTCAAGTATTGGCTAAGCCTGGTTCAATCACTCCACACACTACTTTCAAGTCAGAAATCTATGTTCTGTCTAAAGAAGAAGGTGGACGTCACACTCCATTCTTCAAAGGCTACCGTCCACAGTTCTACTTCCGTACAACTGACGTAACCGGTACTATCGAATTGCCAGAAGGCGTAGAGATGGTAATGCCTGGTGACAACGTAGCAATGACTGTAACGCTAATCTGCCCAATCGCGATGGACGAAGGTTTACGCTTCGCAATCCGTGAAGGTGGTCGTACAGTTGGTGCTGGTGTTGTTGCAGAGATCGTAGCTTAATCGCGACGAGTCTTAACAGACACTGAAAAAGGCAGCTTAGGCTGCCTTTTTTGTTGCCTGTAATTTGCTAAATAGTAGGACTAGCTTTTCTGATCTGAATGAGTATAATACTCGCCACTTAGACGGTTAGTAGACAAAGTGATGCTAATTCGTTCAGTGGGGTTGATCTCTAAGATTAGATCAGTATAATACCCCCTCGCCTTAACCATTAGGCGAAAGATTGTCGGCTCTTGAAGCCGACGTAAAATAATACAGCGACTCCGATTTGGAGTCGAACGGTTAAATCATCTCGCTCTGCTTTTCCATTAGGAAGAAGCTAGAGGGTGATTTTTTATGTGTCCATTTTAGGAGCTCTGGTCAATGCAGAACCAAAGAATCCGTATCCGCTTAAAAGGATTTGATCATCGTTTGATCGATCAGTCTACTGCGGAAATCGTTGAAACTGCTAAGCGCACAGGCGCCCAGGTACGTGGTCCAATTCCACTTCCAACGCGCAAAGAGCGTTATACCGTTTTGATCTCTCCACACGTTAATAAAGATGCGCGTGATCAGTACGAACTTCGTACTCATAAGCGTCTTGTTGACATCGTAGAGCCGACTGAAAAGACTGTAGATGCACTTATGCGTCTTGATCTTGCGGCAGGTGTTGACGTTCAAATTAGCTTAGGTTAATTGAGATCCTTAGAAGAGGTTTGAGAGATGGCTATCGGTCTTATCGGTCGTAAAGTAGGTATGACTCGCATCTTCACTGAAGATGGTGCGTCAATACCTGTAACAGTAATTGAAATCGCAGCTAACCGTGTTGCTCAAGTGAAAACTTTAGAAACTGACGGTTACCGTGCACTTCAAGTAACTACTGGTACCAAAAAAGCTAATCGCATCACTAAGCCAGAAGCTGGTCACTTTGCTAAGGCGGGCGTAGAAGCCGGTCGTGGTTTGTGGGAAGTTCGTCTGGAAGACGGTGAAGGCGAAGGCATTGAAGTTGGTGCCGAGCTTAATGTTGATATCTTCGCTGATGTAGCGAAAGTTGATGTTACTGGTCAATCAAAAGGTAAAGGTTTCCAAGGCGGTATTAAGCGTTGGAATTTCCGTACCCAAGATGCAACACATGGTAACTCTTTGGCACATAGAGCTAACGGTTCTATCGGTCAAAACCAAACACCTGGTCGCGTTTTCAAAGGTAAGAAAATGTCAGGCCACATGGGTGCCGAGCGTGTTACTACTCAAAATCTAGACGTTGTACGTGTAGATGTTGAACGTAACTTGCTATTGGTTAAGGGTGCAGTTCCAGGCGCTACTAATGGCGACCTGATCATCAAGCCTGCCGTTAAAGCTTAGGTCTGAGGAGATAGTAATGGAATTGGTATTGAAAGACGCACAGAGTGCTCTTGAAGTTTCCGAAACTACCTTCGGCCGTGACTTTAATGAAGCACTGGTTCATCAGGTAGTTGTAGCATACGCTGCAAACGCGCGTCAGGGCACTCGTGCTCAAAAGACTCGCGCAGAAGTAACTGGCTCTGGCAAAAAGCCATGGCGTCAAAAAGGTACTGGCCGTGCACGTGCTGGTACTGTTAAAGGCCCAATCTGGCGTGGCGGTGGCGTAACATTCGCTGCTAAAACTCAAGATCATAGCCAAAAAGTTAACAAGAAGATGTACCGCGGAGCGCTTAAGAGCATTCTGTCTGAATTAGTACGTCAAGATCGCCTTGTTGTCGTTGAGTCATTTGGTGTTGAAGCTCCTAAAACTAAAGAGCTAAAAGCTAAATTGGCTGAAATGAACCTGGAAGACGTTTTAATTGTTACTCCAGAAATTGACGAGAACTTGTTCTTAGCTGCACGCAACCTATACAAAGTTGACGTTCGTGACGTTGCTGGTATCGATCCAGTAAGCCTAATCGCGTTCAACAAAGTACTAGTTACTGCCGATGCTATTAAGCAAATCGAGGAGATGCTGGGATGATAAGCGAAGAACGTTTGCTAAAAGTTATTCTAGCGCCACACATCTCTGAAAAGAGTACTGTATGCGCTGAAAATAACAACACGGTCGTTTTCCGTGTGGCTATCGATGCGACTAAAGCTGAAGTTAAAGCTGCAGTAGCTAAGTTGTTCGAAGTTGAAGTAGATTCAGTTCGCACTTTGGTTAACAAAGGTAAAACTAAGCGTCACGGTGCCCGTACTGGCCGTCGTAGCGATTGGAAAAAAGCCTATGTAACTTTAGCTGCTGGTGCTGATATCGATTTCGTCGGCGCTGAGTAAGCAAAGGAGAATTATCATGGCAGTTATTAAGTGTAAGCCAACCTCTGCTGGTCGTCGCCACGTAGTTAAAGTGGTAAACAGCGATCTGCACAAGGGTAAACCTTTTGCTGGCCTGTTGGCGAAAAAGTCTAAAAGTGGTGGCCGTAACAACACTGGTCGTATCACTGTTCGTCACGTAGGTGGTGGACACAAGCAGCATTACCGTATTGTTGACTTCAAACGCAACAAAGATGGTATCCCTGCAAAAGTTGAGCGTTTGGAATATGATCCAAACCGCACAGCTAACATCGCACTTGTTTTGTATGCTGATGGTGAGCGTCGTTATATCCTTGCTGCTAAAGGCATGCAAGCTGGAGATAAAATCCAGTCTGGTATCGATGCAGAAATCAAAGCGGGTAACGCTTTGCCATTACGCAACATCCCAGTAGGTAGTGTTGTACACGCAGTTGAAATGAAGCCTGGTAAAGGTGCTCAGATCGCTCGTTCAGCAGGTACTTATGTACAAGTTGTAGCTCGTGATGGCGCTTACGCTACTCTACGTCTTCGCTCTGGCGAAATGCGTAAAGTACCTGTAGATTGCCGCGCGACATTAGGTGAAGTTGGTAATGCCGAGCATATGCTACGCCAGTTAGGTAAAGCAGGTGCTAAGCGCTGGAGAGGCGTACGCCCAACAGTTCGTGGTGTTGCAATGAACCCTGTAGACCATCCACATGGTGGTGGTGAAGGCCGTACTTCTGGTGGCCGTCATCCGGTTTCTCCATGGGGTGTCCCAACTAAGGGTTATAAGACCCGTAGTAACAAACGCACCGACAAGTACATTGTACGTCGTCGTAACAAAAAGTAAGAGGATTCGCCATGCCACGTTCTCTCAAGAAAGGTCCATTCATTGACCTACACTTGCTGAAGAAGGTAGAGAAAGCGATGGAAGCGGGTGACAAAAAGCCTATTAAGACTTGGTCTCGCCGCTCTATGATCATCCCTAACATGATTGGGTTGACCATCGCTGTCCATAATGGTCGTCAGCACGTACCTGTGTTCGTAACTGACGAAATGATCGGCCACAAGCTTGGTGAATTTTCACCAACTCGCACTTATCGCGGCCATGCTGCTGATAAGAAAGCGAAGAAGCGTTAATACGGGAGACTCAAGATGGAAGTTTTAGCTAAACATCGTTTTGCCCGTACGTCGCCTCAAAAGTGTCGTTTGGTTGCAGATCAAATCCGTGGACTGCCTGTTGCTAAGGCTCTCGAAATTTTGACTTTCAGCCCTAAGAAAGCAGCTGTACTTGTTAAAAAAGTACTAGATTCTGCTATCGCTAATGCTGAGCACAATGAAGGTGCTGACATTGACGAGCTGAAAGTTGGAAAAGTCTTTGTAGACGAAGGTCCAACAATGAAGCGTATCATGCCACGTGCCAAAGGCCGTGCTGATCGTATAATCAAGCGTACCAGCCACATTACTGTGGTTGTATCAGATCGCTAGGAGTTAGCAATGGGACAGAAAGTACATCCTAATGGTATCCGTCTGGGTATCACTAAGCCTTGGATCTCGACTTGGTACGCTGATAAATCAGATTATGCCAATAACTTGAGTAGCGACTGGGAAGTGCGTAAGTTTCTAGAAAAGAAACTTAAGCAAGCATCAGTTTCTAAGATTGTTATCGAGCGTCCAGCGAAGAGTGTTCGCGTTACTATTCACACTGCCCGTCCAGGTGTTGTGATTGGTAAGAAAGGCGAAGACGTTGAAAAGTTGCGCAACGAAGTTGCCAAGTTGACTGGTATTCCAGCTCAAATCAACATCGCTGAGATCCGTAAGCCTGAGCTAGATGCGAAGCTTGTTGCCGAAGGCATCGCTTCACAACTAGAGCGTCGTGTTATGTTCCGTCGTGCTATGAAGCGCGCAGTACAAAATGCAATGCGTCTTGGTGCCAAAGGTATCAAAGTTGAAGTGAGCGGCCGTCTAGGCGGTGCTGAGATTGCGCGTTCGGAGTGGTATCGTGAAGGTCGTGTACCTCTACATACTCTGCGTGCTGATATCGACTATTCTACTGCAGAAAGTCACACTCAATACGGTGTGATCGGCGTTAAAGTTTGGGTCTTCAAAGGTGAAGTCCTAGACGGCGTTGTTCCTGCGCATGAAGAGCCGAAACAGCAGCCGAAGCGTAAGCCTCGCGGTAAATAGGAGAGCTGGCAATGCTGCAACCAAAACGAATGAAGTTTCGCAAAATGTTCAAAGGCCGCAACCGTGGTCTTGCGAACGGCACTGAAGTTAGCTTCGGTGAGTTCGGTCTGAAAGCTGTTGGACGTGGTCGTCTTACTGCTCGTCAAATCGAATCTGCGCGTCGTGCTATGACACGTCACATTAAACGTCAAGGTCAAATTTGGATCCGCGTTTTCCCTGACAAGCCAATTACCTCTAAGCCTCTTGAAGTGCGTATGGGTAAAGGTAAGGGTAACGTAGAATACTGGGTTTGCCAGATTCAACCTGGTAAGGTTCTTTACGAGATGAATGGTGTACCTGAAGCTTTAGCGCGTGAAGCGTTTACTTTAGCTGCTGCCAAGCTTCCAATTAAGACTACCTTCGTAACTAAGACGGTGATGTAATGAAAGCGAGCGAACTAACACAGAAGAGCGTTGAAGAATTGAACGCTGAACTGCTTGGTCTGCTGCGTGAGCAGTTTAATCTGCGTATGCAACACGCCACTGGTCAGTTGACTCAGACTCATCAGCTTAAAATCGTGCGTCGTAATATTGCGCGCGTTAAGACCATTATTACTTCTAAGGCGGGTGCATAATGACTGATAAAATCCGTACTTTGCAAGGTCGAGTACTTAGCGACAAGATGGACAAGTCTATCACTGTTGCTATTGAACGTAAGGTAAAGCATCCTCTATACGGGAAGTTTATCAAGCGTACTACTAAGATCCATGCACATGACGAAACAAATCAGTGTAATGCTGGCGATATCGTGACTATTCGCGAATGCCGTCCGCTATCTAAGACTAAGTCTTGGACTCTGGTTGAAGTAGTAACAAAAGCCTAATTTATTAGGTATTTAGCGAAACGGCTCCTGCAACTGGAGCCGTTTTTATTTTTAGTACTATCTATTCCTATTTTTGGGTGTTATACTTGCGCGCCATTTTGGTCAATAATGTCGTCCAAAATGGTTAAAATATGCCCCAATTGTGGGATTTGTGAAGTAACGATAGCGGAGCACTTAAAATGATCCAAATGCAATCGACTCTAGAAGTCGCCTGTAATAGTGGCGCTCGTAGAGTTCAGTGTATTAAGGTCTTGGGTGGCTCTCATCGTCGTTATGCCGGTATCGGCGACGTCATCAAAGTTTCTGTAAAAGAAGCAATTCCTCGCGGTAAAGCGAAGAAAGGTGACGTGTATAACGCGGTGGTAGTCCGTACTAAGAAAGGCGTGCGTCGTCCAGACGGTTCTGTCATTCGCTTCGATCGGAACGCAGCGGTTTTGCTTAATGCAAACCTTGCACCGATTGGTACTCGTATCTTTGGACCAGTGACGCGTGAATTGCGTACCGAACAATTTATGAAAATTGTTTCACTGGCACCAGAAGTACTGTAAGGAGCTTCAAAATGGCAGCTAAAATCCGTCGTGAAGACGAAGTAATTGTACTAGCAGGTAAAGACAAGGGTAAACGCGGTAAGGTTTCTCGAGTTTTGCCAACTGGTAAATTAATTGTAGAAGGCATCAATCTTATCAAGAAGCACCAGAAGCCTAACCCTCAAATGGGTGTGACTGGTGGTATTGTTGAGAAAGAAGCACCGATACAAGCATCAAATGTAGCGATTTTCAACTCTGCCACTGGCAAAGCTGATCGCGTTGGTTTCCGATTTGAAGACGGCCAAAAAGTCCGTTTCTTTAAGTCGAACAGTGAACTCGTTAAGTAATTGGAGTAAACGATGGCGAAACTGCATGATAAATATAAAGAGACTGTTATCGCTGAGCTTGCTAAGAAGTTCGGTTATACCAGTGTCATGCAAGTCCCTCGGATTGAGAAAATCACCCTTAATATGGGTGTTGGCGAAGCTGTAGCAGATAAGAAAGTTATGGAGCATGCGCTTCGTGACATGACTGCTATTGCTGGTCAAAAGCCAGTTGTAACTGTTGCTCGTAAATCAGTTGCTGGTTTTAAAATCCGTGATGGCTACCCGATCGGCTGTAAGGTAACTCTGCGTGGCGAACGCATGTGGGAGTTCCTTGAGCGTTTAGTTGATATCGCAATCCCGCGTATCCGTGACTTCCGTGGTTTGAGCGCTAAGTCGTTCGACGGACGCGGTAACTACGCGATGGGTGTACGTGAGCAAATCATCTTCCCGGAAATCGATTACGATAAAATCGATAAAATCCGTGGTATGGATATTGTTATCACTACTACTGCGAAGAATGACGAAGAAGGCCGTGCTTTACTAGACGCCTTTAACTTCCCATTCAAGAAATAAGGGTAGCGAAATGGCAAAAAGTTCAATGAAAGCACGTGAAGCAAAACGTGCCAAGCTCGTGGCTAAGTATGCTGAAAAGCGTCTAGCTCTTAAGGCTATCATTAGCAATCCAACAACTTCTGAAGAAGATCGTTGGGATGCAGTTCTTAAGCTGCAAGGCCTACCACGTGACTCAAGTTCTGCGCGTCAGCGCAATCGTTGTAGTCAAACTGGTCGCCCACATGGTTTCCTACGCAAGTTCGGTCTAAGCCGAATCAAATTGCGTGAAGCAACCATGCGTGGTGAAGTTCCTGGCCTGCGTAAGGCCAGCTGGTAATACTTGTCACGGAGTAAGCTAATATGAGCATGCAAGATCCAATTGCGGATATGTTAACTCGCATTCGTAACGGCCAAGCTGCTAACAAAGTATCAGTATCTATGCCTTCTAATAAGCTAAAAGTTGCTATTGCACAGACGCTTAAAGAAGAAGGTTATATTGCTGACTACACCGTAGCAGGCGAAGCTAAACCGGTTTTAGAAATCACTTTAAAGTATTTCCAAGGCCAACCAGTCGTTGAGACTATCCAGCGCGTAAGTCGTCCTGGTCTTCGTATTTACAAAGGTAAAAACGAACTACCAAAGGTGATGGGCGGACTGGGTGTCGCAATCGTGTCCACTTCTAAAGGTTTGATGACTGATCGTGCCGCCCGCCAGAATGGCATGGGTGGGGAAGTTATCTGCTACGTAGCATAAGGAGCTAGCAATGTCTCGTGTCGCAAAAGCACCAGTCGCTATTCCTGCAGGCGTAGAAGTGACTTTAAACGAACAAACTATCACCGTAAAAGGTTCTAAAGGTAGTTTGACTCGAGTGATTAACGCTGAAGTTTCTGTTGTTGTTGAAAACAACGAAGTTAAGTGTTCTCCAGTTGAAGGCGCTAAGACCGCTGCTCAAGCTGGTACCGCTCGAGCTCTAATCAACAACATGGTTGTTGGTGTTAATGAAGGTTTCGAAAGAAAACTTACTCTAGTTGGTGTTGGTTACCGTGCGAAAATCGCTGGTAACGGCGTTGATTTGACTCTAGGTTTCTCTCACCCTCTAGTTCACCAGCTTCCTGACGGCGTAACTGCAGAGTGTCCAACTCAAACTGAAATCGTACTTAAAGGTACTGATAAGCAGTTGATTGGCCAAGTAGCTGCAGAGATTCGCGGCTACCGTCCACCAGAGCCTTATAAAGGTAAGGGTGTTCGTTATGCTGATGAACAAGTACGCCGTAAAGAGGCTAAGAAGAAGTAGGTAACGCGATATGGATAAGAAAACATCTCGCTTACGCCGCGCTACTCGCGCCCGTAAGAAGATCCAAGAGCTGGGCGTTAACCGTCTGGTTGTACATCGTACACCACGTCACACGTACGCACAGGTTATTGATGCCAACGCGCAAGTTGTGGCGGCAGCTTCTACTGCTGAGAAAGCGGTATCAGAGCAGCTTAAATACACAGGTAACGTTGATGCAGCAAAAGTAGTGGGTAAAACCGTTGCAGAGCGTGCTATCGAAAAAGGCGTAACTGTAGTTGCATTCGATCGTTCCGGCTTTAAGTATCACGGACGCGTTGCTGCATTAGCAGACGCAGCTCGTGAAGCTGGCCTACAGTTCTAAGGAATGATTAAAAATGGCTAAATTTGAAGCTCAACAACAAAAAGATGATCTGCAAGAGAAATTGGTTGCAGTAAATCGTGTTTCTAAAGTAGTTAAAGGCGGACGTATCTTTAGCTTCACTGCATTAACTGTAGTGGGCGATGGTAACGGTAAAGTCGGCTATGGCTATGGTAAAGCGCGTGAAGTACCTGCAGCAATTCAGAAAGCAATGGAAAAGGCTCGCCGTAACATTGTTTCTGTAGAACTTGTAAATGGTACTTTGCACCACCCTGTTAAGGGCCGTCATACTGGTTCGCGTGTTTACATGCAGCCAGCCTCTGAAGGTACCGGTATTATCGCCGGTGGTGCTATGCGTGCCGTATTGGAAGTAGCAGGCGTTCATAACGTACTGTCGAAAGCATACGGTTCTACTAACCCGATCAACATCGTTCGCGCAACTGTAGATGCGTTGGTGCACATGAAGTCACCAGCACAAATCGCAGCTAAGCGTGGCCTGAATGTTGATGAAATTCGAGGTTAAGCACCATGGCTACTAAAACTTTAAAAGTGACACAGACTAAAAGCTCAATTGGACGTTTGCCAAAGCATCGTGCAACTTTGACTGGTCTAGGTCTACGCCGTATTAATCACACTGTTGAAGTTGAAGATACTCCTTCAATTCGCGGTATGATTAACAAGGTTTACTACATGGTTTCGGTGGAGGAAGTATAAGATGCGTCTAAATACTCTATCACCTGCTGCAGGTGCTAAATCAGCAGCTAAGCGTGTAGGTCGCGGTATCGGTTCTGGCTTAGGTAAGACTGCTGGTCGCGGTCACAAAGGTCAGAAGTCTCGTTCAGGCGGCGGCGTTCGCGTCGGTTTCGAAGGTGGTCAAATGCCACTTAAGATTCGTTTGCCGAAGTTCGGTTTCACCTCGCGTAAAGCGTTGGTATCTGCCGAAATTCGTATCAGCGAACTAGCTAAAGTTAACGGTGATGTTGTCGACTTGAATGCACTGAAAGATGCGAATCTAGTAACTCGCAACATACAGTTTGCTAAAGTCGTTCTTTCAGGTACCATTGAACGCCCTGTGACCGTTAAAGGTCTTAAGGTAACCAAAGGTGCTCGTGCAGCTATTGAAGCTGCCGGCGGAAAGATCGAGGAATAATACGTCGATGGCAAAACCAGGACTTGATTTAAAAAGCGCGAAAGGTGGATTTTCTGAACTGAAAGCTCGCCTCCTGTTCGTGATTGGTGCGATTATCGTCTTTAGAGCCGGTTCGTTCGTACCAATTCCTGGTATTGACGCAGCTGTATTAGCAGAGCTGTTTAATCAGCAGAAGGGTACCATCTTAGGCATGTTTAACATGTTCTCTGGTGGCGCCCTTGAGCGTGCTTCTATCTTTGCATTAGGTATCATGCCGTATATTTCGGCATCGATTATCATGCAATTATTGACGGTTGTTCATCCTGCTCTTGCCGAACTTAAAAAGGAAGGCGAGTCAGGACGTAAGAAAATTAGTCAATACACACGATATGGCACTCTGGTCTTGGGTACATTCCAAGCGATCGGTATCGCAACTGGTTTACCAAATTTAGTCCCAGGTTTAGTTGTAAACCTTGGCTTTGGTTTCTATTTCGTTGCGGTTGTGAGTCTAGTCACAGGAACTATGTTCCTAATGTGGCTAGGTGAGCAAATTACCGAGAGAGGCATAGGTAACGGTATCTCGATTTTGATTTTCGCTGGTATTGTTGCTGGTCTACCTTCTGCTATCGGCCAAACGGCTGAGCAGGCGCGTCAAGGCGACTTGAACGTACTAGTATTATTGTTGATTGCGGTAATTGTATTTGCTGTGACCTATTTTGTAGTGTTTGTTGAGCGTGGACAACGTCGCATCGTTGTTAACTATGCTAAGCGTCAGCAGGGCCGTAAGGTGTTCGCTGCGCAAAGTACTCACTTACCACTTAAGATAAACATGGCTGGTGTAATTCCACCAATTTTTGCGTCAAGCATCATCTTGTTCCCAGGCACACTGGCTCAGTGGTTTGGACAAAATGAAGGCTTATCTTGGTTAAGTGATTTTTCACTTGCAGTATCACCAGGTCAGCCGCTTTACTCATTATTGTATTCAACAGCAATTATTTTCTTCTGTTTCTTCTATACTGCGTTGGTGTTTAACCCTCGCGAAACAGCTGATAACTTGAAGAAGAGTGGTGCGTTTATTCCCGGGATCCGTCCTGGAGAACAGACTTCGCGTTATATAGATAAAGTAATGACTCGCCTAACATTAGCTGGCGCATTATATATTACCTTTATCTGTTTAATTCCGGAGTTCATGTTAATTGCGTGGAAGGTACAGTTCTATTTTGGCGGTACCTCACTACTAATTATGGTAGTCGTAATCATGGACTTCATGGCTCAGGTTCAGACCCATATGATGTCTCATCAGTATGAGTCTGTGATGAAGAAAGCTAACCTAGTTAACAAAGCGAATTTAGATCGCTTTGGTCGCTAATTAGCTTTACGGAGTGATGAAATGAAAGTTCGAGCTTCCGTGAAGAAGATCTGCCGTAACTGCAAGATCGTCAAGCGTAGCGGCGTTGTACGCGTTATCTGTGTTGAACCAAAACACAAACAGCGTCAAGGCTAAAAACTTTTGACCAGCTCAACTTTTGAGCTGGTCAAAATATTATTTGCAAAATTGTCATCTGTCGAGTATCCTACCGGGCTTTTCACAGATGGCCTTTAACTTATGAGGAGTGCATAGTGGCCCGTATCGCTGGCATTAACATTCCTGATCAAAAGCATACAGTCATTGCATTGACTGCTATCTATGGTATTGGATTAACTCGCGCACAAAAAATCTGCGCGGCTACTTCAATTGCTGAAGATGCTAAGATCAAGGAATTGAGCGAAGCTCAAATAGACACACTACGCGAAGAAGTTGCTAAATACATTGTAGAAGGTGACTTACGTCGTGAAGTATCCATGAACATCAAGCGTCTAATGGACCTTGGTTGTTATCGTGGTCTTCGCCACCGTCGTAGCCTGCCCCTTCGTGGGCAACGTACTAAGACCAATGCGCGTACGCGTAAAGGTCCACGTAAGCCAATTAGAAAGTAACGGGAAGGTAAACCAATATGGCTAAAGTTCCGTCACGTTCAACGCGCAAGCGCGTACGTAAACAGGTTGCTGATGGCATGGCTCATATCCATGCATCTTTCAACAACACAATTATCACCATTACAGATCGTCAAGGTAATGCACTTTCTTGGGCAACATCTGGTGGTTCAGGTTTCCGTGGTTCACGTAAATCTACCCCATTCGCTGCACAGGTAGCTGCTGAGCGTGCAGGTGTTGCTGCTCAGGACTACGGTGTTAAAAACCTTGAAGTTTTCGTGAAGGGTCCAGGTCCAGGACGTGAGTCAGCTATTCGAGCGCTGAACGCGGTTGGTTACAAAATAACCAACATTACCGATGTGACGCCGATCCCTCATAATGGTTGTCGTCCTCCTAAGAAACGTCGCGTTTAATCGCTCGTTTTTAATAGGATAGTTGGAGAAAGAACATGGCAAGATACTTGGGTCCAAAGCTCAAGCTCAGCCGCCGAGAAGGTACTGACCTTTTCTTAAAAAGCGGTGTGAGAGCAATTGATTCGAAGTGTAAGCTTGAAGCTGCACCTGGACAACACGGCGCTCGTAAGGCTCGTTTGTCTGAGTATGGCGTTCAGTTACGCGAAAAACAAAAAGTTCGTCGTACTTATGGTGTGCTAGAAAAGCAATTCCGTAACTACTACAAAGACGCTGCACGTCTAAAAGGTAACACTGGTGAAAACCTTCTTACTCTTTTAGAAACTCGTTTAGATAACGTTGTATACCGTATGGGTTTTGGTGCTACACGTGCAGAAGCACGCCAGCTAGTTAGCCACAAATCTATTATGGTCAACGGCCGCGTTGTTAACATTCCATCATTTAAAGTGTCTGCAAATGATGTAATTAGCGTACGTGAGAAGTCTCAAAAGCAAGCTCGTATTAAGGCTGCTTTAGAAGTTGCGTCTCAGCGCGAAAAGCCAACATGGGTTGAAGTAGATAATGCTAAGATGGAAGGTGCTTTCAAGCGTCTACCAGAACGTAGTGATTTATCTGCGGAAATTAACGAACAGCTGATCGTCGAGCTTTACTCTAAGTAAAGCTAATAAACAAGAGAGGACACAATGCAGGGTTCTGTTACAGAATTTCTTAAACCGCGTCTCGTTGATATCGAGCAGGTTAACCCAACACGTGCCAAGGTTACACTCGAACCGCTTGAGCGTGGTTTTGGTCATACTTTAGGTAACGCGTTGCGTCGTATCCTATTGTCGTCTATGCCCGGCTGCGCGGTTACCGAAGTCGAGATTGATGGTGTACTGCACGAATACAGCAGCAAGGAAGGCGTACAAGAGGATATCCTAGAGATCCTATTAAACCTTAAAGGTTTAGCAGTGGTTATCGAGGGTAAAGACGAGGCTATGCTTACTTTAAGCAAGTCAGGCGCAGGCCCTGTTACCGCAGCAGATATCACGCACGATGGTGATGTTACTATTATGAATCCTGATCATGTTATCTGTCATCTGACTGGTAATAATGATATCAGCATGCGTATCCGCGTCGAACGTGGTCGCGGTTATGTTCCAGCTTCGGCTAGAGCACAAACCGAAGACGACGATCGTCCAATTGGTCGTTTGTTAGTGGATTCATCTTTCTCACCTGTCGCGCGTATTGCTTACAATGTTGAAGCAGCACGTGTTGAACAGCGTACTGACTTAGACAAACTCGTTATCGATATGACCACAAACGGTACTATCGATCCTGAGGAAGCAATTCGTCGTTCTGCAACAATTTTAGCTGAACAGCTAGATGCGTTTGTTGAACTTCGTGATGTCACTGAGCCAGAGCAGAAAGAAGAGAAACCAGAGTTCGATCCGATTCTGTTGCGTCCTGTCGACGATCTAGAGCTAACTGTACGTTCGGCTAACTGTTTGAAAGCCGAAGCGATTCATTACATCGGAGATCTGGTACAGCGTACTGAGGTTGAGCTACTTAAAACACCTAACTTGGGTAAGAAATCTCTTACCGAAATTAAGGATGTGTTGGCTTCTCGCGGACTTTCATTAGGTATGCGTCTTGAAAACTGGCCTCCAGCTAGTTTAGCAGACGACCTATAAAGTCCTAGTTTGTACAGATTTAGGTAATAAGGATTAGGTCATGCGCCATCGTAAGAGTGGTCGTCAACTAAACCGCAACAGCAGCCATCGCCAAGCTATGTTCCGTAACATGGCAAGCTCGTTAGTCCGTCACGAAGTGATCAAGACTACTGTAGCTAAAGCGAAAGAACTGCGTCGCGTAGTTGAACCTCTAATAACACTTGCTAAGAGTGATAGCGTTGCAAATCGTCGTTTGGCGTTTGCTCGTACTCGCGACGCTGAAGTCGTAGGTAAGTTATTTAATGAATTGGGTCCACGCTACCAGGAACGTCCTGGTGGATATACCCGTATCCTTAAGTGCGGTCTACGTACTGGTGATAAAGCGCCTATGGCGTATATTGAACTAGTAGGTCGTCCAGAAGCTGCTGAAGCTGTTGAAGACGCTGCTGAGTAACACTTGGATTCATTGTTAAAAAGCCGGGCAATTGCCCGGCTTTTTTATGCCACAATTTTGGTAAACCAATTATAACCAACAATATAGGGCTTCGGAAATGAACTCGAATTTGCCATCATTCGAGCGAAATCTCTCGTTTTCGGGTTTATTAAAAGTATCTACATTGTTTTAGAGCTAGTATTAATGGAGTGTCAGTACTGTTGTTAATTCGGAAAGATAGGTATTGAAGTTGCTGTTAGATGCAGTCTTATTTAGAGGTTCAATCATTTATAATGTTGCGATCTGTTACCAATAAACCTTGAATACCAGTAGAAAATGTAGCGTAGGCTATATATTTACATCAAAAGACTCACGCGGTGAGCATTGAGTTTTGTTTGGTTCTTGTGAAGAGCTCAGCCTTGATAGGTGGGTGGTTACGTTTTGGTGTATTAGTTCTAAGCTTTAAGGCGTCCAATATGAATGTTCAGCCATTATATCCGGTAAGGTGATATTCCAACGAAGAAGTCCAGAACGGCTAAATAGGAGACGTCCTGTTTGGTCACTTACATAATGCAGTTGTCTTATATCTGAACCTGCCAGTATCTGCACTACAAGTTCGCCCGCCATACGTCCATGTATATATCCATCTAGAACATAACCTCCAATATTCGCTTCAGGCCCAATGCTGAAGTCCCAAAAACCAAAGTGTGGTAATGGCGAATGAGTTGCGGTCCATTGGATGATGATGTTCGGTTCAGCGTGACTCCCATCTTCCTTCGTCAGTGTATGGTAGAGACCTATGAATATGGCGTCATAACCTAATGACTTACTCTCCAATATGGTTCTCTGCCAATTATTTTCGGTATCGATCATGTCGAAATCAATATCCAGTTTCCCAATTGAAATTGAGGTTGAATGATTTCTGATTTGGCTAATTGCAACCGCTGATGTGCGACTGTTATCGAACATCATAAGCAGTTTTTTACGTTCATCTTTTTTTGTGAGAAGCTTGTCGGCGAATAGCAAAGCTCTTCTAAATAGTGGTCGTTCTAATACTCCTGTAAAGTTTTCGTAATAGTGCAGTGAAAGGTTTCTTGGGTTTGCGTTTAGTCCGAGGAATACGACTGGGGTTGTATCGTTGCCAAGCCGCTCACTAAGCGATGAGACCGCGTAGTCATCTGCGAGGATGATTAAGTCTGGTTTTGACTCAGTGAGCACTTTCCACGCCGCTTCAGACCGTGCTGCATGTTGTTCAGCTGGTAGGCGCTTAGTGTCCATGTAAAAACTAGTGATATGGTGTTTATCGTTAAAAGTCGCGTTTAGCCCCCTGTAATAGTTAATAACCCAAGGATATTCAGCGTGGTAGCTATTTATTATAGTTATATTTTGTGAGTAGCTAGAACCTGATAATAGTATTACCAATAACATTATGAGGAGACGCATGACTGCTTCATCTATTAAATAGTTATAGAATTAGTTTAGTCACTAAATAATAAAAAAGGCCTCATATTGAGGCCTTTTAATTTTATGGGGTGGTATTAGTAACCCGGTTTTTGATCTGTATCATATTCGAGTTTTTCATGGGTTTGCCCCATGGCCTCAGCAACTTCTGGCGGCATATAGTTTTCATCATGCTTGGCAAGCACTTCAGTGGCTTCAAGTTTACCGTTCTCTATTAATACGCCTTGAGCCACGATACCTTGTCCTTCACGGAATAGATCTGGCAGTAAGTCGTCGTATGTCACTTGAATCTCACCACCTAGCGAGTCATGCACGGCGAACTCTACATGGAGACTGTTCGGATCGCGGATCATTGATCCTACAGTAACCATTCCACCAACACGAATGCGTTGACCGACTTCAGGTTTTACACCTGTGTCTTTTTTTCCTTGCGTGATCTCCGTCGGAGTGTAGAACAAGTTTAAGTTTGAGTTCAGTGCATATAAAAGTAGGGATGCGATTGCGGCAACACCACCAATTAAGGCACTAGCAAGGGCAAGTCTCTTCTTACGTCTAGCGTTCACAGTTAATTACTCCGATTTGCTTTTAGGCGTTCTTCACGTTGCATTTTCTTCGATATTTCAGTCAAGATTCTGCGTTTTTGACGCATACTGAAAAAAATCAAAGTGCCCAGTGAAAAGATCGTGATCCCGTAAGATAGCCATACATAGAAAGCATAGCCACCCATGTTAATAAAATCTGTTAATGATTCGAACTGCATTATTTGACTCCTTCGGCGGTAGCTAGTTCCCTTACCCATGGACGCATGCCATTACGAGCAAGAATTTCAGCTCTAAAACGTACCAGCGTTATCGCTCCAATCATCAAACCAAATCCTAGTATATTAATCAGTAGCGGATAAAGCATCTCTGGAGCCATTGATGATTTTTCGGTAATTTTAATGGTTGCAGGCTGATGCAGCGAGTTCCACCATTCAACCGAATACTTAATAATAGGAATATTGATTACGCCAACAATAGCCAAGATGCCTGCAGCACGAGCAGCGAGTACCTTATCTTCAAATGAGGCATATAATGAAATTACGCCTAAATAGAGGAAAAGAAGAACTAGCTCAGATGTTAAGCGAGCATCCCAAACCCACCAAGTTCCCCACATGGGTTTACCCCAAGCCGCACCAGTAATTAATGCAATAAATGTCACTACTGCACCCACAGGGGCAATTGCCGCAGCGGCCCAGTCAGCAGACTTAATTTGCCATACTAAACCGATAAAAGCTGATGTTGCCATGGCCATATAAGCCGACATAGACATTGACGCTGCTGGCACATGGATGAATATGATTCGATAACTGTCCCCTTGTTGGTAGTCGACAGGTGCAAAGAGTAAGCCCCAGATAGAGCCAACACCTATAAATCCAATAGCAAGTGTTGCGAACCAAGGGAGTAACGTGCCAGAGAGATTATAAGCACGTTGAGGATCTGCGTATGAATGTAGCCATTTCCACATATTAGTTAGTACTCACTCTTAGAGAGGCGCCAATTGCAAACGGTGCCAAAATTAACGAACCGACCAACATCGCACCAATAATGGCAAGATGGCCGCTGTAGGATAGATTTAAACCTGCGGCATCGATTGCACTGGTCGCAAATATCAATACCGGAATATAAAGCGGTAGGATAAGCAAGCTGAGTAATACACCGCCTTTGCGTAATCCTACTGTTAGCGCAACACCAATTGCGCCGAGTAAACTTAATACTGGTGTTCCAAGTGCCAATGTTGCCATCAATGCACCATAGCTATTCTCTTCGAGATGCAGGAGCACGGCAAGTAATGGTGCGACTAAAATTAATGGCACCCCTGTTAGTATCCAGTGCGCTAACACCTTTGCTAAAACCATTAAAGATAATGGCTGCGGGCTCAGTAGCATCTGCTCTAGGCTACCATCGACAAAGTCAGCCTTAAATAGTCGCTCCAATGAGAGCATTGAAGCAAGCAATGCCGCAACCCATATAATCCCTGGTGCCACTCGAGACAAAACCTGCGGCTCTGGGCCTATGCCTAACGGAAACAGGGTAACGACTAAAATAAAGAAAAGTAGTGGATTAAAAATATCCCCTTTATGTCTTATCGCTATTTGTAAGTCACGCTTTAAAAGCGTGAAAAATGCTTGGGTAAAACTAATGCCTTTTTTCATCTACTGCACCTTATACAAAGCGGTAATCTAAGCGAATTTTTCGCAGAATATCGTCACCTATGATGCCCATATCTTGGTGAGTCGTCATTATGACGCATCCACCATTCTCGGCATGTTTTAGAAACAGGTGTTCCAACTCTTCAACGCCTTTTTTGTCAATTGCAGTAAACGGTTCATCGAGTAACCAGACTTTACAGTTAGTGTGCCACAGCCTTGCTAGTGCGGTTCGTCGGTGTTGACCTGCAGAAAGATGTCCAGCTAGCGCTTCTTCAAATCCAGAAAGATTAACTTTTGCTAAAATCTCATTGGTGCTGAACTCATCATACCCACTGATTCTTAAATTAAAGTTAAGGTTTTCTTCGGCGGTTAACTCACTTTTTACGCCTGCTAAATGGCCTAAATATAAAAGATCATCGTTGTATTCATCACGACATCGAGTGATATCTTCACCTTTATATAGTGTGTCTCCAGCATAAGGTCGGGACAAACCTGCGAGAATACGCAGTAGGCTAGTTTTACCCGCGCCATTCGGACCTTCAATTTGGACTATTTCACCAGCTTGGATGTTGAAACTTAATTCATCAAATAAGATTCGCTCTTCACGAATGCAAGTTAAGTTATCGGCCGATACCAGTGTTGTTGCTATTTTTTTTTCTACCACTGAACCCTCTATCTCAAGCCATATATCAACGCAAGTGATATTAACATATTCCCTTATTAGGGTTTAGTATTGGTTACTTTTTAGTGTCAGCAATTTGATATGCTTCCAAAAAGTGAAACCTTTTATTACTCGCATCGAACTTTTTCAACTTTTGCTAATGTAACAGTTAAATGTCTGTTTGCGCGCGTTATCAGGGGACAAATTCTGATATTAGTCACAAAAAGGTGAGATTTGTTGAAGTTTGATGTATCCTTAGCCCGCGATAAATAAGTCTGCCCAGTATAAAGTCAGGGTGGCATTGAGCTTTGTTAATATTTGCATTAGGAACATTGAACATGAAAAAACTGTTAGCATTGTCAGCAGTGGCTGCTTTGACCTTGTCTGCAAACGTATTTGCACAAGAAGGTGAGGCTATCTACAACAAGGCATGCCATGTATGCCATAGCATGGGCGTTGCCGGTGCACCTAAAGCCCACGATGCTGCTGCATGGGAACCTCGTTTAGCGAAAGGTCTAGATACGCTATTAGGTAGTGTTAAGACTGGTCTAAACGCAATGCCACCAGGTGGTATGTGTACAGATTGTACTGATGACGATTACAAGAACGCGATAGAGTTCATGTCTAAGTAATTTGTTGTCAAAGAAAGAGCCGGCTTGATGCCGGTTTTTTTATGCCTGCGATTTGCTCTTAGGTTGTCTACAGCTTTCAACGTAAACACCCAATGCAAAGTATTCAAGTATTGGGCAAGACACAAAAAAGCCAACTTCAAAGTCTAATGTTATTCGGTTAATAATTACTGCTTATATTTCAGTGGGTAACAGCTATAACTATAGGGCTCTGATCGTGGATACGTTCGGTGCTTTCTTTTTTATCTGGAAGGATAAAGTGTTTTATATCGGCTTGCATTTGCTTCAGCTTAGCCGGTAATTTTCTATCCGGCGATAAAGCAAGCCACCTCAATAGTGTGTCTATTAAGCTTATTGCCGCGGTAAAACTGATACGCGTTGGAGCGACTTCAGTTTCCTTTGCTATCGCTACCATTTCTAAGCGAACCAGATTGTAAGCGATAAGTGCGCCCCATAGTTCTTGTCTGACACCTTGAGCAAATCGACTTCGTAATGTCACCTTAGTTTGCAGTTGAGTTTGCTTAAGCTCACCATATCCTTCCTCTATCTCCCAGCACTGCCAGTAGATATTTAGCAGCTTATCCAGTGGATACCGAGTGGGGGCAACCAATGAGGTAACAAAGCCTTTAATTTCACCCTTTGGCTTTTGATAAGCAATAAAACGGGCACGTCATGTTTCAGGTAAATTTGGGTTCTTGTTTCTCGCTTGCGGTGAAACAGGTATATCAATAAGCAAATCATTATCAGAAAACGTTTCGACGACTTCATAGCGCATTTTCGATTTGACTGGCGTTAACCAGTGTCGCTGTTCTCCTGAGCTTCTCCAGCTTAAAAGTAAGTCTGCAGAGAAGTAACAACGGTCAAATAAGGTTAAGGAGTTATCAAAGGCTGCACCCAATACCATTCTGGTCTCGGTCGATATAAGGCTGACTAATCGAAGCTGAGGGTAAGGCTTGTGCGTGTTTGAAATAAAACCAAACTCGTTTGCGTTCTCTTCTGAGTCTTGTCAACGAAACACTTTTCCATCAACCGCGAGAGTTGTAAGCTCCAAATCATTATTCTCCCCCAAAGCTTGCTCAAGCCAAGCAGAGATAGTGGATTTAAGTAGGTATGGCATTGGGGCTTCGCTTAGGCGACGGCGACAGTCTGTCAGTACACTCGGTGCAACACGGGACTAAATACTGTCGCCAGATTGAAGAGCAATATCCATGGAGCTGCAGATTTCCTTAATCGACAGCTTCCATTACAGCGCGATAGCCCCCACTTTCTTCAACAGACTCATGTACTAATTCAAGCTCTTGAGCAAACATAAAAAATCCCCACCAGAATACGGGTAGGGATTATCAATCATCTGCAAGATCGTTCAAGTGCTCTTAAACGCTCGGCATTAGACTCTAAAGTCGGCTTTTTGCTATACGCAATGGGATTACTGAACTTGCGTATTGAGAACTAATGTACCCGTTGAGCCTACTTTGATAGTGTCTAGTCTACCTTGGAGGTCACCAGGTTGTGCTTTAACTGAGCCATGTTTAGATAAGACTGCAATAATCTCAACATTCTTTGCATCGCTAAGTTTAATATCGCCACCCATACCTGTGCTATCATCCAAAGTGATGGTCACAGGCAGTGATTTTGCTGATACCTTAGTTGCTGCAAGTGGTACTTTCGGTCCTTCAGTATTTCGCGCGAAGATGAATAACATATCGGTACCATTGACTTGCTCTAGTAGCTCAGGAGCAACCGAAACATCTATCGTTACGGTTTTGTCTGTGATCCCTTGCTGATGAGTTGCGTCGTTTGGCATATCGCCAGTTTCTGCTTGCATTCTCATCTTGGCACTTTCGATGGCATTCATAATCGCACTGCGATCAACATCGTTACGATTACTGTCAAGTATGGTTTGCCATGCAACAATAGACTTGTCGTAGTTGGCATTGAAAAACGCATCCATACCGACTAAAAGCAGAGTAGAAGGGTCTTCAGGATCTAAAGCTAAAGATTGATCAACGATCGCTTGCACTTGCGGCGTCATGCGTTGATTCGCTTTGTAATAAAGTGCAGTAGCTTTCGGTCCGAGCAGTTCTGCGTGGGTGCCGACTAACTCCATCGCTTTATCGAAAGCCTTTACAGCATCGTCATATCGATTGGCACTAATATAAGTATGACCTAAACTAAATAGCAACTGACTATTGTCTGGTTCAGCTTTTAATTGCGCTTCCATCATTTCGATGCGCTGCGCCATGATTTGGCTTGCGTCCATACCTGCATGAGGATTATCTGGTACCGCTTTGTCTAAGTTTGCGTAAGCGCCTAAGTCAGAATATAAGTAGCCAGATAGACCAATAACTACAGCTGACATTAACACTGGCCATAATAGGCCTTTAGGTTTTACCTGATTAACCAATGACTCGTCTTCACCCTGTTTCATGTCTTGTAACAGGCTAATTTCAAGTTCTTTCTTTAATGAATCGAACTCAACTTGGTCTAATAGCTCATCTGCGAGTTCTTTTTCTAATGTAGCTAGTCGATTGTTAAAAAGTTCTAGGTTCGTTTGTTTACGAACGCCAGCTTCCTCCGCTTGCAGCATTTTTTGCTGACGGAAGTGTGGAAACCAAATCAGCACTAGGCTGACTAACACAAAAAGCGCAATAAAAATCCAGAGAGTGGTCATTATTTCTTTTTCACATTAGTTACAGAAATGCGGGGATGCCGCGCGATTAGAGATAAGATTATACGGAAAGATTATTCATTGAACAGTAATATAAGGCCTATGTTGTTTTAAAAGGTGATACTTTTGCACTGGTTCACAGTTCGATTCTATTTTCTAAAATTGGCTGAAACTTAAGTTTCAAACAAGAGTCAGAGAATAAAATCTGTCAGTTTTAACAATTATAACCTCTGCCTTGAATCCACAAGAATGAGACAGGTCACCCATAATTGCGCAAAAGAAGCAGACAGATACAACAGCAAATACTAAAATGACTCAAATTTTGTACCTTGAGTAGTGTAAATCGCAAACTCGCTTGAATTGGAATAGCTTAAGCTTATCTGATTCTTATATAGGACTGAGGAAAACCCATGATCCCTGAACTAGGACACTTTTCGTTGATAATAGGATTGGCATTTGCCTTTCTATTGGCCAGCGTTCCCTTAATTGGTGTTGCTCGTAAAGACCAATACCTTGTGAGATATGCCTGGCCATTGAGCTACGGTATGTTTTTCTTTATTTTTCTTTCTGTGATCGTACTTGGCTATAGCTTCGCGGTTGATGATTTCTCCGTCGCTTATGTAGCACATCATTCTAACTCCCAACTTCCTATTTTCTTTAAGATAGCCGCGGTATGGGGTGGCCATGAAGGTTCGTTACTGTTTTGGGTATTTGCGCTATCTGTGTGGACTGCTGCCGTTGCATTTTTTAGCAAAGGCTTAGAAGAGGTCTTTACTGCACGAGTCTTAGCTATCTTAGCGATGATCGTGATTGGCTTCTGCTTATTCATGCTTTTAACTTCTAGCCCATTTGAGCGTTTATTTCCTATTCCTATGGAAGGGCGTGACCTTAACCCTATGTTGCAAGATGTTGGGTTGATCTTCCATCCGCCAATGCTCTACTTGGGTTATGTTGGCTTCTCCGTGAGTTTTGCGTTTGCTATTGCAGCCCTAATGGGGGGGCGTTTAGATTCGGCATGGGCTCGTTGGAGTAGACCTTGGACGCTTGCAGCATGGATTTTCCTGACCGGCGGTATTTCACTGGGTTCTTGGTGGGCATATTATGAATTAGGTTGGGGTGGCTGGTGGTTCTGGGATCCAGTTGAAAATGCTTCATTCATGCCTTGGTTGATTGGTACGGCATTATTACACTCTGTTATCGTGACTGAGAAACGAGCAGCTTTCCGCAACTGGACAGTATTGTTGTCTATCTTTGCATTCTCATTAAGTTTGTTAGGTACGTTCATCGTTCGTTCTGGCGTATTGACTTCTGTTCACTCATTTGCCGCCGATCCAAGCAGAGGGATGTTTATTCTGTTGTTGCTTGGTTTAGCTATTGGTGGTTCGCTAACACTGTTTGCATTCCGTGCTAGCGATATGAAGAGCCCTGCACGTTTTGAATTGATGTCTAAAGAGACTATGTTGCTTATAGGCAACATCTTGCTAACCGTTGCTTGCGGTACTGTATTGTTAGGAACGCTATATCCGTTACTTATCGATGCGCTTAACATGGGTAAGATTTCTGTAGGCCCACCATACTTTAACGCAGTTTTCGTTCCTATCGTTTTAGTGTTGTTTCTGTTTATGGGAGTTGGTCCAAACATTCGTTGGAAGCGGGCTAAAGCAGGTGAGTTGAAGAGCAAGTTACTGGTCCCCGCAATAGTGGCGGCAGTCATCGGTGTTGCGGCGCCTTTCCTGGTTGATGGTAATTTCAATGTATGGGTTGCATTTGGCATAGGTACGGCGACTTGGATCGTACTCGCGACACTAAGAGCTGGATACGACATCATTAACGGTAAAGATGGTTTAAGTCTTGCCCGTATGGGACGAAGCCAATTAGGTATGGTGATCGCTCACTTTGGTATTGCAGTTTCGGTTGTTGGTGCAACTATGGTGTCTAACTACTCTATTGAAAAGAGTGTTCGAATGGGCCCTGGTATAACTCAAGAGCTTGCGGGTTATAGCTTCCATTTTATCGAAACTAAAAATGTAGTGGGTCCTAACTACACGGCCCAGCAAGGGCAGGTTGAAGTCAGTAAAGATGGAGAGGTGATTACGCTGTTAAAGCCTGACCGCCGCCAATATAACGTACGTACTATGGATATGACCGAAGCAGGTATTGATTGGGGGGTATTCCGCGATCTATACATCACTATGGGTGATCCTATTACCAGTACTGAATTTGCAGTACGTCTTAACTATAAACCATTCGTTCGTTGGTTATGGTTTGGTAGCATCTTTATGATGGTTGGTGGTGTTTTTGCTGCGTCTGATAAGCGCTATCGTCGCGCCAAGATTAAAGAAACTACACAAGAAAAAGCTAAAGAAGATTTAGCAACGGCATAACTTGAATTGGGGCAAGTATGAAGAACAGGTTAGTACTATTTATTCCGTTGATATTGTTTCTGGCGATGGGAATATTCCTCTATAAAGGTTTATTCCTAAATCCACAGCAATTGGATTCAGCTCTAGAAGGAAAGCAGATCCCGGTTTTCCAGTTAGAAAAACTTGAAGATTCAAGTGAGATCATCACCAACGAAACACTTAAGGGACAGGTATCCTTACTCAATGTTTGGGCTACATGGTGCCCATCTTGTAAGTATGAGCATCCTTACCTGATGCGTTTGGCAAGACAAGATATTTTGCCGATTTATGGTATTAACTATCGTGATGAACGTGCTCTCGCCGTGAGAGAGTTAGCACGAGAAGGCGATCCGTACACCAAGAATCTTTTCGACCATGATGGTCGTTTAGGGTTAGATCTTGGTGTTTACGGTGCTCCGGAGAGTTTCTTAGTCGATCACAACGGCATTATTCGTTTTCGCTATGCTGGGCCTATCGATATGCGTGTCTGGAAAGAGACGCTTTATCCAATGATTCAAGAGTTACAAGCCCAAGCTAAAGCGGAAGGAGCATCTTAATGAAAGCGTTTATTGGCCTAGTTGGGGCATTATTGCTGTCTATCGCTATGGTAGGCACAGCAGTGGCGACTCCAGTAGATACTTATGAGTTTAAAAACGTCGACAATCAAAAGCGAGCGCTCGATTTAGCGCATTCGTTGCGTTGTCCTCAATGTCAGAACCAAAACCTCATCGACTCTAACTCTCCTGTAGCGCAAGATTTGCGTTTGGAAGTTTATCAAATGGTTGATGCTGGCAAAGGCGATGCTGAAATTATCGAGTTTATGACCAGCCGTTATGGTGAATTTGTACTTTATAAGCCACGTATGGAAAGCAAGACCTATCTATTATGGTTAGGTCCAATAGTGCTTTTGCTATTTGGGTTAATGATAGGTTTTATCTTTGTTCGCAAGCAGCGCATCAGCGGTGCGGTAGAACAAGAGCTTAGTGTTGAAGATCAAGCCGAGCTAGATAAACTTCTTAATCGAGATAATAAATGAGTAAGCTTTTAGGAACGAGTTTAATCGTGCCTTTATTGATGTGTGCTTCGCTCGCATCAATGGATGCTATGGCATATCCAGGTATGCAAAAAAAAACCGAAGGGCAGGTGCAATCTAGCGTTGATCTTATCAACGTGTTACCTAAGTCCTATCCAATAGATGTCGTTGCGTTTAAAGATGGTAATGGCAAAGCGGTCGACTTCAGCGAGTATCGTGGTCAGATCGTAATGGTAAATATGTGGGCGACCTGGTGTCCTCCATGTGTGAGAGAGCTACCCGCTTTAGATCGCTTTAAAGCAAAGTTTGATCAAACTAAATTTACCGTATTACCAATCTCTATTGATATCGACGGTAAAGATAAGGTTGAACCCTTCTTAAAAACACTCGGTATGGAAGCATTCCAGACTTACTATGATCAAACTCAGGCTTTGGGAGAAGTGTTTCCCTTAGATACTATCCCGGCTACGTTTATATTGAATAAACAGGGGGAGTTAATTGCGTTTGTAAGGACATTTGTAGATTGGGATGATCCTAAAGCGGTAGAGCTCATCAACAGTTTTATAGATAAAGAAGCCAATAAATCGATTTAAATAGCCGATTTGATTCAAATCTAAACAAAAAAGATCGTATTTGCCTAAAAGATCGGCATGCGATCTTTTTTTTGTAAAAATCCCTTGCGCCCATCCGAGAACTCCCTATAATGCGCATCCACTGACACGGCACAGCAGGCCAACGAGTTAGCGACAAGCTAGAGAGTATGCGACTTGCAGCGGTGTTAGGGATTCAAAATCGCAAGCGATTTGAATGTGGTGGTAAGCGCTTCGGTAGGCTTCCAGTGTTGATTGATAATTACATTAGTGGTTAACAAATCATCGCTTGGAAAACTTCTTAAAATAAGCACTTGACGCCGACAGCGGGAAGTGTAGAATACGCATCCCTAAGCCAACGACCTAGCGTCAGCGGCGGCTAAATGAGCGAGTCAATCGTCATGTTAGCAACGCTCTTTAACAAGATGAAACAAGAAATCTGTGTGGACACTCACAGGTGTTGAGTTATTCGAAATTGCTTTTCTGTCTTCGGATGTAAAGCAATCAAAAATTTTACTCAATGTAAGATGAGTGTTCATAGCAATATGTACAACATGTTAGAGATTCTTCCGAGTCTTTAATGTGGAATCAGAATTCATTGAGCCGAAGCTTTAAGCTTCAACAAAACTTTAATTGAAGAGTTTGATCATGGCTCAGATTGAACGCTGGCGGCAGGCCTAACACATGCAAGTCGAGCGGTAACAGGAATTAGCTTGCTAATTTGCTGACGAGCGGCGGACGGGTGAGTAATGCCTAGGGAACTGCCCAGTCGAGGGGGATAACAGTTGGAAACGACTGCTAATACCGCATACGCCCTACGGGGGAAAAGAGGGGACCTTCGGGCCTTCTGCGATTGGATGTACCTAGGTGGGATTAGCTAGTTGGTGAGGTAATGGCTCACCAAGGCGACGATCCCTAGCTGTTCTGAGAGGATGATCAGCCACACTGGGACTGAGACACGGCCCAGACTCCTACGGGAGGCAGCAGTGGGGAATATTGCACAATGGGCGCAAGCCTGATGCAGCCATGCCGCGTGTGTGAAGAAGGCCTTCGGGTTGTAAAGCACTTTCAGCGAGGAGGAAAGCTTAAGCGTTAATAGCGTTTAGGTGTGACGTTACTCGCAGAAGAAGGACCGGCTAACTTCGTGCCAGCAGCCGCGGTAATACGAGGGGTCCAAGCGTTAATCGGAATTACTGGGCGTAAAGCGTACGCAGGCGGTTTGTTAAGCGAGATGTGAAAGCCCCGGGCTCAACCTGGGAACTGCATTTCGAACTGGCAGACTAGAGTCTTGTAGAGGGGGGTAGAATTTCAGGTGTAGCGGTGAAATGCGTAGAGATCTGAAGGAATACCGGTGGCGAAGGCGGCCCCCTGGACAAAGACTGACGCTCATGTACGAAAGCGTGGGGAGCAAACAGGATTAGATACCCTGGTAGTCCACGCCGTAAACGATGTCTACTCGGAATTTGGTGTCTTGAACACTGGGTTCTCAAGCTAACGCATTAAGTAGACCGCCTGGGGAGTACGGCCGCAAGGTTAAAACTCAAATGAATTGACGGGGGCCCGCACAAGCGGTGGAGCATGTGGTTTAATTCGATGCAACGCGAAGAACCTTACCTACTCTTGACATCCAGAGAACTTTCCAGAGATGGATTGGTGCCTTCGGGAGCTCTGAGACAGGTGCTGCATGGCTGTCGTCAGCTCGTGTTGTGAAATGTTGGGTTAAGTCCCGCAACGAGCGCAACCCTTATCCTTATTTGCCAGCACGTAATGGTGGGAACTTTAGGGAGACTGCCGGTGATAAACCGGAGGAAGGTGGGGACGACGTCAAGTCATCATGGCCCTTACGAGTAGGGCTACACACGTGCTACAATGGCAAGTACAGAGGGTTGCAAAGCCGCGAGGTGGAGCTAATCTCACAAAGCTTGTCGTAGTCCGGATTGGAGTCTGCAACTCGACTCCATGAAGTCGGAATCGCTAGTAATCGTGGATCAGAATGCCACGGTGAATACGTTCCCGGGCCTTGTACACACCGCCCGTCACACCATGGGAGTGGGCTGCACCAGAAGTAGATAGCTTAACCTTCGGGAGGGCGTTTACCACGGTGTGGTTCATGACTGGGGTGAAGTCGTAACAAGGTAGCCCTAGGGGAACCTGGGGCTGGATCACCTCCTTACCTATACGACTAACTTAATGTTTGTTGAGTGTTCACACAGATAACTTGTTCTTGTTAGAGCAGGTGGCACGTCTTAACGGCGATGCTTGTTCTTTAAAAATTTGGAAAGCTGATAGTGTTAATGTGAAAGGGATAATGACGTACTTGTACGTAATTATTTGTAGCATTGACGCGAAAATTAAAATTGAGTTCTCAAACACTTAAATCAAGTGCCGAATCATTCCCTTTAATTAGGATGATGATTCATGAGTATTCTTTTGGCGAAAGTAAACACCATTAGTTGCGATACAACATCAAGCTTACCCGCTTGATAAAGTTTGTTTCCTTGTGAAACTCATTTGGGTTGTATGGTTAAGTGACTAAGCGTATACGGTGGATGCCTTGGCAGTCAGAGGCGATGAAGGACGTAGTAACTTGCGAAAAGCGTTGGCGAGCTAGTAACAAGCATTTGAGCTAACGATGTCCGAATGGGGAAACCCACTAGCATAAGCTAGTATCACAACATGAATACATAGTGTTGTGAGGCGAACGAGGGGAACTGAAACATCTAAGTACCCTCAGGAAAAGAAATCAACCGAGATTCCCCTAGTAGCGGCGAGCGAACGGGGATTAGCCCTTAAGCGTAGAGGGTGTTAGTGGAATGTGTTGGAAAGCACAGCGGCACAGGGTGATAGCCCCGTACATGAAAACTAACTTTACGTGAAAACGAGTAGGACGGGACACGTGACATCTTGTCTGAACATGGGGGGACCATCCTCCAAGGCTAAATACTCCTGACTGACCGATAGTGAACCAGTACCGTGAGGGAAAGGCGAAAAGAACCCCTGTGAGGGGAGTGAAATAGAACCTGAAACCGTATACGTACAAGCAGTGGGAGCGGTTCTTGAGACCGTGACTGCGTACCTTTTGTATAATGGGTCAGCGACTTACATTTTGTAGCGAGGTTAAGCGAATAGCGGAGCCGTAGGGAAACCGAGTGTTAACTGCGCGTTTAGTTGCAAGGTGTAGACCCGAAACCCGGTGATCTAGCCATGGGCAGGTTGAAGGTTGAGTAACATCAACTGGAGGACCGAACACACGTATGTTGAAAAATGCGGTGATGACTTGTGGCTGGGGGTGAAAGGCCAATCAAACCGGGAGATATCTGGTTCTCCTCGAAAGCTATTTAGGTAGCGCCTCGAGCGAATACCATTGGGGGTAGAGCACTGTTAAGGCTAGGGGGTCATCCCGACTTACCAACCCTTTGCAAACTCCGAATACCAATGAGTACTACTCGGGAGACACACGGCGGGTGCTAACGTCCGTCGTGAAAAGGGAAACAACCCAGACCATCAGCTAAGGTCCCAAAGTTATTGCTAAGTGGGAAACGATGTGGGAAGGCTTAGACAGCTAGGATGTTGGCTTAGAAGCAGCCATCATTTAAAGAAAGCGTAATAGCTCACTAGTCGAGTCGGCCTGCGCGGAAGATTTAACGGGGCTAAGCAATACACCGAAGCTATGGGTACTAGCGCTTGCGCTAGTGCGGTAGAGGAGCGTTCTGTAAGCCGTTGAAGGTGAAGGGGTAACCCACGCTGGAGGTATCAGAAGTGCGAATGCTGACATGAGTAACGATAAAGGGGGTGAAAAACCCCCTCGCCGAAAGACCAAGGGTTCCTGTCCAATGTTAATCAGGGCAGGGTGAGTCGACCCCTAAGGCGAGGCCGAAAGGCGTAGTCGATGGGAAACAGGTTAATATTCCTGTACTTTTGCTAACTGCGATGGAGAGACGGAGAAGGCTAGGCTAGCGCGGCGTTGGTTGTCCGCGTTTAAGGCAGTAGGTGGTGCACTTAGGCAAATCCGGGTGCACATACACTGAGAGTTGACGACGAGGTTCTACGGAACTGAAGTAGTTGATGCCATGCTTCCAGGAAAATCTTCTAAGCTTCAGGTTAGCAGGAATCGTACCCCAAACCGACACAGGTGGTTGGGTAGAGAATACCAAGGCGCTTGAGAGAACTCGGCTGAAGGAACTAGGCAAAATGGTACCGTAACTTCGGGAGAAGGTACGCTCCTGTTGGTGATGAGACTTGCTCTTTAAGCTGACGGGAGTCGCAGATACCAGGTGGCTGCAACTGTTTATCAAAAACACAGCACTGTGCAAACTCGCAAGAGGAAGTATACGGTGTGACGCCTGCCCGGTGCCGGAAGGTTAATTGATTGGGTTATCTTCGGAGAAGCTCATGATCGAAGCCCCGGTAAACGGCGGCCGTAACTATAACGGTCCTAAGGTAGCGAAATTCCTTGTCGGGTAAGTTCCGACCTGCACGAATGGCGTAATGATGGCCACGCTGTCTCCAGCCGAGACTCAGTGAAGTTGAAATTGCGGTGAAGATGCCGTATACCCGCGGCTAGACGGAAAGACCCCGTGAACCTTTACTATAGCTTGGCACTGAACATTGACCCTACATGTGTAGGATAGGTGGGAGACTTTGAAGATGAGACGCCAGTCTTGTTGGAGTCAACCTTGAAATACCACCCTTGTAGTGTTGATGTTCTAACTCTGGCCCCTGAATCGGGGTTGAGGACAGTGCCTGGTGGGTAGTTTGACTGGGGCGGTCTCCTCCCAAAGAGTAACGGAGGAGCACGAAGGTTGGCTAAGTACGGTCGGACATCGTACGGTTAGTGCAATGGCATAAGCCAGCTTAACTGCGAGACATACACGTCGAGCAGGTACGAAAGTAGGTCATAGTGATCCGGTGGTTCTGAATGGAAGGGCCATCGCTCAACGGATAAAAGGTACTCCGGGGATAACAGGCTGATACCGCCCAAGAGTTCATATCGACGGCGGTGTTTGGCACCTCGATGTCGGCTCATCACATCCTGGGGCTGAAGTCGGTCCCAAGGGTATGGCTGTTCGCCATTTAAAGTGGTACGCGAGCTGGGTTCAGAACGTCGTGAGACAGTTCGGTCCCTATCTGCCGTGGGCGTTGGATGATTGAAGGGAGCTGCTCCTAGTACGAGAGGACCGGAGTGGACGAACCGCTGGTGTTCGGGTTGTCATGCCAATGGCATTGCCCGGTAGCTACGTTCGGAATCGATAACCGCTGAAAGCATCTAAGCGGGAAGCGAGCCCTAAGATGAGTCATCCCTAGAGCTTTAAGCTCTCTAAAGGGCCGTAGGAGACTACTACGTTGATAGGCAAGGTGTGTAAGCGTTGTGAGGCGTTGAGCTAACTTGTACTAATGACCCGTGAGGCTTAACCATACAACCCAAAAGGGTTTCTAACTAAGTGAATACTTAGCGAAAGAATACAGCCACTTGATTTAGTGTGACTCAATTTTAAAACTTCCTGCTTAGGCGGGAACAGCTTTCTAAATTTCCAAATTTGTCTGGAAACCATAGCATTGTGGCACCACCTGATCCCATCCCGAACTCAGAAGTGAAACGCAATCGCGCCGATGGTAGTGTGGGGTCTCCCCATGTGAGAGTAGGTCATTTCCAGGCGCCTAACACTTCTCGTAAGAGAGTCGATAAATCCCCAGCACTTCGTGTTGGGGATTTTTTCGTTTAACCGGTTTGAAATATCGACTCGAACATGGGGAAGTAAATAGTCCGAATGTAGTGAGGCTCAAACCCATGTAGAGTAGGGTAAAGCGTCTGCGCTTATCAAGCGCAGCTTGATGCTGGAGCTGAACGCGGAGAGCTAGCTCGAAGCTGACCATTTCCAGGCGCCTAACACTTCTCGTAAGAGAATCGATAAAGCCCGTTGCTAACACAACGGTTTTTTTTCGTTCTTATCTTAAAAAATTACTCTACGAATATGTCACATAGCTCGGTGCCTGCTGTATTGTGACGTGGATATACGTTTATTTATGCTGACTGCACTTAATACACTACTTCATACTATTGCTATTCGTCTTAGTGTTACCTACCTTATGGCATCTAAATGTTTTTCCCCAAAGGATGGATATGAAAATTGAGATGATTTGTACTGGTGAAGAGGTGCTTTCGGGACAGATAGTCGATACGAATGCGGCTTGGGCTGCAAATGCATTGATGGATCATGGTATTGAGATGCAGCAGCGTATTACCGTTGGAGATAGACTTGATGATCTGGTCAGTGTATTTCAGGAAAGGAGTCATCATGCGGATATCATCTTAGTTAATGGTGGTCTAGGGCCGACAAGCGATGACATGTCATCTCAGGCTATGGCGTTAGCTAAAGAGGTGCCGCTGATTGAGAATGCAATTTGGCGTCGTCGCATGGAGGATTGGTTTACTCGCAATGGTCGTGAGATGCCGCCGAGTAATCTAAAACAGGCTATGTTGCCCGAGTCCGCAGTGATGGTCGATAACCCAGTTGGAACCGCTTGCGGTTTTAGGGTAAAGCTAAATCGTGCTTGGCTGTTTTTTACTCCTGGAGTACCGTTCGAATTCAAGCAGATGGTTAACGAGCAGTTTATTCCGTTCGTTAAGAGTCTTGCCGATTCTCATATTGAAGTTGCAGTGCATAAGTTATTGACCATAGGTAATGGTGAGTCTGTGTTAGCAAATAGACTAGAGAATCTTACCTTGCCTGGTGGAATGACGTTGGGCTACCGCTCATTTATGCCCTACATAGAGATTAAGTTGTTTGCCCGTGGTGATGATGTCATTGAGCAGCTACCTGAAACAGTATCATTAGTTAAGCAAGTATTGGGCGATTGTGTTGTTGCGGAGAATCTTGATTCATTAGCGGGAGTCATTCACCAACAGCTGCTTGCACAGGGCGCTAGCTTGAGTATTGCTGAGTCCTGTACTGGTGGAATGATCGCAAGCAATCTGGTCGCTCTTGCGGGAAGCTCGGCTTATTTGCATCAAGGCTTGGTGACCTATAGTAATGAGTCAAAAGTTAAGGTGCTCGGAGTCGATCCTGCGACACTTGATGATCACGGTGCTGTCTCTATCGCTACGGTGGAAGAGATGGCTAAAGGTGTGAGAAACATACTCGACAGTGATTATGCGCTGGCGACGAGCGGTATAGCTGGGCCTGATGGTGGTAGCGAACAAAAGCCTGTTGGCACGGTCGCAATAGCATTGGCGACTAAGAGTGGAGTGTACAGCCAAATGCTCAAATTTCCGGCGCGGTCTAGAGAGTTGGTTCGAAGCTTAAGCACTGCTGTCGCTTTAGATATGCTGAGGCGTGAGCTGCTACAGCAGCCAGTAATTGTTGATTACGGCTCTTATCATCGATTTCCAAAGTAGTGCTTAGTCTCTGTAGCTAATCTTTGAAAATGAGTTTTAGTTTACCAGGGACCACCTCGATTCTCTTGGTCATCTCGGCGATTAACGCTTGGTTGCTCTCTTTTACATCGAGAACGTAAACCGGTTGTGTTTCGAGAAAATGCGTTAAAAATTGCATGACTTGAGGCGCGATCGGGGTGATTGCTTTTTCGATATCTTTCGGTGTTGATTCGACTTTAACTAAGTTGAGTTGGTTCAGATAAACACTATGAGTTACAGCATCGTACCAAGGCTTGGCTTCAAACTTTACAATTAACTTTGCCTTTAGTGGCATTAGCGGATTGCGTACCTTTATCGTGCTGTACGCCATAATCCCCATGGTTTCAGCTTGTTGGCCCAAAGTAACTTCAACATTGTTGATCTTCATTTCGATCCCAAATAGCTGGTTACCCTGTTTGGTTTCGAAATGAATCTCGTTGTTTAAGTAATTGGTTAGCTCTTGCTCGGTAATGCTGTATTGGCTGACGCAGCCAGTCAATAGCAGCAATACACTGACCAATGTTAATCTGATTATTGGCATCAACCTGTGTTTCTCATTCCGGCTGCCACTCCTGCAATCGTCAGCATTAATGCTAACTGCACATTGCTTGATGAAGCCTCTTCGTTCTTGCGTGTTCTCGCGAGTAGTTCCGCTTGTAAGAAGTTAAGCGGATCTATGTAGGGATTACGTAGCTCTACAGACTCTCTATTCCAAGGTGTATGTGACATTAATATATCGGCTTGGGTCAGTGCTAAGACGGCTTTAATACCAGTTGCCATACGTTCTCGTAATGCTTCTCCAAGGTGATGAAGCTCTTTCGGTACTAGGCAGGCTTCGTAGTATTTTGCGAGATTAGGCTCCGCTTTGGCATAAACCATCTCAAGCATAGAGATGCGGGTTTCAAAGAATGGCCATTGCTGCTCCATCTCTTGTAACAGTGCAAGTTCGCCGCGATCGGCCGCTGCTTGTAAAGCCTCTCCAGCGCCTAACCATGCTGGTAACATAAGCCGATTTTGCGACCAAGCAAAGATCCACGGAATAGCTCTTAGGCTTTCTATGCCGCCATCGACTCGTCGTTTTGCAGGTCTGCTGCCGAGTGGCAATTTGCCTAGCTCAACTTCTGGCGTAGCGGCGCGGAAGTATGCAACAAAGTCGGGTTCTTCTCTCACTATGGCACGATAAGCTGCAACCGAATCCGCCGCAAGTCTCTCCATGGCTTCACGCCATTCAGGTTTTGGTTCTGGTGGCGGTAACAGTGTTGCCTCCATCACTGCTGAGGTGTACAGAGCTAAGCTTTGCACTGCGAGCTTAGGTAAACCAAACTTGAAACGGATCATCTCTCCTTGTTCTGTCACGCGAATGCGTCCATCAACAGAGCCCGGAGGCTGGGATAAGATAGCTTTGTGAGCCGGTCCGCCGCCTCGGCCAATGGTGCCGCCACGGCCATGGAATAGGGTAAGTTTGATATCGGCGCGCTGACATATCTGAACCAGTTGTTCCTGAGCGCGATACTGTGCCCATGCTGCAGCCATTACCCCGGCGTCTTTAGCCGAGTCAGAATAACCAATCATCACCTCTTGGCTGCCTTTGCAATAACCACGGTACCAATCGATATTAAATAACGCCGACATACAACTAGAGGCATTGTTGAGGTCATCTAAGGTTTCAAACAGCGGCACGACCCTCATAGGGTGTGGGCATCCCGCCTCTTTAAGTAATAAGAGCACGGTTAATACGTCTGATGGCTGACTCGCCATAGAGATAACGTATGAGCCTAATGCCTTGTCCGACTGATTGGCAATGAGTCTAACTGTGTTTATGACTTCGGCTACTTCGTCGCTAGGTTGCCAATTGTTGGGGATCAACGGGCGCTTACCCGTCAACTCTCTTAACAGAAAGGCTTGTTTCTCATGTTCATCCCAATGGTTGTAATCGCCCAACCCAAGATAACGAGTCAATTCTGCAATAACATCGCTATGACGCTGAGCATCTTGTCTAATATCGAGTCTCAGCATATGAATACCAAAACAGGCGATACGGCGAAGCATATCGAGTAATAGACCGTTAGCGATAAGGCTCATATTTGAGTCTATCAAGCTGTTATACAGTAAAGTTAAAGGTTGCTTTAAATCATCTTCATGCCAAATAAGTTGACTCAGGTCGACTTCGGGTAAATGGCCTTCAAGGCGCATGTTTAAGTAGTCGATTGTATCCCGTAGTTTCTGTCTGATTTCCCGTAATACATCTCGATAGGGTTCATGGCTATTATTAGTGAGGGCCAATAACTCATCATTGGCTTCTTCCATCGATAGTTCGTTGACGAGTAGAACAACATCTTTCAAGAATAATCGGGCGGCGGTATGACGGTTGCGGTCAAGCACCTCTTGGGTGACCTTAGCTGTGACGAAAGGATTGCCATCACGATCTCCGCCCATCCAGCTAGAAAATCTTACCGGGGCTATATCGGTTGGGATCTGCTTACCAGTTCGCTCTTCAACTTGTTCATTTAGCTGACGTAGAAAATCAGGGATCGCTTGCCATAGGGAGGCTTCTATTGTGCTGAGCCCCCATCTGGCTTCATCTACGGGAGTTGGGCGCTCGTGGCGGATCTCATTGGTATGCCAAATTTGTGCTATCAACTGACGTAATCGTAGGTGATGCTGCTTTCTCTCTCTCTCTGTCAGCTGTGGATTTTCAAGTGCCGCGAGGCTGTCTACGACAGCAGAATACTTTTGAATCAGCGTACGTCTTGAGATCTCTGTAGGATGGGCTGTGAGAACGAGATCGATATCGAGTGTTTGCAAGCATTGGAGCATCTTATCTTGATCGACTCGACCATTTAACATGCGGCCGAGAAGTTGCTCTACCGGATCGGGAACGCAAACGAGCTCATCGCAGTTTCTACTGATAGTGTGGAACTGCTCGGCGATGTTGGCCAGATTAAGAAATTGATTGAATGCTTTGGCGAAAGGGACGAGTTCATCATCAGGCAATGCGGCCAATAAGGTTAACATCTCTTCTCTCGCGGCATCATTTCCTTGGCGAGAACTTTTGGCTAAGTGTCTAATCTGTTCTATTTTTTCTAAAAAAGGCTCATCTAAATGTGTGCGAATGGTATCGCCCAATATCTGACCTAAGGTGCCTACATTAGATCGTAGCGATGCGTACATATCAGCCATAAATGCTCCATATCGTCCAATTAATCAGTCACAATACCCAGCCTATCGGGCTAAGGTCAATACAACACTCACTGTTATTGTGAACTTATGTGTTGAACATCACTGCTGACCGAATATTCATTTAAACCACAAATGAAATTTTGCCTGCATCATCGGACACTGTTCTATTAGCCAACAATTAGTTCATCGTTCGTTTTGTATACAACTATACTAAGCTGCAATAATATAATTCGGTATATAGATCCAAATATGCCAGGTTTGTTACTTGTTGCTTAAAAATATTCAAATATATATTCAATTTTATTGCATAAATAAATTTTCATGGTAGTCTATCAAACAGCTAGAGCAAGCGCCATTATCCAAGGCTTAACTTTGAGACTTAAAATGAATATTTCATACTTAAAAATTGATTATAAGGTAACCTGTAAAAACTTCCTGCGACGATAGACTTGTCATATTGGTATTCTGCCAGGGCTTAAGATGTGCCCCCTCTTTTTCCTTTTTTACTGTTAATTTATAGAAGTCATAGAGCATGAAGAACATAGCCATAATTGGTGCCAGTGGATACACAGGCGCACAGATCACCTCATTGATTCAGGCCGATGCGCATCTGAGCATACAAGGCTTGTATGTATCTGAAAATAGTCTCGATAAAGATAAAGCACTCGCTGAACTCTATCCTGTTTACAGTCATATTAAACTTCCTTTACAACCGCTATCTGCAGAGGCGAAGGCTATTATTGTGGCTGAGGCTGATGCAGTGGTATTGGCGACCGATCACCAGGTAAGTTTACATTTGGCTGCTTGGTTTTATCAAAAGGGCGTCACGGTTTTTGATCTGAGTGGCGCTTATCGATTCGAAGATGTGGCTCAATATCCCAAATGGTATGGTTTTGAACACCAGTATCCAGAAGTGTTATCTCAAGCTGTTTATGGCTTGGCCGAGTGGAATAGTGATGCAATTGCAAACAGTAAAATGATTGCTGTGCCTGGGTGCTATCCAACGGCATCGTTAACAGCCCTCAAGCCTTTAGCCGCACTAATCGGTGATAGCTTGCCGGTTATTAATGCTGTTAGTGGTGTGACTGGCGCAGGTAGAAAAGCCCAACTTCATACCAGTTTTTGTGAAGTGAGCCTAACACCGTATGGCGTTTTAGGTCACAGACATCAACCTGAGATAGTTACCCAGCTTGGACAACAAGTTATTTTCACTCCCCATCTTGGTAATTTTAAGCGTGGTATTTTGGCAACCATCACAGTGCAGTTGAAAGCCGGGACTACCGAGGCTGAAATTACTCAGGCGTACAGCGTTTATAATCAATGTGAGCTGGTCAAGGTACATCAAAATCAATTTCCGAAAGTAGACGATGTAGTACATACACCCAATTGTTTGCTGGGATGGAAGTTTGATCCAGACACGGGTTACTTAGTGGTGGCTAGTGCGATAGACAACTTGATGAAAGGTGCGGCTAGTCAAGCGCATCAATGCATAAAGATTCATTTTAATTATTAATCCATTTCTGAGAGACTCGGCATTATGTCTGCAAATAAAAATACGTTAGTGCTAAAAGTTGGTGGCGCCCTAATGCAGTGTGATATGGGGATGGCACGTCTTATGTCGACGGCGTCAAACCTTATTAAAGCGGGACAATCTGTTGTTATGGTTCATGGTGGAGGTTACTTAGTTGATGAGCAACTCGCAGCCAATGGCATGGAGACGGTCAAGCTTGATGGATTGCGCGTAACTCCTGCTGAGCAAGTCCCGATTGTTGTTGGTGCGCTTGCGGGCACCTCGAACAAAATCTTGCAGGCGGCGGCAGTTAAAGCTGGCATTACTTGTGTGGGAATGAGTCTCGGTGACGGCGGCATTGTTTCTGCACATATAAAAGATGAGCAACTTGGCTTTGTTGGTGAAGTGGCACCTAAAGATCCGACTTATTTGAATTTTGTATTGTCGCAAGGCTGGATGCCAATTGTTAGCTCCATTGCCATAGATGACTTAGGGCAGCTCCTGAATGTTAACGCCGATCAGGCCGCAACCGTATTAGCTAAGTTGGTGAATGGTAAGTTAGTACTGCTTTCTGATGTGAGTGGTGTGTTAGATGGCAAAGGACAATTAATCCCTTCGCTTACGAAATCTCATGCAGATGAGCTGACGAAACTAGGCGTTATCGATAAAGGCATGAAAGTTAAAGTGGAGGCTGCATTAGAAGTGGCCCAATGGTTGGGGCAAGCCGTACAGGTTGCTTCATGGCGAGATGCAGAGCAGCTTGCAGCGTTAGAGAGAGGCGAAGCCATAGGTACCCAAGTGCAACCGCAGTAAATTATAATTTTTCAGGAGTAGATTAATGAACCATTTATTATCGATTAAAGAGCTTAGCCAGCAGCAATTGATTGAACTGCTAACATTAGCAAAAAAGATCAAAGCCAATCCTAGTGCATACCGCCAGGCTTTGGATGGCAAAAGCGTAGTGATGTTATTCGAGAAGCCTTCATTAAGAACTCGTGTAAGTTTTGATATCGGCATCAATAAACTGGGCGGTCACTGTCTTTATTTAGATCAACAGAATGGTGCCCTGGGCAAGCGTGAACCCGTGTCTGACTTTGCGGCAAACATCTCCTGCTGGGCCGATGCCATTGTGGCTAGAACGTTCGAACATTCGACCATTGAGCAGTTAGCCGAATATGGCAGTGTGCCGGTAATTAATGCGCTCTCGGATATGTACCATCCGTGTCAGGGCTTGGCTGACTTTTTAACCTTGTCTGAGCAGTTTGATGATGTCAGTAAGGTTAAATTAGCTTATGTTGGTGATGGTAATAATGTGACTCACTCTTTGATGTATGGTGCTGCGTTGCTTGGGGCCACTATGACGGTCGTTTGTCCTCAAGGGCATTTCCCCGATGGAAAAGTCGTGCTTGAAGCTCAAGAGATCGCGGCAGCCCATGGCGGTCAGCTTATTTTGACGTCTGATATTGAGCAGCTCGAAGGCCATGATGCCATTTACACAGATACATGGATCTCTATGGGTGACAATGCAAGTTTGGATGAGATAAAGGCTAAATTTGATCCATACCAAGTGAATAAAGCTTTGATGGGCAAAGCTGGGGCTCAATATTTCATGCATTGCCTGCCTGCATACCGTGGTGTAGAAGTGACTGCAGAAGTGGTCGACGGTGAAGGCTCATTGATTCTGCAACAGGCTGAAAACCGTATGCATGCTCAGAATGCTGTTTTAGTAACACTATTAAGTTAATCAGATACTCCAGACACGATATTGAATGCGGTGGCGTTCATCGAAATTTATTAGGAAACAAGAAATGTCTATTGAAGCTAAAAAATCAGTTAAGAAAGTGGTGTTAGCCTACTCCGGTGGTTTGGATACCTCGGCAATTATTCCATGGTTAAAAGAGACTTATAATGATTGCGAAATTGTGGCTTTCTGTGCCGACGTTGGACAGGGTGCTGCAGAGCTAGAAGGTTTGCACGAAAAAGCGATCTCTTCTGGTGCGTCAGAGTGTTATATCGTCGATTTGAAAGAGGAGTTGGTGGCGGATTACATTTATCCAACCATCGCCACAGGTGCTATTTACGAAGGCACTTATCTACTTGGCACCTCAATGGCACGGCCGATTATTGCCAAGGCACAGGTCGAAGTCGCACGTAAAGTGGGTGCCGATGCCGTGTGCCACGGTTGTACTGGGAAGGGAAATGATCAGGTTCGTTTCGAAGGTTGTTTTGCCGCACTTGCACCTGATTTAACTGTGATTGCGCCTTGGCGTGAATGGGAAATGGTAAGCCGTGAAGACCTGCTTGATTATCTTGCAGAAAGAAATATCGCTACTACCGCTTCAGCGACCAAAATTTATAGCCGTGACGCTAACGCTTGGCATATTTCCCATGAAGGTGGTGAGTTAGAAGATCCGTGGAACGAGCCAAGCAAAGGCGTTTGGACCATGACTGTCGCACCAGAAGATGCACCAAATGAGCCTGAGTATGTGTCGCTTGAAATTGAAGCGGGCCGTGTTACCAAGGTAAATGGTGAAGCATTATCACCTTATGAAGCCCTGATGACGCTCAATGAAATAGCTGGTGCTCATGGTGTTGGACGTATCGATATTACCGAAAACCGTTTGGTAGGTATGAAGTCTCGTGGTTGTTATGAAACGCCCGGTGGCACAGTGATGTTTGCTGCTCTACGTGCAATTGAAGAGCTCGTTCTCGATAAGACGAGTCGTGAGTGGCGTGAGCAGATCGGAGCTAAGATGGCTCATCTCGTTTATGACGGTCGTTGGTTTACTCCTTTATGTGAATCATTGATTGGTGCATCAGAGCCATTGGCCAATCTGGTTAACGGCGAAGTGGTGATTAAGCTTTATAAAGGGCAGGCGCAAGCGGTGAAGAAACGCTCGCCAAACAGCTTATATTCAGAAGCGTTTGCCACCTTTGGTGCCGACGATGTATATAATCAAAAAGATGCTGAAGGTTTTATTCGTTTGTACTCTTTAGCTAGCCGTATTCGAGCATTAAACGCGAAGTAATTACAGCATCACAGTTTATAAGGGGCGTGATTCGCCCCTTAATTTTTAGAATCAAAGCATATTGGACTAAAGAGGATTTCGAGATGGCGTTATGGGGTGGAAGGTTTACTCAAGAAAGCAGCGCACTGTTTAAGCTTTTTAATGATTCGTTACCCGTCGATTATCGTTTGATCGAAGAGGACATTATCGGTTCTATCGCCTGGGCCGATGCGATAACTTCGGTTGGTATTTTATCCGATGTAGAATGTATCGAACTAAAAAGCGCTCTGAATCAGCTTCTAGATGAGGTTAAAGATAAACCTGAGTTGATCTTAGCGTCTGGTGCTGAAGATATTCATAGTTTCGTTGAGCAGTCGCTTATCGCCAAGGTCGGTGACCTAGGTAAGAAGCTACACACTGGGCGTTCGCGTAACGATCAGGTGGCAACGGATCTTAAGCTATGGTGTAAAAAAGAGGGCCAAGCTTTACTGGCTTTATTAGGTAAGTTGAGAACAGCGCTGCTTGAACTTACTGAGCGTGAGTTAGATGCTGTGATGCCAGGTTATACCCACCTTCAACGTGCTCAGCCTGTAGCATTTGGCCATTGGTGCTTAGCCTATGTTGAGATGTTTGAGCGTGATATTAGTCGCTTAGAAGATGCATTAAAGCGTGCCGATACCTGTCCACTGGGAACAGGAGCTCTTGCTGGTACTGCCTATCCTATGGATCGGTATGCATTGGCTAAATCACTAGGTTTTGGCGCACCAACCTTAAACAGCTTAGATACAGTATCGGATAGAGACCATGTCATTGAGTTATGTAGTGACGCTTCTATCAGCATGATGCATCTCAGTCGTATGGCTGAAGATCTGATTTTCTTTAATAGCGGTGAAGCTGGGTTTATTGAACTGGATGATCAAGTGACCTCTGGCTCATCCCTTATGCCACAAAAGAAAAACCCAGATGCGTTAGAGCTGATCCGTGGTAAGACTGGCCGTGTTTATGGCAGTTTAGTCGGTATTCTAACCACAATGAAAGCCCTGCCGCTGGCATACAATAAAGATATGCAGGAAGACAAAGAAGGCTTATTCGACGTTATGGATAGCTGGGCTATCTGCCTTGAAATGGCGGCATTGGTGTTATCTGGCTTGAAGGTTAATCGTGAGAATACTTTAAGAGCCGCTCAACAAGGCTATGCAAACTCCACAGAGCTCGCTGATTACTTAGTCGCCAAAGGCATGCCTTTTAGAGAAGCGCATCATGTGGTGGGTGAGGTTGTGGTTGCCGCGATTGCTCAGAAAAAACCGATCGAGGAGTTTGAATTAGCGACATTACAAACCTTTGCTGCGGTGATTGAGCAGGATGTTTATGGCTGTTTAACTATCGACTCTTGTTTAGCTAAACGCGAAGCCCTAGGTGGCACCTCTTTACCGCAAGTCAAAGCGGCTTTGAGTGCCAAGCTATAAAGCAAGTCTTTGAATATCAGGATTAGATTCTAATTTTGTTGAATAAAAAACCTGCAGTTGCAGGTTTTTTTATGTTTAATTTTTGATTACACCAAAATTTTGGCGCTTAGGTTTACAGCTAAACATGCCTTTAGCTAGCTTTATTTGTCGATATCAACCTTAACCATCATTATTGGAATAACTCTTCAACTGGGTCATCAATAAAGATGTCTCCCTGCTCTTCTGGTTGGGTCGCGAACTCCGCAGGCTCTGTACCGCTAACGAAGTATTCAAAGGCACTGGTGTGATCCGTTTTACGGCTTAGCTTCCCTGTAGCTAAATCTATCCGAGCAGATACAACGCCCTCTGGTGGTTGAGCCGGAACTTGTGGCGTACCGGCTAAGGCATTTTTCATAAACTCGTTCCAGCCTGGACCTGCCGTTTTAGCACCGGCTTCAGCCCCCGAGATCTGATCTTTGGCACCATTAGTATTCCATGCCGTACGACCGAGTTCTTGACTGTGATCATCGAAACCGACCCATACTGTCGTCGCTAATTTAGGATTGAAACCACTAAACCAAGTATCTCTCGATTCGTTGGTTGTACCGGTTTTACCTGCGATATCGCGGCGATTAACGACCCGTGCCGCTCGCCAGGCAGTGCCGTTCCAGCCAGTACCTTTACTCCAGTCACCGCCACCCCAGATAACACTTTTCAAGGCTTCAGTAATTAAGAATGCGGTTTGCTCTGAAATGACTCTTTCACCATGTCTAGCGTCGATAGCACAGCTGCTGTCGATAGTCTCGGCGATGGTGGATTGGTTATCAGTCACCACAGCAAACTCACTCGCCATGGCTGCAAATGGATCTGCTTTAGGCGGTTCTATTTCCACTGGAGTGCAGGCAAGTGTGGGCTCTGCTTGTTCGATGATCTGCTGATAGGCATTTTCAATATGGTCGATGAAATAAGGTTCGACCCTATAGCCACCGTTGGCGAAGACTGAAAATGCCGTGACCACTTGCAGTGGAGTCACCGATGCGGACCCCAGCGCAAGAGATTCGTTTTTCGGGAGATCATTTCTATCGAAACCAAATTTGACTAGTGTGTCTATTGCGCTGTCTAGGCCGGTATAACGCATAGCTCGAACTGACATAACGTTAATAGACTGGGCTAAGCCAACTCGCAAACGGGTTGGGCCTGTATATCTGTCTGGTGAGTTTTTTGGACGCCATGCAGTGCCTTGGCGTATATCGGCATTGTTGATCGGAGCGTTATTGATCAGGGTGGCTAGGGTGTAGCCTTTCTCTAATGCAGCAGTGTAAATGAATGGCTTTATATTCGAACCCAGTTGGCGTTTAGCCTGAGTGACGCGGTTATATTGACTGGTATGAAAACTATAGCCGCCAACCAATGTTTTGATTGAACCATTGTAAGGATCAAGTGAAACTATGGCGCTCGCGACTTGAGGGATCTGTGCCAGCTGCCATATATTGCCATTGTGTCTTATCCAAATTTGTTCACCGGCACTAACCACATCTGCAGCAAGTTTTGGGGCGCTACTTTGACGTTGATTAGAAATAAATTTTCTTGCCCAGCTAAGTCCTTCCCATTCAAGCGTGATCTCTTCACCTTTGTCGGTAAGAACCTGCGCACTTTGCTCTGCAACTGACATTACCGCCGCAGGTTCAAGCCCTTGAAAACCTTGGGTGGCTTTGAGCTTCGCTACAATTTGGTTAGTGTCTGGAGTTTGAGTCTCCCAAAGCACCTCTGTCGCGCCTCGGTAACCATGCCTTTCATCATAGGCATAGACGTTATCACGCAGTGCTTGTTGGGCGTACTGCTGTAGGGTTGAATCGACTGTAGTGTAGACGTTATAACCGCCAGTATAGGCTTCCTCTTCACCAAATTTATCAACCATATAGTCTCGAGCCATCTCTGAGATATAAGGGGCATATAGCTCTATCTCTGCGCCATGATATTTAGCTGTGATTGGGGCGGTGATCGCTTCTTGATATTCCGCTTCGGAAATATTTTCCTTTTCTAACATTCTGCTAAGTACCCAGTTACGTCGATTCATCGCTCTTGCTGGGTTTCTGATGGGATTTGCTGCCGACGGTGCTTGTGGCAATCCCGCGATCATCGCCATCTCTGGCAAAGTAAGTTGTTCGAGTTCTTTGCCGTAATAAACTTGTGCTGCCGCGCCGACACCGTACGCTCTATTCCCTAGAAAAGATCGGTTGAGATATAAGGTGAGGATCTCTGTTTTACTCAGCGCTTTTTCGATCTTAAGTGCTAAAAATATCTCTTTGATTTTTCGTATGTAAGTTTTTTCTCTGGATAAAAAGAACCCTCTCGCAACCTGCTGGGTGATGGTACTTGCGCCTTGGCTCTTTTTCCCTGTCGTTGCCAGAATCACGGCGGCACGAATAATACCTATAGGGTCTATCCCTTTATGTTCAAAGAAACGTGCATCTTCGGTGTCAAGCACTGCATTGATGAGTTGTGATGGAACTTGTTCATACTCAACAGGAATGCGACGTTTTTCACCAAACTGGGAAATTAATTTCCCATCGGCGCTATAAATACGTAGAGGTGTCTGCAATTTCACCGTTTTGAGAGTGGTTACATCGGGGAGTTCTGGGAGCACATAAAAATATGCCGCAGCAATTGCACCTATTCCTAAAAGAGCTAGGCTAAATAGGGCGATGGTAATACGTTTGAACCACTTCACTAGATTATTCCAATAAATATAGCAGGCACAACAGTATATAAGGCGAGTGGCTATTGGTGAAGTAAAAATGGTTGTCAAAAAAATGGCAATTGTAAAAGTTATAAACATTTTGTACAAATATCTATAACGAGTTGATTTTGTGCTAATCTAATTCCTGAAACTATAACAAAAGTGACAATTGACTATGCTTTCAAATTTATGGAAGCGTCAGGCTCCGCAGATGGTGGGGATCGATATTGGTTCCCATGAAATAAAAGCAATACTGCTGAGTAAGACTGCTGATGGTTATAAAATATTGAGTCATGCATCGGCGCCAGTGAAGAAGGGTGCTGTAAATGATCATGAAATACGAGATGCTGATGCTGTTTTAGAGTCGTTGAAGTTGATTAAACGAGCATTACCTAAAACGGTTAAATATGCAGCCGCTGCGGTTTCAGGTTCTGCTGTGATGACCAAAGTTATATACATGGACGCTGCGCTGAGCGAAGAGGAGATGGAGACTCAGATCGAGATCGAGGCGGACAACCTTATCCCATACTCTCTCGATGAAGTCAGCATCGATTTTGAAACCCTCAATGTTAATAGTACCGATGTTTCTAAAGTCGATGTTCTGCTCAGTGCATGTCGAACTGAAAATATAGATGCTCGAGTCGATAGTCTCGATGAGATCAACTTAGAGACAAAAGTGGTCGATGTTGAAGGTTATGCCTTAGGTCGTTCATTCGAACTCATCTCATCGCAATTGCCTGACGGTGCAGAAAATAAAATTGTCGCCTTAGTTGATATCGGTGCCAATATGACCACATTTGCTGTGGTTGAAAAGGGAGATACTACTTTCATCCGAGAGCAAGCTTTTGGTGGTGAGCAGTTTACTCAATCTATTTTGTCATTTTACGGCATGTCTCATGAGCAGGCTGAAAAGGCCAAGCTCGAAGGAGATTTGCCTCGTAATTATATGTTTGAAGTGTTGTCGCCCTTCCAGACACAGTTATTACAACAGATAAAAAGAACCTTGCAGATTTACTGTACTTCGAGTGGTAGAGATAAAGTGGATCATATCGTGTTATGCGGTGGGACCTCTAAACTCGAAGGAATGGCAAATCTACTGACGAATGAACTGGGTGTCCACACCATCATTGCCGATCCATTTTTAGGATGTTTACATGCTGATGAAGAGGTAAAGACTCGTTTGCAACCCAATATTAATAAATACATGGTTGCGTGTGGATTAGCGCTGAGGAGTTACTCTCAATGGCGAACATAAACCTATTACCTTGGCGGGAAGAGGCGCGAGAAAAACAGAAACGTGATTATCTTGGGATATTAGCCGCTGTTTTTATTGGCGCATCATTAATTGTTTATTTAGCGCTGACTGTTATTGATATGATGACCGAAGATCAACGCGGTAGAAATGCGTATCTTCAGTCTGAGATTCAACTACTAGAAAAGCAGATTGCAGAAATTAAAAAAATTCGTGAGCGTAAGAAAGATATTGAGCGGCGAACAGAGATCATTCTTAATTTGCAGCAGGCTAGAAATTTACCTACACACGTTTTAGATGAGCTTGTGCGAATCGTTCCTCCTGGAATATACCTTTCCAGTATTGAGAAGAAGGGCAGTTTACTCTGGATTGAAGGGCGTAGTGAGTCAAATAATAATGTCGCAAATATGATGCGTAAGGTTAAGTCTTCATTATGGCTACATGATCCAAATATGCGTTCGATTGTTTCTCAAAATGATGACATGCGCCAACTGCAGCGATTTAGTTTAAGGGTTTCCATTGGCGACGAGAGTGTTGACAGTAATAAAACTGTTGAAGGAGCGAGCAAATGAAACTCGATCTAAGTCAATTTAATGATATCGACTTTGAGAATATCGGTGGTTGGCCCGCTCAAGTTAAAGCCGTATTTGCGCTTTTTCTAGCAATTCTAATTTTTATTGCCAGTTATTTCTTGTTTGTTTCCGATGCAATCGATACCTTAAAGCTCGAACAAGATAAAGAAATTACCTTGCGAGATGATTTTAAAGCGAAATATCAATTAGCAGCTAATCTTAAATTGTACCGAGAGCAACTTGCGGTGATGGAGGTGCAGTTTGCCGAGCTGCTTAAGATGCTGCCATCGCAAAATGAGATGCCGGGATTATTAGACGACCTCACCTTTGTCGCGACGGATTCTGGTTTAGGCATTCAGAGCTTAGAATGGAAAGAGGAAATTCAGCGAGACTTCTATATTGAATTTCCCATTAGTATGGCCGTAACTGGCGAATACCATGACATGGGACAGTTGGTGAGTGATGTCGCGAAATTGCCTCGAATCGTTAGCTTGCATGATTTTGTTATTAAAAGGAGCGATCAAGGAACCTTGGCGATGGAAATTCTAGCCAAGACTTATCGTTTTAAAGAGGGTGCGCAGTTGCCTGCAGAAAAGAATGCAAAGGGGACTAAGAAATGAAGAAGTTATCTTTGTTAGTCCTAAGTATTCTGGTAACTGGTTGTATGGGTGATCGGAGTGATTTAGAGCAATTCGTTACAACGACAAAAGCTCAACATGTTGCTCATGTTCCACCGTTAAAAGAAACGCCTAAATTTGAACATTTTGCTTATCAAGCAAATTTAATGCGTAGTCCTTTTGTGCCGCCTTCGCGGGAGTTAACCGAAGAAGTTGTTGATACAACGAAAGACTGTCTGCAACCAGACTTAAAACGCCGTAAGGGACGTTTAGAAACGTATGCGTTAGATAATCTCAAGATGCGAGGCACTTTAAGTGAGAGCCAAAGTATTTGGGCGTTAATCGAAACAAATGATGGAAGTGTTTATCGTTTAGGTATCGGTGAATATTTAGGTCTTTATCATGGTCGAATTGCTAAAGTAACACCGCAAACGGTCGAAATAATTGAATTAATTCCAGATGGAACAGGTTGCTGGGCTGAAAGAGTGAGCAACATGGAACTAACTGGTGAATAACAAGCGAAGGATGAGGGAATAATGGAATCTTCTGCCGCGAAAAACGCATTATTAAATATGTCACCTTTTTTTAAGGCTGCTTTGGGATTGGCTTTAATATTAGGTGTGGCACCGTATTCTTCTGCTGCGAACCGCTTAGTGGATGTTAAATATCACTCAGTTGTCGATCATCAGCTTGAATTACAATTGGTGTTTGAGGGTAATGTTACTAAGCCTCAAATCAACCTAAATGCTTCACCTGCCCAAATAATTTTGGATTTCGACGACAGTTTATCGGGTTTAGAAAAAGATACGCTGCCTATCAATAATGTCGGAGTTAAATCAATAACGACCACACAAAATAACGAACAATTAAAAGTGCTGGTGGATTTGGCTAAAGTTAAAGCCTATCAAGGTAAAGTCCTTGGTAATACTTACCGTCTGACGATTAACGATGAAGTTGCTAACAGAAATGAAAGTGCTTCGAATCCCTTTGTTAATGGCGTTAAAACGATAGATTTCCGTCGTTCGGCAAATGGCGGCGGAGAGTTGTTGGTTAAGTTAAATAATGCCTCTGTCGCCGCCAATGTAGAACAGGTTGGTGCGAAATTAGAACTGAAATTATACAACACAGATATTGGTTCAGACCTACTGTATGTGATGGATGTTCAGGATTTTGCCACACCAGTTAAGAGCTTTGAGACCTTTAAAGATGAGCTTACAACTCGAGTTTTAGTCGATGTCGCAGGGCAGTATGAATACGATTACAAGCAAGAGGGTGATCTATTTCGCTTAAGCATTAAACAAGCTGAAAGAGCTACCGTTGTGAAGGAAGAGAAGAAATATGATGGGCGCTCGCTATCGCTTAACTTCCAGAGTATTTCTGTTCGAACTGTGTTGCAGATCATTGCCGATTATAACAACTTCAACTTAGTCACCAGTGATACAGTCGAAGGTGATATCACCCTTAGACTCGACGATGTACCTTGGGACCAAGCCTTAGATCTTATTTTGCAGACTAAGGGGCTAGATAAGCGTATTGAAGGCAACATCTTGATGGTTGCTCCCGCTGAAGAGTTAGCTATACGTGAAAAGCAGGAGTTGGAAAACCAGAAAGAGGTTAAAGAGTTAGCGCCATTATATTCAGAGTATTTGCAGATTAACTATGCCAAAGCGACAGATATATCTACTCTGCTTAAGGGCGATGACTCAAGTTTACTTTCTGCGCGAGGCACAGTTGCAGTAGATGACAGGACCAATACGTTACTGGTTAAAGATACAGAAGAGAGCCTTGAAAATATCCATCGTTTGATTGAAGTGCTCGATATCCCCATCAAGCAAGTATTGATCGAAGCTCGTATGGTTACGGTTAAGGATGATGTTTCCGAGAACCTAGGTATTAAGTGGGGGATTACAGATCAACAAGGCAGCAAAGGAACCTCGGGTAGTTTAGAAGGAGCCAATGATATTGCTAACGGTCGAGTTCCTGATATTGGGGATCGACTCAATGTGAATCTGCCTGCCGCTGTTTCAAATCCAGCGAGTTTGGCATTCCACGTTGCTAAATTAGCCGATGGTACCCTGCTAGATCTTGAGTTGAGTGCACTCGAACAAGAAGACAAAGGGGAGATTATCGCCAGTCCACGTATCACTACATCGAACCAAAAGGCGGCTTATATAGAGCAAGGTGTTGAGATCCCTTACGTTGAATCGGCATCTAGTGGTGCAGCAACGGTACAGTTTAAGAAGGCGGTATTATCACTTCGTGTGACGCCACAGATCACCCCAGATAATCGAGTGATACTCGATCTTGAAATCACTCAAGACTCACAAGGTAAGGTTGTTTCAACGCCTTTAGGTCAAGCGGTGTCTATTGATACTCAGCGTATTGGTACTCAGGTGCTGGTGGATCATGGCGAAACGATTGTGTTGGGTGGGATTTATTCTCAGAATTTGATAAATCGAGTGAGCAAAGTTCCTGTTCTGGGCGATATTCCTTTCCTCGGCTATCTGTTTAGAAACACGACAGATCAAAATGTTCGTCAGGAGTTGTTGATTTTCGTGACACCTAAAATTATCTCTGAAGATATCTAAGACTCTATTTTTTATATAGAAGAAGCCAGCGCATCGGCGCTGGTTTTTTTGTGGCTTAGTATAATTTCACAGAATTTACATGCTGCTCTTGCGTTTAAGGTGAGTTAACTGAGATAATCCGTGGTCAAGTCTCATTAGAGCAAGGTAACATTTAAGGTCGACCTGATTTTCTGGTTGGCGTAGGCAAACTTAATATAAGATTCAGACGTAAAGCAATGGCTGAAAAACGTAATATTTTCCTAGTAGGTCCTATGGGGGCTGGTAAAAGCACTATAGGTCGTCATCTGGCGCAGATGCTCCATTTAGAATTCCACGATTCCGATCAAGAAATTGAACACCGTACAGGTGCGGATATTGCGTGGGTATTTGACGTTGAGGGCGAAGAGGGTTTTCGTCGTCGCGAAACACAAGTTGTCGCTGATTTAACTGAAAAACAAGGTATTGTTTTAGCTACCGGCGGCGGATCAATTCAGAGCAAAGATATTCGTAATAATCTTTCTGCTCGAGGTATCGTGGTTTATTTAGAAACGACCATCGATAAGCAGGTTGCACGTACGCAGCGTGATAAGCGTCGTCCACTGCTGCAAGTTGATGACCCTCGTGAGGTATTAGAAAGCCTTGCTGAAATACGTAACCCTCTATACGAAGAGATTGCAGATGTGATCGTTAAAACCGATGAACAAAGTGCAAAAGTGGTTGCTAATCAAATTATTGAACAGTTAGGTTTTTAATTATTAGGCGGTAGTATGGAACGGATTCAGGTTGAGCTTGGTGTACGTAGTTACCCTATTTATATTGGCCCGAATCTACTGAAACAACCCGAATTATTTGCAGGTTGCCTTCAGAACAAAAAAGTTCTTATCGTTACTAATGATACAGTAGCGCCCTTGTACTTAGAACAGGTACAGGCGCTATTGAATCCTCTCCTATGTGCTACGCCTGTCATTTTGCCTGACGGTGAACAGTACAAAACACTTACACAAATGGATGATATCTTTACCTCACTGCTGTCGCAGAACATGGGGCGAGATACTGTATTGATTGCGTTAGGCGGCGGTGTCATTGGCGATATGACAGGATTTGCCGCAGCATGCTATCAGCGTGGCATCGATTTCATTCAAGTTCCAACGACACTGTTGTCCCAAGTTGACTCATCTGTCGGCGGTAAAACTGCTGTGAATCACCCTATGGGCAAAAACATGATTGGGGCGTTTTATCAGCCACAGCTTGTTGTGATCGATACCGCCTGTTTGTCGACTCTGCCAGTAAGGGAGTTTGCTGCCGGTATGGCAGAGGTGATTAAGTACGGCATTATATGGGACCAAGCGTTTTTTTGTTGGTTGGAAAATAATGTCGACGCGCTGAAGTCATTAGATGAATCTGCTTTAAAATACGCGATTGCTCGTTGCTGTCAGATAAAAGCCGATGTGGTGGCTCAGGATGAAACAGAGCAAAGTGTTAGGGCATTGCTTAATCTGGGGCATACATTTGGTCATGCTATCGAGGCTGAAATGGGTTATGGCGTTTGGCTTCACGGTGAAGCTGTTGCTGCTGGCACAGTCCTTGCTGCACAAACTGCATATAAGATGGCCTTGATTGATGAGTCAATTGTTTGTCGTATCATAAAGATATTTGAAGCGTTTGATTTGCCTGTCGAGGCTCCAGAATCGATGAACTTTGAACAGTTTATCAAACATATGCGGCGAGATAAGAAAGTGCTACAAGGCAAACTTCGTTTGGTATTACCTGAGGGCTTAGGTCAAGCAGGTATCTATAGCGAAGTTCCTGAATCACTTTTGGAAGAGGTTATCGGCCGCGCTTAGTTGTTGTGTGGTGACTCCGTGACTTTTCAAACATCAATATTATTACCTAGCCAAGAATCCTTGTTGCATCGTCTGCAGCATGTCGTGCTATATGGCCAACAGCTAACAGTGCTGACAGGTGATGATGGAGCTGGGAAAACCACAATTGTTACCGCCCTTGTCGACGAATTAGATGCTGTTAGTTCTGCATTGGTCACTTGCCCTCAACATGCTGAAAGTGCTGAGATTCGACGTAAAATATTAGTCCAATTATTATCAGAGCCTCTGTTTGATGATGAATTAACTCTTCCTGAAACGCTTCTTGAATTATCAGATTCCCTGCCTACAAGTTCTCATATCGTCATTGATGATGCCCATTATTTGCCTTTAGAGGTGTGGGCTGAATGTATTGTCTTGAGTCAAATGCTGTTGAAGGGGAAAAGCATCTCTTTGACCTTAACGGCTCCAAGTTATTTCTTATCTGAGCTGTTAACTCAATTACCTGAAAGTCAGCATCAGCTGATATTGCCGATGGCGATTGAGCCATTGCCCGATGTCGAGAGAGAGGCATTGTATTACTCGCTATTGCATCGAAGTGAACAAACACCTTTTACACCCAGAGAAATCGTTCGAGATCAGTTGCAACAACAGCAGGGCTTGCCTAGCGAAGTTGTTACCCTACTGTACTTGGCGCTGCATGGTGAACCTGAAAAGGTTAAATCGAATCCTTGGGTGTTGCCTTGTATTATTGCGGCAGTTGTCATTTTCACTGTAGCTATTGGGTATTTCTTTGTTGCTTCCGGTGAAGATTCATCCGGTTTTAGTCGAGAGCGGACTGTTTCATCGGTACGTGCTAGTCAGGAGAACTATGCCTATGGTGAAGCTTTGCTGTTTCCCTATTTTTCTCAGCGCCAACAATGGATAAATACCGAGCCATTAGCTGTTGAACTAACTGATAGAAAAAATGAAAGTGACAAGGATGTTGATGCTGCTCTAGAGTTAGATGATGTTGTCAGTAATTCTGATAGTCAACAGGCTAACTTTGATGATACCTCTAATCAAAGCGCTTCAATTGTTGAAGATGAGCTTGAGACAAGTGAGACAGAGAGGGTTGAAGTTTTTGCTGTTTCACCTAGAGAATTACCCACAGAAGTTGCGAGTCAAATTGCGCTAGTCGAAGATAAGTCATCAACATCTGTTGTTCTGGATCATCCGAGTTCAGGTTATACGCTACAGCTTGCTAGTGTTAATAAGCCTGAGTCGTTAGATGAGATTATAAACAGATTAGATTCAACCAAAGAGATGAAGGTCGCGAGATATAAGCAACGCTGGGTTATCTTATATGGGCAATATGAATCGCTAGAACAGGCTAGAAATGCAGCAAAGCGATTGCAACAAGAGATGGGACTTCAGTCACCTTGGTTACGAATGTGGGCAGATTTATCTCAATATCAGCTACAACAAGGGCTCCCTAGTCGTGAAATTCAATAATAAACAGAGTACAATCGGCTACTTGTTTTCACTGCGCATTCAATCGATTTAGATGATTAAAAAACAGAGAGCCTTTCTTAAATGGGCTGGCGGAAAATTTAAACTGGTTGATGCGCTTACGCAACACCTTCCACAAGGCGATAGATTAGTCGAACCTTTTGTCGGTGCTGGCTCGGTATTTCTCAATACTCGTTACAATCGTTATTTATTGTGTGATATCAACCAAGATCTGATCAATCTGTATCAGATAGTTCAAGAGACTCCAGAAAAATATATTTCTGCGGCTAAAGCCATGTTTGTTGATGTTAAGAATGACAAAGAGGCTTATTACCAGGTTCGTCGAGAGTTCAATCAGACATCAGATCCTTTTTTACGTTCGGTGTACTTTCTGTATATGAATCGCCACGGCTTTAACGGCTTATGTCGATACAATAAGAAAGGGGGGTTTAATGTGCCTTTTGGTTCATACAAGAAGCCCTATTTCCCACATGATGAGATCATGGGCTTTGCCGATAAAGCTCAAAATGCGGAGTTTCGTTGCATTGGTTACGAGCAAGCTTTTGATTTAACCCAGCCGGGCGATGTGGTCTACTGTGATCCGCCATATGCACCTCTATCGACAACTTCAAGTTTTACCACCTATGTCGGTTCAGGTTTTAGTTTAGATGATCAGGCATTGCTCGCTCGAAAGGCTCGTCATACCGCAATCGATCGTGGTATTCCCGTCCTGATCAGTAACCATGATATCGCCCTTACTCGAGAGCTTTATCACGGGGCTCGTTTTGATACTATCCAAGTGCAACGCAACATCAGCCAAAATGGTAATGGCCGTAAGAAGGTTAATGAATTAATGGCGCTGTATGATGATAGGTATCACAGCGAGAATGATTAAGCTAAAACCAGTTTTACAATAAATATTAATGAAATAACCAATATAATCGCCATAACAATTCCCATGATAATGAAAGGGAGAGGGGATTGTGATTGAAAATCTCTTTGGCGGTTGCGCTCAGTTTGCACGCCAAAAAATGCCGCTATTGTAGTCAATAGCAACTGAATTAGGGATTGGCGTTTAGTAGCTATTTTGCTAACTCGTTGGATTGACATCATCGAGCGGTCTCTCGTGATGACCGTGAAGTAGCTCTAATAAATCGAGAAAATGGAACTGATTAGAGCGGCTTTTACCCGTAAGCCAGTTACCCCAGCTAATATTGTCAGCTTGCTGAGCGCAGCGGTTGTTTGGGTGGTTGGCGGGTAATGTAGGATTGTAATTTGTATTGCCATCGCATACGCAGGCTACAGATGCGGTATTATCTGACAGACTTTTTACGCTAAGCGCCGTCATCCCGACTGCGGTAGCCGCAATCGCCAGCATCATCGCTGATTTCATGCTAGCTGAAAGCTTTACTCTGTTTTTCATATCTACGTCCTGTTGAATACGCAAACCCCACAATTGCAAACATTATAACAAAGACGTCTATATTTTGAACATATTTTTCGCTGCTCAATTTTATAGTCTGTGAAATTTGCTCATTTCTGAGATTGCGCGCGGGTTAATATTCGATAAGTCCTAGAGTGGCAACAAGCCTATAAGGTAGAATAGCGTATTTCTTATCCATACTAGCGAGTTTGCCATGCGCCCATTTTTAATTGCTCCTTCAATTTTATCCGCTGATTTTGCCCGTTTAGGGGAAGATGTCGATGCCGTTCTCAGTGCCGGCGCGGATGTTGTTCATTTTGATGTTATGGACAATCATTATGTTCCAAACTTAACCATTGGCCCTATGGTGTGTAAGGCTCTGCGAGATTACGGTATAACTGCCGATATTGATGTGCATCTCATGGTTAAGCCTGTCGATCGTATTATTCCCGATTTCGCCGATGCTGGAGCCTCGATTATAACTTTTCATCCAGAAGCGTCTGAGCATGTCGATAGAACCTTGCAGTTGATAAAAGAGGCTGGTTGTAAGGCGGGTTTAGTATTTAATCCAGGTACTCCATTGCATTACTTAGATTATGTGATGGATAAGCTCGATGTGATCTTGTTGATGTCGGTTAACCCTGGATTTGGTGGTCAGTCATTTATCCCTTCTACGTTAGATAAGCTTCGCCAAGTGCGTGAGCGTATCGACGCAAGTGGCTTCGATATCCGCTTAGAAGTTGATGGTGGTGTAAAGGTTGATAATATTGCCGCAATAGCCGCCGCAGGTGCCGATATGTTTGTCGCGGGTTCAGCTATTTTCAATAAACCCGATTACAAAGCCGTTATTGACGAGATGCGTCAAGAGCTAGCTAAGGTAGATGCAAACTCATGATTAATGCGAAACAGTTAAAGGCAATCGCTTTTGATCTGGACGGCACCTTAATTGACAGTGTACCAGATCTGCATGCCGCAACTAACGCCACGCTCGAAGAGTTGGGACTTCCCATTTGCCAAGAAGAACAAGTGCGGTCATGGGTGGGCAATGGCGCCGAAAAGTTAATGGAGCGTGCACTGACTTTTGCCAAAGCAACAGAAATTGAGAATGCCGAGCTACAAATGGCTATGCCACTGTTTATGCGCCACTACGAGCAGCATCTTCAGTGTCACAGTAAGCTATATGATGGTGTCAAAGCTGCGCTTGAACAGTTAGTTCAAGCGGGGCATCAACTGGCGATTGTTACCAATAAGCCTTATCGTTTTACCGTGCCCTTGCTTGAGGCATTCGGTATTGATCACCTATTTAGCCTAGTTCTTGGCGGTGACTCACTCGAAAAAATGAAGCCCGATCCGCTGCCGTTAACTCATCTGTTAGCCGAGTGGCAGCTTTTGCCGTCGCAACTTTTGATGGTGGGTGACTCTAAAAACGATATATTTGCCGCTAAAGCGGCGGGTATTGCCTCAATCGGCTTGACCTACGGGTACAACTACGGTGAAGATATTGGGCTCAGCGGTCCAACGGCCGTCTGTGACACCTTTAGCGAAGTATTGGCGCAAATAACAGATCGTCAAAATGTATTGGAGCAATAAAACGTATGACTAAACCTATCGTTCTTAGCGGTGCCCAGCCGTCAGGTGAATTAACCATTGGTAACTATATGGGCGCGTTACGTCAGTGGGTTGCTATGCAAGATAGTCATGATTGCCTGTACTGCGTTGTTGATCTGCATGCGATCACTGTTCGCCAAGATCCTGCAAAATTGCGTGACGCTTGTCTAGACACGCTCGCGCTGTATTTGGCGTGTGGTGTCGATCCGAAAAAGAGCACAGTATTTATTCAGTCTCAGGTACCGCAGCATACTCAGCTTGGGTGGGCGCTTAACTGTTACACCCAAATGGGTGAGTTAAACCGTATGACCCAGTTTAAGGATAAGTCGCAAAAGCATGCCAATAATATCAATGTTGGCCTATTCGGCTACCCTGTATTGATGGCTGCCGATATTTTGCTTTATCAGGCTAATGAGATCCCCGTGGGGCAAGATCAGAAGCAACATCTTGAGCTGACTCGTGATATCGCGACTCGTTTCAACAACGCCTATGGCGACACATTTACGATTCCAGAGCCATTTATCCCGGAGCACGGTGCCAAGGTGATGTCGCTGCAAGATCCGCTCAAGAAGATGTCTAAGTCAGATGACAACCGTAACAATGTCATCGGTCTGCTTGAAGATCCTAAAGCAGTATTGAAAAAGCTGAAGAAAGCGATGACCGATAGCGACGAGCCACCAGTGGTACGTTTTGACGTTGAAAATAAGCCTGGTGTTTCAAATCTACTCAGCTTGATGTCTGGTGTGACAGGTCAAAGTATTGCTAGCATCGAAAAAGATTTTGAAGGCAAGATGTACGGTCATCTAAAAGTTGCTGCTGGCGAAGCCGTAGTTGGCATGCTTGAGCCTTTACAAGCACGCTTCAAAGAGTTTAGAGCCGATCAAACATTCCTCAATCAAGTGATGCATGAAGGTGCCGAAAAAGCGCAAGTACGTGCAGAAGTGACCCTGAAGAAGGTTTATGAAAAGATTGGCTTGTTAGTTTAAGCCATTATCTTTGATGCTAAAGAAGCCAGCCTTGCTGGCTTTTTTTATGGAACTTGGGCTAGCGCGTAACTCAAACCGTCCTCTGCTGTATTGACAGCTTGGCAGTCACTTTTGTGAATCGTCTTTTATGTGCTTGCGCGGCTTAGCGCTATTTCTGTAGTGTTAACCAGTTAATAAAACTCGCAATGGCTGGCTCTTTGAGCCGTCGTTGCTTGCATAAAAAATTAAACTCGAACCCTGTATCGATACCAGCAAAGGGTAGGGCGATTAAACGGTGCTTAGCAATATCATCGACCACCATAAAGTCCGATGCTAAAGCGATACCTTGGCCGACAATAGCCGCTTCTATTGCTAACAACACATGGCTAAAGAGATGCTGTTTAGTATGATGAGGGATCGCCATGTCGTTGTCTTCGAACCAACGCTGCCAATCGAGTCCTAATGGACCTTCGTCGACGGTCAGCAGTTGCTGCTCAACCAACCAGTTTATATCCAGAGTCTGCCCCTGATTGATGAAATCTGGACTACAAACTGGGATTAACCTTTCTTTATGCAGTAATTGTTGCCAGTATCCTTTTTGATTTTTTTGCCCAGTAATAAACATGTCGGCTTCACTATGGGACAACACAGGATCGTCGCTGATCATATCGAGTCTAATTTGAATATCAGGTTGATGGCGTCTAAATTCACTTAATCTAGGTATCAACCATTTCACTGCGAACGAGCTGTAAACGGCTAGGCGAAGTGCCTGCTGTTTTTCGCCTGTGATCTGCTGATTTAGCACACTCAACTCATTGAAGATCCGAGCCGCCTCTTGGTACAAGAGTTCGCCTTTATCGGTCAGTTTCAATACTCGACCTTCACGGCGAAACAGTGACTGTGCGAAGTGATCTTCAAGTAGGCGGATCTGATGGGATACCGCACTTTGGGTAATGCATAGCTCGTCGGCAGCACGGGAGAAGTGCTGTTGACGCGCAGCGGCCTCAAATACTTGCAGGGCTCGTAATGGCGGAATTTTTCTCATAGTCAGATTTAAACTCGATATAACAGTTAAGGTATGAATTTAATTCATCTATGATAAGAAATCATCATTTCAGCTTTAGTTTTATGCTCTCTATCATGCAGCCATGTAGTTATTGCGAGAGAGTAGATGATGCAGCGCAATATTTTGATTGGCTTAGGCTTGTTGCTGTTTGGTAACGTGTTTAGTGCGCTCTATGATGTGTCGATTAAATGGTTGCCAGAAGATAGTAGTGCAACCATGTTTCTGTTGCTTCGCCAATCGACAGCGATTTTAATGATGTTGCCATTATGGTGTTATGCGGGCTGTCCAAGAACCGATCATCTCAAGCTGCACTTTCTCAGATCCAATAGTGGATCTATTGGTGGTTTGTTACTGATCATTGGCTTGTTATCCTTGCCACTTGCTACCGTAAGCTCGCTGTTTTATTCGGCTCCCTTGATGATTATCGTTATGGGGGTGCTGTTTCTAAAAGAGCGTCTAACTCGGATACAGGTGATAGCGACGATATTGGGATTTATCGGTATTGTGATCATCTTGCGTCCAAGCGAGATTAATATCGCAGGGCTAGCAGTGTTACTTGCCGCAATGATTTTTGCCGCCAATCAGCTTGCGCTGCGCAAATTACCCGACAGCGAAGCGGCCAGCACCACAGTGATGTTGTATAACTTACTCAGTTTACCCTTGGTAATAATCATTGCCGCAGTGCAAGGATTTACTGGTTTTAGTTGGTATGTATTAGGTGTCGCCTTGCTCAGTAACAGTTTCTTACTGGCCTATCAGCTTTTTTGTGTATTAGCTTATCGCAAGGCGCAAGCGGGAGAGATCGCCGTTGCCGAGTACAGTGGACTGCTATTTTGCGTCTTCTTTGGTTGGCTTTGGTTTGACGAATGGCTTGATGGTTTAAGCTGGTTTGGAGCAGGATTAATCGTGTTACCGTCGTTACTATTACCTAAAATGAGATTGGCGTTAGCAAAACGTCGGCTGGCCATACAGCAGTTATAACAGAAATAAGCCAAGCACCATTATGTGCTTGGCAGATCAAAGACTTTAATCACTTTCCTAACGCCAGCAGTATTACGGGTGATCTCCACCGCTAAATCAGCCTGATCTCGAGTGACGACCCCAAGTAAAAACACCTCACCGTTTTCGGTGATCACTTTTATGCGGGTCACATCTAACTCTTTATCATTGAGCATGCGGGTTTTTACCTTAGTGGTAACCCAAGTATCGTTGCTGCGAGTTGTAAAAGAGGTCGGGTTGCCAATGCGGATCTGGTTATGGATTTTTCCGCCAAGGTTTAAGCCTTTCACCGTGTTTATCGCCTTATCGCGCAACATGGAATTGGGCGCTTGGCCTATCATCAGCACATTACCATTCATGGCGACACCTGTGATATTGGTTTGATTTTTAATATCTTCATGAGCGGCAAGCGCATTCGATATTTGGAAATCAGCATTGGTATCGTCTAGCTGGATTGAAAAGCTGCGTTCGTCATTGATCATCATGGCGCCGCCAACGGCGCCGACCATTACGGCACCGGCGCAGCCTTGCAGCATTAACACTATCGCAATTAATGGGAGCAGAGCTCTCATGCTTGCTCGTCCTGTGGGAAGAGAGTGCGATCGATATTGTCACAAAGACAGTGAATAACTAGCAAGTGGACCTCTTGAATGCGAGCGGTCACATTGGAAGGCACTCGTACTTCGACATCATTTACGCCCATCAGGCCTGCCATAGCACCGCCATCTTTACCAGTGAGTGCCACTATAGTCATATCGCGGCTTAAGGCTGCTTCCATTGCCTTTATGACGTTGCCAGAGTTACCGCTGGTGGAGATGGCAAGCAGGATGTCACCTGGTTGACCTAGGGCCAATATCTGCTTAGAAAAAATCTCATCATAGCTATAGTCATTGCCAATCGCCGTGATCGTCGATGTATCTGTTGTTAAGGCGATGGCGGGCAAAGGTGGACGTTCGATTTCGTAACGATTTAGCAGTTCGGCTGAAAAATGCTGTGCATCGCCCGCGCTACCACCATTACCACAGGCCAGAATCTTGTTACCGCTTAACAGGCATTGCACCATCATCTCGGCTGCTTTCTCAATTGCCTCAGGTAAGGCTTCGGCAGCGTCGATCTTAGTTTGGATCGAGTGAGTAAAGCTGTCTTTAATGCGTTCTAACATGGATGTATCCTTCAGAATGAAAACTTTGTTAACCAGCCTCAAGTAGTATAAGCGAGGCTTAAAGATCACTAAAATGCATCGGTGATCCAATTAATTTCACTAGCGTCTATTGCGACGACATCGAAGCGACATTGAGCATCAATATTGTGTCGTTGCATATAATGGCTCGCCGCTCGGCGCAACCTATCAATCTTTCCCCGGCTAATTGCCTGTATTGCTCCGCCAAATTGTTTCGATTGGCGATATTTAACTTCAATAAAAATCCATTTTTGACCTTGCATCATTATGAGGTCAATTTCACCAAATGGGTAGCGCACGTTACGCTCGACAAGCTTAAGCCCTTGTTGTTCCAAATAGGCAAGAGCATTGTCCTCTGCTTGCTGTCCTTGGGTTAGGTGCTTTGGCTGGGTCATATTGGTCGCAGGTTTCCACGTTGATAGCGCCCCCAGCTTAGCTGACGGTTAATAGTACCATTGGGCGAGGCTGAAAGCAGTCCGCTACGTCCCGAATATTGATAGCCTGGAAGCGCGCGCATCTGGGCAAGCTTACTCACAAGCTCAAGTGCATCATAGCCCATGATATAGAGACGTTTTTGACTATTGCTCCAAGTGGGCCAAAGCTGCTCTACTTCCGCGGTTTCGCTATTGGGCTGCAGTAACCAAGGGATATCACTAATGGTTAAATTATTGAGCTCTTGGGCAGAGGCACGAGAGTTACTTTCTATACGGCTGCGACTGGTGGTGTACAGCGGCACGGGTTCGGCAAATACACTGAAATTAACATCGATAAATGGCTTAAGCAGTGGTAAATCTTGGTTGTTGGCTATCATGTAAATCGCGTCGATATCACGGCGAGATCTAAAATCGGCTTCAACTTTGCTGCCTAATAGTGCTTTGATGCGCGCAATTCGCTCTTTACTGTCGATAACGCCCAGAGACTTCTGCACAGTCACTTTCATTTCGTCACCACTGTTATAAAAATGTACTTCAGCGGCTTGTTGAGTGAGTGACTGCCACTTTTGATTAAACGATTCGGCCATCCGCTGACCAATACTATCGTTACTGGCTAGCAACAGCGGTGCCGTTATTCCGTCATCAAATAGTTTTTGTGCGGCATCGATGGCTTCATCTATCGGAGAGAGCGCAAAGAAAAACTGATCTTGGTCTGCCGTTATGTTGTCGACATTATTAAGGAACAGCTGCGGGATGATCGGCTTTTTATCGTCGGATGTCGCCGAAGAACTGCTTTGCTGTGCTTGTAGCAGCGTTTCCACTTCAGACTGCAGTAGTGGACCAATAATAAATTCCGCTCCAGCGTCAACGGCTTGTTGATAGGCTATGTCTGCACCAATGGCTGAATCGTAAAAGTTAACTGATACTGAATCGTCAGGGTTAGCGAAATAACTCGAGATAATCCCCTGTTTTACCGTGTTGGCGATAGCGGCTCTTGGGCCCGTTAGTGGCAGTAGTACCGCTATGTTCTTTGGTTTATAGGGCTTAGCATTAATCGCTCTTTCGAGATCGGTCGGCAATTTTATCGCGCCAGGGTGACGAGGATTATCATGCTGCCAATTTCCTAAATGTTGCACTAGGATTTGAGGGTCTATGGCATAATGCTTCGCGATATACGCCAGCTGCAACCAGCCTTGAAAAATGGGGTTGCTCGTATCTTGGCTAAATGAGAGTAAAGTTTGTTCGTGCAGTGGTTGTAATATCCGCCAGATCTGATCGCTCACTTCGTTTGCTTCGCTCGCCGGAAGATGCTTACTGAGTAGACTGAGCTGCCTTGCTTGTTCAATCGGTTGCTTTGTTAGCTGGTATAAGCGCGCTTTTAATTTGTAATACGAGACCATTTGCCAATCGGCTAAGCGCCATTGGCTGGGATAATTAAGTTGAGCCAAGGCATCATCGAAGGTTGATGTTAATTCTAAAACCCGAGCCGTTAAGTATTTGTGCTCTGCAACGAGTTCTGGTTTTTGAGTTAAGGAGCCTTTAATGGAGGCTAACGCATTAGTCGCATTAGCTGTATCGCCTTGATTTATAAATGCATGGGCGGCAAGAAGCATCAATCTGTCGCGCTGCTCGCTCGATGTTGCTTGTGCGGCGTCGGCTAGATATTGTGAGCCACTTAGGGTCGCAGTCACCAAAGAAACCTGGCTTTGTCTCTCTTTTACGGGCGCCATTTGGGTGGCACAACCGAATAAAACAGTTGATAAAATCGCGATTGAGATAAATTTAGTTGTATTCAGGCTTTTTAACACAGGACTTCACTCTGGTAAGATGCTGGCTGTAGTTTAACCTTCTCTTCCGCTTGACGAAAGTCTTGTGACAATCATTACAGAGGTAGATATGGACCTGTCGGTCGCTCTTTACATTGTTCCAACTCCAATCGGTAACCTTGGAGACATCAGCAGCCGCGCTATTGAGGTGTTGAATCAGGTATCACTTATTGCCTGTGAAGACACTCGCCATAGTGGCAAACTTCTTAGCCATTTTGGTATCGAAACCCGTAAAACTGCGCTGCATGATCACAATGAAAGAGATCGCGCCCAGTGGATCATTCAAAAGCTATCTAACGGGGAGGCGGTAGCATTGATTTCCGATGCGGGGACACCGTTAATATCTGATCCTGGTTATCACTTAGTTTCTCAAGTGCGTGAGGCGGGTTATAACGTGATCCCGCTGCCGGGTCCTTGTGCGGCCATTACCGCCCTGAGTGCATCGGGTTTGCCGTCAGATCGTTTTTCGTTTGAAGGTTTTTTACCTGCTAAAGAGAAAGGGCGCTTAGATAAATTAACCGAACTAGCTGAAGATCCTCGCACATTGATCTTCTATGAGTCTCCACACCGGATAGTACATAGCCTTGAATCTATGGTTACCGCATTAGGTGCTGATCGTCATGTTGTTATGGCGAGAGAGGTGACCAAGACGTTCGAAACCTTCCTGTCAGGCCCTGTTGCTGAAATATTAGAAACCGTCAAACAAGATCCTAATCAGCAAAAAGGGGAAATCGTCCTCATGTGTCACGGACACAGAATCGATGAAGATCAAGGAATACCGACAGTCGCGGTAAATACCCTAAAGCTGCTCAGTGAAGAGTTACCACTGAAAAAAGCGGCCGCCATCGCCGCTCAAATACATGGTTTGAAAAAAAACGCTTTATATAAGTTTGGCTTAGAGCTTGGTCTGTAGCCCTATTTTGCTGAGATAGCCATCATGACCACAGCGCTGCCAATATTAGGTGGTACGCTTGGCCTCATTAGGCTATAATCCGCGCCGAGTTGGCCAGACAGTTGCCGCGCTCAATAGAGCGGGGAGGAAAGTCCGGGCTTCAAAGAGCAGGGTACCAGGTAACGCCTGGGCGGTGTGAACCGACGACAAGTGCAGCAGAGAGGAGACCGCCAATCTTCGGATTGGTAAGGGTGAAAGGGTGCGGTAAGAGCGCACCGGGCGGCTAGTAATAGTCCGTTGCAAGGTAAACTCTACCCGAAGCAAGACCAAATAGGGTCCCGTATGGCGCTGCTCGCGTTGGGACCGGGTAGGTCGCTTGAGCCTGTGAGCGATTGCAGGCCTAGATGAATAACTGTCCACGACAGGACCCGGCTTATCGGCCAACTCACCTATCAATGAAAGCCCGCTTGTTTATGACAAGCGGGCTTTTTGTTTTTCCTGTTTTATTCCCTTAGACAAATATGCAGCTTACAAGTAATCTCGTGAGCTAGTTCACGCTTTATTGAGGTTGTCTTTTGCCTGCAAATTTCTTGTTATTGCTTGCTGCTGCCATTTGGGGATTTGGTTTCGTCGCCCAAGCACTCGGCATGGAGCACTTGTCTCCCTTTATGTTCAATGGGTTGCGGTTCTTTATCGGCGCATTGAGTCTACTACCGCTGCTGGTGTGGTTTTATCGCCAACAGCGTTTGGTGGTGGGCGGTAAGCGTTCACTCGCTATAGGCTCACTGTGTCTGGGGGCCATATTGTTTGTTGCCGCCTCATTTCAGCAGGTAGGGTTGCTGCACACCACGGCTGCTAATGCGGGTTTTATTACTGGGCTTTATATTGTGCTAGTGCCGATTTTAGGTTTAGCACTAAAACATAAAACTGGCATCAACACTTGGGTTGGATGTGCCATTGCGGTCATCGGTCTCTATTTCCTGAGTATTAAAGACAATATGAGCATAGGGTTAGGTGATGGATTGCAGCTTATTGGTGCACTGTTTTGGGCGATGCATATCTTGGCTATCGATCACTTTGCTAAAAAACACTCCCCGTTATTGTTGGCGCAGCTACAGTTTGTCATCTGTGGCGTATTGAGCTTATTGGTGTCGGTGGTTATAGAGGTCACTACTTTGGAAAATGTGGCGGCTGCATGGGGCTCATTAGCTTATGCTGGCATCGTATCTGTGGGTATTGCTTATACCTTGCAGGTGGTGGCGCAGAAGCATGCGCATCCTGCCCATGCAGCGATTATCTTATCCTTAGAGGCGGTGTTTGCCGTTATTGGTGGCATTTTATTCTTGGGAGAGAGCTTAGATAACCGGGCGCTGTTTGGTTGTAGCCTAATGTTAATCGGCATGCTGGTCTCGCAAGTTCCACTGCGTTACTTAGTCAAGTCTCGACATCAAAAAGTCGAGGCTTGATGGCATCGGAAATGTGACAGCAATGCGGCGGTTAAGGATATCTCACACACGTTAGTGGTTACTTACTATAAAACTCATAAAATAGAATGTCATGAGTCGGCTTATCGACCAATTCAACCTTTTGTTATAAATCAACATATCTGTAATGTTTAATGGCTAGCGGTTAAGTTTGGGAAAGTGATTATTACTTGCACTCCGCCTGTAGTGTGTTGACTAATGCTGAGCCTGCCGTTATGAAGTTCTATGATGTGCTGACAGATCGATAATCCAAGGCCAGCGCCAGTACCTTCGTTTTCATTCACTCGGTAGAAGCGTTCAATGGCATTGTCTATCTGGGCTTTAGTCATTCCTTTTCCACTATCAGTAATATTGATCTCTACACTATTTTGCTTTGCTATTGCGCCGATAGAGATGAGAGATTCTTTAGGACTGTATTTACAGGCATTTTCAATAATATTTCTTAGTACGAGTTCGAGATAGAAATGATCGCCTTGTAGGCTCAGCTCTGGTGGAATATTAATATCCCATTCGAAATCTGCAATTCCTGGTATTAATTGATTGAGCGCAGCTTCAACCATAGATTGAACATTACAGCACCCCAAATCTAGCTCCTCTATGGAGTCGACTCTGGCCAGTAATAGCAGTTGTTCTACCGTATGACTTAAACGGGCTACACCCGTATCGATGGCATTGAGATGCAAGGTTGCCTGATTTGAGCTTGGGATCAGCTCTTTCAAACCATCTTGATGCAACTTAATCACAGACAGTGGCGTTTTCAACTCGTGGGCAGCATCGGCACTAAAGCGTCGCTCTCTGGCTATGGCATGTGCGAAACGGCTGATATAGAGGTTTAGTGCCGTTTGTACAGGCTTTAGCTCACTGGGCAATGGCATCGCAATTGGCGTGACGTCATGGGGCTTACGCTGATTCAGTAATCGCTCAAGGGCTTTGAGTGGTTTGAATAGCCAATAAGAGAGTAACAAGATGGCGATTAAGATCAGCGGAACAACGAGTGCGGGGGCACTGAAAGCATTGCGCATAATTTGTGAGACGAGCTCGCGGCGCACTTCGTCCTGTTGTGCTGTGATGATCCAGACATTATTGGGGGTGGAGAAATAACTAAAAACATGCCACAACTGGCCGTCACGCTCAAGCAGGTGATATCCCTGTTTAAAGTCTGTAAATGGCCGCTTAGGAATATTGTCTGATCGCATTAATGCTTCGCGCTCAACCGACCAAACCTGAAACGCCAATTTGTGTTCATAGGCCAGTTTGAGCGCATCAGATTTCTCAGTAAAGGATTCGATGTTACTGTCTTCGATATGTAATACGAGTGCTTGTTCGGTTAGCGATGGGGTTTTACTGGCCGTGATTTCATAGTGGTAAAACAGCTCCAGCGTCTTGGCTGTTTGCAACAGTTGCGCATCAAATAGCTCCTCTATCTGATCTGATGCATCGGAGGTGCTCATCCAACTCGATAGCCCGACAGACAAGCCTATACCACACAGTATCAACAGGGTGAGCATGAGCCGCAATGAGTACATTATTCAATTTCCATTAATGTGTAGCCTATGCCGCGTACGGTTTTAATCAGTTCATTGGCGGTCTTTTTACGCAGATGATGGATATGGACCTCAATAGAGTTACTGCCGACCTCTTCCCATCCATAGGTTAATTGTTCGAGTTGTTGCCTGGTTAACACCCTGCCACAGGATTGAGCCAGCTCGTGCAGCAGTTGGTATTCGCGGCGAGATAGCGCAACCGATAGCCCACGAAACAATACTTCTCGGGTTGAGAGGTTGATATCTAACGCACCCACATTGAGCACATTGTTATCACGTCCATGTTGGCGACGTACAATGGCGCGAATGCGTGCGGCCAGTTCTCGTATATCGAACGGTTTACTAAGGTAATCATCTGCGCCCATATCGAGGCAATCTAATTTGGTATCGAAATCGGTATTGGCGGTCAGGACGATAGTGGGGATCGACAAGCCTTGTTGACGCCAATGCTTAAGGAGGTCGACCCCATTGCCATCAGGCAGCCCAAGGTCGAGTACGATGGCACTAAAGGTTTCGTTATGGACTGCGTTAACGGCCTGTTGGTAGGTGCTAAGGTGATCGACTTGCATCCCTAATTTGCCTAAACTGAGGCAGATCCCTTGGGCGAGTAGATCATTATCTTCGACGAGCAGTATGCGCATATGTGTCCTACATAATATTGGTCAGTGATGAGTCTTTCTATCTATCGATATACTTTAAAATACACACCTTGCGCGCTTAAAAAGGATTCCGCATTACTGCCTTCAAGCATGGCCATGGTCGATAGCATGCCCGCCATGACGCAGTTTTGCGCTAACACAGTGACTGAACGAGGCGCGAGTTCAACGGGGAAACCTGTACTGGGATCAATAATATGGCCATAGCGTTTGCCATTTCGTTCGATAAAGCGACGGGTATCCCCGCTGGTGGCCAGCGCGCCTTGACGAATTTGCAATACAGCAGAGGCATTATCGAGATCATCTGGATTCTCGATACCGACTTGCCATGGCGGATTTTGGTCATCTCTGGTAACAGGGCAGGCTATATCGCCGCCAAAATTAACCAGTACCGAGACCGTCGGCCAACGGTTAGCAATTAAGTTGGCGGCACTGTCCACCGCATACTCTTTGGCTATGCCACCCAAATCTAGATTCATCTTGGTGGGCATCACGATAGTCGATGTTGAAAATTGCACCGCGGAAAAGTCGATCAATGCCTTCGCCGCTTGGATAGCGTCATCATCGGGAATAATGGCATTTTCCCCCTCTTCAAAACGCCACAACTTCATTAATGGGCCGGCGGTGATATCAAATCGGCCATCGCTTAACTCGAAACACTGTTGGGCAAACGTCAATAGGCGGTAGGTCTCGTCGTCAATTGCAACGGGATTTGTATCGCTATGATTGATATGCCAAAGCGGGTTATGGGTGATAAAACGGCTATATTTGGCTTCTATTCGCCTAGCTTCTTTAACGGCAATAGCGAGTATTTCACTCGCTATTGCTTTATCAAAGCTGGCAATTAACAGTTCACAAGGGCTAGCCATGGCGCGAAATTGCCCAACAAATCCCCAAGGCCGAGGCTGCAATTGTGCTTCCTTTGGCAATGAAACGGGGGGGCTTGTATCAATCTCATCTGCAGCCTTGTATCCCATGGCTATCCTTGTTTGTAGGCATTAACTGCCGCTAACTGGCTTAAAAAGAGTAGCTAAATTGCGCGACTATGGCTTTCACTTGTGGGAATAAGTCATGGTTTTGCAATTGGCCAAGCAATTGGGTGCCATTGTTGTCTGGATTTTGCTGATAGTACTCCAATCGATAACTCATTTCATGGCCGCCAGCCAATCTTTGGCCAAATTTAATCCCTAGGGTATAAGCGCTCATATCACCGATGCGATAGTCAGCACTGGCATACTCGGGCAGAGGTTCTCCAGCCACTAAGAATGGCGTGTAAAAGTCTGCTCCTTGTTGCTGGTAATAACGCAGGTGAACCTGGCCATAAAAGTTACCGCTGAAGTAGTATCGATAATGGGTTTCTAAGGTGTGCGATTGTATGCCCCAATCATCGGTGCTATAGCGATAAGAGAGATCGACAATCCCAGAATCTAGCGCCCCCTTAGTCATCATGTAAAAGCTGTGCTTAAGGCGGGAATCTGGTCGACTCTCATACAGATAATGTTGGCTGGTACCAGTATCGTCAACTTGGCTTAAAATTTTATAGGGATCATTCATATAACCCGAGACGCTCGATAATCCGTAGTTGGCTTGAAATAACCAGCGACGGCTTAAGATTTGGGTCACGCTGAGCATGATATCAGCAGTGGACTTGTCGTCCGAGCTATCCATACGTGTTTGATCGAAAGCGGCCTTAAATTCGGCTTCCGTATCATAGTCTTTTCTTAGCGCCATAGAGGAAAAAGCGACAGGGCGTCCGCCGACAGGGTCGACAACATCATAGGTATAGGAACCCGATAGAGACAAGGTGGTATTGTCTTTATTGAAGCTGCGCTCAACGCCACCATTGAGTCCCATCGACATATAGTCAAACTCTTTAGAGCCATAAAGCCCGCCGTTGACTTTCCACTCTGGAGTTAAGGTTTCGCTCCAGTTAGCACTCGCCTGTACACGAGTATCATGGAAGGTGTCATCGAGTGGCGTGTCACCAGCACCGATAGTATATTCGCCGTTACCAGAAGGGCGGGTAAAGGTTTGGCTAGCATTTTGCGCCACGGCGCCCGATGCCGATGCACCTGTTAGACTATCGACGACCAGCTTCATGTCCAGTAGTGAGGTATCACCAAAGGATTTTTGAACATTACCTATCGCCTCGACGGCTTGAACCCTGTCTTGCTCGCCGTAATACATCACAGCGGCATCGACCTTCCAGTCATCGGCGCTCGAATCTGGGGTTACCGCTTGAACCTGTTGCCCAACTAAGGAACAGCTTGCCATCGCCAAGGCGCTAGCAATGTTACGATGTTTGGTTAATTGCATCCGCAACCTCCGCCTGCAAATGCGCGGCCACCGCTGGTGCCTTCTTTACTAAAATAGATATGATCATCGAGGGCCAGATCTAGCTTCTCTGCATCGAGCGCCATGTCGGCACGTGCCAATTGATCTTTTTCCCAGGGCTGGACTCCTAAGCTGGAGCAGGCGGATAAACTGGCGATAATAGCAATCGCGATAACAGACTTATTCATCGGTTATTCCTTCAAAAGTGTCACGAGCTCTTGCTCATATTGATCGGCATACTCTTCAAAAAAACCTACGTGGCTTTGTACCAACTCACCTTGTTTATTAAAGATATAACTGCTTGGCATACCTTGAAGATCGAATGCGGCAGCAGCATCGCCTTCTGGGTCGAAACGGAGATGAAACTTCGCCGGTAATAGGGATAGAAATTTATCGGCGAGTGCTTTGTCTGAATCCAAATTAATCGCAACCACGGCCAAACCTTGGTTTGCATATTTAGCGTGCATGGCATTCATCCACGGGAATGATTTACGACAAGGGCCGCACCAAGAGGCCCAAAAATCGACATAAACCACTCTGCCTTTAAACTCTTCAAGAGTCGTGGTTTCTGCTTGAGCATTTTGAACGGATTGAGTTAAAGCGGGTTCTGCACTAATCGGCAGCGAGAGTAAACTTGGCAAGATAACACCTAGCAACAGCACGAATTTCTTCATATATAGGTTCCAGTATGAGCGCTTGTGATCAATTTATTAGCCTAATCTTAAGGCTTCCTTAACAAAATAGCTTAAAGCAATTTTGAGCGTGATGGATCATTTGAGAGCTGGTTAATGATTTTAGTGGAAGGCTTGTAAATGAAAGGGCCATATTCCCCAATGAAATATGGGTTGTTGCAATTAAAAGTGCTGCTTGACTTGAAAGCGCCATTCCCAGCTATTAATCCCTTCACCGCTGGTGTAGGGGAGGGTGAAGTCGATGTGGGCTACATTGCCATAGCTAGAGCGAGACGAATAGATTCGTGCGCCAATGCCAATGCTACCAATAGGGTCAGAGACGGCATTGTTTTGATCATCTCCGCCGCTGGCTTGACCATAATCCGTGAATACTGCCCAGCCTAGCTCGGCTAATTGATAGAGGTTAATGTTTGGGTAGTTGCGAACTTCTGCAGTGACTAACCATTGATTGTCACCATGTTGATAGTCGTTGGGGTAGCCGCGAACGCCAGTGTTATCGCCAAGTGTGAAGGGCTGATCAATATAGTTATTCTGTGAGGTACTCAGTCTTACTTTTGAATATGCAGTCCATTTAGGAGAGATTTGATAGAAGTATTCAGCAGCTATACTGACCTTAAAATAGTCAGCTTGGCTGGTCTCAAAAACGCCCTCTCCAGTGGCACTCACTAAAATCAGTTGTTGATCACTTTGATAACCCCGAGATGACAGCCAGTCTAGATGATAACCGACTGGAGAGCTGTCTCTTGTGTCTGAGGTTTCTATTCCTAGCTTTATGTAATGTTGCCAGCCAAGATTAAAGTCTTCGTTATGGTTGATGAGGTGGACATTATTAAGCACCTTGTAGTCATCCTGAAGGTACTGATAACCAATCCATGGGTATAAAAAATCTCTATCTTGTGGCAAGGGCGAGTTTGGGTACTCTTCTATGTTGGTAAAGCTATTTTTGTCTTGGGTGATCCCGACCATAATACGAGATAGTGAGTCGCCTTGTTTATTTAATAGCCAGCCATATTGGGCATTATAGTAATCTACTTTATGCTCAAACTCATTAATGTCTTTGCCATTCTGGCGTATTGTATCAACTCGCAAATCATTGATATATCTGCCTGAATACATGTTTGGGTCGTTGAGGGTGTAAAAGGGTTTAGTGAAGTCAACCATAGTCGCTTCACCGTCGCTATTATCGTAGAAGTTAGCGCTCAGTGTTGAGTGTTTTATCCACCTATCCATAGGCACTCTAAAGGCCAATTGATAGCCCGTTCTGTCGGCGCTGGATTTGTATTTTAAACGTGTTCTAATACCATATCCGAGGAGGTTGTCTTCCTTGATTCCTACCGAAAACTTGCTGTCTCCACCGCTCCGTCCTGCACTAAAAGTGGGTAGCAGTGACCAGTTATCCCAAGTTTCTACCAGCACGGTTTTCTCTTCGCTAGGTTCAGCATCAGGGTCATTTAGCGCAAAGCTTACTTTTGCATCGCGAATATATGGCTCGTATCTCAAGATGCGCTGGGCTTCTTCGAGATCTTTTTGTGACACTTGGTCTGTTTCACTGAAACTGAGTTTATTTAGAATGGTGGATTCACGGCTGTTGATATGTAAATAGTTGGCCCAGCGATGAATAAAAAAAGCATCAGGATCGGACTCGTCGAAGATAGCATTACTCACAACGATAATTTTTCCAACAGGCTGCTTGTTTGCCTTTGAACTCATCTCGTCAGCGCTGTTTGTAGGAGAGGCCGTCACATTAGCTTCAGGCGCAGTATCTTCTGCCGCTGCTAGCCAGCAAACAGATAAACAACCTATGACAACAAGACAGCGAGCAACACCTGACATATAACAACCTACCGTATTGAAACTTGTTATTAGCAACTGTGATTTTACAAAATGAGCACAATTTAATAACACACTGTGGGAGCAGATTAGTCAAGGTGTAAGGTGAAATAAGAGGATGATTTTACTTGAGCAAATACTGATATGCAGAATGCTGCCACATCAGTATTTTATTTTAAGCTATAGGGTTCCGCGTGGTGGTACGGCAACGTTTGCAAAGATTAATCCCGCGACCAAGGACATAAAAATAAGGAAGATTTGTGAGCCAATGTGAGATTGATTGAGCATAGTCTCGCCCAGAATAAGGGTATTGAGTCCAATGTAGGTTTTACTACCTGGTACCAAGATCACTATCCCTTGGAGTAGGGCGATTGATGCAGGTGCTTTCATCCAGCGAGCATAGAGATTTGAGTAGATCCCAACTGCTAATGCACCAAAGAAAATGCCGATCGAGTCACCCAAATAAATCCCCGCTAGCATGGCGGAGAAGAAGGCGATGATACCGGCAAATATGCCCCAAGGAGAATCTTTAAGGCGCGCCTTGAAGATGATAACCAGTGCGGTGGACAAAATAGGTACTGCAGACCAAATCGCCCAACGTGGCAGCGGTGTAGGTTCGAAGTAGATCGCCTCACCAAAAATGGCATTACCGATCACCATGCCAAAAATGGCGCCAAAATAGAGTTTAAATAGCAACATGGACGCATCCATGATGCGGGCTGTGCCAGATATCAGATCGCGTGCGGCGAGTTCGGCTAATCCGAGGGTAAGCGCGAGACCGGGGACAAAAATAATAATTCCAGAGAGGATCACCACAGGAATATTGATATAGGGATCGAAGTAGGAGATCCCGCTGGCAGCGATAGCACACAAAATTGCCGCCAATGGTTCTAAGGTTTCGGCCATCCTTTTTGAGCGCTCGGCGTGATAAACCAAACCGTAGACCATGATACCTAGAGTGGATGACCAAAAAACATCGTTCCAACTGGTTCCCATCAGCATGGCGAAAGCCCCCGCCGAGCTGCCAAAGGCGAGCAGAGTTAACAATGGGCCATAGGGGTTAGGTTTGTTGGCGATCTCTTCGAGTCTTTCGGTGGCTTCTTGCAAGGTTCGTTGACCAGAAACGAGTTCGCCAACCAGTTCATCGGTACGAGCCAGAGAGCCAAGATCTAGATCACCAGGTCTGACTCTGGCAACATGATTGTATTCCTGATCCGCATCATGTTGTAAAACAAAGGTCATAGACGTGGGGGATATCAGAAAATAGCCTTCGATACCCAATAGTTTAGAGATGGTTTGCAGGTGAGATTCTAGTCGATAAGCAGGTGTACCAAATTTGTGCAGGTACTTTCCTAACTTAATGATAAAACGTCTTTTTTCTATGAATTCTGCGTTATCCAATTGTACAGTCCATGATGCTGAAACTTATGGGTAGTGTTAAAACGAGCGCATCTTAACCTATCTTGTACAAAAAAGGTTAATGGCTTGGAAATTTTTTGACTTAAGCATAGAGTATGTAGAGTTTTTTGAGGGATAGGAGAATATTATGTCAGTAGCAGTTTCAGGGTTTTATATTGGATTAACCGCCATCATGGCCGTTTATTTTAGCTTGCGAGTCGTGAAGTTAAGAAGAGGACTTAAAATTGGTTTAGGTACTGATGGTAACCAAGATCTGACCTTGGCAAGTCGTGTCCATGTCAATCTTGTCGAGAATGCGCCCATCGCTATGGCACTATTATTAGTGGCGGAAATTAATGGGTTAGCCGAGGTGTATATTCACCTGATAGGTACAGTTTGGCTGGTGGCTCGTATGCTTCATGCCATCGGGCTAACGCAAGGCCAAGGTGGTTATCATTTCGGACGTTTCTGGGGCGTGTTATTGACCTGGATCCTAATCCTTACGCTATCTGTGGTTAATATTGGTTATTTTATTCTAGGGTGATTTTTTAACGGGGTTGCTGCTTTTTTGTTCGCGTAAATGACCGTTTCGCTGTTATACTCCGCGTCCTTTTTGTTGCCCTCTACGCACTGCCTAACTTAGGCCGAGTTATAGAGTGTCGCAGAAGTTATTGGGATACTTAAAGCTCAGTAACTACAATTATTGTTGGTTTGGAAGTTAGGCAGTCATATTCATGCAGGTTGAATCCACGTTATTTACGCATCCCAAATATTTAAATCGCACTGAAAAACCAGCGCCATTTTTACCTATGTCTCGAAAAGAGATGGATAAATTGGGCTGGGATAGTTGTGACATCATAATTGTCACTGGCGATGCCTATGTGGATCATCCCAGTTTTGGTATGGCGGTGATCGGGCGCATGCTCGAAGCCCAAGGATTTCGCGTGGGTATCATCTCACAGCCCGACTGGTCGAATAAAAACGATTTTATGAAGTTAGGTAAACCTAACCTCTATTTTGGTGTGACTGCCGGCAACATGGATTCGATGATCAACCGTTACACCGCTGAGCGTCGTTTGCGCCATGATGATGCCTACACTGCGGGTAATATCGGTGGCAAGCGTCCCGATCGCGCCGTGACTGTGTATACCCAGCGTTGTAAAGAAGCCTTTAAGCAGGTACCAGTGGTGATTGGTGGTATTGAGGCGAGTTTACGCCGTATCGCCCATTATGATTATTGGTCAGATAAGGTGCGCCGCTCGGTGATTCTCGATGCCAAGGCCGATATTTTAGTCTATGGCAACGCCGAGCGTCCGCTGGTGGAGCTGTCACATCGTATCGCATCTGGTGAGCCGATAAGTGAGATCCATGATGTGCGTGGCACCACGGTGATCCGTAAAGAGCCCCTGGCAGGTTGGAAGGGGATGGACTCGCGCAAGTTGGATCAGCTGCATAAGATCGACCCTATCCCCAATCCCTATGGCGCCGATGATGTGGGTTGTCAAAATCTCTCTGGCCCGAGCGATGTTAAGGTGTTCGACAACGAAGCGCCCAAGCCGATTTCGGTGCAGCCGCCACGTCCTAAGCCGTGGGAAAATACTTATGTGTTGTTACCTAGCTATGAAAAAGTGGCCGAAGATAAGTATCTCTATGCTCATGCTTCGCGCATCTTGCACCAAGAGCAAAATCCAGGTTGTGCCCGAGCACTATTTCAGGCCCATGCCCAGCGCGCAATTTGGGTCAATCCGCCTGCTTGGCCATTGAACACCGATGAGATGGATGGAGTTTTCGACTTAGCCTATAAGCGGGTGCCACATCCTGTGTACGGCAATGAGAAAATCCCTGCCTATGACATGATCAAGACCTCGATTAATATCATGCGAGGCTGTTTCGGTGGCTGCTCATTTTGTTCCATTACCGAACATGAAGGGCGGATTATTCAGAGCCGTTCACAAGACTCTATTATTAAAGAGATCAAAGATATTCAGGATAAGGTTCCCGGTTTTACTGGGGTTATCTCCGATCTTGGTGGACCAACGGCTAACATGTATCGCTTAGGTTGTAAGAGCGAAAAAGCTGAGAAAACCTGTCGAAGGCTCTCTTGCGTATTCCCCGCTATCTGTGGTCATCTCGATACCGATCATCAGGCTACGATCGATCTGTATCGTGCGGCACGGGATGTACCGGGCATTAAGAAGGTACTGATTGCTTCTGGCGTGCGTTATGACTTGGCGACCGAAGATCCACGTTATGTGAAAGAGTTGGCGAGTCATCATGTCGGGGGCTATTTAAAAATTGCCCCAGAGCACACCGAAGAGGGACCGCTCACTAAGATGATGAAGCCAGGCATGGGTACCTATGACAAGTTTAAAGAGCTGTTTGATAAGTATTCTGCCGAAGCGGGCAAGAAGCAGTATCTTATCCCCTACTTTATCTCGGCGCATCCAGGCACTACTGATGAAGATATGGTGAACTTGGCATTGTGGCTAAAGGGCGAGAAGTTTAAGTTAGATCAGGTGCAAAACTTCTATCCGTCACCCATGGCCAATGCCACGACCATTTATCACACTGAGCTGAACTCGCTAAAAAACGTCAAGCACACCAGTGAGACGGTGGATGTTCCCAAGGGCGGACGTCAGCGTAAGCTGCATAAAGCCTTGCTGCGCTATCACGACCCAGCGGGTTGGCCGATCATCCGTGAAGCCTTGATTAAGATGGGCAAAGAACACTTAATTGGCGGTGGCTTAAATTGCTTAGTGCCAGCCGAAACTCGTCAAGAGCGCCAAGGTTTGTTGGCCAAAGCCGCTGGTGGTAAAACCCCTGCGGGTAAAAAAGCGGTCACCCGTTTTTCGGCAAACCAATTTGATGATCGAAAAGGAAAGGCCACATCTTCTGATAAGCCAAAATCAGCGGGAAAAGCCTCAACCAACAAGCAAGGTGCGGGTAAGTCTGGTTCAACAGGCAAGGGCGCTAAACGTCCAGTAAAAAATGCATGGGGCACCACGCCTAAACATCAAAGATAAGTTTTGAAACTAAAAAAGGCCACGCTGTAAATTCCATTTGCGTGGCCTGGCGTAGCAAAATAATTTGCTAATGGGTGCATCAGAAGAAGTAGTTGATCCCTACCGCAAAACCGTTCTCTTCACCGGCTTCTTGAGCGGCGTCATCCATTGAACTGAAGTCTAGCTTGGCTTCGGCAAACATCACTGTGTCATTGCTGTAACGATAGTGCAGACCGATCATCGCAAATTGGCGAGTCCACTTACCTTGAATGGTGCTTGTCGCATCAGTGTCTAGATCTAGGTAAGTTAGCACCGCCATAGGGACAAAGCCGTTGTCGTATTGATAGGCGACCATCAACTCTGCACCAGTTGCATCGTAGAATTGACCATCAACAACTTCATTGTTCTCGCTTTGGTGCGCGTTAAAACCAATATATAGGCCTTTTGAATCTCGACCATCGGCATAGTGATAGTATTCGCCGTACATTGCACCGATACCAATGATCTCATTGGTTAAGTCCACATTGGCGCCATCAATCGTGCCCGTTACCTTGCTGGTGTTGAAACCAGCAAGCAGGCTTAGGTTGTCATTGACATGGTAGGTTAAGCTGGCGCCATAGTTGTCGTCGGACTCTAATTGGGCATTGTCTTCGACAATTTTGTGATTGCTATTGGCAGCATATTGCAGAGCGATATGCAGTGGGCCGAAGTCGTTACGATATTGGAAGGCTGAATCGGCGCGACCAGTACCGTTTAGACCACCATCCCCGAAAGTGTAAGCTCCTACGGAGTAACCTGCGAATACATTGGGTAAATCGGTTGTGCCAGCAACATCATAGTAGGCACCCCATTGTTTACCAAAGGTTAGGCTACCCCATTTATCATGGGACATACCAACATAGCCAAGACGGTTATTGAGGAAATCGTCGGTCTTCTCGGCTGCAAGTGCGCTACCATCGAGCACTAGGCTATTCTCACCCGAAACTATGTTGATACCCCACTCCGTGCGAGCATAGGCAGTCCAACCATTTCTTTCTTCACGCTCGAAGTTAAAGCTCATCTGCGATAAATTGTTGACGACCTCAGTCTCATGGGTGTCATTGACTGCTGCGAAGCCTAACCAACCTGTAATGCTGACAGCGTTTTTGTCATCTTTATACACTTCGAATGCATTGGCACTGCCAGCGGTTAATAATAGAGGAATAGCCAGTGCGAGTAATGTCTTGTTCATAAATCCACCTTAATAAGTCGTGCTGTTTTCAGCTTTAAATAACTGCTCAACGGTCTTGATATTTTGTTGATGCCTTCATTGGGGCGGGATGAAGGCATCGGAGTGTAATTAAGCGGCTTTCATCTCGGCTTTATGTGCCTTGTTAGAGATCACGCCATAGATGGTCCAACCGAAGAAAGTACAGATTGAACCTAGCATTACTGCCGTTTCGCCTGAGCTATATAGGGCATAGAAGCTATATAAGGCACCGATAACGGCGATGATGTTAGATACACGCGCCTTGTGGGCTGGGATTTTGAGTTGCTTTTGCATCACGCCAAGGGCTGCCATAGACAGGATGTAAGGAATGATGTTGGTTACAACGGCTAGGTTAACTAGCGCTTCGAACTGCTTGTTCAATGTTGGGCTGATGGTCATCAGTGACAGTACTGACTGGATCATGACTATGATGGTCATACCAGCAACTGGAGCTTCAGACTTGTTCAGTTTAGAGAATACTTTTGGAAAGAAACCTTCATCGGCAGAGGACTTGAAGACCTGTGCGATGGTGAACTGCCAACCTAATAGAGAACCAGTACAAGAAAGTACCGCACAACCCATCACAATTTTACCGATAGTTGGGTTGAACATTTCGGCAAATACTAGACCGAAGGGAGCGTTAGAGGCGGCAAGTGCTTCATTGGAAACAATACCTGCAACGACGTTAGTAGAGATGATGTAGATGATGGCCGCACCGATAGTACCGCCCAATACGGCGATAGGTACGTTCTTCTCTGGGTTATCGACGGTTTCTGAGTTAGCGCAAGCAGACTCTAGACCAAGGAAGGCCCATAGTGTCATCGCAATAGAACCGCCGAGAGCATCGAAGAAAGGCAGATCATGCGGGTTCCAAGCGCCAGTATACATATCAACATCGAACCAGAACCAACCAATGAGTGACACACCGATCACTGGGATGATGATACCCCATACGGTTACACTACTGACTTGACCAGTAATGCGTGCGCCGCCGAAGTTAGCGATGGTGGTGAGCCAAAGTACGCCAATCGTCGCCAGACAGATGGCGATTGGACTCATCTCAACTTCCAACATCACTGCGCCGTAACCAACTGCAGAGATGGCGATAGCCACGTTAGCGATCAGCAGTGATACCGCGTAGGTATAGTTGGCCATAAAGTTGCCATTGCGGCCGAAGGCATATTCGGCATAACCGCCCATACCGCCAGATTTTTTACTGAACATCCCGCATTTAGCGAATGCATAGGCTAACGCCGTTGAACCTGCGGCTGTGACTAGCCAAGATAAAATAGAGATAGTACCCACTTGCGCCAGTGCAGTAGGTAGCATGATGATACCCGAACCCATCATATTCACAATTGTGAGAATGGTAAGTTGGGTAACACTGATCTTATTGTTTGATTTGCTCATAATAGTTACCTAAGTTTGTTGTTACGCAGAGAGCACAAGGCTCTCTGCATGGATATGATTAGTTTTTCAATACATAACCGAGTGCTTGAACTCGGCCGTTATCGGTTTCTTCGAGGTAAACCCCTTGCAGTTCTGGTGAGAATCCTGGTAGCAGGTTGATGCCTTCTTCTAATGCTAAGAAGTAGCGTTGTACCGCACCGCCCCATACTTCACCTGGTACCATACAAAGCACTCCTGGTGGATATGGCAGCGCACCTTCAACCGCGATACGGCCTTCAATTTGAGACAAGGGCACGAGTTCGGCCTTGCCTTGAATAAAGGCGATATTAGCTTCTTGAGGGTTCATTACGGCTTTAGGGAAGTGTTGTTGACGGAACATCTCTTTTTGCAGCTGCTTAACATCGCGGCTGACGTAAAGATCGTGCATCTCTTGGCAGAGTTGGCGAATGGTATAGCCTTGGTATCTCGCCTTGTTGGCGTTGTAGACGTTAGGAAGAACTTCGGCTAATGGCGCATCTTCATCGACCAGTTTTTCGAAGCGTGAAATTTGCGACACTAAGTGTTGCATCTTCGCCATATCTTCCGCAGGCGTCATTAGGAAGAGGATTGAGTTTAAGTCGCACTTCTCTGGAATGATGTTGTTTTCACGGAGGAAGTTAGCCAAGATCGTTGCTGGAATACCAAACTCGGTATAGCTTCCTGTTTCGGCATCGATACCTGGTGTGGTTAACAGGAATTTACAAGGATCTACGAAATATTGTCCCTTCTCATAGCCTTCAAATGAGTGCCATTTTTGACCTGGTTCAAATTCGAAGAAACGTAGGTCGTCAGCCATTTGCTCGGTTTCATAATCTTGCCATAGGCGGCCGTCGATCATGGTTGGCACAAATGGTTTGATATATTTGCACTTCTTCAGCAGTAATTTACGAGCTTCGATCCCGGCCTTAACCGCTTCACGCCACAGGTAGCGACCACTGGCACCTTCGTGCATTTTGGCGTTAACATCTAGTGCGGCAAACAGTGGATAAAATGGGCTAGTCGAAGCATGCATCATGAAGGCGTTATTGAAACGCTTATGGTTGCAATATCTCTCTTGGCCTTTGATATGTTTATCTTTTTTGTGAATTTGTGAAGTTTGAGAGAAACCAGCTTGCTGCTTATGCACCGACTGAGTCACGATAATGCCAGGATCGTCAGGTGTTAACTCAAGTAACAATGGTGAGCAGTCATTCATCATTGGAATAAATTGCTCATAACCGACCCAAGCAGAGTCGAAAAGAATGTAGTCACAAAGATGACCAATTTTATCAACGACTTGGCGTGCATTATAGATGGTACCGTCATAAGTCCCTAGCTGGATGATCGCTAAGCGGAAAGGACGAGCTTCATCGGCACGTTCTGGGGCTGTTTGACGAATTTGTTCACGCAGATAACGTTCGTCAAAACAGTGAGCATCGATACCACCAATAAAACCAAATGGGTTACGCGCCGTCTCTAAATAAATAGGGGTTGCACCCGCTTGAATCAGTGCGCCATGGTGGTTAGATTTATGGTTATTTCGATCGAACAGTACTAAATCACCTTTCGCAAGTAATGCGTTAGTAGCCACTTTATTTGATGAAGATGTTCCGTTTAACACAAAATAAGTTTTGTCGGCATTAAAAACCTTAGCCGCATATTTTTGCGCATCATTTGGTGCACCTTCATGAATTAATAGATCGCCAAGTTTAACGTCGGCATTACACATATCAGATCTAAATACAGTTTCGCCAAAGAAGTCGAAGAACTGGCGTCCTACTGGGTGTTTACGGAAGAATTGTCCACCCTGGTGGCCAGGACAAGCAAATGTAGAATTACCCATCTCGACATATTTTTTCAAGGTGCCAAAGAACGGTGGTAATAATCCTTCCTCATATTTTTTAACCGCGGTTTCGACTTGTTTTCCGTAGAAGTCAGTATTATTTCCGCAGAGTTCAAATACGCCAGTGATTGATGAACAAATATCGTCTGGAAATGTTTCTTCACAACAAACAGAAACGAATATTGGAAGCTTTAATCCTGTTTCTTTTATTCTTTCTACAACACCTTGTCTTACATCGTCAACGGATAATACAGCAGCTCCAACGTCACAGAAGTCAGTGTTTAAAATATTAACAACATCTCTTTTGGTATTAAAACATGATTGAACGGACAAACTTGCTGCCACTTTAAGTGATTTCATAAAAAACCTTTATATAAAAAATTGATAGCAGGGCTCGTACCAAATAAACAATCTATTTGATATTAAATAAAAGATATAACTATGCCCTGGTGCAGGTTTTGAATAACAGTAAGCTAGTACTCGATACAGGTATTCCTTCCGAAATAAAGTGGAATGACGAGTATGCCGAATAAGCTTTAGTTACAGGAATCCTGCACTAAAAATAGTGTTTAATTTAAATTTGGAATGAGGCTGTAATTGAGCTAGGCGAAAGCAGTCGCCCACCAACTACAGTATAGAACTATAGGGAAGTGTAGAAAGAGTAGTCAAAGTAGTCGCGTTGGCTTGGCATCATGATATGTCTCGTCCGCCTTATATGTGCCATGATTTTGGATTTTCTCTTCATATGCTGCTCCGTTAATTATTTAGAGAAAAAGATTAATACGTTCACTTTCGGAATAGATTTTATAACTGTAATAAATATAAAAAATTGAACTGTGTCTAGTTTTTAATTCTGTGTAGAAAATAATTTAAAAACATTATTCATTTGTTAAAACCCTTTATTACTTAAATATGATAATCTAAACTATGTGGCGTGAATAATTATTCTTTTTACTTGTCTTTTGCGCTCAAATCATCATCCATTGCTTGGTTTTTATTCACTATTTTTACCTTTTTATTGTATGGTGTGGCTTTGTTTTTCTGTTTTCCTTTTCTCATATTTTTCAAATATGAAATTAATGTTTTTTATTTCTCAATAACGGATTAGAAGATTTGTAGATTTATACCGTGTTATTGTTGTGATTATGTTTGTTTTTTGGTTTGTTCTTGGTTGATCCTTTTGGTTTGAGGTTTGAGTATTCATAAAACATGTTTTGATTCTCCAAAAATATTGCTTGTCTACAAATAACCTTCTGCAATTTAGTTGAGCTACAGTAAGCCGATCTTCGAATGAAAATCTTGGTTTGATTAGGGCTAAATGCTGCTAACGTTACTAGGTTAGAATCGGACCCAGATATGAGTATGAAATTTAAGTTCACTGTTTAACAGGAGGGAGCATGACCCAACAAGATTATAGTGATGAGAGTTTTTGGCAAAAAGTTAAACAGTTTGCTAAGCAAGCAGGGCGTGAGGTGATAGAGAATGCCTTGTGTTTATATTATGCTGCGCAACGACCCGATACCCCTAAGTGGGCGAAAACCGTGATATTTGGCGCTTTGGCTTATTTTATTGCGCCGATAGATGCGATTCCTGACCTTACGCCTTTTGTTGGCTTTACCGATGATTTGGGAGCGCTGGCAGCTGCGTTAGCTATGGTAAGCGTCTATGTGGATGACAATGTCAAAAACCAAGCCGCAGAAAAGACCGCCGCCTGGTTTGATTGATTCTGCGGTGCTTAATAGAGTGACGCTTCACCTTCAGGGCGATTTTTAAAGCGGCGATGCAGCCACATATATTGCCCCGGCGCTTCCATGATAGATGTTTCTACAATTTTATTGATAAACCGAGCACCGGCCTCGGGGTCATGCTTGGGAAACTGATCAATGAGCGGCGCTTTTATGGTGAGCGTGTAATCTCCGTTGTCGTTATTACGCACCATTACGAGCGGCACAATCGCACAGTCTGATCCATCGACCAGTATGCTAGTACCTGTGGTCGTGCAGGCATTCTCAACTGCGAACAATGGCGCAAAGGCCGAACGCCTGCGGCCGTAATCATGGTCCGGCGCATACCAGAGACGCTCGCCATTATTTAATGACTCCAGCATGAATTTGATATTTTTTCTATCGATTAAGGTATGCCCACCACGAGATCGGCCCTGATATTGAAAGTAGTCGAAGCAGGGGTTGTTGTTAGGGCGGTAAACGCCCATGCCTGAGATATGTAGGCCAAAGGCGCGGGCACCTAACTCAAGGTTGAGGGAATGCACCGCGACTAACAAGACACCGCGCCCCTCGGCAGCCAGCTTATCGATGTGTTTTGTCCCTTTAATGGTGACATGTTTTGCCACTCTAGCGTCGGACCAAAACCACGCCATGCCAGTTTCAAACAGCGCTAAGCCTGTGTTATCAATATTCTCTTTAACCAAGCGTTCACGCTCATCGACACTCATCTGTGGAAAACAGATTGCTAAGTTACGTTCGATGGTCTTGCGGCGGCCTTTCATAAAACTAATCGCAAGACGCCCAAGCATTTTTCCCAGCCGAATTTGGACAACGTAGGGAAGGAGGCTGCAAAGGTAACTCGTGCCGACGAGCAGCAGAACTCCCCAATATTTGGGATGCAGCAGTGCAATTGAAAATGTCGGCGCGATGTATTTACTCATAATAGAATGGGGTTTATTGATTAAGGCATGATATTTGGTTCAAGATTATACGCAGTTGCCGAGTAAGGATCTCAGATATATCGGTGCCTATTTATTCAGTTTTAATTTATCTGGCTGTGGTACTGTTTTTGATTACCTTAATGGAGAGCAAAAATAAAATGAAAAAACAGTTACCTCTGTTGGTTGCACTATCGACCATGTGTGCGATGCCAGTGATGGCGGCTAGCATTGAGCAAAATGCATTTTTTGACAAGATTGCAGCACATTGTGGCAAGGCCTTTGAAGGCGTTGTGACCGCTGGCAACAGCGCGGATTCGGCGTTTAGTGGCAAGAAGTTAGTCATGCATGTGCGCGAGTGCAGTGACAAGGAGTTAAAAGTGCCATTTCATGTGGGAGATGATCATTCGCGTACCTGGGTGATCACTAAAACCGATTTAGGGCTTAGGTTAAAGCATGACCATCGTCATCAAGATGGCACTGAAGACAAGGTCACTATGTATGGTGGCGATACCATAGATAATGGCACTGCGGAGTTACAATCCTTCCCGGTTGACCAATTTTCTATTGATAACTTCACCCAGAATGGCCTTAGCCAGTCGGTCACCAATGTGTGGCATGTGGGGATTTCTGACACCAGCTATCTGTATCGACTCACCCGAGAAAATCGTGACTTTAAAGTAGAGTTTGATTTGACCAAACCTGTGGCGTTGCCGCCAACGCCATGGGGGCACAAATAGCCTTGCAATGAAGGCTGGGCATTTTCTGTACGCCTGGCCGAATTGGTATTGAGTGGGGATTAGAAGGTCACACCTTTGCTGGTATTAATCGTCTGTCCGGCGGGTGTAGTACATGGAAGCACCAATGTCGTGATCACAGGGAAGTGAGGGAACGACGAATGTGCAAGCACTCTTTTGGCTCGGTGAGTGAAGCGTAGTTTCGTGCTTACGAACTGGCTTTTAGATAGGGATATCGTTGTGAGTACTTCCATGTGGGCTCTGCGAAATCATCTGACCTCCAAGGACGGAGGGAATGCCGAAAAATGTCTGGAACATTCTCGGCCATGATTTCGAAGGCCAAAACCGCGCTTACACAGGGTTATTTTATCTCTTCGATTTAGCTTCACTTGATACGAATAATGAGTAAAAAGCTAACGTGCTTTTGCCCCCATTGTGATTTAGCACCTTGTCTGTGGAGCAGTTACAAGCAGACTTTCTCGCCTAGAATTTTTCATCCATTTCAGTCAAATACTGCAACGCATTTGCAATGCCTAAAAGCTGGACAGGGATACAGTCATATTCAATTTATGACGATTTCTATGTTAACTTCGTGCGCGTTTTCACATTTCATTATGAATAAATTCATTTAAAATCATGCGCATATAAAGACCATGGGTTAGATAATAGGTTTGAAAAACGCGCATGCGCACTAATAAAATGTTCTTGACCTGCGGTAGACGATTTTTAGCAAAAAAGAAGTGATATTTAAGTCTAGCCGAAGGAATAGATAGAGCCAAACGGGATGGAAGAAACGCCTCATTTATGATAGCTTGAAGGCACTTGCTAAGGCTCGTAAAGCGAAGCTTTCAAAGAGACCTGCAATTGACTTCAAGTAAAGCAGCGATGCTTCCCTCACGCCGCAGGGGGCATCAATTAAGCCCCAAGGGCATGGAATAAGAGCTCACGGATTGAGTAGCGATAACCTCCTCTCTCCGAAAGTAAAGAACAACCCGTTACACGAGACCTTCGGCTCGTGAACTAAATCGTTATGCGCCCAGATCTGCGTCCATGTTTTGCATAATGAGGTGAGTATTGGAATTAATCGAAAAGAAGTTAAGAGACACTCCTGAAGACCACAAGAAGTACTTAAAACGGTTAAGTGAATATATAAGATACCTGATTGAAAACGGTCGAATACTGGAAGCCAAACATTTCTTTAATAAACTACAAGAGGTTAAACCTAGTCATATAAAAACAATAATCCTAGGTTACGAACTTGCCATTAAGACCTTTGATAATGAATCAGTTGTGTTGTTCGATCGTGCCTTATATGACAGCAAGCATGATGAAGAGTTACTGTTAAGAATGAGGCTAAAATATTATTATTCCGTGAATAATGAAAAGCAGTTCACAGACCTTGTTGAGTATCTTCTTTTTGAAAGGAGTATAAAGACTGAAACTTTTCACCTTATCGGTGAGTTAGTGATTACTCAAAATACATACAAGCCCATATCTATCCTAGTCAACTATCTTAAAAGTAAGAACCAAATGCTTCATAAACAGGTTGAAGGGCGGGTTCGTGGAATTGTCCTCCAGAAGCTTGCTGATACTTTAGCGGAATCACGAAAATGAAATCATATTTGATTGTCAAAGTTCTTGAAATGGCGAGCGTTTGTTTGCCTACGACAACGGTGTATTCGAATGTTGAATTGCGCTCTTCAAGCGTAGATTCGCCAGAAGAAGTTTATTCACTTGAAGCATGTGCCAAGAAGTTGAATCTTGATTTTGATAAATATCGTCACTGTGCTCGTATAGCTACGATTGTAGATAGCAATGCGCTAGAAACTGCTGTTTCTTGCGCAGAAAGTAGATTCGAAGAAATTTTAGATCTTAAATCAATAGAAGTACCTATCTCTAATTATGCTCTGTCATCCATTGGCTTTGTAAAAGACCTTGACACAGGAAAGTTGCATGAACTGAAGCAATCGAAGCACCAACCGACTATGTCATTTATGACTCATCAAGGAAATACACAAAGAGTAGATGTCACTCACTGCATCCTAGCCCAAAACTCTGAACTAAGTGAGCGATACTTGCGATCTTTACATTGGTTTAGAAACAGTAAACACGAGAATAATCCTCAGTTGAAAATTCTTTTTAACTGGTTTGCAGTAGAAGCTCTGTTAAAAGAATCGGAAAAGGACAATGTTGCTGTATATATTAGGTGGTTTCTAGGCTTTCCTAATGGAAAGGCTGGGACTCTAGTTGATAATAGAATTCTGAGAGAGCTAGAGAGTCATAAGAATTACCTTTTTTGGAAGAAGGAATTGGTAAATGTGCTAGAAAAAATACGTATATTCAGAAATGACTCTGCGCATCATGGCTTCAGATCTATTGATTTTACACCTGCGCAATTAGAGCTTTATAGTCAGGTGATGGTTTATGGAGTCACACGTTGTCAGGGAGCAGTGCAAACTGCAATTTTAAATGGGGTTAAGTCAGTGCAAGAATTCAAAGACTATATGCCAACAATTTTTGAGTATAATCAGTACTTAATAAATGATGTGCATGGGAGTATTTTGCTTAGTTTACATAGGCTTAGAATCGCATAACAAAGCATTTAAGAGTGATTCGCAACGCTTGGCATTTTCGCTTCGCTCAAGTATAACCAAGCGTCGCTCACACCTTAATGCGGCGTTAGCTTTCACAAGCATGAAAGGAGATTTAATGAAAAATAGATTGTTATTCGCGTTGCTAGCTACGTTTGGATTTAGTGGTGCAGCGTTATCAGATAGTAATAACCAGAGAAGCATAGAGGAAATAAGGTCAGTAGTTGAGGTCTTTCGAGTTTCAATAATTCAGAAAGATAAAGAAAGGTTTAAGTCTTTATTTTATAGCGATAACATTCCATTTATTGCGGTGTTTAGTGATGAAATGCTTGACCTTAAAAGAAAAGAAAATCCGAATTATCCTCGCTCCGTAGATTTTGGAAAATTCGGTTCTCCAATTGAGAGAATGATTTCTGATGAAGAAGAGCAAGAAGAGAAAATCTGGAATGTTCAGATTGAAACTGATGGATACCTAGGCTCCGTCCATTTCAATTATAGTGACCATGTAGATGGTTATAAACGTGCATGGGGAACTGAAGCTTGGGATCTAGTTAAAGAAGACACAGGTTGGAAAATAGTGTCGGTGACGTTTACTGTTACGGAAAATACGGAACCCAATGAGAATAAAAGCTAACCAGCGGCTTAAATTCGCTCCGCTCCGTCGGACGTTAGATTACCAGAAGGAAAATTGGCATTGGTAGATATTTTAAAAGCAAGTTCCTTACACGCACCCAGCATCCAAATTTTGCTACATCAGCTTGGATATCAATGCAATACTGCAGAAATAGTCTCAGCCATAGACTCGTCAGATGCTAATTCAGGTTTATTTGTTGCAATAAGTCATGGCAACGTAGTCGGTTTTATGTCACTTATTTACTTTTTCTATTTTCCTCTTCAAAGGCGTAATTGTCGTATAACTGCGATTGTTGTAGATGAATACGCTAGAGGTAATGGTATCGGGAAAAAGTTAATCAACCATGCACTCGCTAAAGCAAGAAGTCTTTCCTGCGCGCAGCTAGAAGTAACAACATCTTTAGTTCGCGAAGCAACTCAGGCATATTATGAGCGTACTGGTTTTATCAAGTCATCGTTCAGGTACTATTTAGACGTTGGCATCTAACAATCTGCTGTAGTCGCTCGCAGGCTCGCTGGGACGTAAACACATGGGCTGCGTCGCTTCTAATTTTGGCTCATAGAAATTTTTATATGAAATTCACCTGATAAAGCCGACGACCTAAAACATTTTTGTCTAAAAACGATTTAGCTTTGACTGCCTTGTGGTACGAAATAAGGTCAAATCGAAGAGGTAGAAAACTCGGTGCAGATGCGGCTGCGGACGTTGATGGCATGGCCGAAAATGCTCCCGACATTTATCGGCATTACCTACATCCATGTAGGTCAGATGCCATCGTCGAGCCTCCACGGATGGATTCACGGCGTGTAGCAGCAGTATCTGCACATTCCTCGCCGGACAGGCGATTAGTTACAATGAAGATACAAATTTCAAAGACACTCTACCAACGCTAATTCAGCCAAATGTTATAAGCCAAAAATGCCAACACCTTCATTCGAAGGTAAATCCACTTTTGTCCAAAAACGACTTAACTCTAGATTGTCCGAGTGATACTCGTAAGGTCAAATCAAAGAGATAAAATGACTCAGTGTAGATGCGGCTGAGGCCGTCGATTTCAGGGATTAAATTCATGGGAGGGTTTACAACGATATCCCTATCTAAAAGCCAGTTCGGCAATCCCTGCCTCTCGTTCGTGTGCTCGAAGCTACGCTTCACTTACCGTGCCGAGGAAGTGCCTGCACGTTAAGGTCGTTCTTTCATATCAGCACTTGCAGTAAGCAATCGACAAACCATCAAGCAATGGTTTCAAACCAAGCGTTTAAATGATGATTCGAATAGAAGTTCAAATTAAAGAAGTAGGGAGCTATCTTGCTCCCTACTAGATGATAACTATTTGGGGTCGAAGGTGAAGGATTGTCCTGCGAGCGCAGCTTCATACATCAGGCCACCTTTGGCGGCGGTAAACACCGCCATGCCATTGATGTAGGCCGCGCTTGCAGCCTTGTTGCTGCCAGCTTGTCCTGCACCCGCCGAGTTACCAGTGGTCCCCACTTGTGCATTGGCGCCGACGTTAATCGCTACTGCCGATGCATTTGCGCTGAACTCGAAACTGCCGCTAGTGAACTCTTCATAAGCTTTGGCATTCTTGAAGAAGATGATTTCGCTGTAGGCTTGCCCGCCCAACTGGAAGCCAATCGACAGTTGCGACAAGCTGGTGTCGCCAGTGTGGACTCTGCCTTTATAGACTCGACCTTTACCGTAGGCCGCACCTATGCCTATGCCGCCTTTGCCAACGGTAGGGAAGATGGCATAACCATAAGCGGTATTAAAAAATTGCTGGGTGTCTGGGGCTTTTTTGAAACTGTTTATGGCTTCGCCATAGCCATCAGCAGCAAGCGAAACTTGAGAGAAGAGCAAGCTAAACAAGACGCAACAGCCAGTCGCCAAGGTTGATATTAACTTTTTCATTTTGATCTCCAATCATTTGGGTCTGTTTAGCATACGCTCAGATGGATAATAATTGAATGACACCTGATTAAAAAAGCACCTAAAAAGGTGCTTTTTCATAGTTTGTCAGTTTAGGTTAAGTTATTCAATTTCTTTGCCTAACACATAGTGTTCAAACCACTTTTGATCCCAGTCCATCTTGGCTTGTCTGTGCTGGTATTTGCTCAGACCATGGCCTTCACCCGGGTAGACCACTAGCTCGACCGGCACATTCAGGTAGTGCTTGAGGGCGCGGTAGAGGCCCTGAGCATGACCCAGGGGCACGCGCTGATCGTTCTCCCCTATGTGGATCAGGGTTGGTGTCTTGATCTTGTCGGCGTGGGTCAGCGACGAGCCATGGGTATAGGCCTCTGGCTTCTCCCAAGGGAGGCCTTGCATAAAGTTGATCACATGGCCTGGGGTATCTTCAAGCATCCATTGTAGGCGTTGATCAAATACGCCTGCGCCTGAACTTGCTGCTTTAAAGCGATTTGTGGTGCTGATCAATGCGTTGGTGAGATAACCACCGTTGCTCCAGCCCATGACCGCCATCTTGTCGCCATCGACAATGCCTTGCTCGATAAGGTGATCGACACCTGCCATGATGTCGGCTACTTCAATGTCGTGTTCTTTACCCACTAAGTCGGTAAGGAATTTGTCGCCATAACCGGTCGAACCGCGGTAGTTAGGCGATAGCAGTGCCCAGCCGTTTGCGGTAAAGGTTGATCGACCATAGGAGCGGTGCTGTAACGCATAAGGTGTCGCCGATGTGGGGCCACCGTGGATTTGTACAATTAATGGTAGTGGACCATCACCTTTTTTGTAGCCAGCAGGGAGATCCAGAATACCTTCAACTTGGCTACCATCAGGCGCTGTCCATTTGACTACAGATATTTGCGGTAAGATCCAGCTATCGACTTGCGGGTTAATATTGGTGATGCGCTTATATTTGGCTTTCTTGCTGGCAGCATCGGCGATAAACAGATCACTAAAATGATCTAAACCGTTATGGCTAAAGGCGAGCTTTTTACCGTCGTGGCTAAAGCTGTAGCTGCCGATCACTAGGTCGCCAGCAATGACTGTGCGTGTGTCACCCTGTTGCTTGCCATCTATTTCGCTGCAAAATAACTTTACCCGTCCATGATCTGAGCCGCGATAGCAGATCTCATTGCTGTTCGGGCGCCACTGGATATCGCCAGAGTTCAGTGTCATATCACCACTGCGGCTCACCTCAATGACCTTGGCTTTATCATTTGTTGGCGTTGCGACAAATAGTTTACCTGGATGGCCGTCAAAATCGATTCTAAAGGCTAACTGTTGATTATTTTCATTCCAGTCGAGCCCAAGTAGCCAGCCGTAAGGTGAAGGAGCGTTGTCACGCCAAGCAGTATCTTGCAATACCTTGTTAGTGGCGGTTTTAGTGTCGAAAACCTCGATGTCAGACCAACCTTCAAGATTCACTAGTTCGTTGTCTGTGGTGGTAATTCGGGCAATTTGGCTGGCATCGGCGTTGACATTAAACTCCCAGACCACTTTGTCATCATCTAGTAGCAAGCTCTGTTGGTAGTGGGCTAAATCGAGCTTGTATAGCGGGTTAGTGGTGACTTTTCCGTGACCATATTTCGGCGTGCTGTGGCTCGCGCGCATCCCCGCCCACAGATCTTTATCTGTCTTGGTCTTATTGCCGAGAAAATAGAGAGTGTTGCCATCGACGCCAAGTTGGAAAGCGTTAACACCCTCAACTTCTTTTGTTACTGGCACACTCTCGCCGCCTTGAATTGATAACCTAAATACTTGGGGCTTGCCGTTGTAGGGGGCTTTTTTATCTTCGTTGCTTTGTTTGCCTATGTAGTAAACGTATTGTCCTTCAGGGCTCCACTGTGGACTCGACTCACTCTCGTTGGTGAAGGTGAGACGTTCGGTTTTACGGGTTTTAGTATCGATAAGCCACAGATCTTTTTGTGCTTTATCGAGTTCTTTGTCCCAACGCGACTCTAACCAAACTGCGTGCTTACCATCAGGGCTGAGTTGGACATTGCTCATGTTAGCTATGTCGAAAAAATCACTATTGGTGATCTTGTGCGTACGTTCTGTTGCGATAGCTTGACCATTAAGGCCGATAAATCCAGCGGAGATCACCGCAAGCACGGTGAGTTTGTTTACCCTTCCCATCTTGATCCCTTCTGTTATCAATTATCATTATTCTTGAGCGCCCGAGTGGCTGCCAGATACCTTAACTCAAAATACTAGTCGCTGGAATTGGTTAGCGATTTTTCTCATCTAGCATAATCTGTTGCAGATAGTTGAGTTCTTCGGCATTGAGTAACTGTTGGCTGGCTTTTTTGGCGGAATTGTCGTTTATCTGATTGGATAAGCTTCCTCTAAGGTAAGCAGAGGTCGTGATCTGTTTGAGACCATATATCGCTAAGCTATATACGGTGAGTAACAAACACAGTCGGGTTATCGCTTGAGCAGTTACGGTCACCTGGTCACCAAAGTAGAAGGGCAAGATAACCAGCATTGTTCGCACTAGCCAATTAACTAACATGGCTAAAGTGAGAGCGAGCAGCCAGCGAAACTTAATATCTTTAAGGCTGTTTTGATGGGCTCTGCTGGATCGTGCTCTAAACTGTTTTAATAGCCTGATGATCAGATAAAAGTAGACCGCTGTTTGTAGACTCAGTAGCCCCGGGAGAATCGAGCCTAACAGAGTGACATGGCTGAGACCATTTTGAACGGGTGTACTAATATAGGAACGAAAATCATGGTTAAAGGCGAACGTCAGCCCTATCATTATGCTCAGAATCAGTGCTGGGGAGAAATGCCAAGATAACCTAATCTGTTGTTTTATATTATGTAAGCTGCGATAACAGTAAAGGTAAAGCAGTGGCATCATTAGAAAATAGACTGGGACAATTAAAATAAATAGTAATTGTAATGGCAGTGGCGAGTTGTGTTTGCTAATAAGGCCGGTAAAAAAATAGAGTGCAATTAAGCTAAATAGTGCCCCGAGTAATTTATGGCTACCGTTGCGGTCGTGGTAAAGATAGCGAATATAGATCCCCAACCCGATGCAATGTAGTCCACCGAGCAATGAAAGCCACCAATAACCTTCGAGTAAGAAATTGTTGTAAGTCATATCCATATTGCGCCATTGTCGATGCAAATTGCTCGATGACGCAAGTAGATTGTTTGATTAAGCAACAATAAGGAGTGTAAGGTTATGTGGTTGATAATCGTCTGTATAAGGTCGCGTTAGATTAGTGCCAAATTTCGTTAAAATCAGTCGTGCAGTTTCTCTTTAGCATTTCTGATGTGTCGATTAGAAGCAGCGGCGGGTGGCTTCCCCGGCACAGCGCCACGTTCGTTAAGTAGGTGTCGGATCGCCATTATAGGGTGGGGAAGCAACATGCGTGGTCCAGCGTAGATCATGATCTCTCGCGCTTTGGCTTTTAAATCGGGTTTGTAGCAATGTACTGGGCATTTATTACAGGTGGGTTTAGCCTGACCATAAGGGCAGCGATCGAGTTTGGTATGGGCGTAATCAAGAAAGGCATGGCAATCGGGGCAGTTTGCAACATCACCTTTTGCGTCACAATGAGCCTTACAGTAGATATGTACCATAGCTGCGATCGTCTTAAATTCTCGTAGCAATTTTCCACTCAGGATCTCTTCGTTCATGATATATCCGACCTCGTTACTGGGTTATAGCTAGATTAGCGCTGGGCGAAGATGAATACAAAAGCCATGTATGAATTTATGAAGGTGCGCACAAAATAGAGGTTTTAAACAAGCAGATTGACCAGAGTTCTGGATGATCCTAGAGGTTAATTTAGGGTTAGATCCGCTAATTTGGACACTGTTTTTGATACCCGAGTGAAAAAGAGGTATAAATAATTGATTTATAGCAAGAGAATCGATTACTAATATCGGTTACTATCTATACATATTTATAAAATGTAATTAGCCTTAACGGCGCGGTCAACTAACGGTGGATGATAATGAAATATATAGCCATTATTTTACTTGTAGCTGTCGGAGTGTACTTATATAAACGAGCACAGCGACTAGCACAAGAGGAGCAGCAGGAAGCGCAACAACCTGTTGAGAAGATCGTGTCGAGCGAGGAGGTTACGCCTTCGACTCCCGTTGGCGACGATGTCGCTAAGCCAAAAGATGAAGCGTTAGAGTTTGAGTCGGCTGCCGCAGTTGAAGTTGTCAGCGAAGAAGTTAAAGCTGCTGCAGAGCCAGAGCCAGAGCCAGAGCCAGAGCCAGAGCCAGAGCCAGAGCCAGAGCCAGAGCCAGAGCCAGAGCCAGAGCCAGAGCCAGAGCCAGAGCCAGCATATAAGATGGTGGCAGTAACTGATGAGTCTTGGGCTAATGAGAAACTGGCTAAAGCGTTAGCCGAATACCGCACAGCTCCGAGTGTCGAAGACAAACATCTTGCCCTGCTGCAAGCCGTGGCTGAGTGTTATAAACAACGTAAGCAAGAAAAGTATCGTGACTATGGTGCGGCATTATCGCCTTATTATCAGTCGTTGTTCGCAGCACTACCTACACCAAGTGGTGAGAAAGGTGTTGGCTTTATGCAATTGGCGACCTTGCTTAACGATAGCGGTGACTTTGATGGTGCCCTAGAGGTTTGTCAGGCAGCTATAAGCTATGGCTTAACCGATGGCACAGTGACCGGGTTTGAGGGGCGCATAACCCGCATCGAAAAGGCCAAGACAAAAGCGCAGAAGTAATCTACTGCAACGCGGACTCAAGCCGTGTAAAATGCAATAAAATTGACGTTAAAGGCGAACATGGTTTCGCCTTTTTTATGCCAGAAGCATTTATCTCTGTAGGTGTGTGGTACCGATGCCGTTATAGCCATAATTGGAGGTTTTATGAATGTTCGCTTGCTCTTGTTGTTAAGCGCTATGTTATTGGGAGCGACAGCTTGTACTCAGGTTCCTCAATGGACACTATTTTATGTTTCCGATCAAGATAAGATGCCTGAGGGAGCGCTAGCCCCGCATATCGCAGGTTATTATGAACAACTGGAACAATGTTTAGCGAAAGGGGCGGGTATGGTGAAGCTCAGCCAATCTGGCAAAGGCAGTTATCAGTGTGGCTATGAGTGCAAAGATGATCAAGCTGGTGATGTGCAATGCGCTCGATTTGAGCGAGTCCCCGCATTATGAAGTGGGCCTTAGACAGAGACTCTAAAAGCTTATCGATTAGCGACGATATCTCATTCGACCAATTTGAGCGCTTTGCCGAACCTTTAGCGCAAGCATTAGATTGTCGTGTGATAGAACGTCATTGGGGCGCTGATCGCCATCAATGGTTATTGGAGTTCGAAGGCACTCTATTACAGCTTCACTATGAGTTTTATGGCGATATCTGTTGGTTGTCTGTTGAGCGTGACGATGACTTTGAAGTATTAGAATATTTAGCAACATTATTGGAGTTGCCTTGATGAGTGATGTTCAAACGAGCGCAAGTTTTCATTATCAAGCGTTAACCCCAGATCTCATTCTCGATGCGATTGAGTCAGTGGGTATTTATCCTGAAACGGGTTTACTTGCGCTCAACAGTTATGAAAATAGGGTGTACCAGTTTCGTAGCGATAACAATGAGCGCTTTGTTGTAAAGTTTTACCGTCCTCAGCGCTGGAGTAATGAGCAAATTGGTGAGGAGCATCAGTTCTCTGCAGAGCTAGCGGAGCAGGAGATCCCTATCGCTACTCCAGTGATCATTAATGGTAAGTCATTGCAGGAATATCAAGGTTATCGTTTCGCACTGTTTCCTTCTATGGGAGGCAGAGCGTTTGAAGTTGACAACTTAGATCAACTCGAAGAGGTCGGTCGTTTTATTGGGCGCATGCATCAATATGGCAAGGCAAAATCATTTAGTTATCGCGAGCGCTTGTCGCCTGAACTGCTAGGTGATGAGTCACTGGCATGGTTAAAGGCTTCTGGTCATGTGCCTCCTAGCCTTGAAACGGCCTATTTTACGATTGTTGAGCAGGTGCTCGATAAAGCTAAGTTATTGTGGGCCGAGGTCGATGCGAAAGAGATCCGGTTACATGGCGATCTTCATCCGAGCAATATTCTCTGGACACCTGATGGGCCCGGTTTTGTCGATCTCGATGATGCGAAAATGGGTCCTGCAGTACAAGATATCTGGATGATGCTCGCCGGTGATCGCCAACAGCAAACCTTGCAATTAGAGGTGTTACTTGAGGCTTATGAGGAGTTTTGTGATTTTGATAAGCGTGAGTTAAAACTTATCGAGCCACTTAGGGCGATGCGAATGCTGCATTACAACGCCTGGCTTAGCCGTCGATGGGAGGATCCAGCTTTTCCTATGAACTTCCCTTGGTATGCAGAAGAGAAGTATTGGGAGCAACAGATCTTAGCATTTAAAGAGCAATTAGCGATGCTGGATGAGCCTCCATTAAGCTTACTGCCAAATTACTAAAATGTGTTTACTTAACCTGAACTCGGGTTGCTTGAACTTTTTGTAACTAAAAAATGAACTTATGTGCTTGAGATAGACTCGAATGCACATTATGTTATGGTCCAAATTCGTATTGTGATGGTGTTATAGCACCAAAAGGAATGATTATGAAAAAAGCGTTACTGGTTGCACTGGCATTACTTATCGCGCCAATGGCGGCATTGGCTGTGGATTACAAAGAGGGCGTTCATTACACAGTCGTCAATGATGGCCCAGCCACCGCGAAGCCTGAAATTGCCGAATTTTTCTCTTTTTATTGCCCTCATTGCTACAACTTCGCTAAGAACCAAGTGCCTCAGATAAAAGCTAACTTACCAGAAGGTGTGGTGTTCAAACAAAATCATGTTGAGTTTATTGGCCGTGAGATGGGACCAGAGATGTCACGAGCATTCGCTGTTGCGCATCAACTCAATGTAGACGAAAAGATCGAAAAAGCCTTGTTTACAGCAATCCACGATCAGAAGCAGCGTTTTGTAAGCCGTGACGATATTCGTCAGGTATTTATTGCTAATGGTATTGATGGCAAAGATTTCGATGCCGCAGCAAACTCGTTTATGGTGAGTGCTCAGATGGCGCAGATGAAGCGTGCCACTGAAAATGCTAAGTTGTCAGGTGTCCCAGCATTAGTGGTTAATGGCAAGTATCGTGTCGAAACGGGTGCGATTAAATCTTACGATGAGCTACTTGATATCGCTTACTACCTTACAACCTTGAAGTAAGCCCTCTCCGTTGGAATTGATATAAGAAGGAGCCTAAGGCTCCTTTTTTGTTTTCAGTCTTAAACCATCTACTTCAGAAGATGGTTATCATCAATCAAGTTTGACCTGAAATAGAACATATCCAAGTTGGGCTCAGCGTTACCGTTAAGCTTTGCTAGAAGTGCTTTGCAAGCTTCTAAACCAAGGATGGTTTTAGCAGAGTCTATAGGGATGTTGATGGCAGCTTGCTAAAGCAAGATAGGAAAGCTCCCTTCTAGGGCGTTATATCAAAGCCACCTTATTCAGAAGGTGGCTTTTTTACTAAGTCATATCCGCTATTAGGTTGGTGAGGCCCCATGTTGTGGCATATTTTCTTGAGCTGTGGAATTGAAACTTTGCTATTTATAGGCAAGAAGTTACAGACAAAAAAAACCGCATTTCCGGTCGCTATGGAAATACGGCTATTGAGCTATATAGCTCTATTTACCCTGAGTAACTTAGTCAATCTACCAGTGTGTCAAAATTTTGGCAAGCGCCAATTTTATGTTTTACGCTAGCTATTAGTCTGATAGACAATACAAATTTTTAAGTCTACGGCAATCGGGGGCAATTTTTTACAAAAAAATGGTCAGGGAGGTGAAACTATCGTGGTAAAAAGTTTGTCCAACTTAAGAATAATAAGAAATAACGCACTGCCGTTTGCTTGGAGGTCTCAATGAGGGTTTTTCCTGTTTACGCACCGAAACTTATCGTAAAACATGCACGTATCTTTGTATCTGGAGTGATTTGGGTAAAAGATTTAGGTCGATTAGAGTTCGACAATGGCAGGTTTTTGTTGCCGCGTCAGAGTTTGCCCCAAGTAAAACAGGCTATCACTGAATTAAACCAACTGATTCAGAATCAGCATAACGAAGCGAAGACGGCTTAAGTCTTCGCTTGTTTGTGAGCGAATTTACTCGCTCACTTCATCATTTAGCAAGCCAACAAGTCCGGTGACCTTCTCGTTCCACGAGTTTAGGTCTTGGCTTAGTTGTTGGTTCTTTTCGGCTAAGCTGCTATTTTTTTGTTTCTCTTCTTCAAGCTCCATTTTTAGTAGCTCAATTGTTTCGAGTGCAGCTTGGATTTTTGTCTCCAGCTTGGACAGTAGTTCAAGGCTCATCGGGAGTCCTAATAGTTTCTGGATGGGTCTATGATTCTATCAGCGCCTAGGTCTCAGTGAATAGCTAATTTATCACAATCGAGTGAAAAATAGACGATAAACGGATTAAACATCGTTTATTTTGTGCCAGCATGACAGTAACTGGTTTTTTTGTGGGTTCTCATGAGTTTTCAGCCTTTTGTGCAGTCGGATAGAGCCGATCAGCGATTACGCGTCGGTGAACTCAGCCTGACCATTAACGGGCAAAGTATGACGGCCCTATTTGACCGCCAACTGCCGGGCAATGAGGGACTCTCCTTACATCTTGCCTTGCTAGGGAATGGCATGGAGACCCAGGTTGGTCGAGGGGAGAATCGTGGTAAACATCTGCTGGAAGATTTCCTGGTCTTGAGCCATAGCCGCTACTTAGCTATAGACGGCAAAGCACTTGGCTGGAGAATGAGGCAATAGATGAATAATAAGAAAGCCCCTTGCGGGGCTTTCTTGTAAAGACGTGGCTTAGAAGCGGTAGTCTACAGACAGATAAACCTGCTGGCTGTCATCAAACGAGAATGATGCCTTGTCACCTGCTTCTGAGGTGAGGGTCTTGTCATAGTCTTGCTTCAGGTAACGGTAGCCGATCTCAGTGCTCAGGCTGTCGTTGATCTTGTACATGAAACCGGTTTGACCACCCCATACGAAGTTGTTTTTTGATTTCAGCATATCGACATCTGGACTCGTGTGGTTAACACCCGCGGTTGCACCGATGAACCAGTTGACCTTGTTGTTCGCATCCAGGCCGACCAGGTAATCATAAGACATCAGGAAGCTCTGTTGCTTACCGAAGTCGTCTGAGTTGTAAGAGTAAGTACCGTATACACGGTTGTTGTCGTTCAGGTAGGCACCACCGCGTAGCTCATAGATCATGTCGCTATCTGAATCTTTGAATGTGCCCTCGCTGAAACCAGGGTCGACCGCTTCGGTGATCTCTGCCTTGTAGTTGTTCTCTTGTGAACCTATACCGCCACCGATGAACCAATCTGCGGCCATAGTTGGCGCTGACAATGCTGCTGTGATTACTGCGGCTACTGCTAATGTCTTCTTCGTCATAATATGCTCTCTTAAAAGGTGGTGTTGTTTTCGTTGAGGGCATAGTAAGTTAGCCTTGCTGAACCAAAACTGAATGAGATCTGCAAGTTAGATTGTAGGTGTCTTGTCCATAGATGTGACGCCAGTGGTACGCAAGGTTCCCCGATGAGCGTCGAGACAAATGAAGGAGTGAGATGATGAAACTGGTGTTTGTGCATGGATGGAGTGTCACCAGTACCCAGACCTATGGCGAGCTGCCCCAGGCGCTGCTTAAGCTGGCCCCTGAGGCGCTAGATCTGGATATTCAACATATCTATCTGGGGCGATATATCAGCTTTAACGATTCGGTGACGCTGGAAGATCTCAGTATTGCCTTCGAGTCGGCACGCCTCGCCGAGCTGGGGGATGAGCCCTTCTCTGTGATAACGCACTCCACCGGCGGTCCACTGATTCGCCACTGGTTGTGCCGCTATTACCAAGAGGCAGCAACCACGCCGCTACAACACCTGATCATGCTGGCACCCGCCAATCATGGCTCGGCATTGGCGCAGTTGGGGAAGTCCAGGGTTAGTAGACTCAAAGCCTGGTTCGATGGTGTCGAGCCGGGTCAGCGAGTATTGGATTGGTTGGAGCTGGGCAGCGACGGTCAGCATCAACTCAACCTGAGTTGGCAGCAAAAGGATTGGCTTAGCAGTGACGTCTATCCCTTCGTGCTCACTGGAGAAACCATAGACGGTGCGCTATACGACTATATGAACAGTTACACCGGCGAGGCGGGCTCTGATGGCGTGGTGAGGGTGTGCGCCGCCAACATGAACTTTGTCTATGCCCGGCTGGTGCAACAAGTTGGCGTACTCTGCGACAGCTTCGATGGCGAGTGCGCCGAGACCCTGGTGTTAACGGAGCTCGCCCAGGCCGTTGAGCCTTGTGTGTTAGGGATTGTGCCTAGGGCGAGTCACAGTAATCGCAAGATGGGGATCATGAACTCGGTTACCCGAAGAAATGCTGCTAACAAGCCTGTGGTCGCCGATATTCTCGATTGTCTGAGGGTAAAAGATCGCCAGGGGTACCGTAAGCTGAGAGAAGAGATAGCGCTTAAGTCCGAGGCGAGTCGTAAACAGCCCCGTTACTGCATGCTGGTGGTGCGTGTGTTCGATAACCTGGGCCATGCCGTCACCGATTTTGATTGCTATCTCTTGGCGGGCGATGAGTACCATGCCTCGCGGTTGCCCCACGCCATGGTGCTGGATAAGCAGCGTAACAGCGTCAACGGTAACGTGATCATCTTCTATTTGGATGCCAACAAGCTTTCCAGGATAAAGGCGGGTAAGCTGGGACTTAAGCTGATCCCAAGGCCCGCAGAGGGTTTTTGCCATTACAAGAGCGCCGAGTTTCACTGTGAGCCCGAGCAGTTAACCCAGCTGTTTGGCGCCGATCAGACCCTGATGCTCGATGTGCAGCTTGAGCGCTATATTGCCCCTAATACCTTCAGCTTTGCCAAGATTGGCGAGCCGGAGAGTTTTAAGGATATCGAGCCCTAGTGCTTGCGAGAAAGACTCTAGCGGCGGGTCACTTCTCTGTTTGATTCCACTTTTGCTGTTTAAAAATCTGTACTGCATAGAGGATGAAGAATTTCGTGCCAGACCGCTAATGGCTTGACTTTATAGCGGTGCATCCATAGTCTGCTTATTCAGTAATCAAGGTGGTATGCAATGCACATAAACTATAATTTAAAACCTGCGTCTGAGCGCCGTACTGAGCAGTTTCAGCCTGAAGCCAATGTTGGATTCGGTAATTTAAGAACTGATCATATGTTTTTGATGGATTATCGCGATGGGGAGTGGCGTGATCCGAGAGTTGTCCCATATGGACCTTTTGAGGTCGCCCCTGGTGCAATAGCACTGCACTATGGGCAGTCGGTGTTTGAAGGTGCTAAAGCCTTTATGCATGACGATGGTGAAATCTATACCTTTCGTTTAGACAAAAATGCCGAGCGCCTAAACCGTAGCGCGGACATTCTTTGTATTCCAGCGCTACCAGAAATGATGCAGCTTGCGGGCATTAATGCCTTAATTGATGTAGATCGTTTATGGTTTCCGATGCAAGAGGGTGCCTGTCTGTATATTCGTCCCTTTATTTTTGCGACTGAAGACAGACTCTCTGTTAGCCCAAGCCAGCAATATACTTTCTGTGTGATGCTCAGCCCAAGTGGTGCCTATTACGCCGATGGTTTTGACAAGGCGATTCGTCTACTGATCACCGAGCGTTTTCACCGTGCGGTGTCCGGTGGCACTGGCGCATCAAAAGCGGCTGGCAATTATGCCGCCTCTTTGAAAGCCGGTAAGGCTGCCGCTGAATATGGTGCTGCGCAAGTACTGTATCTCGATGCCAATAACAAGCAAATTGAAGAAGTCGGCGCGATGAACCACTTCCATGTGCTGAAAGATGGCACCATTATTATTCCGAAATTTACCGATACCATTTTAAAGTCAATCACCTCACAATCTATTTTGGATTTGGGTGAACAGTTGGGGTGTGAAATACGTCAAGAGACGGTGATGCTCGATAAGTTTATTCGTGATATCGAATCGGGTGAGATTATTGAAGCGGGTGGGTTTGGCACTGCTGCCGTTGTCTCTCCAGTGGGCTCTTATATTTTTGAAGATAACCGCATCGTGACGGTTGGCAATGGTGAAGTCGGTGAGCATACTCGCCGTATTTACCAAGTGTTAACCGATATTCAAAAGGGTAAGCGTCAAGGGCCTCAAGGTTGGAGCCAACACGTAGCACGTGTTGCCCCCTAGCTTCATTGGTTTAGACCGCTGCTAAATAAAAAGCGCCAATCAGGCGCTTTTTATATTTCTAAGAATCTAATTTGGTAATAGGGTTACGTTAACAAGAACCGATTGCATAGTGGTGTTTTCAGACGTTGGCCTAAACTTTTGCACACTTTTTGACACGATTTAACCTAAATAGCGCTTGTGAGAGTTTTGTTTTGAATCGAACGGCTTTCTCGGGGGAAACCTTACACCTCAAGTCCCTATTTGGCTGGAAATGAGAATCAACCTTTCTGCATGATCTTTAGCAAATGCAAAGCGTGGGTATTTTTCATGGCTATGTTTATCGAAATTGTTGATCAACAAATAGAGAAAACAGAGTCAAGCAAACATGACTCTGTTAAGTGAGGATTAAGTGCCTTCAGAGGCTGATGCGACTGGCTCGCTTACGAGTTGAGCAGAATTATATTTGAGTAGAATTTGATGGATCTGCTCATCTTTTTGTTGCCACACCCCATTGAGCCAGCGTTGGAATTGGGCTCTGCACTCAGCATCGTTAAAATAGCGAGTATTATCGACTTCAGGAACGGGTAAGGTTTCAATGCGGATCACGATATGTTTAACCTTGCCGTGCATCACTTCTGCTAGCGTATCGTTTTTTGAGTCAGGGTAGACTAATGTCACGTTGAGCAAATTTGTAAACTGCTCACCCATTGCGGAGATGGTAAAGGCGATTCCCCCGGCTTTGGGGCGGAGTAGATAGCGATATGGAGAGCGCTGACGCATATGCTTCTCTTTGGTAAAACGACTGCCTTCAACATAGTTGATGATGGAGGTAGGAATGGTTTTAAATTTCTCACAAGAGCGACGAGTCGTCTCTAAATCTTTGCCTTTTAATTTGGGGTTCTTCCTTAACTGCTTAGCGCTGGTTCGATTCATGAAAGGCATATCGAGGGCCCAGCAACCTAAACCTAAAAACGGCACAAAAATCAGCTCTTTCTTTAAGAAAAACTTAAGCATAGGGATATTGTTGCGCAGCACATAGGTTAATGCCGCAATATCAAAGCCGCTTAGATGATTGCTGATAAGTAAGTACCAACCATCTTTCTTGAGTCCTTCAAGTCCCTCAATATCCCATTCTATTTTGGCTAGCAGATGGAGAATACCGCCATTGCAGCATGCCCAGCCCCACATAAAGCGATTCATTATTAGGGTTAGTACATTTCTAAACGCTGAAATGGGTACCAGCAATTTTACTAGGCCACCGATAAAGATTAGGCTGCTCCAAAGCGCGGTATTGATGATCAATAGCAGCGTGCTAAGGACGAATAAAATAGAACCTGGTAAAAAATTTAACATCTTTGTGAAACACCTTTTGAATACAAATTATTGCTTAGCCAGTTTTTCAAGCGTGAGATCTTTTCGTTTCCAAATTTGGTTGAGCTCATTTTGGAAGCCAATTTTAAACTCTCTGTCATTCATATAATCACCACGTAAAGTTGGTGGTATTTCGGATACTTTGATATCGACTCTGATCTGCTTCACTTTGCCTGAAATATAATCCCAGTAGCTTGGCGTCTGCTCTGGGTAGTAGATCGAAACATCAACCAATTTATGAATTTGTCCATCCATGGCCGATAGGGCAAATGCCATCCCGCCCGCCTTAGGTTTGAGCAGATGTTTAAATTCAGAGTTTTGCTTGCGGTGCTTTTCTGGACGAAACCGAGTGCCTTCAACAAAGTTCATCACACTCACGGGTTTAGATTTAAACTTGGCACAGGCTTTACGAGTGATCTCGATATCTTTGCCCCTAAGTTTGGGGTTTTTACGCAGTTGAGCGCTGCTGTACCGGCGCATAAATGGAAAATCTAAAGCCCACCAAGCGAGTCCGAGTACAGGAACATAAATCAACTCTTGTTTTAGGAAGAATTTTAAGAATGGGATCTTATAATTAAATACCCGTTGTAATACTGGAATATCAACCCAAGACTGATGGTTTGCAATAACCATATACCACTCTTTGGTCGATAGCTCGGAATTACCTTCGACGATGATTTCTACTGGATGGAATAGGCGCTCTATAAAGGTATTCACACTAATCCATGCTGTTGCACAGTGATCGAGTAGATAACTACAAACAGTACGTAAGAGATCGATGGGAATTAGTTTTATGATACTTACCAATAAGATAGGTATTACCCAGAAGACAGTATTGACGACATAGCAACTAAAAGCCAAGCAGCCTCTTATTAGTGATAAAACCGAGCCCATTTAATTCCCCATTAAAAATTCGGAGACCTATGTTACTCGCCCTAGCGCTTGAGCTCAATGATCACGTGTTAAACCATAAAAAATTCGACGATATTCTAGCCGTTGCTCGCCCTAGCGCTTGAGCTCGATGATCACGTGTTCACCTCGTTGCCGATATCGTTAAAAACCATAAAAATTCGACGATATCCTAGCCGTTGCTCGCCCTAGCGCTTGAGCTTGATGATCACGTGTTCGCCTCGTTGCCGATATTGCTAAAAACCAGGAAAAATATGCCAATAGACTAGCTATTACTCGCCTGCTGATTTGATGCTGAAGACCCTGAACCCTGAACCCTGAACCCTGAACCCTGAACCCTGAACCCTGAACCCTGAACCCTGAACCCTGAACCCTGAACCCTGAACCCTGAACCCTGAACCCTGAACCCTGAACCCTGAACCCTGAACCCTGAACCCTGAACCCTGAACCCTGAACCCTGAACCCTGAACCCTGAACCCCGAACCCCGAATTAATAACTACTCTTTAGGCTGTTTAAGAGTCTGTCCATCGCCCTGTAACCAAGTGCTTGAGCTATGTGGCTGCGGTCGACATCTGTTGATTGTGCTAAGTCTGCAATGGTGCGGGCGACCCGTTGTAAGCGATGGTAGCTCCTTACCGATAGACCGAGTTTATTTACGCTTTGCTCCAGAAATTCAAGATCAGTGTGAGTAAAGCCAGACGTCTCTGCCAGTTGTTTTCCTGTTAATTCGGCGTTGAGAACGCCTGCGCGATTGAGCTGTTTCTCTCTAGCTAGCCTTACTCGCTCTGCAATGGTTGCACTGGTTTCGGTTGTCTGTTGTTTCTGCGTGAGAGTGCCCTCGGGAAGTCTAGGGACATCTATAGTGAGATCAAACCTATCGATAAACGGGCCCGATAGCCGTGAAAGGTAGCGCTGGATCTGATCGGGCGTCGCTCGAGCATTAGCTGTATCGCCGCAAGGGCTAGGATTCATTGCTGCAATAAGCTGAAATCGACTGGCAAAGGTGAGTTTTGCAGCTGCGCGCGAGATAACCACTTCACCTGTCTCCATGGGTTCACGTAAGCAATCTAGCACTTTGCGAGGGAACTCGGCTACTTCATCTAAAAAGAGCACGCCTCTATGAGCTAATGAGATCTCTCCTGGCTTTGGATGGCTCCCTCCGCCAACCAGAGAGATCGATGAGCTAGTGTGGTGCGGGCTGCGAAATGGTCGATGATAAAACTGGGAAACAGGAATTGTTCGGCCTGCGACAGAGTGTATTGCGGCGACCTCTAAGGCTTCGTCGTAGCTAAGTGGTGGTAAGAGTTGCATTATCCGACTAGCGAGCATGGTTTTTCCTGTGCCAGGAGGGCCAAGGAAAAGTAGATTGTGATTGCCTGCCGCCGCTATCTCTAGAGCTCGCTTGGCTTGATATTGACCGATAACATCACTAAGACATTTTTGGCTGCTCTCGGCTTCTGGTTTAAGCCATTCAAGCCCTTCTGTGATGCGGGGGAGTTGTTGCTGACCATGTAGATACTCGCTTAACCCAAGTAGATGACTGGCGAAGTAGGTTTGATGGTAGCCGACTAAGTCCGCGTCGCTGCGATTGTCTAGCGGGATCACCAATGTCTTAGATTGTTTGCGGGCATCGACAATGACGGGTAGCAGTCCCGGACAGAAGCGAATATGGCCTGATAGCGCGAGTTCACCTACAAACTCGTGATTTTTTAGGGCTGTATCTGGTATCTGTTTCGAAGCCGCTAAAATTCCAATAGCGATGGGAAGATCATATCTTCCTCCCTGTTTGGGAAGATCTGCTGGCGCGAGGTTGACTGTAATACGTCTTTGGGGAAATTCGAATCCTGCATTTATAAGAGCACTACGCACTCGCTCCTTGGCTTCTTTGACTGAGGTTTCTGGTAAACCCACAAGACTAAACGCGGGCAGGCCATTACTCAGGTGGACTTCCACTGTGACTTCGGGGGCTTCAACGCCAAGACTCGCTCTGGTGGTTACGCAGGCAATAGCCATAAACAAATCCTTTTGTTTTTATTGTTTTGCCAAATAATAGCGGTGTGATTTCTGATATTTAAAGTGTAGCAGTTAAACATTAGCTTGTTATTGTTAACTATATTTCACCAGTGAACCTAGCTATTTATATTGCCTATTGGCTATTTTCTGATATATAGACGCCATTATCTGTCTGCTATCACACATTAAGATATGGGCGTTGTTAGCATTAAATCGTGTTAGTGACGTAATCCACATCACGTCTTATTGGTGTCAGAGTCGATATAATCTGTTGCTCACCCCCTATATCGTTATGTGCTGCTTTCAACTTATTGGATGCTAGCGCTAGTGGGGAGAGCTAGGTCGCTGTTGGCCTGTCGTTGTAAAGTTAGGTGTAAAATGAGTTTCTTTGATAATGCGATGATCATCCTGTTGTTAATCGGCACTAGTTGCTTTTTTTCCATGTCTGAAATTGCCTTGGCCGCGGCGCGAAAAATTCGCCTGCGATTAATGGTGGAAGAGGGAGATGAAAGAGCAGAGAAAGTGCTTGGCTTGCAGTCGCACCCTGGTAATTTTTTCACTGTCGTGCAGATAGGCTTAAATGCGGTCGCCATTATGGGCGGTATCGTTGGTGAATCCGCCTTTACTCCCTATGTTAAAGCGGCGCTTGTTCATTGGGTGAGTGAGCCTTGGTTAAGTCAAGTTAGCTTTATCGCTTCATTTTCCATTGTCACTAGTTTGTTCATTTTGATTGCCGACTTGATGCCCAAGCGCGTTGCAATGGCAATGCCTGAGCGTATTGCGGTGACCTTAGTTGGACCTATGTTGATCTGCATTCAAGTTTTACGACCTTTAGTTTGGTTCTTCAATGGTTTAGCTAGCATTGTTTTTCGAATTCTACAGATCCAAACGATTCGTAATGATCAAATAACCTCTGATGACATCTATGCCGTAATGGCCGCAGGGACCGAGGCGGGTGTGTTAGATAAGGGAGAGCAACAGATGATGGAAAACGTGTTTGAGATGCAAACGGTTCCTGTTACTTCCGCGATGACGGCCCGTGAAAGTTTAGTCTACTTCCTGCTGCAAGATAGCGAGGAGGATATCAAGCGGAAAATTACCAATGATCCGCATACTAAGTTTCTGGTTTGTGACGGCCAACTCGATATCATTAAAGGTGTCGTTGATGCCAAGGAATTGTTAATTCGAGTGATTAACGGTCAAAGTATTAGTTTGAAGGGGAGCTCTCTGGTTCGTCCGAGTCTGATTATTCCTGATAGCTTAAGCCTATCGGAGACCATGGAATATTTTAAAAATAATCGCTCGGATTTTGCGGTGGTGATGAATGAATATGCCTTGGTTGTTGGTATTGTGACGACCAATGATCTGCAGAGTGCGGTAATGGGAGCTTGGTCGCTACATGAAAGTGAAGAGCAGATTATCGCCAGAGATAAAAACTCTTGGCTCGTTGATGGTGTTACCCCGATAACCGATGTGATGCGGGCTTTCGCTATTGAGCAATTTCCCCAAAGTCAAAATTATGAAACCATTGCGGGTTTTATGATGCATATGCTTCGAAAAATTCCCAAGCGTACCGACTTTGTCAATTATGCAGGGTATAAGTTTGAGGTGGTCGATATCGATGCTTATAAGGTCGACCAACTTATGGTGACTCGATTGGAAGCTATTTCTGAAGTTATCGCTGCACCAGAATAGCACTACTATTTTGATGGTCTAGGCTAAGTCTGCTTAAGCTAAGTTTAGGTTGAATATGCTTGGCTTGAAATAACTTCATAGTCACTATTTTTCTGCTTACTTTGGTACATGGCAATATCGGCATTCTTCATTAATGTTTCTCTATTTACCCCATCGTGGGGAAATTGAGCTATGCCGATACTGATGCCTACAGCGAGCGAGTGGCCCTCACAATGAATATCCTCAATAACGGTATTGCGGATTTGTTTTGATAGTGTAATCGCGTGTTCTAGGTTGGCAGAAGGGAGTACTATGGCAAACTCATCGCCACCCAATCTAGATGCTAAAGATGGTGGAGAGACTAGTCTATTGATTCTACTGGCAATGATTCTCAATACTTTATCTCCAGTGTCGTGGCCAAGGTTGTCGTTAATCATCTTAAAATCATCGAGATCCATCATAATAAAACTGAAAGGTTTTGAGAGATTTTTACAATGTTGTTCTAATTGTTCATATAGCAGATGGCGATTTGCCAGTTCTGTGAGTGGATCGTGATTAGCTTGGTAATGCTTCTCTTCAAGTATTTCATGTAATTGTAAGATGGTTTCTTGGCTCATTTTGACAATTATCCAGACAAACATGCCGCCTCCACAGAAGATGGCTGATACGACCATCTCTAATGTTTCGGTGGCTATGCCTAATAGTATCCAAATAAACCCAATATACCCGACGATAAATACCCCTATCATAGACATCAGCAAACGCCAGCCCTGAGCTTGTTGAGGGTGAAGATGGCAGAGGTGATAGCTGGGAATTAATGATGCAAGGAGTCCTATCAAGCCAATTAATACGATAAATATGGCGATTGCTGTCATAGTGCTAGGTTCCACCTTTTTATTTTGATATTAAGTATAGGTGGAGCGGAACGGATATGCTTTCTTTGCCAAATTTGACATCACTGTTAAAAGTTTTGCTCAGGATTAAGGTGTCACTCCAATTTAATACCCAGAGTTCTACCTCTAAAATAGCTAATTTATTGTCTCGGGTTCAGGTGAGTTAACTTGCTTGATTTAGCTCTTGCAGAAATGCAGCGATAACAGGTTCATCTTCACGACTCTTTTTACTGCAACATCCGAGCTCGAATGGTGGAATGGCCACAGGCGAAGATAATTGTTGAATTCTGTCTTTTACTGGGCTGTTCTGGATCACGATCTCAGGGGTAATACTCACGCCGCATCCTAGTGCCACCATAGAGGCAATGGCCTCTTGACCAGATACTTGAGCATAAACATTGGCATTGAGTCCAAGCTGTTTAAACCAGTTATCGATACGACGTCGTCCTGGGCCGTGTTCTGGGATGATAAATGGCAGTCTGTCCCAAGGGATGTAGGATTCGGTAAGTAATTGTTGCACCGCGCATTTAAAGGTTGGTGCGATGATCACTAATGGGACATTATCTATTTTGATAAAGCTGAGCGCATCGGGTAAATGTTCCGGTTTAGCGGCGATACTAATGTCGGCACGATTTTGGCGCACCATCTCTACTGCATTCGCGGCATCGCCAGTGATGAGTGCTATTTCCACTAAGGGATGTTCATTTCTAAATCTATCGAGCAGCCCTGGTAGATGACTGTAAGCGGCGGTGACCGAGCAATAGAGATTAAGCCGCCCACGTAACAGATCTTGTTTCGGATCTAGCCGATGCCGGAGTTTACTCCAGTTATCTAAGGTCTGTTCGGCAAAGTGACGATACTCAATGCCAGCACTTGTCATTGTAACGCTGCGGTTATCCCGTTCAAACAGTTTGGCTCCCACTTCCTCTTCTAATCGTTGCATGGTTCGACTTAGCGTCGATGGACTAACATGCATCTGTTGTGCGGTTCTTGCAAAATGTAGACTGTTAGATAGGTGAAGGTAGAGCTTTATTGTACGAATATCCATGCAGTTACCTTAGTCGATTTGCTTAAATCTAAACCTGTTTATTGCGTTAAATGCAACATCATGTTTCGAATATATCATTTTAAGCAATGATTGCCATAGGCTATAGTGATTTCAATCACAGCTTGGCCACGTCTGGTTAAGCCAGTTTTTTACGTTTTCATTCAAAGGTGGAACATCTGATGGCTAATTACTTTAACTCTCTGAATTTGCGTCAACAATTAGAACAGCTAGGTCAGTGTCGTTTTATGGATCGCAGTGAATTTAGCCAAGGCTGTGACTACATCAAAGGTTGGAACATCGTTATTTTGGGTTGTGGCGCCCAAGGCCTCAACCAAGGTTTGAACATGCGTGATTCTGGCTTAAACATCTCATTTGCTCTGCGCCCACAAGCCATTGCAGAGAAGCGCGCTTCATATCAAAAGGCGACCGGAAATGGTTTCCGTGTAGGTACTTTCGAAGAGTTGATTCCTGATGCAGATTTAGTGCTTAACCTTACTCCCGATAAACAACATACCGACGCAGTAAATAGCGTAATGCCTTTGATGAAACAGGGCGCTGTTCTTTCATATTCTCACGGTTTCAATATCGTCGAAGAGGGAATGCAAGTTCGCCCAGATATCACGGTGATCATGGTGGCACCTAAGTGCCCAGGTACTGAGGTTCGTGAAGAGTATAAGCGTGGTTTTGGTGTGCCGACGCTGATCGCCGTTCACCCTGAAAACGATCCTAAGGGTGATGGTTTTGAAGTGGCAAAAGCTTACGCAAGTGCAACAGGTGGCGATAGAGCTGGCGTGCTGCACTCATCATTTATCGCCGAAGTAAAATCTGATCTAATGGGCGAGCAGACTATTTTGTGTGGCATGCTGCAAACGGGTGCAATTTTAGGTTATGAGAAGATGGTTGCCGACGGTATTGAGCCGGGTTATGCGGCTAAACTGATCCAACAAGGCTGGGAAACGACTACCGAAGCGCTTAAGCACGGTGGTATTACCCATATGATGGATCGTCTTTCAAACCCAGCCAAGATCAAAGCATTTGAGATGGCCGAAGAGCTTAAAGGTATCCTTGCGCCGTTATTTGAAAAACATATGGATGACATCATTAGCGGTGAGTTTTCTAAGACCATGATGGCAGATTGGGCCAATGATGATGCAAACCTGCTTAAGTGGCGTAACGAGACCAATGAAACGGGTTTTGAGAATGCACCTCAGTGCGATGAAGCTATAGATGAACAAGCCTATTTTGACAAAGGTATCTTCTTAGTTGCCATGATTAAAGCGGGCGTTGAGCTGGCGTTCGATACTATGGTGTCATCGGGTATCGTTGAAGAGTCGGCTTACTACGAGTCACTACATGAAACACCGCTGATTGCTAACACCATTGCACGTAAGCGTCTTTACGAGATGAACATAGTTATCTCTGATACCGCTGAATATGGTTGTTACCTATTTAACCACGCCGCAGTGCCTTTGCTTCGTGACTATGTGAATCAGATGTCATCTGAGTATTTAGGTGGTGGACTTAAGGATAGTGGCAATGGTGTTGATAACCTGCGTTTAATCGAGGTAAACGATGCGATTCGTCATACTGCGGTTGAATATATCGGTGCCGAACTTCGCGGTTATATGACCGAAATGAAACGCATCGTTGAAGAATCTTAGTCATTTCAATATCAATTGGTTAAGTCCAGCTTAATTCGGTGGGCTTAACCCAATAAATACCAAGCTATGTTTGGTCGTGGATGACTGCACATAGCGAATAATTTGGTCAAATGAGTAGAAAGCTATCTCGATAGGGTCGCTTTGAGTTGTCGTTCGACAGAGGCGATTAACAGTTTTGACAGACAGTAGCAGGTTTTTGTTGTGTTATTCACGGGCTTTGTGGTATTGATTAAAAGGTCTACTGAATTTTAATATTGTAGACACCGAATTTAAGCAAACACACTGATTAGGAATTTTCAATACACCATGTTTAATCAAGCTGCCCTACTCATTATTGAGATTATTACCGTCGTGATTATTAGATCACAGCGGGGGCATCGCATGGCGCATCGAACAACCTAATTAGGTAAAGATTGCAACAGAAACCCCCGCTCCGAAAGGACCGGGGGTTTTTTGTTATTAGCGATTCAAATCGCTTGCTTAACCCCGAAAAACTTGAGATGTAGGATATAGCGAATGGAACAAGGGCAGCAGATCAGAGGCGCAGACGCCGTTATCAAAGTACTTGCCGCGCATGGCGTAACCACAGTATTTGGTTATCCTGGCGGCGCAATTATGCCCATCTATGACGCTCTGTACGGCGCGCCAGTTGAACATCTCTTGAGTCGTCATGAACAAGGCGCCGCATTTGCTGCTGTAGGCTATGCCAGAGCGAGTGGTAAAACAGGGGTTTGTTTTGCAACATCGGGCCCTGGTGCGACCAATCTTGTGACTGCGCTGGCCGATGCCTTGCTTGATTCGGTTCCCTTGGTCGCTATTACTGGTCAAGTGTCTACCGCCGTGATCGGCACCGATGCCTTTCAGGAGATTGATGTACTCGGTATGTCGCTGTCGTGTACCAAACATAGCTTTATGGTGACCGACATCGATGAGCTTGTACCGACCCTGTATCGCGCTTTCGAGATCGCTGCATCAGGTCGTCCAGGGCCTGTTTTGGTCGATATTCCAAAAGATATTCAAATAGCCATGCTCGATTATAAAACACCGCTATTAGGTTTGATGACTGAGCCACAGGCTGATTCGAGTCAGCTTGAAGCGGCCAGAGTGCTGCTCTCGAAATCGAGCAAGCCTATGCTTTATGTTGGTGGCGGCGTTGGAATGGCGGGAGCGGTTGAGCAGCTTAGAGACTTTATTGATGAGACAGGTATTCCTTCGGTAGCCACTCTCAAAGGGCTTGGCTCTATTGCCCATGACTGCGAAGGCTACTTGGGTATGCTGGGGATGCACGGCGGCAAAGCGGCGAATATCGCAGTACAGGAATGTGATCTGCTGGTTGTAGTTGGCGCGCGTTTCGATGACCGCGTGACGGGGCGTTTAGCCTCATTTGCCGAACATGCAAAAGTATTACATCTGGATATTGATGTCGCCGAGTTAGGTAAGCTACGTCGCCCAGACGTCGCCATTGCTGGGGATCTACGCCAAATCTTACCCGCTATCGCCCAACCAATGGCCATTGCGCCTTGGTTGGCAGAAGTTGCCAATTTAAAGGCGCAACATCAATGGAATTATGACAGGCCTGGGGAGCTTATTTTTGCGCCCAAAATGCTCAATAGTTTGGCAAACAAGCTACCCGAAGACAGTGTGATAGCCTGTGATGTGGGTCAGCACCAGATGTGGGTTGCGCAGCATATGTGGTTTAGGCGGCCTGAAGATCATCTATCGAGCGCAGGTCTTGGCACCATGGGCTTTGGTTTACCTGCGGCGATTGGCGCTAAAGTCGCGCGCCCCGATGCCTGTGTGGTTGCCGTGTCGGGTGACGGCTCCTTTATGATGAATGTGCAGGAGCTCACCACAGTTAAACGTCGTCAAATTCCGTTAAAGATTCTGCTTATCGACAACCAAAAGCTGGGAATGGTCAAGCAGTGGCAGCAGCTGTTTTTTGAAGAGCGTTTTAGTGAAACTGATCTGTCCGATAACCCTGATTTTGTCACTATGGCGTCGGCGTTTGGTATTCCCGGACGCACCATTACTCAAAGCGTTGAGGTCGATGCAGCACTCGATGAAATGCTTAACACTCAAGGGCCGTTTCTGCTGCATGTCAGAATCGATGAAGCCCACAACGTATGGCCACTGGTTCCTCCAGGGGCATCTAACCGCGATATGATGGATGAGATGGAGAAACAGACATGATCTATAACCTAGCCTTAACCTTAGCTCAGCAACCCGAGGTACTAGAGCGTGTGCTACGTGTGACTCGTCATCGCGGTTTTAAAATCACTACATTAGATATGAAGTTGGCCGATAATGGTACCACTCTGGTCGATATGGTGGTGGAGAGTGAGCGAGCGCTAGAGCTACTCAGTCATCAGCTGAGTAAACTTATTGATGTCACAGAGTGCAAAGTCTTATCGGCAGAGCAATTATCGACAAAACTGTCTACTACATTATTACAACCCGCTAGCGCCTAAAACGCTTAAGCCCTATAAGTGAGAAAATATTATGGCCGCAAAAACTGCAGAACTGATTTGGTTTAATGGTGAGATAATGCCGTGGGGCGATGCTAAGGTGCATGTTATGTCTCATGCACTGCATTATGGAACCTCGGTATTTGAGGGGATTCGAGTTTATGCGACTCACCTTGGCCCCGCAGGTTTTCGTCTAACCGAGCATGTGCAGCGACTGTATGATTCGGCAAAAATATACCGCATGCCAATTCCGTATAGCTTTGATCAAACGATGCAGGCGTGTCGTGATATTGTCGTTGCCAACAAATTAGATGGCGCCTATATCCGCCCGCTAGCGTTTTATGGCGATGTCGGTATGGGGATCACCCCGCCTAAAGATGCCAAATGCGAGCTATTAGTGGCAGCGTTTCCTTGGGGGGCCTATTTAGGTGAAGACAGCATGGAACGCGGCGTCGATGTGGCGGTGACATCGTGGAATCGTCTGGCGCCGAATACCATTCCGACAGGGGCGAAAGCTGGTGGTAACTATCTGTCATCTTTACAAATTTCAACCGAAGCTAAACGAAATGGCTTTGATGAAGGTATTGCTCTCGATGTTAATGGTCTCGTTAGCGAAGCCGCGGGTGCTAACCTATTCGTCATTAAAAAGAATAAGCTGTACACCCCACCTGCGACGGCTGCTATCTTAATGGGGATCACCCGCGACACCATCATAACCTTGGCGCGTGATAAGGGTTATGAGGTGGTGGAAGAGCCTATGTCGCGCGAGTTTTTATACTTAGCCGATGAGATGTTTATGACGGGCACTGCGGCAGAAATTGTGCCAGTACGTAGTGTGGATCGTATCGAGGTAGGTGCAGGCATGCGTGGCCCTATCACCAAAGAGATCCAAGCGAGTTTCTTTGGTCTGTTTAATGGTGAAACAGAAGACAAGTGGGGCTGGTTAGAGCCGATTTAGGATTGGTCTAGGCTCATCCCTTGTTGGTATTAAAGATTAGATGATTTAAACCGAGTTTAGATTAGTGACAAGCCCGATAACGCTTCGGCGTTGTCGCAGGGCAAACATTCAAAGCTAGGCGAACCGATATCGCCTAACGATAAAAAGGAAGCAATTTCATGGCAAAATTACGTTCAGCTACCAGTACCGAAGGTCGCAATATGGCTGGTGCTCGTGCACTTTGGCGAGCGACTGGGGTAAAAGATAACGATTTCGGTAAGCCGATTATTGCCATTGCTAACTCCTTTACTCAGTTTGTGCCAGGGCATGTTCACCTTAAAGATATGGGCTCGTTAGTGGCTGGTGCGATAGAAGAGGCGGGCGGTATCGCTAAAGAGTTTAATACTATCGCCGTCGATGATGGCATTGCTATGGGGCACGGCGGCATGCTTTACAGCCTGCCATCACGAGAGCTTATCGCCGATAGCGTAGAGTATATGGTTAACGCCCACTGCGCCGATGCGTTAGTGTGCATCTCAAACTGCGACAAAATTACTCCCGGTATGTTAATGGCGGCGCTACGTCTTAATATTCCTGTGGTGTTCGTCTCGGGCGGGCCGATGGAAGCAGGTAAGACAAAACTCTCAGATAAGATCATTAAACTGGATCTAGTCGATGCCATGGTCGCCGCAGCGGATGACCGCATCTCAGACGCCGACAGTGAAAAAATTGAGCGAAGCGCCTGCCCAACGTGCGGCTCATGCTCAGGCATGTTTACCGCGAACTCGATGAACTGCCTCACCGAAGCACTCGGTTTATCATTGCCGGGCAATGGTTCAATGCTCGCGACCCACGCCGATCGCCGCGAACTCTTTTTAGAAGCGGGTCGCCGTGTGATGGCGCTGGCTACGCGTTACTACAAGCACGATGATGAATCAGCCTTGCCACGCAACATTGCAAACTTTAAAGCATTCGAAAACGCTATGGCGCTGGATATCGCTATGGGCGGCTCGTCCAATACCGTGTTGCATCTGTTAGCTGCTGCTCAAGAGGGCGGTGTCGATTTTACCATGGCCGATATCGATAGAATGTCGCGTCAGGTACCGCACCTTTGTAAAGTCGCGCCATCGACACCTAAGTATCATATGGAAGATGTCCATCGTGCTGGTGGGGTGATGGGGATTTTAGGTGAACTCGACAGGGCGGGTTTACTGCATACCGATGTGAGTCATGTGGCTGGCGAAAGCCTTAAAGCGGTATTGGCTAAATATGATATCGCCCAGAGCAATGATGAAGCGGTGCATCAATTTTTCTCTGCAGGGCCTGCCGGTATTCCAACTACTAAAGCTTTTAGTCAAGATTGCCGTTGGCCAAGTGTCGATGTCGACCGTAAAGAGGGCTGTATTCGTACTCGTGAATTTGCGTTTAGCCAAGAGGGTGGCCTAGCTGTGCTATCGGGCAATATCGCCCTTGATGGCTGTATTGTTAAAACTGCCGGCGTCGACGAAGCTAATCATACCTTTGTGGGCAGCGCTCGAGTCTATGAGAGTCAAGATGACGCCGTAGCGGGTATCTTAGGTGGCGAAGTGGTTGCTGGTGACGTAGTAGTGATTCGTTATGAAGGCCCTAAAGGTGGTCCAGGCATGCAAGAGATGCTTTATCCAACTAGTTATCTGAAATCTAAAGGCCTAGGTGCGGCTTGCGCGCTTATCACCGATGGTCGATTTTCTGGCGGTACATCGGGTTTATCTATCGGTCATGTCTCTCCTGAAGCGGCTGCGGGTGGCACTATTGGGCTAGTTGAAACCGGGGATCGAATCGAAATCGATATTCCTGCGCGTACCATTAAGCTTGCCGTTAGCGAGATAGAACTGGCCAGCCGCCGTGCAGAGATGCAGTCGCGTGGCAAACTGGCTTGGAAACCCAAAAGTCGACAGCGCGCGGTATCGCTTGCGCTTAAAGCCTACGCCATGCTTGCGACTAGTGCCGATAAAGGCGCTGTGCGAGATGTTAGTAAGCTGGAGGATTAATATGTTGGCATTAGCCTCACAATCTCAGTTAGATTTAGCACACTATTATCTGCAGAAGATACTGTTATCCTCTGTCTATGATGTGGCAAAAATCACCCCGCTTTCTAGCCTGAATAAACTCTCTGCGCGTTTAGGCTGTCAAGTGTTTTTGAAGCGCGAAGATATGCAGCCTGTGCACTCGTTTAAGTTGCGTGGGGCTTATAATCGTATCGCTCAGCTTGATGCAAAGGAGTGTGAGCGCGGCGTCGTGTGCGCCTCTGCCGGCAATCACGCGCAAGGGGTGGCAATGTCGGCGTCGGCGCGTGGAATAAGCGCGGTGATCGTGATGCCAGAAACCACTCCCGAAATTAAGGTCGATGCGGTGCGCCGCCTTGGTGGCACAGTGGTGCTGCATGGTCAGTCTTTCGATATGGCCAATGAGTATGCCCAGCAACTCGCTAAAGACGAGGGGCGCGTATATGTCGCCCCGTTCGATGATGAAGCGGTTATTGCGGGTCAAGGTACGATTGCGCAAGAGATGTTGCAGCAACAACGCGATCTCGAGGTGATATTTGTGCCCGTTGGCGGTGGCGGCCTGATCGCGGGTATCGCCGCCTATTACAAAGCGGTTATGCCGCAGGTGAAGATTATCGGAGTTGAGCCAGAAGACTCAGCCTGCCTAAAAGCCGCATTAGAAGCCGATGAACGTGTGGTGTTATCGCAAGTGGGGTTATTTGCCGATGGTGTGGCGGTAAAACAGATAGGTGCCGAGCCTTTTCGTCTGGCACGTGAATATGTCGACCACGTGGTTACCGTTACCTCTGATGAGATCTGCGCTGCGGTTAAAGATATTTTTGAAGACACCCGCGCGATAGCTGAGCCCGCAGGTGCCTTATCACTGGCTGGACTGAAAAAATATATCGGTGACGAGGGTAAAGGCCAAAAGGTGGCAGCTATCTTGAGTGGGGCTAACGTTAACTTCCACAGCCTACGTTATGTGTCGGAGCGCTGTGAACTCGGTGAGCAGAAAGAGGCTATTTTGGCGGTTAAAGTGCCAGAACGTCCCGGCATTTTTTTACGCTTTTGTGAGTTGTTAGATAAGCGTGCGATGACTGAGTTTAATTACCGTTTTTCTAGCCGTGACAAGGCGGTGGTGTTTGCGGGTATTCGCCTGTCTCATGGTCAGGCGGAGCTGGACGAGATAGTCGCGCGGCTTGAGGGCGATGGCTTCGAGGTGCAGGATCTGTCTCATGACGAGACGGCTAAACTCCATGTGCGTTATATGGTGGGTGGTCATCCGCCAGAAGATCTTGATGAGCGTCTATTTAGCTTTGAGTTTCCAGAGCATCCCGGCGCCTTGTTTAAGTTTTTGACTACCTTGCAGAGTAAATGGAACATTAGTCTATTTCACTATCGTAATCATGGTGCCGCTTATGGGCGCGTACTTGCTGGCTTTGAAGTGCCAGAAAGCGATGCAACTGCGTTTCAGCAGTTTTTAACCGATGTGGGATTTGTCTATCAAGAAGAAACCCAGAGTCCTGCCTATAAATTGTTTTTGGATAACCGCGATTAATGGTGGTGTTGCTCATGGAAAGCGACAAACTTTAATGTTTAAAGGGGCGCAGTAGCGCCTTTTTTTATGTTATCTTGCAATGCATTAAAAGCAATAAGATACCAATTATGGTACTTCAATAACTGTTAATACGTAGGGAGATAACCGAGCCCCTTAGCGGAGGTTATCTGATAAAACGACAGTTAGCCTTAACCCTAACTTTTTAAGCCACGGCTTTGAAGAGGAAATAAGATGTTAGCAGCACCGAAAGTAAATGCATTTAACCCCCCTCGTAGAACGCTGATGGGCCCAGGTCCTTCAGATGTTTATCCAGAAGTATTGGCCGCTCAGGCTCGTCCAACAATTGGTCATCTCGACCCGCTATTTGTCGGCATGATGGATGAACTCAAAGCGCTGATCCAATATGCGTTTCAAACTAAAAATGCCATGACCCTAGCGGTATCTGCACCGGGTAGCGCCGGTATGGAAACCTGTTTTGTTAATTTAGTTGAGCCCGGCGAAAAAGTGATAGTGTGCCGTAACGGGGTGTTTGGCGAGAGAATGCGTCAAAATGTTGAGCGCGTTGGTGCTACAGCCGTAGTCGTTGATAACGAGTGGGGCACACCAGTTTCGGTTAGCGATGTTGAGGCCGCGCTGAAAGCCAATCCTGATGCGAAGTTTTTGGCTTTTGTTCATGCCGAAACATCGACGGGTGCATTGTCAGATGCCAAGAGTCTCTGTGCGTTAGCCAAGCAGCATGATTGTCTTTCTATCGTCGATGCCGTGACCTCCTTAGGTGGTGTAGAGCTAAGAGTCGATGAATGGGGAATAGATGCGATTTACTCGGGCAGCCAAAAATGTCTCTCCTGTGTGCCAGGTTTGTCGCCAGTGTCGTTTTCACCTGCGGCGGTAGAGAAGCTTAAAGCACGCAAAACACCAGTACAGAGCTGGTTTTTAGATCAAAGCCTAGTGATGGGTTATTGGAGTGGCGATCAAGGTGCTGGCGGCAAGCGAAGCTATCATCATACTGCGCCTGTTAATGCATTATATGCTCTCCATGAGTCGCTTCGCCTACTTGCACAAGAGGGGCTTGAAAACGCGTGGGCACGTCATCAAAACATGCATCAAGTGCTGCGTGAAGGGCTCGAGGCGTTAGGGCTTCAGTTTGTTGTTGAAGAGCAATCTCGTTTACCGCAACTTAACGCCGTGTATATTCCTGACGGGGTTGATGATGCCTTAGTGCGCAAGCAGTTACTGGAAAACTATAACCTAGAGATAGGGGCTGGATTGGGTGCATTGGCAGGTAAAGCATGGCGTATCGGTTTGATGGGCTTTGGTGCAAGACGTGAAAACGTCGCGTTATGTTTACGAGCCCTTGAAGAGGTGCTGCGTTAGTTACAACTGATGGCTCACGTAATAAAAAGGGGAATTAAATTTCCCCTTTTTTGTGGCTGATAATGAGTCGCTCCACGCGTTCTAATCTATTGTCATACCAAAGGAGATTAACGCTAGGGTCGACACCACTGTAACCAGTGAAAAGATAGTACCGAGAATCGCAAATATCTTTTTGCGCTGCTTCTGAAATAATCCCGCTATACCTAAACCTGTTGCGACCAGCGCGGTGCCGATAAAGGCAAATAACAGTATTCCAACGACAACAGCCTCCACAGATTCTTCGTTCATCCCACCTGGTGTGGTCGCTTCTATCACGCCTGCGACGATTAACAGCCCAAAGATGAGCATCATTGAGACAATGCTAAGTACAAATGATGCAATACCCAGCCCTGAGTGTTTCATTTCAATAGCGGGGCTTGGTGTTAGTGCAGGAGTTGTTGGCGGCAGTGCTTCGGTAGCTTCCATGCGATGGTCCTTAAGTTCATGTTAAAACAATTGAAAAAATATCGAGAAAATTCGTTAACGTAAAATACGCTTAGCGATTAATTATTTCAATAAAAATAATGTGAATCATTGGTTTATAGATATTCTTATCTTGTTTATTGAGGCGACTTTGATGCGCATAAATCGTGCCTTTTTTAGGTCGGCTATAGCGCTTTTTGAGGGATGATTGATCTAGCTTAACTTGGGAGGCAATTGTTTTTTTACCTAGGTTGGCAGCGACTAAAATGAGGGTTAAGGAAGCCTAGAGGGCTTGCGCTTTAGGCTGTTTGTAAATCCTCTGCATCAGCCTTGTTTAAGGAGATGCGAGCCAACAAAGGAGCTTGTTATGAAATCATTCTTTCCCTCAATCTTTCATAAAGATGATCCACGTACTGCATTGCAGTCGCGGTTAGATAATGTATTCGATGACTTTGCCAAAGATTGGTTAACGACTTGGCCAAATGTCCGTGCAGAGCTCGGCGTTATGCCTGCCATTGATGTGAAAGAGAGTGCCGAATATATCGAGATCAAGGCCGAACTGCCTGATATGAATGAAAAGGATATCAATGTTGATATTCGAGGCAACTACCTCATTATTAGTGGCGAGAAACATAATGAGCAGGAAAAGGATGACAAAGGATATCATCTACGAGAGCGTTCTTTTGGTTCATTCCAACGTCAGATCCCACTTGGATTCAACCTCGATGCTGAGCAGATCACCGCGCAATACAAGAAAGGTGTATTGGCGATTCATGTGCCTAAACCAGCAGAGTTACAGCAAGATGCAAAAAAAGTGAAAGTGGCTTTTCATGATTAGTAGATAACTAACCAGTTTAATGGCGATGAAATAATAAAAGGCACCGAGAGGTGCCTTTTATCTATTGCTGAAACTAATTATGGTGGCAAACAGCAGGTGGCAGTGGGGTATCGTCTTTTACGATTAACCTTGGCAGTTGGTTGGTGATCTGGGTGTATATCTCTGGGTATTTCAAACGGATTAGTGACATTAAACGTTGATGATATGGATAGATATTGGGCTCAAGTACCATTAGTGCTGATAAATACTCTAATAGATGCTCTGGATTAAATTGGTAATTGTTCGTATCTAATAATAGGTAAAGCGGATCTCGTCCATTAGCTCTAGCTGGGTAGCTAATGTGGTGGCTAACTAGGTATTTAAGCAGAGTGAGATCTTGGTTAAGTATTGCCATATCAAGTAAACTTCTACCTTCATAATCTAGCTTGTCGATATCTAGACCTTGGGTTATTAGGGAGGTAATGTTTTTTCTGGAAAAGCGATAAATACGATTGTAGTCAAATGTCTCTTGACGTAATTGGCTCAGTTGTAATGGCGTGAAATACTCTGGGTTGTAACCTAACAGTTGATAGAAAAAATCGCGATTCACCGCTTCTTCTAACTGCGAGTTCTCGACCATTTTAATGGCTTTTTTTATCTGTTTTTGCTTAGCAAGCCTGTATACAGCATCATTTAAGCTCTTGTTATTACTGCGTCTGTAGGGCAACCTTTGTCGCTGGGTATCACTAAAACAATCGGCTAATACTGGATCGATGTCGTTAAGGTTAGCCACGTTTACTTGTTTGCCTTCTCTAATCAGTTTATGGCTAAAGTAACTAAGGTCATGTGGTTGCCATTGGCTGTTCACATTTTCAACTAATAACTGGCACTGTGTTAACTGTGCAGGTGAAGTCTGTTTTGCTAGTGCTTGAGTTAGATCGGTATTCAGTTCTTCGATCAATGGGGAATTAGGATCATATGCTAACGACTTTTTCGGTACAATTTGAGTTAGATCAAGCTCAAATTCATTTTGCAAAATTGCCAACTGTTCGGCATCAAATTGATAAATATTCCGAGGAAAATGGCCTGCTATTTGTTGCTCGGTTTGAGAGGTGAAGTTTGCTGGGCTATTTAGTGCCTGTAAGGTTTTAATTATCCTAACCTGCCTTGCAAATGCTCCGTCGTCTAATGGTTTATTGAAACTAAAAAAATAATCCAAATGAGCAAGTGCATACTCCATAGTTGTCCCCAAATAGGGATCATTGCTTAATTCACTATTTTTTGTCAGGAGTAAATTAAGCACTCTCTCTTGCCCATTTGCAGCTGCGGTCTCAATGAGGTGAAGATTTTCACCTGCGAATATATGATCACCTAGTAGAGCGTTGACATCTTCTAGTTTATTAACGGCGTGAAAGAGTAATGCTTCGGATAGCGAGTCTTGTTGTAGTAGCCAGTCAACATCATCTACCGTTAACCCTGTTGCTTGGATAAGTGCAATGGCATCATCATCACTTAATTCAGTAATATTTTTAAGACTTGGTTGAGGTACAGGCCTTTCCCAAACAAAATCCGTATAGATTTCGGGAAACTGTTGTTTGGCTTGTTCGTCAAGTTCTCGATTTTGTTTACTAAGCTGTGAATGAAATTTTAACTGTTTCACCCGCCAATTTGCTGCATGAAGTTGGCTCGAAAAATGATCGATAGCCAATGTAATATCATCGATAGAATATCCCTTGTCTAACCATTGATCCCAGTCTTGCTCATTGGCCCAATCCCTACGCGTATTTTTGTTAGATTCGATAAGTAGTATACAGCTCTGATAATTGTTAGGTGAGTCTGCCTTGGCGTGGAGCTCTTCAGTATCGAGTTGGAGGGATGATGAGAGAGGGGGCTGGCTTGTTTTTATGCTGTCATATGAATAAGGAGAGTTGATGGAAGGGGTTTGGAAAAACCAATATAGCGCTGCAATGACCACTAGTGTAGCAACGATGTACTTTTTCATTTAGTTTCAATCCTTAAAACCTAGTTATAGTTATATTTTACATGAGGATTATATCACTGTCGTTCTCGTGGCTATAGAGGATAACCAGCTAAACTGCGCTTACCTGTTCACTTTCATCAATGTTTAAGCGGATAGCTGTTGGATCATGATGAGAGGTCAATTGGCTCATTTGAGACGACATTGCTAACTCCTTTGGACTGCAGGTATTAGCAATGAATAGCAACTAATCATACACCAAATACTGATTAGGCCTATTAGACCGCCAATCACGGTAGAAGCGAGCACGTCTTGTGACCAGTGCATGCCAAGTAGCATGCGACTAAAGCCCATGCCTAAGCTCCATACGCATAATAGAGATGGGAATAGATATTGGCCGCTAAGCAATAGAAAGTAGCTCATTACCATAGATAAGGTCACGGCAAATAGCGTATGCCCAGAGGGGAAGGCAAAGCCCACTTCATGAAGCCAATGGTTGGCGATACGATTAGACAGCTGAAGGTTGTTAGGGGCGGAGATGAACTTGCTTATCGCGCTGTCTATGACGGGCTTACGTTGGTCGGTGGGCAGTTGATAGAACTCATCAATATTGAGTAGTTGCTGCTGATGCAGCAATTGGGCATTGGGCCTAGGCTCGCTGAAATACGGCTTTAGAAACTGGTTGAGTGTTAAAGTCGACACCATACTAATAGAGACTGTGATTAACAGTGGCAGAAAGTGGGCTTTGGGTATTTTTCTATAGCAGAACCCGAGCAAGACTAAGACGGTAAGCACCCCAAATGGCGCCGTGCCAGAAGAGGTCAGCCAATATAGGGCTTCTGCGTGGGATGAATTAAGTGTGATAAGTGGAAACAGTTCCGTGCCGCTTAACAAGAGTATGGCTGGTACAATAATAAGCAACATCCAGCCAAGTAGCAGATAAGTTTTATGGCTTCTTGAAAGTGTCAAAGAGATGTCTCGCGAAAAAACAGTAAGGCTAACGCGCCATGGATTGGCTAGCTAGCCTTAGTTGTTAAAATCGCGATTAAATTTGCTTAATGTCATCAATCTTATGAGGCGCATGACGGGTTATGTACATTAATATCAACATTACAATGACGAGTAGTCCCGTTCCCATAAGAAGGGCGTAATCTTCTAGCTTTAGAATGGAGTAGAGCACGCTATAGAGGGCGATTAACATTGCAGCCATTATTCCACTTCGCTTGGCGCTACGGGTAACACTGCCAATATAGATTGAAACCGAAAAAAGCGGCACACAAGCGGCCAGTAGATAGGCGTAACCGAAACTAATATGTTCCGATAGTGATAACAAAATTAGATAAAATAGTGTCATGGCGCTGGCGACCAATAGATATTGGATCGTCGACAGTATTTGATGCTGCCCGAGTTCAAAAATCAATAATAGAATACTGGTTAATATGATAAATAGCAGACCGTATTTTACCGCTCGTTCAATTTTCCCATAATGAGTGACGGGTTCAAATAAGGTTGCCTGGGCTTTGACTTCTTGTAAGTTTATTTGACTGTTTTTACTAAAGAACTGAGGGTAATTACGAGTCAAATAACTTACCTTCCATTGAGCATTGAAACCGTTAGCATCAATACTTCTATCCGTAGGCAATAGACCATTAAAACTTGGATGTGGCCAGTCAGCATCGAGGGTTATCGTGGTTTGTTGTCCTGTTGGCAGCACACTTATTCCCTGGGAACCACGCAGTTGAATATCAAAAGTTAAGTCGAGTACTTGTGATTTTTCGTTTAAAGAGATTAATTGATGAAAGCCTCGTTCTAAGCCCGATATTTGCTCAAGCCCAGTGCCAGACATTAGCGGATTACCTTGTGGTAGTGATTGAGTTGTTTTATTGCTGGGGCTGCCTAAATTAGTTTGAAATTGATTAATACTGTCAATGGCTTGATTGGCTGAGATGCCAAAAACGATCCTAGCGAATTCTGGTTGAATTTTTACTAAGTTAGGCTGTTTAAACTCAACTATATCGAATTTTGCTTTGCCAGTAATGTGTGCGTTATAAACCAATGACTGAAAAATGCCGCGGGACAAAAAGTCATGTTTTAGGGTGATATTAAGGTTGAGATCTTTAGGTAAAATGACGAATTCACTATCGATAGTATGTCTCGTTTTTGTGAGTTTCCCTTGCTCATTAAAGCTTTCTTGGATCACCTCGTAGGTATAGGGAATCACTATTGCTGGTCCTGATATCTGTTGCTGTTCACCCCAGGAATGACCTATCTCGTTTACCACATCATGGTAAAGCGATTGTCGATCAGAGGTGATATCCATCACGAGTCCAAGAGGGATAAGTGAGAGCAGTGATAGTATCGCAATAAAAACTAGTTTTTGACTGATTGGACTACTGCCCAGCCCGAAACGATTTAACATGTAAGTTCCCTTTTTCATTTGATCACATTTTTGACATTATTGTATTTAATCATTTTTAAAGTAGGGAATGAGGGCAGAGTGATGATCAATTATGGCGAAAAAAGGTAATAAAAAAGAGCGCATAGCGCTCCTTTCATTTTGTATTGGTGAGAAACTCATTCAGCTTGAGTAAGCTTGGCTTCTAAGGCATCAACCTGTTTTTGTAGCATTTCTAGCTTTTCACGGGTTTTTAGTAGTACATGTTGTTGTACGTCAAACTCCTCACGCGAGACTACATCTAGTTTCATCAACTGATTCTGTAGGATCTGTTTGCTCTTGTCTTCAAATTCGCCAGCAAACTGCTTAAGACCACTTGGAAGGTTTTCACTAAGTTGCTTAGCAACTTCTTCGATTTTCTTTGGATTGATCATTGTTAATTCCGCTGTTGGCTAATCAAGTCTAGATGGTTGAGAATTGTACCTGCTTTAAGTTTACATCGATAGTTGGATTTTTTGTCAATGGCGAGGTAGAGATTCTGGTATGATCTGCCGCTGGTTTAAATGCTTTTTATCTGCGTGGTAATTGTTAATTCATGAAGCTCAATCCCGGTCAAAATGATGCTGTTCACTATGTTTCTGGTCCTTGTTTGGTACTTGCGGGTGCTGGCAGTGGTAAGACGCGTGTGATCATCAACAAAATTGCCTATTTGGTGCAAAAGTGTGGTTATCAAGCGCGAAATATCGCTGCAGTGACCTTTACCAATAAAGCGGCCCGAGAGATGAAAGAGCGTGTCGCCCAATCGATGGGACGTAAAGAAGCGCGCGGATTGTGGATCTCAACCTTTCACACCTTAGGGCTTGAGATCATTAAGCGTGAATATAAAGTGGTGGGATTAAAGCCCGGTTTCTCGCTGTTTGATGATCAAGACACCTTGGCGCTATTAAAAGAGTTAACCGAGAACGAACTTGATGGCGATAAAGATCTATTAAGAATGCTGACAACGGCGATCTCAAATTGGAAAGGTGATCTGGTTATCCCAGAGCAAGCGAGAAAGATAGCCAAAGATGAGCAATCGCAGCTTTTTGCTTTGTTGTACCAACGTTACGCCCAGCACATGAAGGCCTATAATGCGTTGGACTTTGATGATCTTATTCTTATTCCCACTCTGTTACTGCGACATAACCAAGAGGTAAGAGAGCGCTGGCAAAAGCGAATTCAATACCTGTTGGTGGATGAGTATCAAGACACCAACACCAGCCAATATGAATTGGTAAAGCTATTGGTTGGCGAGCGTGCTCGTTTTACCGTTGTGGGTGATGATGACCAATCTATTTACTCGTGGCGTGGAGCAAAACCACAAAACTTAGTGCTACTTGGCAAAGATTTTCCTTCATTGAGGTTAATTAAGCTTGAGCAAAATTATCGCTCTAGCCAGCGCATTCTGCGCGCTGCCAATATTTTGATTGCCAATAACCCCCATGTTTACGATAAGTCATTGTTTAGTGAATTAGCCTATGGCGAACCGCTTCGAGTGCTTATGGCCGCCAATGAAGAGCAGGAGGCAGAACGGGTTGTTGCCGAGATGATTCGGCATAAGTTTGTCGGCAGAACTCAATTCGGTGATTACGCCATCTTGTATCGCGGTAACCATCAATCGCGTCTGCTTGAACGTGCATTAATGACCAACCGCATTCCCTATAAGCTCAGTGGGGGGACCTCGTTCTTTGGCCGAGCAGAGATCAAAGACATCATGGCGTATTTGCGTTTAGTGGTGAATCCCGATGATGACAACGCCTTTTTACGGGTAGTTAACTTACCAAAGCGCGGTATTGGCCCTGCGACACTAGAGCGTTTGGGAAATTATGCTAATGAGAAACATATCTCTATGTTTGAGGCTATTTTTCACTCGGAATTGAATCATCATCTACCGCCAGCAGCAATGTCAGCGCTATATCAGTTTGGCAAATTCATCGTCGATACGGGAGAAGAGTCCAATCGTGGTGAACCCGTTGAGGCGGTGAAGCATCTGATCCGTAATATTAATTACGAAGATTATCTGTACGAGACCAGCACCAGTGCCAAAGCCGCAGAGATGCGGATGAAAAATATCTCAGAGTTGTATCGCTGGGTGACAGAGATGCTGCAAGGGGATGATTTAGATGAGGGGATGACACTGCCTGAGGTGGTCACTCGATTAACGTTGCGTGACATGATGGAACGCAACAGTGAAGATGAAGCTGGCGATCAGGTTCAATTAATGACTTTACATGCCTCAAAGGGACTTGAGTTCCCTTATGTGTTCATGGTTGGGGTTGAAGAGCGAATCTTACCTCATCAAACCAGCATAGATGAAGACAACGTCGAGGAGGAGAGGCGCTTAGCCTATGTGGGGATCACACGTGCTCAAAAGGAACTGTGGTTTATGATCTGCCGTGAGCGACGTCAATTTGGTGAAGTGATGCGCTGTGAGCCGAGCCGTTTTTTGATGGAATTGCCACAAGATGATCTCATTTGGGAAAATCGTAAGCCAGCGCAGACTGAGCAGCAGCGGGTTCAATCTGGCAAAGCCAATATTGCTAATCTTAGGGGGATGTTTAAAAAATAGAGCGCCTTATTCTAATGGCATTGGCGAAAAGGGAACAACTCTTCCATCATCCATTCGCCTTGAACTCGTTGTCAAACAACACGCAGAGTAGATCACTTTCTTATACTGATTGGTATCACTATGTAATGTAATTGGGGCTGCTATTCTGTAGCTCTTAGTTCAGGCTATGCATATAAACTAGTATCGTCAGCTGCCGTTGGTAGTGTTTTAGGCTTAATTGATTCACCTAATGCTTGGCCTTGGCCAGCGAAAAAACCTAAGCTTGCGAGCTGTTGTCGTTGCAGATCACTTTTAACACCTTGTACGTAGAGTGTCAGATCTAATGCTTCTGCCGCTAGCTGATGAGCTTTTAGTAGTTTCTTGTGCTGCGGGTCATTTAAGTGGCTAATGTAGCTAGGGTCGAGTTTTAGGCCGCTAAGAGGAAGAAAGCTTAAACTGCTCAAAGCGCTGTGGGCACTGCCATATGCACTCAGTCCTATATTAAGTTGTAGTTTACTCAACATATTAAAGGTGTTGATATGACTGTCACTGTCTTGTACAAACGACTTCTCGTCAAAAAATAGCCATAAATTATCGGGTTTGAAATAACACTCTTTTATACGATTCTTCAGTTTACGTACGGCATGTTTATGCTTTAAATGTTCGCTCGAGATATTGATATGCAACTGAGTATTGCTTTCAATTATTGTGGTAAGTTTGGGATAATCTTTATTAATTTGATCGAATAGGTATAGGTTTAATTCTTTGGTCAAATTACAGTGCTCGGCAATATTAGTCAGCTGTGCCTGTTTTATCTTACCTAGTTGAGAATGTTGCCAATATAAGTTGGGCTCGAGAGCGATGATTTTTTCTGAATCGAGAGTCATCACTGGAAAATATTGCAGTGCTAATGCTTTTTTAGCAATCGCTTCTCGCAGCTCTATCTCCAAGGTGATGTCATGCGAATTCTGCTGAGTGATACTGTTGTCATAGACAACATAACAACCTTTGCCATTTGACTTTGCTTGATACATAGCTGTATCAGCGCCTCTAAGTAGAGATTCGCTGGTATCGGTACTGTTTTGACTGCTAAATGAGATGCCTATACTGGCTCCAGAGGTAAAGCTCTGGTTCGCCAGTTCGTAGGGTTGAGATAGCTCTCCTAAAATACGCTCTGTTACTTCGATGGCGTCACGAGCGTCATTAATACTGTCGAGTAATATGACAAACTCATCACCGCCGATCCGAGCTAACGTATCATTGTCTCTAATGCATAAATTGAGTCGACGTGCTGTTTCTATGAGGAATTTATCACCCTGTAGATGACCTAAAGTATCGTTGATTAATTTGAAGCGATCTAAGTCTATAAACAGTATGGCAAACCTATCAGACCCATGACGACGAACATGCTTAACTGCTTGAGCTAGTCTTTCCATGAAACGAGCGCGGTTAGGCAGTCCCGTTAAAGTGTCATGGCTAGCATCATGAACCAGTTGTTGTTCGACTTTACATCGCTGCGCTATCTCTTTCTCAAGATCCTGATTTAGCATCGCCAGCGCTCTGGTGCGCTGTGCGACTTTTTCCTCTAACTGTTCATAGCTTTGCCTCAGAGACTCGGCGGATAATTTGCGCTCAATCGCCGTTGCAATATGTTGTGAAACAAAGGTCAGTAGGTCTAAATCTTTTTCTTGATAGGTTTGTGAGGAGGTGAAGCTATAAATTGTCAAGGCGCCTCTTACGATCCCTTGGATAAATAAAGGAACGCCTATCCATTGATAGATTGTTTCGGTGTAATTGAGTTGCGGCGCTTTTGCGTAAAGTTGTTTGGATGCGACGAGTGATTTGATGTCGTTGCTATCGAGTAATAGAGGTTTTTTTTTCTTTAATACAAATTCAGTTAAGCCGTCGGAAAAGGGGCGATTTTGCGGTGCGCCTACGTTTAGTTGAGAGACGTAGAAGGGAAATTGTAAGTGGCGGCTTTTCTCATCTAGTAAACCGATATAACAGTTATTCGCCGGTAGAAGGTGGCTAATAACTCGGTGCAGTTCGGCATAAAAGGTATTGTCATCTAGATTTGAGTTGGAAAGTTCGGCAATTTCGAAAAGTGATTTCTGTAAATTCTCGGCACGGCGTCTCTCTGTGACCTCTTGCTTGAGTTTGTCATAGGCGACACTTAGCTCTTTGGTTCTGTGTTTAATGGCAGCTTCAAGGTGGTGTCTATGCTGTACTCTTTCGATAACACCTGAAATATGTTGACTAATAAAGGTCATTAATTCGACCTCTATATCGCCATAATTTATCGCTGGGTTATAACTCTGAACTACGATAACGCCAATGGCCTGCTCGCCACTAAAAATAGGTACACCTAACCACTGATGGCAATCGGAACCTCTACTAACAATTTGACCGTCGGAAATGAGTTGCTCGAATTTATCATTGTCGCATAGCAAAGGACGTTTTTGTTTTAGGACATATCCAGTTAAACCGCTAAACAGCGTGCTGGATATATCCTCTAAAGGATACAGGTCACTTGGGTGTGGGTCTTTCTCATCAACCCAAAAGGGGATATTGAGTTCACCTGTGATTTGGTTGAGTATGGCTATAAAAAAATTGTCGGCAGGAAGTAACTTATTTAGATTGCTTTGGATCCCTGAATAGAATTCATCCTCTCGTTCGACCGTCGCCGCGAGATTAGAGATGTCTAGCAATGTATTTTGGACTACTTCAGATCGCTTATATTTTTGCGCTAGGCTTTTTAAGCGATCAATCCTTTTAAATAAGCGTCCAATCTCACGAGGTGAAAACTGGTCTGTTTTTTCCCTAAACATGGCTCCGCCAATCGCTACTATTATGTTGTATTAGGATTTTGGATATTAGCTATAGATAGCATAAAAAATCAGCACTACCAAGTCATTATTTTGACTGAATCAACTTGAATTTGACTATTTGAGGTTTAAATGACCATTAATCTGCTAAAAGTTGAGCAAACGCGTAAAAAAATCTGAGTTTGCTATAGACTCGCACCGAAATAATCCATACTATATGCGGCGCTAACAAGGCAGGCACCCATAGCTCAGCTGGATAGAGCGCACCCCTCCGGAGGGTGAGGCCGAGGGTTCGAATCCTTCTGGGTGCACCAGTTGGAGTTGAGACCAAGTTAGCAAGATAAGTAGTAAAATCAGTGGTGATTGTAGCTCAGTTGGTAGAGCCCCGGATTGTGATTCCGGTTGTCGTGGGTTCAAGTCCCATCAGTCACCCCATTACTTTCTTATTAAATATTGAGGGCGACCTCATAAAACATCTGCTACTGTTGGAAAAGTAGATACTCGGTGATTAGCGCAGCCCGGTAGCGCATCTGGTTTGGGACCAGAGGGTCAGAGGTTCGAATCCTCTATCACCGACCACATTATTAAATAGTGAGTCTAACTCGGTATTTGCAAAAAAATTAAAGATTTACGGTGATTAGCGCAGCCCGGTAGCGCATCTGGTTTGGGACCAGAGGGTCAGAGGTTCGAATCCTCTATCACCGACCACTTTCGAAAAGCCTTCTGAGAAATCAGAAGGCTTTTTTCGTTTTCAGTGTTTTCAATCCTGCAAAGGAGGAGGGGCTTATAACAGTGTGGGGACTCTCCTTGTGCAATAGCAATCAGTATAAGAATGTGATCTACTCAGCGTGTTTTTTGGCAACTAATTCAAGGTGACTAGATGATAGAATGCTTGTTCCCTTGTGAGTCTATTCAACGCAGGAGTAGACAGGTAAAAAACACGCTAAAAGGCGAGCTTTAGCGCATTTGGCACAGTGTTAACGAGCTTAAACCTAGTTCGACTATGTTCCTCATTCGTTGCAATCAACAGGGTTTGGCATGTTCCCGACATACTTAAGACATTCCCTCCATCCCTGGAGGTCAGATGTTGTGACTGCCCTTAATGCACGACTATATGGATATAGGAGATAGGGTAACGCATGGAGCGGTTACCGAGGATGCTAGAGCCGAGGAGCGATTAAGAGCCTTGCCCCTTAAGCGCTAAATTCTCGCTGAGCGATCACATCTTTATACTGATTGGTATTAATAAAAAAGGCTGCCATTTGGCAGCCTTCATATCTAAAGGGTGACTCTTTCTGGGGGGTAAATATAACCCATATAAGCATTAGTCTTAAGTGGTTCAAATCGAGCCAGTTGTTGCTGCTCCTGAATGCCGGTGACAATGATTTGAATATCTAGGCCTCTTGCTACATTGACCAGTGCGCGGCATAACTCGCTGCTATGCTCATTTTCATCGTAATACGCAAAGGATTGATCAAGTTTGACATAACTCGGTCTGAGCATCTGTAGGTATGACATGGAACCAAACTGACGACCAAAATGATCTATGCCAAAGTGAGCTCCATTGTCTCTAATTATTGTGCATAGAGCGTGGCAGGCATCTGGGTCACTGTAAACACCCGCCTCAGGAATATCGAAAACGATTCTAGGTGCAAGTTCGGTATGGCGAAGGAATTTGTTTAGCCAGCCATGGAACTCAGGGTCACTCAGACTGTGGAAGGTTAAGTTTATTGCTATTGGCTCGTAGTTACGTTCTAGCAGGCCATTTTCAGCAATGGTTTCGATTAGGCAGCGATCCAATAGCGAGCCCAGTGATAGCAGTTCGATATAAGGCATAAACTGTCCAGCATGTATCTCTTTATCACCAATAGTGAGTTGGCAATACAGTTCGCGTTGTACGACTTCATTTTTGTCTGAAAGGTGGACGGGCTGCCATTTAAATTGAAAATTTTTGTTAGTGATAGCTTCACTTAAGTGGTGACGCCACTGCTCTCTGGTATAAAGCTGCTTCTCAGTGCTTTCAAATGAATGGAAGACTTTATTGTCGGCCACCGCTTTCTGTAACGCATTATCGGTTTGCGCCAGTATGTCCGTTACCGTCATATGATCTGTTCTGTGGGCGATACCAATGGCAAACTGCTCATTCGGCTTACAGCCCGCTTTAGAGATCTCCTGATTGACTGTTCTAATCAGGGTCTGCAAGTATTTATTACTTTGTTCCTGTTCTGCGCTGGTGATCAAGAAAGCAAATTCGTAAGCGGCAATACGGGCAATCACCGAGGGGGCGACTTCATCAAGCTGCTCTTTCATTTTTTCCGCAAGTAGACGGATGGTTTCATCGCGTACTTGATAACCGTATTTACTGTGGACCACTTCAAGCCAGTCAAACTTTGCCATCATTAGGGAGCCATTGTTCGGCTCGCTCAGCCAGCTATTCAATCTTCCCATCATATATTGACGATTAGGAAGTCCAGACACTTGATCGACTAAGTTTTTCTTTCTTAGCTCGGTCACTTCTTCATCCAATGAGCTAAAAATCTGTTTGAGCTGATGAGACATGCTATTAAAGGCTTCGACAACAGATTTGAGCTCGGATGTTTTTGGCAGTTTCATGTCTGGGCCAAATTTACGCTGGGCTATTTCGGTGGCATGTTCAGCAATTTCATGGAGCGGTTTGAGAATCCAGGTAAGTCCGAAACGAGCGAGTACAATCGCTAAAAGAAACAGTATTGAAATAACGATAATGGCATTGGTGAGTGTGCGCCACAGCTCGTTATAACCAAAACCAGGATGTGCGGTAATTTCGAGTTTTGCTAATTGCAACCAACCGGATGTGATCGTACTTTCACGACGAATGGTGTCAAAGAAGCCTAAGTCGATAAACCACTGGGGAACGCCTTGGATCTTCACTGGGTTTTCCCATACCTGCTGTTTGCCATCAACGAGCCAAGTCAATTTAACCTGTTGGTAATAGCCACCTTCAAAAATAACATTAATAAGCGTCTCTGCACCGACGATATCTCCTGCCTCAAGATCAGGCACCAACATTATCCCTAGACTATTGCTAGTATTGTTAAGGTCAGACTCCATTTGCTTGGTGAGAAAGCTTTGGGTTTCGGTAAATTGTACATAAGCTAAGCTGATGACAACTACCAGAAATAGGCCAAATAGCAGTGAGTATATCTGTCGAAACAGTGTCATTATTCTAGCTACTCCAATCTTAATTTAGGCATTTTAAGTCTTTCAACACCCAATCTGTGTTTGAGATCATTCCATTTTTCAAGACGTTCAGATGAACCCGCTAGCACACCGCGTCCTTTCTCTTTGTTTAACCACAGCTGCCGACCATTGAAACTGTATACAGGTATCAAATCTGTACGTTGTGTTGCTGGTTTTATTACCCGATCTAAATTATCGAGCACTAAAGGGATCGAGCCTGGCGTTTCATAATATGCCAATACCATATGATATTGATTTACCGAGGTCGCTTTAACCATGGTAATGCGTAACTTATCATCGGGTACGCCAAGCTGGAGTAAAGTGAAGTATTTTGCGATGGAGAAGTCTTCGCAGTCTCCTCCATTTACACCAATAAACTCCATCGGGCTCGCCCAGTAATTACTGTCGCCCCACAGTTTTATGTCATCGACAAAGCGGAAAAGATTAAAAAAGTTATTTACATTAACAATTTGCTCTTTTTCACTAAGCCCTTGTGATTCATCTAATACTTTGAACCATGCTCTAACACGCATGCCTGCTCGGTCACCATATCGTGATTCTATTGCCGCGGTAATATAGTTCGCGTCTAAAGTTTGTGTCGGAGAAGCGTATAGGCATGAAAACCCCAAGGCCAATGCCATAATGCTAAATTGGCAGACCTTAAGGTAACGTTTATGCCTGCCGCGTTTAGCTTTCATCTTCTCCGACAATTACTGCTTATTTAACTTGTTCATCAACTGTGTAGATGTGCCATTTCATATCGGCAGTCGTATCTTCACCTGTGAGTTCGGCAATAACACGACGGTTTCGAGTATGAGCCATCTTAGTATGAGTAGGATCGACAGGACGGTCATAGCTATAACCTATGGCTGTCACCCTATCACTTTCTATACCAAAACGTTCTGATAGCAAGGAACTCACAGCATTCGCTCTGTTCTGTGACAGGGTTAAGTTATGCTCGTAAGAGCCCGTTTTACTACAGTGACCTTCGATTGTAACTTGAGTATTTGGAAACTGCTGCATAAAAGTCGCAACCGTTTCTACTTGGTTATAATATTGTGGGTCGATGTAGAAAGAGTCATTGGCAAAAAGGATCTTAAGTTCTTGACGTTCATTAATCGGTTTGACCTTTCCACAACCATAGTTGTCGATCGACGCCCCTTGAACCGTGTCATTGCAGCGCTCTCTGGCCACGATAACGCCATCTCTATCGTTGTCATTGAGATCAAAAACTTGGTTTGTTGGCTCGTCCATGGTGACTACGTCACGGGAAGCACAGCCGCCCATTAAGGCAAAGCTAAGGATGATAAGTAAGGCTTTCATTATTTAACTCCCCCTTCGTACTCGCGTTCACCTTTCCAGACATCGGGGCGTGTGACACGAAGTGACTCTAATAGTCGTCCTGTTGCGTTTAGAATACGGTATTCTGAGATAATTTCATCGTACTCGGCTTCTAGATAATCCTTACGAGCTTCAAATAGTTCATTCTCGGTATCGAGTAAATCGAGCAAGGTTCTTTGACCCAGATTAAACTGCTGGCTATAAGCCACTTGGGTATCCTTAGCTGCAATGACATGTTCGCGAATATACATCTTTTGTGGTTCAAGCATTTCGTAGGCATTCCAAGCAAGATTTACCCCTTCAACCACTTGACGATATGCCCGTTGGCGGATCTCTTTTGCTTCACCCACTTTGTATGCTGCTTCTTTTTCACGGGCTAAATCCTTACCGCCAGCGAATAAGTTGTATTTTACCCTGACCATGGCGACAAGATCGTTACTGTGACCACCGACATTTTGTGAGGCGAATGCCGAATAGCCATCTTCACCATCTAAATTGTCGTTCCAATTACCACCAAGTTCTAAAGACAACTTAGGGTAATAGTTGGATTGTGCCGAGGAGCGTTCATTTTCAGCAGCATTGATATCACTCGATGCCGACTTTAAGATCGGGTGATTATCTTGGGCTAATGTTAGGCTGCTATTGAGATCGGCTGGCAACATATCATCGTCGGGTACAGGCACGATAAGGTTTTCAGGTTCTTTTTCTACAATGCGCATGAATTGTGCTTTTGCATCATAGAAATTGTTTTTGGCTGAAATAACGTTGGCATTTGCTCGAGCAAGACGGCCTGTAATCTGTGAAAGATCGGCTACTGAACCAAGACCAGAATCGGTACGCTGTTTAATTTGGTCGTAAATATCTTTGTGGCTTTGTAGGTTCTTTTCTGCAAGCGTTAATACTTGCTCGGCGCGGATATAGTTTACATAAACCCTTGCCACTTCCAGTGCCATATCTTCTGCAGCAGCAAAGAGTGCCCACTGATCTGCGCTGGCTTCAAAGCTGTAACGATCGACTTCGCTAGATGTGTAGAAACCATCGAATAGCATCTGTTTGATGCTAAAGCCGACTTCACTACGCATTAACTCGATAACACCTTCGTCATCAACGTCACCTTGATTCTTCTTCCTACGTGTCGATGGGCTATTAGTTTGTTCCCAACCATAGCCACCGCTGATATCAACGGTTGGCATATAGCCTGCAACTGCTTGATTAACTTGTTCTTCTCTCGCTTTAAAGCGATTGAATGCGATGCGAATATCTGGATTGGTATCCAGAGTGTGTGCAACTGCTTGCTCTAACGTTTGGCTAGAACAGACTCCGGGCAGTAACATCGCGCTAACGGCCAGTGCCAAGGCACTTCGCTTTAGCTGACGTACGGTTTGCTTACTCATTGTTTAACCCCCCTGGTTATTTGTTGTGAACTTAGCGTTCACGTAGGGCAGTATCTCTTGCCCTCAAAATCGGATTAAGTATGTACTCTAGAACGGATCTTTGCCCAATAATTACATCAACCGAGGTCAACATTCCCGGTATGATAGGCATTAGGGTTCCATCGTCTTTCGTCAGACTTGATAGTTCAGTTCTAACCCTTACAAGATAGAAACTGTTTCCTTCTTCGTCCTGTGTTGTATCGGCACTGATGTGCTCTACAACGCCGTTCAAGCCACCATAACGGGTGAAGTCATATGCGGTGACTTTAACAACGGCGGGTAAGCCAGGATGTAAAAATGCGATGTCTTTCGGGAGAATTTTGGTTTCTATTAGCAATTGATCTTCCGATGGCACGATCTCGATAATATCAATGCCAGGTTGAACGACGCCCCCAAGAGTATTGATATGGACTGTTTTAATTGTCCCGTTTACTGGTGAAACAATTTCAGCCTTGCTGACCTTATCCTGCGCGCCAACTTGTGCTTCGTTCATGCGTGATAAGCGAGTCTGCATTTCATTGAGTTGTTTGCGAGTGTCTTCAGCGAATACTAATAATGCCTCTCGTCGCTTTAATATTGCTTCATCTTGAGACGCTTTCACTTTAGGACGTAATAGCCTAACGGAAGCTAATTCCCCGCGAATATCATTAACGATACGTTCGAGTTTCAGTAGTTCAACTTCTGGCACTATGCCTTTATCAGCAAGCGGTCTTGTCAGTTCCAATTCGCGGCTAACTAATTGAAAGCTCTTAGTTAGAGTCGTGATTTTGGATGCTAACTCTTCAGTTTCTTGCTGCTTTTGTTGGATCTGCCGGGCTAAAATCTCAAGTTGATTGCTGAGATTATCTAAACGCCCTTCATATTCTTCTCTCTGGCGGCGGACTAAGTCGGGCTCATCTTCAATTAATGATTGGGTAAACTGTAAGGGCTGTTTGACGATTTTGACTTGTTCACGCCAGTCAGTCGCCACATCTGAAATCGTGATGCTATTTAGTTCGGTGCGCAGACGTAACACGTTGGCTTGGAGACTATAGACCTCTTGTTCTTGTTGGGCAAAGTCAGACTTAAAGCGAGTATCATCGATACGAACCAAAGGCTGACCTTTAGTGACAATCATGCCTTCTTGAACATAAAGTTCCTGCATGATCCCGCCATCTAAACTTTGAATAACTTGTATTTGAGAAGAGGGAATCACTTTACCTGTACCTGTTGTGACTCTATCAAGTTCGGCAAAGTAGGCCCAAAGCAAAAAGCATAATGCTAGTGCTGAAAGTGCCCAGATAATCAGGCGGTGGCTGGTTGGTGCATCTGTCATCATTGCACCGTAAACGTCATCGACCATCTCTAAGTCGTGGGTAGTTAGATGCTTACTCACTCTTCGGTCCTCCAGCAAGTAAGCCTTTGGCAAGCTGATTAAGCACAGTATCTTTAGGACCGTCGGCGACTAAGTGACCACGATCTAGCACTATAATGCGATCGACTAGGTTTAATAGATGCATTTTATGAGTGATCAGTAGCAAAGTTCTCTCTTTAGCTACATTTTGCATTGCACGAATAAACTGTTTTTCAGCTCGAGCATCTAAACTGGCCGTAGGTTCATCCATTAGAAGTACTGGCGGATCGTTTAAGGTTGCTCTGGCGAGAGCAATTGTTTGGCGTTGACCACGAGATAATGATTGTCCGCCTTCGCCGACCTGCTGATCTAAGCCTTCAGTTTCGATATCGGTAAATTGATTGACGCCCGATAATTGTACAGCTCTAATCAATTGGTGCTCTGTGACCTGACGAGTACCGAACAAAATATTATCTCGGATTGAACCATGAAATAGCGTTATATCTTGGGGAAGATAGCCAAAGTTTCTGCGAAGATCGGTTGGATGAATTTGAGCCGAGTCTAAGCCGTCATAACGTAGGCTGCCTTTTGAGGGTTGATATAGTCCCACAAGCAGTTTAGCTAAAGAGCTCTTACCTGAGCCGTTGCGGCCTATGATCGCAACTCGTTCACCTGGAGCGATGGAGAGTGACATGGGATGCAGCACAGGTCGTTCAGAACCTGGATAATTAAAGCTGATATGGTCAGCATTAATCTGCCCTTCAAGTCGCTGCTTACTGACTAAGTGACCCTTATTCTCAAATTCATCTTCTTGGGTCATGATCTGGTCAAGTTGCCGCAGTGCACTTGCAGTATGGTTGCCGCGAGTCATTAGTCCGGCAAGCTGTGCCATAGGTGAAATAGCACGGCTAGATAAGATCACTGCTGCGATAATACCCCCCATCGAGATTTCGTTATCCGCAACGCGATAAACCCCGAGGATAACCACACACACTACAGACAGCTGGACGGTGAAATTGGCGATGTTGGTAACAGATGTCGAAATTTTCTTGGCCTTTAGTTGCCAGTTGGCTGTGTGGCCAATCATTTGCTGCCAACTTTTTTGCACAAGTCCTTCTGCTCCGCTTGATTTTATCGATTCAAGAGAAGCCAGCGATTCAATCAGATGGCCATGTTTTAGGCTGGCAAATTTGTTACTTTCTTCAATTGCAGCTTTCAAGCGAGGTTGCATTATCAAAGTGTAAATGATGATAATGGCACCACCGATGACGGGAATTAGCGCTAGATCGCCAGCAACGATATAAATGATGATCATGAAAAATACAGCAAAGGGTAAGTCGACCAGTGTGGTTATCGTTGCTGAAGTCAGGATCTCTCGAATACTGTCAAATTCACCTAACTGTCTTGCCATTCCCCCGACGCTCGGAGAGCGCTTCTCTAACGGAATACCAATGGCTTTAGCAAACAATCTTGATGAAACAATGATATCAACTTTTTTCCCTGCAACATCAATTAAATAGGCGCGCAATTGACGCATGATTAAATCAAATATGTAGGCAATCCCTGCACCGATAGCTAATACCCAAAGTGATTCAAATGCAAGATTCGGAACAACCTTATCGTAAACATTCATGATAAACAGTGGGGAAACTAAGGCAAACAGGTTAACCAATACCGATGCGATAAGGGCATCGCGATAGATTGGAGCCGAATCCTTTAGGGTTTGCAGCAACCAGTGTGATTTGTTGTCATGTTGGTGCAGGTCAAAGCCCATATCGCCGCGATATTGCTGCTTAACGAGAAACAGGTAACCAACATACATGGCTTCAAGCTCTTCAATAGAAAGTTGCTCTTCACCACCTGTTTCAGGCAGTTGAATCACGGCTCTATCTTTGTCGAAGTCAATCTCTCGTAACAAGCATGCCTTTTTATCTTTAAGTAATAAGATACAAGGTAGAAAAATGGGCGAAATTTGATTTAAGCCTTTGCGGGTTAGTTTTGCGGTAAGACCTGCTCGCCCTGCTGCTTGAGGTACTAATTCTGGCGTTAAAACACTGCCGGACAGGGGTAACCCTGCGGCTAAGGATTCGCTAGAGCATGGGCTGCCAAAATATTCGGTCAATAAGACTAAACTGTCTAACAAGGGGTCGACAGTCACTCTTTGGGAGGCTGAAACCGTCCATTGCTCAGTTTTTGGAGACGCTGTTGATTGCACCTTAAAAACTTATCCTTAAGATTTTATTAAAAATTCTATAAATGAATTATAGAAGTAATAGCTACACATAACAAAAGTATTAATAGTTAGGCATGATAAAAACATGAATAGCACCAATCTGCTAAATAGCAAATTGGCGCTATTAGTTATGTTTTATCTAGCGCTAAAAACTATGCAGTTGATCATGGTCGCTAAGTGGGTTGAACGTTTCAGTTCCAGTCGCACTGCTGCTAGCCGATGCGTCACTAATAATCAGTGCGCTTTCCCCATTACTATTTAACAGGGAGTTGATCACTTCAGCATCACTACTAACACCAAGTTGCTCAAATAGATTCACACCATCAAGAACGATCATTTGGTCGACATTACCGTCATCGTTAGCATCGACCTCAATAGTTGTTGAACCATTTTCGACGGTAAAGTGCAGATAATTTGCCAAATTACCTGTGTCTTCACCTTGCAATAGGTCGCTTAGATCGAGCTTATCTTGATTAACATTAAAGTCAGTTATATGGTCGGTGCCTGTGTCACCTTGTTGCCATACAAAGATATCACTACCATTATCTCCACGAAGAACATCATCGCCAAGTCCACCAACTAAGATATCGTTACCTGCTCCGCCACGAAGTCCGTCATTATGATCTCCGCCCTCTATATGATCGTTGCCAGTATGTCCATATAAAATATCAGAACCAGATTGGCCATAAATATGATCATTTCCGCTACCTCCGTTCACCACATCGGCTTTTTGGGAGGCCACATCATTTGCCAATAATATGCCGTCGTTATCAACTATAGAGTCATGACCTTTCAGAGATCCTGTCATTATGTGATGGTTTTGTATTTCAGATATAGATAGTTCTAGATCGTTATCACTTCCATAGCCTGCTGAACCAGTTTTTCCAGCATAAATGATATCATCGCCCTTTGCTGTCTCTATATGATCGTTACCATCGCCACTACTAACGACTTGTTTATTGCTACTAGAATAACTCGTTAAGTTGGCACCAGAAGCTGATACTTTATCGCCCTCGGCATTGGTAATCACACCACTTTTGTTGCCGCCAAAGTTAATGTTTAGTTGATCCTGTGCACTACCTTTCTCACCATTTATTACGATAAAGTCGTCATTTAAAGATGAACCCTCGGCAGCTATATTTTTGGCATCAATTATTGGCACGCCATTCCCATCAACAATGTTGACATTAATGCTCAACAGAGCACTTGATGTATCACCATCACCGTCTTGCATTGTATAGGTAAAGGTCTCTACTGCATCATTAGGAATATCACTGGCATTAGTCGTTATTGTATAGGTGTAGGTACCATCAGCATTGAGCACTAAGTTACCATAAGTACCGTGTATTGTAGCCGCTACGTTACCAGAAGTACCTGTCGATGTTTCGTCACCAGTCGTAACACCAATGATTGAAACTGCAGTGTCTGCACCAGTGATATCGTTAGATAATACATTACCTTCTGTTGATGGAAGAGAGTAACCGTCACCTTCGGCAATACGAACTACAACTTGATAACTGGTGGCAGCATTTTCGTCAGTATAAATAGTCTGGACAATGTTTCCTTGGTCATCCATAAAACCAATGACTTGTATGGTGTATGTATTTCCTTCGTAGTTAAAGGTTACATTGGTACTGCCTATCGTAATGATATCTTCTGGGTTATCGCCGCTGTTTGGTGTTTCATTATGATTAAACTCAATATCCATCGTAACTGGTGCCGGAACTCCAGATGCATCAAATACTGTGAAAGTGATTTGCATTGTTGCATCAGTTATGGCTGTGCCAGAAGATATAGGGTAGTTGTAGTGCGTAAATGTACCCAATACAATATCTTGATTTAATGGTATCTCACCATTTAAAGCTGCGTCGTTGTCAATAAAGCCATATCCTGATTGAAGTCCATTTGTAGAGCCCCAGCGAATTTGATCGTGACCGTTATCGTTGTCATTACCTCCACCGCCATCACCATCAAATCCGTCAAAAGTATTGACATATAGACCTCCTGAATGGGAAGTCCAGACTGCTTCGACCCCATTCACAAAAAACGAATCAACTGTAACGTTCAAAGAGTTAAAATCATTGTGTGCGGTACCGATATCGTCATAAATGTTCGTGGTTAGTGTTGTGAATGCGGTATCTCCATCAATATCAAAGGCGGTAATCGCAAAGTTGTCATTTATTATGTCGACACCCGAATTGCTATGAGTTTGTGCTTCACTTAATGAGTAGTTATAGCTAATAATGCCATTGTTATAGCTATTTATAATTAAGCTGCCATGTTCCGCAGCAATAACTATAGGAGTTGATGGCGTCGCAGCTAATAACGAGGAAAGTGTAACCGTTGTCGTTACATTTCCGTTTGTGATTTCTATTTTTGCTAAACCGTCATTCGCAATAATGTTCAGTACACCACTATCAGTTAATTGACCAGCACCAGAACCGCTAATTAAGGCTGATTCATCGACGTTAAGGTTTTCTACTTGTCCAAATGACACGTTGTCATCTACTGCAGCTATAACTGCGAAGTGTCCAGTGATGCTATCTCCATCGGCATCAGTTGCAGTTATATTGAAATCAAGCTGTCCATCATTCGGCGAAAGTATTGCTTTATATTGATAGAATTCCCATTGACCAGTGCTTGGGGTGAACTCGACTTTAAATACCAGTTCGCCCGAATCTGTTTGGCCTAAGAGTGTATTGCCAGACAGAGAGGTAACAATACTTTGGCCATCACTAGTAAATAGACCACTCTCATCAGTTCCATCAAAGACCAGAGAGCCCTTACCGTCGGCTCCCCAATTAGTATCAACCGTGCCCGTAGCATAACCAAAAGCGATATCGTCATAGCCTAAAAATTCAATCGCTTTGATGGCAAAATCGCTGTTGTCTCCGGAGTTGTTTACGCCATTATCGAGCGCTCTAATCACCATTTGATCAAAGCCACCCTGTAATACGTTAAAGCGTTCGGCATAGTCTCCGCTGTTTGAATTCGAGCTAAAGGTTTGCGAGCCTACAAGCTGTCCATCGCGATAAAAATCGACAACACCAACTTCTAGTTCGCCTCCAAAAAACATATTATTAAATTCAATATTAACGCCATAAGCTAATTTACCTGCATCTAGAGTAATAATGACCTCTTCTGATGCTGATGTTCCATCTGCAAACTGACGAAAATCAACTTCACCCGCGAGGTTAAGATATGGAGAGTTAACACTTTGAACACCGATGCCGCTGCTATTACCGTATATGTTAGATGCTGTTAGCGTTGAATTAGTGCTGGAGGTAAACCCATTCGCAGTGACTGTAAACCCATCAAAATCGAGTAAGCTATGGCTTCCGCTACTATTAGTAAATGAGAAGCTGCCAACTAGCGTATCAGGGATATCTGTATCTGATACAGCGACAGCGGCAGCATCAGCGATTTCTGGAGCATCATCTTCAATTATTACAGTGAAATCGCCGATATCAGAAGCACCGTTGCCATCGCTGACCGTAACGCCAAAATCGAGTGAAAGGTTATCTTCAGAACCGGTGTCTGCGTGATCAACAGGAGCTAACAGAGTCACGTCATATGACCAAGCTCCCGAAGAACCATTCTCTGGAGCTGTAAGGACAACCGTCATCACTGCAGTATAAGAACTTGTACCTATAGTGCCAACATATCCTGTTAGGGTATTTGTACCATCCCAAGACCATTGAACATTATCACCGCTAGACGTTATGTTTGTTGGCCCAGATAGTGACACTGTAAGGGCATCGCCATCAGCATCATCAATGTTAATCGTCCCCGATGCAGTAACTGAGTTAGTCGTGTCAGTATTACCACTAGTATCAGTAATACCATCAGGTAGACCTTCTTCTGATACACGAGAATTGGTCGTTGAGGTGATTACTGGAGTGTCGTTAGTCGCTGTGATCACCGGAGTGTCACTGTCTTGACCCGTCAATAGCCCATCGGACACGGTCAAGTCGATAGCAGGTAAGGTACCGCCGTTGTTAATGAGATCAGCGCCGGTTTGGGTCAGTACGACAACACCATTCACGAGGGCGTAATAGCCGTCATTGTTAGTGCCTAGCGTGAAGTCTACCGTCAGAGCATCACCGTCTTCATCAAAGGTGGTGTAGGTGGCGGCGACGTCGCCAGCGACAGCACTGTTTTCAGTAAAGTCATTGGCAACCACATCAATAGTTGGTGCATCGTTAGTTGTTGTGATCACCGGAGTGTCACTGTCTTGACCCGTCAATAGCCCATCGGACACGGTCAAGTCGATAGCAGGTAAGGTACCGCCGTTGTTAATGAGATCAGCGCCGGCTTGGGTCAGTACGACAACACCATTCACGAGGGCGTAATAGCCGTCATTGTTAGTGCCTAGCGTGAAGTCTACCGTCAGAGCATCACCGTCTTCATCAAAGGTGGTGTAGGTGGCGGCGACGTCGCCAGCGACAGCACTGTTTTCAGTAAAGTCATTGGCAACCACATCAATAGTTGGTGCATCGTTAGTCGTTGTGATCACCGGAGTGTCACTGTCTTGACCCGTCAATAGCCCATCGGACACGGTCAAGTCGATAGCAGGTAAGGTACCGCCGTTGTTAATGAGATCAGCGCCGGCTTGGGTCAGTACGACAACACCATTCACGAGGGCGTAATAGCCGTCATTGTTAGTGCCTAGCGTGAAGTCTACCGTCAGAGCATCACCGTCTTCATCAAAGGTGGTGTAGGTGGCGGCGACGTCGCCAGCGACAGCACTGTTTTCAGTAAAGTCATTGGCAACCACATCAATAGTTGGTGCATCGTTAGTCGTTGTGATCACCGGAGTGTCACTGTCTTGACCCGTCAATAGCCCATCGGACACGGTCAAGTCGATAGCAGGTAAGGTACCGCCGTTGTTAATGAGATCAGCGCCGGCTTGGGTCAGTACGACAACACCATTCACGAGGGCGTAATAGCCGTCATTGTTAGTGCCTAGCGTGAAGTCTACCGTCAGAGCATCACCGTCTTCATCAAAGGTGGTGTAGGTGGCGGCGACGTCGCCAGCGACAGCACTGTTTTCAGTAAAGTCATTGGCAACCACATCAATAGTTGGTGCATCGTTAGTTGTTGTGATCACCGGAGTGTCACTGTCTTGACCCGTCAATAGCCCATCGGACACGGTCAAGTCGATAGCAGGTAAGGTACCGCCGTTGTTAATGAGATCAGCGCCGGCTTGGGTCAGTACGACAACACCATTCACGAGGGCGTAATAGCCGTCATTGTTAGTGCCTAGCGTGAAGTCTACCGTCAGAGCATCACCGTCTTCATCAAAGGTGGTGTAGGTGGCGGCGACGTCGCCAGCGACAGCACTGTTTTCAGTAAAGTCATTGGCAACCACATCAATAGTTGGTGCATCGTTAGTCGTTGTGATCACCGGAGTGTCACTGTCTTGACCCGTCAATAGCCCATCGGACACGGTCAAGTCGATAGCAGGTAAGGTACCGCCGTTGTTAATGAGATCAGCGCCGGCTTGGGTCAGTACGACAACACCATTCACGAGGGCGTAATAGCCGTCATTGTTAGTGCCTAGCGTGAAGTCTACCGTCAGAGCATCACCGTCTTCATCAACGGTGGTGTAGGTGGCGGCGACGTCGCCAGCGACAGCACTGTTTTCAGTAAAGTCATTGGCAACCACATCAATAGTTGGTGCATCGTTAGTTGTTGTGATCACCGGAGTGTCACTGTCTTGACCCGTCAATAGCCCATCGGACACGGTCAAGTCGATAGCGGGTAAGGTACCGCCGTTGTTAATGAGATCAGCGCCGGCTTGGGTCAGTACGACAACACCATTCACGAGGGCGTAATAGCCGTCATTGTTAGTGCCTAGCGTGAAGTCTACCGTCAGAGCATCACCGTCTTCATCAAAGGTGGTGTAGGTGGCGGCGACGTCGCCAGCGACAGCACTGTTTTCAGTAAAGTCATTGGCAACCACATCAATAGTTGGTGCATCGTTAGTCGTTGTGATCACCGGAGTGTCACTGTCTTGACCCGTCAATAGCCCATCGGACACGGTCAAGTCGATAGCAGGTAAGGTACCGCCGTTGTTAATGAGATCAGCGCCGGCTTGGGTCAGTACGACAACACCATTCACGAGGGCGTAATAGCCGTCATTGTTAGTGCCTAGCGTGAAGTCTACCGTCAGAGCATCACCGTCTTCATCAAAGGTGGTGTAGGTGGCGGCGACGTCGCCAGCGACAGCACTGTTTTCAGTAAAGTCATTGGCAACCACATCAATAGTTGGTGCATCGTTAGTCGTTGTGATCACCGGAGTGTCACTGTCTTGACCCGTCAATAGCCCATCGGACACGGTCAAGTCGATAGCAGGTAAGGTACCGCCGTTGTTAATGAGATCAGCACCGGCTTGGGTCAGTACGACAACACCATTCACGAGGGCGTAATAGCCGTCATTGTTAGTGCCTAGCGTGAAGTCTACCGTCAGAGCATCACCGTCTTCATCAAAGGTGGTGTAGGTGGCGGCGACGTCGCCAGCGACAGCACTGTTTTCAGTAAAGTCATTGGCAACCACATCAATAGTTGGTGCATCGTTAGTCGTTGTGATCACCGGAGTGTCACTGTCTTGACCCGTCAATAGCCCATCGGACACGGTCAAGTCGATAGCAGGTAAGGTACCGCCGTTGTTAATGAGATCAGCGCCGGCTTGGGTCAGTACGACAACACCATTCACGAGGGCGTAATAGCCGTCATTGTTAGTGCCTAGCGTGAAGTCTACCGTCAGAGCATCACCGTCTTCATCAACGGTGGTGTAGGTGGCGGCGACGTCGCCAGCGACAGCACTGTTTTCAGTAAAGTCATTGGCAACCACATCAATAGTTGGTGCATCGTTAGTCGTTGTGATCACCGGAGTGTCACTGTCTTGACCCGTCAATAGCCCATCGGACACGGTCAAGTCGATAGCAGGTAAGGTACCGCCGTTGTTAATGAGATCAGCACCGGCTTGGGTCAGTACGACAACACCATTCACGAGGGCGTAATAGCCGTCATTGTTAGTGCCTAGCGTGAAGTCTACCGTCAGAGCATCACCGTCTTCATCAAAGGTGGTGTAGGTGGCGGCGACGTCGCCAGCGACAGCACTGTTTTCAGTAAAGTCATTGGCAACCACATCAATAGTTGGTGCATCGTTAGTCGTTGTGATCACCGGAGTGTCACTGTCTTGACCCGTCAATAGCCCATCGGACACGGTCAAGTCGATAGCAGGTAAGGTACCGCCGTTGTTAATGAGATCAGCGCCGGCTTGGGTCAGTACGACAACACCATTCACGAGGGCGTAATAGCCGTCATTGTTAGTGCCTAGCGTGAAGTCTACCGTCAGAGCATCACCGTCTTCATCAAAGGTGGTGTAGGTGGCGGCGACGTCGCCAGCGACAGCACTGTTTTCAGTAAAGTCATTGGCAACCACATCAATAGTTGGTGCATCGTTAGTCGTTGTGATCACCGGAGTGTCACTGTCTTGACCCGTCAATAGCCCATCGGACACGGTCAAGTCGATAGCAGGTAAGGTACCGCCGTTGTTAATGAGATCAGCACCGGCTTGGGTCAGTACGACAACACCATTCACGAGGGCGTAATAGCCGTCATTGTTAGTGCCTAGCGTGAAGTCTACCGTCAGAGCATCACCGTCTTCATCAACGGTGGTGTAGGTGGCGGCGACGTCGCCAGCGACAGCACTGTTTTCAGTAAAGTCATTGGCAACCACATCAATAGTTGGTGCATCGTTAGTCGTTGTGATCACCGGAGTGTCACTGTCTTGACCCGTCAATAGCCCATCGGACACGGTCAAGTCGATAGCAGGTAAGGTACCGCCGTTGTTAATGAGATCAGCACCGGCTTGGGTCAGTACGACAACACCATTCACGAGGGCGTAATAGCCGTCATTGTTAGTGCCTAGCGTGAAGTCTACCGTCAGAGCATCACCGTCTTCATCAAAGGTGGTGTAGGTGGCGGCGACGTCGCCAGCGACAGCACTGTTTTCAGTAAAGTCATTGGCAACCACATCAATAGTTGGTGCATCGTTAGTCGTTGTGATCACCGGAGTGTCACTGTCTTGACCCGTCAATAGCCCATCGGACACGGTCAAGTCGATAGCAGGTAAGGTACCGCCGTTGTTAATGAGATCAGCACCGGCTTGGGTCAGTACGACAACACCATTCACGAGGGCGTAATAGCCGTCATTGTTAGTGCCTAGCGTGAAGTCTACCGTCAGAGCATCACCGTCTTCATCAAAGGTGGTGTAGGTGGCGGCGACGTCGCCAGCGACAGCACTGTTTTCAGTAAAGTCATTGGCAACCACATCAATAGTTGGTGCATCGTTAGTTGTTGTGATCACCGGAGTGTCACTGTCTTGACCCGTCAATAGCCCATCGGACACGGTCAAGTCGATAGCAGGTAAGGTACCGCCGTTGTTAATGAGATCAGCGCCGGCTTGGGTCAGTACGACAACACCATTCACGAGGGCGTAATAGCCGTCATTGTTAGTGCCTAGCGTGAAGTCTACCGTCAGAGCATCACCGTCTTCATCAAAGGTGGTGTAGGTGGCGGCGACGTCGCCAGCGACAGCACTGTTTTCAGTAAAGTCATTGGCAACCACATCAATAGTTGGTGCATCGTTAGTCGTTGTGATCACCGGAGTGTCACTGTCTTGACCCGTCAATAGCCCATCGGACACGGTCAAGTCGATAGCAGGTAAGGTACCGCCGTTGTTAATGAGATCAGCACCGGCTTGGGTCAGTACGACAACACCATTCACGAGGGCGTAATAGCCGTCATTGTTAGTGCCTAGCGTGAAGTCTACCGTCAGAGCATCACCGTCTTCATCAAAGGTGGTGTAGGTGGCGGCGACGTCGCCAGCGACAGCACTGTTTTCAGTAAAGTCATTGGCAACCACATCAATAGTTGGTGCATCGTTAGTCGTTGTGATCACCGGAGTGTCACTGTCTTGACCCGTCAATAGCCCATCGGACACGGTCAAGTCGATAGCAGGTAAGGTACCGCCGTTGTTAATGAGATCAGCACCGGCTTGGGTCAGTACGACAACACCATTCACGAGGGCGTAATAGCCGTCATTGTTAGTGCCTAGCGTGAAGTCTACCGTCAGAGCATCACCGTCTTCATCAAAGGTGGTGTAGGTGGCGGCGACGTCGCCAGCGACAGCACTGTTTTCAGTAAAGTCATTGGCAACCACATCAATAGTTGGTGCATCGTTAGTCGTTGTGATCACCGGAGTGTCACTGTCTTGACCCGTCAATAGCCCATCGGACACGGTCAAGTCGATAGCAGGTAAGGTACCGCCGTTGTTAATGAGATCAGCACCGGCTTGGGTCAGTACGACAACACCATTCACGAGGGCGTAATAGCCGTCATTGTTAGTGCCTAGCGTGAAGTCTACCGTCAGAGCATCACCGTCTTCATCAACGGTGGTGTAGGTGGCGGCGACGTCGCCAGCGACAGCACTGTTTTCAGTAAAGTCATTGGCAACCACATCAATAGTTGGTGCATCGTTAGTCGTTGTGATCACCGGAGTGTCACTGTCTTGACCCGTCAATAGCCCATCGGACACGGTCAAGTCGATAGCAGGTAAGGTACCGCCGTTGTTAATGAGATCAGCACCGGCTTGGGTCAGTACGACAACACCATTCACGAGGGCGTAATAGCCGTCATTGTTAGTGCCTAGCGTGAAGTCTACCGTCAGAGCATCACCGTCTTCATCAAAGGTGGTGTAGGTGGCGGCGACGTCGCCAGCGACAGCACTGTTTTCAGTAAAGTCATTGGCAACCACATCAATAGTTGGTGCATCGTTAGTTGTTGTGATCACCGGAGTGTCACTGTCTTGACCCGTCAATAGCCCATCGGACACGGTCAAGTCGATAGCAGGTAAGGTACCGCCGTTGTTAATGAGATCAGCGCCGGCTTGGGTCAGTACGACAACACCATTCACGAGGGCGTAATAGCCGTCATTGTTAGTGCCTAGCGTGAAGTCTACCGTCAGAGCATCACCGTCTTCATCAAAGGTGGTGTAGGTGGCGGCGACGTCGCCAGCGACAGCACTGTTTTCAGTAAAGTCATTGGCAACCACATCAATAGTTGGTGCATCGTTAGTTGTTGTGATCACCGGAGTGTCACTGTCTTGACCCGTCAATAGCCCATCGGACACGGTCAAGTCGATAGCAGGTAAGGTACCGCCGTTGTTAATGAGATCAGCGCCGGCTTGGGTCAGTACGACAACACCATTCACGAGGGCGTAATAGCCGTCATTGTTAGTGCCTAGCGTGAAGTCTACCGTCAGAGCATCACCGTCTTCATCAAAGGTGGTGTAGGTGGCGGCGACGTCGCCAGCGACAGCACTGTTTTCAGTAAAGTCATTGGCAACCACATCAATAGTTGGTGCATCGTTAGTCGTTGTGATCACCGGAGTGTCACTGTCTTGACCCGTCAATAGCCCATCGGACACGGTCAAGTCGATAGCAGGTAAGGTACCGCCGTTGTTAATGAGATCAGCGCCGGCTTGGGTCAGTACGACAACACCATTCACGAGGGCGTAATAGCCGTCATTGTTAGTGCCTAGCGTGAAGTCTACCGTCAGAGCATCACCGTCTTCATCAAAGGTGGTGTAGGTGGCGGCGACGTCGCCAGCGACAGCACTGTTTTCAGTAAAGTCATTGGCAACCACATCAATAGTTGGTGCATCGTTAGTCGTTGTGATCACCGGAGTGTCACTGTCTTGACCCGTCAATAGCCCATCGGACACGGTCAAGTCGATAGCAGGTAAGGTACCGCCGTTGTTAATGAGATCAGCACCGGCTTGGGTCAGTACGACAACACCATTCACGAGGGCGTAATAGCCGTCATTGTTAGTGCCTAGCGTGAAGTCTACCGTCAGAGCATCACCGTCTTCATCAAAGGTGGTGTAGGTGGCGGCGACGTCGCCAGCGACAGCACTGTTTTCAGTAAAGTCATTGGCAACCACATCAATAGTTGGTGCATCGTTAGTCGTTGTGATCACCGGAGTGTCACTGTCTTGACCCGTCAATAGCCCATCGGACACGGTCAAGTCGATAGCAGGTAAGGTACCGCCGTTGTTAATGAGATCAGCGCCGGCTTGGGTCAGTACGACAACACCATTCACGAGGGCGTAATAGCCGTCATTGTTAGTGCCTAGCGTGAAGTCTACCGTCAGAGCATCACCGTCTTCATCAAAGGTGGTGTAGGTGGCGGCGACGTCGCCAGCGACAGCACTGTTTTCAGTAAAGTCATTGGCAACCACATCAATAGTTGGTGCATCGTTAGTCGTTGTGATCACCGGAGTGTCACTGTCTTGACCCGTCAATAGCCCATCGGACACGGTCAAGTCGATAGCAGGTAAGGTACCGCCGTTGTTAATGAGATCAGCACCGGCTTGGGTCAGTACGACAACACCATTCACGAGGGCGTAATAGCCGTCATTGTTAGTGCCTAGCGTGAAGTCTACCGTCAGAGCATCACCGTCTTCATCAAAGGTGGTGTAGGTGGCGGCGACGTCGCCAGCGACAGCACTGTTTTCAGTAAAGTCATTGGCAACCACATCAATAGTTGGTGCATCGTCAACAGGGGTGACTTCAATGGTTAAGGTTGCACTTGCACCAGTATTGGTGGTGTAAGTGATCACAGGAACGCTACCGTTCCAGTTGTCATTAGGGGTAAAGGTGTAGGTGCCATCGGCGTTGATGACGACGCTGCCGCCTTCTAGCTCGACGGTGGTGCCTGCGTTGACGGTTTCGCTGTTAACGGTGAAGCTAACCACTGACAAGTCGCTGTCGATATCACTGTCGTTATCCAGTACGTTGCCGGTGGCGAGGGTATCTTCTGCAATCGTGTTGCTGTCGTTGGCCAACACTGAGGCATCATCAACAGGGGTGACCTCAATGGTTAAGGTTGCACTTGCACCGGTATTGGTGGTGTAAGTGATCACCGGAACGCTGCCGTTCCAGTTGTCATTAGGGGTAAAGGTGTAGGTGCCATCGGCGTTGATGACTAATGAGCCGCCTTCTACCTCAACCGTAGTGCCTGCTGCAACGGTTTCGCCGTTAACGGTGAAGCTAACGACGGACAGGTCGCTGTCGATATCACTGTCGTTATCCAGTACGTTGCCGGTGGCGAGGGTATCTTCTGCAATCGTGTTGCTGTCGTTGGCCAACACTGAGGCATCATCAACTGGCGTCACTTCAATGGTTAAGGTTGCACTTGCACCAGTATTGGTGGTGTAAGTGATCACCGGAACGCTGCCGTTCCAGTTATCATTCGGGGTAAAGGTGTATGAGCCATCGGTGTTGATGACTAATGAGCCGCCTTCCACTTCAACTGTGGTGCCCGCGCTGACGGTTTCGCCGTTAACGGTGAAGCTAACGACGGACAGTTCGCTGTCGATATCGCTGTCGTTATCCAGTACGTTGCCGGTGGCGAGGGTATCTTCCGCAATCGTGTTGCTGTCGTTGGCCAACACTGAGGCATCATCAACAGGGGTGACCTCAATGGTTAAGGTTGCACTTGCACCAGTATTGGTGGTGTAAGTGATCACCGGAACGCTGCCGTTCCAGTTGTCATTCGGGGTAAAGGTGTAGGTGCCATCGGTGTTGATGACTAATGAGCCGCCTTCCACTTCAACTGTGGTGCCCGCGCTGACGGTTTCGCCGTTAACTGTGAAGCTAACGACGGACAGTTCGCTGTCGATATCGCTGTCGTTATCCAGTACGTTGCCGGTGGCGAGGGTATCTTCCGCGATCGTGTTGCTGTCGTTGGCCAACACTGAGGCATCATCAACTGGCGTCACTTCAATGGTTAAGGTTGCACTTGCACCAGTATTGGTGGTGTAAGTGATCACCGGAACGCTGCCGTTCCAGTTGTCATTCGGGGTAAAGGTGTAGGTGCCATCGGCGTTGATGACTAATGAGCCGCCTTCTACCTCAACCGTAGTGCCTGCTGCAACGGTTTCGCCGTTAACGGTGAAGCTAACGACGGACAGGTCGCTGTCGATATCACTGTCGTTATCCAGTACGTTGCCGGTGGCGAGGGTATCTTCTGCAATCGTGTTGCTGTCGTTGGCCAACACTGAGGCATCATCAACTGGCGTCACTTCAATGGTTAAGGTTGCACTTGCACCGGTATTGGTGGTGTAAGTGATCACCGGAACGCTGCCGTTCCAGTTATCATTCGGGGTAAAGGTGTATGAGCCATCGGTGTTGATGACTAATGAGCCGCCTTCTACCTCAACCGTAGTGCCTGCTGCAACGGTTTCGCCGTTAACGGTGAGGCTGACCACTGATAGGTCGCTGTCGATATCACTATCGTTATCTAATACGTTGCCAGTGGCGACGGTGTCTTCTGCAATGGTATTGCTGTCATTAATTGCGATGGTGGGGGTTTCATCGTTTGGAATGCTTGTTTGATTAATTACAGTTTGTTCTTGTGGAACTAGGCTTGAGCTATAACCTGATTCTGCTAACGTCTGGGCACCTGTTCGAGCTAGAGAAACAAAATCGGAACCGCCTTCATTACCTTGGGTTCCACCTGAGGCCGTTTCTGGTAAGGATTGGGTTGGATCATCACCAGCAGCAATCAGTGCTTGCAATTGCTCGATTTCATTTAGAGCATCGGTATCTGCTACGTTTATTTCATTGGCTGACAATTCAGAACTGTTATACGTACTACCATCTTGGTATGCGATCTCAAGCGTAGATTCATCAGGGATTGAAACCTTTGTACCAGCAGGAACGTAGTCTCCAACATTAGCAACTTTACTTCCTGTATCAGATTGAATTGATACATTTCCTTGAGTATTTGTGACGTGTCCGTTTTTAGCTGTAACTAGTGATTTCATTCCTGCCCCCGCAGATTAATTAAATACAATCGTAACCAACTGGCTGCAATTGTTAGCGTACTTTTTCGCCAAGAATGAGATGTTAACAGCGATGTTGACAATGGTCAATTTTTTGACGGGAAGGTCATGCTTAAGTATGGGAATAGGTCTAAACGTTTAACAGAAGGAAATAAAAAGGCCAAACATTCTTTGGTGCGTAGTCTGGCCTTCTATTGTGATATTTATATATTAGATCTTAAGGTATTGTATCTATAATTAGATTTTCATTGTTAAGTAAGTTACTAATGACCTGATTATCACTAAGTGAGTTATTTGCTGTCAGGTCAACGTTCTCTACAATGATGATCAAGTCGGTTAAACCGTCGTGATTTGCATCAACAGAAATTCCTGTATTACCACCGCTAAAGTTAAATTCTAGATATTCATCCAGACTAAAGTTGCCTGTCTCCTCATCAATTAGGATACTTGAAAGATCTAAAGCGTCGTAATTTACGTCAAAATTAACAAGGGTATCGGTGCTGCCATCAGCTGACCCGAGATTCCACACAAAAGTGTCTCTGTCTGTATCGACTCCGGCATCCATCGTATCGCTGCCAGTACCACCAATTAGTATGTCGCTACCTACACCACCAATAAGAATATCGTTGTCACCTTGTCCAAATAAGATGTCGTTACCGTTACCTCCATAGATAGTATCGCTGCCATCGTCTGCTCCTGATATATCAAACTCTTCAGTATGCTCAGATATGTAGCCGTGTATCTCAACGTCGCTAATATCATTGATATCAATATTCGTTTGAGTTGCCACATATTCTTTTAAGGCATCGTATCCTTGAGTGCTAATTCCTGTAAATTGAGCTAAGTCACCAAATACTATATCGTGCCCCTCACCAGCTGTGATGACATCATTACCAGGAAGAAGGCTAGATTGAAGAATTGCATCGGCTAAGTTACTCACGTCAACATTATTTAGGACTTGCCCATCAGAGTCGAAGTCTTCAAGTATGTTAGTATTGATGTTATTGCCAAGTCCGATTGCTTGTATGATTGATAATGCACTTAGCAAGTTGAATGCAGCTAACCCGTTCTGGTAGCTGCTACCAGGTATACCTCCATCGGAAGTTGGTCTTCCATCAGTAATGAAGTACGTGAGGTTGCTGCCGCTATTTTGAGATGCCAATCCAGTTGCAAACCAATCGTAAACCTCGTTAAAGGCGGCATAGTAATTAGTTTGCCCTCCACTGCTCATCGAAGCCATTGCGGTGCTTATCTGCGCTAAGGCATCATTTGCCGTTAAGTCTATAGAGATAAGTGTTTGAGCCGAACTGGCGAAATCAACTAATAAAACATTTACGCTTCCTGAATTAGGCAGATTCGCATTCGTAATTAATTGTTCGATAACGCTGAGTATTTGTGATCTTGCAGTATTCACACCTGAATTCCCCATGCTACCAGAGGTATCTATGAGAAAAGCGATATTGTAGTTTTCACCTGGGATAATGCTTGTGGTGTCGCTAACAATCAGATCATTACCGTCACTGCCCTGATGTGTATCATCGCCAGGATTTAATGTCTGGTGATTGAATATTTCAATATCAACAGCGGCAGAATCTGTTCCACCATTGCCATCACTTATTTCATAAGTAAATCTAACTGGGGCTGAGCTATTACCATTATGCTGATAGGTATAGCTACCATCTTCTTGAATAGTTAACACTCCTCCTGCAACATTAACAGTGGCAACCCCATTAACAAACGTGAGTTCTGCACCATTGATATGGGTAACTTTGAGGTTATCTCCATTAGCATCGGTATCAGAGCCTGATCCTGTGTCATCAGTTATTACATTGGAGCTAATTATTCCTCCGCTATCGACCTTGTATGCATTGTCGATTGCGTTAGGTACGTAGTTATCAGGAGTAAGTGTGATGTAAAAATGGCCGTTATTGTCATTAGTAAATGGTATTGCATCGCCATCATTATCAGTGGCAGTGTATGCAAACTCAAGGTCGATAGGAGTATTGAATACTACGCCAGAAGAGGATAATCCGTTGATTTGGAAATCTTCTCCACTAACGTGGAAGATCTCAATCGACATAATTGACAAACCATTGTGCTCTAATTCTTCAATTAAAAACACACCGTTGGTAGTTGTTATATCGACGACTTTTGTTGAGTTGTCTGAATAAGTAATTATGTATTGAATGTTAGCTGATCCTGTATGGTTACCGTTGTTATTAGTTCCCAAATCAATGGCTAATAAAGAGGTACCATCTACACCATATTCAATTTTAATTGACTCATTTTCGCTGATGGAGGTCTGCGGCCCCACTCCAATGCCGTGACTATTAGAGTTAATTTGAGAAGAAATACCGTTCGTGTATCCTGTAATTGTTGAGATAACACTAGTAGCCTGTCCATTTTGAGCATAAATTGAACCGTCAAAATCAACATAATAAGTTAGGTTATTACCTGCTGGCGCCGAACCTATGTTGTAGTCAATTACCGCTTCTTGGTCTACTTCCTGAAGTAGTACAAACTGATAGTCGTAATGACCATCAGCATCTAATACAGCAGTTAACGTAAATACATCCACACCGTTAGCAGTAGCAGTCAATGTGTTGCCATTCATTGTGTAAACAAGATCGTAACCGTCGTGCTGTAAACCAGTCGTAATGAGTTCGAAATTGACACTTCCGAAATCATCAGCACCAGGGTTAAATAGGTCTGCTGTGACAGTACTACCTATGCTATGGGAAATATCATGTACTAATGATTCGTCAACTTCGTCTACTCCCGAGTCATCTTCAACAGTGACACTAAAGGTTGTTGATACATCAGCTGAATCATCATTAATTGTGACCCCAAAGTTTAACTGCATAATATCTTCAATGCTGTTAAGTGCATGATCTACAGGACCTAAAAGGTTAACTGTATAAGCCACACTATAACCAGATGTATCCCCAGTTACAGAGCCAAGCACTATAGTCATGATCGCAGTGTTATCAACTGAGCCAGTGAGAGTGTTGGTTTGACTATTCCAACTCCAACTGACTAACTGTCCATCGGAATACACACCTATGCTTGGGCCTGACAATGAAATGGCAAAAGCACTGCTGTCAGTGGCATCAGGATCTGTAAAGGTAATCACGCCGTCATTGGTTTTTAGATCAGTTTCATCAGAAGGATCGCCGATATTATCTATAATGCCAGCCGATAAGCCTTCTTCAGATACAACTGTTGAACCTGCGTTAATTACGGGCAGGTCGTTAACTGGGGTTACGGTAATGGTCACGGTAGCGGTATCAGTATCGGTGCCATCGCTTAAGGTGTACTCAAAACTTGGCGGTGTTTGAGTAGGGTCCGAGCCATCGTGTTGATATTCAAAGGTACCGTCTGCTTTGATGCGCAAGGTACCGCCATCAATCGTGAAGTCTTGACTCCATCCGTCAACGTCAAAGACAAGCGCAATGCCATTCACTTCGGTGACAACGAGTGTTCCGCCGTCGCCGCCATCGCTGTCGACCAAATTATCGCCATCGTTATGGGTAATAACATTCCCTTGCGCTAAGGCGCCTTCATTAATACTGAAGCTGTCATCTTCAGCAAAAGGCCCATCGTTAACTGGGGTTACGGTAATGGTCACGGTAGCGGTATCAGTATCGGTGCCATCGCTTAAGGTGTACTCAAAACTTGGCGGTGTTTGAGTAGGGTCCGAGCCATCGTGTTGATATTCAAAGGTACCGTCTGCTTTGATGCGCAAGGTACCGCCATCAATCGTGAAGTCTTGACTCCATCCGTCAACGTCAAAGACAAGCGCAATGCCATTCACTTCGGTGACAACGAGTGTTCCGCCGTCGCCGCCATCGCTGTCGACCAAATTATCGCCATCGTTATGGGTAATAACATTCCCTTGCGCTAAGGCGCCTTCATTAATACTGAAGCTGTCATCTTCAGCAAAAGGCCCATCGTTAACTGGGGTTACGGTAATGGTCACGGTAGCGGTATCAGTATCGGTGCCATCGCTTAAGGTGTACTCAAAACTTGGCGGTGTTTGAGTAGGGTCCGAGCCATCGTGTTGATATTCAAAGGTACCGTCTGCTTTGATGCGCAAGGTACCGCCATCAATCGTGAAGTCTTGACTCCATCCGTCAACGTCAAAGACAAGCGCAATGCCATTCACTTCGGTGACAACGAGTGTTCCGCCGTCGCCGCCATCGCTGTCGACCAAATTATCGCCATCGTTATGGGTAATAACATTCCCTTGCGCTAAGGCGCCTTCATTAATACTGAAGCTGTCATCTTCAGCAAAAGGCCCATCGTTAACTGGGGTTACGGTAATGGTCACGGTAGCGGTATCAGTATCGGTGCCATCGCTTAAGGTGTACTCAAAACTTGGCGGTGTTTGAGTAGGGTCCGAGCCATCGTGTTGATATTCAAAGGTACCGTCTGCTTTGATGCGCAAGGTACCGCCATCAATCGTGAAGTCTTGACTCCATCCGTCAACGTCAAAGACAAGCGCAATGCCATTCACTTCGGTGACAACGAGTGTTCCGCCGTCGCCGCCATCGCTGTCGACCAAATTATCGCCATCGTTATGGGTAATAACATTCCCTTGCGCTAAGGCGCCTTCATTAATACTGAAGCTGTCATCTTCAGCAAAAGGCCCATCGTTAACTGGGGTTACGGTAATGGTCACGGTAGCGGTATCAGTATCGGTGCCATCGCTTAAGGTGTACTCAAAACTTGGCGGTGTTTGAGTAGGGTCCGAGCCATCGTGTTGATATTCAAAGGTACCGTCTGCTTTGATGCGCAAGGTACCGCCATCAATCGTGAAGTCTTGACTCCATCCGTCAACGTCAAAGACAAGCGCAATGCCATTCACTTCGGTGACAACGAGTGTTCCGCCGTCGCCGCCATCGCTGTCGACCAAATTATCGCCATCGTTATGGGTAATAACATTCCCTTGCGCTAAGGCGCCTTCATTAATACTGAAGCTGTCATCTTCAGCAAAAGGCCCATCGTTAACTGGGGTTACGGTAATGGTCACGGTAGCGGTATCAGTATCGGTGCCATCGCTTAAGGTGTACTCAAAACTTGGCGGTGTTTGAGTAGGGTCCGAGCCATCGTGTTGATATTCAAAGGTACCGTCTGCTTTGATGCGCAAGGTACCGCCATCAATCGTGAAGTCTTGACTCCATCCGTCAACGTCAAAGACAAGCGCAATGCCATTCACTTCGGTGACAACGAGTGTTCCGCCGTCGCCGCCATCGCTGTCGACCAAATTATCGCCATCGTTATGGGTAATAACATTCCCTTGCGCTAAGGCGCCTTCATTAATACTGAAGCTGTCATCTTCAGCAAAAGGCCCATCGTTAACTGGGGTTACGGTAATGGTCACGGTAGCGGTATCAGTATCGGTGCCATCGCTTAAGGTGTACTCAAAACTTGGCGGTGTTTGAGTAGGGTCCGAGCCATCGTGTTGATATTCAAAGGTACCGTCTGCTTTGATGCGCAAGGTACCGCCATCAATCGTGAAGTCTTGACTCCATCCGTCAACGTCAAAGACAAGCGCAATGCCATTCACTTCGGTGACAACGAGTGTTCCGCCGTCGCCGCCATCGCTGTCGACCAAATTATCGCCATCGTTATGGGTAATAACATTCCCTTGCGCTAAGGCGCCTTCATTAATACTGAAGCTGTCATCTTCAGCAAAAGGCCCATCGTTAACTGGGGTTACGGTAATGGTCACGGTAGCGGTATCAGTATCGGTGCCATCGCTTAAGGTGTACTCAAAACTTGGCGGTGTTTGAGTAGGGTCCGAGCCATCGTGTTGATATTCAAAGGTACCGTCTGCTTTGATGCGCAAGGTACCGCCATCAATCGTGAAGTCTTGACTCCATCCGTCAACGTCAAAGACAAGCGCAATGCCATTCACTTCGGTGACAACGAGTGTTCCGCCGTCGCCGCCATCGCTGTCGACCAAATTATCGCCATCGTTATGGGTAATAACATTCCCTTGCGCTAAGGCGCCTTCATTAATACTGAAGCTGTCATCTTCAGCAAAAGGCCCATCGTTAACTGGGGTTACGGTAATGGTCACGGTAGCGGTATCAGTATCGGTGCCATCGCTTAAGGTGTACTCAAAACTTGGCGGTGTTTGAGTAGGGTCCGAGCCATCGTGTTGATATTCAAAGGTACCGTCTGCTTTGATGCGCAAGGTACCGCCATCAATCGTGAAGTCTTGACTCCATCCGTCAACGTCAAAGACAAGCGCAATGCCATTCACTTCGGTGACAACGAGTGTTCCGCCGTCGCCGCCATCGCTGTCGACCAAATTATCGCCATCGTTATGGGTAATAACATTCCCTTGCGCTAAGGCGCCTTCATTAATACTGAAGCTGTCATCTTCAGCAAAAGGCCCATCGTTAACTGGGGTTACGGTAATGGTCACGGTAGCGGTATCAGTATCGGTGCCATCGCTTAAGGTGTACTCAAAACTTGGCGGTGTTTGAGTAGGATCCGAGCCATCGTGTTGATATTCAAAGGTACCGTCTGCTTTGATGCGCAAGGTACCGCCATCAATCGTGAAGTCTTGACTCCATCCGTCAACGTCAAAGACAAGCGCAATGCCATTCACTTCGGTGACAACGAGTGTTCCGCCGTCGCCGCCATCGCTGTCGACCAGATTATCGCCATCGTTATGGGTAATAACATTCCCTTGCGCTAAGGCGCCTTCATTAATACTGAAGCTGTCATCTTCAGCAAAAGGCCCATCGTTAACTGGGGTTACAGTAATGGTCACGGTAGCTGGTGTACTGTCGGCTAAACCATCGTTGTCGATAGCATGATAGGTAAAGGTGGTTTGGCCATTCCAATCTTCATTAGGGATAAAGGTGATTACATTGGCATCTGCAACCAAAATAGTCATGCCTAAGGTAACGGCTTCGCCGTTAAGCATGAGTATGCCGTTATCAGGTAAGCTATCAATTACAAAGCTGACCACTGAACCATCGAGGTCACTACCGCTTAATTCAGGTATAACAACGCTGGTATCTTCCGGGCCAGAGGCGACGAGGTCATAGGTTTCTGGCGCATCGTTGGTGCCTTGAATGGTAATTGTCACCACTTGCGTATCGATAGCCCCGAATTCATCGGTTACGGTGACTAAGAATGTTTCTACGGCGCTCTGACCTTCAGCCAAACTGTTGGCTAAGGCATTATCTAAGGTGTAGGTCCACTCCCCAGTATTGGCATCAATACTGAAGGTACCGTAGTTAGTGGAGTTAGTTACTTCTGGTGCGAAGCTCCAGCTGGGGTCACCACTGACTTTGACATCGACATCACTGACCGACAAGGTACCGGAGATGCTGTTCACACCGTTAATTACGTTTCCATTATCGGCATTACCTGCCTCAATCACAGTGCCGCTAGCACTGTCACTTTCATCAAGGAATAAGATTGGACTGTCGTTAGTGCCTTGAATGGTAATTGTCACCACTTGCGTATCGGTAGCCCCGAATTCATCGGTGACGGTGACTAAGAAGGTTTCTTCGGCGCTCTGACCTTCAGCTAAGCTGTCGGCTAAGGCATTATCTAAGGTGTAGATCCACTCTCCAGTATCGGCATTAATACTAAAGATACCATAGTCGGTGGTGTTAGTGATTTCAGGCGTGAAGCTCCAGCTTAGCACTGCGCCGATATCGGCATCTGTGGCTTCTAGGATTCCGCTAACTGTTGCGATACCTGACACAACAGTTCCATCATCTTCATTACCCGCTTCGATAACTGTTCCTGCATCATAATCTTGATTTCCTTCTCCGCCTGATGGCGGTGTGATGATGGGGATATCATTAGTGCCAGTAATAGTGATCGTTAGTGGAACTAGTACTGAGTCGCCGTCATTGTCGGTTAGTAGGTAGTTAAAGCTTTCAATGACTTGCTCACCTAAGGCTAATGACTGGACATCAGAAGAGTCATTGTTTAGCTGATAGGTATAGCTACCATCGGTAAAAATCGTTAGTAAACCGAATTCACCTTGAATGGTATTCGATGTTGAAACGGCGACAGATGTGCCTTGTGCGTTAGTGATTGCGGTAACTTCTGCCGAATCGGCACCTAAGGTGTCATTAGCCAGTAAATTTCCTGCAATTTGTGCCGGACTATCTTCTGTTACACTGTTGGTGTCGGCGAAACCTTCGGGCTGGTCGTCAATAACATTAACGGTAATGCTACCGTTGGCCACATTACCTGCACCGTCAACCAATTCGATATTGAATACAAATTGCAGTTGGTCACTAGCACTATGATCGACACTCGAATTGAGCGTGTAATCATAGACAAACTGACCTGTTGAACTGTCAAATCCGGTAATGGTCAACACGCCATTTTCGGTATTAATAACGATGGGGCCTGCAAATTGGCCATTGTTGATAATATCGATTCCATTGATCGTTAGGCTGGCGATACCAGCTTCTGCATTCGCCTGAATGTTTGCTGCGAGTTTCGTCAATAATGACGATGGATCGCTACCTTGTGGGAGGTTCGCTTCAAAAATGGAAAAGCTTGCAGAGGTCAATGTCGGTGCCGCGAACGTTTGTTCCGGTATAATTACTGTTTCTGGTGGGGTATCTGCCGCTAGAGTAAAACCAGCCGTGTCCCAACCCGCGCCTGCGAGAGTCTCATCTCCAGTACGCCCTAAGGTGACAAAGTCAGAGCCGCCTTCGTTACCAGCGGTACCAGCACCAGCCGCGGTTTCTGGTAATCCTTGAGTTGGATCATCTCCAGCTAGAATTTGCGCTTGTAACGCTGCAATTTCGGGATCGAGAGCAACGGGCACATCAGTTAGCTGATTTGCCGAATCGGTATCGCCTGAATTGCTGGCTGTTTCTTGAGATGGAGTTTGCTCAAGTAGATTTGCCTGAGTTGTTAATGTGCCATCTTCATACTCTAAGTTGAATTTAGCTTGTGGGGAAAAAATCAGCTGTTCACCAGATCGGATAACGTCGCCAATTTTGACATCTCTGATATTTCCCTGTTCATCTTTAACCTTGAGTTGACCGACAAGATTAACAACTACCGCGTCCTGTGTTGTGATTGATGCACCCATAATCATTTCTCGCTTTACTTAGGGTAGATCTAGAGCGCTATTACACTAGTTACACTCTAGCCAATTAGCCTATTTGTTTATTTGTCTGTAGTAAGTGTGGTTGGCTTTGATTTAGAGTCAAATGCGGTGGAATTGGTAAGAAAAGTGACCTAAAAGAGAGTTTTTTAGCGGAGGTGGGTAATAGTTTGTTTTAATGAAGTTTATCTTAAACTAGTAATTAAATGAGAGAATGCTTAAGTAATAAACCACCAGTGAAGGTGGTTTATTAGTCAAAAAAAGTATAAAAAAGCGTCAAAAAATTGCCGCTTTACGGTAACTTTGTAATGCAGAGTTCTGATCGCCAAGATGTTCTTGTGCCTCAGCCAAGGCTAGCCATGCCTGCTTTGACGGCGTTTGACCGCAAACTTTTTGCCACCATTTGTGAGACTCTCTGTACTCTTTACTTTGATCGTATAGGCTAGCAATACAAGCTTGGTAATTGGCATCATCGGCATATTTTTTCTCAAGATCGAAAATATGTTTTCTGGCATCGAGATCGGCTGCAGAGAGGACTTTGGCTATTGCAGCAAAAATATCTTGGTTTGGTGTGTTTTTTAGCGCCTTAAATAATATCTTAATGGCTTCATTTTTTCGGTCGAATGCTGCAATACCAATTGCATATTGTGCGATGAAAGAGGGCTGCTTGCGCTCAGTTCTACTTAACCAATGCCACACCTTTTCCAATTCCTGTTCATTTTTATCAGCCGCTGAAGCTAAGAGTGCTCGATTGGTTGCATCATTTAAGTCAGCAAATTCGTCTTGAGTGAGAATGCTGCGTTTATTGGCTATGGGTAAGAGTAACTTAAGTGCATTCCAATCTTTTTGAGCTTGATAAAGCTCGATAGCAAGGCGTAATAATGGCCTTTTACTCTTACTTGTCGGATTGATCTGATCCAAAATAGCCCGCGCCTGTTCTAATTCCCCTTGTTGCAATAGGTATCTGAGTCGAGTCGTTTGCACAGCTGTGGTGGCTTGAGGATCTTGCTCTGCCTGTAAGAGGTAGTTGTCGCGAGCTGTGGTGTTGTTTTGATGCTGTGCAGCTCGGGCTGCTGCTAATAAATTAAGAGCGGGAATTTCCCCCTTATTCGCGCCTTTCGCCATCGCTTTTTCCGCTTCAGCCCAATCTTCTTCTGCTAAGGCCAGCGCGCCATGTAAGGTGTGTTTTCTTGCCTTTTTACGTCGCCATTTTTCAGGAAGCAAGCGACTGCTTAATATTAGGTTGAGAGCCCAAACGACTAGCGCTTCGAGACAAACAAGTACTGCATAAAATAAGATCGCAGCAAATAGAGCAAAAATCAGGCTAGTCTCTAACTCTTGATCACCTATTGCTATATAAAGGTAACCGTTTAGCCCTGAAAGATAAGGACTGATGATCAGACCAACGAGAATGATAGCAAGATAGATCAACGCCTTAATCATAGTGGCTTCTCCTGCTCGCTAATAAGACTTCCGTGTGTAACTAGTTGTTGTAGCAGTGGCGTTGCCGAAAATTGCTTGATGCTAGGCGATTGAAGCTCTAGGGTCACCAAGGCATCTAAGGCCGCTACAGTTTGTTCCGTTTTACTATCAGATAGGTCGAAATACTGATAAATCCATTTTCTTGCCAAGGTAATAGACTGGCGATAGTTAACCTGATCTTGACGGAAAAGTGCCAATTGAGCCTGCAAGAGTTTGTTGCGGATATTTTCGACTAGGTACCATTGTTGATCGGGTGCCAGAAGAGGGGCGTGATCGGTAGTGCGTTTACGAATCACCACAAACTCTTCAATGAGTGCCTGCCACGACTTAGCTAAATTGCTTTGCCAATCTTCGATTGAATCTGTCATTGCTAGGGAGTCATCGGTTGTAGTGACATCTGATTTGCTTCGATTTAGTTTAAGCTGTTGCAGACTCTCTATCATACTATCCAAAGTCAGTACCGTACCTGCAACATCGGTGGTTTTAATTGCAGCAACTTCGGTCATATCTTTTGCAAGTGCTTTACGAAGCGGGATCAATGAGGGATCTTTCATTGTCTCGATACGGTCATCTGCAGCCTCTAGTAAGCTAAGTGCCGTTTGAGGATCTTTTTCTAACCACAATTTACTCCCTGCCATTCTGACCAAGTATTTAGCTTCTTCTGCCATCCAATGGTTGGGATTTTGTTGAGCTAGCTTGTTGACTTGCTCTTGCAATTGATTCTGTGATTCAGAAACGTGAGTCAGTTTATTTGCAACATCACGTTCTACTGAACGCTGTTGCTGCTCCAAATGAGTAATACGAGCTAAAGGATCATCAAGACGTTGTTGCAGTTGTTTGGATAGCTCGGCCGATCTTTCTTTCTGAACGGTGAGTTCTTGGTATAGATAGAATCCGCCAGCAGAAGTAGCAAACAGTAATAACAGAATGAAAATGAGGTTAAACAGGAAGCCCCAAGAAACGCCCTTAGACAGCTTACTATCTTGGGGTGTCTCTGTTGATGGAGAAGGTGCAGAGGCCTCTGCAAAGTTCGCATCTACGGTGTCACTAATTTTAGATGTTGGTGCTACCGCTTTGCTTTGTTGCGTATTATTATCCATTCAACAGATTCCTTGAAAACGTAAGACTACTTAGCTATGCAGGAGGTTGAAAGGTTTACTTAGATAAACCTAAAGCTATAAGTACTGCATTGCTATTAGCTGCTAGAGCATTCGTTACTTGTGTAAAGCCCGCTTGTATCGCTTGTTCATGTACACGAGAGCTAGGCACTATAATATGACAAGCGTGCAGCCAAGCAAATAGTTCTTTAGGTACAAGTGTTAGTAGATTAGAGAGCACTTCGCCACTGGTGACGACAATCGTATCAACATGTTGTTGTTGCCAAGTTAGTGCAATTGTCTCATCTAAGGCTGGGCATGCGCGTTGATATACTTGCCAATAGCTCACATTCGCGCCTCTTGCGGTGAGTTGTTGCGCAAGGGTTTCGCGTCCTCCGACACCTCGAACTATGGTAAGGTTTTGTCCATCAAGATGTTGTAGCGAGGGCAATGTGAGTAGGCCTTCGGTCTGCTGACATTCAGCAGGTGCTTCCATTGCCTCAATCCCTAATGCATATAGAGCTAAGTAGGTTGCTTTACCTACTGCATAATATTTTGCTGAGGTTGGGAAGTGATTATTCAGGGCTTTTGCTGCGTATTCAACCGCATTGGTACTAATAAATATAATGATGTGTGCGTGATTAAACGCAGCTATAGCGTCCTTGTTGTCAATGTCTTCGGTAGCGACAACTTCAAGTAACGGCGTGACGATAAAGGGTATGTGTCTGTCGTTCAATGCATCGCACATTGACTGATTGCGCCCCTCGGGGCGCGTCAGTAACACTTTCATGCTATTTACTTAGCGTATACAGCGTCTAAGATCTCCTTAGCGCCTTTAGACAGTAAATCTTCAGCCAATGCGATGCCTAAGGCTTCAGCATCAGTTTTGGCGCCAGTCGTAGTACCTTCGATGATCTGGCTACCATCTGGATTGCCCACTAATCCGCGTAGTGTTAACGTATCACCTGAGATTTCGGCATATGCACCGATCGGTACTTGGCAACCACCTTCTAAACGCGTATTCATCGCACGCTCAGCGATAACTCTGTAACGGGTTTCGAGATGTTCGAGTGGAGCAAGTAGTGCTTTAACACGTTCATCATTAGTGCGGCACTCGATACCAACAGCGCCTTGTCCATTGGCAGGTAATGACTCTTCGGCAGAGATAAAGCTGGCTATCCGCGCCTCAAGTTTGAGGCGTTTAAGCCCTGCTGCCGCGAGAATAATCGCGTCATAGTTACCAGCGTCTAGTTTAGCTAGGCGGGTACCAACATTACCGCGTAGGTCGCGGATTTCTAAGTCCGGTCGTGCGGCTCTAATTTGGCATTGACGACGTAAACTAGAGGTTCCTACAATCGCACCTTGCGGTAACTCACTAATTGTTTTGTATGTATTTGATACAAATGCATCTCGTGGGTCTTCACGCTCACAAATCACTTGTAGGCCTAGGCCTTCAGGGAAATCAACGGGAACATCCTTCATTGAGTGAACCGCAATATCTGCCAAATCTTCAAGCATGGCAACTTCAAGTTCTTTTACGAATAAGCCTTTACCGCCGACTTTGGCTAATGGTGTGTCTAGGATGACATCACCTTTAGTGCTCATTGGAAGTAGTTCAACGACTAATCCGGGATGAATCTTTTCTAGTTCTGCTTTTACAAATTCTGCTTGCCACATTGCGAGTGGACTTTTTCGTGTAGCGATACGAATGACGTTTTGAGACATGCTCTATATTCCATCAATGGCCATAGTTGCGCTAATGCTAACATTGGTTTCAAGCTTATGTAAGAAACCACTGTTGATTCTTTGACGTATACCCATTTATCAAAAAACCAACACAAATAAAAAATGTGATCTAAGTCTCACTTGCTTGCGGTTTTTCAATTAACTGTTTAGCATATTAAAAGACAGTTAATTGGGATTAGGTGTTAACACGTTGAGTGAGCAAGAGCATTTTATCGAAACTGCCGATCGCTTAAATCAGGTCCGTTTTGCTCGGGCCTTAGCAATGCTTACGCCTTTACAACGTAACCTTTTCTATTTGATTCCATTATTATTTCATTACCACCGCTCTGGATACCCTGGCTATAATGGGCCTATGACGCCTTCAGGGGTTGCAACTTACTTTCCTGCAGACAAAGCGATAGAGGCTTGTAATACCTTAGGTTTGGCTGAGCCTAGCGTCGAGCACATTCAGCAAAATGCTATTTATGGTATTTACTCTATGGGGAGTACCGCCACTTTTGGTCAAAATCCAAAAAGCGATATTGACGTTTGGGTTGTATATGATCCTACTCTATCTAACGATGAACGACTTTCTCTGCAGCAAAAATCTGCGCTGCTGACCACCTGGTTCGCAAAGCATCAACTGGAAGTGAATATCTATCTGGTTCACCCAAAACAGTTTTTAGTTGCCAATAAAAATGAGGATAATCTTGGGGCTGCAATGGACTGTGAGAACAGTGGCAGTGCTCAGCATTGGTTATTGCTTGAGGAGTTTTATCGTAGTCATATCTGTTTAGGTGGGAAGCCTGTTGCATGGTGGCCAGATGCTTCGACGCCAGATAGCCATATATTTTTAGGCGATGTGAGAAATTTACCTGCCAGTGAGTACTTTGGTGCGTCATTGTGGCAACTTTACAAAGGACTCGATAAACCTCATAAGGCACTGCTGAAGGTTATGCTGCTCGAAGCTTATGCCAGTGATTATCCTGATACTGAGCTCGTGACCAATCAGGTATGGAAAAATACTATTGCTGGCGATTTCTCTGCATTTAATGATGCGTATTTTTTGCTTTATCAATCGATTGAACGCTATTTAAATCATAAAAATGATAAACGCCGGTTGGAGATTGTACGTCGCTGTTTCTATCTTAAATGTGGTATTAGACTTACGGTTGCAGATCATCCAAAAGACTGGCGCTATTTTAAATTACAATATTTAGTTGATAGCTGGGGTTGGTCAGACGTACTACTGAGTACGTTAGATCAATGTGCTACCTGGCATTGTGGTCAGTTACAGTGGTTTAACGAACAACTTAATGAACTGATGCTTGGCAGTTATCAAACACTACTGCGTTTTGCGTCAGAAAATAAACTCAGCGAGAGCCTAAAAATCTCTGAACTTGGGTTGTTAACTCGTAAGCTTCATACTTACTTTAGCGATAATAATGAGCAGATCATTCGCTTGAATCGGCTTTGGAGTGGTTCAATTGCTGAGCCATATTTGACCGTCATTTATAGCCATAATACTCAAGAGTTCTATCTCTATCGTTGTCCTCCTGAATCCAAAAACTTTATGGGTAATCGTGCTGTTTATCACTCGCATAGTAAAGCTAAGTTACTTATTTGGGCGACCTTAAATGGTGTATCTACTATAAATACTAAATGGTATGACTTTGGTGGTAATCATTGGCATAGCAAACAACTGACTAAAGCCGCCAGACGTTTGCCAAACATGTTGAAGGAAGGTGATTGGCGAGCTTCAAAGTTGGATCTGTGTAAGCCTTGGCACTTTAAGAGAATGATTTTTTTGATCAACTTTAATAGTGACCCAACGGTGAGTTGGCGGGGACAGGAGATTATGGTGGATTATATGAATGCCAATATCTTTGCGCTTGGCCGAGATAATATCAATATGCTGCAATCATTGGATGTAATTAGCCAAAATAGTTGGGGCGAATGGCACTGTCATCGATTTGATGGCAAGCAAGCGATTCTCGATGCGTTAGTTTATATTACCCCTGGAATGCAAAGAGCGACTGATGACGTTGAAGTGGGAGTGGTCAGCTGCTCTACTCGCCTAGCTAGTCAATTTGAACGTGCAGTAACTCAGTTGGTACGTCGAGCTCGATTGCTCAGTACCAAGGCTCAAAGTTCATCTACAATGGTGCATCCTCTGCAGGTAGGAGAGATAAAGTATGGTCTTTTCTTCAATTCGAAAGGAATGGTTTATCAGGACCTGAGTGACTCCAAGGCTTTTTATCAGAAATTATCTAAGCGACGAATGCTAGAGTTACCCCGCCCCAATTTAGGTAATGAACCTTTTAGCAAGATCCCTGAAGTGATCCAAGAGTACGCGGCTATTGGAGCGATTCAATATTTCTTACGTCAAGGTAAAGAGGGAATAGATGTGTTTGTTCTGGATGAGGAAAATGGCATTAATCATTATATTCAACCAGGAAGTAACTTGGATGAGTTAGTCAGTCAGGTTAGCCATCATCATGCTTTCGCTGAGTCATATATTGAGAAAGAGCGTTTTAATTTACCGCAGTTTTTTAGATTAGTCCGAATAGATGGCCGACTCACAGCGCTACCGTTTGGGGTCAATGTTGATGAGGCTGCCGTAGAGTTTTAGCGGTGCGCTTCTTTCGCTTTGAGCGAGTGGCACACCGCTTATTCACTCAAGCTGATTAGAGCTTGAGGTTGATACCGCCTTGGCGTCGAATCGACTCAATCACAAACGGCATGAATTCACCAGCATCACTGCGTTCATCAAGCCACTGCTCATCAACATAGGAAAAATGATATCCACCAAATTGAGTGGCAACCCAGATTTGATGCAATGGTTCCTGCTTATTAATGACTATTTTAGAGCGATCCTGAAATTCGAGCTGTAATACATTTCCAGAGGCATCGATATCAATGTCGGCGTCTTGTTCATCGATAGCATTTTCTATGGCATCTTCTATCGCTGTAAACATTTCATCAGCGAGCTTATGGTACTCGGAGTCAGTCATTGCCATGGCAAAGATCCTTCAATGGAGTGGTTTTCAGAGTCAATATAGTAGCAACGGCACTCTTGATGCTCCATAGATTTTTAACACATTCGGCCATAACTGATAAAAATATTCATATTGATGAATATTTGGCTGATATCTGCTTGACGTTTTAGTGCTATCTCTGCAAACATCAGAGGCCGTATACCTAAGCCAGTCTGTTGGCTTATATCGCTGTCTGGGTCTAAGTTTTTCTCTTATTATTTTGAGTTATGCTTAGGTAGTTGAGGTGATAAAACATCGTTTTTTAGCGGTTTTTGTGGTTTTTTATGCTGTTTTGCTAAAAATAACGTATTTTGTGTGAGTTAATCATGCATCTGATAAAGATGGTTTAGGTATATAAAAGCTCTAATCGATAGATAAACTGTGGCGCATTAACCTCGTCGCTTATTGTCCCATAAATTCCGGAATGTCTGATGTTGAGAAATATGAAGCTGATTTCACTAGTGCTGCTGGGTGGTTTGTCCATGGTGGCTTGTGGTCAAAAAGGGCCGTTGTACAAGGCGCCAGAGGTGCAAGATAATCAATCCTCACAGCAACAAAATAAGCCTGTAGAACCAGCGACGACAACACAGAAGAAGGATTAACGCAGTGGATTACTTTCTCTATAAAAACAATGAGCTTTATGCTGAACAGTGTCCCGTTGCTGAACTGGCCCATCGCTATGATACGCCACTGTATATTTATTCTCGCGCTACGTTAGAGCGTCATTGGCATGCATTCGATCAAGCGGTGGCTAATCATCCACATCTTATTTGTTACGCAGTTAAAGCTAACTCAAACTTAGCGGTTTTAAATGTATTAGCGCGTCTTGGAAGTGGTTTCGATATCGTGTCTGGCGGAGAGTTAGCCAGAGTGATTGAAGCCGGTGGCGATCCAAATAAGGTCGTCTTCTCTGGGGTGGGTAAAACCGTCGCAGAGATGGAAATGGCACTTAAGCTTGGTATCTACTGCTTTAATGTTGAGTCTGCTGCAGAGTTAGAACAGCTTAATCTTGTTGCATTGCGACTGGGTAAGATTGCGCCCGTTTCACTGCGTGTTAACCCCGATGTCGATGCTGGCACTCATCCCTATATTTCAACAGGGTTAAAAGAGAACAAGTTTGGTATCGCGATGGAAGATGCCGAGCGGATCTTTGTGCGTGCGCATCAATTACCAGGACTTGAGGTCAAAGGCGCAGATTGTCATATCGGCTCTCAGTTGACTGAAATTCAACCTTTTCTTGATGCAATGGAAAGGATGTTAGGACTTATCGATCGCCTTGCTGAGCAAGGGGTTATCATTTCTCATCTCGATGTAGGCGGAGGTTTAGGGGTGACTTATGATGATGAGCAGCCGCCAGAGCCTAGCGATTACGCCGCCGCTCTGCTTGATAAGATACAAGGTCGAGATCTCAAGCTTATCTTCGAACCTGGACGCGCTATTGCGGCCAATGCTGGCATTTTCGTTACTCAAGTACTTTATTTAAAAGAAAATAGCGACAAAAACTTTGCCTTAGTTGATGGTGCGATGAATGATTTAATAAGGCCTTCACTCTATAGCGCTTGGCAAAATATCATTCCGGTAAAGCCAAGAGAAGGTGTCGCTCTCAACTATGATATTGTCGGCCCTGTGTGCGAGACCGGTGATTTTCTCGGTAAAGATCGCATGTTGAATCTGCAAGCCGATGATCTGCTTGCCGTGCGTTCATCAGGGGCTTATGGTTTTACCATGTCATCGAACTATAACTCTCGCCCACGTGTAGCTGAGGTCATGGTTGATGGCGATAAGCATTATTTGGTGAGAGAGCGAGAAAAAGTATCGCAACTGTGGCAAGGTGAACAACTGCTCCCGTAAACTGGGAGAAGTGAAAGTTAGTTAGCTCGTTATTTTAAGGAAAACTCTTTTGATCCTATTCACCAAAATGCATGGTTTAGGCAACGACTTTATGGTGGTCGATGGCGTGACCCAAAACGTCTATTTTTCGCCTGAGCAGATAAAGCGCTTGGCTGATCGAAACTTTGGCGTAGGTTTTGACCAGCTATTATTGGTGGAGCCCCCCTATGATCCCGAGCTAGATTTCCATTATCGTATTTTTAATGCCGATGGTAGTGAAGTTGAGCAGTGCGGTAATGGTGCGCGTTGTTTTGCGCAGTTCGTTAGAACGAAAGGTCTGACTAATAAGCAAAAAATTAAGGTTAGCACCTCTTCTGGTAAAATGACCTTACGATTAGAGCGTGACGGAAATGTTACCGTTAATATGGGCGTACCTATTCTAGAGCCAAACCGCATCCCATTTAGTGCCAAAAAGGCAGAAAAAACCTATTTGCTACAAACCGAGCACGACAGCGGTATTCAGACGTTCTTGTGTGGTGCGGTTTCTATGGGGAATCCCCATTGTGTACTCGATGTTGAAGATGTCGATAGCGCAGAGGTGGAGACGATAGGTGCATTGCTCACTAACCATGAGCGTTTTCCCAAAGGGGTAAACGTGGGCTTTATGCAGATTATCAATAGTGGTCATGTCAAACTGCGAGTTTACGAGCGTGGCGCCGCCGAAACCTTAGCTTGTGGTAGTGGTGCATGTGCCGCTGCGGTTGTTGGACAGTTACAAGGAAAATTAGATCGTCGCGTGAGAGTCGATCTGCCTGGTGGAACCCTTACCATTAACTGGGAAGGTGAGGGCAAGCCTTTATGGATGACGGGACCAGCGGAACATGTTTACGATGGACAGATATAGCAATGAATGATGCCATGAATAAAAAAACGGAATTACCTTTCGATGAGATATTGATCCGTGAATATCTGCTCGATAATCCAGATTTCTTTAGCCGTTATCCAGAGTTATTGCTGGCGATGCGTATTCCCCATGCTGAGCGTGGCGCAGTGTCTCTTGTTGAACGTAAACAGGAGATGCTAAGAGGTAAAGTTGCCCAGCTTGAAGAGGAGATCACTTCTTTGTTATCGATGGCATCACGTAACGAAAAAATCTTCATGTTTAATACTGCTTTGTCTCTTAAGCTGTTGCAGGCAGAAGATCTAGGTGAACTAAGGCAGCTGTTATCTGTTGAATTAAAAGAGAAATTCCAATTTACCCATGTTCGCTTAATCACAGTGCATGATATTGATAGCGATCTATCCCATATCTGGAGTGAGCGCTTAAAGCAGGGATACTATTTCGGTCGTTTGACTCAAAATGAGTCGAAGCGCCTATTTGGTTGTGATGTCGGATCTGTTGCTCTCTCTCGTTTGTCGGAGCAATGCGGACAAGTAATTTTTGCTATCGCCAGTGCCGATCCTATGCATTTTCATCCCGATATGGACAACCTGTTGTTAGACCAGCTGAAACAGTTACTCGATCACCTGCTGCCAAAGCTTTGATCCGATGACATCAGTACATTGGCTTGCGCGCTTTGAAACTTATCTTGCTTCTGAGCGCCAACTTTCCCCTCATACCGTTCGTAATTACTGCTTTGAGCTACAGCGTGTGGAAAAACTGTTGCCAGCTGATATGGGTTGGCATCAAGTCACTGCTGAAGAGCTGCAAGCGGTGCTTAATAAGCTACATCGCCAAGGCCTTGGAGCACGTTCAATCGCGCTGTGCTTATCGGCCATCAGGCAATTTTTTTATTATCTGCTGCAAGAATCGCTAGTAACTCTTGATCCATCGGCAAGCTTAAATGCGCCAAAGCAGGGTAAACCACTACCGAAGAATATGGATCTTGATTCGGTTACTCACTTGCTTACCATTGATGATGACTCGCCGTTAGCGATGCGAGACAAAGCAATAATGGAGTTGTTTTATTCATCAGGGTTACGACTCGCTGAGCTCGCCGCGCTAAATACCTCAGATATTGACCACAATGAACAGCAAGTTAAGGTGATGGGCAAAGGCAGTAAGGAGCGAATTGTTCCGATTGGGCGTATGGCGATAGAAGCGATAGCGTTATGGTTGTCTATTCGGTTAACTTTGCCCTGTGAAGATGATGCCTTGTTTGTGACTGCGAAAGGTAAACGCCTTGCTCACCGCTCGATTCAGGCACGTTTAAATAAGTGGGGGCAAGAACAAGGTTTAAGCATGCATGTCCATCCGCATAAGTTAAGACACTCATTTGCGACTCATATGCTGGAATCGAGTGCCGATTTACGTGCCGTGCAAGAACTATTAGGTCATGCAAATTTATCCACGACCCAAGTGTATACCAGTCTCGATTTTCAACATTTAGCTAAAGTGTATGATGGTGCTCACCCGAGAGCAAAAAAGCGAGGTGGCAATGATTAATGTCTCGATTCGTCCCCGTCCTTTTAGTGTAATTAGTTTCGATCTCGACGATACGCTCTACGATAATCGGCCGATTATTATCAATGCAGAGCAGCAGTTAATTGTATTTTTGGCCAAGCATTATCCCAAATCCATTCAATGGCAAAGCGAGCAGTGGTTTACGGTGAAAAAACAAGTGGTGAAGTTGCAACCCGAGCTTGCTCACGATACCAGCGCCGCGAGATTAGTCACCTTAGCCTATGGCTTACAGCAACTTGGCTATTCTAAAGCCGAAGCGGAGCAAGGGGCTCACGATGGACTTAGCCATTTTTTAAAATATCGCTCAGATGTCTCGGTGAGTGATGAGAACTTGGTTATTTTGCATCAACTGGCACAGCGATATCGTCTAATTGGGATCACCAATGGTAACGTCGATGCAAAGCGTATTGGTTTAGGTGAGGTGTTTGAATTTGTGTTGCACCCTGGCAACGGCATTCGCATGAAACCCTATCCTGATATGTTTTATCAGGCAGCCAGCCGTTTAGCTCTATCCCCAGAGCAATTATTACATGTCGGTGATAGCTATAAGGCAGATGTGCAAGGCGCCAGAAAAGCTGGATGTCAGACGGTTTGGTTAAATCCTGCCGTCGATAGAGAGCCGCAATCTTTTGGTAATGGCGTATTACCTCACTTGCAAGTGTGTCAATTGAGTGAGTTATTGCACCTCGTATAAGCTTAACTGTCCCATGGTTAGTTTAATGGTAATAGAAAGAACTTAAACTAGGGATAATTGAGTTGCTCAAACTTCGTATTAACCCTCTATTTTTAGTGTATGAACTTATACCTTTGAGTTGAAATAACTGCGCAGAGGTTAAGTTATCTAGAGGTGTTCCACCTCCCAATCAGAGTTCAGATCAGTTAAGCATTGACCAAGCTTATCTTTAGTCACTCATTTCTTGTTCAGTATCACAGTCAAACTTTCATTTATATCTTATTGTTACATTTTCAATTTCAAGGAATGAGACCTACAGATGTTTAAAAGAGCCATAGCGTTAGCGTTGCTTTGCTGGACCAGTCCCGTTTTCGCCCACGGTATAACGAGTGGTGCTGGCTTCATCACAGGACTTAATCACCCAGTATTAGGTTTTGATCATCTACTTGCCATGTTGAGCGTTGGCTTGTTGAGTACTCAACTTGGGGGTAAGGCTATCTGGCGGGTGCCCCTAGCTTTTATGGCATTTATGCTGGTCGGTGGCGTGCTTGGACTGTTTGCGATTGAGGTGCCTTTTGTCGAAATAGGCATTGCTTTGTCTGTGTTGTTGTTAGGCGGTGCTATCGCTTTAGAGAAGCGAATTCCGACCTTGGCCGCGATGGCTTTTGTCGGGCTTTTTGCTATTTTTCATGGCCATGCCCATGGGGCCGAAATGCCCGCTCTGGCTAGCCCAGTGCTTTATGCATTAGGGTTCTTATCTGGTACTGCGTTGATCCATATTTGCGGGGTAGCACTGGGTGTTATCATGCAAAATATCACAGCAAAACTGCCGGTTACCCGTGTTGTCGGCGTTGCCATAGCCGCAACTGGCGGCTATTTGCTGATGGGATTTTAATTTCTTAGTACCGATTTTTGCTAATGAATATCACTGCGTTAGTGTAAGTGCCTGAGGAAATAGCAGATTGTTTTCTAAGTATATGTGTTGCTTTAGGTCGGTCTCAAACTCTGCTAGGGTGGCATAACAGACACGCCATGTGGTGCAGGCATGCGCTGGCGGTTGGAAGTCATTAGTGATTTCGCGGATTTTTTCTAAAATCTGTAATGCATCATCATGTTCATACAGCATGGCGTCAATAGGATTACCGATATGGCCGAAACAATTTTGCATTTCAACTTGATTGTATAGTCCTAGAATCGCCGGGAACAGTATCTGTTCCTCTTTCATTAGATGGGGCATTAAATCCTCCACTAATACGCGGATCCAGCCGGCTAATGGGTTTATTTCATCATGGCTTTCACCATGAGCACGGACCATCTTTTGGCTATATTCAATTAATAGTGGTGCTTTTTCTCTAACGAAGCTGTGATGGGTCGCTTCTATGTAGTTTAGTAAATCTGGTATTGGTAACTGATCTAATCCTTGCTGTTTTTCGCCTTGAGCATCTAGTTGCATTAATGCTTCAACAAGCCGTGCTTCATCGGCATCAAAACGTTTAATCGCGCGTTCTAGTGATATTCCCCCGCCACAGCAAAAATCGATACCGTACTGGCTAAATAGGTGGGCACTGCGAAAATCGTTGGCAACAATTTCACCAACGCGAGAGGCAAGTAGGCGTTCTTTCGCTTGAGACATGTGGGGCTCCAGTAATAACATGAGATTAATTTGTTGAGATAAAGCAATATATTATTTGTATGTTTTGTTTGTCTCAATGATTACTTGAGTAAAGTGCTCGGGTAATCACACTTTTCGCGATAAAACTCCCCTTTAGACTAATTGGTATTATAGCTAGGGTGCTATATAGGGTGAGTGCTTCAAATCATAACAATAAGGCTTTTGCAGCTAGTCATGCTTTATTGGTTTTAGGGGGGCATGAGTGAATTGGCGGTAACCTGTAATGCAAAACGGGCTTTCCATTGCTGGAAAGCCCGTTTCAATACAACATGTTAAGATATGAGTCTTAGTTCATGCCATATTTTTTCAATTTCTTGCGTAGCGTACCACGGTTGATACCTAGCATGTTGGCAGCGCGAGTTTGGTTGCCACGAGTGTGTTGCATGATGATATCTAGTAGAGGTGCTTCAACTTCACATAACACCATTTCATAAACTTCTTCAGCTTCTTGGCCGTCCATTTGAGCGAAAAAGTTAGTTACTGCGCGCTTTACAGCGTCACGTAATAGCTGAGGCTTGATAGTTCCGTTAGCGGTTTCGATTTTGCCTACGGTAAGCTGATGAGCTTCTGGTTGAGTTGTCTGATCAAACATTCGTATTCTGCTCTTTATTAATTCTGTACTAATTCATCAAAATAACGTTCCAATATGGAACATTGTTCTTCAACAGTTTCCAGCCGATTAAACTCGGCTCTAAGTTGTCTCTGCGCTTCTTGGCTCAGATACCATCCAACATGCTTTCTGGCGATACGTAAACCTTTGTATTCACCATACAGTGCATATAAGTCTTTGAGGTGTTCCTGCATCACTTGACGCATTTCGTCCACTTCAATGGGCGCTAGCTTATTACCTGTTTCCAAGTAATGTTGGATTTCTCTGAACACCCAAGGCCGTCCTTGAGCGCCTCTCCCAATCATTAGAGCATCTGCGCCAGTATGATCGAGCACAAAACGTGCTTTTTCTGGGGTGCAGATATCTCCGTTAGCAACAACTGGAATAGAGACATTCTGTTTTATAGCGGCAATTGTGTCGTACTCAGCATTCCCCTTGTACATGCATTGTCTCGTGCGACCGTGAACGGCTAATGAGGCAATGCCACAATCTTCGGCTATTTGGGCTATATGAACACCGTTACGATGTTCTGGTGCCCAACCTGTGCGAATTTTCAGTGTAACTGGGACATCCACTGCGGCAACGACAGCTTGCAAAATCGCTTTTACTTGCTCTGGTTGCTGTAGTAGCGCCGATCCAGCCAGCTTCTTATTCACCTTTTTTGCAGGACATCCCATATTGATATCGATGATCTGTGCGCCTTGTTGTACGTTGACAACGGCGGCATGGGCCATCATATCGGGATCTGCACCTGCAATCTGTACTGAGCGAATCCCATCTTCACCAGCGTGTGCCATGCGCTGACGGCTTTTATCCGTATCCCAAACATCAGGATTCGATGAAAGCATCTCTGATACGGCTAAGGCTGCGCCATAGCGTAAGCAGAGATTTCGAAAGGGTTGGTCGGTGACTCCTGCCATAGGAGCCACGATCAGCTGATTTTTCAGTTGATAGGGTCCAATCTGCATTTATCATTACACCTTGCGCTTCAAAGGGGCGCTATAGTACGCCTTTTTCAAGCCTGTGAAAAGGTCAATAAATGACCTGAGAGCAACTTTTTTACTTGACTTTTGCATGTTGAGAAGTCAGTGGCGGCCTTGAGGCCGCTGGCTTTTACTGTTATTTACGGGTGCCTGTCAAGCGACTCCAATCTTCTTTGTGAGCGGGCGCGTCCATGTCAAACCACTGGGCATAGTGTTGACTAATTTCATCTGCTTGCTCTTTGAGTAAACCTGAAAGCGCGAGCAAACCACCCGGTTGCACCTTTTCAGCAATTAGCGGGGCTAGTTCTCGAAGTGGTCCCGCTAAGATATTGGCGACTAAAACTTCTGCTTTAAGATCGGCTGGTTGATCTTCGGGCAGAAACAGTGCGAGTTTATCTGCGACACCATTGCGTTCGGCATTTGCTTTAGAGGCATCGATAGCTTGATAGTCGATATCAATGCCTGTCACTTTTGAGGCGCCAAGTTTTAATGCCGCGACCGCAAGGATGCCTGATCCACAGCCAAAATCGATCGCTTCTTTGCCTTCAAGATCGAGTCCATCTAGCCATTCTAAACACAGCGCCGTGGTTGGGTGGGTGCCAGTACCAAAGGCAAGCCCTGGATCGAGCATGACATTGACCGCTTGTGGGTCTGGCACTTCACGCCAGCTAGGACAGATCCATAGACGATGACCAAATTGGATTGGATGGAAGTTGTCCATCCACTCACGTTCCCAGTCTTTATCTTCGACTTGCTCAATTTTGTGGCTAAAGTCTTCTCCTATGTATGGTTGTAGCTTTAGCATTTCAACGATAGGAGCCAGATCATAGTCGGCTTCAAATAGGGCGGTTAACACTGTGTGGCTCCATAGTGGGGTTTCGCCCAAGCTTGGCTCATAAATAGGCGTGTCTTTACCATCTTCATAGGTAATAGACAGTGCACCAAAATCCATGAGCAAGTCGCTTAATTGGTCGGCATGTTGGTTATCGGTATCGATTTTTATCTGGATCCAGGCCATGGGATCTTCTCTCTTAGGTCATTAATGGCGTTATTGTAAACCATGCGGCAACTAAAGGCAGAATGATCTGTTATCGATATTTACAGTCTTTTGAATAGAGCTGTAGATTCAACTGGTTATCTCTTGAATTTGGTGCTAGTTGTTTTGTTTGAATTGACCATTTAAATACATGATTAATATTGGTAAATTGGCTTTACCTCCGTTTCTATTTTTGCGATTGTTTGTGATCTTTATCAAATGTTTGCACTGCTATTGGTGAGGCATATCACGCTTTGCTTGCCTGATGATTTTATGGTTTTCGCTTACTGCTATGGTGTAGATCCCGACACTAGGCGCTGAATTAAAATGAATCCAAAAAGCATGCAATCTCATCATACCCATTACGCTTCGCTTGGAAGCCCATGGTCTGCTCTGGCCGATAAACTGCAGAGTGCGACTGGCATAATGCTTGGTTGTTTTTTACTGGCTCATCTTCATTTTGAATCGAGCATCTTGCTCGGTAAGGAAGCCTTTTACCATGTAGTGCAGTTTCTTGAGGGAGGCATGTTTAGTTCGACGGGTCATGGTATGCCAGTCGTGACCAAAGTTTTTTCTATTTTTATTATGTTGGTCGTTATTATCCATGCTGCGGTAGCATTGCGACGTTTCCCTGCTCAATTGGGTCAGTGGCGAGCACTAAGACGTCATATGCATGGTATTAGTCATAGAGACAGTCACGCCTGGTTTTGGCAGCTGGCGACGGGATTTATTCTATTTTTCTTAGCGCCTGTACATATTTTTACCATGATCACTAATCCCGAAATAGGCCCCTATCTATCGGCCGAAAGGGTATATCACGCCAACGCTTGGTTGTTGTATGTGCTGTTGCTGCCTGCTGTCGTGATCCACGCCATGATAGGTTTGTATCGCGTTACGGTGAAATGGGGCTTTACTGCCAATCGTAGTGGAGTGAGAAAGATAGCCAAGTTTTTGATTATCTACCTGATTACTATTGGGTTACTGAGTTTGTTTTCTTACATCATGATTGGACGTGAGCTGACACTACCTATCACACCATTCGTTCCCTAATTGTGGTCTACACTCTGTAGATTAGCATTTTGTGAATTATCAGGTGGTGTTTTGATCTATCGCACGGTTTTTATTGGATTTGTGAGCGACATTAGCATTAAGTGTTTTCATATATTGTGTAAACCGCGTCGCCTACCCAATAGGGAGAAAATATGTCGTTGACTCGTAATAAATATAACTTAAGTGGTTGGCTCGATATAAGTCAGAGTCTTACGGGCGTTATTTTGACGCTGTTTTTATGGACACATTTAGTCTTGGTGTCGTCGATTTTACTTGGTGGCGATGCAATGACCATGGTAGCAAAAACCATGGAGCTGAGTTTTTTAAGCGCTGATGGTCATGGTTATCCTTGGATAGTGTCGACAATTGCCGTTGTTGTAGCAGGATTAGCACTTATTCACGTGTTGGTTGCTGCCCATAAGATGCCGCTTAACCTTGCTCAGCAACGGGCACTGCGCGAGCAGATGAGTGTCATCCATCATGACGATACCAAGTTGTGGGTGTGGCAAGCCATTACAGGGGTAGGTATTTTTCTATTATTACCTGTTCATTTATGGCTAATAGGCAGTGCGCCAGAAACGATAGGCCCGACAGGCAGCGCCGAGCGTATTTGGAATGATGGTGTGTGGATGGTGTATGTGCCATTACTGTTCTGTGTCGAGCTTCATGCCGCCATAGGCATCTATCGAGTAGCGATTAAGTGGGGAGCCGAAAGAGCGCTTAACAATAGATCGCGGATTAAAAAAATAAAAACCATCGTAAGTATTGTATTTGTGGTGATTGGCATTGCGTCATTGCTGGCCTTTCTTCCCTATGCGAGTTGATTCCCTAGTTAAGGAGCAAGTGTGAAACTGATATATACCGATTCTTTAGTGGTTGGTGCGGGGCTCGCAGGTCTGAGAGTCGCCATAGCATCAAAAGAGCGAGGATTAGATACTGTCGTCCTCTCCCTTATTCCTGCAAAACGTTCGCATTCAGCAGCAGCACAGGGCGGCATGCAGGCTAGCCTAGGTAATACAGTGAAGGGGATGGGTGACGATGAAGATGTCCATTTTCAAGATACAGTAAAAGGATCGGATTGGGGCTGTGATCAAGAGGTCGCACGTATGTTTGCTCATTGTGCACCGAAAGCGGTGCGCGAACTCGCAAACTGGGGCGTGCCCTGGACTCGGGTGACTAAAGGCCCAAGAGACGTTGTAGTCAATGCGGAAAAGGTTACGATCGAAGAAGCGGAAGAAGCGCATGGGTTAATTAATGCCCGTGACTTTGGTGGTACCAAGAAGTGGCGTACCTGCTATACCGCCGATGGAACGGGGCACTCGTTGCTATATGCGGTCGATAATAAAGCCATTTCTATGGATATTCCGGTGCATGAGCGCATTGAAGCATTAGCGCTTATTCATGATGGTAGTCGCTGTCATGGTGTGGTCGCCCGCTGTCTTATTACTGGTGAGTTAAGGGCTTATATCGGCAAATCGACGACTATCGCTACTGGCGGTTACGGTCGTATCTATGAGGTGTCAACTAACGCGATCATCTGTGAAGGTATTGGTCAGGCGTTAGCCCTTGAAACCGGCGTCGCTAAGCTTGGCAATATGGAGGCGGTGCAGTTTCATCCCACTGCCATAGTGCCCGTAGGGATTTTAACCACAGAAGGTTGTCGTGGTGATGGCGGCTTATTACGTGATAAAGATGGTCACCGATTTATGCCCGACTATGAGCCAGAGAAGAAGGAGCTTGCCTCTCGTGATGTGGTATCACGGCGTATGACTGAGCATATTCGCAAAGGTAAAGGCGTCGATAGTCCTTATGGACCGCATTTATGGCTCGATATTACCTTGCTTGGACGTAAGCATGTCGAGACTAACTTGCGTGAAGTAAAAGAGATTTGCGAAAACTTTTTAGGGATAGATCCTGCCAAAGATTGGATTCCCGTGCGTCCGACTCAGCATTATTCAATGGGAGGGATTCGTACCGATGCCACTGGTCAAAACCCTCAGCTTAAGGGGTTATTTAGCGTCGGTGAGGCCGCTTGTTGGGACATGCATGGATTTAACCGCCTGGGTGGAAATTCGCTGGCTGAAACCGTGGTAGGTGGGATGATCATCGGCAAATATGTCGCCGATTTCTGCGAGCAAAACACCTTAGAGATCGATACTGCGTTGGTGGACAAATTTGTTACTCAAGTTCGCAGTGAAATTGATGATTTGGTTGAAGGTCAGGGCAGCGAATCCGCTTTTGATATTAAGCTTGAGATGCAGCGTATCATGATGGATTACGTGGGTATTTTCCGCAACGGCCCCGAATTACAAAAGGCGGTTGAGCAATTACAAGCCCTGTTGCTGCGTTCACGTAATATCGGCCTGACTTGTAAAAAACGACATGCCAACCCTGAGCTAGTCGAAGCTCTAAGAGTTAAACGTATGCTTAAGGTGGCGCTCACGGTTGCCTGCGGCGCTGAGGCGCGTACCGAAAGTCGTGGTGCTCATGCTCGTGAAGACTTCCCGCAACGTAATGATAAAGAGTGGCTCAATCGAACCCTCTCTAGTTGGCCAAATCATGATGCCACCCTGCCCGAGCTTGATTATGAGCAACTTGATGTGATGAAGATGGAGTTGCCACCGGGATATCGTGGCTACGGGATCAATAATGCGATTGCACACCCAGACACAGAGAAGCGTGAGCAGCAGATCACTGAAATATTAAGTGGCTTAGGGGATGACGCCGATCGTTATGAACGGCAGCGGGCGATAATGCCTTTTGATGTTCCGCCTTCATTAAAAGAGAAAAATGAGCGTTTACACGATAAGCAGCTTAAAAATAGTCAACAGCTTGGAGATAAAAACCAATGAGTCAGGGGCGTACATTAACCTTTAATATCTTCCGTTATGATCCGCAAGAGCCTGACGATAAACCGAAGATGGTCAAATACCAGCTTGAAGAAGCGCCAGGTATGACGGTATTTATCGCCCTTAATATGCTCAGGGAAAAACAAGATCCCTCATTGCAGTTTGATTTTGTCTGCCGTGCTGGGATTTGTGGCAGCTGCGCCATGGTGATCAATGGTTATCCAACATTGGCGTGCCGTACACTCACCAGCAAATACCCTAAAGGTGAGATCACCTTGATGCCACTGCCCGGATTTGAGCTAATAGGCGATCTTTCGGTGAATACGGGTAAGTTTATGCGTGAACTCGCCGAGCGCTTGAAGTTATGGCTACACCCAAAAACTGATGAAATAGATATTCATCGCATCGAAGCGCCAATGGCACCTGAAGAGGCGGCCAAGCTTTATGAGCTTGAACGCTGCGTCGAGTGTGGCGTATGCGTCTCGGCCTGTGCGACAAAACAGATGCGTGATACCTTTGTGGGGGCCGTTGGGATGATGAAAATTGCCCGCTTTGAACTCGATAGTCGCGACGCCCGTAGTGTCGAAGATTTTTACCATGTTATCGGTAATCAAGATGGCGTATTTGGCTGCATGACCCTGCTCGGTTGTCAGGATAACTGCCCCAAAGATCTGCCTCATATGCAGCAAATTGCCTATCTACGCCGTAAGATGGCTACCGCTTTAGTTTAGTTTTTATGTCCAAATAACCAAGCCTGCGAAATGCAGGCTTTCTTTTTATATCGATAAAATTTAGCATGCATAAATCGCCGTTACTCGAATGTCCTACTGATGCAATTAGCTGACTTAATTTTGTTTGTACGTGTTGCCGATTGTGGCAGTTTGACTGCGGCGGCAGTTGAGTTAGATATCTCTACAGCCGTTGCAAGTGCAGGGCTTAAACGGCTAGAAAAGCAACTTGATACCGTGCTGTTCATTCGTAGTACTCGAAGTTTACGTTTAACTGCAGCAGGTGAGCGCTATCTTAGTTATTGCCGATCCGCGCTAGAAGATCTTCGTTTAGGAGAGCAGGCGCTGGCGAGTATAAAAGATAAGATTACTGGTACATTGAGTCTCGCATTGCCGTCTGATGCAGGGCGTAACTTTATTCTGCCTTGGCTCGACATGCTCATGGATGAACATCCGCAGTTGCAGTTAAGGCTGCATTTATCCGATAGTTTGACCGACTTTTACCATGATAAAATTGATGTTGCGTTGCGTTCAGGTAACCCCAAAGATTCCAGTTTAGTTGCGTTTAAGATCTGTTCTGCAAAGCGGGTCTTATGTGCTTCTCCAGGCTATATAGATAGATATGGTAAGGTGGAAACTCTAGCGGATTTAGAAAAGCACAACTGCTTGTTTTTCATGTTAGATCAGCGAACTCACGATCAATGGTGCTTCTATCGAGATCAACAAGTACATAAGGTACGTGTATCGGGAAATCGTATCTGTAATGATGCTGAAGTTGCCAGAAAATGGGCGCTTGCTGGAAAGGGCGTTGTTTACAAATCTTCTGTAGATTTAGCTGAAGATTTAGCTAGCGGTAGTCTAGTACCAATGCTAACGCAGTACAGTGGTGAAAGCGCAGATCTCTATTTGGTTTGTCCTGGTCGTCAACATGTTACGCCGCTTGTTCTACTGCTGCGGGAGCATTTACGCAAGTTGTGCAAGCAGAGGATTGCTCACTTTGGGCAATAACAATGACCGCTTACACTCATAAAAAATGCCGCTAATTAGCGGCATTTTATTAAGTATCGATAATCTATTACTTAGCTCTTAGCGCGTTTCATCGCTGTAAAGAACTCATCGTTGGTCTTGGTCATAGCCAGCTTATCGATAAGGAATTCCATACCGCTCACCTCATCCATTGGATTAAGGATTTTACGTAGGATCCACATCTTTTGTAGCTCATCAGGTGTGGTGAGCTTCTCTTCACGACGAGTACCAGAGCGATTAAAGTCGATCGCTGGGAAAACACGTTTCTCAGCGGCTTTACGAGAAAGGTGTAACTCTTGGTTACCTGTACCTTTAAACTCTTCGTAAATCACTTCATCCATTTTCGAACCTGTATCAACCAATGCTGTTGCGATAATGGTCAAGCTGCCGCCGTGTTCGATGTTACGTGCCGCACCGAAGAAACGCTTTGGACGATGTAGTGCGTTAGCATCGACACCACCAGTAAGAACCTTACCTGATGATGGGATAACTGTGTTGTAAGCACGTGCAAGACGGGTGATAGAGTCAAGCAAGATAACCACGTCTTTCTTGTGCTCAACTAATCGTTTAGCTTTTTCGATAACCATTTCTGCAACTTGTACGTGACGGCTCGCTGGTTCATCGAAGGTAGAAGCAATAACTTCGCCTTTCACCATACGTTGCATTTCGGTTACTTCTTCTGGACGCTCATCGATTAGCAGCACCATCAATACCACTTCAGGATTGTTGTAGGCGATGCTTTGCGCCATATTCTGAAGTAGTAGTGTTTTACCTGCTTTGGGCGGCGCTACGATCAAGCCACGTTGGCCTTTACCAATGGGTGAACACAGATCTAGGATTCGAGAAGTAATATCTTCAGTTGAACCATTACCACGCTCCATACGCATACGTTCTTCGGCATGCAGAGGGGTAAGGTTTTCAAATAGGATTTTATTACGAGAGTTTTCTGGCTTATCGAAGTTAACTTCGGTCACTTTTAATAGGGCGAAATAACGTTCGCCCTCTTTTGGTGGACGAATCTTACCGAAGATGGTGTCACCTGTACGCATGTTAAAGCGGCGTATTTGGCTTGGCGACACATAGATATCGTCAGGACCTGCTAGGTATGAACCATCAGAGCTACGAAGGAAGCCAAAGCCATCTTGCAGAATCTCTAAAACACCACCACCGAAAATATCTTCGCCGCTTTTTGCGTGGGCTTTAAGGATTGCGAAAATGATGTCCTGCTTGCGAGCGCGGGCCATATTTTCTAGCTTCATGTCTTGGGCAAGTTGTACTAAATCTGAAATCGGTGTGTCTTTTAATTCTGATAAATTCATCGTGGTGGGTCTTGTTCTTACGTGACAATGCCATCTTTGATCTACTGATGTGTAACTTTAAGAGTATCGATCGGATAGCAAGAAGTGGGTTAGTTAGAATGAGTCTGGTTATTAAAGTAGCACTAACAAGGCTAATCGTCTAGAAATTTAGTGACTCTGGACACAATTACTTTACAAGGCTGTGTCGAGAGTCACTTTCTATGACCAAAAAGTCACAGTGAACGCAATTTTTTATAGCTGCGCGTCGATAAACTCTTTTAGTTGAGTTTTAGAAAGCGCGCCGACCTTAGTATCTGCAAGCTCACCATTTTTAAACATAAGTAGTGTTGGGATACCACGAACACCATATTTGGCTGGTGAAGCGTTATTTTGGTCAACGTTTAGCTTAGCGATAGTCACCTTGCCTTCATACTCTTCAGCTACGTCGTCTAAGATTGGAGCAATCATTTTACAAGGACCACACCATTCAGCCCAGAAATCAACCAATACAGGGATTTCAGACTTAATTACGTCATTTTCGAAGCTGTCGTCAGTTAAGGTAATAATTTTATCGCTCATGATGTTCTCCAGTTAGGGTGCCATTGCTGGTTTGTTAATGGCTTAACCTGTATATTGGGTCTGAAATTAGCTTTTCAAGATATTTTAGCGGCTTTCAGAACTCTTTTTTCATTAGCCGTTATTTCAAACGATCGAGTTCCTTATTGCAACCCTAACTGGTATGCTTGCGCTATGAGCGAAACACATTTAACAAATCAAAAGTTTGCCGACTTTTCTCTGCATCCAGAGATCCAAAAGGCACTAATCGAAAGCGGCTTTGAATATTGCACGCCTATCCAAGCATTATCATTACCGATTTTACTTCAGCATAAAGATATTGCGGGTCAAGCACAGACGGGTACGGGTAAAACCTTAGCCTTTCTAATTGCCACCTTTAACCACTTACTGACAACTTCTGTTCCCGAAGGTCGTGAAACTAATCAGCCTCGTGCGATTGTGATGGCGCCTACTCGTGAGTTGGCAATTCAAATTGCTAAAGATGCGAATTTACTTGCTAAACATACAGGCCTAAAAGTCGGTATTGTCTTTGGTGGTGAAAGCTACGATGTGCAGCGTAAGGTGCTGGATAAGGGCGTAGATATTTTGATCGGTACAACCGGGCGTATTATCGATTATGTTCGTCAAGGTGTACTGAACGTCAGTTCGATTCAGGCCGTAGTGCTCGATGAAGCCGATCGTATGTTTGATCTAGGCTTTATCAAGGATATTCGCTTCCTATTTAGGCGTATGCCTGATGCTAAGTCACGTCTTAACATGTTGTTTTCAGCGACGCTGTCAATGAAAGTGCAAGAGTTGGCTTATGATCATATGAATGATCCCGAAAAAGTCGAAATTGCACCGAGCGAAAAAACCTCGAAAAATATTACCGAAGAGATCTTCTATCCTTCACAGGAAGAGAAGATGCGCTTGTTGCTAACCTTGATTGAAGAGGATTGGCCTGAAAAAGCTATCGTATTCTCTAACACTAAGCACAGCTGCGAAAATCTTTGGGCACATTTAGAGGGTGATGGTCATCGCGTTGGTTTGCTGACTGGTGATGTGCCGCAGAAGAAGCGTATTCGCATTCTTGAGCAGTTTACCTCTGGCGACTTAGATATTTTAGTGGCAACCGATGTTGCGGCGCGTGGATTACATATCTCTGATGTGTCGCACGTTTACAACTATGATCTTCCAGATGATTGCGAAGATTATGTGCATCGTATCGGCCGTACAGGTCGTGCTGGTCAAAAAGGGATCTCAATCAGTTTCGCCTGTGAAGAGTATGCCCTTAACTTACCAGCGATCGAGAGCTACATTCAGCACTCTATCCCTGTGACTAACTACGATAGCGATGCCTTGCTTGATGATCTTCCACCACCGGTACGAATTCATCGTAAACACACGACACGCCCTACGGGTCGTCCAGGTAGTGGGAAGCCTCAAGGTGGTCGTCCTGGAGCGCGTCCACGACGCCATGATAGGACTCGTAGACACAGCTAAATGAAGCGCTCCAATTCAGGGCCGCTCTACGCAGCCATTACTTTAGGTTCAAATAGTTTCAATATGCTGGTGGCGCAAACCGTCGCCGGCAAACCTAAAGTTGTGGCTAAATATAAGCGTAAGGTTCGATTGGCCGAAGGTATAGGTGCTGATGGTACCTTGAATCAAACTGTGTTCAATCGTGGTTTAGATTGTTTAATGATGTTCTCTTCGATGCTAGATAAGGAGGGGGTTGATCGCGACAATATCGCTGTTATCGCAACCGCCACATTACGTAGCATCAGTAACGCAGAGGCATTTTGCACTGCGGCCTTGCCGATATTAGGTCAACCTATTGAGATCATTTCAGGTTTGCGAGAAGCTGAATTGATCTATCAAGGTATGGTCGCGACAACCTGCGGAGAAGGGCGTCGTTTAGTGATCGATATTGGTGGTGCAAGCACAGAGTTTATTATCGGCGATGGTAATAAGGTGCTGTTAAAAACCAGCTTAGATATAGGTTGCGTGACCTTCAATGACAAATTCTTTAATAGCTTCCCTTTTCAGCAATTAGATTTTGATGCTGCACAAAACCATGTTGAATCCGCTTTAGGGGGTTATCGAGCTCAGTTGCTCGACTATGGCTGGCACTGTGTTGTGGGCGCTTCAGGCGCCGTGCAATCTGTTGTCGAATTGCTTAACGCTCGCGGGTTATCTGAAACGATTACCTCGGCAGTATTACAGCAACTGCGAGAAGAGGTGTTATCGCAAACAGATGTGAGTATGCGAGACGTAGTCGGTCTGCATCAAGAGCGTGCACCAACGTTTGCGGCTGGTATCGCTATTTTGTTGTCTCTATTTAATTTACTACAGATTCAATCACTAAATTTATCTGGCGGGGCGCTTAGAGAAGGCGTACTTCAGTTACTAGCTGAGCGTATTTCTCAGTCTGAATCGGTTTAAAGCTTAACGCAACGAGGCTAAAGTAGAATTATCTCCTAGGTTGTTTGCCTAACACTCGCCCAAAACACGCCTAACAGGCGAGTTTTAGCGCTTTCGATTATGCTCTTCACTCGTTGCAAGCAACAGGATCTTGTATGTTCCCTACATACTTAAGACATTCCCTCCATTCCTGGAAGTCAGATGTTGTGAATCCCCTTATTGCGCGATTAAAGGAATTTAGGAGATGGAGCGGTGACCGAGGATTTCAGTATTAAAAAAGCACTCAATTCTAAGTGCTTTTCTTCTCGGTACAGTCAACTAAGTCTTCTATAGCAAGATTTTAGCTAAATCGATTTCCAGTGAAGTTTCTGGGCGCTCGACGATACGGCCAATCTCTTCACCCTTTTGCATCACGATAAATGTTGGGATGCGGGTGAATTCGTATTGTGCAGCAAGGCCTTCTGGATCTTGTTTCTTACGATCGACGCCAATATAGGTAATCTTGATATTAGGGTTATTTACCTCTTCCATTATACGAATAAAGCGAGGTGTTTCACGGTGGCAATCTGGGCACCAAGTACCGATGATCACTATAATCTCTGTAGGCTCATCAATCGCCTTCAGTGGGGCAGTGGCTGCCGTATCTACTTGGTATGTTTTGTAGCCCTGGCTGAACTCATTAAGTTCGGTGACTAAGGTTTGCGATGCGACTTGGCCTGTTAAAATCACTTCCTGTTTCTCCTCACTACAAGTGGCAATAAAGCCTTCTTGTTTTTCGTCAAAAGCACAACCGCTATTGGCTAGTGCCTGAGTGCTAAAAAAAAGCGCGGTGGTGGCAAGCAACGCTTTAATGTTGTTGGTCATGATATTACCTCTGGCCAGAATAGGAAATGGTAATCGAGTCTCGATTCATATGAACTTATTCAATCATCTAAATCGTTTACAGAATAGCGTTTAACTGAAGAGCTGTTAACTGGATCACTAGATCTAATGGATATAATGAGTGCAGTTCACATCATTTGGCTATTTAGCTTAACTCACGCAGGCTTTAGACGCTTTCTTGTAACATAACCAACATATAATAGACACCCCATTTGAAGTGCCTATTAGGGTCTGTTGACCTTTTAGGGTTGTTTTGCCCGACTTTATTGGCGGTTCTCGTCTAACTCATTAGGCCGCAACTAACTTGTCTAGATCGGCTGGTCGATAGTAGACAGATTTTAGTACTTTGCCTTGTCGAACAACCTTACCCGCCATCTCTACATCTTTTGCGCATTTGGCGATGATAAAATCACCTTTCTGGCTACCGACAATCTCAACGCCTTGCTGTGCATAATGAGCGATGGTTTCTTCTAGCTCCTGTTCGTTGCGGCATACCTTGCTCATATTGCTTGAATGCACTTCATCCCAGCAGCTCACAAAGTCGATATCGCGGTTTTTGGCTACATGGAGCAATAGATCGATTACGTAGCTAATTTCAAGCCGATCCTCGACCCGTTTAGCACCTAGGTGAACCAGGCGACCCATCAATACATAAACCGAGTCAACTATCGCGTCAGCCTGTTCGACACGGCAATCGGCTTCGGCCAGCTCGGTAAGCTCTTCGATGGCTAACGATGTGTGCAATGTATCAGCCTTGTCATCGAGCGTGGTTTCATCCTCATTCGGTAGATCGAAGGTTGAACGGAACTGGTGAATATCATGATATAAATGGTCGTAAAGGGGCTGGTTGAGTGCGGTGAGTTTCATCTGGTTAGGCCTTTGCAGCTAAATTTTAATAGCGGGCAATTCTAATTTAATGGCTGGCGAATTGAAAGCCACAGCCCTGTCTGTTCGGTAATTATCCCCTTGGATTGATTTTGCTAATTTAATTTTTATTTGGCGATTATCGGAATTTACTGCATAAGTAGTGAGATTAAATTAGATTGAGTGCATTTTTAGTCTTTATGCTAGATGGTGACAGCCCAGTAACCTAGGGTTGCCGAGGTCGACGCCTAGACTGAGTTGTTAACTTTGTGTAAAGATGGCAGGCCGTAAAGCCTGATGAGTGGACGCAGATCCGTAATATGAGCTGAACGTAGGAATAGAAATAATTATAATAAGGAATACCCATGACCTCTAATCAGTCTTTGTCTGATAACCCCAAAAAACCGACTCATAAAACCCCAACGTTACTCGATGCCTTAATCCCTTTGATAGCTCTGGTTTGTATGTTGACCGCGTCGGTATACTTATTTTCATCAGATAGCTCCTATGGCGCTAACCAGATCGCGCTCATCATGGCCGCGTGTATAGCCTTGGTTGTTGGGGTGAAAAACGGTTATAGCTGGCAAGAGATGGAAGCCGGGATTATCAAGAGCGTATCGCTGTCAACAGGAGCATTACTCATTTTGTTTTCGGTGGGGTCGCTTATTGGTACTTGGATCTTAGCTGGTACAGTGCCGACAATGATTTTTTATGGCATGAAACTGCTTGATCCTGATTACTTCTATGCTGCCAGCTGTCTTTTATGTGCGGTTGTAGCCCTAAGTATCGGCAGTTCATGGACAGTCGCCGGCACCTTAGGGATTGCACTCATTGGGGTGGCAGGGGCAATGGGCTTAAGCGTCGAAATCACCGCTGGAGCCATTATTAGTGGTGCCTATTTTGGCGATAAGATGTCGCCAATGTCCGATACGACCAACTTGGCTCCAGCCGTGGCAGGCAGTGAACTCTTTAGTCATATTCGTCATATGGTGTGGACTACCACGCCCAGTATTATCATTGCCTTGGCTGGATTCCTATTTTTAGGACTCAACAGTGACAGTGCAGGTGGTGCTAGTGATTTGGTTGCCACTATGTCGCTGCTAGAAGCTCAGTATCATCCAGGGCTTCATCTGTTATTGCCCTTGCTGGTGGTCTTAGTCTTGGCTTACAAGAAGCTACCTGCATTCCCAACTGTCATATTAGGGACGCTGGCTGGTGCAATATGTGCCGTGATATTCCAGTACGATGGGGTGATAAAATTTGTCAGTGACGATAGCTTGCCTGCGATCGTCGCACTACTTAAAGGTGTATGGGTTGCCATGTTCGATGGCTATAAAGCAAATACGGGCGATGCGGTGCTGGATAACCTTCTAAGTCGTGGTGGCATGAGCAGTATGGTCAATACCGTGTGGTTAATTCTATGTGCCATGGCATTTGGTGGCGTGATGGAGAAAACGGGCTTACTTAAACGTCTAATGCAAGATGTGTTAACAATGGTTAAGTCTAGCGGTAGTTTGATCATCACTACTTTAGCGAGTTGTATCGGTGCCAACTTAATTACGGGCGATCAGTTTATTGCGATATTGCTTCCAGGGCGCATGCTTAAAGTTGAATATGAGAAGCATGGCTTAGCGCCAGTGAATTTAAGTCGTGCATTGGAGGATTCTGCAACCATCACTAGTCCCTTGGTTCCGTGGAACACCTGTGGGGCTTATATGGCGAGCACCTTGGGCGTAGCAACGATTGCCTATCTTCCTTTCGCCTTCTTTAACTTAGTCTGTCCTTTTATCAGTGCGGCGTATGCCTATTATGATTTCAAGATTGAACGACTAGAGGGTAGTGAAGGCATGGAGGCCGTGGTTTAAATTGGCTGGTTGAGTCCTGACTACACGTCAGGACTCAATTGACAGTGTTACTTGATGAAGGCAAACGCATCACCGTAGAGGTGTTCCTCTTCAACGCCTATCTCACGGAACACTTCTCGTGCTGCGCCGACCATATCGAAACGCCCTGCGATATAGATGTCATAGCCATTAAGGCTAATAAAATCTCGCTGGATCTGCTCTAGCAGATTGGCCTGTTTACCTTCCCAGTTGGCTGTTGCTTCTTCAACAACGGGCACAAAATGTAGCCAAGGGTAGGCTTGATGCCATTGGCGAGCTATGGTTTCATAATACATCGCATCTTGATTTCGGCAGCCCCAATAGAGGGTGGTTTCTACTGTTTGCCCCAGGGCTATTTGCTGCTCAACAATGCTTTTGATGTAAGAGAAACCAGTGCCGCCAGCGATTAAGAGACGCGGCCTACGGCTTTCGCTGCGTAGGTAAGCTTCCCCTCCTGGTGCTTCGATATCGACATAGTCACTTTGCTTTAGTTTCTCAACCACCTGCATAGGATAGCTTTCGCTGACAGCAGCACCAATGTGTAACTCGATCTCCTCGGCATTAGGTGCTGATGCGATAGAGAAAGGGCGTTTATCTTTTTCACCCATTACGACGCAAAGATACTGACCAGCCTTGAAATCGAAACTGGTTTCTGGAGTTAATGTTACCCGATAAACGGCATCATTAAAGGCGGTAACATGTTCTACTTTACAGCGAATGGTGTTCATTAAGTTTCCTTCTAGACCTCTCTATGGAGGCTTACTTCTGCGTCTAATACTTGACTAATTATATCGGCTATTAAGCGTCTTGGCGCGATTAAAATCAATATGGATAATATTGTAGATTACCTACGCCAAATCTATGTTCTCACTAGAGTGTTGGTGCCTCATCGATGCCTAACTCATCCCAAATCTCGTCGACCTTTTGCTTGACGGCCTCATCCATCACGATAGGCGTGCCCCATTCGCGATCGGTTTCACCAGGCCACTTGTTGGTAGCATCCATTCCCATTTTTGAACCCAAGCCGGCGACGGGCGAAGCAAAGTCTAGATAGTCGATCGGGGTGTTGTCTATCATCACAGTATCGCGTTTAGGGTCCATGCGCGTAGTGATTGCCCAAATGACATCGTTCCAATCACGACAATTGACATCTTCATCGACCACGACAATAAACTTGGTATACATAAACTGGCGCAGGAATGACCAAGCGCCCATCATCACCCGTTTAGCATGACCTGGATATTGCTTACGAATGGAGATCACCGCCATCCGATAAGAACACCCTTCAGGTGGCAGATAAAAGTCGATGATTTCTGGGTATTGCTTACGCAATATCGGCACAAATACTTCATTGAGTGCCACACCTAACATGGCTGGCTCATCGGGTGGACGGCCTGTATAGGTGCTGTGGTAGATGGCATCTTTGCGATGGGTAATATGGGTTACGGTAAATACTGGGAACTCGTCGGTTTCATTGTAATAACCTGTGTGATCGCCGTAAGGCCCCTCTTCAGCCATCTCTTGCGGGTCGATATAACCTTCTAAGATAATTTCGCTGGTGGCTGGCACTTCAAGGTCACAGCTTAGCGCCTTACACACTTCGGTACGCTCGCCACGCAGTAATCCCGCAAAAGCATATTCACTCATGGAGTCGGGTACCGGAGTCACTGCACCTAGAATGGTCACAGGATCGCTACCTAGGGCCACAACCACAGGGTAACGCTCACCAGGGTGTTTCTCTTTAAAATCTTTAAAGTCGAGTGCGCCACCGCGATGGTCAAGCCAGCGCATGATCAGCTTATCTTTGCCTAACAGTTGCTGACGATAGATGCCGAGGTTTTGTCGTTTCTGACGCGGCCCTTTGGTGATGGTAAGCCCCCAAGTCACTAATGGAGCGACATCGCCTGGCCAGCAATGTTGAATTGGCAGTTGAGTTAAATCGACATCATCGCCCGTTAACACCACCTCTTGGCAAGGCGCGTTGCGTATTGTTTTTGGCGGCATATTGAGAGCCTGCTTAAACATTGGGATTTTAGCAATCGCATCTTTAAAACCACGAGGAGGCTCTGGCTCTTTCAAGAAGGCCAATAGCTCGCCTACATCGCGGAGGGCCAGTGGGTCTTCTTTGCCTAAGGCCATGGCGACACGCTTAGGTGTGCCAAATAAGTTGGCTAGCACGGGCATGGATTTGCCAACAGGATTTTCAAACAGTAATGCTGGGCCTTTCGCGCGCAGAACACGGTCGGCGATTTCCGTCATCTCTAAATGTGGATCGACAGCATAGCTAATACGTTTAAGTTCACCATTGCTTTCAAGGTGATCAATGAAACTGCGTAAATCCTTAAAACTCATATGGAAATACTCGTGCTGAGAAAAATGTGATATGGCGCGCACTATACCATTTTTGAGCGCTATTCCCAAATGACTTCATTGGTCAGTTAGTGAGAATAGAGCCTTACTTTGACCCCTAGTGGAATAGGCGTAAACTGGCAAGTATATTCGCGGCGGGAATTGGTGATATGAAGAAGATAAGACAAGCTAAAACGAGCGGGCTGTTTTTGCTACTGAGTATCGGCTTTGGTTTATGTTCTGGCCCTGTGAATGCGTCGGAATTAGCGCGGCATCATGATCGCTTTCAGTGGACCAGTAATGTCTGGGTGCAACCAACATGGAGTTCGAGTTGGGGAGTCGGCTGGCAAAATGGTTATGGTGATCCTTGGCGAGTCGGTATTGGGTTTAATACAGGTTATCCCTATTGGAATCATCATTATCTTCCTTACTGGAGAAACAGTTGGCGTTATCCCTACCGTTATCAATCGCGTGAATATGTAGAACCTAAGCCGCGCGTGATCTCGCCACCGAAGGTTATCACCACTGGCGTTCAGGTCAGCTATGGGATTAAGCGTTTACCCGCCAATGCAAGAGTGAAGCAGAAGAACGGCCGGACCGTCTATGAATGGCAGGGCGTTGAGTATGTTTATGATTGGACAACAGAGCGTTACAAGGTAATAGAGTAAGCTCGCTTGGTTTAGCGCTTACTATTAGAATGAGTTGTTTTGATGGTTGAATTAAAAAGTTGGAGAGCTTGATGAAGTACCAATGGATATTGTTTGATGCCGACGAAACCCTGTTTCATTTCGATGCATTTAAGGGGTTACGTCTTATGTTCTCGCGTTTTGGCGTGGATTTTACTCGTGAGGACTTTGATATTTATCAAACCGTAAATTTACCTCTTTGGGTTGACTATCAAGACGGAAAAATTAGTGCTGCGCATCTACAAGTCACGCGTTTTCAGACTTGGGCTGAAAAACTGAAAGTCAGCGCGCAGCAATTGAACGATGCATTTTTAATGGCGATGGCCGACATCTGTACTTTATTACCAGGCGCTCAAGAGCTAGTTAATGCGCTGCATGGCAAAGTCAACATGGGCATTATCACTAATGGATTCACTGCCCTACAAACCATACGTTTGCAGCGCACCGGTTTATTACATGCTTTTTGTCCCGTAGTGATTTCAGAAGAAGTTGGTGTCGCGAAGCCCGATCTGGCTATTTTTGAACATGCACTCTCTGAGATGAATCACCCAGCCAGAGAACACGTGCTGATGGTGGGCGATAATCCTCATTCTGATATTCAAGGGGGGCTCAATGCGGGTTTTGATACGTGTTGGCTAAATCATAGCAACCAGTTGACACCTGAAGGGATCACGCCTCACTATCAAGTGAGTTCGTTATCTGAGCTACAGAAATTATTGATGGCCAATACTGAAGGCTAAATTTTGGTGTGTAGCAGCTCTTGTGACCTTTGATTGGTTTCTTGCTTGTTTGGCGAAGATCTAATCATTTTGCGCTGTATCTGTGGATACAAAGGTGGTTTTTACAGCATTTAAAGACGAAAAAAGCCTGAATGGATTATTTGTTGCTCAGTTAGTGAAATTTGGGCTTTACATTTACAGGCCATTTCCTTACTATTCTCGGCGTTCGGAGAGATGGCAGAGTGGTCGAATGCACCGGTCTTGAAAACCGGCACGGGTTTATAGCCCGTCTAGGGTTCAAATCCCTATCTCTCCGCCACATTAAGAAAAAAGGCTTCCAGTAATGGAAGCCTTTTTTCGTTTAATTTAATCTCTTTTTAAAAGGCTTACAAAAGCAGCGCGAACTAGGGTTCCTATTGTTTAAAGTCTGCTATCTCAGTGCCACATTTCTGTAAGCCGTCAAACTGCTTCCTATCCAGTAAACGTCTACTTCAACGCAAAATAGATATCGGTTATCAACTCATGTTCGGCCACTTCAGGAAAGAAGTTGTGATATTCAAAGTAGAGTGGAAAGTCTCGCAACTCCTCACCAGTTTGAGGCAGCCATTCACGGTAGAATTGATAAATTTTATCATCCATCTGATCGTGTGGTCCGTGATGGCGAATAACGGCGCAGCGTCCAGCCGGAATGGTTTTAGTGATAATGCCAAATTCATTGGTTGCGACATCTTGCTCAACAGAACCACAGATATCAAAATGAAAATCCTCTGGGGGAACCGTATTAGGGTCGTTATAGGGAATGCCCAGCGTCTTACTCGTAGCGACTGGTGATTCACTGCTTTGTTTACGCCAATCGATGAATTGTTGAATCGATTGATTTAGGAATGTTGGGCTGCCTTGATGTTCAAGTACGGCAATTTTTATCGAATCTCTTTCTGTCAGTTGTACTTTCACTCTATCTCTCCTAGTCAATTTGACCTTAGTGTATTGCTGACTCCATTGCTCCCACTTTGGGGTTAATCGAAATTGCGATGGAGTTTGGTTAAAGGCATTTTTAAACGCACGAGAGAATGATTCACTATTCTCAAAACCCGCATCTAAAGCGATGTCGGTGATCTTGAGTTCAGGGTGAAACACCAATCGATATGAGGCGCGTTTTAGTCGCATCATGGCGATATATTTACCTACGTTTATGCCAGTAAATACCTGGAATTGACGATGGAAGTGATATTTAGAAAAGTGCGCCACTTCACTGAGTTGTTCAAGCGTCAGCGGCTGTTCTAAGTGCTGCGCGATAAAATCGCATACGGCTTCGATACGCTTACAGTATTTTGGGCTAACTTCTTGGTTCATATCCATCTCTCTTCAGGTGAGAGCTCATTGTGAATGCTAGAGGGTCGAGTTACCTGACAGATATTGCTCAATCTGCTTTTCCTAACAGCTTATTTAGAGTAAGTGAGAGTAGGTTAAAAGGACGATAGAATAAAGGCCATAGCCTTGCCAATAGTGTCATATCTGTAACGGAATTGGGTGGTATATGGCTAGCAAGTCGCAAGGATTTCTCTGCAGTTGAGTCAATTGATGCTACCCTAATGCGACCCATTATCTTAAGAGTAGACGTCGTGAGCCATCAACATTTTGAGGGGAAATTTGAGGTTGAATTAAAGTACCGTATCCCATCGAAAACTCAATTTCTAGACACATTGCAGCGTATGCACCATGAAGTGATGCTGCAAGATAACCTAGAGTTTGACAGCTATTTCGATACGCCAGAGCAGCAACTATTAGCCCAAAATAAAAGTCTCTGTATTCGGGAGATGCAGCCGTCGGGGATCAAACTATGGATAGTCAAAGGGCCTGAGGCCGATCGCTGTGAAGCCACCAATATTAGTGATGCTTATAAAGCCATGAGCATGCTGGAGACTCTGGGGTATGTCAGTGTACATAAGATGAGCAAGGTTCGCAGCATCTATTTTGTTGGGGACTTTCATATTACGGTCGATCATCTTGAAGGGCTGGGGGATTTTGCCGAGTTTGCGATTATGACCAATGAGGAAAGCTTGCTTGAGGATTATCGACAGCGGCTATTGAACTTGGCCGCGCAATTTGGCTTAACCGAGCAAGATCGCGAGCATCGTTCTTATCGCGCCCTGCAAAGTGACAAGTTACCGGTATAAATTGATTTTCTTTTGATATTAATACGCTACTGTCGTGGATACACGGATGCTACCGAGCATTTAACCTATAGTGAATAGCTTACACAGTTAGAATCCACGCCGTTTCCAAAATGCCGAAATTTGGCTTTCATCATCTCTTAGATGAACATTGAAGGTTTTTTCGGCGACGACTTTACCTTTTAGTTCAAGAGTCATCCGCCATTTGCCAGTTTTATTATGTTCTGGTGCCCAGATAGTATCACCGAGATAGAATTTCCAGTCGTTAGATTCGATAAACACTTCGCCATCAAATGGCGGGCGAATATTGTCATTATCATCAGGTATATCAGGATGATATATGCAGTATCTCAGCTTTTGATTCTTGGCTTTTTTGATTTGAGCGAGGAAGCCGAACTCTATATCTATCTCAGCTGGGACATGAACCGTTGCCTTAATAAACTTAGGCAGAGCATCACTATCCTCATCCCATTGGCTAAATATCCCCGCTTGTAAGATGGTGACATCGGCATTGAGTTTCGACACGCAGAAGTTTTCCCTTACTTGGCTTAAAACAGGGCTAGTTGTGGTACTTCACCGCCATATCGATCATCGGCTCGCGGCTCGCTTTAGCGGCACGAATTCTCGCGAGATAGTTTTCCCATAGTTCGACCTGATTGGTCGCTAAGTCAAATAACACTTTCCATGAAAATAGGCCGGTATCGTGACCATCATCGAAGACAATTTTAACCGCATAGTTACCCACAGGAGTGATAGCATCGATATTGACGTTTTTCTTATGGGTGACCAATACTGGATTGCCGTGACCGTGGACTTCAGCCGATGGCGAGTAGACTCGGAGCAGTTCACAGCTTAACGTGTATGTGTTGCCATCATCGAAACTGACTTCGAGTAGGCGTGACTTGCGTTTAAGTTTAAGTCCTGTGACCTTGGGGCTTTGAACTGACATCTGATTTGCCTTGTTGTGTTAGCTGTTGTGTTAGCTGCTGTGTTAGATAGAGAAAGCTAATACTCAGTTTTTGTTTATACAAATAGGGCCTAAGTTGATATTTCCTAGGCCCTTGAGCATTACAAGATAAAGCGGCTTAAGTCTTCGTCTTGTACTAAGTTATCGAGGTGAGCATTAACATACTCGGCATCGATAACTGTGTTGCTGCCCGATTTATCAGATGCTTCGAAAGAGAGATCCTCCATCAAGCGCTCCATTACGGTATGCAGACGACGGGCACCAATGTTTTCGGTACGCTCATTCACTTGCCAAGCGGCTTCCGCAATGCGCTCAATACCTGAATCGCTAAACTCGATCTTAACGCCTTCAGTGCCCATCAATGCTACATATTGCTCGGTAAGCGAGGCGTGTGGCTCGGTTAGAATGCGCTTAAAGTCGTTTGCAGAGAGTGCTTGTAGTTCGACACGAATCGGCAAACGCCCCTGAAGTTCAGGAATAAGATCAGACGGTTTTGACATCTGGAATGCACCAGAAGCGATAAACAAAATGTGGTCAGTTTTCACCATACCGTGCTTGGTGGTGACGGTGCAGCCTTCAACTAATGGTAGTAGGTCACGTTGCACACCTTCACGAGAAACATCAGGTCCTGATGACTCACCGCGCTTACAGATCTTATCAATCTCATCGAGGAACACGATACCGTGCTGTTCTACTAACTCGATAGCCTGCTCTTTTAGATCATCTTGATTAACCAGCTTGGCGGCTTCCTCTTCAATAAGCAGTTTATAGGCTTCTTTGATCGACATCTTGCGACGTTTGCTCGCGCCAGGTCCCATGTTTTGGAACATGCTTTGCAGCTGATTGGTCATCTCTTCCATGCCTGGAGGAGACATAATTTCGATACCGACTTGAGGCGCTGCGATATCAATTTCAATCTCTTTATCGTTTAGTTGGCCTTCCCGCAGTTTCTTGCGAAAAACTTGGCGAGTCGCTGAATCATCTTTGCTTTCGCTGTCCCAATCCTCTTTAGGCTTAGGTAAGAGGGCATCGAGAATACGCTCTTCAGCAGCTTCTTCGGCTCTAAATTTACATTTCGCCATCTGTTCTTCACGTGTCAACTTGATTGCTGCATCGGTAAGATCGCGAATGATCTGCTCAACTTCTTTACCAACATAGCCCACTTCGGTGAACTTAGTCGCTTCAACCTTAATAAAAGGTGCTTTAGCAAGTTTGGCTAAACGGCGGGCTATTTCAGTTTTACCCACACCGGTAGGGCCGATCATCAAGATGTTCTTTGGGGTGACTTCTTGGCGCAGATCTTCATTAAGCTGCATACGACGCCAGCGATTACGCAATGCGATAGCAACCGAACGCTTTGCTGCTTGTTGGCCAATGATATGACTGTCCAGTTCATGAACAATCTCTCTAGGAGTCATCTCAGACATAGTTTTCCCTTAATGCATGATGCATAGGTGATTGATTTCGAGCTTAGCTCAAGATCAGTAGTTCAGTTCTTCAATCGTTTTAAATTGGTTGGTGAACACGCAGATATCACCAGCGATGGTTAACGATTTTTCGGCAATCTCTTTGGCGCTAAGCTCGGTGTTTTCTAAGAGTGCAGTTGCTGCTGCCTGAGCAAAGTTGCCTCCTGAGCCAATCGCGATAAGATCGTTCTCTGGTTGTACCACGTCACCATTGCCCGTAATGATCAATGAGCATTCGGTGTCGGCTACCGCAAGTAGGGCTTCGAGTTTACGCAGCACTTTATCGGAGCGCCAATCTTTAGCCATCTCGACAGCGGCGCGCATTAAGTGGCCTTGGTGCATTTCAAGTTTTGCTTCAAAACGCTCAAAAAGCGTAAACGCATCGGCGGTGCCGCCTGCAAATCCAGCTAACACTTTGTTGTGATAAAGGCGTCGAACCTTCTTTGCGTTTCCTTTCATCACTGTATTACCCAGTGATACCTGGCCGTCACCGGCAATGACTACTTGGTTGTTGCGACGTACTGAAACGATTGTGGTCACGATATTTCCTCTTCTCTAGCCGATAGGTAGGAAACCCATCGGTGGACAATGTTTTAGATATGGGGGATAGGATTTGAAATTTCAAGGGAGAAAAGTAGTGGCGACTGACTATCTCACCACTCTATGGCTGATAAGCATCTGCTTAAGTGAGTGAATATCGATTCTGGTACTGTTCGGTATTATTCTGGTGCGCAGGAGGAACCAAAATAGAAAACGGGCCAAAAGCCCGCTTTAAGTGTTTGAAAGGTTAACTAACTGCCTTCCCAGAACCAGATCTGGCAGCCATTTAAACCGCCGCCCTGTAGAATATGACGATGTTTCTCAGCTAAACGCTTACGATCATAGGGACCCAATACCACCTTGTACCAGATCCCACTGCTACCTTCGACCTTACGCACCTGAGCTTCGAGTCCTTGGAAAGCGATCATGGCTTTCATCTGTTCAGCTTGAGATTGCTTTCTAAATGAGCCACATTGCATCTGATAGGGCCGAGTTGGGCCCGTGCTTTCTGGAATATCCACCTCAACCTGTTTATTTTCCAGTTCCTGCTGATAGGTCCACTCCTCCTTTGGTTTTGGAGGAAGCGCATTAGGATCTTTTTTCTGCACTTTAGGTTTGGTCGCCTGTTCAACAACGACCTCTGGGGTTACATCGCTGGCACTATCATTGATACTCCAGAGAAAGTAACCGAAGCCACCAATTAACCCAAGAGTCACAAGAGAAAGCAACAAGGGAAAACGTGTTGGCGCAGGTTGGGCAGACTTGCGTCTGCCACCTTTCGCCTTGGCTCGTGCTTTGGACGCAGGTTTTCTATTTGCGTAATCGCGATTGCTCATCTTCCCGCCTTACTTTACATGCGCTCTAAAGTTTCGATACCTAGCAGATCCAAACCTTGCTTCAGCGTTTTCGCAGTAAGTTGTGACAGCAATAAACGGCTCTTCTTCTCGGTTTCAGAATCTGCGGCGAGAACAGGACAAGCCTCATAGAAGCTTGAGAACGCACCTGCGAGTTCAAATAGGTAGCCACATAATGCGTGAGGTTGACCTTTAGCAACCATACGGTTTAGCACTTCGCCAAACTGGGCTAATTTAGTGCCTAACTCTTTCTCTTTATCATGTTCGAGCTTGATGCTGGCATCGCTTAAATCTACGTCTGTGGCACGCTTGAAAATACCGGCTACGCGCGTATAGGCGTAAAGCAGGTAAGGCGCAGTGTTACCCTCGAAGCTCAGCATCTGCTCGAAGCTAAAGATATAGTCACTGGCGCGATTCTTAGATAGATCGGCATATTTAACTGAACTAATACCCACTACTTTAGCGATTTTTTCTAGTTCGTCTTGATCCATGTCTGGATTTTTACTGCGAACGAGCTCAAGTGCGCGAGTCTCGGCTTCACTTAATAGGTCGACCAATTTAACCACGCCGCCTGAGCGAGTTTTGAATGGGCGGCCATCTTCACCGTTCATGGTGCCAAAGCCCATGTGCTCAAGGCTCATGTTTGGGTTAACGAAGTTAGCCTTACGCGCCAGATTAAACACTTGTTGGAAGTGCAGGCCTTGACGTAAATCGACAAAATAAAGCGCGCGATCGGCGTTAAGTACGTTTGAACGATAGCGCATAGCAGCCATATCGCTGGTGGCGTATAGGTAGCCGCCGTCCGCTTTTTGGATGATAACAGGAAGTGGCTCACCCTCTTTGGTCTTAAATTCATCTTGGAATACGACTTTTGCGCCGTTACTTTCAGATAATAAACCTTGAGCATCGAGATCGAGTACGACTTGCTCTAAGTCATCGTTGTAGGCACTCTCGCCGCGAACATCGGCGCGAGTTAGGCTGACACCTAAACGGGCGTATACGTCATGGCAATGGCTCAATGAGATGTCGTTAAACTCTTTCCATAACTTGTTGCAGTACTCATCACCCGATTGCAGTTCGACCACGAGCTTACGAGCGCGGATGGCGAACTCTTCAGACTCATCGAAACGCACTTTTGCGGCGCGGTAAAAGCTTTCGAGATCAGATAGCTCCATTTGTGCTTGTTCGCCATTTTGGGCGCGCAGCTCTTCCATGTAAGCCAGCAACATACCAAATTGGGTACCCCAGTCGCCGACGTGGTTTTGACGGATCACCTTGTGACCTTGGAACTCAAGTGCGCGTACCACACTGTCACCGATAATCGTTGAGCGCAGGTGACCTACGTGCATCTCTTTGGCAAGGTTAGGTGAAGAGTAGTCGACCACGACAGTTTGTGGCGTTGGCAAAACAACACCTAAGTGGTCATCCTTTAACGCAGCCATTAACTGATTGGCTAGGGCATTGTCATCAATAAAGAAGTTGATGAAGCCAGGGCCAGCGATTTCAACTTTCGCCACTTGGCTATCTTGCGGCAAGTTGTCGATAATTAGCTGAGCTAATTCACGCGGATTTTTGCGTGCCACTTTGGTTAACATCATGGCTAAGTTGGTGGCAAAATCACCGTGAGTTTTGTCTTTGGTTCGGTCTACCTGAATACGCGCTTCAAAATCGGCCGGAATGATCTCCTGCTGTTTTAGGGTATTGATGGCTTGTTCGAGCAAAGATTGAATATGTGATTTCATTGGCGTTTAATCGACAGTTACTTAAGATAAAAAGATTCAGGGATAACCGCGTATTTTAGCCGTTAGTGGTGGCTAATTGCTATCCTCTGGGCTGAAATTCATGCGCTATTTTACATATTTTTTATTACAACAGGTCTTGCGGGTCGCGATCTAGGCTCCAGCGGCACTTCTTGGCCAAGGGTAGCGCTTCGATTTGCGGCAGTGCGATTTCGAAAGATTGCTGCAGCTGACGGCGTTCTTTGGTTTGAAACATTAGCTGACGGCGAAATTTACCTGCTTTCTTATCCATAGGAGCAGGCATTGGGCCAATCACTTCACAAAGCTCATTTTGCGGCAAGATTGCTGCCACTTGATTGAGGAACTCATCGGCGTCTTCTGCGTTATGGGCTTCTGCTCGAAGCAGAAGCATATGCCAGGCAGGTGGCAGTAGCGCTTGTTTACGCTCTTCTAGCTGGCCTCTGGCAAATTCACCGTAACCTTTATGCATCAGTTCACGCAAGATCGGATTATCACACTGATGGGTCTGCAATAAAACGGTCCCTGGCTTACTTGCACGACCTGCGCGCCCAGAGACTTGAGTGTAGAGCTGACCAAAGCGTTCGGGGGCCCTAAAGTCGGCGCTAAATAGCGCGCCGTCTACGTCGAGTAAGCCCACTAAGGTCACATCGGGGAAATGATGACCCTTAGCCAGCATCTGCGTACCGACTAAGATTTTATATTCGCCTTTATGAATCGCATTAAGATGACCTTCCAGTGCGCCTTTGCGGCTGGTGGTATCGCGGTCGATACGCACGACAGGGTATTTGGGGAACTCTTTTGCTAGCGCTTCGGCTAATTGCTCTGTGCCGACCCCTTGTCCCATTAACATGGTACTTCCACACTGATGACACTGGCGCGGTATCGCATATTGATTACCACAGTGGTGGCAACGGATCTCACCAAGCGATTGATGTACTGTAAAAAAGGCATCACAGCGGTCGCATTCATGCAGATGGCCGCACTCATGGCAGAGTAAGGCGGGAGCGAAGCCACGTCGATTAAGAAACAGCAACACTTGGTTGCCAGCATCTAAATGAATTCGCATCTCATTGAGTAGGGCATGGGACAGGCCGTTTTTTAACGGCTGATTACGAATATCGACAATGCCTTGGCGCACCTTTTCTGCCACTCCAGCTCGCTCACCTAAGCTCAAGTGATGGTAGCGTCCCGATAGCGCGTTTTGTAATGTTTCTAACGATGGAGTGGCGCTGCCCAGTAATACCGGAACTTTCTCTAAGTGGCCGCGCATGACAGCTAAGTCTCGGGCGTGATAGCCGACACCTTCTTGCTGCTTGAAGCTGCTGTCATGCTCTTCGTCTAGGATGATTAGCCCAGGATAGCGCATCGGAGTAAATAACGCCGAGCGAGTACCAATAATGATCGCGGCTTCACCTGCTCGTGCTTGACGCCAGGCGTTAAGGCGTTGGTTGTCAGTTAATCCCGAGTGAATAACGGCGACTTGGACATTAAATCTGTGTTTAAACCGACTAATGGTTTGCGGGGTGAGACCGATCTCTGGAACCAGAATAAGTGCCTGTTTACCCTGTTTCAGTACAGTTTCTAACAGCGCTAAATAGACCTCTGTTTTACCCGAACCCGTGATCCCTTCTAATAAGGTGCAGTGGTAACCCGTTTGCTGATTAAGTGTGGCAACGGCGATCGCTTGCTCAGGATTTAGCTTATGAGGCTCTTCGTCTAGAGATAAGTTCTCTCGCCAAGAGAGGTCGAGTTGGTTGTCTCTATCTTGGTAATGGATCCAGCCTCTATCTTGCAGTGCCTTAATTGCTGTTTTACTCAGCTCGAGTGCATTGAGCTCCTCCTGAGTTAGCTCACCCTCACTTAATTGCTGCATTACTTTGCGCTGGGCAGGGGCGCGTTTTAATGTCTCTATATCAGCATTTTTTCCTGCATCAGTCACTTGCCAATAGCGGGTGCTTTCTGCGCTGACTTGGGCGCCTTTGCGCAGTGCAACTGGGATTGCTTGGGATAGCATCTGCCCTACGCTGCAAAAATAGTAACGCGCTGCCCATTGGGTCAATTTATACAGGGATTCAGGAAGCAGTGGTTCGCGGTCTAAAAATTCAATCACCGATTTTATCTGCTGCGGGGCTAAGCTGCACTCGTCGCTTGTGCTGGTGACTAAACCGATCAGTTGCTGGCGACCAAAGGGGACTTTGACTCTTACTCCTTTTAGTGCCATCGGGATATCGGTTTCTTTCACCCGATAACTAAAGGTTTGGCGCATAGGGATAGGAAGGGCAACTTCAACAAACAGGGGCATAAACACAGGTAACTGAATTTTAGGTATAAGCAGTGTAACCAGCGATTTTTGCTAGGGCTACCACTATCTGTTTGTTTGCTAACTTTTGTCCTAAATCGGCTCTGTTTTGGTGATGGGGATTTGTAATAAAGATGTTGAATCACAACTGATAATTGTGCTTAATAGAGGGACAGTTTTTATCATAAGACGATGATATGAGAACAATTCTATATGCCATACTGACAACGTTGTTACTCGTAAGCTATTCAAGTATGGCCAAAGTCACTCATGTGAGTATTAATCAGCAGCAGTTTGTCTTGGGGGCGAATCCTAAGCTGAAGGTTAATATCGTTACGGAGCGTTCTCACTTAGATAAGTTACAGTTTATTGTCGAGCAACAAAGTGGTAGCGAACGTTTAATGGTGAGTCCAATCAATAGTTTTATGCTGTTGCTTGACGGTGTTGAAGATGTCACCGATGCCGATGCGATGTTGATCGTCAAAGAGTATCAAATTAACCAATGGCAAGAGGTTAAGCGGATGCGCCTGTTTGATGGTGTTGCGGTCACTAAACCAATAGTTAAGCCGTTATCTAATAAAGATAAGTCCGTTAATCTTGCTAAATCTAAAAGTGTCGTCGCAGCTCAGCCTATTCTGGGTGGCAAGTTAGTAGAAGCCAACTGCCAACTCAACTATGACGGACAGCAGACGCTCTGGCGCATCGCCTCTGTTTATGCAAAAGAGTGGCACCTGAGTACCTATGGTGCCGTGCTAGCGATTTTTGATGCCAATCCGAACGCCTTTTCTAAAGGAAAGATTAACAATCTTAGGGCAGATGTTGTACTCGACTGTCCCTCTTTGCCAGTTAAGCAAAGATACCTAGACGCCAAATTTGCCAAACAGACGTTTGATGCAATGTAATCCTGTTGATACTTTTTAGTTCCATTTAGCTGTGATGATTCACTATAAGTCGATATAGACGGTTCGAAAGTTTGGCGGGAATTCCTTAGTGGCGATGATGGCTTGAGTTCGATACTTCTTATGCCTAAGGATTTAATACGCCGAGCTTGTATCTATTGTTCGTATCCTGTACTATCCTGCGCCTGAATATTCTATTAACTGCATGTGGTGTCCGACTTCGGGTTGGAAGAGCGACATGGCCTTTAACTTGAGGTAATCCCAATGAAAGCAGGCATTCATCCTGATTATGCAGAAATCACTGCAACTTGTACTTGTGGTAACGTTATCAAAGTAAACTCTACTGCTGGTAAGCCACTTCACTTAGACGTTTGTGGTGCATGTCACCCATTCTACACTGGTACCCAGAAAGTTATGGATACTGGCGGACGTATCGACAAGTTCAACAAGCGTTTCGGTATGCTTGGCAAGAAGTAAATATTACTTCTGTAACGAATTTAAAAAAGGTGCCTATATGGCGCCTTTTTTGTTGCCTGCGATTTATATCTCTTATGTGTTATAACTTGTTGTATGTTAGTTCAAACAATGTCTTTGGCATTACTTAATCGAGGGATTTGATAAGCGATGAAAACTATTATCGTGATACTGGTATTGCTGGTACCGTTTGTCGCACGCGCAGGAGAAAGTCTTTGTGTGCCGACCCAGTACGATGAGGTTGTCCAGTTTGAGAGTGTGCTTGATGGCGATACCATTAAATTAACCGACGACAGAAATATCCGTTTAATCGGCATAGATGCTCCTGAGATTGATCGTAACTATCCTGAACTATCAGAGCCTTTTGCTAATCAAGCCAGGCAATTTCTTCAACAATATCTTCAGTCTGGACAGAAGCTCAATCTCGCTTTCGATCGCAAGCGCTTAGATCCTCAAGGTAAGACGCTGGCTTATGTTTATACGGATGACGGCACTCATCTGCAGGAGTTGATGCTCAGCAGTGGTTACGCCAAAGCCCGAGTTTATCAAAATGACTATTTTTGGCAGTGTTTGGCGGGGGTTGAACGAGAAGCGCGCAACAATCGTCTCGGTTTATGGCGTTTTCCAGCATACCAACCAATGACAGTCGATCAAATCACTCGTGAAGATCTTAACCGTTGGCGAGAGGTCAGAGGAGTGGTTACTGGTTTTGAAAGAAAAGGTCAGCATATTTGGCTAATTATTGATGAAAAATTTTATGTGGGCATACCTAGAGAAGAATCTGGTAAATTTAGCAACATTTTGAACCTAAACTTGCTTGAAAGCCCCGTAATTGTCCGTGGAGAGTTGTATTATTCCTACAAAAAGTGGCAGTTGATCAGTTATCATCCCTCACAGATAAGTTTGCAAAATACGCCTTAGAACGATTTTGATGATAATAAGCTGAAATTTTCTAATATCTTGTTTAAAAAGTGTCTTGATTCGAGTATCTTAGCCGCTTAACAACCCTGTTCGTTAACAGCTGTATATTTTGTTAACCCACATGGAAGTTTAGACCTCACTCTAAGATTCATTTGCCGCATTTTGCAGGATTATTAAAATGGCCGATTTCCGTCAACAAGCCCTCGATTACCATGAGTTCCCCATTCCAGGTAAAACCGCTGTTAGCCTGACCAAGCCCGCAGAGACCAGTATGGATCTGGCTCTAGCCTACAGTCCTGGCGTTGCAGAGCCGGTGCGTGAAATTGCCGTTAATCCTGATGACGCATATCGCTATACCGCCAAGGGTAATACGGTGGCAGTGATCTCTAATGGTACTGCGATCCTTGGATTGGGTAACTTAGGTCCACTAGCGTCTAAACCCGTTATGGAAGGTAAGGCGCTGCTATTCAAGCATTTTGCTAATATCGATGCGACAGATATCGAGATCAAACACCGCACGACCGAAGAGTTTATCAATACCGTTGAGGCGATTGCAGACACCTTTGGCGGCATTAACCTAGAAGATATTAAAGCGCCAGAATGCTTTGAAATTGAAAAGGCGCTGATTGAGCGTTGTAATGTGCCTGTATTCCATGATGACCAACATGGTACCGCTATCGTTACTGCGGCAGGGATGATCAATGCGATCGAGATTCAAGGTAAGAAGCTAGATGAAGCCGTATTTGTTTGTATGGGCGCTGGCGCGGCTGCCATTGCCTGTATGACTATGTTGGTGAAGTGCGGTGTGCAGCGTGAAAATGTTTATATGCTAGATCGCAAAGGTGTTATTCATACCCGCCGCGAAGATATCAATGAATATAAGGCATTGTTTGCCAACAATACCGATAAGCGTACCTTACAGGACGTGATTAAAGGCGCCGATGCATTTTTAGGCTTGTCTGGTCCAGATGTATTAACTGCCGAAGATGTTAAATTAATGGCTGATAAGCCTGTTATTTTTGCTTGTTCTAATCCTGATCCAGAAATTAAGCCTGAATTGGCTCATGATGTACGCAAAGATTTGATCATGGGCACGGGTCGTAGCGATTATCCAAACCAAGTGAATAATGTGCTGTGTTTCCCATTTATTTTCCGTGGAGCCTTAGATGTGCGCGCGGCCAAGATTAATGATGAGATGAAAATTGCTGCGGTTCACGCAATTGCATCATTAGCCAAAGAGCCTGTACCAGCAGAAGTGCTAGCCGCTTATCCTGATGTGTCAGAGCTTAAGTTTGGCCCTGATTATGTCATTCCTAAGCCTATGGATAGCCGCTTATTATCAAACGTTGCTAAAGCTGTGGCACAAGCGGCGATTGATTCAGGCGTCGCTGCGATAACCACTTTGCCTGAGCATTACATGGCGTAATGGCTAGCGAGTAATAAAAAAGGGCCTAAGGGCCCTTTTTTATTGTGAAAAATAGTGTTTATTTGTATGTTGTTTACTGCACTAGCAGAATAATTCTGCCAGCTAGAATAATAATAATCCTGCAGGAAGCGGAAATGAAAATCACTGAAATACTGACCAAAAAATTAACCGCTTTCTGGCTACTATCCTTAGCTGCTGTAGCGTTTATCTTTTTACTTACCGCTTTGGTCAGTTTTGTTCAGCTAACCTACAAGTTTCAACAACGCCAGATGTCGGAATTTGAGTCGATGCTGTTGCAGCATCAACAACAGCATCAGTTAAAACACTTCGATATCTGGTTACCACCAATCTTATCGGCTTACAACGCCCAGCATTTTTTGTTAACTCGCAATGGCGAAGTCGTCTATCAGTACGACAATCCAAATAGCGAAACGAGTTTAGTTCATTACGATCGTGTCTTGAGTGAACCTCTGGCACTCACCTTCCATATCAGTTTGCCACAGCCCTTTGTGCTTAATAATGTGAGTTGGCACGGCGCGCTGATTTTTCTATTTGGTGTGGTCGTTATCTGGCTATTTGTGCGCTGGGGTCATGCCTGGTTAGCAGAGCAGCTTGAAGGGGTCGAAGATCTTGCTAAGCGAAGTCATCTTATTTTGTCTGGCGATTATGATAAAGCGTTAGCAGAGAGCGGTCACGGTCGACCGCGCTTGATTAATCGCGCATTGACACAATTACTGCTCGAACTTGAGGATGCCCAGAAGCAACGAGCCCGCTTCGATCAGTTTATTCGTTCTAATACTTTTCTTGATCCTGAGACTGGGATTGGTAACCGTTTATTTTTAAAGAATAGACTCGATGCCTTAAGTAATAACGAGGGTATGATGGCACCCGGTGTGTTGCTGCTGTTGGAGATGGAAGATCTTGATCTGCTGCAGCAAGAGCTCGGTGAAGAGGCTATCCATGAACTGCTTAGCCAAACGATCAGTGGTATCAGCCAGTTGCTCGATACTCAAGCCAACAGCATATTCTCTCGTCGCTCCTATAATCAGTTCGCGATTGTGGTGCCGCAAATATCCTTGGCGGATGTTGAAAAGCTTGCCGCCAAGTTATTAAAGGTCTGTTTAGCTCAACCTCTCGATGGGGTTAATAATCGAGATGATTTTTTTCATATCGGCCTTGCTTACTTCAAGGTGGGTGAAAGTAAAGAGCAGCTGCTTGAGGAAGCAGAGATGGCGCTGAGAGCCGCACAGTTCCAAGGCAGCAGTAGTTGGTTTATGTACGATAAAGGTGCTGTCGATGAGGAGTTTGCGCGGGGAACCGTGCGTTGGCGTAGCTTTCTTGAATATGCCTTGGTGAATAAGAGAGTCGTTGCCTTTTCTCAGCCAGTAATGGATAGCGATGGCCTTGAGCATCACAAAGAGATCTCCTGCCGACTTAGGGATAGCAGCGGTGGTTTAGTGCGGGCGACCCTGTTTCTTCCTATGGCAATAAAGTGTGGTTTGACACCGCAGATAGAGCGTCAAGTCATCGAAACTGTGTTGTTTGATCTATTAGGGAGTAATCCTACTGATGACGCAAAATACAGTGTCAACTTGAGTTTAGATACTTTAAGTAGCCGCGCGTTTATTCGTTGGTTAAAAACGACTTTACTCGAATATCGTCACCTTACTTCGCAATTAATTTTTGAGCTGAATGAAGATATCTTGGTGAATAACATGGATAAACTGAAGCCTCATCTGGATATGATCAGTAAGATGGGGGCAAGTCTGTGTGTCGATCGTGTGGGTCAACAAGTGGTGAGTATGGAATATATTCAAGCCTGCAAAATCGATATCATTAAGCTGCATCGTTCAATCGTGAGACAGATTCATCTACGTCAGGAAAATCAACTGTTTGTAAGAAGTATTATCGGTGGATTATATCGCTCCGAGGTACAGTTTTTTGCCGAAGGGATTGAGTCATTTGAAGAGTGGCAAACATTGAAAATTTTAGGGGTGAGCGCAGGCCAAGGCAGTCTGTTTAGCGAGCCGATGGAAGAAGTTTAATCTCGTTATTGTTCTGTTGTTATTGAGGCTGGCTTGTTGTTTTTTGGTTGCTACTTCACGGTTAAAGCAACCTATCTCATTGATATTGGTTTTTTTCTATAAAATTAACAGATTAGAAGCTACAATAACGATAGTTTTTTGACGCTTGATCGCTCATGAGTTTGTACAGCTGTTGTACGTGAGTCTTTTTAGTGCGCAATTTGGGATTCTCAACGTCGCTTGAGCATTGGATAACGGACAAGCCTTGATGGAAAATAATCTTTTGAGTAAGTTTGCCTTTTGGCAAAAGAAACACAATAGAGTCGACTTAGGCGTTTATATCAACACCAATGGGATGACCGTCTATCAGGAAGATCTCCCTTTGCGTCAAATTCCGCTGACGAAACAAGACTGGCGCGGCGCTTTTCAAAACTTGGTCGCGCAAGTTCCTGGTGCCCATCTCCAGATCGTATTAAGCGCCGACTATTATCAGTTGCTGGTTGTCGATAAACCCGCGGTCGACGACGAAGAGATAGGCCAAGCGCTGCAATGGTCGATTAAGGATATGGTGTCGAAACCTATTGCTGAGCTGCATCTCGACTACTTTGAGTCTCCCCAATCTAACAATAATAAATTAACCGTTGTTGTGGTCGACCGACAAATGATGAGCGACCTTGCTCTGGCAGCGCAGCAATGTGATGTGGCGATTGCGGGGATCAGTATTGAGGAGATGGCCATTAGCAACCTATCTGAGAATGAAAACCTTGCTAAGCTCGTCTTATCTCACGAGCCAAATCACGAACTGAAATTGACTGTGATTAAGCAGGGCAAGCTTTATATGCAGCGAAGTGTCAGAGGGTTTAATCAGATTGATGTGGTTAGCGCCGACGATTTACGCCTAGGCATCGCCGATAACCTGAGTCTAGAACTGCAACGTTCAATGGATTACTTTGAAAGCCAGTTACGTCAAGCGCCAGTTGCTTCAATAGAGTTACTGATGGATGGAGCGAAAGAGGAGTTAGCTCGTTTGTTATCGGCAAATTTCGATCAACAAGTTAATATAATTCAGTGCACGGGCGTCGCCGATAAATTTGCTGAACTTGCTTTTGCTGAGTTTAACCATGATCGTCAACAGGAGGTGGCTTAGATGACGCCTAAACTGCGGGTTAACCTGTTTAACCAATCCCTACTTCCTCCGAAACTAAGAGTATCCTTTGTAAAGCTAACTCAGCTGACATTGGGTCTTGTCGTGTTGCTGCTGATAGCCAATCTTATTAGTTATCTTAGCGTGGCCGATTTAACCCAGCAAAAATCAACCTTGTTACAGCAAAAAACGAGTTACGATCAGCAAAAGTCGCAACTTGAAATAGATATTGCAGCCAGAGCGGCTTCACCCGCTCTAGTGGCCGAAGTCGATCTGATGGCACAACAGCTGGAGGTGAAGCGGAGACTGTTAGGTGAACTGGGCAATGTTCAGGCGCTGACGAGCCGGGGATACTCTTCATTATTGACGGATTTAGCAAGGGTTGCAGACAGTTCCATCTGGTTGAGGCGTATTCATGTGATTGAAGATCAATTTGAATTTGAAGGTTACAGTAGGGCTCCGTTAAATGTGCCACAGTGGGTCGAGCGTCTGAAGCAAGTAGACACTCTAAAAGGTCAAGCGTTCAGCACGTTAACAATGAGCCGTGGAGAGGGTGAGCCCTTGTCTTTCATACTGCGTAGCCGTGTGGTGGAGGAATCGACTCAATGAAGGCTAAATTCGATCAACTAGCAGAAAGATTTGATCTGCTTTCACAGCGTGAACGGGTGATGGTAGCTTTAGCCGTGATCATTGTCTTAGGCATGTTGCTCTATTTACCTATAGAGTCACAGCTACTCGAGCGTAGCGATCTGCAGCGCACCGTAAAATCATTGACCTCTGAGAATGCCATTTCAGTTCAACAAATTGCACTGTATCAAGAACGATTAGCACAAGACCCTGACGAAGATTACCGACAGCGCCAGATAACTCTGAGTCAGCAAACTGCTGCGGTCGACCAGGAGCTCTCCTTCCAAATGGTTGATATGGTTCCTGCTGAACACATGCCCGCCATGCTGAGTGAATTATTAGGTCGGGTGAAAGGGGTTAAATTGTTGGCGTTCGATACCGTCGAGCCTAAGCCTCTGTTGGCCGTCGGTGATGAAAACAAGTTGAACCTGTATAGCCACGGAATAAAACTCGCGTTAGAGGGAGACTATTTCTCGACACTGGGTTTTGTACAGGCTGTGGAAAATATGCCAAATAAACTTTATTGGAAACAGTTAGATTATTCAGTAGCCGAATACCCCAAGGCAAGCGTGGTATTGGAACTATATACCTTAAGTATCAATAAGGATTTTATCAGTGTTGCGAATCAAGGTTAACCCTCTGTCAGCACTGGCGTGTATGGTGCTATTTATGACTAGTTGTTTTGTCCAATCCGAGTCGCTTAGAGACCCAACGCGGCCTGGCGTCGGCAGTGTTTCTCTATCGACAAATCAGCAAGGTACTGCAGAAAAACTTAAATTAAACAGTGTATTGATATCCGGTGGCAATGCTACGGCTATTTTTAACAACAAGATCTATACCATAGGTGATTCGGTTCAAGGTGTAAAAATCGTGCGTATAAATAACCAAGGTGTTTGGCTCTCTGATGGCCGCCAGTTTGCTTTATACCCAGCCGTAACAGAGACGAAGGGACAATAAATGACAGCGATAAAAACAATTACGCCTCTACTAGTGCTTTTATTAGTGGCATGTCAGACAACCGACCGTCCACAGCCTGTCGAATCGAAATCGACGCTTTCTCATTCCATTGCTAGTGAAACGGCCAAGCAAGTACCGCCGCCAGCGGCCGTGATGCCCGATTCGGTGCAGCGTGAATTATCTGCAAACACCCTACTCAGTGGGGTATCTCCAGTTATGCCTACCGAGCGTCGTTTTGATGTGGCAGCAAATGATGTCGATGCCAGAGTCTTCTTTCCAAGCTTAATTCAAGGAACGCCGCTAAGCGTAGCGGTACACCCAGATGTCACCGGAAGTATCTCGTTATCGCTCAAAGGGGTCACCTTAAGTGAAGCGCTACAGGTGGTAGAAGATATTTATGGCTATGAAGTGAGCCGAGATGGTCGAATTCTACGAGTATTTCCAGCGGGGATGCGCACTGAAACCTTTCCGTTAAATTATCTCTATATGGAGCGCCAAGGCTTATCGTTAACCTCGGTAAACTCAGGCCGTATCTCAGATAGTAACAACTCGAATAGCAGTAATAACAGTAACAACAACGACAATAACAACAGCAATAGTAGTAACTCAAACAATAACTCAAGCAATGGCTCAAGCAACAGCGGCAGTAACGAAACGACCAACGGTACTTTTATCCGCTCTACCACTAAAACTGACTTTTGGGGGGAGTTGAAAGAAACATTAATTTCAATCGTCGGTGAAACGGGTGGTGGTCGGCAGGTCGTGGTCACCCCTCAAGCTGGGCTAGTGACGGTTCGTGCTTATCCTAATGAGTTGCGTCAGGTGAAAACCTTCCTGCAAACCGCAGAGAGTCATCTGCAGCGTCAAGTTATCCTAGAGGCAAAAATTTTAGAGGTGACGCTTTCCGATGGTTACCAACAAGGGATCCAGTGGGATAAAGTTTTAGGTAGTGCGCTGACGGATGGCAATACGAAGGTTAACTTCGGCACCTCCGAAGGATCTTTTGGCGATCAGATAACGGCGGTGTTAGGCGGTATTACTTCATTAGAAATAACAAACGACACCGATTTTCGCGGCGTGATCACCTTGCTCGATACCCAAGGTGATGTCGATGTGTTATCTAGCCCAAGAGTGACGGCATCGAATAACCAAAAAGCTGTGATTAAGGTCGGTCGCGACGAGTATTTTGTAACCGATGTATCATCGACAACGGTAGCGGGTACGACGCCCGTGACTTCACCAGAGGTTGAGTTGACCCCGTTCTTTTCTGGTATTGCGCTGGATGTGACGCCGCAAATTGATGAAGAGGGCAATGTACTACTGCATATTCACCCTTCGGTTATCGATATCAAAGAGCAAAATAAGTCGATTAAGATTTCTGAAAGCACCCTAGAGTTGCCATTGGCTCAGAGCGAGATCCGGGAGTCAGATACCGTCATTAAAGCGAAGACTGGCGATGTGGTGGTGATCGGTGGTTTGATGAAGAGTGAGAATGTTGAATTAGTATCAAAGGTTCCACTGCTTGGAGATATTCCTTTCTTAGGTGAAGCCTTTACCAACCGTGCTAACTCGTTAAAGAAGACTGAACTTGTGATTTTGCTTAAACCGACCGTAGTGGGCGCCGACACTTGGAAAACCGAGTTAGAGCGTTCAAAAGCCTTGCTCGACCGTTGGTATCCAGAAGATCAAAAGGAGTAGCTAGGTTTGTATCTGCAACATTTTGGATTGGTGGAAGCGCCATTTTCGCTGACACCGAATACCGGGTTCTTTTTTGGACTAGCGCCTCATGTTGAGGCGTTGCAGGTGTTGCAAACGGCATTACAAACGGGTGAAGGATTTATCAAAGTTACCGGAGAGGTTGGTACAGGTAAGACGCTTATTTGTCGTAAATTGCTCAATGATATACCTAAGCGATTTCACTGTGCTTATTTGCCCAATCCCTATCTAACACCCGATGAGTTACGTTGGGCTGTGGCGCTAGAATTAGGGCTTAAGTATTCCGCGAGTATTGACCAACAACAACTGACCAGTTTGATCCAACAGCAGTTAATTGCCTTGTCGGCTCACGGGCATTCAATCGTGTTGGTGCTCGATGAGGCTCAAGCCTTGCCAGATGAAAGCTTAGAAGCATTGCGCCTATTTACTAATTTAGAGACTGAGAGTCGTAAGCTATTGCAGGTGGTGTTGTTTGCGCAGCCTGAACTCGATGAGCGGCTGCGTTTAAATAAGTTTCGTCAGCTGAGGCAGCGGATCACCTTCAGTTATCAACTTAGACCATTAACACGCCCAGAAACTAATGCCTATTTGAGTCATCGTTTGCAGATAGCTGGCTACAAAGGTCAGCCGTTATTTTCATTAGCTGACAGTAAACGGATAGCGAAAGCTGCCAGAGGGATCCCTAGGTTGATCAATATTTTGTCTCACAAAGCGCTACTACTGGCCTTTGGCGAAGGACTATCCGTTGTTAGCCCTCATCATGTGCGCGCAGCGATTAACGATACCGAAGATGCTGAGCCAATCTGGGGGGCAAAACCTTGGTGGTTAGGTGCAATTGGTGTGGCATCTATTTTGTCGATTGTGGTGTGGCGTTGGATTGTAGGGGGAGTAGCATGAGTGTGATTAATACCATGCTGAAAGATCTCGATAAGCGCCAGCAGAGTCATGGGGTTGATGAATTGCCCGTACCTGAGCTTCAGTATCAAAGAGCTGCCACCAGTAAGTTACCTTGGGTCTTATTGATCTTAGTGTCCGGATTATTGGTACTCGGCGGTGGTATCGCCTGGCAACGACTAACCCTGTTACAGCAAGATAATTTGCAATTGACGCAAACCATTGAGCGAACCGTGTCTAATGTTTTGCCTGCGAGGTCGACTCAGGTTGTGCCACCTGTTGCTGTTCCAAATAATATACTAGATAAATCGACTATCGCTGCTGATACAGGTGTTGATGAGGTTAATGTCGCTCAATCGCCGATGGTTAAGGGGGCGGTGACTGATAGTCTGGATCAGGTCAAAGGCTCGGCCAAACAGCAAGTGCTAATCGCTGATGACAATGGGCCTAAAGATACTGAAGCTGCAATGGTTACAGCTAATGCGTTAGCGAGTTCTAAAACTAACGCTGAGCCTGACACCGCCGTGGCAGAGGTTACCGTAGAAAAGATCACTAAAGCGCCCAGCGCTAAGCCCAGCACAAAAAGTAGCGGCTCTGGCAGCGGAGCGATGGCGATAACTGAAGTTAGGCTATCGCCAACAGAGCTAGCACAAAAGCGTTTTGGATTAGCTCAGTCGGCACAAAATGACGGGCGTATAAAACAGGCTCAAGCCTTGTTTGCCGAGGCGGTTAAGATAAATCCTGCTATGCATGAAGCGCGGCAGCATCTAGCTGCACTCTATTATGGCCAAGGTATGTTATCTGAGGCTGAATCGGTATTGGCTCAGGGGTTGGTATTGTATCCGCAAGAATATGATTACGCGTTATTGCAGGCTAGGGTATATGAAGCGGCGGGGCTATTGGATAAGGCGTTAGTGGCACTGACTCAGATCCCCGATAGCAACACGTTAGCAAAACAAAAATGGACCATGCAAAGCCACCTTGCTCAGCAGTCCAAGGCGTACGAGTTGGCGGAGCAAAGCTATCGAAAGTTAGCTCGAGCTGAGCCGCAGCAGGCGAAGTGGTGGATGGGGCTGGCCTATGCGTTAGATTCTCAGAGTCAGTTTTCAGCCGCAAAGCAAGCCTATCAGCAGGCGTTAGCTCAACGGGGTTTGTCAAATCAAGCCATTGCTTTTATCGATAGCCGTTTAGCGCAGTTAGGAGAGATCGAGTGAAACCCAAGTTAAAAATGCGTTTAGGTGACCTATTGGTACAAGAGCAGATCATTACCAATGACCAGCTGATGCAGGCGTTAGCCGAGCAAAAAAATAGTGGTAAAAAGCTTGGCCGCACGTTAATCGATCTCGCCTCTATTACCGAAGATCAGTTGCTGCAGTTTTTATCACAGCAGCTCAATATCCCCTTTTTAGATATCAGTCGCCGAGCCATTGCGCCTCAGGTGGTCAATCTATTACCCGAAGTTCAGGCAAGACGTTATCGAGCCTTGATCGTTGAAGATCTGGGGGATAGCGTATTGGTCGCCATGAGCGATCCCGCCGATCTGCAGGCGATGGATAATATCGAGGTGCTACTGGCACCCAAAACCATAACCATTGCGGTTGTCACAGAGACTCAGTTACTTGAGGCGTTTGATAATCTTTATCGCCGTACGGGGGAAATCGCGCAAATTGCAGGCAAGCTAGATGAAGAATACGCTGCCGACGATCAATTTGACTTAGCCAGCCTCACCGATGTCGATAGCGATAATGAAACGACTGTCGTTAAGCTATTACAATCGATATTTGAAGATGCGGTGCAGATGCGAGCGTCGGATATTCACATCGAGCCAGGTGATAAAGTGTTGCGAATTCGCCAACGTATAGATGGCCAGTTGCAAGAGAATATCTTACCAGAGGTGAATATCGCCGCGGCCTTAGTGCTTAGGCTGAAGTTGATGGCGGGGCTTGATATCTCTGAAAAGAGATTGCCTCAAGATGGTCGTTTTCATATGGAGATCAAAGGCCATCAGATCGATGTACGTATGTCGACTATGCCTATATATCACGGGGAGTCCGTGGTGATGCGTTTGCTGGATCAATCGGCAGGCTTATTAACCTTAAACGAAACTGGCATGCCACCATCGATGCTCGCCAGGATACGCAAACAGATAAAACGTCCCCATGGGATGTTATTGGTGACAGGGCCAACTGGTAGCGGTAAAACAACCACCTTGTACGGCGTGTTAAGTGAGCTTAATACCGCCGATAGAAAGATCATTACCGTTGAAGATCCTGTCGAGTATCAGTTGCCTCGAATTAATCAGGTGCAGGTCAACCATAAAATAGGGTTGAATTTTTCTAATGTACTTCGCACCACACTGCGTCAAGATCCCGATATCATTATGGTCGGTGAGATGCGTGACCAAGAAACTGTTGAAATTGGTCTTCGGGGGGCGTTAACGGGTCACTTTGTGCTGTCGACCTTGCACACCAATGATGCAGTAACCAGTGCCTTGCGTTTGCTTGATATGGGCGCGGCGAGTTATCTGGTTGCTAGCGCATTAAGAGTGATTGTGGCGCAGCGACTCGTGCGCCGAGTTTGCCAAAATTGCGCTCAAGCTTACCAGCCTAGCGCCCAAGATATTGCTTGGTTAAAGTCGGTAACCCATCAAGATTTCTCCGAAGCGACCTTTAAAATGGGCACTGGCTGTCAAAGTTGCAATGGCAGCGGTTACCGCGGTCGTATAGGGGTATTCGAGATACTTGAACTCGATGACGGGATGATCGATGCGATGCGCAGTGGAAATCCGCAAGATTTCGCCGCTGCCGCCTATAATAGTCCTAACTTTACTCCGCTGGCCGAGTCTGCACTCGAATATTTGGCCCAAGGATTGACCACCATTGAAGAGGTAGAAAAACTCGTTGAGGATGTCTCTGAAAATCAAATTCCTCTCTCTACCGAGATGATTAACCATTCGAAGGTTGAGGGCTAATTATGCCTGTTTATCAGTACCGCGGACGTGATTCTCAGGGCAAAGCGGTAACGGGTCAACTTGATGCGGTTTCTGAGAGTGCGGCGGCGGATCAACTTATGTCTCGAGCGGTTATCCCGCTAGAGCTTAACGAAACGAAACCTAAGCGTGAATTTAACCTTGGCAAGTTATTGAAGGGCAAGGTGGGCTTAGATGAGTTGCAAATTTTCACGCGGCAGATGTATTCGTTAACCCGTTCAGGTATTCCTATATTACGCGCGATTGCAGGGCTCGCCGAAAGCACTCACTCTAAAAGGATGAAAGAGGCGCTGCGAGATATTTCTGAGCAGCTAACCTCGGGGCGTCCGCTATCTTCGGCAATGAATCATCATCCTGATGTGTTTGATGCACTCTTTGTGTCTATGATCCACGTGGGTGAGAATACGGGCAGGCTAGAGGATGCCTTTATTCAGTTATCTGGTTATATCGAGCGTGAACAGGAAACGCGCAGGCGCATTAAGGCGGCGATGCGCTATCCGATTTTCGTGTTGATAGCCGTGGCGCTGGCAATGGTTGTATTGAATATCATGGTGATCCCCAAATTTGCCGATATGTTCTCTCGTTTTGGTGCTGACTTGCCTTGGGCGACGAAATTGTTGATCGGCACCTCAAACTTCTTCGTGAATTATTGGTATCTATTGCTGGCGGGCTTAGGGGCCATGTTTATCGGTATTCGTTATTGGCACAACAGTGAAAAAGGTGAAAAGCAGTGGGATGAGTGGAAGCTAAAGATCCCTGCAGTGGGGAGTATTATCGAACGCTCGACCCTGTCACGTTATTGCCGCAGTTTTTCAATGATGCTGAGCGCTGGAGTTCCCATGACGCAGGCATTAAGCCTTGTTGCCGATGCGGTCGATAATGCTTATATGCATGATCGTATTGTTGGCATGCGCCGCGGTATTGAGTCCGGTGACTCTATGCTACGGGTATCTAACCACAGTAAACTATTTACCCCATTAGTGTTGCAGATGGTTGCGGTAGGTGAAGAGACGGGGCAAATCGATCAACTGCTTAACGACGCCGCCGATTTCTATGAAGGTGAAGTCGATTATGACCTTAAAAACCTGACCGCAAAGCTTGAACCTATTTTAATCGGGATTGTAGCTGTGATCGTGTTGATCCTTGCTTTGGGTATCTATCTACCGATGTGGGATATGCTCAATGTGGTCAAGGGCGGAAAATAAAGTGAAGCATCACAGATTAACTAAGGTATTGGCATAAAGTATGCAAATTCAGCAGCAAGCCGACAGTGAGCTAATTCAAGTCTATGGCAAAATAGTGGCTATCGCTGTGATGTTGCTAATCTTGGCGGTATTAGGCTTCCGTTTTGTTGGTAGTGTCGACAAGGTTTCTGCTCAGGGGCTTAAAATTGAACATGCGCGGCTATTAAATGTCTTAGCTATGGTGAGGTCTCAGTGGATGTCTCAGGGACGGCCAACACAAATGATGCTCGATTGGTCTACAGCACTAGACAGAGGCGGTGGCGAACAAAATATCATTTTAATGAGCAATCAAGGTTGGCCGACATTGGATAAGATCAGCGAAAATAGCTGTAATCAGCTTTGGTGGCAGTTACTTGGCTCAAAAAACAACCTAGCTCAAGTTACAACCTCACGGGGGATTGATGGGGATATATGTAGCTTTATTGCTAGTAATGGTGATCGATTAAGTTATCAGCTGAGCACCGGACGTGTTATTTTTTTGACAGATCACTAAATTATGCGATAACAATAGTCTCTAATTTTTGTTTAACTGATAGAATTAACAGGATTATCTAAGAGATAAGGCATGACTATGACAAGCATTATGGCGACAAAGAAGCAGCAAGGGTTTTCTCTTATTGAGTTAGTCATTGTGATAGTGATCCTTGGTATCTTAGCTGCGACCGCAATTCCTCGTTTTTTGAATGTAACTGACGATGCCGAAGACGCTAGCGTCGATGGCGTGTCTGGTGGTATTGCCACCGCAGTCAGCTTTGTACGTTCACAGTGGGAAGTCGATGGCCGCAACAATAACAGTGTGGTGTTAGACGGAACGAATATCTCATTGGATAGGCGTTTTGGATTCCCTACAGGATTAACTTCAGGAAGTAACGTGGTGAGCGCAACGGCCATGACCAATGCATCATGCCAAGAAGTTTTCGCTAATATTTTGCAAAATGCACCGCGTAATGTGTTGGTGACGCAAGATGCACGTAACCAGCGTTATACCGCTCGTGTTGTCACTGGCGCAGGCGGTAATGGTGTCACTATCGATGGCACCACGGTAAACAACCTAGATCTATGTGTGTATCATCAGGTGTCTTCACTGACGCTTGATCAAGCTAGTGGTATACCGACGCCAGCGCCTGATTTAGCCACAGCAGGTGCAAAAGGGGTGTTATATAACCCAGGTACTGGGCAAGTATTGAGTTTTACCAATTAAACGTTTTTTCTAACAACTTGTATTTTAATAGTGTGTGTTTCTAACAGTAGAAGTGCAGTCGATATAATCTTAAGGGATGTTAAATATGAATAAGCAAAAAGGCTTTACGCTTATTGAGCTAGTAGTGGTGATTATTATTTTAGGTATTTTAGCGGTGACCGCCGCCCCTAAGTTTATCAACTTGCAGTCAGATGCGCGTGCATCAACATTAGATGGACTCAAAGCGTCTTTGCAAGGTGCTAACTCTCTTGTTTACTCTAAGGCTGCGATTCAAGGGCTCGATTCTAAGGCTACTGCGACGGTAATCATCGATGACAAGGGTGATACGGATGAGAGTAATGATGTTACGGTTGATGCTGTATATGGGTATTTGAATAATGCGTCTGCTGACCTTGTTAAGGTACTTGATATTGATACTACATCTACGTCTCCCGAGTGGACAATTGTCGATACGCCAACGGCGGTTACTACAACGATAACTGGCGCAATTATCATCCATCCAGGTGATAAAGCCCCATCAGACACCGCCAAGTGTTGGGTTGAATACAAGCATCCTGCAGCTAAAGGTGCAGCCCCTACCTATAAAGTTGAAGATTCAGGTTGTTAATTAAGGAATTTTAAATAATGAATAAGCAAAACGGTTTTACACTAATCGAATTAGTGGTTGTTATCATCATTTTAGGTATTTTAGCGGTTACCGCTGCGCCTAAGTTTATCAACTTGCAATCCGATGCTCGCGCGTCGACCGTGAAAGGGTTAGAAAGTGCGATAAAAGGTGCTGATAGTCTGGTGCATTCCAAGTCGCTTATAGCGGGAAATGAGACTGTAGCAAGTACTGAATCCCCTGCGCCTAAAGTAACTGTTGCTACTGGAGAAACCGTTAATTTGAATTATGGTCATGCGACACCAGTATGGACTGATAGCTTAGATAATATGTTAGATATTAATGCCGCAGCCTCAGGCACTGGTACTGAGTGGCTATATGTTCCTGCTGCAGATGCTAAAAGTATTTACTTTTATCCTCAAGGGCAAAATAGCCCTATAGCGACTACAGATGCTGGTACTTGTTATGTTCAATATGTGAATGATTTAACTGCATACGGTCCCATTACAGTAAATACTGTTGTGACAGGTTGCTAGATTCATAACCTAGAAAAAGGCCTGCATAGCAGGCCTTTTTTGTCTCTGGGGATAACAGAAATATCTGAAATAGGTGGCATTATTTGCCATACTGATTAAGTTGTTAGAAAATATAGCGCTATCAGCGGTTTGTGGGCGGATCATCAATGGAAAAACAGCAAGGCTTTACCCTTGTAGAGCTAGTGACCACCATCATGTTAATTGCCATTTTGTCTGTGGTGGTCTTGCCGCGTTTTTTTACTGGTTCCAGTTATAGTGCCTTTACCCTGCGTGATGAGTTTATTGGCGAGCTGAGACGAGTACAGCTGATGGCGATGAACAATCAAGATCGCTGTTATGGCGTGAACGTGACGGCCAGTGATTATCGTATGATGATCTATCAAACAGACTGCAGCTCGACGATAGTCACAGGTACGACGCAAAATCTCCCTAGCAACACAGCAATCAATCTTAACGGTAATACTAGTTTTGCATTGGTGTTTGCCCGTGACGGTGGCATCACATCCTGCGGCGCTGGCTGCGTCATCAAGGTGAGCGCCGATGAGACCTTAGACATTACTATCGAAAGTCAGGGATATATCCATGGGCGTTGATATTAAAGCGATTGCTCACTTGAACGAGGTTAATCCTGAGATGCCTAAGGGCGTAAGTTTTCACAGTGTCACAGCTTATCACAGGATGCAAGGCTTTACTCTAATCGAACTTGTTGTTGGCATGTTGGTACTAGGCATAGCCTTAGTGATGTTATCGACTATGCTATTTCCTCAAGCCGATCGCGCAGCCGAAACCTTGCACCGTGTGCGCTCGGCCGAAGTAGCCCATTCGCTGTTAAATGAGATTTGGGGTAAGCGTTATGATCAAAACAGCAATCCCAATGGTGGTGTTCCAGCGTGTGACGCCGCTGCACGTTCCGATTTAGGCCTTCCTGCTGGGGATGCATGTACCGACGAAGTTGATTTTGGCGCAGCAGGCTTAGCGCGAAATGCTTATCGCGATGTCGACGATTATCATGGCTTGACTCAATCAAGCCAGATGCTGAACTCCTCTCGAACCTATGCCGAGGAGTACGTCAACTACCAGCTGTCGGTCAGCGTGACTTATCCTTATAGTGATAAAAATAGCAAGCTGGTTACGATAAATGTGACTACTCCAAATGGTGAAGTGATCACTTACAATGCTCTGCGGAGTAACTATTAATGAATGCGGATAACAGGCGATGAATAATCGTTTCAGTGGCCTTAAAGCGCGCAGCCAAAACTTAGGTTTTACCTTAGTTGAGATGGTTACTGTTATCATCATTCTCGGCATTTTAGTGGTGGGAGTCAGCAGTTTTGTTATTCTCGGCACTCGTATTTTTATTGAGTCGACATCGGTCGATCAAGTCTTGAGCCAGAGCCGCTTTGCCATCGAGCGTATGACCCGTGAGCTACGTAATGCGTTGCCTAATAGCATTCGGGTTAAAACATCACCGCTACTCTATCAATGCATTGAATTTATCCCTATAAAAAGCAGCGCCAGTTACCTTGAGTTGCCTATTGCGCCAAACGTCGCTGCCAGCAGTGGGTTGATCATGCTGCCATCGACCGCTATCGACGAGAGCGATCAAATGGTGGTTTACCCATTAACCCCCACTCAAATATATGGTGGTACTGCAGCGGGCAGTGAAGGACATATTTTCGACATTAAGCAGGTGACGGGAAATGACGTTGAGTTTAACCGCCCCGTTCGCTTTGCCCAGGCATCACCTCAGAAGCGCTACTTCATGGTTAATGGTGCCGTGAGTTACTGTTTCTTAGCCTCTGGTGAAGTACGGCGTTATGGCGGTTATAGTTTAACGTCAGTGCAGCCAGCTCCAAGTCAAATGGGAGCAGGTGTGTTGATGGCGGAAAATGTCACCAATAATTTGCAGGTTCAGCCACCTATTAGTTATACCCCAGGAACGCTGATTAATAATGCTGTCGTACAGTTGTCACCACGTTTTGAGGTGAATGGTCAGTCGTTTCAATATCAGCATCAGGTGCAGGTGATCAATGTCCCTTAACTTTCATCGCTCACTCACAAACAGCAACCGAATGTATCGTCGACCCGTTCGGACTCTGCCTATGACTAATATAAAGCTGATTAATCAAAGAGGTAGCGCGCTAGTTATCGGTATCTTTATTATCACGGTAATGTTTTTAATGGCAGCGGCATTGATCAATATTTTGAGCGATGCCGATGAGCAGGTGAATTTAGAAGTATTGGGCACGCGTGCATTTGCCGCCGCCAATAGCGGCGCTGATGTGGCCTTAGCGAGGTTATTTCCGCTAAGTGGCTTAGCAGTTGATCGAGTATGTGCTGCTAACAGTACATGGACACCACCTGATGTTGTTGGCTTCCACGGTTGCTCGGTCAACTTGACCTGTAAGGGGACAGTCGTTACGGGAGTGACTCAGTACCTGATCACCAGCGAAGCGACCTGCTTAGCTGGTAATTGTGATGGCGATAGCTGCATTAGAGTCAATCGCAAGGTGGAGGTAGAGGCCCGTGATTAGAGCTGATTTAAAGTCTGTTTATGCTTTTTGTTTTATCTGTATGTTGTTTTGTAGTGCTGGTCATGCAGCAGACTGGACTCAGACTTTTAAAGAAGGGGTGAATAACTACACTGCTGATGGCTATATTTATTTAAATACTGCAACAATTCGCAACGCTCCTTCAAACGCTAAGTTACCGACGTACAATTATTATCAAGGCGGCGACTCTAGATTTGAGTCCTGTATTGCTAGTAACGGTCGAAATGCCAAGCCTTGTAGAAAGGGGAATTATGTTGCGAATAAACCAAATGATATCTTCGAGTTCTCTCAATGTGAATCCCATAGTCATGTCGATATTAAACCACAATGGGGAAGTGGAATAACAGAGATCCCCGAGGGTGAGTATCGCAACATTGAGCTTGGATTAGGGGATAGCCATGGTATTGAGTTTACGTCAGCTAATGAATCTGGAATTTATAAAATTAAACGTTTAACTATTCGTTCTGGTAGTTTAAAGCTGGCTGCGGGTCAATATTGGATTGAAGACCTCGTTTTAAATTATGGCGTCAGACTGGTTTTCCCCGATTCAGGTCAAGTGAGCTTCTTTATTAAGAATGATTATACTCATCCTGATATAGCATTGAGCTCTCTTGCAGAGCGTTTTCTCATATATAGCTATGGGGATTTTACTTTAAATGGTGGTGCTAGCCTTAATGCTTATGTTATGGCAGAAGGCAGTGCAACTATCTCGGGGAGTTCCCACTTAGTCGGTGCTGTTACTGGGCGAAATGTATTGCTGTATGGAGGCGCCTCAGTCGTTTTTGCTAGATCCGCGCAAGATATTAACGTAGTTCCTGATTGTAGTATAACACCACCACTTTTACCTTCCGTTCCCCTCCAATGTCCTGTTGGCAAAAGTACTATTTCTGGGGTCACCTACAGTACTTATGACGCTCGTATTTGGAAGGGCGGACAATATACTAGCCCTGTCGATCATGATGACTTTAATGATCTGATTGCTACCGTTAAAACTCCAGCTCAGCAGCTCGGCGAATCGATAGAATCTGAGATAGATGGTTATGGTTCGGGTATCAACCCGCACTCTAATCAAGGCGACTATTATCTTGGGGTTTTTGAGGGGTATATCGATGTCCCAGAGTCGGGCATCTACACCTTTGGTATTGATGGTGATGATGCGATAGAGCTATTGATTGATGATCGCGTTGTCGCTGGCTTTTATGGCATACATGCACGATGTGGTTGGCCCTGCGAAACCGGAAAAATTGGTTTGGCTGCGGGGACACACAAAGTTGAGATGCGCTTTCATGAAGCCACAGGTTATGAAGCCTATCACCTCTATTGGCAGTTACCCTCCTCAACTAGCTTAGTAAAAGTACCTGCCAGTGCTTATTTAACCTGTTCGTCGACACAGCTTGGGTGCTTTAAAGATGATTTTAATCGCCAAGATCTGGGCAGTGATTGGGCAATTAAAACACTAGGTAGTTCGGTGCCGCCTGCGATCAATTCACAGCGGATGAGGATTACTCCAGCGAGTGGTAATCAGGCAACATCGAGTACTTTTCAGCGGTTATTCCCGGCAGAAAACAACTTAGTTCAAGTTGAATTTGATTATTTTGCTTGGTCACCTTCATCTGGTACCGGCGGTGATGGTGTTGCCATTATTTTGTCTGACGCTGCTATTACACCTCAACCTGGCAGCTTTGGCGGTTCGTTAGGATACGCACAAAGAGATGACGGAACCCCCGGATTTGCAGGGGGCTGGATAGGCATTGGACTAGATGAGTATGGCAATTTCTCTAATCCTAATGAAGGTAAACGTGGTGGCCCCGGGTTTAGGCAGCAGGCAGTTGCTATACGTGGTTCAAATAATAGTGGTTATATGTACTTAGCGGGGACTAGAGCCAATATATCCCCAACAATTGATGTGAGAGGAACCAATAGCGCTAAGCCTAATCATAGATATCGAATTACGGTTGATTCTAGGCAAGCTGGCAAGGCTCTGGTGCTAGTCGAACGTGATATTAAAGATGGTAATGGCTTTCAGGTATTAGTTCCTCAATTTGATGCGAGAAATATTAATGGCCAAGGCGGTGTCCCTGCAGATTTTTATCTGTCTATCACGGGGTCAACCGGGGGCGCTAATAACAATCATGAGATTGATAATTTTGAGGTTTGTGCCCTTGATTCTCGACCTGTGGGTCAGCAGGTGCATCATTTTGAGTTTTATTACTCGAGTAATCCATTAACCTGTAATCCTGAGTCGATGACAATTCGGGCATGTCGCAATGCCGATTGTGATCTGTTTACCGATCCTGTTACAGCGACTCTTTTGCCTGCCAATATGACTAATGGTGGGTGGGTGGGTGGCAACATTGTCACTATAAACAATGGAATTGGCACAGTTAGCTTAAGATCCAATACCACAGATCCAGTCACCATTGGCGTTAGTAGTTCGTCGCCATCAACCATTGCGGGCAGTAATACTCTGTGCCGCAAAGGAAGTGGAGGTTTAGATACCGCGAGTTGTACACTGAGCTTTGCCGAAAGCGGATTTGTCTTTGACGTGCCAGATGAACTGTCTAATAAGCCTTCGACCAATATTTTAGTTAAAGCGGTTAAACATGATGATGAAAGTTTGCAATGTGTCCCCGCTTTCAAAGGGGATAAAATCGTTAATTTTTGGAGCGATTATATCACTCCAAACAGTGGTTCCTTGCCTGTAAAAGTCACTACAGGTGCTATTGAACGCCCAGTCGGTACTTCCGAGAATACAGCAGAGCCCCTGAAGCTTAGCTTTGATGACAAAGGGCAAGCGATTATTGATGTTAACTATGCCGATGCCGGTGAGATGCAATTAAATGCCCGTTATATAGGTAGTGGCGACGAACAGGGGTTAGTGATGAACGGCAGCAATAAGTTTGTCCGTCGCCCAGTGGGTTTATGTATCGATTCAGAGGTGTGTAGCAATTGCAGTGTATCTGGGCCTGTTTATAAAAAAGCCGGTGAAGAGTTTGATATGACGGTAAAGGCAATGGCATGGGAATCTGACAGCGATGGCGATATTTGTAGCGGCAATGCGCTGACGCCTAACTTCACCTTAAAGGGGATAGCTCTAACCCATGAGTTAGTGATTCCTACCATTGCAGATGGTGGTGTGAAAGGCTCATTGGGATTGGATGAGTATGAGCAAAAAACTGGAAAGCAGACTGTTAAACAGTCAGTTTCTGAAGTCGGAGTATTCAAGTTTTTGGTGACGCCTAAACCTAACAGCTATTTTGGTTATAGTATTCCGGGCGCGACAACGGGCAATATGGGGCGTTTTACTCCCTATTATTTAACCGTTACGCCTAATGACCCAACGTTAGCACCGAGTTGTAATAGTTTTACCTATATGGATCAACCTTTTGGTTTTGTGGTGGGCAGTGAGCCTAAGCTGCTGGTTACGGGGAAAAATAAGCAAAATAATGAAGCCAAAAACTATCAGATTGGTGATTGGTGGAAATATAACAATCAATGGACGCAGCGTGCGTTTAGTAATCTCACAGGTTCAACTCTTACTGAGCTCGTTCAAGTTGATGCTGGAGAGGTTAAATTTCCCCCAAGCAGCAACAATCAGTCACGTTCGGCTTATTTGCTAAATGAAACACTCAAATATAAACGCACTCCAACGGCGTTAGCCCCTTTCGATGCCTTGATGGAGTTGCAGCTGTTGGTTGATGATCTCAAAGATAGCGATAACATCTGCTATCAAGTAGATGCCGACTCAATTTGCAGTGGCATTATTTTTGAAAATATTGCCGATGGTGATGAGTTTGCGCTTAGGTATGGGCGCTTAGTATTAGAAAATGGTTACGGTCCAGAGTCAGAAAGTTTACGTCTGCCGCTGCGCGCTGAGTATGTCAGCAACGTCGCGTCAACGGGAGAGGCTACTTGGCTGACTAACAGCTTAGACAGCTGCTCACTCTACAATACCCAAACCTCAGTCGATGCAACCGAGGCATCGACTGAGGGCTTATATATGCAGCCACCGACGGGCTTTCCGGCCATTCGCGCCTATAGCAACCCCAGTTTAACATTGCAGAGTGGCAGACTTGGTTTAGGCAACGGCTACAGTTATTTCTCTGTACCGAATGCAGCGGGAGAGCTGTCACTTAAACAGCATGTAGATCCTTGGCTTAAGTGGTATTGGAACTTCGATACTTCCTCCCCAACGGATCTGTATGATCCGCGGGCAAATGCTTATTTCGGTACCTATCGGGGTCACGATAAAGTCATTTTCTGGCGTGAAGTTCGATAGTTTTTGTCATAAAAACTAGCGTTATCTTGGCGATCGAAGTGATCAGAGTGGCTGAATAGATCTTTGGAATAAAGCGAGTATTCACTACGCCCGAGGTGCTGACATGACAAACTCTGAAGATGAACAGATATTTATCATCGGATCCGCATAATATCCTTGTGGAATCGGGGGGCGATTGATAAAGTTACCTGATTTTTCTTTTTCCGACTCCACTGAGACAGGCTGGTTACATGTTCAAGAAGCTGCGTGGCATTTTTTCTAACGATCTTTCGATCGATTTGGGTACGGCTAACACCTTAATTTACGTTCGCGAAGAGGGCATAGTGTTAAACGAACCCTCTGTTGTCGCAATTCGAGGCGAGCGCGGTAGTGGCGGACAGAAGTCTGTTGCTGCGGTTGGCACCGAAGCAAAGCAGATGCTAGGTCGTACGCCAGGTAATATTCAGGCTATCCGTCCAATGAAAGATGGGGTAATTGCCGATTTTTATGTAACCGAAAAAATGTTGCAGCACTTTATTAAACAGGTGCATAACAACAGCGTTTTTCGTCCAAGCCCTCGAGTGCTAGTTTGTGTGCCTGTTGGGGCGACACAGGTTGAGCGCCGCGCTATTCGAGAATCAGCTATGGGCGCTGGTGCTCGTGAAGTGTATTTGATTGAAGAGCCAATGGCGGCAGCGATTGGTGCGGGTCTTCCTGTATCGGAAGCCACAGGTTCTATGGTTGTCGATATCGGTGGTGGTACGACTGAAGTGGCAATCATTTCGCTAAATGGGGTTGTGTACTCATCTTCTGTGCGTATCGGTGGTGACAAGTTTGATGATGCCATCATCAATTATGTTCGCCGTAACTATGGTAGCCTAATTGGTGAGGCTACTGCTGAGCGTATTAAGCATACCATTGGTACCGCTTACCCTGGTGATGAAGTCCTCGAAATTGAAGTTCGTGGCCGTAACTTAGCTGAAGGTGTACCGCGCAGCTTTACCCTAAACAGCAATGAAATTTTAGAAGCCTTACAAGAGCCGTTGTCGGGTATTGTGAGTGCAGTCATGGTTGCACTTGAGCAATCACCGCCAGAGCTAGCTTCAGATATTTCTGAGCGCGGCATGGTGTTAACTGGTGGTGGTGCTTTACTACGTGATCTGGACCGTTTACTGATGCAAGAAACGGGTATTCCTGTCATGGTTGCCGATGATCCGTTAACTTGTGTTGCTCGCGGTGGCGGCAAGGCATTAGAGATGATCGATATGCACGGCGGCGATCTATTCTCTGACGAAAATTAATTCAGCTTAATACTGGCAGCGAAATGCTGGCAACCTGGTGTAATGGGAGAATTGCTTATTTATCTATACCCATTTACCTCAACCTTTTGGTATGACAAAAGGTTATACAGGTCGCCACATCTAGCTGCCTTAAGTGTTTTATGAAACCCATTTTTGCTCGCGGTATTTCAAATCAATTCAGGCTAACATTGGCAATTATTTTGTCGGTGATCTTGCTTGTGGCTAATGACAGGCTAGAGCCTGTTCGGCAGTCTATCTCCTCAATTTTGAGTCCATTACAATACGTTGCCAATATTCCTGGTGTGATACTTGATTGGTCAGCCGAAAGTATCGCAACTCGTAATATGTTGCAAAAGCAAAATACCGAACTTCTTCGGCAGCAGCTGTTAATGAGCGAACGCCTACAGCGTTTTGAACATTTGCGTCAAGAGAATGAGCGCCTTAGAGCCTTGCTTGGCTCACCCGTACATATGGACGCCAAAAAGGTCGTAGCCGAAGTGATGGAAGTGGCTAGCGATCCGTTTCGTCATTATGTGGTGTTAAATCATGGTGCCCGCAGTGGTGTGTATGTGGGTCAGCCCGTGGTCGATGCCCAAGGCGTTGTTGGACAGGTTGTTGAGATTAGTGAGCTCACGAGTCGGGTGCTACTTATTTCTGATGTGACACACGCTATTCCTGTGAGAGTAACCCGTAACGATGTACGCCTCATCGCCCAAGGCACTGGGGAGTTGGATGAATTAGAGCTGCGTCATGTGGCCAAGAGTACCGATCTACGCGTAGGGGATCTGCTAGTCTCTTCTGGGTTGGGTAAGCGTTTCCCTGAGGGATATCCAGTAGCGCGCATCTTACGTGTCGACAAAGATGATGGTCAAAGTTATGCCACGGTCGCAGCCCAGCCTCTGGCGGCCTTAGACCGTATCCGTTATCTGTTGTTGATCTGGCCCGATGGTTATCTTCCCCAGGGAGAAACATCGAATGAAGATAACAAGGAATCTGTCGCTAACACACCGGAGGTAACCCCATGAGTATGCATATTCCTCATGGCCGCTGGGTCGTGTGGCTAAGCTTTTTGTTGGCAATGTTATTTCAGATCATGCCGCTGCCGAGTATTGTCGAAGGTTGGCGCCCCGATTGGTTGCTTTTGGTGATGATCTACTGGGCGATGGCACTACCTCATAGGTACAATATTTTATCAGCCTGGATATTAGGGGTGTTGCTGGATATTTTACTCGGTGCTCATTTAGGTATCCGAGCCATAGCGATGTCACTGGTTATCTATGTAGTGGTGCTGCATTTTCAGCGGCTACGTAATTTTCCTATGTGGCAGCAGTCGTTGATGATTGCCAGTTTAGTCTGTTTATATCATCTGGTGGTATTTTGGGTGCATTTTGTGGTGAATGTCGCCACATTTGATACGAGTTTATTTTTACCTGCGGTATCGAGTTTGATTATTTGGCCATGGGTGTTTTGGATGCTTAGACGGATCCGACGAATCTATAAAGTGAGATAAAGATGGCATTGGTATTAGCCTCGGCTTCCCCGCGCCGTAAAGAGTTGTTAGCTCAGCTGGGTATGGCCGATGAGCAGTTTAAATTTGATATTTTAGCTGCCGATATCGACGAGACTCATATTGACGGCGAGACGGCTCGAATGTTTGTCGAGCGTCTTGCAATTGAGAAAGCCCAAGCGGGTTTAGCGCTATACGCTAAGCCAGATGCCGTTGTCCTAGGCTCTGACACGATAGTGGTACTTGATGAGCAGATCTTAGGTAAACCCAAAGACGAGGCCGATGCTAAAAGCATGCTTGAGCAGCTGTCAGGCCGGCAACATAGTGTCATGACTGCGGTTGCAGTGACAGATGGAACCCAAACGCTTTCGACGCTTGTTGAAACTAAAGTGCAATTTTGTGGCCTAACTGAGCAAGATATTCTTGCCTATATTGCAACGGGCGAGCCTATGGATAAGGCTGGTGGCTATGGCATTCAAGGTTTAGGCGGATGTTTCGTGCAAGGGATTGAGGGGAGTTACTCTGCGGTAGTGGGTTTGCCTTTGGTGGAAACTAGAGCACTACTAATCCAGATGCAGGCTGTATAATTTAATCCAAAATCAGTTGTTTAGGCTTAGCGTCTCGAGAGACCATTTTTAGCTAACGTCTATAAACATTAAGTGAGTATTCATGAGTCGCCTAGTCAAAAACAGAGTGCAGCGAAAGATTGGTTCTGAGTTATTGATCAATGTGACGCCGACTGAAGCTCGTGTTGCCTTAGTTGAATATGGCATCTTGCAAGAGGTGCATATTGAGCGTCGTATGAAGCGCGGTTTGGTTGGTAATATCTATAAGGGCAAGGTCAGCCGAGTATTACCTGGCATGCAAGCGGCATTCGTCGATATTGGCTTAGATAAAGCGGCCTTTCTGCACGCATCAGATATAGTTCCCCATACCGAGTGTGTCGCCGATGTTGAAAAAGGCAACTTCGTTGTGCGTGATATTGGTGAGTTAGTACGCCAAGGCCAAGATATTATGGTGCAAGTGGTCAAAGACCCCTTGGGAACCAAGGGCGCCCGTCTAACAACGGACATAACCTTGCCATCACGCTACTTAGTTTTCATGCCAGGCTCTAGCCATGTCGGTGTATCACAACGTATTGAGTCTGAAGAGGTTCGTGCTCGGCTTAAGGGCCTGACCGAACCTTTCGTGGATGAAGATGGTGGCTTTATTATTCGCACCGCAGCAGAAAATGCTGGGGAGCAAGAGTTGGTTCAAGACGCGGCTTTTTTAAGGCGAGTTTGGGCTAAAGTTAGCGAGCGCCGTAAGCGCTCTGGTGTTGCTCTGCTATATCAAGATCTCGCGCTACCCGTGCGAATCGTGCGGGATTTTGTCGGCACGGAACTGGACCAAATTCAGGTCGATTCTCGCCAAACCTTTGAAGAGTTACTGCAATTTGCGCAGGAGTTTATGCCTGAGGTTGCCGACAAAATTGAGCACTATTCGGGTCGAGTGCCTATTTTTGATCTCTATGATGTTGAAAATGAAATTCAGCGGGCACTTGGACGTAAGGTCGAACTCAAATCTGGCGGCTACTTGATCATAGATCAAACCGAAGCCATGACCACGGTAGATATTAATACTGGTGCGTTTGTTGGTCATCGTAATCTTGAAGAAACGATCTTTAATACCAATCTTGAAGCGACTCATGCCATTGCTCGCCAGCTACGGCTGCGCAATTTGGGCGGTATCATCATTATCGACTTTATCGATATGCTTAATGAGGATCATAAAAAGCGGGTGTTAAGCACCCTAGAGGCGGCGTTAGCCAACGATAGAGTCAAAACCAATGTGAGCGGCTTTTCTGGTTTGGGCTTAGTAGAGATGACCCGTAAGCGTACGAGGGAAAGTCTAGAGCATGTACTTTGTGGTGAGTGCCCAGTCTGTTTAGGTAAAGGTACCCTGAAAACGGTTGAGACGGTTTCCTATGAAATATTTAGAGAGATCATTCGTCTCGATCGTGGATATGATGCAGACGAGTTCTTGGTGTATTGTTCACCAGCGGTTCATGGAAGCTTAACTGGTGAAGATAGCCATTTGTTAGCCGAACTCGGCGCTTATATTGGCAAACGAGTCAGGTTACAGAATGAACCCATGTATGCGCAGAACAAATTTGATGTGGTGATAATGTAGTGTCTCGTACATTTTGCCCTCGAACCTTTGGCCGTCTCTGCTGGCAGAGCGTCGCGATAATTTTAGTTGTATTTGCCCTCGGCGTGAGCCTTTTTCGAGGGTTATTGCCTAAGCTAGATCAAGTGCGCCAAGAGTTAGTTAGTTACATTGAGCAAGAGTATCAAGTTACAGTGCAACTGTCTGAATTGACCGCAGAGTGGCAAGCATTTGGTCCAGCGGTGACGATAGAAAAGCTTGTGCTTCCGCCCCAAGAAAATCTGCCGCTAACGCTCATTGTTGAAAATGTCCATGTCAAACTCGACTTTTGGCAAACCTTAGTCTCAGCGTCACCTCAAATTGAGAATGTGATATTTGAGGGTGTCGATATCGCCCTCGATATCGATAAGCTCAATCAATCCGCGGCCGTGGCCCGAGACGATCAAAATAGTGTGGCGAGCGAACTGAATCTCGATTGGGTTTATCAGCTTATGCTTGAGCAACTCGAGCGATTTTCGATCACCGATGTGACGCTGCAACTGATCAGCCAAGCTCATCAATATCGCCCTATTCATGTCAACAACCTGCGCTGGCGTAATCGAGATGATTCTCATCGTGCCCAGGGTCAGCTTTATTTAGACAAGAATGCCTCCGAGGTTGAGCGTCTATCCTTGAGTATTGATATTGATGGCAATGGTTATCAACCAGACAGTTTAGAGGGGCAAATATACCTTGCAGCAAACTCGTTAGATCTGGGGGAGTGGGCTTCGAGGCAGCTGAACCCCTACGACAATAAACGTACTTTACCCTTAGAAGGTGTGATAAATCTGCAGGCATGGGCCGATTTTTCTGATCGCCAAATTACCTCTGCGACTGTTGCATTTAATCCCAGTTGGCTGCAATGGCAACTCAATGGTGAGCAACAAAAATTTGAGATCCAAGGCGGCCAGTTAAATTGGGCACCAACTGAACTCGGTTGGCATTTAGCTAGTGCTAATTTGGCTTTCGCTACCAATCAAACCCCATGGCCAGCGCTAAATCTTGCTGTGAATAAGCGAGATGATCATATTAGAGCGAGTCTCAATGAGCTTGATACCCAAGTGCTGCTGCCGTTATTACCTCTCTTACCTGGCATGGGCTTAAATGGGCTTAATAGTTGGCAGGCTATGGCTCCTCATGGCGCGATAAAGGACCTACAGCTGGACTATCAACTTGGCCAGCCCTTGTTGCTCTCGGTAAATGCGCAGCAGTTGGCCTGGAAATATGCCAACGGTATTCCAGGTAGTGCGCCAATCGATCTGCAACTGGGTGTACGTGGTGACAATCTCTATGTTTCAGCGCCAGCCCAAGATTATATTATCGATTTCGATACTGGATTTGAGCGACCTATCGCGCTGCAAGGTGAGGCGTTTAGCGTTAAGTATGTGCTCGGCGATGCATCGCTCATTGCTCCTAAGCTAGTCTTTAGAAATGATGATATTGCCATCGACGCAGGATTAAAAATGCAGTTCGATCAAACTGCTCATCTGAGTTTGCTGGCCGATGTCGATGTTAAAGATGCGGCAAATGCCAAGTATTACTTTCCTAAACATGGCATGAGTGAGTCGCTGATAGATTACCTCGAAGGCGCAATAAAAGCGGGTAATAGCGATGATGCAACTGTGGTATGGCAAGGTGCGCTAGCGGATTTTCCTTATCAAGATAACAGCGGCGTGTTTCAGGCAGGGTTCTCGCTGAAGCAAGCGCGATATCAATTTCAGCCAGATTGGCCTGAAGTGATCGACTTGAGTCTCGATGCCCTATTTGAAAATGCGGCGATGGATATTTGGGTTAATAAAGGCCAGCTCTTGGATGTGGCTGCCGATGGTGCCCATGTGGCCATCGCCAGCATGAGTCATGAGACAGTGTTGACCGTACGCGCCGATCTTCATACTGCGGGAGATGCCGCGAAAGAGGTGTTAATTCGTTCACCGCTTAAGGACAGTGTCGGGGCCACGCTGAAAGTGGTACAAGTTCAAGGTGATGTTGATGGCAAGCTGGATCTCACTATCCCTCTGTATGAAGGTGGTATCGCGGACATTAAGGGGACGGTCAGTTTTTCCGACACGCCTGTTTACATCGCCGAGCCCGGCGTGCAGCTTGACGGCGTAACAGGCCAGGTCTACTTCGTTAATGACGTAGTTACGGGCGAAGCGATACAGGCTAAGTTATTTGAGCAGCCCGTTAGTCTGAGTTTTGATACTGGAAAGCTCAACAAAAACTATGGCTTAAATTTAGATATGCAGGGAAGTTGGCAACTGGAGTCGCTGCCAAAAATCTTAGACAATCCCCTTAAGGATTATTATCAAGGCCAAGCAAATTGGCAGGGGGCGATGACATTGATATTCGACCCCTTGGGGTATCGGATTCAGGCACAGGTTGATAGTGATCTCGAAGGTGTGTCTTTAACCCTGCCAGGTGAGTTTGCTAAGAGCGCCGATAGTAAAAGGCGATTATCTTTCGAGCTGATTGGTGACAATAAACAATCCTCTTTGGGCGCTAAGTTGGGCGAACAGCTTGAGTTTTGGGGCGGATTTAACGAGGAATCTTCAGGTCAGCTAGCTCACTTTGATCTGTTATTGGGGCGGACCTTTAAGCCGGGTGATCAGTTGCGTCGAGAGCAGGGGCATTTAGCGTTAGATCTGCCTGAAACCGATCTAGCACCATGGCTGCCAATTATTAGAGGGTTCATTGGTGATATTCCAACGAGTACCTTGGCGACAGATGCTGCGATGGCCGACGCCTTAGGTAGTGATGAGAACTTAGATACTGATGAAAACTTAGCTATCGATGATTCCTTAGCTCAGGATTTAGCTGTACAGCAAGTGGTTGCACCGCAACAGGGATTTTTCCCGCCGCTGGTTTCGATAGATGGTCGTATGCAACAACTGTCAGTGTTTGGATTACCTATGACTGATTTGAGTATACAGGCCAGTCCGACGGACCACGGTTGGCGCTTTGAAGGCGTGTCGAACGAGTTTGACGGTCGTGTTGATTTTTATCCTGACTGGTCGTCACAAGGCTTAAAAATCGTTGCTAAGCATTTTGATTTTTCGCCAGTGATTAAAAAGTCTGAAGAAACCACTATTCCGAGTGATACCGTGTTAAGTAACCTTCCTCCTCTGGCCGTCGATGTCGACGAATTTAGCCTTTATGGTAAACAACTCGGCCACTTGGTATTGCAGGGCACACCAGCTGGTGGAGACTATCAAATTCAAACTATTTCGCTTAACACTCCAGGTATAGCCCTTAAAGGGAAAGGAGCTTGGTTGAACAGTGAGCATCAGAATTTGACGGAGTTTGACCTTGATCTGCAGGCGAAAAAATTTGATGAAGTGTCTGAGCGCTTAGGGATCGATCCTGGGTTAAAAGAAGCCCCACTCGATCTCCAAGCTAAACTGTCATGGATTGGTGCACCCTATGGATTTTCCTTAGAGACGCTTAATGGTCAGGTTGACTATAAATTAGGTAAGGGGCATCTGTCAGAGGTGAGTGATAAGGGGGCACGCATATTTTCGTTATTTAGCCTCGATTCTTTGCTACGGAAATTATCGTTAGATTTCTCCGATGTGTTTGGTAAGGGGCTATATTTTGATTCGTTTTCTGGCACGTTAAGGCTTGACGATGGCGTGGTTAAAACCACAGATTCCGAAATGCAAGCGGTCGCGGGTAATATGCGGGTACGTGGTTATACAGACTTAACCACCGAAAGCTTGAATTACGATATTCGTTTTGTGCCCAAGTTAGCCTCGAGCGTACCGACAGTGGTGCTGCTCAGCACTGGCGGCTGGACCTTCGGCTTGGGCGCATTTGCCTTAACTAAGGTACTCGAGCCTGTCATTGAGGTGATTTCTGAAATTCGTTTTAGACTAACTGGCACCATGTCAGAGCCCAAGCTTGAAGAGCTAGAACGCAAGAGTAAAGAGATAGAGATCCCTGAATCGGTATTACCTGAGCACTTAAGGAAGAAGACGCCTCAAGCGCCCGCAGGTGATAGCGTGATGCCCGAGTCAATAAAAGATCAAGCGCAACCAGCCAGTCTAAGTGAGGTTGCAGTGCCACCCGTTCTCAATCAAGCTGTGCAGAGTGAAACAAATGCCGCTGGTGTCGAGATCCCTAAACCAGTGGTTGAAGCCCCGCCAGAATTTAAAGAGTCAACTAAACCGAGACAAGCAAACCCACAGAAAAAAGACAGCGATAACTCAGGTTCGAGTGATAACAGTGACAGCAGTGACAAGAAGGAGCAAATTGATGCAGATAAGCTTATTACAATGTCAGAGTGGTCGAGATGTCGATGCCAATCTCCACTTTATCAGCGAGCAGCTTGAGCAGCTTGATGTTAACAATCGACCTCATTTAGTGGTGCTACCCGAATGCTGTTTGTTATTTGGTGGTCATGAGAGTCAGCAACTCGCCTATGCTGGGACCGATGCGCGAAGTGAGCTAAAGCAGACTCTGGCTAATATGGCCGCGCAATATGGGGTTTATCTTGTCGCCGGAACGATTCCTATCTTGGCCGATGACGGTCGAGTTTATAGTCGTAGTTATCTGTTTGATGATAATGGCAGTACCTTAGGTCACTATGACAAGCTGCATCTATTTGATGTGGATGTTGCCGATGGCACCAAAAGCTATCGTGAAAGTGATACTTTTTGTCCAGGGGATCATATCTGCGTTATCGATACTCCTTTCGGTAAAGTGGGGATGGCGATATGCTACGACTTAAGATTTGCGGATCTGTTTAGAGCGATGAGGCTGCAAGGCGCTGAGATCATCGTACTTCCAGCAGCATTTACTCGAGTAACAGGTCAGGCCCATTGGTTGCCTTTACTCCAGGTTAGGGCGATTGAGACTCAATGTTTTGTATTGGCCGCCGCTCAATGGGGGCAACATAATCAAGGGAGTCGAGAAACCTGGGGTCACAGCTGTGTGGTTGGCCCTTGGGGCGATGTATTGGCGTTGATGCCTGAGCAGTGTGGTTGGTTGACGACCTCTATAGATGTCAGTGAGATTGAAGATATTCGCAAGGGGATCCCCGTAGGTAAGCACAATCGTTTCGTTGAACCTAAGTTAAGGTCATAAGTCCTGATTGTATTACAACGAATAATGTATAACTCGTGGAATACGAGCTAAAGAGAGAGAATTAATGCCATTTTTAACCCAAGTAGAACAGAGTTTATTGCAAGATGGATTGTCATTAGATCAATTGCAAGGCTACCTCAAGAGTATGCACCAACATCAGATCGACTTTTCCGATCTCTACTTTCAAGGTAGCCGTCATGAGTCTTGGGTGTTAGAAGATGGCATAGTTAAAGACGGTAGTTTTCATATTGAGCGCGGTGTCGGCGTTAGGGCTATCTCGGGAGAGAAAACCGGTTTTGCTTACGCCGATGAGATAACCCCAAGTGCACTCAATGCGTCGGTTGAAGCTGCGAGAGGGATCTCTGCTGTGGGAGAGAGCGGCCATGTTCAAGCGTGGAAAACACAGAAGGTTAATCCTCTTTACCAGAGCGCAGATCCCATTGCGGCAATGGAAGAGGTGAAAAAAATCCAGCTGTTAAAGCAAGCAGATGCTTATGTGCGCAGCTTAGATAGTCGCATAATTCAAGTGGTGATCAGCCTCTCTGGTGTACATGAAGAGATCTTAGTGGCGGCCAGTGATGGTACTCTGGCGGCAGATATTCGTCCCTTGGTTCGTTTTAACTGCAGCGTGATTTTAGAGCAAGATGGCAAACGCGAACGCGGCGCGAGTGGTGGCGGTGGACGTCACGATTATCAAGGCTTCTTCGACAACGACGATACTGGGCTACCCAGCTGTTTTGCATTTGCCAGAGAAGCCGTGCGTCAAGCGTCGGTTAACTTAACGGCTATCGATGCCCCCGCTGGCGAAATGCCTGTAGTCTTGGGGGCTGGCTGGCCAGGGGTGTTACTGCACGAGGCGGTAGGTCATGGTTTAGAGGGTGACTTTAACCGTAAAGGTAGCAGCGCATTTAGTGGGCTTGTGGGCCAGCAAGTTGCGTCTAAGTTGGTTACCGTCGTCGATGATGGCACCATTGCTAATCGTCGCGGCTCGCTCAGCATAGATGACGAAGGTGTGCCCACTCAGAAAACCGTGTTGATCGAAAATGGCGTTCTCAAAGGTTATATGCAAGACAAGCTCAATGCCCGCCTGATGGGTGAGCAATCCACTGGCAATGGTCGCCGCGAGTCATATGCCCATTTGCCTATGCCGCGTATGACCAACACCTATATGGAAGCGGGTGAGTCAGATCCTGCTGATATTATTAAGTCGGTAGAAAAAGGTATTTATGCCCCTAACTTTGGTGGCGGACAGGTGGATATCACTTCCGGCAAGTTTGTATTTTCGGCGTCGGAAGCTTACCTAATTGAAAAAGGTGAAATTACTCAAGCCATTAAAGGGGCTACTTTGATTGGCAATGGGCCAGAAGCCATGGGGCAGATCTCTATGGTCGGTAATGATTTGGCGTTAGACCAAGGTGTTGGTGTTTGTGGTAAAGATGGTCAGAGTGTGCCTGTTGGGGTTGGTCAGCCAAGTCTGAAGCTCGATCGTTTAACTGTGGGTGGTACCGCTTAAGTCGATAACGATTTGAGGCGTGTCAGCTACTTACAGCTATCATTGCTGTGGTGAGGATTTGCTTCACTACAGCGATCTAACGCCCACAATTGAAGGAGCGTCTTCTCATCCCCATTAATGGGTGTTAACATTTGCCAAGGAAGTAGAGCATTCGCTCTAGGGGTGTCGATGAAATATTTACATATCATTTTGCTATCGCTATTAGCGGTACATGCTAGTGCTGCACAGGCTACAGAGATTGCTTTTAGTGACGCATGGCAGCAATTACTTAAAGTCAGCGATAAACTGCAAGCGAGTGCGCAGGAAGTTAATCGAGCCCAGGCTGAGAAAGATGCTGGCGATGATCTTAATCTGCCCTCTTTATCTATCAATGGCAGTTACACTCGATTGGAGAAACCAATCGAACTGGATCTGCGCGATCTCAATCCGCTCGCCAATCTCGATCCGGCTGCGCTGCCTCCTGCTTTAGGTGGTGCTTTAGCCTCTATTCCGGGCTCGTTATTTGTCACACCCTTCACCGAGCAAGATATCTTCCGCTCTAGTCTGCAGGCTATGTGGCCCATCTATACCGGCGGTCGTATTACCGCGGCTCAAGGTATTCATGCGGCCCAAGTTGCTGAAAAGGAGCAGCAGCATCAACTGTCTACCAGAGATCTGTTTTTACAGCTGGTAGAGCGCTATTACGCAGTCTCTGTGAGTCATTCGTTAGCGAATACTAAGCAGCAGCTTGTCGAGGCTCTGACTGAGCATGCAGATCATGCCATCAAATTAGAGCGACAAGGCCAGATTGCTAAAGTGGAACGACTTAACGCACAAGTGGCTTTAGAAAATGCCAAAGTTGATTATGCCAGTGCTCGTAGACAGCTAGAGATGACCCAAATCGCGTTGTCACGCATGTTGCATCAACAAGCTGTAGATACCGCTTCGCCACTATTTATTGTGGCAAGCTCGCCCTCCTTACCGCAATTGAGTCAACTTACCTTGTCGCATCATCCAGCACTTAAATTGCTCGAAGCAAAGGAGAGACAAGCTCAGGGGTTAATCGATGTCGAAAAGGGCAGCTATCACCCAACGGTTTTTCTCTATGGTAATTACACTCTCTATGAAGATGACAGTCTGTTCTCTAAGGTTGAGCCAGATTGGATGGTGGGTGTAGGGGTGAAGATACCACTATTAAGCCGAGATGGACGCAGTGGCAAAGTGGAAGCCGCTAAGAGTGCGTTATTACAGGCTCGTTATACTAAGGCGCAAACACAGCAAGATCTCAGTTTGCTGCTAGAGCAAAGTTATCGTCAGTTGCAGCAGGCTGAAGAAGAGGTGGACTCATTACGCCTTTCGCTCACGCTAGCACAAGAGAATAAACGCCTCAGAGACTTAGCTTTTAGCCAAGGCTTGTCGACCTCGATAGAGAAGGTTGATGCAGAGCTTAAGCTTAGCGCGGTACAAACCCAACAGTTAGCTGCCCGCTATCGCTATGTTTTAGCTTACGCAAAATTAATGGCTATCAGTGGCCAGTTAGATGAATTTGTCGGCCGCGCACGCAGCGCCCAGGAGAGATAAGATGCGCACCAACAGAGTGTTAGCCATTGTGGCATTGATTGCTTTAGTGGCATTACTAGCATACGGATTAAAGTTAGCTCATACCCCAAAGCCTGATAGGCTGCAGGGACAGATTGAAGCTAGGGAATACAATATCTCCTCTAAAGTTCCCGGCCGGGTAGCACAAGTGCTAGTCCGTCGTGGCGATAAGGTTGAAAGTGGCGATCTACTGTTTGCTATCGATAGCCCAGAACTGAATGCCAAACTGATGCAGGCTCAAGGTGGACGCGATGCCGCTAAAGCGATGCAGATGGAAGCTGATAACGGTGCCCGTAAACAGCAGGTCGCCGCATCGAAAGAGCAATGGTTAAAAGCGAAAGCGGCAGCGACACTCGCCGAGACGACTTATAATCGTGTCGAGGTCTTATTTACCGAAGGTGTATTAGCCAGACAGAAACGCGATGAAGCATTTACCCAGTGGCAGGCGGCTAAGTATACGGAGCAGGCCGCCTATGCCATGTATCAAATGGCTGAAGAGGGGGCGCGGGTCGAAACCAAGGCGGCGGCGGCGGGTAACGCTCGTATGGCAGAAGGTGCGGTGAATGAGGTCAGCGCTATCTTAGCCGATAGCCAGATGCGATCACCTAAATCAGGCGAAGTCAGTGAGGTACTACTACAGAGTGGTGAGTTAGCGCCCAGTGGTTTCCCTGTTGTCAGTATTATTGATATGCAAGATGCTTGGGCCATTTTTCAAGTGCGTGAAGATCAGTTAAAAAGCTTTAAAGTGGGTGATACCGTTGAGGTTGAGATCCCAGCACTCGGAGAACGCCACGGCTTTACCGTTGCACATATTAGTGTGATGGGGAATTTTGCTACTTGGCGCTCAACGGAAAGCGGCCATGACTTTGATATGCGTACCTTTGAGATGGAGCTGCGCCCTACAGCGCCGATTGCTGATCTGCGAGTTGGCATGACGACACTCTTGGTGCGCTAACCATTGGCTTCCATGAAGCAGTTAATCAAACGCGAGCTCAATGCCCTTTGGCATGACCCATGGCAGCTTGCATTGGTCAGCTATATTCCTTTAGTGGGCATTTTTGGCCTGTGGTGGCTGTTTAGCGCGGGGTTACCGCGTCAGCTTCCCGTGGCGATAGTGGACCAAGATCAGAGTCAGATCAGCCGTATGTTGGTGCGTCAGCTAACCGCTAATGCGGCGATTATTCCGATCCACTATCAGGACATCAATAGTGCCAAGGCCTCGATGGAAAAGGCGGAAACTTATGCCATGGTGGTGTTGCCGTTTCAGCTAAATCGTGACCTGCTCACTGGTCATCAGCCCAGTATCGATATTCGCTACAACAGTCAATATTTGTTGGTCGGTAAGCTGTTATCTAGCCAACTTCAGTTGAGTTTAGCCGATGGGTTAAAGAGAAAGGCGTTGATAAAGCAGCTTGCTGCTGGCGTACCAATGGCTCAGGCTGAGGTTAATCTCAATCTGGTGAAAACCCAGATTAGCGCGCTGTACAATGCCAATAGTAATTACGTGGTGTTTCTATTGCCGCCATTACTGATTGCGCTCGGACAGCTACTCGCCATGCTAGTATTTGCTAACTCACTTAATCGTGAATTAAGGTTAAATACCATGCAAGAGTGGTTTTCCTTAGGCACACGGCGCGTGTTATGGGCCAAAATATTGGTCTATACGCCGCTTATCGTGCTGCAAGGGCGACTGATTTTGACTTTGCTCTACCAATATTTAGGCTTGCCATTAGCGGGCCAGTTTGGTCAGCTGCTCTTGGCGCAAATTGTGATGTTATTGGCGGTATGGCTAATGGTATTGGCCATCTTTTTCTTACTCCAAGACAGTGCACGGGTGGTGAGTTTTTGCACGGCACTGTTTGCCCCCGCTTTCCCTTTTATGGGGATCACCTTTCCGACACAAGATATGCCGAAGCTGGCACAGTGGTGGCGCGAATTAATGCCGTCTAGCCATTATATCGATACCCATGTTGGTTTGGTCAGTTATGGCCAGAGCTTTGCCACTTTTACCCATCAAGTTATGAGTTATTGGGGTTACCTATTATTAATCCCTGTGATTGTCTTTTTAGCCCGTAGGGTGAAACGAGCGACACATGATGTAGCGGCCGAAACCCGCTGTAATGAGGCGAGCTAGTATGAGTTTTTGGTCCTTAATGATGGCCGATCTCAAGTCGATCGTGACCGATAAAGCGATAGCGATAACATTATTTGGCGGCGTACTATTTTATTCAGTGCTGTATCCATTGCCCTATCTTAACGAGGTCCCCACTAAGCAGCAAATTGTGGTGATTGATGGCGACCACTCAAGTTTAAGCCGCCAGCTCATTCGCCATGCCGATGCAAGCCCTAAGCTTGATGTTGTGGGTCAGCTGACCACTATAGATCAGGCACAGCAGTGGGTTGCATCAGGGAAAGCTCATGGCTTTATGGTGATCCCAGAGAACTTTAGGCGTGATCTGATCCGTCAAAAAGGGGTGACGCTAGCGTATGGGGGCGATGCCAACTACTTTTTGATCTATTCGGCCGTTGTCGAAGGCTTGATGTCAGTGGGCATCGATGCGGGTAAATATGTGCAATTTAACGGACTGCTAGCGAGGGGAAGCTCGGCTAAGCAGGTGAAGCATGATTTAGAGCCTATTAAACTTAATAGTGTGCCCGCCTTTAATCCCAGTCTAGGCTATACCCCTTATGTGGTGCCTGGGGTATTGCTCTTGGTACTGCATCAAACCTTATTGATTGGAGCCGGGATCCTCGGTGCTGGTCAATGGGGCAGAGAGGGTTATTGGCAACAAGCATCGGCGTTAAAACTTATCTTGGCGCGGGTGGCAGTGTTTGCACTCATCTACAGCTTTTTTACCTGTTTTTATGTGGGATTTTGTAACTATTGGTATGGGGTCAGTGTGCAAGGAGATTTGGGACAAGTTGTGCTGTTTTTGGTGCCGTTTATTCTCTGTACGGCTGTCGCTGGCGTGGCGTTTAGTTGTTTGTTTACCCGTCGGGATCTACCCACTCAAGTGTTACTGTTGATCTCTATGCCTATTCTATTTGTGTCTGGATTTATTTGGCCGCTTGAGCTGATTCCATCGCCGCTAGTATGGCTTGGACAGCTCGTTCCTGCAGTGTCGACTATTCAAGGCATGTTACAGCTCAATCAGATGGGCGCGAGTTGGCCAAGTGTGGTGCATTTTTGGTGGCAGCTTTGGGGGCTGGCATCGGTTTACTTTGTGCTGGCTTATTTCGGGGTGCGTTACCGATTGAATAAGGGGTAAGTAACCCTAACTCAGGTTGAGTAGGATCACGCCTCGTGATGAGGCGTAATTGCAGAGACTGTCAATTGAGTTATAACGAAGTGAAATTTAAACAGCCAAGCAATCACTCGGCTGTTTCGGTGCGGATATATTTAACTAATTCTGCTGCAGATTTCGATGCTTCATCAGGCTTTTTAACGAGCTCTTTGTTGGCTTGTCTTACTAACTGACGTAGCTTCTGTCTTTCCAGTTTTGGATGTTGCTCAATAAGCGCTTGAATCGCATCATCGCCGCCGGTTAATAGCTGATCTTTGGTCTTTTCCGCCACATTGAGCTTAGAGCTTTCATTGCGGTTTTGGTTTAACACATTTTTAAGATCGGTTTGCAGCTGCTCAATATCGACATTGCGCATGATCTTGCCAATATATTGCAGATGGCGACGATACGCTTCGGTATTGATGCGTATCGTCTTCGCCTTGAGCACGTTATCATAAAGCAGCTCGTCAAGTTCAAGCTTGTTTATTTGACTCTTGCTCAGCGAGACTAACTGCTTTCCTAGCTCTTGGTATACCGCTATTTCTCTTTTCACTTCGGCTCTGCTGACGTATTCGTCGTCATGGTCGAAGGGCTGTTTAAAGTGTTCCGAATCACCAACAATATTCATAATCAAAAATCTCTCACATAAACTGGCTTAATAATACCATTTCATTGGAATATCGCCTACGAAGCACGGCAGTTATTTAATGTGAAAGCGCATCGGGTTTGTTATGCTACTGCCATTATTGATCACTAAAGAGTAGATTTGTGCCTTCACCTAGCATTGAAACTGAACTGGATTCATTAAAAGACGCCGTTGCTATGGCATTAGAATATGCCGCCACTTTGGGGACCACGGGTGCCGAAGTCGCCATTAGTAAACAGCAAGGGTTATCGGTATCGACTCGCCTCAAAGAGGTTGAAACTGTCGAGTTTAATAAAGATGGTGCGCTAGGTATCACCCTGTTTAGGGATGGCTGCAAAGGTAGCTCTTCTACTTCGGATTTAAGTCCTGACGCGATTCGCCGCGCCGTTAAAGCGGCCGATGATATTGCTAAGTTCACCTCAGAAGATCCCTTCAATGGTTTAGCCGATGCAGATTTAATGGCTCAGCATATTGAAGATCTTGAGCTCTATTATCCTCACGAAACTACGCCTGCTGAGCTTGAAGTGTTAGCCGCTCGCGCTGAAGAAGCTGCATTAAGCGCCGACACTCGGATTAAAAACTCCGATGGTGCCAGCGCCAATGCCCATACAGGAGCCAAAGTGTATGGTAATAGTCACGGCTTCTTAAATGGTTACGTCAGTTCTCGCTATAGCCTTAGTTGTGTGGTGATTGGCGAACAAGATGGCAATATGCAGCGTGATTATGATTATACGGTAGCGCGTAAGTTTAGCGATCTGTGGACGCCAGAAGCCGTTGGCCAAAAAGCGGCTGAGAAAACCGTTAGTCGCCTCGGCGCGCGTAAGATCGCGACCACCAAGTTACCCATTCTGTTTGCTCCGGATGTGGCAACGGGCTTAATGGGCCATTTAGTCGGTGCGATCAGCGGTAGTAGCTTGTATCGTAAATCAAGTTTCCTGCAAGACTCTATCGACACTCAACTGTTTCCAGATTGGTTTACTATTGCCGAGCAGCCCCATCTTAAAGGTGCGCTTGCTAGTGCTTATTACGATAGTGAAGGTGTCGCGACAGTTGAACGTAATATTATCGATAAGGGTATCTTATCGACTTACCTATTAACCAGTTATTCGGCGCGTAAGCTTGGTTTAACCAATACTGGCCATGCGGGTGGCATCTATAACTGGACCCTTGCTCATACAGGACAAAGCTTTGATGAGCTTATCAAGCAGATGGGCACGGGCTTAATTGTCGCCGAAGTGATGGGCCAAGGAGTTAATGGTGTGACTGGTGATTACTCTCGCGGTGCGGCGGGCTTCTATGTCGAAAATGGGGTTGTGCAATATCCAGTAGAAGAGATCACTATCGCTGGAAATCTAAAAGATATGTATCGCAATATCGTTGCGGTGAGTAAAGATAGAGATCTGCGTTCATCGATTAGAACTGGCGGGATCTTACTCGACGAAATGAAGATTGCGGGTAACTAAGAGCAATTATCTTGCTTTAAGATTAGCGAGTGCCAAGGCACTCGCTTTTTTATGCCTGCAATTCATACTAATTAACCTGAACTTGGGATATTAAATGTATCTCAAACAGCTCTTTATTCCGCTAACTGCGTTGGATTCACTTGCGATAGGCGGGCTATTGACGCGTAAATACGCCTTGTTAGCAAAACAAACGACAAGTTTGAGATGAAATAAGCATAAAACGGCTAATTCATCTAGCGTTATTCCATCTCTTAACCCGAGTTCAGGTTAATAAACATCAACCGCCATACTCTTGCGAACAAAAAAGCTAAACTTAAGCTTGAATATATGGATATCCATATATATGATTTGGCGTATATAAAGAATGTTTGAGAGGGGGAGATAATGGTGACTGCGATTTTTAAGGCGTTATCCGATGAAACCCGTTTGCTGAGTCTGTTGTTGATCCATGCAGAAGGCGAGCTATGTGTTTGCGAACTCATGGCGGCGCTTGATGAGAGTCAGCCCAAGATCTCTCGTCATCTCGCTCAGTTACGTAAGGCTGAGCTGTTGAGTGATCGCCGTCAGGGGCAATGGGTGTTTTATCGGATTAACCCTGACTTAGCCTCATGGGCGTTAAATGTCATTGAGCAAACAAGAGCAGGCAATCCGTCTCTATTAGCGAGTGGTTTAGCGCGCTTGCAACAGATGGGGCAAAGGCCTGAACGAGTTAAGGCTTGCTGTTAGGTAACGGCAATGAACGAAACAGATAATGATAGGTAAATACCATGGGACTGTTTGAGCGTTACTTGAGTGTGTGGGTTGGTTTGGCAATTGTGTTTGGTGTGGTTTTGGGCCATTTTCTGCCCGATCTATTTAGTGTTATCGCCGCTTTAGAATACGCCAAGGTCAATTTGTTAATTGCTCTGCTTATCTGGGTGATGATCTACCCAATGATGGTACAAATTGATTTTTCAGCGGTAAAAAATGTGGGTAAGAGTCCCAAAGGTTTAGTGTTGACCCTAGTGATAAACTGGTTGATCAAACCTTTCACCATGGCGTTACTTGGCTGGTTATTCTTCAAAGTATTCTTCGCTAGCTTGGTCGATGCGCAAACTGCGAGTGAGTATATCGCTGGGATGATCTTACTCGGCGTCGCACCCTGTACGGCTATGGTGTTCGTCTGGAGTCAATTAACTAAGGGCGATCCCAATTACACCTTGGTACAAGTCTCGGTAAATGATCTGATCATGGTGGTGGCCTTTGCCCCTATCTGTGCTTTTCTTTTAGGGGTGAGTGATATTCAGGTTCCCTGGGAAACCTTACTCTTATCTGTGGTGCTCTATGTGGTGCTGCCCTTGATAGCAGGGGTGATCACCCGCCAAGTGCTAAATCGCCGAAGTCTAAATGGGGTCGATACCTTTGTTGGCCGCATTAAGCCTTGGTCGATATTGGGGCTACTCGCCACCGTGGTATTACTCTTTGGTTTACAGGCTAGTACCATATTGGCCCAACCGCAAAATATTGTGCTTATCGCGATTCCGCTTTTGATTCAAACCTATGGCATTTTCTTCATTGCTTACTTTGCGGCGAAAAAACTCAATATAGCGCAAAATGTAGCAGGCCCTGCATGCATGATCGCTACCTCCAACTTTTTTGAACTCGCTGTCGCGGTTGCGATTTCGCTGTTTGGCCTACATTCGGGGGCGGCGCTAGCCACTGTGGTTGGCGTGTTAGTCGAAGTCCCTGTCATGTTGTCGCTAGTGGCGTTTGTCAATCGAGATAAAACTAAGTATCAGCAGGCGGTTAATACCGATCCTGAACACTAAATGAGCAGAATTTCCTCTTTTTTAGGATAGTAATATGACAATTAAAATTGGTATTAACGGTTTTGGTCGCATGGGGCGCTTAGCACTCCGAGCAGCGTGGCAGTGGGATGATGTGGAGTTTGTGCAGATCAATGATCCAGCAGGGGATGCGGCAACCTTGGCGCACCTACTGACGTTCGATTCGATCCATGGCCGTTGGGTGCATGAGGCGACCGCCGACGGCTCGCAGATTGTGATTGGTGAGCAGCGCATAGCAACCAGCATGAACAAGACGATTAGCGAGACCGATTGGTCAGGATGCGATCTCGTGATTGAAGCATCGGGTGTGATGAAAACCAAGGCCTTACTGCAAGCCTATTTAGATCAAGGTGTTAAGCGCGTTGTAGTGACGGCCCCAGTGAAAGAAGATGGCGTGCTAAATATCGTCATGGGCGTGAACCATCACCTGTACGACAAAGATAAGTACCCTATCGTGACTGCAGCGTCTTGCACCACGAACTGTTTAGCGCCTGTGGTGAAAGTCTTACATGAGCAGATTGGCATTAAGCATGGCTCAATGACGACCATTCATGATATCACCAACACCCAAACTATCTTGGATGCCCCCCACAAAGATCTGCGCCGGGCGCGTGCTTGTGGTCAGTCATTGATCCCGACAACTACCGGCTCGGCAACGGCTATCACTCATATCTTCCCTGAGCTAAAAGGTAAGTTAAATGGCCATGCGGTGCGTGTGCCTCTGGCCAATGCGTCGATCACAGACTGCGTGTTTGAGATGCAGCGCGGCGTCACCGAAGCTGAGGTAAATGGGCTGTTTAAACAGGCCGCAGAAGGTGAGCTTAAAGATATTTTAGGCTATGAGGAGCGCCCTCTGGTATCGGTGGACTATAAGACAGATCCGCGTTCAAGCATTGTCGATGCACTCTCGACCATGGTAGTGAACGATACCCAACTTAAAGTATATATTTGGTATGACAATGAGTGGGGCTACGCTAACCGCACTGCAGAACTTGCCAGAATGGTTGGTCGTTTGGATAAGGCATAGCGGGTATTTTACATTGCCTAGTCAAGGAAGTGATGATTGATGTTTGCCACGATTCGCTCGCTACCAGTTGAAATAAGACAATACCTGATTGTCACCGGTAACTATTGGGCATTTACCTTGACCGATGGTGCGCTGCGTATGTTAGTGGTATTGCACTTTCATCAACTCGGTTATTCGCCGCTAGCCATCGCGATGTTGTTTATCTTCTATGAGTTCTTTGGGGTCGTCACTAATTTAGTCGGCGGCTATCTCGGTGCACGTTTAGGCCTCAATCGCACCATGAATATCGGCTTGGGCTTGCAAGTGGCGGCTTTGTTGATGTTATTGGTGCCCAGCGCTTGGCTTACTGTGCCTTGGGTGATGGCTGCGCAGGCTGTGTCGGGGATCGCCAAAGACCTCAATAAGATGAGTGCCAAAAGTAGCGTTAAGATGCTGGTGGCCAAGGGCGAAGAGGGCAGATTATACAAATACATCGCACTGCTAACGGGTTCTAAGAACGCCTTAAAAGGAGCGGGCTTCTTCTTAGGTGGCGCATTGCTGGCTCTGCTGGGGTTTCAGGGCGCAATTGGGTTAATGGCTGCACTGCTGAGCCTTGTTTGGCTGATGAGTATCATCAAGCTGAAGCAAGACTTAGGCAAGGCGAAGAATAAGCCTAAGTTTAGTGAGCTGTTTTCTAAAAGCCGCGCGATTAATATCTTGTCTGCTGCACGTATGTGCTTATTTGCTGCGCGCGATGTGTGGTTTGTGGTGGCACTGCCGGTTTATCTTGCCAGTCAGTTTGGCTGGGATCATTATGCCGTCGGTGGGTTTCTGGCGTTGTGGGTGATAGGGTATGGCGCGGTGCAAAGCGTTGCGCCTAGGCTGACTGGCAAAGCAAGTGGCGTCGTACCCGATGGCCGCACCGCACTATGGTGGGCGTGTGGGTTGACGCTTATTCCTGCCGTTATCGCACTCCTCATGACTGCCAATTATGCCGCCGAATATTCCCAAGCCGCGCTGTTGCTCGGTTTGCTAATGTTTGGCGCCGTGTTTGCAGTGAACTCTTCTCTGCACAGTTATCTTATCGTTAGCTATGCCAGCGATGATGGCGTATCACTGGACGTTGGTTTTTATTATATGGCCAACGCCATGGGACGTCTGCTCGGCACCCTGCTGTCTGGTTGGGTGTATCAACAGTTTGGACTTATTGCTTGTCTGTGGATCTCGGCTGGACTACTCGGGACCACTGCGCTGATCAGTATTGGATTACCGAGGCGATAACCCTGAAATAAGGCTTTGCCATTTTTCTGTTTGTTTGAGTAAAGTGCGCCAGGCTGGATTCTCTTCTATGGCTGTCACAACACTATTCAGTGTAAGCATTCTTAAATGATAAGATATGCCCGAATAGTTCAACAGGCTCGAGTGAAGATTTCGGCCAAACTAAGCAGCTGATGAGCACGGCATGATCAATGCGGTCGTTCGATTTATTCATTTGATTGACGTTAGGCGTATTTTTATTCTGCCGTCCTATTATTATGGCGTACACCCTTTTATAGTTTTTCAGCATTACTGGAGACAAGACTCATGACAAACGTGGATGCCACGGTGTTAACGACTAAGCCATCCCAAGATGGTTTCCACATGCCAGCCGAATGGGCGGCTCAGCAAGCGGTGTGGATGCTTTGGCCCTATCGTCCTGATAACTGGCGTTCTGCGGGCGCTTATGCGCAGGCGACCTTTGCTAAGGTGGCTGATGCCATTGGTGCTGCCACGCCTGTTTATATGGGCGTTCCCAAGGTATTTATGGCAGAGGCCAAGACGGTTATGCCTCATCACGTCACTTTGGTCGAGATAGATAGCAATGATTGCTGGGCTCGGGATACTGGGCCTACTGTAGTGGTGAATGCTAAGGGTGAATGCCGCGGTGTTGACTGGGGCTTTAATGCTTGGGGTGGCCATCAAGGTGGTTTGTACTATCCATGGGATATGGACGAACGGGTAGCTGAGCAGATGCTCAAGCAACATGGTTTTGGTCGTTATCAGGCTCAGCTGATCCTCGAAGGGGGCTCAATTCATGTCGATGGTGAAGGCACCTGCATGACGAGTAGCGAATGTTTGCTCAATAGTAACCGCAACCCAGAGTTGACTCGTGAACAGATAGAAGCATTACTGCGTGATTATTTGAATGTGGAGCAGTTTATCTGGTTACCAGAAGGCGTGTACATGGATGAGACCGACGGACATATCGACAATATGTGCTGTTTCGCTCGCCCAGGCGAAGTGATTTTACACTGGACTGATGATCAAACAGATCCTCAATATCCTCGTTCAAAAGCCGCTTTGGATATTTTGCAAGACAGTGTAGATGCAAAAGGCCGTAAGTTAAAGATCCACCTAATGCCACAACCTGGACCTCTGTATTGCACTGAAGAGGAATCTCGCGGCGTGACAGAGGGGACTGGCGTGCCACGCACGGCGGGTGAGCGCTTAGCTGGGTCCTATGTAAACTTTTTAATTACCAACCAACGTATCGTTTTCCCGCTACTCGATTCGCTCACCGACAATATCGCTGCGCAAAAATTGCAGGAGATTTTCCCCGAGTATGAGATTGTCGGTGTGCCTGCCCGTGAGATCCTATTGGGTGGTGGTAATATCCACTGTATTACTCAACAGATCCCCTCTGGGCAATAAGTAAAAACCAAGGAGAACACAATGACCATTTATGTCACTGTTGTTGCAACACAATTGGCTTTCGGTAGGAGCTCCTAGCATGTATGAAGTAACAGAGGTTTCCATTGCCGAGCTGCGTGCAGCCCTCGAATCAGGTCGCACCACAGCGGTTGAACTGGTGCAGGCTTACCTTGCAAGGGTTGATGCTTACGACGGCCCAGCGACACAAACCAAGCTGAATGCGCTCGTAGTCCGTAATCCTGATGCGATAAAGGAAGCTGAGGCTTCTGATGCGCGCCGAGCTCGGGGGGAAACACTTAGCCCACTCGACGGTATTCCTTATACCGCCAAAGACAGCTACCTAGTTAAGGGGCTCACGGCGGCATCTGGCAGCCCAGCGTTTAAGGATTTAGTTGCCCAATACGATGCCTTTGCGGTCGAGCGTCTGCGCGGTGCGGGGGCTATCTGCTTGGGTAAAACCAACATGCCACCTATGGCCAATGGTGGCATGCAGCGCGGTCACTACGGTCGCGCCGAGAGTCCATACAATGCTAACTATCTTACTGCTCCCTTCGCCTCGGGTTCTTCTAACGGGGCGGGTACAGGTACGGCAGCGAGCTATTCTGCTTTCGGGCTAGCCGAAGAGACTTGGTCGAGCGGTCGTGGGCCGGCATCGAACAACGGATTGTGCGCCTATACTCCCTCACGCGGTGTGATTTCCGTGCGTGGCAACTGGCCCTTGACCCCGACCATGGATGTTGTAGTGCCTTACACTCGTACTATGGCAGACATGCTCGAAGTGCTTAACGTCATCGTTGCCGACGACCCTATCACCCGAGGTGACCTATGGCGTTTACAACCTTGGGTCGAGATCCCCAAAGCATCAACAATTCGTCCCGCATCTTACCTGAGTCTTGTCGCCCAAACCGATACGCTTAAAGGCAAGCGTTTCGGGGTGCCGCGCATGTTCATCAATAAGGATGAATTGGCTGGCACCAGCGAAAACCCTGGTATCGGAGGCCCGACCGGTCAGCGCATCAATACTCGCGCGTCTGTGATAGCACTCTGGGAAGCGGCGCGTAAAGTGCTGGAGTCTGCTGGAGCCGAAGTCATTGAGGTAGATTTCCCGCTGGTTTCCAACTGTGAAGGTGATCGTCCTGGTGCGCCGACTGTGTTTAACCGCGGCATAGTCACACCTGAGTTCCTCGATGATGAGCTGTGGGAATTATCCGGTTGGGCTTTCGATGAGTTTTTGCGTGCCAATAATGACCCTAAACTCAACAAACTGGCTGACGTTAACGGATATTTGATTTTCCCACACGACCTTGGCACCTTGCCCAATCGAGAAGGGGATTTAGCCGCAGGCATGGAAGAGTACGTCAACATGGCCAAACGAGGCCTCAAGCGTTATGACCAGATTGACAGCATACCGGATGGTCTGCGCGGTTTAGAGAAGACTCGTAAGCTGGATTTAGAAGACTGGATGGATGAACTTAAACTTGATGCAGTGCTCTTCCCAACGGTAGCTGACGTGGGGCCTGCGGATGCGCACATTAATCCAGCCTCCGCCGACATCGCTTGGAGTAACGGTGTTTGGGTCGCTAACGGCAACCTTGCTATTCGCCACTTAGGTGTGCCGACAGTGACTGTGCCTATGGGGATCATGGCCGATATCGGCATGCCCGCAGGTTTAACATTTGCAGGCCGTGCTTACGATGACAACAACCTGCTTAGGTTTGCTGGCGCATTTGAGGCCACAGGCAGCAAGCGCACAGTTCCTCCGCGTACACCAGCGCTGAGTAAATAAGCAACAAGCAGTGAAGAACGGGATTGGTTGCAGTGCGCCAGTCCCGTTTTTAACTCCAAGGTAATTCTCTTCAACATCAAGCATTGTTACTGAGTCTCGCTAATAGCCAATGGTGTAGATGCGCTAGGTTTATTGCTTTAAGTTAGTGCGCTTTTACGATCGCAAACATAGTGAGTCATGACATACAGAAAGGGCTTAATCGAAGATATGGATAACGCGATGACGTTCCTCTTCGGCAGACTTGCCTTGGTGTGAGCCAATCGACAAGGCTAAAGCTGATTTTCGCAGCGAATACAGACTTGTTTCCAGCTGACTTTGTGTTGTCCACATCTAGGACAGGCTTCATCGCTAGAGACAGAATATTGATGGTTAGTCGTCGCTTTTGAGCGAATAGGCTTAAAAAGAGTGTTTTTAATAGTGATAAAGGGCCTAAGGCAAACACCAGTACAAAATAATTGAACGCTGGATATCCTTTGTATGCGCGAATGACAAAGGTTGCGACGATTGAGAATGACTAGATTGATTCAGTAGCAAGGCATTGATTTTCAATATAAAATTTCAGACGTAAAACAATGACTACAAAGTTATCCATATTCCTGCCTGATGATTAAGCTACTCTTGCCTCATCGAACCGAAATCAGCATCTGTTTACTATCTGTGGAGTGTAAGTTGGTTTGTAAAGGTATTAATACCATAAAGAGTAATAAGTTAGGTAAATGTTCAGGTCTCATGTTATCTATTTTCTGCAGAGATAACTCATCGAGGAGTTACTACATCTATTTAGGTATTAAACTGGGGATGTAACATCGGCATGAAGCTCGGCTATCACCACCCAAAATTGGGTGGTTAATAGACTTAGTTACGGAGCATAGATTAGAGTTTAAAGCGTGCCAATAGCCCTTTTAGTGTAATGCCAAGGCCTGCAAGATCCTCGGCCGAATGCGCGGTTTCCTCCGCCCCTTCGGCTGTTTGCTCAGCAATATCGCGAACCCTAATTACGCTTTTATTGATATCTTCGGCGACAGAGCTTTGCTGTTCAGATGCTGCCGCGATTTGGTGAGTCATATCTTGAATTCGACTAACCGCATCAGCAATATCTACCAACATCACCCCAGCCTCTTGTGATAGTGAGACTGCATCGTTGCTCAACGTGCGACTTTTGGTCATCATCTGCACAGACTCTAAGGTTCCTTTTTGTAGATTGATTATTATTTTTTCAATCTCTTCGGTGGAGGATTGAGTACGACTTGCTAGACTTCTTACTTCATCTGCCACCACGGCAAATCCTCGTCCAGCTTCGCCCGCTCTTGCTGCTTCAATTGCGGCGTTCAATGCTAGTAAGTTAGTTTGCTCTGCGACTGATTTAATGACATCGAGTATCGAGCCAATACTGTCACTCTCAGATTGTAGTCGTTCGATAGCCTGAGCCGTCGACGTGATCTCTTGAGCTAACAATTCGATTTGGCTCACGGCTTCTACGACTTTTCTGTTGCCAGTTGCGGTAATGTTATCTGCTTCTTTTGCTGCAAGTGCAGCATTTTCAGCGCTGGCTGAGACCTCTTGTACCGTTGCAGCCATCTCATTAATGGCTGCAGCGACTTGATCTGTTTCACTGCGCTGATTTTGCATTCCAGAACTATTTTGTACCGTCACCGCTGATAGTTGGTCTGCTGCTGATGTGAGTTGTACGACACTGCCGTCAATTTGAGTGAGTACTAGTTTTAAGGTGTTATTCATTCCTCCCATTGCTCGTAATAACTCACCCATTTCATCTTTGCGAGCGGAATCAATATCACAACTTAGATCGCCCGATGCAATCGCTTTTGCAGTTGCTAAGGTTTGTCTTAACGGGTCGAGAATCTGGGCACTGATCACCCAAGCTAGGAGTGGTCCAATTAAGAATGCTATGATCACCACGGCGATAACAACTGTTTTTGAGCGACTGTCTGTCTGTTCACGCTTAATTTGTTGATCGTTAACCACATTGGCAATATTACTCATCAATGCCTGTGCCACTTTGGTTAGGGAATGTCCTGCATTATCAATATTGCGATTGACCTCGAATAAGGCGTCTATATCATGATCATAACGCTGCAGTATTTGAATGGCTGCGGCAGTGTCTTCGCCTTTTAGCGTCTTAACTTCTTGTAGTAAAGCGGCGATCGCATTTTTGGCCGTTGTGAAGTTTTTCTCATTGGCAGCATAAACATAACCACGAACATAGTAGCGCAACATTGTCATCTGCTGGCTGATACTGAAAGCTTCGTGTAGTAAATGTGAGTCTTGGGTTAACTGTGCTTTGTCAGTCATCTGTTCGACTAACTCTGCATAGATGGAAACCAATTTAGCCCCAACTTGCGCGCCGGTAACATTGAGGCTTAGCTTCTGGCTAAACACTTGTTCAAATTGTTTGATAGCTTGGAGATAATCTTCAATCGCCGCTATTGCTTCTTGTAAGTGTTGGCGTTCTGTGGTGTCGTTTACATCGCCGAGATGCTGCTCGATGATGTGCTTAGATTTTTCGATTAGGCTGTGTAAGGTGTCTAACATAGCAGGATCACCCTTGGTCATATAGTCCAACCTGACAATCTTTGCGTTGAGTAATATTTCGTCTAGTTGGGTGATCGATTCTAACTTTTTAGTACTTGAGTCTATCGAGACAAGACCTTGATATCCTATCGCTGCGATAATTAAAATCAACAATAGTAGAGCCCCAAAGCCTAGTTTAAGCTTATTGGCCACAGATATATTGCTCAGTAGGCGACGTAAGCCTTCCATAAATTAGTACCCCATGTCTGATAGCTAAATCAGTTAACAAATGTCCGGCGATTGTAACTAACTTCAAAATGTCATTTTTTGATATGGTTAACTAAATTACAATATACTCAATATGTATGATGTTTGATTGTTGTAATCTGGTGTTTGGATCATTTCGATCTATAAGTTATTGCCGTTTAAGTAGCTATGCCGAGTATATGAGTAATAGACTTCTATTATTCTTTTTTGAGTTAGTTATTTAGTTTGCTGCAATATTTCCATCAATATCTGAATGAACATCTTTTTGTTTCAATTCGTTAACAATACTCGCTTTCATTTTGAGCACTTTTCGTTGTACTCTGGGATGCAATCAATTAAGTGTGGCGAAGATCACCTAAAATAACGATAAAAATGACGAGGTTTTAATGGAAGGAATTACTGAGTTTGTCAGTATGATCAACGGATTTGTATGGGGTACACCCATGCTGGTGATGATCTTAGGCGTGGGGCTATTTCTCTCGTTTGGTTTGAAACTAATGCCCATTTTAAAATTAGGCACGGGCTTTAAACTACTGTGGTCAGGACGTATTCCTGACAAAGATAAAAACATGAAAGGGGAGATCAGCCCTTTTAATGCCTTAATGACCTCACTCTCTGCCACGATTGGTACGGGGAATATTGCTGGCGTTGCGACCGCCATTTTTGTTGGCGGTCCAGGCGCACTGTTTTGGATGTGGTGTACAGCATTGGTCGGCATGGCGACTAAATTTGCCGAGGCGGTGTTAGCGGTTAAATATCGTGAAGTCGATGATAATGGCAACCATATCGGTGGCCCTATGTACTACATCAAGAATGGCCTTGGTAGTAAATGGGCTTGGTTAGGCACGGCATTTGCGTTATTTGGTTCGTTCGCCGGTTTTGGTATTGGCAATACAGTGCAAGCCAATTCTGTAGCGGATGCCTTAAGCAGTAACTTTGATATACCAACATGGGTTACTGGTGTGGTGTTGATGTTGCTGGTGGGAGCCGTGCTTGTCGGAGGCATTAAGCGTATTGCCGATGTGGCTGGCAAGTTAGTGCCACTGATGACAGTATTTTATATTGCTGCTGGACTGGCCGTATTGGTTGTAAATGCCGCTGAGTTACCCGCTGCTATCGCGTTAATTTTTCACAGTGCATTTAATCCTGTCGCGGCTCAAGGTGGGTTTGCTGGTGCAGCGGTTTGGGCTGCAATTCGCTTTGGTGTGGCGCGAGGTGTATTTTCAAATGAAGCGGGTCTGGGGAGTGCACCTATTGCCCATGCTTCGGCGCAAACGAATAATCCAGTAGCACAAGGTTTAGTTGCTATGCTTGGAACCTTTATCGATACCCTGATTGTATGTTCTATTACAGGTTTGGCTATCGTGGTTTCAGGTGCTTGGACATCGGGAGAAAATGGCGCAGCGTTAACCTCCTATGCCTTCTCACATGCCTTGCCTATGGGTAATTATATTGTCGCTATTGCGCTTTCAGTGTTCGCCTTTACCACTATTTTAGGGTGGAGCGTATACAGTGAAAAGTGCGTACAGTATCTGTTTGGCATTCGGGCGGTGAAACCTTTCCGTGTCATCTGGATCTTAGTTGTCCCTCTTGGGGCGGTAAGCTCACTCGATTTTATCTGGTTACTCGCCGATACCCTCAATGCGATGATGGCTATTCCTAACTTGATAGCATTGGCACTCCTAAGTCCTGTGGTGTTTAGTTTGACTCGAGAATATTTTATTAATAAGCGTCTACAAGAGGCTGAAGCTAAAGCATAACTTCTTGCCCATAAAAAAGCGCCAGCAGGCGCTTTTTTATCTCTTAAATTTGCTGCAGTCACCAATCTACGTGCAGCATCGAATACTTTTTAAGTTCGAAATTGATTAAAGGTTCACTTCTTGAGTGTCAAACTCTATTCGGTGGTCGGTGCTGCCATGCTGATTATTGCCCTTTTTCTTACCGCTTCATTAACACTGGCGACGCTCTGGAGTATTGGGGGGATTTTGCTGTCGGCTGTGATGGTTCAGCAAGGGTTAAATGATCAAATTATTGCCACGATCGCGCTGTCCGATACAGGCGCTTCGGTCGAAGCATGGAGTGGTATGGTATTGCCCTTAGTGGTGATTGTCGTGGCCCAAGGTTTTACGAGTGCAGCAAGGCAGAAGGCTAATAAGGTGCAAGCGGTGGCGCAGCAAGCGATTGAGCACGGTGCGACTCTGGCGCTGGCGGGTGAACAGCGTTTAGGGCAAGTGTTAACCCAGGCTAATCAAGATGCGACCGAACTCAGTAACCTGGCTATCGACCTAGATATGCAAGCGGTTGCCTTGCATAGCCAAGTGAATCAACTCAATGTTAACTGCGAGTCTCAAGCCAGTGCGGCAGAGGAGATGAGTCAGCAGGTTTATCGTATGACGCAAGATATGGCGCAATCGGAGCAGTTTATGGCGGAGTTAAAGCAACGCTGCCAATCGATACATAGGCAAACGCCAGCAGTGAAGTGGCTACCAGTGTAGTAAATACCAACCAAGTATCTGAGTCCGTTGCGGTTGAGGGCGAGCAACTGGTCAAGCGCGTTTAGAGCTTGAAGTCACTCGCGAGCAGCTTAACCGTAGTCGTAGCATGTCATAACGCTTAATCCATTAGGGTAGACTCGATACACATAGGTATTGGCTACCCTAATCTTCACTGCTCAATAGAAATCACCGCCCATTGCCCGCTTTAGCGCCGCCTCTTCGAGTAGCTCTTCGAGGCGTCTTTTTACTTCACGCCTGTGTTGTAACTCACATGCTGCCTTAGGGTTTTTAGGCCTAGTTATCGCTTCGATCTCTGCATCGTTTGGAATAACATCAAGTAATTGAGCCATAGCGGACTCCTTAATAACTCAAATCCAGTACCTTTAGCACTTTGTGGTGCTCTTTGGCACAACAAGCTTTGACTATATGCACAGGGCCAAAGCGATAGTAGTACCAATCGTATTAACTATTTAATTGGATTGGTATAGATGGCGCTTTGTAATGGGTTAACTTATTGTTCAATGAGTTAGTTTCACATTAGCGAGCGCTAATGAGAAAAATAGCAGGGAGTTTAAAATCTTTTTGAGATCGAGTTAACACAATTGTATTTACTTATATTCTGTAGGTTTTTTGTGAGATTTTAATTGTAAGACTTTGAATTTAAATGCTTTAAGTTATGGCTGCCACCTAATTTAGTGGCAGCTCATTTAAATAAAGATCACAAATCGAAGCTATAGCTATAGCCGATAAGGACTTTCGGATCGTCATCTTGAAGATCGGTATCGCTGACGGTAAATGAAAAGCTACCAAAGTCAGTATCTTTACTTAGTGATACTGAGTAGTCGCTGTAGTTGTCTTCATCAAACCAAGCTTCAACTACGTCGCCCGTTGAGTAACCATAGTGGGCAGAAAGGGATAGCGTTTCTGACAATGGAAAGCTTACGCCTGCATCTATGTAGCTCATATCTTCATTGTCATAAGGGGCGCTGGCGACGTCACTGCCGGCATTAACTATGGTGGAATAGCTCAAGCTTAACCATTTCCAGCTCACTCCTAATTTAACCTCTCCAAAATCAATACTGCCAGCATTGTCAGGATAAGCATAATAGAGGTAGCTGACATTATATCCAAAGTCTTCGCCTATGCTGCCTGCATAGCCACCGTAGAAATCGAGTTCATATGTTGTATCATCGCCAAAATCGACATTAGACGCCCAAGTACCGAGGTAGAAGCCACTGTCGTGCTCGTAATCAATACCGCCTTGAACAGCCGCCGAATCATCGGTTTGCGTTACGCCTCTCCACAAATAGTTAGAAGTCACACCTGCATTGCCGGTGACACTAGCGCTGGCTGGTAAGGCAATCATCATGGTTCCCGCAAGGATGCTAAGGGTTTGAAGTGCTCGTTTCATACTCATTCCTTTTTATTAGTCTATGGGAGCGGCCTAGCGCTATAGTTGTAAGTATTGTTAGGCTGCAAATAAGCCAAAGCGAAGAGTATGCCAACTTTTTAATTGTTTTAATTCAATGTTTTAAAAATAAGCGCGCTGAAATAGCAATGGATATTGACTAATAATGAGGCAAGATTGCACATTCTTGGTGCATAAAAAAACCTCCAAAAAGGAGGTTTTTTAATGGGTTAAAGCAGTGTTTAGTTAACGCTGTCTTTTAGCGTTTTACCCGCTTTAAACTTAGGTACAGTCGCTGCAGGGATCTGGATCTCTTTACCTGTTTGTGGGTTGCGACCGGTACGAGCTGCACGGTTTGTCGTTTCAAAAGAACCAAAACCTACAATAGAGATTTTCTCGCCGTTCTTCATCGCTTCCGCTACAGTTTCTTCGAATGATTTTAATGCACGTGCAGCTTCAGCTTTAGTTAGTTCAGCGCTTTCCGCTATTTTTGCAACAAGTTCAGTTTTATTCATTTGGATAGTCTCTTCTTTCCGTAGATTTAGTATTACCAATTACATTAGGCACTTGCAATTGCTGAACTTAACATGCCACAAGCATTGCTATAATGAAAGCGGTTTTATGCCGATAAATGGTGGTTTCAGTCAAATTTTGCAAAAATGTTAATCGTCGAGCAATGAATAGAGCAGCTGTTTCACCAATTGTGGTTCAAAAGGCTTATCACATAATGCATTGACCCCAGCTTGAGAGACATTGCTTAGGTGAGCATCATTAGCTTCGGATGATACCATGAGTATAGGTATGTGCGATTGTTGACTGTGATTCCGAATATATTGGGTTAAGGCTAAACCATCGGCATTGGGCATGTTGTAGTCGGTGATCACCAAGTCATACATATTGTTCTTCATCAACTCGATCGCTTCGGCGCCATCGCTGGCTTCGGTGATCAGTTTTAAGCCTAAGTTAGTGATGGTACGCCTGATAATGTTTCTTGCCATCTTGCTATCATCGACCACGAGTACTCTGATGTTATGTACATCGAAATGTTCCAAGTCCAGCTCATCATTACTTAGCAGGTCGATGGTCGCATTGAGGGCTTTGCCTAGATGTTCTGAGGAAAAAGGTTTAGGTAAAATGGAAACCACACCCGATTGGCGATAGATTTCAAGTTGTTCTCGGCGGCACTCGCTAGAAACGAGCATAAACTGAATGTCACAGAAGGCGTCAGTTTCTTTTATCACCTTAAGCAACTCTAAAGCCGTACCATCTTCGAAATGCATCGCACTGGCGATCAAATCGGGATGGTGACGGGTCATAATGGCTAACGCGTCCTGTAGATTACTTGCTGTTTGGATGTTGCTAATCCCTTCTTGGCTTAAGCGACTGGTAATAATTTTACGTTGTGTATCAGATGGCTCGACCAGGAGAATGGATAGTTCACTCGGAGATAAGGTGCCCATAATTACGGCTCTCGGCTTATTTAGTTGTGGTCATATTGGGGTGTCAAACTAGCTTAATGTTAACACGTTAGCAACAATTAGACGCTAGTCTTGTGGTGGATTTAAGTATTGTTTCGTTGATTGGGCAAAAGCTACCCACCACTGAAATGAGAGTAAAACCAACACGACCGCTGCGATTAAGGGGATAGGAATATTCTGACCATTAAATACGACCTTAACATCCTCCGGCGTAATTTGATAAGCGATGACTGCAGTTGCCCCGAGGGCGGTAAACCCAAGGGTCTGAATTCCAATATAAATTTTAAGTACCAGACTTGCCCAAGCGGTTCTCATCAACAAGCCTATTAATACAGGGATCACACCTGCAGTAAATAGATCTAAGCTTTGGATTTCGAAGGCGCGCCAAAGGGCGAGTACAGTGCCTAGAGTATATAAACAGATAAGTATGATTAGAGCTAAGCTGGGTCGATTCATGAATGATGTCGGTAACAAATTTGCTAGCGAGTGTAGAAAAAACAGTACTATTAGTCCAATTTTTTAAAGTGATCGGCAAAGCCTAGCTGCTGGTAAGGGCTTCTTAGGTTAATATGATGACGATTTTTTAGGGTCGAGAGTGATATGACAGAAACTGAATTTTGGCGATTAGTAAAGCGAGATACTGCCGATCAAGATCAACAAAGCCTAGCTGATAATTTAAAGCAAGGCTTGAATGAACTGAGTAATGAAGAGTTGGCGGCTTTCGATAAGTATTTTTCCCAGCAGATGCGCAAAGCATACCTTTGGTCTTTATGGGGTGCCGCCTATATCGTGACAGGCTGTGATAGCGAATATGAATTTGCTGAGTTTCGCTGTTTTTTAATCTCGTTAGGGCAAGAGTGGTTTGAGAAGGTGTTGCTCGATCCCGATGCGTTAGGGTTATTGCCTCAATGGCCAGAGAAAGATGGCTATGCCTATCCCTTTGTCGATGAATATGATCTGATCGCGGGTCAACTCTTTGAACAGCGAACAGGCGATGAACTGCCTTTTGTGCCATCGGGTCAGGCAAGTCCACAAGGGAAAAAGTTTTCTCATAAGAAAAAACAGCTTAAAGCGACTTATCCACAGCTCAGTCAGCGTTTCCCCTTCTAATCTTGTTAAAAATAACAGTCAAAAAGCGGACACTCGGTCCGCTTTAGATGTCTTTCGTCTAGTGTGTTATTAATAACAGACTTGAGTGTCATTATCATACTGTCTGTCGTGTTCAGCGCAGGCTGTTTCCATAAAGTGTTCTTCCGCTTGTTCCATCTGTTCATCGAGGTTGGTCTGAATACTGCTTATTATCTCTTGCTCGCTAGCTTGTTGCTGGTGATTGAGTATCTCATCGTGCTGTTCAATAGCGGCTCGTTGCGTTGGCGTTAATTCATCGGCTTGCGCTTGAGATGAGATAGCGGATCCAAAAATCATCGCTGCGACAAGTGCCATCTTGCCTGAATAAATAACTCGGGCTCTGGTAAGTGAATTGCTCATAATATTTGCTCCAATTACATTCTATTAGACCGACTATCAGGAACCGTTTGCTTCAATTTGATCTGAGTGGGGTTGTCAAATTGAGGGCATCCTCAGGGTCACTCATTCGATATTTAAACTAAGCTGGTGCATTTAATGTTAGTGCACCGTGCCGTGGTAACTTGATACCTATGTTAATGATTGGATGCTGAATCTAGGCTGAACAAAAAAACAGCAGCGTGGATGGTATTGGCTATCGCGATTAATGCGTTGTGTGATCAATGAGTTATGTCTAGTTGTTTTGCATCGTCTCACATTGATAACCTTGGCGACTGGAGTCAAATCGACAACGAAGGCCGCATTCCCAAACCACGTTGCCTAATTCGCTAGCCTGTTGTTCGGCGAATAGCTTGCAGCTTGGATAATCATCGAAGTCATCGGTTTTTTTATAACGGCCAGAATTGTAGCCATGAGCGTAGACGAAAGCGGACCAGGTCTCTGGCTCCTGAGTTTTCTGATCTTGGTTTATTGATACTATCGCGGCGGAGACGATTAACAAGAGTACAATGACGAATAGGATGGGCTGATAGTTTTTCATAATTAATTTAAGTTGTGAGAGTGGGGTTAGTTTACCTTAAGATGATTTTAGATGGATACAAAGTGACGCAAATTTGAGGAGTGGCGCAGTAGCCTTGTTTGCTTTGGGTTTAACAGCCGTGAGTGCAAAATACGTCGTTATAGGTTTTGCATTAAGCCAGTATTCAGGTTAGCTTTTGTACAGTGACCTGGTCTATATAGGTATAGCCGAGCACGAAATTTTCAGCCTAGAGGAGGCTAATATGAAATTAAAAACTCTACTGATAGTGGGGGCGTTAGTTTCCCTTAATGTTTACGCTGATGAAGCCAAAGAGAATCCTGTGACTGAAGAGGGCGTGGTTAAAATTACTTGGCAGGATGTCGATGGTTTTCACGATGTCAAAGCGGTTGGTGATATTCAGTCACGCTATGAGTTACGTGTCTTTGAAACTTTGACTAAGAATTTGAATAAAACGGCGACTAAAAACTTCCAACCAAATCAAAAACTGGAAATGGTGGTGACAGATGTCGATTTAGCTGGTGATGTTAGGCCTACTTTTGGCGCGACAACCAATGATATTCGAGTGGTCAAAGATATTTATCCACCTCGCTTAACCTTTAGTTACCAGGTACTGGAAGGCGATAAGGTGATTGTTGCTGGTGATGAAAAACTCCGTGATATGGGCTTTATGCAAACCGTCGGAGTGGCTAACGATAAACCTCTAAGATATGAGACTAAAATGTTAGATGAGTGGCTTAAGAAGAGTGTTATCCCAAAGCTCTAAGCGCGCTTTCTCTAAGCACTCCTTAATGGATGATAGATAACCGTTTGTTCATCCGGGCAGATCTTAAACAGGCTAAAGGCATTATCTGCTTCCTTAGCCTGTTTTTTTGCCGCGGCACTATAAGCCGATAAACTTTGCTCATTGCATCTCATGGTCACTTCTGGTGGCAATAAACCCACACACAGGCTGATCAGCGGGTGTTCTCGTATTACTCCCTGTCTGTCTTCTGCCATCATCTTTTGTGCTTGCCAATGTACTGGGTTGTAAAATAAGTGTTTATTAACATTAAATAAACTCAATACATCAAAACATTGTTGCTCTATGTTCTCTTGGGTACTGATGATCACAAAGTCGTCACCGCCAATATGACCAACAAAATTATCCCCGCATAACTGTAGCTGTAGTAATTTGGCTACCGATTGAATTACTTCATCTCCGCGACAAAATCCGTAGCTATCGTTGTAGGGCTTAAAATGGCATAGGTCGAAATAGGCTAAATAGAAAGGGCGGCTCTGTTGCCTAAGACGTTGTAACTCCTCTTGGATAGGGATGTTGCCTGGCAGCCCAGTTAGCGGATTGGCATGTCTAGCGATTTTGATTCGTTGCTCGGTGATCTGCTGTAGTAGATCCTTGGTATAGCCTATCCCTAAAAATTGCTTATTGCGCATGATTAGAAACTGCTGTGCGACGCAGCCATGCTCCGCTGATGTCAGTAGCTGACTCACTCTAGAGATAGGATCGCTAGCCTCAACTATCAACACATTGGCGTCCATAACCGTGGCGACGGGACGGTTTTCATGTAGCGCTCGGCCGTAGGGCGTACTAAATAGCTCCATTAGCTGGGCTCTATCTACAATGGCTAAAGGTTGTTGCTTATCCACAATAGCAATAGCCTGTAGTGAATGTTGAGTCATAAACAACTCACTGAGCACCTTTAACTTTGTATCTGATGGCAAAGAGCGTGTCTGAGTTATCAAACTTTCTGCCGATTCAGCATATCTGACTTGAGATTGGCAAAATTCATGTTGGTTGTTGTGCTTGAATGTCTGTTCGGGTTGACTCTTGGGATGACCTAAAAGATAACCTTGGCAGTACACTATGCCAAGTTGCCTTAATAGGGCGAGTTCATTTTCCGTTTCAATGCCTTCGGCAATCACCTTGCAAGTCAGACTTTGGCATAGGTCGATAATAGAGCGGACGAACTCTTGCTTAACGGGTGATTTATCGATTTGATGAATAAAATGACGATCAATTTTGACGTAATCGGGCGCCAGCTCAGACCAGAGCCGCAGACCAGAGTAGCCTGTGCCTAAGTCATCGATCGCCGTTAAAAATCCTTGGCTACGATAGTGATTAAGACAACTTTTTAGTAGGTCGATATCATCGGCGGGATACTGTTCTGAGAGTTCAATAACCACTTGGCTTGGCGATAGCCCTAACTCTTGTACTAGGCTCAAGGTCAAGCCTTTGGCGTGACCAGGTTCTAGTAAGGCTTTGGGGGAGATATTAATAAACAATTTCCCTGGCAGCTGACGGACATTGAACTCTTGTATCGAATGACGACGACAGATCTCTTCCAGTTCTGATAAGCGTCCTTCGTGTGCGGCAGTTTGGAATAGGGGAACGGGTGAAAACAGGGCGCTATGTTCAGGACCTCGACTCAGGGCTTCAAAGCCATGGACTGTTTGTGTCGTAATATTAAATATAGGCTGAAATAGTATCTGGATTTTCTGGTTGTCGATGATCTTATCTAGTGCTTCGCTTAGATCAATTGCCGTCATGGTGAATCGCCTTACTCATAAAGTAGAGCGATTCTATGACTAGCCTGTGACAGCTATATGACACTCACCATTAAGATGAATTATTTTGTTTGTGCCTTAAACGCTTGCAAGGTTTGCAGTAATACACCGAGCTTTCGGACATATTTTTCTAGTGCGGGCGCTAATGTTTCTGCCTCGATTGGCAGTAGGGTCATCTCATTAGCCAACTCCTGAACATAAGGGCCAAAACGATTGCTACGCGCATCAAATCCTTCATCTTGGGTGAAGATGGTGCTGAATTTCCCATGACCCGCTTTCTGTAGTTCATCGAGCTTAGTATCGGCATCGATTGCCTGACGGTAGGCGACTTGTAAATTCTCTTTCAGTTGCTCTATTAGTTGACTATGTGGCATAACAGCCTCTTATCATAAAATTTAGGCGAATTATAAGGGGCTAGTCTGATGGCAACAAGTCGGCATTGGTTTTTACTGTTATTGATTACTTTGTTTACTGCTTTTTCTTCTGTCAGTGTATTGGCTGCAGCTACAGATAAACCCCCATTTTATAAACTTAGCTATCAGGGGAAGAGTGCCTATCTACTGGGCTCTATTCATGTAGGGCGTGATGATTTTTATCCTATGGCACCTCAGATCGAAGATGCGTTCTCACAGGCGGGGGCGCTAGTGGTTGAGGCCGATATTGATAATGCCGATACCGCCGAGCTGATTCGCCGTTATGGTATGACTGCGCAGGCACAAGATAGTGAAACCAAGCAACGAATGGATAGTTATTGTCAGACTCGACAGCCTGTTTGCAGTGCGTTAGGAGGGTACTCTCCTTGGATGCAGGCGATGCAGTTAACCATGTTTCGTTTTGGGGGGATGGGCTATCAGGCTCAATGGGGCGTAGATCAAGTGTTAATGCAGAAAAATCGCGATAGGCCTTTAATCGAGCTTGAAAGTACTGAGTTTCAATTTAGATTGATGGCATCATTTGCGCCTAAAACTCAATGGGATATGGTTCTGGAGGCTATCAATGCACCAGATGATGAAATGCTAACGCTCATAAATGCTTGGCGTTTAGGGGATGAGAAAGCGTTAGATGAACTGCTGGCTGGGCAGATGCAAAATGGGGAGGATACAGAGCTAATAGAAAAAATCCTCTGGCAAAGAAATATCGACATGAGTCATAAGATTGCTCAGTTGATGGTTGATAAGGATACACCATCGCCACTGTTTATTGTGGTTGGCGCTGGGCACGTCGTGGGTGACAAGAGTATTCCAGCTAAAATGCAGGCCTTGTATCAGGCGCAAATACAAAACTGTTGGGTAACCCCTTGCCGATAGTGGTTAGGTGGGATTAATGATCATCATCTGAGCGCGTGACTCAGATGATGCCCAGCTGAAGCGTTAGGGACTACTCAGCAGCGAGATAAGTGCCTTGAGTCGTTCGATTAATCCTCACTACGCCATTTAGTCAGAAAGTGAACATAGCGTCCAAACGCGATATAAGGCGGTAGCTGGGAATAGGTAAGCTCCATCTCAATGAGCTGATTAAAGTCGAAGTTAGGTGGCTGATTGATTTTGAGATAATCATGGATCACCCGTACGCCAGACTCTGTGATTAGCTCCATTTGCCAATCATTCACCCAGTTTTTGACCTCTTGAATATAAAGTGGATGCGTCGGCGTCAATCCCACTTTCTTTTTCACCTTAAAGTCGGCGGCGACATAATCGAAGTTGCCCGAAATTAAACTGTGAAAACGCATCGCTTCCTTGTTGTAGAACATCAAGGAAAATAACCCCGTTGGGTTGATCAGTTTGGTGAGCTCTGCCAAGGTATTTTCGGCATCAGTTAGCCACTCGGCAACTGCGTGACACATAACGAGATCGAACTGACCATGCTGCTTAACATTCAAGGCTTGGATCGGAGCGTGGAGTAATTCGATCTCAAGTGGATGCTGGTTTTTGGTTTCATAGTCATTAATTTGTGATTTTGCGAGCGCAAGCATCTCGGCGGAGATATCACATAGGGTGACCTTATGGCCAAGCTTCGCCAGCTTCTGTGCAAAAAATCCAAACCCACCGCCAGCATCCAAAATATGGAGCTTTTGACCGCCAAAATGAGACAGAGCCTGGCTCAAGTCACGCCAAATAACGGCCGAACGTACTTCACCTTTTGGAGTTCCATAGATGTTTTTTGCAAATTTACTGGCGAGTTGATCAAAATTTTTGTCTTGCACTGGGGCGTTACCAATTGACAGGAAATTGTATGGAAAAGGGATGCGCTATTTTGCCATATAGAAACAGGCTAAGCACCTAGTGATGTAAGATTTAGGTGTTAATGCGGATTTTAGGGTATAATCGCAGGCTTGAAAATTTTTAGATTATGTAAATGTTGAAGGGTTCATATAGCGTGAATAAAGAAATTTGTGTTGAATTGAAAGTGATGCCATCGCTGTTGTCGCTCTATCGCAAGATCTTTTTTGGCCGCAAACCCGGTTGGGATCAGCAACCCTTGCCACATATTCGTGTGACCTGTCCCGAGGTAAACATTGCTGCCGAGAAGGTGCATCAGTACGCTAAGGTATGTGGTTTTGAGTTTGATGGTAAGGTATTACCTATGACCTACCTTTATGTCATGGCATTTAGATTACATGCTGCCATTTTTACCCATCAGGCCATTACGTTTCCACTGCTTGGGATGATTCATCTAAAGAACAGCATCAGTCAATATCGTCAGGTTGGACTAAACGAATCGTTTAAAATTGAATGTGAACTCACCAGCAGTCAGATGACCGACTCGGGTCTCGAGTTTGAGTTAGTGTCTAAGGCTTTTGTCGGCGATGAATTGGTGTGGGAATCATTATCCACTTACCTTTACCGCATCGAAAACGCAGGGCGTCGAGTGCGTCCACCTAAAGCCAGCCCTATGAATTGGAACGACCCTGTAATTTGGGAGTTAAGTGAAGATTTAGGCCGCCGCTATGCCAAGGCATCGGGTGACTATAATCTGATCCATCTACATCCTGTTCTGTCTAAGCGCTTTGGTTTCGATCGCGTGCTCGCTCATGGAATGTGGTCAAAAGCTCGTAGCATAGCGCAGTTAATGCCTCATATTGGTGATAAGCCTTGTACCGTTGACGTCGCATTTAAGCTGCCTTTATTGATGCCTGCTCAAGTGAGTTTTGGCGTCGATACTGAGAATGAATCGGGACTGACCTTTGAACTTCGAGATATCAAGGGGCGGCGTCCTCATTTGAGCGGCAGCGTAAAATTCCTCGATTAGCGTTTGCCCCGAGAGTTTTATTTGCCTTAAAAAGCCAGCATCCTCGCTGGCTTTTTGGTTTCTGGCGAGATCTTATATCAGCATGACAAACCTAAGGTACGCTGTGACCCGTAGAGGCTTGCCAGATACTAAACCACTGCTGTTTATCTAGTGTTATCTGTTTCGACGCCACCGCTGCACTGATGCGATCGAGATTTCCGCTACCTATGATAGGTTTGGGCTGGCTCGGCAGGGCAAGTACCCAAGCATAGATAATCTGGCTGATATCGTCGGTATCATGTGCCTTGGCAACTTGAGTGAGCGTCTCTCGCAATCGGACGGCCTTGGCGGAGGTGCCAGTAAATATCTCTCCGCCACCCAGACAAGACCATGCCATCGGCGGGCAGCGATATTGTTGGCAATGATCTAAGGTGCCGTCATGCAGTGTCGACAACTGCATGGGTGAGATCTCTAGTTGATTGGTTATCAGAGGATGCTCTAGTCTAGATTGCAGTAGATCAAATTGAGCGGGGGTAAAGTTGGAGACGCCAAAATGTCTTACCTTGCCTGTTTGGTACAGCTGCTCAAATGCTTGTGCCACTTCATCGGCGTTCATTAGCGGATCGGGTCGATGGATCAATAATAGATCTAAGTAGTCGATGTTAAGTGCTGAGAGCGAATTTTCGGCGCTTGTTATTATGTGTTGGTAACTGGTGTCGTAGTGGTTTACATAACGGTCTTTGGTCGATGGAAACGCGGGTTTGATACCGCATTTACTGATAATTTGCATCTGTTCTCTAAGAGAGGAATTAAGGCTTAATGCCTTTCCAAATAGGGCCTCACAACTATATTCACCATAGATATCAGCATGATCCATGCTAGTCACCCCAAGGCTTAAGTAGTGCTCGATTAATGCTAACGTCTCAGATGGTGATCTGTTCCAGCTATCGAGCCGCCAAAATCCAGCGATAAATTGTGAAAGTTCTAGTTGATGAAGGCTCATCTTTTTTCTCCGATTGGGATACATGAGGCAGATACTGGTCATTTTATTGATTTAGATTCATAAATGCTTAATTAACTCGACTTGCATCGATGAATAGGTTTCTAACGCGCTATTTTTATCTTATATTCGCCTCAGCTCATCATTTTCAAGTTTGTATCGTAGGAGTTATGCCTATGCGGTCTGATATCGACATTTCTCGCCATGCCAAATTACAGCCAATCAGTGATATAGCATCAGCACTAGGGATCGCGGCTTCTGAATTAACCCATTTCGGCCCCTACAAAGCAAAAATCAATCTTACAATACAGCAACGATTAAAAGATAACAGAGATGCAAAGTTAGTCATAGTTACCGCTATCACGCCAACGCCATTTGGTGAAGGCAAGACCGTTACCACCATAGGGCTGACCCAAGGGTTACAGGCGATAGGAAAGACAGCTTGTGCCTGCATCAGGCAACCCAGCATGGGGCCAGTATTTGGCATTAAAGGGGGAGCTGCTGGTGGCGGATTTGCGCAAGTAGTGCCCATGGAGTCGTTAAATCTGCATCTCACAGGAGATATTCATGCGGTGACTAGCGCTCATAATCTCGCTGCCGCCGCGATAGATGCGCGTTTGTATCATGAGCAGCGCCTGGGCGCTGAGGAGTTCAGTCTGCAGTCGGGGCTAACCGCGCTGAATATCGATCCCAATAAGATACTATGGCGCCGGGTTGTCGATCAAAATGAGCGAAGCCTACGTAACATATCAGTTGGTTTAGGTGAAAATAACGGTCCCATCCATCACAGTGGATTCGATATCAGTGCAGCATCAGAGCTGATGGCAATTTTAGCGTTAAGCCGCGATTTACAGGATATGCGTCAAAGAATAGGGCGTATCGTGTTAGCACAAACTCTCGATGGTGACTATATTACCGCCGAAGATTTAGGGGTTGCAGGGGCCATGACAGTCATTATGAGTGAGGCCATAGCACCAACATTGATGCAAACCTTGAGCGGAGCGCCGTGTTTAATCCATGCAGGTCCGTTTGCCAATATCGCTCATGGAAACTCCTCGATTATTGCCGATAATATCGGATTAAAATTGGCCGATATCGTGGTTACCGAAGGCGGTTTTGGCTCTGACATGGGCTTTGAGAAGTATTGCAATATTAAGTCGCGCCAAGCGGGTAAAGCGCACGATGCCGCGGTGGTCGTTGTAACCATTAAAGCCCTAAAGTCTCATGCAATAGATTTAAAACCTGACGCTAGTGAGATGGATAAGCTTGAGTCTGGATTTGAAAACCTTAAATGGCATGTGGCAAATGTGGCGCAATATGGTGTGCCTGTCGTTGTCGCGATAAACCGCTTTGACAGTGATACGACCCAAGAACTCGATTGGCTTAAACTCAATACCCTGAAATTAGGGATATTTGGTTGTGAAGTGTCAGATGCCTTTAGCCTCGGAAGTAAAGGTGCCACAGCATTAGCTAAAGTGGTCGAGCAAGCGACCAAGGTTCGCAGCCAATTTCATTATTTATATCAGCTTGAACAAAGCATAGAAGCCAAGCTGATGACGATTGCCGAGGCGGGTTATGGTGCATCTGGTATCGAGCTTTCCTCGGTAGCACAGTCACAGTTGCAGCTGTTAAAGCGTCAGGGCTTTGAGCACTTAGCTATTTGCGTTGCGAAAACGCCATTGTCGATTAGTCATGATCCTAAGGTAAAAGGTGTGCCAAAAGGGTTTAAGTTGCCGATATCTGAATTAAAGCTCAATGCGGGTGCGGGGTTCATTACCGCCTTAGTCGGTAAGGTCATGACCATGCCTGGGCTTGGCGTCAAGCCTGGATACCTCAACGTCGACATTAATGAGTCTGGTGAGATTGTTGGTTTAGCCTAGGGCTGCAATTAGTCGCAAAATAGAAGTGGTAGCAAAGTAAAAGGTCCGAGCTGTAAACTCGGACCTTTGTCATTTAATTAACTCAACTATTGCTGGGTTTGATAAATATGCACATCGCGCTGTGGGAATGGAATCGAGATCTTCTCTTGATCGAAGCGCATTTTCACTTCACGAGTCACATCCCAATAAACATCCCAATAATCTTCTGGCTTGACCCAAGGGCGCACGACAAAGTCGACCGATGATTCACCGAGTAGATGAAGCTTAACCGTTGGTGCTGGCGTGTTGAGCACCTTAGGGTGCTTCTCTACAATAGAGGTGAGCACCTTCTCTGCTTTTTCTATGTCATCGCCATAACCAATACCGAATGTCATATCGACGCGGCGTTGATGCTCTACTGTGATGTTATTGATGGTGTCACCCCAAATCTTATTGTTTGGAATGATCAGCCGCTGGTTATCTAAGGTCTTGATGGTGGTAGAGACTAAGCTCATTTGGCTAACCCTACCAGTGACCCCAGCAGCGCTAATGAGATCGCCTACATCATAGGGACGGTAGATTAAGATCATCATACCGGAAGCAAAATTGGATAAGGTATCTTGCAGCGCAAAACCTATGATCACACCGGCAACACCAAAGCCTGCCAGCAGTGGCCCTAGTTCAAAACCTAGCTGAGATAGGGCGATCATTAATCCTAGGGCAAACACAATTTTCCCTGAGAGGGAGATAAAGAAATCTTGCAGTAGGTGACTGAATTTCAGCTTAGAGTTGCTCACTGTTTTCTTGATGATGCGCTGCGTCGCTTTACCAGCCAAACTGGCTAAAAACAGAATAAGCACAAAGATAAATACCTTAAACATCATACTCGGGCCATTATCTATGGCTTGGTTTCTTGCCGTATCCCACCACTGCTCGACTAGATTGCTCGCCACATCAATATTAAGCACATCTTGGGTGATGTCGCCTGAGATGCTAAATAGGGTTTGTTTTAGGGTGGAGGTATCCTGTTCTAGCTTGTCGAGCAACTCAATGGCAACGGACAAACTGGTACTGGTGAGTGATAGACGTTCGTTTAATTTGGTAATGAGCGCCGTTTGTTCGCTAGTCACATCTTTACCCGCAGTTGCTGCGTCATCGATTGCCGTTTTTAACTTGTCCTGAGTAAAATGTACTAGGCTATTTAGGGTATCAGAGCGCTTAAGGAGGTTTTCAGTTAGCCTTGTTTTCGTGATGACAACGTCTTCGCCTAAGATTTCTAGCCAAGTAAGTGTTTCATATTTAGCACTTAAAAACTCATCACGCTCCCTCTCCCTGCTTGCTAGGCTAAACATGATATTTGAATCATCATTTTTACCTAACTTGGTTTTGAACAGCTCTATGTCATCAGCATAATAGTTGCCGACCTGATTGATAAAGGCGAAGTGATCTTTAACTAAAGGAAGCAATGCGGGTTTATCTATATCTTTTTCAGACATCAGCGCCTTTAGCTTGTCATGGAACTGGCCTGCATGCTCCTTGATACGATATTCAATAAACTGTTTCATCTCGCCGTGAGTATTGGAAAGCTTTTCTATATCTTTGCTCATAGAGCTTTCTAATTGTTGCAGTTCGGCTATTGGGGCTGAGATTGCAGTTTGTGGCGTCTGAGTATCAGCATAAGCGAGGTTGATACTGATACTAAATAGGGTTATCAACACTATTGATAGTGTTCGCAACATAGGTGTAATCCTTTGAGGGGTAATGGGTTGAATCATAATCTCTCTAACTAAAGCTGTAAAATGACAACTGCGAATTTATAGCGCTATCTGGTAAACTGCCTGTTCAATCATTAGAGAATATTATCGTGCTGTGTACACATTGTAGTAAAACCTTTGCCGCTGATGGCGTCAAAAATCAACGGGGACGTGGGTTAAATGCACAGATCCAGTGTCCACATTGCAGCGCTTGGTTGGGGAGAAATCCAATACTCACACGGATGAAAATGGTGGGCTTTTATTTAGGATGCGCGGCGCTTGCTTATGGATACTTCTCGCCATCGCTGCGTCATATCACCACGCCTGTCGCGATATTTGCCATCATGGCATTACTGGTTAGTCACATGATGGATCACCTAAAGGTGATAGAAGCGCCTGACGTTGAGCCGGTGGATGATAGCGAGCATCGTAAGAAGTATCGCTAAGAGAATAAGTGAGAGGTGGTGAGCTTTGTGCTCACCATTTGGCCGACATTAGTCGATAACTTGAACTTGAGCTTCAAGTGCCGCTTCTACATAGTAGATACCACCTAAGACAGCGATGAAGAAAATCGTTGTCCAAAATATCATCTTGAAATTTTCGCGGAGAAACTCTTTCATACTGTTTTATCCTTGCGCCTAGTTCGTTGAAATCGTGTTGTATTAGATTTCATATAATGGATTAATTCTAGCCACTATTACTTAAGTCAGACTTAATTGCTGCTGGCTATTGAGTGATCCCGCTCATGTTTGTCGATGAGCTAAGCAGCGTTATATTACGGTGCATTGGTATTAGATTTTGTTACAACACTGATACAGTGAGTGGTATTTGTCACTTGACTTCATCCAGTCAATCCATAAACTTGGTCAAAATTTCTGTCATCTCAGTTCGGAACTATGGCATCAGTAATGAAAAGATTAGCAAGAGGAGTGGCAATATGGCTTAGTGCCATACTGTTCTGCTTGTCTGTTGCTGCGCCTGCCCATAGTTTAGAACACTTCGATGACGGTGCTAAAACCCATTGCACCCTCTGTATTCAAAAAGTTCAGCTTAATAGTCTACTGCCTATTAGCGACTTTAGTTTTACCCTTCCTCAACTCGCTGTTGAATCTTATGTTGAACTCGTCGCCTCAACATCGAGTACTCATGTTAGCTATTTTCAAAGCCGGGCTCCTCCTAGCTGTTTGTAATATCACATCTAATTTATCGATTATTACAACTCTCTGTCCAATGACAGCAGAGGACTATACCTGTTTTTTGGAGATGTTATGCAAACCTTTAATTTCCGCGTATCTGCGGTAGCGATGGCCTGTGCCTTTGTTTCAACTGTGACTCTTGCGCAAGATGCTACCTTGACCAACCCTGCGATAAGCGGCGTGTTAGATGGCTATTATCAAAACACCGAACGACCGATGGCTGAACGAGAAGAGGGGTTCGGCCTAGGGCATACCGAGCTTGCGTTAAGTGCCAATATTGATGATATGTTTTATGGCAAATTAACTGCAGTAGTAGAAACTCATGGCAGTGACACTGAAGTTGGCTTGGAAGAGGCTTTTATTCAAACTTTAGCTATGCCAGCGGGTTTTTCTATTCGCGCCGGTCGCTTCTTATCGGATGTGGGCTATCTTAACAACCAACATGTTCACACCGATGCATTTTCAGATAGGCCTGCCGCATATCGCGCCTTCCTTGGAAGTCATTATTTTGATGACGGGGTACGCTTAGATTACGTAGCGCCTACCGATCTATACTGGGCTATGGGCGTCGAAGCTTTCAAAGGCGACAGCATGCGTGCCGAAGATGAGCATGGTGAGCGGGATTTCAAAGACCTTGGCGTCTATACCGCTTACAGTAAATTAGGTGGTGACATTGGCAACAGTAGTTCTTGGATGTTGGGCTTAAGCTACTTACGTAACGAGAACGGTCGTCTGACGGCACATGAAGAGCATGAAGATGAAGTTGTCGCCGAGGATGGGCACGAGCATGATCATAGTCATGCGGCCATGTATACCGGCGAGAATACCTATATTGCCGATTTTGTTTATAAATGGGCACCCAATGGTAACTATAAGTATCAACACCTTACTTTAAGTGGCGAATATTTCATGGTCACCGATTTTGCTCCGTTAGAGGAGCATGACCATGGTTTAGATGAGGCTCATGGCGGCGAGCATACTCCTGATGATCAAACGGGTTGGTATGTTAGTTCTGTATATCAATTCACCCCAAACTGGTCGGCAGGGTTACGTTACGGTCAGGTCGATACTCAAGAGTTACATGACGATCATTTTCACGGTCAAAAGCTGAAAGAAACCGAAGTGAGTCTCGCGTGGCACCACAGCCATTTCTCGACAGTGCGTTTGCAGTACACTAATCAGCAAGGCACTAACTTTGATGGTATCGAAGACGATAACGTCATTACTCTTCAATATGTTATGACTCTGGGGGCTCACGGTGCGCATCAATTCTAAATTTATTAAAGCCAGTTGCGCAGCTATTGCGCTAACTATGGCGAGTGGAGCGCAAGCTAAATTAAACATTTTTGCCTGTGAGCCTGAATACGCAGCGTTAGCGAAGGAGTTAGCTCCCGATGCCAAAATTTACTCGGCAACGACAGCGATGCAAGATCCACATCAAGTACAGGCGAGACCGAGCCTAATTGCTAAAATGCGTCAAGCAGATTTAGCCGTGTGTGCAGGTGCCGATCTTGAGGTGGGTTGGTTGCCTATGCTGCAGATGAAGTCGGCTAACGCTAACGTGCGCTCAACCGAGAAGGGACTGTTTTTCGCCGCCGAACATGTTCAGACGCTTGATAAGTTAGACAGTGTCGATCGCAGTATGGGCGATGTGCATGCTCAGGGGAATCCCCATTTGCATTTCGACCCTGAGCGCTTACTCTTGGTTGCAAAGGCACTTAGCAGTAAATTAGTGCAATTGGATCCCGATTCTAAAGCTGAATATGATGCTGCGCTAGCCGATTTTTCAACTCGTTGGCAAGCCGCTACAACTCAGTGGCTGGCATTAGCTGCGCCGTTAAACGGTAAGAAAGTGATCGCATATCATACCAGCTTTCGCTATCTGTTTAACTGGTTAGGGATAGAGCAAGTGGGGGATCTTGAACCCAAGCCAGGCCTTCCACCCAGCACGAGTCATCTAGCCGATTTACAGAGCCGAGCTAAGCAAGGTGATGTCATGGCGATCATTGTGGCGTCTTATCAAGATGAGCGTGGCGCCAATTGGCTTGGTGAACGTACACAATTGCCTGTGCAAGTATTGCCTATGTCGGTTGGGGGAAATGATGATAGCCAAGATCTATTCTCTCTTTACCAAAGTGTCATTACTTTATTGTTAAACCTTAATAAATAGTGACTCTTGATAGCCGCCTGACTATATGTCAGGCGGCTATCTTAAAAGCCATTAGGTACACATCATGTTTGATTTAGATCTGTTATCGATTTTGCTACCTGCCTTTGCTGCAGGAATATTAGTGTTATCGACCCATGTATTACTCGGCAGCCAAGTACTCAAGCGTGGCATTATCTTTATCGATTTGGCCATTGCACAAGTTGCAGCCCTAGGTGCCATCATTGCCCATACTAATCATGACATAGAGCATATTCCTTATGCGACAGTGTGGATGCCTGCGTTATTTGCATTAATGGGGGCTGGGTTTATCGCTTGGTTATCTAAGCGTATGGCCGATGAATTAGAAGCCATTATTGGTTGTTTCTATGTATTATCGGCGGTGGCGGCAATGTTGATGCTATCCAATGATCCCCATGGCGCTGAGATGTTAAAGCAGCTAATGTCGGGGCAAATTTTGTGGGTAAATTGGTCACAACTCTTGCTTCCTGCCATAGTGTCATTGTTCGTATTAGTCATTATCGCATTAAAGCCACAGCTGCTCGATGGCGTTGCGTTTTATCTGCTGTTTGCTTTAGTGATCACCCTCTCAGTCGAGTTGGTTGGTGTTTATCTGGTATTTAGTTCATTAATTTTACCTGCATTAGCGGTTAACAAATACTCTGGTAAAGGTAGCTGGGCCCTCGCTTATTTGGTTGGGTTTATCGGTTATGCCCTCGGGCTGGTTTTATCTGCCACATTTGATCTACCCAGTGGTGCCGCTATCGTTGCCACCCTAGCGCTGAGCACTGTGTTATTTCGTTTCCTGCATCCGCTGCTTTTTAAACAACGCTCAATTGGAAAAGCCGAGTTTAATTCGTAAATCCGATACAGGCTATCTTAGGCTTAGTGAGAATAGGTTACTTGGATTCGAGTAGCCTATTTTTTTGTCTTAAAATTCTTTTAGTTATCTGCTTTATTGTCACTCAATGTTGCTAAAGGTGAAGCCTAGGTTAAATCTTCAGACTACAGGTGTAAGTCATTTTTGCTTACTGATATAATATCGCCACTGAAATCACAGGAGTAAGTTGTGCTGTTAATCTTCAGATCATTGATCTTGGCTATTATGTTGCTATTAGCGTTTGTCTTTGGTGGGCTTTATTGTCTGCTTAGGCCTCGCCATCGCGATAATGTACATCTGTTTGCTAAAATATTTTCGTGGGCCGCACCTGTATTAGGGGTAAAAGTGGTACTGCGTAAAGCTAAAGTTGAGACGACAGAGCCTTGTATCTATTTAGCGAATCATCAAAATAACTTTGATATGTTTACCCATACGGCAGCGGTTCCTAAGGGAACGGTGAGTTTGGGCAAAAAAAGCTTAGCGTGGATCCCATTTTTTGGGCAAATCTATTGGTTGTCGGGTAATATTCTCATTGACCGTAAGAACCGTAATCGTGCATTTGAGACCATGGCGGAAACGGCAAAGAAGATCAGAGAGAAGTGTCTGTCTATTTGGATTTTTCCCGAGGGAACTCGTTCGCGAGGAAAAGGTTTATTGCCATTTAAATCGGGTGCATTTCATACAGCGATAGAAGCCGGTGTTGCAATGGTGCCAGTGTTAGCCTCAAATCAAGAACATATAAAGCTTAATCGCTGGAACAATGGTGTGGTGATCATTGAGATGATGGAGCCTATCCAGACCAAGGGATTAGCAAAAACACAAGTTAAAGAGCTTTCAACACGCATCCATGCCATGATGTCGGAAAAGTTAGCGCAGTTAAACCATGAAGCCATGACATTGATGGCAAAGAAAGCCGTTTAACTCATCATATTATTGATAAATTCGGAGTGATCCATGTCTACAGAACGTCAGTTACAGGAACAGAAACAAGAGAATCAAGAGATCGTAGAAGCGATCCTTGCCGATGGTTCTGAGCCAGATGCTGAGTACACTATCGAACACCATTTCTCAGCGACCAATTTTGATCGTCTCGAAAAGGCCGCCGTTGAAGCATTTAAAATGGGTTTTGAGGTTAATGATGCCGAAGAGATGGAACTCGATGATGGTTCGGTGATCTTCTGTTTTGATGCTATTGCTTATCATAAATTAGAAGTCGAATTACTCGATAAAGCCTGTGAAGATCTGATTAACTTGGCCGCCAAGCAAAAAGTCGATTATGACGGTTGGGGTACTTACTTTATTGGCGATGAAGTCGATGAAGACGATGAGTTTGATGGAGATGAAGCGCGTTTTCATTAACCTCTCGCCAAATCTGAGTTGGTGATAAGCATCACCGACCTATTAAAAAAGCCCTTAACATCATTGATGCTAAGGGCTTTTTAATGATATGCGATACAAACGGGCTAGGCTATCGCCCCTTGCTCATTACTCAATAGAATACTGATTGGTATTATTCTTTAAACGTCACACAACAATTTCGGCCAGCTTGCTTGGCTTGATAGAGGGCGTTGTCAGCATTAGCTAACCATTTAGCGCTGTTGTCCAGTTCTTCGCCAATATCACAGATCCCAATACTCACACTCACGCTAATTTTCACGCTCTCGTAGCGCATCTCTGAGGTGGCTATTTTTTCTCGTAAGCGGTCGGCAAAATGGAGTGCGTGCTCTGCATCGGTGTTAGATAAGACCACGGCAAACTCCTCGCCGCCATAACGACCGGCGCAGTCGGTTTCACGCAATGACTGCTTAAGAATATGTGATACATGCTGTATCACCTTATCACCCGCTAAGTGACCATAGGTGTCATTAATTCGCTTGAAGTTATCGATATCAATCATCACCAAAGTTGTCGATTCACCATAACGGCTATGGCGATCAAACTCGCGCTGCATACACATCTGCCAATGTCTGCGATTGTGCAGCTGCGTGAGGCCATCGGTCTGACTCAGGTGTTCTAAGCGTTCATTTGCAGCCTTTAATTGCAAGCGGTTGATGGCCACATCGGTCACATCATAGATAATCATGCTGATATGGGTTATCTGGCCCGTAAGCGAAGAGAGCGGTAATAAGGTCACGTTTTGGTACATGAAGTCGGCGCGACCAGTGATGGGGCGGTAGTTGCCAAATTTAAATACATATGGCCGCTGTTCCCAACTGATGAAAGCCCGGTTCTTGAGCAAAAAAACCGATTCCATCTTCTGTTTTAACCAAGTTGCAGGCAGGTAGTCAAACTTGTCAAACAGGTTGGCACCTTTGATGGAATTAGGAGATATTCCACTGTGGTTCTCCATAAAGCCATTCCAGAGCTGGATATCATAATTACGATCTAATACCACCAAGCCGACTTCTATGGTCTGCACCATATCGATAAGCCAGTGTAGTTCGTTCATTGCGCTTTGATCATATGCCATGTATGAGTCCAACTTAATCTAACAGATAACCGAGCTTGTAGTTGAGCGTCGGTAATGATTCTTCGGTAAATAGCAGCAGCAGATCACACTGAATATCATGACCTTCGATACGATAGTTAATCTCCATCGCTAGAGTTCTCGCCCATTTTTCGGAGTTATCGTGAATAAGGTCGTTAACGGTACAATGTCGACCAAGCACCACGGGGTGGCTTTGGCTAAATTTCATATGTAACTGTTCTGAGATGCCGCTAAGAAATGCGCCAATTAATACGTTACCCGTATCGATCATCACTTCTATTTCAGTATTGGTATCTTCAGGGTTCGCTAGCCCCATGAGTTTTGCCATATCTTGAAATGAGGAGTCATGGAAGAGCAGTAAGGCTTCTCCGGCAACCCCTGCACCAATAAAGCCTTGGCAAAGCGCCGAAACCGTGCCGTACTGCTCAGTCGCTTTTAGCGTCATGGTGAGTTCGCTAACCTCGAGCACATTAACATTGGGGATCGGAAGGAGGACGAACACATCTAGTAGCTTTGCCAATAGATCGGCGGCGCGCCCCATTGCAACGTTGGCAACCTCCTGACAGGCATCCCTCAAGTCGACTTCGATCATGGGAGCGTCGTCAGCATCCTCGCCAAGGGCGATTGTTAATATTCCATATTCTTGCAAGATATTACTGATGGCATCAGCGCTGACTGGTTTTTGAATAAAATCGAGGGCGCCAAGGGCCTTAACCCTTTCGTGAGCCTTTATTTGGATGTCACCAGATACCACAATGACTAGCGCAGGGAGATCTTCTTTTTGGATCGTTTCGAGTACCTCATAGCCATCCATTACAGGCATATTGAGGTCGAGAAAAACCACTTCGCCTTTGCCCGCTCGAATGGCCTCGATACCTTCGGCACCATTATTTGCGAAGGTGATCTCCACATCCCATTCCTTTGGAAGTGTCCGGGCCATCTGCTTTCTGGCGAGCGCAGAATCATCACATATTAGTACTGGGATCGACATTCTATATATAACATCCTAATCTGCCCTTTTATTGAAGATAACACTAAATAGTGAATTTCGTGCTGAAACGCACTCATTTGGGGCAGTTTTTTGTTGAGTAGTCTGAGAAAGCCTAATATCTCCGAGCTTTCATAGCGGGGTACATGAGACCATGTTAATCATGATTTTATTTCAGAATTAAAGTGAATTTCCCTTCCGCACTTTCTAGGGCCTGTTGATCTTTGCTGGTTGAATTTCGTTCGAGACAAAAATGTTTTAATCGAGGCGAGTGGATTGCAGCCTAGTCATCTAAGCAAAATTCACTTAACAAAGAGTAAAATGTTTTTAGCCGAACCCTTCGGGCCGCGTTTGTTGGTCATTTCTACTGCGTTCTTAGCTTTTCATGTAGAACAACTACACTACAAAGCCTCTGTCTCGTATAAATACCCAGCAATTCGCTGTAAAAATAACCTTGAAAGATCTACATGTCCTAGTAACTGTAAAAAAATATTACAAATTATGCTTGGTTACCATAACTATCAGATTGAGCCTCATAGGTAAAATGCGGTCGGCATATTTTTGACCCCCGTCAAAAAATCGTTGCATGTTATATGTTTTAAGTAAATATTCCAAATGTGTTAACCTTTGTCCTTCTGGACAGACCAGTTTTTTTGGGGGGGAGTAAAGGAATGCTACATCCATGTGTGAATCTGACTATCGAATCAGGGATCGCCATCGTCGAGCTTAATCGGCCTGATAAATATAATGCGTTGAATTATCAAATCTTTACCTCTATCCATAAGGTTCAGCAACGTCTCGCAAAAGATAGAAGGATTCGCTGCGTTATCTTGACTGGCAGCGGTGGTAACTTCTGTTCAGGGCTAGATGTCAGTAGTGTGATGCGTTCGCCCATGCAGGCAATAAAGTTATTGTTCAAGTGGTTACCGGGTAACGCGAATCTTGCCCAGCAGGTTTCTATTGGCTGGCGACGCTTACCTGTGCCTGTTATCTGCGTACTCGAAGGGATCTGTTATGGCGGGGGAATGCAAATAGCCTTAGGGGCCGATGTGCGTATTGCTAGCCCTGATTGTCGTCTTTCAATTATGGAAGCTAAGTGGGGACTGGTTCCCGATATGGCTGGGCTTGTGGGACTTAGGGAGCTAGTCAGTAAAGATGTGGCCTTGCTGTTAACCATGACTGCAGAGGTAATTGAGGCGAAGCAGGCTCATCGCTATGGCCTAGTTACTGAGGTATGTGAACAACCATTAGAGCGTGCTCAACTTTTAGCTAAGCAGTTAGCGCAAACCTCTCCCGATGCCAATGCGGCAATAAAGTCGAGTATTAATAAGAATTGGCGAGCGAGTGAGCGTAGCTTGCTATGTCGTGAGAGCCTATACCAGATCCGTTTATTATTGGGAAAAAATCGGGTGGTTGCTGCACTTCGCCAAACTAAGGGCTCTGAGCGTGCTTATAAACAGCGTCAGTCATGGTGGTAAGGCTAGCTAAAATTGAGTCTCCTAAAATTCAAGGTGAGCGAGATCACACTCTCTTTATCTGCTTGAGATCTTAAGTGAGCGGACGGATAGGATCTGCCCTCAATATAATCATTGGGAACTAATCGATGAGAGAGTTGTTTGAACGTTTTCTATGGAGCAGTCGCTTATCTGTGATGATCGGCGTTTTTGCCTGCGTTATTGCCGCTTTTGTTGTATTCATCATGGGGATCAAAGATGTAGTGCATATGATTGCACTGCTTTGGGATTATTTGATGACAGGCAGTCATGGGGTACGCAATGAATTAATCATGGTGGTGGTCGAAATTTTAGATACGTTTCTGCTCGGCTCTGTATTGTTGATTTTTGCCTTTGGTTTGTATGAGTTATTTATTAGCAATCTGCAGGCGGCAGAAGATAGTGCAGCAGGCGGTAAAATTCTAGTGATCAGCAGTATCGATTCGCTGAAAAGTAAGCTAGGAAAAGTGATCTTGATGATGTTAATAATCAAGGTGTTTTCTTATTTCACTGAGATGAAGCCCGCTTCCATGTTAGAGCTGCTCTATATGGGAATCATCGTGGTATTGGTCGCGCTGGCATTGATGCTCAGTAAAGATAAGAAGTGATCCACATGTAATATTTAAGGGTAAGCCTTATTTATTCGTCTCGCGAAGCCATCAATTAACACTAAGGTATTTTGCCACGCGTTAGGCTGATCTAAGTTGAGCGCAAGGCGCTGTTGTTCATATTTCAGCGGCTGATTGAGCGGTGATAAGCTCTTTCGCTCTCTGGCGGTAGTTAATGATTCTGCTGGACCGTCTGGCGACTGGATATCTAATACCGGAATATCCAGTTCGCTAAGTAATCTTGCTAATTGCAGATTTTCGTCGGGATGATCTAGGTAGGGATTGATGATCACGAGTATGTCTGGTTTAGGTAGGGTGCCAGCATTGAGCTGTGATATAACTAAGCCTGCCCCCTTACCAGAGGCGATTAAAAGTCGCTTACCCGGGTAAGGTTGGCCCAAGCTATCGAGCTGATTCATGGTTTGGATCAAGCGGTTATTCTGTGCTTCTCTCACCTTTTTCCATTCTGCTTCACTGTATTTGGGCAGCGCTTTATCGGCCTTTAATTCAAGCTGCTTCTCTCCTGGTTTGCTGATCTCATCTGCATCGGTAGTATGATTGATGAGCGGCGCGCCAGATGGTGCCTGCAGACTGATACTTGCCCAACCTTTATCATTGATATGTCGTCTGAGATAACCAATGACGCCAATAGGATCGGCATGGGTATCAAAATCAGCCATTAATATCGCGGCGCCATATTGAAATTGTCCACGCCATGGACGAACTAATGCATAGCTTGGTTGACCACCAACGGTTATCGCCGCAATCTCGCTTTGGGGGAGATAATCATAACTGGGTGTCGTGGTAGCACCATAGGCTGGAAGTAGACTGAGCGAAAGCGTCAGTGCAGCGAAGTAAAGTGCGAGTCGTTTCATTACAGGCTTAAAGCAGATTGTTATTGGCTGAGTATAATGGGTTTTCTCTCAAGGCTGTGAGAATTTTAAGGAGTAAAAAATGCAGGAGCGGTCAACTCCTGCATTTTTTCATTATTTCTACGCCGTAAAAAACTAGGCGTGACTGACCAAGACTAGACGTACGGCATCGAGTTGGAGTAAGCAACCATCTAAATAGGTGTTGAGTTCATTCATTTGCGAGCGTAAATGCTCCAGTTCTTCATCACGAATATTAGGGTTAACAGCTTTAAGTGCTTCTAAGCGCTCAAGTTCAGCAGTCAATTGGGTTGTCATCTTGGCTCTTGCGCTCTCTCTGAGAAACTTAAGCTCAGTCTCTGCAAACGTTTCTGCTTTAGCAAACAGAGGGTGTAGCATGGTTTGTGAGGCATTGACTAGTTTACTGGCGATATGGCGATTAACCGCGCTGAGCTGCTTATCGAAACTCTCGTAGCTGACGTTGTCAGACAGATTGTTACCGTTCTTATCTAACAAGATCCGCACCGGCGTGGGTGGCATATAACGATACAGCTGGCTCGATTTGGGTGCAGACGCATCGGCCATATAGATCAGCTCTAAGAAGATGGTACCTGCGGGCAATGCCTTGTTCTTCAAGATCGCCACACTGGTGGTGCCAGTTTCTGAGGAGGTGATTAAATCGAGGCCCGTCTGAACCAATGGATGTTCCTGAGTGATCAACGCAATATCATCACGAGACAGTGCCATTTCACGGTTAAAAGTGACCGTAATGCCATCTTCGGGTAACCCTGGATAGGTCGGGAACATCATATGCTCACTTGGATGCAATACGATGGCATTTTCACCGCTATCTTCCTGCTCGACACCTATGATATCCCACAGGCGAATCACCGAGCCGATAAGCTGAGTATCTTCATCCCGCGCTGCTAGACTTTCCACCAGTTTATTGGCTCTGTCACCGCCATGAGAGTTGATCTCAAGTAACTTATCACGACCTTGCTCCATCGCCTTTTTCAGCGCTTTATAACGAGTCTGAGTGTGATTGAGTAGCTGGGTAAATTGGTCTTCATCTTGATAAACCAATTGAGTTAACAGCTCCTCAGAAAACTCGCTAAACAGGATATGACCAATAGGGCAGGTTTGCTCGAATGCATTGAGCCCTTTATGGTACCAATGCATCAGGTTTTCTTGGGCCGTATGTTCAAGATAAGGTAGATGAATTTCGACATCGTTTGCTTGACCGATACGATCGAGACGACCGATACGCTGCTCTAGTAGATCGGGGTTAAGTGGCAGATCGAACAGTACTAAGTGGCTGGCAAACTGGAAGTTACGTCCCTCTGATCCGATTTCACTGCAGATAAGTGCCTGAGCGCCACCCGTTTCTTGGGCAAAGTAAGCGCCTGCTTTATCACGCTCGATAATCGACATACCTTCGTGGAATACCGTAGCTTGAATCCCTTCACGGGTACGCAATGCCTCTTCAAGGCTCAGGGCGGTTTCCGCTTGGCTGGCAATGATTAGTACTTTCTTACTGCGATGACTCTTTAAAAAGTCGATTAACCAATCGACACGCGGGTCGAATCTCCACCAACTGGCGCTGTCGCTTTCGAATGCTTGATAGAGTTTTTCAGGACTTAATGCCTGTTTTACTTTGGCTTTAAGGTCAGTACTGCCACCCATCATGGCCGATACCTTGGCCGCAGTTACATATTGCGGCGGCATAGCCTGTGGGTGCGCATTAAAAATACGGGTTGGGAAGCCTTTAACCGAGGCGCGGCTATTACGATAAAGTACCCGGCCAGTACCATGGCGGTCTAATAGCTCTTGTAGTAACTCATCGCGAGCGTCGTTACGCAGATCGATATCGACGCTATCATCTTCAATAAGGCGCAGTGTCGGGGTGATATCTTTTTCACTGAGCAGTTCTGTTAGGCTGGCGACAGCATCATCTGGAAGCTTAGTTCCGCTAGCGAGAGCATCGGCAGCTATTGCGACATCTTTGTAGCTCTCTTCCTCTTTAAGGAAGGCTTGATAATCGTAAAAACGATCGGGATCTAGCAAACGTAGGCGGGCAAAGTGGCTCTGGTGACCAAGTTGATCCGGTGTTGCGGTTAGTAGTAATACGCCAGGAACCACTTCACTTAGGGCTTCAACCACACGATAAGCGCGACTTGGTGCCTCTTCGGTCCACTCAAGGTGATGAGCCTCATCGACAACCATAAGATCCCAATCGGCTTCTAAAGCTTGCTCTAAGCGTTTCTTTTTGCGTAGCAGCTCGAGTGAGCAGATCACCAGCTGCTCTGTGTAGAAGGGGTTGTCGTGATCGGCATAAGCCTCGACGCATCTATCTTCATCGAATACCGAGAAGCGCAGATTAAAGCGGCGCAACATCTCCACTAACCATTGGTGGCGCAGGGTATCTGGTACAATGACTAGAATACGTTCGGCGCGACTAGTCAGCAGCTGCTGATGGATAATCAAACCCGCTTCAATAGTTTTTCCTAGGCCCACTTCGTCGGCAAGCAGTACCCTTGGCGCATATCGTTGACCAACTTCATGAGCAATCCACTGCTGATGTGGAATTAAGCCGACACGTGGCCCTTGCAACCCAAGTAGATCTGAGGTGGCTAATTTGTGGCGTAACAGCTGGCTTTGATAGCGGACCCCAAATCTGTCGAGACGATCGATTTGGCCTGCAAATAGGCGGTCTTGGGGTTTATTAAAACGAATATTGTGGTTAAGCAGGGTTTCTCTTAGGCTAGTTTGCTCGCCAGTTTCAGCGTGCACACCATGATAGATAATCAAGCCATTTTTTTCTTCCAGTTCGCTAACCGCCAAACTCCACCCTTCGTGACTCTCAATGGTATCGCCTGGATTGTAAATTACGCGTGTTAACGGCGCATCGTTGCGCGAAAACATGCGGTTCTCATCGGTTGCCGGAAACATCACTGTGACCATACGGTCTTCTAATCCAACAACAGTACCTAAACCAAGCTCTGATTCGGTATCACTAATCCAACGTTGACCTAAGGAAAAGGGCATTACAAATTCTCATCTACAGGGTGAATCACGGAAGGGCGCGTATGTTATCCAATCGAGGCTATGATGTCGAACACAAATGCCTCGTAACCGCTCTGTTTAAAAGCCTAATTGCTAACCCCTTAGATTACAAATTCATCAATCGAATTTTGATGTGACTAGTTTGTCATCTTAATGTCATCAATGGCTTTCAGTCTCGGGTGAGTAGTCAGCAGATTTAGGGCGCCAATTTTCCATTGAAGCTCATCGACTTTAGTGTCAGTATGGATTTAAAAGCGGAAACTATTTCCTGCGATCATACTGGCTATAAGGAGAATACTGATTATCGACCTGTTGGATTAACGACAATTTATCCCTACGCACAAGTGGAGGCGCCATGGAACAAAACGACAAAAAGTTGTTTGTACTGGATACCAATGTGTTACTGCATGAACCTTTAGCTATCTATTCGTTTAAAGAGCATGATGTAGTTGTCCCCATGACCGTTCTGGAAGAGTTGGACCAGATCAAAGATAGAAAACGAGACGTTAGCCGAGATGCTCGAGTCGCGATTAGAGCGTTAGAAGATATCCTCGGTGGGCAGACAACCCCAGAGCAGATTGTTAGTGGGGTGGACTTACCTAAACGTGAAGGTCACGGCGATGCCGTTGGTACTCTCTCTATTTTCCCCGATCACCAATTGGAGTTCACTCAAGCATCGCTTCCCGGCGATAACAACGACAACCGTATTATCAACACCGCATTACATCTGCAAAATCTGCATCATCCCCGAAAAGTCGTCTTGGTCACTAAAGATATTAATATGCGTCTTAAGGCAAAAGGGGCGGGTATCTCCTTTGTCGAGGATTATCGAACTGACCAGTTAATTGATGATATCCGCTTTTTAACTAAAGGCTTTCATCAATTCGAGGGAGACTTCTGGGCACGTAAAGAGCATGTGACCACAGAGAGTCAGGGGCGTCATACGGTGCACACAGTGCCACTTGCTGAAGTTGGAGAGGAGAACTTTTACACTAACCAATACCTCATCGACGAAGAGTCTAATTTCTGTGGACGAGTCCTGAGTAATAATGACAAGGAGATAGAGATCCTCGATCTTGGTCGAGAGCGCTTGCTGCACTTAGATGCGTGGGGAATTAAGCCGAAAAATATCTATCAGGGCATGGCGCTACAGGCGCTGCTCGATCCCGATATCGATCTCGTCATACTAACTGGCCCAGCAGGTTGTGGTAAGACACTACTGGCGATGGCCGCAGCCTTAGAGATGGTGGTAGAACGCGGCTTATATGACAAGGTAATAGTGACTCGAAATACGCCTGAAATCGCCGAATCTATTGGTTTCTTACCTGGAACCGAAGAGGAGAAGATGGCGCCTTGGCTGGCTGCGATTACCGATACCTTAGAAGTCCTTCATAAAAATGATGTCAACCCAAGTGGCAGCATGAACTACATCATGGATAAGGCCAATATCCAGTTTAAATCGATTAATTTCATGCGTGGCCGTTCAATCCAAAACTCTGTGGTATTGCTCGATGAGTGTCAAAATCTAACCGCTTCACAAATTAAAACTATGATCACCCGAATGGGCGAGGGAACCAAACTGATCTGCAGCGGTAACTTAGCACAGATTGATTCTAACTATCTGACTGCGGTCACATCGGGATTAACCTATATAGTGGAACGTTTCAAAAACTTTGAGGGTAGTGCCAATGTCTATCTCAATGGCGTGGTGCGCTCACGTTTAGCCGAATTTGCCGAGGAGAATTTGTGATCTTCAAAGGGACTTCGTAGGCCACTGCCACTGCTGGGCTATTGGGCGAAGCAGCGCGAGTTTACCGGTAAAGATCAACTGACCCTAGTGTTAAAGACTCCATCGATTGGGGTCTTTTTGCGTTGTAGTGCTCACAAATTATTTAAGTTTTACGCAAGCCCGTTGTAGTTTGTATTCCAAAGCACTTGGTTCCTGATACTATATGAGGAATATGTTGTGCCATGATATGGATTCATTATGGCAGGCACTTGTTCTTAAAGGTAATGAATGAAATCGACAGAGCCGGACTTACAGCTTAAGTCACCGATCCAAAAAAACTATAACCGTGCCGTGTTTTACACCTATATCGGTGTAATTATTATGGCTCTGTTAACCGCTTGGATGTTTTTTGAACGGCAAAAGACTCAGATGATGTCTCAGCGTGAAGAGTTGGTTGAGCGTCATGTACTGCAAATCGACTTATTACTCGAGTCGAGTATTCGAGCGGTAAAAAGCTTACGCAATGTGGCGGTGGATCATTTAAAGCTGGGTGAACTTGTTCGTACCGAACGTCTACCTCAATATGAAAAGTTTAACGAAAGCGGCCAGTTTTTTACCCTAGAACCCAGTTATGCCACCAGTGGTAAGCCCTTTACCAATATGGGGCGAATTACGGGGGCGGGTTCTCTTAATGGCCGCAGTGACAAGTTCTACCAAGAACTTGAGATGTTATTTGAGTTATCGCTGTCATTTCCTGTCGCCACCGAAGCAGCCCCTAAAGCATCATCTATCTATTACATCTCTAAACATCGAATGATGTCCTATTACCCGTGGCCATCGGATGAACAGCGTTTTAGAGAAGAGTTACTCAATAAAAACCAGTTTCAACTCGCGACGCCAGCGATGAACCCCCAGCGCAGTGTTTTTTGGAGTCCAGCTTATGTTGAGCCTACAGCTAAGGGATTGCTCACTACCCTTGGTGTGCCGATCTATCTTGACGATGAGTTTATTGGCTCTATTAACTTAGATATGACCCTGTCATCGCTTGCAAAGCAGATCCGCCTCTATTTCAAGATGCCTGGTACGGTGATCTTGCTCGATCAGCAAAACAACATTTTGTCTGACAGTGATATTGATACCGCCGATATTAGTCGGGTTTACCATATCAGCCAGAAGATCCCGTCAGCGCTGCATTCTGTGCCCGAATCAGAACTTTTTGATGCCCACGAAGGGATCATGCGTAACGGCTACTATATTCACTCAGTTGCACTGCAAAATGCCCCTTGGCGTTTGCTCTATCTGCAAGATGAGAATGAGCTATTTAAGGACTCATGGGAAAAATTAGAGTTAACCTTCTTGCTGGTGGTGATAGCGCTATCTGTGCTGGTGACGATTGTGCATTGGCAGACGCGGAGATCGTTTGTGAACCCAGCTTCACGTCTACTTTCCCATCTTGAGGGGTGCTCACAGGAACCTCGCAAGCCCCCAGAGACCATTACTAAAGGATGGGAGCCTTGGTTCCAGTTGGTTAGCCGTATTTTTGAGGAGAACCAGCAATATACTCGTCACCTTGCGGAGCAAAACCGACGCCTCGATAAGCTAGTGGCGCGTCGCACCGAGCGACTAAAAGAGACGACAGAGCGACGGGAGCGAGAATATGCTCTGCTACGTTCACTGCTCGATTCCATTCCTGAGGCGATTGTTTTTAAAGATAAAGAGGGTAAATACTTAGGTTGTAATAAGTCGGCCGAGCGTATGCTGGGTTTCACCGAGAGTGAGATGATCGGCCAAGACTCTTTGGCGATGACGACCAATGAGCAATCTATCCGCATTCGCGCCGAAGATGAACGTGTGCTTAGCGAGCGAACGCCTCTGCGGTACCAGGAGAAGGTCGAACTTGCCGGAAAACCTGTGCTGCTCGATACCCTCAAGATTCCGTTCTATAATCGCCGTGGCGAACTATTAGGTTTGATTGCCGTATGGCGTGATGTGACCCGTGAATATGAATCTGCCGAGCAGCTACGTCTTTCTGAAGAGCGTTATCATCTCGCCATGGATGCGGTAGAAGATGGTCTGTGGGATTGGTATTTGGATTCAGAGCAGATCATCTGTAACCCAGCCTACTACTCTATGCTGGGCTATAAGACCAATGAGTTTCCAGCGTTAGTCTCGACTATCGATGAGCTTATTCATCCCGATGACCGTATTCGTGTGGAAGAGTATCGTGACCAATATCTAGCGGATCCAGCCGATACTTACGATATCGAATTTAGGATGCGTGGCAAGAGTGGTCTTTACCACTGGGTGCTTAGTCGTGGACGTGTGGTGGAGTTCACCAGCGATAATCAGCCTAAACGAATGGTGGGTACTCACAAGGATATTACCCGCCATAAGAGTAACGAAGTGGCACTGTTAGAAGCCAAGCAAGATGCGGAATCGGCTAACCTGTATAAGAGTGAGTTTTTGGCGAATATGAGCCACGAGATCCGCACGCCAATGAACGCCATTATTGGTATGTTGCAGCTGGCTAGCCGGACATCGCTTACTGCGCAGCAGGCCGACTATCTGGATAAAGCGGGATTCTCGGCGCAATCATTACTGCGAATTATCAATGATATTCTCGACTTCTCTAAGATCGAGGCGGGTAAACTCGAACTCGAACGCGTTGCCTTCCCACTCGACAAGGTGCTGGATCATGCGCTCGATCTCAACGCCCTGAAAGCTCAGGAGAAAGGGGTCGAGCTGCTACTCTATGCGCCTGTCACAGCAGGTTTGATCCTCGAAGGCGATCCGCTACGGCTAGGACAAGTGTTGATCAATATGCTCAGTAATGCGGTTAAGTTTACCCAAAATGGTGAGATTGAGCTGGGCTGCGAAGATGTGGGTGAGCGAGATCATCGAATTACCCTTAAGTTCTGGGTTCGTGATACTGGCATCGGTATTAGCAAAGAGCAGCAAGAGAGCCTGTTTGATGCCTTCGCTCAGGCCGATGGTTCCACTACTCGTAAGTATGGGGGGACTGGGCTGGGCTTGTCTATCAGTAAACATCTAGTCTCTATGATGGGCGGCACCATGCAGGTGCAGAGTGAGCTGGGTGTCGGCAGTACCTTTAGTTTTACCATTAGTTTGGAGATTGCTGAAGAAGCCGAAGTGAAGAAGCTGGTGATCCCTGAAGTGCTAGGGGATCTAAAAACCTTAGTCGTGGATGATAATCCTACTGCATTACAGATCTATTCCAGTGCGATGCGAGATTTTCACTTCGATGTTGAGACTGCCGCCACTGGCGCCGAGGCCTTATATAAACTTGGTCGCAGCTCCGTCGATCTGCTCCTGTTAGACTGGATGATGCCAGAGATGGATGGCATTGAGGTGATTAAAGAGTTGGATATGATGGTGGCCGATGGTCGCTTAGATAAACGACCCGTGATCATCATGATGACCGCCTATGCATCTGAGCCGCTTAAAGAGGACTTAGACAATCTCGATATCTATGCCATGTTGCAAAAACCCTTTAAAGCCTCGGCGTTGTTCGATGAGATAATTTCCGCCTTTGTGGATAAACCTAAGCTTAATCCTGCCCTTGAACTGGCTAAGGAGCCAGCCAAAGAGCGTGACAGCCAAGTATCTGGCTTAATCCTATTGGTTGAAGATAACTTTATTAACCAACAAGTTGCGACAGAACTGCTGAAAAGTGCAGGTTATGAGGTCGACGTGGCTGAAAATGGCCAAGTGGCGTTAGCCATGGTGGATAAGCGAGATTACGACGCGGTATTGATGGATATTCAGATGCCAGTAATGGATGGTTTAACCGCAACCAAAGAGCTACGTAAGCGTTATTCTCAGCAGCAACTGCCGGTGATCGCCATGACGGCTCATGCGATGTCGGGAGACAGAGAGAAGAGTTTAGCCGCCGGCATGAATGCTCATATTACTAAGCCTATCGTACTCAATGAGTTGTTCGATACCCTTAGCCATTGGATTAACCAAAGCCACTAATCTTGCTATGCGTCATCAAAAAGGGAGCATTCGCTCCCTTTTTGATGTGTCATTAGTGTTGAATTATTTGCACTTGAGACGGCGGAAATACCTGTTAAGCTAGGTTTTCGACTGGATCATAAAAATAACCTTGAAAGATCAACAGGCCCTAGATAGGAGTACCCATGAAACCCTCTACACTCACATTGGCCATCGCATTAGCGATCCTCCCTGTCGCCAATGTTATTGCAGCCCCCGATGATAGTGCGACACTGATCAAAACGAGCCAAGTCTCTCAAGGGTTTATCAATCTCTTTTATGAAAAACAGTCGGGTGAACTGTATCTCGAAGCAAACCGTTTAAATCAACCATTCTTGTTATTAACCAGTTTACCTCATGGTGTGGGCTCCAACGATGTTGGCCTAGACCGTGGCCAGCTGGGAGTCACGCGTATGGTGCAATTTGAGCGTCATGGCCCCTACCTTATTTTAAAGCAGCTCAATACTCAGTACCGTGCCAGCACAGATAACCTAGCCGAGCAGCGCGCCGTCAAAGAAGCCTTTGCCGAATCAGTGCTCTGGCGTGGCAAGATCTTAGCGGGTAAGCGCGCAATTGTGTCGATTAACGATCTCGTGGTTAACGATCTGCATGGGATCACTGATGTGCTTGAAAACACTAAACAGGGCAGTTATCGCCTCGATAAAGATCGATCGCTTATTCTGCCTAAGGGGGTTAAATCCTTCGAGCGCAATAGTGACGTAGATGTGCTGTTGACCTTTAAGGGGGCTAAGGCGGGGGCTCAGGTTGCTCAGGTAACACCAGATGGAAAACATCTGTCGATTCGGATGCGTTATTCGTTTGTACAGCTGCCCGATGATAACTATCAGCCAAGGGCCTATCACCCCATGAGTGGTTATCTCTCTGACGATTATCTCGATTATGGTACAGCGATTAATCAAGATATTGTCAAACGCCATCTACTGCGGCATCGATTAGAAAAAGTCACCCCAGGAGATGCCCCCTCTGAAGTGGTGAAGCCGATTGTGTACTATCTGGATCCTGGCGTACCAGAGCCTATTCGCAGCGCGTTACTTGAAGGTGCGCGTTGGTGGGAGGAGGCATTCACTAACGCAGGTTTCATCAATGGTTTTAAGGTTGAATTACTGCCAGAGGATGCCGACCCACAAGATATCCGCTACAACATGATCCAGTGGGTGCATCGTGCCACTCGGGGTTGGTCATACGGCAGCGCCATCGCCGATCCGCGCACTGGTGAGATCATTAAAGGCCATGTCACCTTGGGCAGCCAGCGGGTAAGGCAAGATCACCTCATAGCTCGTGGTCTAACGGCAGGATGGCAAGATAGAGAGGCGGCCGAACAGGCGGCTACCTCATTATCGCTCGCGCGTATTCGTCAGCTCGCTGCCCATGAGGTTGGCCATACTCTTGGGTTAGATCATAACTTTGCCGCTTCCAGTAACGGTAATGCGTCAGTGATGGACTACCCCCATCCCAAGGCGACGCTGAATGGCGATGACATAGATATTTCTGCTCCCTACGATGAAGGCATTGGCCGCTGGGACAAGTTTACTGTTGCCTATGGTTATGGTCAGTACAGCCCTGAACATCAAACCGATCAGCTTGCTAAGCTCATGAGCGAGGTGGAGTCAGAAGGGCTGCGTTATATTGGCGAGGCCGACTCGCGATCGAAAGGAGCGAGCCATGCTTATGCAAGCCTTTGGGATAATGGCCAAGACCCTGTGGCTGAACTTGATCGTCTTGCCGCCGTGCGCGAAAAAGCCATCGAACAGTTCTCCTCATCGGCGCTGCTCGTTGATCAGCCCTATGGTGAGTTACGTGATGCTTTCGTGCCAATCTATCTGTTAACCCGTTATCAGATCAGCGCCGCAGCCAAGTTTATTGGCGGTAGCGATTATCACTACAGCACCAGTGATGCGGGCAGAGAGTGGCACTATATGGCGCCAGAGTTACAGAAAGGTGCCCTCGATAGCCTGCTACGCACTCTAAAGCCTAGTGCACTACAAATCCCGTCTAACCTGGTCGATATCTTGGTTCCTAAATCGGGCAACTATGGCGCGACACGGGAGAGTTTTGTCGGAGCTACAGGGGTGATTGTTGACCCTATCGGTATGGCTGAAGTACTCAGTCGTCATACTTGTCAGCAACTACTGACGCCAGCGCGATTAAATCGAGTCGAGCAAGGGTATTTGGCCGATAAAGAGCAGTTGTCGGTCTTGAGTCTAGTGGATCGATTATTAGGGGCAACTCTCTATGGCGATATTCCCACTGGACCCGAACTTGGTCTCTGGATGAGAGTCAATGCCGTGGTGTTAGATGAACTGCTCAGCAGCTACCACAGCGATAATAGTTCCCCCGAAGTCAAAGCCCTGTTAGCCGACCGCCTTAACTACACGCTCAAGCAACTGAGCCGAAAGGTTAAACGCAGCAGCGCCTATGAGGCGGCGCATTTTGAGTGGTTACGCCAAGGGATTGAACAGGCCTTGGTCGATGCGAAGGTGAAACTTATCCCTCAGCCGCTACCTATGCCGCCAGGCTCACCTATTTAACCGATAATGATAAGCCCCTTTAAGGGGCTTTTTTTAATGTATTTTCGTTAGAGGAAGCGCACCGAATTAAGAAAGTTTTTAGCGGTCTTCTCTTCACGCTCAGAATGGTAGCCTGCCATTAGCACCAACAGATGTTCATCGACGATATAGATATGTTGAATCAGATTTATCTGTTTTGGCTCTAGCTTCATGACCAACTGATATCCTCGCATGCCATCTGTGTTGATGTATCCACGGTCGATAATGCTATCTTCGGTCATTCCTTTTAGCCCCCCAAATGATTCGCCTACAGGACTATATTTTTCAATCTCATAGGGAAGAAACTCCAGATCCTCGGCGTCGAAGCGGTCCATAGTCGAGTGGTATGACATGACGAACATGGTCAGAGACTCATCTTGGTGTTTTTGGCTATCGAGTAACTCGAAGTCAACCTGATTATTCTGGGTTCGTGATATCCTAGGATCGGGTAAAATATCTAGAGTGACAGGGACTGAAGCGAGCCGATACTCCTCTAATGGGAAAGCGGCGAACCAGTGTTGATAACCGAAATAGCAGGCGACAAATATCGCGCCGAGTTTGAGCAGGTTAGACATATCAATTTCCTTATCCATTCCCTCTTGATTAACAGAGAGGGGACTCATCCTTTAGGGGCCACGACCAGAATAGACTGTGAGGTGGTTAATGGCATGTTACGCATAACGTTCGTATTTTTCAATGTCATATCGAAGCGAAAGATATTGATTGAAAATGCCATAAATATAATGACCTAGTGTTATGTTTGAGAAACATAGATATTGGCTTAATACGTATGTTAGCTTGCCTGTTGTTTGTCCAGCTGCTTTCCTAGGCGATAGGCATCGATGACTCCCACAACCCATGCGGCGATAAACGCAAAGGTGGCCACATTAATCCACAGACCATTATCGCCTGGCGGAGCTTGAGTGATATGTTGATAGATGATATTGAAATCTAGCGGTATTTCGCCAGACAGGATGCGATCTGAGATCGCTTGCGCCCGTTCAACTGCCTGATATAACAGATATACCAAACCCGACAGGCTGATACATGAGATAAGGGTGCCCATGTTATAACGCTTAAGATAGAAGTGGCCGCTACCCGGGCAGATAAAGGCTGACATCAGGGCGGCAATAACGGCGTTATTCATGTTGTTCTCTTTTTTGGGGATTAACTAGCCAGAGCTCAGGATAACTATTCTAAGTCGATACGTCTAAGGCTGATTTTTAAGTGTTTGGCTTTGTTTACTAGCGTAGGATCGGCATTGTCACCCTGCGCCGCCAGTTGGCTTTCTACACCCGTTAGCTCTTGTACTATCCAGCCGCGGATCATCACATAATAGCGCGAATCTGTGCCATAGCGAACAAGGGCTTCAACCGATGTCAAAGAGGGCGAGTCTATTGCGTTCGCAATCGATTGCACCATGATCCCAAGCTGTTGTTGTGTCTGCAGTTGGGCTTGTTGCTGAGTCTGTTGCTGCAAGCTATCTTCACACCCCCATGCCACGTCAATGCTTAAGGTTAATATCGCCCCATTCAGGGGCTTTTAACAAGTTGGCTAAAATAACGAACGTAGTGAGGAAAGCCAACTGTTAAAAGTCCCACACTGCAATGGCTTGTTATGTTTTACATTCAATTATTTCTTTTGCATCGGCAATTTCATGTAATGTTTGCTTAAAGAACTCAAGAGATGGCTTAAGCAATTCACAATGTTCTAAGTTAGCGACATCTAACGGGTATTCTTTATTTTCAACTAAACTACCACATTCGAAGGCATCAGCTCCCTGACCATCAGCGACACAACTTGCAACGGCTTTCCAGTGCGTTGCGCTCTTGATTGTGCTTTTGCATTCTTTGTAAGGCTTATTTACTAATTTGAATATTTCTTCACGTAGTTCGACATATTCTTTAGTTCGCTCACAAGAGTCATTGGCAAAAGCAGAAAAAGATAAACTTATTAAAATGAGCATTCGAATTATCACCAAAACCTCCGTAAAACATAACAGTAGTAATACAGACTTCATCATGATTCCTTATTGACGCGGATATGCCGAATCTACCCTAAAGTAAAAGCTGAAGATAGTGCTGTATTGTCGAGCGAAGATAGGCCACTTGATACTAATAGGTATTAGGTGCTATCAGTGGCCTAGATTTGACAGTTAGTTGTTATTGGCTCCTTGATCTATCCAATTTTTAATCACCTCAATTTGCTCCGTTGTTAATGCTCTACCTTCTCCTTGGGCAAACTTGTTGTCATGGTGGGGGGGCATCTGGATTTTAGTATCGACAAGGTGGTTAATGACTAAATAGAGCGAACTGGATACGGCACTTCCAGGCACGACAACAGGACCAAGCTTTGTGCCTTGCATGACGGATTCATAGTTGTCTAGCGCCAGCTTAGTTTGGGTTACGCCTTCACCAGAGCCTGAGTGGCAGCTAATACAAGCGTTGTTCAAAATAGGTTGAACCTGAGATGAAAAACTGACAGGACGTTCACAGCCTAATAATACGAACACAGACACGACAGCGATGAGTGCTAGGCGAAATTTGAGGGGGCGATCATTAAACATAACATCCTCCAATGGCCTTGGTAACTATACGTTTTAAGTATAGTCCTATGAAGCTGGAGTGGGGTTAATGCATGAATGATACTTGTGAGCTGTGTATCGTCATCGTAAATTTTGCTTGCCGTTATAGGAAGCCCAGTTCCTATCGAACTGGGCGCGCCGGGAAGCGTTGTTTGGATTAGTTTTGTGGTAGCGACCTCCCATTATTCCCAGGATAGGATATACCAAATAGCAAGGTATAGGTCACTGGCAAGACGATTAACGTCAGTACCGATGCAAACCCAAGGCCGAAGATAATGGTGATCGCCATCGAGCCGAAGAAGGCATCCGATAGCAGAGGTATCATCCCCAGCATAGTGGTGATAGCCGCCATCAATACTGGGCGTACACGACTCACCGCCGAATCGATAACCGCCTGATAACCGACTTTACCTAAGCTGAGTTCTAGATTGATCTGATCGACCAATACAATGCCATTTTTGATCACCATTCCAGTCAAGCTAAGTAAGCCAAGCAGTGCCATAAAACTAAAGGGTGCATTAAATAGCAGCAGTCCCGATACCACGCCAATCAAGGAGAGCGGCACTGTAAACCAGATCACTAAGGGTTGTCTCACCGAGTTAAACAGTAAGACGGTGATTAAGAACATAGCAAGGTAGCCCAGTGGGATAGAGCTAAATACCGATACCTGAGCCTCGGTTGCCGTCTCATACTCGCCGCCCCACTCAAGGGTGTAGCCCGCAGGAAGGGCCAACGCTTCGATTTGCGGACGAATCTTTCTAAATACTGAATCGGCGGTCTCATCGGTGCCGTTGATGGGTTCGGCCAATACCGCAATCACACGTTTACGGTCACGGCGCATGATCAGTGGGTTTTCCCACTCTGTGGTAAAGTCAGATACGACTTGGCTGATAGGCACAAACAGATTGTTGCCAGAACTCCATACCTGTAGCTCTGCCATACTCATGGCATCGAAACGTTCGCTAGCGGGCGCTCTGGCTATAATAGGCAGTAGGTGACTGTTTTCACGATATAAGCCTATCTGTTTGCCACTGAAGTTGGTCAGCAGCGCATTGTCGAGATCTTGTTTGCTGACCCCCGTCTCTCTTGCTTGGGCTTGAGCCAATTGTGGACGAACTAGGGTGACCTGATTTCGCCAATTATGCCTAACGCTGGTGGCTGTCGGTTCTGCTTTAAGAATATCGACCGCTTGCTGCGCAAGGTTTCTCAGCACTTGAGGATCTTCACCATAGAAACGCGCCTCAATCTTAGCCGCCGGGCTGGGACCATTTTCTAAGTATTTAAAGCGATATTCTGCCTCGGGGTATCGGACGCTTAAATCCCGCTCAAGTGTTCGCATATACTGGTTCAGGCTGACAAGATCCCTCATCTCAAATATCAGCTGGCCATAGGCCTTGTAACCTTTTTCTGGCACATAAGGCAGGACGAAACGCTGCGCCCCTTGGCCTAAAACCGTGGTGATATTGATCAGTCCGCTATCCTGTTTCGCTTGCTCAGAAAGTAGCTCTTGTTCAATACGGCTAAGCTGGGCCTCGGTAGCTTTGATATCAGTGCCTTCTGGCATCCATACGTCGACAAAAAACATCGGCGTATTAGAGGAGGGGAAGAACACGTTTTTGACATGCCCCATACCTATCACCGAACCCACTAAGGCGATGATCACCACGCTCAAGGTCAGCATGCGAAAACGCATGGCGAGGTTGAGGATTAACCGATACAGGTTGAACAACCAACCTTTGTAGGGGTCGCTATCTGTATCATCGTCGAGCACGCCATCCTTAAACATAATGTTGCAGAAAAATGGGGTGAGCGTCATGGCGGTGACCCAGCTGATTAATAGCGAGATCAGCAAGACTAAAAATAGGGTAATACAAAACTCACCAGTGGCGTTGTCCGACAGACCAATAGGGGCAAAGGCCATGATAGCAATAACGGTCGCACCGAGCAGGGGCCACTGGGTCTGGCTGATCACTTGCTTAGCGGTTTCGAGACGGGTTTGGCCGCGCTTGAGACCAATCAATATCCCCTCAGTGACCACAATGGCGTTATCAACCAACATCCCCAAGGCGATGATGAGTGCACCTAATGAGATGATCTGCAGCTCGATATTGAGCACATTCATCATAATAAAGGTGCCGAGAATCGTCAGCAGTAACACCAGTCCCATTAACAGACCTGAGCGGACGCCCATAAAAATCAGCAAAACACCAATGACAATCGCAATAGATTCGGCAAGGTTGACCAAAAAACCATTAATGGTCTCATCAACCATCTTACTCTGGTCATAGACGGTAGTCAGCGCCATCCCAAGGGGCAGCTCACTCTCTAGCGCCGCAATCTTGTCATTTACCGCTTGGCCGACATCCACCACGTTAACACCGCTGGAGAAAGCAATACCGATAGATAGTGCCTTGTTTCCCGCGCCGTGATAGATGTTGTTAGGAGTTTCTTCGACATCTTTATAGATGTTGGCAATATCGGCTAGATGAATCAGTTTAGTATCGCCAGGCGGACTCACCACAAGGTGTGACAGTTGCTCGACACTATCGAATTCCCCTGTTGGATGTATACGAATACGGTTATCACCGACCTTGATGCTGCCCGCATTGGAGACGACGTTTTGGCTAGTGATAAGACCATAGATATAGTCTTGATTTAACCCGAGTGCATTGAGCTTCTGGGTCGAGATCTCTACCACCACCTGATCAGATACAATACCCGCAATATTGATGCGTTTAATGCCTTTAATCAGCACCAGATCACGGCGTAGAAAGTCGCCATAGTTTTGCAGTTCGCGATCGCTATAACCCTCGCCGCTAAGATTTAGCAAGATGCCATAAACATCGCCAAAGTCATCGATAACAGAGGGTTCCATAACGCCTTGTGGCAGGCTCCCTTTGGTATCGTTAACCTTGCGGCGTACCTCATCCCATACCTGGGGGAGTTCGGTGGCATCGTAGTTTTCTTTGATCTCAATCTCGATTTGAGACAGTCCAGCACTGTTAATCGAAGTGATATGCTTGATGCCATCGAGTTGCTGCAACGCATCTTCCAGTGGCAGGGTCACCTCCTCCTCGACCTGCTCTGGAGAGGCGCCTGGGTAGGCGGTGACGACGAGCGCTTGTTTAATGGTGAATTCGGGAAACTCTAGCTGACCTAAGCTAAAGAAAGAGATGCTGCCACCAATGAGCAGTAGCAGGGCAAACATCCAACTGACAACCTTGTGGTTGATCGAATACTCGGCAAAATTCATCGATTAAACACCTCGTTGCCAGCGCAGAGGCTTCACTTGCATATCATCTCGCAGATATTGCACCCCAGCCACGACCACCTTGTCACCAATCTTGATGCCATCAAGCACCTCAATGCCATTGGTGGTGACGTTACCTAAACTGACCTCTTGAGATTTCACTAATCCTGTATCTGGATTGTAGGTCCAGATGATGGTTTTACCATCCAGATCTCGCTTGAAAACCGCACTCGCAGGCACAGTTGCGCCAGTGCTGGTTTGCACTTTCCCCGATAGAACTATGGTCAGTTCGGCGCTCATGCCAGGTAAAATGCTGATATCTTGCGGCGCAGGTAGGGTGAAAACCACCTCATAGCTTTGAGTCCCCGGCGTCACCTGAGTCGCAAACTCCTTTAAGCGTGCGGGATAGTGTTGCTGGGGATAGTTACTAAAGGTTACGCTGGGGAGCGCTGGTGCATTGGGATTAAAGCGGGTCACTTGGCTGGCCAATGACTCAGGCACCTGAATAACCACGTCGATAAAACTATCTTTTTGCAGGATCAAAATAGCTTGATTAGCTTGTACAATTTGATAGTTCTCAATCGATCTCTTTGCCACAGTACCGTTAAAAGGAGCCTTAATGATGGTGTAGCTGAGTTGATCTTGGGCGCTAGCAAGGTTGGCCGCTGCCGATTTTATCTGGGCCTTGGCTAAGTCATAGTCGGCTTGAGAGATAAGTTCACGGCGTAGCAGTTCACCTTTACGTTTAAAATCGGCGACTGCCAACTCGTGGTCCGCTTCTCTATTGAGCAAGTTATTGCGTGCATCTCTATCATCGAGTCTGGCAAGAATATCGCCCTTGTTCACCCTCTGACCCTCAACCAGTGAAAAGTCAGTTAGCTGACCCGAGAGACGAAATGACAGCTCTACCTGTTTGGTTGCCGCGACCTTGGCGGGAAAGCTGCGTAAGGCATCTTTGTTGATTTCGGTGATCTCCAGCAGCTTAACGGGACGAACACTCTCGGGAGTGATCTCGGCAGATTCTGTGCTGCAACCGGTAAGTACCAGAGTTAATACGAGTAGTGAAAGCGAGGTTGCCAGGTGTTTCATATCGTAAACTCCATCATTTGTGACAAGGTGTATCTAATTTGTGGCTAAGATAGCAGTGCTACATACTTAATAAAACGGAATTATGTGGAACCATGAGTTCCAAAAAATGAAACAGTATTGGCTTGATTTACCCATTGATTGTGTGCAAAGTAATATTGAATTGGGTTTGCCGCCTATTTATTGCTCGCGAGATCATCATGAAAACCGAAGATATTGCCCTGTTCCACCGCATCGTCGAGACTGGTAGTCTGGTTGAGGCGGCCGATATTCTCAATGTGCCCAAGTCGACCTTAAGTCGTCGCTTGCAGGCGTTAGAAGATGAGCTGAACGTAAAGCTGTTTCACCGCCAGAGTCGTGCCATGACCCTCACTGCATCAGGCAGTCATTTTTACAATAAGACCACCCCCATGCTAGCGACATTAGAGCAAACCTTCTCCGAGTTGTCGGGGCAGGAAGCAGCGGTCACAGGGCATCTACGCATCCTGATCTTTCCCATTCCGGAGATCCTGCACATCACCCATGCGATATTTGAGTTTATGGATCTCAACCCGGCGCTTACGGTGGAGATCATCGTGAGTTCTGAGCCTAAGGATATGATCAGAAACAACATCGATTTGGCCTTTATGCTCGAAGATGCGTTTAACGAGAATGAGATGGTGGCGCGTCACTTGATCACCGAAACCGTGCACTTCTTTGCCAGTCCTGAGTATCTGGCGCGAGCCGGGACGCCCACCCAACCTGAAGAGTTGGAAGCGCATAACTCGATTTTGTTTCGCTATCCCAATGGCAGGATCTTCAACGAAGTGCCCTTCGGTAAAGAAAGAAACATCTGGGTAAAAGGTAATCTGTGTGTCAATAGTCTGGGCACCTGCTTAGAGGCGACCTTGATGGGGCGAGGCATTTCCATGATGCCACTGCCGCTAGCGCAAGAATATGTGGAAAACGGTAGGCTAGTGATGCTATTCGACGATATTGAACCCTATGAGGGCAAGTGTTTCCTCGTCTACCCGTCACGACGTTTCATCAGCCTTGCCAGCCAACGCTTTATCGATCACATGATGAAGGCGTTAGAGGAGTGTATTCAAAGCGGCGCCTGTGATAGCGAAGCCAAAACCAAAGGTGCTATTAAGCCCTTGATTTAAGCGATGGCACTTGAGTTAAACCAGGACCTTTGAGCTAACTGATGGCATTAATCGGCACTAATGATCAGGCCAAAGGGCGCAAGTAACTGCTCTTGTTGCCACTGATTGATGATCACCCCCTCGAGTGGCACCACTCTTGGGTCGAGCCCATCGAGCTCGACTCGAGTCAGGTTGGCGCCGCGCAGTTCAAAACTGCCCCATTGTTCGGGAGAGAACTCGCCACCACTCAAGTCGGCGCCTTTCATCGAGGCGGCGTTTAAATGCGCCCCGCGCCAGCGATTATCAAACAGCTCACACTCTTCAAGCAGTACGCCATCGAAGTTGCTGTAGGCAAGATTACAGCCCGTGATATAAGCGCTACAAAAGTAGCTTTTCTGGGTGATATAGTTGGCGAAACTGGCACGATGAAAGTCGGCTCCCTGCAGGTTACTATCCCGAAACTCGGCGCCGAAACAGCGGCTGCCCTTAAACAGACTCATGCTCAAGTTACACTGCTTAAAGCTGGCATTGGTGAGGGTGGCGTAACTAAAATCACAGCCAAGTAGATCACCGCTCTCTACAAACTGACAATGGTCAAATTGGCAATCGGTGAGATCGCTATGGGTAAACTGACAGCGATAGAAATAACAATTTTTAAACTGATGATCCTGCAGATCTGCGCCACTAAAATCATGGTCGATATAATGCTTATCAGCAATGATATACATGGCTTATTCCTTAGCGCGTGTGAGTTTGTAGCAAATTTAGCTTAATGCTCAATCGATTGTGCGTGTTTAGCGGCCTTTTCTGGCTCACTGATGCGGCTAGCCAAAATATAACAGGCAATCCCCATCACAGTGTTCGTTACGGGAAGCGCCAATAGCAATCCTTTCACGCCCCCAAGGTAGGAACCTAATGCCGCTAAGGGCAGCAAGAGTAAAAACAAACGGCAGATATTTAACACCAGTGAACTCATGGGTCTATGATAGGCGTTGAGCGTGGTTGCCATTATGATCACCATGCCTAAAGGGCCGTAGGCGGCGGGCAGGGCGACAATGTAAAAAGTCAGCCACTCAATCACTTGCGGGTCATGACTAAACAACTCGGCAATCGGTGTCGCGCAAAACAGTAGGGGCAGGTAGATCAAGGTCTGAAACACCAGCACAAACTTAAGCGACAGCATTAAGGCCTGGCGAGCGCGTTCCGTCTGCCCCGCTCCTAAGTTTTGTGCCACAAAAGGCACCAGGCTTGAAGAGAGTGCCATTACGACAATTAACATCACCGACTCTAAGCGGGTGCCGGCGCCAAAGGCGGCCACGGCACTATGGTCGATACGTGCCAGCATCGCCATGATCAGGGCATTAGCCACTGGGTTTAGCAGGTTCATCAAGGCGGCGGGCTGGGCAATATGGGCCAGTTGTTTCCAGTTGCAGCGCATGCGGGCTAGATTAAACTCGGCAAACTCAACCAAGTTTCGTTTAATTATCAGCAGATAACCCGACAGCGACAGCGCGACTATCCAAGAGATTAAAGTCGCAATCGCAGCGCCTTGGATCTCTAAACGCGGAAACGGTCCAAGGCCAAAAATCAGCAGTGGGTCGAGCACTAAGTTGATGAGCGATGCCAGCGCCATGATCTTGGCCGGTGACTTAGTATCGCCTGTGGCACGCAGTCCTTGGTTGCCTACCATCAACAAGACTAGCAATGGCGCGCCTAAGTACCATAAAAACATATAGTCGCGGATAAGCGGTAGGCTCGAACTATTGGCGCCTAGCAGGGTAAACAGCGGGCCGATACAGAGGCTGCCCAGCAAAGATACCGCCGCGATTAACCAGAAGGTGAGCATTAAGGCATCGTGCAAAAACACCTTAGCTTTGTGGCTGTTGCCGCTGCCAATAAGCCGGCCTAAATTGGTCGACACGCCAGCCCCGATACCAATAGCTATGCTCGAGATAATCAAAGTAACCGGAAAGGTAAAGCTGATAGCCGCCAACGCCTCAGTGCCTAACTGACTGATGAAAAAGGTATCTATAAGACTAAACCCAAGAATGGTTAAGATACCAATCAGGTTCGGCAGGCTCATGTTTAGCAGTACACGACCGATTGGCTGGCTAAGTAGCCCGTGTCTGTCTCTCATTAAATACGGAATGCCTTGATTAAAGAAGGAGGGCAATTCTATCAGGGTTGGCTGATATTTTATAAAACCCAGTTAAAAAAAATGAGATTTTTTTTGTAAAGCCCTTGGATCTTGTTACGGCGATCCCCATATATGCAAACATCAGACGGTATAAGCCTTATGCCGTATTACTTTGATAAACCGCCAACGTTTGTTGGGCAAGAAAATCATTAGGAGAGTCCATAGATGAATATTCGTCCATTACATGACCGCGTCATTGTTAAGCGTTCTGAAGTTGAATCAAAATCTGCCGGTGGCATCGTACTTACAGGTAGCGCAGCAGAGCAATCAACTCGCGGTGTAGTCCTTGCCGTAGGCAATGGCCGAATCCTTGAAAACGGCACTGTTCAGCCACTTGACGTAAAAGTCGGCGACACGGTTATCTTCAATGAAGGCTACGGCGTGAAAAAAGAGAAGATCGATGGCGAAGAAGTCTTGATCTTATCTGAATCAGATCTAATGGCTGTAGTGGAATAATCCACTAAGTTACTTTCTATCCCAGTTAAACCTATTTTTTAAAGGATACAGAACATGGCAGCTAAAGAAGTTCTTTTTGGTAATGACGCACGCGTAAAAATGCTAGCGGGCGTAAACGTACTAGCCAACGCAGTTAAAGTTACCTTAGGCCCTAAAGGCCGTAACGTAGTACTAGACAAAAGCTTTGGTGCACCACTTATCACTAAAGATGGTGTGTCAGTAGCAAAAGAGATCGAACTAGAAGACAAGTTCGAAAACATGGGCGCACAAATGGTGAAAGAAGTTGCTTCTAAAGCCAACGATGCTGCCGGTGACGGTACCACTACTGCAACCGTACTAGCACAAGCTATCGTGACTGAAGGTCTAAAAGCCGTTGCGGCTGGCATGAACCCAATGGATCTTAAGCGCGGTATCGACAAAGCGGTTATCGCAGCGGTAGCCGAGCTTAAAAACCTATCTCAAGAGTGCAGCGACACTAAGGCTATTGCTCAAGTAGGTACTATCTCTGCTAACTCTGACGAGTCAATTGGTGAAATCATCGCAACAGCGATGGAGCGCGTAGGCAAAGAAGGTGTTATCACAGTTGAAGAAGGTCAAGCACTCGAAAACGAACTCGACGTCGTTGAAGGTATGCAGTTCGACCGTGGTTACCTATCTCCATACTTCATCAACAAGCCAGAAACCGGCAGCGTAGAGCTAGAAAGCCCATTCATCTTGTTGGTTGATAAGAAAGTATCAAACATCCGTGAACTACTGCCTATCCTTGAAGGTCTAGCAAAAACCGGTAAGCCACTGCTTATCGTTGCCGAAGACGTTGAAGGCGAAGCGCTAGCAACACTGGTTGTAAACAACATGCGCGGTATCGTTAAAGTGGCTGCTGTTAAAGCACCAGGATTTGGCGACCGTCGTAAAGCCATGCTACAAGATATCGCTATCCTAACTGGCGGTACTGTCATTGCTGAAGAGATTGGCCTAGAGCTTGAAAAAGCGACCCTAGAAGACCTAGGTACGGCTAAGCGCGTTATCATCACTAAAGATGACACGACTATCATCGACGGTAATGGTGAGCAAGAGCAGATCCAATCTCGCGTAGCACAAATTAAGATCCAAGCTGAAGAGTCAACTTCTGACTACGACAAAGAGAAACTACAAGAGCGTATGGCTAAATTGGCTGGCGGTGTTGCAGTGATCAAAGTCGGTGCAGCCACAGAAGTTGAAATGAAAGAGAAAAAAGCTCGCGTAGAAGATGCACTACACGCGACTCGCGCTGCAGTTGAAGAGGGTGTCGTAGCTGGTGGTGGTGTTGCACTTATACGTGTAGCGAGCAAGATTGGCGAAGTTGAAGTATTAAACGAAGACCAAAAACACGGTGTGGTTATCGCACTACGCGCTATGGAAGCGCCACTACGTCAAATCGCCACTAACGCTGGTGAAGAAGCGTCAGTTGTCGCTAACAACGTGAAGAACGGCACTGGTAACTACGGTTACAACGCAGGTAACGACACTTACGGTGACATGCTAGAGATGGGTATCCTTGACCCAACTAAAGTTACGCGTAGCGCGCTACAGTTCGCTTCATCTATTGCAGGCCTAATGATCACCACCGAAGCTATGGTGGGCGAAGTTGCTCAAGAAGCTGGTGCTGGCGATATGGGCGGCATGGGTGGAATGGGCGGCATGGGCGGTATGGGCGGCATGATGTAGTGCGACGAGAGTCGTGTAGGTCACTAACCTAGCAGGCTACACCGTAAGCAAGCACTAACAAGTGCTTGCTTCCATACCTGCAAAATTAGTAGTTGACACCGGTAATCGGTATGCATAAACCGATTGCCGGAATCTTCCTCGAAGATGTCGCGCAATTGTGTTTATATACAATTGGTTAAAGAAAAACGGCGACGCAAGTCTGCCGACAACACGTAATAGACAACTACAAACTTTAGTCGACTAGTTATGCAGTCGGGAAAAAGAAGGGCGATTAATATCTGCCCGCAAGGCGTTCCGCCATCCTCGTAGTGTGTCTTCCCAATTAAGAAAGCAATTCAATGAATACTCTAGCGGGTCTAATTAACCTGCCTGTGTACTTATGATTGTTTTATTCGATTACCTGTTCCATGTGTCAAATGATTACTGGAGTGATCTGCCGGTGTCAGCTGTTGAAGTTATTGTCTCGACTTGTTCCATTAAACAAGTAAGTGAGACCTAGCACTAGGTGACATTTGCGCATCCATGTACTTCGTAGTCCAGTTGCACCAATAGTGCTCCCTATATTGTTTGGCATTCACTCCCATCAATGAGAATTTTAGACTTTTCATAAACAGAAAATTGCATGGATCTCATAAATAGCCAGTTCGACAATCCATGTTTCTCGTTCATAAACTTATGACTACGTCATATTTACCCTATTTCATGCGCCGAGAGCACAAGAATTCTTTTTAATAGAGATAGTCCGCCCCAGCTTCGTGTTCGTAAGCACACTGTTATCACCGTTCTATCCCACAACATAAACTCGAAAGCCTTAACGCAACCGCTAAGACTTTCGAGTTTATGTTCGGTAGATAGGTGTATCAAAGTAGGCATGAGTTCGTCTTTTAATGACTGCTAGCTTTTATTAAAAGACGACAGATGACGTTGAGTCTTTGTAAGATTATAAAGAAAGGAGCTTTTCTATAATGGGAGTATTGGCTTCGGGAAAATCATAATCTTTCAATGCCTCTATGTATGCCCATGTAATGGGTTGGCCTTCAAGGCCTTCTGCTTCGCCTGAGAAGTCTTTTACCGAATGAATATCCAGAAGTACCTGTTTATCCGGATAATCGTGTGAGATGGTCATTAATGGCATGGTCGATATGACATTAAGATTAACTTCTTCTTTAAGCTCTCTGATTAAAGCTTCTGAGGTCGTTTCATCGTTTTCAACCTTACCACCGGGAAATTCCCATTTACCGCCTTGATGAAGATTGTCGGGTCTTTTAGCTAACAAAATTTGGTTAAGGTCGTTGAAGATTACGCCAACGGCAACATGAATTCGCTTCATTAATTGTCCTTAGTTATCTTTAATCAATTATCTTTAAAGAAATTTGCTTCGTCATAACCAAGAGAATCTAATGATTCTGCATCGAATTCAGGTTTAACTGGAATAGCATGTTTTTCAGATGCCCAGTCGCCGAGATCGATAAGTTTGCAGCGCTCACTGCAAAAGGGTTTGAATCTTGATTCTGCAGACCATTCAACTTCTGTTTGGCAAGTAGGGCAATTGACTACGGTTGGCATTAGGTTTCCATTAACACGTTTAACTGTGGGGTTAATGGTAATCAGTTTAGCCGCAGGTTGCCAACATAAAGTCGATGGTTTTGTCGGAATGTTTTTGCTGGTCAAATAATACGAAATGGATAGCGTAGCGATTGCGATTACCACTGATGGTTGGATAACAACCTTGAGATGCATCCAATCTAACTCGAATTAACGACAAGGCTTGGTTGCTGTTACCTTGATAAAATCCAGCTACTGCGGTTGCTGGATTATAATCTGTGGTTTTTCTTGTGAGTTCAAGCAGCAGTGTTATCGGCGTGAGTAAACAGGTGAAATGCGTTATCCAAGTTTTATATTGTTGCTGACGAATTTCCCAAGGTTTTGCTAACCAATAATGGAGTTGTGGTAGGTCAAAGTTGCAACAGGCTCCTGGCATTCCAAAGCGTTGGCGCAACGCCGATAAAAAACGGTCTTGTTTTAACGCTTGTCCAGGACGGCTACAGTCGAGTAAACATTTACGAGCATCTTGTAGTTGTGCGACATAGGAAATCACTTGCAGTTCGTCTATATGGGGCAGGCTTTTCCAATTTTTGAGGGTGATTAGTTGTTTGTCGATATCTTTGATGATTTCGCCGCGATAGTCACATCGTTCAGTTAAGTCACAGAGTGAAAAAAGAGGGTAAAAACATCGATGTTGATGATCTTGATCTAGATTGCTCTGCAGTTGATTGGCGAGATACTCAAGGCGCAAATAGCTGCGAGTCTTCTCATTAAGTGGTTGTTCATAGATCAATTCATTCATGACATTATCAAGTGCGATCTGCTAATTTTAAGTATTTATTATGCAATAAAGCGACCTTGCTTTTTAATGCTGATACAGTTCCTTGATTGTCGATGACATCATCAGCTTTTGCTAGTTTCTCGGCTCTACTGGTCTGACTGGCTATTATATTTTGTACTTGTTCTGCACTGACAGAATCTCTGTCCATGGTCCGTCTCGTTTGTAGCTCTGGCGAAATATCAACCACTAAGGTGCAATTGACTAACCTATCTAAACCATTCTCAAATAGCAAGGGGACAACTAAAATAGCGTAAGGTGAAGTCGCTTTTTTTAGTTGATCGAGCATCTCTTCTCGGATCATGGGGTGCAGTAGATCGTTAAGCCACTCTCGTTCGGATGGGGTGCTGAAGATCCGCTCTCTCAATGCCGCGCGATTAAGCTGACCGTTCTTAAGCAAAATGTTTTGGCCGAAGTGTTCGGCGATACGTGCTAGCCCGAGTGAGTCCTTGGCGACGACCTGTCTACTTACAATATCAGCATCGACGAGTGTGATACCTAAATCTGCAAAGAGATTGGCGACAGTGGTCTTGCCGCTGCCAATTCCACCTGTAAGACCGACGACAAAGTTAGACATGGAGATACTCTTGAGTGATAGGCTTCGGCATTACAGGGTCGACAGATACCAGTTAACTATCTGCTCGCCCCAGATCATCGCTATCCAGCCAGCAAGGGCGATATAGGGGCCAAAGGGAATTGGATTACCTGAGTTAATTCGCTTATTGATTATCAGTAACACGCCAACCACGGCGCCGACAACAGATGACAGCAGTATGATGAGTGGAAGCAGTTGCCAGCCAAACCAAGCGCCAAATACCGCCAGTAGCTTAAAGTCACCGTAACCCATACCTTCCTTACCAGTGAGTAGCTTAAAGCCCCAGAAGACGCTCCATAAGCTCATGTAGCCAGCGGCAGCGCCAATGATAGCTTCGGTTGGCGAGGTGAAGGTGCTATTAAGGTTTATGAGTAAACCTAGCCAGAGTAGTGGTAGGGTTATTTGATCCGGCAGCAGCATCTCATCGAGATCTATGCCCGTCAGTGCTATTAGGCCAAAGGTTAACAGTGTCGCAAACACAAACTGCTCGGTTGGGCCAAAATGGTAGGCTAAATAGGCTACTGCTAAACCTGTTATCGCTTCAATGATGGGGTAGCGTGCTGAGATTGAGGTTTTACAGCTGGCGCATTTTCCGCCGAGCATTAGCCAGCCTAATACTGGCAGATTATGCCAAGGTTTGATGTTAGTTTTGCATTTGGGGCAGGCAGAGCCCGGCACAACAAGATTATATTTTTCAGGGTAATCATCAATAGGCTTAACGAGTTTATCGGAAATCCCTTTAATGAGTGGCTGATGATACTCATTAAGGTACTGATTACACTCTTGTTGCCATTCACGCTTCATCATGATGGGCAAGCGGTGGATAACAACATTTAAAAAGCTACCAATGGTGGCAGCAAAAATAAAAGCGAGTGCGACAAACAGCAAAGGATACTGTGCCATTAATTGGATAAATTGGGTCATTATTATTTAGTCGATCAACTTTAGTTATTATGGTTAGATTTTAAAATTGCTCAGCTATGAGCTCGCTACGGCCTTAGCCTACTACTTTACCTAGTTGGAAGATTGGCAGATACATACCAACAATCAGGCCGCCGACTAAGGTGCCGATCACCACCATCATAATCGGTTCGATGAGACTCGATAAGCCATCGACGGCATCGTCTACCTGCATCTCATAGATGTTAGCCACTTTGTTGAGCATCTCATCGAGGCCGCCAGATTCTTCCCCAATCATCACCATCTGAATCAGCATATCGGGGAAAATTCCGGTTGTTCGCATGGCGACATTCATCTGCATGCCTGACATCACTTCTTGTCTGACCTTTATCAAAGCGCTTTTGTATACATAATTACCGGACGCGCCAGCGGCGGATTCTAATCCGTCAATCAGGGGTACACCTGCCGCAAAGGTGGTGGCTAAGGTTCTGGCAAAACGCGCCATTGCCGCTTTATGGAGGATGGGGCCAATTGCTGGGATTTTTAGTACTAGTTGATCAATCTGATTTCGAAATCCCTGCGATGTTAAATGAGCCCTTTTGAATGAAAAAAACGCTACGACGATGCCAATAACAAAGAAGTACCATGAGGTTTGTAGCCAACGTGACAACCCGATAATCAACTGGGTAAATGCGGGTAGCTCTGCGCCAAAACCATTAAAAATTTCTTCAAATTGAGGTACGACAAACAGGAGTAGGAGAGCTGTTACGCCCACAGCAACTATAACAACTGCGGCAGGATAGAACATGGCCTTTTTAATTTTGGACTTGAGTGCTTCGGCTTTCTCGCGATAGGTAGCGATGCGATCGAATACCGCATCGAGTGAACCAGAGTGTTCACCTGCCCCTACTAGATCTACATAGAGATCGTCGAAATATTGTCTGTGTGGCTTCAAGGAATCCGATAGTGGAATACCTGATTGTACATCGCTAACAATTGTTGCCAACAGTTCACGCATTCTGGGTTTTTCATGACCGCGACCGAGCATCTCCAAGGTGGTGACAATAGGAACGCCCGCCGCCAACATGGTCGCTATTTGCCGGGTCATCATGGCTATATCCATGGCGGTGATTTTGGGGTTGCTCTTAAACAGGGATTCAGGCTTTTTCCTGACGACTTTGGGATTTACCCCTTGGGATTTTAGCTGCGCCTTTACCTCGTTAACAGATGTTCCGCGGAGTTCTCCGGAAGTTTTATTGCCATCGCGGTTGGTGCCTTTCCACTCGAAGGTAACGACTTTAGGTTGCGCCTTTGCCGCTTTTTGCTTTTTACTTTTTATTTGAGCTTTACTCTTAGCAAGCGATGCGGTTGCCATGATAAATCCTTATTCTTAGGGTGCGAGGTACTAGCTGCATTTATCAATTAACATTAACAATTAAAAGCTAGTGACTCGGTTAATTTCGGCGATACTGGTCACCCCTGCTATTACCTTACGAAGACCTGAATCACGCAAGTCACGCATACCTTGTTGTTTAGCTATGGTAGCGATTTGTAGCGAGTTGCCTCCTTCCATAATAGTACGGGCTATTTCATCTGACATCTTCATTACTTCATAAATACCGACACGGCCCTTATATCCACCTGAGCAGAGGTCGCAGCCTACCGGTTTATAGACGGTAAAGCCTTCATCGATTTGTTCCTGGGTGAAGCCTAAGCGTAGGAGTTCATGCTCGGGCACCTCTTCTGGTGCTCGGCACTCGGTACATAAGCGGCGTGACAGGCGCTGAGCGATAATCAGATTGACCGAGCTGGCGATGTTATAGCCAGGAACGCCCATATTAATAAGTCGGGTTAAGGTTTCGGCCGCTGAGTTGGTATGTAGGGTTGAAAGCACTAAATGGCCGGTTTGGGCTGCCTTAATGGCGATTTCGGCAGTTTCTAAGTCTCGGATCTCACCGACCATGACGACATCTGGGTCTTGACGTAAAAATGAACGCAAGGCGGAGGCGAAGGTTAAACCTGCCTTTAGATTAATATGAACCTGGTTGACGCCTTCTAAGTTAATCTCTACCGGATCTTCGGCTGTGGAGATATTGCGCTCTTCTGTGTTAAGAATATTAAGGCCGGTATAGAGTGAAACGGTTTTCCCCGAACCTGTGGGGCCAGTCACTAAGATCATGCCTTGGGGCTTGGCCAGCATCTCTTCATAGAGTTTACGTTGATCATCTTCATAACCCAGTTTCTCGATGCCGAGCTGCGCCGATGAGGAATCCAAGATACGCATTACGATTTTTTCGCCCCAGATGGTGGGCAGGGTGCTGACACGAAAATCGATAGATTTGGTGCGAGATAGTTTCATCTTGATCCGGCCATCTTGGGGCACGCGGCGCTCGGCAATATCCAGTTTCGACATCACCTTTAAGCGAGCCGAAATTCGACCTGAGAGGTTGACTGGTGGCTCGGAGACTTCATGCAAGATACCATCGATACGAAAACGAATGCGATAACGTTTCTCATAAGGTTCAAAATGGAGATCCGATGCCCCTTTACGAATGGCATCGGTTAAAATTTTATTGATGTAGATAACAATCGGGGCATCGTCACTAGATTCCCCTTGTTGCTCTTCATGGCGCTTATCGGTATCGGTGATCTCGATTCCCGAGAGTGAATCTTCATCGATGCCGTCTAAATCCAGCGCGGAGATATCCTCTTCGAGCACTTTTTCTAGGGCCTTGGTGAGCTTATCATCTTCAACCAAGATGGCTTCGGCGTGCAGGCCTGCGCTAAATTGAAAGTCCTCTAAGGCGGCAATATTGGTGGGGTCTGATGTACCGATATAGAGGCGGTTACCGCGCTTAAACAGTGGTAGGCACTTGTGTTTTTCGATGAGTTTTCGATTGAGGAAATCTTCGGGAATACTGGCAATATCGAACTCATTGAGATCGAGCAGTGGGGTACCGTACTCTTCATAGCAGAGCTCAGCTATTTCACGAGCTGAAATGAGTTTTTCTGAAACTATGGTGGAAACAAGGGATTGTTTTGATTGACGAGATTTTGTTATTGCCGATGCAATCTGTTCTTCGCTTAGCAGTTGCTTGCGAATAAATAGAGTGGATAATCCTAAGTGAAGACCTGTTGTTGGCATCTGATATGCTTAACCAATCCATTAGTATTTGTTTGACTAATTAAACAGCACCGCCCTAGCTAGAAGGCGATGCTTATATTATTTTCCGGTTGCAACTTAATCTATGGTGTTACCATCGAAGCAGGAATATTCGCGCCATCTACACACTGCTCAAGCGTTGCACCGGTTGCACCTGTAGTTACTGTTGCTTTATAAGTGACTACGCCAAGATTGCTTACAGTTGCAGTAACAGTACAAGCACCTTCGTTAAAGGCAATTGTGCCGCCTACGGCTTCATCCCAACCGCCTGCAGTTGGAGCGGCTGTAGCTGGAGCAATTGTTACTTCAGTGTAGGTTGAGGCATCAGTTACAAGTGAAGCACAACCCACTCCAGACTGAACACATGCAACAGCTTTTGACGTAATCGAGCTAACTCCTTTCATTGCTGCACCACCATGAGCGGCACCAACATAATCGCGATATGCAGGTAGTGCAATTGCAGCGAGAATACCGATAATTGCAACAACGATCATTAATTCAATTAGGGTGAAACCCTTAGCATTACCCATCTTTTTGTTTAAGTTGAAACCTTTCATTTTCTCTCTCCGTTTGACAGAACGCTGACTCGATTCACCTAACCTATGGCTATTTGCGACTTATTGCAACTCATTACAACTGCACTGTTAACACAAACTGTTAATACAATTAGTGCTTAGCATTTGCAATTCTCAATCATTCGCTCTAACCACTTGTAACTTTAGTCTCAATGATAGTATTAACACTATTTTAGAAATTAACACTATTTTAGCGAAAAAGTTACGCTCCTGCGTGTGGTCGGTTGTTTCATCCTTGGTCAAATCGTTATTGCTATCAACTATATTTAGTTACGGTTTAATCATCAGTATGATGTATGTCGTTTCGGCAAACTGCACCATTTAGTTGCTTGTTAGATCGAAGTTACCCTTGTAATTTGGCTTATTTGGTATTGCGTATTATGTTTGCATGTTATACCAGTTTTTAACGCTAGTTGATGAACTTCATCATTGTGTGCCGTATTAACTTGTTGATAACAATGCAGTGATAAAATTCAGCACTAGAGCTTTAAACCTAATTCCCGACCACTTCAATTTCACAATTTGGTCTACCTTCATGGTGAGCTGGCCGAAAGGGCCATCTCGCCTACTGTCAAAGTTAGTACAAAGTTAACTAAAATGAAACCACAAATTGCACCAAAGTATTAATTTGATGGTGAATTTGTCTAACGAAGCACTATTGTTGTTAAAAAAGTTATAGCATCTTTTTGGCGCTGATTGAAAAAATGACACTTGGTGGGTTTTAGTCAAAAAAATAGCGTTTCATGATTGTGTGAATAGTAAACGATAGTGTTTCGCGCTATTAGTTTGTTGCGACTCAGAGCGAGTAAAGGGAGGCGAGGAGCTGGGACGAGGTTAGAGGAAATGGAGGGCGAGGAAAGTAAGGGCCTAGTTCCTAGAGGCTAGGAACTAGGAACTGCTCGTTAGTCTTTTAAGCGCAAAGAGAGATCTAGTGCTTTGACATGTTTGGTCAACGCGCCTACCGAGATGTAATCGACGCCAGTTTTGGCAAAGTCGGCTATGGTGTCTAAGGTGACGTTACCTGAGACTTCTAATTTCACTCGCTGGGCTTCTGGGTAGCCCCGTTCTTTATGACAGCGTTGGTTGAGCTCGACGGCATCTATCATCATGGTGACATCGAAGTTATCGAGCATCACTATGTCAGCCCCCGCCTCAATGGCTTGTTTTAACTCATCGATGCTTTCGACTTCCACTTCGACCATTCTGTCACTGGCGAGGGCCCGTGCCGACTCAATGGCGTTAGCAATAGAACCGCAGGCCATGATGTGGTTCTCTTTAATGAGGAAAGCATCGAACAGGCCTATGCGATGGTTTTTACCGCCACCGCAGGTGACGGCATATTTTTGTGCGGTGCGCAGGCCGGGAATGGTTTTGCGCGTATCGAGCAGTTTACAATGGGTGCCAGCGATTCTATCGACATAATGCTTAGTGAGTGTGGCAACGCCTGACAAGGTTTGGATAAAGTTCATTGCGGTGCGCTCGCCAGTTAAGATAGCGCGGGCAGGGCCTGACATTTCGCATAAGACTTGGTTAGGTACAAGTAGATCGCCGTCATCGACGTGCCAATGAAGGGCGACTTCACCACCTAGTTGATTAAATACTTGCTCGGCCCAAGCTTTACCTGAAAAAACGCCTTCTTCTCGGGTGATGAGTGTTGCCTCGGCATATTTGTCGCTTGGGATCAACTGAGCCGTAATGTCGGCTTCGAGTTTCTGCTGTGAGCTTAAGTTGCTATCGGCTTGGTAACCTAAATCTTCTTCTAATGCGATTTTGACAGATAATCGAATATCATTTTCGAGCATGTTTCTATCCTCAATGGGCTTAGCGTTGAGTATCACTTGTTGGTGATGACTGTATCTCATGGCTTTCTCTGCTAGCTTTGGTTTAGTCTATTTGCTAATCGCTCGGCAGGTGAAGTCATATCAGCGCCATTTGCTCTTTTGTGGGAGCCAAAGTGTACGCTGCAAGCACTTGTTCTTATTGCATTGATGATAGCAAATTTGCTAATGAAAAAGCAGGTTAAAATTGGCGGGAATATTTACGTCAGTAGAAACAGAGATAGCCTGCGAATCACTCAGGTTAAAAGTCTAGCGCCTATAGTGAAAAGTGGGTAGAGTTGATTGAGGTTTATCTTTTATAATTTATAGAGTTAATTGGTGAGTATGAAACCATTTAAAGCTGGCTGGATTGATTATGGGAGAAGGTGCGAGTCGCCCCATTTTAATGCACGTCCAGATAATGAAGTGAGCTTACTGGTGATCCATAACATTAGTCTGCCAGCGGGCAAATTTGGCGCCCCTTTTATCGATCAACTTTTTCAAGGTTGTTTAGATGTGGAGGCCGACTCTAGTTTTTGTGAGTTAGAGGGACTGCAAGTTTCGGCGCACTTTCTCATTAGGCGTGATGGTGAGTTGGTTCAATATGTGAGTTGTGATGATAGGGCTTGGCATGCCGGGGTATCATGTTATCAGGGGCGCGATGCTTGTAATGACTTTGCCGTGGGGATTGAGTTAGAAGGAACGGATAATATTGCGTATACCGATGCACAATATCGACAATTGCAGCAATTAACATTGGCCTTGTTTGATGCGTATCCTATGCTCAATACTGGATCGATTGTGGGTCATTGTGATATTGCTCCGGGAAGGAAAACCGATCCTGGCGATAGCTTTGATTGGTCAAGGTACAAAATGAGTCTGGTCGGTAAGGGGAATTAAATGGCGCTGTTTTCATTGTTAGTTGCGATTATGATTGAACGTCTAAAATTATTGCCTCAGGCATGGCAGTTAGAGACGCTCTTGTCGTTTTATGTAAAGGCTTTTTTCGGCAGAAAGCAGTTAGGTAATGACCTTATGATGGCGATGGCATTGTTGCTGCCAGCGATAAGTGTGCAAGTGCTAGCCTGGTTTGTGAGTGGTATGGTTTGGGGCATAGTTAGCTTAGTGCTTTGGGTTACAGTCGCTATTTTATGTTTTAGCCATCTTAAGCAGCGTCAGCTATTTAAACAATATATTCAGGCGGCGTGTCGTGGCGATGCGCAAGCTTGTTATCATTTTGCCGATGCGCTCGACCCCAACATTAGTATCGATGCGGTTTCTGAAGAGGATTTAGGTGCCAAAGTTGGGCAAACGGTCGCTTGGCTCAATTACCGTTTTTATGGTGCGGTTGCTCTCTATCTTATCTTCTTTGGCCCTGCGGGGGCTGTGCTTTATTGTACTGCACGTTATTTCTCTGATGATGCCAAGGCTAAAGGTGTTGAATTGCCTATCGTGGACTCGACATTGACCCTGTTGGATTGGTTACCTAGTCGCCTGATTGCCTTTGGATATGTATTGAGCGGTCATTTTTCTGCGGCGTTCTCTCAGTGGCGACACTTAGCGATCGATTGGACAACATCGGCCAGAGAGATAGTCACCGAGGTTGCGCTGGCGGCCGAAACAGTAGAAACCTCATCTCCTACGCCAATTTGTGTGCAATCGACCATCTCTTTACTACAGTTGAGTAAGCGTAATTTTATCCTATTAGTCACGGGATTGTCTTTGTTAACGATTTTTGGTGTGGTGGTTTAAATGTTAACCAGCAGCTAGTCGGTGTTTGCTTTCGCTGCTAAGAGAGTAAGGTCAATATTGGTTGAAGCGGTCATGGACACTTTATTTAGCGTGACGGCTGTATTTAACCTAATGGTCAGACCCCTTACCAAGAAATATCAGCTATTCTCACAAATCGTGAGTTTACATGATGCAGATCACGAGCTAGACATCTGAAATGTGATTTGATAAAGTGCGCTCAGTCAATTAAATTGGTAAGACCAATTTACAATAGGAGCTGAGGGCCATATGGCTTATAGCAAAATCAACCAGCCAAAAATCTCTGATGTGATTATGGGGCAGTTAGAGCAGATGATCCTTGAAGGTAGTTTGCAACCTGGCCAGAAGTTACCTCCAGAGCGTGAATTGGCACTTCAATTTGAAGTCTCTCGACCATCTCTTCGTGAAGCCATTCAAAAGTTAGAAGCAAAAGGCTTATTGCTCCGCCGCCAAGGTGGTGGAACTTATGTTAAAGAGCAACTTTGGCAGAGCCTTGCCGATCCTATTGTGGAGCTGATGCATAGCGATTCTGAGAGTCAGTATGACTTACTCGAGTTTCGTCACGCCACTGAAGGCATGATGGCCTATTTTGCTGCGCTTCGGGGTACCGATGCGGATATGGCAAACATCAAACAAAAAATCCAAGCGGTAGAGGCGGCCTCTGACATAGAGGTTAAATCTGAGGCGATCGTCTGCTTTTATCGCGCGATTGCCGAAGCATCCCACAATGTGGCGATGTTGCACTTGGTATTAAGTTTATCCCCTGTGCTGCATAAGAATGTGGCGCAAAACTTGGAATTGCTTAAGCGTAGAGCCGATGCATCCAAGATGGCAAATGATCACCGGCGAGACCTGCTTGCCGCTATCGTACGCCGTGATCCCGAAGCAGCAAGAGAAGCCTCGAATGAACATTTAAGTTATATCGAGGAAGTGATGTTGTCTGTAAGGGAAGAAGATAGCCGGTTGCAGCGTAGTCTGCGCCGTTTGAAGAGTGGCGGATAGACAATCGTTCTAATCGTTACTTTTTGTCAATTAATTCATACTATTAATGTATATAGGGAAGGACTGCGAAATGTCTGAACATATGCTACAAGATTTAGATCCGTTAGAGACTCAAGAGTGGGTAGATTCACTGCAGGCGGTATTAGAGCAGGAAGGCCCAGAGCGTGCTCATTATCTATTAGAGAAGCTGATTGATAAGGCGCGCCGTAATGGTACTCATCTGCCTTACAAAGCGACTACCGCGTATTTAAACACTATTCCAGCGGGCCAAGAGCCACATATGCCAGGCAACCAAGAGATGGAGCGTCGTATTCGCGCTATCGTCCGTTGGAATGCGTTGGCTATGGTACTGCGTGGATCGAAAAAAGATCTTGAGCTAGGTGGTCACATTTCGAGTTTTGCTTCTAGTGCAACGATTTACGATGTGTGTTTTAACCATTTCTTCCGTGCGCCTAATGAAAAAGATGGCGGCGATCTGGTTTATTTCCAAGGCCATATCGCACCGGGTATCTACTCGCGTTCATTCCTTGAAGGCCGTATCACTGAAGATCAGATGAACAATTTCCGTCAAGAAGTTGATGGCAAGGGTCTTTCATCTTATCCGCATCCTAAGTTGATGCCTGACTACTGGCAGTTCCCAACGGTTTCTATGGGTCTTGGTCCTATCCAAGCAATTTACCAAGCACGTTACCTTAAGTATCTTACTGACCGCGGTCTGAAAGATTGCTCTGAGCAAACCGTATATTGCTTCTTGGGTGATGGTGAGTGTGACGAGCCAGAAACATTAGGTGCTATCGGCCTTGCTGCTCGCGAAGAGCTAGATAATTTGGTGTTTATTGTTAACTGTAACCTACAGCGTCTCGATGGTCCTGTTCGTGGTAATGGTAAGATCATCCAAGAGCTTGAAGGCGAGTTCCGCGGCGCAGGTTGGGAAGCGGTTAAGGTGATTTGGGGTCGTTATTGGGATCCACTATTAGCGCGTGACACAAGCGGTAAGCTACTGCAGTTAATGGAAGAAACCGTTGATGGTGAATACCAAAACTGTAAAGCCAAAGGTGGCGCTTATACTCGTGAGCACTTCTTTGGTAAGTACCCTGAGACTGCGGAGATGGTTGCTAACATGTCAGATGATGACATCTGGCGTCTAAACCGTGGTGGTCATGATCCTGTGAAGATTTTTGCTGCGCTTCAGCATGCTAAAAACACCAAAGGTCGTCCAACCGTTATTCTAGCGAAAACCGTTAAAGGGTATGGTCTTGGTGATGCGGGCGAAGGTAAGAACATCGCTCACAACGTTAAGAAGATGGATATCAGCGCAGTACGTTACTTCCGTGATCGTTTCAATATCCCGATCCCTGATGACAAGTTAGAAGAGATTCCTTTCTACCACCCAGGTGCTGATTCTGAAGAGGTTAAATACCTTAAGGAACGTCGTGAAGCCTTACATGGTTCAATGCCAGCTCGTCGCCAGAAGTTCACAGAAGATCTTGAAGTACCATCATTGAAGATTTTCGATGCCGTGCTTAAAGGTTCTAACGGCCGTGAAATTTCAAGCACCATGGCGTTTGTACGTATTTTGACTGCACTGCTTAAAGACAAGAAGATCGGTAAGCGTATCGTGCCAATTATTCCTGATGAAGCACGTACTTTCGGTATGGAAGGCTTGTTCCGTCAAGTGGGCATTTACGCTCACGAAGGGCAAAAATACGTACCGCAAGATTCTGATCAAGTGGCTTACTATCGTGAAGATAAGTCGGGTCAAGTATTGCAAGAAGGTATCAACGAGCTAGGCGCAATGTCATCTTGGGTCGCGGCGGCAACCAGTTATTCGGTTAACGACACACCTACGATTCCTTTCTATATCTACTACTCTATGTTTGGTTTCCAACGTATTGGCGATATGGCATGGGCTGCGGGTGATATGCGTGCTCGTGGCTTTATGGTGGGTGGTACTTCTGGTCGTACAACGCTTAACGGCGAAGGTCTTCAGCATCAAGATGGCCACAGCCATGTGTTAGCCAACACGATTCCAAACTGTATCTCTTACGATCCAACTTATGGCTATGAGATTGCAGTAGTGGTTCAAGATGGTATCCGTCGTATGTATGGCGAAAACCAAGAAGATATCTTCTACTACTTGACTACGATGAACGAAAACTATGTTCAGCCAGAAATGCCTGAAGGCGCCGAAGAGGGTATCGTAAAAGGTATCTATAAGCTTGAGTCTGTGTCAGGTAGCGGTAAGGGTAAAGTACAGCTTATGGGCTGTGGCACCATCCTTGAGCAAGTGCGTAAAGCCGCACAAGCATTGGCAAAAGACTTCGGTATCTCTTCAGATGTATTTAGCGTAACCAGCTTCAATGAGCTAACTCGTGATGGCCAAGCCGTCGAGCGTTACAACATGCTGCATCCAACTGCTGCGCCAAAGCAAGCCTACATTAGTCAAGTGATCTCAAGTGATTCACCTGCGATTGTTGCAACTGACTATATGAAGATATATGGCGAGCAGTTGCGCGCTTATATCCCAACAGATTACAAAGTATTAGGTACTGATGGTTTCGGCCGCAGTGATAGCCGTGAAAACTTACGTCATCACTTTGAAGTGGATGCTAAGTTCATTGTTATCGCAGCGCTTAAGTCACTCGTTGATCGTAATGAGTTGCCAGTAGAAGTGTTGAGCAAAGCCATTGCTGAATACGGTATCGATGCTGACAAGATCAACCCACAGTACGCGTAAGGGGATAGATAATGGCTGAGTTAAAAGAAGTTTTAGTCCCCGATATTGGTGGGGATGAAGTACAAGTTATCGAGATCTGCGTTGCCGTCGGCGATAGCATAGATGCTGAAGCATCGATCATCACCGTTGAGAGTGACAAGGCGACCATGGATATTCCTGCGCCTTTCGCTGGCACACTTGCAGAGCTCAAAGTTGCGGTAGGTGATACCGTTTCTGAAGGTTCACTTATCGCTATGATGAGTGCTGAAGTCGCTGACACCGCCGCGCCAGCGGTCGAGGAACAAGCGCCTGCACCAGCGGCGCCAGTTGCCGAGGCTGCACCCGTTGCCGCTCCAGCACCTGCTGCATCATCAGCGTCACAAATTATCGAAGTCACAGTGCCTGACATCGGCGATGCGTCTGATGTGGATGTGATTGAAGTGCTAGTGGCCGTCGGCGACAACATAGATGTTGATACTGGTCTTATTACCCTTGAAACCGATAAAGCCACCATGGAGGTGCCTGCACCTGCTGCTGGTGTGGTCACCGAGATGAAAGTCTCTGTCGGTGATAAGGTTTCTCAAGGTTCGTTGGTGTTGATGTTACAAGTCAGCGGCGGTGAAGCAGCAGCGCCAGCGCCAGTTGCAGAGGCTGCTCCGGCAGGACCAGCTGTAACCACAGTTGACGTGAAAGAGATTGCTGTGCCCGATATTGGCGATGCATCTGATGTCGATGTGATCGAAGTGCTTGTGGCCGTTGGTGATATTATCGAAGCTGATCAAGGCCTCATCACGCTGGAAACCGACAAGGCGACCATGGAAGTGCCTGCGCCGTTTGCGGGTAAATTGGTGTCGTTAACCGTTAAGGTGGGCGATAAGGTTTCTCAAGGTAGCGTTATCGCAACTGTTGAGACGCAATCAACTGCGCCAGTACCGGTACAAGCAGCGGCTCCTGCTCCAGTGGCATCAGCTGCTCCAGCACCAGTGCCTGCGGCAAGTAAGCCTCCTGTGCCACATCATCCGAGCGCAGGCAGTACGCCTAAGACGGGTGCGGTACATGCCTCACCAGCCGTGCGTCGTTTAGCGCGCGAGTTTGGTGCCGACCTGACGTTAGTCACAGGTACTGGTCGCAAAGGACGTATTCTTAAAGAGGACGTTCAGGCGTTCATTAAGTATGAGCTAAGTCGTCCAAAAGCTTCTGCTGCTACAGCGGTTGCTGGTGGCGCTGGCGGGCTCAATGTGATTGCCGCACCTAAGGTTGATTTTGCTAAGTTTGGCGAAGTTGAAGAGGTTCCGCTAACACGTATTCAGAAGATTTCTGGGCCAAACCTACATCGCAACTGGGTCACTATTCCCCATGTAACGCAATTTGATGAAGCGGATATCACTGAGTTAGAAGCGTTCCGTAAACAGCAGAACGAATTAGCCGCTAAGCAGAAGACAGGCGTTAAGATCACGCCACTTGTCTTTATGATGAAAGCTGTTGCTAAGGCGTTGCAGCAGTTCCCCGTATTCAACTCAAGTTTGAGTGCAGATGGTGAGTCGCTGATCAAGAAGAAGTACTATCACGTTGGTGTAGCGGTTGATACGCCAAACGGTTTGGTTGTGCCAGTGGTTCGCGATGTCGATAAGAAAGGCATTCTTGAGTTATCTGCTGAGTTGATGGAGATCTCTATCAAGGCTCGTGACGGTAAGTTGAAAGCTGCCGACATGCAGGGTAGCTGTTTTACTATTTCAAGCTTAGGTGGCATCGGTGGTACGGCATTTACCCCAATTGTGAACTATCCTGATGTCGCGATTCTTGGTGTGTCTAAGTCTGAGATTAAACCTAAGTGGAATGGTAAAGAGTTTGAGCCTAAGTTAATGTTGCCATTATCTTTATCATACGACCACCGTGTGATCGATGGCGCAATGGCAGCACGCTTTAGTGTGACACTGTCAAGTATGCTGTCCGACATACGTACACTTATTTTGTAATGATGAAGGCTACTCATGTTGAGTAGCCTTTTGTTTAACTCGTTGACAGGTTAAAATGCGGCCACCTTACAAGAACACACGTTCACAAGCTGGCGTCATCAAGCGTTGGGCCGGGATTCCTCCCAACGGAATGAGAATGAATAGAGGAAAACATGAGTAACGAAATCAAAACTCAGGTAGTGGTATTAGGTGCAGGTCCTGCGGGCTATTCTGCGGCATTCCGTGCTGCAGATTTAGGTCTAGAAACAGTGATCGTTGAGCGTTTTAGTACCCTAGGTGGTGTATGTCTAAACGTGGGTTGTATCCCATCGAAGGCGTTACTTCACGTATCTAAAGTGATCGAAGAAGCGAAAGCGGTTGCTAGCCATGGTGTTGTATTTGGCGAGCCGCAAATCGATTTAGATAAATTACGTGATTACAAGAAGAGTGTGATTAGCCAACTCACTACGGGTCTAGGCGGCATGTCTAAGATGCGTAAAGTTGATGTGGTCAATGGTCTTGCTAAGTTTACTAGCCCGAACACCCTTGAAGTGACTGGTGAAGATGGCGTTAAAGTGGTTCGCTTCGAACAAGCTATTATCGCTGCGGGTTCACGTCCAATTCAGCTGCCTTTCATTCCTCATGAAGATCCACGTATTTGGGATTCGACCGATGCGTTAGAGCTTAACGAAGTGCCAGGTAAGCTGCTCGTTATGGGCGGCGGCATCATTGGTCTCGAAATGGGTACGGTATACTCTTCGCTAGGTAGTGAAATTGACGTGGTTGAGATGTTCGACCAAGTTATCCCTGCTGCCGATAAAGATATCGTTCGTGTTTACACCAAGAAGATCAAGAAGAAGTTTAACTTGATCCTTGAAACCAAGGTAACAGCGGTTGAAGCGAAAGAAGATGGTATCTACGTTTCAATGGAAGGTAAAAAAGCGCCAGCTGAGCCTGTTCGTTACGATGCCGTATTGGTTGCCATTGGTCGTACACCAAATGGTAAGTTAATTGATGCTGATAAAGCAGGCGTTAACATCGATGAGCGTGGCTTTATTAACGTTGATAAGCAGATGCGTACTAACGTGCCGCACATTTATGCAATCGGCGATATCGTCGGTCAGCCAATGCTTGCGCACAAAGGTGTGCATGAAGGTCATGTTGCTGCTGAAGTGATTTCGGGCATGAAGCACTTCTTCGATCCAAAAGTGATCCCATCCATTGCGTATACTGACCCAGAAGTCGCATGGGTAGGTTTAACTGAGAAAGAAGCTAAAGAGCAAGGTATTGCTTACGAAACCGCAACTTTCCCATGGGCCGCAAGTGGTCGTGCAATCGCTTCAGATTGCAGCGAAGGTATGACTAAGCTAATTTTCGATAAAGAAACTCATCGCGTTATCGGTGGTGCTATCGTGGGTGTTAATGGTGGTGAACTTCTCGGTGAAATCGGTCTTGCGATAGAGATGGGTTGTGATGCTGAAGACTTAGCACTTACTATTCATGCACACCCAACACTGCATGAGTCTGTTGGCTTAGCGGCTGAAGTTTATGAAGGTTCAATTACTGATTTGCCTAACCCTAAGGCAAAGAAGAAAAAATAACTTAGGTTATTAAGGGAAAAGCGCTCAATGAGCGCTTTTTTTTTGCTAGTCTTACTTATATTATGTAACAACTTAATGTTTTTTATAACATGTCCATTATTTTAGCTGATGAATCACTGAGCTATTTTTATCTATGAGCAATAACGGCTGGTTCCGCCCTATTTTTTATTTTTTGCTTCTTTGGGCTATTGCGTTACCCGCATCAGCTGGCGATTTAGTTCAGCGGGTTTTTAGTGCGCGAGATGGGCTAAATAATGCGATAGTTAATAATATTAGTTTTGATGAGTATGGCTATACTTGGCTGTCTACTGAGCAAGGGCTTTATCGTGTTAGCGACACCACAGTTAGGCGTATTGATAAAGTAAAACAAGATATCCGTCTCTCGGATGAATATATCACCTTCACTATACCACTCAGCAAAAATCATCTCTTAGTGAGTACCTACGCTAACACCTATCTTTATAATTTGGTGACGGATGAGTTTGTTCAGTTTGGTAGCCTTGAGTTGTTTCCTGACTTTAAAAAAAGTGGCTTACAAGCTATTACTAAGCAAAATGATGGCAGCTATATCTTTTTAAACTATCAATCAGAGATATATCGTTTCGATTATGTGGCGATGGAGCTTAATTTCGTTAATGCCTTGCCCCATGACCCAGATATCCCTTGGGGGGTATTGGCCAAGTTTAATGATAACCAGCTTATTATTGGGACCAGCAGAGAACTTCAACTAAGAGACAGCTTAGGGATGCTGCGGGCTCTGTTTCCTTGGACTGAAACCATGGGACTGATAAAGACTCTGTTTGAGGATCGAGCCGGCAGAATTTGGTTAGGTTCGAGTAACGGATTGTACCGGGTTTATCCCGATTCAGTCACAGTTGAAAAAGTCGCTCAAATGCCATTTTACATTACGCATATGGCCCAAGATCAAAAAGGGTTTATGTGGTTATCTGGCAGAGATGGTTTGATCAAGTGGAATCCCGATACGCTGGAATTAAAGATATTTACCGATGAGCTCAAACTCGCCGCAGACTTAGATTATATATATGACATTGCAGTCGACAGTAATGACCTTATATGGGTTGGGGGGTCGGGTGATGGGCTTGCCGTTATCGCCGATGATCCAGATTTCTCAATCGATAATTTGACGCGTAAGGCACCCTACAAATTGGGTGATGAGATGGTTTGGGCTATTTACGCTGAAGAGCAGCGCGTTTGGCTTGGAACAGATAAAGGTTTGATCGATGTCGATCGGGAGCTTAAACGCAGCGTATTAATCACACCATTGGGAATGGAAGTCAATGACAGTATTTATACTGTCAAAGCTATGGATTCAGAGCACCTGTTATTAAGCTCGACCAATGGTCTGTTTATTTATAATAAAGCGACTAAACAAGCGATGCGTTTTGCCCAGTGGACAGGGGGAGAATCTTCTTTAGAAAACAAGACGGTATTTTTTAGCTATCAGGATCCATTGCTGGTTGGCCGATGGTGGTTCGTGACGTCTACGGGTCTATTTTATTGGGATAGTGGTACTTTAGAGCCTAAAGCTTTATCGATTAAAGGTGCTGATGGGGTTGTACGCAAGGGGGTGTTACGTTCTATTTTTCGTAGTTCCGATGGTAAGTTGTGGCTCGGCGGTGAACATTCTTTTGGTTATCTTGATAGTCGCGGGGTGTTCTTTTCTCGTAGCGATATTTTTGCCGATACTAACAACGCTATCGAAGTGAACTATATTCAAGAGGTTAATTCTGGAGTGCTATGGTTAGGTACATCCCCTAAAGGGTTGGTGGAATACCACCCTAAGACGGGACTAACCTATATGATGACCAAGAAGTGGGAACTCGACTGTAATTCTGTCTATTTTATTGAGCAGGTGCCAGGCTATCGTCTTGTTGGCTGTCCGAATTCGTTAGTTAGTCAAGATTTAGCTTCTGGTCAGTTATTGGTTGTTGAGAAGCAAGATGGACTAGTCAGCCATGAGTTAAATGACGGTGCCTCCTTTTATCAGCCTGGTGTAGGGCTCTATGTTGGTAGCCCTGATGGCGTAGGTTTGGTTGATGTACCTTTACTTAAAAATCGACTCAGTGAAGATGGCATTATGCTCGAATCCGTATCGGTATTTTATGAAGATAAAACAGATATCGATTTGATTCCATTAGAACATAAGGTTGTTCATCCTGGTTCGAGAATGATCAGTTTTCAGCTGACTAGTTTAGATTATTTGACCGATATTCCTTTCAAATTACAGTATCGTTTGCGCCGCGAAGGAAAATCATCAAGGGTGAATTATCTGCAGTTAAATGGACAGTCTCAGGTTAATGTTTCTGGTTTAGAGGCGGGTAATTATACCTTAGATATCCTAAGTGAGAAGAATGGCATTTGGTCGCAAACACCTTACTCATACTCATTTAGTGTCGAAGATTTTTGGTGGAATCATAGTTGGTTTAAAATTCTCATCCTATTATCGCTGTTCCTTGTCGGTTTATATTTTTTGATAGTCAGACAAAGACAGCTTTCTGCATTTAGACGGGTCAATAGTGCACTTCAAGACAGTGAAGACAGATTAAGGCAATCACTACGTGGCAGTGATTCTGAGTTGTGGGAGTGGCAGAGTGATACTGAGCTGTTCAGTATAGAGAATAACGGTGGTCATTTTCCTAGCGATGCGACATCTATGATGATCTCTATGGCTGAGTTTCCTATTTTTGACGATGATAGAGAGAAGGTTCGTCAGGCCTGGTTTCGTCTTATTAATAAAAAAGATGATCGTTTCGATGTTGATTACCGTTATCGCCGTAGTGATAACTCCTTGGGGTGGACTCGGGTGAGAGGACGGCCACTGGAGTTTGATTCAGTTAGCGGCAAGGTGAAAAAAGTTGCCGGTATCTATACCGATATTACCACGCAGCGTCGGTTGGAAGATGATGTAAAGCTGCTGGCACAAGCGTTTGGTAATACCTCCGAGGGGGTGTTGATTCTTGATGCAGATGAGCGGGTTAAAGTTTCTAACAAAGCGGCACAAAACATTTTAGGAATAGATGCTGAAGAGCTTGTTGATCGCTATTTTTCTCAATTAGTTTATCAAACGGATGATCGCAGTGATGAGATTCAGCTACTACTCGAACAGGGGATTTCCTGGACAGGAGAGCATGATTTTAGGGCTGCCGATGGCACTATTTGCCCTGTATGGTTGAATCTATCGACCATGAATGATGAGCGTGGTGCGATTTCTCACTATGTTGCCGTGTTCTCTGATATTACCGAAAGAAAGCAGACCGAAGCGGATCTGCGCCGTCTTGCTAACTATGACGTATTAACGGGATTACCTAATCGCTCTTCATTTTCGATTCGACTAGCGAAGACAATTCATAAAGCAGAGTTGACGGACGAAAAGCTAGCGTTGATGTTTCTCGATTTAGATCGTTTTAAAAACGTCAATGATTCCTATGGTCACAGTATGGGAGATGCTTTGCTGATCGAAGCCTCTAATCGTTTGCAGTCTTGTGTTGCCGATGAGCATACTCTGTGTCGTTTCGGTGGTGATGAGTTTGTTATTTTACTGCGAGATATGGACGACATTGATGAAATTAATCATCTATGTGATGCGTTGATCCGTCAGATAGAGAAGCCGTTTGAACTCTATGGCAGAGAGTTTTTCATTTCGACCAGTATTGGGGTCAGTCTATGGCCCGATGATGCTAAGCAGCCGGAGATGTTAATTAAGAATGCCGATCAGGCGATGTATCACGCCAAAGAAGAGGGGCGTGGTAACTTTCAGTATTTCTCTGCAGAGCGAAACGCAGAAGCACTTTATCATCTCAAGTTAGAGGCGGATCTACGTAAGGCGATCGACAAACAAGAATTTGAACTGTATTTCCAACCACAAGTCGATATTTTAAAAGACGATAAAGTCATAGGGATGGAGGCCTTGCTAAGGTGGTGCCATCCAAAAGAGGGCTATATCAGACCCGATATCTTTATTAAGGTCGCCGAGTCCTGTGGTTTGATCGTAGATATTGACCGTTGGGTATTGAGGCAAGCTTGTATTCAAGGCGCCAAATGGGAGCGAGAGTTTGGAGCTGGCTTTAAGTTGTCAGTCAATGTCTCTGCGGTACAATTTAGGCAGCCAGGATTTATTCAAGGCGTCCAGCAAGCATTAGCCGATTCTGGGATGTCGCCTAGGATGCTTGGTCTTGAGATCACTGAAGGTGTGTTGATGAAAGAACTTCATGTGGCTAAAGAGCATCTCAAAGCGCTGCGCGGGCTTGGAATTGATGTGGCAATTGATGACTTTGGTACGGGGTATTCATCGCTAGCTTACCTACGTAGCTTTGATGTTAGCACCTTAAAAATTGATCGATCATTTTTGATCGATATTGCTAATAATGAAGCCGACCAAGCGATTGTTAGCAGTATTATCGAACTGGCTCGAAATCTTAAGTTAACTGTTGTTGCAGAGGGGATAGAAACTCAGGAGCAGTTGGAGCAAGTATTTAGCCGCGGTTGTTACATTATTCAAGGTTATTATTTTGCTAAGCCAATGGCGGTTAGCGAATTTGAAGTTTATCTGCGAGACAGATCATAAGTAATTAGTGGCACGGCTTCTTGTATGACTCCGCTATTTAAGTTTTTTCAATCTTCTAAACCAAGTTCGGCTTAATTTCATTGAATAGAAAGCATACTTTTTCGTTTGCAAATATGTTTGCTAGAATGAGCGTTCTTGTTCCAATAACGATAATAAACAATCCTATATGATACGTTTCCTTGTATTAAGCCTTTCTCTGTGTTTTAGCATGACTACTTATGCCGAAGAGGTTCGTCCCAAAGTCGGCTTGGTGCTCAGTGGCGGTGGTGCAAAAGGTGCCGCTCATGTGGCTGTGCTCAAAGTGATTGAAGATAACCATATTCCAATCGATTACATTGCCGGAACCAGCATAGGCGCTTACGTTGCAGGCATGTATGCCCTTGGTTATAGCGCCAGTGAAATCGAAACTATCATGATGGGTGAAGACTGGGATAAGGGCTATTCCGACACGATTCCTCGTGAAGCCTTAAGTTATCGAAATAAGCAGCAAAGAGACAGGTTCAATATTCCGATTAATATCGGTTATAGCAACAAAGAGGTCAAAGTGCCTACGGGGTTACTGCGCGGCCAATCTATGTCTTTGTTACTCCAAAACTCAACCGATCTTGTACACAGATTTGACCACTTTGATGAGCTGGCGATCCCTTATAGAGCTGTCGCTACCGACCTTGAAACGAGTCAGGCAGTGGTGATTAGTAAGGGTAGCCTAGTAGACGCGATGCAGGCTTCTGCAACGGTTCCTGGTGCGCTTCAACCTGCGGTATATGATGGCAAATTGGTGGTCGATGGTGGCATAGCAAACAATATGCCTATCGATGTTGTGAAAGAAATGGGGGCAGACATTATTATTGCCGTCGATATTGGTTCTTCGTTGGTTAAACGAGACCAATTGCAGAGCACTGTCGCGGTACTTGATCAATTATCAACAATGCTGACAAACGCCAGTACCGAGCGGCAGAAGTTGTTGCTGACAGACTCAGATATTCTTATTCGCCCAGAGGTCGGTGAACTTAGTACCACGGATTTTACCATAATGCCCAAAGCCTACCGCCTAGGCGAGGTTGCCGTGTTAGCTCAGTTAGACAAGCTCAAGGAGCTAGCGGTCAGTCCAGATTCTTATAGTGCTTACTTGCTCCATAAAGAGTCGGTGAGTATGGCGTGGAATCAAAATATTAGTCGACCGGTTATCGATATTCGATTCGATAATAATTCGAAAGTAAGTGCTAAATTATTGCGCGAGACCTTGGGGATTCAACTGGGTCAAGTTGTCGATAAGCAGCAACTCCAACAAGGCATTAATAATGTCTATGCCTTGGATAAATTCGAACGAGTGAATGCTGAATTCTTGGATACCGAAGAGGGGCGGATTCTCATTCTAAAAACCAAAGCTAAATCATGGGGACCCAACTATTTTCAACTTGGTTTTAGCTGGGAAGATGATTTTAGCTTAGATTCGGCGGTATCACTTGATATCGCCTATACGCTAACGGATTTGACCCAATATGGTGGCGAGTGGCGTAACGAGCTGCGTTTAGGTTTTGAAAAGCTATTGTCGTCAGAGTTTTATTTACCGTTAGATTCTGATCAGCGTTACTTTGCTCGCACCAAGATCTCCTATGAGAACAAAGATTGGGCCTTCTATGAGAATAACAACCGCGCCTTGCTGTTGGGGCAAACCACATATCGTGGAGACATTGGGGTTGGCCTCAACTACATAAAAGAAGGTGCGGTTGAAATAGGCTTCACGGCTGAAAGTGGCATGTTAGAAAATAGTGCTTTTATTGGGAATGTCGATTATTCCTCATACGGAGCTTATTTAAAGTTTGGCTTCGATAACCTCGATAGCATCAATTTCCCCACATCTGGAAATCGCTTCACGATAAACCTCTATTATCGAAAAGATAATAACCCTGAGCTGTTTGATAATTTAGCGTCGGAAACATCATTGCAAATAGAGGCCGATTGGCGTGGCGCTCTCAGTGTCAATAACCATGCCTTTGTTGGTATTGCTTCTGTCTCTACAGTGGATAGCGATGCCGATTTTAATATTCACGTGTCGGAATTAGGGGGATTTCTTAATCTCTCTGGCTATCACAAAAATGCGCTTGCTGGGATGCATAAAGTGTTTGGTGCTTTTGTTTATCAATATGATTTAGGTAGAGATATGTTGGGAATGACCGACTACCCTCTTTACCTTGGTGCTAGCCTTGAGGCGGGTAATGTATGGATGTCTCGAGAGGGCGTCAGTCTTAATGATTTAATTTACGGTGGGAGCGTCTATTTTGGTACCGATACCTCAGTTGGCCCCGCAGCATTAGGTTTTGGCTGGGCCGATGATGGAGAAAAATCGATATTTCTCTTCTTAGGTAAGAATTGGTAGGTGACTATTTCATATAAAGTTACAAAATCAGGCTACATAGCAGCCGATCCCGATGCTAATGTGACGGTCATGTTTTGGCATGTTTTGACCATAGTCTTGATACATAGTGGGTTTGCTATCAGGCAATAACAACGACAAAAAGCGATAAGACCGGGGATATAAAATGAAAAAAGTGAGTCAGTTAGCGTTTGCGATTGCGCTAGGATTAGGCATGACAGCTTGTAGTAGTAATGAAACTAATATTACTGAGAGTGTGCAAAGTGCCAAGGTTTCAGGGGTTGAAAAAGCCAACTTTGATGCCTCGGTTCGTCATCAAGATGATTTTTATTACAGTGTGAATGGTCATTGGTTGGAAAATACGCCAATCCCGGCAGATAAATCAAATTACGGCTCTTTCACTGTGTTATATGAACAGAGTCAAAATGCGTTAAAAGAGATCATCGATGAAGCTGCAGCGAAAACAGGTAAAGTTGCTGGTTCCAGCGAGCAGAAGGTGGGGGATTTCTACGCCAGTTATATGAACACTGACTTGGTAGAGCAGTTAGGCGCGACTCCGCTAAAGGAGCCTCTTGCTGAAATCGGCCTCGCGAAAGACCACAATGATGTCGCGACCTTAATGGGTCAACTATTGGTTAGCGGTGTTCAAATTCCATTTGGTTTTTATGTCAATAATGACGCGAAAAACTCCTCTCAATACGCGGTTTATCTTTACCAATCAGGGTTGACGCTACCCGATCGTGATTACTATTTAAAAGATGATGAAAAGTTTGTTGCCAACCGCGCGGCAATGAAAGCCTATGTGCAAGCACTACTTAGTAAGGCGGGTTACAGTAATCCTAAGCGAGCGGCGGCTAACGTTGCAGAGATCGAGCATTTCATCGCCCAAAGTCAATGGACGCGTACCGAATCTCGTGATGCCAATAAAAGCTACAACAAAATGGATAAAGCCACGCTGCAACAGGCCGTGACCAATTTTGATTTTGTGCAGTTTGCTGTGGGAGCTGATATTGAAAAGGTTAATGAGGTAATTGTGCGTCAGCCCTCTTACTTCGAAAAATTCGGCGAGCAGTTTAATAAGTTCAGCGTTGAACAATGGCAAGACTATATGGCATTTCATGTGGTTGATAGCTATGCCGAACTGCTTAATAAAGATCTCGTAGATCTTCATTTTGGATTTCATAGTAAAACCTTGATGGGTATCGAAGAGCAAAAGCCGCGTTGGAAAGCCGCTGTAGATGCTGAAGACCAAGTAATAGGTGAACTTGTCGGTAAAGAGTACGTTAAAAAGCATTTCAAACCTGAGGCTAAGGCGCGAATGGAACAGATGATTCAAAACCTAATTAAAGGCTTTGAAGTCAGCATTAACGAACTCGAGTGGATGACGCCAGAAACCAAAGTTGCGGCGCAAGAGAAGCTGTCTAAATTTACCTACAAGATAGGTTATCCAGACAAATGGAAAGATTACACAGGTTTAAGCATTAAGGCTGATGACTTGGTGGGTAACTACTTGCGTTACGCTAAGTTTGAATACAAAACCATGCTAGATAAATTAGGCAAGCCAATCGATCGCACCGAGTGGCACATGACACCGCAGACGGTGAATGCTTATTATAATCCAGTGATGAATGAAATTGTGTTCCCAGCAGCTATCTTACAACCGCCATTTTTCAACATGGAAGCTGACGATGCGATCAACTATGGTGGTATCGGTGCCGTTATTGGCCATGAAATTAGCCATGGTTTCGACGACCAAGGTGCTAAATATGATGGCGATGGTAACTTACGTGACTGGTGGTCAGACAAAGACAGAGAAGAATTTAACAAGCGTGGTGCCCAGCTATCGGCACAGTATTCGGCTTATGAAGCGCTGCCAGGAAAGTTCGTTAATGGCGATTTAACCTTAGGTGAGAATATCGGTGATTTAGGCGGTTTAACGGTTGCAGCGCGTTCATATCAACTAAGCCTAGATGGTAAAGAAGCCCCAGTTATTGATGGATTAACGGGCGAGCAGCGTTTGTTTATCGGTTGGTCCCAAGTGTGGCGTCGCAACTATCGTGACGAAGAGTTAGGCCGTCGCTTACTGACTGACTCTCACTCTCCGAGTCACTTCCGCGCTATGGGGACACCAAGAAATATTCCTGCTTTCTACCAGGCCTTCGATGTCAAGGACAGCGACAAGATGTACTTGAGTGAACAAGATCGAGTGAAAATCTGGTAATAGCCAACTCGTTTGAGAAAAAAGCCCATCATCTGATGGGCTTTTTATTATATAGTCGTATGAGTTACAGCTAATATTTACACTGATTGGTATCAATGATCAAATCATCGCTAAATAGCCATCAAGTTCGGTTAAATCGCGAAGCTGATGATGTGCCGCAGCCCATCTTGGTTGCTCGGCTTCATGGGGCGCGGGAATGACAGCGCAGCGCATATTCGCAGCTCTTGCGGCAATAAGACCATTGAAAGAATCTTCAATAGCAAGGCATGATGTTGGAGTGACACCTAATACCCTAGCACATTGGAGATAAACTTCGGGATGGGGTTTACCAAAAGTGAGCGACTCGGCGCTGCAGACGGCATCGAAATAAGCGCGAATAGCCAACTTTTGCATCACAGCATCGATAAGGGGTGATGATGAAGAGGTGGCTAAACCAATTTTCAACCCTCTATTTTTACAGGCATCAAGGGCTTGAATCACGCCATTCATTGCTTGGCCATTTGTTAATATTTCTGCTGCCACTTGATCAACGATTGCGTTGGCAGTGGCTCGATTGTCGTAGTTATCCCAAGGATGGCGCTGATACCAAAACTCGACAACTTGATCTATGCGCAGGCCTGTCGTTTGCAAGGTATCCTCTAGCGAAATGGCTAAACCAAGTTGGCTAAAAACATTCAGTTCAGCCGATTGCCAGCTGGGCTCCGAATCGATTAATACACCGTCCATATCGAAGATAACGGCGGCTAATATCTTTTGGCTCATTTGAATAATCCTAAGCGCATTTAAAGAGATGAAAGTGGAACATTATGCGCAATAATTGGCTAATTACGACCCATAAGCTAAAGTTTTTTAGATTATTTATCGTTAATAAATGGTTGATTTAGTTCGTTTACAATAAAGTGTAGGAAAAGATTAAATAGCATATTTATCAACTGCTTGGTATGTGTTTCAAACTATTGTCTAATTTCATTTGTTTTATCTCTGAGATAAATTGTCTTGCGCCCTAGAGAATCCCCGTAATTTCTCACATCTAAGAGTGTGATCTGATTCATACTTTTGCAAAGCTGTAGTATAATGCGGTCCGGAAATACGGGTTGAGCCTGCTTGACTGTTAGCTTCTTTATTGAAGACGTGCAGTTTCGCTGTTAGAACGCCAAACAAAGAGGAATGTTGCCGTGCTAGAAGCATATCGTAAACACGTCGCAGAACGTGCTGCAGAGGGCGTAGTCCCTAAGCCACTAGATGCCCATCAAGTGGCCGAATTAATCGAATTAGTAAAGAATCCGCCTGCGGGTGAGCAAGATTTTATTCTTGACCTGCTAGAAAACAGAATCCCACCAGGGGTTGATGAAGCGGCATACGTTAAAGCTGGCTTCCTAGACGCACTGGCCAAAGGTGAAGTGACTTCTCCAATTCTCTCTTCAGAGCGCGCAGTTGAACTGCTTGGTACTATGCAGGGTGGGTACAATATTGAGCCACTGATTGCACAGTTAGACCACGCATCACAGGCTCCGTTGGCTGCTAAAGCATTGTCAAACACTCTGCTGATGTTTGATGCTTACCACGATGTGGTTGAGAAGATGCAGGCGGGTAATGACCACGCGAAGCAAGTCGTTGAGTCTTGGGCAAATGCGGAGTGGTTCCTAAACCGTCCAAAGCTTGCTGAAAAGGTAACGCTTACCGTATTTAAAGTGACAGGTGAAACCAATACCGATGATTTGTCACCAGCACCAGACGCTTGGTCTCGTCCTGATATCCCATTGCATGCCTTAGCTATGCTAAAAAATGCCCGTGATGGTATCGTGCCTGATGAAGCGGGCGTTGTGGGTCCAATTAAAGAGATCGCAAGCCTAAAAGAGAAAGGTCATCCACTCGTTTACGTGGGCGATGTTGTGGGTACGGGGTCTTCACGTAAGTCAGCAACTAACTCAGTGCTTTGGTTCATGGGTGATGATATCCCTTATGTGCCTAACAAGCGTGCCGGTGGTTTCTGCCTCGGTGGTAAGATCGCGCCTATTTTCTTCAACACCATGGAAGATGCAGGTGCACTGCCAATTGAGCTAGACGTTGGCAAGATGAATATGGGTGATGTGATTGATATCTATCCATACGAAGGCGTTGTTAAGCTTCACGGTACTGACGAAGTTATTTCAGAGTTCAAACTGAAGACAGAAGTCTTATTAGACGAAGTGCGCGCTGGTGGCCGTATTCCATTGATCATCGGTCGTGGCTTAACTGACCGCGCACGTGAAACATTAGGCTTACCGGCATCTGATATTTTCGTACGTCCACAAGATGTGGCCGATTCAGGCAAAGGTTATACCCTTGCTCAGAAGATGGTTGGTAAGGCATGTGGTGTTGCTGGTGTTCGTCCAAACCAGTACTGCGAACCTAAGATGACCTCTGTGGGTTCACAAGACACGACAGGTCCTATGACGCGTGATGAACTTAAAGATTTAGCATGTCTTGGCTTCAGTGCCGATTTGACGATGCAGTCTTTCTGTCACACAGCGGCTTATCCAAAGCCTGTTGACGTTAACACTCACCACACCCTGCCTGATTTCATCATGAACCGCGGCGGTGTATCACTGCGTCCTGGTGATGGTGTTATCCACTCTTGGTTAAACCGCATGCTACTACCTGATACTGTCGGTACTGGTGGTGACTCGCATACTCGCTTCCCAATTGGTATCTCCTTCCCAGCGGGTTCTGGTCTTGTTGCATTTGCAGCAGCGACGGGTGTTATGCCTCTCGATATGCCTGAGTCTGTATTGGTGCGCTTTAAAGGTCAGATGCAACCGGGTATCACTTTACGTGACTTGGTTCATGCTATCCCGTTAAAAGCGATCGAAATGGGTCTATTAACGGTTGAGAAGAAAGGCAAGATCAATGCTTTCTCTGGTCGAGTATTAGAAATTGAAGGTCTAGAACATCTGAAAGTTGAGCAAGCATTCGAACTTTCTGATGCTTCTGCGGAGCGTAGTGCTGCTGGTTGTACCATTAAACTGGGTAAAGAGCCTATCATCGAATATCTCAACTCTAACATCGTGATGTTGAAGTGGATGATCGCCGAAGGTTATGGCGATCGTCGTACTATCGAGCGTCGTATTACAGCGATGCAAGAGTGGATTGCTAACCCAGAGCTTATGGAAGCGGATAGCGACGCTGAGTACGCTGAAGTTATTGAGATCGATTTGAATGAGATCAAAGAACCTATTCTTTGTGCACCAAATGATCCTGATGATGCGGTATTACTTTCATCTGTTGCCGAAACAAAAATTGACGAAGTGTTCGTGGGTTCTTGTATGACTAACATTGGTCACTTCCGTGCTACTGGTAAGATGCTAGACAAGTTTGCTAAGACTCTGCCTACACGTTTGTGGATCGCGCCACCAACTAAGATGGACAGAGATCAGTTAACCGAAGAGGGTTACTACGCTATCTTTGGTCGTGTCGGTGCACGTATTGAGATCCCTGGTTGTTCACTGTGTATGGGTAACCAAGCACGTGTTGCCGAAGGTGCTACCGTGGTATCAACTTCTACACGTAACTTCCCGAACCGTCTTGGTACTGGTGCAAACGTTTACTTAGCGTCTGCAGAGCTTGCTGCGGTTGCTGCACTGCTGGGTCGTTTACCATCGCCAGCTGAGTATCAAGATTACGCGAAAGAGCTAGATGCGACAGCGGCTGATACCTATCGCTACTTGAATTTCGATCAAATTGATTCTTATACCAAAAAAGCCAGCGAAGTTATCTTCCAGTCTGCGGTTTAATCAATAGGATTAAGTAATATCGCTTAATTGCAAAAGGGCCAGCTAACTAGCTGGCCCTTTTTACATCTTGATATCTGAGGAGTCTGATTCCTGAAATCTAGAAGTTTGTTTTATGACAACTTGTTATGCAGAACTTCGAGTAGCTGATCTTCTAATTGGAAACGAGTTTCCATCACATCGCCAAGAGATGACAGATCTTTATCGAGTTGATACAAAATCTTCTCATCGTCAGCCTCGGTATATTTATCATTAAAGTCCAGGGCGAGATCCGTCGTTTCACTTATTTTCGGAACGAGATTTTGTGCTAAGGCCTGGCTAGATTCGCAACTCTTTTCACATGCGCTGACCACACGGTCATAGACCTCAAAATGGCCTTCAGATACGTAGTCGACCAAGAGATCACAAAATTCTTTCACTGCTTGAAATGCTGGGAGTGATTTATCTAAGGTTTCATAGGGCGTTAAACCTGCTATCTGGCAGTACTGTACCAGTAACTTACGACGGTTATTGAGCCACTGATCAATCAGTGTATTTGAGCCTCTCCACTTTTTTTCAGCTCTTTCTAACTGTTTTAGCATGGCGTTCCCCATCAAAGTTGCCCTATGACTACTAATGTAGGTGACAATGGCTGCTTTGATCAACCCTTTTCTAGTGGCAGAGGCTTATACCAATCAGTATAAAGATATGATCGCTCAGCGAGAATTTAGCGCTTATGAGGCAAGGCAACGAGTGAAGAGCATAGTTGTTCTACGGTCAAACTCGTTAACACAGCATCGAAAGCGCTAAAACTCGCCTGTTAGGCGTGTTTTTGGCTTCCTACTTCTGCGTTGAATGGCCTCACAAGGGAGCAACCATTCCATCGTTCATTCGCCTTGGATTAGTTGCCAAAAAACACGCTGAGTAGATCACTTTCTTATACTGATTGGTATTATCTTCTATCTGGTCGAATCTGCTTGTTTTGTATACAAAAGTGAGGGGGTATTAAGTTATTGAGTTGTAAAAATAAAAAGCCCAGCAATAGAAATCTATTGCTGGGCGAGTAAAGTTTTTTGCGGGCTCGATGCGACGAGCTTCTTGATTGTTCTTGCTAGCGCAGAGTTTTTATACCAAAGCCGCGGAGGCTGTGCAACTTTTTTCTGTCATATCGGGAACCCGCGCCGCTATTTATGGTCTGGATATTTTGTGTGAAAAGCGTGCACTTAGAGGGTAAAAAAATATTCGAGCGGGGTTTGTCACATAAATGTGCAGATGAAGGTTACTTTACTCGCGTAAATGCTAAACTACTGTCCCAGCAGAAATCAATAAGCGTAGGAATAGAGCCAAATGGCAGAACTAAAAAATGATCGTTATTTACGTGCCTTACTAAAGCAACCTGTTGATAGAACTCCGGTATGGATGATGCGTCAAGCTGGCCGCTATCTTCCAGAATACAAAGCTACTCGCGCGGAAGCGGGTGACTTTATGTCTCTTTGTAAAAATCAAGATTTGGCTTGCGAAGTGACACTTCAACCGCTACGTCGTTATGATTTAGACGCTGCTATCTTATTTTCCGATATTTTGACTGTACCTGATGCTATGGGGCTTGGTCTTTATTTTGAAGCCGGTGAAGGTCCGCGTTTCGAGCGTCCTACAGACACCATCGATTCGATCAAAAAGTTATGTATCCCTGACCCAGAAGATGAGCTTGGCTATGTGATGCGCGCTGTCAGCACGATTCGTCGCGAGCTAAAGGGTGAAGTTCCTCTGATTGGTTTTTCTGGTTCGCCATGGACACTGGCAACCTATATGGTTGAGGGTGGTTCGAGTAAAGCGTTTGAGAAGATCAAGAAGATGGCCTACGAAGAGCCAGCGACTTTGCATCTGTTACTCGATAAGCTTGCCGATTCAGTTACCCTTTATCTGAATGCGCAAATAGCCAATGGTGCGCAGTCAGTGATGATTTTCGATTCATGGGGTGGGGCGCTTTCTCACCATGCTTACCGTGAGTTCTCACTCCGTTATATGCAGAAAATTGTTGATGGTTTGACTCGTCATGCCGATGGCCGTCAAGTACCAGTCACCCTGTTTACTAAAGGTGGCGGGCTATGGCTTGAATCTATGGCTGAAACTGGCTGTGATGCATTAGGTCTAGACTGGACTGTTGATATCGGTGATGCGCGACGCCGTGTCGGTGATAAAGTTGCCTTGCAAGGCAATATGGATCCATCTGTACTGTACGCATCTCCAGAGCGTATCCATCAAGAAGTTGACCAGATTTTGGCTTCTTACGGTGAAGGTACGGGCCATGTATTTAACTTGGGACACGGCATTCACCAGCATGTCGATCCTGAGCATGCGGGTTCATTTATTAAGTCGGTTCACGAGCTATCTGCGCAATATCATAAGTAATCGAGTACTGATTAGATAATTAAAGAGCCCGCTTAGCGGGCTTTTTTATGCTCCGACAAAAAATCCTGGTGGTAAAAATAGCTAATCTTATAGAGGTTAAGCGCAGGCGAGCTCAATTTTAAACTCGCAGCCTTTACCCGGTGTGCTCTTTACCTGCAGGTCACAGTTAAGCAGTCTTAGTAGCTGACTGACAATCGAAAGCCCCACTCCCAGTTGCGGTAACTGTTGCGATAGACGTTCGCAGGTATCTATTGGCTTGTGCTCTTGAGAGTGTTGTTGTAATGCGAGCAGTTCATGCTGATGAATGCCCGAACCATTATCTGTCACTAACAGCCATGTTTGGCCGTCGCTATTTTCTAGGTTGATGCTAATTTTTCCACCTTGAGGTGTATACCTGATGGCATTGTCGACCAGGTTGCTTAACACGCGAAATAGCAGCAAGGGATCGCTGTCAATCGTCAAATTTTCATCCACATCAAATGCCAGTTGTACCGCTTGGGTTTGTGCTCGAGGTAAAAAATATTGCTTCAACTCATTGAGCAGTGGTGCCAGGGGAATGCGCTGTATTGTGGCTTTGACCTGACCATTTTCTAACGCCTCCAGTTGCAGAATTTGGTTAAGCAGTTGCTGCAACTGCAAGCCTGCTCTTGCGGCCACTTCGATAAGGCTGGCATCGCGTTCATGTGGCGGGAGTAATAACCAAGTATCGATATAACCCTGTAGTGTGGTCAACGGGGTTTTGAGATCATGAGATAAGTGCAGCATAAAGTCATGCCGCTCAGCTTGTTGCTTGGCAATGGCGAGGTGCTGCCGATGAACCTGAGATAGCAATTGGTTAATCTTATCCGTTAAGGCAAGGATCTCTTTACTCGCTTGAGGTCGAGCGTTGAGTAATGCTCCTTGTGTCGGATTATGTGAACTCAGTTGATTCATGTCATGGGCTAATTGCGAGATAGGGGCGGTAAAGTATTTCAGTAGCACCACAAATAAGGCTAGGGCAAACAAGATGGTGACACTTAGTCCCACTCCCCATTGATTAATATGTTGATGTTGAGAAACAATTGCTTGCCAAGCATCATAGTCTTGACCGCCGATAATGACATACAGATAACCTGTGTTGACGCCTTGTGAGTCGATGAGAGCGGCCGCCGAAAAAATTTTATCAGTGGCATTCGAGCGAGGATCTTGCCCCAAAATAGGGAGTTTGGCACCTTTGATAAATTGTTGTAAGGGGGCAATGGCCACTTGCTGGCGCTTGATCACCGATTTTGGCGCATCGAACGCAATCAGCTTTCCTTGGCGATCTAATGTATAGATCTCAAAGCTGGGACCGAGCAACATAAAATCGTGAAATGCCTCTTTGAGCGCGGCATCCGATGTCACTCCCTGTGACAGCAGCGGATTGATGTGCGCCATATGGACGGCCAGTTCGCGGTGAAGCGATTGTTGGATCTGGTTTTGGTTATACTGATGGTTGGTGGTAAACCATTGCCATAACCCCATAAATAGCACAAATACGGCGATGCTTGCCGACAGTAGGATACGGTTAAATAGGCTGTTCATCATTGGCTCAGTGGCTGTGGGGAGAAAACTTGTAACCGACCCCCCACACCGTCTTGACGAGATCACTGGTTGATGGAGTTAACGCTAATTTAGCCCGCAGCCGATTGATGTGGCTATTTACCGTATGTTCATAGCCAGAATAGGAGTAACCCCATACGGCTTCGAGTAACTGCATTCGGCTAAATACCTGCTTGGGATGCTGGGCGAGAAACAGTAGTAGATCAAATTCTCGCGCCGTTAGGGCCAAGGCTTGGTCTAGTGCAGTTACCTCTCGGGTACTGCTATCGATCACTAAGTCATCAAAGGTGAGGGGCTCGACTTGTGGCGAAAGCTGTCTGCCACGCCGCAGGAGTGCTTTTACGCGTGCCCGCAACTCTAACACGCTAAAGGGTTTGACTAAGTAGTCGTCAGCGCCCGACTCTAGTCCCAAAACGATATCCGCCTCGCTGTCTTTGGCGGTGATCATCATGCAGGGCAGTAGCTCGCCATTTTGTCTTAGCTGTTCACATAGCATCAATCCATCTCCATCGGTGAGCATTCTATCGAGCAGCAGTAAGTCGATGCATTTGGCCGACAACACCTGTTTTGCTTGGTGTAAGGTGCTGGTATGGATCACCTCGTAATTGAGAGACTTCAGATTAAGAGAGATGAGATTGGCAAGATCTATCTCATCTTCAACCAATAAGATGCGTTGAGGCTGTTCCGTTTGTGTTCCTGGTTTCATCGCTGCCATGGTAAATCCCTCTGGTTGTCCTTTGAACAGTAGACCAACCATAGAGGGGTTTTATTTCGTGGTCAGCGAGTTTTTACTCCCGTCAACTTAACGAGTGCGTTTCAATGTGATACGCAGCGTCGGGTTATCAAAGCGGTGCGAAGCGTTAAGGACTGAGTCCATAAGCCCGTCATCATGACTGATGACCCCTGGGTGGAGGTGGACTCTGTTAACATCATCTCGGTCGGCGTTAAACCCTTCGCCACCGTCAGCAGGGCCGGGAATGGTTCCTTTTAGTTCACTGTTGGCTTCTGTGCCAGCGTCATAGACAGCTGCCAGCTTTTGCTGCGTATCACCGATGTTCATGGCATCAAGATCGAGATGATTGAGGCCACTAAAGGCATCATTGGTATTCACCAGCATGGTGAGCACTGCCACTGAAGTCGCGTCTTGGGCTAAGGTGACGGTTAAGGTTTCACTGGCTCCAGGGGCAAGTATGCCTTCGCCCGTCGTGAGCGAAGCTATGGTGCCAGCTTGCGCTACAAAGCCAGAACTGTCACCAGATTCAGCTAGTTTTTCCAACGCATGGCTAGCCATTTCGCCTGTCTGCCAAGGATAATAATCCTTGTCGATAGCCAGCAGCGCTATGGGGGACATGGGTTGGTTTGCGGTGAGATTGGTGACGGTAATCGTAAACATCTTATCAAGTTCTGGTGTCGGTGGTGGCGTGGAGTCGCTATGGTCGTTGTCTGAACACCCAGCGAGTAGTAAGCCGCCTGCGACCGCTAACATGGGTAATATTTTGCCAGTGGACTGAGTTAGGTTTGTCATCATTACTCTCCTATTTCACCGTGACTAGAATTCGGGCGACCGGATTTAACCAGCGATGGACGCGACTGTCTAAATCGCTCATGCCGCCATTTAAGTCAGTATCACCGAGTACACCTGGATGAATGTGAACCTTGTCATTGCTGCTCATATCGCTGATCCCCGTTGCATTTGCACCGCCATTACCGCCAGGTGCCGCAGGGATACCTGGCACACCTGGCATGCCTCCGCCGTTAATGATTTCATCGTTAGCCTCTGTGCCCGCGTCGTAACCATTGAGGTCGATGGTATATGTGCCAGGAGTTGTGGGGATTGCCCAGGAATCTAAACCGACGAAGGCGTCATTGGTGGGTAAGATCATGGCAACCATTGATAAATGCGTCATGGCTTGGCTGTCGAGCATGATGGCATCAACGCGCTGTCCTGGTGCCATTAAGCCACTGGCTGGATTACTAACGGTGATCCCATTGGCGCTTTCAACTAAGGTCATGAGATCGGCAATGTCACCGCCTTCTGCCATCTTTTGCAATGCGCTGCTTGCCATCTCTCCCACACTAAATAGATGGGTGTCGCTGTCATGGGCCGCTAGCAAAACAGGGGTAAAGTGATTGCCGTGGGTAAGGTTGTCGATACGAATTTCCAGTTCTGTGGCCATCGCAGATGTACCGATAAGGCTGCTAAGCAGTAGTGTGCGGTTAAGAGGATTTAGGTTCATGGTCTCGCTCCGTTGAATGGTTATTGGTGACTGTGATAGTCATCATGGTGGAGAGAGGTCACCTAAGTATCGCCAAATTATCACAAAAGTTTCACATTTGATTTTGAGTCTGTTTTAGGTCGCAAAAAACGAGGATTTACGAGCTTTTATTGTTAATTACTGCGCTAAGTCAATGTGCAGTATTGATTGCTCATGCACTCTACTGACTATTTTTGCAACGAGTGAATACAAAGCTGTGTAATCACCGTGACAAATGAGGTATTTTGGCCTCCCGTAATAGGGTCTGTTGAACTTTCAAGGTTATTTTTACCGCGAATTGTTGGATATTCGTACAGGATGGCACTTTGTGGTGTCGTTATGCTTTATAAAAAGCTGATAACGCAGTAGAAATGACCAATAATTGCTGCCCGAAGGGGTTGGCTAAAAACGTTTTGCTCTTTGTTGGGGGAATTTTTCTTAGCGTGCTAGCAGAATTCACTCGTCTCAATTGAAACGCTTTTATATCGAATGAAATTCAACAAGAAAAGCTCTACAGACGCTAGCTTGAATGCGGTTTTGAATCAAACAGGATAGCTGCCACTTACATGCGTATTAGCAAAAAATTAGTCATCTTTGTTGTAGGTTTTTGCTTACCTGCAATCATAGCCATTTCATCTTCTCTTAGTGTTTGGTTCGACAATCGTGTCGACGAATTGAAGTACGCCTTTATCGACTCGGAATTGACCGATATTCAGGCGAAAATAAGTAAAGATCTAAATCAGTTAGAGTTATTCAATAAGATTTATGTGATCCCTATGATCGGCTTAGAAGGTGAGAGTTATGATGCCTTTGAACGGGTTTGGTTGGCGTCGGGGAGCGCAGAATATTTTCATCTATTTTATATTCAAGATGGCCAAGCCACCGCCTTTTCTCCCGCCTATAGCCAAGTGAGTCATTTTGATTTGCCAGAGTTACCTGCATCATTATTAGCAGTAGACCAACAAAAAACGGGATTTGTTTTATCTGGTGATAAAGGGTTTATGGTGAGTGTGATCCCCGTATCCACCACACTGTCGACCGCGGTAGCCAGAAATATTGATAGCAGCTTACTTAACCATTATCAGGCGAGTGATTTTGTAGCGAGTATTGTATTAAAGCCAGGAGAAGTGACTCCTACTGGTATTCCTTCGTCATCAGGTCCTGAGCAGACATTCAATGTTCCAGGCCTGACTGATAATGAGAAGCTCCATCTTGAGATCCATTTTAGTGAGACGATGTTCAATAACATCACTCAGGAGTCCTCACTCGTTATCTACTTAGTTTGGGGGCTTAGTCTACTACTGCTGTTTATCGGCTATTTATGGTTAAGGTTTGGGGTCGTAAGGCCATTTAAGCGACTCTTAGCCCAGCTTGCCCAGATTGACCCAACGGCGAAGACATATCAGCCTATTCATGGTGATGGATGTTCGGAGTTGATGGCCGTCGCCGATCGAGTCAATGGTTTATTGGTGCGAGTATTCCAGCAAAAGGAGCGCTCTAAAACGACGTTGGAAGCGATTGTCGAGGCGGTTATTCTCACTGATGCTTGGGCTAAAGTCGTTTATTTAAATCCTCAAGCTGAGCGCTTACTTAAGATTAAGTGTGAAACCGCGGTAGGTATGGAGATTGATCGGCTCTTCAAGTCTGATCGCTCTATTAATCAGACCTTATTCTCGTTTATGAAAGGGAAGGCCGATTCCCCTTTAGTGAGTAAAGTGAAGTTTGATAGCCTGTCACCTAAGATCATGCAGCGCAGTATTAGCCATTTACGTAATCCCCGTAACCAAGTTATCGGAACGGTCATTGTGTTGCGTGATATTACTCAAGAAGAGCTGCTTAAGCATCAACTTAGACGACGAGCAAACTATGATGCCGTGACGTCACTGCTTAATCGCAGTGCGTTTGAAGAGCGTTTAGCAGCCTTTAGTCATGATGCTCAGACATTGGCGCTGTGCTATTTCGATCTTGAGCAGTTTAAGCTGATCAATGACTCATGTGGTCATAATGCGGGTGACGCCATGCTTAGAATGGTGGCAAAAGCGATGCAATCGAGTGTTGAAGGTGATGTATTATTAGCGCGTTTAGGTGGTGATGAATTTGGCTTAGCACTTAGAGACATTGGCGTTGTGGAAGTCGCTCAACAAATAAAACTGATTATTGATGCGGTATCTATGCAAGTGATGGAGCATCAAGGATGTCATTATAAAGTGGGTATCAGTGTTGGTATCGCCCTCGCTCGAGCGCCTTATATTGTCCCGCAAGAGTTGCTAAAAGACGCCGATATAGCCTGTATCGCTGCCAAACGTAAGGGTAGCAATCAAATACATTTCTACGATGATAAAGATAAAGAACTCACGTATCAGCGAAATGCACCTAAATGGGCCGTTCGTATTGCTCAGGCTATCGAACATAACGAGTTACTACTTTACTATCAGCCTATCAGAGGAATTAGTGGTAATAGTCACCGAAAACGAATGGAGATATTACTGCGTATTCAAGAGCCTTGTGGACGGATATTACCTCCGGCGCAGTTTATTGCTGCTGCCGAGCGTTTTAAGTTGATGACTGAGGTAGATAAAGAGGTGATTCGTAAGACTTTCTTATGGCTATCTATGCATGAGGAATTATGGAGCGATCACTGCTTGTCGATAAATCTATCTGGCAATAGTCTCGGGGCCGAGGGAATGGTCGATTACATTGTTGGCCAGCTACAACGTTTTGCTATTCCGAGTCATTGTATCTGCTTTGAGATCACAGAGACCAGTGCGATTCAAAACCATCATCGTGCGATGGAGATGCTAAACCAATTACGTAAACAGGGCTTCTCATTTGCCCTCGATGATTTTGGTACTGGCTTTGCGTCCTATGGTTATTTGCGCGAATTACCTGTTAATTATGTCAAAATTGACGGCTGTTTTATCAAGACTCTTGCCAGTAACGCTAAAGATTATGCCATCGTTAAGTCTATTCATGATGTGTGTCGGGTCATGGGGATAGAAACGGTTGCCGAATTCGTCGAGAATCAAGAGATTATCGACAGACTCGAATCGATAGGGATCAATTATGCTCAGGGTTATGCTATCGGTCGGCCTAAGAGTTTAGACAGTTACCAGACATACGAGCAAAGTGACACACGGTTGCTAGCTTAAGGTTTGTGCTTTCTACTTATCTATGTGAATTTAGGGATTATTGCTTATATAACCTAGGGCCTGTTGATCTTTTAAGGTTATTTTTGCAGCGAATTGCCTTGTATTTATACAGGGCAGAAGCTCTCTGCTGTAGTTATTCTACATAAAAAGCTGAGAACCCAGTAGAAATGACCACCAAACGCAGCCCTAAGGGGGCGGCTAAAAACGTGTTATTCCTTGTTAAGTGAATTTTGCTTAGATGACTAGGCTGCAATCCACTCGCCTCGATTAAAGCGTTTTTGTCTCGAATAAAATTCAACCAACAAAGATCAACAGGCCTTAGGCAAGATGAGACTTATTCATCAGGTCTAGTGATAGGCAATTTAGAGAGATGCGTAAGTAAAGACGTAAAAAAACCGGCCAGTGACCGGTTTTTATAACTGTGCTGTATTTTAGCTTTCGCGGGCGATAGCACGGTAGGCTATATCGGTGCGGAAATACACATCGTCCCAGTGAATTTGATCGACTAAGGCGTATGCCGATTGCTGTGCTTCTGTCACTGTGTTGCCTAACGCCGTTGCGCATAACACGCGGCCGCCATTAGTAACCACATGCCCCTCTTTCATGCAGGTGCCCGCATGGAACACTTTAGCGTCATTATTGCCTAGCGTTAGCCCATCAATCACATCGTGCTTGCGGTACGCATCTGGGTATCCGCCTGCGGCTAAAACCACACCAACGGCCGCGCGCGAATCAAACTCGGCAGTGACTTGGTCTAGCTCGCCACGAGTGGCGGCTAAGCAAAGCTCAACTAAGTCAGATTTAAGACGCATCATGATAGGTTGAGTTTCTGGATCGCCAAAACGGCAGTTGTATTCAAGTACCTTAGCGCTGCCATCGGGTGAAATCATCAAGCCTGCATAGAGAAAGCCTGTGTAGACATTGCCTTCAGCCGCCATGCCATCCACGGTTGGTCGAATAACATTGGCTATCGTCCAATCGTGGACCGCCTGGGTGACAACCGGCGCTGGAGAATAGGCGCCCATACCGCCCGTGTTAGGGCCATGATCGCCATTGTCACGCGCTTTATGATCTTGGCTGGTGGCCATGGCAAGAATGTTGTGCCCATCGACCATCACGATGAAACTGGCTTCTTCACCTTTTAAAAACTCTTCGATCACTACCCGGGAACCAGCTTCACCAAACATGTTACCCGCTAGCATATCTTCAATTGCGGCGTCTGCTTCACTTTGGTCTTGGGCGATAATCACCCCCTTACCCGCAGCTAGGCCATCGGCTTTGATGACGATTGGATAGCCAGTACTCGCGGTGACTTCAACGACATAAGCTTTGGCTGGTTCAATCTCGGTAAAGTTTGAGTAGGCCGCGGTTGGGATGTTGTGACGAGCTAAGAAATCTTTAGTGAATGCTTTAGAAGACTCTAACTGAGCTGCGCCTTGGGTTGGGCCAAAAATAGGCAGACCAGCTTCGTTAAATGCATCGACAACCCCAAGTGATAATGGCACTTCTGGGCCGACTATCGTGAGTTCAATCTTGTTTGATTGAGCAAACTCAACTAATGCATTGATCTCTTCAACGTTAATGGCGACGTTTTCTAATTTTGGCTCTAGAGAGGTACCTGCGTTACCTGGTGCAACGAAGACTTTTTCAACTTGTGCTGATTGGGCAGCTTTCCACGCTAACGCATGTTCGCGACCGCCACCACCAATAACCAATACTTGCATCTTGATCCATCCCTCTAATTATAAAATGATTATGTTCTTTTAACGAAAAAAGCAGCCAAAGTAGGCTGCTCTAATCTAATGGTGATTAATGACGGAAGTGACGCATGCCAGTAAATACCATTGCCATACCGTGCTCATCTGCAGCGGCAATGATCTCTTCGTCACGAATCGAACCACCTGGCTGGATGATGCAGCTGATACCCGCAGCTGCTGCAGCATCGATACCATCACGGAATGGGAAGAAAGCATCGGATGCCATAACAGAACCAACCACTTCGAGGTTTTCGTCAGCGGCTTTAATGCCTGCGACTTTGGCGCTGTATACGCGGCTCATTTGGCCAGCGCCAACACCAATGGTCATGCTGTTTTTGGCATAGACAATGGCGTTTGATTTTACAAACTTGGCCACTTTCCAGCAGAACATCAGATCTTTCATTTCGGCTTCGGTCGGTTGACGTTTTGATACCACTGTGACATCGGCTTGACTCACCATACCTTGGTCACGGTCTTGCAGCAGTAGGCCACCGTTGACACGCTTGTAGTCTAGGCTGGTGGTCTTAGCGTTCCACTGGCCGCACTCTAGCAGGCGCACATTGGCTTTAGCTGCAACCACCTCACGTGCGGCTTGGCTCACACTTGGCGCGATGATCACTTCAACAAACTGACGTTCAACAATCGCGCTCGCGGTTGCTGCATCAAGCTCGCCATTAAAGGCGATAATGCCACCAAAGGCTGAGGTTGGGTCGGTCTGATAAGCGCGGTTGTAAGCGTCAAGCAGGTCGCTGCCAATGGCTACGCCACATGGGTTAGCGTGTTTCACGATAACGCAGGCTGGCTCGTCGAATTCTTTCACGCACTCAAGTGCGGCGTCAGTATCGGCAATATTGTTATAAGACAGGGCCTTACCTTGCAATTGTACAGCGCTAGCCACTGAGGCTTCGTCAATATTGAGATCCACATAGAAAGCGGCGCTCTGATGGCTGTTCTCGCCGTAGCGAAGATCTTGTTTCTTCACTAGCTGGGTATTGTAAGTGCGAGGGAACTTAGAATCATCGTGGCACTCATCTTTGCTGTGCGCTGGCACCATAGTTCCGAAGTAGTTGGCGATCATGCCGTCATATGCAGCTGTGTGCTCAAAAGCAGCAATGGCTAGGTCAAAACGGGTTTCAAGCGTCGTGCTACCTTCATTGGCCTGCATCTCTGCAATGACGCGGCCGTAATCGGCTGCGTTCACAATGATGGTCGTGTCTTTATGGTTTTTAGCGGTCGAGCGCACCATAGTTGGGCCACCAATATCGATGTTCTCAACGGCATCGGCTAAGGTGCAGCCCGTTTTTGCGACGGTTTCGGCAAATGGGTATAGGTTTACGGCAACCAGATCGATAGGCTTAATGGCATTCTGTTCCATGACTATCTCATCGATACCGCGGCGCGCTAAAATGCCGCCGTGCACTTTAGGGTGCAAGGTCTTAACGCGACCATCCATGATCTCAGGGTGACCAGTGTAGTCAGAGACTTCAATGACAGGCACACCGTTGTCTGCTAGTAGGGCAGCGGTGCCACCAGTAGAGAGCAGTTCAACACCTTGAGCATGCAGGGCTTGTGCAAACTCTAGGATTCCGGTTTTATCAGAAACGCTTAGCAGCGCGCGACGAATAGGTCTGGCATTATTCATTTTGGGTACAGGGTCCAGTAGTTATTTTTAAGGATCTTTCGGAAAGCAGAACAGTTCACCGTGGGTAACGGCTTGCTATGCTTTCCAAAAGTCCCTCAATTATTGTTACTGTCCATCGCGGCGCGCGTATTTTAACGTAAAATGGTGTGCCACGCTGTTTTTTTCTGCGCGATTTCACAATACGCCTAAGCGAACAAGCACCCTATGATAAAATCCGCATAATAACCCTTGACCTTAGATTTAACTCTAAGGTTTATACTTAAGATATTCGACAACCATATAAACCCCAATTGGATGATTTATGTATCGCATTGGTGAGCTATCAAAAGCGTGTGATGTCAAAGCTGACACACTCAGGTTCTACGAAAAGCATGGTTTGCTGTCACCCTCGATGCGAACCGAGGCGGGCTATCGCATGTATACCGAGAGTGATGCTGAGCGACTACGTTTTATCCTACGAGCGAAAGCCGTGGGCTTTACACTCGCCGAGATAACTGAGTTGTTGTCAATCGAGCTGGATAAGTCCAATTGGGCCTGCGCCGATGTCAAAGGCATGGTCGATATAAAGCTCGAACATGTCGAGGCCAAAATCGCCGAACTCAATTATTTTAGAGAGTCATTGCAGCGTCTGTCCGATGCCTGTTGTGGTGGCCCTGAAAGCGCAGAACATTGTTCGATCCTCGAGGCGCTAGAATCCAATTCAGCCGAGGTGAAGTGTGAGAACCATACACATCAACATACATCAACAGAATACAAAGCAAGTTGTAAGGTGAAGGGTTAACTATGCTATTTAGTAATTTTATCGATCTATTTCTAGATTCGGCGCCATGGCTGGTATTGGGTCTTGTGTTGGCCGGTATGCTCAAGATGTTTGTGCCTATGAGCTGGATGCAAGAACAGCTCGGTGGTCACGGCTTTAAGGCGACGGTCAAAGCGGCGATTCTAGGTGCGCCATTACCACTGTGCTCCTGTGGCGTGATCCCTGCCGCGGTTGGGCTGCGTCGCTCAGGCGCTTCTAAGGCTGCCACTACCTCGTTTTTAGTCTCTACTCCTGAAACGGGTATCGACTCGGTTAGTGTGTCTTATGTATTACTCGGTCCTTTTATGGCCATTGTTAGGCCGATTGCTGCGGTGACGAGTGCGATTGTTGCAGGGCTATTAGTCGGACGCGATGAAGCGGATGAAAGCGCCGTTGTGGCAGGAAAAAGTGCTGTTGCTATGAGGGCAGCCGACAAGAGTGTATTAGATAAAGAGTCAAGGAGCAGTTGTTGTAGCGGTAAAAAAGTTGAGCCGGTAATTAAAAGTTGTTGCAGTAGCAAAACAACAGCGGCAGAAAAAAGCAGCTGTGGTTCAACTCCAGAGGATAAGCCACTCGCCATGCGTCCAGTCGCACAAAGCAATCGCATGATGGAGATGGCGGCTAAACCAGTGGTCGACCTCAAGCCTGCGACCGCGAGTGCTAGCTGTTGTAGCAGTAAGGCGGCTAAAGTCGAGCCCGTCGCGAGTTGTTGCAGCACAGAAAATAGTGCCAATAAAGAAGAGAGCTGCTGTGAGTCGACTAAAGATATCGCTTCGGAATTACAAGGAACCTCAGTTATTTCGAGAATGGCCAAAGGACTGCATTACGCCGCCACCGATTTGGTTCGTGATACCACTATCTGGCTGTTGATCGGCTTGTTTTTCGCTGCTTTAGTACAAACCTATGTCCCTGGTGATTTTATGGCGAAGTGGGGCGATGGCATATTGGCGATGTTAGTTATGGTGCTTATCTCTGTGCCTATGTATATTTGCGCCACAGCATCAACGCCAATTGCGGCGGGTTTATTGCTGGCAGGTGTGTCACCGGGCGCGGTATTAGTATTTATGTTAGCGGGGCCTGCAACCAATATTGCTACCTTAGGAGTTGTCACTAAAGAGTTAGGTAAACGCGCCTTGTATGGTTACTTAGGTGGGGTACTGGGTGTGGCGTTAGTGTCAGGGGTTATTGTTAATTATCTGGTGGATAGCTTCGGCTTTGTGGTGATGCCACAGATTGGCGAACAACACAGTCTATTGCCATCAACTGTCGTTTACACCTCGGGTGTGGTGTTAGCGATATTGATGCTCAAAGTCTTGTTAGAGAAGTTACCTAAAAACTGGTGGCGCAGAGATTGCTGTTCATAACGTTCCAATAAAAAAGAGCGCTAATAGCGCTCTTTTTTATATCTCAATATGTTGAGTGTTAACTTGCAGGGACAAAAGCCATAGGAAAGTGACGTTCTGTGGTAGTGCCGTTTGTGACCTCGACAGTTTGCTCGTCAATGTGAATAAAGAAAGGCATCTCTGCGTCTTCTGGTGTATTCACGGATTCAGGATCATCATTTTGAGCCACACAGGTATAACCCAAGCTATAGGTGCCAGCGGTTACGAAGCCAAATTCATATTCATAGCCAGTCACTTCATCATTTTGGTCTAGCATAGCGTTGACACGGGCTGATGCCATCGGGGCGGCTTGTGGTGCTGTGATGTCGGCATCAGGGCGGAAGTCCACCATGTCAGTCAGTGCAGTGTCTGCTGGATATAGGTACACGGCTTGGCTATATTCAGTCCCGCCAGCAGCTGTTTCACAGTCTGTTTTTATATTGGCTATCGTTTCACTATCACTGGCATTGATCTGACCTTTAATCGCGCCAACTTCGGCATTGTTAACCAGTTGCACAGCGGTGGGCTTAAGTGTCCAATAGTCTTTGTTTCCGTGAGGCGCTTGCAAGCCTTGACCAAGGTTAAACTCGGCTACGAAGGCATTATTACCAGCAGCAATGGTAAAAGATTTATTGAAGAACAGTCGTCCAGTCCCTGGTTCCTCGGCGCCAACACCGCCGCAGCTACCATTACTATTGGTGGTTAACCCTGCAATCCCATCTGCCGTTTTTACGTAGGAGCTATCTTCGTTAGCGACTTCGCTCTTTTCCATGTAGATACACATTTGGTATTCACCAGTGGGTATAGATTGACCACTGACTAAAGTCTCCACCTCTTGGCCTTGGAACTGGAGCAGATCGACATGCTTTAGCTCACCGTTGTCGGATACATCAAACGAGAGTGATTCTCCATTGCCTTTAAGCACGACCTGTTTAAAGGCGATGTTAACGATTTCGGCATCGGCAGGGTTATCCGACACGCCTAGGCTGAAAGTACCAGTGATTGGCTGTGGAGTATCATTGCTATCGCTACCACCACAGGCGGTTAGCAAGCTGGCTACAGTAATGGCTAATATCGACTTAGTGTATATCATAAGTTCCCTATCTCTTTTGTAATATTTCATCCCTAGTATGGTGCTATCCATAGGGGAAAAGTATCGATTAAGCATAGTCTAGTTTGAGCTCAAGTCTATACGAAACCCCCGAATATTCGTGAGTTTGATGGGTTTTACAGCAGTTCAATTTAGGCGGGATTACAGAGTGACAACGAGTTGGCGGATGTCAAAAATAAGTGGTTAAATTTCGGCCATGCAAACATAAAAAATCGGTCTATTGCCGTGGTTCTTTGACAATAAACCGATAGTATTTTTTGTTGAGCGACTAAGTCGTTATAACGAGACGTTACGATTTAAACTCAGCATTATGGTAAACGTTTTGTACGTCATCGCAGTTTTCTAGTGCAGCGAGAAACTTATCGAATTGCTCGATAATTTCTGGATCGGTTACTTCGGTCATGGTTTGCGGAACGAAAGTGATCTCTTCCATAACAAACTCGGTATCTTCAGGTAATTCAGCTGTTAATGCGGTTTTGACCTTAAAGAACTCTGTGTGAGGAGCATATACGCTGATCATGCCGTCTTCTAGCTCGACATCGGTTACATCGACATCTGCCATCATGAGCATTTCAAGAATCGCATCTTCGTCATCGCCAGCGAATACAAAAACAGCCTGATGATCAAACATATGCCCCACAGTGCCCGGACCACCAAGTTTGGCATCATTTTTAACGAATGCTTGGCGAACTTCGGTAAAAGTACGCTTACCGTTATCGGTTAAGCAGTCGACGATGACCATAGCGCCACCAGGACCAAATCCTTCGTAGCGAGCAGTTTCATAGTCTTCACCGCCGCCGCCGCGAGCCTTTTCAATTGCGCGCTCAATAACATGAGCTGGCACTTGATCTTTTTTAGCCTTAGCGATCATTTGACGCAGCGCTAGGTTACCGTCTGGATCAAAACCACCGTTCTTAGCGCAAACATAGAGTTCTTTGCCGTAACGAGAATAAAGTCTAGTTTTTTGTCCAGCCGTTTTGGCCATAGATTCTTTGCGGTTTTGGTATGCTCTTCCCATCTTGATCTATCTCATTAAGCTAAAAAAATTGGCCCAATATTAGCAGCTTTATCGAAAGTTTTGCACAGCTGACGTATGAATTTGTCAAAACAGCGCCAAGTGTCACTGTTGGACGCTATGTTTTAGTGGGTCTAGTAATAAAATCTGGCACTTCTAATATTTCATCCTGTCTTACTGCAAAGATGGCATTGTAGAAGAACTCAATAAAGGTGCGGTATTTTTGAGGTAAGTATGCTCTGCGGGGAAAACTCATCGACACTTTGGTTTGCGCCATGGGAAAATCGTCTAATAGCTGAACGAGTAAACCTTCGCTGAGAGCATTTTGCGCGACCAAATTTGGGACGGTTGCGATACCTAATCCCTCGATAGCGGCTTCTCTAGCTAAGGTGACGTTGTTAACGGTCAATTGGGCTCTAGGTTCAAAATCTATCCATTGTTTGCCATCAAAGAGAGTCCAACTACCGTCGATATGGGTAGACTTTAATCTAATCGCTCGATGGTTGGTTAAATCATAGGGTGATGTTGGAGTGCCATAACGCGCTAAATAATCTGGACTGGCCATCAATGCTTTTGCGGTATGCAGGATATTGTAGCTTTGCAAGCGACTATCGTTAATGTCGGTTACTTGAAATAGGATATCGATCCCCTCTTCGATAACGTCGACTTTACGATTGGTTAGCTCAGCCTCGATTGTCATGTCTGGATAAGCTTCTAAGAAGCGAGCAAAAATACGTCCAAAAAAGAGTTGTCCTAATTCGATGGGGCAGACGATCCTCAGGTTGCCTTTGATGGTCTGTTGACTTGCACTTAACTGATCTTCGGCGCTTTGTAGGTCGGCTAAAATTCGCTGGATCTTATTGTAATAGATACTTCCAGCTTCGGTTAACTTGAGTGCCCGCGTGGTGCGATACAGTAATTGAACTCCTGAATCGGTTTCTAACTCGGCGATCTTACGGCTCACGGTTGCCTTGGTCAGTCCCATCGCTTTTGCTGCGGCGGTAAAGCTGCCCTTTTCCACGACTTGAGCAAACATCTGAATACGATTCAAATCCATCTATTGTTACACCTGTGAAACAGTTGGTAATTTCTTGGCTATCTAATAAACATTGTAAGACAGTAGTAAACTATAAAGCACTAATCAAGAGCTTTATGAACTGGAGTATTAATGTCAAAGCGTCGACTATTTGTTGTGTTACCGCTAGCTGCCCTTCTAATGGCAGCTGGTGGGTATTATTGGTGGAGCCAAGTTCGCTTTATTGAATCGACCGACAATGCCTATGTCGAAGCCGACATTTCTAATATTAGCGTCAAAGTACCTGGTTATGTGGTTTCCACTGATGTTACCGATAATCAGCACGTGCAAAAAGGGCAGTTATTAGCGGCGTTAGAGTCTAATCAATATCAAGCGAAGGTGGATCAAAGCCAAGCTAATTTACAAAGTAGCGAAGCGCAGCTACAAACCTTGATCGCGCAAGTTGAGCTACAGCATGCCTTAATTACCCAAGCTGCGGCGGGTGTAGCTTCTGCGCAAGCTGAGCAGGTGAGGGCGGAACAACAACTTAAGCGAACCAACCAGCTCAAACATAAGAATTACAGTTCACAAGATGAAGTAGACCAAGCGAAAGCTGCATTTGACTCAGCAGTTGGTCATTTAGACGAATCAAATGCGGCATTGGTTGCTAAGCAGGCTGAACTAGCAGTTTTGAATGCTCGCCTGGTACAGAGTCAATCACAAGTCAATTTAGCTAAAGCGGGATTAGAGCTGGCACAAATTCAACTTGCCGATACGCAAATTAGAGCCCCTTTCTCAGGTGTGATAGGCAAACGAGGAGCGCTTTCAGGTCAGTATGTTCAGCCTGGTCAAGCCTTATACAGTTTGGTACCAGATGGTGCTGTATGGATCACGGCTAATTTTAAAGAAACCCAGATCCAACATATGCAACCAGGGCAGCTGGTGCAGGTAAATATTGATGCGTTTCCCGACAAAACCTTTAACGGTATCATCGATAGCTTATCGCCAGCCTCTGGTGCCAAATTTAGTTTATTACCTGCCGAAAATGCGACTGGTAACTTCACTAAAATCGTTCAGCGTATTCCGGTGCGGATACGTTTAGAGCTAGATGATCAGACTAATATCGTGCCCGGATTAAGCGCCGTGGTGAAAGTCGATACCCGTGTTGCTCAGCAAGATACTGTGATAGCGAGTAGCCCTAAGGTCAACCGATGAGCGCTGCGACTACCGTAGAGGAACATCAGCCTGTAGAGCCTAATCCCCAAGGCTATGAGCGCGGTAGCTATCGCTCATGGATTGCGGTATTTGGTGGTTTGATCGGTGCTTTTATGGCGATCTTAGATATTCAGATCACTAATGCTTCGATGAAAGAGATCCAAGGGAGTTTAGGCGCGACGCTAGAGGAGGGCTCTTGGATTGCGACCGCCTATTTGGTTGCTGAGATGATAGCAATCCCATTATCAGGATGGCTTAGTCAGGGCCTCTCTGTTCGACGTTATCTACTGTGGACGACCGCGGCATTTATTGGTGCCTCATTACTCTGTTCTATAGCCTGGAACTTAGAGTCGATGATTGCCTTTCGAGCTTTGCAAGGCTTCTTCGGTGGTGCGTTAATTCCATTGGCTTTTCGGTTGATTTTGGAGTTATTGCCAGAGGAAAAACGCGCTATGGGGATGGCGTTGTTTGGTGTAACTGCAACCTTTGCTCCTTCGATAGGTCCCACTCTCGGTGGCTGGCTAACAGAGCAGTTTAGTTGGCATTATCTGTTTTATATCAATGTTCCCCCCGGTTTATTGGTGATGTCGATGTTAGCTTATGGGTTACAGCACAAACCGATTGAATGGGGCAAGCTTAAAAATGCCGACTTTTCTGGGATAGTGACCATGGCTTTAGGGATGGGGTGCCTAGAGGTGGTGCTCGAAGAAGGCAATCGTAAAGATTGGTTTGGCTCTGAATTGATCCAGAATCTGGCTATTGTCGCTGCGATTAATATTGCGCTGTTTATTTATATTCAGCTAAAAAAACCTGCACCACTAGTGAATTTGCGCTTACTCGGTAAACGAGATTTTGCATTGTCTACGGTATCTTATTTCTTGCTTGGTATGGCGCTGTTTTCTGCGATTTATATGATCCCTTTATATTTGTCGCAAATCCACGACTATAGTCCGTTAGAGATAGGTGAAGTGATCATGTGGATGGGGTTTCCCCAGCTGCTGGTGTTGCCATTAGTGCCTAAGTTGATGCAAAGATTTGATCCGCGCTATTTAGCGGCATTTGGCTTTACCATGTTTGGTTTAAGCTACTATATGAATAGCCATATGACTCTTGATTTTTCGGGGGATCAAATGGTGATCTCACAGATCGTTAGGGCTTTAGGGCAGCCATTTATCTTGGTGCCAATTGGGATTATCGCAACCTTACATATTAGTCTGTCTGAGAATGCATCTGCATCGACTGTGCTTAATGTGATCCGTAATCTCGGTGGGGCATTTGGTATTGCTTTAGTATCAACCTTGGTGGACACCCAATCCAGAATACATCTTGCCGATATGAAGCAAACTATCCCAGCGGTGAGTGCCAGTGCTTATGAGTACTTAAACAATAGTGCACAGCTTTTTATACAAGCGGGGTCGGATCCTGTGACAGCCCAAGCACAAGCGAGTGCGCTATTGGGGGAGACCATGATTCAGCAAGCCTATATTCAAGCTTATAACGATGTATTTCTGATGATCTCTGGGTTATTACTGATAGCTGTATTTGCGGTTCTCGCAATAAGAAAACCTGTGCAATCCTAGGCCCTGTTGAGCTTTACTGGTTGAATTTCGTTCGAGACAAAAATGTTTTTAGCCGAACCCTTCGGGCAGCGTTTGTTGGTCACTTCTACTGCGTTTTCAGCTTTTTATGTAGAATATAATAACGACACCACAAAGTTTCGTCATTGTATAGATACCCAACAATTCGTTGCAAAAATACCCTTAAAAGATCAACAGGCCCTAGGGATTGTCTGTGATTGCTAATTACAGGTAGACTAACCAATTAGCTATGGAGGAGGTGGGTTGTGCAGTGGAATGATTATGGCTTTGCAGAGCTAAGTATCGAGCAGTTATATGAGCTAATAAAACTACGAATTGATGTGTTTGTGGTTGAACAAAATTGTCCTTATCCAGAGTTAGATAGCAAAGACCTTTTATCGGATACAAGGCACCTCTTAGGTTGTGACAAACAAGGACGTATTGTTGCCTATGCTCGTATACTTGCGCCAGGTGTGAGTTATCCTGATGCCAGTATCGGTAGAGTAGTCGTGGCGGAAATGTCTCGTGGTGGTGGTGTTGCGCATCAGCTGATGCAAAATGCCATTGCGGTAGCGAGAGCACATTGGCCCGATGCTAACATTCAGATCGGCGCGCAAGAATATTTAGCCGATTTCTATCGAAGACAAGGTTTTTTACAGGTATCGGAGGTCTATCTTGAGGACGGAATTCCTCATATGGATATGTTGTTAAGCTAGAACAGATAGTCAGCCTATAAAAAGGAGTACAATATGTGCTCCTTTATGTTTGGGCAATTTCGCCTTATAAGCGATTAAACACTCGTCAAATAACTGAGTGTTAATCCCGTAAGTAGATCTTAGGATTATGGTTCACATCACCGTGTCTATCTATGGTTGATAGTTGGTGTTGTTGCGCGATAATCGCTAGAGGACCCGAAGGCAAATGGCGAACAAACAAAAGCCGATAACCATATCGGTGCAGGCTATAAAGGGCCATTTTTTGTTCCGCACTCATCGAGCTCCAATGCTCATCATGATGCAGGACGTTCCCTCGCCTGTCTTGCAGTTGTTGTGCTATTTGCATGTTATTATCTTTACATATGTAGGCCGATGCAGCCCATTTTTCACGTTGCACTGACAGCGCCAGGCAGAAGTAACAGATTAATCTTAATTAGATTAACGTCAGTCATTCTATTTACACGTAACTGAATATTTATTGAACGAGATCAATTTCTGCATCGAGAAACAATCTGAAAGGTAAAAATCATGAGGGTGTTCACATTTTATGCATTTTTGATGGAAGGAAAAGATGATTAATTATATTGAGCCTGTTTTTAGGCCGCCGTCGGAATGGAAGTCGCTTATCCTTCAAGTGACCAATGGTTGTAGCTGGAATCGTTGTAGTTTCTGCGATATGTATACCGCGCCCCAGAAGCAGTTTAGGGCAACAAAACTCGATGATATAGAGGCCGATATCCTTAAGGTCGAGCGAAGTGCTGTGGATGTATCTCGGGTATTTCTTGCCGATGGTGATGCCATGAGCCTTCCCTTTAAGCGTTTAGAAGCTATCTGTTTATTGATCCGAGAACACCTCCCACAAGTCACGCGTATTAGCAGTTACTGTCTGCCGCGTAATCTTAAAAATAAAACCGATGATCAGCTATCTCGTTTAAGAGCGTTAGGCTTAAGTTTGTTATATGTGGGTTGTGAGAGTGGTGATGATCAAGTGTTGGCACGTATCGAAAAGGGTGAAACCTTTGAATCCTCTCTGCTGGCACTACAGCGAATTCGCAAGGCCGGGATGAAATCTTCGGTGATGATCCTTAATGGCTTAGGTGGGGTGGAGTTGTCACAGCAACATGCACGTAATTCGGCTGAGTTAATGAACGCCGCACAACCTGATTATCTGTCGACCTTAGTGGTGACTTTACCTTTAGGGACAGAGCGTATGGATAACCGCTTCGATGGTCAATTTAATCTGCCAGATCAACGGGGAGTGTTGAGTGAGATGCATACTTTGCTTAGCCATCTTGAGTTAGATAAAACGATTTTTCGCTCCGATCATGCGTCGAATTATCTAGTGCTCAAAGGTGTGTTAGGCAGGGATAAGCCACAACTACTATCGCAGGTTGAACATGCGCTACAAGGTATGGTGCCATTACGCCAAGAGTGGCAAAGAGGTTTATAAGTGAGCCAAGGGAAATGAACTTGGCTCACTGGCTGATTTTATCTGCTACTTTTCGATATGAATTTCGCGCACTGGGCAGGGAATATCAATGCCTGCTCGTTGCATTGCGTTCATCAAGTTCAAATTAATCTGATATTTATTTTGGTAGTAACTCTGAGTCGGTACCCAGTAGCGCAGGCCTATCTCTATGCCAATACTATTGAAGCCATTAATTCCCACTTGTGGTGGACGTTCTGAGTTGACCTCTTCATTGCTGGTCAATACATTATTTGCAATTGCAATAACCTGATTAACATCACTGTTATAGCTGACATTGAATTGGATGTTAACCAGCTTGTACTCAAACGAGTTATGCAAGATCTCGCCGACAATATGCTTGTTAGGAATATTGATCACCTCTCCCTCTTCATTGGTGAGCTGCGTAAGGCCAAGATGGATGTTTTTTACCACACCGCTCACCCCCTTAATTTCTATCGTGTTACCGACGACAAAGGGGCGAGTAACGATAATGGTGACACCTGCTGCATAGTTCGACAACATACCTTGCAATGCTAAACCGGCTCCAAGAGATGCTGCGCCTATTGCTGCAACCATAGGGGTAATGCTTATGCCCAGCTTGCCGAGTGCGATGATCCCCACCATGACGACAATCAGTATTCTCACCAAATTGGAGACGAAGTTACTTAGGGTTATATCGATCTTGTGCTTTTCAAACTGCTTAGCTACAAGATTAGAAACCTTGCTGGCAACCCAGAGTCCGAGCAGAAAGATAAGGCCTGCCCCGATCAGTTGGAAACTATATTTGACCAGAAATTCGGTCAATAAGTTATAGACGTTCTGTAGTTGAGCAAGCTCCTGCTCTAGGCCATTTTCGTTCATATTACTATCCTTGATAGGGATCAGCTGTATTGCATATGTTACTTAATATTCAATAGCTTGATAATAGTTATCTTTAACTATCTTAAATTGAGGCTAATGCGTGAGTTACTTCAAGCAATGACTAACAATTTAAAGGGAATGGGACAGGGTTAAGTTATAGTCCAAAGGCGATGAGTTTATAAGGAGTGTTATGAAGGCAATCATATTAGCGTTAAGTTTGTTTACGTGCATAAGTGTACAAGCAAGCAGTTTAGTCGTAGGCGATAGTGTAAATGCTATTTCGCTACAAGATCAGCATGATAAAGTACTGAGCGTGACCGATAAGACGCGAGTTGTACTATTTAGCAGGGGCATGAAAGGTGGCGATATCATCAAGGGAGCGCTCGAGTCACTCCCTGAAGAACAGCGGTCAAAAGAGCTCGTTTACGTCGCAGATATTAGTGGCATGCCATCGTTAATTGCTAAGTTTGTGGCTGTGCCACAAATGCAAGATCTTCCTTTTAATATCGCATTAGATAGAGAAGGCGAGCCAACAAAATTGTGGCCTGGGGATAAAGAAACCGCAACGGTTATCCATTTACAACAGCTTAAAATTATCAACGTGACTCGAGTTGAAACCAGTGATGCCTTACTTGAAGCTATCAAATGAGATTGAACTCGTGATGCTGGGTGCAATGCCCAGCATGATCTATTGTTAAGCTGACGTTTAAAAATCTGTTTATTAAGTGCTTTTTTTCTATCAATCCCCCTCTTGTTTTTTGAAGATAAAAAATTACTTTTAAAGCATAAAAATTCATTGCTATCATCTTAAAAATAGCGTTTACTTCGCATCGATTTTTAATCATGTCACAAGACACTACTTTTATTTTGCTACGGAGATAATGGCGAGATGAGCCAATTTCAAACGATTGATGTTAATGAGTATTATGACTCGGACACCTTTGAGCGTATTAAATCGTTTGCTCAGGACAAACCCACACCGTTTGTCGTGATAGACACCAAGATTATTGCAAAGCAGTATGATGACATGGTGGATAACTTTCCTTATGCCAGTGTCTATTATGCAGTAAAAGCCAACCCCGCAGCTGAAGTCTTGTCTTTGTTACGTGACAAAGGGGCGAACTTCGACATCGCCTCTATTTATGAGCTCGATATGGTCACTAATATTGGTGTGACCACAGATAGAGTGAGTTACGGAAATACCATCAAGAAACGTAAAGATGTGCGCGCGTTTTTTGAAAGAGGCGTGCGTATGTTTGCCTCTGATTCAGAAGCGGATCTGCGCATGTTAGCCGAAGAAGCGCCAGGTGCCCGTGTTTATGTGCGTATCTTAACCGAAGGTACTCATACCGCAGATTGGCCACTATCACGTAAATTTGGTTGTCAAAATGAGATGGCATACGAACTACTGGTATTGGCTAAAGAGTTAGGGCTTGAACCCTATGGGATCTCTTTCCATGTTGGCTCACAGCAACGAGATATTGGTGCGTGGGATTCGGCAATTGGTAAGGTGAAAAGCATCTTCGATCGTTTAAACGATGAACATGGCATCAAGCTGAAGATGATTAACCTTGGTGGTGGTTTCCCTGCTAATTATCTCGATAAAACCAATGCACTTGCTATGTATGCTGAGCAGATCACTCATTTTTTAAAAGAGGATTTTGGTGATGAACTGCCCGAGATAATTTTAGAGCCTGGGCGTTCTCTATTATCTAATGCGGGTATCTTAGTATCCGAAGTGGTGTTAATTAGTAAAAAGTCCCATACAGCGCTAGAGCGTTGGGTGTTTACCGACGTGGGTAAGTTTTCTGGTCTGATTGAAACCATGGATGAAGCGATCAAATTTCCGATCTATACCGAGCGTCAAGGTGAATTGGATAAGTGTGTTATCGCTGGGCCGACGTGTGATAGTGCCGACATCATGTATGAGCATTATAGCTATGGGTTACCTGAGGATTTGGCGATAGGCGACCGTATGTATTGGTTGACTGCTGGTGCTTACACCACAACTTATTCTGCAGTGTGTTTTAACGGTTTCCCTCCATTAAAAGACTATTACTTATAGTCGTAGATTTATAGTTGTAGATTTAAAGTGGTAGGGCGTGCATGACGCCCTACCTGATTAGGCGAATAGAGAATTCTGTCTACTTTAGATGGGACAGAAGGATCTGGTGTAACTCCTCTTTAATATGCAATTTCTGTTGCTTCAATATTTTCACTTCTGGGCTCAAGTCGCTGGAAATATGTTATTCCGGCTCCTTTGTATTATTATCTAGTTAATTGTATTTAATGAATATTATTAGAAAATGAGCATCTTTGGTTTTTAGTTCGATGATGAGGTCTCTATGTTCTGGAAACATGATGTAAATCCTTTTCTAGTGGTAAATATTGAGGGTGTTAAGTGAGCAAATTTTGATTTTTTGTTCGCTACCAACTCACCCTAGCGCGAATCTAATGCTTGATTTGTGAACTATTGTGGTCTTTTTTTGACCTTGCTTGAGTTGTTCGCCTTTATCAATCTGTTATTTAAAGGTTTATGTCCGTAAATTTAATTCGTTGAGTTGACGGTTATTTGATCTCGATCACCGAGATGGATTAATCATGCCCTGTAGGTGGCAGAGCAGATGTCAGTTGCTATATTTGCAGTTATTGTAGATGAAATGTTTTGGTAAATTGATTACAACGAAATATCTAACTACTGGCGAGAAAAGTGTGATCGAGTTAACCTTAATGGCTTGGATACTAGGTTAAAGTCCAAATTAGAAGAATTTTATAATCAAAAATGAAAGGGGTTTTCACAATGTCAGATGTATTTCATTTAGGCCTGACCAAAGAGATGTTGGATGGAGCATCACTTGCAATCGTGCCTGGTGACCCAGAACGCGTTAAGCGTATTGCAGAGTTAATGGATAATCCAACTTTCCTTGCAAGTCACCGCGAATATACCAGCTATCTAGCCTACATCGATGGTAAGCCATTGGTGATCTGTTCAACCGGTATCGGTGGTCCTTCGACCTCTATTGCCGTTGAAGAATTGGCACAGTTAGGGGTTGATACTTTCTTACGTGTCGGAACAACGGGCGCAATTCAGCCACAGGTTAATGTGGGTGATGTTATTGTTACTCAAGCTTCAGTGCGTCTCGATGGTGCAAGTTTACACTTTGCACCAATGGAGTTTCCTGCGGTTGCTAACTTTGAATGTACTACCGCTATGGTTGAAGCTACTCGTGAAGCGGGTCTTGAGCCACACATTGGTATCACAGCATCTTCAGATACCTTCTACCCAGGACAAGAGCGTTATGACACTGTATCTGGCCGTGTGACGCGTCGTTTTGCTGGCTCGATGAAAGAGTGGCAAGAGATGGGCGTGCTTAACTATGAGATGGAGTCATCTACGCTATTCACCATGTGTGCCACTCAAGGTTGGCGTGCGGCGTGTGTTGCTGGTGTGATTGTGAACCGTACACAGCAAGAGATCCCAGACGAAGTGACTATGAAGAAGACAGAGACGAGTGCTGTGTCTATCGTTGTTGCAGCCGCTAAGAAATTAATGGCTTAATTAATCAGCAACAAGCTTCCCTGCAATTAGCTTGAGTTTGATTGATGTAAAAAAGGCGCCTTAGGCGCCTTTTTTACATCAACAATTCATTAAAAATGATATTGTGCGATAACCGAATAGGTATTTTGGTCGATACCTTTTACGCCATACTTATTCTGCCAGTAATCATACTCGACACCGACGAACAGCTGATTTTTCTTGTGCTCACCAAAAATGGTTTCACCTAAGTCATACTTAACTTGTGGATTGACGTGGATATTCTCTTCATAGCCTTGATCGTCTGCCGAGAACACCCAATCGATAAAGCCATCGACAACGATGTTTGAGCTGCCAACAGGAAAGTCCATTCTAAACACTGGCGTTAACTGCCAGCCATCGCTATTGTTACCACTGCTTATCGCGTCCCGGCGATAAGCGTTAAGGTTAAAATAGCTAAAGTACGGAATAGCAAAGTCCACGCCGATACCATAAAGGAAGCTATTAACTGGACCTTCACCCTCTTCAAGGGTGAATGCTAGCGACACGTCGGTGATCGCGCCAAATTTAAGTTCTTTGCCAGATATCTTTCCGAGGCTGAAGCGTGGCGAGATTTCACCATAGGTGGTGTTGTCTTTGCTAACGTTAGATCCGTTAAAGTTAATGAAATCTTGGAACGCGAACCAGTCGCCATATTTCCAAGCGCCAGCCGTCTCTAAAGTAATGGTGGTTTGTCTATCTGATGGGGCTAAATCGTAATCTGTACCGTGTAGTGCGGTAACACTTACGTCCCACCAGTGGATCATATCTTCAGCCATTGCTGGTTGTGCGGCGAGTAGAGTGAGTGCCAGCCATTTGTAGTTCTTCATCGGTTACCTTTTTATTTTTGATTGGTATTATTTATAGAACAGTACGCGTACTTTATGGTACTTGGGTTGACTGTTTTTTGTACTTGAGTGCAAATTGCGCAGTAGTATAAGGGATTTAGCTATTATGCCAAAATCATAAACAGTGCTCTGGATCAAAAGGATCATAAATTGTTTACAGATAGATGGAATCGATGACTGACATAATATGTCGCAAAAAGAAAAAGGAGCTGATATAGTCAATCGATGGATACTCTCATTTCAGGGGGAAATATGGAGTTTTCGAGTCCTATCTATATCTGGGTGATAATTGGCATCATATTGATGTTGGCAGAAATTATCTTACCAGGTGGTATTGTTGTTCTACTCGGTGCTGCTTGCCTTGTGGTCGCCAGCGCGTTAGCCGTGGGTGTCGTGGAGGGATTAGTCCAGTCTATGACTTTATGGTTCATTGCCTCTATCGTCTTGCTCCTTGGTTTCCGCCATTTCACTCAGAAATTAGTGGGCGGTGATTCTCATATCGATAATACCGATGAGGAGTTTGACCTTTATGACAAAAGAGCCTTGGTCAAGGCGGTGATCGGTCCAGCGCAAAAGCAGGGACGGGTTGAATTTCAGGGAACGGAGTGGCCAGCATTGGGTGATGGCACTGAGATCCCTGTGGGTGTTCAGGTTAAGGTGATATGTCGTGATAATATCGCTTTGGTAGTTGAACCTTTAGCAGAGCAGGATTGAGCTGCGCTGCATTTTAAAAGGATGTAATTTATGTTCGCTTTTACGTTAACCGTACTATTTGTTTTCTTTATTCTCTATAAGCTGTTACTCATTGTGCCTATGCGCGAAGTCCATGTGATTGAGCGTCTCGGCAAGTTTCGAACCGTGCTCCAGCCGGGTTTTCATTTTTTAATTCCATTTTTCGATCGTGTTGCTTATCGGCATGATACCCGCGAGCAAGTTTTGGATGTGCCACCCCAGAGCTGTATCTCCAAAGACAATACTCAGTTGGAAGTTGATGGCTTAGTCTATTTAAAAGTGATGGATGGCAAACTGGCGAGTTACGGCATCGAAGATTATCGTCGTGCGGCAGTGAATCTCGCCCAGACAACCATGCGTTCAGAGATCGGTAAGTTAAGTTTAAGTCAGACCTTCTCCGAGCGTGACAGTCTTAATGAGTCAATTGTTCGTGAGATTGATAAGGCATCTGATCCATGGGGGATCAAGGTGTTGCGTTATGAAATTAAGAATATTACCCCTTCATTCAAGGTTATCCATACGCTTGAAAAGCAGATGGAAGCCGAGCGCCGTAAGCGGGCAGAGATCACTTTAGCCAACGCCGAAAAAGCGGCGATGATTAATCTGTCGGAAGGTGAGCGTCAAGAGGCGATCAATATTTCTGAAGGTCAAAAGCAGAAGCGAATAAACGAAGCGAAAGGGACAGCCCATGAGATCGCCATTATCGCAAAGGCGAAAGCAGAAGCGATGACCTTAGTCTCTCAAGCATTAGCTCTCGATGGCGGCAATGAAGCAATGAACATGCAGTTAAAGGAGCAGTTTATTGTACAGATAGGTAAGATCCTCAACGAGGCGGATATCTCTGTGGTACCGACTGAAGTTGCAAAGCTTGAAGGCTTTTTTGAAGGCATGGAGCAAGTGACACATAGTGTTGGGAAAGTAAAAGGAGCGCGCTCATGATCGCAGGTATCGATACAGATTTGATTGTTATGGGAATTTGGGGACTCATTTTTGCTATTTTCCTGATTAAATTATTTCAATCAATTCGTCTAGTGCCGACTAAGTCTGCATGCGTCGTCGAGCGTTTGGGTAAGTATCATTCGACGCTTGATGCTGGCTTCCACGCTTTAGTGCCATTTGTCGATAAGGTCGCCTATGTTCATGATCTTAAAGAGGAGACCATAGATGTACCTCCACAAGAGTGCTTCTCAAGCGACGAAGTGAATGTCGAAGTGGATGGGGTTATCTACATCTCGGTTATTGACCCAGTAAAGGCTAGCTATGGTGTGACTGACTATCGATATGCGGCAATTCAGCTAGCGCAAACCACCACCCGTTCGGTGATTGGTACTCTAGATCTGGACCGTACATTTGAAGAGCGGGACGTGATCAGTGCCAAGGTCGTAGAAGTACTGGATCAGGCTGGTGCTATGTGGGGCATTAGAGTGCATCGCTATGAGATAAAAAACATCACTCCACCCGAAACCGTTAAGAATGCGATGGAAATGCAGGTCAACGCCGAGCGTGAACGCCGCGCATTATTAGCTAAAAGTGAAGGTGACAAGCAGAGCAAGATTAATCGCTCAGAGGGTATACAGGCAGAAACGGTTAACCGCTCAGAAGGTGAAATGCAGCGTCGTATAAATGAGGCTGAAGGTAAGGCGGAAGAGATCTTAGCCATCGCGAAAGCGACCGCTGAGTCTATCGAGCGAATGGCTGCGGTTATTGCGGCGCCAGGCGGTAAAAATGTGGTGCGGATGCAACTCGGTGCTCAGTATTTGCAGCAGTTTGATGGCTTAAGTAATAATTCCAGCAAGATCGTATTGCCAGGCAATATGATGGATTTTGAACACTGGATGGACAGTATGGGCTTAGAAGAGAGCAAAGACTAGTCTATCTCAAAACAAGTAGTGAGACAGCCACCATTAAAGGTGGCTGTCTTTTTACATCTATAATGAGTTAATTAAATGGTTCGAGTGCTGAGAACTTAGGGCTCATGTGTTGGGTAGCGAGAGCTGGTTTAGTTATTACGGTTTTTGACGTTGCTATTTGGCTAATATCAACAGGGGCTGCATCTATTTTGTAAATTGTACGGTTATCATAGTTCAGACTTTCGATTTCACTGAAGAAATGGTGGGTATGTAGTAATCCATATTGATTACCTTGCTGTGCAACAAGTTTCCAAACTCGCTCATGATATAATGAACAATTTGATGCGTCCGGATAACGACATTCAGAGGTACGACCGACACGTTGTATTACTAATGAGCCGTCGTCTCGAATCTGCCAATTTCCATACCAGATGCTGACTTCATCTGTGCTGAGTACACCGTCTTCATTGTAATCATTAGTACTAATGGTTTCGGCGTCGCCATTTGTATGTAACTCAAACCAATAGGTCTCTAAAGCATTTCTGAATGTTGCATTATCGTATGTGTATATGCCTGCAACGCTAAGACTATCCCAGGAGGGGAGATCGGTATCGGTGATAATTTTTCCTTGGCCAACGATGTAGCCTCTATAGTTGATGCCATCTTCACTTGCTTCTAAGGCAAACAAATCTAAAGCGTTACCTGTTTGTACTTTCTTAAATCTTGCCGTTGAATTGTCGGCAAAATTCAGTTGTAGTATTCCGTTGCTATTTTGCCAATTAAAAGGGTCGTCAGAGAATCTAAGCTCCCCGCTGGAATCACTGTTTAGGGTTATTATTTCTGTGTTTGAGGTAATGCTTTGGGAGACCATTTCGCTAGGAGTTGGAACGTATGCAGTATCTGCAGAGCCTACCTCAATCGGTAATATACCGTTTTCTTTAATCGCGGTTTGCAGCCGCGTATATGAGGATGTTTTATCTTCAACTTCACCGTTAGGGTAATGAAAGTTGGTATAAGAGGTGATAAAGAGAGAATCTTTACTGTTGCTTGAGCTGGCCCGTTTTAGTTCATGTTTTATGGTTGAATATTCGACTTGTATTTGTTTAGTAATGCCGTTAATTTCTACAAACTCGTAAGCCGTACCTACTTCTGGGGCTATCATCGTTGTGGTAATTGTACCATTTTGCTGTTTCCACTCGAAATCAATATCGCCAATGGAGCCTGTCCCATCTGTATTAAATAGATAGACTGTACCTGATTCAAGTGTACTACTAGGGAGAACATAATAGACGTTGGGCGTTTCGTAAGTAGAGGCTGTATCTATTAATGATTCATCACTGAATATCTCCTGTTGCGCCTCTGAGTATTCGGGACTGCTATTTATTTGTTGGATATAGCTATTTGCAGATTCTATGTTGCTAACCAATTCGAGAGTATCGCTGATCCCGTCGGGTAGGGCTAAACTTTCATTGTTAATCGATTTGTCAATTGCAACCTTAATAGCCGTTGCAAGCGCAATCACTTCATCATAATTAAGTTGACTGGATAGTTGGTCGAACGTTTCTTGGTCTGTTATTGCTTTGTCTTTGTTTAGAAACGTCGCTAAAGCGTATTGTGCGGTAGTAATGTTCGTGACGTTGACTCCAAAATTATCAGCTTCATTGAGAATGTTATCTTCACCTGCTTGTTCGCTAAGGCTTGCAGCGGTGCCAAGCCAAGAGATCAATCCAGCATTACTTTGTTCACCATTTCCTTTGGCGGTAATAGTTATTGCTGATTCGGCTTCGCTGTCGTCTAGTGATAGATCTACTCGGTAATTGCCTTCATTGTCCGTAGTCACTTCCATCATTACGTCACGACCGCTTATATTCACTAATATAGTCGCATTTGACAGCGGGGAGTCTGTAGCTAAGCCAGCGATGGAAAGTGGGATAGTGATCGGGTTAACTGTTACCTTGGTTTTAGTGGATGCCGTTGCGCCATCGTTATCGGTAACGGTTAATTCTAATTCAATAGTATCTCCTTCAAGCCCAACTTCTGGGGCAGTAAAAGAAACTGATGCTGAAGCATCGTTTGTTAATGTGATTCCATGACCACTGGTTACTGACCACTGGTAGCTACTAATATTGCCATCTATATCATCAGCTGTTGCTGAGAGAGATACAGACGCTTTTTCTAGAATGGATATCGGAGCTACTGAGACCGTAGGAGGTTGATTTGTTACAACGTCTAAATCATCATCTGAGTCACCCTGGCCACATGCAGTGAGTAAAACAGATGCTGCAATAATTGAAGTGAGGTATGTGGGTTTAAACTTCATCTTTAAAGTCCTTTTAATATTATGCAATTAGTACCTGTATGAATAAATACGGAGAGACTCACAATTAACGTGGCTAAACCCATATTTATAATCCAGTAATAGATATACATTAGGTGATTAAAAGTCGTTATTAAAAAAGTTTGAAAAATTTTGAAAGTAATTTATATCAATGGCTTATATTGTTGTTGTCGAGATTTTTGAACGGTCAGAACCAAGGCAATAAGTGTTGGTAAAGCTCATTAGACTCAGATGCGATACCTTGAGCACCATATGTTAAGGCTGTTTTACGTAACGATTCAGATGGCACAATAGTATAGAGATAAATAGGCGTATCGATGTTTTGCTCTCGTACAAGCTGTATGAACTTTAAACCAGATAACGGATCTTGATCTCTTCCCATATCAGTGATGATTGCATCATATTTATATAGAGATAGTAGTAACATGGCATCTTGTGTTGAGGTTGCATTATAGATGCCGAAGTGGTGTTGCTCGAGGTGTTTCTGTTCTCTTTGATTATTTTCGGGATGGTCATCTACCCATAGAATTCGCGCATTTACCTTTTGTGGTTCCGCGAGTTTTAGACGTTGTGATTTTGCTTGATGAAAACCCAAAATTAACGCTACACAGAACACTCCCAAACTGAGTAATGTTAAATAGATTCTGTGTTGTGAAGTTCTAGGCTTGAGCGATGCATTTTTTAGTCGGTCGGGCTTATATGGTTCTGTCATGTTGTCGTGTTGTGGTGGTGTAGTAATGTTTTCTTTTTCTAATTTAATTAGATTTATAGCGACTTCATGGGATAGCTGATAGCCCCTACCATGCAATGTTTGGATTAGGGGGATGGTTAGACCCAGTTTAGCAAATAGTTTACGAGTGTCGGAAATTAAGCGAGATATAGACCAGTGGCTTACTATGGTGTTAGGCCAAATAGTATTCAATAGATATGTTTGCTTGCAATAGTCAGGATAAGCTTCGATCAATAGCACCAGTAAAGTAACTATTCTTTCGTCACAAGTAACTAATTGTTCATCGATATAAAGAGCACGTGCATTGATATCTAGAACAAAAGTGTCAAAGCTATATTGCATTAAAATACCTTTAGTGTGACAAAATTAGCACCTCCTTAAATGTTATATTAATGTTTCTAAAAAGTACAAGTGACAGGACGTCAGTGATATTTATTATATGACTGTAACGTTATCATTCTGAACTGCTCCGTGAAACATCTTCTGTTATACTGCCAGCCTGATTTTTTGGAGGCAGAATGGACGTATCTTCTTTACTCGATGGTTTAAACGACAAACAGCGTGAAGCCGTTAGCGCGCCGCAATCTAGCATGTTGGTATTAGCTGGCGCGGGCAGCGGTAAAACTCGAGTGTTAACCCATCGTATTGCATGGCTGATGCATGAGTACCAGCAGAGTCCTTATTCAATTTTAGCTGTGACCTTTACCAATAAGGCCGCAGCAGAGATGCGTGAGCGTGTTGAAAAAGTCAGTGGAAGTAGCATGGGGCGGATGTGGATCGGTACTTTCCACGGATTAGCTCATCGTTTACTACGCACCCATTACCAAGATGCCAACTTGCCTCAAAGTTTCCAAATTCTCGATTCTGACGACCAACTTAGGCTGATTAAACGGATTCTTAAGAGCCTCAATCTCGATGAGAAGCAGTATCCTCCGCGTCAGGCTCAAGGCTATATTAACGGTAAGAAAGACCAAGGCTTACGCCCAAAGCATATCGATGCGGGTGGTTTCCCTATCGAGCAAAACTTACTTAAAATTTATCAGGTTTATCAGGAGTCTTGCGATCGTGCTGGCCTTGTCGATTTCGCCGAAATCTTATTACGGGCTCACGAGTTATGGCTCAATAAGCCCCATATCTTAGAGCATTATCAAGACAGATTTAAAAATATTCTCGTCGACGAGTTTCAAGATACCAACGCGATTCAGTATGCCTGGATCCGCGTGCTTGCTGGCAATACGGCCAATGTGATGATCGTGGGTGATGACGATCAGTCTATTTATGGCTGGCGCGGCGCACAGGTGGAGAACCTACATAAGTTTTTAGACGATTTTCCTCGCGCACAGACGATACGCTTGGAACAAAATTATCGCTCCAGCGCCAATATTCTTAACGCATCGAACGAATTGATCGCTAATAATCCAGAACGTCTCGGTAAAAAACTGTGGACCGAAGATAAGGCTGGTGAACCAATTGGGGTTTACTGTGCCTTTAACGAGATGGATGAGGCTCGCTTCATCGTCGGCCGGATCATGGACTGGCAAGATATGGGCGGTGACTTAAGTGATTGCGCCATTCTTTATCGTTCTAATGCCCAATCTCGTGTTTTGGAGGAAGCGTTATTACACAAAGGGATGGCATATCGCATTTACGGTGGCCTGCGATTCTTCGAGCGCCAAGAGATTAAAGATGCTATGGGGTATCTGCGCTTAATCAGCAATAAAAATGATGATGCCGCATTTGAGCGAATCATCAATACCCCAGCCAGAGGCATAGGCGGTCGAACCTTAGATATCTTGCGCTCTACGGCGCGTCAGCAAGAGTTAACGCTATGGCAAACTTGTCTATGTGTACTCGATGAAAAACTATTGAGTGGACGGGCCGCGAACGCGGTGCGTGGCTTTATGGATCTAATTGTTGAGCTGCAACAAGATACAGAAGAGCAATCCTTACATCGTATGACAGACTATGTGATCCAAGCATCTGGTCTTAAAACCATGTATGAAACTGAAAAGGGTGAAAAAGCCCGCGCGCGCGTAGAAAACTTAGAGGAACTGGTTACGGCCGCTCGTACTTTTGTGATGCCGGAAGACCTCGAAGATATGGGCGAGCTCAATGCTTTCTTATCCCATGCGGCGCTGGAGGCTGGCGAGGGCCAAGCCGATGCCTTTACCGATGCGGTGCAGCTTATGACCTTGCATTCTGCTAAGGGCTTGGAATTTCCGATGGTATTCATGTCTGGTGTCGAAGAGGGGATTTTCCCGAGTCAAATGGCGATGGATGAAGGCGATAGGCTCGATGAGGAGCGTCGTCTCTGTTATGTGGGGATGACCCGCGCCATGAAACAGTTATATATCACCTACGCGGAATCACGGCGTATCTATGGCCGTGAAAATTTTGCGCGGCCATCGCGTTTTATTAAAGAGATCCCGAGTGATTTTGTTCAGGAGATCCGCCTTAAGGCGCAAGTGACGGCGCCAGTAAATCGCTTTACTAACCGGATCTCTGATGTCATTAGTGAAAGCCGTAACCGCCCAGTGAGGGCGGTGGCTGGTCATGACTCTGGTTTTAGCCTTGGTCAGCGAGTGATGCATTTTAAGTTTGGCGAAGGCAAAGTGATCGATCTCGAGGGTACTGGTGAGCAGGCCGTTATCGAAGTGAATTTTGACGATGTTGGACGCAAGCGTTTAAAAATTGCTTTTGCTCGCTTGGAAAAATGCTAATCGCTGTGGCAATAGAAAGGGGCGAAAGTGGTATTATGTTAGCCATACTGCCTGTATAACAAGAATCGATTAAAGGCTAAGTGGTATTTTAGGAGAGCCTCATCATATGAACATTAGGGATAAATTTGACGTTTATTTGCGTCTTGCTCGCATGGACCGTCCCATAGGTACTTTGTTGTTACTCTGGCCTTGTTTAATGGCTTTAGTCTTAGCCGCCGATGGCATGCCAGACTTAAACGTTTTGATTATCTTCATTGTTGGTGTAGTCGTGATGCGTGCCTGTGGCTGTATCATCAATGACTATGCCGATCGAGATTTAGATGCTCACGTGGACCGTACCAAGTCTCGGCCTTTAGCGAGCGGAGAAGTGACAGTAAAAGAAGCCTTGAGCTTGTTTGTTGTGTTGGGACTGTTTGCCTTTGGCTTAGTGTTGATGCTCAACCCTTTGGTGGTTAAGTTATCGGTTGTCGGTATCATCTTGACTATCATCTACCCCTTTACTAAGCGCTTTACTAACATGCCGCAGATGTTCCTTGGGGTCGTGTGGAGTTGGTCTATCCCTATGGCTTATGCTGCGCAAACGGGCAGCGTACCAATAGAGGCATGGTGGTTATTTGCCGCTAATTGGTGCTGGACCGTGGCCTACGACACCATGTATGCCATGGTCGACCGTGATGACGATTTAAAGGTGGGGATCAAATCTACGGCCATATTATTTGGTCGTTTTGATCGGCAGATCATTGGACTGTTTCAATTAGCGGCACTGCTATGTTTTATCATGGCGGGGCTGAGTGCGGATCGCGGCTTAGTATTCGGTCTTGGGATCATGACTTTTATCGGTTTCAGTTTGTATCAGCAAAAGCTTATTTTTGCTCGTGAAAGAGCCCCCTGTTTTAAAGCTTTCCTCAATAACAACTGGGCTGGTTTGGCATTGTTTGTCGCTTTGGGTGTCGATTATTTAGTTTGAATCGCTGGTTTGTGACTTCTTGACGACATGGCTCATCAATTAACTAAATCATTTTAGTCATTGGCCGATGAATAGAAGCGATGAATATTAATATCACTCAGCACAAGTTGCTCGTTAAGGAAGGGCAGTATGAACATTCAAGGAATAAACCAGCAAAGCCTTGGCCCAACAAGTTTGAGCCGATTAACTGTAGTTGCGAAAGATTTAGTGGCTGTGAAAGAAACGGCTGCCTCAGCTGTCGTGGCATCCAGTCAGGAAAGCAGTCAAGTTTCTATCTCTAGTGAAGGTCGCCAAGCGTTGGCTAGTGAACTTGGTGGTGCATTGCACGCTAGAGTCAATGAAATGCAAGAAACTCAGCAAGCGGCAGCTAGCGACAAATCCCATAAGCCTTCCCTTGATGAGCTGATTGAACAGCGCAAAGAGAAAATAAAAGCACTTCAGCAAGAGCTTAAGGCCTTAGCTAACGATAAAAGTGAAACGGCCGAAAAGCGTCGAGCTCAGATTAGAACCGAAATCGCGGTGTTGTCTGCCCAAATTGCCGATTTAATGGAGCAAAAAGCTGAGAATGAGAAGCAGTCTTCGGCAATTTAGCTCTGTTACGGGCTTAATTTCATATAAAAATCTTCGCCTTAAAAGGCTTAAATTAACGCCACGAGGTTGAAACCAGCGTCGACTCCCCCATATGTTATTTACAAATAAATAACATTACACAGGGAGCCTTCTATGAGGCGAAGTGTTAAATATCGTTTGTTGTTTCTGTTATCCGCCGTTGTGGCTTACAGTCTTGGCTTTACTTATCTTCCCGCGAGTTTAGATGAACCTAGTGCACTGATTCGGCTAAGTGTATTTTCTGTTATCTACTTCCTTGTTTTACCACTCGGCTATTGGATAGCCATCATCAAAGTATCTGGTCAAAAGTTATGGAAGCTACTTATCATTTTTAGTCTCAGCAGCCTGATGGCACGTCTTAGTTTTCCGGCGGAGATTGCGAGCTACTTTGAGTTTATCGCCTGGCTGCGCTTTCCGATTATTGCCGTATTACTCGCGATTGAACTGTATCTAATCGTGAGTATTGCGAGGGGGCTGTGGCAAGCGAGATCGGCCAAAGGCGATCCGCGGCTCACAGCGATAAATCAATATGGCGCCAATCCTTCGCAACCACAGTTTGCAACAGACAGCTCAGATAGACCCCAAGTTCAGGATGATAAGAAGCTCACCTTGGGATATATGTTGGCGACCGAGCCTGCCAGTTGGTATTACGCCATTCGTTATTTTTCTCGGCATCATGTCGGCGCAATTGCACATATTACCTCCTTATCTTCGAGCCGTTGGCATCTGCTGTCGCTGATCATGGCGTTGATGGCTTTTGCGATAGGCAGTTATTTCGTCTTAGTCGATTGGAGTGAATTAGTGGCACTATTTTCCGCTGGGTTTATCGCCTATGGTGCGGTGCTACTCTGTGCAAACCACCGAATTGCGCGGCACTATAGTTGTTATCTCATCGATGACAAGCTGGTGTTAAATCATGGTATTTGGGGAATGTTAGTTGTCGAACCCAATCGTATTGCAGGTGTGGAATTACTCGATGGCAGTGCACAGCGAGACAAGCAAGATCTAAGTTTCGGTAGAGGAGTGAGTAATACTCGAATTATGTTTACCTCTCCTCAAGTCTATATGGGCGCAATGGGGCAGTTAACAGAGTGGGTGAATAGGGTCGACTTAGTGCTCGATGAGCCGCAGCAATTTAAGTCTATTATTGAGGCTGCGAATTTAAATGGAGAGCTGCAGTTACAAGAGGCGAGTTAGTTTGTTGAACAGCCAATAAAAAGCCAGTGACAATATCACTGGCTTCTCTTGCTACAGAGTTAACTGCTTAGCTGTTGTCGTTCTCTTTTAACCACTGAGCTGCGCGTTTAGCAAAGTAAGTTAAAATACCATCGGCACCAGCTCGCTTAAAGCAAAGTAGTGATTCCATCACAATGGCTTTTTCTGCTAACCAGCCATTCTCAATGGCTGCCATATGCATGGCGTATTCACCACTTACTTGATAAGCGAAAGTAGGCACTGCTAGCTCACGTTTAACACGAGTAACGATATCAAGGTATGGCATACCAGGTTTTACCATGACCATGTCTGCGCCTTCTTGGATGTCGAGAGCTACTTCGTGAAGTGCTTCATCACTGTTAGCTGGATCCATTTGGTAGCTGTGTTTATTGCCCCCCTTTAGATTACCCGCTGAGCCTACCGCATCGCGGAATGGACCGTAATAGTTTGATGAGTATTTAGCCGAGTAGGCCATAATCTGAGTGTTAACGTGACCTGCTTCTTCTAACGCTTTACGGATCGCACCGATACGGCCATCCATCATATCTGACGGAGCAACAATATCAGCACCGGCTTCGGCATGGGAAAGCGCTTGCTTAACTAAGATCTCGGTGGTGATGTCGTTGAGAATGTAACCCTCTTCATCGATGATGCCATCTTGGCCATGAGTCGTGAATGGATCTAGCGCTACGTCAGTCATTACCCCTAGCTCTGGGAATGCCTCTTTTAATGCTCGTACCGCGCGTTGCGCTAAAGCATCGGCGTTATAGGCTTCTTCCGCCATCAATGACTTTTTCTCTGCCGGCGTGACAGGAAATAATGCGATCAGTGGGATACCTAATTTAACCAACTCTTCGGCTTCTTTTAGTAACAAGTCGATTGAGTAACGCTCTACACCTGGCATAGAGGCAACTTGTTCAGTGCGATTATTTCCTTCGAGGACAAACATTGGATAGATTAAGTCATTAACCGAAAGTTGATTCTCGGCCATTAAACGGCGGCTAAAATCATGTTTACGCATGCGGCGCATTCTGCGCTGAGGAAAAGCACTGGTAATAATGTTCACATTCGACTCCTAATTTAGGGTTGCTGACTTTAACAGCTCACACCTTTGGATTGGCGAGGTTGCCATAGTGCAGTTGTTTAAGTTTTATGTTGTCTATTTTTCGAGTTCGGGCGTATATGCGCAAACGCGATTACGCCCGCCATTCTTGGCACGATATAGTGCTTTATCTGCTCGCTCGACCAATAAGTTGATATCTTGATCGTCGGTAATTACTTCGGCGTAGAGGCCCACACTGATAGTGAGCGGTATTGCATTTTGCTCCCAGCTTAGTGGCAGTTGGAAAACCGTCTCACGCATTTGCTCAGCCACGTTGAGAGCACCTTCCTGCGAGGTATTTGGCAATATCATAGCAAACTCTTCCCCCCCGAAACGTGATACTAGATCACTTGGGCGCCTTAAATTCTGCTTTAATGCTTGCGCAATTAACTTTAATGCGTGGTCACCCGCTAAATGGCCGTAGGTATCATTGATTGCTTTAAATCTATCAATGTCGATCATCAATACCGCTAGTGGTGTTTGCTGGCGTCGACTCAGTCGGCCCTCAGCAAGCAGGCGTTTATCGAATGCCGCCCGATTTTTTACGCCAGTGAGACTATCGACAGTATTTTGTTCAGTAAGTTTCTGGTTAACTTCATTTAATTCTCGAAGTGCGATCTCAAGTTCTAATGTGCGTTCCTGTACCATCTGTTCGAGTAGTTCATTAGCGTTGGCCTCAATTTTCAATGCATCTTCTTTGCTTTGACGGAGGCGTTGTGATTGTCTGAGCGCTTCTTGCTGTATTTTTAACTTAGCTTTACGTTCATCGTTGTAGCGAATGGCCAATACGGCAGCCATAAAGATGATCTCAAAGCTCAAGCCAATCATGATAGGAGTTTGGTGCATGATAGGTAGCTGTAGCATTCCTAAGTACATCATTGATGTAATGAAGGCACCGATTAACATACCAGACCAGGCTAAGGTGTAGAGTCTTGCTAGTTTGTGCCCACGTAAACTGAGTATTAGGGCAATAGCCATGAGTAGTGATGTGGTAATCAGGACTGCTAGGATATTAATCTTTAGGGCAACAGAATAGCTAATAAATGGCGTTACTAGGGTAAGACCAAAAACCGTTGCCGCACTATAACGACATATCCTCAACATACGTAAATTATGGTATTTAAGCTGTAATACTTTTTCAGAGAACATTAAAACAAACGTCAATGCTATAGGGATTAATACTGGTATAAGAATTGGCTGGACTAAGGGATAGTTTGGCCAAATGTATCTAAATGAGAGCCCTTGCAAAGTTGCAACTAGTAGTGTGGCACTCAGTACATAGCCAGAGTAATAGCTATAACTGTAAGAGTGCGTGGTTAATGCAATAAACAGGCTGAACAACCCTATCGCTACCAGCGCACCTAATTGAAAGCCTTTATATAGTGATTCGTTTTCGGTGTCTTTTACTAATTGCTCGGGTGATAGCAGGCTTAAAGGCAGGCTGGCACTCCCCTTGGTTTCTATCCGAACGTAGAAGGTATGTAAGACTTGGGGTGTTAAATCGAACTTATATAGAAAGTTATTATGGGCAATAGGGCGCTGAGAAAAGGGATAGCTGTCGCCCATCTCTATGTGTATTGGCGCTTGACCATGTTGAAGATGATAAAGGCTAATCTTGTCTATATGGGGATTGGCTAACGATAAATAGCGACGTATCTTATGTTCGGTTGCATTATATAAACTAATTTTTATCCAAAATGGATCGACGGCTAATCTTTGGTTAAATTTCGACTCAATCCGTGACCAGCGGCTGGAGTTGAGGTTAATGACATCGTCAATTTGTTTAAGCTCGCTGTCTTGCACATAGTACAGCCAAGACGACAGGTTTATCGATTGCTCATCATTGACAGCCAGCAAGGACTCGCCATGAGCAAAACTTGAGAGCCCCCAGAGGAATATCAGCAAAATCAGTGCGCTAAATCGGTTCATAAGCCGCCTTTAAACCGAAAAACTCACAACTATTATTATAAGCTTGCGCCGCAAACTCGTTAGCCGACTGGCCTCGCAATGACGCAAGATATTGACTGATATAAGGTAAATATTGCGGCTCATTTTTACTCGACTTGGGTTTTGGTCGCATGCTGCGCGGCAGCAAGTAGGGGCTATCTGTTTCAATCATAATGCGGTTAGCCGGAATATCACCAACTAATGAGGCCAGTTCGGCACCGCGTCGCTCATCGCAAACCCAACCCGTGATACCAAGGTGAAGATCGAGTTCGATATAACGCTCTAAGCTTTGTCGGTTGCCTGTAAAGCAATGCAGTAATGCACCTTTTAGATGAGGTCGGTATTCTTGCAATATCTCGACAAAATCGTCGTGTGCGTCGCGCTCGTGCATTAAAACCGGCATATTCAGTCGGGCTGCGAGAGCCAGCTGCTCAGCAAATGCTATGCGTTGCATTGGCCTAGGGGAAAAATCACGATTGTAATCTAAGCCGCATTCGCCTATGGCGACAACATTGGGTTGTTGGGCAAAATGGGTTAGGCGTTCAACACTCGATGCTTGCCACTCGCTGGCATGATGTGGATGAACCCCTGCGGTCGTATATAAAGATTTGGGGTATTGCTGGCAGCAGTGTATGGCTTGGCGACTTTCGTCCAAGCTACTACCAATAACAATAAGCGGCGAAACCCTCTGGGCCGCCGCTCGCTGGATAACGTTATCGAGATCTTTTTCTAGAGCGCTGCCAACTAAGTTAACAGCGATGTCTATGTAACTTGGCATTAATCGAGACGTTTAACCCGTATTGTCGTGTTGATACCTTCTTTACCTAGCATAAACGAACCTAACGCGCCTTTTTCGATATAAACGGTATCACCTGCTTTTAGCTTGAAACGGCGATTATCTTTTTGTTTCCAAACTTGGCCATTTTCAAAACCAATTTTGAGTGCGCCATAGGCATCTTTAGAGACTGAAGTTACCTTCATATCAAGCTTGGTGACCTGTGCAGGAGCTTCTTTAGGCATTTTACCAAAGCTTTCTTCTGCAGTAATGGCTGCGGTAGCGACTACCGGAGCTTGTGGTGCAGGAACGGGTTTTGACACCGGAGCTTGAATAGGTCGATTGGCATTGTGATTTGAGGCGTTTGCAGCGAGATTATCGTAACAAATCAGCCTATCGAGCTTATCGCCTATTGCGGCGCAATTAGCGAGTTGTTGTTCTATGCCTGCGAAAGCATGCAGAGAGATGAATAAAGTTGGTATCGCTATCCAACGTAGGCCTTTGAAATAACTTAAGCGCATAAAGAGTTCCTTTTATTATTGTGAGCGCCAAGTGAATGGCTAATAAGAACAGCTACCCTTCATGGGTAGCTGTCATTTGATTTATTAGCATGCCTTATTGGCCAGGTTGATCCTGTTCGGTCTGCTCATCGTCTTCTTCAGAGTCCTTTTTACTGTAGAAACGAGCAGCAATCAATCCCCCTTCAAATAATATCAACATAGGTACCGCTAACATGGTCTGTGAAATGATGTCTGGTGGTGTGAGCAGCATACCGATGACAAATGCTCCAACCACTATATAGGGGCGTTTGCTCTTGAGCTCTTCTGGTGTTGTGACCCCTGCCCAGCAGAGCAATATCACCGCAATAGGGATTTCGAATGCTAAACCAAAGGCAAAAAATAGCTTTAGTACAAAGCTAAGGTAACTACTGATATCGGTAGCTACTTGAACACCTTCTGGCGCTACGCTGGTAAAAAAACCAAAAACAACAGGGAAAACAATGTAATAAGTAAATGCGACACCTAAATAGAACAAGAGTGTACTGCTGGTTAGCAGTGGCAACATTAAGCGCTTCTCATGTTTATATAAGCCTGGTGCGATAAAAGACCAGATTTGAAATAACACATAGGGAATAGCGATAAAGAAGGCCAACACTAATGTTAATTTAAATGGAGCAAAGAAGGGCGCCGCAACATCCGTTGCGATCATGCTACTGGTTTCTGGCAATGCATCCATTAAGGGCGTTGCCATATAGTGATAGATATCGTTTGCCCAATAGACAAGGCAAATAAACACAAAAAGCACACTACCAATGGCTTTAAGTAACTTATTACGTAACTCAAGCAAGTGGCTAATTAACGGTTGCTGTTGCGACATGGATTACCCGTCAGATTTTTCGGTTGAATTGCTCGCCTTAGCTGTATTGGTCTCTTTAGGTGTCGATGTTTCGCTGGTACTTTCAGTACTGGCAATATCTTCAACCTTGTAAGGACGATTAACAGATTGGGCTGCTTCTTTTAATTGATCGATTGAATCCTGTAACTCAGGAGAAAGATTTTTAAGCCCTTGGCTCTCAGCCTTTTTCAGGTCTGAATGCAGTTGCTCAATTTTAAGCTCCTGCTCTAGTTCATCTTTTACTGAGTTGGCCATGCGTTTCATGGCGCGGATCCAGCCTGAAATTGAACGCACTGCAACCGGGAGTCTTTCGGGGCCAAGAACTACTAGCCCCAAAACGCCGATCAACAGTAGTTCCATAAAGCCGATACCGTCGAACATAAGGAGTTACGCCTGTTCTTTATCCTTGGACTCAGTCTTCTTTTCGTCAGTCTGAGCGGTTTTTTCTGCTGTGTTGTCTTCAAGCGCTTTCTTTTCTTCTTCAGAAGACATGGCGCTCTTAAAGCCTTTCACTGCGCCACCTAAGTCGCCGCCAAGTGAACGTAGTTTCTTTGTTCCGAAAAGCAAAACGACAATCAAAGCAATGATAAGAAGTTGCCAAATACTAATGCCACCCATGAAACGATCCTCTTTATTTAACTCTTAGTTAATACTGGTTCTATTATGAACCTTTGGTTATTTAGTGCTAGCTAAAACTTGCGATTCTTTGGCCTAGATCGCCATCCCAGTAACCAGAGTATGGCACCGATGCTGATAGACCCGTAAGAGGCCCATAGTGTAGCGTCTTGTGCGAACAAAATAGTGCCACAGATCACTAAAACGGCGGATGTGATTAAAAGGTAATTACTTTTATGGGTTTTTTGTTGCTGTTTTAAGTAACGATCGAGCAGCTGATTCTGGCTGTTGATGAAGTTTTTACCCATCTTAAGATTGTCGTAAACTAGCTCTGGAAGCTCAGGCAGTTTGTCGGCCCAATAGGGAAACTGCTTTTTGATCTTTTTAGCCATACCGATAGGCCCTATCTGCTCTGCCATCCAATCTTCAAGGAAAGGTTTAGCGGTTTTCCATAGGTCGAGCTGGGGATAGAGTTGGCGGCCTAAGCCTTCGATATAGAGTAAGGTTTTTTCAAGCAGCACCAGTTGCGGCTGTACCACCATATCGAAGCGTCTTGCGGTTCTAAACAGTTCTAACAGTACATGGCCAAAAGAGATCTCGTCCAGCGGCTTATTGAACATGGGCTCGCAAACGACTTTGATCGCCTGTTCAAATGCGACGATATCGGTATCAGCCGACACCCAGCCCGACTCGATATAGAGCTGAGCAATACGGGTGTAATCTCGATTGAAAAAGGCCAGGAAGTTCTCTGCTAGATAACGTTTATCTTGCTCGGTAAGCGTGCCCATAATGCCGCAATCGAGACCGATATAGAAGGGGTCATTGGGGTGTTCTGTACTGATAAAAATATTGCCGGGGTGCATATCGGCATGGAAAAAATTATCACGGAACACTTGGGTGAAAAATAGCTCGACGCCACGTTCAGCCAGTAGCTTTAAATTGGTCCCTTGGGCTTCTAGTGCGGCCTTATCTGAAACGGGAATACCATAGATGCGCTCCATGACGATCAAGCGCGTAAAGCAGAACTCTTCATACATGAAAGGGATATACAGGGCGTTTGAATCGATAAAGTTGTTACGCAGCTTTATCGCATTAAGGGCTTCGAGTTTTAAATTGAGTTCACCTTCGATGGTGGTGCGATAATCTTCTACCACTTCTGCTGGGCGTAATCGATTGCCTTGGCCTAACAAGATCTCAAGGAATTGCGCACTCTGAGTCATTAACTGAAGATCGGCATGTACCTTGTCTTCGACATTGGGTCTTAGAACCTTGAGCACCACTTCAGCACCGTTAGATTTCAGCTTTGCCGTATGCACCTGAGATATCGACGCAGAGGCCAGTGGCGTTTCGTCAAAATCATCGAAATAAGTGTCGATAGGGCAGCCTAGTTCTGTTTCTATCTGAGCCTTGGCAATGGCAGAATCAAACGGTGGCACCCTATCTTGCAGCATCGCTAGCTCTTCGGCCCACTCATCGCTAAGCAGATCTCGACGGGTCGACAGCATTTGGCCGAACTTAATGTAGACAGGACCTAGCTCTTGCATCGCCAGCTTTAAACGTTCGCCACCGACTTTATCTTTATGTTTGTTGGTTAACCAGAAAAAGCTCCAGCGCAGGAGTCGAAAATACAAAGGTTTTAACTTTGATGGGATAAGGTCATCAAGACCATAATTAAGTGCAATTTTAATGACTTGGTATGCGCGTCGAATGCTTTTGAGTGTCATTTGGTCCTGTTTGCCCCACTAATAAGTCGATCAATCCTTTGGCTTAAGGCGTCGGTGTCTTGTTTGAGTTGCTCGATTCTATCACCAAAATGAATAAATTCGATTTTATGCGGGCTCAAACGGTATTCTTCGACAGTGAGTTGACCTATATGATCACGGCTCTTACGAAAGACGGTGGTGAGTTCTTGTTTTAGCTGCTTTGCGCCTTGGAGCAGTATATGGGTCGGCGCATCACCGATATAGCGCGATAGCGGCTCGGCAAAATCAAACTCTATCTGCTGCATAAAATGGCTAAAGCTTTGTAGCAGGTTGAGGTCGCCATCGAGTTTAAGCTTATCTTGCTTAATTAACTCGGTGAGGTTGGCACCTTCACTCAGGCGATAGAGGGTGGTTAGGTCGGCATCGACCTTGGTGGTGACCGTGCCATCGTATTGACCAAAGACTTGGATCTCTTTGGCAAATAAAAGATAAATCGGCGAATTGAGCTGGGTCAGTTGAATACATAAGACTTTCCCGTGAAGCGTATGCTGTTTGGCATACGCTTCGGGTGACTGTTTTACGGCTTGTTGTAGTGCGGTTTCAAGCCCCGCACTGATCAGCAATGCAATTTCACGTTTCATGCTAAACCTAATTGTGTGAGGCCTGTAGAGCAGTTGCTAGAATTTATAACCTTTATGTAGCGCCACGACACCATCGGTCATATTAGTGTATTCAACTTGTTCAAAACCGGCTTCTACCATCATACCTTTAAGGGTTTCTTGATCTGGGTGCATACGAATAGATTCGGCTAGGTATTCATAGCTACCCGCATCTTTAGTGATGATGTCACCCATCTTAGGTAAAATTTTAAAGCTGTAGAGATCGTAAACCTTACGCATGATCTCATGCTGTGGTTTTGAGAACTCGAGTACCAGCAGTTTTCCACCGGGTTTCAATACTCGTAGCATAGAGCGGATAGCGGCATCTTTGTCGGTTACGTTACGCAGGCCAAAAGCGATAGTGATGATATCGAAATGGTTATCAGGGAATGGTAATGCTTCGGCGTTCGCCTGAACATAATTGACGTTACCTACCACACCGCGATTGCGTAACTTCTCACGACCGACCTTGAGCATAGATTCGTTGATATCGGCGAGTGTAACTTGGCCTGTGTTACCCACAATGTGCGAAAACTTTGCCGTTAAATCACCTGTGCCGCCCGCAAGGTCTAACACTTTCATGCCAGGGCGTGCGCCGGCACTCTCGATCGTTAAACGTTTCCACAGGCGATGGATACCAAAAGACATGACATCATTCATGATGTCGTACTTGGCTGCGACTGAGTGAAAAACGTCGGCGACTAGGTCCGCTTTTTTCTCTGCTTCTACCGTCTTATAACCGAAATGCGTACTGTTTGGTGTGCCCTCTGACATCTCTAGTGTTCCTGTGCGTTGCTGCTGATATGGCGAGTGTAAGTGATTGACTCAAATTGCTGAATCATTCCTCGACCACTCTGTGATCGATGTTAATAATCCACGCTCACATTTTAAAAAAATGCGTCATAGCGCAGAGTTTCGAGAAAATTGACGCAGCATTACATCACAATATTAGTAATAAGCCAAATTCCCTGAGGCCAATTAGCCCAAGGGATGTTGAGCAGTACGTCCTTGGATATAGGAATAGATCAATTCACTGATACTCTGCCCGGTTTCACGGCGTCCAGCTTCGATGCCAGCAGGGTGGCAACTCGGCGCGCCTTCGGCTAAATGCAGGTAACAGGCGTTGGTGTTACGTGCCACTTGATTGACATAAAAGAGGGCATCAATCAGTGGAATTCCTGCACTTGTCGATGCGCTACTGGGCATATTGATGATAGCGTCGAGATCGAGTTCAATTGCCACCGGGAGCCCGCTGGCGTTCAGGTCGATGACAATGTCGCTAATGGCTTGTTTTAGCGTCAACTCCTGACGTACCCATATCGACTGAAAGGTGTGCCATTTACCGCCAAAGGCCGCTAATTGCTCTAAGGTCTGTTGGCTATTTTTTAGTTCATGCATCCCCAGCACATGGTAGTGGGCGAGCGCACCACTGGCGGCGGCATAACTAAAACCGTTACCGCTGTGGCGTCCTTCTCTTGGTCTAAAGTCAGAATGGGGATCTAGATTTACCGCAGCAACTGGTCGTTTAGTGGCGGCTTTGGTTGCCATCAATAAACCATAGGCATTGTTATGTCCGCCGCCAATGACTATCGGCTCTAATTCCGCTGCGATAATCGCGGTCACAATGTCAATGACTCGCTGATCTAACTTTTCGACATTATCTCTAAGTGTCTGGGTGGTTGCATCGGCTGGCAGTTGCAGATCTTGGGTGGCTATCTGGCCGAGCACGAGGCAAAGGCTACCGTCGAGAAACTGATTGGATTGGAAGTTGCAAAACTGCGCCATCACGGCTTCGAAAGCATCGACTGCGCCGCCGCGACCAAGGTTAGCTCGGGGGCCGATATCTTCGCCTATGCCTAAGATGACGAAGCGCACCCCGTCGGCCTTGGCCTTTGCCAGATGCTCGCCGAGCGGCGCCTTGCCCTCATAACAGTGCAGGGTCTGGCCTATCTTGGTCTCGCCTTCGCGCTTGGCGACCAACTGCCGACAGGTATCGGCAGTAAAAGGAATAAGGGTATGCATAGGTTCTGTTTTTAGTTGTTGATGCAAAGGTGGGGGTAATTTTAATGGATAAAATTTAGAAAAGTTTGATTTTTTTGTGGGCTGCACAAATTTCAGTTTTTTGGATTAGATTTTGGGGGATTCAGCTTGAGAAACTGGTGATGGTATTTGAATGTTAGCCCTTGGTGGCATAGGTGTTGGATGGGGGTTTGAAGGTCGCACCTTCATGGCAACCTATCACCTGCGGTGAGCTTATGTGCAGATACATCTGCTACACGCCGTGAATCCATCCGTGGAGGCTCGACGATGGCATCCATGCCATCGACGTCCGCAGATGCATCTACACCGGTGTATTTCATCTCTTCGATTTAGCTTCATTTGGTGTGGCTAGGTTAATCGAAGCAAAATTATTTTTGCCCCATTGCGCATTTTTCCAGATGGTGTATTCAGCAAAATGCTGATAAGTTCATTTTATACAGATAGTTAACGGTGCGCGTTTTCACTGGCCCAACGAGGTAAACGCGCATGTGCACTAATAAAATGTTATGTTTTCTGGAGAGATCGTGCGTAAAGAAGATATTAAAGACCCTTTAAAGGAGTGTGCGTTTGATTTCTTTTATTGGTTCTCACGATTTGAGTTTGCACTTAAAGAAAATCGTTTCTTAAAACGCAATGGCATTGGAGAAAATGCAGAGCCGGGGTGGGATGCGTTCGTAGAAAAGTACGCAGAGACGTTCGCACATACATCGGAAACCAATAAACTAATTGAACTTAACCCAAAAAGACAAAAGGTTGGGGAACATTCAGACCTTCAGTGGCGAGAAGTAGGTTTAGCCGATTGTAACTCTGAACTCGGTAGAGTTGTTCGCTTGCTTAAAACTATCAGAAACAACCTCTTTCACGGAAGTAAACACGGTGCAGAGGGGTGGGATAATCCAGCACGAACACAAGACTTATTGGTTACAGGTAAATCAATCTTAGATCAATTGGCAAAGCTGGCTGACATAGAAGCAGACTATACCCAATACTATTAAAAACATAACAAGCAAAGGCAGCATCGCCCTGCGGGCTGGACGCGCTAACGCGCGCCGCTGCTTTGGGCGTTAAATTTCTTCATGAAAAAGGACTACTGTGAGTAAAGACCCTATAGACAAAGCAATAGACAAATCATTGGATACCACAATTAATGGTGTAGCCAATTTTTTTGGCGCTATCTGCATGCCTGCAGCAGAAGAATTAGGCGAGCTCGTCAGGGATCAAGTTAAATACTATAGATCCAAGAACCTTCTATCTATTCAGGAAAAAATCCAAAAGCGACTAGGCCAGTTGCCCGAAAGCGCTGGCAATACATCACCCAAATTACTAAAAGTGCTCATCGAAGATGCTTCATGGGAAGAGGATGATACTGTCCAAAATCTATGGGCGGGTCTAGTATCAGGTGAAATCGCATCTGGAAGCAGCAGTGATGATTCAGTGATTTATACTGAGCACCTAAAAGGGATGTCGTCATATGAAGCTAGGTTACTAGAAATAATATATAGCGATGATCGAATAGCTGACTTGATTTTTAATCGTGAAAACAGTGGAACTGAATTTGTCTCTATAAATCCTATAGATATATCAGTTATTGATATCCTAAACTCATCTCCAAAACCTCTCGACTACATTGTGCAAAATCACTCTCATGAAATGATTATAAGTGATGTAAAACATCACATGTTAGCATTTGGCTTTGTTAAACCTCAGTTACATTCTTTAGTCAAAAGAGGCCTAATTAATAGCTGGGAAGTAACAACTTACTTAAACGATGAAAAATATATCCGATTTGAGCCTTCATCATTAGGCTTAGACCTTTATATGCGATGTACGGGCTATAAGTTATATCCATTAGAGGCATATGTTGTCACAAGGAAACATTGGCGCGATGAACTTGGCTATAGATCTAACAAGCACAAGCACAAGCACAAGCAACAGGACTAATAAAAGCCTATCGGCTTTAATTAGCTGCTGTTGTGGGCGTTGGTATGACTCCCCACGTCAAGCAGAACGTAACAATATAGGCCTAAATTTTTAAGCCAATTTTAGTTTACCCCCTATGGGATTGAGTTAATGCAGACGATGAGGCAAGTACTTTCGTCGGTTGTCATGCTGGGTCCGTGGATTACTCATTTTTCAATAAGCAGCGCCTACCTTACTTGATCCGTCGTGGCACCTGTCGTCAGTCTATGTTCGTGGTTCAATACAGGATTAGCCGTATTGCCATCCTAACGCCGTCGGTGGTTGTGCCACACCCGATGCCTAATCAACCGCATTAACTCAAAATCGTTACTCATGCAGGAACTCTCGCTATCCGTAATTTAGGGTCAACTTGTACTAACACCACTTCTCTTGCAATAGCCCAAATATAAGCAATCATCTCTCGTGCAATAGCCGTCACGACGACATTGTAGTGTTTACCTTTATACATTAATCGTTGATAGCGTCTGCATAACCTTAATTGCGCTTGCCATGCGATATCAATAATCTGCTTTGGTAAGCCTTCTTGTCGTTTTTGTAAATCCGTTGAGATGTTAGCTGAGTAACGGTAAGTATGAGCACCTTCTACTAATAATCGGCGAGCACGGCTATTACCGCATTTTGTGATGGCTCCAATATGCCGTTTCCCGCCGCTTGAATGTTCTGAAGGTACTAACCCCAGATAGCTCATCAGTTTTCTAGGGTGATCAAACCGGGTGAGATCTCCTAGTTCAGCAATCACTCCGGTAGCCACTAACAGCCTTACACCTCTAAGAGCTTGGATTGCTTTCACAACAGGATAATAGCGCCAATTCTTTACATGATGTTCCAATTCATTATCGAGCCGCTTAAGCCTTGATAGGCGTTCGGTAATGGTTTGTAAATATTCTTGTAAGACAATCTGTTGACTAGGATGGGGCAAGATGAGTTCTGTTAACCAGCGTAAATGTTGTAGTGACCAGTTAGCGGTGCCTTTATAGTTGATATTATTTCGTAATAGCAGCGCTTTGAGCTGATATTTGGCATCTTTTAAATCTTTCATTGCCGTTTCTCGCGCACGTGATAAGTCACGGATAGCTTCATCTTCTGGCTCTGGTACATATATTGGGGTTAAGTCTTCAGATTTAAGTAACTTTGCTAATTTAAGCGCATCTCGCTTATCCGTTTTGACCTTCTCCCCAGGCTTTTTAGGAACTAGAGAAGGAGCTATTACATAGCAACAATGACCAAGGCTTGTGAGTAAGCGATAAACCCAATAGCCACAAGGTCCAGCTTCGTAGACGAAATGCAATATAGCGTTAGGATATTTTGATTGGAATTGTTGAGCGAGTTTGGTGATTGAGGCCTTCGCACTAGAAACTCTACCGTAATGAACGGCTTGCGCTCCACGTTGTTCTTCAATATAAGCAACTTCAACGAATTCTTTATGCGTATCAAGGCCAATAAAAAGTGTGCTATGTTGTTTCATGCTGATCTCCAATTTTTAGTTTATGAACAAAACTAGTATGGCTCTGGCTTTCAGCTAACCCACGATTGATTGGAGATCAGCATCTTTGTGGGGAGTCATTATGTCTACTAACACTTTTCTTAATCCTTCAGTCTACCTTTAGAGTGTTTGCGTTAGCGCACTTTTGTCCAAAAACAACATAGCTTTTGCCTCTTGTTGAATGCCCTGTAAGGTCAAATCGAAGAGACGGATTACTCGGGTGCAGGTGCGGCTGAGGCCTTCCGAGGCAGGGAAGCCGAGGTAGAGCCTACAGGGAATGTACTTGCGGCGTGCCTCAGCAGTACCTGCACATAAGCCCACCGCAGGTGATAAGTACACCATGAAGTTATGGTTTAAAGGACCCTTTTAAACTTCAACTAGGGTTGATGCTTAAATAGCTATTGCCATGCGCCACCCGCAACAGACAATACCTATTGCGGTGAGAGAAGGGTGGCCATCGATAGGCCACAAAAAAGGACGACTCTTGGTCGTCCTTTTTGCTTTCAGGCTAGGGCTAACTTCTAGCCTAAACAGCCAAGCCTGAATTACTCAGCCTGAAGCACTCGGCCGATTTCGGCGTCAGCTTGATCTATGTCTAACGGCATTGGCGACAGGCTAACGCCTAAGTATTTGTCAATAATGTAAATATCGGTAGACTATGCGCACTATCACTCGAAGCTAATTTAGATAACTCACTTCGAGTGTCATATCTTGCACCTTATACTTTTGCTACTTATCAAGCGCTATAAAGGGTGTTTTATCTCAACGATTACAATTAAGGAAATCCTGTTCTGATGTTTAGGAAAAACATTCGTCTCCGCTTACATCTTGTCTCATTAAGCGCACTATTACTGATCGGCGGACTCTCACAGGTAAAAGCCGATGAAATAGACGATTTTCTGCTGGAGAAAATGCGCACAGCCAATATTCCCGGATTACAGCTGGCAATCGTCAAAGACAATAAGCTGATAAAAAAAGCCAGTTATGGACTGTCAAACTTGCAAGATCAAGTCACAGTAAAAAATCATACCCCTTTTCCCATTTATTCGATGACGAAAGCCTTTGCCGGCGTTGCTATTATGCAACTTGCCGCTGAGAACAAGTTATCGGTCAACGATCCGCTTTCGAAGCACTTAGATGATTTGCCGAAAGCGTGGCAACCACTGACTATCCGCCAGGTGCTAAGCCATACCTCTGGTCTACCCAAAATATTAAATGGTCATTGGGTTGATTTAATTGCCAATGGTCAACCCGAACCTGCGTGGCAGGAAGTACTTACCTTACCTATGCGTTCTGAAACCAATACCCGTTTCGAATACAATCAAACAGGTTACATCTTGTTGGGTAAAATTATTGATAAGTTATCGGGCCAACCGTTTGCCAACTATATTCAGCAAAATCAGTTAGCTAAACTAGATATGCCTATCACCTTGGCGGCAGGTTTTGCCCATACTGAATCCATAGTTCCCAATCAGGCTCGTCCCTATTTTGCTGGCAATCAGGGAAAGTTTCAGACGGTACAAATTACTTATGATCCCTTCTTTAGAACCGCGGCGGGTATGAGCGCAACCGCGACCGAGCTTGCTCATTACGCGATAGCGCTGCAACAACAAAAACTGCTCGATAAGGAGCACCTTAACGAGCTGTGGACACCTACTCGTTTAAATAATGGTAAGACAGCAGGCTTTAGTCATTTAGAAAATGGCTATGCCCTTGGCTGGCAAACGATTGGACGAGAACAGCATCCGGCAGTGAGTGCCAGTGGTGGCGATGCGACGTCAATGGTGATTTATCCTGAAGATAACTTAACCATCATTATATTAACCAATAAGTTAGGTAGCTTACCGATATTCTTCATCGATGAAATTGCTGGCTTTTATTACCCTGAGATGAAAGCTGAAAATGGTTGGGGATTGTCAAAAGACTTATTCACACTTTTCCAGGGAATGAAAACACAGGGTTTTAACCAAGCCATTGCGTTAGCGGATAAAATGAAAGCGAGTGCACAGTTTGATGTGCAAGAAGTTAACCTTTTGGGCTATCGCTATGTGGCTAAAAATGACCTAGCAAAGGCATTAGAGATATTTAAGCTCAATGTTCATCTGTTTCCCGACAATGCCAATGCCTATGATAGCCTAGCTGAAACCTATGTTGCGCTTGGCAATAAGCCAGAAGCGATAGCTAATTACGAAAAAGTACTCGAGTTTTTGCCGAACAATCAACATGCCCTTAAGCAGCTAACCCGGTTGAAACAATAACCTAGCAAAGGTCATTGCAGAGAGAAGGGGCGCTATCGATAGGCCACAAAAAAGGACGACTCTTGGTCGTCCTTTTTGCTTTCAGGCTAGGGCTAACTCATCTAGCCTAAACAGCCAAGCCTAAATTGTTAAGCCTAAACCATTTAGCCGATTTCGGCGCCAGCTTAATCTATGTCTAGAGGCTCGGGTGACAGGATGATACCTGTGTTGTCAGCGTAAACATGATCGGCTGGTAAGAAGGTTACGCCACCGAAATTCACTGGGATCTCCAGTTCGCCTACGCCATGGCCGTCTGCACCGACGGGAATGGAGGCCAGGGCCTGAATACCTATGTCGAGATCTTCCAGTGCATCAACATCTCTCACCGAACCGTAAACAATAATACCTTCCCATTTGTTATCGACACCAATTTGAGCGATAGATGCATCCAGTAGTGCGCGACGAAGTGAACCACCACCGTCGATCAATAACACTTTACCTTCACCATCTTGTTGAAGAGCTTCAATGATTAGGCCGTTGTCCTCGAAGCATTTAATGGTGCTAATTGAACCACCAAAAGAGCTACAACCACCGTAATTACTGAACATAGGTTCAACAACATCAACGACATCAATGTAAGTGTCACAAAGTTCTGAGGTGTTGTATTCCATAAGTCATACTCCTGTAGAAAGGCATTTTGCTTGAATAAATCAGCAACATATTAATATCAGCCAGTATATAAGGGATTCTTAAAAAGAAAAGCGTTATCAATCACGCTATTGGTGATAAAAACCGCTATTACGTAATTTGTTGTAATCTTTCGTCTTTTGTAAAAAGATTGGATCGTAAATATGACGTCGGTCATTAAATTACGTATTTAAATTACATCAAGAGGCCAAATTTGGTAGCATGGGGCAGTCATTGATTAACTTAACTTTAACTTGCTTTAGGGGCACGGACCCCCCAGTTAGCTCATGGACGGCAGAGGGCCTCAAGAAGGTGCCTTATGGAAGCTTCAAACACGATTGAACTTATTGGATATTCTGCGTCAGTAATGGTTGCAATATCCTTGATGATGAAAGACATTGTTTGGCTGAGATGTCTTAATTTTACTGGGTGTACACTGTTCGTGATTTATGGGATTTACATCTCTGCATGGCCAGTTGCAGGCATGAATGCTTTTGTTGCCTGTATCAATATTTACCACTTAGTAAAAATATTCCGCACTAAGTCTCAACAAGGTGCGACAGCAGAAGTCTAACGACCAATGTCATAAATATTTAGGCTAGATGTCACTCAGACGTCATAGCAATTTTTTAGGCTCCTGAATCATCGAGTGTTGATTCGGAGCCTTTTATGTTTGAACCCATTGCTAAGCTTGACCGCCAAGTATTTGCTGTGATCAACGGTTTTGGCAACAAGTATCACCTCCGCTCTAAAGCTAAAATTGTCTCCGCATCAGGGGATGGTCCCGTCTATCTCTATCTTTGTGTCGGACTCTTGCTGGTTAATCAGCAGGGCGAACAGCTTTTTAATAGCGCATTGGCGGCATTTATCATTGAGCTTCCTTTATATCTTGTTTTAAAGAACAGTATCCGCCGCACTCGACCTTGCTATCAAAATTGGGCAGCAGATGGACCCACTGCTCAATTAGACTTTAAACCGTCAGACAAATTCAGTCTTCCTTCGGGCCATACCGCCGCCGCTTTTGTTATGGCAACTACCTTGGCTTGGGTTTTTCCGAGCCTTGCCTGGTTGGTTTTCGGTTGGGCCATGCTTATCGGCCTGTCACGTATCCTGTTAGGCGTGCATTATCCGTTAGATATTGGGGCTGGTGCCTTGCTAGGTGTAAGCAGCTGTTATTTGACTCAGCCTATGTTTGGCCAATAAGCCCAAGAGACAGTCAATATGAAAATACTTTACGGTGTTCAGGGGACGGGAAATGGTCACCTGAGTCGGGCGCGAGTGATGGCGAAGGCGCTCAAGGCCCAAGATATCGATGTCGATTTCTTTTTTTCCGGTCGAGATGCCAATCACTACTTTGATATGCAATGTTTTGGTCAATATCGGGCGCAGGCTGGACTGACCTTTGCGACACGTGAGGGGAGTGTCAGCATCGCTAAAACCGCATGGCAAAACTCGTTGCTAGAGCTAGTTAAAGATGTGCGTAATTTAGATTTAACTGGCTATGATCTGGTGTTGAATGATTTTGAGCCAGTATCGGCGTGGGCGGCGAAATCCCAAGGCGTGCCCTCTATTGGCGTGAGTCATCAGGCGGCATTGCAATATGATGTGCCTAAGGTGGGTAACCGCTGGTTTGATCAGGTCTTGCTTAACTATTTTGCCCCAGTGGATCATGCGTTAGGATGCCATTGGCATCACTTTGGCTTTCCTATCTTGCCGCCTTTTGTCGAGGTAGATGCGAATGTGGCGTATAACTCCCATGACATTTTAGTGTATCTTCCTTTTGAATCACCAAGTGCTATCTGCCAGCTGCTTAGCTCATTTGAAGAGTATCAATTTTATGTGTTTCATGCTGGGACAGCACCATTAAATTGCCCTAGGAATGTCCATTGGTCAGGCTTTAGCCGAGATGGGTTTAAAGCCAAGCTGGCCCAGTGTGGTGGCGTTATTGCCAGTGCAGGCTTTGAACTGGCTAGTGAGGCGTTGACCCTTGGGAAAAAGTTATTGGTTAAGCCACTGCATGGTCAGTTTGAGCAGTTGTCCAATGTGGCAGCATTGCAACTGCTTGGCGCCGGAGAAAGTATGATGAGCCTAGATCCCCAAGTGGTAAAACGCTGGCTTAAGTCGCCGCGTCCAGAGCCGATAGCTTATCCGCAAGTTGGTGATGCCTTGGTGACTTGGTTAAAGCAAGGGCAATGGCATACTGGCGGTGATCTCTGTCAGACCTTATGGCAACAAGTTGAGCTTCCTGAAAGTTGGCGCAAGAAAAGCCCTTAGTGTGTAATAGTTATAGCGACTTATGGTTCCGGTTGATAGCAATTTTAGTCAATGATCTGGCTGCTCGTTGTCAAATAGAGGACTGAAAATATTACGCTTACCAGTCCTCACATTTACATGAATAGTTATCTAGAAAAAGTATTTATATTGCAGCTGTAGCGTGCGCGGTGCGCCCAGTGTTTCGATGGGGTACTCTGCTCGGTGGCCGTGTTTAAATATACTTTGGGGGACTTCACTATCAAATAGGTTATCAATGGTGAGTATTAACTGCTGATTTTGTTGTTGTGACAGCCAAGTTTGTAGACCAATATTGGCAAGTCGATAGTCGCCGGCTGTGAGGCCATAATCGACGAATTCCCCGACATATTGACCACTCACCCAGAGTGTCACATCTTCATTCATCTCGTAGTTTAGCTTGGCAAAACCTGTGTATTTGGGGACTCGCTCAATTTGCTGGCCATTATCTTTGCGCTCCGCATGGGCATAACCGCCACTGAGTTCCATTAGCCACTTTTCTGCAAGGGCTTTGACTAAGTGAATATCTACCCCATAGCTTTCGACACGGCCATTAAGGTTACTATAGATAAACTCAGTTTGGCTGAGCGATCGCGACTCAATCAGGTTATCGATATTACGCCAGAAACTATCGACTGTTAATGAGATATCACCTTGATAATTAAGTCCAATGTTAATGCTTTCACTGGTCTCAGCGACTAAATCAGGATTACCTAAGGTGCCTAGTTGCTGATAGAGTTCGGAAGCGGTTGGCTGGCGATAACCATTACCAAGGTTGGCTTTCAGTTGTAGTTGCGGCGTAATGTCGTGAGTTAAGGCGATACTGCCAACCCAGATAGATTCATCGTTGACCAGTTTATTGAATCGCGCTCCCAGTGATAATTGAGTGTCGGGCAGGCTGCTTAGCTTAGGTTGGTATTGGCTAAATAGTGCATAGGTACGGTCAGTTGGAGTAGAGAAGAGCATCACCTCGTCAGCGCCTTCAAATTGTTCATACTGGCCGCCGATAATCCACTGGCTACCAGCTTGAGTGTGATAGTTGGCGGAGACGATTGCGCCGTAATCTTTAAAACCCCAATATTGATCCCAGTAGGGTACCTCGACCTTTCCATCAGCATCTTTAGTGATTTCGCTATAGTGAGAATCCCAGTGTTGGTAGCTTAATTTGGTTTGTAATAGCAATTGATCCGATACTTGGAATTGCCAATCGGCATAGGCGAGTGTCTGTTTGCGATCATTTTCGCTCAATATCGCATTGTAGGCTAAGGGACGTTCGAGTAAACCGTCATTATACTGCGCAAATACAGTCAACTGCTGGGCATCGCTGATAGACCATTTTACCTTTGCATTGAGGTTATTCATGCGATAACCGCGCTCTTTGTCTAGCGCCGCGGTTGGTGAGTATTCCTCATCGGGCCAAAGGGCGTAGCCTTCTGACTGGCTTGAACTGGCGGCTAAGCTAATTTGGAGATCATTGATTTCACTGCTGACGAAAGCAGATAGATCATAACTGGGCAGCGTATCAGCCACTAAGCTCACTTCTCCACGATCATCATGCTGGTAACCCTTGGTGATAATATTGATGATCCCCGCGATGGCTTCCGAGCCATGGATCACGCTTTGGGCTCCTTTAATCACCTCAATGCGTTCAATCATCATGGGGTTGATGCTGTCGGTATAGGTCGAACCATAAAGCCGATTGTTCAGTCTGTTACCGTCAAGTAACCAGAGGATGTCTTGAGGGCGGCTGCCCTGCAATGAATAGTCGGTATCGGTATGGCGTCCGGCTCGACCGTTAGCGAATAGACCTGGTACAAATTGGCTGAGGATCTTGTTGATATCGACAGCCCCAGCAGCTTGGATCATCTCACTGCTAATAATGGTGACATCGCTGCCCAGGTTGGTATTTTGGTAGGTGCCATCATCTTGATACTGCACACCGTGAACGGTGATCTTTTCGATATCATCAGCGAAAGCGCCATTGTTTACAGCTAATAACGTTAAAGCTAATCCCCATGTTTTCAAATACATTTGTCATTCCTTTTGGATAAGCGGTTATATTTTTGTGGCGTAAGGTTAACGGTGCGTATTATAGGTTTGGCTCGGGATAATTTTGCGAGCCAGATCAATTATCCTAGTTTGAGTGTGAAAAATTTTTAAAAAGTATTACCCATAATGAAAGAACGTTTACGGGAATACCCACTTAAATAAAGGACTCAATCATTTATTAATGAATGCAAAGGTGAATGTTTCAGGCTGGAGATTATTTTAGGCAGAGGATTGTTGAGTAATTTAAGAGAATGATTATATTTACTACATCGAGCCTGTTCAGGGCATTAAGGTGGGTGATAGCGTTAACACTTAGCCACTTTGAGATGGCTAAGCGATGTAACTAAGTGATGTAACTATGTGATGTAACTAAGCGATATGGTTAAGTCATTAAGCACGATTAGCGTATTAAGGCTTGGTGTATTAGTTGAGGCTTAAGTTTCGGCGGGCGTTAAACGATCCCGGTGCGGCTTAAGCGAGCCACCTTGACGCCTTTAAGCACTGCGATTCGATTCACTATGCTATTTAATTCACTGGCTTGCCCCTTGATAATAATGGTTTCCAAGCAATTATGGTGGTCAATGTGGACATGGGTGCTGCACAATACATGAATCAAGTTATTATGCTGTATCTCAAGTAGCTTCTCTGTTAATCCTCTTTGATGGTGATCAAATACTAGCGTGAGAACGCCCACTACATCTTCTTTGCTATTATTCCACTGTTTATCGACCAGCCTATCGCGGAATAGATCTCTTATATATTCAGAACGAGAAAAATATCCCCGCTCTAATTGATCTTCTTCAATTTCTTCAAATTGGGATTTAGGCATGGAAACGGTAAAGCGGATAGTGTCGTTAGGCATAAGTTAAATTCTATAAAGCTTAATTACTGTCAGTATCCTACAGATATAAAAAGGATGCAAAAATATAAAATTGATCTAAGTCAACACTAGTTTTAGTTGTTTGTTTTTAGGGTGATTTTTAGAGCATCATCCGCTAGTATTACGAATCTTTTATTAGTGTTACCTATTCAGGCTGGATGCTTATGAGACGGTTAATCTTACTGCTGTTGTGTTGTTGCTTCTCTTGCCTTGCTATAGCAGCCACGGACAGAGTGCTAACTCTTGCATTAGGAGCCGAACCTGACGCGGGTTTTGATCCTATCCTGGGCTGGGGCAAATATAACCGACCGTTGTTTCAGTCGACACTGTTGCGGCGCAATAAGCAACTCGAACTGGTTGGGGATTTGGCAACTTCGTGGACCCTATCGGCCGATCGCTTAACCTGGCAAGTCTCGTTGCGAAAAGGGGTTAACTTTAGTGATGGTACAGCACTCACCGCTGAAGATGTTAAGTTTACCTTCGATACCGCTAAGCAAATAGCCTCAATACACGATCTTACTAATCTAGAGAGCGTTGAGGTGGTCTCAGATGGAGAGCTGCAGTTTCACCTGCAGCAGGCCGACATTACTTTTATCGATAACTTTGTCAGTCTAGCGATTGTGCCCAAAGCAAACTATGGTCCCCAGTATGGTTTAGCTCCCATTGGTTCTGGGCCACTTAAGTTTGTTCGCTGGGATCGTAATCAACAGCTCATCATGGTCCCCAATCCATATTATTACGGGCAAAAGCTGCAATTTAGAAAAGTGGTGGTCATTTTCAGTGATGAAGATAGCCGTTACTCTCGACTGCGCGTCGGTCAGTTAGATCTTAGCGCGATAGCACCGCGATATGCGCAGTTACTCCCACCTGCTTATCGGCTATGGCGTATCGATAGTGTCGATAACCGTGGCATTGCTTGGCCTATGCTGCCCAAGCAGGGCAATAACATAAGCAATAACGTAGGCAATGATGTTAGCTCAGATCTGGCTATCCGCAGCGCCATTGACTTAGTCATTGATCGAAAAGTGTTAGTTGAACAACTGCTAGAGGGCCATGCGACGCCGGCATATTCGATTGCCGACGGATTGCCTTGGGGGCCAGTTGCTCAAGTCAGCAAGCCTCAAGTCGATCCCGAGGCCGCCGTTGCACTACTTGAGAAAAATGGATGGCAACTGCAAGGGGGGATACGTCATCGTAATGGCGTCGATGCGTCGATGACGCTGTATTATTTGGCGGGTGATACCGTGCGCCAGCAACTCGCCTTGGCGGTGGCGCAAATGGTCAAACCGCTAGGCATTCAAATCACTCCTGTGGGTAAAAGTTGGGAAGCTATCTATAAACAGATGCATCAACAACCCGTGTTATTTGGCTTCGGTAGCCACTCGGCAACCGAAGTGAGGAGCGTGCATCACAGCCAATATCGAGGCCAAGGTTATTTTAATTCAGGCTATTACAGCAATCCTGCCGTGGATAAAGCATTGAATGAGGCTCAACATGCACCATCGTGGCAAGCGTCATTGCCTTACTGGCAAAGTGCCCAGCAATTAATCGCCCAAGATAAGCCTTGGACCTGGCTGGTTAACCTTAAACACCTTTATGCAGCCAATGTCTGTCTTGACTTCGATTCCCCAGGTATTGAGGCACATGGTCACGGTTGGCCATTAGCCAATAATATCGAGTATTGGCACTGGCAATGCCCCAACTGATGCGCATCCATAGTTATGCCATGTTCAGTGCTGCTTTACGGCTGATATTGCTGCTGATTTTGGTGGTATTGCTGGCCTATCTTCTGCTGAGTTGGACGCCGATAGATCCGCTGAATGCCTATTTAGGCGGTAACGTCTTTGCCATTTCAGAGCCGCAAAAGGCCTTACTCGCTCAGCAGTTATCACTGGATCAAAGTGTGGGGCAGCGTCTACTGCATTGGTTGTCGGGGTTAGCGCAAGGTGATCTCGGCTTTTCTACCCTTTATCAGCAGCCCGTATCAAGCGTTATCGCCACCCATTTACCCCTATCGCTACTGCTTATTGGTCTCAGCTGGCTAAGTTCATTGGTGCTCGGTTATCTGCTGGGGTTAGTCGCTGGTATTTATCAAGGTAGTTGGATCGATAAGGCGGTACAGCGGTTTTCATGGTTGATGGTCTGTATGCCCTCTTTTTGGCTAGCCATGCTGTTTATCAGCCTATTTTCTATCGCCTTACAACTGACGCCTGTGTGCTGCGCCGCGCCAATTGGTATGGCTTTTTCTGAGCAATCTGTAATCAGTATGCTGCATCATCTGCTATTGCCTGTTGCAACGCTGACGGTGGTGAGTATGTCGCCCATCGTGTTGCACACCCGAGAGAAGGTGATTGACGTACTGCAGTCTGATTATGTGCAATATTCTTTGGCGCATGGGGATAGCCTGTTCAAGGTAGTGCGTTTTCATGTGATCCGTAACAGTCTATTACCGGCAATCGTGTTGCAATTTGCGACCTTTGCCGAGCTGTTTGGTGGCTCGCTGATCGCCGAAACTGTGTTTAGTTTCCCCGGATTAGGCGCCAGTATTGTGAAGGCGGGCCTTACCAGTGACACAGCCTTGCTCATGGGCTGCACCTTAATTTCGGCATTGATGGTCTTTAGCGGCAATCTTATTGCCACTGCGCTATCACGCTATTTTATTCAGGAGGCTGGGGATGCGTGATCTACTGCGTCAGCCCAGTTTTATGGCCGCGATTGCCTTATTATGCGGGTTAGTTGGGCTGGCCATACTCTGGCCTTGGCAGGGGGCGGAGCTCGATTTACTCAATAAATATCAAGCGCCTTCACTACATCATCTGTTTGGCACCGACTGGCTCGGCAGAGATCTGTTTAGTCGTAGCCAACAGGCGCTGGCGCAGAGCCTGTATGTGGGCGGGCTTGCGGTATTGCTGAGCAGTGTGTTGTCCTTGATGATGGCGATGCTTGCCATGCTACATCGCGCCGCCGCATGGATGGTCGATCTGCTGGTGGATCTGTTTATGTCACTCCCCCACCTCTTGCTGTTAATTCTCTTATCGTTAGCCTTCGGTGGTGCAGAGCTCGGTTTAGTGGTGGCGGTTGCCTTAAGTCACTGGCCTAAACTCACGCGATTACTGCGTTTTGAAATGAAACAAGTGCAGTCAGCCCCCTATTATCAGTTGGCGAAACAGTTTGGTACCTCACCTTGGCAAAGGCTTCGGCGTCACATGTTGCCGCATATCTTGCCTCAGTGGTGGATAGGCGGCTTGCTGCTGTTTCCCCACGCGCTTACTCATATGGCGGCGTTGACCTTTTTAGGTTTTGGTCTTAATCCTGACTCGCCATCCATGGGGGCCTTGTTAGCTCAGGCATCGCAATATGCGTTAACCGGACATTGGTGGTTTGCCCTGTGTCCCGGTTTACTCTTGCTCAGTTGCTTGCTGCTCTTGTCGTATGTTGCGCAGCGTCTGCTGCTCGGTTTACGTCAGGGGCCGCAAACTCACCTTGAAGGAGTGGTTAAATGTTAACTGTTGAAGGGCTTAGTATTCAAGCCGATGCTGTCTCGCTGTTGTCGCCGTTAAGCTTTTCGCTCAAGCAAGGTGAGGTGCTTGGCGTGATAGGCGCGAGCGGTAGCGGTAAAAGTTTATTGGCACAGGCGTTGATGGGGCAGGTTCCGCCCGGTTTTAGGTTAGGTGGCAAGATTAGGTGCCGGCAAGGCGCTCGGCGCGCATTGGCGGCACAATCGGCCTCGGTGTTAGATCCGCTGCGATTAATCGGGTCACAATTGCGTTATGCCGCGCAGCGACGCAGTACAGGCTCCTCGGCTCGTCGACATTATTTTAAGCTTGCTCACGACATTAGTTCGCGCTATCGCCATCAGCTGTCTGGTGGTATGGCAAAGCGCGCCCTGATGGCACAAGCTTGCTGGCAATCGAGCGAGATTATGATTGCCGATGAGCCCTGCTGTGGACTCGACGTCGAAGCGGCAAAGGTTATATATCAACATTTAGCGACTCTTGCGCGCGATGAGCAATTGGGCGTCATGGTGATTAGTCATAATTTGAGACAATTATTGCCTATTGCCGACAGAGTGTTAGTGCTGCGCGATGGACATTTAGTGGAAATGACCACTCCAGCACATATTCGTGCAGGGACGTGTGATGAGTATACCCGCCGCTTTTGGATGGCGCTGCCAGAACATTGGGAGGTAGAAGGTGCTGCTGTTGCATAAAGGCTGTGTGCGCCGAGGCGATCAGGTGATCAGATTCCCCGATATTCAGCTTAAGCGCGGTGAAATAGTGGGGATATCAGGCCCCAGTGGCATTGGAAAATCGACCTTAGCAAGCATGCTCGCGGGTATGATACCTGTGCAAGCGGATCAGCGCTCATTGCCCACCACCGAACGAGGTAAACCTAATCCGGTGCAGTGGCTTATCCAGCAGGGGGAGTTTGCGTTTAATCCCAGATTAACTCTTAAAACCGCGTTAGATGAGAGCTGGCAGTGTGATGATTATTTACCGCTGCTCAAGGACTATGGTCTGGAGCCCTCTTGGTTAGCAAGGCGCCCAAATCAGTTATCCGGTGGCCAGCTACAGCGTTTCAATTTGATCCGGGCATTAGTGCCCACCACGCAGTTTCTTATCTGTGATGAGGTAACGGCGCATCTCGATACCATTACCCAAGCCGAGTTTTGGCAGCACTTATTAGCCACGGCAAATATGCGTAACTTAGGCGTGTTGGTGATCTCCCATGATCCCTACCTACTTGAAGTGATTTGTGACAGGATTATTATCTGGTAAATAGGCTAAATAAATAGTTTTATATTCCAATAGATTAAAGTTCGTGTTTATCCATTAGCCATTTTTCTAGATAGTGAATTGACTGGGAACCAGCGATAAAACCTTCGTCTTGAATTAAGCTTTTGAGTAGTGGAATATTGGTTTTAATCTCTTCGATCATTAGCTCATCCAGCGCGACTCGCATGCGAGCAATGGCGGTCTCTCTGTCCTCTCCCCAAGTGATCAGCTTGCCTATCATGGGATCATAATAGGACGGCACTTGATAGCCTTGATAGAGGTGAGAATCCCAACGTATTCCTAAGCCATTAGGTTGGCGCAGATGGGTTATCGTGCCTGGAGATGGGGTAAAGCTGTTGGGATCTTCGGCATTAATACGACATTCGATAGCATGACCTTGAGCTGGAATAAGTGCTTGAGAATGACTTAAGGTTTTACCTGCCGCGATATTGATCTGCTCGGCCACAATATCAACATGAGTCACCATCTCGGTCACCGTATGCTCGACCTGGATACGAGTGTTCATCTCCATAAAGAAAAATTCGTTATCTTGATAGAGAAATTCAAATGTCCCCGCGCCTAGGTAACCGATAGCCTTGCAAGCGGCAATACAACGCTCTCCTATCGCTTGTCTTTGATGAGGGCTAATTTCTGGCGCGGGCGCTTCTTCAATGACTTTTTGCTGGGAGCGCTGCATAGAGCAGTCGCGATCGCCCAGTGAGAATACATTTCCGTGTGTATCTGCCAAGACTTGCACTTCGATATGGCGTGGTTTCGTGAGGTATTTCTCAAGATAGACGCCGCCATTTCCAAATGCTGCCTTGGCTTCGCTCTGGGTAAGTTCAATGGCCTCAAGTAATTTTCCATGCTCATGGACGACTCGCATCCCTTTTCCTCCACCACCCGCAGTCGCCTTAATGATCACTGGATAGCCAATGCGCTCTGCCATAGCTAAGTTGGCGTCGTTATCGTTTGTGAGTATGCCTTCAGAGCCGGGCACTGTGGGGATACCTGCGTTTTTCATGGCGCTAATCGCGCTTACCTTATCGCCCATCAAGCGGATAACATCGCTACTCGGCCCAATAAAGGTAAAGCCACTGGCCGTTACCTGCTCGGCAAAGTCGGCACTTTCAGATAAAAAACCATAACCTGGATGAATAGCATCGGCTTGGGTGAGGTCGGCGGCCGCTAAAATGGCTTGACTATTAAGGTAACTTTGGCTTGCTTGAGGGCCGCCAATACAGATGCTCTCGTCGGCCATGGCAACATGTAATGAATCTCTGTCGGCACTGGAGTGCACACTGACCGTAGCTATGCCCAGTTGGCGGCAGGCACGAATGACCCTAATGGCAATTTCGCCGCGATTGGCGATAAGGATTTTGCTAAAGGGTCTGGTGTGAGTCATTGCTGTGCTACTCGATGACCATCAAAGGCTGGTCAAACTCTACCGCATCACCACTTTCACATAAGATGGTTTTGACGATACCGGAGTGCTTAGCCTGAATCTGATTCATCATCTTCATCGCTTCGATGATGCATACGGTATCACCGGCTTCTACTTTTTGCCCTACTTTGACCAAGGGGGCAGATTCTGGCGACGGAGAGAGATAAAAGGTGCCCACCATAGGCGAGATCAGCAGATCATCTTCATCATAATCGGTTTGTTGTGCCGAGGTTTGGCTGACTGCAGCGGTTTTGTTTGGCATCGGTTTATTTGGGCTGGCACTAGTGGTGCTAAGATCGCGGCAGATACGAATAGACTCTTCACCCTCTTTAATCTCAAGTTCAGAGATATCTGAGGCTTGCACCAGCTCAATCAGCTTTTTAACTTTACGAATATCCATAATAACGACCTAAATTTATGCTGACTTTGCCGCTTGAATTCGAGACATTGCCGATGCTAGTGCATATTGATAGCCCTGCTCTCCTAAGCCACAAATGACCCCAACAGCCTTGTCTGAAAAATAGGAGTGATGCCTAAAGGGCTCACGGGCATGAACATTTGACAGGTGCACTTCGATGAATGGAATCGCAACCCCTAGCAGGGCGTCTCTCAGTGCCACACTGGTATGGGTAAAGGCTGCTGGGTTGATAATAATAAAGTCGGCATCGGTTTCGTGAATGGCGTTAATTAGCTCATATTCGGCATTAGATTGAATATGTTCAAGCGTGACGTTTTCCGACTGAGCGCTTTGGGTTAGGTGTTCAACGATTTGTGCCAATGTATGGTGGCCATAGTGGCCGGGTTCGCGACGGCCTAACAGGTTAAGGTTGGGGCCATTGACTAGTAATATTTTCGCCTGACGACTCATTCAACATACCTTTTCATTGAGAGGCGCAAATAGATAAGCGCATCATAATTTTGATAGATAGCTGCAAGTTAGCACAAATTAACGTCATTTTGTCAGCACGAGTGAAATTTTAAGCCCAAGAAAGATGTGTTGTTAGTAGCTAGATTTGTCTTGCCTAAGGGCCTTGGTTGCGCCGCGCTGCTTCTTAGCATCGATGCGACGTCTTTGGCTGCCTTTGGTTGGTTTGGTCGCCACTCGTTTTTTTGCTGTATGGCCGACACTGGCGACCAATAGGATAAATTGCTCTAACGCCGTTTGCCTGTTAGCGTCTTGGCTGCGACTGGCTTGGCATTTGATGATGATTTTGCCGCTTTTAGTGATGCGATGATCCGCCTTGTTAATCAGGCGCTCTTTATAGAGGTCGGGTAGCGAAGAGGCGTTAATATCGAAGATCAGCTGCGCCGCGGTAGACACCTTGTTGAGATGCTGACCTCCTGCACCACTCGAGCGAATAAATTGCCATTCGAGTTCATTGTCTTGTAACTGTATACGGTTGCTGATTTTTATCATGCTGGCTCTTAAGTGGTGTTTATTTGATGTAGACCTGTATCATTAAGATGGCAAAATGATGCAAAATGGTCAGCTAACAATTGCACCTTAGCGGAGTCTGGGTATGTTATGTCAAATCGCTGATATCACCAATGGGGTGATCAGTTTATTTGCCAGTGGTCGTCTATCGACAAAAGATTATTGCCAGCAAATCGTCCCCATCATCAAAGAGTATCAACACGAATCAGGTAAAATCTGTATTTATATTGAGGCCGATGTGTTGCTCGAAGGCTGGGAGAGTCAATCGCTCTCTGGCGTCGGAGAAATTCAACTCCCCACATTTGACGCCTTAGTTTTAGTGGGTGGCCCCGACTGGTTTGGTAATGCTGTGCGCCTGATGGGGCCCTTTATGCAAGGGGAGGTTGCGTGGTATCCTCTGCAAGATAAACCTCAGGCAATCGAGTGGATCACGGCTAAGCTTAGCTGTCCGTTAACGCTTGAAACTGATATTACCTAATTAGTTTTATCCGCCATCTTGGATAAGTCATTAAAATATTGAAGGGAACGAATATGTCATTGATCACATCATCTAGCCTTAAGATTAGCGCGACAGTTCTTGGGTTGGTACTGATCACGTCACTATCGGGCTGCGCCCCAGAAGTCGGCAGTGAAAAGTGGTGCAAGCAAATGGAAGATAAGGCTAAAGGTGATTGGACGGCCAACGAAGCGGCCGATTACGCCAAGCACTGCGTATTCAAATAACCGCATAATCCTCATTGTTTGTGACACTGACAATACTTTGCGCTTATTTCTATAAGTAAGTGTTGTCAGGGTTGAACTAATAATTACAATGCCAGTCTGATTGCTAGCAGCTTCATTTTACTAGGGTTACTTTGAGTTTATTCTTTCGTCAGTTTATCCAAAAGATCGCATTGATGATGATCGCCGTTGTGGCACTGCAGTTTGCAGGTGCCAATCTTGGTGCGCATCAGTTGCATTTGGGTAGCCATGATGAGGAGAGTGAGACCCATCCACATCTGCAGTTTACCGCAGAGGTGGTTAGCCCTGCTCAATGTGTCGATAGCGATAGCCTGTGTGAATTTGATAAGCCAGATCTAGAGCATGAAAAACAGCATGCCCATCAAGTTAGCAAGACCGAAACCAAGACCTTTGATCTGTGTCTAGATTGCCAATGCCACGGTGGTCATGTGACGTTGGTATCGCTGGTAACCGTAATGCCTTCAGTGCCAGCAGGTGATGAGCCATCTAACCTCGGACATCGCTACTTTCCCCCAGAGCAACAACCGAGTTATCGCCCCCCAATCGCTTAATCTAGTTTAAAAATACCATACCTGTAGTAAACGCTTTGAACTGACGCCATCGGGTGTCTGCTTTTGCTGTGGGTCATTACTATTTTTATCAGCACTACGCTAAGGCAACCCAACACCGTCACAAGGTTAGAGGAGTCGGCGTAGATCTGATGCTAGAGATTAGGATAAGCGATGAAAAGATCCATTATCGCCACACTGATGCTGGGCTATTTTTGTAGCGCCAGCGTTCATGCTCAATCAATTTCAATATCCAGCACTATGGATAGCGCAATGGCTTATTTGCCATTAGCGCAGCAAAGCGCCAACAGCGAGCCATTTGCGTCATGGTTACAACCATTGATGAACCAGTTTAATCAGTTACCCGAAGTTAAAGCTCAGCAAGCTAAGGCGAGCCAGGCACAGTTGCTGATCCAAGCCGCAGATAAGGCGGTTTATAATCCGCAATTGGGGCTCAACTATCAAAATGCCTCGGATGACACCTATAGCTTGGATATAAGCCAAACCATAGATTGGGGAGATAAGCGTGGCGTGGCTCTGCGTAAAGCACAGCTAGAAGCTGAGGTGTTGCTGTCGCAGACAACCTTGATGCGCAGTCAGCTATTAGCCGATGCTGTGATGGCCTTGGTTGATCAAGCGCAGCAGAACAAAATTTTGCGGTTTCAGCAAGAGCTGCTAAGTGCCGCAAAGCAGCAGTTTAAAATAGCCAAACAGCAGTTGGCATCGGGATCGATCTCTCAAGCAGAGCTGCAATTGATCCAGCTCGATCTTGCCAGTCGCGCAGCAGATTATGCGTTAGCAGAGCAAGCAGCTATCGGAGCAGACGGCAAGTTATTGATGCTGTTTGGCACCGCTCAGCCGCCATTTAGCGACTTTATCGAGGCATTAAATCTAGATGTAGCTGCGGAGATATCGCCCGAATTGCCTGCTTTAAAGAGCGCTTATCAGCAGGTGATGATGGCCAAATTGGCTTCAAAGCAGGCGAAAGCCGCCACCGCGGCCGACCCCACCATTAGCCTGAGTGCCGAGCGTGAAGGCGAAGAGAATAAGTTTGGTGTCGGTTTATCTATTCCCATCCAAATTCGCAACAATTACAGCGAAACTCTGGCGATAGCCAGCAATGAGATTGCCATCGCGGAGCAGAACTTCCTTGCTCGCGAGCGCATGATCACTCAGCAACAAAAACTGTTTCACCTAAGCCTACCGAGATTGCAACAGCGCTACCACGAGTGGCGTGAATTAGTGCTGACCTCGGGTGCTGGTGTTGCTGATGCTCTGAGCCAGCAATGGCAAGCCGGCGATATCAGTACCAGTGATTATTTGCAAAGCCGGCGTCAACTGGCAAGCAGTTACCTTGCTGGAATGTCATTAGAGTCAGCGCTATATCAAAGCTGGTTCGATTGGATGGGGCAAAGCGGTCAACTAGAAAGTTATTTTTTGCAGCAGTTAGACCGGGAGGCTAAAGGCAGAAGTGCTCGTGCCAATGCGGCCAGTCCCGACGTGAACCGTTCCGATGTGAATAGTATCAGTGGCAGCAGTAGTAATGCGGCTAGCATCAATTAGATTAGGTGAATAAAACATGAAAAATCAAACAGTAAAAAGCACTTTGTTTTCGCTCAAACCATTGATGCGCGCCATAGGGTTTGGCTTACTTATCTCGACAACGGCCGCCATTGGTGTGTCAGGTGTAGCAATGGCGGGTGAAGGTCACGATCATGGTATTGAGGCTGGTAATAACTCGCCTCATGCTCCTGGTGAAGTGGATCACGATCATGCCAGCGAAGCTGATAATCATGCTGAAATACCAGAAGCTCACGACCACGAAGAGGCTGAAGGGGCGGAAGCGGAACACAGTGAAGCATTAACCCTGAGTGCCGCGCAGCGTGAGCTGGCAGGTATTGAGGTGGTTAAGTTGGCAGAGCAGAGCTTTAGTCTCGAGGCCGTTGCAACGGCGACGCTGGTGGTCGACAGAAATAGAACTGTCACCTTAGCGCCTCAGCTAGAAGTTCGTGTACTTAAGCGCCATGTGGTGCCGGGGCAAGAGGTCGCTCAAGGCCAAGCCATATTGACTTTAGGCGGCGCGGCTGTCGCACAAGCGCAGGCTGATTACATCAATGCCGCCGCCGAGTGGAGTCGAGTGAAGCGCATGAGTGAAAGCGCGGTTAGTGCCAGCCGCCGTTTACAGGCGCAAGTGGACGCAGAGTTAAAACGCGCCACACTAGAGGCGATGAAAATGACTCCAGCGCAGATTAACGCGCTCGAATCGACGCCAGAAACCATAGGTAGCTATCAACTGCTCGCGCCTATTGCGGGCCGAGTTCAGCAAGATGTTGCTATGTTAGGTCAGGTTTTTGCCGGCGGCACCGCCTTGATGCAACTCACCGATGAGTCATATCTTTGGGTTGAGGCGCAGGTGACACCGACCCAAGCCGAGAAGGTCAATGTGGGCAGCAAGGCCCTAGTGAGAGTGGGGCTGCACAGTATTGAAGCCAAAATCATTGGCCGTTCCCATGAGCTCAATAGCGTAACCCGCACCGAGCAGATCTTAGTGGCGTTTGAAAACCCAGGGCATGTATTGCATGCCGGGCAATTTGCTGAGATTTACCTTTCAGACAATGCCAAGGGCGGGGCAGTGTTACCCGATGCTGCCCTGACTCGTGGCGGTGATGGCGATTGGCAGGTGTTTGTCGAAGATGCCGATGGTTTCGAAGCGGTAGAGGTTGAGGTGGTTGAACGCCAGCGAGGCATGAATTTGGTCAGGGGCTTAGCGCCAAATGCCAAGGTAGTGATCTCCGGGGCGTTTTTCTTAGCCTCTGAGCAAGCTAAAGCGGGTTTCGACATTCACAATCACTAAGAGGTTGCTCCTATGCTACAGAAATTAATAGATGCTGCGATCCGCAACCGTCTCTTGGTGGTCTTGGCGCTACTGTGTGCCGTTGTCGCCAGCGTGGTTATGCTGCCAAAGCTTAATCTCGACGCCTTTCCTGATGTAACCAATGTGCAGGTGACGGTTAACACAGCTGCTGAAGGTTTAGCCGCCGAAGAGGTGGAGAAACTGATTAGTTACCCCGTCGAGTCGGCCATGTATGCCTTGCCTGATGTGACGGAAGTGCGCTCGCTGTCGCGCACCGGTTTGTCGATAGTGACCGTGGTGTTTGCCGAAGGCACTGATATCTACTTTGCGCGCCAGCAGGTGTTTGAGCAACTACAAGCGGCCAGAGAGATGATCCCTGATGGTGTCGGGGTGCCAGAAATTGGCCCCAATACGTCAGGATTAGGCCAGATATATCAGTACATTTTACGTGCAAGCCCAGAGTCAGGTGTCGATGCATCAGAGCTAAGAAGCCTAAATGATTATTTGGTTAAACTGATCATGATGCCCGTTGGCGGTGTGACTGATGTGCTCTCCTTTGGCGGTGAAGTGCGTCAGTATCAAGTGCAGATAGAGCCAAACAAGCTGCGTAGTTATGGACTGTCTATGGCACAGGTGACAGATGCGTTAGAGAGTAGTAACCGCAACGCGGGTGGTTGGTTTATGGACCAAGGCCAAGAGCAGTTGGTGGTGCGGGGATATGGTTTATTGCCCGCTGGCGATGCCGGTCTTAAAGCGATTAGGCTAATTCCGCTAACCGAAGTGGCGGGTACCCCCGTGCGCGTCAGCGATATTGCCAAAGTGAATTATGGCAGTGAGATCCGTGTGGGTGCTGTGACCATGACGCGGCGTGACGATGCTGGCAATGCCCAGAACTTGGGAGAAGTGGTTGCGGGCGTGGTGCTTAAACGTATGGGGGCTAACACTAAAGCAACCATCGATGATATTACGGCGAGAACCACGCTGATTGAGCAAGCACTGCCAGAGGGCGTATCGTTTGAGGTGTTTTACGATCAAGCAGACTTGGTCAATCAAGCGGTGAAAACGGTGCGCGATGCACTGTTAATGGCCTTTGTGTTTATTGTGGTGATCCTCGCGCTATTTCTGGTCAACATCCGCGCCACCATGCTGGTGTTGCTATCCATTCCCGTGTCGATAGGTCTTGCCTTGATGGTGATGGCCTATTTCGGCATGTCGGCTAACTTGATGTCACTGGGCGGTTTGGCCGTGGCCATTGGGATGCTGGTCGATGGCTCGGTGGTGATGGTGGAGAATATCTTTAAGCATCTTACCCAGCCGGACAGACGCCATCTTGTTGAGGCGCAGGCTCGTTCTGCTGGCGAGCGCGATCCGCACCATGCCGACTTAGACGGCCTTGGCGAAGGTGGACGTGGTGGCATTGCGATGCGGGTGATGCTGGCGGCTAAAGAGGTATGCAGTCCTATCTTTTTTGCCACCGCCATTATCATTGTGGTGTTTGCGCCGCTGTTTGCCCTAGAAGGGGTTGAGGGCAAGCTGTTTCAGCCGATGGCCGTTAGTATCATCTTAGCGATGATCTCGGCCCTGCTGGTGGCATTGATTGCCGTGCCTGCATTGGCCGTGTATGCATTTAAACGTGGTGTAACGCTTAGGCAAAGTGCCTTACTCACACCGATCGAGTCGGGCTATCGCAAGCTGCTTGCCATCACGATGGCGCATCCAAAGGTTGTGGTGATAACGGCGCTGCTGATGTTTGCCATGAGCATGGTGTTATTGCCACGGCTAGGCACTGAGTTTGTGCCCGAACTAGAGGAGGGCACTATTAATCTGCGTGTCACGTTGGCGCCTACTGCCAGCTTAGGTACGTCATTAACGGTTGCACCTAAGTTGGAGCAGATGTTGCTCGAATTTCCGGAGGTGAAATATGCCTTGAGCCGTATAGGGGCTCCAGAGCTAGGTGGCGACCCAGAACCTGTGAGCAATATTGAGATCTATATTGGCCTAAAACCCATTGAAGAGTGGCAATCGGCGAGCAATCGTTTTGAGCTGCAACGTCTGATGGAGCAAAAATTAAGTGTGTTCCCCGGACTATTGCTGACCTTCTCACAGCCCATTGCTACGCGGGTGGATGAGCTGCTATCAGGGGTGAAGGCTCAACTTGCGATTAAGATATTTGGCCCCGATCTCGAGGTGTTATCTGAAAAGGGCCAAGTGCTGACCGATCTTGTTAGTCGAGTCTCTGGTGCCGTAGATGTGTCGCTGGAGCAGGTGTCGGGTGAAGCGCAATTAGTCGTGCGGCCTAAGCGGGACCTGCTTGCGCGTTATGGTATCAGTGTCGATGAGGTGATGACTCTCGTGAGTCAGGGCGTTGGTGGTGTCAGCGCCGGACAAGTGATCGATGGCAATGCCAGATACGATATCAATGTGCGTTTAGCACCTGAATATCGCAGTGCACCCGATGCGTTAGGGGATCTGCTGCTTAATGGTGTTAACGGTGCGACGGTACGTTTGGCAGAAGTGGCCGATGTGGTGATTGAGATGGCCCCGCCGAATATTCGTCGTGACGATGTACAGCGCCGTGTCGTGGTGCAGGCCAACGTCGCAGGTCGGGATATGGGATCGGTTGTTAATGATATCTATGCCATCGTACCGCAAGCAGAGCTCCCACCCGGTTATACCGTGGTGGTCGGTGGCCAGTATGAGAACCAGCAGCGTGCGCAGCAAAAGTTGATGCTAGTGGTGCCTATCTCTATTGCGTTGATTGCCTTGCTGCTCTACTTCTCATTTGGTTCCATTAAGCAAGTGGGGCTCATTATGGCTAACGTTCCATTGGCCTTAATCGGTGGTATTGTTGCGCTCTATTTCAGCGGTACATACCTGTCGGTGCCCAGCTCGATAGGCTTTATCACCCTGTTTGGTGTGGCAGTGCTCAATGGCGTGGTATTGGTCGATTCTATCAATCAGCGCCGCGCCGCGGGTGAGCCACTTTATACCTGTGTGTATGAAGGCACCGTCGGGCGTCTGCGACCAGTATTGATGACGGCGCTGACTTCCGCTTTAGGTCTTATTCCTATTCTATTCTCTAGTGGCGTAGGCAGTGAGATTCAACAGCCACTCGCTGTGGTGATCATCGGTGGCCTATTTAGCTCGACAGCACTGACACTGCTAGTACTGCCGACTCTGTATCGTTGGCTGTATCAAAGCAGTACGCTCAAGGGCGATAAGGAGCTAGAAGCCTTGGATTAAGCCACATAGGGGTTGAGTTAACCGAGCCGTTTTACCTGGACCGTTTTATATCGACCAAGGAGGGGCAGAGAATGCCAGATCAGAAAGCGCCTCTAGGCACTCGCTGCATGAAATTGGCTGGTGGAGGCAGTGTATACACCTGTTGAGTCAAGCTGTATCACAATCAATTTAAATGAGCTAAAAAGGGCGCTGGATTGGTGACAATCCGCGCCCTTTTTTTGAAACGATAGGTTAACTACTTAATGCATAGCCACCTTTAAGGTGAGCTATGTTGCTAAAACCTAGGCGGTGCATGGCTTGAGCCGCCACCATAGAGCGACTACCACTACGACAGACTAAGACCCACTCATCTTGCTTGTCATGCTGATGCTGCTGAATAAACTGCACCAGTCGTGTCATTGGGATATTAATGCTGTGTTCGCTCAATTCACCGAGTTCATGTTGCAAAGCGTATTCATGGGGCTCACGAATATCCAGGAGTTTGATTGTCCGTGCTTGCTGAAACTGCTGCTTAAGACTGCTAGCATCGTACTCTTTGATCACGGCTTTATCGCAACTTCCAGTGTAGGCACCGCAGATGATCTCTGTGCCCATCTCATCATTGAGATGGGTATCGAGTTGCGCTTTTTGCTGCTCAAATAGGCCAACTGGCATCACGCCATTGATGGTCTCGTCAAGCAGTGCATTACGAGTAAACTCAGCGCCAAAACTGGTGGTAAACTCATTATTGTAGTCGTGGCTTGGGCACAATAAGGTGTGGTTGCCAATCAAGCTGTGCAGCAGTTTTAGGCTGTAAAACATCTGTTTAGCACAGCTGGAATCAAAGTTGGTTCTGCCTAGGCTGCCCATTAATATCATGTCACCGCAGAAGGCAAACAAGACAGTGCCTTGTGGGTTAACCAGCAATAGGCTGATGCTGTCTTTGGTGTGGCCTGGTGTGGCCAGCTTAATCAGTGTCAACTCGCCAAGCTTAACCGCTTGCACTGGGCGACCGCCAATATCGGTTAATGTATGGTCTGCTGGCCAACCAAGGTGATCGGCTGCCTGCAGCGGTAAGTAGCGCTCGGCTAATGCAGCGCGGCCCGAGACATGATCGGCGTGACCATGAGTGTCGATAAAGGCGATAGGCGTTAATTGCTGACACTGCAACAGGGTGTCAATGCGCTGCTCTAGCTCTGGCAGAGGGTCGATGATCAGCGCTTGTTTACTCTTGTGATCGGCATAAATCCAAGTGCAACTAGCACCTGACTTGAGCTGTACTAAACCATTGAGTGGGGTTTTATCCTGCACATTCGCATCAATCTTTAATGATAGACAACTATTGCCAAGGGCATTAGCGGCCGATTGAATTCGCTCGCAGGCTAGATCGACTTCTGCTTGTGTCATGGCGGGGCCAAATGAGAGGCGAATGGCGGATTCGCTTTGCCACGCGGGCAATCCCATGGCATCGAGAACAAAGCTGCGTGTGACTTTCGAGCTACAGGCAGAACCTGAGCTGACACTAATATTGGCGGCATCGAACAGATTCATGATCTCTTTACTACTAAAACCCGGCACGGCGAAATTGAGTGTGGTGGGAACGCTATTGCTAAAGCTGTGGTTAAATACAATGGTTGGAAATGCGCGCTGCAGCGCCTGGGTGAGCTGCGTCCGGTAGCTATGCAAGCTTGCTATTGGAAAGAACGCACTATCATCCTGGTTGAGCAGCATCTCAAACACCACGTTTAACGCCGCCATACCAGGCAGATTTTCGGTGCCAGAACGAAGGCCGCCCTCTTGACCACCGCCTGCAATAAATGGGGTAAACGGCGCACTTTCGCGAATATATACAAAGCCTATACCTTTTGGGGCGTAGAGTTTATGGCCACTAAACGGTGCGTAATCTATGCTGGTTTCTGCCAGATTTAAGGCTCGCTTCCCGAGTGCTTGGACGCAATCTACCATCCAAAACAGATCGGGATTATGCTGACGAATGAGGCAGTCTAATGCGGCTAAGTCTTGGTAGACACCAGTTTCGTTATTCACCGCCATGGTGCAGATCATTAAGGCATTCGCCGCCTCTTGGGCGATAAAGTCACGATCCAGCTCACCGCTGCCGTCCACTGGAATCGCTTTGAGCTCGGCATTGATACCCAATAGTTGGTTCCAGTGCGCTAACGAGTTCGGTACGGCTTTATGTTCTGTGGCGCCGTAAAGTAGGGTGTAGTTTTTGTTTGGCTTTAGTGATGCCTTAGCGTGAACTAGCGCAGACAAAATAGCCGTTTGTATCCCTTCGGTTGCGCCGCTGGTAAAGATAATTTTGCCTTGGTTTGCACCGAGTAATTGCTTTGCATTATGTCTGGTTTGCTCCATAAGGCTTTTTGCTTTGAGGCCTGTGATATGGCTACTCGATGGATTGCCAAATAGCTCCTCCATCGCGCTCATGGCAGCTTTGGCGGCTTGTGGCAGAACAGGGGTAGTGGCGTTGGCGTCGAGATAAATTTGGCTAAGGCTGGTGGTTTGGCTCATGGGATACTCACAAAATTATTTTTATTATTAGAAAAAAGACCCATATAACAAAATGGAATAACTAATTCGATGCGGCTATATTAGCAGGTTGTGCGTATTGATCAAGATCACATTTTTAGGTTGCGAGTTGGTGGGAGCAGTTGGGAGTATTAGTCTTGTTGTGGAGGTTTTTAAGCGAAGTTAATATCGCTAAATATGGGAACGATTTGGTGGTGTTGATATTAAAGAGCCTCCCGTTGATGGAGGCTTTAGCTATTGCTTCACAGGTTTAAAGGTGGTGCTTTTGGTGTTAAATTTTTACTTTAATCACCACTTTTCTTACCGTTTTAGGTGTGGCTGAAGTGCCAGGCATATGCATGTCTTGTGGGAAAAACAGGGCAAACATCCCTGCTTTTAAGGGGATAAATGCCGCACCGTCTTTATTGGACTCATAATCATACTCTGCGTAGTCGTGTTTCTCAAAGTAGGGTCTTGATGGTGTCTGATCCGCAAGCGGCAGATAACCAAACTCCTCTTCACCGCTGACCACATATTGCACGTCGATATAGCGGCGGTGTACCTCAAAAGGCTCCACTTCTCTTGGCTTAGTTTCATAGTCGTTAACGATAACAAACAGATCTTTGCCGTCGAGTTCATAGGTACCCACTTCGAGTCGGCTGAAGTCGGTATCGACCAAGTGCTTAAGTGCTGTAGCGATGCGTGGACCAAGGTGGGTGTATTGTTCAATATTATCGAGAGTGTCTACTATCATGGCTAAAAGTCGGTGAGTTAAATAAAGGATTAGTTTAGCAAGCTTTTTAGCGCTCTAGGTAGCATTAGCTTCCGGGGATAGCAATATTGCATGATTGCCTAAAATCCTTCCACCATTTAACGTGGTGCTTCATCTGCCGTTTGAGTTGTGCGGGCAAGGCATCGTCGTCATCAGCAAAGTGAGCATTAACATAGTCCTGATAAATGGTGCCCTCAAAAAGTTGCTGCATCGGCTGACTTAAACGGTAATGCAGTTGATTTAGTTGGGATAGATAAGCCTGAGTTTGAGCCAGATAGTATTTGTGAAACACATTTTGCAAAATTGTTTGTTGCTGATTTGCATGGCCCGGACGGCAAGCGGCGCGGGCTTGATGTTGAAATAAATAATCATTGAGTTCCCTCAGCTCAAACACACTCACCGATAGTGATCTTAGGTATTGGTTGAGTAGGGGATGACGGTGAAAGATAGCTAAGGTCTGCTCTAAATCATCGATTTCAATTTGCTGCCAATCTTGGGTGATGATCTGCAGCTTAATGCCATTGAGCTGAGTCAGTGCACTCTCAAATTCAAGCCTACCATACTGCATCTCATCTAGCGTGAGCGAGTCGTAACCGATGAATAACCGCTTGTTGATGCTTCTATCGCGTGTCAGCATTTGGATAAAAACATCGAGCGCCTGCTGCTGCTTTTGCGCAAGGCCTTGCCTCTGTGTGGCGATGAGTGCCGCATCGTCAAGGCTTGCTATGCATGCAGGGGCGAGTTGAATAAAACGAATATGATAAATGAGTCGTTGGCTTGGGGGCGCGACCTTGCCAAGGGAACTGTTGTGGTTCGCAATGAGTTCACCGAGTTTACAATGGTTGAGCTTAAAGCTTTGTAAGATTGAGATGTTCAAACGTGAAGGCATTTGGTGAGCGGCTTTAGGCAAGATTAATGGGGCAAAGTCGGTCGACTCGAACGGAACCTCTAATACTGCTTCAAGCCGTTTGGTGTAATCATGCCAAACGTAGTCGGCATCTCTATCTGGCTGACAGCCACAAAGTAAAAACGCCGCTATAAGTATGAGGGCTGCTGTTTTTGCAGTCATAATCGCATCGCCCCGCTGCATAAATTTATCTTACAATATAGCGGCTAAGCGCATCGGTAACATCATTGTCTGTGCGCTAGGGCTTGTGCATGACTAGGCTAGAGTTGACCTCAAAGGCGATGCCATGAGTTTCAAAGGCTGACTTGAGTGCAGCAGCAGTTTTGGAGTGAGGCTTTAGTGGAAAGCTGATTTTGCCTCTTGTGCCATGAATAAACAGATGATCACCGAGCAGGCGAACTGAGTTTATCTCATCAAAACTTAACCGCAGATCGCGAGGCTGAGTGAAATCACTCTCTACAGACATCTTGATAAAGTTAACCGACTTAGCCGAGAAAATGATTTTTTGGCTGTTAATCGCTACGGCCCAATAAAGCATTGCAATGCTATATGCTGCAAATAGCAGGTATTCTGCGAAGCTCTCTCGTTGCTTAATAAAAAAGTTAATGCCAACCAATACTATCGTTAGGGTAATAATAAAACGCCCTAAGGTTTTATAGGGCCTAATGCAGATGTTTTCGTGTAACGTATCCATTGTCGTTCTCCCTGTGACTTCCTGCCACAGCGGTATTTTAGAACACTGACCAATGACAACCCAAGTAAAATTCCTTTAATATGCTATTTTTTTACAAAATAGAGGGAGACCGCAGGGTGCCTAATTTTAAGCCAAGAGTTCGTTTTCTTGCGGGCCCAACGGCCTTTAAACTGATCCGTGAGCGAGGCCTGAATCCTGCACTATTTTCTCAATTGCTGGCGGCATCGGGTGGCCCTAAATGGATCGGGCTTGCGGCTTTAGATCGTCTGCTATTTAGTGAGTTTTTTAAAGATAGAGATAAACCGCTACATACCTTAGGTGCATCATCTGGGGCATGGCGTTTAGCTTGTCTGGCACAAGATGATCCGCTCTTGGCCTATGATCGCTTAGAGCGAGCCTATATTCAGCAGCGATATGATGTGAAGCCGACACCTCGCCAAGTCTCGGATCAAGTTACAGGGATTATTGATGAGATATTGGGCGATAATGCAGGTCGGGATATCCTTGATAACCCAATCATTAATAGTCACTTTATTGCGTGCAGAGCGAGACATTTAAGTGCTCTGCCTAATCGTGTGGCATTAGGCTTAGGGCTGACAACCACAGCGATAAGCAACCTGCTAAGCCGAAAAACCTTAGGGCTGCATTTTCAGCGCTATCTTTTTGGTCGTGAGCTCGTCGATTCTCCTTTTTCCTCACTGCAAGACCTACCGAGCCATTATGTGGATCTCGGACCAAATAACATTAAGCAAGTTTTGCTCGCTACGGGATCTATCCCTTGGGTATTAGCGCCCGTTAAACAGATCTCTGGTGCACCAAAAGGTGACTACTATGACGGTGGGATTACCGATTATCACTTTGACCTGCCGATTGAGGGCGCGGATGGGTTGACCCTCTATCCGCACTTTAACAGCAATATATTGCCTGGCTGGTTTGATAAATCCCTATCTTGGCGTCGTGCCAAAGCCAATTATCATAATGCGTTAATTTTGGTGCCAAGCCATGAGTTCCTTGCCGCTTTACCCTACGGAAAATTGCCCGATCGTCGGGATTTTTCATGTTTAAGCAGTGATGAAAGAATTCGCTACTGGCAACAAGCCGCGACCATGAGTCGGGTGTTAGCCGATGATTTTTATGCCATTTGGCAAAGAGGTGAGATCGCACAACATATGGAGCCGTTTTAGATTGAGTCATCACTGCAACAAAATGGCTTATGCCTAGGTCTAATGAGAGAATGGAGTGCCGTTTGATTGGCATGGTTAGCCTAATTCAGTAATGAGTTTACAGCAGCAATTTTTGCTAGCTGCTACACTTTACTATTATTGCTTCAGGTCAAAATTCAACCGCTTTTGAGAGGTGTGTTAGGCGAGTGACCCTGGAGAAGGAGGTTGCTATGTTAACTCAAGAGATGGCGTTAATCACTCGTGATGATCTACTGTTGCCTGGCGGCAGGATTGAAATACGAGTTGCGGGACCGAGTGCTTTGAGTTTAATCGCCGAAGTGCTAAAAGGTCATTATTCATTGGCGTTTGCGATGAGTAAACTCAATGAAACTCCCCCCTGTTATCCCATAGCAACCCAGTGTGAAATTATCGATTTTAATCAATTGGATGATGACTCTTTAGGTGTTGTTTTAGAAGGGAAGCAAAGGGTTAAGATCCTGTCTGCAGCAAAACGCCGAGATGGCAATTGGATAGCGAGGACGTTAGCTTGCAGCAATTGGCAAGAGGAGCCAATCCAAGGCGAATTTGAACTCATTAGTGCGGCGTTACAGCAGTTTTATGATGTTAATCCTGCACTGTTTGAGCTTTATGGCGATCTCCATCTTGAGGACGCAACTTGGGTGAGCCAACGTTGGTTAGAAGTGTTACCTCTGTATAACAGAGACAAGCAAGTCTTAGTTAACCAACCTGATTGCCACAAAACCATGAACTTTGTACTCGAATTAATTAAGTCCCATGTAGGTCATTAATCTGATCGCGGTTATCTATTTTTGCTAACATAGCCGCCTCTTTGTTTTTGGCAGCACTTTCTTAGGCAGTATATCTATGGTTCGGGCGACTCAGGCATCCTCAGTTGTATTACCTTTACGTCAGCATGCTCCAGCCACTGTGCTTGAGTTTTTAACCGCTCAATTTCCGCAAATTCCCTATGACGTTTGGTATGCCAGAGTGCTCGACGGCAAGGTGCATTGGCAAAATGGCGATAGGATTACTCTCGACAGTCAATATGTGGCAAAACAGAGAGTGTGCTATTACCGTGAAGTGGTTGAAGAGCCCAAAATTCCGCTCTATGAGTCGATTGTCTATCAAGATGAGCGAATCATTATTGCCAACAAGCCGCATTTCCTCGCGCTTCATCCCAGTGGTCAATACGTTAACGAGTGTTTAGTCAATCGCTTGCGGATAAAAACGGGTTTCGAACAACTAGTGCCTGCTCACAGGCTCGACAGAGCAACTGCGGGGCTAGTGATTTTGATTAAAGAGCCACAATATCGAGACGCCTATCATGGGCTGTTTCGTGATGGCGCGATCAATAAAACCTATCAAGCGCTTGCGCCGTTAACGGCTGAGCTTCGCCAGCAATATGCTGATGGTCTGCTGGCGCGGCCTGTGTACTGGAGTGTAAAAAATCGGCTAGTTAAAGCTGAGCCTTCATTTTTAAGAAAGGTGATTGCAGGAGAGGCTAACTCTCATTCAGAAATTGCTCTGCTGGAGGTTTGTGATGGTATTGGGCGATTTGAACTGTCGCCAATTACAGGTAAAACCCATCAGCTAAGAGTACATATGCAGAGCCTAGGGATGTCCATCCTTAATGACAGATGTTACCCCCAATTATTACCCAATGCCGGGGATGATTATACCCATCCGTTAAAGCTATTGGCACAAAGAGTCGAGTTTACCGACCTTATTAGTCGTCGCCATATCGATATTCAGCTGGATGACCTTAAGTTTTAACCAATAACCAATACTATTCTTTACAGTTTCTCGGTGGGTTAAATTGCGTTTGGGAGTTATCAGCATGCAATACACTGATCTGTTTCGGGGCGCCATTGGCACTAAAGGTCACCAAGCCTACACCACTTTTATTGATCAGCCGCTGGCTGCGATGACCATTTGGTCTGCGGCCTCGAATTGACATACGTTTTCGCTTAGTAAAGAAGTTTAGCGGGGAAAAATGGCCGTAGAGCCAGCCGTTTAACTTATCAAAAACAGGTAACAGTTTTTCGGGAAATTGATTCTTTATCCCGCTGCTGGTGATCTGATAAATTTTAGGGCTCATGGAACGAAATCGGATCCCTATGTCATAGGCAAAAGAGTAATGCACATCACCCGATAGGATCACAAACTGCTGTGGCGTTTTTCGATGTTGAAAGATACTCAGTAACGTATTGGCCGTACCAGGGTGGGCCATCCAGTTTTCAGCATCGACTAGCAGTGACGCGCCAAAAAAGGTGGCGATACCTTGTACCGCTTCTATCAGTTTTACCCCAAATATCGGCGCCGCCGAGACGATAATCACCTTATCTTGACCGACAAGTTGCTGCTGCAGCTCCATTAAGGCTTCCCAATCCATCAGACCCGAGGGTTTAGCGAGGTTCGATTCGCTACGCCAGCGCTGAGTTCGTGTGTCGAGCACCACAAGTTTAGGGCTAGTATTCAGGCTATAGTGCCACCGTTCAAAGGTTAGCAGGGTGTCTATTAAGGCATCATGTTGCGGCTCATCGGGGCTGGCTAAAAAAGTGGTTAACTTGGGGATGATCTCTGATTTAAATTTTTCAGGCTGATTACCAATGCCTTGAAACAGGGCGTAGCCTATCAATGCATTACCTATGATACGTTTCGAAAATGGGTGGCCGTAGGCTGCTTGTTCCCATTTTGCGGTTAGGTTCCAGTCGTCGGTAATATCATGATCGTCAAAAATCATATAGGTCGGCAGGTGAGCCAATAGCCGCCTAACTTGAGTGAGTCCCGCCTTAAATTCGAGTAAATGGGTCCATTCTCGCTGCCAGCGGCTGCTGTTAGGGGCCGATAGTCCGCTAACGTGCTTGGGAATATCGATCAGCTGCCATAGCTCTGGTGACCAATAGAGCAGGTATAGCGCGGTGATCTCCGCCAAACTGGTCAAGTGGTTTTCGGCTATCGATGATGTGAATATGGGGTGATTAATATACCAACGTACTAAAGCGCTCCCTGCTGGATATTCGGTACGTGGGAGCAAGTTTTTATGCCTTTGATACATGGCCGCAGGATGATAGCTGATCTGCTTGCTATTAATCAGGGAGGTTTGTTGAAAATGTTCATCATCGAGCTGCAAGAGTTCGATGGTTTTGCCTATGGCGAAAAGCATAGGGCCTGCCACATCATCTACATAAACTTGATCGCCACTTAACATGAGCAGAGCGGGTCTGGCGGTTTCACTTAGGTCCTGCTCTAGCAATGTATCACAAGCGACTAAGGCGTCGCCGCTATGGTGATGTGCGTTGCGACAAGAACCATGCAGGAGTTTATCTATTTCTGGCTTGATAACAAATTGAGGATGAGTTTGATTTAAATAGGTTAAGCCATCGACCGCACTAAAAAGATCACCGTGAACACTGTCGATAAGTCGATAATCTACGCTGGTATTGAGCGGGTTTAACTCCAGGCGATTGAGATGGATCAGGTACTGATGAGCTCGCTCACCCAATTTAAAATAATGGATCTCTTCTTGGCTTAGATGACTTTTTTCTGCGCCTAAATACAAATCGAGATCATGTAAAGGCGCGCTGGTGACCAGCCACAGCGTGAAGTTTTCTTGATCGCAATGACGCAGGATTGGACCGGCTAGTAGCAAAGGAAGTGCGGGTGCCATTATCTGTTGATTTTCATCCATTAGGTTATTCTGTCTACTCTATCCTGCACCGTTTTGGCCTATTGGGCTAGTTTGCATTTCATCTCTGGCGATTGAAACCCCCAAGTGATCATCGCTTCACCATTATGTTCCCAAAGCTGCTCATTTTGACCTTGATACTTAGCGCCGCTAGCACTGGGCTGTATCGTCATAAACGACACTCTGTCACCATACTCGGCGATGAGGCTGGCAGGAGAGGTCTCAAAGTAAGTGACAATAACCTCGTTAGCTGGGGTGTTATCACAGGTGTAAAGTATTGGCTTTGAGTGTGCAACCAGACGGTATTTAGCTTGTAGCTCTGTGATACGGCGAATGTAGTTACCGGTGACACAGAGCTTTTTATCATCACTTTTCCAACAATCGTTACGGCCTTTTATCCATCCCCGTTGTTCTGCTTTTAAGATGGGAGGATATTCATTGTTGGCTTTGATCACCGCTTGCCGATAAACCTTGCTCATCTGATTATCCAGCGTAGCCAGTTCATCATCTTGGCAAATAAGTGTTTCGATGCTCGTTAATGATGAACTGTTGCAGTCATAGCTGGGTGACACATGAGCGGGTGAGGCATGCTTAGTTGAGATAGAGTTAGGTGAGGCATTGGGAGCGATCGCTGAGCCATTATCTGCCGTTACGCTGCATCCTGCGAACATGATGCTCAAAGCCAGAGGAAGTAAAGTCAGTTTGTTCATGGCGTTAGCTCCCGATTGGTATAAATCCATAGTGCAGTAGAGGATATCCCTTCATTCCGCGTACGGCAAACATTTACGATTAATTAAACTTAATCAGTATCTTAGCTATACTTGTTCGATAACGCGCAAAGCGGAGGGCGATCACTTTTAAAGTGAGGGTAAAAGGGGCATTATTAAAAGTCAGCGATGTAGAGGGGGCTGTAGCCAAGATGAAAACACGTATCATATTAAATGGTAAGAAAGCGACAGTGGAAGGCGTAAGGCTGGCGATTGAAGAGGTTCGTAACCAATATGAGCTTGAGGTTAGAGTAACCTACGAAGCTGGCGATATAGCAAGATTGGTCAGCGAGTCTATTCGTGACCAGTGTTCGCGGATTATTGCCGCTGGTGGTGATGGTACTGTAAATGAGGTGGTTGATGCCTTAATGCAGCACCCGAAAAACGAGCGTCCCGAAGTCGCAATCTTTCCACTAGGTACCGCCAATGATTTTGCTTCGGCTTGCGCTATTCCTGAGGATTTCGTTGAGGCCTTGTCATTAGCTGCGGCTGGAAATACCTATTGGATTGACGTTATCAAGGCAAATGAGCGTCATGTTATCAACGTCGCCAGTGGTGGCTTTGGCGCGCAAGTGACATCTAACACCCCGGTGGCATTGAAAAATTTCCTTGGCGGTGGTGCCTACACCTTATCTGGCGTGATTCAAGCCCTTAATTTTAAGCCCTATAAAGGCGAGTTTATTATCGGTGATGAAACTGCTTCTAGTCATCTGCTAGCCGGTGCTATCTGTAATAGTCGCCAAGCTGGAGGCGGCCAAGTATTAGCGCCACATGCCTATATCAATGATGGCTTGATGGATTTAGTGGCGCTGCATGATTTTCCAATAGAGGCGTTATCTCAAGTTATCGAAGAGTTTGGTGAGCCCAAGGATGACAATCAATATGTTATTTATACGCAAAAATGTTCGGCGTGCTGGCGCAGTGATCCACCTATGCCGATTAATTTGGATGGTGAACCCATCTCTGAAAACGAGGTGAAGTTTGAGCTTGTTGCAGATGCGGTTAAAATGGTTCTGCCATCAGATTGTCCAACCTTAAGGCCGGGCAGTCAGTCATTGTAGCCAATCTGGGCTATTAGTAAGATAAAATAGGATCCTGTCCATCTTAGCGCTTTCATTCACTGACAATAGACAGGATTTTTGCCAGCTTGTAGAGTGCTTATGGCTCATGATTAAACACTACTGTTTTTACCTTGGTCAAATAGCTAAGGGATTGCGAAAAAGTAATCATGAAGCCCATTTTTTCCCATCTCATTAGGCGTTAGCCTCTCTAAATAAGGAAATAGCGTGTCCACGTTTGCTTCGACTCGATATCGCGCTGCCGATCAGCTCGCGCTACTCAGAATGATGGGGTTGGCGTTAAAGTTATGTTTAACCTTCTTGCTGGCCGACACCTTTGGTTTATCCCTGCATAGCCCCGCGTTGAATTTGACCTTGATTTTAGAAGCCTTCTATCTGGGCTTTACCTTTTGGTTAAGAAAGCCTCTATTTAACAGTGATACAGGGCTATTTATTGCACTATTGATCGACACATTGTTGTGGATCACTTGGCTCTATTTTTCCGGCGGCGCCACCAATGCGTTTATCTCACTGCTGCTTTTGCCTATTGCCATCGCTGCCGTGTTGTTGCCAAAGTGGGCGCCCTGGTCGTTAACTCTATTATCAACCTTAGCCTATAGCTTAATGCTGTTTAGTCTGCCTGAGCATGAGATGCAGCACCACGGCATGGACATGAGCTCACATTACTTAGGCATGTGGTTCAACTTTGTGATCTCTTCGTTAGTGCTTACCACAAGCGTTGCCTTTATCGCCCAACGCATGCGCCGTCAAGACGCTGAGCTTGCCTATATGCGTGAAGCTCAGCTGCGCCAAGAGCGTTTGTTGGCATTGGGTACAGCGTCGGCGCAGATGGCGCATCAATTGGCAACCCCCATAGGCAGTTTACGTCTATTAGTCGATGAGCTTACGGAGGAGTCTGACAGTGACAATCAGGTGCTTGATGAGATGCAGGGGGCACTTAATGTCTGTGAAAGCACTCTGTCAGAGTTACGCTTAGCCACGGAATCTATTCGTGCGGGGCAGTTTAATGTTATTTCTATTAATCAATTGCTTGAGGCATTACAGCAGCAAGTGAGGTTATTGATGCCTAGTGTCGAACTCGAAGTAGATTCAAAGCGCTGTGATGGCAATAAACAACTTAGAACCGATGCCAGTCTGTTGCCTGCATTACTCGCATTAGTTGAAAATGGCGCTCGAGCCAGTGAAGAGGTTACGGGTCATAGCAGGGTCACACTGTCATTTGAGTGTCAGGCGGGAGAGATAATGATATGTGTGCGAGATTTTGGTAGAGGCATCTCGAGTTCATTGCTTACCCAGTTAGGGCATAAGATTATCGATAATCCTAAGGGGTTAGGTGTGGCATTGCTATTAAGTCATGCCAGCTTCGAGCGTTTAGGCGGGCGGCTCATTCTTCGCAGTCATAGTGAGAGTGGCGCTATCGCCCAAGTTCATTTACCTGCGCAGGAGGCGTAATGAAACGCTTATTGATTGTCGAGGATGATCTGAGCTTTGCGTCGATTTTAGCCAGGCGAATGAGTAAGCATGGCTTTGAGTGTCAGCTTGCCCACGATGCGACAGACGCATTGTTGCGTTCGCGGCAGTTTAAGCCAACGCATCTCTTGCTCGATATGAAATTAGCCGAAGATAATGGTCTAGCTCTTATCGAACCCTTAAGACGCTCTTTACCCGAGGTTGTCATGGTGTTACTCACTGGGTACGCCAGTATTGCCACCGCTGTTGAGGCGATCCGAATGGGCGCCGATAACTATTTAGCCAAACCCGCAGATACTCAAACTCTGCTAAATGCACTTAATTGCGCGGCTTCTAAGGCCGTTGATCCCATTGTCGATGAGACGCCATTAAGCCCTAAGCGGGTAGAGTGGGAACATATTCAACAAGTCTTGAATGCGAATAAGGGCAATGTTTCTGCCACTGCCAGACAATTAGGAATGCATCGACGTACTCTGCAACGTAAATTGCTTAAGAAGCCTGTTACGCCTTGAAGTGAATAGCACTGCGACAACGCCATCGATAATGAGCCAAAAAAATCCCCGAGTACAGAGGAGTTCTCGGGGAAGGGGAAGCGCAGTGGAGTGGCCCCATAAACTTTACCGGTATTTAGAAGCGGTACTCTCCTGTCAGCCAAGCATTGAGTCCAACGCCAGGCATACGTTCGCCAATGGAGATATCGCTGTTAGCAACGCGATTGTAGCCAGCGAGATGATCTTGATAGTCACGATCGAGTAGATTGTTTACACCTGCTTTTATTAACCAATTGTCGGCATCATAGGCCAGTGATAAGTTGACCAGACCATAGCCTGCGGTAGTTTGCTCGAGTTGAGTTTGTGACACTTTATCTTGTCCACTCACTGCAACACCTTCGATTCGAGCTAACCAGTTACCACGCTGATAATTGAGGCCTAAATTAATTTTTGGTGGCGCAATGCGATACAGATTATCCTCGATATCACGGCGTTCACCGCTGACATAGTTTGCGAGCATCTCTAGTTGCCAGTGAGGCGTTAGTTGGTAAATCGCGGTAATGTCCATCCCAAAGAGCTGGGCATCGACATTGGCAAATTCCATTGGGTTATTATCGCCCATCATCTTTGCCGCCATGATGACGGCGGGATCGGTCGCGGTTACCCCTTGTATATAGTCGTCAATACGATGGAGGAAGATGCGTGGACTCAAGCTGAGTCTGTCGTTGTGATAGTCGGCGCCTAGCTCTAGTTGATAAGCGGTTTCTAACTCGAGGTCCATCTTGCCCACATAGGTGCGACCATCTGCAAGGCCACCCGTCGATTGCATAGGTACCCATAGGTAGCGCTGCTGGTAACTTGCACTATCTTGTTTGCGGGCGAGTCCGATAATCCAACTCAGAGATTCATCAACTCGATAGCGGGCATTAACCACTAGGTCGAAACCTGTTTGTGATTGGGAGCGATCGCTATTGTTGTATCTGTCCATCAATACCTTGATAGCTGGCATGCTTGCTGCCATCGAGTGGTTAACCTCATCGGCATCGGTTTGATAGTGTTTTACTCGCAATCCAAGTTGCCAGTTCCATCGGTCTATATCCTGCTGCCATTGACCAAATGTGCTGAGGGTATTATCGGTAACGCCATTAAAGTTATCGACGCTGAACATAGGTTTGGTTGGATCGGTGATCACCGAGTTATGCTCACTCAATTGAGCATCTAATCCGAAGATCCAAGCATCTTTAGCCAGAGACAGTGCGCTGTCATAACTTTCACTTTCGGCATTGTTATAGCGCGCACTAACATTATCGTTTTTAACTCGTTCACTGAAGTTATTCATGCCATGGCGAGCATCGCTATAGGCTAGATGCCAATTCAGATCCCAGTCGCTAAGATCATGCTGTCCTTCTACTTTAACTCTGTCGGTACGAATAAAATCAATATCCATCGGCAGTGCTGGCGTTCCTGCATCGGTAGTTTCTAAGTGTTGATAGCCGATGGCGATGGATTCATCGTTTACGGAATTGTTACTTAAGTTAAACCGGTATTGGCCACCCACAATGGTTTTATCGTAAGTTGTCGGTGAAATCGCAAGGCTTGTGCCTGTTTGTTGATCGTCATTACCTTGCATCTGGTCGCCATAGACCAATACCGCATGTTTTTTATTACCAAGGTTGGCTTTTGCTCCTATATGGGATTGCTCGCCGTTGTCTTGATATTGCGCCGCGACCTTGCCGCTAACATCATCGAATGAAGCTTGTGATTCAACAACCTTTACGCTTCCACCAATGGTATTAGCGCCTGCTGAAACGGGGGCAATACCTCGGGTCATCTCTACGCGTTCACTATTGATTAAGCTCGCATAGCTAAGTGGTGTGTCCATCGCGTTGGGGCCTGCGCCCGCGAGTGAAACGCCGTTGACCTTTGTATTGACTCGGTCACCAAACAGACCTCGATATTGGGCTATGCCCGTTAGTGGCCCGTTACCATTGACCTCTGTACCGGGCAGCTTTGAGAGCAGGCCACTAATATCGGCAACAGGAGTGCTGGCTTCTGGAGTGACAGTGCTGTAGCTCCCCTGATGGCTTCCGGTGACTTCAATAATTTCAAATACAGACTCTTGCGCTACGACTGCAGGTGCAGTCATTAGGGTAGCGCTAATAGAAAGGGCTAAATAAGAGAGGCGTAATGTCATGTTTTTGTTTTGGTTATCATTAATATGTGACAATTGTGTCAGTACAGATAACCGCTGACAAAGATAATGTCTGATAGTGCGACAAGGTGTCGCAGGCTAAGTCGGTGGCAAAGTAAAATTAAATTTGGCTGTATTTTGCTAATTCAGCCATGTTGTGAACCTTGAGCTTTTTCATCACATTAGAGCGATGCACTTCAATTGTTCGAAGAGATAGGAATAGTGCTTCGGAGATCTGCTTATTGGTCTTGCCTTGCACTAACAGCTCGAGCACCTGATGCTCGCGTTCAGTTAATTTGGCTAGATTCTGTTTTAATTGCAGCGTCTCATAGTGCTGTTGACTATGAGTCATGCTCTTATTTATCGCTTCGGCCAGGGCTTGTCCCGATACGGGCTTTTGGAAGAAATCACAGGCTCCTTTGCGAAAAGCGCATACGGCCATAGGAAGATCGCCATGACCCGTTAAAAAGATGATGCCTAGTGGGCTATTGGCATCGAGCAGGCGCTGTTGCAGCGCTTGACCTGTGATTTCTGGCATTCGACTGTCGAGAATGACGCATCCCGCCTGTGTTAGATCAACAGTGTTTAAGAAGTCGATCCCGGAAACAAAGGGAGTTAACACAAAGCCGAATTGGCGCAGCATAAAGCCAAGCGAATCAAGAACTGCTTCGTCATCATCAACGAGATACAGAGGAGATTGTTGTTTCATTTGAGCTTATCTTTATCATCCAAACAGCTACAGAGTATGTCACTCATCACTTGGCTGGCAACAGGATGTTATAGAGCTTTGAAGCCGATCACTAAACCAACATTTTAAGGTTATATTAGCGATTGTAGTTTGCGACGACTCACATCAATTATTGGCTTTTTCTCCTAAATTAGCCGTTCTGCCATATTGATGAGAGCAAGATGATAAATCCCCTACAGAAATGGAAACAAATATCTATTTGTTTTGCGTTTGCCTTGGTCTTTAGCCATAGCACTGCGGTTTATGGGGTGACATCATCAGTCGATGAAAATCAAGATAGCGTTGTCGTTGAACCCTTACATTTTAGAGTGGGTGTGCTGGCTAATCACGGGGTGCAGAAAGGGATTTGGCGTTGGCAGCCGATGATGGATTACCTGTCCCAATCGGTTCGGGGAACTCGTTTTGAGGTGGTACCCGTTGATTTCGATGAGATGAGTCGGCAGCTACTTGCCCATGAACTGCAGTTTATTGTGACCAATCCTGGGCAATATTTTAATCTCAGCAGTAATTTTCCGCTTTCATGGTTAGCAACGATGAAGAGCCACCAACATGGTGGGGCTACGTTTGCCATTGGCTCGACCATTATTGTGCGTTCGGATAGTCAGATATACACGCTAAAAGATTTAGAAGGAAAGCACCTTGTGGCAAGTGATCCACAAGCATTGGGCGGCTATCAGGCTGCTATTGGGCTACTCCACAAAATGGGTTATAACCCTGAGAATTACTTTGGTTCGCTACGCTTTTTAGGCTTTCCATTAGAACCTATTGTCTATCAGGTGCGTGATGGAACAGTGGATGCGGCGATCACGCCTTTTTGTACGCTAGAGGAGATGATTGAAGACGGCCTAGTGAATCAGGCCGACTTTAGGGTTATCCACCCGACAATGCCGGCAGGCTATGATTGTATAGTGAGTACTCAGCTATATCCCAACTGGTCATTTGCCGCCGCCGATACCGTCCCTTCTGAGATCACCCAAAAAATTACCCAAGCGCTTTATGCGTTGCCATCGGATCACCCCGCCGCGATCAGAGCAAAAACATTGGGCTGGACGGCGCCAATTAGTCAGCTAAAGGTGATTAAGCTGTTCAAAGAGTTACAACTAAAGGCACCACCTCCGCCGCTGCATCAGACCTTTTTAAAATGGATGCAGCGTAATAAAGAGTGGGGATTAGCCATCCTCATGCTCTTCTTGGTGTCGACGATTTATCATCTGTGGTTAGAGTACAAATTTAGGCAGAAAAGCGAGTTTCTTATTGAGACTGAACGCCAGCTCAAAGACAAGGCATTACAGCTTGAACGTATGCAGAGCGCGGCGATTCTCGGTGAAATTGGCTCGGGACTCGCACATGAACTTAATCAGCCTATCGCTGCTATTACGCAATACAGCGAAGGTGGAATGATGCAACTTAATCATAGTGGAGACAGTGACTCAGCACTGTATGAGCTGCTGGCGAAGATAAATGCGCAATCCACAAGAGCCGGGGCGGTAGTTCATCGTATTCGAAGCCTGCTGAAACGAAGCCGATCCAGTTACGAAAGCATCACCTTAGACGAGGTGATTAATAACTCTCTAGTGTTATTTCGAAGAGAGTTTGCCCTTCACAAGGTCACATTATTGCAGCAGATCACTGGCAGACGTTTCGCCATTCTGGGTGATGAAGTGGGGCTTAGCCAAGTGTTAGCTAATCTGATTAAAAATAGTCTGGATGCTATGAATGAGGTTCAAAGTGGCAAAGATAAGCAAATATCAGTGACGCTTCGCTATGATGCCAGCCAGGCCATTGTGAAAATTATAGATAATGGTCCAGGCCTACAACGTCAACCCCAAGAGCTAATGGCATCGTTTTGTTCGACCAAAGATGATGGACTAGGGCTTGGATTATCCATCTGTCGAGATGTCATTAGCCAGCACAAAGGTGATTTTAGTCTTGATAATTGTAACGAATTGGATGATCTACCTTGGACCGAGGGATGTGTGGTAACCATCAAGCTGCCTAAATATGACCCGAGTCTATAATTTTGTCTGAGATTTAGGTCAGCCATCGAGGCTAACTTTACGACCCGTATCGTTGCCATTCGGTACCAATAGAATCACATATTCAAACAGGTGTTTGTTTTAATGAGCGCATGAATTTGATGAACATCAGAGATTAATTAATTATTTTTTATAGGGCATTCTGGGGGCTGGTTTATTTTTTTAGGTGTTTTGAATACAAAATACAGTTATGTTTGTTGTTTAAAATTAGAGTTTTGCTAATTTATTTTGATGTTCTTGCTGTTTTTTGGTTCAGTTGTATGACCAAAAAAATTGTTTGACAAACGATGAGTTAACGCTATAAATCAGTACTGTGGTGTTTGATAAATCAAACGCTCCGTGAGTTTTACTGTGCTGCCAAATGCTTAATTAGCGTTAGGCAATTATTAATGAATGAACATTTGGTATGTATTATGGAAAACAACTTCAATCAAGCATCGACGTTATCAGAGAAAGAGTCTGACCATTTCAAAAGGCAGCGTAATTTATTTCTTAAGCGGATATTAGATGGTGACGAGACAGATCTTAAAGATGAAGAGCCTGATTGCTACGTGCTGGGATATAACTGATTATTAAACCATTGCTGCTCGTTAGGCTAACGAATATAAGTTTAATACCAATCAGTATCAAGATCTGATCGCTTAGCGAGAGTTTAGCGCTTTTCAGGCGCTTTTTTATTACCATCGTGTTTAGCGGTCAGAGCTAATCGTCAAGGGGAACAGGGAGAAGAGCTTAGAGGAGTTTGCTGCTTGGTGGTTATCGACCCAAGCTTTGATTTATTTAAGCAACATTTCCTCGTTAGTTATCAGTTGAAAATAGCGATAATATTGGCTCTATTACCGCTATTTTATGTCGTGTTAGTCAACAGCAACCATAACATTACTCGCTTTGATGATGGCATAAGCACTGCCACCCACTACAAGCCCGAGCTGTTCACAAGATTTCTTGGTTACCACTGATGTGATCTCTACACCCGGTGCGAGTTCAATCACGACTTCATTGTTAACTGACCCGATTTCGATTGCCTTTATTTTGCCTGTTAACGTGTTACGCGCGCTTATCTTCATTCGAATACTCCATGATTTGAACGATAAAGCTAAAGTTTAACACTTAGTTAAGCAGATTGCTTAGTATCTCTTAATCTGATTTTTTGCCTAATTATATCAATAATTTGAGGCATTAATGACGCTAATATCATGCCAGTCATAAGGAGATATTGATGTGGGGTAAATGTTTCATTTAATAGGACCATGCCCGCGACGATACCCGCGACAGGGTTAGCGATACCACCAAAGGTAAAATCAACGACGCTCATGCGTTGCAGTAACCAGACATACATTATGTATCCCAGTACGGTATTGAGAAGTATGATCCACATTAGCCCTATCCCATTGTTTAAGTTGAATCGACTCATGCTCTCTATGTAGCTTTGGGGTTCAATTAAACTGTGAATAAACGCGACTAATGTCAGAATTGTGCCGCCTAAAATCAATTGCCAAGTTAATACCGTCCACCAATGAATTCGGTTGCCTAGCGCTTTGGTGATCGTGCTCCCGACTATGATGCATCCAATTGCCGCTAACATGGCCGCAAGCCCAATGGGGTTGAGGTTAATGGCGCTAGGATCAAACAGAAACCAAGCCAGTATAATTAATAATGCGCCAAAGAATGAGGGGACTTTACCCGGGCGACGTTTGCTGATCATCCAATGAAATAACATGGCAAATACGGGGACAGAGATCATTCCAACCCCAGATATTGCCGATGGCAATGTCAGTGCCATCACAAATATTAGGCTGAAAAAGGTCGCTATATTAATAAAGCCGAGTTTGAGTAACATCGACCAATCTTGCCGTTGTGGCAATGTTGGCTTTATGGCTAGTAATATCAAGCCAGCTGGCAATGCACGAAGTGCGCCAAGCAGTAGTGGTGGCCAATCTGGCAAAGTGAACTGGGTCATAGCATAAGTGGTTCCCCAGAAAAAGGCTGGGATCATAGCCAACAGTACATTCATATTTACCTCTATAAAGAGTATCTTTATGTGAAGATAATTAGTTTGCGCTTAAATTTACTCTTTGTAAAGTATCTCACAGTTAATTATCTTCGCATCAAGATAAGGTTGTTCATTTAAGATATGATAGAGCGTGCGACTAGATGATATGCATTTAGGCGATAGGCTGAGTCATAATTTCTCTGTAGGGCGATATAAAATATGAATTCGATTCAAGATGATGTTGATAACCTTGTAGCCCAGTGGGCGAAGGAAAAACCTCAGTTAGATACTGTGCCTATGGCAATATTGGGGCGCATGATGAGGCTGTTTAAACATATTGAAGCAGACATATCTGCATGCCACAAACAGTTTGGATTGACGATGGGAGAGTTTGATGTGTTGGCCACTATTCGCCGCAATGGTGAGCCTTATTCATTGACCCCTTCTGATCTGCTGTCGTCAATGATGTTGACCTCTGGCGCTATGACTAATCGCGTCGATAAGCTAGAAAGCAAGGGATTGATCGAGCGCACTCACTGCACTCAAGATCGTCGCAGTGTAAAGGTAGCGTTAACCGCTGAAGGCTTGGGTTTAATTGATAAGGCCGTTGAAGCCCATGTCGCGATTCAACAGCAACTGACTCAGGGATTATCTGCCGAAGACAAAGTGCTACTTAATACCCTGTTTAAACAGTGGCTACTCCAGTTTGAGCCATAAACGATGATGTTGAGGTAGGTATAATATCAAGCTGTAGCGTTCAATGGTGTACTTGGTAATGTTGCGCAGCAGATATTATTTCGCCCCGTCCGTTTAGCGTGGTACATGGCCTGGTCCGCCTTAGCTAGCATGGTTTCTGGGGTATCTAGTTGGCTTACGGTTATTGTGCCAAAACTGGCGGTGATAGGAATAGAGGCATCTTGCCAAGTTAATGGTAACGAATTCAGTGTTGATCTCAGTTTCTCAGCGATAAGCGCTACTTGCTTAGCATCTGTCGCGGGTAAGATTATCAAAAATTCCTCACCGCCATATCGGCTAAAGGTATCAATTGCTCGTATCACCTTGCCTAATGCAGTTGCCGTTTGAATAAGGACATGATCACCAGCTGCATGACCGTAGTTGTCATTTATCTCTTTGAAGTAATCCAGATCAAATAAGATCAAGCTGTAGGCGTTGCCATCTCTAAGCCAGCATTGGTGAAGAAGTGCTAATCGTTGATGCATCGAGCGGCGATTCCACAGACCGGTTAGATAGTCTCTGTCCGCTTGCAAACGAATTTTTTGTACCAGTCGCGTTAGTGCATTCCCGATCATGATCACGTTAACTAGCAGTGTCATTATGACAAAAAACCACAGCATAGGGATAGCGTCTGCACTTTGGAGTGTGGCGATATGAGAACTTAAGCTGGGTACGAATATCAGTAGCAGCGCACGTATGCTAAAAATGACCGCTAGAACAATGATGGGACTCAGTAGTAACAAGATAAAAGTTAGATTAAGAGAAGGTGTCAGTGCAATCCGATTGTCTTTCGCTAAAAGTAGAAAGCTGATCGCAGTCATTAAAGAAAATAAGATACCTAAAATTTGATTCGATTGTGAACTCGGTTCCTGAATGAGAATGAGTAGAGCAAATACGGTCAGTAATAGGCTGTCGATTTTGATACTGCTTTTTAGACGAAAAAGCCGTTGGGTGCCATGTCTTAACAATATAAAGCCGGTTAATATCACTATGTCGGCAATGGGCCAATAGAGATAACTGGGATCGCTACCTCTTTGACTGTTTAAAATCACCCCGATTAATACCAGTAAGTTCGCACAAGAAAAATAACTACAAGCTCGCGGCGCAATGCGCAGAGGATAAGCCATCGCTCCCCATGCGATGGTTGCCGTCGTCGCAAGTAGGCAGATGAAAAAGATAAGCTGTTGAGCTTGAGGATCGATAATCATAAAAAGCTTATTAGTTTTTTATCAACTATAGAGGATAACGCGGGTAATAGTGAACTTTATTCTGATGTTTTACCTGCTAATTGGTCGGTAATTTAAGCGCTTGTCTTTTAATGCTTAAACCTAGCAAGTTTTTATTTTAAATGTGGTTTTCGCCCATCATTTGCCATTCATCGAACTATACTTTGATTAGTATAAACCGATAAGTAGACGAAATCTTTGGCTCTATCGCCTATCTGCTTCATAGCCTAATTTCGTCCAACCACTATATGAGGATGGTGAGCATGAAGATGACGCTGACATTTTTAGGAGCCACTCAAGAGGTGACGGGATCCTGTCATCTGCTTAATATCGATGGCCGCCAGGTGTTACTCGATTGCGGCATGATACAAGGCGGTAAGCTCGATGCCATGCGAAATCATGAGCCGTTTCCTTTCGATGCGACGCAGATCCACGCAGTTGTGTTAAGCCACGCTCATATCGATCATTCTGGTCGTTTGCCGCTACTCGTTAAATCTGGTTTTACTGGACCCATTTTCAGTCATAAAGCGACAGTAGAACTGTGTGCGGTAATGCTTAAAGATGCCGCAATGTTGCAATTTCGCGATGCTGAGCGGACCAATAAAAAGCGCGCTAAAAATAATCTTGAACCTATCGAGCCGCTTTTTACCGAGGAGGATGTCGATACCGTCATGCAGCAGTTTGTTGCGCTAGAGTATGATCAACATACTCAAGTGGTCCCCAATTTAACAGTGTGCCTATGCGATGCTGGACATATTCTAGGTTCGGCAATTGTTGAGTTATGGATGGGGCCAAAAGATCAGCGTAAAAAAGTGGTCTTTAGTGGCGATTTAGGTCGAGCGGGCATGCCAATACTCGATGACCCCACCTTGATAGAGGAAGCCGATTTAGTGTTGATGGAAAGCACTTATGGTGACAGGCTCCATAGAAGCTGGGTTGATACATTAGCAGAGTTGAAAACCATTTTTGCCAGTACCATTAAGCGAAGCCGAGGCAATATTCTGTTGCCTGCATTTTCAGTGGGGCGGGCTCAGGAGCTACTCTACCTTTTTCACCTGTATGCTAAAGAGTGGGAGCTTGGTCGTTGGCGGATCTGTTTAGACAGTCCTATGGCGATCAGAGCGACACAAGTTTATGTTGGCAATTACAACTTGATGGATGAAGACTTTAAGCGTTTTACTCGCCTATCACCAGGCCTACATCCTTTATTATCCAATGTAGATTTTATTGATACTACCGACGAGTCAATGGAGCTTAATCATATTCATGAAGGGCTTATCATTATCGCGGGTAGTGGTATGTGTAACGGTGGGAGAATTCGTTGCCATTTAGCACATAATCTTGCCAATCCATTATCGGATGTCATTATTTGTGGGTATCAAGCCATGGGAACCCCTGGGCGTTTGCTCGTCGATGGCGCTGAGAGTTTGACGATACATGGAGATAATATTCCCGTGAATGCCAAGATCCATACCATAGGTGGGTTGTCGGCTCATGCGGATCAAGCTGAACTACTTAACTGGTATCGCCATTTCAACAATACCCCACCAGTCGTCTTGGTACACGGCGAAGTTGAGGCGCAAAAAGGACTGCTTAAGCAGTTACAAGTGGGGGGCGAGATGCCTCCCGTTCATGGCGTCATCGCTGAGTTTGGCGACTGCCTCGACTTGACCAGATTACCGCAACTGATCTGGATTTCTCAGTCATCATAAGTTTAGTGGTGTGAGTGATGCTGATGGTGCGTTAGCGCTGTGGTATAAGGTTAAAAAAACGTTATCATCAGCTTTACAGACTACGTCGTTGAAAGGGACGTAGCTGATTTACTAAACATAGCCATTCTCTTGTCAACGCCCCTAATATGGCAAGACCGCCTTGTTTGCTCCTAGAATCTGTTGCTATTTAATCCCATATCAATTACCAATGCTAGAGGCATGAATAACGGCTGTCAGAAAACCAAAACTTTGATAGATTACGCTTGATGATCTCACTTTGATCCCAACAAAACTGATACTAACCAAACACGAAAGGATTCGCCAAATTATGGATGAGCATATTGTTATATTAGTCATCGCCTTAATCGTATTGTTGTATGGTTATATATCAAAGTGGCTCGCACGTTTTGATATCTCAGGGCCGATGATGTTTACTGGGCTGGGATTGTTATTATCCCCGCTTGGATTGCACATTACCCAAGTTCAGATCGATGCTGAATTTGTGACCATCTTAGTCGAGATTGCCCTCGTACTCGTGCTGTTTAGTGATGCGGCTTTGCTCGACCTTAAGTTGCTTAAACAGTCTTGGAAATTACCTGCTCGGCTCTTGTTTATTGGTTTACCCCTGACCATCGTCGCAGGGACGTTTGTGGCGCAGCAGTTTTTTTCTGATCTGCCATTAACCTATCTGATATTACTCGCATTACTCTTGACCCCTACCGACGCGGCGCTCGGTAAAGCTGTGGTGTCGGATCCTAAAGTGCCCAAAGTGATACGCTCGACGATTAATGTCGAAAGCGGCCTTAATGATGGCATCATCTTTCCAATCTTATTGACTGTCGTCGCTTTGATTGGAAGTGGCGTAGAACATGCCCAAGGTAATGGTTGGATTGGCTATGTCGCCGAGCAGATTATTTTCGGCGCTTTGGTCGGCGCTGCCGTGGGGTACTTAGGTACACGCTTACAAATAGCCTGTTGGAAACGCGATTGGATGGTGGAGAGCTACCAAAACCTCATACCTATAGCATTGGCGATATTAGCCTACTATTTGGCAGAAGATTTCTCGGGTAATGGGTTTATCGCTGCATTTTTTGCAGGGCTATATGCCGGTAATACCAGCGAGATGGCCCGTAGTCACATAGAGGATTTCGCTGAGAGTGAAGGTGAGTTATTTGTGTTGATTAGCTTCTTTATTTTTGGCTTGGCGTTCGTGCCTATTACCTTGCCATTTGTCACCGTTGAGGTGGTGGTTTACGCACTGTTTAGTTTAACCCTTTTACGAATGGTCCCTGTGATGATCTCCCTTATCGGGGCTAAGTTGGATATAGCGACTATGGCGTTTATCGCTTGGTTTGGCCCACGCGGAATTGCTTCAATCCTCTACGTGCTCATTGTCGCTCATGAAATGGAGACAATTAAAGGTTTTGAGACCCTGTATGCCGTGGTTACTGTGACGGTTCTGATGAGTATCCTTGCTCATGGTCTGTCCGCCCAGCCATTGGCTAATTGGTATGCTAAACGCCATAAAGCAGAGTAATGAATCCAAGTACGAGTCTGCTACCGAATGAATCGCGCTGATATTCAGCGCATTTCATTTGGTTAATGGTTTGGTGCATTAACTCGATAACCAGGCTTATACTGATTGGCATTAGCCCACAACAGGGCTTTGGCCAGCGGATATTTTCTCACTACTTTTAATGAGCATATAGATGCTTGTCGTTAACAGGCATCCTCCTAGATAGAAGATAATATTATCACTCGCATCGGATAATTTGACTGCTAGTATCGGGCCTAATACTGAGCCAATACTGTAGCTTAACAGCATCACTTCGGTAGCAGAGACAATTTTAGCTGCTGGCAGTAGATCACAGGCTAGGGTGATAGCGATAGGATAGAGGGCGAAACTACAAGCCCCCAATAATAGATAACTTAAGGCTAGCATATTAAAGCTACTGCTTTTCAATATACCTAATACGCTTAGGGTTCCTAGCAGACAAAACATGGCCATTAATAAGCTTTTGCTCATCCGCGTCGATAGATAACTGACTAATGGTTGGACCAACATTCCACCAATAATGATGCAGGCCATCAGTAGTCCTGTTTGCTGCGCGTGATCTGCTTGTGAGGCGATATAGACAGGCATTAACCCGTAAATTGGACCGAGTAATAACCCTGATACCAAACAGCCCAAAATTGCCGGACGACTGAGTGTTTTGATCTCTTTTAAGGGTAACTTTTGCTGCTGTTGTCTTTCTGGTTGACCAGAGGTGATTAACAGCGGCGCCAAGATCGCGAGTCCGAGCAAGCAAATTGCGAAGAGATAGGGGGTTGTCCCCTCGGTACCCAGAGGGCCAATGGCAAGCTGTCCGAGGGCGCTTCCGCCATAAAGTGCCATCATATATAGGCCTAGACGTTTAGCTCTCGCTTTGGGGGTGTCGGCCATTAATAACCATGATTCGACAACCACAAAAACACCCGCCACGGCCATGCCTGCAATAAATCGCGCAGCTAGCCAGACCGCCGCCGTGGTGATGGCAAGCATAGTCACTACGCTAGAAATAAGTAGGCCAAGAAATAGGATAAAAGCGACTCTATGGCCTGTTTTAGCCAGGATCCGTTCGATAGTAGTGGCCCCTATCAGAAGGCCTAGATAGAAAATGCTGGCAAGCCAAGGAACCAGTGCGCTATCTAGTTTAAAGTGAGCGAGCGACAATGGGATCAAGCTCATCAAAAAACCTGAGGCGACAGCAAAAAATGACAAGCCAATTACGGGTGCTGCAGGATTGTTCAATTTGCAGTTAATGAGGGTTTTATCCACCGATTATTCCAACTTAAATATAACAAATAGCAGTTTGATTCCCGATCTATTGGTTATCTGTTATTTGTTGTGGTTTCACTGGGCGGCGAATGTAAGTTGGCGCAGAGGTTAAGTAAAGCTTTTTTCAATGATTGTGCAAATAATGTTGTAATTATGCCGTATGTAGCGCATTTTATATTCTGTTTGTTTGGGTGATGACATGTATCTGGACTAGTTTTTAAAAGCAACTTTAAAACATATCCCATTGCTAATGGGATGTTATCAGCCATAAAACCCATTAGGTATTTAGGGTTTATGGCTACTTGGCGTTCCTATTAATTATTACTGCTTTAAAGTGAGTGTTAATGCTTAACTGTCAGTTGTTCTTGGGTAATGTTTGATTTGTGGCTATGCCACTTCAAGGGCTACAATTTTTAGTGGATGCTTGCCATCAAAGGAGGGGAAATCAGGATGACAATTTAGCCACTGATGTTGGATCACACTGCGCCCTTGCTTCTCAGCACAGCGAACTAAGGCGTCAAACCAAGCTTGCTTGTCGACTTTAGCGACATTGTTGCAACAGACGATAGTGCCGCCTTTCTTGGTGGCTAACATGGCAGGTTTAAATAGGCTTTGATAATCATTGATTAAATCAACTGTGCCGAAGGGGCTTTTCGCAAACCTAGGTGGGTCCAGAAAAACCAAATCGAACTGAGTCGGGCTGAGCTTAGGGTAGCTAGGCAATTTTTGGTTGCGGCGACCGCCAACCTTCATACCTGCAAGCTGGCGCATCGCCGGAAACGCATCGCTTTGGACAAATTCACACACAGTATCCACTCTGTTTAGTAGGGCATTTTTTCTGCCCGCCGCTAAGGCAAATGAGGAAAAATCGACATTCATGACTCGAGTCGCGCCGCCAACCGCAGCCGCGGTGCCTATGCCACAGGTATAGGAGAAAAGATTGAGTACCGATTTATCCTTACTATGGGCTTTGACATATTCCCGACCTATACGCATGTCGAGAAATAACAGCGGATCTTGGCCCTCATGGCGTAGTTTGCTGCTGAACTGGATACCGTTTTCATGCATCACTTGCTCAGAGGTGGCAAAAGCCTCTAATGTTTCATCTAATGGGTTGAGAATGCGAGAGTTCTTATCCGATCTGTCGTTATAGATCACCCGAAGATCTTCGAACTTCCTGAGTATGATGCTAATCTCCTCAAGTTCTTTGGCGGTTAAAGATTGATGAAAGGTTTGAATTAGCCATGCATTACCATAGCGGTCTATATTGAGGCCATTGCTGCCTTCGACTGTGCCATGAAATACGCGGTAGCAATCAGTATTATTGGCTTTAGCGTCAGCGATTAACTGACTGCGTTGATCTAATGCCTTGGCTAATAATGCATTAAGCGACATGGCTTGAGTGTCCGTATTGATATGAGGTGGGAATAAGGGCGCAATCATAACAAAGATCATTTGTCTGTTGGTGAAATTCTTAGTCGCACATCGATTATAAATGTTTTTTGGGGGGGGTAGAATGAAGTTGGTATTGGTACATGGGATATTTAATACCGGGCATGTGATGGGCTGGATGCGCAAGCGTTTTGAACGCCAAGGTTACGAGTGTATCTCTCCTTCAATCGCCCCCTTCGATGGTCGTCATGGGATAGAGTATGCTGCTGCCCAACTTAAATTGGCGATAGAGACCCAGTTTGGTAGTGAAAGCCCAATTGTGTTGATCGGATTTAGTATGGGCGGCGTAGTTGCGCGCTATTATCTGCAATGTCTTGGCGGTGCGAGTCGAACCAAGGCGCTGTTTTCTATCTCATCGCCTCATCGAGGGAGTTATTTAGCCTATCTACCTTACCCATCTAAGGCGATGCGCCAACTTCGTCCCGACAGTAAGCTATTGCAGCAGCTCAACCTTGAGCAAGACGTTTTGCGAGATGTAGCGCTTTACTCTTATCGTACACCAATGGATCTAACCATAGTGCCGAGTCGAAGTTCTCACTGGGACGTGGCGAACAATAAGGTTTTTATGGTGCCATTACACCTATCGATGATTTTTAGTCGGCGAATTGTGAATGAGATTTTAGCCCTAATACCTAAAGGTTGATGTCAGGTAGGGCTATGTTTATGATCGATGGAATTATACCTAATTCCCTAAATATCATTTGTTTGCATTCTATTGAGTTAGCCTAGATGAATAATATCCATGTCCAGATGACAAAAGATGGTACTCATACCCTGATGAGTAGCCTGTTTGATGATAGCTATCATGCCCATAATGGTGCGATGACTGAATCAGAATATGTTTACATTGAATCGGGTTTTAAGTCGCTATCCACTGACTTTACAAGGGTGAGTATTTTAGAACTGGGGTTTGGTTCGGGTATGAATGCGATCTTAACCTTAAAGCATGCACTCGCTCAAACGGGCAAGATAGTTAAACCGATTCGGTTTGTCAGCGTCGAGGCTTATCCCGTTGCCTCCGAGGTGATCAGGCAACTGAATTATAAACAGCATTTTAATGCGGAACTTGCAGCGCTATTTGATGAGTTACATCAGGCGCCTTGGGATTGTGATGTCGAAATTATCCCTGGATTTATTCTGCACAAGGTGCATGGCAAGCTTGCAGATTATCGTGCGCCAGAGCAGACGATTAACCTGATCTACTATGATGGATTCGCCCCAAGCAAGCAGCCAGAACTCTGGACACAAGACAATTTCGATCGTCTTTACCCTATGATGATGCAAGCAGGGATGCTGGTCAGTTACTGCGCCAATGGTCAGTTCAAGCGTAATTTAAAGGCGGCAGGCTTGAGGGTTAAGTCGCATCCAGGTGCATTGGGACGTCGCGAGATGACACGGGCTTGGAGACCTTGATTGCCTGGGCTTAGGGATTTGTTTGTAACAAGCAGTTAACTTATCTTTCCTTTTGCGCTGAAGTCGCTAGATTAGAGCCATCGTGGTTTAAGTTAATAAGGACGTTGTTACAAAATGAGAAATGCCAAAATAGGCTTGGAATATATCGTTGGATCACTGCTGTTGCTACTCTCCTCATCGGCAATTGGGGCATCGATTAATAGCCAGCTCTCTCTGTTCTCGCAAACTATTGAGACAGGATTTCGGCTAACTCATCCTGTCTTGCCCGTTAACCTATTTGGTGATGCCACTAAAGAGCTGGTCGCTATTGGTGTCGATGAAAATCAAGCTCGATGGTTGGCTATCTATGGCTTTGATCTCATTTCTGCTCAATATAAACAGCAATATAAGCAAGCCTTACCTAGAGAGTTATTTGCTTTCGATATCACTCCTGTCGATGATGATCATCGTCAAGGGTTGCAGTCACTCTATTTCCTTTCCAGCGAGCAACTGCTTAAGTTAGATGTGACTGGGGAGTTGCTGGCATTTAAGTCGCTAATGAGTATAAGCCCACTCATTATGACTTCACGACCTGACTTTATCTCGCGTGGTCGCTTTGTCCATGATTTAAATAAAGATGGTTTAGATGATTTTGTTATCAGCGGCTTGAGTCAAGCAGAACTGCTCATTCAACAAGCCGACACCTCGCTGCTTCGGCAGTTTTTACCGATAAAACCCCAAGTATTATTGTATCGAGATGGTGCCAAGTATATTGAAGCAGACCTCTATTTTGCCGATCTTAACCTTGATGGGAGAAACGATATTGTTAAGGTCGCAGAGGGTGAACTTGAACTGTATGCGCAGCAATCTGATGGAACTGTCTCAACTATCGCCAAGTATTTACCTGTGAGCCTAGCGATAAGTGGTCTCGATTGGTGGAACAAGCGAGATGCTTATGGTGAGGCGTTAGATCAGAGTGACCTGATTTATCGTAAGGTCGAATTGCTAAAGGATGTCAATAACGACGGCTTGGTTGATATGGTTGTACGCTATACCAAGAGTTCTGGCGTACTGGACAGAGTCAATGATTACGAGTTGTATCTTGGTGAAAAAAAGGCCCAAGGGGTGACCTTTGGTAGACAACCGAGTAATGTCATTCGTGCCGATGGGACCTTAACCGGATTTGAGCTGGTGGATATTGATGATGACAATATCGACGAGGTATTAGTCTCTGGTTTCGATATCGGATTATCGCAGATTATTGGGGCGTTAGTTTCTGGCAGCATAGATCAAGATGTCTATCTTTTTAAGATGAATGCGAACGGACAGTTTCCGAAAAAGGCCAATATAAATAAGGAAGTCGAGCTGAGTTTCAGCCTGACCTCTGGTCAAAGCGGGAGCCCGATCGTTAAGCTTATCGATCTCGATGGTGATGGCTATCAAGATCTATTGTTATCTGATGGCGAGGAGTCACTTCGAGTCTATCTGGGGCGAAATGATAGTGATCTGTTTAGTCGTGATAGTGAGACCTTAAAGGTGCGTCTTCCTAGCGATGGAGAGATGCTCAGCGACGATGACCTTAATCATGATGGCAGAAGCGAACTCATCATCAACTATGGCCGCCAAGATAGCCAATCTCTGCAGAGTCAGTTCATCGTCATTATGGCAAAATAGCTTGTGGTGGAGAGGTATTTTTGGCTACGGATTCATATCCACAAAGGTTTATCTGTTCGGCTGTATGATTAACGGATTGAAATGCAGGGTGGCGATACAGCCTTTTTCGGCATCGACCAATGAGAAGCGCCATTGATAGCGTTGACAGAGTGCTTCAACAATTTCCAGTCCAAGCCCATGCCCGCTAGGTGTTTTTTCACTAGCGGCAACACCACGTCCTTTGTCTATGACCTCTAGACTATCTTCATTTACATGGATCAAGATCTCGCCGCCGTCACTTGCATTAATCGCGTTACTCAATAGGTTAATCAATAACATCCTAAATACGGCACTACTTGGACTAATTTGCGGAGACGCGTTCATTGTTAACTTGATAGACAAAGCTTTGGTATCAGCAAGCGGTTGTAGATCCGCCATGACTTGCTCAATTTCCTTGGCGGTCAGCTGCCTGAGCGTATTACCATTAATCCCTTTCTCATGTTTAACCAAGCTTAATAGGGCATTTATGGTGTGCTGCATGTCGCTGGCAGCCTTGTCAATACGCTTCCGCTGTCTGGTGCTAAAGGCTTCATCTTTTGGGTGTTGAAGTAAACGGCTCGCGCCTTGAATAATTGTTAGTGGTGTACGAAGCTCATGGCTGGCATAACGAGAAAAGGCTTGCTCTTGGCGAATAAGTTGCTGTATTTGCGCTTCATAATGATTAAGGCTTCGGGCTAACTCACTGAACTCTAGAGTCGCATCTGCCGAGACACTAAAAGTGACATGACCTTGAGACTGATTTAGTTGTTTGCTGAGTTGATTGATTGGCGCTATTAGGCGGCGAGTCACCTTGGTGATCGCAAAGCCAAAAAGAACAAATAGCAGTAAAGTTACCGAGATGATAAACAGACTAATGTTATTCCATTCACCATGACTCAACTCAACTTGTTCACCGTTCATCATCAAGACTAATGGCACTAGCTGATTATTTTGCTGGTATTGGGTTCGGTAGATGAACATGTCTTGCGTAAAAACATCATGAACTTCATCGATAAAGCCGACGGGTAGTTTTTTAGCGGCTTCAAAAGAAGGTGGCAATTCTTTCAAATCATTAAAAGCTTGTATGGTTGTGCCTATTGCCAAAGGGGACTGGGCACCTGCTTGAAAAGCACTAATGGCGCTAGGCGCCATCTGCACTAATGTACGGCGATTAAGCTCATCTTCAACCCAGTTGAGCAAAGATAGGCTTAATAGATATAAAATAGCACCTACTAATAACGCGATAGCACTGAAATACAATGTCATTTTTCGCGTCAAGCTGCTGGCGCTTTTTTGGCCCTTGGAGTGGTTATTCTGGTGCATTAGGCTCTGATTCAAGTTTGAACCCCACTTTAGGTACTGTGGTGATCATAGGAAACTCAAAGGGTTTATCCACTTGATTTCGTAACTGATACATATGACTTCTCAGGCTGTCGGCACTTGGGGTTTGTTCGCCCCAGAGCAACTGTATCAGTTCTTCCCGTTTGACTATATTTGGCGCCCGGTTCATTAGCAGCTGCAATATCTGATAGCAGGTTGGGGTGAGCACCAGCTTTTGTCCGTTACGATAGGCACTGTGCTCTGCGGTATTTAACTCTAGCGAACCGTAACGCAAAACGCCTTTGGCAACATTGCCCCGATGACGTTTGATTAGGGCCCTTAGGCGAGCAGCGAGTTCATCTAAATCGAACGGTTTAGGGAGATAATTATCGGCACCAGAGCTAAAGCCTTTGAGTAAGTCTTGTTTAGTGTCGAGAGCGGTGAGCATCAGGATTGGAGTGGTGCATCCTTGGTTACGCAAGTTTTCAGCGACAGTTAATCCGTCCATTTTAGGTAGCATTAGATCTAAGATGATGGCATCGAAGTTGTTGTCACTGGCGAGTTGGTAGCCATGTTCACCATTGGTGGCAAAGTCGACTATAGCCCCCAGTGATTCAAGGAAATCGGCTAATATCCCGGCCACATCAGGATTATCTTCAACTATCAGGATTTGTGCATTATGCATCGAACCATCTCCATTTGCATGGCAGTGAGTCTACATTAGTTTGAAAACTTGGTCTAAAGTTCAGGTTTACTCCCGCTCTAGACAGGTTTGTTAGTGCAACAAAAACAGCGTTGCCAAACCAAGAAAAGCAAATAATCCAATAACATCGGTAACCGTAGTGAGCACCATACCGCCGGCTAGTGCGGGATCGATATTCAGTTTCTTTAATAACAAGGGTATACAGGCACCAGCTAATCCCGCGACCGTCATATTGATCAGCATTGCGCCGCCTATCAGGCCGCCAAGGGCGATATCTCCTTTCCATAGCCACACAGCAGCAAAAACCAATATCGACCAAAGCAGCCCGTTGAGAAAGCCAATAGCGAGCTCCTTACCGATCAGCCAGCGGGAGTTACTCTGGCCGATTTGGCCTAGGGCTATGCCGCGAATGACCAATGCTAAGGTCTGATTACCAGCCACTCCACCCATACTCGGTACGATAGTCATTAAAATCGCTATGGTGGCAAACTTCTCCAGGGTCCCTTCAAACATGTTACTGACCGATGCGGCGAGCAGTGCAGCGAATAGATTGATCGTAAGCCAGAGCGAGCGTCTAAATGTACTCTTTAGCACGGGACCGAAGGTATCTGTGTCATCATCCATACCAGCCATACCCATCATTGAGTGTTCGGCATCTTCACGGATCACGTCAACCACATCATCGATAGTAATACGGCCTAGCAATCGATTAGTCTGTTCTTCCACTACGGGGGCGGACACCCAGTCGTGCCGCTCGAACAGCTGAGCGACTTCGCTGTCATCCATGGCTACAGGTATGCCTTCGAGATCGTCATTCATGATATCTCGCACCGATGCATTGGGATCGCAGGTGAGTAGATCTGCAATTCTTACCCCGCCAAGAAGGCTATCATGTTTATCGACCACATATAGGGTATCTGTGGCCTCAGGCAGCTCACCGCGAATACGCAGATAACGAAGAATGACATCGATATTGACATCAGGCCTAAGGGTTACCGTATCGGTATTCATCAGACTTCCGGCGGTATCTTCGGGATAGGAGAGTGCTTGCTCGACACGAGATCTATCTTGTGAACTCATCGACTGAAGAACTTGATTAAATACACTGTCGGGTAAGCTACGCAGAATGTAGGCGAGATCATCGGTATCCATACCTTCGGCGGCCTTAGCGACACGCTCTGGGCTCATCTGGGTAATAAGATGATCTTTTAGTTCCTCACCGAGTTCATCTAAGATTTCGCCCGTATGGGCTTGATCGATAAGCTGCCACAATACTTGACGAGTACGTGGTGGCGATGACTCTAAGATAAAGGCGATGTCGGATGCCGCCATGTCCTGGAGCATATTGCGCACGTGGACAAACATACCGCTACTAAGGGCTTGAGTAAGCCGGTGCATCCGCTGATCTGTGGTTTCACTATCTAATACTTCAATCGGCATGGCTCCCCCGAGGAATCAAAATGACTAAATCAGCTTTTGGGTATGTAAGTTGATGATTATTATAGAACGGAGCGTGCTACTTATAGCGATAAAAAACGTTAGCGGCATCAACTAACGGTGGGCAGATTATACGGCTTCTTCGAATTTAGCGTCAATAAGCGCGCTGATGGCATCGAGTGCTGCTAACGCATCTTTACCCTCACTAGTGATCGTAATGGTTTTCCCCATACCAGTTTCAAGCATGAGTAAGCCTAACACACTTGCGGCAGAGGCTTGCTTATCTCCTTGAATCAAGGTGACTTGAGCATCAAACTTTGCCGCCAATACCGCCAGTTTGGTTGCCGCCCTTGCATGTAGGCCGAGTTTATTGCAGATGGTTAGCTGGCGCTCAAGCTTCATGTCGCTTCAACTCTCTGTGTCGCGCTTGAACCTTGTGTTTGCCCTTATTAAATAATTTAGCGAGCTGGTCGGTGACATAGACAGATCTATGTTGGCCTCCAGTGCAGCCAATAGCGATGGTGAGATAGCTGCGATTGTTACGCTCAAGATGAGGTAGCCAGGTCTCGATAAGATTCTCTATTTGCCAAATAAACTTATTCACTAAGGGTTGCTGACTTAAGAATTGCTGTACTGGCTCATCTAGGCCCGTTAGTGGCCTTAGCTCTTGTTCCCAGTGAGGATTAGGTAAGAAACGTACATCAAACATAAAATCGGCTTCAGTGGGCATCCCGTATTTAAAGCCAAATGATTCAAAGTTGATCACTAACTCTTTATCAATGGTGCCAAGTAAGATCTCTCTTACTCTGTCACTTAAGTCATAGATGTTGAGGCTGGAGGTATCGATATAATGATCGACTAACTTAGCGATCGGCTCGAGCATTCTCCCTTCAAGTCTAATCGCTTCCTTCAGGGAGACTTGAGCACGAGATAGCGGGTGTAACCTGCGGGTCTCGCTGTAGCGTTTAAGCAGCACTTCATCTGATGAGTTAAGAAAGAAGCTTAATAATTCGATATCTTTCGGAAGGTTAGCAAACTGCTTATCTAGCTGGATATCTTGGGTCGGCATATTGCGAACATCGACACTGATGGCGACCAGATCGTTGCTGCCTTTAAGCTGGGCTAACAGTGACTCCATCATCTGCAGTGGCAGATTGTCGACACAGTAGTATCCGAGATCTTCTAACACTCTTAGTGCTACTGACTTTCCCGATCCTGAGCGCCCGGATACTATGACTAACTTCATTGGGTGATCACCTGATAGAGCTCTGCTTCATCTTGAGTTTTCCTTAGTTGTTTCATGATAACTTTATCATTTAACTTCTCAGCCATAGCGGCTAGTGTACTAAGGTGTTGCTCGCATTGATCTGCGGGCACGAGTAACGCAAATAAGATATCGACGGGCTGGTTATCAATTGCATCAAATGCGATTGGTTCAGCACATTTTATCAGCACGGCGACGGGTTGATCTATGTTGGTTAGTCGCCCATGAGGAATCGCAATACCATTGCCTATACCTGTGCTGCCCATTTTCTCTCTCGCCAGAAGGCTTTCAAAGATCTCTTGAGAGGAAAGGGTGGGGTACTGGACAGCGGCTAAGTCGCTGATAAGTTCCAGTACCTTTTTCTTACTGCCCGGAGTGGCGCAGGTTGTGCACTCCGGCCGCAGGATGGTACTAAGTTCCATCGTTAATGTTTAGTTTGCTTCTCTTTGTGTTTAATGACCTGACGATCTAATTTATCGATCAGGGAGTCTATCGCGGCGTACATATCCGCGTGTTCCGATGTTGCGAAGACTTCTCCACCTCGGAGATGTAACTTTGCTTCAACTTTTTGCATCAATTTTTCGACATTTAATACAACGTGGACATTATTGATCTGATCGAAATGTCGTTCAAGCTTTGTGAATTTCTCTTCAACATAGTTCCGTAGAGATTGGGTTATCTCAATGTGGTGCCCTGTAAGGTTTATTTGCATAAATTCACTCCTCCGGTTTCCAGTTGTTGATTACAAACTTTTACGTTGGTTCGATGGCGGTATCAACATAGCCTCTCGATATTTAGCAATTGTCCGTCTTGCGACTTTAATGCCTTGTTCTGCCAAAAGTTGCGCCATTTTGCTGTCGCTTAACGGCTTCTTCTGGTTTTCTGCTGCGACGAGCTTTTTGATAAATGCTCGTATTGCAGTAGAAGAGCACTCTCCGCCATCGTCGGTTCCCACATGGCTAGAGAAGAAGTATTTTAGTTCAAAAATGCCTCTCGGGGTGTGCATATACTTTTGCGTTGTTACTCGAGAGATGGTCGACTCATGCATTTCAACGGCTTCAGCAATATCGTTTAACACCATCGGCTTCATCGCTTCTTCACCAAACTCAAAGAAGCCTTGTTGAAAATCAACAATACAGTTAGTGACTTTTAACAGGGTTTCGTTGCGACTCTCTAAACTTTTCAAGAACCATTTAGCTTCTTGTAGGTGACCTCTAATAAATTGTCCATCGGCCTGACTCTTAGTGCTGCGAGCCATTGCGGCATAATGCTGGTTTACATTAATCTTAGGCATACTATCGGGATTAAGCTCTACGACCCAACGACCTTTTTTCTTCGTCACGGTGACATCCGGGATAACATATTCGTCTCGGCTGGCAGTAATAGCCAAACCTGGACGTGGATTGAGAGTCTGTATCAGTGAGATAGCATCGCGTAAATCGTCTTCTTTTAACTTAGTTTTTCGCATCAATAGGCGAAAATCTCTACCAGCGATAAGATCTAGATGTTCGCTAATCAACATTCTTGCATTGGCAATATGAGGGGTATCATTACCGTATTGTGCTAGCTGAATAGTTAAACATTCGCTGAGATCTCGCGCTGCAACGCCAACAGGATCGAAATGTTGGACGCGCTTTAGTACCGCTTCTATTTCATCCAGTTCAATTTCTGGATCGCCCATGGCCTCAAGAATATCGTCGCAGGTTTGAGTGAGGTAACCGCGTTCGTCGATGGCATCGATAATTGCGGTAGCGATGGCTAAGTCGTTATCAGAAAAGGGAGTAAGATTTTTTTGCCACTCGAGGTGTTCATACAAGCCTTCACTAGTTTCCCCTTGAAAAGGCATATCATCGTCGCGCATTGCCCCCGAACTGGAGTTAGGTGACGCTGTGTATACCTCATCCCATGTAGTATCAACTGGGAGTTCATCGGGCATGGAATCTTGGGTGAGCGCGTCGGATGTTTCTAAGCCAGAATTATCTTCACTCGAGTCGACTTGTAGCTTGTTTTCATAGTCGACCTCGTAGGTTTCATTGTTATCATTGCGCTCTTCTCGAGCGCCGTTGTCGGCGCCCTCTTGCTCCTCATCTAACTCTAAAAGCGGGTTAGATTCTAATGCCTGCTGGATCTCTTGTTGCAGCTCCAATGACGACAATTGCAACAAACGAATTGCTTGCTGTAATTGGGGTGTCATGGTTAAATGCTGACCCATTTTGAGCTGAAGTGACGCTTTCATCGTACTGCTATTCCCTTGTTTCTAATTATAAAATGAGAAAGCTTTGTTGGTGGCCTTAAGTCGTTAAAGGCAAATATTAATTATGTACGGCAAGGTATTTAACCTATGCCGATCGCTTATAAGATTAACTATAGCTTGAATTGTTCACCTAAGTACACTGCTCGTACTTGCTGGTTGTCTAAGATTTCAGCAGGAGTTCCCTCGGCAATCAAATTGCCATGACTCACAATGTAAGCTTTCTCACAAACATCGAGAGTTTCGCGCACATTATGGTCGGTGATTAATACACCTAGTCCGCGATTTTTCAGCTGTTCGATGATCTTTTTGATGTCGATAACCGATATAGGATCGACGCCAGCGAAGGGCTCATCGAGCAAAATAAACTTAGGATTAGCGGCTAATGCTCTGGCGATTTCAACTCGGCGACGTTCGCCTCCCGATAGTGCCATGCCTTGACTGTCACGAATATGAGTGATGTGGAACTCTTCGAGTAGATGTTCTAATTGCTCTTCACGTTGATCGTTGCTGAGTTCTCTTCGTGTTTGCAGTACTGCCATGATGTTGTCACGTACCGAAAGCTTTCTAAAGATACTCGCTTCTTGTGGCAGATAGCCAATCCCTTTACGGGCTCGCAGATGCATAGGGTCTAAGGTGAGGTCGTCTTCATCGATAAAGATACGTCCTTTATCGCTCTGAACTAGACCCACAACCATATAAAACGTGGTAGTTTTTCCTGCTCCGTTGGGCCCTAGTAGCCCCACGATCTGTCCTGTTCTTACGGTCAAACTTACATCTTGAACAACGGCACGGCTTTTGTAACTTTTAGCTAAATTGACCGCTTTTAATGTCATATCTGTCATTGCTTTTCCTGCTGCTTAGGTTGCTCTTCAGCGGGAGTTTTCGGGACTTCTTGGTAATTCTCAGGTTGAATAATAGTGATCACTCGATCGTTACCCGTGCTTTCGGCAATCAGTTGCTGTTGCTCAATATTGTAACGGATCTGGTCACCCGTCACTTGGCTGCCTTCTTGTTCAAGAGTGGCATTACCTATCAGTATCAGAGTACGGCTCGATAGTTCGTAGCGGATCTCTTTGGCGCTGGCTGAAGCTGGCCGTCCATTTTCCATCACTTGGGTGTATGTTGCGGGATTTCCCGTCGCGACCAGGATTTTGCCATTGCTGTTTTCTTTGCTAAATGCACGTAACTCATCTGCTAGGATCTTTATTGAGCCTTGGGTTACTTCAACTGGGCCATTGAAGATAATCTGATTATTCTTAATATCGGCTTCTTGGCTAGCGGCAGAGATCTTAACCTCTTGCAGTAGATCATTGTCCTTGGCTGTGCTACCTAAGCTAACTAGGGTTAGCGCGCAAGCAAGAATAAGGTTATTTAGTTTCATATGTTCCTTCTACCTGACTAGTCAGTCGTACATTTTGTGCATTCAGGTCAGCATGCAAACCTTGGCCTGTGATCAGAAAATCTTTACCTGTAATTCGAATGGTGCGGTCTGAGGTCATGATCATAGTATTTAGATCGAGTTCCAGATAGCTTGTCTCAATGGTTTGGATCGGTTCTTCTGGGCTAATAGCATCAATGATAACATTATTTTCTAGGGTTACTCGTCCGCTATTTTTATCTAAGGTACCTTTGGTTGAGCGTAAGCGCCATTGAGCATCACCATTTGCAGGATAGACTAAGTAAATGGGATCTGAAAAATAGGTCATATCTCGGTCGGAATAATACTCCATATGGCTTGCCGATACGCGACTGTTGATATTGCCTTGCTCGTTATACTGCACGCTTTTTAAGTCGTTGACGATATAATCTGGACGCTCAGATGCATCGAAAATCTGGTCGTTAGCCCCACGTTTTGTCTGCACCTGCCAGTAGAGGATTAATGCCGCACCAAAAAACGCTAAAATCGCCAGCGTGACTCTATTCATATACTCATTCCGTGCGCTGACTCAAACTTATCTTGGCTGAGTAAAATAAGATCCGTTAGCTCTCTAAGTGCGCCGTGTCCACCTTTAATCGTGGTGACCATATCGGCGTGTTGTTGCACATAAGGATGGCCATCGGCGACACAGACGGATAAGCCGACTTGCTGCATCACTGGCAGATCAACCATGTCATCACCTATGTATGCGACTTGCTGTGGGGTGACTTGGTAGAGCTTTAGCAACTCTTGATAAGGCACCATTTTATCATCGACGCCTTGATAGATATGCGTAATGCCAAGGGCTGTCATACGGTCTTCAACAATGCGTGATTTACGCCCTGTGATAATCGCAACCGGAATATCACTTGTTAGCAAAGAGCGCACACCGTAGCCATCGCGAGTATGGAAGGTTTTAAGCTCATCGCCAGAATTGCTCATATACACTAGCCCGTCAGAAAAGACGCCGTCCACATCGCAGATAAGCAGTTTAATCTGTTTTGCTTTTTGCCAGATCGCATCAGCGATTGGGCCGTAAAAACCTTGATGAGCCATGATTAAATTACTCCTGCTTTGACCATATCCAGCATATTGAGTGCACCAATAGGTTGTTGATTAGTATCGGTAACAATCAGGCCATTTATCTCTTTCTCATCCATGATTTTAAGCGCCTCAGCGGCCAAGATACCATCACCGACAGTAACACAACCCTGGGTCATGACTTGGCTAATAGAGGTGGTTCTTAGGTTCACTTCTGCATCGATCACTCGGCGCAGATCGCCATCGGTAAAAATACCCACTAATCGACGGTTGTCGTCAATGACGGCCGTCATGCCCAAACCTTTTTTCGATATTTCATATAAGGCTTCGGTGATACTGATATCTTGTGATACTAGAGGTAGGTTTGCACCTGTGTGCATTACATCGCTAACTTTAAGTAGTAGTTTACGACCTAGGCTGCCACCTGGGTGCGACAAGGCAAAATCATCTTTAGTGAAGCCACGGGCTTGTAGTAGCGCAACGGCTAACGCATCCCCCATGACTAAGGTCGCTGTGGTGCTTGAAGTGGGAGCTAATCCAAGCGGGCAAGCCTCCTCTGGCACTTCGATACATAAGTGCACCACAGAGTGTTTGGCCATGTTCGAATGAGGTTTACCTGTTACAGCAATAATGGGTAAGCCCATACGCTTAATGACTGGCATTAAGGTTAATATCTCGCTGGACTCCCCAGAGTTTGAGATCGCAAGCACGATATCGTTTTCACTGAGTACACCTAAATCACCGTGACTTGCTTCACCTGGATGAACGAAGAAAGCTGGCGTGCCTGTACTGGCTAACGTGGCAGAGATCTTATTGCCGATATGGCCAGATTTCCCCATTCCCATGACAATTACTTTTCCTGTGCAGGAGAGGATGAGTTGGCACGCTTTAGCAAATTCGATTGAATCTACGTATTGATAAAGATTGTCCAACGCATTGCGCTCGATATCGATAACATTGCGTCCCCATTGACGTAATTGTTTTGCATTTACCATCTTGTTCTCTCTTTGTTGTCAGCTGGTGCTGAACGTGAAATTAGGATAGAAAAAGTACCGCTTGGTACGCAACAAAAGTCACTAATAACACCCCTCCATGCCAAGGTTTTAACTGGCGATCCTTGCCCGTTAGCAGAATGAGTATGGCTAAGGCGCTACTTGTCGCTAATACCATATAAAAGTCTCGAGTGCTGGCAGACGCATCCACCGATCCTGGTGCGATAAGCGCTGGCAGTGCCAGTACCGCTAAAATATTAAATAGGTTTGAACCAACAATATTGCCAATAGCAAGGTCGTCTTCCTTCTTTAAAACGCCAGCAACACAGGCGGCCAATTCGGGCAAACTGGTCCCTACGGCAATAATGGTTAGACCTATCACGAGATCGGAAAGGTGGTACGCCTTTGCAATACCAACGGCACCTTGCACCATCCAGTCTGCTGACAGCGGCAGCAATACAATACCAACGACAAGCCAGAGCATAGCTTTAGCGGTTGGCACCCCTTGGGGGATTTCGCTCTCGGCTTCCTCGACAAATGGGTCAGATTCTTTGTTCGTGACCGCATGCCAAATAAGATAGCCCATTAAAGAGAGAAACAGTGCCATTAATATTCCCCCTTCGATGCGAGTCAACTGACCATCGAATAGGAAATATCCAGCAAGTAGCGTTGCCCCAAGCATCATGGGGATTTCACGTTTTAGGGTTTGAGAGCTTACCGATATCGCACCCATGAGTGCAGTGATCCCTAAAATCAGGGTGATATTGGCGACGTTTGAACCTAATACATTACCAATGGCGGTATCTGTCATGCCTTCCATTGAGGCGGTGGCTGCTACAAACATTTCTGGTGCTGAGCTTCCCATGGCTACAATTGTTAAGCCAATAAGCATAGGTGGCAGCCCTAAATTACGAGCAAAAGCTGCAGCGCCATAGACAAATTTATCGGCACTCCATACTAGGGCACCCAATCCTGCAATCAGTAGAAAAATATTAAATAGCATTAAAGTTCATTATTGTTTGGAAGTCTGCCGCGCATTTTCGCTGGATTTGAACAAAATTGAAAGTATTGAGGCAAGATAGTGTCGATTCGGTTGTGCACAATAGGTCAATTACGTACAATTTGTCTCTTTTTCTGTCGTTTTACCATGGAACACATTAGGCCTTACTATGAGTAATGAACAGGTAAATGATAACGCTAGGCCCCTAGTCGAGATCACCAATCTCGGTTTTAGCCGCGGATCTCATGTCATTTATGAGGATGTTAGCCTGTCTATTCCTAAAGGAAAGGTGACCGCTATCATGGGCCCAAGTGGTATAGGGAAAACCACATTGCTCAAGCTCATTGGCGGGCAATTACAGCCTCAGCACGGCAGGATAAAAGTCGATGGTATCGATGTTCATAAATGCAATCGGGGCGAGCTGTTTGAACTGCGCAAGCGTATGAGCATGTTGTTTCAAAGTGGTGCCTTGTTTACCGACATGAATGTGTTCGATAACGTTGCCTTTGCATTGCGCGAGCACTCAGGACTTCCCGAACCCATTATTAAGCGTATTGTGTTGATGAAGTTGGAAGCTGTTGGACTGCGCGGCGCGTCTAAGATGATGCCGAGTGAACTCTCTGGTGGTATGCAGCGTCGTGCGGCGCTAGCGAGAGCCATCGCATTGGAACCTGAGTTAATTCTTTATGACGAGCCTTTTGCTGGCCAAGATCCGATCTCTATGGGGGTGCTGGTTAAACTGATCCGTGAACTGAGTGACGCGCTGAATCTGACTTCTGTGGTGGTGTCCCATGATGTGCAAGAGGTGCTAGGCATTGCCGATTATGTCTATGTCTTGGCTGATAAGCTAGTGATCGCTCATGGTACACCGCAAGAGTTAAGGTTAGCTGACAATCCAAAGTTGAAGCAGTTTATTGGTGGAGAGCCTGATGGGCCTGTGCCGTTTCATTTTCCCGCTCAAGATTACCAAAAGGAGATGTTAGGTGAGCTTGACTGATCATATTGCCAATTTAGGCCGTAGTGCGATAGCCAGTGTTACAGGCCTTGGCCGGGCTGGGTTAATGTTATGGGGAGCCATTGCTAGACTGCCCAAGCCAGCTAAAGGCATTCCCTTGCTGGTTAAACAACTCTATGTTATCGGTGTGCAATCTATGGTGATCATTTTGGTCTCAGGATTGTTTATTGGCATGGTGCTGGCGTTGCAGGGCTATAATATTTTGGTGGGATTTGGCACTGAAGATAGTTTAGGTCCCATGGTAGCGCTGAGCTTACTTCGTGAGCTAGGGCCTGTCGTGACCGCACTGCTGTTTGCTGGGCGGGCAGGATCTGCACTTACCGCTGAAATTGGTTTAATGAAAAGCACCGAGCAGCTGTCGAGTCTAGAGATGATGGCGATCGATCCACTCAGGCAGATCATAGCACCACGATTTTGGGCGGGGGTGATCAGTTTACCCTTACTGGCTTTGATGTTTACTGCCGTGGGTATTTACGGTGGGCATATTGTCGGCGTCGAATGGAAAGGGATCGATAGCGGAAGTTTTTGGTCTATATTGCAAGCTTCGGTCGAGTGGCGACAAGATATCGTTAACTGCTTGATAAAAAGCTTAGTGTTCGCCGTGGTGGTCACTTGGATTGCACTTTATCGTGGTTATCATGTGATCCCCAACCCCGAAGGTATTAGTCGTGCTACGACGCAAACCGTAGTGCAATCTAGCTTAGCTGTATTGGCGTTAGACTTTCTGTTAACGGCGATGATGTTTGGTAGTTAATTAAATATTGTTTATGGATGAACTTATGTGCCGCGCGTCGTGGTATGTATAAAACTGAGTGGTAATGAGAGTATGTTGACTCGAAAAATTGAACTATTAGTTGGCTTGTTTATTCTGTCTGGTTTGATGGCGTTTTTAGTGTTGGTATTCAATGTGGCGAATGTCGAAGTCAAACCTGGCCAGAGCCATTACACCCTGTACGCCAAGTTCACCAACATTGGTGGGCTTAAGGTTCGCTCCCCAGTAAAAGTTGGTGGCGTGGTGGTTGGCCGAGTAACGAATATTAGTCTAGAGCCCCAAGAGTTAGTGGCGGTTGTCGAGCTGGCAATGGATAAGCAGTATGATCAGTTTCCTGAAACCAGTAGCTTGTCTATCCTGACATCGGGTTTGTTAGGTGAGCAATTTTTGGGCCTGACCCCGGGCTTTATTATGGATGATATCGGCATGCTTAAAGATGGTGACAAGATCCAAGATACGCATTCAGCCTTAGTGTTAGAAGATTTGATAGGCCAGTTTTTGTATAGCGTTAAGTCAAAAGATAATTAATAGAGATGATTATGAAACATGTATGGAAAGTGATGCTGTCTGGTGTGGCGATGTTAGTTAGCATTGCAGCATTTGCACAGGAGATCGAAGTCAATATTAAAGACCCCTATGCGATGGTTGAATCGGTCGCGAATAAGACATTTGCCCGCTTTCATCAGGATATTGACACAATTAAGGCGAATCCTGACCACCTTAAGGTGATAGTCTCTGACGAGCTGATGCCTTATATCGACTATAAGTATGCTTCTTATAAGGTGATGGGAACCTATTTAAGGCAAAGTACACCCGAGCAGCGAGATCGCTTTTCTGAGGCGTTTAAAAGTTACTTAGTTGCAACCTATGCTCAGGCATTTACTGAATACACAAATCAGAGAGTGGAGTTTGAACCCGCGAAGAGTTTTGCTGACGAGAAGATGGTCGATGTCAATGTACAGATCATCGAACAGGGACGGCCACCGATTAAGTTGCAATTTAGAGTTCGGCGCTTAAAGGATGATACGTGGAAGGCATTTGATCTAGTTGCGGAAGGGGTGAGTTTACTGTCGTCAAAAAGCGCTGAAATTTCTAATTTAATCCGTCAAAATGGAATTGATTCAGTGATTGAAGATTTAGAGAATCACACCAGCAGCCATATTAGTTTAGGTAAAAAGGATGCCAAGCTGTAATGCTTGAATTTAAGGACGAAGGAAACACCTGCTATGTCAGCGGTGAGTTATCACAAACTGAAGTGATACGGCTTTGGCCTAGAGTCGACAAGTTAGTGACTCTAGGAGTCGCCTCTATAGACTTGTCAGCGATTAATTATAGTGACACCGCAGGCGTCGCACTGTTATTACATATCGTTGCCCTGCAGCATCGGGCTGGCGCTAGTTTGACTCTATGCCATCCACCGCAGCAGTTGCAGAAATTAATAGATTTATATGATTTACAAGACTTCTTCGTCGAAGAAGCCAATTAAAGGTTATAAGTTCATGGAATGTAAAGAAATTGAGCAGCTTCTGAGTGAGGCACTTTCCCTAGAAGAGGTGCATGTGAGCCAAGATGGCACGCATTATAAAATCGTCGCGGTTGGCGAGTGCTTCGATGGCGCGAGCCGCGTTAAACAGCAGCAGATGATTTATGCACCATTGATGGAACAGGTCACTAGTGGTGCGTTACACGCCATCACAATCAATGCATTTACTCCGACGCAATGGAAGCGTGAAAAAATCTTCAACATGCCAGGTTAGAGACTCATTGTGGATAAACTAAAAATTCAGGCTAGTGGTGCACTTGCCGGTGAAGTGGTTATTTCTGGGGCAAAGAATGCTGCCCTTCCTATCCTTATGGCAGGTGTTTTAGCCGAATCAGACTTTGTGGTCAGTAACGTTCCTAACCTCAGAGACGTTAATACCAGCTGTGAGTTGTTACGTTGCTTAGGTGCTGATGTTCAACGCGCTGATAATGGCGAAATCACCATTTCAACCACTGAACTTAATCAGTTTTGTGCGCCATATGAGTTAGTGAAAACCATGCGTGCTTCTATCCTGATCTTAGGACCATTACTCGCTCGTTTTGGTACTGCGGATGTATCGCTACCCGGCGGCTGTGCTATCGGTGCTCGTCCTGTTAATTTACATCTGCATGGTTTAGAGCAGATGGGGGCTAAGATCGAGGTCAAGGAGGGTTATATCAAAGCCCGTGTCGATGGACGCTTGAAAGGCGCACATATCTTCATGGATATGATTAGTGTTGGCGCAACCGAAAACCTGATTATGGCGGCAGCGCTTGCCGACGGCGAGACGGTAATTGAAAACGCAGCGCGTGAACCTGAAGTGATCGATTTGGCTAATTGCTTGATCGCCATGGGTGCAAAAATCACTGGCGCAGGTACAGATACTATCCGTATTCACGGTGTGGAAAAGTTAAGCGGTTGTCATTATCGTGTCATGCCAGATCGTATTGAAACGGGGAGCTTCCTTGTTGCTGCGGCAGTCACTCGCGGTAAAATTCGTTGCACCGCTGCCGACCCTTCAACCTTGGAGTCAGTGCTAGCTAAGTTAGAAGATGCTGGGGCTAAGATCGAGACTGGTGAAGAGTGGATTGAGCTCGATATGCAAGGTAAACGAGCGAGTGCCGTTAATATTAAAACCATGCCTTACCCTGGTTTTCCTACGGATATGCAGGCGCAGTTTTGTGTACTTAATGCATTAGCACAAGGCACTGCAACCATTACTGAAACCATCTTTGAGAATCGCTTTATGCATGTCCCTGAGTTGATCCGTATGGGGGCCAACATGGAGCTTGAGGGGAATACCTGTATCATTAAAGGTATAGAGAAACTTAATGGTGCTCAGGTAATGGCAACCGACCTTCGTGCGTCCGCCAGTTTGGTTATTGCAGGCCTTGTTGCTGACGGTGTTACTACGGTTGACCGTATCTATCATCTAGATAGAGGCTATGAGCATATCGAAGATAAGTTCAAAGGCCTTGGCGGAGAAGTGGTTAGAGTGAGCTAATCATTTGACTACTAATTTGCAATGATTTCAAAGCCATCGATATTTCGATGGCTTTTTTATTTGTCGTATTCTTATGTTCTAAATTGCCAATAAGCTCACTATCGCCTTGGTTGATAGCTGCTATTATGCGCCGATGTCGACATTTATTATTTTTAATATTTATCTCTTCTACGGCTTGGTATTTTTTTCCATTGGCTGCGTAGTGCTATTTCGTAATTTTAAGTATAGCCAGTTGTCTATCTCGCCCACGCTTTGGGCGCTCGCGTTATTTGGTTTCTCTCATGCTTTCCATGAATGGTCAGAGCTGTATGTCATTTTGTTTGAAGATGACATTCAGCCTCAATATCAAATATTAGTGGAGTGGCTAAGGCTGCTTAAATTAGCACTCTCATTTGCTAGTTTAATGATTTTTGCTTGGTTGCTGTTTGGTATCGTCCCAGCGGCTATTGCTAAGGTTGGTCGGGGGCTGATCATCGCGATTTTAGCGGTTTACTTTATGGTGGTGATCTATTTTTCTAGCTCCTTAAACCTGTCCGAGGAGTTGTTTCGAGAGGCCGCCCATTACACTCGACTCTTGCTAGGCTTTGGCAGTGCATTTTTAGCTGGCTGTGGTATTGGGATTTATGGTTATAGCTTAATGAAAGCTGAGCATGAATACGGGCACTATTTTATTGCCACAGGATTAGGCCTATGGATCTACGGCATCATGGCAGGTTTGGTTGCAACAGACCTACATGTTGGGGTTCCAGTGTTACGGACATTAGCCAGTGGCATGATTTTGTTTACCCTATTTAAAGCCTTAAAAGTATTTGATATTGAACGAGAGATGCAGACTGAAGCTAAACTAAAGCGCGCGATAGAGGCTGACAAGTTTAAAGCCATTGGTCGATTAGCCACTGGGGTCGCCCATGAGATCAATAATCCTTTGGCTTCATCCTCACTCGCCCTTGAGTTGTTGGAACGAAAATACCCCATAACCGATAGTGCGCAGCAGGAGTATGTTAACCGAGTTAGGATGGGAATTAGTCGCGCTGCCGATATTAGCAAAGAGTTACTGGCCTATGCTCGGCCTCGTTCTGAGTCATTTTCGTTGGTTAACCTTGCCAAGGTTTCTCAGGCAGCGATAAGGCTGTTGTCTCATAAACGGCGCGATTTTCAGATCACCGTTGAATGCGATCAAGATATCCAAATGAATGGCCAGAAGATTAAGCTCGAAGAGTTATTGATAAACCTGCTGTCTAATGCGATGGATGCGAGCGAACCGGGAGGGACGATCCTGCTGACGATTAACAGTCATCAGGACGCTATCTGTCTATCGGTACGAGATTTTGGCCATGGTATGGATATTGAAACAGTGAGTCGTGCTACCGAACTGTTCTTTTCAACCAAAGCTATAGGTCAGGGCACTGGCTTGGGATTAGCTATCTGTGATGCCATTGTTCGCGCTCACCATGGTGAGATGGGAATACAGAGTGAGTTAGGCAAGGGAACACAAATCGATATTTATTTTCCCATCGATGAGGAAGGTGACGGTGAATATTTTAATTGCTGAAGATGATGCCGATCTGCGTATCAATATGGTGGAGATATTAGAGCTTGAAGCGCATCAGGTGACCGCGGTTGATTGCGCTGAAGCGGCGATTGTGGCTTGTGAGCGGGATACTTTCGATATTGCTTTGATGGATCTGCTCATGCCGGGGATGACTGGGGTCGAGGCGATATCTAATTTGCGGCAACTGAATCCTTTTCTAGCCATAGTCATCATTACCGCCTACGCGACCGTTGATACCGCTGTCGATGCGATGAAGAAAGGCGCTGATAGCGTGATGACCAAGCCCTTTAATGCTGGCGAGCTATTGATGACCATAAAGCGCAGTATTGCAGAGAAGCAGCTATTAAAATCAGCGTCTGATATCGATCCCGATAGTGTTTATGCCGCCTTAGCCAACCCTTTGCGGCGACAAACCCTCAAGCAATTAGGCACCCATAAACAGTTAAAGTTTATGGATCTCTGCCGTTTAGTTGATGTGGAAGACCACACCAAATTTAACTTTCATCTGCGGCAATTAAAGAAAGCGGGCCTAGTGCAACAAAATGAGAACAAGCTCTACCTTTTGACGACGACTGGTCAATTCGTTCTACAAAATCACAACCTGTCATGATTTGCAATTTGTTGATTTAGATTGTTTTTTTATTCTTCTGATAACTGAAATTCACAAACGCTGTGTTGTTGTGAAATCGCCTCATCTATCCCTTTAGTGATAAAGCGCAAATACTGTGCTCATGTCCAAAGAGACATATCAATCGCCCTCCCTGCAAAGTTGGTGATTGTCATAAGCCACGAGAGGATGAACAAATGAACAATCAAATTCCATGTAAAAAGCTACTGTTAGCTAGTATGATTTCTATGCTAGTGGCCTGTGGTAGTGATAATGACGAAACGGTAACGCCACCAGTCGAAGAGAACAGTGCGCCTGCAGCGGTTGCTGATACGGCTAAAGTGACAACGTCTGAAATGGTTACCATTGACGTGTTAGCCAATGACACAGATGCCGATGGTGACACCTTAATGCTTGTATCTGTTGATTCAACCAGTGCAGTGATAAAAGAGGGTAAAGTCGATTTTACTGCAGGAACATCGGCAGGCGAAGTAAAGTTCGCTTATACCATTACAGATGGCACCGATGAGGCGATTGGCGAAGTCACAGTGACCGTTGAGGCCGCCGTCATGCCAGAGCCTGAAGTGCTTGCCTATGTTGGCTCGGCAGCCTGTGCTGGATGCCATGGTGATAAGCATGCATCCTTTTCTAAGACTGGCCACAACTTCAAAATTCAAAAAATTAACGCGGGTGAGCAGCCAAGCTTCCCCTATACGCCAGAAACGACCATTACTGGTGCAATCGACTTATTGGTTGATTCTACGCCGAATAATGATCTTGGTGCGCCAACCAGTTATGACGATGTAACCTATGTTGTTGGTGGTTATCAGTGGAAGATGCGCTGGATGGATAAAGACGGTTATATTGTGACTGGTAAAAACGTTCAATATAACATCCATAACAGTAAGGGCGAGCTTAATACACCAGATAATCATCCTGCAGACCCTGATGTGATGGGTAACTACAAAGATACCGAATTTAATGTGAAATACAGTTGCGGTAACTGCCATACCACGGGGTGGAAACGCACCACAGATGTGGCGGGTGGGGATGATCGTAATCCTGATCGACAAGACGACCTGCCGGGTATGAATGGTACTTTTGCCGAACAAGGGATTCAGTGTGAATCTTGTCACGGAGCCGGTAGCTTCCATGTCAAAGCACCTTCGAAAGACAATATTACCAAGATAGCGACTGCGCGTACTACCCAAGACTTCCTTGCTGATGATATGGGTTATGGCAAAGCTGTGACTTGTGCTGAGTGTCATACTCGTGATGGTGAGAAAGATTACCCATCATTTGTGAGCCACTACAATGAAGCATTCCCTAACGGTACAAAAGTGGGTGGTCGTATTATCGCTAAGGGTGGACTTGCGCAGCATCATCAAACTGCTGATGAGCTGTTAGGGGTTGTACCTGAAGATCACGGCACTTATAAAGCGGGTGATGAAATTGGTCCGAAGAGCAGTATGACGTGTACCACTTGTCACGATTCACATAAGTCGACCAAAAATCAAGATAGTAGCGATGGTCTGCATATGAATGCGGTGAAAGCATGTACTGACTGTCACACTATGGCGTTCACCGATGGCGGCGGTTCAGTTGGGCATGGTGTGATGGCTGAGTGTACCGATTGTCATATGCCGAAGCTGGCTAAGAGTGCAGTAACGACAGCGCCTAAGATGGGGACTTCTGATGTGGTATTTGGTGACATCAAGTCTCACCTATTTACCTTAGACCTTGCAGCAGATGCGAAGCAGTTTACCGATGATGGCAAGTACCAAATGCCTTGGGGTACAGCTAAGTTTACCTGTGGTAACTGCCATGGTGATTACACCGATAAAGCGGCAGCGCTCTCTAAGGTGCATAAATAGCGAAGTTCACTATGTAGAAAGTGGAAAGTTAACCAAGTAAAAGCTGCCTAACTTTCTCTCTCGTTAAGTAAGACCACTTTAGTCTAAGGATCAAAGTGGTCTTTTGTTGTGGGAGCCGGTGGTGTTCAAAAAAGTCGTTAGGGATCAACAGGCCCTAATAACGGGATGTTTATTCAATTTAATCATAAAAGCAGATAAGCTGTTGAGCTTGTATAATTAAATACGGAAGAATAGATAACTAAGGAGAGGTTATGGGGCATGGCAAAAGGATTGCTGTATTAATTGGGCTATTAGTAGCGGCTTTAATCTGCTACGGCATAGGAATGCAACTGGGAGCACTGGTCTTTTTGCTCATAGGTGCAATACTGGAGTGTGCATTTTGGCTCAGGTTATTTAAGACTGACTCAAACAAATAGTCCATCTATAGTGTCCTAAGTGTGCACGCTATAAAAAAGCCAGCTGATTGCTGGCTTTTTTATAGCGGTTAACTTATTGGCCTGAATTTTCACCTATGGTCACAGGAACTTCGTAATATTTACCATCTCGAATGATGGTCATTTTTACCTGAGTGCCTGGTGGGGTTTCGGCTATTCTATCCATTAGCATCTCAACTCCAGGAACCGTTTCTTCATTAAACTTGGTGATCACATCGCGTGGTCTTAGCTTGGCTTGGGCCGCAGGACCCTGATGGTCAATATCGGTGACCAATACGCCAGTTAAATCAGGAAGATTGAGGATTTGCGCCATGACTGGATTAATCGGTTCACCAGTAATACCTAATGCCCCACGAATCACTCGGCCATCTTTGATCAGTTTACCCATAATGCTATGAGCCAGTTTGATGGGTATAGCGAAGTTAATGCCATGACCGCCACCTTCGCCGCCGACTTGGAAGGCCGCCGTATTGATGCCGATAAGTTGACCGCTTGTGTCGATAAGTGCGCCGCCAGAGTTACCAGCGTTAATCGCTGCATCGGTTTGCAAGAAATCAAGATAACCAGAACTAAGGCCATTGCGCCCAGTGGCACTGATAATCCCCTGAGTGATGGTTTGTCCTAGATTATAAGGATTACCGATCGCTAGCACGACATCACCTACTTGAGCTGGAATGTCTAGATTGATCGGTACAACAGGGAGGGTATCACCTTCGACCTTTAGTACAGCGATATCGGTTACGGCATCTGAGCCGACGACCTCGGAGGTAAACTTACGACCATCTTGCAAGGCGACAACGATCTCGTCAGCCTTTTTAATCACATGATAGTTGGTAAGAATGTAACCTTCCTTGCTCATTATCACCCCAGAACCTAAGCCTTGGAGCGAGCCTGAATTGAGAGGACGGCTTTGATCTATGCTTAGGCTGTAGATATTGACCACAGCTGGAGCGGCGCGCCTTACTGCTTGTGAAAATGACAGTTCAATGCCGTGTTGACCGCGAGATTGAAAAAAGCTGTTCTGTTGCTTATTGCCTGTAATAAGTGGCGTAATGACCAGAAAGACAGCAGCCATGATTAGGCCAAATAGTGCTGCTTTGCCAATATAGATCACCGTGTCTTTTAGAGTCATGATTCAGATAATTATGCGAAAAGTAGTGTTAGATTAACATGTTTATTTATACGGCACTAATGGCGATTTTTCAGAAGCTGAGATGACACCATGGCGTAATAAAGAATGTGATAAATCAGTGCTCATATTAATAAAGTCGCTCAAACAGTGTTTTTATCCGTTTTCTCGGTTGAATTAGCTAATATACAGGGCAAATGAAAGAGGCCATGAACATCTCATGGCCTCTTTGCTAGGGCTAAATTCTATCTCAATACAAGGTAAAGGTTGTTTCCATCGCGTAACAGTTTAAGTGCAACGGCACCATGGGTGTCTTTAAGTTCTGCTTTTAGCTCTTTAAGGTCATCTATACGAGTACGGTTAATGCCAACGATAAGATCGCCTTTTAGTAAGCCACTTGCCGCAGCGGCAGAGCCTTGAGCGACTTCCGTTATCTCAACACCTTTTTTCGCATTCTCAAGTGTCGCGCCATCGAGCATTTCATGGATGGCGCCAGCGGCTGTTTCTGTCGACTGACTCGCTTCACCTAACACGGCGGTCACTGTTTTTTCATCACCATCGCGAATTAACCCAAGTTTGACTTTCGCGCCAGCGCCCATTGTAGCCACTTTGGCGCGGAGTTCTTGGAATGACTTAATGGGGCGTTCGTTAACGCTAACAATGATGTCACCTGCCTTAATACCAGCTTTGTCTGCGGCGCTGTCTGACATCACTTCGTTTACGAATCCACCGTGCTGCGTATCGAGACCAAAGCCTTCGGCCAACTCTTTATCCAGATCGCGACCACTGACACCTAGAACCCCACGGCGAACTTCACCATGTTCGATAATTTGGTCTACCAGATTGTTAACCATGTTTGCCGGAATGGCAAAGCCAATGCCCACATTCCCGCCGCCTGGCGCCACAATCGCGGTGTTGATACCAATTAACTCACCATTGAGATTGACCAGTGCCCCACCCGAGTTACCGCTGTTTATTGCAGCGTCGGTTTGGATAAAGTTCTCTAGCATCTCTATCCCTAAACCACTTCTACCCATGGCGCTGACAATACCTGAGGTCACGGTTTGCCCAAGTCCAAATGGGTTACCAATCGCCACCGTAAAGTCACCTACGCGTAACTCGTCAGAATCAGCACGTTTTAAGGCGGTTAAGTTTTTGGCTTTTATCTGCAATAGGGCAATATCAGATTCAGCATCGGCACCGATCAGTTTAGCTTCAATCTCGCGGCCATCTGATAAGCCAATGAGAATTTCATCGGCGCCATTGATGACATGGTTGTTGGTGACGATATAGCCTTCATCTGCATCGATGATCACCCCTGAGCCTAAGCCTTTAAAAGGGCGTTCTTGTACCTGTTCTCTTGGTGCATTCGGGCCAAAGAAATAACGAAATGCATCAGGCACTCTCTGCTTAGAGACATGGGTTCCTGAAACCGCGACAGCAACTACGGCTGGGGTGGTTTTTTCTAGCATAGGCGCAAGGCTCGGAACTTGTTGGCCGCCAACGGCTAATGGAATCGCAGCCTGTGATACGGCTGGCATCACCATAAGAGTGGCACTTAATACTGCTGCTGAAATTAGTGATAGTTTTGTTTTCATCAATTCATGACTCCAAATTGGGGATAATGGACTTATGATCACCCTAGATATAAGGCTGTTTTACCTCAAATCAAGTTGTTAATCTTAAATCTGCTATCCAATCCGACTATAGGTATTTAGCTAAAGTTCACCTTGATTAACAAAGGTTAATTATTTGATCATGATAGGGTTTAGCGATCAATCGATTATCTCACTTCTCCTAATAAGCTAGATACGGCCGAGCATGTCGTTACTGACTGTAAGGCAAGGAGTAATATCTAACTTGTTCATGGTCGGGTTATGTTCGTCAACAGATATCTATGGGAATTACTGACTGTCGTGATACCATTTGGCCGTTGAATTAAGGATAGAAGAGAATATTTACTGTGCCGCATCTCACCCCTTGGGAACATTACCAGCAAGATTTACAGCGTGCCGAGTTCTCTCATGATCTCGCACAAGAGCAAGCGGTCAAATTACTGCAGCGTGTCTATGACGAATTAGTTGCGGCTCAGCAGCCTGTTTCGGGTATTTCTAAGCTGTTTGGTTTTTTGGGGAAATCGAAATCACAAGTCAAAGGGCTTTATTTGTGGGGCGGCGTAGGACGTGGCAAGACCTACCTGATGGACACCTTTTTCGATGCCTTGCCTGGTGATAAAAAGCTAAGGGCGCATTTTCATCGCTTTATGCACCAAATTCACCTAGACTTAGATGGCTTGAAAGGCCAGCGTGATCCCTTATTGGTGATAGCCAAAAGAATGGCCGAGCAATATCAAGTTATCTGTTTCGATGAGTTTTTTGTTTCAGATATTACCGATGCCATGTTGTTAGGTACCCTGTTTGAGGCATTATTTGCCGAAGGCGTCGCCTTGGTGGCCACATCGAATATCATTCCTGACGAGTTGTACCGTAATGGCTTACAACGGGCGCGTTTTCTTCCCGCTATTGCGGCCATTAACCGGCATTGTGAAATCCTCAATGTCGATAGTGGTGTCGACTATCGTCTGCGTACACTTGAGCAGGCTGAAATCTACCATTTCCCATTAGATGCGCAGGCCGATACAAACTTGATTAGCTATTTTGATCAATTGGCTCCCGAATCAGAAGTATCAGAAGCACCAGTTGATATTGATGGTCGTGAAATTGCTATACGTAAACAAGCTCAAGGCGTATTGCTGATTAATTTCAGAGACCTATGCGATGGCCCACGCAGTCAGCGAGATTATATGGAGATGGCCTGCATCTATCATACTGTGTTGCTTAGTAATGTTGAGCAGATGGGCAGTCAAACGACTGGGGATGATATCGCGCGCCGATTTTTGGCAATGGTGGATGAGTTTTATGAGCGTAACGTTAAGTTGATTGTTTCTGCAGAGGTGGCACTAGAACAGATCTACATCGAAGGTTTGTTGTCGTTTGAATTTAGACGCTGCCGTTCACGACTCACCGAAATGCAATCTCATGAATATCTCGCGCTAGAGCACTTGCCTTAATACTTCAAATGGCAAAAGGAATAATTGTTACTTTTAACCATTTCACCACTTCTAGAAGGCAAAGCTGAAGAATTCCTGCAAATTAGCTAAAAAATTAGATGATTTTTAACTCAGCTTTGTCTATAATTCGCGACCTGCCCTCGTTACTCCGCTAATAAGGCGGAAGATGTAAAGCCTTATTCTTTGCTCGAAGGGGTAGAGAATGGCACTTTTTGTGTTGTTATTTAATGATGAATGACGGCATGTGAGACAGAATTTTAACATTGGGTTTTTGTAAATGAAGACTACTTTTACTGCTACACCAGAAACCGTTACTCGCGACTGGTATGTTGTTGATGCTGAAGGTAAAACTTTAGGTCGTATCGCTACTGAGATTGCTGCTCGCCTACGTGGTAAGCACAAGCCTGAGTATACTCCTCATGTAGATACTGGCGATTACATCATCGTTATCAACGCTGAGAAAGTTGCTGTTACTGGTAATAAAGCGAAAGGCAAAGTGTACTACTCGCACTCTGGTTTCATTGGTGGCATCAAGCAGATCACCTTTGAAAAGCTGCAAGATCATAAGCCTGAAATGATCATCGAGAAAGCAGTTAAGGGTATGTTACCTAAAGGTCCTTTAGGACGTGCCATGTTCCGTAAACTTAAAGTTTACGCTGGTACAGAACATAACCACGCTGCACAACAACCTCAAGTTCTTGATATCTAAACAGGATTAAGCAAATGGCTGCAACTCAGTACTACGGCACTGGCCGTCGCAAAACATCTACTGCTCGCGTATTCGCTAAAGTAGGTAGTGGTAACATCGTCGTGAACCAACGTCCACTTGACGAATATTTTGGTCGTGAAACTGCTCGTATGGTTGTTCGTCAACCACTAGAGCTAGTTGAAATGACTGACAAGCTAGACATCTATGTAACTGTTAAAGGCGGTGGAATCACTGGCCAAGCAGGTGCAATCCGTCACGGTATCACTCGTGCATTGATGGAACTTGATGAAGCTCTACGTCCTTCTCTACGCGCTGCTGGTTTCGTTACCCGTGATGCTCGTAAAGTTGAGCGTAAGAAAGTGGGTCTACGTAAAGCACGTCGTAAGCCACAATTCTCTAAGCGTTAATATTTCGCTTCGAAAATTCAAAAACCCAGCATTATGCTGGGTTTTTTTATGGCTAAATTCTGCTATTTTTAGCTCATCTATTCGCTTTTAATCAGTTTACCGAAGACACGCGGAGTCGATCGCTTCGTTATACTGATGGGCATTACTGTTCTGTATAGGAAACACTCGTTTATGTCATTTCAACTTCTGATGTTAGTGTTGGCGATAGTGCTCATTATTGAAGGTATTGGGCCACTTTTATTTCCCAACCGTTGGCAAGCATATTTGAAGGAAATTTCTAATCAAAATCAGCGGGTTTTGCAAAGGTTAGGTGGAGCTTTAGTGACCGCAGGCATCGTCATATTGATTATTTTTTCATAAATTACTTGCCACTTCCCCCCTAAGATCTGCTAAAATCCCGTTTTAACCACTACCTTGCAGCAAATAATGGGCAAAAACGTCGTAGTTCTCGGCACCCAATGGGGTGACGAAGGAAAGGGTAAGATAGTCGATCTACTTACCGAACAGGCCAAATATGTCGTTCGTTACCAAGGTGGCCACAATGCGGGTCACACACTGGTAATCGATGGTGACAAAACCGTTCTTCATCTTATTCCATCAGGGATTTTACGCGATAATGTAAAATGCATTATCGGTAACGGTGTGGTGCTTGCGCCAGACGCTCTGATGACTGAGATCAACATGCTTAAAGAGCGTGGCGTACCTGTAGAGGAACGTCTACTTATCTCTGAAGCGTGTCCTCTGATCCTTCCATTCCATTGTGCGTTAGATATCGCTCGCGAAAAAGCGCGTGGCAATAATGCTATTGGAACTACGGGTCGTGGTATTGGTCCAGCATACGAGGATAAAGTTTCTCGTCGCGGTTTACGTGTAGGCGATCTGTTTGATGCAGAATTGTTTGCGGCTAAACTAAAAGAAGTCATGGCTTACCATAACTTCATGCTGACTGAATACTACAAGTGCGAAGCAGTTGATTACGAAGAGACATTGAAAGATGCTCTAGCAATTGCTGATTACTTGAAGAGCATGTGTACAGATGTATCTGAGCTGCTTGATCAGGCACGCAAAGCTGGCGAGCCAATTCTATTTGAAGGTGCTCAAGGCACGTTACTAGATATCGACCACGGTACTTATCCATATGTAACCTCTTCTAATACTACCGCAGGTGGTGTTGCAACAGGTTCAGGATTTGGTCCACGTCATCTAGATTACGTTTTGGGTATTATGAAGGCATACACCACTCGTGTTGGTGCAGGTCCTTTCCCAACGGAATTGAAAAACGAAATCGGCGACTACTTAGGTACTAAGGGGCACGAGTTCGGTGCGACTACTGGTCGTAAGCGTCGTCCAGGTTGGTTGGACGTTGTCGCGATGAAGCGCGCAGTTCAAATCAACAGTGTTAGCGGTTTCTGCTTAACTAAACTAGACGTTCTAGACGGACTAGAAGAAGTTAAGATCTGTGTTGGCTATCAATACCCAGATGGTACCGTAGCAACCACCACTCCGCTAGCGGCTGAAGGTTATGAGCAGGTAACACCTGTTCTAGAAACTATGCCTGGTTGGAGTGAATCAACTTTCGGTGCAACTTCTGTTGATCAATTGCCACAAGCGGCATTGAACTACATCAAGCGCCTTGAAGAGTTGCTGGAAACGCCAGTCGATATTATCTCAACGGGTCCCGATAGAAACGAGACCATGATTCTAGTGAATCCGTTCAGTTAATATTAAGGGCCGCATTAAGCGGCCTTTTTATTGAGTCAGATAAAAGAAACCGTTATAACTAGGCAAGAGTCTTTAAGGTAATTGCCAAGCGGCCGATAAGATAAGTTATACTGCCCAGTGTTGAATATATGCCGAGAGGCGATGCAGGGCGCGAAATCGATATAGAGAATTTTGTTATGCTACGATTTGTATTCTTTATTATTTTGAGTTCCTTATCTTTAGTGAGCTACGCAGAAACTCAAGCTGTGAATATTTACAGCCAAGAGCAATTAATCGATATGATCCGAGATAAATCTTATCTTACCCAGGTCAAAGGCGATGATTGTCAGTTGGTGCAAGATATTGAAGCGCGCGCTGAAGTATTAAAACAACCCTTATATCAGTACCTTTGGGCGGAGATGCTTAATTATGGCATCTGTGTGCCAGCTAATCCGCCGAGGGGAATTTCACTGCTTCGTGATGCAGCCGAGCAAGGCAGCGCAGAAGCAATGGTGAGGATTGCCGAGTATTACCATGATGGTAAGTTTGTGATCCAAGATAAAGAGCGCGCAGTGCAATACACGCTGCCCGCAGCCGCAAGTGGCGATCTACCAGCACGAATGATGTTAGTAAGATTGTTTGGCGAAGGCTATGGTAGCCCCAGAGATTACGAGATGGGTTATCATTGGCTATACAATGATGTATTTAGTGATGAGGCAACGAAGCAACAAGCCTTAAAATTATTGATGGTGCTAGAAGCAAAAATGCCCGCCAGTGCGGTAGATAGGGCAAAGCAGGAGCATCTGAGATCCCGGTAATTGCCCTACGCAAGAAGCAAGGGCTGACATTTTGGATATTGAATGATCAAAGATCCGCATTTAAAGCGTGAACAACAGAAGTACGACAACCCCATTCCCAGTCGTGAGTATATTTTAGATTACTTGCGTTCAGAGAAATCACCCCTCAATCGTGAAAAAATAGCCCAAGCGCTAAAAATTGTTGATGAAGAACAGTTAGAAGCATTGCGTCGTCGCCTACGAGCGATGGAAAGAGACGGCGAGTTAGTGTTTACTCGTGGTCAAGCCTACGGTTTACCAGAGCGTATGGACTTACTCAGCGGCACGGTTATCGGCCACCGCGATGGTTTCGGCTTTCTAAAACTCGATGAAGGTGGTGACGACCTTTATATTAATAACCGTGACATGTTGATGTACTTTCACGGCGACAAGGTGCTGGCGCAAAAAGCAGGCGTCGACAGAAAAGGTCGCCGCGAAGCACGTATTGTACGCTTAACTCGTCAACGTACAGCGGCATTGGTCGGACGTTTCCACATCGACTCGGGTATGGCGTTTGTTATTGCCGATGATCGTCGTATTACCCAAGAGATCTTAATCCCAGATGAAGATCGTGGCGGTGCCCGTCAAGGCGACGTAGTGGTGCTTGAGTTAACTCGACGCCCCGGTCGCCATATCAAAGCGGCAGGCAAGATCACCGAAGTTTTAGGTAAAGAGCTAGCGCCTGGGATGGAGATTGAGATTGCACTGCGCAATTACGATCTGCCTCATACTTGGTCGAGTATCATCGAAAAGAAACTGCGTAAGATCCCAGATGAAGTGACCGAGGCCGATAAGCAGGGCCGTGTCGATTTGCGGCATCTGCCGCTGGTCACTATTGATGGCGAAGATGCACGCGATTTCGATGACGCTGTGTATGCCGAAACCAAAAAAAGTGGTGGCTGGCGTTTATGGGTAGCGATTGCCGATGTGAGCCATTATGTGCGCACCGAATCCGCCTTAGATACAGAAGCGCGTGCTCGAGGTAACTCGGTTTATTTCCCATCGCAAGTGATCCCAATGCTGCCAGAGAAGATCTCTAATGGCTTATGCTCCTTGATGCCAGAGGTCGATCGTCTGTGTATGGTGGCTGAGATGACTATCTCAGCAGCGGGTAAGTTATCTGGCTATAAGTTTTACCCTGCGGTGATGCATTCCCATGCTCGACTAACCTATACCCAGGTTGCCGATATGCTGGAAGGCGGCGAGGTGAGTGATAAGCTAAAGCCAATATTCCCGCACCTGAAGACACTACAATCTTTGTATCTCACGTTGGATGAAACCCGTGCTCAGCGCGGTGCTATCGCCTTTGAGACCACAGAAACCCAGTTTATCTTTAATGCCGATCGTAAGATCGATCGCATCGAGCCACGTACCCGTAATCAGGCACATAAGATCATCGAAGAGTGTATGATTTTGGCCAACGTCGCGTCGGCTAAATTTGTGCAGAAGCATAAAGGTGAAGTGCTTTATCGTGTGCATGAAGCGCCATCTGAGCAAAAGCTAGCCAACTTTAAGGAGTTCCTTAAAGAGCGCGGGCTAACCATGAGTGGTGGCCTAGAGCCAACGCCAGCCGATTATCAAGGGATAATGGAAAAGATCGAAGGTAGACCCGATGCCGAACTTATTCAGGTGATGTTGCTGCGCTCAATGCGCCAAGCGACTTATACCCCAGATAATCAAGGCCACTTCGGTTTGGCATTGGAGGAGTATTCACACTTTACTTCCCCCATTCGCCGTTATCCCGATCTAGTGCTGCACCGGGTTATTCGTTACTTGTTAGCCAAAGAGCGTGGTGAAAGCATCGATAAGTGGACCCCTGATGGCGGTTATCACTATAAGATTGAAGAGCTTGATCTACTTGGCGAAGAGTGTTCTACCACTGAGCGCCGCGCCGATGAAGCGACTCGCGATGTGAGTGATTGGCTCAAGTGCGAGTTTATGCAAGATCATGTGGGCGACACCTTCGATGCTGTCATCGCCTCGGTGACTCATTTTGGTATGTTTGTTCGTCTTAACGATCTGTTTATCGACGGTCTAGTGCACATCTCTAGTCTAGGCAGTGATTATTATCAATACGATAATATGCGCCAACGCTTAGTGGGTGAAGCTTCTGGAAAGATCTATCAACTTGGCGACCCAGTGACCGTAAAAGTGGCTGGCGTTAACCTTGATGATCGTCAAATTGATTTGATGATGGTCGATGATGAAGGACGCACACCAAGAAGAGCTAAAGCCAAAAAGCCACTAACAGCCCGAGAGCGAGTTAACCTTGAAGGGGCTAAAGCGGGTAAGGCTGGCGATACAAAGGCTAAAAAGCCTCGTCGCAGCGGTGCTAAGGCTGGCGTGAGTAAACCCGCTGCAAGTAAAGCCAGTGGTAGTAAAGCGGGCGGCGCTAAAAGTCGCACAGCCAAAGCCAAGAGCAGTACCGCTAAAACGGGTGCCAAGAAACGTAAACCCGTTAAGCGTAAAGCAAAATAATAAGCGCAGAAATAAGAGAAACCAAATAGATGAAAAAACAAGATATCACCTTCGGCATTCATGCACTTGAAGCTGTGCTAAACCATAGTCCCGAACGTGTGATTGAGATGTGGGTATTACAAGGTCGTGACGATCAGCGTTTGGCCCCTTTACTTGAAATAGCGGCTCAGTATGGAGTGTCGATTCAGAAGACCTCACGTAAGGCGCTGGATGAAAAAGCGGGCAGCACTCAGCATCAAGGTGTATTAGCGCGAGTTAAAGCGGTTAAACAGCTCAATGACAATGATCTATTGGCATTGGTCGAAAAGACCGAAACGCCATTTTTGTTGATCCTTGATGGCGTTACCGACCCTCATAACTTGGGTGCCTGTTTACGTAATGCCGACGCTGCTGGCGTTCATGGAGTGATTGTTCCCCGTGATAACTCAGTTGGTTTAACACCTGTAGTGAGTAAGGTTGCTTGTGGCGCTGCAGAAGTGGTGCCGCTATTTCAGGTGACAAACCTTGCGCGTACTATGAAAGCATTACAAGAAAAGGGTATCTGGATCGTTGGTGCTGCTGGTGAAGCCGAGCACGATCTTTATAAAGCCGATCTTAAAGGTCCGATTGCGATTGCCATGGGTGCAGAAGATAAAGGCCTACGCCGTTTAACTCGCGAGGGTTGCGACTCGCTAGCGTCAATCCCTATGTCGGGTAGCGTTTCAAGCTTGAATGTCTCGGTAGCAACCGGGATCTGTTTGTTTGAGGCGGTTCGCCAAAGGTTGGGGTGATCGGGAATTCGATCTTTGAATTTTGAGTCGGTGACTCAAGGTTGATGAATGCCGATGAGGGAGACTTCATCGGCATTTTTGTATCTGTCGTTTGACGACATGGTCATTTAGTTACGTGGTTTTAGCGTTACCGTCGCTGTTGTTTATAGCCTGCGGCTCGCTTATGTGCAGATACATCTGCTACACGCCGTGAATCCCTCCCTGGAGGCTCGACGATGGCATCCCTGCCATCGACGTCCGCAGATGCATCTACACCCAGTATTTTCATCTCTTCGATTGAACGGTATTTGTGTGTTTCAGGAGCTAATTAGCTAGCTTATTTATGCCCCAAAGTGAGTTAGCACCTGGTTTGCGGAGTAGTTACAAGCAGACTTTCTCGCCTAGAAATTTTCATCCATTTCACTCAAATGTTGCAATGCTTAAAAGCTGGACAGGCATACAGTCATATTGAAATCATGACGATTTTTATCCCAACTTCGTGCGCGTTTTCACATTCCGATATAAATAAATGTGATTAAAATCATGTGGTTATAAAGCATGTAGGTTAGATAATAGGTTTGGGAAACGCGCATGCGCGTTTTTCCGGATGGTATATTTAACAGAATACTGTTAAGTTCTTTACATACAGATAGTTAACTGTGCGCGTTTTCACTGGTCCAACGAGGTAAACGCGCATGCGCACGAATAAGCTGTTAGCTTTCTCCGAGGTTACTTTGATAAGAGCAACAAAAATTAATATTCAAGACGCAATTATCGAAGCAATTGTGTCTGCATCAAAAGAATCATTTGAAAATACCGGGGTTCATATAAGAAAAATGCCTGAGTATTATTTGAATGTTCTTATTGCTCATAGGTTAACTAATATTTTCCCTAGTCTTGGTTATAGGCTCGAGATGCCAGTTAAGGAGGCTCTTCTTGGCTTGGGAGTAAATAGTGCAGAAAACGGTGATGATCTCAGAGATGGTGGGAGATTTGATATTGTTCTTACCAGTAAGAAAAGTAGGAAGCTAAGGCATGTAATTGAAGTGAAGCGATCGTTAAGTAATCGTCAGTTGCTTAAAGACGCAAAGAGGTTGAAAGCTCTAGCGACTGAACGACACCAGTCAAAGCGTCTGGAAACAGGGTTCATTGCAACAGTCAGTAGGCTTAGAATTAGCCCAAGAGCAAATAATATTGATGGACTGCTTGATACTCGAATGAGCAATATTCAAAGGTGTCTTGGAAGTAGCATGAATGTAAGTTGCCGCTTTCAAGTGCTTGATTCAGGGCTATTTGGTTTTCCTGTAAATGAATCGCTTGTTGTGACAGTTTTTTGCTTACAAAAAAGCTAACAAAGCATTGCAGCGGACAAACCGCTGAATGAGGCGTTGGTATGACTCCCCACGTCAAGCAGAACGTAACAATATAGGCCTAAATTTTTAAGCCAATTTTAGTTTACCCCCTATGGGATTGAGTTAATGCAGACGATGAGGCAAGTACTTTCGTCGGTTGTCATGCTGGGATCCGTGGATTACTCATTTTTCAATAAGCAGCGCCTACCTTACTTGATCCGTCGTGGCACCTGTCGTCAGTCTATGTTCGTGGTTCAATACAGGATTAGCCGTATTGCCATCCTAACGCCGTCGGTGGTTGTGCCACACCCGATGCCTAATCAACCGCATTAACTCAAAATCGTTACTCATGCAGGAACTCTCGCTATCCGTAATTTAGGGTCAACTTGTACTAACACCACTTCTCTTGCAATAGCCCAAATATAAGCAATCATCTCTCGTGCAATAGCCGTCACGACGACATTGTAGTGTTTACCTTTATACATTAATCGTTGATAGCGTCTGCATAACCTTAATTGCGCTTGCCATGCGATATCAATAATCTGCTTTGGTAAGCCTTCTTGTCGTTTTTGTAAATCCGTTGAGATGTTAGCTGAGTAACGGTAAGTATGAGCACCTTCTACTAATAATCGGCGAGCACGGCTATTACCGCATTTTGTGATGGCTCCAATATGCCGTTTCCCGCCGCTTGAATGTTCTGAAGGTACTAACCCCAGATAGCTCATCAGTTTTCTAGGGTGATCAAACCGGGTGAGATCTCCTAGTTCAGCAATCACTCCGGTAGCCACTAACAGCCTTACACCTCTAAGAGCTTGGATTGCTTTCACAACAGGATAATAGCGCCAATTCTTTACATGATGTTCCAATTCATTATCGAGCCGCTTAAGCCTTGATAGGCGTTCGGTAATGGTTTGTAAATATTCTTGTAAGACAATCTGTTGACTAGGATGGGGCAAGATGAGTTCTGTTAACCAGCGTAAATGTTGTAGTGACCAGTTAGCGGTGCCTTTATAGTTGATATTATTTCGTAATAGCAGCGCTTTGAGCTGATATTTGGCATCTTTTAAATCTTTCATTGCCGTTTCTCGCGCACGTGATAAGTCACGGATAGCTTCATCTTCTGGCTCTGGTACATATATTGGGGTTAAGTCTTCAGATTTAAGTAACTTTGCTAATTTAAGCGCATCTCGCTTATCCGTTTTGACCTTCTCCCCAGGCTTTTTAGGAACTAGAGAAGGAGCTATTACATAGCAACAATGACCAAGGCTTGTGAGTAAGCGATAAACCCAATAGCCACAAGGTCCAGCTTCGTAGACGAAATGCAATATAGCGTTAGGATATTTTGATTGGAATTGTTGAGCGAGTTTGGTGATTGAGGCCTTCGCACTAGAAACTCTACCGTAATGAACGGCTTGCGCTCCACGTTGTTCTTCAATATAAGCAACTTCAACGAATTCTTTATGCGTATCAAGGCCAATAAAAAGTGTGCTATGTTGTTTCATGCTGATCTCCAATTTTTAGTTTATGAACAAAACTAGTATGGCTCTGGCTTTCAGCTAACCCACGATTGATTGGAGATCAGCATCTTTGTGGGGAGTCATTATGTCTACATGTACGAATCATGAGAAATATCGAAGCCATAATTAAAGACATCGAAGAGTACACACCAGTCAATGACGAGTGGGAGTCTCTTGATGAACTAATAGATGAAGCCTGCAATGCAAATGATCGAAAGGCTGTTAAGCCTTTACTTGGTTTGTTAGAGCGCAACCAAGATCATGATGGCTATGGTGTCTTTTGGTCAATTGTTCACGGTTTAGAAGGTTTAGGTGGTTACGAAACTGAACTGGCAGCCTCTGTATTAAGTAAGCCCCATGAAATGAGCGTATTTATGCTCAACCGGATGATAAACGGTGGCATTCAAGCAATTGATGGTAGGCCGGTATTGGAAATACTTAGAGAAATTGCAACTAATACTTCCTTTCCAAATAGTGTGCGAGAAGATGCTAAGCGCTTGGTGGCCTATCAGCAAGAAAACATGTAACAAGCCAATGCACGCGGAGCCAGCTATGTTGCGCAATTTTTGTGGTGTCGCTACGCTCCTTTATACCACAAAAATTGCTCCACTCCGCTGGCCCGGTGATTGGGGCGTTAGCCATAGAAATATTAATCTTAAACTCACATAGTAGAGCAAAAGTCCTAACTCAAAATGTCCAAAAATGTTTTAGAACTTGGCCGCTCAGTAACGTTAAATCGAAGAGACGTTGGATACCTGGTGTAGATACGCCAGTGAGCTTCCGAAACAGGGATGTTTCGGTAGAGCCTATAGGGATATATTCACGGCGTCTCACAGGCATATCTGCACATGAGCCCACCGCAGGTGATAAATACACCAAGAAGCCATGGTTCAAAGCACCCTTTCAAATACATAAGTCAGGTAGACGCTACCTTATCAAATCAGCATTGAAACCTTGTGCTCATCAAGGTTCGCAAACTTTTATTTAAAGGTATAAAGCAGATTAAAGGTGGTGACGGTATCTGTCTGCTTTGAGCCTTCGGGAACCACGTCAGTGTACTTGACGTTCATGCCTATCTTAAACGCCCAATCTTGGAAGAGGGTGTTCTTGTAACTCATGTCTAGGGTCAAGGTGTTATTGGACTCGCCCACTTCGGCGGTGAGATCGGCGTTGAAACTGGTGTATTCGTGGATTTTTTGCTCAAATTTGGCCGCGGTACGAAGAATTATCTCGCGGTCGGCTTCAGGCTCTGGGATGGTTTCACTGCTTTGTGGCAAGTTGTACCGATAACCTGGGCCGACCTCTAAACTGAGCTTTGTGCTACTGCCGTTGATGGCATCGAAACCGTAACCGGTTGAAACGATGGAGATACGAGTGTAACTACCAAATCTATCGTCGGTAAAATCACCGCGTGCAAACACATAACCTTTGTAGAATTTATAGCTCGACTGAAGTTGGATATCATACTTCTCAGAGGTGGTCGTTTCTGCATCGGCTGCGTAATAAGCTTTAAATACGCCTTCTTGGCGAAACTTATCGGTGTCATAGACCAACTTAGTTCGGCCATTAAAGCTGCTTGAATCTGTGTTACCTGTATTGATCTGCAAGCCAGCTTCTATCTCGGCTGAGAAGTCGCTTGGAGGCTCCTGATAGTCTGGTGGCACCAATGCCCATGCACTATGAGATAGACAAAGCGATGCGAAAAAAAAGCTGGCTCTTAACATTATTTTTATTCTTGAACGAGTCGAATTGATGGAGGCTTTATTTAAGTGGACCATCATACCGTTTCACTGTCCGATGGGCAAAGGCAATAGCGAAAGATATCGCTTGAGTTTAATCCTCTTCCCATGTAATATTCCGCGGCTTAATTCAGTCACTTTAATTAGTTCCTTGCCTCCATTTGGTCTGACTGAGCCAACAACGAGGCTAGATAACCGTAAGGAGCAAAAAATGCGTCATTATGAAATCGTATTTTTAGTTCACCCTGATCAGAGTGAACAAGTGCCAGGTATGATCGAACGTTACACGGGTATTCTTACCCAAGCTGGCGGTCAAGTTCACCGTTTAGAAGATTGGGGCCGTCGTCAATTGGCTTACCCAATCATCGAATTGCACAAAGCTCACTATGTTCTTATGAACGTAGAAGCGACTGCAGAATCGGTTGAAGAGCTAGAAACAGCTTTCCGTTTCAACGACGCTGTTCTTCGTAGCATGGTTATGCGCACTAAAGGTGCCATCACTGAAGCTTCTCCAATGGCTAAAGCGAAAGACGAGCGTGATTCACGTCGTTCTAGCGAAGACCGTCCAGTTGCTGATGCATCTGATGAGTCTGAAGAAGCCGCTGAAAACACAGCTGAGTAAGTTTTTCTGTGACCACCAATCATTTGGTGTTATCTGGAACCATAACCCGTTCTAGAAGCTTTAAAAGCCCAGCGGGCATTGCGCATAGCGTGATTATGTTGGAACACAAATCGCAGGTTTATGAAGCAGAAATGCTCCGAAACGTATACTGTCAGATGCAAGTGGTATTGAGTGGTGAACGCTTTGAAAGCGTTACAGACAAGCTGAAAACCGGTGTGGATATCGAGGTTCGAGGTTTTATTGCCCTACAACAGGGGCGAAATGGCCAAAACCGTTTGGTATTACACGCTGAAAATGTCGAATTGAAAACTTAGGAGACTGTCACATGGCACGTTATTTCCGTCGTCGCAAGTTCTGCCGTTTCACTGCAGAAGGCGTTACAGAGATCGATTACAAAGATATCGCTACTCTAAAGAACTACATCACTGAAAGTGGTAAAATTGTTCCTAGCCGTATCACTGGTACAAACGCTAAATATCAACGTCAACTAGCTCGCGCTATTAAGCGTGCTCGTTATCTTTCTCTACTGCCGTACACTGATTTACATCAGTAATACCGCATCAATTTAGAGGAATATAAAATGAACGTTATTTTACTAGATAAAATCGCTAACCTAGGTAACTTGGGTGACCAAGTTTCTGTAAAAGCGGGTTACGCACGTAACTACCTTTTACCACAAGGTAAAGCTGTTGTTGCTAACGCTGCTAACACTGAAGTTTTTGAAGCACGTCGTGCTGAATTAGAAGCTAAGTTAGCTGGTGATCTAGCTGCTGCAAACGAGCGCGCTGAGAAGATCAACGCACTTGAGCCTGTTGTTATCGCTTCTAAAGCTGGTGACGAAGGTAAGCTATTCGGTTCAATTGGTAACCGTGATATCGCTGATGCAGTAACCGCTGCTGGTGTTGAACTTGCTAAGAGCGAAGTTCGTCTTCCACTAGGTGCTATCCGCACTACTGGTGAATACGAAATTGATGTTCAAGTTCACACTGAAGTTAAAGCTGTTGTTAAAGTTTCTGTTGTTGCAGAAGACTAATACCTCAGTTTAAAAGCTTTAAAGAAAACACCGCACTAAGTTGATTAGGCGGTGTTTTTTTTATGCCTGAAATATGTTAATAAGCTAGAAGCTAGAAGCTAGAAGCTAGAAGCTAGAAGCTAGAAGCTAGAAGCTAGAAGCTAGAAGCTAGAAGCTAGAAGCTAGAAGCTAGAAGCTAGAAGCCGACGACGTCGGCGATCTCGTAGGGCTTAGCCCGTTCTAGCAGCCACTCAGTGGTGATCTCGAGGCTAAAACAGACTAGGCCCTTTGAGCGTTAGTTTCTCACTAACTCCAGTTCTTTGAGCAAGTTGTCGGCATGGTCGACTTCATCCATCATCCAAAGGATATATCTAAAGTCGACGTGAACAGCGCGAGTGATCGTTGGATTGAAGAACCAATCTTTAGTGATGGCTTCATAGGTTGAATCGAAGTTCAATCCCACGAGTTCGCCTTTGCCGTTAAACACGGGTGAGCCCGAGTTTCCGCCAGTGGTATCAACACTGGATAAGAAGTTAACTGGCACAGATCCAAAACTCTCTGGTTTGTCTAAACAAGAGAACAGACGGCACAGCCAAGACGCTGGATCTTGATAAACAGACTCAACTTTATGGCTGCCATAGCGCTTAGCGTTAATTGCATCTAATACCTTTTGCGGCGCATTAAATGGCTCAACACCTGTGTGCTTCGCTAGGATACCTTCAAGGCGTGTGAAAGGCTGCTTGTAGAGCGCATCTTTCGATTGATAGCCATCAACCATACCGTAGGTGATACGCAAAGTGCCGTTGGCATCTGGATACACTGGCCAGTTGTTGGCTTTATAGTAGGCGATAACGGCTTCCATATAAGCTGGTCGCGCTTTGGATAGCTGACCCGCTAAGGTCTTTTTCGCCTTTTCTTGTGCCATATTGGTGTCGTATAAGGCAACGGCAAGACGAATAAAGGGATCGGCACTGGTCTCAAATGCATTAACGTCCGCATCCATCCAGGCTAAACGCTTAGCTTGGTCGGTGAGCGAGGTTAGTGAGTAGAGACCGTCTAATTTATCTGATAGTGTTACGCTGCTATCTTCAATTTTGAGCATCTCGTCGAGTTCGGCAACCCGATTTTCTTGCGCCATATATGCGTTAAGATCCTGCAACCATAAAGTTTTATCGACCGATACCGCAAAACTTGAGTCGATACGTTTGAGACGTGCCTTAAACATCTTCATGTCACGTACCTGATAGCCCTCTTCACGCTCTGCATCGGGCTTGGCTTTCTCTTTTGCGAGTCGATACAGTTGGTTGGCAGCTGTTAACAGGGCGCTAGATTGGGCATTTTCAAAGAAGTAACGGGTTTGCTGGGCGGTGTGCTGCTTAACTAATAGGTTTTCTAGCTGATCAAATTTAGCCTGATAGCTTTGATATTGGCTATCGGCCGCTAACCATTTGCTGAAATCATCTTCGCGAGCTTGCTTAATCCCTGCAATATCGGTGGCCTTAAAGCCATCAAGCAAACCATTGTATTTCTTCATTCGGTTTGCCATCGAGGCCAAGGTGCCTGCATATTTGATGGCAATCGCCGCATCACTATCACCCATAGCTTCAATGGTATCTATGCGTAGTTGATAGCGCTTAGCTAGGGTTGGGTAGAGCCAATCGCTGGCGAATTTCAGTTCGCTGGTTAAACGGTAACGGCTGGTTGAACCAGGATAACCCGCGACAAATACGCCATCGCCAGCTTTAACGCCGTCGGCATTGATTTTCAGGTAGCTATTTGGTTTAAAAGGCACGTTATCGGCTGAATAGGCTGCTGGCTTTCCATCTTTGCCCACATAGGCGCGCAAAAAGGTAAAGTCGCCTGAATGACGTGGATACTCATAGTTATCTATATCTCCGCCGAAAGCGCCAACACTTTTAGGTGGTGCATAGACTAAACGAACATCGCGGATAATGAGTTGCTTGATAAGATAATATTCGAGACCGTTATGAAAACTTCGCACCGAGCAGCGATAATTCTCATCGCTTTCACACTCTTTTATCAGTGATTTACGGTTGGTTTGGATCTCTTCAAAGCGCTTAAGTGGGTCATCGCTCAAACCACTCATCACCTTGCTGCTCACGTCGGTAACCGCTTCAGTAATATACAGACGCTCGTTAGGACCTGCCGAAGGTTCTTCGGTCATCTTTTTGGCTAGGAAGCCATCGGCGATGTAGTTGTGCTCTTTTTTACTATTGTATTGTATTGCACGATAAGCGCAGTGGTGATTAGTGACAACTAAACCTTGGGGCGACACGAAACTGGCGGTACAATACCCGAGGCCGACAACCGCATTCATAGGATATTGAGTCAGATCGGCAAGTTGTTTTGCTGGAATTTGAATACCACGTTCGCTAAGTTTATCGGCGATCGACGGCATTTGATAAGGTTGCCACTGCCCTTCATCGGCAATAGCTATGCCCGATGACAGCATTAAGGCTGCAACCAATGCTTTGCGCATGTTTATTCCTTAATTATTATATGTGTGTTTGTTGGACGAACAGGCGTAGGCGGCCTGTTTGAGTTCTGCTTGACTCGGGTTTTATACCATATTTTGCCTAATCGTTGGAAATTTGGAGATTTAATGGCACAGCAAGGTGGTTTTCAGGCTAAGAAAAAGCCGAGAGATTTACAACTCGATGCATTGAAGATGCCGCCACACTCTATTGAGGCCGAGCAATCTGTGCTCGGTGGCTTGATGTTAGATTCAGACGCTTGGGATAAAGTTGCCGAAGCCGTGGTGAAGGAGGACTTTTACTCTCGTTCACATCGGATGATCTTCGTTGCGATGGAGGCCTTAGTCGCTGCTGGTCAACCGATCGATTTAATCACGGTATCTGAGCAACTCGAACTTGAAGACAGCCTTGAAGATGCCGGTGGTTTTGCCTATTTAGGCGAAATTGCGAAGAATACCCCGAGTGCGGGCAACATTTTATCTTACGCATCGATTGTGCGCGAACGTGCGGTTGTACGTGAAATGATTAAAGTCGCCAACGAAATAGCCGATGCGGGTTTTAATCCTGAAGGGCGTAACTCTGGCGAGCTATTGGATTTAGCCGAAAGCAAAGTTTTTAAAATTGCCGAGCAGCGCGCCAATGCTAATGAAGGCCCCGAGGGTATCAAGAGCATTTTGGAAAAAACGGTCGATAAGATTGAAGAGCTGTACAATAACCCACATAACGGTGTTACCGGAGTATCGAGCGGTTTTGGCGACTTAGATAAGATGACCGCGGGCTTCCAGTCGGGCGATTTGATTATTGTCGCGGCGCGTCCATCTATGGGTAAAACCACCTTTGCGATGAACCTGTGTGAGCAGGCGGCGCTCAATGAAGACAAGCCTGTGCTTATTTTCAGTCTCGAGATGCCTTCAGAACAGATCATGATGCGTATGTTGGCATCCCTTGGTCGCGTCGACCAAACAAAGATCCGTACCGGTCAGCTTGACGATGATGATTGGGCGCGAGTGTCGTCGACTATGGGGATCATGCTCGAGCAAGGAAAGATGTATATCGATGATGGTTCGGGCTTAACGCCAACCGAAGTGCGAAGTCGTGCTCGTCGTATTGCCAGAGAACATGGTGGCCTGTCGATGATCATGATCGATTACCTTCAGTTGATGCAAGTTCCAGCGTTATCAGACAACAGAACACTAGAGATCGCCGAGATCTCTCGCTCGCTCAAGGCACTTGCCAAAGAGTTAGAGATCCCCGTGATTGCGCTGTCGCAGCTTAACCGTTCATTGGAGCAACGTGCCGATAAGCGCCCTGTTAACTCAGATTTGCGTGAATCGGGTTCTATTGAGCAAGATGCGGATTTGATCATGTTTATTTATCGTGATGAAGTGTATAACAACGATTCTGAAGATAAAGGCACCGCAGAAATCATTATTGGTAAGCAGCGTAACGGTCCTATTGGGCGGGTGCGCTTGGTGTTCCAAGGTCAATATTCTCGCTTCGATAACTATGCTGGTCCTCAATTCGAAGAAGATTAATTCTTAATTAGGGGTAAGATTAAGCATGGTTTATTTTGCCCCTTTGCGACTCATTTTAGGTTATTTTCATATTAAGTTTATTTGCTTCTATAAGGTTATTGTTTGAAACCCTTTCCCCGTGCAGAGATCAGTGGTGATGCGCTGACATCTAATTTACAGCGATTACGAGAGCTTGCGCCTCATAGCAAGGTGATGGCGGTCGTTAAGGCTAATGGTTATGGCCATGGCTTACTTAATGTCGCTAAATGCCTGACGACTGCTGATGGTTTTGGTCTTGCCAGATTGGAAGAGGCCTTAGAGCTTAGGGCGGGCGGAATTAAAGCCAAGCTACTTCTTTTAGAAGGTTTTTTTCGCCAAAACGATCTTAATACTCTGGTTGATCATGATATCGATACCGTGGTTCATCATGAGTTTCAAATCGAGATGTTAGAAGCCGCTAAGTTAGATAAGCCTGTGACGGTATGGATGAAAGTTGATTCGGGTATGCACCGATTAGGTTTCAACCTAGCGCAGTTTTCCTCAACCTATCAGCGTTTACTCGATTGTCCACAGGTGGCTAAACCTATTCACCTGATGACTCATTTTGCATGCGCCGATGAGCCTGAAAATCCGGCGACCACTAATCAAGCCAAGCGTTTCAACGAGATGACTAAAGATTTACCCGGTGATAGAACCTTGGCTAATTCGGCTGCCGCACTTTATTGGCAAGAGACCCAAGCCGATTGGATAAGACCCGGTATTGCGCTTTATGGGGTATCACCCGTAGTTGGGGACTTTGGCTGTAATCATGGTTTGATACCTGCTATGGAGCTGGTTTCTCAGTTGATCGCCGTTAGAGAGCACAAAGCTGGAGATCCCGTTGGCTATGGTAGTTATTGGCACGCTAAACAGGATACTAAGCTCGGCGTGGTCGCGATAGGTTATGGTGATGGCTATCCCCGCAATGCACCAGAAGGAACGCCTGTTTGGATCAATGGCCGTTTGGTTCCTGTCGTTGGGCGAGTATCCATGGATATGCTGACGGTGGATTTAGGTATCGATGCAACCGATGCAGTGGGTGACGATGTACTGCTTTGGGGAAAGGCCTTGCCCGTTGAAGATGTTGCAGAGCATATCGGCACGATAGCCTATGAGCTGGTTACTAAGCTGACCCCTCGCGTCGCTGTGTGTTTGGATTAATATTTATCCTAACTAACCGTGAGCACGTGAAAAGGCTCGAGGAGAAAGGGGAAACCTCCTCGATGATGAGATTGTCATTATCACTAATTAGATTGTGGCTTGATGAGCATTAAAGCTCGAAGCAGATCTCAATGTACGCATTTCCATAGTTACTGGTAAATGGCATTATGATTTTTTGGCCGTCAGATTTATGGGCTATGGTATGGTCTTTACCTGAGACGACGATTGGTGTGGCCATTTCGAAGTCATAGCCTTTATCCCCCAAGAGGTTTTTAGCACCACCTGTCACCATATTGGTGATTTCGCCAACCAGATCGGTAACCTCTTCATTAACCTTAGAAGGTCTCTCTCCTAGCATGTTGTTCATGATCTCTAGAATTAATGACTCTTCGAAAGTGATAGAGAGCGAGCCTTTGGTTTGAGGGCCAACCATACCGATCAAACCCGATACGTCCCCCTTTGCGATATTATCTTTTTTCAGATTAGGCTTCCCAGGCTTAAGCTCCATGCTCGCCATGGTCTTGAGGACATTAAGTAGCGATTCTAAAAACGGATTGATAAAGTTCACATTCATTTGGAAAGAGGCTCCTATTTGTCTCTAAATGGGTTGTCGATGCCTGACTATAAGCTTAGGAGAGTTTTTCTTCAAAATCTTAAAAATCTCATATTTTTACCATAGCACAGCGTCATCTTAGCTGTATAAATTGTTGAGATTTAGCTTTCGATTCTTTTAGGATCTGTGACCATCATACAATTATTCAGTCGTCCATTTTTTGCAAGGCCAGCGTCCCTTTCCCATGATTACGATGAGGTTGTTATATTGCTGTTGTTTATGGCTCAGGCTGCTTTTGATTCTATATTGCGTCTTTATACTGATTGGTATTAGATTCAGATTTTTGCTATTGAATAGGAGCAAGCCTGTGCATTTTTTGGTGACCAGTGTAAAATGCGCGGCCACGCCCTTTACTCTGGGCTGTTCAACTATGGGTTACTGTTTTTATGTCACGAAATACCATGCCAGATACCATCAATCGCACTTTCAGCATTGCGCCTATGCTCGATTGGACTGATAGGCATTATCGCTACTTTGCTCGCTTGATGTCTGAGCAAGCTTTGTTGTATACCGAAATGGTAACGACGGGGGCGATTATTCATGGTAAAGGTGACTATCTTGCCTATAACGAGGAAGAGCACCCTTTAGCGTTGCAGCTGGGAGGCTCTAATCCAGCCGATCTCGCCACGTGTGCTAAGTTGGCCGCAGAGAGAGGCTATGATGAGGTTAACCTGAATGTGGGTTGCCCGTCAGATCGTGTGCAAAATGGGCGTTTTGGTGCCTGTTTGATGGCTGAGCCCAAGCTGGTTGCGCAATGCGTCGATGCAATGCGAAACGTGGTCGATATTCCTGTGACGGTTAAAACTCGCATTGGTATCGATGAGCAAGACAGCTATGAGTTCCTTACCGATTTTATCGATACTGTTAGCGCAGCAGGTTGTGACACTTTCATCATTCATGCTCGAAAAGCTTGGTTGCAGGGATTAAGTCCAAAAGAGAATCGCGAGATCCCCGAGCTTAATTATGAGCGGGTTTATCAGTTAAAGCGTGATTATCCACAACTAAGTATTTCGCTTAATGGCGGAGTAAAATCATTGGGCGAATGTACAACCCATCTTGAGCAATTAGATGGGGTGATGGTGGGACGAGAAGCCTATCAAAATCCCTATATACTCGCCGAGGTCGATCAAAGCTTGTGTGGTAGTGAGAAACCTGTTTTGAGCCGAGATGCTGTTTTGGAGAGAATGATTCCTTATATAGAGAAACATCTCGCTGATGGTGGTCGTCTGAATCATATTACTCGCCATATTACAGGCCTTTATCAAGGTGAAGTGGGCTCGCGCGCTTGGCGTCGCTATGTGAGTGAAAATGCTCATCGCCAAGGTGCAGGTATTGAAGTCATACATCAGGCTAGAGCCAGCATGGATTTCAAGTAAAGCTTATTAAATCAATGATTTGTTTTTTTCTGCTGAGGGCCTTCATTTACAGTGAAGGCTTTTTTGTTTGTTTTTTAGTCTTTTCACTTCTAAATAGTGAAAATTACTAACGGGTAGTGAAGCTTGCTATTTCATTCGATAATTCTATCTTCCAAATAAGCCCTGATTATCCCCCTATCTTTTTAATTTTTTTAAAAACAGTTGGTTAACTCACTTTTACAAAGTTGGCATATCCTTTGTATTGTCTTACTTGTCACAACCGAATATGAAAAGGAAGACATTATGAACAAGCTAACTAAAGTATCACTTATTGCCTCTTTACTTGTAGGCGCGAGTTTCTCTGCAAATGCCGATGAGTTTATCCCATCAAATATCAGTGCAACGCTTGAGCGTAACCTTGCTACGCAGATGCAAGAGATGATGGTTGTCGCTCAGCAGGAACTTAGCCTTTCACTACAAGCACAGTTATCTGAGTCTCTATTTGAAACCAGCCTAGAGCAAGCAGTAGATGTTGCGGACAGCGAACAGAGTGATAACACTGGGATCACTAGTGCGATGGCTAAGGAATAATGATGACTTATCTGTTTGAACTAGCAGCGATATTGTTGTTACCTGTATTGGGCTTTGCGTTGTGTGCCGCAGTGGTATGTACCTTCAACTGGCACAAGGTCATTTAATAGAGCAACGAGCTCAATACCCATTTATGTCACCAGGAGTTACCAATGAATATAGATAATCTAGTCAGTCGACTGAAGCGCCCAAGAGCGATTATATGTGGTATTGCAGCAATGATGGCGGATAAATTTGGCTGGTCATGTTTGTGGACGAGAGTGGTATGGGCTGCAGCCGTAATAATGAATCCAGCGATCAGTTTGTTAGTGTATTTTGTACTGGCCTTGGTATTGCCCAAATGGGATCCACAATACTAATTTAGTAAGAGAATAAAAGTGTGAAGGGACATCCGCAATTATATCGGGTTTTAAACAGCGTCATTGGGTTAGGTATCGTTATTCTATTAGCATTGATGCTGTTCGTGTTTAGTCGGTACATCGACGATGGATGGTTCTATGTCAGTGTAGAATCGTTTCAATGGATAGATATTAGTTTGTGGGGGATCGCACTTACCTGCGTCGTGTTGCTTACTATGTTATTTTGGCTGACTTTAGCTTTTAGTTTTGTCGCCGTAGTGTCTGCAATCTGTGTATTGTCTGCCATGGTTATGATGTTTTCAGGTTTTTCTTTGGTATGGCCGCTGATATTATTGTTACTCGCAGCTTGGGGTGTTGGCCAAGCTAGTCATTTAGACTAGAGACTAGCTTAACCTAGATCTCTATTATCGATTTAGGAATGCTTGGAATCTTTCTTTTGCCTCATCGCTTTGTAATCTAATAGCAAACTCTTTTAGCTCCTTATTCATTTGTGCTCGGACTATTTCTTGATCGTAACGCATCAATTTACGGCTGGCTTGCAATGCCTGTGGCGGCTTTTGAGCGAGTTTAATCGCTTGGGTCTTGGCATAGTCAAATAATGAGTCAGATGGAATGATCTTATTAACCAAGTTCATCTGATAGGCATCATCGGCATTGAAGCTTTCACCGAGTAACAATAGTTCGGCAGCTTTTTGCGGCCCAACGAGGCGAGGGAGTAGCAAGCTAGCACCAGCTTCAGGCACTAGAGCTAAGTTGACAAACGGTAGCTGAAACTTGGCACTGTTATCAGCATAAACAAGATCGCAATGTAGCAGCAAAGTAGTGCCTATACCGACAGCGGCTCCTGTGACAGCCGCAACGATAGGTTTGTCAAGATCTAGTAGTGTGAAAAGGAATTTGAATGCTGGATGATCTGGTCCTAAGTTACTATTTTTTAAAAAGTCAGCAACATCATTACCTGAGGTAAAACAATCGGTCTGGCCTTTAATCATAAAGGCATTAATTCCATTGTCGGATTCCCCTTGGATAAGGTATTCTGTGAGCTGAGTGTACATATCGAGGTTAAGCGCATTGCGTTTATCTGGGCGATTTATCGTGATGATGCGAACGCCTTGCTCATCCTGAATTTGAATGGTACTCATTGGTCAATAGTCCTTATTATGGCAAATGGGATTAAAAGGAGTTTAAGACATTGAAACATATTTTCAAACATGCGTTTAATTTTATTTTGCTATCATGCACTTCATTCTCTGTCTTGGCAAACGTGATGCTTGTTGAAGGTTACATTAGGGCGATGCCTCCGAGTGTTCCTAATACAGCGGCTTACTTTACCCTTATGAATCATGGCCCCGAGATCAAACTTGTTGGGGTAGAAACCGCTATTGCTAAAGAAGCTCAACTGCACACCATAGTTGAAGAGGCTGGCGTTATTAAGATGAAGCAACGGATGAGTTTCACTATTGCAGCGCACGGCAATCTTGAATTGGCGCCTTCTGGTGATCACGTTATGCTCTTAGGATTGAAACAGCCGTTAAAGGTTGATGAAGACGTTGATTTAACGCTTAAGTTTGATGATGGCACTGAGCAAGTCATTAGTATAAAAGTGACTAAGCAAGATATGACAAAGCAACATGGTGAAATGGAACATCATCACCATTAATGGAGTAATTGTATGCAGATGACATGGAAACGAGGCGGACTAGTAGCCGTAGTTTTATTTTTAATTGGTTATTTTATCAGTGTGTGGTGGAGTGTTGAGCCTGAACCGCTAACCCCGCAGCAGTTGAATAGTTCGACGGGGAAAAATGTGGTTGGCTATGCTACGACGACATCGCTTATTCTGACCGTTGAAACCTTATTGGATAAGAATGGCGGCTGGTTATCTAATGACATTATGCCACCATCCTTATTTATGGATAATATGCCAGCATTTGAGTTTGGCGCTATTGAACAGGCTCGAGATCTCGCGTTAGTAATGCGCAAGGAGTTTAGCCGTTCTCAATCGCAATCTACAGCGGACAAAGACCTGCTGGCGGCACATTCAAAACTCAATATTGAACATACTAGCTGGTTGGTGCCTAGCGCCGAAGGAGAGTATCGAGATGCCATTAAGTTATTAAAGCTGTATCGGGCTCGTATCGCCGATCCCAATACTCCAGATGCCCAATTTTATGCTCGCGCAGATAATCTTAATGAGTGGTTAAAAGAGATCCAAAAGCGTCTTGGCAGCATGTCACAGCGTTTGTCTGCCAGCGTAGGTCAAGAACGACTTAATACCGATCTTGCTGGTGAAGCAGAAGCGAGTCAGTCGACACCAAATCTATCGAGTCAGCAGATAAAAACCGGTTGGTGGCAAATAGATGATGTGTTCTACGAGACGCGTGGAGCAACATGGGCACTGCTCAACTTCATGAAGGCGATTGAGGTCGATTTTGCCGATGTATTGAAAAAGAAAAATGCTGAAGTGAGTTTGCAACAGATTATTCGTGAATTGGAAGAAACTCAGCAACCAGTGTGGAGCCCGATGATCCTAAATGGCTCAGGCTTTGGCATAGTGGCCAATCACTCTTTAGTGATGGCAAATTATATTTCCCGCGCAAATGCTGCGGTAATCGATCTAACTAACTTATTAACTCAAGGTTAAATGATGAAAAAAACACTACTTGTATGTGCGTTGCTAGGTTCTTTCGCGGCAACTTCTGCCCAAGCTGCAACGCTAGTTGGCTTTAAGGTCGGTGGTGATTACTGGCAAGCTGACACTAGTGGTACTTTTGCTGAAAAAGGCCAAACTCAACAAGATTTTGATTACAGTTCATCTTCTCAAGGTAGTGTGTGGGTGGCAGTTGAGCATCCAATTCCGCTAGTGCCAAATTTTAAGATCCGTGAGAATCGTTTGGAAGCCGATGGGAACGCAACTTTAGCTGGTGATTGGGCATTCGGAGAGCATACGTTTCAAGCGGGAGATGTCACGACTGTAACAAATCTGAGTAATACCGACTTTGTACTTTATTATGAGATCTTAGATAACGATATGGTTGCACTCGATGTGGGGGCTGCTTACAAGAAGATGCATGGTTCATTTCGCGTAGCTGACGCGGGTCATCCTGAGCAGAAAGATTTAAGTGACGGCATTGTGATGGCCTATGTGAATGCCGAGGTGGGTATTCCTGGTCTCGGTTTATATGGCTTTGCTGATGTAATGCTAGGTATCGATGAAACGAGTGTATATGATTATTCAGTGGGTTTAGGTTGGATGTTTGATGGCGTTGCGTTAGATACTAAACTTCGTGTTGGCTACCGTGACTTTAAATTTGATGCGAATGGTTTTGACGGTGTCACTGCCAACTCACAATTTAAAGGTGCCTTTGCCGGTGTTGAATTAGTCTTCTAATTTAAGTTGGTATAAGAGCCATAAAAAAACCGCCAATGGCGGTTTTTTTGTCTGTAAATCAGCTAGATTACTGGCTTACTTCTGGAGCCTTTAGGCCATTGTTGATGGCGATGACGTCATCTTCGTTTAGTGTTCCAGCAGCTTGCTTAAGCGCTAATATCGAGTTTACGTAGCCGTAACGCGCATTAGATAGTTGACGCTTCGAATCGTATAGATCACGAGTTCGGTTTAGTACGTCAACAATGGTACGAGTACCGACTTCAAAACCCGCTTGTGTGGCTTTAAGTGCACTCTCTGAAGAGATCACTGATTGCTCGTAAGCTCGGATTGAGCTAATCGAAGCACCGACGTTGTTGAAGTTATTACGCACGTCTTTAACGACTTTACGGTAAGTTTGCTCCATTTTTTCACTGGCTTCAACATATTGGTATTGAGCCTGATTGACTTTCGAACTAACTCTGAAGCCTTCAAAAATCGGCACGCTTAAGGTTAAACCTACGTTGGCATTGTCATAATCATCTTTACTGCCAATCTCATTTTTTTGCTCAAGGTTAGTGGTGTAACCTGCGTTCAAACTTAGCGATGGCATATGGCCAGCTTTATATAGTGAGATGGTTTGCTGAGCAATATCTTTACCGATACGAGTGGTCATCAAATCTACGCTGTTGGTTTCAGCCATTTTTAACCAATCGCTAGAGCGTTCTGGTGATGGCGTGACAGCGGTAAAGCGAGTCGTGTCGAGGATATCGATCGATTTATGATCTAGACCCGTAATTTCGCGTAATGCTTCGTAGCTGTTGATTAACTGGTTCTCAGCTAAAATCTCTGATGCGCGAGCCAAATCGTATTGTGCTTGCGCTTCATGTACGTCGGTGATAGCTGTTAATCCAACAGCGAAACGTTGTTTGGTTTGTTCTAGTTGGCGTTCAATCGCACGCTTTTCAGCGCCCTTAAATTCGTAGTTATCTTTAGCCGATAACACATCGAAGTAAGCACTTGTTACGCGAATAATAAGGTTTTGCAAGGTTGAAGCATAAGCCGCATCGGCTTGAGAAGCCGCTAGTTCTGCTAGATCTAGGCCGACCCATGCACTGTGGTCGTAAACGACTTGCTTAAGTGATACACCTGCATTGAGACCGCTGGTATAAGTGCTATCTGATACATTTGACCAGTTCTTACCATAGCCGACAGTGGCACTGATAGAGGGCAGTAATGGAGCACGATTTTCTTCAATCTGCTCATACAGTCTGTCACGTTGAGATTGGGCTTGAAGCGCAATAGGGTCATTGGTTAGCGCTTGTTGGTATATCTGTAGTAGATCATCGGCGTGCACGGCTGAAGTGGTTGCCGCAAGACTCAAGGCTGCACATAGGGTGCGGATCTTAAATTTCATTACCTGTCCTTTTTTAGACATAAATACTCCTTACTTGGAGCAATTTACTTAAAAGTTAAGTGATGCTTTACTCAATTGGTTGAGTAAAGCGGTTTGCGCTTCCCGACGCTTCCCGATACATCTAAACTTAATAGACTTAAGATATTAAGAAATTAACCAATTTTAAGTCAACTATGAAGTGTAACAGTTTTTGATTTTATGTCTGCAAATATTGATGGATTACGTGATATATTGAACCATATTAGAGATGAGTCATATTTATCTGCGAGCCGTAGCATGAGCCAGAAATTTACCAGTGACGATATAGAGATGCTGAGTCAGCGAACCTTATACAAGGGATTCTTTCGATTGGACGAGTATCGGTTTAAGCATCGCTTATTTCGCGGTGGCTGGAGTGAAGTTGTTACTCGCGAAGTTTTCGAGCGTGGACATGCGGTAGTGGTTTTGCCCTATGATCCAAAAGAAGACAAAGTGGTCTTGATCGAGCAAATTCGAATTCCTGTCTTTGCCGCAACAGAGCAACCTTGGTTGCTCGAATTAGTCGCAGGTATGATTGAGGATGGCGAGAGCGCTGAGCAGGTGGCTCATCGTGAGTTGCACGAAGAGGCTGGCTTAGTCGCTAATCAGATGGAATTTATTAGTCGTTACTTTTCTAGCCCTGGAGGAACGAGCGAACGGTTTGATTTTTATTGGGCCGAGGTCGAGTCTATCAGTGCTGCTGGCATTCATGGGTTGAGTGAAGAACATGAAGATATTAAGGTCCATGTGATGTCTAGAGAAGCGGCTTATCAGGCTGTTTGTGATGGCGTGATTAATAATGCATCGACAGTGATCGGCTTACAATGGTTACAGCTTAACTACCTGAAATTAAGAAGTAAGCCGTGAGTATCTCTCTAAATAAAAGACACAATAGCTATCAAGTGGATGTGAGCCGCTTTTTGGCGCTATGTTCTCGCAACTATTTTAATATATTGCGATGGTTGCCTGCTTCTTCTCTGCAAGGCGAGAGCTGGCAAGTTGAAGGTGATTTCGGCCGCTTAGACGTCAAATTGCTTGAAAATACCCAATATACGCAATTGATTGAGATTTCCAGAGCGATAGAGATCTCGCAATTAATTGATACCCCTAAAGTTGTAGTACGTGTTTATCATGACGCTAAATTAGCAGAAGTGTTAACTAGTCGACAGATTTATCGTTTAAGAGCGGTATATGATTATCCAAATATACGTATGCATCATCGCGATGAAAAGTATCAGGTAAATGCTTTTCTTGAAGAGTTATTAATTATTGACAATCATGTTCGTGTTATTTGTCAGTCGGAATTTTAGGGTTTTAATGTGCTAAAAGAGGCTATCTCTTATTCTATTAACAACAATGAGAGTGTCAGACTTGTTCAAGTGACTGATCCTCATCTGTTTGCAGATCCCGAAGCTCAGCTTTTAGGCGTTAATACCGCGCACAGCTTAGAGGCCGTTCTTAATACGATTAAGGCCGTCGATTATCCCGCGCATTTTATGCTGGTTACAGGCGACATTAGCCAAGACTATTCAAACGAGTCTTATCAGAATTTCGTAAAAGCGATCGCTCCCCTAAAATTAGCGTGTCACTATTTACCAGGGAATCATGATGATCCTAGGATCATGAATCTGCATATGCAGGGTCCGAACATTCATGGTGGTCGTCGTATTCTGGCTGGAAACTGGCAGATAATTATGTTGGATTCGACGGTGCGGGGAAAGCCTGGTGGCCACATGGCCGAAAGTGAGTTTGACTTAATTGAATCGGCTGTTAAACAACATCCAGATAAATACACCTTGTTAGTGATGCACCATAATCCGATTTTGGTTGAGTGCAAGTGGCTCGATCAGCATTGTATGGATAATGGCAGTGACTTTATCGATAGGGTCAGCAAACTTCCTCAAGTTAAAGGACTGTTGTGGGGGCATGTTCATCAGAGCCTAGATCAAACTCATTCTTCAGATGCTGGCAGTATGCGGTTAATGGCGACTCCATCTACCTGTATTCAATTTAAGCCGAAATCCCCCTATTTTGCTTTAGATGCTCAACAGCCTGGTTATCGATTACTTGAGCTGAAGGCCGACGGTAGTATATTGACCAATGTTTATCGCGTTCCTGGAAATAAATTCTCCCCTGATCACGACTCTAAGGGGTATTAGGTCTGTTGATCGTTCAAGGTTGTTTTTGCAGCGAATTGTTGGATATCTATACAAGGCAGTAGTTTTGTAGTGGCATTATTCTGCATAAATAGCTGAAACGGCAGTAGAAATAACCAACAAATGTTGCCCGAAGGGTTCGGCTAAAAACATTTTACTCTTTGTTAAGTGAATTTTGCGTAGCATGATTATGCTACAGTCCACTGCCTCGATTAACACGTTGTTGTCTCGAACAAGATTCAACCAATAAAGTTCAATAGGCCCTAGCATATTTCAAAGACCTTGAGCAGTTATGGGCGACGTGGGTTGATAATACTCAAACACGAAAGCTTTATTTGGCTAAACGCGCAGCGAATGTTAGCATCCTTATACTTGCGGTAAGGTTTATTTGACTCTGCTTATTGTAAGTCGCTCGGCTGCGATTACTTGATGATAGTGTAAAAACACTATTTTTATTGTCGCAATTTGGACAACAACGGTTATCGAGGAAATATGCTGCTTTATATCCATGGGTTTAATAGTTCCCCTCAGTCCGATAAAGGGGTGATTACCGCCGAATATATTGCTAACCATTTTCCGCAACTCTCATTTTTTCAACCTCAATTACCCTCAATACCGAAAGATGCGATGGCTTTGCTTATCGACATTGTTGAGCGAGAGAGGGCTAAAGGTGAGCCACTTCATTTTATCGGGTCATCTCTTGGTGGCTATTTCGCTAGCTATTTAGCTGAAACCTATGGTGGAAAGGCGGTGCTCATTAATCCTGCGGTAACACCATTTGAGTTGTTTGATGAGTTTCTCGGGCCACAGTACAATCCCTATACAGATGAAACCTATGAGGTGTTGCCTGCGCATAAGCAAGAGGTTGCACTTTATGATACTGAAGTCATTTTTTACCCTGAACGTTTTTTTGTATTACTGCAATCAGGTGACGAAGTGCTTGATTATAAACAAGCAGTGAATAAATACCATTGTTGTCAGCTGCTGATTGAAGCGGGTGGTGACCATAGTTTTATCGGCTATGAACAACAGTTGGATAGGATCTGCCAGTTCCTGTTTCTTGACAAATAGACATGTAGGGCCGCAACATGGCCTGAATAACTATATATTGTGTGTGCTATGACTAACCAATACACCTCTGATTCAATTGAAGTCCTCAATGGGCTCGACCCTGTAAAACGCAGACCCGGCATGTACACAGATACCTCTCGTCCTAATCATTTGGGACAAGAGGTTATCGATAACAGTGTTGATGAAGCATTGGCTGGTCATGCGACCAAGATCGATGTGATTCTCCATAAAGATAACTCGTTAGAGGTTATCGATGATGGTCGTGGTATGCCCGTGGATATTCACCCTGAAGAGGGGATCTCAGGCGTCGAGTTGATCCTAACTAAGCTGCATGCGGGTGGTAAGTTTTCTAATGAGAACTATCAGTTTTCAGGGGGCTTACATGGCGTAGGGATCTCGGTGGTTAACGCGTTATCTAATCGCGTTGAGATCACGGTTAGGCGTAATGGCCAAGTCTATGACATGGCATTTGAACACGGTGATAAAGTTGAAGACTTAGTCGTTACAGGTACCTGCGGTCGACGTAATACAGGCACTCGAGTGCATTTTTGGCCAACGGCCAGCTATTTTGATTCGCCTAACTTTTCAATTCCAAAATTAATCTATTTGCTACGCGCCAAGGCGGTATTGTGCCCTGGATTGCGAATTAAATTCTCTAATAAACAGTCTGGTGAAACCGAAGAGTGGTTTTATGAAAGTGGCTTGACCGACTATTTACAAGCGTCTGTTAATGGCGCTGAGATGTTACCGAAAGAACCCTTTATCGGCACCATGACAGGTAACACCGAAGCGGTTGATTGGGCGATAACTTGGTTACCCGAAGGTGGTGACTATCTTAACGAGAGTTATGTTAACCTCATTCCAACGCCGCTTGGCGGAACTCATGTTAATGGTTTTCGACAAGGTTTGTTAGAAGCCATGCGCGAATTCTGTGAGTTTCGCAATCTAATTCCTCGTGGTATTAAGCTTTCACCTGAGGATATCTGGGATCGCTGTAGCTTCATTTTATCGATTAAGATGCAAGATCCGCAGTTTGCGGGGCAAACTAAAGAGAAATTATCGAGCCGTCAAAGTGCGGCATTTGTGTCGGGAATTGTCCGTGATGCTTTTAGTCTATGGCTTAATACCAATACAGAGCAGGCTGAAGCATTAGCTGAACTGTGTATTAACAATGCACAAAAACGTCTAAAAGCAGCAAAGAAGGTTGCACGTAAAAAGGTAACCTCTGGACCTGCGCTTCCCGGAAAACTGACCGATTGTAGTGGTCAAGATCCGATGCGAGGCGAACTGTTTTTGGTCGAGGGTGACTCGGCTGGTGGTAGTGCGAAACAGGCTCGAGATCGCGAGTTTCAGGCGATCATGCCACTGCGAGGTAAGATTCTTAATACTTGGGAGGTCGAGGCGTCTCAGGTGCTTGCATCCCAAGAGGTACATGACATTTCAGTTGCCATAGGATGTGATCCTGACAGCAGTGATATCTCTGAACTGCGCTACGGTAAAATTTGTATTCTAGCCGATGCCGACTCCGATGGACTGCATATTGCTACTCTGCTTTGTGCTCTTTTTATGCAGCATTACAAAGTCTTAGTCGAGAAGGGCCATATTTATGTGGCCATGCCACCTCTGTTTCGAATCGATATTGGTAAAGAGGTTTTTTACGCGCTAGACGAAGCCGAGAAGCAAGGTATTTTGGATCGTATAACGGCAGAGAAAAAGAAAGGTAAAGTTCAGGTAACTCGCTTTAAAGGTTTGGGTGAGATGAATCCATTGCAGTTACGCGAAACCACAATGGATCCTAATACTCGTCGTTTGGTTCAGCTAACGATTGAAGACGGTGATGATACTATGGCGCTGATGGACATGTTATTGGCCAAGAAGCGTTCAGGAGACAGAAAAACTTGGTTAGAGACCAAAGGTGATTTGGCCCTTTTGATAGACTAAGTTAAAAATAGTAGTGAGAGATGATTTGACTCAAAATAATAATATGAACAATAAAACAATGAGTTGTAGGTTTTCTTTAGCCCTAGTGACCTTGGTGGCAGCGATTGTTTCAGTCTCGGCAAGCGCCGAAAGTCAGCCCATTATGATCACAGTGACTAAAGGGTTTGGCCTGTCTTTATATGCCTCGGATTTGGGGGATGCAAAGCAGATGGCGCTCGGGGATAAGGGTACACTGTTTGTTGGCACCCATAAATCGGGCATGATCCAAGCATTAGTCGATAGCAATGCCGATGGCAGAGTGGATAAGCGCTACGTTGTAGCCAAGGGGCTTGAATATCCAGAAGCACTAGCGTTCCATAATGGCGATCTCTATGTCGCCGAAGAGGAACGTATTATTCGTTACGTCGATATTGAAAATCGTTTGCGTCGTCCAGGGCGCGGTAAGGAGGTCTACGATCGCTTGCCTGGTAAGCCCAACAAGAGTCACCGAGCGATGCATTTTGGACCAGATGGTCGTCTCTATGTCTCTGTCGGCGCGCCATGCAATGTCTGTGAGCCTCAAGCGCCGTTTGGCAGTATTATCGCTATCGATGTCGACACGGGCAGCAGTGAGCAAATCGCGACTGGCATACGCAATGTCACTGGATTTGACTGGTCTCCAGTAGATGATAAATTGTGGTTTGCCGACTTAGGACGCAACTGGATGGGTGACAGGCTCCCACCCGATGAGATTAATCGTGTGGATAGCGTGGGCGCACATTATGGTTTTCCTTATGTTCATGCTACCAGTGTGCTGGAACCATCCTATGAAAAGCCAAAAAGTTTAAAGGTGACCCCGCCAGTATTTGAGTTGCCTGCCCACGTTGCACCTATGGGATTAATGTTTTATCGAGGTAAGCAATTTCCCGAAAAATATCATGATCAGATGTTCGTTGCCGAGAATGGTTCATGGAACCGATCGAGCAAAATCGGCTATCAAGTGACTATGTTGACTATTGAAGACAATGAGGTCACCGATCGTCAAACTGTCGTCAGTTTTCTTGACGGCGAATTTCCCGTTGCAAGACCTTATAGCTTGTTAACGTCCCCCGATGGTGCAATGTATATTTCTGATGATTTGAAAGGCAATGTTTATCGCTTGTTTTATAAAGATAACAATGCCCAAGAGAGTGATGCGAGTGAACAACAGGATCAAAACCAATGAGTGATGCGATAGATTTAAGCCTCGATGGCGTCGAGCAGATGCCACTGAGACGTTTCACCGAAGAAGCTTATCTTAATTACTCAATGTACGTCATCATGGATCGTGCATTGCCCCATATCGGCGATGGTTTAAAGCCAGTTCAACGCCGAATTATTTATGCCATGAGTGAACTTGGACTCTCGGCTCAATCGAAGCATAAGAAGTCTGCTCGTACTGTGGGTGATGTGTTAGGTAAGTATCATCCTCACGGTGATAGTGCCTGTTACGAAGCTATGGTGCTGATGGCACAGCCATTCTCCTATCGTTATCCGTTAGTCGATGGTCAAGGTAACTGGGGGGCACCAGATGATCCTAAGTCATTTGCGGCGATGCGTTATACCGAAGCTCGTCTGTCTAAGTTTTCAGAAGTCTTATTAACCGAACTGGGCCAGGGAACGGTAGATTGGGGCGTTAACTTTGACGGCACCATGAAAGAACCCTTGGTTTTGCCAGCACGTCTGCCTCATATCCTACTCAATGGCATTACGGGGATTGCCGTGGGGATGGCGACAGATGTGCCGCCTCACAATGCTCGTGAATTAGTGAGCGCCTGTATTGAGTTGCTCGATAACCCCAAGACCGAACTCGAACGCATAATGGAGTTGGTGCCAGGGCCTGATTATCCTACCGAAGCCGAAATTATTACGCCTAAGGCTGATATCGCTAAGATATACAGTACTGGGCGCGGTTCTATCAAGGCGCGCGCGGTGTACACCATAGAAGCGGGTGAAATTGTAATTACCGCATTGCCTCATCAAGCCAGCAGTGGCAAGATTTTAGAACAGATAGCGGCACAGATGCAGGCGAAGAAGCTGCCTATGGTTGCCGATCTTCGTGACGAGTCCGATCATGAAAGTCCAGTTCGTATGGTGGTGGTGCCGCGTTCAAATAGGGTCGATTGCGATCAGTTGATGGCGCATCTGTTTGCGACCACAGATCTTGAAAAGAATTTCCGCGTCAATCTTAATGTACTTGGTCTAAATGGTCGCCCACAGGTCAAGGGGCTTAAGCAGCTACTTACCGAATGGCTCGAATTTAGATTAACGACGGTAAGGCGTCGTTTAGAACATAGACTCGATAAGGTATTAGCAAGATTACATATTCTTGATGCCTTGATGATAGCGTTTCTCAATATTGATGAAGTGATTGAGATCATCCGTTATAACGATGATCCTAAAGCTGAGTTGATGTCGCGTTTTAGCCTGACTGATGAACAAGCCAACGCGATCCTTGACCTGAAACTACGCCATCTGGCTAAGCTTGAAGAGTTTAAAATTAAGGGTGAGCAAAGCGAACTTGAAGCCGAGCGTGACAAGCTAGAGTTGCTGCTTAGTTCAGATCGTCGCATGAAGACCTTGATCAAAAAAGAGCTGATGCAAGACGCTGAAAACTATGGTGACGATAGACGTTCGCCGCTGGTCGAGCGCAGCGAATCTAAGGCGTTGACCGAACAAGAGTTGATGCCAGCCGAAGCGGTAACGGTTGTATTATCTGAAAAAGGCTGGGTACGTTGCGCGAAAGGGCATGATATTGATCCGACAACGTTATCTTACAAGGCGGGTGATGGCTTCCTTTGTGCGGCGTCGGGGCGAAGTAATCATCCGACCGTCTTTATTGGTACAACCGGACGAGCATTTGCAACAGATACGCACACCTTGCCATCGGCCCGTAGTCAAGGCGAACCGTTAACCACACGTTTCCAGCTCTCGCCGGGTGAAACCATCGAGCATGCCTTGATCGGCGAAGATGGCCATTGCTATTTGCTGGCCTCGGATGCAGGCTATGGCTTTATTGGTGACTACAAAGATATGGTATCGCGTAATAAGGCGGGTAAAGCGCTATTGAGTTTGCCTGCTAACGCTAAGGTGTTGCCACCTAAGCGGGTAGATAAATCTCGTAATGAATCGATTCTGGCTATAACCAACGAAGGTCGGATGCTACTCTTCTCTGTCGATGCGCTTCCACAGTTATCCAAAGGCAAGGGCAACAAGGTGATAGGCATTCCGAGTGAACGCGCTAAGAGTCGTGAAGAACTATTGACTCATCTACATGTGGTACCAGAGGATACCCCTGTCACGTTATGGGCGGGTAAGCGTAAACTCACCTTGAAGGCGAGTGATCTTGAACATTATCGCGGCGAACGTGGACGTCGAGGTGCGAAATTACCAAGAGGACTACAGCGTGTCGATAAAGTTGAATTAGGCGATGATGAGGCTGTTCTATAGCCTTGTTGTCTAGATGACGAGAATAAAAAAGCTGCTTTATGCAGCTTTTTTATTGGAATTTTATCGAGGTATTAGGCGACTTCATAGAAGTTAGGCACTACATCCAATCTTGCTTGGATAATCTCACTCGCCATACGAGTACATTTGCCACACTGGCTACCAACGCCTAGGCGCTGTTTAACATCCGCCAACGAGGAATCGCCTTGGTCGACAGCCTGTTTTATCTGGGTGTCAGTGATGGCATAGCATAAGCAAACATACATACTAATAGCTCTTTCAGTTTCGATAGCTGTAATTGTAAGTGAAAACAATTCTCAATACCAATAACTATCGGTTATAAATCTGAACTTATTTGGCTAAACAGAGCTATTAAAAAAGGTGATGGAGCTCTCACTTCGTTGCCTGTAAAAGCTCGCTTCAACTGCATCACTTCTGCTTAAAAGTGTGGCTTAATATCCTCGTTCAAAATTGACTTGATTGTTCAATGGCTCATTATTGATGAGCTTGTGATAGTTATTGGCAAATATTTCGACGACTTGTTCTGGAAGACTTGGCGCCGCAATATGCGGAGTAATAATCACATTGTTGAGTGACCATATGGGGTGCTCTTGCGGCAAAGGCTCCTGATTAAACACATCTAAAATAGCTTGCAGTTGTTTACGCTTACTTAACTCTTTGTGGAGAGCATCAAGATCGAGCACATCACCACGACCGAGATTGAATAGGATAGCATCATCTTTGAGTAGGCCTAACGTCTGTTGGTCTAAAATACCCTGAGTGTCCGGCGTACTGGGTAAAATAGCAGCAATCGCATCCGCTTGAGCAATATGTTGAGGTAAGTTGGCTAAGGTGTCTATATGGTCAAAGCCTATGGTCGGCTTGGCGCCTCTGTTGATGCCAGTCACATGCATACCAAAGTGTTTGGCCGTTTGTGCAATATGCTGCGCAATACTGCCTGTACCGAGTAACAATAAATGTTGTCCTTGCAGGGTTTTAAAATTCCCTGGTCGCCATATTTTTTCTGCTTGCTGTGATTTATATTGTTGGTGATGACGTTGATGTGCAAGCAGATATCCAAACAGATATTCACTCATCAAGGGGCCAAAAATGCCTTTAATATTAGTGAGTAAGTAATCCCTACGTAGCCGAGGTTTGATTAACAGGTCCACCCCTGCATAAGTCGATTGCAGCCAAGTAATGCTTTTGGCATGTCCAATTAGCGGCGCAGCTAAAGGAGGCTCCGCAAGCCAAATATCTGCTGTTAAGATACTTTGGGGATCATCACCGAGTATGGTTAAGTTAGGCAAATGGCATGAGGTGAGGAGTTCTCGATATTTTTGATTGTCACTGGTGAGGAGCATCAGTCTGTGTTCCATAGTGAGTCCTTATTGCTGTTATTCTTGTTATTTAATCTGTTGTTATCTTAGCGTGACGTTTGTATTTAACCTGAACTCGGGATAATAAACGTATCTCAAATAGCCCTTTATTCCGCTAATTGCGTTGGATTCACTTGCAATAGGCGGGCTATTGACGCGTAAATACGCCTTGTTAGCAAAACAAATGACAAGTTTGAGATGAAGTAAGCGTAAAACGGCTAATTCATTTAGCGTTATGCCATCTCTTAACCAGAGTTCAGGTTATTTAGATCAGGTTTACAAAAATATTGATAGGTGTCTAGGGTAAATCAATAGCCTGTTTGTCGTTGATTAATAACTATCGATAGTTTGTTGGCTTAAGTCTGGATAGTTACTAAAAATCCCATCGACACCCAAACCCATTAGGTAGTTGATATCTTCTGGGTTATCGACAGTATAAACATAGACTTTAGCACCGCGTCGATGGGCATCGGCAACTAGCTCCGCTGTAATAAAGCTTAAACTGAGATGCAGTGAATAGGCTTCTAAGTGACTGACGATTGCTGCATCATCTTCTGGAATACCTTCGAGTAAAGGCGCAACTAATGCGTGAGGGTATTGTTGCTTAACAGCTTTAATAAAATGATGATTAAAAGAGGATATAAGCAATTGCTCTGGCTTAAAGTTGAGCTTGGTTAATATCTGAGGGTACAAGTTTAGAAAAGGTTTAAGCGATCTCATTCCTTTTAATTCAATATTTAATAAGCTATCAAAATCTTGCAGGTAAACGAGTAATTCCCAGAGTTTAGGTATCGGCTCACCATCGACGTTGAGTGATGCTAAATAGCTTTGGCTCACCTCTTCAATCAGGCCTGTGCCACTGCTTTTGCCATCGAGGCGTCTGTCATGAAATACGCATAACTCACCCTCGACATTATGCACATCTATCTCAATAGCTGTGATGCCAAGTTCAATCGCCTTCTTAATTGCGGCTAAGGTGTTTTCGGGGGCGTAACCGCTGGCCCCACGATGTGCAAATACTCGCATCAGCTTCTAATGAGTCCTTGAGTCTCTTTTGTTTGATTACCCTTAATATGAACTTCTAATTGAGGGTAAGCCAGCTCAAGATGGTTCTCTTTCAATTTTTTACTGACCTTATTATGCAGCGTATGCCGAAGCGGCCAGCGAGCGCTCATATCTTTAGCGTAAGCACGGATCTCATAATCTTGAGTATGCTTGCCAAAACCTGCAAACCATACTTCAGGCTCAGGTGTGAGTAAGGCTTCCTCACACTCTTTAACTGCCTGATATAAAACGGCTTCAACTTTTGCAGGATCCGAATCACGAGCGACAGAGACATGGACGATAACGCGAGTGATAGGATCTGACAGCGACCAGTTAATTAGCTGTTCTGTAATAAAGGCTTTATTGGGAATAATGATCTCTTTTCTGTCCCAATCAACAATAGTCGTCGCCCTGATCTGGATCTTGCTCACAGTGCCAGAGAGATCGCGAATGGTGATGGTATCGCCGATACGAACCGGCTTTTCAAATAGAATAATGAGACCAGAGATAAAGTTGGCAAAAATCTCTTGTAAACCAAAGCCTAAACCAACAGATAAAGCGGCAACTAACCACTGTAGCTTGGACCATTCCATCCCTAGCGTCGAGAAGCCGCTAAGCATGCCAAAGAAAACCACTAGGTATCGAGTGACCGTTGTGACGGCAAAACCCGTTCCCTGAGAGAGATCGAGGCGTTGTAATATCATCAACTCGAGCAGACCAGGTAAATTGGTGGCGACCATCAAAGAGAAGCCAACAATAATTAGGCCTAATAGTAAGGATTTTAAAGTGATGGGTAACTGCTGAGAAATACCATCGACAACCGTTGAGCTGGTCCATAGGGTGATGCCATCTAGGAAGGAGAACACAGCACTATGTGTCTGAGTCCACAAACCGATTAAGCTTATCAAGAACGCCAAAGTCAGTAATGAGCGTACCAAACCTAAAGATTGGCTCGATATGGTTTCTAGATCAACGACAGGCTCTTCATAGGTATCGCCTTGTTCGTTGTTTGGGCTGTCATCCTCTTTCTCTCGTTGCGCTAATATTTCAGCACGTTTGGCTTTCGCACGGTTAAACGCAATACGTCTGCGCTCAATAAGCATCCACCGCTTAATTAATAGATATAACAGCATAAAACTTAAGGATAGGATGAGCGATAGTTGCAGCTGCAGTAACATCTGAAATGCGGTGTAGTAATAGCCTCTAAAAGCCAATATGGCACAGGCTACAGGGAGGATGAGCAGTACAGCCCAAAGTGCTTTCTGCAACAAGCGTTTATTTTTATCGTCTTGATGGTACTGATGCTCTTGTTTCGATAGTTGCAATATATCTTTGTAAAACCAAAACAACATGATGGCAAATAGGATAAATGCGCCTCTACCTATGCTATTTCTGATCATCGAGGTCTCGAGTATTTCTGTAAAACCAAGAATGCCTATGATTGGCATAGTGATGAGAGTAAAGCTATGCAAGCGCTCTTGAGTTGCATGAATGAGTTTGGCATCTCCCTTGAAGTGGCCAATTAATATGCCGTTATCTAATGCCAGCAGGTGGGTGATTCTATACAGCCAATAAAGCGCGCCAACAGTGAGCATTGCCATACCAACCGATGAGACTAAGTTCTGGTTAGAGAGGAAGAAGATAACCCCCGCAGCAATGACTGGAAGAGGTTTAATCGCGCTATATAATATCGAGGTGATGAGCGCCGAAAAGGTATAGATAAATTTATCTTGGGTTACATTACCGACAAATGCGGCGTTGTGGTTCATAGTGCGGTGAAAAATAGGTGTCAGCAGATCTTGGGTGACTAGACATAGCACTAAGAGGATCAGCCAGCCTGACCATAATGAACCTTGTTCAGATAGGGACTCCGACAGCTGTTGCCATGGTGCTTTTGTTAATAGCCATTGGCTGCTTTGTAGCAGATCGCTAAACCAGAAACGATCTATGCTGTTGGCATTTGCAACCCAAAAAAGGTGCTCATTTAACGTGGTTTTTAGGGTGCGATACTGTTGGCCTAACTGTTCATAAATAACACGTAGTTCTGCGAGTTCACCTATATAGAGATCATAGTTTTCCAGCAGTTGATGCTGAAGTTGCTGTTGAGAGGCAAGCAGTTTAGTCTGCAGTTGAGTCTGCTCTATCTCAGGGTCAATCGTACCAGTATATAAGGCTTGATCTTGCTCTATTTGATAGCGTGATAGGCGTGCATTTGCTATCTCATTGCTAATGTGGTCCTGATTGGGTGGCTTGGGGAGAGAAGACAAAATCCGTAAAAAGCGTTCTCCAAATGCAGAGTTAAGTTTAACTAAGGCTATTTGCTGCTGAATATTGGTCAGTTGCTTTGCCTGAAATTGATACTGAGTTTCAGCCTGCTCCTGCTTAGTCGCAACCAGTGTCATATCCTGAGTGAGCTGTTGTAATTGTTCGCTGTAGGCTCGATTCTGTTCGTTGAGTTTAAGTGCAACCGTGTCATCGGTGACTAATCGCTCTATTTGGCTTGCTGCAATAGTTGCCGCCGTCGTTTTGTGACGGGCAATCGAGATCGCACTATTAAGCTCTTCGATTAGACGCTCTTGTTGAAGCAACTGCCGACGAACCACGTTCAGTTGCAATTGGTTTAGTGCTATCTGTTTCTGGCTGCTCGCAAGTTCCGCTTCTAATGTTGACAAGTTTTGGCTAGCAAGCCGTTTTTGCGCTTCAATCACTAGATTATTCTTATCGGTCGCCGTTTTTTTGTATTGGGCCACAGTCAGGTTTGCTTGGGTGATCAGCTCTGGAAGTTGATGTTGGCGTTGGATCTGTTGGTTGATCTGTTGGCTCAGATTCGCTTCAGTTTCTTTAAGCTCTGAAAGGCGTAAATAAGCCATAGACGCTTGCTGACCAAGATCGTGGTTTTGCTGCCAGGTCAATGCAGAATCCGCTTCTTTGAGCTGCTCATTGAGAAGTCGTTTCTTGCCATGGTATTGATTTTGAATTGCTTCAAAACTCGCTTGTAGAGAGCTTTGTTCACTAATTTGGGTTTCAAGTAAGGCGAGTTGCTCTTCTATTGATTTTTCTGCAACGGGATTGGATGGTCCGAGGCCTAATCGCTTATCAAGAGAAAGCGGCGAATTAGCATAGGTGCTGATGGAAAAAAGGCACAAAAAAATCAGTGAAATACGAAACATAGTTGCTTTATTCGCGTTAACGCGTGAATGGACAACTCATAGTATACCAACTTCTTTTCAGATGTGATCCTTAAGTGTTAATTCGATTAAGGAAATTCAGGTTAACTTCAAACATTGGTGGAGAGGTTGGCTGGCTAAATTGGGCAAACTATTTAGCTATTCGCTGTGCTTTACGGCTTTGTTGAGTTTCATAGATCGCGGTGATAACCACCAGAGCGCCACCGATAATGGTCTTCAAGGCTAACTCTTCGCCTAATAATAACAGTGCGAGCACCGCCCCATATAAAGGTTGTAGGCAGGAGACCAAACTCACTGTCTTTGCGCTAAGCTGACGCAGTGCGGAGGTGAACAAGGCATGGGGCGCCGCGGTAAAAAATACCCCTAACAGTAGAATCAACCACCAAACATGACTATCAATGGCGGTAATGTCAGCCTGATGCCAAGGCAGAAGAAATGGTACAGCAACTGCAGTTTGATAAAACATGGCTTGTGGGCCGCTATATGCTGAAAAGTAGCGTTTATGCAGTAGATTTCGTGTAGTAAATAACACGGCAGACAAAATACCGATAACAATGCCTAAAGTGACATCATTGCCTAATGTTGCTTCAGGAATGAGTAGGCTTACACCACAAAGTACGCTTATGCCGCTAATCAAATCCGCTAGCTTGAGTCTGGCTCTTGTAAAAAGGGGCTCTATTAATACTGTCATTACTGGATAGGTGAAGAAGGCGATCATGCCAATCGCAACCGACGACAGCTGCATAGATGCAAAATAGGTGACCCAATGCAGGCTGACGATGATGCCCAGGCCCACTGCTACAAAATAGTCCTTTTGGTTTTTGAGGCGAAGTTGAGTCCCGGTACTTTTGACAATAAGGGCTAAGATCACGGCCGCCACAGCGCAGCGCAGCAAGGTAATGTCGAGTGCGCTAAGAGGGATCAGTTTTGAGAATAATGCCGTTCCACCAAAGAGCAGTACGGCAATATGAAGCTCGATTAACCCTGTGTGGTTGCTTGATCTCGTGTCCAATATTATCTCTAGTCTATTTTTGCAAATGCCTGACCCATCCGCGTTACAGCTTTGGGTTTTACACCGTCAGCAAATTCTTCAAGCGCATCTTTGGCAAACAGCATTACGACAGTGCTACCGAGTTTAAATCGGCCCATTTCATCGCCTTTATCTAGGGTTAAGGCTTCTGGACCTTCCGTTGGATAGTCCCAAGTAAACACTTGCTTACCCGTTGGTGGTGTCACAGTGCCTGCCCATACGGTTTCTATGCTGGCGACAATAGTCGCACCAACGAGCACCATAGCCATTGGCCCAATTTCTGTTTCAAATATGGCTACTACACGCTCATTACGAGCGAACAGTCCTGGCACATTCTCAGCCGTTAACGGGTTTACCGAAAACAATTCGCCAGGGACATAGGTCATTTTCGACAAGGTGCCTTTAATCGGCATATGAATCCGATGATAATCTTTAGGCGCTAGATAGATGGTTGCAAAATCGCCACCTTCGAAGCGTTTGGCATCATCGCTTTGATCGCCTAGCAGCGCAAGTGATGAGTATTCATGCCCTTTGGCTTGGAAAATACGCCCCTCTTTAATTGGGCCGCATTGGCTGACTGCACCATCAACAGGGTGAACAATGTAATCATCATCTTGGCACAATGGACGGATCCCAGGTTTTAAGGCGCGAGTGAAAAACGCGTTGAAACTGGAGTATGCTTCGGGTTCACTCTGAGCTGCTTCGCTCATATCGATCTTATATTGTTTGATAAACCATTTGATGACGCTAGTCGTTATGCTACCTAGCTCAGCAGCGGCCAATTTACCGACAAGTCGCGATAGCAGGTGTTTTGGCATTACGTATTGCAAAGCAATTTTCAGTTTGTCCACGTTATTTATCCTTCAAATACAATATGGCTTTTTTTGTTAGTCGTTATCATTTCTGAAATGGCGCGCATGGCGCTGCTCATCGAGACTATCTATGATGCGATGATAGTTATTATATCTGTCTTCAGATATCTTCCCTTCTTCAAATGCGGCAGTAATGGCACAGCCGGGATCATGTTTATGTTTACAATCTCTAAACTTACAGGCGCCAATATAATCTCTAAATTCAACAAAACACCAGCCGACGCGTTCGGCAGGGAGATGCCATAATGCAAACTCGCGAACACCTGGAGAGTCGACTAGATCTCCGCCACTAGGAAAGTGTAATAGTTTAGCGGTCGTTGTGGTGTGTTGGCCTAGGCCTGAGTTAGATGATACATCGCCTGTAATTAACTCTGCATCAGGAAGTAATGCGTTAATTAATGACGATTTACCTACGCCAGATTGGCCGACAAACACGCTAACTTTATCTTTCAGTAGTGACTTTATTGTTTCTACGCCGTCACCTTTGATGCTACTGACTTGATACACCTGATAGCCAATATCTTGATAACGTTTCAGTGCAGCTTCAACTTGAGGAGCTTCTTCTTCACTGAGTAGATCGATTTTATTGAGAATGATCACGGGTGAAATCCCCGTATCTTCAGCGGCAACCAAGTACCTGTCGATTATCTGGGTAGTAAAACTTGGCACGACCGATGACACTATTAAGATTTGGTCAATGTTGGCGGCAATAATTTTAATGCCATCATAGAGATCGGGCCGAGATAACGAAGAGTGCCTTGGATGTACTGCCTCGACAACACCGGCTATGGTAGCGGTTGTCTCGTTAGCTAAACGGACAATCACTTTGTCACCAGTAACTAAGCTTTCGATATTTCTGCGAATATTACAGCGAACGAGCAGGCCATCTTCGGTTTCAATATCTGCATGTTGACCGAAACGGGATATCACAGTACCGAGTAGTTCTGGGCCGAGTGAGCTATCCTGTAGTTCAGGAGTTGTATCTCCAGCGTCTTTTCGCTGCAAACGCTTTTCGTGATTGGCCCGCATACGGCGGCGTTGGCCTTGGCTTAGGGGTTTCTTTTTACTCACAGTGTCATCATCGTCAAAATAAGGTTATTTTGTGTCGTCTAAAAAAGCAGTATGATACACGGTCTTAAACAAAAAAGCCTGAATTTAGGCGAACACTAATTTATAAGGCAGATATATGGCTGCGGATGAAAGTAATCTGATTTGGGTTGATTTGGAGATGACTGGGTTAGAACCTAACATCGATAGAATTATTGAGATCGCCACTATTGTAACTGACAAGGAGCTAAATATTTTAGCTGAAGGTCCAGTGCTTGCGATTTTCCAACCTGATGATGTGCTAGCAAATATGGATGATTGGAATCAAAAGCATCATGGTGAATCAGGGCTAATTGATCGAGTAAAAGCGAGTAATGTTAGTGAATCTCAAGCGATTGAGCAAACTATCTCCTTTCTGGAACAATATGTGCCAAAAGGTGTTTCACCTATGTGCGGTAACAGTATTGGCCAAGATAGACGTTTTTTAAATCGTTATATGCCCGAGCTTGAAGATTACTTTCACTATCGCAATATTGATGTTAGTACGATTAAAGAACTGGTTCGTCGTTGGAAGCCAGAAGTGATGGAAGGGCTCAATAAGCAAGGTACCCATCAAGCGCTGGTTGATATCCAGGAATCTATCGCCGAATTGCAATTTTATCGTGACAAAGTATTTAAAATTTGACCAAACGATAGAATTTTTTAAAGAAGGGGTTGCAGCCGAGCGAAATTCTCCTATAATGCGGCCTCAACTTTTTGCTAGCGACCTAGTTAGTAAAGTGTGAAATGCGACATTAGCTCAGTTGGTAGAGCGATACCTTGCCAAGGTATAGGTCATCGGTTCGAACCCGATATGTCGCTCCAAATTAAAATTTATAGCGTCACCAAATGCTATAAATAACAAGTTTTACGCGACATTAGCTCAGTTGGTAGAGCGATACCTTGCCAAGGTATAGGTCATCGGTTCGAACCCGATATGTCGCTCCAAATTTGATTGCGACATTAGCTCAGTTGACTCTTTGTATAGAGCAAAAGGGCGATACCTTGCCAAGGTATAAGTCATCGGTTGTTTGTTTCTAATCCGATATGTCGCTCCAAATTAAAATTTATAGCGTCACCAAATGCTATAGATAACAAGTTTTACGCGACATTAGCTCAGTTGGTAGAGCGATACCTTGCCAAGGTATAGGTCATCGGTTCGAACCCGATATGTCGCTCCAATCTTATTTTCAGTTTTAGCTTCCCCTTTAAAATTAATCATGGCATTAGCTCAGTTGACTCTTTGTATAGAGCAAAAGGGCGATACCTTGCCAAGGGATAGGTCATCGGTTATTTGTTTCTAATCCGATATGTCGTTCCAATCTTCCTCTTATTTCTATCTATCTCTCCCAAATCAAATCACTACATTAGCTCAGTTGATTGCCTAAATTTATGCCATTGCAATTCAATATGTTTGCCTAAAGATCACAGAATCATTATAAGCGTGATATAGCCCCAACTTCTTTAACCATGGCTAATGTAGTTGCGACAGAACTACCTAAACTATGACATTGTTCAAAAAAAGATTAGCAAAATGCTCTCATAATAGAATCGTCTATGTATTAACGCCTCACCTAATGGCATCGATTGGAGAAAGTAAGATGAGATTTCAACAGCTTAATGAACAGCTAGCATATGTCTCTAAATGTCGTTTAGAGATGGCTAAGTTGTATCGTCGTTTGCATGGTGGTGTCGACTCATCTCGAGTGAAGTTAATGCTTGAATACCTACAGCAGCATCAGAAAGAGGTATCCGAGAAGATCGATAACTATATTGAAGAGGCTCCTACTCGGTTGCTTGAGCTCTGGTACAACGATATCGTTTTTGAGGATTTCGTGAAGCGCTGCCAAGATCTCGTTGTAAAAGCCAATATGGATGAAGATGATCTACTTGAGTTACATTTAGATTTAGATAATCGACTCATCGGGCTATTGCAAAAAACAGCTGAGTCATCTGTTCCTGGTGATGTTAAAAATGCACTTAATGATTTGGTTCGTGTTGAGAAGATCCAGCAGCAACGGTTAGTCCATAATAGTATTCGTATGGAAGATATTTAGTCGCTGTGTTAGTTATTCTTATATTAACCACTAAGCATCTAGAACGGTGGCTTAGCTAATTTGGCCAACCTAGTTATGTGATTCTTAAAGCCTGATTTGGGTATCGACTCAAGTCAGGCTTTTTTGTTTGGCGTAATTTATACCAATCAGTATAAGAAAGTGAACTATTTGGCGTGTTTTTAGCGCTTTCGATGCTGTGTTAACGAGTTTGACTCTAGTTCAGCAATGCTCTTCACTCGTTGCAATTAACTGGGTCTTGCATGTTCCCGAGATACTTAAGACATTCCCTTCATTCCTGGAGGTCAGATGTTGTGAATGCCCTTCATGCACGACTTTATGGATATAGGGCGAAGCACGACTGAAGGGATTTAGGAGGTAGGGTAACGCATGGCGCAGTTACCGAGGATGCTAGAGCCGAGGAGCAATTAAGGCCTCGCCTCATAGGCGCTAAACTCTCGCTGAGCGATCAGACCTTTATACTGATTGGTATTGCATGAGCGTGCATCGTCTATGGATTGAACTTGTCGTAAAAGCATCTCTGCGAGACCCCATTTTTTGTGCAAGATCAATCTTCCTTCAATAAGCTCTGCTTCTAATGAATCTAATCAGCAATAAAGCGGTCAATATCGAATATGCTTAAGCCTTATCTAAGGTAACTGTTTTATAAAAAGCTTTTCTTAAGGAGATTCCCTATGTTGTTTACTGAAGCCCTGCTTCCTCAAGAATTATATTCTGCGCAAATGATTAGGGATGCTGAAGTCAGCTTTATAGATTCACAAGAAGTGAGTTTGATTGAACTGATTGAGCGGGCTGGGCAGGCAGCATTTGAATTATTAAAAAATGTTGAGCGCCTTAGCGGTAATATTTCAGTCTTTGCAGGTTATGGAAACAACGGGGCCGATGCTTACATTTGTGCCACTTTACTGTTAGAAGCGGGTTGTAATGTCCAGTTATACGCCATGGAGAGGGCAGAACCTAGAGTAGGTATTTCTCATGCTAAAGCCGCTTTTATTGCCGCCGGTGGGCGAGTGCTCGATGACGTTAAACTCGCATTAGATGGCGCAGATGTCGTTATTGATGGCCTGCTGGGAACGGGCTTTCATGGCGAAGTCGAAGCGCCTATCGCGAGTATTATCGATGCTATTAATAAGCATAACGGCTGGATACTCTCTTTAGATATACCTTCTGGAATCAAGGCTGATACAGGGGCTGGTGTCGTTGCGGTGAAAGCTGATGCGACCTTAACCTTTGGTGCGGTCAAACAAGGGTTAGTCACTGGTAAAGCACGTGATTGTGTAGGGTGTTTATGGCTTGCAGATATAGGTCTGACGCCATTTTTACCGCAGACAAGCTGCTTTAATATAGCCCATCGAATGACAGATCTTGGCTTACCTACACGAGCTAGAAATAGCCACAAGGGAGCGTGCGGCAAGGTGACGGTTATCGGTGGCGATGTGGGAATGGCTGGAGCGCCGAGATTGGCTGGAGAAAGTTGTCTGCGAGCGGGCGCAGGTTTAGTGGCGGTAGTATCACGTCCTCAACATTTACCTGTCATCAATTCCGGTAGGCCTGAGCTAATGTTTTGGGGATGCGAGCTCGTTGATATGGAAGTTTATCAACGGCTTGGCTGGGCTGATGTGTTGCTCATTGGGCCCGGTTTAGGTAAGCGTGATTGGGGATATAATCTATTAAAAGCGACCGGATTAAGTGATAAACCTAGTGTGGTGGATGCTGATGCACTGAATCTGTTATCGCTTGAACCGCAAAAACAGAACAATTGGGTGTTAACACCTCATAGTGGTGAAGCTGCTCGACTGTTAGGCGTCAGCATTGACGAGGTTGAATGTGATCGGTTTGCAGCTGTATATGCACTACAGAAAAAGTATGGTGGCGTCATAGTATTAAAAGGCGCTGGAACCTTGATTTATGATGGTACCCATTGTCATGTGGCGCCTGTAGGCAATCCAGGATTAGCGAGCGGTGGCAGTGGCGATGTACTAGGCGGTATTATCGCAGCCTTAATGGCTCAAGGTATGAACAATATGGATGCTGCTAGTGCTGGTGTCGTGGTGCATGGCGTGGCTGCCGACATGGCCGCTAAAGAGGGAGAGAGAGGAATGCTCGCTTGCGATCTTTTCCCCTATATTCGATTGCTGGTAGATAAGATTTAGGCTGCTGAGGTTAAAAAGCGCTAATGTTTGTTTAGCTAGCGATCACTTTCGGGTAAAGTATCTGGTTATAAGAGGGTTGTGATACATGGGTTGCGGCGAATAAGTGATGGTGCCAGTGAAAGTTTATCTTGAAAATGAGTCTGAAACGGTTAGCTTAGGTAGCAAGTTAGCACAGGCGATTAAACCGCCTCTGACCCTCTATCTTAGTGGTGAATTAGGTGCGGGAAAAACCACATTTAGTCGTGGCTTGATTCAAAGTTTAGGCCACTGCGGGGCAGTAAAGAGTCCGACTTATACGCTTGTCGAACCCTATGAATTAAATGGAATAGATGTGTTTCATTTTGATTTGTATCGATTAAGTGATCCTGAAGAGTTAGAGTTTATGGGCATAAGAGATTATTTTGCCGCGTCGAGTTTATGTATCGTTGAGTGGCCTGATAAAGGCGCAGGCATTTTACCCGAAGCCGATTTATTGATTGATATAAAGTACCTTAATGAGGGGCGAGAGGTTAATCTTACTCCACAAACCCTTGCAGGTCAGACGTTGTTAGATAGCCTACATAATAATGATAAGAATTGATCCTATTATAAAATCTGTTTTAATCCTGTTGCTGTTATGCGTGCCGATAATCGCACACAGTGCCAATAAGTTAGAAGGTGTGCGTATTTGGGCGGCGCCTGAGTCGACTCGGGTGGTTTTTGATCTGAGTGAAGCGCCTAAATACACTCATTTCACCCTTACCAGTCCATATCGTCTCGTGGTTGATTTGAGCTCTAGCGCGACAAAAATAGACCTGAGTAAGATTGAGAATAATAGTAAGCTTGTCAAAAAGGTGCGTATTTCCCAGCCTCCGTCGAAAGGTACCCTACGTCTGGTTATTGATCTCGTTAAGCCTGCGAAAGCCAATCTTTTTGCATTGTCTCCCACCGCGCCATACGGCAATCGTTTAGTCGTTGATCTTGATAGTGGTGCTGGTGGCGCCAAGCAGGCTCCAAAAGTAACCCCTTCTGAAGAAATGAGAGATGTTATCGTTGCCATTGACGCCGGTCATGGGGGCGATGATCCTGGTTCAATAGGCCCATCGGGTACTTATGAGAAGAAGGTCGTGCTTCAAATTGCGAAGAAAGTCGAAGCAAAAATTAATGCGACTCCAGGCATGAAAGCGGTGATGACACGCTCTGGTGATTATTTTGTTAACTTAAATAAACGCTCTGAAATCGCGCGCAATAGTAAAGCCGATCTGCTGGTCTCGATTCATGCCGATGCGTTTACCTCACCTCAGCCGCAAGGGGCATCGGTCTGGGTATTATCGATGCGCCGTGCAAACAGTGAAATTGGTCGTTGGTTGGAACAAAAAGAGAAGCATTCTGAGCTCTTAGGTGGTGCTGGTGAGATTATTCAAAACACGGACAACGAACAGTATTTGGCCATGACTTTGCTGGATATGTCGATGGATCGCTCTATGGCCATCAGCCACAACATTGCAGGTGATGTATTGTCTAATTTGGGTAGAGTAACCAAGTTACACAAGCATCAGCCTGAAGCGGCAAGCTTTGCGGTGCTCAAATCCCCAGACATCCCTTCCATATTGGTTGAAACGGGTTTTATTTCTAATCATAAGGAGGAGCGGCTGCTAACTCAGCGGGAGCATCAAAATAATATCGCAAACGCGGTACATAAAGGGGTTGTTCGTTATTTTGAAAACAATCCGCCAGCAAATACGCTAATGGCTAAAAATAGCGCCACCAGTCACAAGGTGGCAAAGGGTGAATCCTTGTCTGTTATTGCGCATCGTTACCAAGTATCGATAGCCAGTATAAAAAAGGCGAATAAATTAACCTCAAATACGTTACGCATCGGCCAGAAACTGGTAATCCCTCGCGCTTAAAGGAGTCAAAATGTCGATTAAAATTTTGCCTCCACAGCTTGCTAACCAAATCGCAGCGGGGGAGGTGGTTGAGCGTCCAGCTTCGGTGATTAAAGAGTTGGTGGAAAATAGTTTAGATGCTGGCGCGACCAGGGTCGATATTGAGATCGACAAGGGCGGTAGCAAGCTGATTAAGATCCAGGACAATGGATCTGGGATCCCAAAAGAGCAACTCAACCTCGCCCTATCACGTCATGCGACTTCGAAGCTGGCGACCTTAGATGATCTCGATGCTATTTTAAGCTTTGGTTTTCGCGGAGAGGCCCTTGCGAGTATTAGTTCAGTGTCGCGTTTGACTCTGACTTCGCGCACCGCCGAACAAGCTGAGGCGTGGCAGGCTTATGCCGAAGGCTCTGATATGGCGGTTAAGGTGATCCCAGCTGCCCATCCTGTGGGCTCAACGGTTGAAGCGGTTGACCTTTTCTTTAATACACCAGCTCGGCGTCGTTTCCTTAAAAGTGATAAGACTGAGTTCACTCATATTGATGAATGGTTAAAGCGCATTGCGCTGGTGCGCCGGGATATCCATTTTATGCTAAAGCATAATGGTAAGATGGTTCGTCATTATCGTCCCGCTAAAAATGAGCAGCAGTACCTGCAACGATTAGCCCAGATCAGTGGCAAACAGTTTGCCGAGCAAGCATTAGCTGTGGATTGTGAACACAATGGCTTACAGTTAACAGGTTATATTCAATCGCCCTATTTTGAAGCGAACTCTAGCGATACTCAGTATTTTTATGTCAATGGTCGATTAGTTCGCGATCGTTTAGTTAACCATGCCGTTAGACAGGCATTTGCACAGCAACTTGAAGGTATTCAAGTGGGTTATGTGCTGATGCTTAATCTCGACCCGCATCAGGTGGATGTGAATGTTCACCCGGCTAAGCATGAGGTGAGATTTCATGAAAGTCGTTATGTGCATGATTTTATTCTGCAGGCATTACAGTCTGCATTGTCCCAAGCTGAACAACTGCCACTAACATCTGAAGAAGGTTGCTTAGCGGTCGGGGATGACGCGCAAGTCGACGAGGGTTATGGCACCCAAGCAATTAAACCTAGTCTTAATGAGTTGTCTGTTCGTCATGATCGGGGAAATGGGGCATTATCTTGGTCGGCACCAACAATTCAATCGGGAGTCCGCGAGCGTGCTTCTGTTGCTTATGCCGGAGATTACAGCAATCGAGGCGGGAGAGCCGATAGCTATCGCGGGCCCGAGTTACCGTCGCAAGCCGCGCTCAATAACTATGCTCAATTGATGACAACGCCTAATTTAAGGTGTCATGAAGACAAGCCTGTGGACGCTAAAGCTATGCCGGCTGTGCTTGCGGGCAAGTTTTGGGTAATAACCGAAGCCGATGAGCTACGATTGATCCCATTTTCAATGGTTGCCGACGAAGTCGCTCGTAGCCAAATTAGCAGCAAGCTATCATCGGGACTTGTTGGTCAGCCACTATTAATGCCAGTATCGATAAAAGTCGATGATGATTGGCAAGAGACCATAGCCCAAAGAGAGCTGCTTATTAGAAAGTTAGGAATAGAGTTAACTATTCGTCTTGGTCAGTTGATTATTAAAAAAGTGCCCCCATATCTAAGGCAGAGTCAGTTGGCTAATGTGATACCTGAGTTTTTACAATGGATTCGTTTTGAAGAACCTGCAGATGAAGCGATCACCAACTGGTTAGTCGCACAGAGCAGAGCGAGTTTTAGTTCAGCGGTAATACTTTGGACTGAGTTCTGTCAATTATCAGAGTCGCAGCAACAACATATTATATCTGAGTCTAAGGTTTTACCTTGGCAGAATTGGTTAGGTGAGCAAACGAGTGAATAGCAACAACAAGCCGACAATCTTGACCCTTATGGGACCGACGGCCTCCGGTAAGACGGCGCTAGCTATTGAACTCGTCGAAAAGCATCAGTGTGAAATTATCTCTGTGGATTCGGCATTGATCTACCGTGGCATGGATATTGGTAGCGCTAAACCTAACGCCGAGGAGCTTAGCCGAGCACCGCATCGGCTGATTGATATTCGCGATCCCAGTGAGAGCTATTCTGCGGCGGATTTTCGTCGTGATGCGCTTATTGAGATCGAAGATATTATTGATGCAGGTAAGACCCCATTGTTAGTGGGCGGCACCATGCTCTATTTTAAGGCGCTATTGGAAGGCTTGTCGCCATTACCTGCAGCTAATGAGCAGATCCGTGCTGAAATAGCGAAGCAAGCTGAAACCCTTGGTTGGCAAGTCTTGCATCAAGAGTTGCAACAGGTTGATCCTGTCTCTGCGCAGCGGATTCATCCGAATGATCCGCAGCGATTATCGAGAGCGTTAGAGGTTTATCGTATCAGTGGTAAAAGCCTTACTGAGTTAACTGAAGTTAAATCAGAAGCATTACCCTATTCGGTTGTGCAATTTGGCATCGCGCCTAACGACCGTAAAGTGTTGCATCTCGCTATAGCAGAACGATTTAAGTTAATGTTAAGTCAAGGTTTTATCGAAGAGGTCGAGGGGTTAAAAGCGCGATCCGATCTGCATTTAGACCTTCCTTCGATGCGTTGTGTTGGTTATCGCCAGGCTTGGCAATATCTCGATGGCGACTATGACTATGATACTATGGTCGAAAAATCTGTTGTTGCGACTAGGCAATTGGCTAAGCGTCAATTAACATGGTTGCGAGGGTGGTCTGAGCTAAATTGGCTAGAGAGTGGCAATGAATCAAATCTAGCCCGACTAAAACAGTATTGTCGCTAGCTAATTCATTCACTCTATATAATACTAAAACCAAACCAGAAATTGATGCTGTATTAGGTTTTATTTAATTTTAATAAAAAGGAAATTACATAATGGCAAAGGGGCAATCTTTACAAGACCCATTTTTGAACGCATTACGACGTGAACGCGTTCCGGTATCTATCTACCTTGTTAACGGTATCAAGCTTCAAGGACAGGTTGAGTCATTCGATCAGTTTGTTATTTTATTGAAGAATACTGTCAGCCAGATGGTATATAAGCACGCTATTTCTACTGTGGTACCTGCGCGCCCATTTAACGTTAGCAACCACCACACACCAAATCAAGCTGGCGGTTATAACGCACCGCAAGATGATAGTGCTGAGTAATTTCCTGAGGAGTTTGCTTTTTGTTTGATCGCTATGAAGCGGGAGATGCTGCAGTTCTTGTTCATATCGACTTTTCGGATGAAGACAGTAGAGAAGATATTACTGAGCTTCGTTTATTAGTTGAGTCGTCAGGTGCTGAAACCGTTGGTGTGATAACGGGAAGTCGTCGCTCTCCAGATCGTAAGTTTTTTGTTGGTTCAGGTAAAGCGGAAGAGTTAGCAGCGCTTGTTGCTGCAACAGAAGCCACTGTGGTGATTTTTAATCATCCACTAAGCCCTGCGCAAGAGAGAAATCTTGAGCAGGTGTGTCAATGCCGTGTATTAGATCGCACTACATTGATCCTTGATATTTTTGCCCAACGCGCACGTACTTATGAAGGTAAGTTACAGGTGGAGCTAGCGCAATTGCGCCACATGTCGACGCGCCTTATTCGAGGTTGGACCCACCTAGAAAGACAAAAAGGCGGGATCGGCCTGCGCGGCCCAGGTGAAACACAGCTTGAAACTGATAGGCGTCTATTGCGTGGTCGTATTAAGACCATTAACAAGCGTCTGGAGAAGGTCGATAAACAGCGAGAGCAGAGTCGACGAGCTCGTCAGCGGAGTGAATTAGCCACGGTTTCTTTAGTGGGTTATACCAATGCGGGTAAGTCAACACTGTTTAACTCGCTCACAGTTTCTGAGGTTTATGCCGCAGATCAATTATTTGCTACCCTTGATCCAACGTTAAGAAAGTTAGAGTTAAAAGACGGTCCGGTGATTTTAGCCGATACCGTTGGTTTTATTCGGCATTTACCTCATGATCTTGTTGCGGCATTTAAGGCGACGTTACAAGAAACCCGTGAAGCTGATCTGTTACTGCACATTGTCGATTGTGCTGATGAAAACATGGGTGATAACTTTGAGCAAGTTCAGCTTGTACTCAAAGAGATTGGTGCTGATGATATTCCACAATTGGTTGTCTGTAATAAGATTGACCTATTGGAAGATGTGGGCCCTAAGATCGATTACGATGATGAAGGGGTTCCCACGCGTGTTTGGGTTTCGGCTCAACAGCAAAAAGGCTTGGAAATACTCGAAGAGGCAATCAACAAAATTGTTGGACGTGTCATTTTAGAGTTAACCTTGCAAATCCCAGCGACGGCTGGGCATTATCTTGGTCAGTTTTATCGACTGGATGTGATACAGCAGAAAGAGTATGACGATCTGGGGAACTGTATTTTGTCTGTACGTTTATTGGAGGCCGATTGGCATCGATTAACGAAGCAGAGCCAAGGGGAGTTGGAAACCTTTATTGTTGAAACAGCAGCAGTAGAGTAGTTTTTAGTAATCTCGTTTATTTCATACACCTATGGAGTGATAAATGGCTTGGAACGAGCCCGGTAACAAGGGGCAAGACCCTTGGGGAAACAAAAACGGCAATGACAAGGGGCCACCAGATCTTGACGAAGTGTTTAAGAATATCTCTAAACGCTTTGGCGGCAAAGGTAATGGTTCTGGCGGTGGATTCAGTGCATTAGGATTCGTTATTGTATTAGGCATCGCAGTGGTTGTATGGGGACTGTCAGGTTTCTATACGGTTAAAGAAGCTGAGAAAGGCGTGGCATTGCGTTTTGGTCAATATATTGGTCAAGTAGAGCCTGGTCTACAGTGGAAAGCGACCTTTATTGATGAGGTTTTTCCTGTGAACGTGAGTAACGTTCGCTCTATACCTGCATCAGGAAGCATGCTTACCGCTGACGAAAACGTGGTATTGGTTGAGCTTGATGTGCAATATATTGTAGTCGATCCTTATCGCTACATGTTTAGTGCCGTTGATGCTAATTCAAGTTTACGTGAAGCGACCGATAGTGCGTTGCGCTATGTGGTTGGTCACAACAGGATGGATGACATCTTGACCACTGGTCGAGATCAGATTCGTCGTGATACTTGGGATGAAGTGAATCGCATTATCGAGCCCTATAATCTGGGTATTGAGATCCGTGATGTCAACTTCTTGCCTGCGCGTCCACCTGAAGAGGTGAAAGATGCGTTTGATGATGCCATTTCAGCACAGGAAGATGAGCAGCGCTTTATTCGTGAAGCCGAGGCTTACTCTCGTGAGATTGAACCAAAGGCTCGCGGTACTGTTCAGCGTATGGAGCAACAAGCTAACGCGTATAAACAACGTGAAATTCTTGAAGCTCGCGGTAAAGTGGTTCGTTTTGAACAGCTTTTACCTGAATACAGAGCTGCACCAGAAGTGACTCGTAATCGTCTTTACATCGACGCTATGTCTAAGGTTTATTCTGGAGCCAATAAGGTTTTGGTTGATGCTAAAAGCAATGGCAATATGATGTATCTACCTTTGGACAAGTTAATGGAGCAGGGTAGGTCAGCTAAGCAACCTAAAGCGGTTGTTAGCGAGTCATCTACCGATTCTGTCAATAGCGTAGTTAATAGTGTTGGAATGCCACTTGATGGGCGTCCTTCTCGTAGCGACAATATTCGCCAGGGGAGAAACTAATCATGGGTAGATTTTCAGTAATTATTGCGGCGATTTTGATCGCTATCGGCTTGTCATCATTGTTAGTGGTAAATGAAGGCGAGCGAGCCATTGTTTCTCGTTTTGGTAAGATCTTGAAAGATGATGGTGTAACGCGGATCTATCAGCCGGGCTTACATATTAAGTTGCCAATGATCGATAAGATTAAATTCTTAGATTCACGTATCCAAACAATGGATGGTGCAGCCGATCGTTTTGTGACATCAGAAAAGAAAGATTTGATGGTCGATTCGTACGTTAAGTGGCGTATTTTAGATCATGAAAAATACTATCTTGCCACGAATGGCGGTAACAAGGTTCAGGCTGAGTCTTTACTGCAACGTAAGATAAATAACGATTTGCGTACTGAGTTCGGTCGCCGCACTATCAAAGACATTGTTTCTGGTAGTCGTGATGAATTGCAACAAGATGCCTTAAGAAATGCGTCTGATAGCGCCAAAGACTTGGGGATCGAAGTCGTCGATGTGCGTGTAAAGCAGATTAATTTACCGGCAAACGTGAGTTCAAGTATCTACCAGCGTATGCGTGCCGAACGTACCGCGGTAGCGAAAGAGCATCGTGCGCAAGGTAGAGAGCAGTCTGAAATCATTCGTGCAAAGACTGATGCAAGCGTGACTATCCAAATTGCGGAAGCCGAGCGTAAAGCCTTAGCGGTTCGTGGTGAGGGGGATGCGATTGCAGCTAAGATTTATGCGGACGCTTACAATAAAGATCCTGAGTTTTACTCATTCTTACGTAGCTTAGAAGCATATAAGGCAAGCTTTGAAAGTGGTTCTAACGTCATGGTGTTAGAACCTGACAGCGACTTCTTTAAATATATGAAGCACGCCAAAGGCAAATAAGCATTATAATTTTAAAAAGCCCGACTAGTTCGGGCTTTTTTTATGTTTGCTTTACTAAATAACTAATTTAGATAAAGTTGTTATTTGTTTTTTAGCTATTTATACAGGATGAAAATGGGCTATATGCTGACTTTGTTGTTAAGCATAATGCTCAAGATAGGCTATTTTGCTTACATAGTTAACTTTGTTCTTTGTTTTACTATGATCTGCTTCTAATTTTTGGCTATAATGAGCCCCGCCTCAAATTTGATTTTTGCTCTTTGGGGTAAAACCCCATTTTCAAAAATTTTTAAAACAAAAATTCCAACACTCTCTGGAGATAAGTGGATGAGCAATGCGCCAGTCGATACCGGACGTCGCAGATTTCTGACCGCAGCAACCGCCGTAGTAGGTGGTGCTGGTGCCGTCGCTGTGGCGGTTCCGTTTATAAAGTCATGGAATCCGAGTGCCAAAGCGAAAGCTGCAGGTGCGCCGGTTGAAGTAAATATTAGTAAAGTCGAGCCGGGTCAGCTGATCCGTGTTGAGTGGCGTGGAAAGCCTGTATGGGTTGTCCGTCGCACAGAAGAGATCTTAAAAGGTCTTGCCACACATGATGATAAGCTACGTGATCCAAGCTCAACTGAAGAGCAGCAACCTGTCTATGCGCAGAATGCCGTTCGTTCAATTAAGCCTGAGTTCTTTATCGCTGTAGGTCTTTGTACTCACCTAGGTTGTTCTCCTACGTATCTCCCCGATACTTTTGGTGAGCAGGTTGAAGGTGTTGCGTCTGGTTTCTTCTGTCCATGTCATGGTTCTAAGTTTGATATGGCAGGTCGCGTATTCCAAGGCGTACCAGCTCCATTGAACCTTGTTGTTCCACCTCATCAATATATTGATGACGGCAACGTGATTATCGGTGTCGATCAGGGGGCTGCGTAATGGTTAAGAATATTATTGATTGGATTGATGCACGCATCCCGATGACGGCAACTTATAACCGTCATGTCGGACAATATGCTACGCCAACTAACTTTAACTTTTGGTACTTCTTTGGCTCGCTAGCCATGTTGGTACTTGTTAACCAGCTACTTACTGGTATCTGGTTAACCATGAACTATGTTCCAACTGCTGAAGGCGCATTTGCTTCTATTGAATACATCATGCGTGATGTTGAATATGGCTGGTTGCTGCGTTATATGCATTCTACGGGGGCATCTGCCTTCTTCGTTGTTATCTATCTGCACATGTTCCGTGGTCTTATCTACGGCTCATACCAAAAGCCTAGAGAGCTTCTCTGGTTGTTTGGTATGTTGATCTTCCTAGTGTTGATGGCTGAAGCTTTCATGGGTTACCTACTGCCTTGGGGACAGATGTCTTACTGGGGAGCTCAGGTAATTATCTCGCTATTTGGCGCGATCCCTGTGATTGGTGATGATTTAACACTATGGATCCGTGGTGACTTCGTTGTTTCTGGCGCGACACTAAACCGTTTCTTTGCATTGCATGTTATTGCGCTGCCATTGGTGTTGGTTGTGTTGGTATTCCTACACTTAATCGCGTTACACGAAGTGGGTTCTAACAACCCTGACGGTATCGAAATTAAGAAGAACAAAGATGAGAATGGTTGGCCAAAAGATGGTATCCCATTCCACCCTTACTACACAGTTAAAGATATCATGGGTGTCGCTGGCTTCCTGATCGTCTTCTGTTATGTGCTGTTCTTTATGCCTGAAGGTGGTGGATATTTCCTCGAGAAGCCAAACTTCGAAGCGGCGAACCCGATGAAGACACCGCCGCATATTGCGCCAGTGTGGTACTTCACGCCATTCTATGCGATTTTGCGTGCGATCCCTGACAAGTTGTTAGGTGTTGTTGGCATGGGCTTAGCTATTGCTGTGTTGTTCGTATTGCCATGGTTAGATCGCTGCAAGGTTAAATCTGTGCGTTACCGTAGCATGATCCATAAACTGAACATAGGTCAGTTTGCTGTATCTTTCATTGCTTTAGGTTACTTAGGTGCGGTTCCAGCAACGCCAGCGTTAACAATTGCTGCACGTATTTTTACTCTGACATACTTCGGCTTCTTCCTTGCTTTATGGATTTATAGCAAGAACGAGAAAACTAAGCCTGTACCAGAGAGGTTGACTCACTAATGAAGAAATTATTAATTGCATTAGTTACATTGGTGCCATCTATTGCCTTTGCTGCAGGTGGAGCACATGTACATTTAGAAAGTGCTAACGTCGATCTTAAAGATACAGAGTCACTGCAGCGTGGTTTAGAGTCATTCCAGCAGTATTGCTCTGGTTGTCATAGCACTCAATACCAACGCTATAATCGTGTTGCTGAAGACTTAGGCATTTCAATAGATGATATGCGTAATAAACATATGTTTATTGAGGGCGCTAAAGTTGGCGATCTGATGGAAAATGCGATTCCTGAAGTTTATGCGGCAAAATGGTTTGGCGCAGCACCTCCGGATTTAACTCTGGTTGCTCGTGTGCGTGGTGAAGATTGGATCTACACCTACCTGAAGAGCTTCTATCAAGATGATAGTCGTCCTTTTGGCGTCAACAATACCGTATTTCCTTCGGTAGCAATGCCTCATGTTCTGCAAGAGTTACAAGGTCTATCTGTTAAGCAAGAAGATGGCACTTTAGTCGCTACGGGCGGTAAGTTAACTGCAGAAGAATATGATCAAGTGGTTCGTGATATCACCGGTTTCCTCGTTTATTCGGGTGAACCAGTTAAACTTGAGCGTGAAAGCTTAGGTTGGTGGGTTATGGGCTTCCTGTTTATTTTCTTTATTGTGGCCTACCTCCTAAAGAAAGAGTATTGGAAAGATGTACACTAACCCCCAATAAAGGTTAGAATGTATTATCCGCATATTCTAAACGGGGGGCTTTGCCCCTCGTTTGTTTTTTGCTTTTTTTAGCTTTTTGATTTTAATTTTGGAGGGTATCAATGGCTGTTGCTGCCAATAAACGCTCAATCATGACCCTGTTTTCAGGCGCAGACGATCTCTATAGTCACCAAGTCCGTATTGTCTTGGCTGAAAAAGGAGTAACTGTCGATGTTCTGCAGGTTGACCCTAGCGAGATGCCTGAAGATCTAATTGAGCTAAATCCATATAATACAGTTCCTACACTCGTTGATCGTGAACTTGTCCTATATAACTCACGTATTATTATGGAATATCTAGATGAGCGTTTTCCTCATCCGCCACTAATGCCTGTTTATCCTGTGTCACGTGGTCAGACTCGTTTGATGATGCATCGTATCGAAAACGATTGGTACACTTTGGTCGATCGTATCCGTAATGGTGATCGCGCCGATGCTGCTCGTAAACAGTTACAAGAGAGCCTAACTTCTATTTCGCCAATCTTTAATGAAATGCCTTATTTCATGGCAGAAGAGTTTGGCTTAGCAGATTGTTACCTAGGACCACTACTTTGGCGTTTGCCTGTATTGGGTATCGAACTCGATAGCCGTACAGCAAAAGAAGTTAAAGCCTATATGACGCGTATTTTTGATCGTGAATCATTCAAAGCATCATTAACAGAAGCCGAGCGCGAAATGCGCATGGGTATCTAATGAAGCCGATGACACCTAATCGTCCATATTTGCTACAGGCATATTATGACTGGTTAATGGACAATGAACTGACACCACATGTAGTGGTGGACGCTTATGTTCCAGGTACACAAGTGCCGCAGCAATATGTTAAAGATGGGCAGATAGTGCTTAACATTACCGCTAGTGCAGTAGGTAATCTTCAGATAGGTCATGACTTTATTGAGTTTAATGCTCGCTTTGGCGGCGTACCTCAACAGGTTTTATTACCTATGGCTTCAATCGTTGCTATCTATGCACGGGAAAATGGTGCAGGTACTGTCTTCGATCAGGAAGAGGCGTATCAGTTGGCGCCAGAAGCTGAAGATACTGGTCTGTCGGTTGTCGACGATAAACCTGCGGCAGAGTCTGAGGTGAAGTCAGCGACAGAAGAAGCTAAGCCTAAGCGTCGAGGTCACCTTACCGTGGTTAAGTAGCTAGTAGCTAAGTAGGTATGACGTTGTGATGAAAACCAGCCAAGAGGCTGGTTTTTTTGTCGCTAAAATTGACTCGTTAACCTGTGTATTGGCCGACGTCTTTGACAGATATCGTGGCTGAATGTCGTCGCCAATAAACAACCATTACTTCATCTATTTGGCTTGAATTCGTTGTCAAAAAATACGCTGAGTCGTGCACTTTGTTATACTGATTGGTATGACTCTGTGTTAGCATCTGCGCCAATAAATAACCTCTTAATATGTCTGGTGTGCGAACAATAATATGATCTTAATGATCGACAACTATGACTCTTTTACCTTTAACTTAGTGCAGTATTTTCAGCAGCTAGGGCAAGAGATCGTCGTTAAGCGTAATGATGAAATCACATTAGATCAGATTGAGGCCTTGTCGCCGACATTATTAGTGATCTCTCCAGGCCCTTGCTCGCCTAATGAGGCGGGTATTTCATTGGCTGCCATTAAACATTTTGCGGGCAGACTGCCGATACTAGGGGTTTGTTTGGGGCATCAGGCCATTGCACAAGTGTTTGGCGCAAATGTTGTACGTGCCAAGCGAGTGATGCACGGTAAAACCAGTTCCATAGCTCATCGTAGTATTGGTTTGTTTACCAACCTGAACCAACCACTCAAAGTGACTAGGTATCACTCCTTGCTAGTTGATAAGGTACCTGAGGAGTTTGAGCTTGATGCTTGGTATGATGACCCTGTGCATGGCCGAGAAATTATGGCGATGAGCCATCGTAGTTTGCCCATATATGGCGTGCAGTTTCATCCTGAATCAATATTGACTGAGCAAGGGTTAGAATTGCTAAAGAACTTTGTGGAACAATCTCGCTAATCTGTGTTACTTGTTAACCGTTGCCCCTAAATTGTCGATTTCCTTTTCAAACTGTTACAAGATTTATCAGTTAACATCCGCGTTTCTCCGTTATTTTATGATATAAAAGGCAGCAAAATAACTGCCTAAGCAGCGAAAGCTGCTTGTGCAAAATAACGATAAGGAAGCAAGATGAAGGGTGCTTTTCGTGGTTTTGGTCTAAGTATATTGACCCTCACCATTTTAGGGGGATGTGCCGCCACTCCCCAAGATGAATCATCTCAGGCGATTAATTCAGTGTCTGTCTCTTTAGTTACACCGCCAAGGGTTGAGCAGCAATTAACGCTCAATCAAATTATGGCTAATCCCGATTGGATGGGCATTTTCGCTAAAGGTGAATATTGGAGCGATGACAGTCGGTCTGTCTATTTTGCTCGCCAGCCACATAGTTCACCGTTACGGGATTACTACCAGCAACCTCTTGATGCGATGAACGCGACACAGCTGACCATTGAACAGCTACATCTTGCCGATCAGCAGCGAGGTGTTTATGACACCAGTCGCAGCCATAAAGCTTTCATCTATCAAGGTAACTTGTTTGTGAAAGAGCTCGCAACAGGTGCGGTACGTCAGTTAACTCGGCAGAATACCAATGTTGATGGGGTTCGTTTTTTAGATAATGGTGATATAGCCTATTGGCAGGGAGAGCAGGTATTTAGGATCCATCAAGATACTGGCTTATATGAGCAGCTTGCGAATATCAAAATGACTAAAGCCCCTGAGGGTGTTCAAGATCCCGATAGCTATATCGCCAAGCAGCAGCATAGATTGATCGAGTATGTGGCATTACAACAAAGTAATGCTAAGCAAAAAGAGCAATATCAAACCGAACTCACTAAGTTAGATCCAACTGTTGCAGCTAAAACCTGGTATCTCGGTGATGCTGAGGTAATTTCTGAGATGAGTTTGTCACCCGATGGTCGTTACATGCTCTTATCTCTTGTCGATAAAAATTACAGTTGGCGTAGCGAACATGACATCATGCCCAACTATTTGGGCAGTAAAGGCTATGTTGATGCAGTGCCTGCACGAGCCAGAGTTGCCGAGGATAATCCTCCTGGGGAGCGTTTAGTGTTGCTGGACTTAAAGCAGCACGATAAGCGTGACATCACCATCGAAGGACTCGACGGGTTCGATGCTGATGTGCTTAGCGCGGTTAAAGCTGAAAACGCTAAAGCGAAAGGTGAGTCCTATAAAAGTCACAAGTCGCCACGTAAAGTCCAACTCATGCAAGATTGGGGCTGGAGTCAGAGTGCAATTCAGTGGCAAAGCGATGCTAACCAAGTTGCCATTATGCTTGAAGCTGTTGATAACAAAGATCGTTGGTTAGCTAGAGTCGATTTGAACGCGGGCAAGCTAATTACCGAGCATAGGTTGCATGATGATGCGTGGGTAAACTACAACTTTAATCAGTTCGGCTGGTTACCTAACAGTGATACCCTCTATTACCTTTCTGAAGAAACGGGATACTCACACCTTTATTTGAAAGCCAAAGGCAGTAAGGCTAAAGCATTAACTCAAGGTAAGTATGTGGTTAGTGATATCACCTTGGGGCCTAAAGCTAAGTTTATCTATTACAAAGCCAATAAAGACCATCCAGGCATAGATAATGTATATCGCGTCGAAATCGCTTCAGGTCAGAGTGAGCAATTGACCCAATGGGATGGTCAGCTTGATTATAGCTTGAGCCCAGACGGGGCTAAATTGTTGCTCAATGCATCACGCCGTACTCAGCCTAGTGAACTCTTTATTCAAGCAATTGGCGGTGAACTGAAACAGTTGACTCACTATACCAGTGAGGCGTTTAAGCAGTATCCTTGGCAAGCGCCAGAAGTTGTTAAGGTAGCATCCACCCATGGCGCTGAAGATATCTATGCTCGGGTCTATTTACCGCAAGGTTATAATAAAGCCAATGCAGACAAGTATCCTGCCGTTATCTTTAACCATGGTGCCGGGTATCTGCAAAATGCACATTATGGTTTTTCGGGTTACTTCCGTGAATTTATGTTCCATAACCTATTAACTCAAAATGGTTATGTTGTTATGGATATGGACTATCGGGGATCTAAGGGGTATGGACGTGACTGGCGCACTGCAGTGTATCGCAACATGGGCCACCCTGAAGTTGAAGACTTGAAAGATGGCGTAAGTTGGATGGCAAGCAATGCTAACGTCGATGCTAATCGTGTGGGAACCTATGGTGGTTCATACGGTGGCTTCTTAACGTTTATGGCGCTATTTACTGAACCTGAACTGTTTCAAGCGGGCGCAGCGCTAAGGCCTGTGAGTGATTGGGCTCATTATAATGCGCCTTATACCTCTAACATCTTAAACACGCCTGATATCGATGCTATCGCCTATGAGCGCAGTTCTCCGATAGAGCATGCGGCTGGATTACAAAAACCGCTGCTTATCATGAGCGGTGTGCTTGATGATAATGTGTTCTTTCAAGATAGCGTGCGGTTAGTGCAGCGTCTGATAGAGCTTGAGAAGCCGATGTTCGAGACAGCTATTTATCCGGTCGAACCACACGGCTTCCGTCAACCATCGAGTTGGTTAGATGAGTATCGCCGTATTTTCAAACTCTTCGAACAAGAGCTTAAATAATCCGAGTTCAGCTAAATAATAATTGAACGGGTCTCCATTGGAGGCCCGTTTTGTTTGGCGTTAATCAATTTTCTTCCAAGTCAGTGATTTGGTGTAATATATGCTAAGTTTAAGTCGATTAGCTTGGGTGGAGACAGTGTTAGGTGGGTAAATCCGTTTCGGGTGGCGTACGCCCCGGTATAATTATTGAGATCGAGCATCGGCTGTTGAAGCAAGTTATAGTGGGTAAGCAAAAAGCTGCCGCATCTATGTTTGACGAGCTAGATAGAGAACTTGAAGGCGATGCCAATAAGCTCGCCATTGAGCGAGATGCGGTATTTGAGCGTTTATCTAAGCAAATTCAAACTAAACAAGTATTTGAGGCCGTATCTGCCCAGTTAATTACTACGGTTAATTCCACCCTAGATAACCAATTGGCGTCTCCAGAGCTGTTACTAAAGCACTCCGGGATCAATGAAAATCAGATGTTGATGCTAGAAGCCTTGCATCAAAAGAATCTCGATTTAAACCGATTGCGTCTGCTTATCAGTGATCTTCCTTGGCTTTGCCGAGATTTAACCAATATCGTTAACAGCGCTTCTTTTCGTCATCAACGCCAACAACGTTCCGATGTCAAAGTCACCGAAATAAAATTAGTGCTTAATTTCATCGGTGTTGAAAATTTGCGGATGCTGATCCCCTATTTTTGCTTACGCAATTGGTTGCCTACTGGTCATGCTAACCTATTATGGACAACTCGAAAGCTATGGCGTTACGCCATGTTAACTGGAATTGCATCCAAAGCGCTCGCCGAGTTAAATGAGCAAGATGCTGCGCTAGCATATACGTGTAGCTTGCTGCATCAATTAGGGACCTCTGTCGTTTTAAAAAACGGGGCTAAAGTCTATGAGAATATCTGGGGTAATTGGCTTAGAGAAGCCAGCAGTAGCCGGGATAAAGAGCTTTATGACGCCGTTTTGGCCACTGAGTTTCCAGCAGATAATATCTACCAACAAGTGCTAAAACACGCACCAAAGCTTAATTGGCAGCTGTTAGGCTTGCTCAATTTTAAGCAGAGCGCCTTGACTCAAGTTCAAGCAGAATTAGACCAGACCCTAAGTTATAGCGAGTTATCCGACTATGCGGCGCTGGTTGCTCGGGCCAGTTGCTTTGCTAAGGTGCTAATGTTAGAGGAGATGCGGATGATCTCTCCTAAAGAAAAACGCTTAATGTATGATTATTATGAATTATCAGAGCAAGAGCTTATTCGTCTCAAAGGGCAAAACTATCGAAAACTCGACTTAATCTAAACTAGCTTAGGGTTTTGAAAATGATAAGGCAGCTATCGGCTGCCTTTGTTGTGTTAAAAAACAGCAAAATTAAGAAACCTGAAAGCGAAAGGGGAACGGTAAGATGTTTACATATGCACTATTGATGCATGCTTAGTAAATATGGTCGCAAATAAACTTTTTTATGACTAATTATGCCGAAAACCCCCACAGTAAACGCTTGTATAACTCTTAAGCTCAAATCTTTATGCACTAATCATGCTTCCTATCATTACCTAGAGTGTAAGAAACTGGTATTTTGATCACATTTTCGTTATTAATGTCACTTAAGATAACTAAACAACCGTCGCCGCTATAGGCAATCATTAAGATAAAAGACGGGTACGACAGGCTTTTTAGCCATCGGCAACAAATAAAGGATGAGAGGAATGAGTGTGAACAATACGTTAACCAGAGCCCAATTTGATGAAGTAATGGTGCCTAACTATGCACCATCTGCTGTTATTCCTGTGCGTGGAGAGGGAAGCAGAGTTTGGGATCAGGATGGCAACGAATACGTCGATTTCGCAGGCGGTATTGCTGTTAACTGTTTAGGTCATTGTCATCCCGCGCTTGTGAGCGCACTAAAAGAGCAAGGCGAAAAGCTTTGGCATCTTTCTAATGTTATGACAAACGAGCCTGCGTTAGCACTAGCAACTAAGCTGGTCGATGCGACCTTTGCTGATAAAGTGTATTTTGCTAACTCTGGCGCGGAAGCAAACGAAGCCGCGTTGAAACTGGCTCGTCGTTACGCTTTAGAGAAGTTTGGTGCTGAAAAAGATCAAATTATCGCTTTCGATAAAGCCTTTCATGGACGTACTTTCTTTACCGTTAGTGTCGGTGGACAAGCGGCTTATTCAGATGGTTTTGGTCCTAAGCCACAGAGCATTACCCATTTACCATTCAATGATATTGCCGCGTTAGAAGCAGAAGTGTCTGATAAGACTTGTGCGATTATGCTAGAACCGCTTCAAGGCGAAGGTGGCATTATCGATGCGGACATTGAATTCTTGAAAGCCGTACGCGCCCTTGCCGATAAGCACAATGCATTGGTTATTTTCGATGAAGTACAAACCGGTGTTGGTCGTTTAGGTGAACTATATGCCTATATGCGTAATGACGTTGTGCCAGATATCTTAACCACAGCTAAAGCCTTAGGTGGCGGTTTCCCAATCGCCGCTATGTTAACCACCAATGAGATCGCTGAACATCTTAAAATTGGTACTCACGGTTCCACTTATGGTGGTAACCCATTAGCCTGTGCTATCGGTAATGCTGTGCTAGATGTTGTGAATACGCCAGAAGTACTTGATGGTGTTAAGCGTCGCGAACAACTGCTACGCGATGGTCTGAACAAGATCAACGACAAGTACCATGTTTTTGAAATGGTCCGTGGACAGGGTCTACTGATCGGTGCTGTATTGAATGAGCAGTATCAAGGTCGTTCTAAAGAGTTCCTGGTTGCATCTGTCGCTGAAGGCTTAATGACGCTAATTGCTGGTGCAAATGTTATTCGTTTTACCCCTTCTCTGGTTATTCCTGAGGCCGATATTGCCGAAGGTCTTGCTCGCTTCGAACGTGCAGTAGCGAAAGTGGTTGCTGGCTAATAGATAGATTAAGCGCGGATAGGTTATTCGCGCTTTTTTTTGTCAGTAGAAATACTTGAACCTCAGATGCTAAATGCCTGTCTTATGTTTAACAGGGGTTAGCATTTGAGTGACGAGCAAAACTGAGGAGACCAAAGATGTTAATTATCCGTCCCATTCGTGCCAGCGATTATGAGGCTCTATATCAAATCGCTGTGGAATCAGGTCATGGATTCACGTCTTTACCCGTCAACGAAGCGCTATTAAGAAGTAAAATTGCTCGCGTCGAGGCGTCATTTGTTAAACAGATCGAAAAGCCATTTGATGAAGGCTATCTCATGGTGCTCGAAGATACCGAGACTGGTGAAGTGGTCGGTACCTGTGGTCTGGAAGCGGCGGTAGGCATGGTGGATGCGTTTTATCATTACCGCTTAGGCACTGAAGTTTATTATTCAGAACAAATAGACGTACGTAACGAAGTTGAAACGCTAACGTTGTGCCACGATTACACTGGTTCTGCTGAGTTGTGTACGCTGTTTTTACGTGAGTCTTATCGTAAAAATAATAACGGCCGTATGCTGTCACGTAGCCGCTTTCTCTTTTTAGCGCAACATGCCGCCCGTTTTGGTGATGTGGTGATTGCAGAGATGCGTGGTGAGAGCGATGCAGAAGGTAATTCACCTTTTTATGGCTGGTTACAGAAGAACTTCTTAGGAATCGATTTTGTGCAAGCGGACTACTTGTCGGGTCTTGGGCAAAAGGCTTTTATGGCCGAGATGATGCCTAAAAATGCCGTCTATGTTTGCTTGCTGCCTGAAGAAGCGCAGAAGGTGATTGGCGAAGTGCACACCAATACACGTCCAGCATTGAATCTACTTCAAGCGGAAGGTTTTAGATGCCGTGGCTACGTCGACATTTTCGATGGTGGCCCAACGGTAGAGTGTAACCTTAACGATATTCGTGCGGTTAGAGAGAGTCGTTTATTGACCGTGAATATCGGTGATATGCCAGAATCAAAAAGCAGTTTTATCCTCTCAAATACTTTGTTAGCGGATTATCGCGCGACGTCGGCAAATTTGCTGGTCAGTGATGAAACCGATGAAGTGACTATTTCATCCGAACTAGCAACCGCATTGATGGTTGCCCAGGGTGAGCAGATCCGCGTCTTGGCAATTTAGGAATTTATAATGAGTCAATTTATTAACGGCCTGTGGGTTGCCGGTCTTGGTCACGATGTGACATCGAAAAACCCTGCTAATAATGAAATTATTTGGCACAGTAAAACGGCGACAGCAGAGCAAGTTAACAACGCGGTTGAGGCTGCACGTAATGTGCAGTTCGACTGGTTTATGCTTGGTCTTGAAGGTCGCTTAGCGATTGTCGAGGCTTACCGTGATCAGCTAGATGCCAACAAGACTGAGATCGCCGAAACTATTGCCCAAGAAACAGGCAAGCCTCAGTGGGAAACCGCTACAGAAGCGGGTGCCATGATTGGTAAGATTGGCTTATCGGTTGCGGCGTATAACAAGCGTACAGGCACCAGCGAAAGCGACACGCCAGCGGGACGAGCGGTATTGCGCCATAAGCCGCACGGCGTTGTTGCGGTATTTGGACCATATAACTTCCCAGGTCACCTACCTAATGGTCATATTGTTCCTGCCTTGCTTGCGGGCAATACCGTGGTGTTTAAGCCTTCAGAACTCACCCCAAAAACGGCAGAACTAATGCTCAAGCTTTGGGAGCAAGCTGGGCTTCCAGCTGGTGTGATCAACTTAGTTCAAGGCGAAGTCGAAACGGGTAAAGCATTGGCCTCACATCCTCAGATTGACGGTCTATTCTTTACCGGTAGTTCGCGCACGGGGCATATTTTACATCAACAATATGCAGGCCACCCAGGTAAGATTTTAGCCCTAGAAATGGGCGGCAATAACCCGCTTATTATCAAAGGGGTTGAAGATACTAAAGCCGCGGTGCATGACATCATTCAGTCGGCTTACATCTCTTCGGGGCAGCGTTGTACCTGCGCTCGCCGTCTATACGTAGAAAAGGGAGCCCAAGGGGATGCGCTATTAGCTGAACTGACCAAAGCCGTTAAGCTGATAAAAGTGGGTCCGTGGAACGCTCAGCCTCAGCCATTTATGGGATCGATGATCTCTGAAGCAGCGGCTAAAGGTATGGTTGAAGCACAACGCAATTTAATTAACCTAGGCGGCACCGCCTTGGTTGAACTCACTCATCTTGAGGTGGGTACAGGCTTGGTTTCACCAGGCCTTATCGATGTCACTCAGGTGATTGAACTGCCTGATGAAGAGTATTTTGGTCCATTGCTACAAGTGGTTCGCTACAGCGATTTCGATGAAGCGATTAAGCTGGCCAACGATACTCGCTATGGTCTTTCTGCCGGCATTTTGGCCGATAACCGCGATGATTACGAATATTTCCTCGCGCGTATTCGAGCGGGCATAGTTAACTGGAATAAACAGATTACTGGCGCGTCTGGCGCGGCACCATTTGGTGGCGTCGGCGCCTCGGGTAATCACAGAGCGAGTGCATTCTATGCCGCAGATTACTGTGCTTATCCAGTGGCTTCGGTCGAAGCCGATGCTGTTAGCCTGCCAGCAACCTTAAGTCCAGGCTTAACTGTTTAATATGAAATGATGGGATATCTTATTGAGATATCCCATTTTTATAGCTCGTATATTAAAGAGATGACGCTGTACTCTGGTTATACTAATTAGTATAAAGATGTTATCGCTCAGCGAGAATTTAGCGCTTATGAGGCAAGGCAACGAGTGAAGAGCATAGTTGTTCTACGGTCAAACTCGTTAACACAGTATCGAAAGCGCTAAAACTCGCCTGTTAGGCGTGTTTTTGGCTTCCTACTTCTGCGTTGAATGGCCTCACAAGGGAATAACCATTCCATCATCCATTCGCCTTGAATTAGTTGCCAAAAAACACGCTGAGTAGATCACTTTCTTATGCTGATTGGTATTAGTTAATATCGTGATAACAATAATGCTAACGTGGCGAGAGCTAATGATTGGCACTAGGATACCGTTGAGGATTAAATTGATGCACACAGATGTAAATAAACTATTTGCTTCCTTATGGGAAGATTATGTTGAGATGACGCCTTCCGCGGCGAAAGTACACCAATTACTGGCCAAAGGTGGCGACATTATTAACGATCATATTGCGCTACGTACCTTTAATATTGATAAAGTAAACTTGAGCGTACTGGCGAAGCATTTCGAGTCAATCGGATATGTAGCATGTGGTGATTATCACTTCGAAGCGAAGAAGCTAAAGGCGAAGCACTTTGAGCATTCAGATCCGACTCAGCCAAAGGTTTTTATTTCTGAATTGATGGTTGAAGAGTTTAGTCCTGAACTACAAGCCACAATAAAGGGGTTGGTTGATCAAGTTGAAGAGGCTGCTACTACCGCCGACAACTTCCTATATTCTGGTCGCCACTGGGAATTAGATTCTAGCACCTATGAAGCATTGCTTGCCGAAAGTGAATATGCCGCATGGGTAGCCGCATTTGGCTATCGTGCAAACCACTTTACGGTCTCGATTAACCATCTTCCAGGTTTCGATACCATAGTTGAAGTCAATGATGCGCTTAAACAGGCTGGCTTTGTGCTAAACAGCGTCGGTGGTGAAGTGAAAGGATCTGCCGAGGTGTTGCTTGAACAATCTTCAACCATGGCGGATAAGATTGATGTGGCCTTTAAAGACACCGTAAAGCGTATTCCAAGCTGTTTCTATGAGTTTGCCCTACGTTATCCAAAAGCAGACGGTGAGCTCTACACAGGCTTTGTGGCGGCTTCTGCTGACAAGATTTTTGAAAGCACGAATGCGATGTAAACATATTGATGAAAAAACAAAGCCGATGTTAATTCATCGGCTTTTTTATTAACTATAACAATTACTGTTTCTTAAACAGTAAGCTGATCTTTAATCCACCGAGAGCGTGGCTGCGATCGAAGGCCAGTTTAATCTCATATTGTTCGGCAATATCTTTGACAATCGAAAGCCCTAAACCATGACCCATAATGGCTTCGTCTAGACGCTTTCCTCTGCCTGTAAGCAATGATAGCTCGTCATTCGGGACCCCTGGGCCATTGTCTTCAATAATAAACTCAATATTATCGCCCTTGTTGATGACGTTAATGGATACCTGTGAATTGGCCCATTTGTAGGCGTTATCGAGTAAGTTACCTATTAACTCCATGCCATCTTCACGGTGGATAGGCAGACGTGGAATGGTATCGGGGATCTCAAACTGACAAATCACCTGTTTTGCTTGATGCACTTTATCTAATGTTTGAGTCAGGTCGAGCAGATCTTTTGGCAGTTGCATCTGAGCGGCAGGCAGCATGTCACCGGTTATTCGCGCCGCAGCTAATTTACGTTCGATCATCTTATGAATTTGATCTAGCTGTTTTTGCAGTGCAATGGCCGAGTCTGGATCTTTCAAAGCAAGAGTTTCAACTTGCTGTTGCATTACCGCGAGTGGTGTCTTCAAGCCATGACTAAGGTTACCCAAGTTATTACGGCTACGCTCCATCTGTTTACTCGCGTATTGCAGTAACTCGTTATATGTTTGGGCAATCGGTGCAAGTTCGGGAGGGATCTTGTTGATGTCTAATGAGGTGATCTCACCCTCGCGTAGCCTGATGAGTGCTTGCTGCATGGCACTTATTGGTTTGAACGATTGCCTTAAAACAATAAAAATACCGCAAACCATGGCCACTAACATGGCGAGGTTAACCCCTAACTTAGTGCCGTAGACTTGGGTGAATACTTGACGGCCAATACTCAAGTCTTGAGCGACTGTCAGGGTCGTTTGTATATTCGCAGTCTTACTACTGATGCCGATTGAAAGCAGTTGAATGTCGTGATTCTGAGGGCCTTTTGTCTGCCAAACCCGGGTTTGACCTTTTGTCAGCGGGCGAACATCTAGGCGTTGATCCCACAGAGAACGAGATCTCAGCTCGATATCATCCACATTGAGTTGATAATAGCGGCCAGAATAGACAGGTTTATAGAAACTGGAGAGTTGGCTATTGTCTATGCTTATCTCGCCATCTTCAAAGGTGATAGCAACCAATACTTGCTGTAGATCTTCTTCTAAGCGGGCAATAATTGAGTCATGAAACGCTTGTCGCAACATGGACTCAAAAATGACAATTGCCACGAAGGTGGAGATGATCACTAAAGCCGATAACCATAGGCTTAGCCGAGTCCGAATCGATATCATTGTTTCAGGCCATGGAAGATATATCCTTGGCCTCGCCGAGTTTCGATAGCGGTTTTCCCGAGTTTCTTACGCAGATGGGTAACATAAACTTCGACTACATTGCTCTCTTTTTCATCATCAAACTGATATAGTTTATCGGTCAATAATGCTTTAGATAGTAGCTTTTTAGGTGACATTAAAAAGATTTTTAGCAGTCTAAATTCCATGGCAGTAAGTTCAAAATTTTGCTCTCCCACCATTACGCTTTGCTGATTCTCATCTAAGACAACGCCTTCGAAACTCAGTTCTTTGGTCGGTGTGTTGGTTTTGCCATGCGCGCGGTTGATCAGAGCATGGATCCGAGCCAGTAACTCTTGGGTATGAAATGGTTTGCCAAGGTAATCGTCGGCGCCGGCGTTAAAGCCTTCGACCTTTTCGTGCCACTGACTGCGTGCAGTTAGCATGATCACTGGTGTGTTTAGCCCTTGAGTACGCCATTTTTGCAGCAGATCTAATCCATTACCGTCGGGAAGGCCAATATCAAGAATGATGCAATCATAGTGAGTCTCTTTGGTCAGGTAGTCTGCTTCACTGACTTTATCTGTGACGTCGGTGACATAGCCAGCTTGTTTGAGCTGCTTTGCGAGCTCTTCAACTAAAAGGGGATTATCTTCAACTAGCAGCAATTTCATAGTAAGCATCTACCTATTTTTAGGTTGTAAGTGACTGACTGAACATTAGGTCAATGTTTAGGTTAATCAGATAATACACCCTTTAATTTACTGGATGTAGCATAGGGTTATTTTTTGTCGATTCGACATGCGATGGGGAGCTGGGTGTATTGTTGTGGTTTACCCGTTGTCGCATCAATACTCAATGAGATCATCTCTCCTGAGTCACTACGTATCTGCAGATCATAATGCCACTCGCCTTGGGTTTGATAAAGATGGGCATCAAGTAATTTACCAGAGCAATAACGCTCCATATGGGTAAGTGCAAAGTCGAGAGAGACAATTTTGCCTTCACTAACAAGCTGTTTAGCTTGATTGTGTTCCAGTTCGATAAGCGGCAGCGCCTGAATCGACGAGACAGATATGAGTGAGAGCATTAATGCGCTAACAGTGTATATCGGTTTCACTAACGCTGTCCTAAAAAAATGGCCTGACAAGATGTCAGGCCACTTTATATAAGATCTCTTAAATCTAACTTAATACTAGCTTAGCGAGTGCCGTATACCACGATTGTTTTACCGTGCGCTTGAATAAGATTTTGTTCTTCAAGCATTTTAAGGATACGACCAACGGTTTCACGTGAACAACCAACGATCTGACCAATCTCTTGACGAGTGATCTTGATCTGCATTCCATCAGGATGGGTCATAGCATCTGGTTGCTTAGCTAGGTGCAGTAAAGTCTGCGCAATGCGACCAGCAACATCGAGGAAGGCAAGATCGCCTACTTTTTGGCTGGTGCTTTGTAAACGATACGCCATCTGCGAAGACAGTTTCATTAAGATTTCAGGATTAACTTGGATAAGTTGCTTGAATTTCTTATATGAGATCTCTGCAATTTCACATGCTTGTTTCGCACGAACCCATGCAGTACGCTCAGCTTGCTCTTCAAACAAACCTAGTTCACCGATGAAGTCACCTTGGTTGAGGTAAGAGAGGATCATCTCTTTACCTTCTTCATCTTTAATCAAGACAGCGACAGAACCTTTAACGATGTAATACAAAGTATCAGAGTCTTCACCTGCATGTATCAGAGTGCTTTTGGCTGGGTATTTATGAATGTGACAGTGTGATAAAAACCATTCCAAAGTTGGATCCGGTTTAGGCTTACCAATCAGAGCCATGCCTGTGTTCCTCGACTGATTAATGTAAATACAAGAATATGCTAAATAAGCAGATTACGTCAATTGAGCTAGAAAAACCTCGTTGGAGATCAAACTTTACCGTAAATATTCAAGGTGCTACTCAATTCTACTGCCACTCATATATGAAGGTTCATTTTGATACATTAGTAATATATGTCAACTAATACCTTAAAAACTGGATGTTATTTGCGTGACAATGCTGCGTAAATCACATCTAACTCAGTCTCGCTGTCTTTACTCGAATATGGCTACAAGGAGATTAAAAGCACTTTAATGTGCTTTTCTCTCGACTTGAGAGGTTAATTATTGCTAACGTTGTCCTGCATTCGTTTTATGTTAATGTCAGATTGAAACAACTTCAGAGTCGAGATTGAACCTATTAACGATTGTGCGGCGTTGATGGATTAGTCTAGGATAAAGTAAATCGTGAAAATTAGTGCTTGGATAATGACTGTTGGGTTATTGGTTGGCATATCAGTCAGTCAAGGTGTGTTGGCATTTTCTCTTCCGCAGACAGAGCAATCGTTGAAAGCAAGCAAGTTAGCCCATATTCAGCTTAAGGCGACTCAGGGAGAATCTGAGGCGCAGTTTTTACTGGGTTTAATGTATCTCTCGGGACGTTTTGTAGAACAAGATCAAAATCTCGGGGTGAATTGGGTTATAAAGGCGGCTGAACAGGGTCACTTGAAAGCCGCTCAAACTATCGCTGATTTGGCCTTCGATGGAAAAATCATCAAACGAGATCTTGCCTTAGCTGAACATTGGTATCAGCAACTCGCCGCAAAAGATGATAAATGGGCCCAATTTCGCCTTGGTTTTATTTATGCCGCTGGTGGCCAAGGGATCGAACGTAACTGTGGCAAGGCGGTTGATCGATTTTTAGCCGTAGGTGATGATGTTTCTCTTGGGAATGTGGTGTGGATATTATCTACCTGTCCAGAGCCTGAGTATCGCAATGGTGACAAGGCCATTGAGATAGGTAAAGGACTCGTTGCCGCCAATAATCAAGACCCGACTAATTTAGATAACTTAGCCGCCGCTTATGCGGAAATTGGTGATTATGCTTCGGCGATCAACACTCAGCAGCGCGCCATTGAGGCCTTGAAGCATACGGCTGAGTATAATCGTTACGATGAGTTTGAAGCTAGGCTACTTCATTATCAGCAACAAAAACCCTATCGAGAAGTGATCCCTTTGAGTGAGTAGTTACTCAACTCCAGCTTATGTAAACTAGAGTGTAATGCGCCAATGTCGAGAGAGGTTGGCGTTTTTATTTGCGTAAAATTAATGGACGTTTGTCTTTGGTATTACTGACGGGATGACAAGAGGGGGATTAGGGACGCTAGCATACTCAAGGAAGCAAACAGATCAAGATGGGGGAATTCACTCCCAAGAGTATACTAACTATCAGTCTTTCGCCTGAAATCCCGATAACGATAAGTCTACGCCTACAGACTTAAACGAAGCTTAAGTTAATTCACCTGAACTCGGCATCACTATTCATTATCTAAGTCGAGCAGATGCTGTCTCTTCTCTAATAGATCGCGGATCAGCGGTGTTAATATCAACTCCATTGCCAAGGACATCTTGCCACCAGGCACAACCAAGGTATTGATGCGAGACATAAACGAGCCATCGATCATCTTTAAGTAATAGGGAAAATCGACATTCTTTATGCCGCGAAAACGTATCACTACAAAGCTCTCATCTAAGCTGGGGATCGTTTTGGCACTAAACGGGTTTGAGGTATCTACCGTTGGTACGCGTTGAAAATTAATATGGGTTCGCGAAAATTGTGGTGTCATGTGATTGATGTAATCGTCCATGCTACGCACTATTGACCCCATCACTTTTTCGCGGCTATGACCTCTGTCTGAGGTGTCTCTAATGATTTTTTGGATCCACTCAAGATTAACAATAGGCACCATGCCAATAAGCAGATCGACATGCTGTGCGACGTCGCACTCTTCGGTAACTACGCCACCATGCAAGCCTTCGTAATAAAGCATGTCGGTGTTTTCTGGCAGTGGACGCCACTGGGTGAAGGTGCCCGGCATTTGATTGAAGGGAACCGCCTCATCAAAAGTGTGTAAGTAGGAGCGAGTCTCCCCCTGACCCGTTGCACTATAGTCTCTGAAACACTGTTCTAGCTTCGGGAAGTCATTGGCTTCAGGGCCAAAATAGCTGATATTTTTGATCTCATTTTGAGACTGACGAATTTTCAACTCCATCTCTGGGCGGGTGTAGTGATGAAAGCTGTCTCCCTCGATCACGGCAGCATTGATTCCGAGCTGACGGAATATATGACTGAACGCTGTCGTCGTGGTTGTTGTGCCGGCTCCAGAGGAGCCTGTAACGGCAATAATAGGGTGTTTAGCTGACATTTATTTACCTAAGAAACGCTGAAAATAGACACCGTTGCAAAGCAGCGGTGGAGCAATAGTTATACGGCACAGACCCGTTAAAGGTCAATCTCCCTGTTAATTCATGGGTGCTGCGCAAGCGTGTTATCTTTGTGTCGAATCGCTATAGATTCGTCATCTTCACTGTATTCCACCACAAGTTCAGAGCGCGATAATGCTTGCTTACATTGTGCTATAGCACTCGCCATCGCGTGATCATCCATCGCAGCAAAACTGCCATCTTCCATCTGGGTCAATAAAAACTCTTTTATTAAGTTCTCCAATGTTGCTTGGGGAAGCTGCAATAACGACTGATATGGCACTAACATGGTTTTTATCCTTAGCCGAACAGAAAGTGGAGAATACGTTTTTCTAAATAGTATTTGGGATGCAAGGGACTACCCCCATCAATAAAGCCAACGTGTCCCCCGTTGCTATGCAGTTCATAGGTGACGGCTGGGGCTAAATCATCGTGGGCTGGGATCACTTCATCATTCATAAAGGGATCGTCTTTAGCGTGAATCACCAGTGTTGGCTTGGTGATATGGCGCAAATAGGGAAGGCCACTGGCACGCTGGTAATAATCTTCAACGCCAGTAAATCCATGCAGTGGCGCCGTCACCCTGTCATCAAATTGATGAAAGGTGGTTAATTGGGCCACTTCAGCTTGTGTGACAGGCATTTGGGTATTTAGGTTTGGAAGGCTGAGTTTATCATGCACTTTTTGTTGTAGCTGCTTGATTAAGTAACTCTGATAGACTTTTGAAAAGCCACTCTTGAGCCTTGTTGCGCAGGCGCCGAGTTGCAATGGGGCCGATACGATCACGCCAGCGTTAACTAGGCTTGTCTCTCTGTGTTCACCCAAATACTTGGTCAATACATTGCCGCCAAGGCTATAGCCCACTGCGGATATCGGGCTATTAGGATATTGCGCTGCAATCATGGTTAAGCTGGTGTGTAAGTCTTGAGTATCGCCACTGTGGTAACTTCGAGCCAGACGGTTGGTGACACCCGAGCAACTTCTATGGTGATGGACGACTGCACATATGCCCTTATCAGCCAACATGGTGAGAAGGCGCCTAATATAATGTGAGTCAGCGCTTCCCTCTAGGCCATGAACCAGTATGACTATGGGGTTACCTTGAGTTGGCGTACCCAGCCAATCGAGATCAATAAAATCACCATCATCTAGCTCCAGCCGTTGCCTTGTTAACTCAGGTCTGTCCACCTTAGTCAGTACAGGCAGGATCGTTTGGATATGAGGGTTTCTCGCCCACCATGGTGGCGTAAATAGAGGCTTTGTCATCATTGGCTATTGCTGAATATTAAAACGTGTGTTTAATTATGAGAAGTAACGCTAGTGTAACACAGATCCTTGGACTGAAATTAAGGCACCTTTTGGCCTAACATCCACGGCGTAATATTAAGGATAGCGGAGACAATGAATAGACGTACTTTTTTAGTCACGGCTCTCGCGGGGACAGGAGCGCTAGCGATCGGGGTTAATCTCTACAGTCCTTCCTACGTGGGCGTGAACAAGAATCTCGATAGTGAGCATCGACTGGTATTTAGCTTACTTGTCCCCGTGTTTCTTGATGGCGCTCTACCACAAACTGGATCCTTACGAGTAGCGGCGCAAAACCGTACTATAGATGCAATTGTGGCAACGGTGGCCTTGTTACCCGCAGATGCTCGCGAGGAGTTGGAACAACTGTTAACACTGCTAGAATCTCGTCTGGGATTACTGCTGCTCACTGGCAGTATGACACCGCTGCTACTTAGATCGCCCCATGAACTCATCGAGATGTTAGAAAAATGGCGATCGAGTTATCTCGATATGATGGTAATCGCTTACCAAGGATTAAGAGAGCTGGTGATGGCCAGTTATTACGCTTGTCCAGAGCATTGGGGGCGATTAAATTATGAGAAGCCCATCTTGTTCGGCTAACCCGCTATCGTCGGTTTGTCACTTCATAATATAAAAAGATTATTCAGCTCGGAGGTAGAGTCTTGGCCATACAAGATCCCATAGTAGAAGGTTTAGCCAAGGGCTGGAATCATATTGATGCCAGCCAAGTTAGCACTCCCTTAACGCTCGAAGCCGACGTGGTTATCGTTGGTAGTGGCGCAGGTGGCGGCGTAGCTGCAGAGATCATGGCTGAAGCTGGCTTATCGGTGATCATTGTCGAAGGCGGGCCACTGAAGTCGTCCGAGAGCTTTAATATGGAGGAGCGACGAGCCTATCCAAACCTCTATCAACAAGCTGCGTCGATGAAAACCAAAGATAAAGCGATTGGGATATTTCAAGGCAGGGCGGTGGGAGGTTCAACCACAGTTAATTGGACTACATCGATCCGTACACCTGATAATGCATTAGCGTTTTGGGCAAAAGAGAAATCTGTTAAGGGGCTATCCACAGAATCACTTGCCCCTTGGTTTGCCAAGATGGAACAGCGACTCAATATCAGTAAATGGGAGTTTGAGCCCAATCGTAACAATATGGCGCTAAAGCAGGGATGTGAGGCATTAGGTTGGGATCACACAGTGATCAAACGTAATGTGGCTGGTTGTTGGAATACGGGATATTGCGGTATGGGGTGTCCTGTTAATGCGAAGCAATCGATGTTGGTGACTACCATTCCAGCGGCGTTAGAGCGTGGAGCCACCTTAGTTAGCCGTGCAAAAGTGGCCAAAATTGAATATCACCAAGATAAAATTTTTGGATTGAAGGCCCAAGCACTCAGTGAAACATTAACGCCTACTGGCGTTGAGTTGTTATTTAAGGCCAAACATTACATCTTGAGTGCCGGCGCGATTCATACTCCTGCCTTGATGATGCGATCTAAACTGCCCGATCCCTACGGCATTATCGGCAAACGGACCTTTTTACACCCAACGGTACTGAGTGGTGCGCTGTTTAACGATGCGATTAACGGTCATAGCGGTGCGCCGCAATCTATCTATTCAGATCAATTTGTTTGGCAAAATGGGGCCGCTGGCGATCTGGGTTACAAGCTGGAAGTACCGCCTGTTCACCCGATTTTAATCGCGTCGAAAACCTTAGGTTATGGCCAAAGCCATGCGGATCTGATGGCGCAGTTTAATCAACTTCAAGTCACGATTGCCTTGGTCAGAGATGGTTATCATCCCGATAGCCAAGGTGGACAGGTCGAATTAACTGAACACGGATTTACCCTAGACTACCCTCTCAGCAATGCTTTCTGGGAAGCGGCTCGACGGGCATTTGCCAGCATGGCAGAGCTTCAATTTGCCGCTGGTGCCGAAAAAGTATTACCCATCAGCGAGGGCATGTCGATGCTATCAAGTTGGCCACAAGCCAAAAAAGCGATTGCAGAGATGAACTTAGCACCGCTAAAAACCATAGTGGCGAGTGCACATGTGATGGGAGGTTGCCCAATGGGAGAAGACCCTAAGATGTCGATGGTGAACAGCGAAGGGCGCTCACACTACTTTGAAAATCTGTCGGTGATGGATGGCTCGTTATTTCCAACCAGCTTAGGCGCTAATCCGCAGCTGTCAATTTATGGGATCACCGCAAGAAACGCGACACTGCTGGCGGAAGAGCTTAAGTCAAAAAGCTGATGTAGGTTCCTCAGCTCAACTTTACTTAGTTTAATTTACTTCAGATCACTTTACCTCAGGAACTCAAAAGCTCCGGGTAAAGGTTTGCGTCGATACCAAACAAACTAAGATAGCGTGGCAGATTATGCGAGGTTTCTTCGGCCGCATACTGTCTTAACTTATGTAAAATCAGCCCTTGTTCTTTACGCTCTAGCATCAATTCAACATCGAGCATTTGCTGATATTCATTCTCTGCTAGATTGTGTTTACTTAGTTTTCTAAGGCGGCGGTAAGGTTGTAATATCCGCTGCTCCCACCTGTCTATTTGCTCAAAAAGTTGCTGCCATGCGTCGGTACTGAGCCAATAACTTTGGCTGTCTAGCCAACGGGAGAGTAGCAGCAGATTAACGTTAACGCCGTGCGCGTCTTGTAATTTAATACACGCTTCCTGCAGCTTGGCATAAAGCCCATCACACTCTTGCCATAGCGACAAATCGAAGTGGTTTAGATAGGTCATTATTGTCATCCTTGTTACAAATAAATGTTTAGATCTGTGAGTATTGGCCGCTTAGATTAACTCGGCTTTGACACTTTGCTCTACCGTCTCGATCTCTTCTTGCAGTTCAAGCCATTCGAGTTCACTCTCTTCAAGGGCCTGAGTTAGCTTAGTTCGCTCACTTAATACCTCGGTGAGCTTGGCTTTATTATCGGCATCATACAAGCTGGTATCTGCGAGCATATTCTCAAGCTCACTTAACCTTTCGGTATACTGCTGCTGGCTTTTTTCCAGTTTGTTTTGCACTTTCTTCATGGGCGAAAGTTTTTGTCTTAATTCCGCTTCGAGACGTTTTTGCAATTTTTTATCTTGAGCCGGTGATGCCTCTAGCGCAGTTTCGCTCTTATTTTCACTCTTGGCGGCATCGAGTAACCACTGATGATAGTCATCCAGATCGCCATCGAAGCTGCGCACTTCGCCCTGATCGACCAAGTAGTAATCGCTGCAACTGAGGCGCAACAGGTGCCTATCGTGGGAAACGATGATCATTGCACCTTCAAATGACTGCAGCGCCATCGTCAGCGCATGACGCATCTCAAGATCTAGATGGTTGGTGGGTTCATCGAGCAGCAATAGGTTAGGGCGTTGCCATACCAGCAGCGCTAACACTAAGCGCGCCTTCTCTCCGCCAGAGAAGGGACGGACAGGAGCGAGCGCCATATCACCGTTAAAACCAAAGCCGCCTAAGAAGTCGCGCAGCTCTTGCTCTCTATGATTAGGTGATAGACGACTTAGATGTTGCAATGGCGAATCATCTAAGCGGAGAAATTCAATTTGATGCTGAGCGAAGTAACCAATATTAAGCCCTGGATTGGTTTCATAGATACCGCTCATGGGCTTAAGCTGTTCAGATAACAACTTAATGAGTGTCGATTTACCCGCGCCATTACGGCCAAGTAGGCCGATACGCGCACCAGGGACTAAGTTTAGGTGTACATGATTTAAGATGGCTTTATCGCCATAGCCCACTGAGACCTGCTCCATTTTTACCAATGGGTTAGGGAGCGCCTCAGGTGCTCTGAACTCCATATAAAATGGACTATCGGCTTTAGAGGGCAAGAGTTCAGTCATGCGTTCGAGTGCTTTTAGGCGACTCTGCGCTTGCTTAGCCTTACTGGCTTTATAGCGGAAACGGTCGACAAATGACTGCATGTGCGAGCGTTCTTTCTGTTGACGCTCAAAAGCCACTTGTTGCTGCGCCATGCGCTCGGCTCTAATACGTTCAAAGGCGCTGTAATTACCTTTGTAGTAGTTAAGTTTATGGTGCTCTACATGGACTATCTCGTCGACAATCGCATCGATAAAGTCTCTGTCATGACTGATTAAGATTAGTGTGCCCTGATAAGACTTAATCCAACCTTCAAGCCAATACATGGTATCTAAATCTAAATGGTTGGTTGGCTCATCGAGGAGTAGTAGTTCTGAGCGACACAATAGTGCTTGGGCCAAGTTAAGGCGCATGCGCCAACCACCGGAAAAGCTCTTAACGGGATTTTTTTGCTCACTTTCACTAAACCCCAAGCCAGCTAATAAGCTTGCTGCACGAGAATGAATAGCATAACCGCCAATGGCATCGATCTTTCCATGGAGTAACGCGATTGCATGGCCATCGTCATCTAGTTGGGCTTGATGCAGCTGCTGCTCAAGCTGACGATATTCTCGGTCACCATCGATAACATACTCCAGCGCACTGACATCCAGCGCTGGCGTTTCCTGTGCCACTGTAGATATTTGCCAGCCGCTTGGAACATTGATCTCACCCTTATCTAAGCTCAAGTGCCCTAAAATTAAGGCGAGTAGTGATGACTTACCTGTGCCATTGGCACCAACCAACCCCACTTTATGCCCGGGATAGATGGTTAGTGACGTTTCGTCCAATAAGGTTTTGGTGCCACGAATAAGCTGCGCTTGAGTAATGGTGATCATTGCGGTCGATTTGATACTACATGGAGACAATTGGGAGAGGATAATAGCGTAGAAACGGCTATTTTAGCCACTCTTTAGGCGGAACTATTTCCAACTAATTGGAGTCTTTTTGATCTGCTTATGGCAAAATGCATCCATCAACACAGCTATTGTTATGTCAGCAGGTTAATTGCAGCGTGAGTAGAATCAGAGTCAAGAAACGTTTTGTTGCTGGGGCAAAGTGCCCTAAATGTAAAGCGGCCGACACCATTGTCTTATTTAAAGAGCAGGGCGTTGAGACCGTTGAGTGCGTCGAATGCGACTATCGCGACCAGCAAACCGAAGAGCAAGTGGCCGCTAAGGCAACAGGCGGCGTCATCGGTGTGTTTAAGCCATAGCCGCGCCGAGTCTACTCTATGCTAGAAGCTAGAAGCTAGAAGCTAGAAGCTAGAAGCTAGTCTCTAAAACCATCTTGTAAGAATAGATGCCGGGTTTGGTTAAAGCGTGATTCGTCGGTGTCGATGAAATCGATGGCAAGTTGTGCATTCTCTTGGCGAAACTTGTCTAACTTGGCTATCTCATATTCATTCATTACGATATTCATCGCTTCAATAGTCCATTCGCACTCACCTAAGCCAATATCGACCTCATCGGGATCATAATGGCTTACCATCCAATCTTGTAATTGCTCGGCTGAGATCTGCTTGTTTTTCCACAGCATTAATTGCTCAACTAGCTGAGCTTTGCTGATGTTTGCTTTTGTCATTATCTCTAACACTCTATTTCTTATACTGATTGGTATAAAACATTGTCAATTAATGGCAGCTAGGATAACCATTAATGGCCAAAGATGCGACGGCTTAAGCGAGGTTAAGCACTTAAGCCGTTTGGCTGAGAAAGGTTCACTAAAACTTAAATCGTGATACCAATTCGTTTAGCTGCACCGCCATCTCTCGCAGATCGCTACAATCTAAAGAGGTCTGGCGTACGACTTCACTGCTGGCTCTTGAGATATCTGCAATCGCGGTAACATGGGGGTTAATCTCACCGACCACATTCGATTGTTCGCCGGTTGCGGTTGCGATCTGCACACTCATCTCATTCATTGCCAAAATATTCTCAGAGATACTTTGCAGATGTTCGCCAGAGGTGATCGCCTCCTGCTGGCTTTGTTCACTTAAGGCGGTGCTCTGGGCAATGGCTTCAACTACATCGCGGGTTTTAGCTTGCAGCTTTTCGATGATATGACGAATATCTTCAGTTGATGCGTGGCTGCGTGATGCTAAGGTTCGCACTTCGTCGGCGACCACAGCAAAACCGCGTCCTTGTTCGCCAGCTCTAGCGGCCTCAATGGCAGCGTTAAGCGCCAGCAGGTTCGTTTGTTCAGACACTGCGCGGATCACTTCTAACACGGTATCAATGGAGTTGGCATCTTCCGCCAGCTGACTAATGGTTTGGCTGGTATGGTTGAGCTGCTCACTCATGGTGGCGACACTGGCTATGGTGTTTTGCACCGACAGGTTACCTTGGCCGACAGATTCATCGGCGACTTGCGCATTTTGCGCGGCATTATTTGCACTGCCTGCGATCTCTTCGGCTGTCATACCCATCTCATGGATTGCGGTCGCCACTTGTTCAATTTTACTCACCTGCTCATTGATCTCATGTTCCATATGTTTGGCTTGATTATCTATGCGCTCGACGGCATCAAACAGATCATTCCCAGTTGCAGAAACACTCTGTAAGGTTTTACTAAGATAGCCAACAAATTGGTTGTACCCCTGTGCCATACTGCCGGTCTCATCTTTTCGGGTGTCATCGAGCCGTATGGTCAGGTCGCCTTCTCCTTCGCCGATAGACTTGAGCATTTTGGCTAACTCACCAAACGGGGCGATGAGGCGGTTAATTAGCCAGGTGCTGCTGACCATGATAATTAGCGCCAGTACTATCCCCATAATCACTAACGACCAAGTTGCATCATTGATGGCGCCATACAACTCATCTTTGGGTATTTCTGCAATCAGGTACCAACCTATGGTGTCGAGATAACGACTCGCCACTAAGGTATCCACACCGTCTTTGCGGTATTCAGAGGTTGCAAACACTTTTTGATTCATCAGTTGACTGACATCGATATCGCCCAGTTCGCTAACACTCTTACCTACGTTGGCGGTATCGGCGTGGATTTTGATTATCCCTTTCCCGTCGGTTAAAAATACCAAGCCATTCTCGCCGATATGATACTGCCTAACATTGTTAGCTAAGCTGTCCAGCGATAGTCCCACCCCAGCCACACCGCTAGCTTGACCGTTAATTTTGACCAAATAATTAATAAATAAAGTCAAGGTATGGTTAAGGTCATCAACATCAATGGCGAGATCATATTCTTTACCACTGGCGAGAAAGTTATAGAACCATTTATCGCGACTGTCTGTTGGCGAAATGGTTTTAAATAAGCCCTCGTGAGTAAAGTAATTGCCTGTATTTTTAGAGACTAAGAAAGCGGTAATGGTATTGAATTTTTGCTGAATATTCGCAAGTGACTCGATCAGTTCAGGTTGAATATCTTTTGGTTCGCTTTGGTTAATATAAGATTGATATTTAAGATTATTCACCATCACTTTGGAGATAGTTATCGGCGTTAACAGTTGACCATTGACGTCATTAGCGACCTCGCCAAGTGCAGCGGGTAGTTCTCGATTAAGGGTGCCGTCTAAGATGATGTTGCGACTATTAGTCATCGCATAGAGACTAATTAAAAAGATGGATAAAACCACTGATATGATAGTAGCGAGTACAACTTTTTGGCGAATATTGAGTGTTAGCATAGCGCTTTCTCCTTATATGGAAATAAGTATAGGAGAGAAACGCCATGCTGGAGCGGAATGTCTCAATAGAAATGACTGATAAATTTGAGGTTATTAGCAGCAAAGAATTAGTTCGAAAAAGTACTATAACTTAAATAACTATGGTTGAATTTGGCCCCAGATCTAGGCCTGTTATTGGATGTGGTATGGATCGCAATCAATGAAAAATAGTTGTTAATGGCGGTTACAAGTGTTGCGTTGTGACTGGGCTCGCGGTAGTTTGATGTGTTTTTTATCTTGGATCACATCAAATGAATAATAAAGTCACATCCAAACCTAGCAGCAACACCAAAACCGTTTTTCCGCGGATGTTCTGGATCGCTAACGGGGTCGAACTACTTGAGCGCGCCGCCTATTATGGCGTGTTTATTGTTATCACTCTTTATCTATCGCGTATATTGGGTTTTAGCGATGTTGAAGCGGCTTGGCTTGCGGGCTCCTTCTCTGCAGGTCTCTATTTCTTACCCACATTCAGTGGCGCGCTGGCCGACAAAATTGGCTTTAGAGGCGCCTTGTTATTGGCGTTTGGCCTATTGACCATAGGTTATGCGTCACTCGCCATTTTCCCGATATTAATCGAGACTCAAGGGCTGGTGGAATACGGTAAAGACACCGTCTACCATGGCTTGAGAGAAGCCGATATTCGCTGGGCGATTATTCCGATCTTAGTCGTCATCATGATCGGTGGCTCCTTTATTAAGGCGGTGATCACCGGAACCGTTGCGTTGTCGACGACCACAGAGACGCGTGCCAAAGGTTTCTCTATTTTCTACATGATGGTTAATATAGGGGCGTTTTCGGGTAAAACTGTGGTTAAACCCCTGCGTGAGTCTATGGGCGATCTGGGGTTAATTAACCTCAACTACTTCGCTGCCACCATGACATTTATCGCTTTTGTCAGTATTTTCCTGTTCTTTAAAAGTACCGACAACGAGCGCTCAGGCAAGAGCCTTGGTCAAATTTGGCAAGCATTAACTAAGGTGCTGGCGAATGGCCGTTTGATTTCGCTTACTGTGATCATTTCTGGCTTTTGGATGGTGCAACATCAGCTTTATGCCACCATGCCAAAATATGTGTTACGCATGGCAGGCGAAGGCTCATCGCCGTCTTGGTACGCTAACGTGAATCCGCTGGTAGTCTTCTTGTGTGTGAGTCTGGTTACCGCAATGATGGCTAAACGTAGCGCGCTTTCTTCGATGACCATAGGCATGTTTATTATGCCAGTATCGGCACTATTAATGGCATCGGGCAATATGTTTGCTGGCAGTGAAACCATTTTAGGTATGCATCCTATTGCGGCTATGATGATCATAGGGATCGTATTTCAAGGGTTAGCGGAGTGCTTTATTTCGCCTCGTTTCTTGGAATACTTTTCATTGCAGGCACCTAAGGGCGAAGAGGGCTTGTACTTAGGTTTCTCTCATCTGCATTCGTTTATTAGTTCACTGCTAGGCTTTGGTTTGTCAGGATATTTGCTCGAAGCGTATTGCCCAGATCCTCGTACCTTTAGCGACCATGCTTTGTGGGTTGAAGCCTCATCACATGCACACTACATCTGGTATGTGTTTGCCGGTATTGCTAGTGTTTCAGCAGTATCTCTAATTATCTATGGCGCAGTAATTAAACGTCTCGATGCCAAAGACAGTGATAGCGATAAAGGTGAGGCCGAACTCGCCAACGCTTAACTCTTCAAATCTTATACTGATTGATATTAACCCCTGCGCTGCATTTATGCTGGCCAAGCGCAGGGGCTTTTTATTGATTAACCCGTTTAACCACTCTTACCTAACGCACTTTCGGTAAAACATTGCTATAATCGCCGCCAATACAGGGCAGGGCTTAACGCATTTGGTGATCATAGATGTGGTTGGGTTAGCTAGCCTATCTAAAAGCGATAACATTCGATTAGCTGCGCACGCACGATTAATACTCGGCCTAGCTCAGCATGATCCGACTAGGAAAATACCGTGAGCCAAGCCGACAAAAACACTGCTACTGGGTTTAATAGCCTGCCGTTAAAACCAGAGTTACTCAATACCTTAACCACCATAGGTTTTGCATCCATGACGCCTATTCAGGCGCAAAGTTTACCAGCGATCCTTAATGGCGAAGATGTCATTGGTCAGGGCAAAACGGGCTCAGGCAAAACCGCGGCCTTTGGTTTAGGTCTGCTGAATAAGCTTGATGTAAAACGTTTTCGTATTCAGGCACTAGTCATGTGCCCAACCCGTGAATTGGCCGACCAAGTAGCAGCCGATCTACGTACCTTGGCGCGTGGTATTCACAATATTAAAATCTTAACCCTTTGCGGCGGCGTACCTATGGGGCCACAAATTGGCTCACTAGAACATGGCGCGCACATCATTGTGGGTACACCAGGTCGTATTATCGATCATCTCGATCGCGGCCGTTTAGATCTTGAGAACGTTAACATGCTAGTGCTCGATGAAGCCGACCGCATGTTAGAGATGGGTTTTCAAAAAGAGCTAGACGCCATCATGCTTGAAGTGCCGCGTGAACGTCAGACTTTGCTATTTAGCGCCACTTTCCCTGAGCAAATTCAAACCATTAGTGAACAGTTCTTGGTGAATCCCGTGATGGTTAAAGTGGAAGGTAACCATGACGGTAACACTATCGACCAGCATTTTTATGAGTGTGGTAATAACAATGATCGCATGAAAGCCTTGCGTCTGCTGCTACTGCATCATAAGCCAGAAAGTGCCGTAGTGTTCTGTAATACCAAACGCGAAACCAAAGATGTGGCCGCAAAATTGGCTAATGATGGCTTTTGTGTGGTCGCCCTTCATGGCGATTTAGAGCAGCGCGATCGTGATCAGATGTTACTTCGATTCGCGAACAAGAGTGCCAGCGTGATGGTGGCAACTGACGTAGCCGCTCGCGGGCTGGATATCGATGCACTGGATATGGTGGTCAACTACCATGTTGCCTACGACACTGAAGTGCACATTCACCGTATTGGCCGTACCGGCCGCGCCGGCAGCAAAGGCGCAGCGCATACTTTTTATAATCATGAAGATGGCTATAAGATTGCACTGCTTGAAGATGAAATCGGCCGTGACATCGTTGATGAAGCGCTGCCGAGCGAAAGCTTACTCGATACCTATCCACCTCAGCCTCGCATGGTGACGATTCAAATTGACGGTGGTAAGAAGAACAAAGTACGTCCTGGCGATATCTTAGGTTGCCTAACGGGTGACAACGGCATCGAAGGCTGCGAAGTGGGTAAGATTAAGATCACCGAATTCCGCTCCTATGTTGCCGTTGATCGTAAAGTGTTGAATAAGGCGCTCAATAAGATCGTCAAAGGTAAGCTCAAGGGTAAGAGTTATCGGGCGTGGGAACTGCGCTAACTTATCGCGCTAATTCATTGCGTTAGCTAGCGATTGGCTTAATTAGCTATAAGGATTTAGCTTGCGTGGGTGTTTGCTATTAACACTGATTTGATGAGAGGAGCTAACTAACATTAGCTCCTTTTTTGTGTTTTTTAGGGTTTAGCGTATGGCTGGATTGGGATTGGTTAAGTGGGGGGAGCCCTTCATCGCAAATTATCACCCTCGGTGGATGCACCAATGTCGTGAACACATGGATGTGATAGAACGACCTAATGTGCAAACGCTTCTACGACACGGTGAGTGAAGCGTAGCTTAGCGCTAACGAACGAGAGGCATGGACGACGAACTGGTTTTTAGACATGGACGTAGTTCAAGCACATCCTTGTGGGCTTTTCGCCAGCATCTGACGTGAATGGATTCACAAATGCCGCGGTGACATGGATGCCAGAGAGTGGCCATGCTGGCAAAGGCCGCAGACGAGTTTACACTTAGTCATTTCGTCTCTTCGATTTGGCTGTGTTTGGTACCATAAGTGAATTCATGTACGGCTGCATATATTGAAACCTGAATCAGGTTGTGGATCTAATGGCGCTGAGTATTGATATTCGCTAGAAGCTGGTTATGTTGTTGATAAATCATGGTTGGCTATCGCTTTATTCTGATGCTTTCCCTCGTCAGCTAGTCGTGCTTCTGTTATCTTCTCTGCTTCTACTTGTTACACTGATTATATATATGAAATCAAAAGTTATTATTGAAACTTCACGCACGAGTTTAATGATGCTAGGTCCTAATGATGCGTCCTTGATGGTTGAGTATTACTGTCGCAACAAACAGCATTTAGCGCAGTGGGAACCAAAGCGTGAGCCTGATTTCTATGGTGTTGGCCATTGGAAAGCAGCATTGATTGAAAGCTATATGATGTATGAGGCTGGATCTGCTCTTAAGTTGGTCGCACTGAATAAGGAGAGAAGCGAGGTAATTGGTGTCTGTAATTTTACTAATATCATCGGCGGGATATTTCAAGCATGCAACCTAGGTTATGGCTTGAGTGAAAAGTATCAAGGGCAAGGTTATATGCAAGAGATACTCGAGGCGAGTATCGAACACATGTTTTCTAAGCTCGGGCTGCATCGAATTATGGCCAACTATATTCCGACGAACCTTCGCAGCGAAGCGCTGCTGACTCGACTCGGTTTTGAGAAAGAAGGTCTCGCGAAGTCTTATCTTAAAATTAACGGAAAATGGCAAGACCATATACTGACCGCTAAGGTAAATCATGCTCAGGATTAACGGGTTTTATCTGAGCGTTTGTACTGGTTTAGTGGGTTTGAAGGTCGCCCCCTTTGCTGTTACTTAACGCCTGTCCGGCTAGGAATGTGCAAGCACTCTTTTGGCTCGGTGAGTGAAGCATAGCTTCGTGCTTATGAACGAGAGACAGGGATTGTCGAACTGGCTTTTAGATAGGGATATCGTTGCGAGCACATCCATGTGGGCTCTGCGAAATCATCTGACCTCCAAGGACGGAGGGAATGCCGAAAAATGTCTGGAACATTTTCGGCCATAATTTCGAAGGCCAAAACCGCACTTACACTGGGTCATTTTATCTCTTCGATTTGACAGTGTTTGGTGTGACTTGAGAATTAAAAGCTAAGAAGCTTTGCCCCAATTCCGTGTTTCGACTCGTTATCTCAATCGAAAATCCCTACTTTTGTGCCATACAAAATCTCATCCATTTACCTAGTGTTTGGCCTTACCAGAAATCGGCTAATAATGTATGGGTATACAGTCGTATTTAAATTTAGATTTTTTGGTATAAATTTTAGACAAAATCAGTGCACACTAATTCCATTCGCAATAAATAAAATCCCATAAAATCAATTAACTATGGTGACAGGTTTTTAGTTAATAGGTTTGGAAAACGCGCATGCGCGTTTTTCCTGATGGATTACTTATATGAAAAGCGGCAAAATGCTGATAAGTTCTTTGCATACAGATAGTTAACTGTGCGCGTTTTCACTGGTCCAACGAGGTAAACGCGCATGCGCACGAATAAGCTGTTATATTTTTTGTGATTTTATAAGGGAACTTTATCTTGAAAGTAATTCGTCATGAATTCAATGAGGCTATCAATAATGCAACTTCAATTGATTTATCTGAATTGCAATTAAAAGAATTAAAAAGTTATTTACTATCTTGTAAAGCGGTATTGAAAGCATCTCATCCATATCATCCTCAAATTAATAGTGCGCTAACTTTATTAGAGCATAATTATGGCAATATATTTAAATGGTATCAAAAGCCATTAGGTTTAGTTCTCATTGCTGGATTGGGTGGTGTTGTTACTTATGGCTTATTAATCCTTTTAGGCTGGGTTAATTTACCGCAAGGTTAGGTTTGCTTATTTGAAGCAAAATATAACAAGGCAAATCAATCAGACGCATAACGGTTGTCGCCGTTTTTGCTAAAACAAAAAGCCAGCAAAAACATCGCCAACCTACGCGCTGTTGTTTGCGGCGTTAGTTTCCAAAAATAGGATCGAGAAATGTTCGGTATATTCAAGAAAAAGGAAGATGAATGGCCATTCGATCAGCCGAAGAACTGTGCTGTTTTTACTATTCGGCAAATCATAGAAGGTGAATATCCGATTCAAGTTGTATATCACGACTTGGAAGATGATGGGTGGCAGTTTGTAAGCAATATTGAATACACAATGGAAGATGCCAAACTGGTTGGCCTAGAAGAAATTACTAAAATTGACCCTACTGTATTCGAGGTCGCCAAGATCGAACCAGGCTACCACGCTTGGCGAAACAAAGTCGGTGACAAGTGGACAATCGCCAAAACTCCCGAGCAACCCGATGAGTAAACTAACAAACGGCTGCACCGGACAAATTTTCGCTGTCACCTTTTTTGCGCGGCAAAAAAGCCGCCATCAAAAATTTGCTCGGTGAGCCGGGCGTTAGAGCTACCACAAGGATTGGAGTCAAATTGAAACTTTTCATTCTATTTCTCGCACTGTTTTCGGCTGCTGCAAGTTCCCAAGAAACACATGACTCACCTGTTAAAGCTGTTGGCAGTTCTTGCTTTAAAGAGCCTACTTGGCCTAATGAAAGTGCCAGCAAATATTTGTGTGTCTTTGAGCTAAATACTGTTAGCCCTTTCTTTGAAGAAAACAAACGTGTGGAAGTTATAAATAGCTTTGTGAAATCTCAAAGCTCGAAGTGCGTGGTATCTGATGGCGTTGAAATGACAGATCCAAAAGCGACTATCGATCATGCTATGTTTTTAATTGTCTATCATGTCAGTTGCGGTTAAGTTAGGCTCTAACAAGCTAATAAATAAGGACAAAAAACAGTTTGCTGTTTTCGTTCCTCAACATTTCAGCCAACAATTTTTTGCCCATTATTAGGGCGTTAGCCATAGAAATATTAATCTTAAACTCACATAGTAGAGCAAAAGTCCTAACTCAAAAATGTCCAGAAATGAGTTAACTTGTGATTGCCCAAGAGGTACCAGTAAGGTCAAATCGAAGAGATAGAAAACTCGGTGTGAACACAGTTGTGACCTTCCGAGGCATGGACGCCGAGGTAGAGCTCACATGGAAGTGCTCGTAGCGCGTCACAAATGTGTTTGCACATGAGGCCTGCTGCAAGCGATTCAAAACAATGAAGGTTAACGCTACCATCAGCCATACCAAAAACCAATTCAGCCAAATGTTATAAGCCAAAAATGCCAACACCTTCATTCAAAGGTAAACCCACTTTTGTCCAAAAATAAGTCAGATTGTGCTAGTCGCACAATTACCGTTAAATCGAAGAGACGATAGATATGGGTGTAAACACGTTTTTGGCCTTCGAAATCAGGACCGAAAATGTTCCCGACATTTTTCGGCATTCCCTACATCCATGTAGGTCAGATTATTTGGTAGAGCCCACAGGGAAGTACTCGAACAACCTCCCTGTTAAAGGCCAGTTCGGCATCCCTGCTTCTCGTTCGTTAGCATGAAGCTGTGCTTCACTCACCGTGCCAAAAATGTGTTTGCACATAAGCCTGCCGTAGGCAATTCAAAACCATGAAGGTCAACGCTGCCATCAGCGAAGTAAAAACCTATGCTGTTAAAGGTTACAAGCTAAAAAGCCAGTACCTTCATTCGAAGATCTACATACTTTTGTCTAAAAATAAGTCAGCTTGTATGTACGAGTCACACTATTAACGCTAAATCGAAGAGACGATAGACGCCCAGTGTAGATACACTGGTGAGCGGCCCTGTCAGTGCGGCATTAGTGAGTCCATTCACATCAGATGTTTCGGCAGAGCCTACAGGGAATGTACTTGTGGCGTCTCACTGGCATCTGCACATGAGCCCACCGCAGGAGATAAGCTCACCATGAAGCCTTAATATTATCCTTCACTGCGGCTCTGGCGGTATTTGGGCAGATCATCGCTTATCTTGAGCCAGTCTGCCTGCTGATCTGTGTGAATATGATATCTGGGCGCCACAGCGTTTGGGTTATCCAGCGAGGCGATGCTCAGGGTGTAGTAATCTGGGTAATCGGTACTGCGGTAGCTGATACTGGTGCCGCATTGGTTACAGAAACCACGGCGAATGGTGGTTGATGAAGCATATTCCGTTGGCGATCCCTTAAGCCAAGTGATCTGCTCGGTTTTAAAATCCACCCAGCAGGCGGCCATCGCGCCTGTGCTCTTGCGGCATTGGCTGCAGTGACAGTAATCACTGTCAAACGGCATGGCAGATACTTGATAACGCAGTGCGCCGCAAAGGCAGCCGCCTTGGAGTGCTGCTGTATTTTTGATTTTTGAAGTCATAACTTTCCCTGTTTATTGCTAGCTATTAAGAACTATAGCCAAGCATACCCATAACTTATATAGGCTGTTACCGTCCTTGAATGCTGACGAGAAGTCAATGTTGCTCTGTAGGCAGATGATTTGGGCAGAGATGTAACGAAACAAAGGTTAATCGTCAAAAAGGGGCGCAGACCTGCCTGGCCCCAGCTAACAATTATGCTACTACTTTGTCAGTGCTGCCGCATTTGGGCGGCGAGTACGACGGCGTGCTGGTGCGTTACCATCTCTGTGTTCGCTCTTGCCTTGGTAAGGACTCTTGCTTTCTCCTTGCCCTTGGCGATTCTGACCTTGACGATCTTGACTCTGGCCTTCGGCGCTAGGCTTGCTGGCTGCGCCACTGCGACGCTTACTTTGGCCTTCGCGGTTGGCTTGTGGCTTATCGTCATTGCGGTTGTGTCCGCCACTATTACGCGGTGCGCGGTTGCCGCTTGGCTTGGTATTACGTGGACCACGGTTTTGGTTGTGGCGCTTAGGCGTCAAGTCTGTTTCTGGCAGCTTGTGAGTCGATTCAAACCCTACCACTTCGGTGCGAGGCAAGTTTTTACCAATAAGGCGCTCAATATCGGCCAGCAGTTTAAACTCTTCGCTGCTGACCAAGGAGATAGCTTTGCCATCGGCACCCGCGCGGCCAGTACGACCGATACGATGCACATAATCCTCTGGCACGTTGGGCAGATCAAAGTTGACCACCTGTGGCAGTTGGTCGATATCGAGACCACGAGCGGCAATATCGGTCGCCACTAACACACGCACTTCACCAGTTTTAAAGTTGGCGAGGGCTTTGGTTCGTGCACCTTGGCTCTTATTGCCGTGAATCGCCGCCGAGGTGATACCTTTGGCATCTAAGTTCTTGGCTAAACGGTTGGCGCCATGCTTGGTACGACTAAATACCAATACTTGTTGCCAATCATTTTGTTTAATGAGTTGCACCAGTGCCGCCGATTTTTGAGTTTTGTCCACAGGACAAATTAACTGCTCAACAGTGTTAGCCGTGGTGTTACGTGGGGTCACCGAGATCTCGACTGGGTTATTCACTAAGCCTTTGGCTAAGGTGCGGATCTCATCGGAGAAGGTGGCCGAAAACATTAGGTTTTGGCGTTTTGGCGGCAATATGGCCAATACCTTTTTGATATCGTGAATAAAGCCCATGTCTAGCATGCGGTCGGCTTCGTCGAGTACTAAGACTTCGAGTTGGCTAAAGCTTAAGGCTCTTTGATTATAAAGGTCGAGTAAACGTCCTGGTGTTGCCACCAGAATATCGACGCCGCGATTAAGCTGGCTGATCTGTGGGCTAATACCTACACCACCAAATACCACCGCGCTGCGAAGCGGAAGGTATTTACCGTATGTGGTGACGCTTTCTGCGATTTGTGCTGCGAGCTCTCGTGTTGGTGTTAATACCAAGGCGCGCACTTGCTTAGCGCGAGCACGCTCGCCTTTGCTCAGTAGTTCTAGCAGTGGCAGGGTAAAGCCTGCCGTCTTGCCCGTGCCGGTTTGTGCCGCCGCCATCACATCCTTGCCTTCTAACACCGCAGGAATTGCCTGTGCTTGGATAGGGGAGGGTGTTTCATAACCTTTTTGGGCTACAGCTTTTAAAATTGGGGCGGATAAACCTAGGGAGGTAAAACTCATAGATGGGTCTCTTGGGGCTGCCAAGGGCAGCGAAATTCAGGTGCCAGGTACGCTGGCGGGCGTGCATCTTACAGGATCTGGTTAAAAATCGCTAATTATTCGGTGGAACTCGGCGGCAAAATATACAGTTTTAGCGCGACATATAGTCTTGTCTGTGGTTAAAAGTATAGGTTAATTGCTTTGCTGGTGTAAAAATCGACTCGCTATCGTTTGTGGTGTGCTGGTGGAATGGCGATTATTTGTCAAGCGGGTTAAGTAAAATCAATTTAATGCTATTATTCTCTCGCTCATGATTGAGTTTTGTGCAAAGGAGACTACAATAGCCGCCTTTCTGCTTTACATCATATTTATGTCAGCAGCACCCAACCCATATTGATAGCGAACTAGACACTCGAAGATCGAATTAGGAAATACAATGACGCAACAAAAGAAATACGGTCTTCGTGTGATCGAAGCCGAAGGTACATGGACTGCACAAGTGACTCGCCGCATGACTGCACGTAAGACGGTCGTCTCTAAATCTCAAAAGGGTTTTGCTACTGAAGCAGAAGCCAACGAGTGGGGCAATAAAGCACTACAACAGATTGTTGAAAATCTAATGGTGCGTAACGAACGTCGTGCTAAGCAACGTAATGAGCGTAACGAAGCGCTAGCGGCAAAAGAAACGGCGGCACAAGAGTGGCGTGATGCGCACGGCGATAACGAAGCAGACGATGATGAAGACGAGATCTATATCAAGCAAGATTAATTTTTGCTGAAAATATGTCGTGAAAAAGCCAGCCAGTTGCGCTGGCTTTTTTGATCTAGCTCAATTTTTGTGAGCCTCATAACATTTACGTTAGCCGCTATTTATTCCCAGTTCATTGCCTGCGATACTTCACCAATATTGAATATGCCCCTCTAGCCCTTGAACCCGTTCTCTTCGGAGCCCCATGGATAAAAGCTTAGAAAAAGTATTGTCTGCTTGGTTGAAACAACAAAAATCGACTTGTGGTATCTACCTTAATCTTACCGTTATGTTTGGTGTGCTGACGGGGGTTGCCTTAGTACTGCAAGCTTACCTACTCGCCACTATGTTACATGGAATGATTATTGAGTCTTTGCCTAAAACTCAGTTTATTAATCACTTCTATGCCTTGCTTGCAGTCATCGCGCTTAGAGCATTATTAGCCTACGCCCGAGAGCGAATTAGTTTTAAGGCTGGGTGCTTACTAAGAGGCGCGATTCGTAAGGCTGTTTTAGATAAGTTGACCGAGCTTGGTCCCATCTTTATTAAGGGAAGACCGGCGGGAAGCTGGGCGAGTATTGTATTAGAGCAGGTCGAAGATCTACATGACTTCTATGCTAAGTACCTGCCACAAATGATGTTAGCGGGATTTATTCCGTTAACCATTTTAGCCGTGGTGTTTCCTATTAACTGGGCGGCGGGCATTATTTTGTTAGCCACTGCGCCGCTTATTCCGCTATTTATGATCTTGGTGGGTATGGGGGCGGCCGATGCCAATCGGAAGAACTTTAGCGCGCTGGCGAAGCTCAGCGGCCACTTTATGGATCGCCTAAAAGGGATGAGTACCATCAAACTCTTCGACCGCGGCGACAGCGAAGTTAAGGCGATTGAAACGGCTTCAGAAGAGTTCCGTGAGCGCACTATGTCGGTGCTGCGGATGGCATTTTTAAGCTCTGCGGTGCTTGAGTTTTTCGCTGCGGTATCGATAGCCGTGTTGGCGGTTTATTTTGGGTTTAGTTTTCTCGACCATTTAGATTTTGGTCACTACGGCGCGGGGCTGACGCTATTTACTGGCTTGTTTGTGCTTATTTTAGCACCAGAGTTCTACCAGCCTCTGCGCGATATGGGCACCCATTATCACGCCAAAGCCCAAGCCATTGGTGCGGCAGAAGCCTTGATGGAGTTGCTTAACCATCAAGTTGAAGCGGATAAAGCATCTAGGTCAATGCAGCCTTTTTCTGCAATTGCTCCACTGCAGTTAGAGATGCAAGATGTTATCGTTAACAGCCTCGATGGCAAAAGGCTAGTCGGGCCTATTAGTCTTGAATTAAGTGCTGGACAACATATTGCACTCGTTGGTCCAAGTGGTGCGGGTAAGAGTAGTTTACTTAATATGTTACTCGGTTTTTTACCCTATCAAGGCTCAGTATTGGTCAACGGCATTGAGTTGAGTCAACTCGATAAGGTGAGTTATCGCAGTCATCTGGCGTGGCTCGGCCAAGAGCCACAACTGTTTCATGGCACGGTTCGTGACAATATCGCGATGAGTGATCCAGAGATGAGTGATAGCACCATTTTGTCACTGCTCGATAAAGCCAACATTGGTGATTTTGTCGATAAACAAGTATTGGGATTGTCTCATCCCATTGGTGAACAAAGTGCAGGGGTTTCTGTTGGCCAGGCCCAGCGTCTGTGTCTCGCCAGAGCACTGGGCCAAGACGCCAAACTGTTCTTACTCGACGAACCGACTGCAAGTTTAGATAGCCACAGCGAGCAAGCGGTTCTATCTGCGCTCAGCAAAGCGATGAGCCACGCATCATCATTGATGGTGACTCACAGATTGGAGACCTTAGCTCAGATGGACACTATTTTTGTGTTAGACAAAGGGCTTGTGGTGCAACAGGGGAGTTATAGCGAGCTCGTTCGTCAGCCTGGGGTATTTCGCGATATGTGCCACGATCAACAAGGGATAGAACAAGGGGCAGTAAAAGGAACCGAAGATGAGGTGCGACTATGAAGCGTAACGGCGCGGCGCATCTGCTGCCATTTTTAACACTGTTTCGGCGTCAGTGGTTGATGATGCTAATCGGTTTAACTTTGAGTATTACCACCTTAATGGCTGGCATTGGCTTGTTGTCACTGTCTGGCTGGTTTTTGTCGGCCACTGCGGTTGCGGGTTTGAGCGTGGCAACGGCGCAGGCATTTAACTATTTTACCCCAGCAGGTGGGGTGCGCTTTTTATCCATAGCCCGAACAGCCAGTCGTTATGGCGAGCGTCTTGCCACCCACGAAGCCACCTTTAAATTACTGACAACCCTTCGTTGTTGGGCGTGGTGCAAACTAATGCCGCTCAGTGCGAGTGACCTTAAGGGAGTGCGTAGGGGCGATCTGCTTAACCGTTTGGTATCAGACATAGATACGCTAGATCATCTCTATCTGCGTTTAGTGACTCCAATGGCGGCCTCACTACTGATGATCGCGGCGCTCTATCTTTTTCTCGGTTGGTTTGATTCAACACTGGCATTGACCCTGTGCAGTCTGCTGTTGCTGTTGTGGCTACTGCTGCCGTTAACGTTTTACCAGTTGGGGCATAAACCCGGCATTGAACAACTGGACGCTAAGCGTCATTTTCGAGTACTGATGCTCGAATATCTGCAGGGACAATCTGAGCTAACTCTCTTTGGTGCTGTGACACGTTTTCGCGGCGAATTAGATAAGGCTCAGTCGCGACTCTTTGCCAGTCAATCTGCGATGGCCAATGTTACCGCGCTCAGTCAGGCCGCGTTAGTCTTATGTCACGGGCTAGCCGTAGTTGCACTATTATATTTAGCCGCAGATGGTGTTGGCGACAACCTGCCGCCAGGCCCCATGCTCGCTCTCGTTGTATTCTCGACCTTGGCCTGTATCGAGATGTTGATGCCACTGGCTGGGGCATTTCAGCATCTATCTGCCTGTGTTTCAGCGGCTGAGCGAGTTAATCAGCTGGTGGATCAAACGCCAAGTATCCAGTTTGAGGAAACCTCGAATCGGCAAGTTACCCAAGGTGCGCTTGTGCTTAAGGATATTGATTTTGCTTATGTTACAGGGCAGAAGGTGCTCAATGGGATCAATTTGACCATTAATGCGGGCGATAAGGTCGCGTTACTTGGGCAAACGGGCTGCGGTAAATCGAGCCTGTTATCGTTAATTACTCGGGAGTGGCAGCAACAAGCGGGTGAGCTGACCTTAGATGGGCAATCTATTGAGCACTACAGTGAGCGTGAGCTACGCCGCGGTATGACAGTGGTGAGCCAACGTATCTATCTGTTTGCTGGAACGCTGCGAGATAACTTAACCTTAGCCCAGCTTGATCAGATCCCCCAAGGCTTAACTCGCACAGAGACAAAGGCGGCCGTTGCTGCTAATGATCTTAAGCTGATAGAGGTGCTTAATCGAGTCGGGCTCGCTACATTGACTCAAGGCGATAAGCCGCTAGATATTTGGATTGGTGAGGGAGGGCGTCAGCTTTCAGGAGGCGAGCAGCGCCGTATTGGCGTCGCTAGAGCTTTGTTGCGCGATGCACCGTTACTGTTACTCGATGAGCCAACAGAGGGGCTAGATCAACGCACCGAGCGTGAGATCATGGCGCTGCTGTTAGCATTTGCACAAGGTAAAACTCTATTGATGATAAGCCATCGTCTGACGGCGATGGCACAGATGGATAGGATTCACCTGATGGAAAACGGGGTTATTCGTCGCAGCGGCGATCATCAAACTTTGTTGCAACAAGACACGCATTACGCCAGTTTACATCGAAGGCTGAACAACTCGAGTGTAGACTAAATGAGATTAACCTAAGCGTTTGGCAAACTCTAAATAGCGCAGCACTTCGGCTTCGTTGAACAGGTAACCATCTCCTTCTGCGACATTCGATAGCAGGTTTTCTCGGGCATAGCGTTTAATGGTTGCGGGCGTTTTATCGAGTAGGGTGCAGACTTCATCTAGGGTGAGTTGTTTTTCGCTCATGCTATTGTTCCTATTTGGATGTTTTGCGTTTGGCATTTGATGCTTGATGTTTAAGTATAGGAGCTGATCTGCAAGGCGGTTCAAAATAAAAAAGCCAGTGGTGTGAACCACTGGCTTTACTGACAAGTCGCTAAAACTACTCGTCGCTATCGCCCAAGGAGAGTAGCGTCGCGTTACCACCGATAGCGGTGATATTGTTGGTGCGGGTCTTCTCGGTTACGAAACGAGTGAGGTAGTGTGGACCACCGGCCTTTGGTCCTGTACCAGAAAGACCTTGACCACCAAATGGCTGTACGCCCACAACTGCGCCAATTTGGTTACGGTTAATATAAACATTACCCACGTTAACCTTGTCGGCCACTTCTAGCGCATGGCCTTCGTTGCGGCTATGGATGCCCAATGTTAAACCAAAGCCAGTAGAGTTAATCTCATCGATAACTTTTGGCAGATCGGATGCTTTGTAGCGGATCACGTGCAGGATAGGACCAAAATGTTCTTTCTCAAGTACCTTGATTGAGTCGATCTCTACAGCTGTTGGTGCAACAAAGTGACCATTTTCGCTGCCCGCTGGTAACTCAAGCTGATTAATCAAACGACCCACTTGCTTGATGTAATCGATATGGGCATTTAGGTTTGCCTTAGCGGTGGCATCAATTACTGGCCCCACATCGGTTTTGACGAAGCTTGGGTCACCTATGGTCAGTTCGTTCATCGCCCCTTTCATTACGTCGATAACGCGCTCTGCAATATCTTCTTGCAAGAACAATACGCGCAGCGCCGAACAGCGTTGACCCGCACTGGTGAATGATGAAGAGACCACATCGTTAACCACTTGCTCTGGCTGTGAGGTTGAATCGACAACCATGGCATTTTGGCCACCCGTTTCGGCGATTAGCGGAATGATCGCCCCATCACGCTGAGCTAGGGTTAAGTTGATGCGTTTGGCCGTAACGGTCGAACCAGTAAAGCAGACGCCACCAATACGCTCATCGGCGGTGATCGTTGCGCCAACCGTTGCCCCAGTACCCGGTAGGAACTGCAGCGCTTCTTTAGGAATACCCGCTTGGTGAGCCAGTTGCACCGCGCGGAAGCCAACGATAGAGGTTTGCTCGGCAGGCTTAGCGACAACCGTGTTACCTGCGGCAAGCGCTGCGGCGACTTGACCTAAGAAGATAGCCAATGGGAAGTTCCATGGGCTGATACAAACAAACACACCGCGGCCTTGCAGGAATAGCTCGTTAAGTTCGCCCGTTGGGCCAGGAAGTAGTTCAGGTTTAGCCATCATCTTCTTCGCTTGTACGGCGTAATAGCGACAGAAATCAACCGCTTCGCGAACTTCGTCGATACCATCTTGAATGCTCTTACCCGCTTCGCGAGTACAAAGCGCAATAAGCTCTTCACGATTTTCTTCTAACAGATCGGCGAGTTTTTGCAGTGCATTAGCACGTACTTCAACAGGCGTTGAGCACCAACTACCAAAGGCATTGTGAGCGCTGGCAAGCGCCTGCTCAACCGCTTGGTTATTGGCAAATGCGACTTTACCGACCACCTTAGTGGTATCGAATGGACTGACGACTTCTATGGTTTCACCGCTGAGGATCTCGCCATTGACGATAGGGCCTGCAGACCATGTAGTGTCTTTAAATTTGTCTAAAGCCGCGAAGAATGGCTCTGACTCAGAAATGATATTCATGTTGATTCCCTTAGAGTTTTTACGTTCGGCACCAAATATATCTTCTGGCTGAACTATCTTGTTATTAGCTAGGGTTTTGTAGCCTTGTAGGGTCGTCAAAGGATGGACAACCAAAGATTCAATCGGTGTCTTAGGGTCGACTAACTTGTGTACAAATGAGGTGTTAGCGCCATTTTCAAGTAAGCGACGAACTAAGTAGGGCAGTAGATCTTTATGAGCACCCACAGGGGCATAAATACGCACCGTACTGACACCGCTTTCAGCAAGTAGTGTGTCGTATAGCTCTTCGCCCATGCCATGTAAGCGTTGGAACTCATATAAGCGATCGCCTGCCATATCTGAAATAGCCGCAACAGTTTGCGCGTTGTGACTGGCAAACTGAGGATAGATGGCACCACGAGTGGCATCAGATAATAGGTAGCGCGCGCAGGCAAGGTAAGAGACATCTGTGCCAGCCTTGCGTGTGTAAAGTGGGTAGCCACTCTCACCCGCGACTTGTGCCCATTTCAGCTCGCTATCCCAGTAAGCGCCTTTTACTAGACGCACAGGGATTTCATCGCCTTGATTTTTAGATAAACGGGTAAGCCAACATAATACTGGCAGAGCACGCTTAGAGTAGGCCTGAACGACGATGCCGAGTAATCCCCATCCCTTAGCGGCATCTGAGTTATACAACTTCTCAAACAGTTTTAAAGATAGCTCTAGGCGGTCGACCTCTTCGGCATCGATAGAAACACCGACATTGAGGCTGCGGGCTTGGGTGACGAGCTTGACTAAGGTGTCGTATAGCTCTGTCATGGTTCTGTCTTCGTTAGCCACTTCATAACGAGGATGTAGTGCAGACAGCTTGATAGAAATCGTCGGGCGTGGTGCCTCGGTTTCATCGTAATTTTCGGCACCTAGGGTCGCGATGGCGTTTGAATAGTCATCGAAATATTTCTGTGCGTCCTTCATGGTGAGCGCTGCTTCACCTAGCATGTCATAGCTGTGGGTATAGCCCAGCTTACGTTTGTTAACGCTGTTTTTAAGGGCTTCTTTTACTGTGCGTCCAAGTACGAACTGCTTGCCCATGATCTTCATGGCGGCGAGCATGGCTTGACGGATCACTGGTTCGCCTAAACGGTTGACTAAGCGGTTAAGTAAGCTGCTTGGCTTGCCGTCGATATTCTTATCCAGATTAACGATTTTACCCGTTAGCATTAGTCCCCAAGTGGAGGCGTTAACCAGTGTCGAATCACTCTTGCTTAGGTGTTCATCCCACTTGGCGCCAGAGAGCTTGTCTTCGATCAATGCATCTGCAGTTTCCGCATCAGGAATACGCAGCAGGGCTTCGGCTAAACACATCAGGATAATGCCTTCCTGTGTTTCTAGGCTATATTGTTGCAAGAAAGCATCGATACCGACCATAAGGCCTTTTTTATCGTATTGGCGAACCTTACCGACTAAGTCATGGGCGCGCTGAGTGACTCGCTGGATCTCTGCTTCACTTGATGGAACCAGTTTAATCAGTTCAGCGAGGTATTGCTCTTCATCGACAATATAGTTGTTAGTGATCGCTTGAAAAAGCTCATCTAGGGTAGCTGAGTCGTAACGACCAGTCAGAACTTCACTTGCTTGGAACATAGTAATTACTTCCACCTGGACCTAATTAGGGACAGTTTTGGCTTGAACAAAATGTATGTGTTAAGACGCTTATTATTTTTTGTATACAATCTGGCGCCTTTTTCGCGCCGATTATACCTCCAAAATGTGATGAGGAACACTGTTGTAAGTGGGAATGTGAACTTTGCTTGATCTGGTCGGGGGAGATGGTGCGCTAGCTCAGTGTTTACGGGGCTTTGGCGGGAGATGGATGTTGTCGATTTGTTATCGTTTTTGAGGCAAAACAAAAAAGCCAGCAATCAAAGTGCTGGCTTTAAATCTGTTATCGCTTGGGATCACCAGCGATTCTTTTGGCGACGGCGAGGTCTAGGGAGATAGGCAATGATAACGCCTAAGATTAATCCGATACCTGCGATCATCCCGCCTTGCTTGAGCTGTTCGAAACGCTGATTATTTTGTATCTGAGCCAATTCACGCACAGCGCTATCACGTTCGTTGCTAGCGGTAGAAAGTTGCTCTTCAGCACTGGCAAGCTGTGAACGTAGTTGACGAATGGTTTGGTCACTACTATTGGTTTGTGCGATAAGCTCGTCGAGTTCGGCCTGAACTGTCTCTAGCTTAGTCTCCACTTCAGGAAGCTGCACCCTAAAGCTCTTGTCTCTAGAGACGAGCTTGCCATCAATCCAGCCTTCACGGCCCTTATGGTCAATAATTTTAACGTAATCATCTTGAGTCTCACCTAGATAGGTGATGGGCTGGCCAGCTTCGACACTGCCTAAGATACGGTACTGAGTGCCAGGGCCTCCATGGAGGAAGGTGAAGACGTTATCCGAAATATATCGGGTTTGCTCAGCTGCCAAAAGAGTGGGTGACAGCAACATCAGTGCAACGATAGATAGTAGTCTTAACACTTTGAGTTCTCTTCAACGAAATATTGCCACATGCTAGGGATTTAGACACAATTTTGCAAGGGTTAGTTAAATTGAACCTAGGATAACAAAGCTATCTCAAACAGGCCTTTATACTGATTGGTATTATCCCTCTCATTGCGTTGTATTGGTAATAGGTTGACTACAGAGCTTGGTATCAAGCGCCTGAAACAAAAAAGGAAGCCGTTTGGCTTCCTTTTTAGATGCATCTCTATATTAAGGTGGATTATCCGAAGATACCCTTAATCATAAAGAAGAACACGATAGACAGTGCAGCACCAGCTGGTAGTGTGACTACCCAAGATACGACGATGTTACGTACAACGCCAATATTGATAGCAGCAATACCGCGAGCCATACCCACACCTAATACCGCACCGACTAAGGTTTGTGTAGTAGAGATAGGAAGACCTGTACCCGATGCAATAACAACGGTAGAAGCTGCTGCTAGTTCGGCGGCAAAACCACGGCTAGGTGTCAGGTGAGTGATGTTCTTACCAATGGTTTGCATTACGCGCTTACCAAAGATAGCTAGACCCATCACGATACCGACGGCACCAAGAGGTAGGATCCACCAAACAAGCGGTGCTTTGCTGCTGATCTCTCCGCCACTGTTAACAACCGATACAACCGCTGCTAGGGGCCCAATGGCGTTAGCAACATCGTTGGAACCGTGAGCGAATGCCATACAACATGCTGTCACAACCATTAAGATAGCGAACACTTTCTCAACGTTACCAAATTGGGTTTGACGGTCGGCTTTGTCGCTCATTTTTAGGCGCTTGATGGCAACCATGCCAGCTAAGCCAACTAGCACTGCAATAGCAATAGCTAGAGCATAGGCTTCCACGTTAGTAAAGTGAAGACCAACGTGTTTTAGACCTTTCTTGATGGTAACCAGTGACATAACAAAGCCAGCGAGTGCCATATAGAAAGGGACATAACGTTTAGCATTTTCGAGAGGCTTATCGGTATTGAAAATCAGCTTTTGCACACTTTGGAATATCATAAAGGCGATAAAACCAGAGATAGCGGGTGTGACAATCCATGAGCCAACAATACCAAATACTTTACCCCAAGCGACAGAGTCTGCGCTCACACCAACAGAGGCGAAACCAACGATTGCACCTACGATAGAGTGTGTTGTCGATACAGGCCAGCCTAATGCTGAAGCTACGACTAGCCAGATACCTGCAGCAAGAAGAGAGGCAATCATACCGTATACCAGCAGTTCTGGAGAGTCGATGAAGTAAGCCGAATCGATGATCCCTTTACGGATCGTACTCGTTACTTCACCACCTGCTAGATAAGCACCGGCAAATTCGAAGATCATTGCAATAATGATCGCTTGTTTAATAGTAATAGCGTTAGAACCCACAGAGGTTCCCATAGCATTAGCGACATCGTTCGCGCCAATCCCCCACGCCATTAAAAATCCAAATGCGGCTGCAATAGCAATAAGCCATGGCCCATTGGTGACTAATACATCAACCATGTTGATACCTTGATAACTTGTGTTTTAGACGCGAGCTAACATTAGCTCTAGGCGGGAACCGACGCGCTCAGCAAGATCTGCTAAGTCTCCAACCCACTCAATTATCTTATAGAGGAACATCACATCGATAGGATTTAGCTCATTTTCAATGCTAAATAACTGACGACGGATCTTGATTTGTAGATCATCGGTATCTTCCTCGATCTGGTCGAGTTCACCGATCATTTTAGCGACAAGATCAACCTCACGTCCGCGAAAACCAGTTTCAAGTAGGTCATCGAGTTCGTTAATGGCTTGCTTTGCCTGCGCAACCGCGTCTAAACAACGCTGTAGATATGCAGAAAAAGGCTCTTGTATTGCTTCAGGGACAAGTAGTTGACGGCCAATGATTCGGCCTGAAATGTCTTTCGCTTTATTAGCGATCTTATCTTGCTGGGTAAGTAGCTCCAGTAAGTCAGTTCTTTCAACTGGCATAAATAAGCCACCAGGCAGAGTCAGACGGATCTCTCTTTTGAGTTCATCTGCTTCTCTTTCCGCTTGGCTGATTTGCTTGCGAAGTTGAACAGCTTTGTCCCAGTCTCCTGCGACAGTAGCTTCAAAAAATGGCACTAGAATCGACGCACAATCGTGCACTTTATCTATGTGTTCTTGTAACGGTTTTATTGGCGATTTTGCAAACACGCCCAAAATAGAGTTTACTGGCATTGCCGTGTACCTATTTAGGTTATTCCACTGTTGGAAAATGCGGGCGCATGTTAACCCAAGCGTCCGCGTATTGAAACTGTGTTTTTATATAAAAACTCACAGTTTTTATTCTAACGAGTTATATATAAACTTCAAAGCGTAATCCTAAAGGGTGTTTATTACAGCAATATTACACTATGACTGTTTGATTAAATTATAATTAAACTTTCATGACACATTCTGATTGGTTAATCAAAAAGTGAGCAATTGGCGAATGGAAGCCGAAATAGAACTTAAATTATTTTTCCCCGAAAAAGCACGAGAAGCCTTGGTATCACTGTTAGATAGTCTACCTCATAGTGAGCCAAAAGGATCAAAACATCTTAGTAATAGTTACTTCGATACCCCCGACTTGCAACTACGTCACTGGGACATGGGATTGCGAATTCGAGGCTGTGACGCTTGTTTTGAGCAAACAATAAAGACGGCGGGGACTGTAGTCGGCGGAGTTCATTCCCGGCCCGAATATAATATTGATATTGATCAAGCAAAGGTCAATTTATCGCTTTTCCCTGAACAAATTTGGCCAAGCGGCGCAAATATTGAGCAGGTTGAGCAGCAATTACAGTCGCTGTTTGAGACCGATTTTACTCGGATGAAATGGCATATTTACCTGCAAGATAGCTTAGTCGAAGTGGCACTCGATATCGGCACAGTCTCTGCAAATGGGATGATCGAACCGATTTGTGAGCTCGAATTTGAACTACTCGCGGGGGACACTCAGGCGTTATTAACTCTTGCTGAAGGCGTCGCTAAACAGATCCCCACTAGACTCGGACGAGCTAGCAAGGCCGAGCGAGGTTATCGTCTTGCCGCGATGGCGAGTCCGTTGCAATTAGAGGCATTGGAGTTTATTAAATTAGGTGAGGTTAATAGTCTAAAACAAGCATTTATCACCTTGCTAAGTACCGGGATCGAACGTTGGCAGTTACTCGAATCTATGCTTCTAGACGCTACAGATTGTCTTGAGCAATTGCCACTACTGAGCTATCGACTTCGAGCATGCGCACGTCTGATCCGCTGTTCATTGTCCCAGTTTGATCTGTTGGATGCAGAGCTAAACCAAGAGTTTGATTGTATTGAGCGCCATCTTGAATATGTCGAGTCTGGGCTGAGCTTAACCGAGCTCCTTGATAATGATGCTGCTTTACTTGCTAGTTTACCCCAAGCACAGCAGATAGCTATTGCCGCGAATCAAGGCTTAGTGGGATTAAATATGCCTAGTGCGATAGATGCCATGCTCGCTGATATTTGTTATGGCCATCTGCAACTCAAACTGGTGAATCTCTTGTTCGAGGTTAAGGCGGGTAAAATTAATCTCGATGTTGGCATGGGGCTGCAACATTTTGCAAATAAGATGCAGGAAGCATCTTGGCAACGTATTACGCAAATGATGCCCTCACAGGCCAACCTTAACAGTGAAGATTATCAGTCATTTGCGAGGGCACTCGATGAAAGCATCTTTGTGGGAGTCGCTTACGGTGAGCTTTATGATGGCAAGGCTAGAGATCAGTTTCGAGCGCCGTGGCGTGATTTAGTGCTGGGGATTAGAACCTTAGCCGCATATAGAAGTTTGAATCAGCTAAGTAACAAGCTCAATATCGATCTTCAAGATTGGCTAGAAAATAAGGAGCATAGTTTGTTATTTGCGATGGAACACTCGAGACGTTCGGCTCTCAAAGCTCAGCCTTATTGGTAGACGAGGTTCCCATTAAAGCCCTGACTAAGTGCACTTCTCAGGGCTTTTCTGTTTTATTGGCTTTATTTCTCATTTACTTGTTGTTTTAATTCGGCAATTTGTTGCAGAAGAGCTTGTTGGTTTAGTTCCATTCTCGCCAATGCGAGTTCGATTTCGCTGCGTATCTCCTGATTTTGGACTTCTATTTTTTCGTTTTCATCGGGAGCAATAAAGATCGATGCCATATAGCCCGAAATGACCCCAAAGAAACTGACGCCACAGACAATCACGATCCCGCCAATAAAGTGTCCGACGGTAGTGACTGGGTAGTAGTCGCCGTAACCAACCGTTGAAATAGTCACCAGCGCCCACCAGATTGCATTCTCTGCGGTGTGGATGTTAGCGCCCGGCTCGCCACTTTCGACAATTAGAATTAACACAGAGGCAAAGGTTAATATGGTGACCATAGCGACTAATAGGCTGGCTAATGTCGCTTGACGCCGCTGCTTCATCATAGGAACCAAAATTGAGCGGGTCATTCTTATTAATCTAATGACGCGTAATATCTGGAACAGACGCGCCATTCTGAGCGGTTCGACGGCGGGAATACTGGCAATAAGGTCGATCCAGTTATGCTTGATGTATTCGAGTTTACTGTCGGCGCGGAATAAGTTGATCAAGAAATAGCTGATGAAAATGGTACAGATGCTGGTATCGACAAACAGGAGTACTCGACGGGTTTCACTGTCTAGTTTGGCGAAGGTTAGCATCAGCACTATGATCACGGAGATCAGTGATAACACCATCATCGCCAATTGAAATGGCGTTGGCGCCTGATTGATTGGAAGCAACCAACGCTTCTTTTCTGCCATAAAATAATCCCTTAGCTTTGGCCAAATCGAGTTTTGACTCTTTGTCAGTGGTTTCGATTAATCAGTTTATTCTTTTCCATCCACAAAATGAACCAAGTCATCGAGTACTCTGCGCTTTATTTCCAGTTGTTCACTCGCATCGAGTTGGTATTTCTCGGCCAGTTTTTCATAGTCATCTAGGCTTAATGAGACGGTGAGACGGGGCCGTTTGGGGCGTTTAGTGACCGATAGCCCAAGGATGGCACGTATTTGATCCGACGGAGAGACGCCTGAATCGAGTGCTGCTTTACGGATAGAATATTGAAATTTTTCATCAAGATCGAAGGCGACTTGAGTTGCTTTAGCGGCCTTTTGATTTTGCAGCCATTGCTCTGGAAGTGGATTTTTGCTTTTAGTCATTAACTCACCTTAGGTCATATCGCCTATCGATTATTCATACGCATAATGTCCCCTGTTTAACATTATGCCCCGTCTGTTGTTATGCCTTACCTGGCCAGTATTCGCGGATATCACTTAAGGGGCGATATAGTGTCAGCATTACATCGGTTTCGCCACCCTCATAGACTTCGACTTCAACGGCAAAGCGCTCTTCATCATCGAGTAGTTGATAGCTTTCAAACTGATCGCCAGTTGCACCGCTTTCATCTTGTGGTGGACGTTGGCCTCGGTAGTCTTGACGGTGAAAATAACCGAACTGGGCAAAATTTATTTGATGGTATTGTGCTGCTAACCAAGGTTCAAGTTGCTCGACAACCGGCGTTTGCACCGTGAGATGAGCCTGAACATCTTCTTCAAAGATATCACTAAAGGCGTCGAGATCGAATAGCTGCTCTACCTGTGCTCGATTGATCTTCAGAGAAAAGCCCAGATAAGTTTCATCGTCCTCATCGAGTGATAAAAACAGGGTGTCATTGCCATGGCCTTTTAATACCCACTCAGTGATTTGTTTGCGCTCAAACTCATAGGTATTAACGGCTTCGACTCGCAGCTGTTGGCCACGTAGCTGCACGGGTAGGGCAAAGCTATCGTCCATCGATATCATGTCACCTACTTGCAGGTGATTGGGGTGATTTAGTTGTCGTGGCGGTGGTGCTTTTTTACCAAAAAGCCCTTTCAAGAATCCCATGAAATACTCCTAACGCTGAAGGTGATGGCTAAAAAGCACCTGTAGGCTAGGCCTAGAGGTGCTTTTTTAAATAGGCTAACTCGTTTACTTACGAGCTTTAAGGCGCTCTAACACAGCATTAGCATTAGATTTCTGCTCGCCTATCCCAGCTTCTGCTAATTTTGCGTGCAGCGATTTATCACTGTTCTCTTCAGCTAGTGTCTCAGAGGCTTTGAGGCGGTCATCAAACTGCTGCTGACGAGCCTTGATGCGCTCTAGAGAGTCTTTAGCATTGAGCAGTTTTGAGTTGCTGCTGGCAAATGAGTCTGTGATCGTTGCGGTTGCCTTTTGTACGCTCTCGGTGGTTTTAACCATAGAAAGTTGACGTTGGTAATCCGCTAGTTGGCGCTCTGTTTTACGCACGAGTTCTTTAAGACGAGTAGCATGAGCGCTGAAGCTATCATTTGCAGTCTGCTGCTCTGCGAGTTCCTGATCTAGCATGGCAATCTTTTCTGCCACTTCTAATGCCAAGACTTCATTCTCTTTTTCAAGTGCTTGTGTAGCATAACCTTCATGCTCAGAGATAGAACGCTTTAGGCGGTCGACTTCTCGGCTAGCCTGCATCTCTTTCGCCATCACGTCGGTAAGTTCGCGTTTGGCTTTGGTGAGATGTTTCTCTGCATCACGGATCTCTTGTTCGAAAATACGAGTAGAGTTGGCATCGACGATACTTTGACCAACCTCGGTTGCACCACCGCGAAACGCGGTTAAAATCTTATTTAGAATGCCCATAATGAGACTCCTTTACAGTGTAACGGCTAGCTAAAGCACTGGTGCTTAGGTCACCATCACATGATTTAATTTGGTTAATAGTTAGTTTAAGAAATCAGCGAGTTCATCGATAACTTCTAGACAGTTATCGGATAACACAGATAACTCTTGCTCAATTTCAAGCATGCTCGATTGCACTGACAGAGCGCCATAAACCACATATTTGTCGTCAATCTTTGCAAAAGATGACAGTGGCATTGGAATGTTTAGCTCTAACATGGTTTCGAACATCTCACTGCGACGTTCTTGGTTAACTTCATCTTCGCCCCAAAGGTAACTAATACACAGCACTTGGTTTTCCGTTACCGATACAAACAGTGGGATCTCTTCACGTCCTATAATATTGACCTGCAATACTTCAACATCACCGTCAATGGGATAGCAATCAAACTGAAAGCCTGTCTGGCTGTTGTCACCAAGAGCGTTGAGGTGGTTTGCAATATTGTGAATGTTCATATTTGTCCTCTATGACATATTATGTCTGCGGTTAAAGATAGCACTGCGACATAATATGTCAAGTGCTATTTTGCTATTCAAAATGCGTCAGGTTTTCACTTTCAGACCAAGCCTGCTGATGGTAACGATACAGTTGCGTTGAGCCTATTGTGTTGATCTTTACCTCATCAGCTTGATCGTAATAATTGCCAGGAAATTCGAAGCTACCCTTAATCAGCCCTGGTGTCAGCCAATTTTCGTTAATCGACAGCCTAGTTAATGTTTGTAGACGTTGCTTGGCATCTTTGCCTGAAATAGTTGCAATACTCCAGCCCCACTCACCAAAACTCGGCACGTTGTGATGGTATTGCTGTACATTAAAGCCGGCACTCGCGAGGGTTTTACCTACAGAAATAAAGGCTTTAGGAGCATGGTAAGGGGAGGTTGACTGGACCGTTAGCGCGCCGTCCGCACTCAAGAGTTCCTTGAGCTTACGGTAGAACATGTCTGAATAGAGTTTGTTGAGATCGGGATGACTGGGATCGGGAAGATCCACAATAATGGCATCAAACTTGTCGCCACGCTTTATCAGTTTGTCCGCACCATTAAAGGCATCATCGAAGATCAACTCTAGCCGTTTATCGTTAAGAGCATTATCGTTGAGTTGGGCTAGTGCATGGGAAAGTCTGGTTGGCATCTGTTGATCGCCAGACTTAAATAGTTTAACTAGATCCGCATCGAGATCCATCAGGGTTACATGCTCTGGCTGCCACTTAAGCACTTGCCTTAGCCCTAGGCCGTCTCCGCCACCTATGATCAAAATATTGTTGTGTCTTGCACTCGCTTCGAGTGTCGGGTGGACCAAAAACGAGTGATAGATGTGCTCATCTTGACTGGCAAACTGTAAACGGCCATTGATATAGAGTGAATAAACCGGTGCTAGATTATTACCCCGTACACGCTCGGTAAAGGTGAGTTGCTGAAAACGGGTTGATTTGGCGAAAATTACTTTGTCTTTGTAGAGCAGATTATTGAATTGCTGTTCCCATTGTGGCCCGTGTGTCGCTAAAATCAGCAGAACCACACTGGCAATGAGATGCCCTGTTAGTAATATTTTTACATGACGAATTTTATGCCAAAAGCGCCAAATAAAAATAAAGCCTGCCAATAGATTAAAACTTGCCGTCAGTGCTGCCGCCAGCTGAATATCGATGGCAAGCATGAGTGTCACCCAGATCGCTGCCCCAATCCCGGCACCTATATAGTCGGCGCCATAAATAGTCCCTGCGTTATGTAACAGATGCTCTTCACACAGGGATTGTCTCACCCTGGCGATGAGCGGAATTTCCATCCCTATCATTAAGCCCAACAATATCCCCCAGAAATAGGGTAAGTACTCACTCAGTTTTTGAAGTGTGCCAATAAAGCCACCCTGAGGCAGTTGGTCGGGTGGCAGCCCTATGGTGCTGGCGATAATCATCGGCAGTTGTTGGCCAAAACCAATCACGGCGGCGGTGATCAGAATCGCCAAGGCGCCACACAGGGCTACGCTGAGTTCTAATATGGCAAATCCTGTAAAGGCACAGCGGATTTTACGGGCAGCAAATGCGCCAATCCCCATGGACACAATCATCAGGCCTATCATGGTGTAGATAGCGGCTTCTAATGCGCCAAGTACACGACCAGCGTAATGGGAGAGTAGGTATTCGTATATCAGACCACAGGCAGCTAATACGGCCATAATGCCAAGCAGGAGGAGATCATCGAACCAGGTTAGTTTTTTAGCGCCAACAGAGGTTGGCGCTGGAGAATGAGTTGATTGCATTAAATCCTTTAAAGCGCGAGCTGTTAGATCATTAGACTGGTGAGAATAAGTGCAATTGCCACGCTAATGGCGAGTTCTACCGTCGCAATACCAATATTGTGTTGCTGTTCTACTTCGGCCGCTAAATTAATGTTGGCAAGTACTAACTTTTTCACTAACGCTTGAAGTAATGATAGTGCCACTAACATGATCACCGAGAATAACAACCAACCCATAATATTGCCTAGATAAGCCTCTGGCGCAAAAATGATGAAATGGCTCGCCGCGTTAAAGCTTAATGCCATCGCCAGCATATAACCGCTATGGCGGATTGCGACTGCGGTATGACCTTCGGCAAGTGCTTGTTGCATCGAAGCATTCTGGTTACGTTTAGCGTAGCCCTTTTCACGCATTCTCGTCAGCAGTACCAACATCAACTGAGAGATAGCAAAGGCGCTAAAGATAGCGATAAAGGTATCTATGGTGAGGTCTTCAACCCAGATGAGTACCGCGCGAATGATTATCGCCGTGGCAATTGCAGCGGTTGCATCGACTATCGCGACAGAGACGTTACCTTTTAGGATAAGCGCGTTTTTATCTATCTCATTAAGGGCTACTTTGTCATGTAGTCGGCGGCCAAACTTAATTAAGACTAGTCCAAAAATACCATAGGCACTCATGCCTATCGCCTCGGTTAAATAAGATTGAGCCGCTTCACCCGTTATTGCACCTGTTAGCACAATACCTAAGCCTGCCACAGCCCCAGCAGTACTTATCCCAAAGGCGAAATTATCTCGCTCAGCGAGTTCGTGAGTACTATTAACTTTGACGCTCCAACCTTGCAGGTAACGCATTGCTGTTAATAGCACTATCGCAATTGCAAGATCGATACAGAGTATGATTGCTAGCTCTTGTGTGATGCCGAAGTTTTGAAAAATTGTCATCTCGATTTCCTGTTTATTTGCCTCGACGGACACCGCGAGTCGTGCGACTTCCTGAATTTCTAAAATTACTATTCTTTGAATAGTTTGAACGGAACTTACTGCCACCCGTAGCCTTGCCTACAGTATTGGCCTTCGGCACACTGCTACTTTGACGAGAAAGGCTAGTAGAGCCCGTCCGTGATTTAGCATAAGGGCTGTCAAAACGCTTACCTTGATTAGCAAACTGCTTCTTGGTGCGCTCAAATGTTTGATTCTGTGCACTCGCCTGTTTTGGTGAGGTATAACGATAGCGACCGACGTCGTTGTAGTAACTATAGTTACGGCGGCTAGACCAACGGTCGTAATAGATTGGGCCCCGTATGACGTTCGAAAACATCGAATACATGCCATACCACGCCCAAAATGACATGCCATTGGATCCAGTTTGCCAGCCACCATAGGCGGGATTACCGACCAATTGGCTACCAGCACCAAAATCTTCGGCGCCATTGGCGAGTACGGCGGCCTCTCGGCTAATAGAGTTGACCCGCGCCAAGGCCCCATCAGACATATCGGCGACAACGTTAACGGGATCGGAGAGCATGTCGTTAAACAGGCTTGGGTCGGCAGCTTGGTAGAGATTATTTGCCTCGTCGAGTTGTTGATCGAGATCGACGAAATTATTGCCATTGCCAAGTTCGCTCAAACGGCGCTTTAGCGAGGTATACATGGGTCCCTTGCTGGTGCCATCTTTGGCTAACTCATTGAGCAGGGGAACCAGATCGGTTTTTTGACCTTCGAGTATATTGGTGTATTGCTTGAGGAGGTTGGCGTTGCGGATCTCGCCATTGTCCAACATCTGACCTAAGGTGTTGATACGTTCCTGAGATAATTGCTGAAATTTTGCGATTTTTTCAGGCCTATCATCACCACAACCCGTTAAGGATATGAGTAATATCAGGGTGACAACTCGCATTAGCATCACTGCCATGTGTTCTCCATAAAATTTAGTTTAGATTGAGACTGATAATGGATGATCAGTTAATCACTTCTTTGCATAATATCGCGATTAGATGGATTATAGTAACCCTTAAGCGTGATCAATTAATTATCTATCGCTGTTTGATCACGGCCCAGTGCCGAGATGATCACCGCTTAGTTTCAATTGACACATATCTATATCATTCAAGACATATTATGTCGACCGTTTAAATGTTAGGGATTGTTTGGGCTATGGAAAATATTCGAGATCAAGTGTTACCCCAAGTAGTCAATCAAGCTGCTGAGCAGCACTGGCAGCGTCTTATTGATGTGTGGCCTGATATGCCCGAACAACTGACGACAACGCAAGAGATAGAGTTGCGGAAGATCATGGGGCTTAGCGAATTCGTTGCGGAGCAATTATGTCGCCATCCCAACTGGATCATGTCATTTTTTGAAGGCCAACTTCAACTGTTGGAACGGTCCACATTTTCATCTGAGCTGGGATCTCTGCTCGGTGGCGCAAGTGATGAAGATCAGGCGAAAGCGATATTACGTCGCTATCGAAATCGGCAGATGGTGCGTTTGGCTTGGCGTGATTTTCTCGGATATAGCGATCTCAATGAATCATTATTAGATCTCTCGGCATTAGCCGAAGCCCTCATCATCGCTGGGCGTGATTGGCTCTACGGCCAGATGTGCCAGCAATATGGTACCCCTTGTGATAGCGACGGTAATCCACAACCGTTAATGATTCTTGGCATGGGAAAGCTGGGGGGGCGCGAGCTTAACTTCTCCTCCGATATCGATCTCATTTTTACGTTTCCTGAGCATGGTGAAACGGTCGGTGGTCGCCGCTCTCAAGATAACCAGCAGTTCTTTATTCGCATGGGGCAGCGTTTGGTTAATCTATTGCATCAAGTTACGGTCGATGGGTTTGTCTACCGCGTCGATATGCGCCTGCGGCCCTATGGCGAAAGTGGCCCATTAGTGGTGAGTTTTAGCGGTCTTGAAGATTATTACCAAGAGCAGGGACGAGATTGGGAGCGTTATGCCATGGTTAAGGCTCGAGCATTAGGGCCTTGGAATGCGTTCTCCGATGAGTTACACGATATGCTGCGCCCGTTTGTTTACCGACGTTATATCGATTTTTCGGCTATCGAATCCCTGCGTAAGATGAAGCAACTTATTACTCAGGAAGTAAGACGTCGTCAGCTAACCGATAACATTAAGCTGGGGGCGGGCGGGATCCGTGAGGTTGAATTTGTGGTGCAAAGTTTTCAGCTGATTCGAGGGGGAAGAGAGCCCGCGCTGAGGCAGCAGAGCCTATTTGCGGCGATTGATACTCTCTACAGTCTTGGCCAGTTGGAATACCTCGCAGTCGATGAGCTTAAGCACAGTTATCTCCTCCTTCGGCGTGTCGAAAACCTGCTGCAAGCCATTGGTGATAATCAGACCCAAACCTTGCCCCATCATCAGTTAGATTGGCAACGACTCTGTTTTGCTATGGGAATGGCGGGGGAGGCCGAGTTACGCACTCATATTGAAGATGCGATGAGTAAAATACATCGCTATTTTAGAGAAACCGTGGGGGGTCATGATAATGATGAGATCAGTGATCTGTGGACCCAGCAATTGTGGAATTTGCAAGATGATGAAGATGCTGTCAGCCTGATGGCAGAGCAAAGTATCGAAGATCAAGATCTGTGGCCTGCACTCAAAAATTGGCGGGACACGGTAGCCAAACGAACGATTGGGCCGCGGGGGCGCGATACCTTAGATAAATTGATGCCGCTGCTATTGCAGGAATTTACCCATCTGCCTCATCCTTCTAAGGCATTTGCACCGGTATCTAAGGTGTTAGATCAAATTCTGACTCGTACCACCTATTTAGAACTCCTGTTTGAAAACCCTGGCGCGCGGCAACAACTGGTGAGCTTGTGCCTTGCCAGCCCATGGATTGGTGAGCAGCTGGCGAAGTTTCCCATGTTGCTCGATGAACTTATCGATCCCGCCCAGCTTTATGATACGACCTCTCTCGATGACTACCCGAGTGAACTACGCCAATATCTACTGCGCGTCCCCGAAGAGGATATGGAGCAGCAGATGGAGGCGCTGCGCCAGTTTAAGTTATCTCAACAGTTAAAAATTGCCGCCGCCGATGTCACAGGCGTCTTGCCTGTGATGCAGGTGAGCGATCATTTAACTTTCTTAGCGGAAGCCATTATTGAACAGGTGGTGGCACAAGCATGGCAACAAGTCAGCGCGCGTCATGGCGTACCAAGTTATCTCGACGCCGGCGACATGGGTTTTGCCGTCATCGGTTACGGTAAAGCTGGAGGTATTGAACTAGGTTATGGCTCAGATCTTGATTTGGTTTTTTTGCACGATTATAACCGCGAAAAATACCCAAATAGCATAGAAACCAATGGGGATAGACCGATAGATATTGGTCACTTTTATCTCAAGTTAGCCCAACGTGTGTTGCATCTATTTTCGACTCGCACCACCTCGGGTGAACTCTATGAAGTCGACATGCGTTTACGTCCATCGGGTGCCTCTGGCTTATTAGTCAGTGAAATTGAATATTTTGGAACTTATCAAAAAGAGGAGGCGTGGACATGGGAGCATCAAGCATTGGTGCGAGCGCGATTCCTATTTGGCGACAATGCGCTGGCGGCCCGATTTAGTCAGCTAAGGGCTGAAGTATTAGCGACTAAAAGAGATACAGTACAGCTGGCAAAAGAGGTACGAGAGATGCGTCAGAAGATGCGAGCGCATTTACTGAAAGTCGATGAAGGTTATTTCGATTTAAAACAGAGTGCTGGAGGCATTGCCGATATCGAATTCATTGCGCAATATTTGGTGCTCGCTAATACTCACGCGCATCCAGAGTTGGCTATCTGGTCCGACAATGTCCGTATTTTCGAGGTGCTATCTGAGCTTGAACTCTTACCTCATCTGAGTGCACAGCATTTGACGCAGGCTTATTGTTATCTTCGTGATGAGAACCATCATCTTACCCTACAACAACAAATCGGCATACTTCCGATAGAAATGGTGGAGTTGCATACCCTGAGAGTGTTGGATATTTATGAGCAGATCTTGGGCAGTTAGCAACAGGTTGATTTAGTCTCAGTCTGCTACACTCAAATTAATCTGTGTTTAGCGGTATATTCATGTGACAATATTGAGACTCTTGTTCCTCTATTTGGTTTGTTTATACTCCAGCTTTGGGACTGTTGCGTTAGCTAACAACTTGTCCCAACTCACTTATTTTACCGAATCCTATCCACCTTATAACTACCGAGAAAATAATCAATTTACGGGGATCTCTGTCGACCTGCTCGATGCTGCGATTACTAAATCTGCACCTGAATTCGATCGCACCCAGATCCAACTTGTACCTTGGGCTCGAGGTTATAAACTGACCCGAGTGGGTAAAGATACGGTACTATTTTCTACTACACGGACGGCCTATCGTGAGCCAGTGTTTGAATGGGTTGGCCCAATAGCCGCCACAAAAATCGTGCTGTTTGCGGCGAAAGATAGACAGCTAAAAATTACCAAACAGAGCGATCTGGAACAATATAACATTGGCGCGATCAGAGATGATATTGGCGAGCAGTCATTGCTCGCCATTGGGATAAGTAAAAGTAAGATACGTCGAGCACATGATGCGACTTCTTTGGCGCAAATGCTTGAACGCAACCGTATCGATCTGTGGGCATATGATGAGGTCGTCGGTCGGTGGCTGCTCAAAAATGGAGGGTTGAACACGGATAAGTTTGAAGTAGTGTATGTACTAAAAGAGAGTCAGCTCTATTATGCTTTTAGTCGCGATAGCGATCCGTTATTACGCCAACAACTGCAACAAGGCATAGATAAGGTTAAAACCAATGTGCAAGCGAATGGCTGTACCGAATATGAAAACATCGTAAACAAGTACCGTTAGCTCTATTCATGTTTTAAAGCCCCTTATGTACTAACGAACTCAGTCTCTAATTATTCCTATGTATAAGCAGTTTTCCACTTGGGTTTAGTGCTGTCCGTACAGAGAGTTGTAGGGTAATGGTGACGCACACGCTCAGGACCACAAAGATAGCCAATAAGATTATCAGTTGATATTTAATGGCCACCATAGGGTCGCTACCGCCGAGAATTTGACCTGTCATCATTCCTGGCAGAGTCACTAATCCCGTGGTTGTCATAGATGCTAATATCGGCGCAAAAGATTGTTTCATGGCCGATTGTACAAAGGGCTGTGATGCTTGCTTTGGCCTCGCGCCTAAGGCTAAAGCGGCTTCATATTCACTTCGATTATCTTCTAGTGAAGTGAATAAGCGTTGCAGTGCTACAATATTGCCATTGAGGCTATTGCCAAGAAGCATTCCAGCTAACGGGATTAGGTATTGCGCGCTATACAGTGGCGTTGGTTTGAGCAGCCACAACAGTAAAATGGCTAATATTGGCAGCAGCGCGACACATAAACTGACCATCATAGGTGCAAACAGCGTTTTAGGTGGCAATTTGGCTCCCGATAACACCGCGCTTGCGCCGATCATGATCATCGCACTGAGCCAAATCAAGTTGAGCCAACTGTTATTAAGATTGAACAAGAATTGCAGATAGAGGCCGACCAATAGCAGTTGTAATGTCATCCGAACTACTGCGATGACGACCTCTTTGGTGATCGCTAGTTGGAAATGCCTGCCGATTGTTAAGGGTATTAGCGTCAGTAGCATGAATAAGCTTAAGTCAATCCAACTGATATCAATCGTGGCTTGCATACTAAACCCTCTTAATGAATTCGCTTATGGGGTGACTAGCTCAGAGTTTCGCTGATACGGTTACCGGCCGAATCGAGACCGAGATATTCCTTTGATTGCATCTCAATTAGACGACTGATGGTGCGCTTAAATTCAAATGCTAATGCGCCAGGCGTATAAAGTTCAGTCAGGGGAAGTGCAGCATGGAGATAAAGCGCGACGCCTTGATCATAAAGCTCATCAATCAGGGCGATAAAACGTCTGGCTGGATCATCATTGGCGGCATAATTTAATTGCCGCTCGCCAGCTTGAGTGGCGACAGCGCCATCTTCGGTGCCACGGGCTCTGATCCACGAGCGTGGGCGACCGCCTAAAGGGGGAATGTCGCTGATTAGTATGGTGCGATAACGACTGGCTAACTGAATGTAATCCAGTTGAGATCTTGGTCCTTCACATAGCGCATCGAAATTTGCCCATAAAAGATTATCACAATGTTTTATTACCGGAATATCTCGTCCTAATATGGTGATGGGCTGGGTTTCAACTTTAACGTTATTTCGAAGTCGGTGAAATAGCGATTCAAAATCAACATGGGCGTCGTGGAAATAGGTTTGTTGTTCGTTGAGCTGTTGCAGTCTGTGGTCGACATGACCGTCGAGATGATAAGAGTCTGTGTACTTAAGTAACAACGCGATAGTAGGCATAAACCGATCCCGAGCGAGACCATTTTCATAGAGTTTGTCTATCGGGGTATTTGAGGTGGCAACCAAGGTGATCCCTTGCTTAAATAGTGCCTCAAAAAGTTTACCTAAAATCATCGCATCACCAATATCTGACACGAAAAACTCATCGAAGCAGATAATAGAACACTGGCTTGCAATACGTTGAGCGATGCGTGACAAGGGATCACGATGCCCCGTTTCATCTCGCATCTCATCGTGGATCCTCGCCATAAAACGATGAAAGTGCAGCCGAACGGCCATACCTTCAGGCAGGCTTTGGTAAAAGGTATCCATTAGCATGGTTTTCCCTCTGCCAACATCGCCCCAAAGGTAAAGCCCTTTAGGTTGATTCTGTTTACCTAAAAGCTGCTTATAGAGGCGATCTAATAGCTCGATCACTTCGATTTGGCTAGGATCATGAACAAAGCCGTTTTGGCGCTGCAGTAATTCGAAGTGCTGGCTTGGAGAGAGAGGCATAAACTTGCAAGGTGATTGGCTCAGAGTATGACTATGCTAGCATATTTGTACTGCAATAGGGGCGCCGAACGGGCGTTCGGCGCACATCTAAAGCTATATCAATCAGTATTACTTATTATCGGAGCGAAGTACCAGTTCGACACGGCGATTAAGCTGCTTGCCTGCATCGTTACTATTGTTTGCAACGGGGGCATATTCGCCAATCCCCTTGGCGGTGAGTTGTTGCTTGTTTATGCCGTGCTGACGAGTCAGTGCTTGCACTACTGCTTTAGCCCGCTTTTCCGATAACACTTGGTTGTAACTCTGCTTACCTTGGTCATCGGTGTGACCGATAACATAAAAGTCTTGCTTCGGGTGAGCCTTAAGATAACTTGCCACAATCGTTATCACTTCGGCGGCCTCTGGTAACATCTCATCGCTATCAAACTTAAACAATAGGCCGTCGAGTGCGACGTGACCAGTTTGCGCAATCTTGTCGGTTAGTCCTTCTAGATCAATAACTAATCTATCATCTACTAGGCTGGTTTCTTCAACGAGCTTAAGCTCGCTCCATAGGGCATTCTCGTAACCTATAATGTAGACCATGGCATGCACATTACCCTCTGGGCGAGCTAAGGTATAGAGAGAGTAAAACTGATTTTCATCTCGCCCGATATGTGCAAATGTTTTGATGCGTGGATGAATATTTCGTGATTGACCACATTCATTACCTTGGCAGTGAAATCCGCGCACAAAACCGAGTTTTTCTAACGCCGCCTTGTAATTGGCATTGACCTCATACTCAGAATAACCACGAGGAAGTTTGTAGTTTATATCGGTGATCTTACCTTCAAGGGTTTTGATTTTGTGTTGATCTTTATCGACGCCATCGAACACTAAGGTTTGGCCAAATCCTTGTTGTAGGTAATCATGGATATAGGCACCGGGTAGTCTGGCTATCATGGGATGATCGCTAGCGCCTTGTGTATCCTTGCTCGTTCTGTCTTTAAATGACTCTTGTTCTACCGCCGCACCGAGATAGGTTTGATTGGTTGTTAGCAGATCCAGTGGCTCATCGATTGCCTCGATAATGTCCAGTTGCAGCCCAGCACCATTGTGCCAATTAGCCGCATAGACTGAGAGGTAAACTTGTTTGTTTTTAAGGGGGAGCTTAGCCGTGAGTAGTGCCGGAGATTTTTTAGGAATATTGTGAAGCGGATTAACTTGTTTCGATAGTTTGTTCTTGTTACCACAAGCATCTCGCTGACACTCAAACAGTATGTTGCCTCCTAGCTTTATAATTTGCGCTTTATAGTTATTAACGGCATGGCTAGGGTCATAGCTGGTGGGAAGTTCATAATAGATGCGTTTTAGCTGTCCGGCATAAGTTTGAGTTTGATATTCCCCCTTATCAATACCTGAGATAAAGGCGAACGGAATATAATGACGAGTCTGTTTTTGATAAACCTGACTATCGGCAAGCGGTGCGAAGGGCAGTTGCTCTGGCTCTGCTTGAGCGCTGACGGCTAAAGTACAACATAGCGCTAATAACAGTTTTTTTATCATTGTATTTCCTTTTACTGTTTATGGGCTAAAGGCAATTGATTGTCTATGCCGCTTAGTTTCCCAGACCTAATTTGTTAAGGTTTAACTTTTGATGCTTAGCTGTTTGGGGCTGTGCAATTCGTTAACACTGTCAGCGATTTGTTGCCCTTGTCCACCTGTTGCATTAACGCCATCATCTCATTGGGGTTAAGTCCTTTATACATTAGGGCGACATTAGGCTGATGTGCTAAAGGGGCTAACCGCGAGCAATCTGTAATGTTCATGATCGAGATAGAGCTAGCTTGACTCTGTGCCAGTGCCTGCCAATCTTGAGTGTCGATATTTGACAGCGTCAGGTTGGCTGATAATCGGCTAATATCGCCAAATTTGGTTATCTGATTTCGCTCTAAGTTGAGCATCTCTAACTGCGCTAAGCTCGATAAGGGAGATAAATCAGTGAGCTTCCCGCCCATTAAACTGACTGTTTGCAGTTGTTTGAATTTTTGTAGGTCGTCAAGATTTACTGTGGATGACAGACGGCAGTTAAGCTGGGTAAGTTCATTGCTGTTAGTCAATTGAAGCTGCTTGGCGGTAGCTTTTATACAGCTTGCTATTTGTGGGTCGTTAAATGACATTGCATCGATGGAAAATGACGGCGAGCGGATCAGTGATATATCTAAGGTGACTCGCTCATTGTCGGTTTCGATAACACCGGTAATACGGGCTTGGTATGGCAGGCTTATATCTGCTGATGCTGCATCAGGCAGCTGTAACCGAAGTTGGTCATTAATACTGAGTTGATTGGTCAGCGTAAGTTGCTTGAGTTCAGAGATATCGCTGACTTCAAGAGTGCTAAGATCGTTAAAATAAGGGAGATCATTAGCCGTAAATTCATAGCTTAGCGTCAGTGTTTCAACTGACTTGTTCTGTAGCAGCAGTGCTTGAGGCTTTGGCTCAGGAGCTCTTGTTAGAGCCGTCTGCGACGTCGCGTTATCAAATTCATCTGTCGCCCCGTGTTGTATCAGTTTCTCAACCAGTTCAGTCTCGACACTCTGAACGTCTTCAACCAGAGAGGGGAGGGCCTCAGACAAATAGCAGAATTTAGATATCTCAAACATGTCTACAAGCATATTGACCTGAGTTTGACCAAGATTGAACGCCATTAATGCCGAGAACGCTTCGGCTTCATCTCGTGTTGTTAGCAGGGAGTCGATGTTATCGACATAGTCTTGCAGTTCAGTTGTAGTTTGTTGAAATTGCGCTAATTGCTCGGGTTGGTAGCAGTTATTGTCTTTGTCGATGTTTGCGAGAAAATGCTGATAATGAGGTAAATACTGGTTAGCGAGTGCTAACATTTGCTCGGCAGTCTGTGTCATGTCGCCAATGAATTCGCTTTGTAGCACGATTTTGGCGCTTTGAGTCTCGTCTAGCTTTTGTGATAACAGCTCCATTTGCCGAGCATGCTGTTTACTGAGTCTATGAGATTGCTCGACGATAGTGCTGGTATCTTGTTGGAAATTCAGGATGGCATCGCGGGTCGACATTGCGAGTAGCTCGCTGCTGTATGTGATCGCTGTGATAACAAGCACAATAGATATTACCGAGCTTAATTGTTTATCTGTGAAACTGCGGTAGAGTGCTAGTTTTAATAACCGCCTGATTGCCATTCGCTTCCCTGTTTATACAATCAATTTAACCTTGATTGACGACTCTCCATAAAAGTTGCCCACAAAGCTGATTTATAAAACCTGATTTATAAAACCTAGGCCACAAAAGATGGGCCATGAGATATTAATTCAGGGGGGAACAAGCCCCCTGATTGATCGTCAAGCCGAAATTTAGAAATATAAGTTATCGACTAACTTTTCATTGACGTATAACTCGCATTTATCGGCAGTGCTGCTCTTTGAAGACTGCACAACACTAGCGATGGCACCAAAGGCGCCGCCTTGATTACCTAACACCGAACCAAAGTAGCAGTGACTGCGTACAGCAAAATCTTTGTATTTTGCGTTTAAGTTCTGAGTTGGAGTGTAAGGAGGAAAACGGCCTTGCATAATGGGGTCGCCGTTTACGGTTAAGATCAAAATATTTTTCTTGTCATGATAGCTGCCGTTAAATTTGAGCACTGTACCATCGACTTCGACCGTTTTTTCGAGTGCCATACGAGGGCCTGGATCTGAAGCACAACCAGTAAGAATCGCGGCAAGTGCTAAGGCAGAAAGTGAAGCATATTTCATTTAAATAGTCCTTTATATCAAGAGTAAATCGTCCATCAAGGAGTGGATGTTAATCTAGACAAAAAAGCATCACAATGAGATGTAACCTTATTTGCTAAAAATAAAACTTTAGTTTTACGCACAGATCTTATCCTAAAGTTATGACCCGCTGTATTATCCTTTCGGGTGTATTTTGATTGGACGTTAGACTTATTCGCACCTTCCTTAGGCAAAAAAGTCCATGACCAATTGCCGTGCTGCGTTTTCATTGGATAGTCAAAAAAACGCAGCAGGTAAACAATGTGCTTAAGCGGGAAATACATCGCATTAAGGGTAATGACTTCACCGTTTTTTAGCTTAATATCACAAGCGGTAATATGATTGCGCACATGTAGACGATGCATTTGAGATTTATACTTTACCGTGAGGTGCTCAATGTCATCGCGTTGTAACTCCAACGTCCCCAACGGTTTTTTGATTATCGCATTAGCAGGAATGGCTAGACGCTGCTGGCTCACATAGCAACGTAATGTCCCACTAATACCGTAACGTCGCCTAACCAGCCAATACCGCCCTATTAAATAGACAGGTAATAATCCCACGTTGATTAATACTAATGCACGAGCAAGCTCAGTATTAGGGAAGTTAAGAGGTAACACAGCCAAACCGACCATCAAAATAAGCAATAACAGCGAAACACCTAAAGAAAGAGGGTAACCTATATTAGCGACATATAAACTCACATCACTCTGTGCATTAAAGTTACGCATCCCTTTAATGTGCAGGTTATAAAACCAAGATTTATCATCTAACTCTATTTTTTTAGCCATATTTACTTCTAATTATTTGCTCTTTCTATAAATTTACTCTTTATTCTCATAATAGTTTTACACTGACCATCGCAGAGATAAAACGACAACAAGTAAACAGAGGTTAATGTATGCCACATAATGCGAATAAGCGTTTAATGCATAAAACTGTGCCCCTTTCGGGGCGAGTTAAATTAATTACCAGTCGTAGGGCACTCTGTTGGCTCAGCTGCAGACTCATTCAGTAATACTAATGGTGCTGAAAGCTTAGATTTACTTTTACTGACAACACTAGAGCCACTTTTAACCGTTAGCTGATAAGTCTTATGTGTGTTAGGGCATAAATCTCGTCCAGATAACTCATCTCCGCTGACACTAATAACATCACCTGCAAACTCGATATAATAAGTTGCAATACCGTCATCAGCCCTAATACCCGTTAATTGTACAGTGTGATCACCATCATCTAATGCAACTGTTAATGGGCCCACATTTCGTTCTGGTTGGTTATTATCATACACCACCCGGTTATCCACACTGAGTTTAAACACATCATCGTTCAAATTACCGTTATCTCCAAAAGTAATAAGTACAGCTGCTGGACCGGAGAATGGATATTCATTGCTTAAACCACCAGCTACTTCAACTGTTACATAACCAGAGGCAACCCCACTAGGGAGAACAACCGTTAGTGAGTCAGTAGATGCAGATTTGACTGGGGCAGTTAGGCGTTGACCATTAAATATATAGCCACCCATAGTTAATGTGCATCAGAAACGACTTTCTACTAAGCTTTGAATGAGCATTAGACAAGGAGGTTGTTATGCCACGCCCTCGCCGTACCCAAATTAGTCTTGAAGACACTCCCTATTATCATTGTTGTAGCCGTGTAGTGAGGCGAGCCTTTTTATGTGGTGATGATGCCTATTCGGGGAAAAATTATGATCATCGCCGCAGTTGGATTGAATCGCTGCTATTTGAGCTTGCAGCGGCTTTTGCCATTGATGTGGCCGCGTTTGCCGTAATGTCGAATCACCTTCATGTGGTGCTACGTATCGACATTGAGACCGCAAATCGCTGGACTGACCGAGAAGTGCTTGAACAATGGCATAAGCTGTTTAATGGTGATGACCTAACCCGTAAGTTCACAAAAGGTGAGTTAGTTGAACCCCATGAAGTGGTTAAACTCAAGCATACTATCGCGATTTACCGAAGTCGATTATGTGATATTTCATGGTTTATGCGCTGTTTGAATGAACCGATAGCAAGGCAAGCGAATCAAGAAGATAACTGTATGGGTCGATTCTGGGAAGGACGCTTTAAATCCCAAGCTTTGTTAGATGAAGGCGCGGTTTTAGCCTGCATGGCCTACGTTGATTTGAACCCCATTCGAGCCAAGATGGCCGCGACACCTGAGCAGTCAGAGCATACCAGTGTTCAACTACGCATTCAGGCTGCCTTAAAGGGGGAACAGCCCAAAAAGCTACTCCCTTTTATCGGCAATGAACGCGACAATCAACCGAATGGTATTGCTTTCTCCTTAACAGACTACCTCGAACTGGTAGATGATACTGGACGTAATATTCGTGACGATAAACGTGGCGCCATCAGTGAAAAAAGTGCCAACGTACTGACAAGATTGAATATCCCCCATGAAAATTGGGTTAAGCTCATTAGCGAATTTGGTCAATTTTTTCATGGTCCGGTGGGCACATTACAAGCACTCACCCATTACTGTGAACACTTAGAGAAGCGACGACGGCACTTTGCGATGAGCTGCAAGCATTTCAAAATAGACTGATATTAACGCTTTAATGCAAACAAAACCTGTTGTTCTTCTGGTGCAATTGGTTGGTTTAGTGCAGCTGAAATACGCTATTTTCAAGTCAGCAAGCTTAATGTCGTCATACATCGATATTCCGGCAATATTGCTTCGACCTAAAATGGCCAAATTACGTTACGCCGATTGAACATGAACAGAAAGCGTATTATGTTTTTGTTTTATAATGGGTGGCTTGTTTTTTTGTTTTTATAATGGGTGGCTTGTTTTTTTTGCTTTTTCCACTACAGTTAACATCTTGTTATTTCGATAAATACAAACCAACTAAATATAATAAAAATAGCCCCAACAATACCTTTAATGGCGTTGGATAAGAAAAAGTAAGCTCGGGCGAATGCTTGTCACTGATGTATTCAATTATTTCAGGTAACGCAAAAAGATTTGCTCTTGATATATTTATCTCTTCACCGGTATTAAGCGTTATTCGTGCATGAGTATAGATATCAGCTTTCGATATTTGTCTATACCATTTCCCAGGGGTTTCACGTTTATAACTAAATCGGTAGCGCTGAATATGGATAGCGCTGATACGGCTCAAACGAATGTAACTTTGTATTGTAGATTTGCAAAACGCATCAGGAAGCGCTAAAGCCTCTTTAGTTAAACTCGTCACCAACCCTGATTTAAAGTTAACCCAACAATGGAATATTAATACTACGGCTGTACTGATTAATGTTACTGGCAAAATAGCATCTGGGGATGCCTGTAACACAAACATCAATATCAAAGGTACACCAATTAAACTGGTTAATAACAATAGCCAAGTTAACATTGAAAAAGGCGAAATGAGGATCCGAGAGACAAATGTGACTTTATGACGCTCATCTAATTTCATTTCGAGTGTCGTATTACTTTTAAAAATACTAAAACTCTGTTTAATCCACGGCATCGGCAAGGGCTCTACTTTACAACAATCATTAACATCAGAAACTAATACGTCACTGAACATTGTTAAAATAAAACCAACAGTCAACTGACTGCTGGTTTTCATCTACAAAGTGGTAATTTATAACGCAATACTAAAAGGGTAAATCATCATAAAAATACCATTGGCCATCATCTTCAAATAGCACGCACCTTACACCACCGATACTATTTTGACCATTCTTCATTTTGAACTCATAACTATAGTTAATATCTACTACACGTGTGGTATTAGGGTAGTTTCCTTTTAAATTTGCGCTTGGCTCAATAAACCCTGACTTTTCAGGTGTGAACACCAAAAAATCTAAAAGCTCCACTCCATCTGCAGTTCTTTTATAACCCCCTAAACTAAGCTTAATCAACTTTTTAGCTCTTTTCCCATCCTGCCATTGTTGCATCATAGGGTGATACCCTTTGATAATTTCATCTATTTTTTCATCACGAATATCTCGCATTACTTGATCGCAACGCGGCTTTAACTCATCAACTTCTTTAGGTAAACTGGCCTCGGTGGCTATTGCTGAAGCCCCTATAATTAAGCTACAAACTGCTGCTAAATGGCAATATATGAATCTTTTACCCTTAAAAAATGTCATGTAATGACTTCCCTCTTGTCCAAACCTAAACAAAGGCAGTTTTCGCTGCCTATATAAAATTTTATTCTTTCCATAAAATTGGAACAGCAATACTACCATTTGCTTCTTGGATAATATAATTGCACTGACTAACTACTTTGCCACTGCCAGGATTAACCTGTACCCGCCAACTGAGTACTTGATTTTCTTGAGTTAACAAGTCCTTTGCGGATTGGCTTGGTCCATCAATAATACTTACATTATCAGAAAAACATATATAGTAGGTGCCGCGAGCATCTGGTACGGTATTTGCCGTCATAGTAACCGTCATTTCACCCGGCTCAGTTAGGCGATAAAACTCTTTTAAGCGTTGTCCCTCCTTATCCATTGCGACACCAGCGTCACCATTAATACCAACGGTAAACTTATCATCGGTTACGTTTCCGTTATCACCAAATTGTACGGTAATGCCTGCTTGAATGATTGTTAACAATAAAGTATTAGAATTTACCCCTGCTACTTCTGCCTGGATATTACCCGTTACTGTATCAAGCGGAAGTATAATTTCTACACGATTATTAGTAACCGAGACAATGTTAGCAGTGGTGCGTCCTGTTTTACTGGCTACAGTAACAACGGTTTTATTTGGGATGAACCCTACACCTTCAATAACAACCTTTTGCCCAGGTAGCGCTTCGTTTGGCAAAATGTTAGAGAGCTGAACTTTATCAACAAATTTAATCTTTTCTGGTGCCTGTATATGTATATTGCCAATAAAAGCAGATAACTGTAGCTCCCCTTCCGTATTTTTTAACTCGTCACTGTTAATTTTTATAGTCACTTCGGTGGCATCGCTATTTACAGCAATATCAACCATTTTCACTTTAATTTTTTTACCTTTAGTGTCAATTAATTCAATTTCTGGAAGTAAGAAGTTACACGTCAACCAACCACAATCCTCATAGCCTAATCCATGACCAGTAATAGTAAACGTTTGATAAGTAGTTAATTGATCTTTAATGAGTAAAATAGGGTCTACACGACGAATGACAGATGGCCATTCAGCATCGAATTTAACTAAGTTAGGTACATCGATAAAGTCATGTAAAGATTGGCCCATTTGATTCGCTAGGTTCAAACCACCTAATGCTTCAATAACAAGGTCAATCTCACCAACAACCGGAATAAACTTTACCGATATCCAAATTGCTACTTCTTTACCAGCGGTTTCTAATACTTTATTTCCTAGGCGAGTTCTTAGAAAGTCTGATAAGGGTTGTTGATAACCTTGACCTGTTAAATCTTTATAAACCAAGTCTGCAAAAATTTTTAGCCTATCCCAGTTGCTTGTTGCATTGGATAAATCAAAAGCTGCTTTTGTATAAGGGTAAATAGCCTTCAATAGATCACCTGTAAATTGTTTATCTTTAAACAAACCAGAATTACTGATGAATTTATCCATTACAGGTAATAGAAACTGCTCTACTAATGTTCTAGCAATTAAATAATTTTGCGCCGTTTTCTCAATATCTTTAAGTGCCTCTCCACTAAAACCTGGAGTCACAATACTTACATGACATTTTCTATAGCTACAGTGATCAAATGACTTTTTTTCAGCAATGTTAAGGAACCCCCAACCTTGCGGACCTATTATTGTTGGAGAGAACCATGAATCTGCATGGGCGATTAACGGTGTCGCACTTGGAGATGCAAGATCTAAATATGAAAACTCTGGGCTTAAAAATAATGCGGTGTCATTACTTACCTCAAAATTACCAGTATAAACATATAGCTGCTCGATGCTATGTAACTTTTCAGTTGGATTTAAATCAATGGTGTTTTTAGCTCTGGCCCAATATGCTGTAATAATTGGTCCATTTGCAGGAGAGCCATTAGACGAGTTATTAGAGTCGGCTTGATTACGGTATAATCTTATTTTAGAACCTACTTTAGTTTGAACCGACTGCACACCTTGTGTATCTAACAATAAATTAACGGCATCCCCTGCTGCAGCAACCAGCTTAAAAAATTCAATATCATTAAATTTTTCTGGTTCCGTTATATGTGCCTCAATATAATTTTGAAGCAAGATAACGGCTTCAAGTTGCTGAGTTTGAGAAAATAAAGCATCATAATTAACGATTGGTGTTTCAGCATCTATCCGGCTGAACCCCCAAGCTTTTGCTGCTGCCGCTGTTGCAAAGCTTACAATGATTTCAGATTGTCCATAATAAATTGCATTTAATACCTCATCATCACCATAAAATATTGCAATCTTATCAAAGCCACTATTAGATACGGGCAACACAACTTCTCCAGAAGCTTTAAAAGGAGTTGAATCTACATTCTGGCTACCTAATGATATTGCTGATAATGTTGTTATATCTAACTGTAAATCTTCTGCGTTTATCCTTAAAGTTACTGCATTGTTAACAATAAGTTTTATGGTGTTACTTTTTCCGTAAGTATTTTGCACATATAAATCACCAGATATAATTGAATTAGGAATATTGACAGTAATTTCTGTAGGCGTAATTGTCTTTGGTATTATTTCAATACCTGAAACAAAAACTGTAGTCTGTTCATTAAAGTTTTTGCCTTTTATCACTAGGTCCGCATTAGGTGCAGTCTGCAACTCCTCTTGACCAAACAGTAAAGGTATATATTGATTTCTATATTGAATAGTAATGACGTTAGTTGTTCTAGTGTTTAATGCTACAAAGTACATCTTGTTGACATCTTCAGGTAACACAAAATCAATACTACCGTCTAAATTTACACTCACAGGAATATTAATTGGCACACCTGAGTCACGACTGAATACTAACAGGCCATCAGTAAGCCCTTCACCCGTTAAACGGTGTTTTTTATTCGAAATCATGACATCTTTTATTGGTAATTGCCCATCCAAAAGATAATAGATATTAGCTAGTTCTTTGTAATTTTCAGTTGCATAAGCTGCTGACTGAACTTTAGAAAGTGGCTCTTGATCATTTACATCTAGAATAAGATCATTGTCATCATCTAAATCGATAAAATCAGCAATTGTATCTGCGTCAAAATCTTGAGGTGAGCGACTATTCTCACCTACTTCTAACTCATCACTTATGAGATTACCATCCGAATCCAAGTCAACTAAAGCAGCAAAACCATCTTCATCTAAATCAGAGGCCCCTTCTAATCTGTCACTTATACCATCACCGTCTGAATCATCATCTAGCCAATTTGGAAGTCCATCGTCATCCATATCATGCAACATTACATTGTCGTATTTATATACATAAAACTCTTCGCTGTCATAAACACCATCTAGGTCAGTATCTTGTGAATACGACTCAAATCCAAAAGCAGGCTCGATTTCATCATTTATAGCATCAACATCATTATCAAAAAATATATCTAACGTGTAATCATAATCTGAACGCCCGCGGAGCAGTTTATCATTTACAACTAAATAGTAAGTTCCAGATACTCTGGGTTTTACTTGAATAGCACGCTTATAACGGCCAACAGGGTTATAATTAGGTGCCCAAGCATTGATAGCTATCCCTTTATTATCAAGTACAGCCATGCCAGGAGAAAAGTCATCGCTTTGTGATGAAAGCAAAATGGTTACGGACTTTTCTGATTCTAAATCTAACTTATAAAAATCAAGATCATTTACTTGTTGCACTGCACCAGAAACTCTTAATGGAATATTGTTCAATTCTGTTGCTACATCTTGATTATTATTAAACTCTTCCTCATAGACCAATTTGTATTCAGATTGACTCGCATCAAATGGATAATCATCCAATTCATCTGGCACCCCATCACCGTCTTCATCCTTGTTTTCCCAAGTGCCAACAAACTCTATTGGGTCGGTTGGATCCGGATCCGTTGGGTCTGGGTCGGTTGGATCTGGATTAGTCGGATCGATAGGATCGGTTGGCACTTCTGTGCCTTGTCCTTCGCCTTCTTTGAGTTCACCGTTGCAACCACTTATCGCTATGGTTGAAGTGAGTAATAATGCTAGCCAGTGGTATTTGGTTAGCTTGAACGTGTATTTCATCTTTGTATGTCCCTATATGTTGGAATACCCAAATAGTACTAATTAATGTTTGGTCGTTGGTTTACATGCGAAATGGCGTTTGCATCCGCATCAGCCCTTGAGAAGTTAAGGCTAAATAACTGTCGCCAGTCGCAAGTCCTAGCGCATTACAGGCAAGTTGATCTCGACTCGGCTGATAAAGTACCGAGGTGACGATCTCCTCTATGATGTAATTGGCGAAGGGCACTATGAGTTTTTGACACCAGCGCACTTCAATCTGCAGTAAGTTGGCATCCTGTACATTGAGCTGGCGATTATTGCCGACATTTTTGAGGCCGGGACTTCGATACATCAAGTTATTGTTGGGGATCTCGTAAATATGGCCACTAGGGTATCTACTTCTGACTTTAAATTGATCGAATGTGGCTTGATCTGGGCTAAGAACGCGGATTTCTGCTTGGACGTTCGCAGCTACTTGCGCCCTAACCAAAGCCTCAAGTGTGTCAGTCATGCCTGTGCCGTGAGCAAATAGCGGCATCATGCCTTGGGCAAGCCCTTTGCGGATATCTCTGATATTGCCGTGATGCAGTGTTCCTGCTCTCACCGCCGATACGGTGGCTGCATCTAAGGTGCTCTTGCTGGCATAGATAAATCCCCACTGGACGATCAACATCATGGCGACGAGGATGATAGGCATTAAGAAGGGCAGGGCGAGATTAAACTCGACCATGCTTTGGCCTTTCTGCCTAGTTACTTGCAACATCATAGTGATGCCTGTGCCTGTGCCTCGGCTTGAGGTTGGCTCTGCAGTTGATTCAATGCATCGAGTAGTGCTCGAATTTGACGTCCAACAGGTGAATTTTTATCGCCTTGGCCGCTGGCACTTGTCAACACATTAGTCGATTGCTTAATGCGAACCAATCCCATGTTATACCAAGCTTTTTGATTGTTAGGCTCAAGTTCTATGCAACGCATATAGGCCGAGATCGCCGCCTCATGGCGACTGGTGCGAGTGTAGATATTTCCGAGCCTAAACCAGGCTGGGGCATAGTTAGGAACACTTTGCAGAACCTGTAAGTAGAGACTCTCAGCTTGATCTAGCATGGCTAACTTATAGGCTCGCTCAGCTTGAGACTGAATCGCGATGATCTGCTCATTACCTTGATGCTCCTCCTTTTTTGGAGTTGAAGAGCATGCTGCCAGTAAAAGGGCAAATATGGCGATGAGTGTGCGCAACCTTATTCTGTCCATGTTAACGTATCTCCTGGTTTGATCTGCTTCTGGCTAGAGTTGCCTGCCATTAATTCCAATACTGTGGTCGCTCCTCTGCAAGCACTGCTGCGCCAAGGCTTTAGATCTCTAGTGACTTTAAGTACCTTGTTGTGTTTATTGAGGTAAACGATATCCAGTGGATAACGCATACCTATGGTGTGTACTGAGTTACAAGGTGAGATAAGCAGCCCTTGTTCGCTTGAAAGCGGACGCCTACCGAGTAAGCCTCTTAGTCTTAGCCATGGAGTATTTGCGATAAATACCTCTGATATCGCATGCCCTTTTGGCGTGGTTATTGTTGATTTTTTCATGTTATAGCTCATACATAAATTTCATTAAAATCGGGAATGCCAAAATCATAAAGGTTACTGGAAAGATGAAGATGATCAGTGGGAATACCAGTTTTACCGGGGCTTCTAGTGCTTTTTTCTCTGCACGTTGAAAACGTTCCACTCGGCGTTGATCCGATTGAATCCTTAAGGTTTGACCCAAGCTGGCGCCGGTTTTTTCTGCCTGAGCAAGCGCACTGACTAGGCTGTTGACTTCGGATACTTGAACTCGGTTTGCCATATTACGAAACGATTGGGCCCTAGACATACCCGCTCGCATATCACGGATCACCTTTTCAAATTCGATTCTGAGCGGCCCAGCAGGCCCGCGCTCGACGGCTTGGCTAAGGGCGCCTGTCATGTTGAGTCCCGCTTCGATCGACATTGTTAAGTAGTCTAGATAGACGGGTAAGCTTTTAACTATTTGCCCTTGGCGCTTCTTACGTAGGTCGTTGAGGGTCATTACTGGGAGGAAGTAACCGAATACGCCTGCTAGTAATAGATATTGAGTAACGTAGGTGTCAAGTAAGGCACTGCAGATAATGGCTAAACCTAGCGCAAACAGGGTGCTTAAAATACGAATGGCGAAGTATTGCTCGGCCGTCATGATGTATGACAAGCCTGATACTTGTAACTTCTTTGAGACTCGCTCTAGATAATCAACACTTAAGTTTTCACTGATATAAAAAGCGACCAGCCTGACAAGCGGCCAAATAAGTTTTAACCCCGGAGAGAGGGGATCCATAAACTCGCGACTTTCAGTTGGTACTCTGCGATAGATTCTAATGCAACTAACCGCGAGAAAGACGACGGAAATTACAAAACAGGCAACAATGAGATTGACCATAAATTTATCCTATACGTCTATTGCTACGATTTTACGAATCGACAGGTAACCACTTGTCAGCATGATGGTGATCATGGCGATTAGCGCCCAACCTAAGGGTTCGGTGAGAATTCTCCCCATAGCACTAGGTTCCATGTGATATAGCACCACTCCGATGAAGATGGGGAGCAGGGTCATCACTACACCCTGCATCTTACCTTGTGAGGTGAGTGCATCGATTTTGCCTTCCATCTCTATCTTTCGTCGCAGGGTAGATGATAGACGTTGGAGAACTTCTGCCAGATTTCCACCGACCTCTCTAGATATCTGCATCCCTGCTGTAACGAGTTGAAATTCATCCTCAGGAATACGTTTAAACATATTGTCTAATGCCGTATTAAACTCTACGCCGAGTCTTTGTTCTCTTAAAAACAGTTGAAATTCCTGTTTTGCTGGCGCTTCCATCTCTTCTGCCATAAATTCGATGGCACTGCTGACGTTGGCCCCCGATTGCATTGATGAGGCGATCATGTTGAGCGCGTCGGGTAGCTGGTGGACAAACTTACGTCGACGTCGCTTGTGAAGGAACTTGTAAGCAAAACGAGGCAGTAGCGCCAAAATGATACTGATAATAAAACCCAGTACCCATGAACCTAAAAACACTCTAATTAAAAAGGGCACTGCGATGAGTGTGAGCATATTTATCCAGAACAGCTGCCGAGGCTCGATAAAGAGAAACATATCGAATAGGTTGGTTCTGGCTGAACTGGTAAAAGTTTCCTGATAGCGCTTGGCGAATCGGGTTGATAGATGTTTTAGCGCCCATATCAACAAGCTGACCGAGAAGAAGGCTAGAATAGCCGCGAATATCGGACTACTCATGACCAGTTTCCTTGTCAAAAATGTCGAGTTTAACGGCAACACCTTGCTTTCTTAGTTGCTCATAGAACTCTGGTAAGGTGCCTGTTGCGGTGTAATATCCTTGTACTTTTCCTTGTTCGTTGAAGCCCGTTTGTTGAAACTTAAAGATCTCCGATAGCTGTACCATCGAACCTTCGATCCCTGTGACTTCACAGATGCTGGTAATTCGTCTCGACCCATCGGAGAAACGAGATTGCTGCACTATGATATTAACCGCAGAGGTGATCTGTTCACGTATTGCCATTACTGGCAGATCCATTCCTGCCATCATCACCATCACTTCGAGGCGGGAAATACAGTCTCGTGGTGAGTTTGAATGAGCTGTTGTTAGTGAGCCATCATGCCCCGTGTTCATTGCCTGCAACATATCTAGCGCCTCACCACCACGACATTCGCCAATAACCACTCTATCTGGTCGCATACGTAGGCAGTTTTTCACCAGATCGCGGATCTCCACCGCTCCCTTGCCTTCTTGGTTAGGTGGCCGGGCTTCTAGCGCCACTAGATTGGGTTGGTAAAGCTGTAGTTCGGCTGCATCCTCTACTGTGACAATGCGTTCGTTGTCGGGGATAAAGTTTGATAGCACGTTCAGTAACGTTGTTTTACCTGAGCCCGTACCGCCAGAGATGACGATATTACGTTTTTGCATGACAGCCATTTCGAGAAAGTCCGCCATGGCTTCGCTCATCGAGCCGAACTTGACTAAGTCGGTGCAATTGAGCCTGCGTTGCATAAACTTACGTATTGTTATGCAGGGACCTTTTAGCGCTAGAGGAGGGATAACGGCATTAACCCTTGAGCCATCTTTTAGGCGAGCATCGACCATGGGCGAGCTTTCATCTATTCGCCTACCTATAGGTGTTACGATCCGCTCGATCGCACCTAAGACAGCTTGATCATCTGAAAAGGCAATATCTGAAAGATAAAGGTTACCTGCCTTTTCATAGAAGATCTGATCATGGCTATTAACCATGATCTCTGTGACATCGATATCGTCGATCAGTGCTTCTAAAGGACCTAGGCCTATGGTCTCGTCAAGTACCTCTTTGGTTAACGCAGCTACTTCGATCTCTTGTGGAAGATTGATGTTGTCGATGATCTGTTTGATCAATACTTCGCTTTGCGCTCTGAGTTCAACGTCACTCATTTCGTTAACGTTAACGCGGCGCAGATCCATCTGCTTAAGCAGTTCGGTATGTACCTTACGACGCCATTCGTTGCGCAGTTGTATCTTGGCGGCTAGCTCTGAATCTATTGTCGTTGGTGGTGCTACATCCTTTTTGGGGAGTGGCACTGCCGGCGTTGGAGCAGGCTGAGGCGCCGAGTCGGTCGCTGGTTTACTATTAAACTCAGGATCGCTGCTTTGCACTCTTAACTGGTAATCACCCACCTGTATTTTATCTTTGAGTGATAGCGGGCCAAATTCTTGATGCTTTTCATCATTGACCCTAATACCCGTTCGGCTCTTGTTATCTAGAATGAAAATCCCTTGTTCATTTTGGCGTAACGTCGCGTGATGCTTAGAGATCTTAAAGCCTCTTAACACGATCAGTTGTTCTGGGTCTTTTCCAACAATGCACTCACTATGAATACATTGAAACTCGCCAACCTTGGTGCCTTTTGTTGTACTCACTAAGACATTAAACATGTGACACTCCTAGTCCAAGATATAGAAAGCTTCGAGCTTAGTTGCTTCTTCGGCCATCTCTAGGCCACGATTGAGTTGAGCATCGTGATCTTCTTGCCCCGGATAGACAACGACTGGGGTGACAAAGATGACTAATTCGGTCTTGTCATCTTTAAAGTCACGTGACTTGAATAGCTCTCCGAGGATGGGGATATCGCCGAGAATAGGAAACTTATTGACGATTTTTGACATTTCGCTGTTAACCAAACCGGAGATCACTATGGTCTCGTGATTTTTAACATTGATGACAGATTCGGTGCGTCGGGTTAGCATGCCGGGAACGCCGTCAACGGCAACGGAGGGATCGATAGAACTGACCTCTGCCATCACTCGGCTGACAATATTGAGCTCATCATCAACAACCGGCTCGATATCTAGTTTGATGCCATATTCTTTAAATTCGACATCGACAGCACCTAAACCGCTGACGCTCCGAATTGGAAACTCACCACCAGCTAAGAAACTGGCTGACTCGCCACTGCGAGTGGTTAGGTTAGGCTCGGCGAGCATACGAGCATCACCCTTTTCCGATAACAGTTGGATCTGCGAGCCGATACCAGAGACGATACCCAGTGAGCTCCATCCGCGAGTATCTAATACGCCGATATTACCTGTGATCGCTTCGGTTATTGCTTCGGTGTACTGGCCTGGAGAGGCGACATTGAATATGGGGTTAGCGGTAAAACCTTTTGCCACACCATAGGCGGGGCCCGCCATGGCGGTTTCCCATTTTATGCCGACATTGTTTAGTGTCGACTTATTGAATTCGACGATTTTGACCTGCATCTTCACCATGGGAGCCATGGTTTTAGCAAACTTTAGATACTTCACCAGAGATACAATATTTGGACTGCCCTCAAGGATCTTCTCCAGTTGCTCTTTTTGCCCAAGTGCTGCTTCACCTTGCACTATGATTAGGCCGTCACTTTCGGTGACGGTCAGCGATGGAAAGGCGCTGAGCATCTTCTTTACCATTGCAGTTGTGCGTAGACTGTTATCGGATGTCACAGTAAGACTTAGCTTGATCAACTTGCCATCTTTTTGCCAAAGCTGAAGATCGGTATTTCCCGGTGCTTCGCCGATAAGTAACACTCCCTTATTATCAACGACTTTAGCGCTAAGTACTTTGCCGTTACCTACCACAATGCGTTCTACGTTGCTGGCCTTATAGAGTTCAACAGCTCCAACATAGAGTTTCATCTGTTTATTATTGTGTGCCATGGTGACAGAGGGCAGCATGAGGCAAACCCCAAAAAAGGCGATGATTTTTAATAGTTTCATAATACGGCTTTATCTTTTTGTTGACTGAGCTGCTCTAACATCTCGTTTGAAAGGGGGTAGGTTTGGGTACTGGTCTTGATGCCGCTGCCACCGGTGATCACTTCGACACTATTTTCTAGTCTCTCTTCTGAGGTATCGAAAATCTGTCCCTCATGTAACGAGACAAACTCTAGGGCTGAGGTCTCTTTTTGGTTTCTTAGTAGGGTAACGAAATTACCTTTCTCCTTGGCTAGTGCGACTCGCGCGGCATCTTCAACCGATAGGGCTAATGTCACTGTGTTGTAGGCATTTGGATTATCATAGAGGGTATCGACTAGCTCGGGGTTGATATCAATACTGCGTCGTCCGGTCGCTAATACCGTTGCATCTTCGATAAGAAGTTGTAACTTTTCACGATCTTTGCCGTCTTTATCTTCCTTAAAAGCGAGTAACACATCGATATGATCTGAAGGCACGAGCATGCCTGCCGATGAGTTAATTTCATCGATATCTATGGTAATGGCTCGCTGACCCTCTTGGAGAATGTCTGAGAATTGGGCTACTCGCATACCGGGTAGATAGGTTCCAATGAGTGGTCTGCCCGGTAACATTGGCTCAAGTATCATCTGGCCCGCAACTTCGCCGAAGCGACTTGGGTGAATAGCATCCAGAGGCAGGGTATCGGCACGAATTTGCCGAACCGACATATTTTGATCTGAAATAATATCCCCTTTACGCAGCTCTTTGGTAGCAACGATGACGTCAGCCATCTCAATATTGTCACGTGACAGTTCATCACGTAGTTGTTGCTCTTTGGTGATAAAGTAATTTTTGGTTGCCCACGCTGAAATACCACCTAATACCAAGGCAATAACTAGCAATATCCAATTGAAATCAATTGATTTAAGTTTCATTGTAAAACCTGAAATTAGTTAGGAAGAATCGATAAAGACTTGCTATAGGCAAAAGCGGTGTACCAATCGGTTAAGGTATCTGCGCTAATTTCTAAAACATTCTGATTATTGGATACCGGCGTTAGCAGTGCCGCGATGAGCGCCCCACATACCACTAGATATTCGACACTAGCCTGACCCCGGCCGTGTTTTCTGTTAAATCGCATTGGTTATCATCCTTGTGTAACTTGATTGGCAACTATGTATACTTGTGAATTTTTGGTATCGAAACTAATGTCGACACTGTCCGTTCCTTGACTCATTTGTAGGGCGGCTTTACCTGCCTTGGTATCAAGAATGGCCGAGTTTTCAACCCAACCTCTTTGTTGAAAGTGTCTGCGGTAATAGTGGTAGTTACTCGATAAACTCTGAGTGCTGCTGAGGATGACTGTTCTTCCCTGTTTATAGAGATCCTGTGATTGGATATCGGACAGTACAGCCGTGCCGCTAGGTTTGGGGAATTTGTCACGATTTACTTTAGCCAGCTGGGTGTCATCCATGTTCTTGGTGATGCCGACATAAGCGACAACTCCTTGATATTGCTGATTGATACGTGCTGTGAGTAGATAAGGTGGTTGGAGGCTATTGATCACATAGTCGCCGTTAAACATGCGGGCATCGAAGCGTTCACTGTCTGCCTGCCACTGCTTTTTAAAAAAGTCGGCCATCACCATCAAACTACGCTTATCTTTGACCACCCATGTCTTCATTGGGTAGCCGTTGTATTGCATCTCATCGGCAACAATTTCCACTTCCGAAGTGTCTGGAAACTCGACATTGGGCCAATCTTTGCCGTAAGCGAAGACGCTAACAAGGGTCAATGCGACGAACAAACTGGATTTCATAGATTAGCCTCCACAATTTTTGGTGCCATAGGTGCATAGGCGGTTACTAGGTAAGACATCAGGTTTCACAAAACCCAGCTTGAGTCGATTGGGCTTGAGTTCTTTGCCAAAGGGAATGATGCCGACAAGACGTTGCGCGGTTCTGATCACGCCAACATCCATATAGTTGGTCAGTACCAAACGGCGTACGCGGTTTTTAACATGGTGAGGTCCTGCGGCGTTCCACCCCGATGCGAGTAGGGCGCTTTGACCTTTGATCTTGAGGTTTAATTTGTCAAAAGGGGCGAGATATAGGTTCTCTAAATCCGTACTTACGCTGGCTCGGTAGTATTGGTCAAGTTCGAGGTCAAATCCTGTGTAAGAGATTAGATCAACCGCCTTCTCTACACTCTTACCGTAGAGGCCAGGAGTATCTCCGCCACGATTACTCGCGGTGAGTCTATCTAGCTCATTTTGGTTATTTGGTGATTCTTGAGTTGATTTTAAAATGGTAGCCTGTTGAGTATCTTGCTCCATTTGATGTTTAAGCAAGGGGTGAACATTCTGCTGCCAGTCCCATTTATCTTGATATCGGCTCGTAATTTGCTGGCCGTCAGTTTGATAAAAACGCCAAGGAATCTGTTTCATTAGCTCCGTTTCAGAGCGCTTTGCCACATACAAACCACTTCGGCTTGGCATCTGGTCTGGATTACGTTCTTTCCAAACGGTACGCTCCCATGCGCTGTAATGGGCCGCTTGTTCTGCTCTGTGCTGTGCTCCAGTAATTTTTGAGAGAAATGGCATCATGATCAGCAACGGGATCACCACGAAACTTAAGCCTATAATGCTTTCGATCAGAGCTTGACCGCGTTGAGAGAATATAGCCATTACAACATCCTCGTTAAGGCTAGTACGATGCTACGCTCGCCATTGCTGGAGTCGGTTAAACGAGTCTGCCAGAACGGATTATAAAGATTACCGTACTCATGGCGGCCATCGGCCCTGACCCAAGCAGATAGATCGCGAGGACGTGAATAATAAGCTTGTGCGGTCGACAGTGCGGTCATTCTATCGCCCAGCATCTCTTCATCGACAGCGGGATCTATTCCCTTTCCAACAAGCGTTGCAGTGTCAGTGGTGCGGACCTTGTCGCGAGACTTGGAGACGACGATAGCAATGTTATCTGTTTGGCTCTTTTTATAAGCATCGTTCGATAGGCCATAGAAAGGCCGTACACCACCGTAATCACCATGAGTTTCTTGGTTGTAGGCCGCGTATTTGGCTGCAGTTCCATTTGTTCTTCGACTTTCTCCCCAAGTGTTTCTGTTACCAACGCTCCATATGTCTGCACGATCATCTGAGGTAGTTGCACCCCAACCGAGTGGGATTTCGTTGTAGCCACGCCAGCGACAGCCAGACCAACTGCAACGGAATCTAGATAGATGAAAACTGATAGTATCCATAGAGGTCCAAGTTTCCGCCTCATTTTCACCATTGCTGATCAACTCACTGCCGCCAGTCTTATGGGTTTTCCAGCGCAGAGGGAAAGCGGTAAGTGACCAAGGGAATCCGAGCTTGTAGCTGCGTTTCTCACTGAATGAATCGCGAGAATTCAAGGTGACCCCAATGAAATCTCTAAATTGAGTACTCTTACCTGAATTGGCTTGCCTAGAATGGCGGTTTTGGAATTTCATCCAGACGTCGCGAACATCACCAAGCAATTGTGGATTTTGCATCAAATCTAGCTTTGCGTTAGGGTCATTAGCCTTTACAACATCGCCAGCAGAGGCAACACTCGATGCAAGTCCTGCGTAATGAATAACTTGTTGTGAGCTGCTTAGTGCCCAGAGCATTTTATCTTCGAGAAAAATCATCCCTTCGAGGACAGGTTGAGCGACCTGATTTATGGTACCAACGGCGCTCTTAATTCCTGAAAGTACCTGACCAAGATAAGGCACCCAGCAGAGAGTGTTACAGGCATTTTGGGCGAATCGGTCCGTCATGTTAAACCAAGAGGAAAGCCCCACCATTTGGGCGATTGCGACTTGGTTTGCTACCGATGCGCGGTTGGTATAAGCCTTAAAGTTGAAGTCTCGAGCGGCGAAGGTGGCAACGCTGTAGGCGGTGTTATCGGCGGTATTTTGCAGCTTGGTGCCATTAAGGTTTAACTTTGATGTGTTAAAGCTGTACATGACGGTCATTAGCGCAAGTGACATTAACATTAACGATAATGCCATCGCTTGGCCACGCTGTTTAAAGCGTGTCGATATTGAATTCATAGGGGGGATCTCTTGGAGTTAAAACGTCAGCGAAACAGCGATATTAATCTACGCCGCTACCGCCTCCAGAACCCGTTCCACCGCTTGCGCCGTTGGCTCCTTCATTGTAGTTGCCTAAGTTGTAATCTTTATTGGCGACTTGAGTTGCTTTGCCAGCTGAGCTCTTGGCTGCGCCAATTTGTGCGCCTGAATCCTGGCCTGAAAGTTCGGCTGCTAAGCCTGCAACTTGATTGCGCATGGTTTTCCCGAAAAAGCTATAAACCCCAATGGCTGATACAGCAATTAAGGCGACTATGATGATGTATTCTGTCATTCCTTGACCCAGTATTGTTGATTTTTTCACCATAAACTCCTTTTATGATCGGATTTAAAGCAAGAAGCACGCTACTTCTTGCTTATATAGTATTAGTGGCTTGGAGTAGCGCTAATAGGTATTTCTAGTTGCTTTTAGCGCTGCTATTAGCCGCCTTGTCGTAGGAACCAAGGTTATAATCTTTATTTGCTACTTGGTCTGCCTTGGTTGCAGCACCTTGTGCATTAGTAATTTGACCGGAAGAATCATTTCCCGACATTTCTGCCGATAGTCCAGCGACCTGATTACGGATGGTTTTACCGAAGAAGCTGTATACACCGATAGCCGAAACGGCAATGAGTGCAACGATAATGATATATTCAGTCATACCTTGACCGCGTTGTTTTTTATTTAACATCTCTTTTCTCCTTGAGAATACATTTTTTAGACTAGGCTATTTTATCGTCACAACTTTGTTACTCAATTATCCAGATGGATAATATTTTGTATTCTACTCTATCCATTGTAATTACATTTGCTGTTGGTATTTTACCAATAGTTGCCCTCTGCTTCTGCAATTTGTTTTTTTATAGATGTTTTGCAGATGCATTTTTACTGTGTTGACTGAAACATTCATCTTGTTAGCGATTTCAGAATTTCTCAGTCCTTTACAGACAAAAGAGAGTACTTCTTTCTCTTTCTTGGTTATGCCTGAAAATAAGGTCACTTGATTACTTGAATGTGATTTTTTTTGCTGAGTTAGGATATATTTTGAAAGTGCTTTTAGGCTGAAATGTAAGTTTTCTCTCAGAACATTACCAACCATTTTCAATATGTTGTGAGGCGGTTCTTCGGTGTTAGTTGCAGCAGAGAAGCCGAGTTTTAAAAGAATCAGCTCATCATCTAAAGATAGCGTTTCACAGATAGCGACATGTTTACCATCTTCCATTACCGCTGGTGGAATATTGATAAGATCATTTTGGACATTATTGATAAAGTGAAATAGGATCTTTTGCTCATGTTTAGAGTTTTTCCATGAGACGAGTGGATCGGTATTTTGGTGTGTGAGTATATTTGTTTTTAAGTTGAGTAAGCCCGCAGTGCTTCTTAATAATTGGATATTTCTAGGACATCTACTCAGGGTAAATAATTCACCATTATACATTTCACTTCCTTATGAGACTTATAATGTACTACTTTGTTACTAGGATTATGTTTGAAACGACTAAATCGTACGACTTTATTGTTATGTTAGTTGTATCAAAATATGTTGGCTATTTTATCTATATATTAATTAAACACAAGCCCGTAGGTTGCTAGCCTTACAATGTGGCAGAAATGAAACAAGTAAGTTTATGGTGTCACTATCTGCCAATCTGGTAGTTTTTCCTGGAGATCGGGTTTTATTTTATCGAGATCGCCACGAATAACGATCACTGGGGAAGCATGGAACACTTGCTGTGCAGCTTGCTGTAATGTCAACGAGTTGAGGCGTTGCCATTGAGCTTGCTGATTCACTATCGCTTGCCACTCTTGCTGTTTACTCAGCAGCTGAATATAGCGCGCTGTACGATGAGCGGAATCATCAAACATTAAGTTGAATTGGTTTTGATTGTAATCTGCTAGGGCTTTAACCTCGTCGTCTTCGGCGAGCTCAATTTGGGCTAGTTGTAAATGATCTAAAATCCCTTTAATAAAAGCCCCTGTGTGCTGTAACTGGGTACTACCATAGTACTTTAAAATTGTCGCCATGGGGTTGTCGAAGCAACGTCCATAAATTCCATAGGTGAGTCCTCGTCGTTCACGCAGATCATAGTAAAGTCTGCCTGAAAAACTTCTTCCTAGCCAACGGCTCAGAAGTTCGCAACTAAAAGAGCTGTCTATCTGGCCACTATCACTGCTGTGAGCCTGTAATGGCAAATGGTAACCAAGGCGAACTTGGGTTTGTACGCTGCCCGGCGCGTCGATAACGTAGAGGGTTTTACCATAGGGTTTAAAGCTATCTAGCTTTGGTTCACTGAAACTCGATGGCACAGGCAGTCGTTTCATCTGCGCTGCGATAACTGTTTTTTGCTGCGACTCAATTGACGCGTCGCGTTCGATGATTAGGTGCCACTGGCTTTGGATCGCTGCTTGATGAACAATCTTTTCAAGAGACTGATGTGTTAGCGTTTTTTGCTGTGCTTCATTATTGAGCGCGCCATTATAGGGATGGGTTTGTCCCAATATTTTTTCCGCCCACAGCTTCTCTATTTCGTTACCATTAAACGCGTTGATATGTTTATCGAGTGCGAGTTGTCGTCTTAGTTTGGCGATATCTAAATTGCTAAAACTTTTAGCTGACCATATATCGACTAATAGCGATAAGGCCGTTTCAAGCTGGTCATCAGGGCAGGCCAAGGTAAGCGTAACGCTATGTAGACTCACTTGTGAGTTAACGCTTTCTATGCAGTTGAGAGGTGTTTTTGCAGATGGCTTATTTGCTAGCCAAAGCCCTTTTTCAGTAAAGACCTTGGCCAAGATATCCGCATCTTGATAAGGCTGGTTTGGGCTAACTGCGACTAAATGAATGCGGTTAAGCGTAGAGAGTCTGCCTGGGAGTATATGCAGGAGATGAAAGGCGTCTAGCACACTCACTTGTGGCGCCAAATGGTGTTCTGCTAGGCTCGAATCTTGTGATTCAACTATAGGTGCGTTGATTAAAGGTTTGAAGCTAGGGGGCACGGGGGATTGAACTTGTGTAAAGGTTATTTTGGTTTGCTGACAACCACCGCAAATTAGCAAGATGAGAAAAAAACTGAGTAAGGGGCATGACTGTATACTGCACTGCTTTATGCCGCACAGCTTCACGACAAACGGCCTCATAGCACTTGCTCCTCTAATGAGTCTGTCCATCCTGTCGGTAGCCATTCGAGTACCGCTTTACTCCAGCGAATATACCAAGGCGGCAGCAGATCTAAACGGACGACACCAGGCTGTAAATATTGTCGAGTGACCCGAATAATATCGTCGTTGGTGACGGCCTTGATGCGTTCCCATGGGCCAGATAGTGGGGTAAATCTATCTTGTTTAAGGGTCGCGCTGAGCGTTGTCGCTAAGCTGATATCGTTATCTAGTTTTACCAGCTGCTGCTGTAGTGATCGTAGTTTTAACTGCTTAAGTTGTTCGGATGTGAGCCCATCGGCTGCAAGGTCATCGATAATCGCTGTGATCTGCTGGGTGAGCTGATCTAGGGCGGTGTTGGCCCTTGGTACCATCACCAGGTTCATCACGCCAAAATGTTCCATAGTCAATGGCAATGAGTAATACAGCAACTGTTTAGGCTCCTTAAGGCTGAGTTTAGCCAATACACTTGAGCGGCTTTGTAACAGGTAGGATTCAACTAAACTGATGGCGGCGGCATCTTGATGCGAACGACCTACAGTGTGCCATGCCAGCAATAAACCTGGCCAAGGGCCTCGAGCATCGATGATCTCATGGTGCACAGACTGCCTATTCACCTGGAGTGGATGAAAGCCTTGGGGTGTGTTGCTTGGCATCGGCCAGTCAGCAAAATACGCTTTTACCCAGGTGAGTGTCTGTGATGGCACTTGCCCCACTATGCTTAGTTGCAGGGTATCAGGGCGGTAAAATGTCTGATGAAACTGAGTTAGGCTCTCGGTTGTCGCCGCTTCAATATCAGTTTTAGATCCGATCACTGCATGACCATAGGGGCTGCCTTTGACTTGACTTAGCAAGAATTCCATAGCAGGACGAATATAGGGCTGATTATCTATGGTGGTCGCCATCTCCTCTAGCACGGTTTGTTGCTGATTTTTGACGGTTTGCTCCGTTAATGCTGGACGAATAAAACGATCTGCTTCTAACCATAGTGCTAGCTGTAGGGCGCGGCTTGGGACATTCACATAGTAATTGGTGTAATCGAAGAAGGTACTGGCGTTAAATTTGCCACTCAGGGAGCTCATCGTTTGGCTGTAGCTGTCTCCGGGAGCATTTTTACTGCCTTTGAAAAGCATATGTTCAAACAGATGTGCGTAACCAGTTTGACCGACTGCTTCGTTGCGGGAGCCGACCCCGAATTGACTTGCCAGCGCGACACTCTGCTTATTTCTAAGGGGTAACAGCCTTAGCTGCAAACCATTATCGAGGCGCTGGTATTGTATGGTTTGTTCTAGTTGGTAGAGCGGCGCGGCTAATGTCGTTAACTCCTGCTCGCTCGCTTGAACAAGAGTCGATATAAAGGGCATTGCTATTATCAGCAATGGATTAATCAAGCGCCAAGCAGTGTTCAATTTCACCGATACCGCCCTGTATGGGGAATATGTTATTTTTTAGAATGCTTTAACCCTAGCCGTTTTGCTAGTCTGTGTAAATTTCCTGAATCGATATTTAACACCCGAGCGGTCGCGGCCCAATTATTCTCATGTTGAGTTAGCACCTGATTAATATAACCCGCTTGAAATTGTTCGGTGGCCTGCTTGAGGTTGCCAGCGATAAGGCTTGGTTGAATCTCTAGCGAGGACGGCTCAGAAGACTGGGCATTGGCTGAAAACTCAAAGTGTTCTGGGGTAATAAGCGCGATATTATTCGTGGACTTTGCTCTGGCCAATATCCCCGCACGGTAGATGCTATGTTCTAACTCCCTGACGTTACCCGGCCAAGCATATTCACCGAGTAATTTGAGGCTTGCTGAACTGAGTCTTAGGCTTTGTAAACCCAGCTGTTGGCGACTGCGCTCGACAAAGAAACCGCATAGTAAGGTGATATCTTGGCCGCGCTCTCTCAGTGGTGGGGCAACTAAAGGAAAGACGCTGAGTCTATGATAAAGATCGGCGCGGAATCGGCCTGCCAAAACCTCATTCTTTAGGTTTTTATTGGTCGCGGCAATAATACGAACATCGACCTTAAGACTGCGATCATCACCTATTTTTTGCAGGTCTCCATATTGCAAGACCCGCAGTAATTTAGCTTGCAGCGTTAGTGGTAATTCACCTATTTCATCTAAGAATAGCGAACCTTTGTCGGCCATCTCAAACTTGCCGCTACGATTACTAATGGCACCAGTAAATGCACCTTTGACATGACCAAAGAGTTCACTTTCGGCGACGGACTCAGGCAATGCGGCACAGTTTAAATAGACTAATGGTTGGGCTGCGCGGGTTGAATTTTGGTGGATCGCATTGGCGATAAGTTCTTTACCCGTCCCCGTTTCACCGAGAATCAGTACATTCAGATCCGTCGGTGCAGCTACAGCAATCTCTTGCTGCAATGTTTGCATCACAACAGATTGGCCAATTAACTCGGTTTCTAAGGCATTGATTCGCGAGTTACTCGGTGCACTATCCCATTGGAGTTGAACCGCTTGTTTCTCCAGCTTATCAATCAAGAGGGCGTTATTAAGTGACGCGGCCGCGATAGCACTTATTCCCCTTAGTTGCTCATTACTAAAAGAGTTAAATTGTTCTGGGTCGAAACCATCTATGGTGACGGCACCAATCAAGCTGCCGTCGGCGATCAACGGCAGGCCTATACAGGCGTGTACGGTAAGATTGTCACCTTGGTTCGGAATCAGTCCATCATAAGGATCGGGCAGATCGCTATCGGAAGGAAAACGTACAATGTCGCCCGCGCGAGCTATGGCTTCGAGTCTCGGATGATCTTGTAAAACAAAGCGTCTGCCGAGAACATCAGGACTAAGACCATCAATCGCAAGTGGGGTAAATTGTTGTCCGCTAAATTGGAGTAGGGCTGCTGCATCGCACTTTAGGCATTGGCGAACAGTATCGAGTAAACGGGAAAATCTGTCATGGTTCGACAAGCCCGAGGTGATATCTAGGGCCATGCGAGTCAGTTCAGTTTGACTTAGCGCCATGTGAAATCTCCGAGTGTATAAGGGATGGCGGATATATCGGTTAACCATTATGACACACAAATATTAGTAATTTTACTCTTGGATAGTGTTAGCCGTTTAAATTCATACCCTGCTAATTGTGATAATTAGTCGTCAATAAAAAGGGGTCGCAATGACCCCTTCAATTAATGGTTTGTGAACACTCTATGCATTAGCAGAGAGTGGCTCATGGCTTAATGCTGGCTGTGACTTCTTATTGATGGCTTTTTTGATAATATCAACAAGAAATACCCCCATAAATAAGCCGCCTGCACCAAACAGTATGTCGCCTGGCATACGCATCCAAACTAAGGTTTCAACGAGTGGGCTGTGGATCACCTCTGGTGACCGCGCAAACCAGTAGCCATTCTCGAGTACCGCGAAGAACTGGGTGATCCCCACAGGTAGGAGTGACATAAACACCATGGCGGCAAGGCCAATGTTAAGGCTCCAAAACGCGCCTTTAAGTAGCTTTTCATTCCAGACAATTTGCCCAGTCAGTCCGCGTAAGCAAAACAGCATCAGTCCCATTCCTAACATGCCATACACTCCCATAAACGCGGCGTGACCATGGGTTGCTGTGGTGTTCAATCCTTGGATGAAGTACAGGGCAATAGGTGGATTGATTAAGAAACCTAACACACCTGCACCCACTAAGTTCCAAAATGCGGTAGCGACAAAGAACATGATGGCCCATTTATAGCGGATCATCCATGGACTTGCTGCACGTAAACGGTAGCTTTCCATAGCTTCGAAACCAATGATGGCTAATGGAACCACTTCTAGGGCCGAGAAAATAGCGCCCCATGCGATAACCGCCGTTGGCGTACCAGTGAAATAGAGGTGATGCAAGGTACCAATCAGGCCACCGGTTAAGAATATCACTGTGGTAAATAACACGGCAGCGTTAGCGCTACGGCCACGGATCAAGCCTAGACGAACCAGCATGAGTGCGATAACCGAAGTCGCAAATGTTTCAAAGAAGCCTTCAACCCATAAGTGTACGACCCACCAACGCCAATACTCGGCAATAGCAAGGTTGGTGTGCTTACCCATGAACAAGCCTGCACCATAGAAGAGGCCAATGGCGACACAAGAGGCATACAGTACCCAGATGACAGGGCGCATTTCGCCTTTAACTTTCAATGCTGGGCGAATAGCTGCAGTCACTAACGCTAGCCAAATGAGTAGCCCTGCAAGCAGCAATACCTGCCAGACGCGGCCGAGATCGATATATTCGTAACCTTGATGGCCGAGTAAAAAGTTGGTGTCGAGATCGAAATATTGTTGAACACCTATCCACTCGCCAGCCATAGAACCGAGAACGACGATAACTAAAGCAACCCAGAGTACATTTACACCTAGGCGTTGGAATTTAGGTTCATGCCCTGAGAGCGCTGGGGCAATATAGAGGCCGGTACCTAGCCAAGCGGTTGCGATCCAAAATACTGCCAGTTGGGTATGCCAAGTACGAGTCACTGAGTAAGGGAGAATTTCAGACAGCGGGATACCATAGAAGTTTTGCCCCTCGACAGCATAATGCGCTGTGATCCCGCCTAAGAAAATTTGCAGTAAAAATAGACCAATAGCGGTAACGAAGTATTTTCCTACCGCTTTTTGTGATGCTGTAGGTTTAGTTAAAAACAGTGGGTCTTGACTCGCTGGCTTAGGTAGATCTTCATGCTTACCTGCTGCATGGTGCCAAACTAAGGCACCGATACCTGCGATAAGAGTAACAATACTTAAAATAGACCAGACGATATTATCTGACGTTGGTGTATTACCGATCTGTGGATCGTAGGGCCAGTTATTGGTGTAGGTGTAATTCTCACCCGCTCGTTCGGTAACGGCTGCCCATGCTCCCCAAAATAGGAAGGCATTGAGTTTTTGCCGTCTCGCTAAATCAGGAACCGTGCCTTCTTTCATCGCATACTGTTCTCTCAGCGTAGAGAGAACAGGATCATCACCAAATAATGTGATGTAGTGTTGAGCCACTTGCTCAATCGCTGCTATGCGGGTGGCGGACAAGGTAATCGTTGTGACGCCGTTAGGAGTTATGACCACACTATTTTTTCGCATATCTTCGCGTAGTGCTTGCTCTAATCCTGCTTGAATTTCAGAGTTTAGCTCTCTAAATGGTATGTCATAACGATTTTTTGCCGTGATATCTAGCCAAGCTTGAGCTTCTTTGTGGAGCCAGTCAGCGGTCCAGTCTGGCGCGACATATGAGCCATGTCCCCAGATAGATCCGAGTTGATGCCCCCCCATTGAGCGCCAGACCAGTTGTCCTTGCTCTATATCATCTTGAGTGTAAAGCGCTTGTCCTTGTTCATTCACAAAGGCGGTGGGGATTGGGGGTTTCTCACGATATATCTCACTGCCGATACTCAGCAATACAGTAAAAGATGCAATTAGCACTAGTAGTAAAGCTATTGCCGTTAGCCGTTGTTTGCTCATAAAGCCTCTCTGTACAAATTTAGTAGGGGTATTAATAAGCTTGTATAGAGCAGAGTTTGTGCCAATTTCTTAATTTATTGTTTTATATGGTTTTACTTCTTTGTTGTCGTATTGTTGTTGTCAATATGATATTGCTTGTTAATGTCATAAGTACACTAAAGTGTCTATTTGACATTTTGTGGAGTGTCGAATTGATAATGAGGGTGTTGAGCTAACAGCCGTTATCAAAAAGCCAGCGAAATACTGGCTTTTTAACATGAGTCATCTGCTATTTATACAGTGACGGGTCGTCTCGATCAGGGCGGGTCTTAAAGCGGCGATGTAGCCACATATATTGGGCACGATTTCGATCGATTATCGATTCGATGATCTTATTGCCGCGAATCGCATCCTCAACTTCATTGTCGCCAGGGAAGTTTTCTAAAGGCGGCAGGATCTCAATGGTGTAGCCGTTATCGTCGGCATTACGCTCAACCACGAAAGGAAGCACCTTAGCTTTACCTAATCTCGCTAAGGTGGTTGCCCCAGTGATCGTGGCCGCTTCTGCAACATCATAGAAAGGAATAAACACAGCGCTAGAGCGGCCGAAATCTTGGTCTGCGGTATACCAGATCACATCTGGATTACGCAGACTTCTTACCATTTGACGTAGATCGCGTTTGGGTACTAAGCCTTTATTTGAGCGCAGACGTCCATTGACCTGTAAATATTCCATTAGCGGATTGTTGTGCGGTCGATAGACCCCAATACCGGGTTGAAACTGGCCAAAGATCCGTGCGCCCATCTCTAGGGGCAGGCAGTGTACGGCAAATAAAATGACCCCTTGGCCATCGGCAATCGTTTGTTCTACATGTTGCTGACCCTTTATGGTCATATGACGTTGAACCTTCGCGTCTGACCACCACCATGCATTGGCGATATCGAAGATCGCTTTACCTGTCTCTTCAAAATTGCGTGTTAGCAGTTGAGCCTGATCGGTAGCGGACATATGAGGAAAGCACAGGGCGATATTGCGCTTAGCGGTATTCACACGACTGCCTACAATCGTTTTAGCTAAACGTCCTATCCATTTACCTAAAGACATCTGCATTGATAGTGGTAACAACTGAGTTAGGCGCATCAGTCCGACGCCCAACCAGATCAGCCAATATTTAGGGTGGAAAAACTGTGAGGAGAATTGTGCTTTATCGACCACGGACGTCTCAGATCTATTAACGAAAATTACTGCTTATTCTAACTCAAAAAATCGCTAAAATTAGGTATAATCATGGATTAATTTAAAAAAAGACAACCGCAATATGAAGATTTCTCTGCCAGCATTTGAAAAAGCCAAAGTTCTCGTAGTCGGTGACGTGATGTTAGATCGTTATTGGACTGGTGCGACAGGCCGTATTTCTCCTGAAGCGCCAGTGCCAGTGGTGCGGGTTAATCAGGTTGAGGATAGACCCGGTGGTGCGGCTAACGTCGCCTTGAATATTGCGGCCTTAGGTGGTCAGGTTCATTTAGCTGGTATCGTCGGAGAAGATGAAACGGCGGAGGCATTAACTCAGGGGGTCAAAACCCTTGGCGTTGAGCCCAAATGGCACCGAGTGGCTGACAAACCGACGATCACTAAGCTTAGGGTTATGTCGCGAAATCAACAGCTATTGCGTTTAGATTTTGAGGAGCCTTATGCCGCCTCCCACAGTCAAGCGCTGCTGACACAAGCCGAGTCAGAACTTGAAAATGTTGCCGTGGTGGTGCTTTCCGACTATGCCAAAGGCGCTATCGATAATCCGCAAGCTTTTATTGCATTAGCGAGAGCAAAAGGCGTTAAGGTCCTTGTCGATCCTAAGGGCAGTGATTTTTCTCGCTATCGCGGCGCGAGTTTACTGACACCGAATATGGCTGAGTTTGAACAAGTTGTCGGCAGCGTCACTAGTGAAGCCGATCTTGTGGCAAAAGCTCAAGCATTGTTAACCGAATATGATTTAGACGCTATGTTAGTTACGCGATCGGAGAAGGGCATGACGCTGATCACGCGCGCATCTCCTGAGTTACATATCCCGACCGTGGCTCGAGAAGTTTATGATGTCACTGGTGCGGGCGATACAGTGATTTCTGCGTTAGCCACGGCGCTAGCTGCGGGAAGTGACTTGCCACAGGCTTGTGCTATTGCTAATACGGCAGCGGGTATCGTGGTTGGCAAACTCGGCACCTCGACCGTGAGTCGTATTGAACTGATTGCGGCATTAAATCTAAGCCATGGCGAAACGGGTTTTGGTGTGCTCAGTGAAGATCAATTGGTTTACGCCCTCGAGGAAGCCAAGCTTCGCGGTGAACGTGTGGTGATGACTAATGGTTGCTTCGATATTTTGCATGCTGGGCATGTTAGCTACCTTCAGCAGGCTAAAGCGTTGGGCGAGCGTTTAATTGTGGCGGTCAATGATGATAATTCGGTTAAACGTCTTAAAGGCGATGGTCGTCCGGTAAATACCCTAGATAGACGCATGGCGGTGCTCGCAGGACTCGCTTCGGTTGACTGGGTGGTCTCTTTCAGTGAAGACACGCCTCAGCGTATTATCGCGAGGTTATTACCCAATATGCTGGTTAAGGGCGGTGATTATAAGGTTGAGGATATTGCTGGTGGTAAAGAGGTTATCGAGGCGGGCGGCAGCGTCGAAGTGTTAGGTTTTGAAGATGGCGTATCAACCACGGCCATTATTGAAAATATCATGGCTAAGCAGTGATAGCAGAGGCGCTGCTGCTTGCATCGGCTTGGTTTTGGGCGCCTATGCCTCAAGGCCAAGCTTTAGTATGTCAGACGCCTCAACTTATTGAATGTCTAGCTCAGCTGCCCGAAGATGTTCGGCAACAACTGCCTCAAGATCCTAGCCTGTTACTGCAAGAGATGGGACTGCGAGGCGCTATGGCTAGGCCGGTTCGGCATCAGTCTATTACCGGGGTAATACTGCTCGCTACCGATAACATTCCTCGTGCCTCTTCGGCACTTGTGAATGGGCAGGTGTACAGTTTAACCTTGCAACATGCGGTACAATTGACCCTGTTACATGAGTTAGGTCATCTGGCTATTGCCTCATCTCATTCACCTCATCTGAGCCGTCAACGGTTATCAGCCTATCAACATGAATGGCTCGCCGATATCTATCTGCTTTGGTCTTTAGCAAAGACAAACCAATCAAATGAGTTAGCTTGGCAGCAATATCATCGGCGAAACTTAGCCGTGTTTGACAGCACTTTAGCTATGTCTCACTGGACGACGCCTATGCTTGCGCAGTTGATGCAGCGTTATAGCTGGGAGCAGTTGGCTGAATTTGAGCAGTTCGATATATTGATCGACGATCTTTACCCTCGACTGACCCAATATAATCAAGATGAGCTCGATGAGTTTTCGAGTCTAATTCAGCGGGTTTTTGGCTCAGGGGTGATGCACAGCTTACCCCATTATATGTTTTGGCGTCGCCCTGAGATGGGGCGCTATATTCGTCCCACGATAGAGGCGGTAATGGGCAAGCAAGCTGCGGCGTCTTGGCTGACACAAAATGCCATGAGCAGTGAATGAAGCAAAACGTAAAAAGGAGCCTTGAAGCTCCTTTTTATTTTAGGCATTTTTTACTTAGTGATGATTGTAATTACGGATCATTGTTGTCTGGGAGGGCGACGCTCACGCAATACGACATCTGGGCTAAAATCGATATCACCATCATCGTCTATGGTGACCAATTGCTCATCTTGTTTGGCAACCGCAGTGCTAGTGGTTGGGGTTTGCCTAACAAACAATAACTGATAACCCAGTTTTGCTAATGTATAAAATGCGAAACGTTGTGCAGTGGTTAATCTATCCCAATGCTCACCAGATTTAGCATGGGCAATGCGTCTATCTTCGCGAGATAGAAAACTGTTGTCGATTGCTGATGCGTGCATTTCAGTTGCCTTTTTAGGGTGATCTAATTTAAGTATCGTCGATAATATAATCAGATGTGGGAAATTTATGCAAGTAGTTCGAACTGACTCATTGATCCTAGCAGGGTATTTAGGTAAAAATTTGTATAAATCAGCTTGAAATGAATGTATTGGCAAAATACCTGCATAATAAATCAGTCATATTTTCACCGATCTTATACTGATTAGTATTAATGAATCGTGACGCTAAGGTTATGCAGCATTAGTTGTAGTGGAATGGGTATTAAAAGGGAGCGACTAGCGCTCCCTTTTAATCTTGACTATCGATAGATTTAAAGCGCTTTTAAAATCGCTTCAACACTGGCTTTTGCATCGCCAAACAACATTTGGGTATTGTCTTTAAAGAACAATGGATTTTGCACACCGGCATAACCTGTGTTCATTGAGCGTTTAAAGCCGATAACATTTTGTGCTTTCCACACTTCAAGCACAGGCATTCCTGCGATTGGACTGCCTGGATCTTCCATCGCTGCTGGGTTAACCGTATCGTTCGCACCTATGACTAACACTACATCTGTGTCGTTAAAGTCATCGTTGATCTCGTCCATCTCTAGCACGATATCATAAGGCACTTTAGCTTCGGCAAGCAGTACGTTCATGTGACCCGGTAAACGCCCTGCAACAGGATGAATACCAAAACGCACTTTCACACCGCGATCGCGCAGTTTTTGGGTGATCTCTGCAACCGGATATTGCGCCTGCGCAACGGCCATACCATAGCCTGGAGTGATAATAACCGAAGTTGCATTTTTCAGCATATCAGCCACATCTTCGGCATTGGTTTCGCGGTATTCGCCCATCTCTTCATCGGCTGTAGAAGCAACGCCATCGCTACCAAAACCACCAGCGATAACTGAGATGAACGAGCGGTTCATCGCTTTACACATGATGTAAGAGAGGATCGCACCAGAAGAGCCTACGAGCGCGCCAACTACGATCAATAGATCGTTTGATAGCATGAAACCTGCTGCCGCCGCTGCCCAACCTGAATAGGAGTTGAGCATTGAAACAACCACAGGCATATCTGCACCACCGATCGACGCCACTAAGTGCCAGCCGAAGGCGAAGGCAATCAGGGTCATTAGTAGTAGCGCCGGCATAGTGCCGCCAGCGTTAACGAAGTACACCATCAAGGCGAATGATACCAATACCGCTAGCAGATTAAGCTTATGGCGATGGGGTAGCATCATAGGTTTCGATGAGATAATGCCGCGCAGTTTACCGAAGGCAACAATCGAACCTGTGAAGGTGACTGCACCGATAAAGATCCCGAGGAACACTTCAACCAAGTGAATATTAAGCATTGCACCGGTTAAATGTACCTTATCTGCTGTGCTTGCAGCATCGCGGTAGGCCTCCTTGACGGCAGCTAATGTGCTGTCAAGATCGCTACCAACGGCCACGACGACTTCATTTACTGCTTGTGGATGTAGGTCAATAAAGCTATTAAAACCGACGAGCACCGCTGCCAAGCCCACAAAACTGTGAAGCACGGCAACTAACTCTGGCATTTCAGTCATTTCGACTTTTAATGCCAAGCGCACACCGATCGCGCCACCAATGACCATGGCGAGGATAATCCATTGCACACCATTGGTGTCTGGGTTGAGTATGGTTGCGCCGAGGGCGATAGCCATACCTATGATTCCGAATAAGTTGCCATGTTTGGCCGTTTCTTGCTTCGACAATCCTGCGAGACTGAAGATGAAGAGTATGGCTGCAACTATATATGCTGCTGTTACCAGTCCTTGAGACACGTTAAACCCCCTTAATCCTTACGGAACATCTTCAGCATGCGCTGAGTGACGGTAAAGCCGCCAAAGATGTTAATACTGGCAATAAGCACAGCGATAAAAGCCAGAACAGTGACTAAGGTCGAGCCTTGGCCGATCTGTAGTAAGGCGCCGACAACGATAATGCCTGAAATGGCGTTAGTCACTGACATCAGTGGTGTATGCAGTGAATGGGATACGTTCCATACGACGTAGTAACCCACCACACATGCCAACACAAATACTGTAAAGTGCGACAAAAACTCTGGAGGCGCGACAGAGGCAACGGCGCCAAAGCCAACCACGCCTAACGCAGCTAAGATGTACTTGAGCTTTGAAGGCTGTTTCACCTCAGCCGTTTTAGTTTCCACTTTCACAGCAGGTTTTTGCGGCGCAGCAGAAACTGAAATCGCTGGTGGCGGGAAGGTGATCTCGCCCTCTTTAGTCACAGTCATATTACGCATGACAACATCATCAAAGTTAAGTACGGCATTGCCGTCTTTTTCTTTGCACATTAACTTCATCAAGTTGACTAGGTTGGTACCATACAGTTGTGATGACTGAGCGGGTAGGCGCCCAGGTAGATCTGTGTAACCAATCACTTTCACACCATTGTCGGTGACAATCAACTCACCGGATTGGGTGTACTCACAGTTACCGCCAGTGGCCGCGGCGAGATCCACAATCACAGAGCCAGGCTTCATGCTATCGACCATCTCTTTGGTGATGAGCTTTGGCGCGGGGCGACCGGGAATTAATGCGGTGGTGATGATGATGTCGACCTCTTTTGCCTGCTCGGCAAATAGGGCCATCTCTGCGGCAATAAATTCATCCGACATGGTTTTAGCGTAGCCATCAGATGAACCACCTTCTTCGTCACCGAAGTCGAGTTTTAAGAACTCTCCGCCCATAGATTCGATCTGCTCAGCCACTTCTAAGCGAGTATCAAATGCACGTACAATAGCGCCTAAAGAGCCTGCAGCACCAATGGCAGCAAGACCGGCAACACCTGCACCAATGACTAACACTTTGGCTGGTGGCACTTTACCTGCGGCGGTAATTTGTCCGGTAAAGAAGCGGCCAAACTGATGCGCGGCTTCAACGACGGCGCGATAACCGCCGATGTTGGCCATAGAAGATAGGGCATCGAGCGACTGAGCGCGTGAAATACGCGGAACCATGTCCATTGCCATCACAGTGACATTGCGCTGGGATAGTTTTTCTACTAATTCAGGGTTTTGAGCGGGCCAAATAAAGCTAACAAGCGTTGTGCCTGCTTTTAGCTGCTCAATTTCGGCGTCCGTTGGTGCGTTAACTTTAAAAATAAAGTCAGCGTCCCATACCTTATCGACGACACTCGCTCCGGCAGCTTCAAAGGCTGAATCATCGAAACTAGATAGCTGGCCTGCACCAGCTTCAATTGCAACTTCAAAGCCGAGCTTTTTAAGTTGCTCTACGGTCGCCGGGGTCGCTGCGACCCGGGTTTCTCCATTGAGACTCTCTCTCGGTATTCCAATCTGCATGACTATTCCCTGATAGTTAATGAATAATAGCCTGATCTATTTTCTGCTGTGTAACGCAGTTAAATACGCTATCGGTTTATCTTTCGATAATAACTTCTATCTTTCTAAGGTGTTTGGGTGAAGCGTTGAGCTATTACTCACACCTTTGTCGTCTTCATGTGGACCAACACATGAGAACCCATTCAATCTCACTTGGATTGCTTTTTTAGGCAAAACAAACAGAAAAATTATCGTGTTGTAGGGCTAAATCCATTTAGCTTAAAGCTCAGAGCTGGGCTTAGTATCAATAAGCCGTTAGCCCAAATGGATAATAAGTGTGGACTCTATTCCCATTCGGGTGACATTGCTTTTATGTCGATGCTCAGTTGTACAAATTTAAACCATTGTAAATAAGAGAAAATTGACTTGTGGCATCGGCCACTCATTGTGGCAATTGTGTGGCGAGACACAAGTGCATATTTCTCATAGTGACTATTTCTTAACTGGTCGGAGCAAAAACTTTTAACCAGTCCACACTTTTGTAGCTTAATTCTTGTACTTTGTATATTCCAAAATCGAATTAAAAATTAGATTTTATTCTTTTTTGCTTTTTGAATATAGGATTAAGCTGAGTGAATTACACTGATAAAGGGCCGTCTTCCATGTTGTTAAAAGAGCTTTCATCGTTGGCTTCTCCATTGTCCCAAGGACAGGTGGATAAGCTTAAGCAACTCACTTCTGAACTGAATGCCGTGCAGCTGGCATGGGTGGGCGGTTACCTTTCTGCCACCGCAGAATTTGGCATCAATACGGGAAGCGCCGAAAGCACGCCAGAGCAAACCATTACGATTCTATATGGCAGCCAAACGGGCAATGGTCGTGGTGTTGCCAGCGTTCTGGCTGAAAAAGCCCAGGCTCAAGGCTATGCGGTTAATCTGGTCTCAATGGCCGACTATAAAGTGCGTCAGCTTAAGCAAGAAACCCTATTATTGGCTGTAGTCAGTACTCATGGTGAAGGTGAAGCCCCCGATGATGCTATCGAACTGCATAAGTTTTTAGCGTCGAAGCGTGCCCCGCGTTTAGAGCATCTTAATTATTCCGTGTTAGCGTTGGGAGACTCTAGCTACGAGTTCTTCTGTCAAACGGGTAAAGATTTCGAGCAGCGTTTATCGGCATTAGGTGCAAGATCCATAGTGCCGCTTGCCGAGTGTGACGTTGACTATGAAGCTGCTGCGAGCACGTGGCAACAGCAAGTATTAGAAGCGATTAAGCCTTTAGTGTCGGTCTCTAGCGCGAGCGTGGTCTCCATAGGTAGCAGCGTGACCACTTCGGCTTATACCAAACAGAAGCCTTTTAGTGCTGAGTTGTTAACCAGTCAAAAACTCACAGGTCGAGACTCAGACAGAGATGTACGCCATGTCGAGATAGATCTTGGTGACTCAGGGCTCAATTACCAAGTCGGCGACGCCTTAGGAGTATGGTTTAGTAACTCAGACGCTTTGGTCAGTGAGATCTTGACTGGCTTGTCACTCGATGGCGAAACAGACGTAACCATAGCTGACGAAAACCTTTCTCTATTCGACGCGCTAAAAGATAAGCGTGAATTGACTCAGCTTTATCCTGGTTTAGTGAAAAACTGGGCGCAGCTCAGTGGTAGTGAGTCTTTACAGGCGTTAAGTGACGATAGAGAGCAAACACGTCAGTTTGTGCTTAATCATCAGTTGGCCGATCTGGTTGCTAATTATCCAGTGAAGATTACGGCGTTTCAATTGATTGAGTTGTTACGCCCAATCACGCCGCGTTTGTATTCGATTGCCTCGAGCCAAGCGGAAGTCGAAGCAGAAGTGCATTTAACTGTGGCTTTAGTTGAAGAGGAGCGTGATGGCATTACGCGTTACGGCGGTGCATCTCAGTTCCTTGCTAGCGCAGAAGAGGGCTGTGAGGTGAAGGTTTATGTCGAGCCTAACAATCATTTCCGTCTACCCGAAAATCCAGCAACACCAGTGATCATGATTGGTCCTGGTACGGGCGTTGCGCCGTTTAGGGCCTTTATGCAGGAGCGCAGTCAGCAAGGGGCGAGTGGCGAGAGCTGGCTATTCTTTGGCAATCCACACTTCGAGCAAGACTTCCTCTATCAGACCGAGTGGCAGCAGTATCTCAATGACGGTACTTTGACTCGTTTAGACTCGGCTTTTTCGCGCGATCAGGCCCATAAGATCTATGTGCAGCACCGTATTGCCGAGCGAGGCGAAGCCTTATGGCAATGGTTAGAAAATGGCGCACATCTTTATATCTGTGGTGATGCAGAACGTATGGCGAAAGATGTCCATCAGGCATTGATTGATGTGGTGAAACAATACGGCGGTAAAGATGACGAGCAGGCAGCAGAGTATTTAGAAACGCTTCGTAGCGACAAGCGTTATCAAAAAGATGTCTATTAACCCTAGGTCTTGATACCCGTAAATTTGACTAAAAAGATTAACGAGCAGTGATAACAAGATTGCTCGAAAAGGATAAGGCAGTAGCCATGAGCGAACAAAAATTATCAGTAAACGAGTACCTAAAGACTGACAGCAATTATCTACGCGGCACCATAGAAGAGGGGCTAGATACGTCACTGACCGGATCTTTTAGTGACGGTGATCAGCAGCTTATTAAGTTTCATGGTTTCTATCAGCAAGATGATCGTGATTTACGTAACGAACGTAAAGAGCAAAAGCTTGAACCTTTATATAGCTTCATGCTGCGTGCTCGCGTGGCTGGTGGTGTGTGTACGCCTAAGCAGTGGTTAGGGGTCGATAAGATTGCCTCGACATTGACCAGCTCAAATAGTATTCGTCTAACGACGCGCCAGACGTTCCAGTATCACGGTATTCCTAAGCGCAACTTGAAGACACTGATTCAAGATCTCGATAAAGAAGCACTCGATTCAATTGCCGCCTGTGGTGATGTGAACCGTAACGTGATGTGTAATCCAAATCCGGTGGAGTCTAAGCTGCATCAACAGGCTTATTATTGGGCGAAGAAGCTGTCGGATAACTACTTACCTCGCACTAAAGCCTATGCCGAAATTTGGTTAGGCGATGACAAGGTTGCGGTGAGCGAAGGACATGAGGTTGAGCCTGTGTATGGCAAGACCTACCTGCCGCGTAAGTTTAAGATGGCAGTTGCAGTGCCGCCAGATAATGACGTCGATGTGTACACCAATGACCTAGGTTTTGTTGCCGTTGCCGAAGAAGGCGAGCTGGTTGGCTTTAACTTAGTCGCGGGTGGCGGTATGGGGTCAACCCATGGTGAAGTGGCTACCTTCCCACGTCTTGGTGATGACTTTGGTTTTATTCAAGCCGAAGATTGCCTCAAATTTGCCGAAGCGGTCCTTAAAGTGCAGCGCGATTGGGGTAACCGCTCCGATCGTAAGCAGTCGCGTCTTAAGTACACCATAGTTAAACATGGTTTCGAGGCGTTTAAGGCAGAAGTTGAGCAGCGAGCGGGTATCAAGTTTCAGCCTAAGCGTGATGTGGTGATCGGCGATCGCGGCGATCGCTATGGTTGGATCAAAGGGGTCGATGATCAATGGCATTTAACCTTGTTCATCGAAGGTGGCCGCATTAAAGATCTGCCTGGTCAGCCATTGCAGACGGGATTACGTGAGATCGCATTAGTGCATAAAGGCGATTTCCGCATGACCTCAAACCAGAATATTATCATCGCAGGCGTCGCCGAAGCCGATAAGGCCCAAATTGAAGCGATTGCTCGCAGCCACGGCTTGATGGGCAAGTTGATCACCGAAACCCGTGGTCACTCTATCGCTTGTGTGGCATTGCCAACATGTGCCTTAGCGATGGCGGAAGCTGAGCGTTATTTCCCTGATTTTTTGACTAAGGTTGAAGCGCTGCAAGAGCAGCATGGTTTTCTCGATCAAGGCATAGTGATCCGCATGACAGGTTGCCCTAATGGTTGTGCTCGACCATTTGCCGCCGAAATCGGCTTAGTGGGTAAGGCGCCTGGACGTTATAACCTTTATCTCGGTGCGAGTTTTGAAGGCACGCGCTTGAATAAGCTTTATCGTGAGAATATTCAGGAAGCTGAGATCTTATCTGAGCTGGATGGGCTGTTTGCGCGCTACGTGAGTGAGCGTGAAGCGGGTGAAACTTTTGGTAACTTCACTGTGCGCGTTGGCGTAGTGAAGGCGGTTTTAGATGCCGCTAAGGATTTTCATGGATAAATCCGTGATCTCTGCCGATGCACTTTTGGCGCTACTCAATGCGCCCAAAGTCGAGCAGCAAGCCGAACTGGTTAGGGTAAATAGGTATCTTGAAACCTTGAGTCCTGCTCAGCGAGTGGTGTGGGGACTGGCCTATTTACCAGGTAATCATGCGCTTTCATCGAGCTTTGGTATCCAAGGCGCGGTGATGTTGCATCTGGTGAGTCAGATCCAAAGCGATATTCCAGTGATCTTAACCGATACAGGCTATCTGTTTAGCGAAACCTATCAATTCATCGATGAATTGACCGAGCGTTTAGGGCTTAACCTTAAGGTGTATCGAGCACCTATGAGCGCTGCTTGGCAAGAGGCTAAATATGGTCGCCTTTGGGAGCAAGGGCTTGATGGTCTGGAGCAGTATAACCGGCTCAACAAGGTGATCCCTATGCAGAATGCGCTGCAAGATCTTAATGTTGGAACCTGGTTTGCAGGGCTTAGACGGTCACAATCGAGCACTCGTGAAGCGCTTCCTGTATTGGCTATTCATGGCAATCGCTATAAATTATTGCCGATCTTAGAGTGGAGTAATAAGGATGTGCATGAGTATTTAACCACTCATCAACTGCCATATCATCCACTTTGGGAGCAAGGGTATGTGTCAGTGGGAGATACTCACTCGAGTAAGCCATTAGAGCTTGGAATGACAGAAGAGGAAACCCGTTTTAACGGTTTGAAACGCGAATGTGGTTTGCACTACGAGATCTAATGGCGACTCGTACGAGGAGCTGAGTTCTGCAGAGCTATTATGCCAACAAGCAGACACTCTTAGGCTAAAGGATTAGCACTTTATTATGAATTGTGCACTTTTTTTGCACAATGTTATGCACAGGTCGTTGAGTTGATCTATAGTGGTAAGTTCCCGTAGATGGTTTTGATATGTTGTCTGTATCCGATTTAATTTGGATCGCGTAACTTTTCTTCCTCTTTTAAGTTACAGGCAGAGCCGCCAACAATATCGAAACACCCTCGCTCTGGCGAGAGCTTGATGTTTGATTGGTTTGCTGGCGCATGCTAATTAATAGCTTTAGGCCCTGGATAGTCCGTTGTGGCTATCCAGGGATCTTCCAATCACAATCCCTAATATCCATTTCTCGATATCTTTAAAGATACAAGTTAAGTCACAAGAGTTATTTTCCTTTCTATTCATCCATATAGTATTATCTGTGCCACGATTTGTGTGTAAGCGAGTTTTAGGCTGAATTTATAGCCCTAGACGCTATTATGATATTTAAAGGGAGTTTTTAATGAAAAAGGCATTAGTGGCGGCGGCAGTGATCGCTATTGGGGCAGGCGCATACTGGGCTACTCAGCAGAAGGGAGCCGAGCCTAATAATGCGATGTTGGCATTCGTGCCGGCGGATACGCCAGTTTTTTCGGCGCAGTTTAAGCCATTTCCAATCAAAGACTACATAGATTCAATTCCTGATGCTCAAAAGCAATATCCTCAAGAGCTTCAGGACCTTATGCAAGATGAAAATGATCCACGAGCTAAGTTTTTCCTCGGGTTATTTAATCGTTATATGACTGGCATAAAAGATGGGCAAACATTTGTCGATACCTTTGGCCTACCAAATAGCCTTACGAGTTATTTTTATACCTTAGGCGCTTTGCCTGTACTTAAGCTCGATATTGCTAAGCCCGACGTGCTTTGGGCACAGCTAGATGGCATCGAAGCCGAAAGTGGTCTAACTCACCAGCTGCGAACGATAGGAGGCATTAGTTACCGTGCCTATCCGCTACTGGATGAAACGGAAAATGAGACGATCGATCTGGTATTGGCTATCGATAAAGGGGTGTTAACGATCACTTTAGCAACCAGCTTTAGCGATCCAGCCCTGATTGAAACAGCGCTTGGGATCAAAGCTGTCCCTAATCCACTGAGTGAAACGGGTATTGTCGAAGATATTTTTGCTAAGCATGGTTTCTTAAAAGATGGTCTCAGTTATATCAATCATCAAGAGCTAGTTAAGGCGATCACTACCAGCGATGGTAATCAGCTGGCTAAACAGTTGAATCATTTTTATTCCATCACTAAAGAAGATCCTTTTGCAGATCTGAGATCCGAAGTCTGCCACACTGAGTTAACAGGCATAGCGCAAAACTGGCCTAGAACCGTCATCGGTTATACTGATTTTGAGATTAAAGATAAGCAGACTCGCATGGGCTTTAGCACTGTGATCGAAAGTAATAATCAGGTGATCATGGGCGCACTAAAGCAGATCCGTGGATTCTTACCCGCCTATACCCAGGATGTGAATAACAGCGTGTTTTCATTTGGCTTAGGTGTCGATGTCAACGAGTTTGTTCCTGCCTTGACTAAGGTATGGAACGAGCTGCTAACGCCTTCATATCAATGTGACCCATTGCAGCAGATGCAAGCGGAGATGGAAGATCAATCTCCTGCTATGTTAGGTATGTTCACCGGTATGGCAAATGGAGTTAAAGGTTTGTCTATGTCTCTTATCAATTATGAATTGAGTGAGGGAACTGAGCAGGTCGAACTTAAAGGCTTAGATGCCATAGTGACGTTATCGGCTGATGATCCTGCGACCCTATTTAACATGGTGAAACCTTTTGCTCCTGAGCTTGCAAATATCCAGCTACCAACAGATGGCAGTGCAGTTGATCTCAACAGCGCATTGCAACTGCCGCCATATCTTGGTTTTACCGCCAATATGGCACTTAAAGGCAATCACTTAGCTATCTATAGCGGTGGCAAGAGTGAAGAGATCGCAGATGGTTTAGCAAAAGAGACATTGTCGGCGAATGGTTTGCTGAGTATGTCGGCTGACTACGGCAAGATGTTTATGCCTATGATGACTCTTATGGAGATCAGTGGTGAGACGCTCCCGCCTGAGTTTACTAACCTTAAAGATTACAATATGAAGGTTAAGCTCGATGTAGATGTGAACGCTCAAGGTATTGTTATCGATTCCTTTGTGCAGACCCATAACAGCAAGTAATACCATTAGTAAAAGCAAGTTTCTCTTAAAGCCTTATCACTATGACTTAGCATGATGATAGGGCTTTATATTTTGGGTAGAGGTAAAGGTTTTGATTACGACAGGTGTATTTTTAAAGGGCAACGAGGTGCGTCTAGTTAGCCTTGAAGGGACGCGTGCCGCGCATCGAATGGTGGTCTCTAAGGTCAATAAAATTGCCATTCCCAAGGCGCCAACCGTAGAAGATATCAAGGCTTTTCGTGAAGCATTCGGCGCATATTGCACTGAGCACAATGTGCAGCAACTAGTGCTAAATCGCCGTGCTACCACGGGGCAAGGTGCTGGCGGGGCGGGCACATTTATACTCGAAGGGGTGTTATTGACGATTACGCCAGTGCCGCTCATTTTTGTGCATCCTGCGACGCTCAAAGCCACAGATAAGAGAAATAGCGAATTAAAAGCGGATAAGCCCAAGACGCTCGATTTAGGCAAGGCCTACGACCTTGCCTTCGAAGCGCTAACGTGATTAGTTAACATGAACTTGGGTTAAGAGATGGAATAACGCCAGATGAATTATCCCGAGTTCAGGTTAATTATATTAAAATAGATAGTTACAGAGCTTAGCCTTGTTTCTCTTCAATGTGCTTCTCAACGCCGAGCTGCGCTAATGTTGCTGCAATATCTTCAGCTGCCGTTTCAGGGTTGATGTCATCATCAATTTTTAAGATGGTGCCATCTTTACCTATATAGAAAGTGACGCGGCTAGCGACTCGAACCAAATTAAGTACATCGTACGCCTTGGCAACCTCTTTGGTTGGATCGCTGAGCATGGGAAAATCGGCTCGCTGCTCTTTGGCAAATTTCTGATTGTCCTCTAAATCATCGACGCTCGCCATCATATATACCGCATTGTATTTACGAATAAGATCGCCTTTCTGCACTAATGATTTGCACTCGAGAGTACAGCCTCGTGTGTTTGCCATGGGGTACCAAGCTAGGACTAAAGTTTGCTTACCAAGATAATCACTGAGCTGATAAAAATAACCATCGGTGGCTTGTAGGCGAAACTCTGGCGCCTTGTCACCCACTTTGAGGTCAGTTGCCTGCGCTAAGGTAACTGTAAAGGCGCTGATGATGAGGCCTGCACTGATCATTAAGTTTTTAAGAAGGGTATTCATGTTGGACGTCCTTTTGTCGGTAATTTTGTCAGGTACGGTATTGCACCTGAGGATTATTGCTAATTGCTAATGGCTAATGGCTAATGGCTAATGGTTTGGTTGTGCTCGTTAACTAAGGCAAGGATCCCTTGCCAGTAGAGTATCTCATCGATGGGGAGTTCAATATCGGGCTTGGTGGGAACTCCCGACAAACGCTGTCCTACCATGTCATAGATGATACTACTGGTGACAGACACTGTGATGCCACTGCTGGGTAATCTGAAATGATGATGCTTGCCGAAATCTCCCCGAGTAGGTTCGCCAATTAAGATGGTCTTGGGCCACTGTTTCGCAAAATGCGCTATCCATTGGCATTGCTGACGACAGTCGGGTCCGATTAATAGTACCAATTTCCCCGGTTTAGGTTGAGGCAATAGATGTAGCGGAAGAGCTTGTTGCTGCCATTTTCGAACATGCCACTGGCTAAAACCGTCATCGAACTGAGTCTCTATCTGCTGCTCTGTCAGATCAACTTCATACTGATCCTGTCTCGACAATGAATCGTAGGGGATAAACTTCATTGGCGTCAGGTAGTCGCCTCGAACGTTTGCAGCACGTCTATAACGAGCGATGGCATAGGTGTTTGATAGGTTCACTCCACTGAGTGGCGCCGCCACTGTTGGACTGTAATAACTGGCTAGCCAAGCTAATAACTGTTCGCCATTGCCATAAGCATGACGTAAATCCAATATGGTGATCGGTGAAAACAGGGCGCGCTTCAGAGAATGTTCGAGCGGGTTGTCGAGCGTAAATTTGCTGAGATCTGAGAAGCTAAAAAATCCCTCTGGCGTATTGTTGAAGTTTGTCGTTGTCTTCGATGGTTGCAGCGCTCTAGGTATGTCCCGTTCTACGGTCAAGCTGATTTGGCGAACATGCTCTCGATGATCACTGAGTGTCAAACGAACCGTTTCGCTACTCGAAATACCTATCTCTTGTCGTAATATCGATAACATCCGCAGTATCTTGGCTTGCTCGGTCGGCACGGACTGTATCGATGATGGCAGAAATTGTTGGCTGGCATCAACCCAGCGTTTTAATGGAAGGCCATCTATATGAGTGATAAAAGGAAAATCCGCATCTAGAGGCTCATCGTTACTGTTTAAGGCCAACCAGTCATCATCCATCTGACGCAGTGTGATGGGGAGATATTGTTTGGCTCGAATGTCAGACACTCGACTAGAAATATCATCGAGTGGCGCGAGCACTTTAAGGAGTTGGATGGCAAATTCACCGCGATTGATGCTTGATCTAGCTGAATTAGCGACTTGCATCGCCCGTTTTTTTAACTGCTCAAAATGCTGGGGAGCGATAGCGGCCAAAGAGGAGTGAGTGGCAATTGTCTGCTTAAGCAGTAAGAGATCCGTGTGGATCTCATGTTGACTAAGTAGCGCCTTTGGCGGCTCACTCCTAAGTGCGATAAGGGTGAGTTGAATACAGCTGATGAGCATGATCAGTCCGAACCCATTGATAATGGTTTGATGTCCGAATTTCATCATGCTCCTTAGTTTATTTTAGGGTTATAAGATGTCGTTGATCGACACGCCGATACCGATACGGTTGGTATGAGCATTATAGTCGATAAGGCTCTCGCCGTAGCCATTAAAATATTGCGCATAGAACCTGAGTGTGCCCATTATCGGGTAGCTCCAAGTCGCTTCTATCGCACCATAATTAGGCTTTTCAAGGTTGTTTCTCACTAACAGGCTAAACCTATGTTCATCAATTCCATAGATGGCGTGAATTTCGAAATTCCCCATGTAATCTAAGATGTCAGGGTTGTCATCACCTCTAGGTGAGGTGGGAGACTCCTTTTCATCTTCAGGGATGCGCCACCATACTTTTGCCGCCAATGCTAATGGGCCGTCATCAAACACCATAGTGCCATAAATACGGTTCCAACTGCGGGAGAGATCACCCGATTGTCCATTCGATTGATGCACAGCGCCGAATCCCCAGAGAGAATTGGTCAATGAGCCAATTTTCCAATCGTTGTTGAACATCATAAATATTTCGGGTTCATGGTTGGTTTCACGAAAGGGCGATGACACCTCTTTATTGTAAACTTGCCAGTAGGATTGGTTGGTATAGGCGAAAAACAGATGGCCATTATCACCAAAGACGTTATACATCAGGGGAAATTTGAAGCTAATTTGAAACTTAGCTTCAACCTTGTCCACTTCAGAAGAGGTTCTTTCTATCTCCTCTTTAAAGGGATCTTCATTGGGTGTGCTGTTATAAGTCACGGGCAAGATGTAGTTTACCTTGTGAGGGGTGATCACAAAAGGTAGCTCAGCCGTTGCTAATTCATCTTTGATCCTCTCATTGAGTAATGAATCGCTACTCTCTTTTGGTGGCTCTTCCGCTGGTTTTTCTGCGCTATAGGTTTGCGAGGCAAAGGCCAGTAGACCAAATAGAGACAGGCATAAGCAATAATGAGCAATTTTCATCCTTGGGTTCCTTGTTTGCACCATTTAGCACAGATCTTATGTTGGGGGGTGTGCGTAAAATTAACAGCAGTTTTAACATCTGAAGCGCAATTCTGCACCTTTTTATATTTTTCAGTTTATCTCACTTCTATACCATTGATCTATTTTACAAAAATAACTCACATCATCTCTGTTACTATTTTTAATAACTAAAAGGAATAAATGTTAACTATTAGCTCTTTTTTAGGGAATAAGAATGGCGGTATATTAGTCTGACTACACTGTAAGAGATGCGAACATGGAACTATTTACTTTACCCAGGCAGCAGGCACTCGGCAAGGTCTGGCTAGTTGGGGCCGGACCTGGAGACGTTGAGCTATTAACGCTTAAGGCTTATCGCATCTTAAAAAAGGCCGATGTGGTATTGTTTGATGCCTTGGTGAGTGACGAGATCATGGCATTGGTGCCTGCAGATGCTGAAAAGATTGCCGTAGGCAAACGCGCAGGTAAACACAGTGCGGCGCAGGACGAGATCAATCAACTCTTAGTCACCAAAGCCTATACTCGTCAAAACGTGGTGCGGCTCAAGGGCGGCGATCCGTTCATTTTTGGTCGTGGCGGCGAAGAGTTAGAAACCTTAGTTGAGGCTGGTGTGGCGTTTGAAGTGGTTCCAGGTATTACAGCCGCCAGCGGCACCTCTGCTTATGCCGGTATTCCTTTGACCCATAGAGATCATGCTCAAGGGGTCACTTTTATTACCGGTCATTGCAAACTTGAGAGTCGTCCAACCGACTGGAAAAGTTATGCCAATAGCCAAAATACGCTCGTTATCTACATGGGTATTTTAAATGCAGGCACCATACAGCAAGGCTTGATCAATGCGGGCCGCGCTGCCTCTACGCCAGTGGCGATTGTCTCTAAAGCAACCACGGCAAATCAGCGTAGCTTTATTGGTACTTTAGGTGAGCTAGAGCAGTTAGCGGCATCACCAGAACTTAGAATGCCAGCGCTGATGATTATCGGTGAGGTTGTTGGTTTAGCTGCTAGCTTAAACTGGTTTAATCCGAGTGACGCTAATCTCTCTGCTGAAGAAACCCTTGCCGTCACTAATCAAGTTTAAAATCTTTAGTGAATAGGGCGCCTAGCGCCTTAGCATACTCTTCGTCTGCTTTGGGGCGAACCAGCTGGGCTAATTCATCCCCAGTAGAGGTTAAGCGATAATAGCTTAAGATCAGATGCCCATGCTTGGGGGTGAGGAGCTTTTTACTGCCCGCTAGGGTAAAGCTGATTGGGTTCTTTGAATTGAGCTCCCCGGTTTCAAACTCACTTCGATGAAGCAAGCCTGCATCCATAAGGGTGAGTATTGAAGAGTAGGGCAATCCAAACAGCGAAAAGGCGATATTAACGCTTTCAGATTTTCTAAACAGTTGCCCAATGCCTCCTGTATGGCGATAGCCATTGATAAGCTTAAGCTTAGAGTCACCATTAATGGTGACCGCCATGGTTAAGATCTTCTCGAACATCTGCGCTTCTTTATGAGTCAGCTGTTTGAGTGTCGCTAAACTTCTTAAACTAAAATTCCCTGGGTTGCTGACTTCATTGGCTAATATACGTCCCCATAACTCTTGCATATTGCGATTATGGATCTGCTCTGCCAGCTTAAAGAACTGATGCACCCAGTCAGGATCTAAGTCCGCACCGGTGACATCGGACGAACTATGAGAGATAGCAATAGCATAGATGGTCTCAATATTACTCTGATATTGACTAGCCAGTTTAAGCGCTCTATGTTCGGCGCGCTCAATGATAGATGCATTCGATGGTCGATAGCCCTCCTCGCTACCCAAACCTAATTGTCGTCCTAACAGCAAGGTTTTCTTGCGCGCAGAGACATCAAGTTGGTTGGAGGATACCTTGACGACTTCAGCCATGTTTACATCGCTCTATGTTCTATGTGCATTACACAAGTTTATCTCAAAAATACCACATACCCTAGCACCCCGCAGGGCAATTAAGAGTTAGCGTTTACAGGCCAGTTAACTTGCTTGTCTGTACTTGGATGGCGCGGGATGTTGAACGCCAAAATTAAGGAGCACAGCGCAAAACCTGCGCCGATAAAGAACACCATTTTATTGGAGTAGAGCCAGAGTATTCCCAGTAGTGCAGGGATAACCACCGCCGCGATATGGTTAATGGTGAAGCTAACCGACATGGTCGCGGCGATATCTTTTGGATCGGCAATCTTTTGGAAATAGGTTTTTATCGCAATCGCCATGGCAAATAGGAGGTGATCCATAACGTACAGTGCTGCAGCAAACTCGCTCTGTTCGACAAAGGCATAACTGGTAAAAATGATGATCAAGCCGATATATTCTAAGGTCAGGGCATTACGCTCGCCGATGCGGCCAATAAAGCGCCCAATCGCTGGTGCAAACAATAGGTTAACCACGTAGTTAATCAGAAATAGCGCGGTGATCTGGCTAACGCTGTAACCAAACTTTTCAACCATCATAAAGCCGGCAAAAACCATGAATATCTGTCGTCTGGCGCCTGAGAAAAAGGTCAGCAAATAATAGAGCCAATAGCGCTTACGTAAGATCACCTTCTTGTGTTGGATCTCCCCCTGAGGAAACTGTGGGAAATAACCCGTTAAGATAATTACCATCACCAGCCCTAGCATACCTATGATGGCATACATCCACTGATAATCGAGTTGCAGCCAAGTCATGATAATCCAAATACTGGCGTATCCCGTGAGCGCCGCAGCCGATCGCCAAGCCAGTGCTTTACCTAAAAAACCAGCCGCCTCTTGTTTGTCGACCCATTGTAATGTCAGTGATTGATTTATCGTTTCAAAGTAATGAAACCCAACAGACATCAATATGGTGGTGAGATAGAGGCCAACCACCTGTGGAAAAAATCCAGTAATGGCGACGCCTATGGTCAGCAAGGCTAATGATAAAAGCGCGAATGTCTGCTCTTTTAGCAGCAGTAAAATAAAGATGGCGGTGAATGCAAGAAATCCAGGAACTTCTCTCAGACTCTGTAATATCCCTATCTCTGCGCCAGTAAAGTTGGCGCGTTCGATAACGAAGTTATTCAGTAAGACTTGCCAAACAGAAAACACCAGTGACATAACAAATGTCATTAATAACAAAAGTTTTTGTGGACTTTTCTGCATGAGTTGTTGCTTCGTTATTTGGCGGGAACAGGTGCCGCTAGTCTACATCATGTTTATTTAGCCACCAAGATTGATTCAATCTTTGCTAATTCTTTCTGTTTGATCTTTTCCTGTGCTCTTTATTTTGCATGGCTGTTATTAACAAATGTAAATTGTAATGAGAATGATTTGCATTTGATGTATCTTGCTCGCATTTAGGGGGAAGCTGTTTATTCAGCGTGGAGAAAATATGAAGTGGAATTTAAATGCCGTGGCACTAGGGATGAGTGTTTTTTTATCGACTAACGCCTTGGCCGCGGTGGATCCTGAAGCCTTGCAACAGGCGGTTGAGCGTCAAGAATATGAGCTTAAGTTACTCAAGCAGCAATTGGCGGCGATGGCTGAACAACAGCAACAGCAACAGCAACAACAGCAGCAAGCAAAGCAGCAGGAAGTCGTCAAAGCTGCAGTGCAATCGGAAGAGGCTAAGCGCCCTTGGAGCCGATTTAAGTTCGAATCATATGGCAGCGTTAATTACACCAGTGACGAATACTACGACAATGTTCAAGATACTTCGCCTGAGCGCCGAGGCCGTTTCGATCTCGAGCGTATTGTGACCGAGTTTGGCTATCAGTTTACTGATGAATGGGACATGGAGGTCGAAATTGAATATGAACATGGCGGCACCGGGAGCGCGCTAGAATACGATGGTTTTGATGAGTTTGGTGAGTTTGAGTCGGAGGTCGAAGCGGGCGGTGAAGTGATGATCGAAAAGGCTCAGCTTCGCTATCGTCCTAATCAACACTTTGGGATTAAGTTCGGTAACATCCATCTGCCTATCGGCTTGTCTAGCATATTACATAAACCTAACCAGTACCTGACTGTACTGCGTCATCGCAGCGAAGCGGCTATGTTACCCGCGGTATGGAATGAAACCGGGGTAGGCATTTTTGGCGAATATGCCGATTTCCACTATCAGGCTCAAGTGATTAGTGGTTTGAATTCTGAATATTTCCGCACCTATGATTGGATAGCGTCAGGGCATCAAAAGCGTTTCGAAAGAGTCAATGCCGATGACTTAGCTTATGCCTTACGCCTAGATTATGGAAGTTTCAAACAGGGTACAGCCGTTGGTGTGGCCTACTATTACGGTAACACTAGCGGTAATCGCCATAAGAGTAACAAGGTAAGCGGCGATGGTAGTGTCAGCATTCTTGCCGTGTCAGGAGCCTATGTTGAAGGGCCATGGATCTTACGTGGTCAATATCTGCATGGCACCTTGAGTGATGCCGATGCGATCACTCAAGCGAATAAATCGACCCCAGGCTTAAAGCCGGGTAACTTTGCCCAATTGGGCAGCGAGTCTGAAGTCTTCTTTATCGAAGCGGGTATCGACTTGCACCACTTCTTTGACCTTCCATTAACGGTATTTGCCAATCTCGATTATGCCAATCCGCTTGCCGATGTGGACAGCGGCAGCGCAACCAAACGGTACGAAAACACGTGGACCAGCCTTGGGGTTAACTACTCACCAATTCCAGAAATAGTCATTAAGGCTGAGGCGGGGCGTCAGCAAGTTGCCGTTGCGGCCATTCCAGATACCAACTTTTTCGCTTTAGGTGTTGGATATCAATTTTCACTATAAGTGGCGCTGACCGTCATTTCGAATAAATAAATGGAGTTATCAATGAAACAACTTAAATACAGTGCGATCGCCTTAGCCCTTATCTCTTCTTTAGCCGCTTGTGGTGGCTCTGGTAGCGACGATACACCAGTCGTGGAGCCAGAAACGGGCTTTAGTTTTTCGGCTGACGAGATGATAGTCAATCTAAGTGATGACGTGATTGTTAGCGGATATTCGATTTTAGCCGATCGCGGTGCGGCATTACTCTTAGCGACCCAAACCTTAGTGGCTACACCAACTCAAGCCAATTTGGAGGCGGCGCAAGCCGCTTGGAAAAATGCGCGTCAACCTTGGGAGCAGGGGGAGTCGCATATTTTTGGCCCAGTAGATTCATTAGGCATCGATCCCCATTTAGATAGCTGGCCGCTAAACACCACAGATCTGCAAACTGTGCTGGCAAATAGCTCAGGCTTTGATGCAGACACCATCAAAGTGTGGAACGATGATGTTCAAGGGTTCCATACCATGGAATACCTGCTCTTTGGCGATGGCGTCACTAACAACGTTAAAAGTATCGACGAGCTTAGCGTGAACGAGCGCGATTATCTCATGGGACTTGCCGAAGTGTTTCGTGACTACACTCGGATCCTCGCCGATGCTTGGTTAGTGAGTCATGATGGCCAGTCTGGTGCTGCCTATGGTGAGTTGCTCAAGAATCCTGGAGTGAATGACAATACTTTTTATAGCTCTCAAGTGGGGGTCATAGAAGAGTTAATTCAAGGGATGATCGGCATCGTCGACGAAGTGGGTAACGGTAAAATAGCCGATCCCTTCGGTAGCTCGGTGCAGACCGCCGACACCTCCAAGGTCGAGTCTCAATACTCTTGGAACTCGCTAACCGATTTTAGCGACAACATCATTGGGGTGCGTAATGTCTACCAAGGTGAATTTACAGGTGAAGCCGATAAGCAAGGTATTGTCGATTTTGTTAACGCGGCAAACCCCGAGTTAGCCAATCGTGTTGGCCGTGAAATCGATGATGCTATTTTGCAGATCCGCGCCATAGCTGGAACCAATGACATGCCATTTCGTCAGGCAATACAAGATACCGAAGGGCGAGTAAGGGTACAAAAGGCGGTAGATGCGCTGTCCAAGTTACAAACTAGCCTACAAAACGAGGTGCTGCCATTACTGCAAGAGTGGCAAGGGAAATAGGTTAATACAAAGGGGAGGCGCTATGCGTTCTCCTCTTTTTTTGCCATAAAGCCCCCAGTTTTATTAAGGCTAAATGTGAGTAAGTTAATGATTAAAAACAGTATTAAATACCAAACACTCGGCGCGGTAGCCATCGTTTATTGTTTAAGCGGTTGCGGTGGTTCCGGTGATGAAGTGACAACCCCAACGCCAGATAAAGTCTACCCAGCCTATACCGATGTAACGGCATTGGGTGGAGAGACGACAACCTTCGATTCGGCTTCATCTGGTCATGGATTTTCCACGCCTGCGGTCAACCTTAATCCAGCAGAACTCAGCCAGCATCTCGCCGGTGACGTCAACTTTGAAACCGCCTTTACCACGGCACCTAATCGCGAGCATCCAGAGCTTGATGGCTTAGGCCCTGTGTTTAACAATGCCGACTGCAACTCTTGTCATCAGCGAGATGGTCGTAACTCAACGCCGGTGGTTCCCGCAGGAAAAACCCGTATTAAACTGGGCTCAGATGCGGGGATCTTTCTAAGAATAAGTAAAGCGCCCGCAATCTCCTGTACCGTGGTTTCGTTAGCCAATGATTACTGCGCGCCGATCCCCGTGCCAAATTTTGGTGGGCAACTCTTCCATCGAGGCGTGCTTCAGGCGCGTGCCGATTGGGAGCAAAATCTGTTTGGTGGTCAGGCAGATGTGTATCTCTCCTATGAGACTCATACAGTGACGTATCCCGATGGCAGCAGCGTCAATTTGAAAAAACCACTGTTTGAGGTAGAGAACCCTTTTGACGCGCCGGGTGAAACTAAGGCGAGCAGTAACCTGACTTCGAACCTGTTGCAAGATGATGTGCTGATGGGCTGGCGAAACGGCATGCCTGTCTTTGGTCTAGGTTTGTTAGAGGCGATTCCTGAGGCCGATATTGTCGCCCTCGCCGACGAGAATGATGCCAATGGTGACCATATTTCTGGTCGTCCTAATTATGTTTTCGATGCGGTTAAGGCGCAAAAGGGAGTTGAACCTCCAGTGTCACTCGGGCGTTTCGGTTGGAAAGCCAATACCCCAAGCGTACGGGTGCAGTCTTTAGGTGCGCTGAGAGGCGATATTGGGATCACCAACCCGTTGTTTCCTGACGAAAGCATTGTCGGCACCTCGTTGCATGATAGCTATTTAACCCGCACAGGTTTTACAGATACGGGCAGTGATGAAAGTGGTGCTCCAGAGGCCAGCGCGGAGTTTAGTGATGATGTAGTGTTTTACGCAGAAACCTTAGCGGTGCCAGCACGGCGTAATGTGCAAGACACTGATGTACGTGAAGGTGCACGCCTATTTACCCAGCTCAACTGTACAGGGTGTCATCAACCGAGCTTTGTGACTAAATCATCGGGAGATATTGGTGGTATGCCAATGATCGATGCATTAAAAGGGCAAACTATTTATCCATTTACCGACATGTTGCTCCACGATATGGGAGAGGGACTTGCAGATGGTCGTCCTGATTTTTTAGCTAATGGTAATGAGTGGCGTACTCGGCCGTTATGGGGCATAGGTTTAACTCAAACGGTGAATCCACAAGCGGGTTTTTTGCACGATGGGCGAGCCAATACCATAGAGGAGGCGATTTTATGGCACGGCGGTGAAGCGCAAACCAGCACAGATAATTTTATGGCTCTGAGCGCCAGTGAACGGGCGCAGCTAATCGCTTTTGTGATGTCGTTATAGTTTAGGTTATACCGACAACCATAAGGTAAAAGCGGAGCTTAGCTCCGCTTTTTACTGTCTGTATTTTGCACCGATGGAATTAATTTGTGATATAGGTAAACTTACTCGATGTTTTGCACTTATCCCTCGTGATCTGTTTCAACTAAATGTTGGCCTAGATGGCTTATGATGATGTTATAGATTGAAATTAATAATGTTAGAGGTATCAGTGAGTAAAATTTTAATCATCTATTCCAGCGTTCATGGACAGACACGCAAAGTCACTGACTATCTAAAACGGCAGTTAGAGTCTTATGGCAATGAGGTGACATGCGCCAGTATTGAACAATCGCCCGCGCTCGATGTTTTCGACAAAGTGGTGATCGGTGCCAGTATCCGCCATGGTAAACATAATCCTGCGGTTTATGATTTTATTAGCCGCAATATCAATCTGCTTAGTGATAAGGCTGGTAGCTTTTTTTCGGTGAGTTTAGTGGCGCGAAAACCGGCTAAAAATACCCCTGAAACCAACCCTTATATGCAAGCGTTTCTAGCGAAGACAACTTGGAAACCTAAGTTGTTAGCCGTCTTTGGCGGTAACTTAGATTATCAAGGTTATAACGCGCTCGATAGAAACATTATTCGTTTTATCATGTGGTTAACTAAAGGACCAACTGCGGCGAATACTAAAGTGGAATATACCGATTGGGATAAAGTCAGTCAGTATGCGCAGCAATTGCACCAACTCTAATTTAAATCCGTATTGAGGAGATGATAGATGGCTAAACTGCTCACCTCATTGGGCAAGAAGGTAGTTGAATATCAACATCTGATGCTGATCCTATTATCGCTATTTTTAATCTCCACCAGTGGTTGGCTACTCATGGGCCGCGCCATTAGGACTAATGCGTCTATTTGGGACTATTTACACATTTACCTCGGGATGTTGGTTGCCTGTTTCTCGATTTCTATCTTGCTGACCAATGTAGTTAAAGGTAAATGGCGTCAGTATTTTCCTTGGCTTGCAGGCGACTTTAGCCAACTGAGCAATGATATTTGCGGCCTCAAGCAAGGTAAAATCCCCTTAGCGGGAGGTCGAGGACTGTTTAGTGTTATCGAAGGAATTGGCTTAGTTTTACTCGTTTTAGTGTCGTTTACTGGTGTAATGTGGTTTGTGACTCAGGGCAGCAGCGAGGCGCTAAATTGGCGCAGTTATCACCATAGCGCCGCCCATGGGTTTATCGGTTTTATCATAGTGCATAGTATTTGTGCGGCTGCGCACCTACTGGATTTTATCCGTAATTAGACCGAATTAGGTTTTAGGTTTTTTGGGATTGCTTTGGTTTGAGTCGGTTTGTGCTCGGTGGTGCCTGGGGTTAAGTTGAATGTGTTTGAAGGGCGAACCTTCAATGGTAGTTAATTGCCTGCCGCAGGCCTTATGTGCAAGCGCTCTTTTGGCTCGCTACGAGCACGTCCTTGTGAGCTCTGCGAAACCATCCATGATTTCGAAGGCCAAAAGCGCGCTTACACCTATATCTAACGCCTCTTCGATTTAGCCGTATTTGGTGTGAATTCAGAATTAAAAGTGCCCCCAAAATGAGTTAACAAGTTGTCGGTGGATCAGTAACGAACGGACTTTATGGCCTAGCAATTTTCATCGCTACACCCGTGTGATGTAATTCACTACTCCCCATTAAAAACTAGATAAGTATACAGCTATATTAAAATCATCAGGATTTTGAACGATTTTCATCCTGTATTCGTGCGCGTTTTTCCAGATGATATATTTAGCAAAATGCTGATAAGTTCATTATATACAGATAGTTTACTGTGTGCGTTTTCACTGATCCAACGAGGTAAACGCGCATGCGCACTAATAAAATGTTAGCTCTCATCAAAAGAGGTAAGCATGACTAATATAGAATTTGTTAACAGCGCTAATCCACATAGCTGGTTTCTAGTAGCGGATGACCTTCATTCTCAAGCTGAATTTTTGATGAAAAGTTTTGGTCAAGGTGAGTTAATACGCAGAGATGTCGTAAATGGAAGGTCCGATTCTTGGGACAATATTAACAGGCCTGTATTTCTGTTAGCTTCTTTCGCATTAGAGAATGCAATCAAAGCATTCCTTGTGTACGAAAATCCTGACTGGATATCTAATGGTGTGATATCAAAGAAAATGAGAAGTCATAGCCTTTCGAATTTGGTTCAGATGTCCAATCTAATACCGTATAAAGATAGAGGTCATGCGATATTAACAATCTTTGAAAATGGCAATGAATCATGGGCTCGATATCCTTGTTATTTGACAAAGGATTCCACAGCAGATCCAATAGCACTAGATAAAAAATTATGGGCTCGATACCAGTGGCTTATAGGTGCATACGGGAAACGACTAGTGAAACTGCTAGAAAAAAACTGGGAGGGGCCTCATGGTTTTTCAGGTCATTATGAGATATCGGGTTGCTTTTTTGGCGTTAACTTTGAGAAAAAGAGCTAACAAATAAGGATAGGCCGCGCGCAGCCGCGTCCTTATCCCGAGTGTTGAACAAGCCCGATTGATACCTTTAATTGTAAATAACAGATCGAGAGTTCGGTCTGTTTGAATGATTGGTCAGTAGTTTGTTTTCACCAGAACATATCTAGCCCTTAGCAAAGCAGCCAATTAGACAAGTCCCGCTATATCAGTGTGTTGTATTTACTCCCCTTCTTTTAACTCAGTGTTACCGTTATCCTTATTCTTCCAGCGCTAGGCTGTGAACATTGAACTCGTCGGTCGTCTGTTGAGATGAATGCCCATGAAGCGCATTGCAAAATAAATGGACACCCATAGTTAATGTGCATCAGAAACGACTTTCTACTAAGCTTTGAATGAGCATTAGACAAGGAGGTTGTTATGCCACGCCCTCGCCGTACCCAAATTAGTCTTGAAGACACTCCCTATTATCATTGTTGTAGCCGTGTAGTGAGGCGAGCCTTTTTATGTGGTGATGATGCCTATTCGGGGAAAAATTATGACCATCGTCGTAGTTGGATTGAAACGCTACTGTTTGAACTTGAAACCGTTTTTGCCATTGATGTGGCCGCGTTTGCGGTGATGTCGAATCATCTGCACGTGGTGTTGTATATCGATGTGGAAACCGCTAATCGCTGGACAGACCGCGAAGTACTAGAGCAGTGGCATAAGCTGTTTAACGGCGATGACTTAACGCGAAAGTTTGCAAAAGGTGAGTTAGTTGAACCTCACGAAGTGGTCAGACTAAGGCATGCTATTGCGATTTACCGAAGTCGGCTGTGTGACCTTAGTTGGTTCATGCGATGTTTAAACGAACCCATTGCTCGGCAAGCAAATCAAGAAGATAACTGTACGGGTCGCTTCTGGGAAGGACGCTTTAAATCCCAAGCCTTGCTCGATGAAGCCGCAGTATTAGCCTGTATGGCTTACGTTGATTTGAACCCCATTCGAGCCAAGATGGCTGATACACCTGAGCAGTCAGAGCATACCAGTGTTCAATTACGCATTCTGCAAAATAAATGGACACCCATAGTTAATGTGCATCAGAAACGACTTTCTACTAAGCTTTGAATGAGCATTAGACATGGAGGTTGTTATGACGCGCCCTCGCCGTACCCAAATTAGCCTTGAAGACACACCTTACTACCATTGTTGCAGCCGCGTTGTGCGGCGTGCTTTCTTGTGCGGTGATGATAAGTTTTCAGGCAAGAATTATGACCATCGTCGTAGTTGGATTGAAACGCTACTGTTTGAACTTGAAACCGTTTTTGCCATTGATGTGGCCGCGTTTGCGGTGATGTCGAATCATCTGCACGTGGTGTTGTATATCGATGTGGAAACCGCTAATCGCTGGACAGACCGCGAAGTACTAGAGCAGTGGCATAAGCTGTTTAACGGCGATGACTTAACGCGAAAGTTTGCAAAAGGTGAGTTAGTTGAACCTCACGAAGTGGTCAGACTAAGGCATGCGATTGCGATTTACCGAAGTCGGCTGTGTGACCTTAGTTGGTTCATGCGATGTTTAAACGAACCCATTGCTCGCCAAGCAAATCAAGAAGATAACTGTACGGGTCGCTTCTGGGAAGGACGCTTTAAATCCCAAGCCTTGCTCGATGAAGCCGCAGTATTAGCCTGTATGACTTACGTTGATTTGAACCCTATTCGAGCTATGATGGCTGATACACCTGAGCAGTCAGAGCATACCAGTATTCAGCTACGGATTAAGGCCGCTTTAAAAGGTGAGCAGCCCAAAAAACTATTGTCTTTCATTGGTAACGAGCGAGCGCATCAACCCAAAGGCATCGCTTTCTCATTGCAAGATTATCTTGAGCTTGTGGATGATACAGGGCGAATTATTCGTCATGATAAGCGTGGTGCAATCAGTGAGAACAGTGCCAAGTTGCTGACGAGGTTGAACATCCCCCGTGATAACTGGCTCAAGCTGACCACTGAATTTGGCAAGCTATTTCATGGCCCAGTAGGTACGCTGCAAGAACTTACCCATTACTGTGAGCATTTAGAGAAGCGACGACGGCATTTTGCAACGAGTTGTCAGCACTTTCCTGCTGACGAGTACTCTCCCTCGATTTTTCTCAACCCATCGATTAATTCCTTAAAGCTATATAGGGCAGGGTCATCACGACTTAAAAATACCATTTTTAAGTGAAGTAGGCCGATTTCGTCAAAGATCTAAAGCTTAGGCATGTCTAATCGACCTGTTAATGGGCTGAACACCTTGCGTCACTTGAACATAAACCGAAAGGGCATTATGTTATTGTTTTATTATGGCTGGCCAGATCCTCACTAAGACGTTAGCGGCTCACAGCGAATACGACGGATTTAGTTCACACTTTAACCATAGCATCACTATAGGAGTGAAACCTTGAAAACAAAGACTCTAATTACTCTAGTTGCGGTGATAGCCTTACCACTCAACGTTCTTGCTAAAGATAGCCATTCTGGTGGTCATGGAATGGTTTCAGATGAAGTCATTGCACATCAACGCGAGAATTTAGAGAAAAATTCCGATGGAAAGGGCTTTGGCCCACAATCCCCAAGGGACATTGACTCGATTGAGGGTACCAATATGGTTTCGTTCGGTACAGCACCAGAATACACAGCTATGAACTTGTGCAACATTCATTTCCACAAGAATGCCGAGCACAAAGGCGGTGAATTTACCAAATACGCAGGTAATGGTGATGGTCATGGTTATCAATCAGGTTTCAAATATTCCGGTACTCTTTCCAAGGCCGAGTTAGCCCCTCTTGATCATGAGGTATGCCCTAGCGAACATGGTGGACTGCAGTCTGGAGACACAATCGAAGTGCATTACGTTCACTCGTCCGCCCAGATAAAACCCGGCCCAACTTTAGGTGCATGCCTGAACGAAGCCATCAAGAACCCGCAATTACGAGTTGAAACTCAAGTCTATGTCTTGGTGAATGATTCTAATGCTTTGGATTTCACGAAACTGACAGCCCATGGAGAGAATAATGGTTTTCAGCAAGCCTTGGGTATTCCAAGTAATACTGGAAGCCCGATTCAATATGCAGGTTCTACGACTGGTCCAAGTTACAACGAGCAAGGCTCTCCTTTTCAGGTCTCTTGGAGCGTTCGCCCTAAAGTAGCCAAGGTTAATATCAGCACTGTAGGCGAGTGGTGTAAAGGAAATGTCTTCAACGAAGATCATGCTCATGGTGTAAGAAACCTAGTAAAAAACCTAAAGCTCATTTCCAAGATTGAGAACTGATCCCCAATCAAGAACAGAATGCGCTAACAATGCCTTCCAGCGGACGCAGTCGCAGTCGCTGAAGGCGGCGTTAACCCATATTTTTATCTGAACCAGACGCATTAGAGTTAAGGCTTTAACTCGGAAATGTCCAAAAATGATTCACCATTGACAGTCCTGTGGATACAAAATAAAGCTAAATCGAAGAGACAAAATGACCCTGTGTAGATGCGGCTGCGGACGTTGATGGCAGGGATGCCATCGTCGAGCCTCCACGGATGGATTCACGGCGTGTAGCAGCAGTATCTGCACATTCCTCGCCGGACAGGCGATTAATTACAGTAAAGATACAAATTTCAAAGACACTCTACCAACACTAATTCAGCCAAATGTTAAACCACAAAAATGCCAACCTTCATTCGAAGGCCAACAAACTTTTGTCCAAAAACGATTTAACTTTTGATTGTCCGATTGATACCCGAAAGGCTAAATCGAAGAGATAAAATAACATCGTGTAGATGCGGCTGCGGACGTTGATGGCAGGGATGCCATCGTCGAGCCTCCACACGGACGGATTTACGGCGTTTAGCAGAAGTATCTGCACATTCCTCGCCGGACAGGCGATCGATAATAGTTAAGGTAAAACTATAAACACACTAAACCAATATCAATTTGGCCAAATACGACAAGTTTAAAATGCCAACCTTCATTCGAAGGTCTGCTCATTTATGTCCAAAATCTTCCCATAGGCTCAAATCGAAGAGAGTGATAACTCGGTGTCAGAGCACATCAGATATTAACCTTTGTCTAATGGCAAGGTTATCTTAAGTGTTAAGCCCGTTTCTGTATCTGGTATGGTGATTTCGCCATTAAAATTACTCACTATGTTATAGACAATATGCATGCCTAGGCCACTACCGCCTGTGCCGCGGTTGGTGGTAAAGAAGGGGTCAAATATATGGGTTTTGACTTCAGGTGTGATACCAATACCATCATCGGCAAAGGTAATATTAACCTGCTGGTTTTTAAGCCCTATCGTGACAGTGACTAGACCGCCATTACCGTCGGGGAAGGCATGGGTTAGGCTGTTCATTATCAAATTAGAAAACAGTTGAGCCAACTTTCCCACATGGATATGCATAGTGACGCTATCAAGTATCTTGAGTCTATAGCTGACTTTGGCTTTTCGCATGGCAGCCGCATGGGCGACAAAAACACTATCTATGTATTCGCCGAGATCGATTTCTGAATTGTGCTCATTACTCTGATCAACGGCTAACTGTTTAAAACTACTTATTAAACTTGCCGCTCGTTGCAGGTTGCCATCGATGAGCTGTGCGCCTTCAGTTATCAACTCAATCAGCTCTTGTAGTTCTTCTCTGGTCACTTCATCACTATTGAGGCGTCGATCCATTTCGCTTGCAAACTCAATCAGGCTAGATGCACCTGTCACGGCAACGCCTATCGGGGTGTTAATTTCATGGGCAATGCCCGCAACCAGTGAGCCTAAAGCGGCCATTTTCTCTTTTTCTAATAGACTTTGTTGGGTTTTCTTTAGTGCTGCAGTTCGCTGTTCAACTAAGCTCTCGAGTTGGTTCTCTCTATCTTGGTGTTGTAGCTCTGCGGCGCAACGAGTGGCGAATATTGAGAGCAAAGACAGCGCCAACAAGCGCTTATTGGCATCGATGGGCTTTTTATCTAATGCGACCAGTATCCCTAAGGTCTCACCATGGGTATCGACCATAGACATACCGATATAGCTGTCTGCCTCCATATCTACCAGGAGTTGATCTTTGGGGTAGAGTTGACATATATGACTGCCATGAAAGCACATGCTGTCGGTCGTGACCTCGTGGCAAGGGGTATCTTGGAGTGGATAACTGATATTTCCCATGTAGTCGTTACCAGCCCATATGGCAATGGTTTGGTTACATACTGTTTGTGTTTCATCTTTGACGATACGGCCCGCGATAACATAGAAGACATCCAGCGCTTGAGCGAGATCTTTCACCAACACCTTAAAGAAATCATCACCGGTTTTGCGAGAGGTGTTTTCAGATATTTTTCGCAGTGCCGCCTCAGCTAATATGCGGCTTTCTGTATCATCAAAGAGTGTTGTCTTCATAGTGTCGCCTATTACGGTCATTTAACGGCATCAGTTATTCAAGATAGATTAGGGGTATCTGGATAACGTTCATAAATCTGTTCTAATTGATCTAGATTTAAAAACAGTATGTTGATGAGCCTTGGGTCAAAGTGCTTACCGCTTTCAGACTTTACGTAGTCGAGTGCATCAGACAGACGCCAAGACGCTTTGTAGCAACGTCTACTCACTAAGGCGTCAACTACATCCGCAAGTGCAGATATTCTTCCTGCAACATCGATATCCTCGCCTGCTAACCCTTGAGGGTAACCCGTGCCATCCCATTTTTCATGATGTTGATGGGCGATGGTCGCGGCCATTTGTAATATACGTTTATCGGAACTGGCCAGTAGTTCGTAACCGATAAAAGCATGTTGTTTCATGATCTCCCACTCATCGGGTTCAAATTTACCTGGTTTGTTGAGTATGGCATCAGGGATCCCTATCTTGCCTATGTCGTGTAGCGGCGCAGCTTGGAGAAGATCACTGATATAGCGCTCTGGTAAGGCTAATCCTCGTCCCAGCAGCGCAGATATTTCACCGACGCGTTTAACATGAGCCCCAGTTTCTTTGGAGCGTTTTTCGACCGCTTCTCCGAGAATGTAGATGGTCGATCTTTGGGTGTCCTCTATCTCTTCTCTAAGTAACAAGCTTTCATAAGTGATAGCGACATTGGCGGTGAATATCTCTAATAACTCTTGCCCTTCGGCTTCAATTTTATTGTCAAACGAGAGGTAGACAACGGTTTCACTGCCCACTTTACTGCGGTAATAGCAGGTGACTGAATAGTCATCGAAGTGATGCTGTTTGTTTTGCAGCGCCCTATGGATAGAGGCTTTAGCCGCTGGTGGCAGATTATCAATGCTGTTGTTTAATTGCAGAGCTGAATAGGCATCGGTTGCCGCTAAGATCTTAAGTTGACCCTCATTGGAGCTTGCCGCATAGCTTTCGGTGATGCTGGCACATAGCCCATCACCGTTAAAGTTTAACAGGTCATTAAGCTGTTCAAGTACTGCCGAGGCGAATTCTCGTAGGTTCTGCACATCGTAAACGGATGAAATGGCACTGATTGCTCGTCTAAGGGAGAGTTTTGCTCTTTCAAGCTTAATAATATCTCGATAGCCTCTAAGGCTTGCATAGAATACGGTGACGAGTTTCGCGTGGGTTAGTTCGGTTTTTTCTTTGTAATCATTGATATCGAAATCTCGAATCACTTTTTCTTCAGGAGCCTGACCCGGCTGGCCGGTACGCAGTACAATTCGAATATTGAGATTACCCAACTCTTCCCTTATCCAGCGGGTTAGTTGCAGCCCCGCATCGTTGCTTTCCATCACGACATCGAGCAGCGTCATCGCTATGTTGGGGTTGTCTGTTAGGATCTGCTTGGCTTGTTCGGCGTTGAAGGCCGATATGAATTCGATATTTCGTCCACAAAATTCAAAACCACGCATCACTAGTTTAGTCACTTGATGAACCGCATCGTCATCATCAACAATCAGGACCTGCCAAGGGGGAAGTGTGTTACTCGGTTTGGCTAGTTTAGGTTTATTGCTGAATTTCAGTGATGTAGACAAAGGTGGATACTCCGTTGCTTTGTATTTTCGCTAGTGAGTCATTAGTTGATTAAAAGTATAGACACTATATTTAAGAGTGTTTCCATTAGTCTAAATGTCTGTGCTGGTTAATATTTCATCTGACACAATGCTACTTTAGCTTGTGTACAAACGCTATACTAGTCATCTCTGTTTTCGTGGCGTAAGTTCGAAAACTGTGTTCCTACAATATTGTTCTTAATCACTTTGATACGAGTAGATATGTTTTATAGATGGTTGATCTTATCCTTACTGTTATTTTCAGGTCTTTTATCTGCCGCGCCCGCGAGCCGGATTATTGCGCTTTCCCCTCATGGGGTGGAGATGCTTTATGCGATAGGTGCGGGAGACAGTATTGTGGCGACGACAGATCATGCCGACTTTCCCGAGGCAGCAAAACAGATCCCACGCATTGGTGGTTACTATGGTATCCAGATAGAGCGGATTATTGAGCTTAATCCAGATCTTATTGTGGTGTGGGGTAGCGGTAATAAACTTGAAGATATTGAGCGCTTAACTCAGCTTGGTTACCCTATTTTTAATAGTGACCCCAAATCCTTAGAGGCGGTTGCCGATGATCTAAAGGCGCTTGGTGAGCGTACAGGTCATCAAAAGTTGTCACAGCATGTCGCAGAGCAATACCTTGCCAAGCTGCAAGCTTTACGCCTTAGTAATAATGAAAAGAGTGCGGTAAAGGTGTTTTATCAGCTGTGGTCAACGCCGCTAATGACAGTGGCAAAGGGCAGTTGGATTGAGCAGATCATCGAGGTGTGTCACGGCGAAAATGTATTTGCCGATGCCGACAATGAGTATCCTCAGGTGAGCCTTGAGGCCGTGCTGCTGAAAATGCCGCAGGTGATTTTGCAAAGCCAAGATGAGGGTAATATCAATGGTATCGATTGGTCCAAATGGCAAGAGATCCCAGCGGTGAAACAAGCACATATTTACCCGCTAAATGCCGATCTACTGCACCGCGCAGCGCCAAGAGCTATTTTGGGTATCGAGGCGCTCTGTGATGCGCTCGATAAGGCGCGATGATGACTAGCATATTAGAAGCTAGCACTTAGTAGCTAACACCTAGACCCAACGGCTAACCTCTACAACCTGAGTGATAAAAGGAATATCAAGCATGACAATACTATTAACTTGCTTATTGATAGCAATGCTATTGCCTTATCTGGCTAAAGGGCCTGTGGCAGTGGCGATGGCCAAACTGGGGGGATATGACAATCATCATCCTCGAACTCAGCAGGCGCAGTTAACCGGATTTGGCGCCCGCGCTGTAGCTGGGCATCTAAATGCCTTTGAGTCTTTGCTGCTGTTCGGTTTATCGGCGTTAACTGTCATCGCGTTGGATAAGGTCAACGATACCGTCGCGCTTCTTGCTATCGTCCATGTGCTTGCGCGCATCCTGTACCATATTTTGTATCTGCTTGATAAAAGCACCATGAGATCGATCTCTTGGTTTGTCGGAGTGTTCTGCACATTTGGCATCTTTGCCCAAGGGTTTTAATTTTTCTTATTTCTCATGTCCCGCCCTCTGAAGAGATCGACCACAAGAATCGCATTATTCTTGTGGTTTTTTGTCTCTTTCCTGTTTGTTTCTTGTACCAATTTGTGCACTCAGCGCGCTTTTTAAACGTCTAAAAGCTGCTATCTTCGGCCTTAATTGCCAAGCCTGCTGCTTTGATTTACTTTAGTGGGATTATATTGCAGACCCTGTCTAGTGATCTCTTAATATCGACTGGATTTTATACGGGCTAACGTCGATCTATTGTCGAGTATTAGACCCGTTTGGATAAGGATACAGATGCCAAGCTTGAATCGAATAGTGCTGATTAATACGCACCTCCCCGGCGTAGTGGAACTCGCCCTCGACGGACATACTAATATTTGTGGTACTAATGCGTCGGGTAAGACCACCCTACAACGTTTAGTTCCGGTATTTTATGGTGAATATCCGAGCCGAGTCGTGCCCTCTACTCGCGACAGCTTCGAGCGTTGGTACCTGCCTCATGATTCAAGTTACATCATTTACGAGTATAAGCGTGATGATGGGCTATTTAGCCAAGCGGTATTGGCCTCAGCGGGTGACGGTAAAGGGGTTAACTACCGCTTTATCGCTAAAGCGTTTGAGTTAGACGATTACGTTAAGTCGCAGCAAGGCGATTCGATTCTATGCCATAACATGGCTGAACTTGGGCGTGAGATGAAGCGAGCCGGCGTCGCGGTCAGTAACTTGCTCAATACCCGTGAATATCGTGCCATTATCCAAAATGATCGCGCCCTGTTGAGCACGGGCAGTAATCGCAGTGAGCTTAGGGCGTACGCGCGTCAATTTTCACTGTGCCAGAGCGAGCACTCGCTGCGTCATATCGAGAAGTTAGCCAAGGCGGTGCACTCGAAAGAGGGCAAGATGGAAACGATCAAATCGATGATCGCCGCCATTCTTGAAGAAGATGGGGTTAACCCGCCGACCTCGCGACTCAATCCACAGCGTGTAGAAGCTTGGATTAGAGAGAGCCAGCTTATTCAAGGCTTCGAGCAGATCCGGCCCGAATTCGACAAGTTAGAACAAGAGTTCAACCAGTTGCTGAGCGCCGAGCAGCGTCTTGCGAGCTTAAAGCGGGGCTATGGTAAAGATGAATCCGCAGAAGTTGAGCGCCAAGAACTGCATCAGCAGCGCTCTAAAGAGCTGGGCACTAAGCTACGTCAACTCGATGATGAGTGGAAAGAGGTGCGTGACGAACTTAACCTCGATCTCTCGGCGGCAAAAGGTGACGTGGCTAAGATTGAGTATGAACTCGATGCCATCGAAGATCAGCATGGTTCGTTTCTCGATGCCGATATTGAGCAAGCCAAGCTGGATCTTGAGCAGTTACCTAGCTGGCGGGGCAGTTTAGAAAACTTAACCGAGCGTCATAAGCTGCAAACCGAAAAACACCAAGATATTGAGGCGGCCTATAATGCGCGCCGTAGTAAGATTGGTGAAAATCTTAACCGTGAGCTAGAGCTACTCGATAAAGAGCAAGATAAACACCGTGAGGCCAGAGATAAACAGCAAGAGTTAGGTCGTAATGAGCTAGCCGCACTGGAGCAACAATGGCGCGAACAGATGGATGCCGGACGAGCTAAGCACAGCGAACAGAAATATCAGCTTAAACTGACCGCGGCAGAGTTGACCATGCAGGTCAATAATGTCACCTATAGCGAAGAGGAAAAATTGGCGCTTGCGGTATTTGATGAGCGGATCTCGCGCGCCGATGAGGAGCAGGAGGTCTGTAACCTTAAGGTCGATAGGCTTAGCGGTGAAGAGCGTAAGCTCAGGGCTAAGCGCGATCAAGCCAACGAGGCATTGCGTCAAGCTGGCTTGCGCGTTATTGAGCGTCAGACTCAGCTCGATGAGCTGCATCATGTGCTTTTCCCACAGTCGCACACCTTACTCGAATATTTGCGCAAAGAAGTCTCCAGCTGGGAAACCAATATAGGTAAGTTAATCAATCCAGAGCTACTACATCGTAGCGATCTGCATCCGACACTTGCCGAGTCTCAAGACAGTTTCTGCGGAGTAACGCTCGATCTAAAAGTGCTTGATATCCCTGAATACGCGGCGTCTGAGCAGGAGCTACGTGGTCGCTATAGCGAAGCGGAAGAATTATTAAATGCAGCCAAAGCGCTGCAGGCCGAGGCGGAAGATCAGCTGGTGGCGATTAACGCCGAACTAGATAAGCTCAATCGTGAACTGACCTTTGCTAAGACGGCTTATAAGAATAGCCGTGATGATTTACGCCGCCTATTCGACGAGAAACGTAGCGAGCAAGAGAAGATCAATAAGGCGCTAAGTGGTCGTAAGGCCGAGGCGCAGAAGCAACTTAGCCGCCTCGATAGCGAGGTTAAGCAGCTTGCATCTCAACATCAAGCGTGGATCGAAGAGCAAAAAGAGCAAGCCCTCGAAGCGCGGATGGAGAAAAATGCATACTGGCAGGAGGTTGTCGGCGTGCTCGACAATCAGCTAGCACAGGTTAAAAACAATATTAATCAGCGCCGTCAAGATGCCAAAAATGAGCAGAAAGCCTGTGAGCAATGGTACAAGAATGAGCTTAAATCTCGCGGCGTAGATGAAGACAAGATCGTTAAGCTTAAGCAAGAGATCCGCGATCTCGAAACCAATATAAGCAAGGCCGAACAGCGCCGCAGCGAAGTGCTGCGTTTCGATGACTGGTATCAGCACACTTGGCTTTCACGTAAACCTAAGCTGCAAACAGAGTTAAGTCAGGTCAAGATAGCCGCATCCGAACTAGAGCAGCAGCTAACAGCTAAGGCCAATGAGGTTAAACATCAGCGTCAAACCCTCGATGGTGAACGTAAGCAATCGGATGCGATTCAGGTTGAGGCGTCCGAAAACCTTACTAAGCTACGTAGCGTGATGCGTAAACTGGCGGAGTTAAAACTGCCAGCCAATAACGATGAGCTTCAAGGTGGTTTGACCGAACGTCTGCGCCAAGGTGAAGAGTTATTATTGCGCCGTGATCAGCAACTTGGGGCGGTTAAACAGTATATCGAGCACTTCGATTCGGTAATTGCCAGCAAGTCGGGTTCGAGTCTGTCAGAAACCTGGGAGCGCGCTCGTGAAGAGTCGAGCTTTATCAACGATAAAGGTATTCGTCTGCTGGATTATCGTAAATTGGTGCCCCAGCTTGAGCAGTTACTCAATGTGATGGTGCCGCAAGCGGTAATGGGGCTGCGTGAACAGGGGCGTAACTTCGGTATCGATCTGACCGCCTTTTATGATGTACTGGCCGATATCGATCGCCGTATCGCCTCGCAAAGTGCCCGTATTACTCGCGAAGTGGGTGAAGAACTGTTTCTCGATGGGGTCAGCGAATCTGCGGTACGTATCCGTTCACGCATTAGTGAACTGGAGTTTTGGCCTGAGCTTGAGGTGTTTGTTAAGGCGTTCCGTCAGTGGAAGGCCGATGGCTTTGCCGAGTTGCCCGATGAGCACTACACCAACAGTATGCGCCGTGCCCTCGATATTATAGGCCGCGCTGCGTTAACTGGCGGGATCGCTAAGTTGCTCGAGATTGAACTACGTCTGAAAGAAGGTAACAGCGACCTTATCATTCGAACCGACAGACAGTTAAATGAATCCTCGAGCCACGGAATGGCTTATCTGATCTTGTGTAAATTCCTGCTTGCCTTTACCCGACTGCTCAGAGGGCGTGCCGATGTCACTATTCATTGGCCTATCGATGAGCTCGGCACCTTACACCACGGCAACGTGAAAAAGATTTTTGATGCCTGTGAAAACAACAATATAAGTGTATTAGGTGCGTTCCCGAACCCAGAGTCAGAGGTGCTTAACCTGTTTGTTAACCGTTACATCATCAACAAGCAGACCAAGAAATTACAGGTGGTTAAGCCGCAAGTTAATCCTATCGCCGACAAGTTAAGCCAACGATTTTCCAAGGAGGCTGTGTAAATGAGTAGCACCACACAAACCGTATTAGTTGGTCAGGGCGCATTGATTGAAAGCTTGTTGCGCGGCGAGTTTATCTGCCGCACCAGTAACGAAGAGGCGTGGCGCGCGCTTAAATCTCAATCGACACGCGATAGCGTTGAGCAATACCTGAATCAGATTAACCGTACCGTCGCTTCGGCTGGTGAAGGTGAGGTGTTTTTCTGTGGTTATCAGCAGCTAGGTGACGATGAGCGTAAAGTGATATCGAGCCAGTTTCGCGATATCTGTAATGCATTGATCCCGCTGGTGGAATGGTTGGTTCTAGTACAAGAGGCGAGTGGTCAAGATGCGCCGTTATCTGAAGGCGCTGCCGTGCGTTTAAGCGAGTTGCAGATGCGCATCGAAGACACTCCCGCGTTTCGCGAGCAACTGGCTAAGATCAGTCACTATCGTCTGTTTGGCTCTAGCAGTACTCAAGTGGATGCCCAGATTAAGTTGGTGTTTAAGCGTTTGGTGGAGCTTGGGTATTTGTTGCGTCCTAATATCGAGAAGCAGATCTATATCGCTACGGGTAAGCTCGATTATCTCTATGAGGTGATCCGCTTTATCGATGAAACTGAAGGACTAAGCTTAGAGGCACAAGCCGAAACCGCCACCCAAAGGGATCTTATCTGATATGAGTAGTAACTTACACCAAGCCGGGGTAACGCTACTTAAACAGCTTGGGCGGCATGCCGAGTTGGTGATGGATGTTTACCTATCGGGTTCGGTTGCCGAAGATGGCGAGAATGCCGCCGCAGTAGAGAAGCTGCGTAAGGCCGATATCTTGTGGCGCCCAGAACCCGATCAAGAGCTGCGCCTTAAGCGCTCGGTGCGTGCACTATTGGAAGAAGCCTTAAGCGATGAACGCAATCGGCAAATCGACGCCAATGTCGGCTCTGGGCTTGCCACGATTAAGACCTTAGCCGATCACTATAAAGAAGCTCGTCATGCGGTGGATTACAGTGCTAGCGAGGCCTATCTGGCTGATTTAAGTGAGCATGTCTATAGCTTTGCCGAGGGAATACGCTATTCGATCCGGGTACTTTGGAGCCGGATTAACAACGAGTTTGGCTATGTCGGTACCATTAATGCCAAGATCCGTGAAAACGAATTAGCTCAGAGTCAGGTTTCTGAGTTGCTTAACGGCTTAGACATGTTCCAGTTTAGTGAATTGGGGGAGATAGCAGGTGATATCCGTGAGCTGCGTAAGTTACTGATCACCACACTCCAGGAAACCTTGAGTGACTGTACTCAGGAGCTGAGTGTCGTGCAGGGCCGTTTACTCGAACTACTCGGTCGTTTTAGGCAGATCCAGGGGCGTACTCGTTTGCTTAAAGGCTGGTTACTCTACACCGACCAACATCCCGACTATCAGGTGGCCGATCACGTTGGTCATAAACAGCTGCCGACACTCTTTAATCGCGCCGATGCGATATTGGCTCCCGCCGCAGTCGATGTAAATAATACCGGATATGAGCGGGACCTGTTGCAGATGGTGGCGCAGATCAAGGCGATCTCCCGTGTGGGGCGCGAGGCGATTGTGCGTGAGCACGATGTGCCATTTGCCTTAGTCGATGCGGAAGATTTTGATATTCCAGATAATCCATTAAAACTGGCGGTCGATGAGTACTTCTGCGCCGTGATCGATTCTGGATTGCGCCAGTCGGCGCTGGAATATCACCATGAGCTCGCATTGGAGTGGGATCAAGAGAGTTGGCTGTATCAGGTGATCTGTGGCTATGAAGGCCTACCTGAAGATCATCGTCGTTATTTTGAGCTTGAACCTATAGGTGAACCTCACCCCGTTTATACCGGAAACTTTATTATTCGTGATGTGGAGCTTTGGTTAGCTTAATCGCGCAATGATTATGTATTAGGTCGACTTAACTATCTAAGTTTCCCCTGTTAAGACTGCTAAATCAATTGGTTATACTAGTTGGTTTAGTGGTTTTTATTTTGTGCTGCAAGAGTGCTAGGGATGCTTTATATGCCAGTAACATCAGTGCGATCCACTACCAATACTTACCTTGCGGTAAATTCATTTGTCTTAAGTGATTTTCGTGGCTTTTAATACTGTAATTTTTATGGTTTGCAGTTATTTTAGCTGTGATTTTTGACGATTTTTCATGTTTTAGGTTGATCAATATGGGTAAAAGTAAAAGTTGATTTTTGGTTTTAACTTATCTCGCATTATTATTTGTTTTATTTCAGTTTGTTATGTTTGATTTTTAATGTTTGTGAGTTGTTGGTTATTTAACTTATTTGAATTGGTGTTGAAATTGATGCCAGCATGATTCACTATCTTTGCCTACTTACTGGGGTTACCCGCCTCGAGTCTTGATTCTCAAATGATGAGAAGCTCAGAGAAAAGCGTACATTAGATACGCTAAATTAAAGGCAAGCATATGACAAAATCACTTTCAACTCGGATCTTTATTGGTCTGTTTTCTGGCTTAATTTTTGGCTCCATTATTCAGTACTTTCTTGCGGATATCTCGCTCTTTTCTGGCACTTTGATCTCGATCGCTTCAGGCGTAGGCACTATGTTTGTCAACATGATCATGATGATGGTCGTTCCGCTGGTCTTCGTCAGTATTGTTTGTGGTGTGTTGGAGTTAGATGATCTTAAAAGCTTTGGACGCTTAGGTGGAAAAACCTTTGGTTTTTACATCATCAATACCTTAGTCGCTATCTTTGCGGCATTGGCGGTCGCACTGCTATTAAAACCGGGTCTTGGGGTCGATATGTCGGGTGGCACTGGGGCAGAGATCACCGCGACCGCACTGCCTAATTTGATGCAGCTTATTGTCAATATTGTGCCTAATAACCCCGTTTCGGCATTCACCTCTGGCAACATGCTACAAGTCATCTTTATGGCATTGTTAGTGGGTGGTGTGCTCAAGTCGATGGGCAGCGCGGTACCTTTGCTGACTCAAGGTTTCCAAGAGGGTAACAAGCTGATGATGAAACTCATCAGCCTAGTGATGCAACTGGCGCCTTTCGGTGTATTTGCGTTGATGCTTAAACTTGGAGCTACCTTAGAGGCCAGTTTGTTCATGAGCGTTATCGAATATATGGTAGTGATTATCTCATTATTACTACTGTGGATTTTCGTGGTATACCCTGTTGCCGTGAGTCTATTTACGCCGATTAGTGCGAGAGAGTTTCGTGCAAAGACTCAAGAGCAGATCCTGTTTTCACTATCGACAGCCAGCTCAAATGCCACTATTCCTGTGACCATGCGCACCTTGACCGAAAAGTTGGGGGTTAAGCGCGCCGTAGCTGGCTTTGGTGTTCCGCTCGGGGCGACGATGAACATGGGCGGCGTGTCGATTTATATCACGATCGCTATCTTCTTTGTGGCTAACTCTTTTGGCGCGCCTATCGCGATGGATCAACTGCCAGCACTGCTATTTAGTATCTTCCTATTGTCTGTCGGAGCCGGTGGTGTGCCAGGTGGCGGAATGGTGATGATAGGTGTGCTTATTCATCAGATGGGCTTACCTATCGAAGCCTTTGTTATTGTGGCTGCGCTCGATCGACTCATCGACATGGTATTGACCTCATGCAACGTGGTGGGTGATGCCGCCGTGTTAACCATTGTCGATGCCACAGAGAAAGAGCACGAGGCCGAAGAGGCTGGCGATAGCATTGTGCAAACCAATCAAGCCTAAATATTACTGTTTGAAGCTAAAAAGCTCGCCTTATGGCGTAATGCCGACCGTTTAAGAGCACTTAAACGATTTTGCAGGTGATTGATCATCCCTGCCAGTATTCTGGTGGGGATTTTTTATGTTTGCTCAAGAGCTTGAATTAGTACATGAGTCTGTTAGCTATTACTGCTTTAAGTGTTTGGTAAATATTTTGATTTATTGTGAATTATTGGTATCTTTGAATCGGGCAGTATCAGTACAACAATAATAAAAGTAGTTGTATAGAAAGCTATATAACCTTGGAATTAATGAAAGGGATTTTAATGAAACCACTATTGAATTTAGTGCTAATGCTTGTCATTGGCACGCTTTTCGGCTGTGCTCAGAAAATTGAGGGTATCTCTAAAGATGTGGACAAACAGCTTGCTGAAAACAGCGGGTATCTATTAATAGGTATTGATACTAACCGAGGGCTGCATAGCATCATTATTGGTGGTACCAAATCATTGATGCTGACCGACAAAGATCTCCAGTTTGGGAGCAACTATATATTAGTCGACGTGCCTGCGGGCCAATATCAAATAGAAGATATTAAGTTTGGTCGCTATGTCTATATGGAGCTCGAGGAGGGATATTGGGATTTTGAGGTGAAGCCCAATCAAGTCAGTTATGTTGGCGATCTATACGTAAAGACCGTTGGGTTTTGGATGGTATCTTCTGCGGAAATTCTACTTGAAAACCGCTCGACCTCAGCACAACTATTTTTAGAAGAGAAATTCCCTAACATCTTAAAGTCTCGTCAAGTTCGTTATTCGGGACCTGGTGAGGATAAGTTTTTAGAGTATGCCGAAAGGCTGCTTACAGGTAAGGAGGCCGTACTATGAGAACACTGATTGCACTGTGTTTATATTGCTTGGCGTTTTATGCTCAAGCTACACCTATACCTGCAAAAGAACTATTTCGTTCTCCAGTTATGTCCCAAGTAGGCTTCTCACCAGATAATCGCTATATATCGGCACTAATTGTTGAGGAGGGAAAAAGCTACCTATCTCTGATAGGTATAGATGATAAGATTTATCAGCATTTGGTTGTTTTTGATTCCAATGAACAGCTCAATAAATATGTATGGATTAATAATAAGACTTTATACATTAGCTACAATCATCGTGGCCAACCTCGTCAAGCGGTGTCATTGTTATCTGAAAACGCAGACAAGATAAGCGCAAAATTGGTGAATCTTCCAAATGATGGCTATCTGGTTGATCCCCTTATCGCTGATCCAAAGCATGTCTTATACGCTAAAAACCGTTATGACAATCGTCCCAGTAATCGCCTTTATAAGTTGACCTTAGATGAACTGATAAATAAACAGTTTAACTCCGCTAAATTTGAAGAAAAAAAACTGAAGGATGTTGCTGCATTTGCTTTCGATAGTGTTAGCGAACAGCTTTTTGCCGTGACTGCTGATATTGAAAATATGCACGGTGAAGTACTTTATCGGTCGCTAAATGAAAAACGTTGGAATTTGCTGTATAAAATCGATGATTCAGAGGTGAGCTTTACTCCAATTGGGTTTATTCGTAATAAAACTCTGGCGGTGCTAAGCAATAAAAATACCGATAAAGTTGCCTTATATGAGTTTGATATTCCAAGTCAGACATTGGGGAAAGTCTTGTACGAACACCCAAAATATGACTTAGTTGGTGGTGAACTTGATGACTCGGGAAAGACTGTTAAGTTAGTTCGCTATGTCGAAAATGGTCATCATGTGAGTCATTTTTTCGACAACGGTATTAACGAGGTAAAATCGCTGTTTAATAACGCGTTTCAAGGTAAGGAAACTGTTATCAGTGCATATTCAAATGATGCCAAACATATGCTTATTTTTTCCTATGCCTCTGATGATCCAGGCACTTACTATTTATTTGATCTAGAAAACAAGAAAGCTGAGTTACTCACGGAGCTATATCCTGACTTAGCCCAATATGAGCTTAGGCAGACTGAAGTATTTACTGTTACGAGTACCGATGACGTTGATGTTGAAGCCTATTTAACACTACCTAATCAAAATAACGCTAACGGTGTGCTTTTGGTTATGCCCCATGGTGGACCGATTGGTGTTCGAGATTTTAACTATTTCGATAGTGAAGTGCAGTATTTTGCCAGTCGTGGCTTTGCTGTTCTTAGGGTTAACTTTAGAGGTTCTGAAGGTTACGGTAAACAGTTTCTAAACAGCGGTAAGAGAGAATTTGGTAAGGCTATTGAGCAGGATATTACTGCGGCGGTAAACCAAGTCAGAAAGCAACATAAGTTTAATCAGATGTGTGCTATTGGTGCTAGCTATGGCGGTTACTCATCGCTGATGCTTGCGATTAAGCATCCAGGCAATTATCAGTGTGCAGTGGGTGGGTATGGTATTTATGATCTACCACTGTTGTTTAATGGAAATAACATAAAAGTATTGGATGAGTATCGCAAAGGTGTTTCTAAAGTTGTGGGTGAATTGAGTGACGATTTGATCGAGTATTCCCCTGTTTATTTGGCTAAAGCGATTGAAAGTCCCGTATTGTTGATCGCGGGGAAAATGGATCGTATTGCTGATTTTGAACATTCGATGAGGATGGAATATGTACTTAAAAAGCAGGGGAAAGAGGTTGAAACACTCTATTACCAACAAACTGGTCATGGCCAAAACTCATGGTATTGGCAGCGTCATGAATCCATCTATATCGCTGATTATCTTAAACGTACCTTAAAGCTCAATGAATACCATTTGATGAGTGGAATTGATGATGAGGAAGTTAAACAACTGGGTGACGATATCGTGCTAATTGCCGATGCATTTTATTTTGATGATCGAGTTGAAAACAATAAGCCCTTAGCCCTGAGATATTATCGAAAAGCCGCGAATATGGGACAGGGTCGAGCGGCTTACAATTTGGGACGCTTGCTTGTCGATAAGGGGCTCGAACTCAAGAAAAACATCACTTTTGGCGCGGGTGTTATGGCTGGTGTTAATGATGAAGAGAATGCGCTAGAAATGATTGAAGAAGGTATTGAGTGGGGTGATAAGGCTGTTAAGTTTGGTTATGCTAGTGCGGGGTATTGGCTCGGTATTGTTTATGATTTGGGTGATTTAGTTGACAAGAATTGGGCGCTATCACTTAAGTATTTTACTGCAGCGGCGGAGCTAGAATATGATGCTCAAGCGCTATTGAGAATGGCGAGAATCTATTGCCGAGCTCCTGAACCAATACGGGATATTCAGCATTGTAGCGAACTACTTTCACTCTCTGAATTAGAAAAGCAGCCAACTGGTGAGCGGAAAAATGCAATAACATCAGAGTCTCATAAGACTCTAAATTGGGTGATTGGAGATATCTTTGCGAAAGGACATTATAACCAAAATGAGCTGTTGTTGTTGCAAAATGTCGTTCAGAATGAGTATCAAGCCTCACCTGTCAAGATTGATATAGACGATTTTCAATTTGGCGAATTGACTTATAACAGCTATCGTAATCGCTTTGAAGTCTCTAATGATGCTAAATCTTTTGTCGGTAAAAATAAGCTGAATTTAGGAGCGGTATTCGATGTGGAATTTGAACGTGGGGGCGGCAAGGTGGGCCTGATTGGTAAATGGATTAAGCAAGGACCGAACGGAGAGCCCCAGGTTTTTGACAGTTCCTTTGTCTATGGCGATGCCGAGGTAAAGAGTTGGGATATTCGATACACATTCGGTGAAGATGAGCTATTTAAAGGTTCGTTAACTCTAGAGATTATCGATCTAAATAATAACCTTTTAGCGAGTAGAACCGTCGAATTGCTTTAACATATTATCAGTGCAAACCGGCCTTTTCTTTGTCCTGAGAAAAAGCCGTTTTTATATAAAATTAACCTTTTAGGCGTCTACTTAGCGCACTTTGACTGATCCCTAATATCTGTGCCGCCGCCGTTTGATTATTGGCGGTGCGGCTCATGGCTTCATCCATAAGGGCCTGATTCATCTGCGCTAGGGTGGGTAACACCTTGGGGAAGATAATCTGATCTTGGGGTATTTCGGTCAGGGATTTGTGCTCATTTATCGCTTCAATGAAAGGTGATGTGTTAAGTGCGATGCCATCGCTGCGGCTGACGGCGTCAAACACCATTCCTTTTAACTCGTGTAGGTTGCCAGGAAAATCATAATTGGCCAGTCTCGGCGCTAAGTCTGACGGTTGGATCGGCGCGGGTAAATTCATTTCGGCTGCGGCTAGGGCAATGAAATGATTGATCAACATAGAGATATCCAGCTGACGAGCCGCTAGTGGGGGTAATTTAATTTTATGGGCGCGTAAACGGTAAAGCAGATCACTGCGAAACTGACCCGTTTGATGAAGTCTGAGCAAGTCATCTTGAGTCGAAACCACAAACTTACATTTTACTGGGTAGGGGGTATCGCTACCTAAAGGATAATATTGTTTGGTTTCTAATAGTTCTAATAGCTTAACTTGGGCACTAAGCGGTAGCGCCCCAATCTCATTAAGATAGAGCACGCCACTGCCGACTTGATGGAGTAAACCCGCAACGGCTTCTAGTTCGCCATTGCTGTGATGATAGAGTTGGCCACACATTTTCTGTTCGAACGATTCGCTGCTAATACCCGCTAAGTTGATGCTAATAAAGGGCTCGTTTGGGCTATAAAGGTTATGGCAAGACTTGGCGAATTCGCTTTTACCTGTTCCGCTAGCTCCATAAATGAGTAAGGGCTCAGGACTACATGAGACGGCTTCGAGATAGCGAAATTGATCTAATAGCTGTGGTTCGCAGGTCAGTATATTGTTAAAGGCTTGGGGGTTATCTAAGCTACGACTTAAAAACTTCTCTTTGATGTAGAGATAGTTTCTCTCTAGGCCGACCACTTCGAGTGCACGGCGCACTGTGTGGGCAAGATCGTCCACATTGTCTGTTTTAATGAAGTAATCATAGGCGCCTTTTTTAATGCAGCGCACCGCGGTGTCGACCTCATTTACGCCCGTCACAATGAGTACTCGCGTATTGGGGAAGTCACTGCGGATCATTGCTAATAGCTCTTCTCCAGAGTGAAATGGCATGGTGAGATCGAGCAGTACTAACGCATAGTCACCCACTTGAAGTCGGTTCTTCACTTGGCGACTATCGACGCAGGTATCAATATCGGCTTCGGGAACCAGACGGTTAAGGGTTACGGCGAGTGTTCGTAGCCAAGAGGCTTCATCGTCGACTAAAAGAATATTTCTGGCCAGTTTCATGTGCTAATCCTGTTGTTCCAATGCGAAGGTTAGGCGGATCTGTGTGCCTTTACCTAAACTCGACAGCATCTGCATTTCTCCTTGATGCTCTTTGATTATTCGGCTGCATACCGATAATCCAAGTCCGCTGCCACCTTGGTTGCGTCTAGTGGTGAAAAAGGGTTCTGTTATACGTTTTAAGGTGGCGCTATTCATTCCATCGCCATTGTCTACGATACTCAATATGGCTTTATTATCTTCGACATGGGTTTCTATCACTATGGCTCCCGACTGCTGTGAACAGGCATGACAAGCATTTTGAATAAGATTAATGAGTACTTGATGTAGCTGCTGATCATCCCCCTTAATACGGGGACCCGGTTCATGCAGCATAGTGGTGATTTGATGATACTTGGTTTGATTCGCCGTTAGGCGCAGCGCCACCTGCACCACATCATTGAGACACACTTGGGTATATTCATTGGCAATATGGGGCATGGCGTAACGTTTTAGATCGTTTACGATACGACTGATCCGTTTTGCTCCCTCTTCGATGGTATTGCAGCTATGATTGAGCTCCTCCATGGCGACTTGGGGTTGTAGCCCTGCAACCAGCCAAAAGGGATTTTGCTTCTGATAATGTACTGTGGCAGGAGTTAAGTCTTTTATCGCTGCGCTAAATAGCGATACTGCATGTACGATTATGCCTGTCGGATTATTAATTTCGTGGGCAATGCCAGCAGATAACTCTCCGAGGGATGCGAGCCGGCTGGCTTCTTCGTTGGCTTGCCTCAGGCGATGTTGCTCTGTGGACTCTTCAAGCAAGATAACCACTTGATCTGTGGCTATCGGGTGTATTTGCAGTTGCCAGAACTGTTGCTGGAATAGCATATCGGCAATGAAGGACTTCTGGCTTGATAGCACATCAAGCACCGCCGTTTTGAGAATGAAACTGCGATTGTCGATATAGTAAAACTCGTCTGAAACCAGCAAGTGGATGTTGTTGTCGTTGCTCCATAAGCGTTGTAGCTCTTGGTTGACTATGGTTACTCCATGAGGGATGCCATCGAGGACGGATTGGAACTGTTTCGATAATTCTGAGATCTCCACTTCGATTCGACTGCGTTGAATTAACTCGGCGTCGAGTGCCTTAGTATGGCGACGTAGGCTAGCACTGATAAATCCAGTGTAGATCATCCCTATCGCTGAGATAATAGCGACTAAAATGGCAACAGAGAACATTCGCTGTTGAGTTGAGGTTAAATCGACTTTCTCTCGACCTGTACCAAACCATTTATTGACTAACTTGTCATATTCACCAGAGAGTTTAAGTTGCCTAAGGGCATCGTTGATCTGGTTCATCAACACGTTTTTTTTGCCGTTGCAGACAAAGTTAAAGGCGCCGTAGATTAACGCATCACTGGAGCTGCGTACCGACGGGTAGAGGGGGAGCAAACGCCTTGCGACGAAGCTTTCTGCAATAACAACATCGACTTCATTATTAATTAACTGTTGAAAACCCGTCTCGTAGAGGTCGACATCCACGCGCTTAAAGTTTTGTGGATAGCCAGATAAGTATACATCTACAAAAGCACTTTTTTTAATGGCCACACGCTTACCTACCAGATCGGCCCAGTTGTTTATCAGTGCTTTACCTTGCAAGGTATACGCTTTGGCATGGGTGGCATAGATGGGATCAGATTGACTTAATTTACGGTCTACATTTACTGGGCTCACCACAGCGATAACATCGATATCGCTATTAGGATCATGCACATCTTTTAATAACTGTTGGAAGCTCTTGCGGCGCACTATGATGCGCTTATCAATGAGCTGGCCAATTCGATTAATCAATTCGATGTTAAACCCTTGATCGACGCCGTTATTGCGCCACTCTAGTGGGGCTGTCTTTGAGTGAACGCCAAAGACAATGCTCTCCTGTGCCAGCAGGGGCGAACTGACGATAGTGATAAGAATGAGTAATAGATATTTCATAGCGCGATTCTACCCACAACTTGCCGCAGAAACTGTGCAGCATTGCGCGAATTAGCAAATCGTTATGTACCTTTTATGCAGATGTTTATTCAACGTGATCTATCGCTACATAGGTTATGCAAAATTGCATATACCTCTTTGTAGCTATGCATCTTTGCATAGCTGATTTTACTGCTTGTGATTGAGGTGTCATTTATCAATCTACTTCTGGTTATTCTATTGCTGGGCCAAGGGCTATAGGTAAATATTTAGTGGAGCGAGAGTAATAGTCGTTCAAATTGAGATGAGTTTGACGCTACTTTCGAAAGTGAATATCACTTCAACCTTAATAAAATAATGAGAGAGCTTCTATAGTTAATGGACTTAATTGTCGTTAAATATAGAAAGGGGAGCAAAAATGAAAAAGATGAAACTTGCAGTCTGTCTTGCCACATTAATGGGCACAGCCGGTCTAGTGGGCAATGCGGTTGCGGCTGATAACTTAGCCGAATTCCACGCTCAAAACCAAGAGTGTGATAGTTGCCATACACCAGACGGTGAACTATCTAATGACAGCCTAACCTATGAAAATGCACAATGTGTTTCTTGTCACGGCACACTAGCTGAGGTGGCTGAAACCACTAAGCATGAACATTACAATGCTCATGACTCTCATTTCCCTGGCGATGTAGCATGTACCTCATGTCACAGCGCTCACGAAAAATCTATGGTGTATTGCGACTCTTGCCATAGCTTCGATTTCAATATGCCTTATGCTAAAAAGTGGGAACGTAACGAGCCTACTATCGCTGAATTAGCAAAAGACAAATCAGAACGTCAAGCGGCTCTTGCTAGCGCACCGCATGATACCGTTGATGTTGTGGTTGTCGGTTCTGGCGGCGCAGGTTTCTCTGCTGCTGTTTCAGCTCACGATAATGGCGCTAAAGTCATTCTTATCGAGAAAGAACCCGTTATCGGTGGTAACGCTAAGTTAGCCGCTGGTGGTATGAACGCGGCTTGGACCGATCAGCAAAAAGCCAAAGACATTACCGATAGTCCAGAGTTAATGTACAAAGACACCATGAAAGGTGGCCGTAACATTAACGATCCTGCCTTAGTTGAAATTTTAAGCTCACACTCTAAAGGTTCTGTTGATTGGATGACAGGAATGGGTGCTGATTTGAATGATGTAGGCCGTATGGGTGGTGCATCCGTTAACCGTTCACACCGTCCAACCGGTGGTGCTGGTGTTGGTGCTCATGTTGTTCAAGTGCTTTACGATAATGCGGTTAAACGCAATATCGATTTACGCATGAACACTCGCGGTATCGAAATTCTTAAAGACGATAGCGGTAAAGTTAAAGGTATCCTAGTTAAGGGTATGTATAAGGGTTACTACTGGGTTAAAGCCGATGCGGTTATTCTTGCTACTGGTGGTTTCGCTAAGAACAATGATCGCGTCGCTAAGCTTGATCCTAAGCTAAAAGGTTTCATCTCTACTAACCAACCTGGTGCGGTAGGTGATGGTATCGATGTGGCTGAAAATGCTGGCGCAGCGATGAAAGACATCGAATATATCCAAGCTCACCCAACACTATCAGTTAAAGGTGGCGTAATGGTGACCGAAGCGGTACGTGGTAACGGTGCAATTTTAGTTAACCGTGAAGGTAAGCGTTTCGTTAACGAAATCACTACACGTGACAAAGCTTCTGCGGCCATCCTTAATCAAACTGGTAAGTCAGCCTTCTTGATTTTCGATGATTCAGTACGTAAGTCACTGAAGAAAATTGATAAGTACATTGGCTTGGGCGTAGCACCAACCGCCGATAGCTTAGTTAAACTAGGTGACATGAAAGGTGTTGGAATTGACGGTAAAGCCTTGACGGAAACCGTTGCACGTTACAACAGCTTTGTGACTAGCGGTAAAGATGCTGATTTCGAGCGTCCAAACCTACCTCGTGCACTCAACGAAGGTAACTACTACGCTATCGAAGTGACTCCTGGTGTTCACCACACTATGGGTGGCGTAATGATCGATACTAAAGCTGAAGTCATGAATGCTAAGAAACAGGTTATCCCTGGTCTATATGGCGCTGGTGAAGTTACTGGTGGTGTTCACGGTGCTAACCGCTTAGGTGGTAACGCTATCTCTGACATCATCACTTTCGGTCGTCTAGCGGGTGAAGAAGCCGCGAAATACTCTAAGAAGAACTAATCTTCTTATCAACCTAACTCATAGGTTATTGACATAGCTTATTAATATAGTTTGTCGACATAGTTTAGTAAGACCCAAAGGTGGCTAGGAAGCCACCGCTAAAAAACCACAGTATTGCACTGTGGTTTTTTTTGTTTTGTGCCGGGGAGGTTTTTGGTGACCTCTTTGCTTGGAAAGTGTATTTGAAGGCTATCTATCACCTGCAGCAAGTAACTGATGCACCATGAGGTTATGGCTTGAAACTAACCCAATTACCCTAAAACCTGGGTCAACACGCGTTGCCAGTTACCGCCCATGATCTTATTGCGATCGCTGCTACTAAAACCGGCGCTCGATAAGGCACTGTCGATATGCTCCATGCGATCGATATTGTTAAGTTCTGGGATCACCACGTGTTCGGGCTCAATATCAAAGCCTAATACGCCGCGAGCGCGCAGGCTATGCCACCACTCGATGTACTCTTTCACTCCCTCGGCATTGTTGTTACCCAGCTTAATCAGGTTTTTATGGCCGCGAAGGGGGTAGTCATTAGCGATAGCAACGGCGTCGATACCACCGATGTTGGCCACATGTTTAAGGTGCGCTAAATAATGCTCAGCGGTTGGCACTCTATCGTTTGTCAGCCAGAAGGTCATCATAAACACGCCAAACAGGCCACCCGTGTCGGCAATGGCTTTAATCACCTCATCGGGTGAGCAGCGAGCATGATTAACGATAGCGCGCACGGCGCCATGGCTTTGCACTATGGGGACTCGGCTTGCCTTTGCGGTATCGAGCGCCGATTGTGGGCTAGAGTGACTGACATCGATTAGCATCTTACTGTGATTGAGCTTGTCGATTAACTGATGACCCGCGGCAGTTAAGGGTAAATTGAGCCCCTGTTTACCATCGTTATCTAATGCGCCACCGCTAAATTTATTGCCATAGTGATGAGTCAGTTGCAATACTCGTAGGCCACGCTGATAAAACTCATCAACTTGATTAAGATCGCTGTCGATACTCTCTTCGACACAATCGGCGCCTTGGATCTGAAATATCACCGCTGTGCGTCCAGTGTCGTGGGCGAGCGAAATATCGCTGGTGCTTTTGCCGAGCAGGAGCTTATCAGGGTTGGCGTTAACCCGTGTTAATGCATCGCTAATACTTTTAACGCAGGCATTGTAAGTGCGCTTATAATTGGTGGTGCCGTCGGCCTGTTCAATGGCTTCGATGGCTGAGATATCACACAAGTAGGCATCGAGTTTCGAGGCGCTAAGATCGGCTAAATCATCGGGAAGAAAAGAGAGACCATCGATATAGAGCGGCTTAGCCATTGGCTGTGCAAATGCGTTGAGTGGCACGAACTGGCTAACTATGCCTGCTGTGGCTAATGCTTTGATAAGATTACGTCTGCTGACTTCGATTGCCATCTAGCTGTCCTTTGGACCCTCGCTTTCCCTTGGGTCATTGTTTTAGTGCTATTGAGTGAGTCAGTGATATTAACATCAACAATGTGGTTAAGGTAAGATAGCGGCACGGCGCTGCGGAATGAAGCAACTAGTTTTAATCAGAGCAGTTTAAGGCTGCGAAAATGCCAAATAGAAACGCCAAGTAAGATAACTCACTTGGCGTTTGCTGATATCGTATTTTATCGCTATCGCTGAAGGTGTGTCCGTAGCCAGTAGCCCGCAACTCATAGCCCTTTGCTGTTAGCTATGTATTGCTTATGCTAGGTGCTTAACGATAGCTCTACCTACTGCTCCAGCACTTGCCGGATTTTGACCTGTGATCACTCGGTCGTCTTCGATAACAAACTCATTCCAAGGTTGCACCTTGTTATAACGTGCCGCAGTGCGTGTTAATGCCTCTTCGAGCAAGAAAGGAATTTTATCGATAGTGGCATAATCCACTTCCTCTTCACGGGTAAAGCCAGTAACCGACTTGTCGGCAATCAGCTTTTGACCATTGCTCAAGGTGATAGGCAGTAAACCTGCAGGGCCGTGACAAACCGCGCCAATCACGCCGCCTTTCTCGTAGTGAGATGCACTCAATTTAGCGACGCTCTCATCTTCTGCTAAATCTGACAGTAGACCAAATCCACCTGGATAGAAGATCGCCGCGTAATCGTCGATATTGATCTGTGATGCTGGGATGGTGTTGTTGACTCGCGTTTGGAAAGATTCGTCAGCCAAGATTGCAGCATTGACGGCATCATCTTCAAGATCGGTACCGTAAAGCGGCGCCTTACCGCCCTTGATTGACACGAGATCATATTCAAGGCCTGCATCAAGCATCTCATGCAGTGCATGTGTCAGCTCAGGTGCAAAGGTGCCATTGGCTTCATCTGTGGTGCCTAGGGTTGCATGGTTCGTCAATAGGATAAGTACTTTTTTCATCGTTAGATAACTCGTTTGCTGAAAGTGGAGCTATTGTAATTGTTGCAGAGTGTTATGATAATCGGTTTGATTTGCAAATTACTCTTGTTATATGGCAATAATGTTCAAGCGACAACTGGAGCGATTTTAGGCTGTGTTGCTGTGGAGTGTGTTTTGACCTCGATTGTGGGATGAGCTTTGAGGAGAGTTAAGCGTTATGGATAGCTTTGAAGGTATTGTTGAGTTTATTGCCGTGGCTGAGTCCAATGGTTTTTCGGCGGCGGCTCGGCAATTGGGGAGTTCGACCAGTCATGTGAGCCGCCAGATCTCACGCTTAGAGACTCGGCTGGGTTGTGCGCTGTTTGCACGAACCACCCGTAGGGTCAATTTGACTCAGGCTGGGCAGAGTTATTACCAACAGTGTAAAAATCTGCTGGTGGGATTAAAGCAAGCCAACGAAGAGGTGAGTCAGCAACAGCTCAAGCTTAATGGCACATTAAGGGTCAGTGCCGCTGGAGCATTTGCCGAGCAATATATCGCGCCTGTGTTGATCAAGTTTGCCGTAGAGCATCCAGAGTTAACCATAGATATGGACTTTAATAGTCGCATGGTTAATTTTGTCGAAGATGGTATCGACTTTGCTATTCGTTTTGGCGCGCTAAAAGACTCAGGTTTGGTAGCGCGTAAATTGGCGAGTCGGGATATGATGGCGGTGGCTAGCCCTGAATATTTAGCTGAGCACGGTGCGCCGAAAATGCCTAACGATCTTAAGCGCCACAGCTGCATTATTTCTAATAATGATCACTGGTTGTTTCATCATCCAGATACTGAGGCTGAGCTTAATATAAAAGTGGAGGGACGTTGGCGCAGCAATAATGTACCCGCCGTTATCGCTGCTGCCGAGCAAGGGTTAGGCATAGCCTATCTGCCCAAGAGTAGCTTTGTCACCTCTGTTCAAAAAGGCAGCTTAACGCCAGTATTAAGACCATATTGGACGAGTGGATTAACCAGCTGGATTGTTTATCAAAATCGACGTTTTCTCCCCATGAGAGCCAGAATGGCTATCGACTATTTAGTTGCGCACTTCCAAGATTGGCAAGAGTAAGCTTGCCACATATCAAGTTGCCGCCATTCCATTCCAAAAAAGCTTGAAGCTGGCTTCTCTATGTTCATCGAGTTGCCAGTGTTGTGGGTGGTCGATGAAGTAACGTGTCGCCGCCAGATATTGGCCGTGGCAATTGTCTTGCATTAACCCAATAGGATAATCGGCTATCAGCCCCTGTTGCTGACCAGCTGCTATTAATGTGGTGATAAAGCCCAAAATGGTATTCATCGCTTGGAAGCGAATCGATGGATCTATGGTGGGTGACATAGAGTAGAGCTGGAAAAACTCCTGCTTAAGTGGATTGGCAATGGCCCAGCTAAGAGCGCAGAACCACAGATTCCTAGCGTTGGTTTTTAGATCGGTCGATTGGTTAGCGCTACCGACGATAGCATCGGCAAATTCCTGTTTAATCGATAAAAAAAGATAGTCTAATAGCGCATCTTTGGATGCAAAATGATGAAACAGCGTGCCCGTTGCCACGCCAGCTTGGCGCGCGATGGCTGCGGTGGTTGTGGTATGGAATCCCTGGGCAACAAATAGCGCTAATGCGGTATCTAGGATGGCTTGTTTCTTATCGGTAATGCTCATATTTGTCTCTATTTTAGCGCACCATTTATGGTGATAAATGGCGCTTCGTGTAACTCAAGCCGCGTTAATAAAAAGGCGTTAGCGTAAAAACAGCTTCATCAGCAGTTTCTGTATTGGATTACCATAGGGCGGATGCACTAGCTTTCCGGTGTTGAGTTTGCCTCGGCTCAAAATGGTTTTTGCATGGCTCATGGTTAGGAAACCCTCTTTACCATGATAGTGGCCCATTCCCGAGGGGCCTATGCCACCAAATGGCGCATCATCGGCGGCAACATGAAATACCGTTTCATTGATACAAACGCCACCTGAATGGGTGTGAGACAAGATATATTGCTGAGCCGCCGCATCAAAACTCATGATATAGAGCGCCAGCGGGCGAGGTCGATCATTAACATAATCGATAGCGTCATCTAAGGTGTCATATTCGATAATGGGCAGCAGTGGACCAAAGATCTCATCTTGCATCAAAATCATCTCATCACTGACCTGAGTGATCAGTTGGGTCGGGATTTTTCGCTGATCATTATCGATTGCTTCACCGTTGGCTGAGGTGATCTGCGCGCCTTTGGCTTTGGCATCGTCAATTACCGTCATGAGCCTATCAAATTGGCGTGCATTGATGATGGCGCCGTAGTCCTCATTCTTGCTAATGGAGCCATACATAGCATTGAACTTAGTTTGAAAAGCGAGTTGAAAGCCTTCGACTTTTCCCTTGGGGACTAACACATAATCGGGTGCTACACAGATCTGTCCAGCGTTTAAACACTTACCATAGATCATGCGCTCTACGGCTTCATTAAGCGGCATATCTGGCGCGACAATTACAGGTGATTTACCGCCAAGCTCTAAGGTGACAGGAGTAAGATTTGCGGCAGCGGCGCGCATCACATGACGACCAACACTCGTTGAACCAGTAAATAGTAGGTGGTCGAAAGGCAATGACGAGAAAGCGGCGGCAACCTCAGCTTCGCCTTCGACAACGGCAACAAGTGTTTCATCAAATAGACTGCTAAGTAGTTGCTTTAATACGGCGTTAGTCTGGGGAGTAAATTCTGAAAGCTTCAACATGGCGCGGTTACCCGCTGCCAGCGCCGTAATGAGTGGGCCAATTGACAGCATCACAGGAAAGTTCCACGGCACGATAATACCTACGACGCCTACGGGTTGATATTGAACCGTGATTTTAGCTGGGGCGAGTAAGATGCCAGCATGACGACGGCTAGGTTTCATCCAGGTTTTAAGGTGCTTGAGGGTGTAATTGATATTGTTGATACAGGGCATGATGTCGGAGATACGGCTGTCATCTTTCGATCTATGACCATAGTCCTGACTCAATGCCGTGATGATCGCTTCTTGGTGTGCTAGCAACGCCGTTTTTAGCGCTTGGAGTTGTCTTTTACGCTCATCTAATGTCGGGGCTGGTTGCTGTCGATAGCTGGCTTTTTGTTTGGCCAATGTCTGTTGCAGTTGCTCATTTGGGTTAAGTTCAAGTGGCATGTTCATTAAGCCTTTCCTTATTCAATAGATGGCAAACTTTAGCCAAGATAGTCTGGTTGTTCTGTTAGCACGGGATGAGGCTGTTTGGTCATCGTGAATTAGCCACATATGCAACCCTTGCAAGGTGCTTTGTGCTGATCTTGATAAATAACAAAACTCTTCAAAACAGGTTGATTGAAACACCAGACCGACTAATCAGTCGGTTTGATGTTAGCGAGTTTATAGCCTAAGGTCAATTATTGAACTACCCAGCCACAAAGTGTGATATCGATCACAAAAAATAGATGCCATAAAACTACACTTAAAGAGGTAACAGAGCGTCTTTATTCATGAACAACAGGAGGTTGATATGAGCGAAGTAATTCATGGTATCTCTATCGGTATCGAGCGTAATGGAGAGCACTTTTATCTAGGCCTTAAGGCGGTGGGAAGTTTGTCTCACGATGATTACCGACGTATGACTCCAGTACTCGAATCCGCTCTTAGTGGTATTGAAGATCCCGAGATTTATGCGTTAGCTGATATCACCGAACTCAAAGGTATCTCTTTGCATGCCGCTTGGGATGACCTAAAGCTGGGTTTAAGGCATGGTAAAGAGTTTAAGAAGGTGGCAATTGTAGGTAAAGGTGATTTGCAACAGTGGATGGCTCGGGTGGTTAATTGGTTTACACCAGGAGAGTTCAAGTTTTTTGAAGATAAGGAGAAAGCGCTCGATTGGCTAAGCTAATTTAATTTTAATGTTAGCTCAGGTTTTTGTGGCTAATAATTTGTTTTAATAAATAAAATTTTAGCCATAAACCTTGTCAACGAGGTGTCATTATCCAGTGATAGTGTATCCGCTATTAATGCTAAGGAGTTTACTATGAGAGCAGGTCCCATTTTATGTCCGACAGATTTTTCAGAAACGGCATCACATGCCCTTGCTTATGCCATTGAGATGGCGAACCTGTATCAGGTTGGATTTCGCTTGTTGCATGTGGTTGAGCAGCCGCTGGGTGATGAGAATTTTCAAATCCTAGCGATCACTCCCGATGAATTAGCTAAGTCGATGGAAGATGCCGCAGCGCAAAAGATGAAGTCGCTACTGGCCAAACTCGATAGCAAGTTAGCCGTTGATACCATGATACGCCGTGGTGAAGCAGTGACTGAAATCTTAGCCGAAGCCGAAGAGAGCCATGTCGGTATGATAGTGATTGCCAGCCATGGTCGCACTGGGGTATCACATTTTTTACATACCAATGTGGCCGAGTCTGTGGCAAACAAGGCTAAATGTCCGGTGTTGGTTGTTAAGTAGCCATTACCTCTACCGTTTATCGACCTGAAAATCCTTCATCATCATAATGATGTGGTGAAGGAAGATGAGGAGAAGGGAGATGCGTACACGTCAAATATTATGCCCGACAGACTTTTCTGAAACGGCATCCCATGCATTAGGCTACGCCGTAGAGATGGCTTCCCTTTACGGGGTTGATTTACGGATTATTCATGTGGTGAGCGAGCCCTATGGTGCCCATAACTATGGCATTATCGTCGAGAGTGATGAGGAACTTGAACAGCACCTACATGCCTATGCTAATGGTAAATTGGATAAGATAGTTCAAGATACTCAAGCGAGTATGCCTGCAGGATTAAAAGTAATTGGTCAAGTAAGGACTGGCGGTGTGTTAGGTCAGGTGATCTTAGATGCCGAAGAAAACGATGTGGGTATGATAGTGATTGCCAGTCACGGCCATACCGGGCTTTCGCATCTGCTTAATCCTAGCGTCGCCGAAGAGTTGGCCAATAAGGCCAAATGCCCTGTGATGGTGGTGAAATAAATAGGCTCTCTAGCCTGCGCTAGAGGTTAGCGGTAGAACTTTTGTCGACCTCTAGCTAAAGCGTAAACAGGTATCTTGATAGAGCTGCTCAGCCAGATCGTTTAGTACTTCTGGCTCGGGGTGGCTTTGGGCAAAAGTACGTAAACCATAGATCCCCATAACAAAGTAACGCGCCAGATGCAGACTACTCTTAGGCGGGGTAAGTTGGCCGTTCTCTATTGCAGCTTGAAAGTTAACCGCCAAGGCTTGATGCCAGCTTTGTAAATACCGATTGATAATGTTGCGCACGTCATCATCTTGTTCTGCGAGTTCGTTTAATGCCTTAGTCAGAAGACAGGCCTTAGCGGTATCACAGCTCAAACACTCTTGGACTATGTTGTCGAGATACGCTTTTAACTGCTTGGTAAAGTTGGTGCCGTTATTGAAAAACAGGGCAAACTCTTCATTACGATCACTGACATATTGTTCCAAAGCGGCCAGTAGTAATCCGCGTTTATTATCAAAGGCGCAGTAGATAGAGCCAGGGTGTAAACCTGTGGCTTTGGTCAGATCTTGCATACTGGTTTTAGCATAGCCTTTTGCCATAAAGGCGGTCATGGCTTGCCGTAACACTTGCTCTCGGTCAAATTCGGCGTTTCGCATCTTCTAATCTATTTTCAACATAATATGGCCTAGTGTAATCATTTTTGAATGTTTGTTCAAAAAAGTTCTTGAATGCGCATTCAAGTCAGTTTATCTTGAATGTATATTCAAGAAAGGCGTTTTATTAAAGCAAGTTTTATCAAAGAGAGTTTTATCATGACAGCTAACCTGTTTACTCCCGTTAAACTGAACGACAGTATTACATTAGACAATAGAATTTTGATGGCGCCGCTCACGCGCTGCATGGCAGATGATGAGCTTGTGCCGACTCAGACAATGGCTGATTATTACGGTCGCCGCGCAGCTGCAGGACTGATCATTTCTGAAGCCGTAATTATTCGCCCCGATGGTCAGGGTTACCCGAATACGCCGGGTCTGTTTACACCAGCACAGATCGATGGCTGGCGCTTGGTCACGAGCGCGGTGCACAGTAACGGCGGCAAGATCTTTGCTCAACTCTGGCATACCGGCCGTGTGGCTCATTCCCATTTCTTTGGTGGACAGATTATTGCGCCTTCGGCGATTGCCATTGAAGGCAGTGTGCCAAGACAGCGTGAATTAACCTATGAGACACCCAAAGCGGTGACCCATGAAGATATTGAGCAGTTGATTAGCGACTATTCGCAAGCGGCAGCCAATGCGATAGATGCGGGCTTTGATGGGGTAGAGATCCACGGCGCTAACGCTTACCTTATCGATCAGTTCCTGCATCATGATAGTAATCGTCGCACCGATGAATATGGCGAAACCCCAGAAAATATGGCGCGCTTCCCATTGGCGGTTGTCGATGCTATTTGTGAGCGCATTGGCAATGAGCGCACAGCGCTGCGCGTATCACCTGGTGCCTATGTCAATATGAAAGGTGATAGTCGCGATCGTCAGGTATTTGATTATTTCCTTGCACAGTTAGAGAAGCGGGATCTGGCATTTTTACACATTGGTATCTTCGATGATGCCATGGAGTTCGACTATTTAGAGGGTAGTGCATCAAGCTATGCTCGTAAGCACTACAGTAAGACGCTAGTGGGCGTTGGAAGTTATACGGCGCAAACTGGAGCTGAAGCAATTGAGGGCGGGAAGTTTGATCTGTTAGCGATTGGTCGCCCATTTATCGCGAATCCTGACTATGTTGAGCGAGTGCGTGATAATCAGCCTTTGATTGAGTATTCAGATGAGATGTTAGCTAGCCTAGTTTAATTCATTCTAGTTTCATTTAATCTGCAACAGGGTATCCCTCGTTATTGATGCTAAGCCAGCAATTCACTGCTAAGTGATTGCTGGCTGTTAATTGGTGAGCCTCATTGTCGCTGTCTCAGCTAGAATAGCCTAAATGGGACTCAGCGTTTGTCGAGTTTGCCTCGCCTGGCGTCGGTTACCCCGTCGCTGCCAATAGAGGTAAAGTCCTGTTAACGATAACCATAGCGGACTCAAGCCCAAGACAGCCCATAGCACGCGGGTAGTCAGTCCGCCAAAATAGCCAAAGTGCAGTTTACGAAAACTATCTAGAAAAACCCTGAGCCCGCTGGCCTCGCGAATATCACTCTTCGATAGCAGTTTACCGTTGGTTTTATCAAAACTAACCACACTCGCGTACTCGCTATTAAAGGGATTTGAGCTATCGACTTCACCGTAGAAGGTGATGTCACGTTTGGGCTCATGTGGCATAGCCAGATAACCCGCTTTAAAGCTCTCTATCTCCTTGGTGCTCTGCAAACGAAGTGATTCAAAAGCGATATCTGGGCTGTAAAGCGGCGCACTGATGTAAATATGCTCTTCATCAGCATGTTCGTTGACTTCGTGAATAATGCCGGCAATATTCCAATAGCCCCCCGTAAAGGCGACTAGTATTAGTACCGGAGAGCTGCTTATGCCGATCATCTTATGTAGATCGCTATAGAAGATTCGTTTGGCGGCAGTAAAGCGTAGGGTAAAAAATTTCGCCCAAAAGCGGCGATAGAGAATGATGCCGCTGATCCCAAGAAACAACATGATTAATGCGACAATAAAGCCAACCGTAGCCCCTTTTACATGCAGCAGAAAAGAGTAGTGCAGTTCGAGTAACCAGTCGGTGAGGTAATGGGTTGTCGATTGCGGCGTCGACAATAACTTATTTTGATATTGGTCGATGTAGACTTTGGACCACTCATCTGTGCCACGTTTTATCAAGTAACTCGCATCGGAACGACTTTTATCATCAAACAGCTCCCAACCGCCAAGTTCATAGCCAGGATTATTGTAAAGTACCGTCTGCATCAGTCTGTCTAAGCTGATCCGTGGGGAATCAGGTTTGGCATCGACTAACATATGTTGGGGGCGGAGCCAGCTATCTATCTCCACTTTAAAGACCAAAATGCTGCCTGTTATTGAGATAATCATTACAGGGATCAGGGTGATTAAGGCACTAAGGGAGTGCCATTTAAATAGTTTTTTTCTCATCGCGACTATTAACCTCTTATTCCTAATTGCTGGCGGCCTAGCAATGTTGGAGAAATAAAATGCAATAAACCGTCATGCAGTCGATCTCCATGACGGTTATTGTTACTATTTGAATTAATTCACATTTTAATTAGCATTAGATTTGGCACAGTTGAAAATGGCTACATTTTCCAACTGACAGTGGCGCTATAGTTTGCTGGGGCGCCGTAGAATCCCTGTGCCCAATAGAGGCTATTGATGTATTTCTCGTCGGTGACGTTGTTGGCATTAACGCTTAATTCCAAGTGGTCATTAAACTGATAACGTGCCATTAAGTCGACGATGGCATAGGCGTCTTGGCGAGTAATGATCTTTGCGCCTGCGTTGGCAAAATCTTTGCCTACAGTGCCTTGTTTGCGATAGATATCATCTTGCCAGCGCATATTCATGCCCACAGATAGTCCCTCTATTACTGCGACATCATAGGTTGCTGCAAATTTTAATAGTTTGCTTGGGGTGTAGGCGGCTACGCTCTCATTACCCTCGATGTCAAAATCGGTGAAGCCTAGGCTAAGGTTTAAACCATCGAACAGTTCTCCAGCGACTTCAAATTCATAACCCTTGCTGTTGATCCCATCGGCGCCTATGTAACGTTGCTGAGTCGGAGGAAGTTCAGAGGTGCTAGGATCGGGCACAGCCAAGTTGACTTGCTGAATGTCGAAGTAGGCGATACTGGCGAGTAGGCGGCCGTCGAACAGTTCGCTCTTAAAGCCAACCTCCTTACTTTCACCTGTGACGGGCGCTAAGTTTTGCTCGTTGATATCGAGCTCAGTTTGCGACTTAAAGGTCTCGGTATAGCTGGCATAAGCGACAAGTTCGGGAATAAATCGATAGACCATACCGAGATAAGGAATAAACTCACTGTCTTTGGCATCTTGTGTTTTACCGTAGGCTAAGCCTTCTGCTTGCCATTTGTTAAAACGCCCGCCTGCGATCAGATGAAAGCCATCGAATAGATTAAAGCGACCCGTAATATAGGCTGCCTGTTGTTTGGCGCTGACATCGCTACCACTGGGTTTATCGGTAAATGTTGGCTTAGGTGTATTGCCATCCCAGGTATTGAGATCGGGTATTGGTGGGAAGCCATTACCTGTGGTGTAATCGTAGAGAGAACGGTCGGTATAGTTAACCTCGGCGTAGTTAACCCCAGTTACTAGTTGATGTTCTCGGCCGAATAGCTCGAAATCACCGCTGATATAAACATCGGCAAGATCATGTTTCTCATCTAAGTCATATTCGCTGCCATAGCCAGTTAGGCCAAGTTCAGTGGTTTTATCTGGGGTGCCATAAATATAGAACAGTTCGGTATCTTCATCTGTGGTTCTATGTGAATAGGTACCACGTAACCGCCAATTATCGTTAAAGTAATGACTCAGTTCGACGACGGTGTTTTGCTTAATCACTTTCCAATTTGACCAATCTGCAGAGGTGTTCGTCGAGCGATCATAATTGGTTGCGCTGCCGTCGGTGTAGAAAAGAGGCAGTGCTCCCCAGTTATTGCCCTTGGCATCATTGTCGGTATAACTGTGGCTAACCGAGATGCTGGTGTCGTCACTGAGGTTGGCTTCAATAAAGGCATATAGCACGGTTTTATCGGTTTCGTAGCGATCTAAATAGGAATCTTTAGTCTGCTTTACGGCAACGATTCGCGTGGCAAAGGTGTCATTAAGGCGGGCGCTACCATCGGCTTCTAGCCTAGTGTTATTCCAACTCCCATAGCTTGCGCTTAGGTTGAGTTGATTATCTGCTGTGGGTCGCTTACGAATAAAGTTCACCGTAGCGGAAGGATTGCCCACGCCTGTCATTAGGCCGTTAGCACCGCGAATCACTTCGACGCGATCATAAATGGCCGTGTCTTCGTCGGCATGATTATTACCATTAGTGAGCGGTAAGCCCACGCCATCAATTTGAAAATTGGTAACATCAAAACCGCGGGCGGTGTAATAGGTTCGGTCTGTTTCAATGCGTTCGACATTAATCCCTGTTGCACTGTCTAATGCGGTATTAATATCGTTAAGCTGAAAATCCCTTAGCTGAGCATCGGTGATCACAGATACCGATTGTGGAATGTCGCTAATAGCGAGATCGAGCCGTGATGCGCCGCTGACCGAGTGGGCGTTATACCCTTGTATGTATCGACCCGTCACTTCAATTTTTTCGATATCATCTTTTGTCGAAGTTTTATCAGTCGGTTCATGAGTATCGGTTTGGGCATAAGTCATTGGCGCAGCAATACTTAATGCACAGAGTACGGCAAGACTCGTCGGTTTCAGTTTCATCATTTGTTTCATCATCTCAAGGCGGAAAAATAAACTGGGCAAATAGTCATAATGCTGATGTTTGCCTAGCGTTAATTTAACAAATGATACCTAGATATCGGTAAAACCTAAATGTTAATCATTATCATTTACACTTGTTCGATTTGTAAAGAACCTCATCGATAAATGGCGCTGACCTCTGGTCTGCTGTGTTTGCCGATGACGGCAAGTTTGCTGCGTTTTTCTATACTAAAGTTATCACTTGTTAGAAAGGTATTTTGGCTTGTGCCGATATGCCGAGGAAGAAAGCTTATGAGCACCTTAAAAGTTGTGATGGTTTTTGTGCTTACCATGATTATGCCTCAATGGGCGTTGGCTGCTGATCCTGAATCACAGCCTCGCTCCATGTCCCCAGCATTTGATGTAGCTAATGGCAATGCGGCATTTTTACGTTGCGGTACCCGAACGCCTAGTGATTTAGAAGTTAAAATGCTTAATGACTATGTCAATGCGATGAAGAAGCCTGCTGGTGTGGGTAACGGTAATGGCAATGGTAATGGCGGCGGAGATGGTGGTGGCACTTCGACGGCATATACTCCTATAGGTAAGGTTATCCCTGTTTATTTTCACGTTATCACTGCCGATGATGGCTCTGGGGATGTGAGTTCTTTAATCGGCGATCAATTAAATGTACTGCAACTTGCTTTCTCCGGTGCCGACGGCAGTGGTGGCTTTGATACCAAATTTACCTTTGAGCATAAAGGTACCACGCTCAGTGCTAATGATGCTTGGTACACTGCAGGCCCTGGTACTTTAGCCGAGAGTGAGATGAAACAAGTATTGCGTCGTGGCGGTGCTGAGACCTTAAATATTTATGTTAATAACATGGGCGGAGGCCTATTAGGTTGGGCTACGTTCCCAACGGACTATGCTCGATATCCTGTGAATGATGGCGTGGTTGTACTGAATCAATCTCTGCCAGGAGGCACTGCAGCCCCCTATAACGAAGGCGATACCGCTACTCATGAAGTGGGTCATTGGCTAGGGCTTTATCATACCTTCCAAGGTGGATGCCAAGGTGGCGGCGACTTGGTCAGTGATACGCCTGCTGAACGATCTGCTGCTTATGGATGCCCAATTGGTCGTAATAGTTGTAAACGGAATGCCGGAGATGATCCTGTAGAAAACTTTATGGATTATACCGATGACAGCTGCATGTTTGAGTTTACTTCTGGGCAATCTGAGCGTGCAGATATCTTAAGTGGAACCTATCGTTGGCCTAATTAATCATAGCCTGCGGTGCCGATATCCAGAAGACTCAATATGATACTTAAGATGTGAAGGTGAAGATTCAAGGCGTTATAGATAAGATTAAAGCAGTGGGCATACGCTCTACAGCATTTGGCCTAGGGATATGTTCCCTAGGCTTTTATTTGTTTTTCGGATTAGGTGACTCATTTACATATGCGCTAGCAGATGAGCGGCTTCGTCCACCGCAGTCGATAACATGTTCCCCCAATCAACTGACTTCATGGCAAGGCGTGCTCGTTAATTATCGGCGCGACGATAGAATTCTCTCTACGTTAATCAACACTTTTGATGGAACCCAAGAGTCGTTAATTATTACCTATCAGTTAGAAGACTTCCTCATTGATGGTCAGCCTTTTAGCGTCGATGATTGGGTTAAAATCGAAAGCGCTAAAGGGGTAGTTAGACCTCAAGTCTCGGTACGAGTATGGCTATGTCACAAGGGGGACAAAATGCAGGGGGCTGTGATTGATTGGCAGTCTCCTAAACATTAGCGGCATACCCTAGGCTAAAAATAGCCTTAACTCAGTTGGCCACAACCTTTTGCTTATGGTTAGCTCATCATGGCAGCTACGCTACCGCACAAGGTCATGATAAATAGGAACCATTTTAAGGTGCTTGGGCTCACTTTTATGGCAAGTTTTACCGCGATATGCGCGCCAACCATAGTGCCAGCAGCTAATATCAATCCAGGAAGCCAAAGAATAAGATCTTCTGCAATGAAAATAACCAACGATGCCAAGGTAAACATCAAGGTGCATAGTACCTTTAAGGCATTTGCTCTGACCAAGTCGTAACGTAAACTTCCCGCCAAAGCAGCAAGCAACACAAAGCCAACGCCAGCCTGGACGAAGCCGCCATAAATACCAGCAATCGTTAGCCAAATCCATGAACTTGGGGTTTGGCTGACTTTGTTTACTGGTGTTCCCAGTGCAGGGGAGATCATGGCGGGTTTGACTAAAATAATTAGCGCCATTATTAACATGGTGCCGAGCAGTAACGGCTTGATAATCCCCGCTGGTGCGTATGCCGCAGCGCCCGCACCTATAAATCCACCAAGGATGGTTGGCACTAAAATAGGGCCTTTATCATGGGTATCGAGTTTGCCGTGCTTTCTAAAGCCTATTAGCGCAGTGATTGATTGGACGGTAACACCGACGCGGTTGGTGGCATTAGCAACTTCTGCAGGCATTCCCATCACCATTAATGCCGGCAGGGTCAAGTTAGAACCGCCGCCTGCGAGCGTGTTAATGATGCCTGCCAAGAAGCCTGTCGCAAGCAGTAGTAGTGCATGGGTAACTGTAACATCCATCTTTAATCACCTAGTTTGAGCCTAGCTCTTATTGTAAGAAAATCAGTTGTTAGTATTTGGGGGGTGGTTCTATCTTTTGCCACTGAGTTAAAAGCTCGAACCTGGTTGCTCTAAGAACATGAGCTCTTCCGCTGTAGATTGTCGTCCTAAGATCGGGTTTCGATGAGGATAGCGACCAAATTTGTCGATAATGGCCTTGTGTCTACGTTCAAACTCTAAGTTGGTTGCTGCGGCCTCGCGGCTAAATAGCACCATAGCGACCTCGTGAATAGCGCTCGATTCACTGTGCATATAAGGCATATAAAGAAAGGGCACCTGTTTGGGTTTAAGTTCATTATCTATGCCTAACGCCACCGCTTCTTGAGCTAGCGTGAGTGCCATGGGATCGGCTGCAAAAGCCGCTGGTGTATCGCGATAGATATTGCGGCTGAATTGATCCAGGATGATGATCTCCGCCAATCGTCCAGCAGGGCTGGTGCGCCAATGATATAGCTCGCCTTGTTTTGCCTGTTCTAACAAATTACCGAAACGCAGTTTGATTATTTCATCAAAATTGAGATCCTTCTCGAACCAAGATTTTGGTTCAACCTCCTCGAACCAGAAATGGATAATATCATCGGGTGTAAAGGCTATTCTGTGCATAGTGACTCCTTATATCCAATTGGTGTGATCCTGCTTGGTTAAGCTTAATGCGGTTTCCGCGATCAACCTAGCATCTGCAAGGGGGAAGTAGGGGATTTTCTGTTCGCCACACGCTAAGCCAATATAGAGGCTGGCTAACCGGTTCTGCTTCTGCCCTTTGGTTTGGCTTATGCGTACATGCTGTACTTTTTTTAGGGGGATCAACTGCCAGCTTTGGCCTAACACACCAGTATGGATCCATAGAGCATCTCCCTGTAACAGATAACCCCATTGGCGATATCTGAGGTATAGCCCTGCTACAAATATTGTCGAGCCAAGCCAAAGTAACTCGGTGAAAGGGTTAAGGCCTAAAATCAATGAGTGAACCAAGGGGATAAGGATTGGCAAAAGGGCACGTCGCCAAAACCAACCCAAATGGATGCCGTTATAATGGGTTGGCATTGCGGTAGCACTGCTACTGATGCCCTTGAGTTTTGGCAATGTTTGGGTAATTTGCAGCCTAGTCATACTGGGGATTAGCATATGGCGTTTAGCCACTTGCTCGACTTCTGTACCTTGAACTTGTTTAAAATTAACCGTCCACAGCTTAATGATTCGTCCAATAACGGGTTGGTCAAAGCTGATCAATTGTACCCTTGCTAGGGCTAAGGCATCTTGTTGTTTTGCCAGTAATCCGCCAGTTCTATGTAAGGTTTTATGTCGCTGGCTTAGTTGGTAGGGGTGATATTTTAATACGGCCGAAGCGATAGATATCAGTGATAACAATAGATAGAGGCTCACCAGCGCTAGCACGCTAAATATCAGCTCATTAAGTAGGCTGGAGGCTATGTGGTGTTGATACCAATTTAGAGTCGCAGTTGCAAGTTGGCTACCGGCTATCTGGCTCCAATCCAGTTGCCCAAGTATCGAACCCGAAATAATCGATAGCCAAAACAGGTTGTTCTGATACAGGCCAAAAATAACCAATTCTTTAAGGCTTTTTCTTACCACAACCCCATGGATAGTGGGTGTGCTTGCCTGAGTTAGCGCTTGCTCATTGGTGGCGCTTGTTGTTGCAGAATGTTGAAATAACAACTTCTTTAGCTGCATGGCTTGGCGATAGTTGACTGCAGATAACACGGCTTCATCTTTCTTCGAACCCGCGGTTTCTACTACTAAACTAAATAACCCTAGGGGGCGAAAATAGAGTGGCTGTTCGAGGCGAACATTTTGGATCTTGTTCAGCGGTATTTCATGGGCGTTTTTGAATATTATTCCCTGCTTAATACCGAGCTTTGCATCGACTAGCCGATAGCGGTATTGGGTCCACTGCGCCGTGGCAAAGGTAAATATGGCTAGGATAACGCCGACGATAGCGATAATGACCCAAGGGGAGCTAACCCCCTGTTGCCAGCCCGTATATACGATAGGGATCATAGCGTACCCATTATTAATCATGGTCTTAAGCGCTTGTAGACTAAAGCTGATGATGGACCAAGGGGATAGGCTTGCCCAACTGGAAAAACGCTTACTCATCATCATCATTTCCTGCCACTGGATGAGATGGCACTGCTTGAGATGGACGTTGTGGGGATTGCGTCGGTAGTGATTCTTGCTCTGGGGGCGAGACATCTTGCTGCGCTTGACGTACGGCCGCGGCTTTGGCAAGTAAGTGCTGGCGCAAAGACTCGGCTATATCAGAGTTTAAGCCTGGCAGACTGATCTCAGCGCTACCGCTTCCCGCGCTGAAACACTTAAGAGTATGTTGTTTAAAATAGCGTTCTAATGGCCCCTGAGACAAGCTTACATGTTGTAATCGAGTGTAGGGCAGTGATATTTTTTGATGCCAAACAATCCCTTTTTGCATGACAAATTCATGCTCAAATGCGCCATAGGCAAGAGAGAGTGCGTACCGATGACGCCCATAGCTTATGATGCCAGCCAATAGCAGGGCTAAACTCACAACGGCTAACAAAATTGTCATCGGTAAGTTAATCACTATGCCCGCTATCGGCAGGACGATAAGGAAAGGGATGAACAAGGTGAGGTTTTCTATTTGCACCTGTCTAACATAGCTAGGTTCTACTGGCGTCAGTGGGATCTGGTCGAAACTAAGCCATTCTTTGGGGGATAGCTGGGTTCTTGTAAGGTCTATTTTTTGGCTAAGCGGCTTAACATCTTCCATTTGTTATCCTAGGCATTTTAGTTTTTGTTGTTAATTTAGACTATATCAGCATCTTACAGGACTTAATTAGTGATATGCACCATACAAATTTTAGTGTTAAGCATCATACAATTTTGTTAGTAACTATGGTTAGGTCTGTTATGTTACAGAGTGTTGATTTTCATTATGACTATGAGGTGTTTGAGTGAGTGATGTCGTGTCAAAACAGAAAAAGGCGTTTCTTCGAAAGCTCTATCTCGCCCATCTTATCGATAACGATCGGCATAATTTATTGTCTCTAAATAAACTCACCGGAATGCCGAGGCGCACCTTGCAAGATGCCATTGCCGCACTTGTCGATCTAGGTATCGAATGTCATTTTATTCAAGATGGTGAGCGTCATGACGCAGGTTACTATCAAATTAGTACCTGGGGGCCAATAAGCAGTAGCTGGGTTTGCACTCATATTGATGAGCTATTGAAGCTGCTTAACTAGGTTCTGTTGACCATTTTAGGAGACCATTCAAGGTTGTTTTTGCAGCGAATTGCAGGGAGTTTATATAGGGTAGAGGCTTTGCGGTGTCGTTATTCTACATAAAAATCAAAGAGCGCCGTAGAAATGATCTGCGAACGTTGCCCAAAGGGGTTGGCTAAAAACATTTTACTCTTTGTTAAGTGAATTTTACTGAGATTACTAGGCCGCAATCCACTCGCCTCGATTAACACGTTTTTGTATAGAACAAAATTTAACCAGTAAAGATCAACAGGATCTAGGCATGAAGAGTACGCTTCATCAGAGTTTATGGTTTGATACCTTAGGTGAGTCAATGGAGTGTCGCGCGCCATTGACTGCAGATATAGAGGCCGATGTGGCCATTATTGGTGCTGGTTATACAGGGCTTTGGACCGCGTACTACCTAAAACAGAAATCGCCATCCCTAAAGATTGTAGTCGTCGATGCTTCGGTTGCTGGAGAGGGCGCATCAGGCCGCAATGGTGGCTGGCTGATGGGCAGCTTTGTTGGTGACACTCATTACCTTGCAGGCCTTTCTGGCACAGGCTTTTCTCAAGCAAAACGGTTAATTCAAAGTCCCATAGATGAAGTGTCAAGGGTACTTAAACAACATCAAGTGGACTGCGATTGGGTTCATAGCGGTAATGTGCGCGTTGCCGCCCGTTATCCCGAGCAACTTCAAGCACTGCGGGCTGAAATAGCGCTATTACATCGACAAGGATTTACCGAGCAGGATTATCGCTGGTTGGAGGGCTGTGAGTTCAATCAAGCGATCAATATGCGTAAAGGTGCTGCGGCGATCTATACCCCTCACTGCGCTACCATTCATCCGCTGAAGCTGGTGCGAGGTCTTGCACGTATCGTTGAATCTCTGGGGGTCACTCTATATGAGCATAGCCCTGTAACTGCATTTGGCAGCGGCCTGGTAAAGTGTGAAACAGGGTCTATTCGCGCCGATATTATTGTGCCCGCGCTCGAAGGTTATCAAGCCGAGGTGAGTCAATTAGGGCGCTACACTCTGCCTGTTCAAAGTTTATTAATCGCCACAGAACCACTGAGCGAGAGTCTATGGCAGCAGATAGGTTTGGCGGATCGCGCCACTTTTAGCGATGCGGCTCGGCAGGTGACTTATGGTCAGCGAAGTAAAGATAACCGTTTGGTGTTTGGTGCCCGCGGCGGCTATCGTTTTGGTGGTGAGACTCAAACTCAGTTTGCGACTGGCAGTGACGCATTTGCTTGGCGAGCGAGGTTAATGGTCGATCTTTTCCCTGCACTTAAAGATATTAATATCACTCATCGCTGGGGCGGCACGCTTGCGATGGCGAGAAAGTTTGCCCCCCATGCCATCTTCGATAAGCGGAATGGTATCGCACTTGTTGGTGGTTATGGCGGCGAAGGTGTCGGGGCGTCCAACCTGTTTGCCCGAACCTTAAGCGATCTTATTCTTGAGCGTGAAACTGAGTTATCCCATATGCCTTGGGCGCATTTGAGTGAGATAAAACAAGTATTAACCCCTTGGGAACCTGAGCCATTTCGCTGGTTAACTTATCAATTGATTAATAAGATTTTTAGCTGGGAGGAGCGCCTGTGCCTGCAATCGAACCCGTCAAGCCTGCAAAAGCGTATCGCGATCCAGTTAGCCCAGCGCCTAGATAGCTTGATGCACTAATTCGATGGATTGATTGGATGGACTAAGTTCGACGAACTAACTTGATGCACTAGTTTAATGCGTTAGCTTTATGCCTTGGTTTGATGTTCTGGCTTTTGAGCTAGCGCATCAAAAGATAAGCGAAAAATCCAACCCAACTGAGTAGCAGCAGTGCCCAAGGAAGCTTGGGGGGATTTCCGTTTGAGTCGACAATTTGAACCTCATCGGTTTGCTCTGAATCGCGATTTTTGGCTTTTATTTCTTGTTTGCGGGCTTTATCTTTCTCACGCGCCTTACTCTTTTGCTGTTTTTTGTATTCGGCGATCCCTTTCTCAATACCCAGTGCAATCAGCTTGGTTTGCTCTTTAGTCTGTCCGGGCTTTTGAGTGGCTTTAGCGACTTTCATTGCTTCATTCTTGGTTTCGTTGGAGATGCTTTTATTCATGAACCTTTGCTCTTTTTGTTGTCGGGTGAATTATATCATAAAGCGTCATCATAAAGTGGCGTGGACGAGTACTGGCCTTATCATTCAAACAGGTAATCTAAATTGAGGCGAGATAAACAAATATCATTTCATGGCGATATTTTTGGTACTCTTGTGATTATTGACCTAGTAACCTTAGCCAAATATGAGCGATAACAAATCTGCCGCCCCATCTGAGCGCGCTCTATCTTCGATTGAAAATGTATCTGCAATGCTATCGCCTGTTAGTAAGCGGGCAATATTGCCTTGGATCGCTGCCTTTTTAAAGCCTTATCGTGGTCGGGTGATTGCCGCGATCGTATTTCTGTTTATTGGCTCCTTAGCTTGGTTATCCCTTGGCCAAGGAGTGCGTTTAATGGTGGATGAGGGTTTTTTAAAAGATAATGGCGGGCGTCTTAATGAGATCATCCTGTTGGTGATAGGGATCACCGCCCTCAGTAGCTCTGCAATTTTTTGTCGTTTCTATTTAATGACTTGGCTCGGTGAGCGAGTCAGCGCCGACATTCGCTTAACCGTTTACGACCACCTGTTAAACTTGTCCCCCGGCTTTTATGCCAAGCTCAGAACTGGAGAGGTGATCTCGCGTTTTACTGCCGATTCAACCCTGTTACAGTCGGTGGTTGGTTCAAGCCTTTCTATGGCGCTTAGGGCCAGTGTGACTGTGATTGGTGGCATAGTGATGATGGCGATCACGAGTATAAAGATGACCGCCTTAGTCTTGCTCGCCGTCCCTATGGTGCTTGGGCCTATCTTCTTTTTTGGTCGCAAAGTGCGCGATCTGTCGCGCCAGAGCCAAGATAGAGTCGGTGATCTTGGTGCCTATGTCGATGAAACTCTGCATGAGATCCATACGGTACAAGCCTATTCCCATGAAGATAGAGATCGCGTGCTATTCAGTCAGCGAGTCGAAGCTGTCATGGATGCCGCTAAAGGGCGTATCAAGTACCGCTCTATTTTGATTTCACTGGTGATGTTTCTTAGTATTTTGGCTATAGCATTAGTGACTTGGGTTGGTGCTCATGATGTGATGCAAGGTGCAATCACTGGTGGTGAGCTGTCTGCTTTTATGTTTTATGCCGTGATGGTTGCAGGCTCCGTTGCGACCATTAGTGAAGTCATCGGCGAGATACAGCGAGCCGCTGGCGCGACGGAGCGATTAATTGAGTTAGTTGAAACGCCGATTGATATTCCACTGCCTGCTAATCCTATGACGTTGCCAGCCAAAGTGCGCGGCGAACTTTCATTAAACGAGGTGCGATTTTCCTATCGAGATATAACCACGTTAGATCGACCTAGCGAACTTAGCCAAGAGGTGATCTGCGGCTTAAGCCTACAAATAAAAAGTGGCGAACGGGTGGCGTTAGTCGGCGCAAGCGGCGCAGGAAAAAGCACCTTATTTGAACTGCTGCAACGCTTTTATACCCTTAATAGCGGCAGCATCACGCTCGATGGTATCGACATTGCCAATTTATCAGCGCAGGAGTTACGTCAGCAGTTTGCCCTCGTGCCTCAGGAGTCGGTGATCTTTGCTACTAGTGTGTTAGAAAATGTTCGCTATGGTCGGCCAGATGCCAGCGAGGATGAAGTGATTAAAGCCTGTATTGCGGCGCGTGCCCATGAGTTTATAAGCGAATTTCCTCTAGGCTACCAAACCTATTTAGGCGAGCGTGGTGTTAGGCTTTCTGGCGGTCAGAAGCAACGAATTGCTATTGCTAGGGCCATTCTTGCTGAGCGTCCCGTGTTACTTCTCGACGAGGCAACCAGTGCACTCGATGCTGTTAGCGAGCAAAAGGTGAAGCAGGCTCTAGATGTATTGATGCAGGGCAGAACCACCATAATTATCGCTCATCGATTGGCGACGGTACTCAATGCCGATCGTATTCTAGTGATGGATAAAGGTCAGCTTATTGGTAGTGGTACTCATCAGGAGTTAATGCAAACCAATGAGCTTTATCGAGAGTTTGCGACGTTACAGCTATTAGATGATGATGTGTGAATTCGCTTGTTTGTCGTCACTATCCATACAAATAGCCAGGGCCTAGTGATTAGACTGGCTATTTGTAATCGTGCTGATAGGAGATGCCTAACCGTGCCCTCCATGACCCCCATGGCCGTTACCACATTGGTGCCTTGTCTCTTGGCCGTTATCATCTACGGTGACTGAGCCTGCATCTTCAAATAGACTAAATGTTCCCTGAGATAGATCATCGGTCGCTGGATCGTCTAAGTGACCAAGGCAAGTATAGGCCACTCGATAGTCTCCCGCGGGTAGGTAGCCCATGGCAAATGACCAATCGCCATTCATATCTTGATGCAGGGGAGCTACGGTCACTGGTGAAAACTTGCCGTCATTTCTGGCTGGGCTCATATCCGCCATTTGGGTGAGGTTCGCTAGGCTGTTTTGATAAAGATAGGCCATATGGTAGAACTGACCGCCAAGGGGGACTTTATCTGCATGGGCAGTTTCACAGTCAGCTATCCACTGTGGGTCCATTTCGCCAATGAGGTGTCCCATTTCTCTTTTATCAACTGAATAGATACCATCGTGGTTAAGATGATATTGGTTGTCGCTAAAATGCATCGATTGGTATAGGCCAATCTCCATGGTCAAGAAGAGATTCTCGTGCTCATTTAACATAAAGTCATGTAATGGCAGATGGTTGTCTTCGACTATGAGTGGTTGTCGCCCTTGACCATTCTCTATCGCACAACCCTCAGATTGATTGCCATTAATTAAGCTAAAGTGCACATCGTGGTAGTGCCCTGCAGGTAGCTCAAGATTGCTAATAACGTTGTGGCTCTGCATACCTTGGAAGTCGAGCAGATTGAATCTGTGTTGGGCCATGTCGTGTTGGTGCACTGTGCCATGTTCATCTGTCATGATCAGTTTATCAAGTACCAACTCGACCTTACTCACTTGACTCATCGGTGAGTCTGAAATTGCAATATTGACCAGACCGACGGCAGGTTCTGACTGCGGGGGCGCCGAATTATCTGAACCGCCACAAGCACTGAGCATTATTGTAGTAGGGATAAGCAGTGGGACTAAGTGTAGGGTACGCATCTTATTCGCCTTGTAATGACTTTATGAGTTTTACCTAATTCGCAGTGATTATTTTATAACCAATTTTGACTGTGTTAGGGCTGGAGGCGATTGAAATTTAATCTTTGTGACTTAGCTACAGGTTTGACAAGATTTTTTTGTTATCAGTCATAATGTGCGATAGGGAGCGTAAACGGCTTCACATTTTTGTGAACATTTTTGGCGGTGCCAACGTACTACTTCTATGTGCGTTACCCTTTGGTCTTTGGCTATACATTTTTGGAGTTAAAGTGAAAAAACTGGTTTTGTTATGCTTGTTATTTCTGAGTGCTTGCACCAGTGTTCCCAGTGGTGTTAAACCTGTCGATGATTTTGAGTTAGCTAAATACCTTGGCACTTGGCATGAGATAGCCAGATTAGATCATAGCTTCGAGCGTGGGTTATCCAACGTCACCGCTACTTATAAGATGAACTCTGATGGCGGCGTTCAGGTGATAAATCGTGGATTTTCTGATGCCAACAAGGCGTGGAAGGAAGCGGAAGGCAAAGCTTACTTTGTGGATAGCAATGATATTGGCCATCTCAAGGTGTCATTTTTTGGCCCTTTCTACGGTGCTTATGTGATTTTTGAGCTAGATAGAGCGGATTATCAATATGCGTTTATTACCAGTTATAACCGCGACTATTTGTGGTTCTTATCGCGTACGCCTCAAGTAAGCGAAGCGCTCAAACAGCAGTTTATAGCGCAGGTCAAACAGATGGGATTTGCCGTTGATCAAATAATCTGGGTCGATCAGCAAGATCAATAACATTAAAAGATAACCCAAATATAGCCAAAATATCGTTAAAGGGGAGCCACCAGACTCCCTTTAAAAGGCAACCTTCTTTTGGTCTTTCAGGTTCAAGCTGTCGCGTTATTTTCTAAGCTCTCTTCGTAAGATTTTGCCTACCGTTGATTTTGGTAAGGCAGGCATGAACTCGATGAGCTTAGGTATCTTGTAAGCGGTGAGTTGCGTACGGCAATGGGCTAAAATATCGGTTTTGGTCGCTTCGATATCATGGCTAGCAGCGCGTAATACAATCGCTGCCTTTACCGCTTCGCCACTGTGCTCATTTTCTACTCCGATAACGGCGCATTCGAGTATCGCTTCATGTTGTGCTAATACCTCTTCTACTTCGTTTGGATACACGTTAAAGCCTGAGACTATGATCATGTCTTTCTTGCGATCGACAATTTTGTGCATCCCATCTTCAACCGCTTGAGCGATATCTCCAGTTTTAAAATAGCCATCTTTTGTCATCACTTTGGCGGTTTCCTCTGGCTTTTGCCAATAGCCGCTCATGACTTGAGGGCCTTTTACCGCGAGTTCTCCGGTTTCACCAAAGGCGACTTCCTTGTCATCGATATCAAGGATTTTAATCTGAGTGCCTAATACGGGTTTGCCTATGGTGCCGAGTCGCTCAAGCCTTGGGGCATTAAGTGATACTACGGGTGAGGTTTCTGATAGCCCATAGCCCTCCGAAATGGTGCAACCCGTGGTCGAACTCCAAGCATTTGCTGCTGCTTGGGTAAGGGCTGTGCCGCCAGAGATAGTTACTTTAAGGTGACTAAAATCCAAAGCTTTGAATTCGGGTTGATGACATAAGCCAACAAATAGAGTGTTTAGGCCCGCAAAACCGGTAAAAGGGTGCTCAGATAGAGTGTTGATTAATGAGGCGATATCGCGTGGATTTGGGATCAATACCGAGCAGCCACCCCGTTCAAAGTAGAGTACTAAGTTAACCATAAAAGCATAGATATGGTAGACAGGCAGCGGCGCGACAAAAATCTCTTCACCTTGTACTAATCGGTCGCCGAGTCGTGATTTTATCTGCATGGCGTTAGCAATTAAGTTGCGATGGCTTAACATCGCCCCTTTAGAGAGCCCTGTGGTGCCTCCTGTGTATTGCAATGCAGCGAGACCTTCTAAGTTTGATTTAACTGGGATTAAACTAAGTTGGCTACCTTGCGTGAGAATATCGGTAAATTTTAAGATCGGAAAATCGCTGGCAGCTTGTGTTTGCGGCGCTATCAGATCTAAGGCATGGGTCGAAATAACCGTTTCGATGGCAGTCGATGCAATGACGTTGGTTAACGTGGGTAATAGATCGCTCAGTACCACTAAGGCTTTAGCGCCCGAATCATTAAACTGGTGGATCAGCTCTCGCTCGGTATAAAGTGGATTGGTGTTTACCAGCACAAGTCCAGCACGAAGTGCACCATATGCCGCTATAACAAATTGCGTGATATTAGGTAATTGAATGGCAATACGATCGCCCACTTCAAGGGATGTATGATGTTGTAAATAGGCGGCAAAGTAACGTGAGTCGCGCTCGATATCGGCAAAGCTGCTCGATTTGCCTAGACAAACGTAGGCGGTCTTATCCTTGTATCGTTGGGCCGATGTTTCAATAAGATCGATCAAGGAACTGTACTGGGTAAGATCTAGGTGGGAATCGACATCATATACCATGGTTTGCCTCTAATTATTGTTTTAGCGAAAATCAAACAGGTGTTTAGATTGTGCTAAAAATATATACAGGTCAACAGCAAATGTCATTGTGTCTTGCTAGAATCGATAAGCTTAAGATTTTGTATCTATAGTCTTTTGTTATTGTAGGCCTTTCTCGGTGGTTGGACCATGCAAACATCCTCATCGTTGAGAATGTTTGCATGTTAACTTTTCCTAAGGAGTAAAGAATTGCGTTTTTTGAGAGACGGTATCTAAAGGTTCGTTAAGATTCATTACCGTGAAACTGAACGACTGTCTGAGCAGCTTTTCACCATGATTGGCATTGCGTTGTTGATAGACGGTAACCGGATAGCTTAGTTGTTCACCAGCCTTGATGCTTACCTCAACATCAACTTCTTTATTGATATAGTGTCCAAGACGGTCTTCGATATAGATAAGATACTGTTGATCTTGCTGTGTCTTGTTGCGGATCTTCAAGGTATAACTGTTTTCGATTTTGTTGTCATCAACTTCACGATAAAGGCTCTGCCTGTCTCTAATCACGTTTAACTGAATGTCATCTTTGTTATAAACATCGACGGCAAAAACGCTAAGCATGATCAATACCGCGGTGCCGTAGCCAATGAATTTCCACGAGTTTAATCGCTCTGCTGGTTTGCCCTTCAACTCATTTTCACTGGTATAGCTAATGAGATTTCTTGGGTAACCGAATTTGTCCATGGTCTGGTTACAGGCATCGACACAGGCACCGCAGTTGATGCATTCGTACTGTAAGCCATTACGAATATCTATGCCTGTAGGGCAGACATCGACGCAAAGGTTACAATCGACGCAATCACCGAGTTCGGTTGCTTGTTTACGTTTTCTAGGGCCACGAGATTCACCACGATTGGTATCATAGGTGACAGTAAGGGTGTTGCTGTCGAACATCGCCGATTGAAAACGAGAGTAAGGGCAGCAATGCAAACACATTAGCTCGCGCATAAAGCCCGCATTAAGATAGGTACATAATGCGAAAAACCAAACCCAAGTCGTTATCCAAAAGCTGGCATTAAAGCTTAAAATGTCCCGATAAAGCGATGTTGCGGGCACAAAATAAGCGATGAACCCACATCCCGTCATTAGCGCCATAACGCCCCATAACAGATGTTTGCTGGTGCGCTTAGTCAGTTTATTTAACGTCCAAGGGGCTTTATCTAAGGCGTAACGTTTGTTGCTATTGCCTTCGATCTGTTTTTCTATCCAGACAAACATAAAGCTCCAACTCGTTTGTGGGCACAGATAACCACACCATACTCTTCCCCAAAAGACGGTAATAAAAAAGAGTAGAAAAGCGGCGATAATGAACACCCATGCCATCAAGGTGAAATCTTGTGGCCAAAGCGTGGTGCCGAAAAATGAAAATTGCTGGTTTTCAACATCAAACAAAATTGCTTGCTTTCCTTGATATTGAATCAATGGCACCAAGAAAAAACAGATAATTAATAGCGTGTTAATCCCAGTTCTTAATCGCTGGAAATGGCCTTTCTGCTCCTTAATGTGGATCTTGCCTTTCTCGCTTGGAATAAAGGTTATCGGAATTGAGTCAGACGATTTTTTCTGAGCTTGGGCGTCGCTATTCACGCTAGAGGGCGAGGGTAGCTTGGATGTCGGGCCGATCTTAGGCCTTGGGGTAACACTATCTGTCATAGGAGGTTCCGAACTTAGAAATACAGAGTTAAGTTCGCCTATAGTGCAATTTTAAAACCAAGTTTAATCATGGTTATCTCATTGATTACATTGTTGTTTTATTTGTCGCTATAGATTTTGAACGCGATATATCGCCATTTTGCGAAATATCGCGAAAATGTAGGTGTTTGAAATGCGTTTATTATCCGACTTCAGAACCGTTAGCTTGGGCGTTTAATATTAAGTTTCTTCATCCGCGATCTTAACGTACTGGCTGGTAACCCTAGTACACTAGCAGCCCCGTTGGGCCCAGATATCCGCCAATTAAGTTGTTGCAAGGTATGGCGAATATGGGCAGCCTCTGCCTGTTGTAGTGTTTTACCATGGACAATGTTCTCGGTAGAGTTCTCTCCGTGCAGTACGGGGATCTGTAATATCTGTCCTTGGGTCAATATACTTTGGCGTTCGATAATATTTTGCAGTTCTCTCACATTTCCGGGCCAACGATAAGCCATAAGGTTCGATAGGCCACTTTTACAGACACCTTTGATTTTTTTACCTAACTTTTTATTTAGTCCCGTAACGATATGACTTACTAAAGTGGGGATATCGCTGAGTCGTTCTCGCAGCGCAGGAACATGCAGTGGGAAAACATTGAGTCGATAATAGAGATCCATCCGGAATAAGCCTTGCTCAACGCGTTTCTGTAGGTCGTGGTGGGTCGCGGTAACGAGTCGAATATCGACTTTTATAGGAGTACTACTGCCGACGCGTTCAAACTCCTGTTCCTGTATTACTCGCAGCAGTTTAGATTGTGCTTCAAGGGAAAGCTCTGCGATCTCGTCGAGGAATAGCGTACCTTGGTGGGCGAGTTCAAATCGACCCTTTCGGCGGCTGGTGGCACCAGTGAAAGCCCCTTTCTCATGACCAAATAGTTCGCTCTCAAGCAGCGCTGGAGAGAAAGCTGCACAGTTAACGCTGACTAGTGGCTTATTGCTGCGGTCACTTAGCCGATGAATATTACGGGCGACCAACTCTTTACCTGTACCGTTTTCACCACTGATCAATACAGTGCTATTGGTGTTCGCTACCAACTTTATCTGCTGTATAAGCTTTTGGATCGGTGGGCTTTCGCCCGCAATATTCACGTCTCCCGTATGGCTGGCTAATTCAGTCAATAGATAGTCATTTTCGTTGGCCAGTTTTTCCGACAGGGCTTGTACTTGCTCTAACGCTTGGCGTAGTGAGTCTTCGGTTTGTTTTTGAATACTAATGTCACGAAATATCGCGACCACACCGATAAGCTCCTGATTTTTATATACGGGTGTCGAAGTGTAATGTACTGGGAAACTGCTGCCATCTTTGCGCCAAAACAGCTCGTGGCTTATCTCTCTGGCGATCCCATCGTGCAGAGTGTTGTAGATCGGGCACTCTTCTTGAGGATAGTGACTGCCATCGGCATGGCTGTGGTGGTGACAGTTATGAATATTGGTGCCGAGTAATTCTTGCGCCGTCCAGCCTGTCATGCGCTCTGCCGCTGGGTTGATAAACACGGCATTACCATTTAAATCAAAACCATAAATTCCTTCACCCACCGCATTGAGGAGCAGTTTATTCTCTGGGAGAAAGTCCATCTGAGGATCGATTTTCGATGAAGCCATGGCCGTTATCTCTTTACGTTGTAATAAAATACTAGCGTTAGTTTATAATAAGTCACGAGATACCGCGAATTATCAGTAAAAGCATGAGATGTTAGTTGCTATCGAGTAGGGAGATAACTTGGTGGTAATCAAGCATCCGAGGAAGCACGATGCCATTTGGGTTGCTCGGTGAGTAAATCACATTAAAAGGCACACCAAAGGCATTGTAGTTAGCTAAAAAGGCTTCAATTTTTGCATTACTGTGAGTTAAGTCGCCGAGCATCAGCACCATGTGGTCACGCTTGAGAAGGTTAACCACGGCTTCTCGATGAAGCACGCCATCCTTGTTGCCTTTACAGATATTGCACCAATCGGCACTCACATCGACAAATACAGTCTTACCTTGAGAAACTAAGGTGGCGATTTGCTCTTGAGCTAACGGTTGCCAAACTAAGCTTTTGTAGGCGTTAATATCTTCCTTGGGGTAAATAAAGTAGGTCACCGCTACATTTATGGTGGTAAAACAAACGAGCAGGATCAGCACCGCTAGCGGAATTGGGGCGCCTTTAGCTTTTTTGAACCCTAGAAAAATAATGAGTAGCAAAAGTACAGTTAGAGTGATGCCGCTGACAAGAAGGATAGTATTCATAGTGGCCTGAGGGTGTCATAAAGAGTGTCGAAATTTATCTGAGTCTAACAGTTTAAACAAATTTGTTTGCAAATGATGTTTTGCCTAGGGTCTGTTGAACTTTGCTGGCCGAACCCTTCGGGCAGTGTTTGTTGGTCATTTCTGCCGCGTTCTCAGCTTTTCATGTAGAATAACGACACCACAAAGCTTCTGCCTTGTATAAATAACCAATAATTCGCTGCAAAAACAACCTTAAAAGATCAACTGGCCCTAGCCAGATGAACATTTGTAAGCTGCAGCTCCTTACCATTATAAAGTGACAATTCTTATCTCTGGTAATGAGTGCTGCGATACTCGTGAGTTATTGTAAACCGCTATTTTAGTTGAGATAGATATGTCACCTACGGTTGAGTCGTCAACTATTTTGTTAGCGTTATTTGACTCATATTGAGATTGAGTCGTGTCATAATTAGTGCAATCTAGCGTTAAGCTAAAGAGGAATTATTATGAGTTTCAGTGCCTGGCTAGGATTGTTGGCCATCTGTTGTTTAGGAGCCATGTCTCCCGGCCCAAGTCTTGCTATGGTAGTGCGTCACACGCTAGGAGGTGGACGGGCTAAAGGGATTATTTGTGCTTGGGCGCATTCTATTGGAATCGGCGTTTATGCGCTGGTGACCCTGCTCGGGTTGGCGGTCTTATTAAAGCAAGCTCCCTTGATTTTTAACGGCATCGCGATATTAGGCGCGCTCTACTTGGCTTATATGGGGGTGCAAGCGCTACGTTCTAAAGGCGGTATGTCTGAAAAACTCGCGGCAGGCAAAGAGACCGATGCGATCACCGCTGCGCGAGATGGGCTAGCTATCTCACTTTTTAATCCTAAGATCATGCTGTTTTTTTTAGCGCTATTTAGCCAATTCGTCATGGTTGCCGATGATCTTTTGAGTAAGTCGCTGATCGTGCTTACGCCACTCGTTGTCGATGGCCTTTGGTACACTATTATTGCTTTTTTACTTTCGCACCAAGCGGTATTGCCTAAGCTAAAGGAGAAAGCGGTATTGATAGACAAACTTTCGGGGCTGGTGCTTATCGCATTGGCGGTGAGAGTGTTAGTCACTCTCTAGGTTTTAGGCTTGAAGGGGCTTGAGAGCGTCAAATGGCCTAGAGTAGACAGAGCACTAGATACAAAAATGCCATCACTTTCCTGAGCGGAAACGATGGCATTTTCTATGAGATCTACAGCCTTAACCGTTAAATACTTTTACCGCGTCATCCTGTACAGGTTCGGTTGTTACCGCTGGAGGATTATCGATATGGTCATCTAAGTTATCGTTGAGCATGTCGCGGTATTCTTTACTAAACCACTCCAGTGCATTGTCTTTTTCTGCTTTCAAATCTGCCGATTTTAGTGATGCTTCAAATGCATTAAAGCGAGCTGCGGCGAAACGCAGTGCGGTACCGACTTTGCCAACATCTTGTTCTTTACTGCTAAGTTCGTTAGCTAGTGCAATAAATTGGTCTGCTATTTGAAAAATAGTGGTTTCTTTTGTTTGTTCTGACATGCTTTTTGCTCACAAATGAGTGGATGTAATGAACCGATATTAACTTAAATTAGCCAACAGTGAATCATTGAATTTGGCATTATGGGATCAAAATCGGTTATTCGATGCGACTTGCTGTGCTGATTACAATGGCTACTAGCTATTAGGATCGCTATCGACGCTCACTTGACCATTGCGAGAGTCGTAGTAAATACTCAAGTTTTGGTTGTCGTTAAAGTTAAAACGACATTGATTAGGTGAAATATAGTTCGCCTTGTAGTCGGTTTCATCACTACTATTAGAATTTGAGACACCAGGTTCATCGCCTTCAAACAGTGCTTCCCAGACAGAAATGCAGTCTTCCACATTGTCGAGTTGTGGTGATGCTTCGTCGTCTGTGAAATAGTGTTGAGCAGGCCATCCAGCATCGTTAAAATCCATCTCTCCCGCTTCGGAGCCACCAAAGGTGGGTAGGTTTTCCGCCGGACCCGATCCTACTCTAGTTGCCCAAACTGCACGAGCTAAGTTAATTCCGGACTTAAATGCTCCACCAGTGGCTTTAACGCTCGAGACTTGGGCATCTTGAGATACGTTTAAGAATTTAGGCAGCGCGGTAACGGCGATAATACCTAAAATGATGATCACGACGACAAGCTCAATCAGGGTAAAACCCCGTTGTGTTGATGTTTTCATCGATAGGCATGCTCTAATTTATGGGATTGTAGTCAGTATAATCATGCTGGAAACGCTGACGTGGTTATTGTTTCCAAGTATGCTTTATCGACTGATTCTAAATGGTTTTAAAATAGAGATAAAGAGAAGGATATGGAGAATATCGTTAATTGGCGTGACTTTATAAGTCAGCAGTCACAACTTGGTTATTTTCATCAGTTGCAAGACTTTGTTGCGGCAGAGCGTGCTAGCGGAAAAGCGATTTATCCCTGTGACGATGAGGTGTTTAGCGCGTTCAATCTCACTCCTCTGGATAAGGTGCGTGTCGTTCTCATAGGCCAAGATCCCTATCACGGTGAAGGGCAGGCTCATGGCTTATGTTTTTCGGTGAAACCAGGAGTAAAAACACCGCCTTCACTGGTTAATATGTACAAGGAGCTGGCGACCGATATTGACGGATTTGAGACGCCAGATCATGGCTATCTGGCCAATTGGGCTAAGCAAGGGATCTTGATGTTAAACACTGTATTAACCGTAGAAGGCGGGAAGGCTCACTCCCACGCCAAGGCAGGCTGGGAAACTTTTACCGACAATGCGTTAAAGTTGTTAGATGCACAAGCTAGACCGATCATTTTTGTTTTATGGGGCGGGCATGCGATTAAAAAAGCTAAGTTGGTGACTCAGGCCCATCATCAGGTGATATCAGGGCCTCATCCGTCACCTTTATCGGCTTATCGTGGCTTTTTTGGGTGTGGTCACTTCTCGCAAATTAATGAATTGTTATTACAACACGGGGGCTCGCCTATTGATTGGCAAGTATGAGTCGTATGATTTAATTATTCATACTTGCTGTAACGATGAATCCTCATTATATTCATATAAGTGCGTAACAAAACATTAACCTCTGCCGGCATAGGAATACGACTTCGTATAGCTAAAGGGAAGTAGTTAATAGCGTTACTGCTCATTGTTTGATCTTTTGCTATGGAAGCAATATGGCGGGCTAGATATGGATATTTGGGTAAAGCGAGGAAAGCTTGTTCGTTGGAATAAGGAGCAGAGAGTGGGGTTTATTGCCCCTGATGACGGTTCTGATGAGCAGCGTATTTTAGGCATAAACCTTCTCCCCTACGAGCATATGCCTCAAGAAGGGGAGCGCGTAGTCTATCGTCAATGGAAGGATAAGCTTCGCGGGGTAAAAGTGACCAAGGGTGAAATTGACCTTGGGAATCCCATCAAATTAACCTCACCCTTTGAACCTCAAACTCGGTTTGAAGGATTCCATCGGATAGGTTGGCCGATCAAAATAGGTCTAGTGGTTTTGCCGTTAGCCTTAGCCAATCTACTCTACTTAATGGTGATCAATTATGCCCCTGAGGGACAAGCTGATATTCAGCCTCCCGCTGGACTATTCCCCCCAGGATCAGAATACTATATTGGTAAACAGGATCTTAGCCAGATTGTTTTTGAATGTGATGCTAGGCAGCAATGTTTGCAGATGACCTCATGCCAAGAGGCTAAATATTTTATTCGCAACTGCCCAGAGTTTGAAAAAATGGTGGGTGATCTCCCCTGTGAAAAACTATGGTGCAAGTGATCTTATACTGATTGGTATTACTTTGATTTAACCTGAACTCGGATTAAGAGATGGAATAACGCTAGATGAACTAGCCGTTTTATGCTTATTTCATCTCAAACTTGTCGTTTGTTTTGATAGCAAGGCGTATTTATGCGTCAATAGCCCGCCTAATGCAAGTAAATCCAACGCAGTTAGCGGAATAAAGGCCTGTTTGAGATACATTTATTATCCCGATTTCAGGTTGATTTAATGCAATTGGCAATACTTTAGCTCGTTTGGCAATTGAAGCAAAGTAGGGACTGTTGAATAGTAAAACCGAGAGAGTGAATTTAGACTAAAATTTGTGGTAACGACAAATAAAGGGTGTTTACCTAACTATGTTGAGTTTCCTTGCTCGTTATCAGTTTTCTAGCGCTAATGATCATCGTGTGGCATATACGAGAAAGCGAGGGTGTTATGTTTCTGTCGCGGTGACTCGTGCACTGTTTTGGTATTTAGCCTTGCTCTGTTTGATGTTCTCTTGTGTCGTTATTGCCAAGTCTCCTCCTATCGGTCCGCTTCACTTAGCCGATGCAAGAAAGGTGTTAGAGCAAGATAAACGGGTGAACTTATTGAGCAGCGTGTCTAGCGAATACCCACCGTTTTATTCACCAGACATTGCAAGTAATGGTTTAGTTTATCATCTAACAGAGGCTGCATTTCGACATGCAGGGTATTCACTGTCACATCACTTTTATCCCTTTGCACGTGCTAAGGTCATTATAAAGAGAGGTCTTGCCGATGTGCTCGTGGGTGTTTGGTATCGTGAATCTCGTGAGGCTTGGATAGCTTTTTCTGATCCCCTGCTGTCAGCCAACATTTTGTTGTACAAGCGTGTGGATTCTCAGATCAATTATAAGAGCATTGAAGATCTCCGTCAGTACCATATAGGCGTTGGAAGGGGGTATGCCAACCCTATCGAATTTCAAGATGCTCAACTACAGACGGAAGCTGTAAGTACCGATATTGTCAATCTCAGAAAATTATTGGCTGGAAGAATCGACCTAGTGCTGATCAGCGAAGATGTTGCCAACTACTTGATCACTAAAGGAGGCGATGAATTTAAGGGTAAGTTTGAGCCAATAGGTGAACCGCTTAGCGTCGAGCAGTTTCATTTAGGGGTATCTCGAAAACTAGCTAACTATCAGCAGATACTCGATGACTTTAATCGCAGTCTGCGCGAGATGCATCGCAGTGGAGAGGTGCAACGCTTGCTCACTGAGTATGGCTTTGAAACGAATGATTATTGGAAGGAAAAGATAATCTTAGAGGCTCCCCTTAAGTCTGTGTCAAAACATTAGGGCCTGTTGATCTTTCGAGGTTATTTTTACAGCGAGTTGTTGGTCATTTTTACCAGGCAGAGACCTTGTTGTGTAGTTATTCAAAATAAAGAGTCGATAACGCTGTAAAAGTGACCAACAAACCTTGCCCGAAGGGATCGGCTAAAACCGTTTTACTCTTTGATAAATTGCTTTTGCTTAGATAGCTAGGCTGCAATCCATTCGCTTCAATTGAAATGCTTTGAACTCGAATAATATTCAACCAGCAGAGATCAACAGGCTCTAGATACTTTTTGATATTGATAATACGCCCGATGGCGTTACTATTATCGGCAAGGGAACATCCCAGTGTTGTGTTGGTAGCCTCTCTACCCGTTGACAGTCATGGGCATAGCCAACAGGTAGCGGGCGTCCGCTGGTTTGCCAATTCGCTAAGGTTCTATCATAGAAGCCACCACCCATCCCCATACGGTTACCTTCATTATCAAAAGCAACTAATGGGGTGATGATAAGGTCAATTTCACAAGCGCATCTCATCTCGCGTATATCTAACTTAGGTTCCCAAATGCCTAAGCTATTTTTAGTCATTTTTGAGCTCGGTGTATAAGCTAAAAAGATCAGGTTACCAGCGGTAAAAGGATGCAGTCGCGGTAGATAAACCTCAATCCTCCTTTGCCACAACGCCTCAATAAGTGGTTTTGTATCGAGTTCACCATCATTTGTGAGATAGAGCGCCACGCGTTTTGCCCCCTGCTCTAGTATCAAGTTCAAAGCAAGCTTTGATGCTTGGTGAGCAAACTCGGATTGCGCTTTACTCGATAGCGTGCGCCGAGCCGAGCGCACCTGAGTACGCAGCGCTTTACGGGTCAGTTTGGTCTGCGCATTTTGAATATGAGATGTAGCCACTGAGTTATCTGTTGTGGGCAATTCTGTTGTTGGCGATAAAGGTGCAGGCGTTGGTTTCAATATGTTACTCCCAGCAATGATGTTTTAGTTTAGCGTTAGCTGTGAGTGATATTCAATAGATGCTACAGAGATTAACTAGCGAACTTGCCGAGCGGATACAAAAAAGGCTAGAAGGAATTATTTACCTTCTAGCTTCTAGCTTCTAGCTTCTAGCTTCTAGCTTCTAGCTTAAAGTGTCTCTATTTAAATTGCTCCCCAAGATGCCGTTAACTGTGCAGTCCTTGAGCCCATAGATGTTTCAAGGTGGATATTTGCAGGCATAAAAAACCACCGCTGGTTAAGGCGATGGTTTCTCTGACTAAATTGCTCCCCAAGATGCCGTTAACTGTGTAGCCCTTGAACCAATAGATGTTTCAAGGTGGATATTTGCAGGCATAAAAAAACCACCGCAGGTTAAGGCGATGGTTTCTCTGATTAAATTGCTCCCCAAGATGCCGTTAACTGTGTAGCCCTTGAACCAATAGATGTTTCAAGGTGGATATTTGCAGGCATAAAAAAACCACCGCAGGTTAAGGCGATGGTTTCTCTGATTAAATTGCTCCCCAAGATGCCGTTAACGGTGTAGCCCTTGAACCGTAGGTTCAAGGCGGGTAAATGATCAAATCCTAAGGCTTCTCGGTTCGAGCCGAGCTTGCGCAATGTCATCAAAACATTCACCCTGAGTTTGTAAATATCGGCACAGGGACATAACCGACTCACGCACACCACAGGGAGCAAAAACGTTTCATTGATACTCTTTTTGAGTATCGAATTGACCTCGACAGGGTCAATCTTATTAAAGCTTAGCTAATTTTCTACTAAGTGTTAGCCAATTTGCTAAGCGTTAGCTAACGATTAATCATCTTGAGATGAACGCTCAACCAGCGCACTCTCTAAAGTTGATTGCAGCAGACCAATTTTGTCGTCCATCTGCTTTATATAATCTTGATTTTTTTGCTGTTCTTCTAACAGCTCATAGCCAATATTTAACGCAGCCATGATAGCGATCTCTTCCCTACTCAAATTATTAGTACGGGCACGAAGAGAGCTTAACTGTTTTTCCAGATTAGCCGCTACATGGCGCAAAGCATCTTCTTGACCAATAGGGCAAGCGATGGAGTAGGTACGGCCCATTAAGCTAATTTCTATAGCATGGCTACTCATTGCGATGTAGATCCTTTTATCATGTTGTTGAGCGGACTATATCGGTCTGAATCTTAAAGTGCAACAAGCGTTGGAGCCTAATAACGCTTTGTTAGATTAAATGTTGTTTAGATAACCAATAATCGCCTCTCTGCCGCAGAAAACGCGGAAAAATACAACTAAAGATGATAAAAGCGCTTATGTCGCTAAACTCGGTCTCAACTCTTTCAGGAGGCATGCTTGTTAAGCTGCTCTCGCTCTTTGGTTGTTAGTCTTGGTCGAACTGGCCACTTCTGCTAGCATGTGTACAGATAAATAATGATTGGAATAAGTTATGGCAACGCCCCCCTCTTTGAGTATTGATAGTTTATTGGCAGAGCTTAATAGCGCTGAAATTGCACAGCATCCTGTAGAAGTACATGGCTCATTAGTTGGGCTCATTTGTGGTGGTGTGGGGCAAGCGAAAAGTGAATGGTTGAAATCGCTGCTCGAACTTATTAACGATGGCCAGCTGCCGCCACCTTCGTTAACTCAGTTACTAGAAGAACTCTATCAAGATACCTTAGCCCGTATTACCGATGAAGACTTTGGCTTTACCCCTATGGCACCAGAAGAGGAGGAGCCTCTCGCTAAGCGAGTTGAAGCGCTGTCCTTATGGGTGCAAAGTTTCTTAACGGGCCTTGCTATCGTGCAGCCAAAGTTGAACCGTGCTTCTCGGGATGTCAAAGAGGTCATAAACGATCTTGCCGAAATCGCTCAGGTGGAGTTCGATGTTGGCGATGATGATGAATCTGAAGCAGCCTATATTGAGCTAATGGAGTTTGCCCGCATGGCAGCGCTGCTGTGTTATGCGGAATTTGGTCGCGAGCAACACGAAAATATAGATCAAGATTCAACAATTCATTAAGACCATTTCTAGCCTGACAGTCGTGAGTTCGGCTGTCGTTAGCTAAACAGGGGTAGGCATAGCTAAATGCCTGCTAACAAAGAGAAAGTGAATGACCGCTTCGACCTTAACTCATACACAGAAAGCTCAGACTCAGAATACGCCAGTGCCAGATGAGTTCGACATCGCTATTGTTGGTGGTGCCATGGCTGGTGCGACGTTAGCGTTAGGGCTAGCCAAACTGTCAGAAGAGCTTAAACGTCCTCTTAAAATAGCGCTAATTGAGGCGAGTCGCCCCGGCGCTGAGCATCCAGGCTTCGATGCTCGCTCGATTGCCATCGCCCAAGGTTCTGTTTTCGAACTCACGCGCTTGGGACTCTGGCCAAAGCTTATGCATCTTGGCACCGCTATTGAAAACATTCATGTCTCCGATCGTGGTCATTTCGGCATGACTACCCTCAATGCCAATGACTTTCATCTGCCTTATCTCGGTCAAGTGGTGGAGTTACAGCGAGTCGGTGCGGCGCTATTTAGCTTACTCGATAAACAGCAGGTTAAGCTTTACTGCCCCGCTAAGGTTGCCACTATTACAGCCGGGGTCGATAGCAATCAACTGCTGTTAGATGACGGTCATCAGTTTAACGCTAAGTTAGTAGTGGCCGCCGATGGACTCAATTCTATTGTTAGGCGCGACTTTAAATTACCACTTGAGCAGGTCGATTTTGAACAAGTCGCGGTGGTGGCTAATATCGCTACCGATAAGCCTCACGAACAATGGGCGTTTGAGCGCTTTACTGGCACAGGGCCATTAGCCCTATTGCCAATGGCTAATGTCGACGGTCAGGCGAGGGTATCCCTTGTGTGGGCCTTATCACCAGAAAAAGCACAGCAGATGTTAGCGGCATCGAAAGCGCAATTTTTATCAACACTGCAAAGTGATTTTGGTTTTAGGGCTGGGGAGTTTATCGATGTGGGTGAGCGTCACGCCTATCCTCTAAAACTTTCTTATATGCAAAGGCCTATCTATCAACGCACCGTCTTTATTGGCAATGCCGCCCAGACGCTGCATCCTATCGCCGGGCAAGGCTTTAACCTAGGATTGCGAGATCTAGTGTGTTTAATCGATCAGGTGCGCACAGCGTTAATCCATGATGAAGATATTGGCGGTGCTAAGCTGACTCACCAATACCTCGCCGAGCGCACTGATGATAGAGAGTCCACCATTAACAACGTCGAGTTTTTAGTGCGCGGCTTCTCTAATCAGTATTGGCCACTGGTCGCCGGACGTAACTTGGGCCTTCGACTGCTTTCGTGGTGCCCACCGCTTAAAACGCCTATCGCTCGAAAGGCAATGGGCTGGAAATCACCTCAGACAACGACTTCGTTTTTATAAAGGATAATCCTATGTTCAGTACACAAACCTATGATGTAGCCATTGTTGGTGGTGGTATGGTGGGACTGGCAACCGCCATAGGCCTTGCAATGGAAGAGTTGCGAGTCGTGGTTATCGATGCGGGCGAAACCCAAGCCGTTTCGGGAGGGGCTCGTTTGCGCGTCAGCGCGATTAATAAGGCGAGCCAACGTTTACTCACCCATCTTGGCGCTTGGGCTTATGTCGATGAATCTCGTATCGGGCCCTATCAAAAGATGGCCGTATGGGACAAGGATGGCCTAGGTAAAATAGGTTTCGATGCGCACAGTATTAGCGAGCAGACCCTAGGCAGCATTATTGAAAACGATAACATTGCTCATGGGCTAGCGACTCGAGTTGCTGAACTGAGTGAAATCACCCACCTTGAAAATCGCCGTTTAGATAAAATTGCCTTTGGCGAGCGAGAAGCCTGGCTCACTTTAGATAATGGCGACAACTTGTCGGCAGCCTTAGTGATTGGCGCCGATGGGGCTAATTCGTGGGTGCGCGATCAGTGTAAGATCCCGATGACCTTTTGGGATTATGGTCATCATGCCCTCGTGGCCTCGATCCGCACAGAACTCCCCCACAACGACACCGCTAGGCAGGTATTTCTTAGCGAGGGTCCATTAGCATTTTTACCTCTATTTGAACCCGATCTCTGCTCTATCGTGTGGTCGGTGCCACCTACCAAGGCGCAAGCGCTATTAGATGGCGACACCACAGAATTTGAGCGCAGCCTCACCGCTGCATTCGACGGTAAGCTTGGGATGTGTAAGTTAGCCAGTGAGCTACAAGCCTTTCCGCTGCGCATGCGTTATGCCCGCCACTTTGCTCGCCACCGTTTGGTTTTGGTTGGGGATGCGGCCCACACCATCCATCCGTTAGCTGGCCAGGGCGTTAACTTAGGTTTCCTCGATGCCGCCGCCACCATTGAATCCCTCGCAGAGCTTAAGCGTAAAGGTAAAGATATTGGTGATTATGCTAATTTGCGTCCACTAGAGCGCTGGCGTAAAGCCGATGCATTGGAGATGATTGCCGCAATGGAGGGCTTTAAGCGCTTATTCGATGGCAGTAATCCAATTAAGAAAGCGCTGCGAGATCTTGGCCTAAACTTGGTCGATAACTTTTCTCCTGTGAAAACACTGTTTATGCAGCAGGCGATGGGTAACAAATCTCGTCTGCCGACGCTGTGCAAATAGCCGCTGAGAAAATAACAGATTTTTATTATTTTATTTTTAAATACAGACGCTTGAGGTTTTTTCATTTCGACGGCTCTTTTTTATGTAAAAAAACTACATTTTTAACATGAGAAAAAGTAATGCTAAAACCGTTCGGATTAGAAAATTCTCTTGTATACAAAACTGTGACGCAAGGTATAATTTCGCCGCATTTTGATACCATTGACCATGTTTAGACTAAGCGTGGTCGATGCATCTTATTCAACGCAATTGATGCAAAAATTCATCTTTGCAATCACATCCTGGCCCAACGTACCCTACGTTCAGGTGTGTCTATAAAGCACACTTAGGTGCCGCATAGTTAAGACTAAATTGATAAATGAGTTGGTTGCCGAACCTATCGGTCAGGTCATTACCTTTACGTTTTCGTTATGTGGTTGCTGCCAGGCAAGACCCGAAAAGGGCATAAAGAAGAGATAATAATGGCTAATAAAACTGTACTCTTTAATAAGCACTTGGAATCTAATGCCAAGATGGTTGACTTCCATGGTTGGGACATGCCGCTAAACTACGGCTCTCAAATTGAAGAACACCACGCTGTACGTCAAGACGCAGGTATGTTTGACGTCTCTCATATGACAGTGGTTGATGTCACGGGTAGCGAGGCCTGTGAATTTCTACGTAAGCTATTGGCCAACGACGTAGCCAAATTAAAAGTACCTGGTAAGGCGCTTTATGGCGGCATGCTAGACCACAATGCTGGCGTGATCGACGACCTCATCACCTATTATCTCACTGACACTCATTACCGTGTGGTCGTTAACTCTGCGACTCGTGAAAAAGACTTAGCTTGGATCAATGAGCAAGTTAAAGGCTTCGATGTCACGATTACTGAGCGTCCTGAGCTGGCGATGATTGCCGTTCAAGGCCCTAACGCTAAAGCCAAAGCGGCAATCGTATTTACTGCCGAGCAAAATGCTGCAGTAGAAGGAATGAAGCCTTTCTTTGGTGTGCAATCTGGCTCCTTGTTTATTGCCACTACTGGTTATACCGGTGAAGCGGGTTACGAGATCATTGTCCCTGAAGATGAAGCGGCCGCCCTTTGGCAAGCATTACTCGACAATGGCGTTAAGCCATGTGGTTTAGGTGCCCGTGACACGCTTCGTTTAGAAGCAGGCATGAACCTATATGGCTTAGATATGGACGAAAGCGTTAACCCGCTCGCGGCCAACATGGGCTGGACCATCGCGTGGGAACCACAAGATCGTGACTTTATCGGTCGTGAAGCGTTAACCGCTATTAAGGCCGCTGGAACAGATAAGCTTGTGGGCTTGGTGATGGAAGAGAAGGGCGTTATCCGTCCTGGCATGTCAGTGTTCTTTACCGACGCTGATGGCGTTGAACAACAAGGCACTATTACCAGTGGTACATTCTCGCCAACCTTAGGCTATTCTATTGCAATGGCGCGTGTACCTAATTCTGTTGGTGAAGTCGCAGAAGTAGATATGCGTAAAAAGCGTGTGGCTGTTAAAGTTATCGCACCTAGCTTTGTACGCAACGGTAAACAAGCTTTCTAATAAGTTGACGAGGCAATAGCCAATTGGGCTATTTGAGGGATTAAAGTCGCAAATGAGATTGTTCAATTGCGCGCTAGCTCCACAAATAGCCAAAGAATTTGGGCTAACCTCGTCAACTAGCAAGTAACCGAACTTATGTCTTAACAGTAACAATCAACGCATTGTCTGATTAGTAAATTTAGCATTACGGAACAAGGAACAAAAACAATGAGCAATATTCCAGCTGAACTCAAATACGCTTCTTCACACGAATGGATCCGCAAGGAGTCAGACGGTTCATACACTGTTGGTATCAGCGAACATGCCCAAGAACTACTCGGTGATATGGTATTCGTTGAGCTACCAGAAGTTGGCGATACGGTTAGCGCTGGCGATGACTGCGCCGTTGCTGAGTCTGTAAAAGCCGCATCTGACATCTACGCACCAATCTCTGGTGAAGTGATCGCAGTAAACGAATCACTAGAAGATTCTCCAGAGCTAGTTAATAGTGATGCATACGGTGACGGTTGGTTCTTCCGCATAATGCCTTCTGATGAATCAGAAATAGACAGCTTGCTTGATGCCGAAGGTTATCAAGAAGTTATCGACGAAGAGTAAGCGTCGATATCAACAAAGCCCCGTGACAATGTGACATGGGGCTTTGTTCGTTATACAGCCCAACATTAAAAACGAGACCGGTAACACCACCCCCCTACAGGTAGGATACTGGCAAATATGGAACTAGGTTTAACATGACCAAAGAAACACTCACTCAGTTAGAGCAGCACGAACTATTTATCCGTCGTCACGTTGGCCCGGACAGCGCTGAACAGCAAGAGATGCTGAACTTCGTTGGTGCAGAATCTTTAGAAGATTTAACACAGCAGATCGTACCTGAGTCGATTCGTCTAGGCCGCGACCTTGCGGTTGGCAGTGCATGTGGCGAAGCCGAAGGTATGGCCGCTATTCGCGCCATTGCCGATAAAAACAAGGTGTTTAAAAGCTACATCGGCATGGGTTACCACGGCACACTAGTGCCAAGTGTTATCCAGCGCAACGTGCTTGAAAACCCAGGTTGGTACACAGCCTACACTCCATATCAGCCAGAAATCGCTCAAGGTCGTCTAGAAGCTATTCTAAACTTCCAACAGGTGTCGATGGATCTAACCGGTCTTGATTTAGCCTCAGCATCATTACTCGATGAAGCAACCGCAGCTGCCGAAGCAATGGCGCTGGCGAAACGCGTCTCTAAGGCTAAAAAAGCCAATATCTTCTTCGTTGCCGATGACGTATTCCCACAAACTGTCGACGTGGTGAAAACCCGCGCCGAGTGTTTTGGTTTTGAGGTTGTGACTGGCCCAGCAGAAGAGGCCGTTAACTACGAGCTATTTGGCGCTATGTTCCAGTACAGCAACCGCCATGGTGAAATTCGTGATTTCACCGAGCTATTTGCTGCGCTAAAAGAGAAAAAAGCGGTCGTTACCGTTGCAGCCGACATCATGTCACTGGTCATGCTTAAATCACCAGGTGCCATGGGCGCAGATGTTGTTTTTGGTAGCGCGCAGCGTTTTGGCGTACCAATGGGCTTTGGTGGTCCACACGCGGCATTCTTCGTCTCTCGTGACGAGCACAAGCGTTCACTTCCGGGTCGTATTATCGGTGTATCACAAGATGCTCGCGGTAATCGCGCACTGCGTATGGCAATGCAAACTCGTGAGCAACATATCCGCCGCGAAAAAGCCAACTCAAACATCTGTACTGCACAGGTGTTATTGGCCAACATGGCCTCTTTCTACGCCGTATTCCATGGCCCACAAGGGCTTAAAACCATTGCTCAGCGTATTAACCGTCTTGCCGATATCTTGGGCGCAGGCCTAAGCGCTAAGGGCGTAGAACTGGTCAACAAGACTTGGTTCGATACCGTTTCATTTAAGCTTGCCGATAGTGCTGCCGTTGTTGCACGCTCAGCTGCTGCGGGTGTTAACCTACGTGTTGATAGCGATGGTATCTTAGGGGTAAGCATCTCTGAGCCAACGACTCGCGCCGATATTACTCAGCTATTTGATGTCATTTTAGGTGAAGGTCATGGCTTAGACGTTGCTGCAATCGATGCCAGCATTGTGGCTAATGGCAGTAGTTCAATTCCTGCTGAGCTTGTGCGTACCGATGCTATCTTGACTCACCCAACGTTTAATCGCTACCAAAGCGAAACCGAGATGATGCGTTACATCAAGCGTCTCGAAAACAAAGATTTAGCCCTAAACCACTCTATGATCTCGTTAGGCTCATGCACCATGAAGCTAAACGCGGCAACAGAGATGATGCCCGTTAGCTGGCCAGAGTTTGGCAACATGCACCCATTCTGCCCACAAGATCAGGCGCAAGGTTATGCCGAGCTTATCGAAGAGCTATCAAGATGGCTTGTTGATATCACGGGATACGACGCGGTTTGCATGCAGCCAAACTCAGGTGCACAGGGTGAATACGCGGGCCTATTAGCCATTAAGAAATACCATGAATCACGTGGCGACGCGCACAGAAACATCTGTCTAATCCCACAATCGGCTCACGGTACTAACCCAGCGTCAGCACAGCTTGCGGGCATGAAAGTCGTGGTTACCGCATGTGACAAAGCGGGTAACGTCGATCTGGAAGATCTCAAGATTAAAGCTGCCGAAGTGGCCGAAAATCTTTCATGCATCATGGTCACTTACCCATCGACTCACGGTGTGTATGAAGAAACCATCGGCGAGATCTGCGAGATCATCCATAACCATGGTGGTCAGGTTTACCTCGATGGTGCCAACATGAACGCGCAGGTGGGCTTAACCTCTCCTGGTTTCATCGGTGCCGACGTGTCTCACCTTAACCTGCATAAAACCTTCGCGATCCCACATGGCGGCGGCGGACCAGGTATGGGTCCTATTGGTGTTAAAGCTCACCTTGCGCCATTTGTTGCTGGTCACGCCGTGGTTAAACATGGTCGTGAATCAGACAACAACGGCGCTGTATCGGCTGCACCATACGGTAGCGCTAGCATTTTGCCTATCACTTGGATGTACATTAAGTTACTGGGTTTCCAAGGCTTAAGACAATCTACCCAAGTGGCACTGCTTAACGCTAACTACATGATGAAGAAGCTATCTGCTCATTATCCAGTGCTTTACACTGGCCGTAATGACCGCGTTGCTCACGAATGTATTATCGATCTGCGCCCGCTTAAAGAAGCGTCTGGCGTGACCGAAATGGATATCGCTAAGCGTCTAAACGACTATGGTTTCCACGCGCCAACCATGAGTTTCCCTGTTGCTGGAACCTTAATGATAGAGCCAACCGAATCTGAGTCTAAAGTTGAGCTAGATAGATTCATCGATGCGATGATCTCAATTCGTGGCGAAATCGCCCGAGTAGAAGCAGGCGAGTGGCCAGTGGATAACAACCCACTGCACAATGCGCCACACACCATGGCTGACATCATGGACAGCGAGTTTGATTCACGTCCATACAGCCGTGAAATGGCGGTCTTCCCAAGCGCCGCGGTTAAGGCTAACAAGTTCTGGCCAACGGTTAACCGTATCGATGACGTTTATGGCGACCGTAATTTGATGTGTTCTTGTGCACCGATTGACGACTATAAGTAAAATGGTCACTTAGCCTCGATAATGCTGCGTTGAACCTCGCTTCGTGTGTAGCGACATCTAAAATTTAGACAAACCTATAAAAAAATAGACAAACTCCGGTTTGTCTATTTTTTTGCCTTTTCATCCTAATTAAAAAGTCCAATGATGACGATTGGGGGTCAACTCAAGGTCATTTATTACTGTTTGACTGATTTGAGAAGTGTTGTAATGGCAACACAGTTTGCTCGAAGCAGTCGTGGAAATCTTCTTGTCTAGCGAAATTTTAGTGACACTTCCGAGATTTTTTCCTAATTCTAGTTCATTCTTAAACGATAGTTTTTGATCGGTTTAGGAGCTCCCGATATGTATGCGACTGTACTTGAACAGCATCTTAGAGATTACTCACCTAATGTATTCTTCTACAGCCCTTTGCAGGTTGATGATGCTTTTGTGTTTGTTTTACATCGGTTGTTCCGAACGTTATCCGAAATGGTGGGAGATGGGATTGTTGAGGTATTGCATGTTGCGGTTTGCCCTAAGACACACATTCCAACCGTTCAGCTGATGCTACCACCCCAGCTTAATGAGAAAGACTTTGGCGCATTATTTGATGATACGCAGAGACTATTGCATCAAGCAGCTGCTCAAGCAGTCAACTGAGAAGAAGTTGTAATGAATATCTTATTTTTATGTACATCGAATTTAAATCGCAGCAAAACAGCTGAAGACTACTTTGCGGAGAAAGATCCACTACGCGTCTATCGCTCAGCGGGTTTGAGCGAGAAAGAGTGCAAGCGAAACGGCACGACCTTGTGTAGTGAAGAATTATTAACTTGGGCTGATGTCGTATTTGTCATGGAGAAGGAACATGTTCGCCGTATTGAAAATTACACTGGGCAGCGCTTTTTGGACAAAGTCATTAACCTAGATATACCAGACGTATACCAACATGGTGAACCTGCTTTGATAGAACAACTTGAAAAGCGCAGAGATGCAATGCAATTTGAAGAGTTGTTTGCTCGTATTGAATCGCAATCTTCAGCTCGCGCTGCACTTCGTTTATTTGAGGTAAGTGCTACTGAGCTTGCTGAAACTTATCAATCTGGGAGTACAGAAGGAAAATTTTAACATTGGATTCAAATTTTGGATTGTGTTTGGGAATTCTATCTCCAATCAAATCAGTTGCAATGACTCATACACGATCTGAAAATCGTACGGTAGGCTTTGGTTACGTAATAATGCTTTTTTGCACTATATCGTCAATATATTAGGCACAATACTGGAAATTAACACTATTATGGAACTCGATAGAAAAAGTAATGCAGCTATCTTAGAGGTTTATAGGTAAGCGATTTTTACAGACGCGTCTTCACGAAAGACTAGAGCAACGCTAGCAATGAAGAGCTGGCCGTAACTATTAAACCGGGTTTAACCGAAAAGCAATCTTAAAAAGTAGTGGTTTTAATGAATATTCCAGAGCTTATTTATTCAGAGACCTACGCTGAGCTCTATCAAAAGGAATGAAGTAACGCATTAATGATGCATGAAGTTCCTATCAGTCAAGGAATAGCGGAAGGGAGTTTTGGAAGCCACCTCCTTTGATTAATGGCTTTAATACCTACTTCAAATTCGAACGTATTTTGATCAATTTCTCATTTGAAAGTTCCGATTTACTTATTCAAGTAGACTTTAAATCTGGATCTCTAGATGTCTATTTTCTGTGGTTTTTATATAACTTCCCAAGATGATAATTCATTGGCATTTTAAGTGCTTACGTTTGTGCATGAGGAGAGTTTTGACAGGCATTTAATTATCGCTATATTATTATAAGTTATTGATTTTGATCGAAAATTTGATATTTTTGCAAATGTGATTTACTCTTTTAATCAATAATTGATTTATTGATTAAGTTTTACGATGAAGAGACGTCAAAATATTACCAGAGAGGTGCGCGATGGCTGGGTTCGTAAGTTTGAAAAATTAAATAAACACAGTCGTCTTTATTACTCCTTTATTACCACTCAAGATATAAAATCAATGGGTAGCAAATCGCGAACCCCCGACTTTGAAGAGCGAGGGCAAGATCGAGACTTATTATCTACTAATGAGAGAATGTTTTTTTACCGCTTACGTTTTTCAAAGAAGTTTGTATCGATTAAAGAACAGTATCCTTTGCTGCCGCTTGAGCGAGTCATCGGTGTCGCTAAGCAATTAGGGGTTCGTTATCCAACATATCCATATTCACGAAGTGTAGAAGTCGTAATGACAAGCGACTTTGTGTGTAAAACTTTGTCTGGGAAGTTAGTTGTATACTCGATAAAAGACACAAAGGCTTTTAAAAATCTATCAGAAGCTCAGCGAAAAAATTTAGACAATAAATTAAAAATAGAAAAGGCGTTTTGGGAATCGAAAGGGGCAACTTGGTATCTTATATTGAGTGAGCAAATAAAAACAATTTTTGCCCAAAATTTAGAGCAACTTTTTCCTTCATGCTCTCTTTCCGTAAAGTTACAAATATTTCATCCGAGATGGCTACAACTGTTTAGCAAAAAAGGTTTAAGTTATAAAAAGCAACGTTTGAGCGAGCTAGTCACAGCAATCGCTTTAGAGCTCGGTATCAGTTATCAAGAGTCTGTTGAGATTTGCCAGTTTTGTATCTGGAATAAGCATATTAAAGCAAACCTATCTTCTATTAAATTAAGGTATGAGTTATCTCTTGAGCAATTAGGTTGTGATGTTAATCGTGGCTGATGAACTACAACTTGACGATCTTTTAACTCCAGGCGTTGAGAATGAGTCAGCTTTAATTGTTGAGCCTCACATTGTTGTGTTTATTGACGGCACCACAGATCGGGTGCTTATGGTAAATATGACTAAGGAGCAAAAACCGAGCCTGTTTAGTTTAAAGGCTATTTATGACGAATTAGATAGTTTGATTTTGAGGAAGGCTATTTTAGATACACCTGCTCATTTACTTGTAAGTGATGAGAGCTTAACGGCTGAGCAAAGAGAGTTAAGAGACGCTAAGTTCCGAGTTATTGAGCCAATCATACGAAACATAGAGGAGTATTCACTTTCCAATACTTATGGGAAAAATACGGTAAAAAATTGTTTACTGATAGCTAAATCATTAGGCGTTACAGTGAATAGAACGCAATTGTATCAATGGGTTAATCGTTTTTTGAAAGCAGGCTCAAATAAAAATGCATTCCTAAGAAAACCCGGCAGTGGGCATGGAAAAAATAAAACATACCTCAAAAAAACTGGGCCAGAAAGAGGCGATGGCACTATTGGGCGAATGATTAATGATAACGATAAGCGGCATATTGAAACAATTATTAGAAAGAAAATATTCACAAGGGCACCACTTAGCTATGCTGAAGCTTATCAAGTTTATCTCGACACTTATGCAAGTGACCCTGTCATTGATATTCATACCGGTGAGATCTCAAAGTTAAAACGCTGGGATGCCGAACTACTATTATCTCTAAAACAGTTTGAAAACTATGCGTCCAAGTTTAGGAACAAAAATAAAGCTAAGGAGCAAGAGGCACAAGGAACTTCTGATCAGCACCACAAAGATGTGGCAGGTTTAAAAGGAAATCTAGAAGAGTTTTATGCTGAAGGTCCTGGGCATGTATATCAAATTGATGAGACACCTTTAGCAATTGAATTAGTGGATGAATTCGATCCAACTCGTCAGAAACGAGTTGGGCGGCCAACTTGTTACTCTGTTGTAGATTTATTCAGCTCAGTGTGGGTTGCACTATTGTTAACATTTGCAAAAGCGTCTGCTCACACAGCGCGTGAAATTATTTTTATAGCCTTTCGAGATAAAACAAAGTTCTGTGAAGAAATCGGTATAAAGCTTAATCATCCTTTTAATATCTCTGGTAAATGCAGATGCATTATGGTCGATAATCATGAGTTTAAAGCTGAATTAGAGAGATCCTTAAGCCAAGATGCACATATCGAACAGATTTATAATACCGAAGGTCGGTCAAACCAGAAAGGTGCAGTAGAGCGAAAACATAAGTCTCTAGAGGACTTCTTGTTTGGGCTTGTTCCTGGGGTGGGAAGGAAAAATATAGCTGATTATTTAAAACGAAATTTGAGAAAAGATGCTCTTTTAAATATTCGTGAGTTGTATCAGCTACTTATTGACTTTATCACTACCTATAATAACTTTGCGCCTGTTGAGAGCCTGACTTTAACAAAGGAAATGAAGCAAGATGGGGTACAGAAGGTTCCAATGTCTAAATTTGAATGGGGACTTAAGCATAGACCCGGCTATTTAAAACCTGTTAATGAGACTGAATTATATTTTTCACTTTTAGAGGTTGGGCAGGTCACAGTACATCGAGAATATATACTGCTACCTGGTCGGTATTTTAAGTCCGCTGGCAAATCATCTAAGGGATTGAAATACAACTGCCAATGGATATTGGAAAACGGAGTACAAGACGTTAAAAGAGGAAAAGAACTGCCGAAGTATCCTTGTCGCTTTATGCGTTACTCATTAGGCGTTATCTATATAGATACGCCAGATGGTTTGAAGCCTGCTTATTTACAACCAGTTGACCGATTGTATGAAAACATGCCAGCAGAGTTAGTTGCTAATTATAAAAAAGAAGAGAAAATTGAAAATAATAAACTATCAATATCTTATCAAGAAAATTTAAGTGCTGTCCGAATTAATGCTGAAAATATTGTTGCGAATGCACTACTTGAAAAGCAGCAGATTAGTGCTAATGCAGCAAACTCTCAAGACTTATCAGCAAATAGAGATGAAGCAATCAAACGTGAAATTGAAGCTTCTTCAAATCAATTTAAACAAATGACAGGAGCCGGGATCGATCAGGCTCGAAATAGTGATAGCGAGATTGAGAGCACAGACCCATCTGTGGAACAAACTTCATCAGAAGCAGCGCATCCATTCGCACAGAAAATGAAAGAGCGGCTAAAAAACAATCGTCGAGGTAAAAGTTAATGGGGTTTCAAGTTGCGCAATATCACAAGTTAAACTCACCTATTCTCAGCGGTAATCCTTTGATTGAATGCCTACCAATACGTTTGTCTCAGGAAGCTTTCTGGGATGCTGTCGTTGACTTGGTTGAAGTTCCTGAGCAACTGGATAGTTTCGATGTGGAAACGAGGGAGTTATTGGCGTCAGAGATTATGAAATCTGTTTGTCCAACTTCAGAATATTTTGATATTTATTGTGATCTCCTTAATACCTTAAAAGAAGGGTTTATTAGTCGAAACCCGTTAGATCCTAACACTGAAAAGTGGAAGAACAATATAGCAACGAAAACGTATCAGCGAACAAGAACAACGGCCCCTAATATTAAATTTACCGGTATATCTGGAATGGGAAAAACTACCGTTGTTGATAGCATTCTTGCGCTTATTCCACCTGTTTTGATTCACCCTCATGATGGACCTCTTGGCGTTGAGACGACTCATATTAACTATATAAAAGTCAATATTCCCGGAGAGGCAGACAGCAAGTCCATATGTTTGGCTATAGCTTCAAAAATAGATGCCGTGTATGGGACAGACTATGAAACGCAGTATGGGTCGCTGAAAAGATCAGTGTGTATAGATAAGATTATTACTTTATGTACAACGCTATTAATAGGAATGATCATTTTTGATGAGATCCATAACATCTGCTTTTCATCACCCAATGAGCGAGCATTGATTTTTACCTTATTTGACCGTTTTTCTCATGAAGCAAGAATACCAACTATCAAAATTGGTACATTTAAAGCAAACCGACTGTCTAACAAAGTTTTTACTAATGCTCGTCGCCTAGGGATGCCAGTTGATTGGGCTAATTTTTCCGCTGAATCTGAAGACTGGAAAATGCTGGTAGAGTATGCATGGAGTTATCAATTAACTAACGAATATCAAGAGTTAACTCAAGAGCTAGTTCAAAGAGTTTACGAGTACACTTGTGGTGTACCTCATTGTTTATTTTTTCTTATTGAGCAGGCAAACAAATATTGTTTGAGAAACGGAATACATAAATTTTCAAAGGAAGTGTTAGCCACTGTTTTTAATTTGAAATTTTCGATTATGAAGCCTGCAATTTTAGCATTAAAACATGGGAAAATTGATGCTTTCGATGACCTGATGACGACAAATTCAGATTTAGATGTCGAAACTACAAAGCTCATTAAAAAGTTATTGAAAATTGCTGATGAGAATAAATTTACAGGCCAAGAGTCAAAAGCAATTATCGAACAGATTGAACCTTACATGATGGAGTACAGCTTTACTAAAAAAGAGTTAGCTACTTTTAAACGGCTAGAGAAGCAAGTTGCATCAGTACCAACAAATTTACCGAAAGAAGACGATGGTTACGAGGATTTGCCAATATGAGTATGCCTCATTGTAAGATATTGCCTGGTGAACATACTTTTTCATGGATGTTAAGGAGTTATTTAGCATCAGGAGAAGACGATTTTCTATCTTTTCAAAAGCGGCGAGGTATTTTTGATCGAGGTATAACAGCCAACAAAATATTTTGCGGCACGACATCTCAACTCTATAAGTTACTAGAAACTAATCATGATGTTTTTTCCAATAATCTATCACTAGTACCTTGGCAAATATCGACTGGAAAGCCCGTATCTGAATTAGAAAAATTAATATCCTTTTACACGCATATGAATGAGCAGCAGATGTTCTCATTTTCAACAGATTGGCATAGCTGCGCAGATTGCAGAGAAGAAGATTTAAACCACTATGGGACTAGTTTTTGGCATGCGAAGCATCAAATAACCAGTAGTTTTAGATGTTACAAACACAGGTGTGTGCTTCAGACTGCAAACCCACCAATCAAAAATTTGTATTATGAACAGTTGCCTCATCAGAATATGAATTGGTCGCCTTTAGTGATAGAACCTTCCAGTACAATCATATCATGGCAGGATTTTATTGATTCATATTTAGAGGATGATGCATCGTTACAAATACCGCTATGGGATTTAAAGGATAACATTGTCTCCAGGCTAAACTTGCCTGTCTCAAAGCGTGCGGGGAGATTGAAGGTATGTCAGGAATTGAATGTGGATTTCGAAAAAGTATTGGGGGATGAGTTATTAAGATACCTTTTTAGGGATTTTGCCAGACCAACAGAGAGAGGAACTATCAATATACTGAGATCGATGTTTGCGGGCCAACATAAAAGTCATGGTGTTAGAAATTATGTGTATTGGTTGGCTCTTGCTTACTGGTTAGAAAATCGCTAGAGCACGGTCCTGTGTACTCTTTTTTCCCAAAGCCTTTACCCGATGAAACTGTTTATAGCCTGCTTTGCCGATTTCACCTGGTTTCTGCTCAAGCTTCATTTAAAGGCAATACATTGAAGTTGTTTAAAATAAATGGTTCTCGCCCCAATAACGAATTCCCATCATTTTTGAATGAGTTTGAAGGATTAAGTGGGATTGATATGCCTACTCTTATTAACCAGATGACGAGCTTTCATTATTACGAACCATTTTTATCGCCTGATATGTGCTTAAGGCTTTATGACTCACTCAGGACGGGTAAAACAGAAAGTTTACAGAGTCAATTAGGAATAGTGGCAAGTAGATTCACGTATGGAAAGGAGTTGAAATCTTGCCCCTTATGTATGAAGGAAAATATTGATACTTACGGGACCACATATTGGCATCTGGAACATCAAATTACAGGGGCATTATCGTGTCCTAAGCATAAGTGCATTTTGAACAGCGAAGTGTGCTCTCCAATAAAGTTGCTTTTACCAAAGGAAAATAAAAATCTAAATATAGAAGTATTTGATGGTGAAGAATATCGATTTTCGTCTTTACTGGCATCTGAACTACACGATCTCAACTGCGATATCCATTTACCTGATTTATATAATGCGTATTGGGATCGTTTGAGGGAGCTTGGTTTGCTCACGCAGTGTGGGCGTGTCAGGCAGGCAACGCTACACAAGCTAGTTCAAAAATACTTAGAGAGGCTATGTGATAAAACACAGCATTTTCGAACACTCTATCACCAAGTCAAGAAGGATTATTTTCCTCAGTGTTTACTTTATCAAAGAAGTGTTCAGCACCATCCTTTACAGCATTTTGCATTTATCTTCTCTTTATTTGACAGTTGGGAGCATTTAAAAAAATTCATAGCATCGGAACATACGTGTGATGCCTTGCCTAACAATCAATCGATAAAAGTAGAGCTGGATTGGTCCTATTTTATTAACCTGCTTATCAATGGTCAAAGTCTTCGAAAGGTAGCTGCGTCAGCAGGCGTATCTATCGCAACATTAAAAGCAAGGGCGATTCAATATCAAGTCCCTATAGCTACTCGCCCCAGTAAGGTTTTCGACAAAGAGCGACGAATTATTTGGCGGAAGCTACTCATAGGTAAACCAACTGAAGATATTGCAACGGATTTGGGGATTTCTCAGGGAGCTGTGGAACAAGTACTCAAGTGCTACCCAGAAATCAAAGAGTTGAGAGCTAGGATTAGGTATAAAGCCAAACGAGATGAAATGCTGGCAATATTGGAAAAGTGTATCAGAGACAACCCAAGCTTTACGCGAAATCAGATTAAGCAAGCTGAGAATGCAGCGTATATGTGGTTGTTTAAACATGAGAAGAGCTTACTGTATACGTTTTTACCTCCACGTTTTTGCTAAGGAGATTAATCTGAAATTGTTTCATAATTCTAGTTGATGTGGTGTAAGTCTTTGTTTTATTTAGTGTGAAAATTATTTATTTTCATAGACTTAAAGGTGTTATAGTTCTTGTTGATTCGTGTTATTATAACTGGCTAAACTTATTATTTTGTGGTGTAAAAAGCGATTTTATGACGAAACCTTTATTATTCTCATTCTTCTCTGGTTCAGGCTTTTTAGATTTAGGCTTTGAAAACACGGGTTTCGAAATCGCGTTTGTTAATGAATTCCATAAGCCTTTTCTTGATGCTTACAAGTATACGAGAAACCAAATGAAACACTCCTCACCGTGTTTTGGTTATAGTAATGAAAGTATCGAGGAGTTTTTGTCTGGACCCCAAAGGGAGTGGTTTAGTCAGGTTGTAGCAGATGCGAAGAAATCGAAAAGGTTAGTGGGTTTCATTGGGGGACCACCGTGCCCTGACTTTTCTGTCGGGGGGAAGAATAAAGGACGTGAAGGAGATAATGGTAAGTTAACCCAGACCTATATTGATCTGATTTTGAAAGATCAGCCAGACTTTTTTATTTTTGAAAATGTGAAGGGGTTATGGAGGACCAAGCGGCATAGAGAGTTTTATGAAGAGATTAAGCTGCTATTAAAGTCTTCTGGTTACCAAATTACAGATAGACTCACTAATTCTCTCGAATATGGAGCACCGCAAGATCGAGATCGAATTTTAATGTTCGGTATCAAGTCTTCATTAATCGATTGCGATTTAGAAGATACTTTTGACTGGAAAAGCAGACTAATAGCAGATTCTAAGAAATTACTGGATAAGAAGTTGTGGCCAGCAACTGATGACTTTATTGAAAATTCCAAGACTATTTCACCTTTACCGATAAGTGATGAAATGTCTAAGTTGACAGTTCAGTATTGGTTTGAGAAAAATGATGTTGAGAATCATCCAAACGCTAAACACTTTTTTAAGCCCAAATCTGATAAGTTTAAAGTAATTAAAGAGGGTGATAATTCTAAGAAGTCTTTCAAAAGGCTTCATCGCTGGAGGTATTCGCCAACAGCTGCATATGGTAACAATGAAGTACACCTGCATCCTTATAAAGCGAGGCGATTAAGTGCAGCAGAGGCTTTAGCTATACAAACACTTCCTCCAGAGTTTCACTTCCCTGAAAACATGACATTAAGCAATATGTTTAAGACAATAGGTAATGGTGTGCCTTATGTAGCGGCAAAAGGTCTAGCTGAAACGGTTTTGAGTTTTTTGAATAAACATGTTTGACTGGAGCGAATTAACTTCATATTTTAAAATGATTTATTCGAATTTTTCAGTATTTAAACTGCTTAATGTTAAGATGATTTATAGTAATTACTGGCTTTTAATAAGGAACGAATATGCAATTTATTGATGTTCTACAATACTTGGAGAGAATGGTCGGTCTTCATTTGCAACCTATTAATAATTCAACTGAAACAATAACTATATTAGAAGTTGATTATGATAATAGTCGATACTTAGTTAAGTCGAGTACAAATAAAAGAACTCGCACTTTTAGTGAATTAAAAAAAATATGGAGTGTTTTCGAGCAAAAAGGGTATGTAAGTGTTGATCAAGCTTTAAACGGATCTGGCTCTAGTCGTCATCAACCTGAAACGATCTTAGCAAATCTCCCTTTTGTAGAGCACTTCAAATATGAAAAGAAGAAGCACTTATTTCTAAAAGACTCTAGCACTCATGAGCTTGGGACATTAAAAGAGCTCTCCAATATTGAAGCAAAAAAAGTCAGAAAAAGAATAGATAGGTATAGAGATTTTGATATATCTCAGTTTTATATAATTCATAGGGAGCTTGTAAGCTCTCTAGAGAATCGTCTAAATACTGTTTTTACGAAATATCCCGGCGAAAGTGATGTAGACTCAGTTCAAGAAACAATAAATAGAATTAAAGATCTAGAGATCAAGTTATCTGAAGCTGTGGTTAATATAGATTTAGCGGAAGCATATAATACAGATATAGATGATGATTCTATTCCATTAGGGACTGATAGTGATGAAGATAATATTATTGATGAGCAGATTAGTGTAGATTCCGACTTTGTTAATGTCTCAAAAGGAATAGTTCCCACTAGAATAACTCAAATTAGCCCTACAGTATCACTTCTATACGACAGGGTATTACATGACGAAATAGATCTTAAGCCTGAATATCAGCGTAAAGATCGGATTTGGCCTATTAAAGATAGGGCTAGGTTAATAGAATCTATTTTATTAGGTTTACCCTTGCCCGTATTTTATTTTGCGGAAAGGGCTAATAAGGATCCAAAAGCTGATGTGGACTTTGATTGGGTAGTAATTGATGGGCTTCAGAGAACTACAACTCTTGTTGATTTTATGAAAGGTGAGTTCGCACTCAAAGAGCTAACTCAAATTCCACAATATAATACTTTCATGTTTAAAGACCTACCAAGAAAAGAACAGCGTAAAATTCGAGAGTATCAAATTCAAGGTCACCTCATTCAAGTCTCAAACGATAGTGAAGAAATGATAAGAGAGTTATTCCACAGAATAAATACGTATGGAAAAAACTTAAGTTATCAAGAGATAAGATCTGCTCTTTATCCAGGATCATCAAGTAGATTTTGTAAGTACTTTGCCAGTGATGATACATTTATTAACAGCATTCCTGCAAAAATAAGCTCAGATAGAATGTTAGATGTTGAGTATGTCCTTAGAGCAACATCATTTCTTATTTTAGGCTTTAAATCATATAACTATAAAACTAATGATGATTTCTTATGTGAAGCAATGAAAACTCTCAATCAGTACAGTTTTGAATTAGATGGTTCTCCAGAAGACGCTGCTCCAATTTTTAAAGATATTGATTATCGACTTAAAAACTCTTTAAGAGCTATTAAAGCGATATTTGGTAATGATGCTTTTAAGAAGGAAGCCGGAGGGAAAGTAAATAAAGTCTTGTTTGAGCTATTAGTATCTTCTTTTGCCATGATGTCTGACGAGCAAAGATATTTAGCATTAGAGCCAAAAAACTCAAAGTTAATTAAAAGTGAGCTACTCAGATATATCGATAAAGATGTAGATGATGTTGAGTGGGAATCTTCTGTTTATAAAGAGCAGGAAAGAGGGTTTGATTACGCAATTTCGAACTCAACAGGTAAGCGTGTTACAGTTTTGTATAGATTTGCGGCCTTTACAAAGATATTAAATAAAGTTGAATCAATGAAGTTTCAACCGAAAGGTCTGTTGGAAAAGTAAATTAGGGAAGATCTATGATTAATAAAGTGTCTTTAATCAATTTTAAGTGCTACAAGAAACAAGATTTTGATTTCACTAACTTGACTGTCTTTTGTGGCAACAATTCGGCTGGAAAAAGTACGGTAATCCAAGCTTTACTTTTAGCGTTACAGAACAACTTTGCTTCTGAATTGTTACTTACAGGTGATTTTATTCAACCTGGAACATACGATGATGTTCATAACCGAAATGCAGATGACGACTCTTTAAAGATAGAATTTTATCTTGATCAAGGAGCTATTGCTTGGGGGTATGAGGAGAAAGAGTTTTCTTCTACTAAGCGGAAGTCAGTTGATGAGGATCCTTTACCTCTTCTTCGATTAAGCAATGATGAGTTGCGAAATCAGCTAGAACAATTTTACTCGGACAATTTTACATATTTGACTGCTGAGCGCTGGGGACCAAGGAGTTATTACCCTTATTCTACTCAGAGACGCTCTAAGGGCTGGTTGGGAATAAATGGTGAATATACAGCTCAAGTATTAGATAGTTTTCAACAAACAATTCAACGTTTTCATGCTGAAGACCCTAGGCTTCACCCTAATATTGCTGCTGGGTCTACAACTTCCTTTTCTGATAACTTGTTTCATTGGATGGGAGAGATATCACCTGGCGTATTTATCAAAGCCAGCGCATTGAAAGATGCAGATATTGCAACCAATCAATACTCATTTGGTGGGCAAGAATACAGAGCTGTTAATGTTGGTTTTGGTTTGAGTTATGTTTTACCTGTAGTATTAGCTTTATTAAATGCAAAATCTGGAAGTTTGGTGATTATAGAAAACCCAGAAGCACATCTCCACCCTAAGGGGCAAAGTTATTTGGGGAGATTAATAGCTCTGACCGCTCAAGCTGGGGTTCAAGTAATTATAGAGACGCACAGTGATCACGTAATAAATGGTATAAGAATCATGCCTCGCTTATCTAAAGTGGATTGTAAAAATCTGACTTTATACCAAGTAATTTCAGGTGAAGAATCAAGTATTGTTAAGAAAATAAAAGTGGATGAAGATGGGCAACTATCGGAGTGGCCGGAAGAGTTTTTTGATCAGCAATTAATCGATATGGACATACTTCTTAGTGGAAAAGATAAATGAAAACACTGATAGGGATATCAACTTTTAGCTTTGCTTCTCCAAATTTTAGAAGCTTTGAAGAGTTAGAGAATCAATTTAAAAGCTTGCCAAATTTAAGGAAGCTTTGTGCATATACAAAAGTTTCTTTCGAGGTTGCGAATGATATTTTGCACAATAAAGATTTTGGACTTTCAATTAATGAACAGGTTTCTAATTTTGAATATGGAACTGATATAGGAGCCATAACTCGGTTTAGACTATTGTTGGACAGAACGTATTTAAGAGGGATGAATCGTTCGTTTTCGCATGATGAGTTATTAGAAAGAGCTGATAAAGAGCCAAACACCGATGAACGTGAGAATACCATCGTTTATTCCCCATCTTCTTCTGTCAACGTAAAATATTTGTTCACTAATGAAACGGTTTTTTATCAACATTATGAGTTCATTTTAGGTCATTTCCCTATAGACAATAAGAGCTATTATGAAAGAGCTACATCTTTTTTTAATAACCTAGAATTCCACAAAGATTGTTTCTCTACATTAGGACGTGTTACTGATGGTTTTTGCAACTATAGTATCGCATTCACAAAATGTTTGAGTGCTTTAAATGAATGTAGCCCAATATCTATAAGGTCTACTAAAGACAAACTAACTCATATAGCTACAAAAGCTACTTTTGATTGTACCGTGGAAGGTTCCCCTCATAAAAATTTTAGATTTGATTTTGCGATTGATGGGAAAGAATATGATTCACTTGATTGTCAATTTCATTTGAAACCTTCTAAAAAAAACAAGCAAGGGAACAATAGTTTTCATCATAAAAGACTATACTTTGGATTTATACCAATTTCAGAGACGCAGTGGAAAATTGCTGTGGCGGCTATTGGGCCTCATATTAATAAAGATAGTAACGATCGCTATGCGCCCTTGAAAGATAAAAGAAAAAAGAAGTAATTGGGATGAGTTCTTAATTGTCTAAATTTTAAATGTCCAGTTTGGTTTGTTTTTATCTTCTCAATTCGGCCTTTGAGAGGTAAATTGTCAGTAATTTAAATGTCGAGGCACATTCGTCTTGCATTAGCATCGCCAGCGACGTAATTATGTAATAGCTGCTTAGTGTGAGTCACGAATTAAGTTTGTGACCAAATTAGTCTAAAAACAGAGAAAGGCGGATCAGAGATGATTCGCCTTTTTGTTATTCTTTTCCTGATCTAGATTAGATGTTGGATTATCTAATGAGCTTATTTGCGTATTCATCTTAATATTTAGTATGGTTGTTAATAATAAATTAGGTCGTAAAGTCCTATGGTCCTTACTAGTAAAACGGAAGTAAAGTTCAGGTTCTATTCAGTTGTTGTCACTTTTATAGAGGCCTTTTACTATATATGAAGTTCAGTTTTATATCATTCTGATGAATAAGGTTTAATTGTCATTATAGGATGGATTTAAATAAGTAGAAACAATTGATACGATTCAATGTTTTACATTGAATGTTGGAATTTTTCAATTATTTAATTTTTAGTGTTATTCATGAGGATCATATTTTGAGACTTGAATTTTAACATGTTATTAGATTTACATCCGCTAGCATCTTCCCTACCTAAAGGGCAAGGTGAAAGTTCTGAAAATAATTTTTGGTTGACATAAATTCTATTGTCTTTCTTTTTTATTAAGTTTTGTTTTTTTAAGTCACCGAGCATTAAGTCTAGCTTTATTATACTTATATGTAATATGTCGGCTATTTCTTCTCTTGTTAGTTTTATATCGACTCTAAGCCACTCATTATAGAAGTTAATTTCTAATGCCGACAGTATGTCAAATAAAAATTTTATTAGTTTATCTTCAGGGGATGATGTTAATAGAAAAATAGCTAGTGCGGTTTGTCTCTCTGTAAAATAATTTGAATCAAACATGAATCGAGTAAAAAGATTTATATTTAATTCTATTAAGCCTTTTATTAGTGATTTATTAATTAAGGTTAACTCGCTGTCCCTTGCAACTTTTATCGTCTTACAACAAGTGCAATTGTCATCCAGAAGTAAATGATAATCTGTTAGTCGGTTCGGGATGATGGCATTAACAAATTTAGGTCTTGTGTAGTCATTAGTTCGTTTTACATAGAATAACAGCCCATCGTTTAAGTATATGAAATTATTGAGTAATATTGATTTTGGTATAGACTCTCCTTTCTTGAATATTTTCTTTTCTCCATTTAACGTTAAAAACTCAACGATTTCAGAATTCACTTCCTCAGGAAAGAATATAGTTGATTTTCTTTTCATTTCAGAGGTTAACGATATTGCTTGAGCCATTTTACATACCTATTTGTATGATGAGTAAGTGCGAGTTTTTATTGGTTTTACTTATTAACATTACAAATTAAAAAATCATTAAACAAATTATGTTCTTTGTTGTTGTTATTTATGTGACATTGGTCACGCGTTAATTTTAATTTGTGATGAACTACTAGTTAACATCGTGGCATCACTAAGTTTAGTAAGTGTTAAGTAAGTCACATCTAATATCAAGTTGTATATATAGATATTAATGTTTTGACTGCTAACCTTTGATTTAATGGTGTCAGGATGCTTTTTAAGCGTCTAAATATGGGTAAGGTCATTTTTCATGTTTATGAAAATTAAGTTCATTCATTTTTTCTTTAAAATTTTCATCTAATGAATGGGTGTTCAGGTAAATGAGATTATTCTTGTTAGTTAACTTCTGAGTAATAAATTTCATCGGCCTTAATGAATATAGTGTAGAGAGGTATTTGACAATGCGATCTATCTTACAGTTAATCATGTTTATTAGTTGTGGATTGTTTTGGTTACCAAATTTGTATGCTGTGCCTTGGGATAATTTGAGCAGCGAAGCGCTTGAAACCAAGTTGTTAGAGAAGTTTGAAGCGGGAATGTATTCGCCTAAAGGCGCTGATTCTTGTCTGATGTGTCACCGTAAAAATGACAAAGTAATGGCTATTTTTGATGGTGTTCATGGTCAAACGTCGTTAGCTAAATCTCCAATGTCAGGATTGCAGTGTGAAGCTTGCCATGGTCCTCAAGGAGCCCACAACAAAGGGGGCAAAGAGCCTATGATTAGCTTTGGGCATAAAAGTAAACTGTCTGCCAGTGCCCAAAACACGGTCTGCCAAGGCTGTCACAATGATGTTAAGCAGATGAGCTGGCATAACAGCACCCATAATCTTGAAGAGGTTGCTTGTAGCGACTGTCACCAGGTACACACAGCCAATGACCCCGTTATGAACAAGTTGACGGTCAATGACAGCTGTACTAACTGTCACGTTAAAGAAAAAGCCGACATGAACAAGCGTTCATCACACCCTCTTAAATTCAACCAGATGAGCTGTGTTGATTGTCACGCTCCCCATGGTTCGATGAATGAAAGTGCATTAGTTAAGTCAAGCGTTAACGACACTTGTTTCTCTTGTCACACAGAAAAGCGCGGCCCTTTCCTTTGGGAACATGCGCCAGTCACCGAAGATTGTGTTACTTGCCATAACCCACATGGCAGTGTCAACGATGATTTGTTGAATCATCGTGCACCGCAACTATGTCAACAGTGCCACGCTAATGACGGTCATGCGAGTCGTGTCGCTACTGAACCAGGAGTGGATGCATTTGGGGGCGGTAAGAGTTGCTTAAATTGCCATAGTCAAATTCACGGTTCTAACCATCCTTCTGGCAGCTTGCTGCAACGCTAATGGAGAGCACGATGATGTCATTCAGAGTTAATTTAATCACGCTGTCTATATTGGCGGTATCAGGTTCAAGTTATGCAGCTGACTTTGGTGTGGGAAACGCTAACACATCAAACGTTAATCAATCGCAGTATGAGTGTCAGCGGTGCACCGACAACAAAGGTTATCGAGGTAAGGTGACCATATCGGCGGGATATAACGATGTTAACGATATTCATGCTGGTAACGCATTAAGCACCGCCGAAGATGGAGCTATTGCGGCGATGAGCGGCAATGTTCGATATCAAGACGTATCGGGTTTTAGTGGCAAGGTACAAGCGGATCAGCTGGGAATGGATAATGGGTTCCTCTATCTCCAAGGGGGGAAAGCTGGTTTATATAAAGGTGCGCTTAATTACAGCACGTTAAAAACCTACAACGCAGGTGATGTGCAAAGTCATCTATGGCAAAACAATGGCATGCTGACGCCAAGTGCGAGCGTGAACCAATTCGACTTAGCCCTAGAGCGTGAAAAAATCGGTTTAGATTTTGAATATGGAAGAGATTTTTACAAAGGCTATTTGCGCTATAGTCAAGAAGAAAAATCTGGTCATCAATCAAGTAGTGTCGTCACTCCAAGCCCAATTAACTTTGGATTACCGGTAGATGCTACTACTCAGCAATGGGATGCTGGCATCGTCCTTCGTGGCGACAACTGGCTTACGGAGCTAAGTTACTTTGGTAGCGCCTATGACAATGACATTAATGATTTAAGCTTGCCTTACGCTAATGATTTATTTGCGGCTGCACCAGACAATCAAGCTCATCAAGTGTCGTTAACGGGTCGATACCAACTTGACCGCACTGTCATGAGTGGCCAATTGATTACCGGACGAATGATACAAGATGAAAATCTTATCCAGATGAGTGGTAACCCACTGCAAAACTGGGATGGTCAAGTGGACACCTTTGATGGTCGTTTTAATGTGAGTTCTATGGTCAGCAATCGTTTACGCCTTGGCGGAAGTATCGACTACAGCGAACGAGACAATAAGAGTTCTGTCGCTGAGTTTGCCCAGTACAACTTTAATAGTTTGACGGGGGCATTTAGACAAAACACCCCTCGGGATTATGAACGTAACACCTATAAGGTTAATGCCAGTTATCGAATCGCCAGCGGCTACCGTTTACAAGGAGGTTATGACCGTAAGGAAGTTGACCGCAGTTTCAGTGAACGCGAAGAAACATATGACGACAGCTTGTGGGTGAAATTTAATATCCGCGCGTTAGAAAACTTCAGTATCAAGGTTAAAGCTGAACATGCTAGTCGCAGTGGGTCGAAATATGATGCTGATGAGTTCACTTCTTCGGAACAAAACGCATTGATGCGCAAGTACTACTTAGCAGACAGAGAGCGTAATTCCATTGAGTTCAACATAGCTCACACCCCAATTGATTGGGTGAGTGTCGATATTAATACGCGTTATGCCAAAGATGATTATGACGAGACACAGATAGGATTAACTGAATCTGAAGACTATGGTTACGACATCAATTTGAGCTTGCAACTCAGTGAGCACCTAAATGCTTACGGTTTTGCTGGTCAACAATGGATTAATTCGAATCAATCGAATTCAAGCCAAACCAATTGGTATGCAGATGTTGAGGATGACTTCATCAATCTGGGAACGGGTATGAGCTACAACGGCTTAATGGAAGACAAGTTAACGCTTGGTATGGATTATCTGTTCAGCAACTCTAATAGCAATACTTATGTCACGAGTGATATCACATCACCTTACGATGATTACTACAGCTATAACCACAGTGCGAATATTTATGCTGACTATATCTTAAATGAGCTGATGACACTGAATTTAAGCTACCGCTATGAACGTTACTACGACACTGATGCGGCAGTAACCGATGTCAACAGTATCCCGGGGTTAGTGACCTTAGGTGATATCAACCATAACTATAACGCACACCAAGTGATGTTGTCGTTCAGCTACAAATTGCGTTGATACGCATCGTAAATACTACGAGAGGAAATATTAATGGAACGTAGAAACTTTTTAAAAATGAGTGCAGCAATTGGGGCAGCGGCAACAGTCACTGGATGTAATAATAGTGCAAAAGATGCCAATGTTACCCCGCCAGATCTTCCTGATACTGCGGGTGAGACAATTAATTGGTCAGCCTGTTTAGTTAACTGTGGTTCTAATTGTCCTATTAAGGTTTTTAGCAAAGACGGTATCATTACTCGTATTGAGACCGATCATGAAACAACAGATCAATATGGTGTCAATCATCATGCACGAGCTTGCCCTCGTGGTCGCTCGCTGCGCCAACGGACTTATGCGACAGATAGGCTGCGTACTCCAATGAAGCGTGTTGGTAAAAGAGGCGAAGCCAAGTTTGTACCTATTACTTGGGAACAAGCATATTCTGAAATCGGTAATAAACTTCAAGCGATTAAAGACAGTTATGGTCCTGAATCTATCTACATGCATTATGGTACAGGCGCCTACTATGGCTTCTCTTCAAATACCGCAACTTGGGGAAGATTGCTTAATCTAAATGGTGGCTTTTTAGATCACCATTGGGATTACTCATGGGCTGGTGTTTACTCCGCTTGTATGGCTACTTATGGAGACCAATGGGATAGCATAGGTGGTAGTTCATTAAGTGAGATAGAGAACTCAGATCTGTTTATTGGCTTCGGATTTAATCCTAACGAAATTCGTATGAGTGGTAGCGGTGAAGGCTATGACTTTGTAAAAGCGTTAGAAAATAATCAAAAAGGTATAAAAGTTTGGATGGTTGAACCTCGTTATACCGATTCAATGCGCGGGAACGAGGATGAGTGGTTAGCTATTCGCCCCGGAACAGATGCTGCACTTATTGAAGCCGTAATTCATCAAATGATTAGCAGTGGGTGGGTTGATCAAAACGCTAAGGCTTTTTTAGATAAGTATGCTGTTGGGTATGATCGAGCTTCTCTAGTGAATAGCAAGGCATCAATAGCCCTTAGTTCAGATCCTTTCATTGCTTCACATGCTCAATATGTTGACCCTGACCAAAACTATTATGATTACATTATGGGCCAAGGTGTATTTGCTGCAGCGGGAGCTAAAACTCCAACTTGGGCTGCTAATATATGTGGCGTGCCAGAAAACAAAATTAAGCAGTTAGCTTTAGCTATTATGACGGCTGATGCTCCATATATTTCTGCTGGCGCAGGTATCAGTCGCCATGCCAATGGCGATCAAGCTACTCGTGCCGTATACACGCTAGCGATCATGACTGGAAAAATTGGCAAAGCAGGTGTCAATAGCGGTGCTATGCCAACAAGTTACAGCTTTGGGGTTGCTGGAATGCCCAAAGGCTCGAATCCAGTCGATGTCACCATTCCTGTATACACTTGGTCAGACGCAGTAGTGAGAGGTAAAGACTTTAGTGGCACAACAGATGGTGTTCGCTTTAAGGCGAGTGGAAGCCAAGAACGGTATGATAATAATCCTGCACAATTAGGCACAAATATTAAGGCTATTATTAACTGTGCTGGGAACGCGCTGATAAATCAACATTCTGATAGTAACGGTACAGCCAAAATACTTGAAGATGACAGTTTGTGTGAACTCGTCATTGTCAGTGATTGCTGGATGACGCCTTCTGCTAAATTTGCGGATTACCTGTTACCTGATAGCACTTGGCTTGAATCTGTCGACTACGCAAATGATTCTTACGCGTCAGGACAGATGGCTTACGCCACCTTCATGAGTACATCGTTAAAACCTTTGGGTGACGCGCAATCAATGTATGACATCTGTGCAGGTATTGCAAAAGCGATGGGTAAAGGAGCTGAATTTACTGAAGGATTATCGGGTCAACAATGGTGCGAAAAGCTGTATCAACAGACCAAGTCAATGAATACAGACGTTGATATGCCAGACACCTATGAAGAAGCGCAAAAAATTGGTGTTTTTCGTAAGTACATGTCTTCACCTGTCATTGCTTATCAGTCTTTCATTCAAGATCCCGTGGCCAATCCAAGACCGACTATTTCAGGGAAGTTTGAGATTTTCTCTGTGTCACTGGCTCGTAAAGCGGCAACTTGGTCTTTACCTAATGGGGATAAGATCACACCACTGCCTCAATATGTGATCACATGGGATGGATATGAGGATCAAGACAGTATTGATGCTGGTTTCCCATTACAACTGTGTGGTTATCACACCAAAGGCCGTACTCACTCTAGTTACCATAATGTTGCTTGGTTACGAGAAGCCGTTGAGGATGCTGTTTGGATGAACCCCATGGACGCTGCGGATCGTGGATTGTCAGATGGAGATACAGTGCATGTGTACAACGATAGAGGCTCAATGGAATTACCTGTGAAATTGACCCCAAGAGTAACGCCTGGTGTTTGCTCTTTAGGACAAGGTGCTTGGTACAAGCCTGATGCAAATGGAAAGGTCGGTCCTTCAGGACATATTCTAGATGTAGGGGGCTGTATCAATACTATAACTAAATATCATCCTTCACCTGTAACGAAGGGTAATCCACAACATACCAATCGTGTTCAGGTAGTTAAAGCTTAAGGGGTAAGTAGAAATGACACAGGAAACTCAATTAGGATTTTATTTTGATAGCAGTAAGTGCACTGGTTGTAAAACTTGCCATATTGCCTGTAAAGATCGAATGGTTGGTAAAACCCGTAATAAAGATGACGTGACCAATAGCGGTGTTTCACCTTTACCTGGGATGCTATGGCGTAGAGTCTATGAATACGGAGGCGGTTCATGGGAGCAAAATGGCGATAGCAGTTATGAACAAAACGTTTTCGCTTACTATGCCTCTATAGGGTGTAATCACTGCTCTGAACCCGTTTGTGTAAAGGCTTGCCCAACAGGGGCGATGCATAAGCGTAAAGAAGATGGTTTAGTGTTGGTTGAAGAATCTTTATGTATTGGTTGTGAGAGTTGTTCACGTGCTTGTCCTTACGATGCGCCTCAAATTGATCTTGAGAGGAAGGTGATGACTAAGTGCGATGGATGTATTGATCGCTTAGCAGAAGGGAAAAAACCTATTTGTGTTGAAGGGTGCCCTTTACGCGCATTAGATTTTGATACGATGGTAAACCTCCGTGCTAAATATGGTAATGGTGATGGTCATTTTGCTCCGTTACCTTCAGCTTCAATAACTTCACCTAATTTAATTGTGAAAGCGTCTAGAAAAGCGCAGCCTTCAGGTGCTGGGAATGGACGAATTTTAAATATTCGAGAAGTTTAAATAAGTTGAATAGGGTGTGAGACTCATCTTGCACCCTATTATTTTTTCATCTGCAAAGCGACTGTGAACAATATGAATAATGAAAAGCTTCAAGATATACAGGCTATTGCAAACGTTATGCACTCAGTGTTGACGGTTTATCCTGAGTCAGATCTAATAAATACTTTTAAAAGTAATAGTATAGGTGAAAGTTGGCCTCGTTTATCCAATACTGATAGAGAAAGAGTTGGGTTGGAACACCTAATTTCTTACATTGAAAGTTGGGCAAATAATGAACAGGAAATTATTCAACTAAAACTTGACTATGGAAACTTATTCTATGGACCTGGAACCCCGATAGCACCGCCATGGGGATCGTCTTATACAAGTGCTTCTTTACTACTAAATGATAGCAGTACCAAAGAGTTGCAAGAATTTTATGCTGCTCACAATATAAATATTGCCATGAAGAGTAATGAACCAATCGATCATATTGGTCTGATAATGGCAGTGCTCGCTTTTCTATTTGAAAAGTTGCAAAAACAATCAGAAGACGAAAGGCTTAAAAAAGTGATAACAGAGTTGCTTGCGGAGCATTTACTCCCATGGGGAGATAGGTGTTTAGAGCTAGCTTATCTAAATGCTGAAACAGAATATTTTAAAGGTATTTCCCTTATAGGAAGAGATTTTCTTTTATATATAAGAGATTTATTTAATGTTACTCCTAGGGCTGTAGCTATTTATCGCTAAGTGGTAAATCAATGACTTTTGTTCGTTCAATTATTCATCAGTGGAATAAAGCTCAATTAGGGCATAGCCTACAGTTGAGCTTGCAAAGTTGTGAACAAGTAAAGCAACTATTCGGTGGGGCGACAGAACTAAGTACCGTTGCAAATGTAATTGTTGCATTGGTTTATAGTGAAGGTGAGCCTCAATGGCTTACTAAAGTTCAACATAATTTAGAAACGCCGTTAAATGAAAGGTTAGTTCTCAATTGTTTATTCACGAGCAGCCATCTTCTGTTTATGAAAGTGACTCAAAATCTTGAGCTAAGCCAAGCAGAAAGACTTGTTTTCACCCTAGTGAAAACGTGGGTCTTAAATCATGATATGACACAAGAAAGCAATGAAATATGTAATGTTATTATTAAGGTTTGTTGCCAAGTTGATGCCCTTGCATCCAAAAAAAGAAGCCAGTTAAAAAACATGTGTTAACCTGATTTTGATGTTGTTTAGAAGACCATGTATGGCATATAAGTAGTAGTTCTACTTAATATCTGCTTACCACCATTTATATACGGAACTGCCCCGAGTCTTGTGGAGAAATTTCATCATAGCTTTTAGAGTAAATTGTGTAATGTATTGATATTACACATGGTGCACTTCGGAGTTGAATTCGCGGCTAGTTGGTTTTAGATTAAATTGATTTAATCAAACCGTATTACGCCTATTCACTTGAATCTCATAGAATATCTTTGGGAATTTACCGGAATGTGGCCTTAGCACTCAAAAAGACATCAAGGATATCTGTTGGCAATGAACGATCCAAGAAAGCCTATGTTTTGGCGAGACTCACGGATGCCCTATGTGGAGCTTCGAGTGGTTGGTGACGGGCGAAAGGTCTGTTATGCCCCACACAGTCATAGCCAATGGTCCTTGGGAGCGATCGTTGAGGGTAACAGCACGTTTGTCTACCGAGATAACCAATATAAGGTCAGTGCTGGAACTCTGGTAATCATGAACCCAGAGTGGATTCATGCTTGTAATCCGATCGATAACCAACCTTGGGGTTACCTGATGCTGTATATCGATACCAACTGGTTAACCAATCTACGATATGAGATTGGTCTTTTAGATACTCCTTGTTGGCAGGATATTTCCACGGCTATCCTATCAAGCCCTGAATGGTACGCAGGCTATTGTCGGGTGGCAGAGTGTTTGCTTAGAACAGATAGTGAATTGTTGGAAAAGCAAACCGTTGTGGTTGAGTACCTCACTGCCTTGATGTTCGAATTAGCTGACCAAGAGGTGGTATCGCAACCCAAGCCCCCCGATAACTTGCAAGTGTTGGCAGCCTATTTGAAAGAGCATGCTATAGAGGAGGTGTCCTTGGATACGTTGTGCGAGATCTCCGGTTATAGCCCAGGTCATCTTATCCGCACATTTAAACATTACTTTGGCTTCACCCCGCATGCGTATCTGATTAACTATCGAATCCAGCGCGGACAACATGAGCTTAAACAGGGTATCCCTATTGCGGAAACGGCTTTTAACACCGGGTTTGCCGACCAGCCGCACTTTCAACGCACCTTTAAGAAATTGCTGGCTGCAACACCGAAGCAATACCGACAGTCATTACTCAATCAGCAGATAGATACAACTGGCGGCGAGTAAAAAAGCGAGCACTCGGTTCAGCGTAACCAGTACTATAGGGCGTTGAACGTATCGACGTAGGTAGACTCCAGCATAAACCCAACAACTCAGAGATAGCCAGCAGATTGGCATATATAGCGTCGCAAACACGATGACCTCATGTAAGTCGTGACCACTGGTGTAAGCTCCAATGCCCGAAGCTGATGCCAACCAGGCTTTGGGGTTGACCCACTGCATGATAACGCCGGTTATAAACCCTGGTGCTTTGCGTTTTTCATCTTCTGGTAGGCGTCCATCATCACGAAACAGCAGAAAACTAAGATAAAGTAAAAATGTAACGCCGGCCCAGCGTAAGAATGCATTAAATCCAGGTACCACTGACAGCACAGAATATAGCCCCATGCCTATGGTAATGAACAGGGCTATGAAGCCTAGGGTTGCACCTGTGACGAAAATTAACCCTTTGGAAAGGGGATAGCGGCTGCCGCTGCTTAGACACACCAGATTTACGGGGCCTGGTGAAATCGATGCGGCTATGGCAAATGCAATCATTGGTAAAATTAATGAAATTGTCATGTTTCTTCTTTGTGTTTATTGGATTTTTCAGAAGTTTGCGATAGCGTCAGTGTGAAGTATTGAACAAAATTGCGGTGACGCTGTTCAGGGCGGTGAGATGTCGATTACATACTATGTCTTGGGTAAAACCAACAAGGCGATATGCACGACGTGCGTATGATTGTTTGATGATTTATCGAAAGGTAGGAACAATAGGCGCAGAGTAGATTTTTTATGTGTAATAACTGGTGTTAGGCAGTTCTATAACAGTCTTGAATGGATTAGCCGCGCTGAGAAAACAGCTCGAAGGTTTGGATAAGACCTATGACATACGGATAAGACCTATGACATACAGCATCCTTCAAAGAACTGATTGCGCCTTATGAGGCGACTTTAGCTGAAATTGAGTCGTTGTATAGCCATCTTCAGCATGATGAGGTAGCAAATCAAGATTTAGAATTGGCTGAGGTTATTGAGCTTTACCCACAAAATATAAGTCAGCTAGCCTGTTTATATCGCCAGTTTTATCGGCCTCACCAGGTTGTTGCGCTAGCTGAGCGTGCTGTTGAACTGTCGAGTTCACTGGTGCTAGCAGATTGTTTTGCACATCTGTACTTCACATTACTTCAGTGTTTCTCAAGCGTGCATGAGTTAAATAGCTGGGCGTTTGATTTAGAACCATTGAGTAAACAAATGTTGGCGTTTTCTGAGGCAGGTTATCAAAGCAATCCTCCATTATGGTCTGAAGCTTACGCGTGGAATTTAGCGATTCTGGCTTTTTGCATTACCGAGCCATCACGGGAAAACCAACAACGTCACAACTATAAACAAAGCTTCTCAGTCTTTGAGCAACATGAACTGGCCATTTCGCAAATGTGGCAGCAAGTAGATTAAAAGTATGACTTAATTAGCGATCACTCTCTGTGATTTGCTTTGAAGTCTCTATTGGCTTTGGTAATGAATTGTGACCTCTTAAGTCACACTTTTCTGATCTGGCCGATTCTGCTTGTTAAAATATGGTTTCACTTTTCTCTAGCTCTGGTTAGTATATTAACACTGCGTTTTTAATGGATTAAGTGGATTTAATGGATGTCCCTTCACAATGATGTATTAGAAAATTGTCTACCGTTTATTATTGGTGTTACTGGACATAGAGACATACCAAATTCAACCAATTCAGAACTGCAATCACCCTATAAAGATGATATTCGCCAAGCACTGCTGTATTGGCGTGAGGTGGTTGGCCCTAATACTCCCATTTGGCTAATGACTGGTTTGGCTGCTGGCGCTGATTTACTCGCCGCTGAAGTGGCGCTAGAGATGCAACAATCGGCTGAGCTTGGTGCGTTTAAAGTTATTGGCTGTTTACCCATGCCCTTAACTAACTATCAAGCAGACTTTAAAGGGCTTAGTTATGCCCCTGACGCCCTTGAGCAACTGAATACCGTTATTGCAGCGCTTGAGTTAAGCAATAATGAACTCATTGAAGTGCGCCATAATTTGAACAAAGATGATTATGAAGCAGCCATTGTTGACCGCTCCTATGGTGCGTTACGCAACAGCTTATATCTTAATCAAGGCCTTTTTATCTCCAAATACAGTAATGTATTACTGTCGTTATGGGACGGTAAACCCTCACTGGGTGCTGGCGGTACTGCTGATGTTGTGATGTACAAACTTGGGGCCGAAGTGACATGGCCGCAAGGAACTGAAAATCCAGCTTTGCAACCCACTTCTGACTTTGATGGTCAAACCTCAGGTTTAGTACATCACATCTGTGTTTCTCGGTTGACACAAAATGAATCGACTGATGTCGATCCTGCATTTGAGTTTATCGAGCATAGCCAAGGTAATACTGGCGTATCGGTTGGTAACTTGTATTCAAGCTTGCGTAAAAGCGAGCAAAGTGACAGTTACTTAAAAGACTTCTTATCTAAGGAGTTTGTTAAGTTAGTAGCTGAATTGACAGTGCATAACACTAAGGCTCGTCAACACAGTGCAGAACAAGCAATTGACGAAAGTATGGGTCTAAAAGCCACGGCTCCTATCTTTAAAACTGCCGATGCACTTGCATTAGCATCTCAAGCTGAATATCGAAAATTCGTATTAATGTTTTTTTTACTGGCTATACCTGGGTATGGCTTATATGAAATTGCTGGAAACTGGGTTAACTCTGAAATCGGTTTGGGCATATTTGCATTGATTTTTTTGGTGATTTTAAGCTGTTGGTGGGTCATCAAACAGACGGCCAGAAAAGACATGAAATGGAATTATCAACTTGCTCGAGGCGTAGCTGAGGCAATGCGTATTCGGGGTTTTTTGAATATGGCCGATATTGACCCTTCATCTACAACGCTTATTCCGCGTCGTTTTAGGTTACACCTACCTTTGCTCAACCATGCAATTAGTGTCGCAGAGCTGGACTGGTGGCGCCATCAAGCTCCATTTCAGCGACAAGATATCGAACAAAAGTGGTTGCGAGATCAACTTGGCTTTTTAAGTTCAAGACTCCAATTAAGCGCGAGCTCATTTAAAGAGCTTATTTATAAACGTCCGAGGTATGCCGCCAGTATGGCAAACCGATATGCTCGACGTTTTTTTTATAGCTCTATTGGCATTGGTATTGTACTGCTGGTGTTGATGTCGCTGCAGCTAACAATGCAATTAACGATATTCACTCAAGTTAACGAATGGCTGATGTTGATACTTCAATACAGCTTAATGATGGCGGGTTTGATTATGTTGTGGAGCGAGCTCGCAGGTTATGAGATGACCGCAAAAGGCTATGAAAGCCTTGAGGACTTATACCGCCGAGCGTTGGTATTACTAGAAGGCCAGTTAACGCCGTCAAAAAAACAAATGTTATTAGATCTAGCGAGAGAGGCCATGTTTGAACATGTCTCTTGGACAAGTTCAGAGATGAATAATGATTTAAAGCAAAAACAATAAAATATCTGAAGTCGTAGGAAATAGAGACAATGAGTTCACCAATATTAGGGCGTTACCCCACTAAAACATTAGCAGAAGTCGAAAAAACACGATCCAAGTTAGCGGTAAGTAACGACTACCAAGTTGAGTGGCACAATAGCCATGAATTTGATTTGATATGTGAAGACGAAGATATCCATCTGACCATTGATATACATCAAGACAAGGTGACAGCAGTTATTCCGCTGCAGCATAAAACTAATATCGGCCACTTTATTACAGTAAGCCTAGACCACACAGTGCAGGTGTTTAAATTCTATGGTGAGCATGTTGCTAGTCTTGATGAGCATGACGATGTGATTATCGGTGTGTTTGAGCTTGCAGATGGCAATATAGCAACTGCAAGTAAAGATGGCAGTTTACGTTTTTGGAATCCGAGATCGGGCGCCTGCTATTCAACGATTGAAGCGAAAATTGACAATCTTGACTCAATACAATTCTTCGTTAACCAAAAGCAGTTAGCTATCAGTGAGCCAGAAGGTATCAGCATTTTCCGTTTTTCTGGCGATCAAGTTGTACAGTTAAAAGGGCAAAAAAAGCCGTTAAAGTCCCTTTGCCAGCTAAGTAGTGGTAATTGGTTAACTTGGAGTGACGGTGAAAAACCAACACTTTGGTCGGACTCAGGGCAAAGTTTAAAGCGATTTAATTTTAACTTCTCATTTGAAAATGGTTTCATTGAGAAAGTGGCAGAACAGCAATTGCTGATTAAAAACGCTAATGAGCAAGTCTCATTATGGCAAAACGATGGCACACTAATTGATTCGCATGTTAACTCCGCTGAAGTCTCTGACTTATTTGCCGCTTTATCAAAAGCATTAACCCAGGTTGAACAACATATTGAAAAGCAGCCAACAATTAACCATTACCCTCATTTAAGAAATTTTATCGGTAGCAATGAAAGCAAAAGCGTTTTAGTGCCCGCTCGGGAACTGGAGTCGCAAAAGCTGAATTTTGACAATGATGCCAAACAAAAAGAGATATGGGACTTTTTTAATCGTCCTATTCCGCGAGAACTGACCACTGCGATGAAAAGAGAGGTGAAAGCGGCTCGTTCGGCAGAAAAAGTGCTTAAACAAAAAATTGAAACAGCACAAGAAGCGCAGGAAATTCACAAGAAAAAGCGTGGCTTTAATAAGATTATTAGCTTGGTGATGCTGTTTTTAACCTTAGTTGTTGCTGGCGTTGGTGCCGTTTTATGCACAGGGGAAAATGCACCAGACTTGTTTAATCAGTTGGCGGGCGATTATGTTTCTGGATTCAGGCCTCTTAAGCTCGATGTCGTTATGATCATTTGTGCTGGGGCAGCAGGTCTGCCGTTGTTATTGTGTTTGATCTTCTTTATGAAAAACCGAAGTCAAAAAACATTGCAGCTTTTGGAAACCGGAAACTTAACGCTACTTAATGCACTTTTACCCGAGTATTGTCAGCTAATTGATAAGGTAAAAGCCCATCGTGCTCAACTATGGAAGAGTGTACCGCTAAGAAAGAATCGTAATCTCTATAGTGGTGAATCTGTTAATGCGACCATACAAAGTGTTATTGAAAATGAGATCGAAAAACAAGCCCTTCATAGCTGTGGTCTAGAAAAAGAGGATGTTATTTACTCAAATCACGAAGCCATTGTATTAAGTGATTGGGCATTGATTCAGTCTGATGAAAGGCGTGCTCCAGCATTAACTAAGCTACATGGTGAAAATGAATTTAGTTTCTGGGGAGATAAAAATGGATCATTGGTGTTTGCCGTTCAATATATCCAATTTATTTTCTTAACCGCAGACAAAATTGATCTGTTTACCGGTTTTTATGACTTTATTAACAAAGAATTAAGCGGTAAATCGTCAAAAAGTTTCTTCTACAAAGATGTGACCACAGTTAATAAGGACGATGTGGAGCGTCAAACTGGCATTGGTAAAAAGACGATTTCGGCAATAGACGTTAATCTCGTTGTGAGTAGTGGCGATAAGATTCGGTTAACTATTCTTACTCAAGAAAGTTTACGAAGTATTGTCGAGGCAGCTAAAGATAACGAAGAGAAAGAGAGAGTCAGCAACCATTCTATCTTGAAGGCACTGGAAGCAAGAAAGAAAAGCATTCTTGAAGACACAGACATGGATGATGAGGAACGTGAAGAAGAGTTAGATGATATTGAAACTCAAATTAAATCCATGAATAAAGATAATGCGGCTTTAGATAGCGAGATCTCAACTAATAAAGCTGAAGAGGCAATTAAGAATATCCGTCATCAACTCAAGCTGCATAAGCAGGAACGCAATGAAGAACTTGTTTCTTAGTTACAGCTCAAAAGATCGTGCGCTTGCCTTGTCACTCAAGGCAAGTTTAGAACGTTGTGGTCATCAGGTATGGTTTGATCAGGAAAAAATTGCGGGCGGCGAACATTATGCCGCCCGCATTCCTAAAGGCTTGAATGACGCAGAACTGTTTTTGGTACTGTGTACAAAAAACTCTATGGGTGATGCGCGAGTTAATTACACTGGCTCGAGTGAAGTGATAAAAGAAATTGAGCTGGCTTTGCAGTTTGGTTGTCGGGTGTTGCCATTAAAGGCTGACGATACGCCAAATACGGCATTTGATAGCGCTTATCAATATCACATGTCGACATTACAGTGGATAGATATTTGTGCAGCGGTAGCACAGAATGATTTCACCACTGTCATCGCTCAAATATTGGCTGATAGCAATACAATGCCCCGCGAGTCACTTGATGCGCAATACCTTAAACAAGCGACTGGAGCGTTAAAAACAGCCAATCCAGAGGCTGCGTTAGCCATCTTAGAGCATCACCATTTTCAAGCCGATTCGAGAGATGAAGCAAAGTATTTACTCTTGATGGCTAGGTTACAAATGAGGACCTTCAAGCGGTTGTCTAAAAGCCAAGCCGATACCTTTGTTACTAGTTTTACTCACTTGCTTTATACCGATATGGCGCCGGCAGCGGCCTATAGCCTGGGAGCGCTTTCTCGGCATTATTATCAAGAGAATTTTATTGCGGATGCAACACCCGGGTTTAATCAGTTGAAAGCGATTGGTCAAAGCAAAGGTCGAGTGAAAGCTAAGTATAAAAAGACAGTGGAGCCGATTTTACCTGCGGGTAATCGTTTCTCTCTGGATTGGGACTTCTAGTCTGATAGTGTATATGTGCTTTAGAGATTAAAAAGCGAACCTTTGGGTTCGCTTTTTTGTGGGTTGCTGGAAAATGTGTCGTTTCTGCATCCAGCTTTCATTGATGAGCAAAACCTCTGCTTAACAATCGCTAGCTTGGTGAACTTTCTGCTTGGCTGTGCCACACAAACGAGCTTGAGCGCTTGTTAAAAATGGTGACGTTTTGATGTTCATCACTGGCGCGACCAGCTAAACCGTAGCACACGTGAAGTGGCAACAGGTGCTCTTCGCGGGGCTGACAATAGCGGGCATGAGGGGCGCTAAGCCAGTCTACCATTGCTTGGGTTCGTGCCGCTTCGGTGAGCTGCTTATCGCTCAAGGTTGTCTGCAGCCAGTGTTCAAACTGGTGGTTTTTAACCTGGCGATCCTCGGTGTTCGGCGCAAAAAACTCTCGCATATTATGAAATGAAAACCCAGAACCTATCACTAATAAATTATCGTGATCTAGGGCCTGTAATGCTTTGCCTATGTTCAGGTGTTGCTGTGCATCTAAGGTGTTAACCAGTGACAGCTGAATAACCGGAATATCCGCCTCGGGATACATCAGCATTAACGGCACAAACATACCGTGATCATAGCCGCGCTGATAGTCTAATGTCGCCGTAATATTGGCACTTTGTAACGCCTTTTGTATTTTTTCTGCGAGTATCGGCTCTCCTGGACTTGGGTATTGCAACTGATAGCTCGCAGCGGGAAAGCCTGAATAATCGTAAATCATTTTAGGATTAGCGTTTGCGGTGATTGTCGCCACCGACTCTTCCCAATGAGCGCTAATCACTAAAATGGCGCTAGGGCGTGCTAGCTTGCTAGCCAAGGATTTTAGATAAACGACTAAATCGGCATGACTAGGGTCATCAAGCAGTGGCATAGGGCCACCACCGTGGGAAATAAAAGCGATGTTTAGGTTGTGCATCTTCTCTCCAAGCTCATGCTGGTAGGTCGTTGCGGGTTTGCCCTTGATTAACATGCTTACTTAACCTCAGCGATAGCCTTAGCCATTACATCAGTCATCGCGTTAACTATTATATTAGGCGCGTGACGTGATCTGTACTAGCGATTGAGCTTGTTAGCGATAAGCTTATCAAGGCTTAGCGAACCTGCACCTTGTACTACTATAGCAAGGAGCGCGATCAAGAGTGTTAACGCATATTCATAGCCGTTGTTTGACATAAATAGACCATTGCTAATATGTACGGTGAATATAGCAACTAGCATAGTAAAGGCTGCTACCGCTGCCGCAGGGCGAGTCACTAGACCTAACACCAAGGCTAAACCACCAAAGAACTCAGCGCTGCCAGCCAGTAATGCCATTAAATAACCCGGCGTCATGCCAATGCTCGCCATCCATTGTCCCGTTCCTTCTAAGCCGTAACCACCAAACCACGCAAATAGTTTCTGTGCGCCGTGAGCGGCTAGAATTAGGCCTATTGGTGCTCTGAGTATTAAGCCTGCAAGTCCAGCATTCGTTTCAAATAGTATGTTTAATCGTGATCTGTTCATACTTGTGCCCTTCATTAAATTGAGTTGATTCGGTTCCCATCTTGGGATGAACACACTTTACTATCAACATAATGCAGGAGTAAGATGGATTTTGTAGAATAATTATCAACATATTGTTTTTAATCGGCTAAGCGATGGGACTAAGTAATGGGACTAAGTAATGGGACTAAGTAATGGATAGAATTGACGCCATGCGCGCCTTTGTCTCGGTCGTGACCGAAGGCAGTTTCAGCAATGCAGCGACCGTAATGCAGCTATCACCGCAACTGGTGAGCAAATACGTGTCTAAATTAGAGGAGCGCCTCGATGTGCGACTACTACATCGCACCACTCGGAAAGTGAGTCTTACCGAAGCAGGTACACATTACTTTCAGCATGCGCAGCAGATCCTATTAAGTATCGATGAGATGGACTCTCAATTAGGCGGCCTGCAACAAAACCCCAAAGGTACCCTGAGGATAAGTGCGCCGGTATCATTTGCGTTAAAACATCTAAGCAAGTTGCTTGCTGAGTTCCAATTGCAGTACCCGCAAGTTAATGTCGATTTGCAGCTTAACGATCGCAAAGTCGATATTGTCGATGAAGGTTATGATATAGCACTGCGTATTGGGCGGCTTAAAAGCTCGTCACTTATTGCCAAACCCATAGCACCAATTCGATTAATGTTATGCGCCGCGCCGGCATACCTCAAAAGACATGGCGTTCCGCGCCGACCTGAAGATATACAGCATCACCGCTACTTGCATTACAGCTACATGGAAAAGGAGGGTAAAGACGAGATATCTCAGTGCATCAGGGCGAAAAACAGTGAATCTAGTGGTCAATTTCATTGTAATAATGGTGATGTGTTGGTGGGGGCTGCGATTGCAGGCGCGGGTATCGTGCTACAGCCTACTTTTATCGCAAGCGAGGCCATTAGTCGTGGTGAATTGGTGGAAATATTGCCTGAGTTTGCCCCTGAACCTATAGGTTTATATGCGGTATATGCCAACCGAAAACTACTGCCAAATAAAGTGAGATGTTTTATTGATTTTATCGATGGCTACTATGGCTCTCCGCCCTATTGGGACCAAGCGATTATGAGCACGCAGGCGCAAATGTCTTAAGGTAACGAGCAAACCATAAACAGACAAAGCCAATTTACACACTACATATAGATACTCAAATCGACTCACGGATATCTAACTGGCGCTGTTTTAGTTTTTGTTGATAATAAATTGTACTTATAAATCATAACTATTTCTTTGTCTGACTATCGGCAGTAACGCCATTACGCTGCTTGGGTTTCTCGCCAGCGACGCAATTATGTTGGTTTGGTTAGTTATCTAAAGCATTAAGAAAGCGACCATCTGGTTGCTTTTTTGTTGGGTGCTATCAATTGGTTGTGGTTGCATCTAGGGTGGTTAGCCAGCAAAATCTACACTATCACCAGCGTCATACATGGCTCGTTTTACTAAAAAGGCTTGAGCGCGCTAAATGCAAAAGGCTAAATGTAAAAGGCAAAGGAAAACAAAAGTATGCAGCAAGGATTTCCCATTACGGTAGCGGCCGATGGCCAATTTTCGAGTTCGCTTAACCCCTTGTTGACCCAGCTGGAGATGTGGATCAATTTTCAGGCATTAAAGGCGGATTGGTATAGTAATGAAGATTTCATCTTGTCTTTCGATTTTACCTTGGTTCGATCGCTAGCAGAGAAAGCCGAGCATTTGACGAGCGCACCAGCGGGCACACAGGCGGAAACACAGGTGAAGAATGAGAACGGTGAAGAAAGCGCTGCGGCCGATCTTGAAAAGCGTTGGAGAGTCGAATCGGGTTATGCCTACCAGTATGACTGCAGCAAGCTAACGACCACGGCTTTTATTGCAGTCGATGATCTGCTTGAGGACGGCGTTGGTATAGAGCAGGGGATAAAGGCGAGACTAGTTGCAGTGGCTAATAGTGTTGCACATCAGCATGGCCTCATTCCTTTATCTGAGTAATGGCTACTTAACCTCGATAATGCTTCGTTGAACCTCGGCTCTAGTCCTCATTGACACCAGTCAACTCCGGGCTAAAGCCTTCGATTCGCCTTGCCTTATCATCGGCAGTAACGCCATTATGCTGGTAGCTGACTTTACGTGAGGTTTAGCTGTCAAAAGCGAATGTTTTTGTTGCCTTATAATTTGAATATAAAATATTTGTCTGTTCAGGTTTGAAATTACTGTCTGAGTACAGCTATTGAATTAAGACACTGCGAAGCTAGTTAGCGTGAGTTAAAACGCCTATAAAAAAGCACGCTTTAAGTGCGTGCTTTCAAGTTTCAGTGCGGATAAATATTATTTATGCAAACCTTATCCGATTTTAAACCTTAGCAACAGGCTCTTTTATCACCCCAACAAACTGTGCTTTTTCAATTTTTTGATCGATATAGTTAGCGTTAAGTTTTATTTTAACTGGTCTCCCTGTTCTTAGTGCTTCAAATAGAACGTCCACCTCAGATTTTGCTCCCTCAATGTTAGTGGCTACTCGCAAAGGGAATTCTCCTGCGGGGCAGCTAACATTAAAAGTCATGAAGTCTTTATGACGCTTCATTCCCTGCATAATGCACTCTACCGTTAAAGGTTGACGGTCTCGAACTGGTCTAGGCTTTTTAGCTATTTCTTTAATTGCTTCTTTGTCTAGCACGGCACTCGCAATGGTAATTTGTTCTGCATCTTGTGCACTCCGAACAACAGCTCTATGCCCTGCGTTGAACTGAGCAGAAGCTGTCTTTATACGTGTTAAGGTTTCTTCGCTAGCCTCTTCAGTGATTTTCTGTTGCAAAGCGGCAACAGTTACCTTTTGAATTTGTTGATTTGCATCTTGCAGTGCTGCAATACTTTGCTTTTGTGTTTCTGCTGTTACCTTTTCCGACTCAACTTTTAATCTGGCCAGTTCAACATCCTTTTGAACTTTGACTTGCTCTGTTTGATTTGATTGATAGCTATCAAATGCAAAATAACCACCTGCGCCCAAAACTAACGTGATTAAAACAGCTGCTTTATCTCTACTATTCATACCGCTCATAATGTTACCTAAAGATCCCAATGCCTTATTGGCCCAATCGTCAATTGTAGAGTTACTATCCGTAGATCCCTCTTTAATCTCAAAAATAAGCTCTAGGTCTTGTTTTTCGGTTGCCGATAACTTGCGTAAGTCTGCTACCCCATATTTTATCAAAGCAAAGGCAAGGTAAACATCATTTTGGAACTGTACAAAACCTTCCATTACAGATGTCGGTAAGCTGCTGTGGTAACGTTTACCTTTAATATTTAGCTCTATTTTTGGCCAATTTTTAAATTTAACATTAGCTGGGAAGTCCAGCTTTCCTTCAAGAACAGCCATCGAGAAGTCAATAAATTTTTGCTGGCTTGAAATCTCAAATAGCTCAGTAACACTTGTCATATATAGCTTTGCCTTTAGTTTTGTTATTGTTTTCTTGTTAATTAAATGGTTTGTACTGACTGACCAAGTTTAAATCTAGTAAAGCTCTGCCAACTATTAATTTGTCTGAAACGCTTTAAAGCGATCTAAGGGGGAGGGCTTTAGGGATTGAGTCGCTGTATGCTGGGCTTGTGTTGATAAGCGCTGGGCGGTGTGACTCGTGAGCTAATGCTTCTTCCTTGATTCTTGTTGCTATACACAACTCGCATTCCGTTCGTTGTATCGACATTAACTTGTTTTTAACATCATTTCCAATGCTTACGTCAAACTTTTACTGAAATTTTCTCATTAAAAATGGCTTGTATCGCTTCTCTCTTTTCACTCCTCACTCGTTCTTGTGAGTTTGCCTGTTCTCTAAAATGTTAGCCTTTTAAAGGCTATCCCCGGTAATCCGCCCGAATTCAACTCCGAAGTGTCGACATCTATTTAAGAACACTAACTTTCTCGGCTAGCGGTTATAAATGGGATCGCTTCTACTTCGGGTTGTGGACTTATTGTCTGGATTCGGGATTGAATGTCATTGCGAACTGTTTCGATGTGATAACTACGTTTAGCGTCGAATCGAAGGAGAGGAAGGTCAGCGGTTTGGCAGGCGTCTTCGACCAGTTGGTCGCGTTGTTGTGTTTTGGTCTGCTTGTGGCTCTTGTCATCGAGTTCTATGGCTGCGACTACAGCTAGGGTTTGTTTGTCGCACAGTACGTAGTCGAAGTGTTTGCTGCTGATTTTATTAAAAGCAATTTGCCAATGTTTTCGGGTCATGCCCTTTTCTGGCGTAAGTACATCGGCGATGCGAACCTTGCCAAGTATTCGATACTGGTCACCTACGGCTTGGTCGAGTATGCCAAGGAAGGAGCGTTCTGCTGCGGTGAATAACACTTTTTGTTTGCGGTAGTTGTAACTGTCGTCCCTCGAAGGCTTGATCAGTAGCGTAAGCAATCGGAGGAAAAAGATCGCGACTAATGCAATGATTAATGGGTATAGGGTACTTAGCGTCATAAAACTTCCTTGTGTTTTAAGTCCGTGGCTTGGCAACTAAAGTGAGCCAGCGTAAACGACTGATCGGTTTACTCTGTCTTACTGCATAATGTTGTTTAGTTAATCTACCTGCATCCAATCTACCTCAACGCCAGCTTGCTCAAACATCTCTTGGCTAACTTTAATCTTATCGCCCCAGCGTGACAGGAAGTCTTCGCTGGGTTGTGGGCTGTGTACGGCGCGCAGTCCTGTTTGGATGATTTTGGCGGCGCAGTTAGGGCAGGGGAAGTGGGTCACCCAGATCTCGCAGCTGCTGAGGTCGCGCTTGGCGTGGAGAATGGCGTTCTCTTCGGCGTGCAGAGTTTTAAGCAGTTTCATCTCGCGGTTGTCGGTTTCGGCGCTATCAGATATGCCGTGGGGGTAGCCGTTAAAACCTAATGAGACGATGCGATTGTTTTCGGTGATCACTGCGCCCACTTGGGTGGAGGGATCTTTACTCCAAGATGCTACGAGCTCGGCCATCTGTAAAAAACGTATTGCCCATTTTGTCATCATTCCGTTGGCGCTCCTATGCTATTTGATGCAATTCATCTAGGCGCTATTTTCTATGGAGAACAATGATAAAGCAACCTTCAATTAGCGCCGTGATGGCGTGTCTCGCTTCCCCCATCTCTTGCTTCATGTTTGTGTCTTTTTTACGCGGCTTTATTTTAGTTTTGTGAACTACACACCTATATTTCAGCGAACACTTGTACGCATAATGTATGGCTCAGTATTTGGTCAAAGTTATGGTTAACGTATTTGAGCCGCTTTTTGATTATCGTTTTACTTGTATATGACACAGGAGTTAGCAATGCCCACCAATTACGGCCCATTTTCGCAATATATCGACGTGCAATGTTCGCAGTGCAGGCAGAAGATAGGGCTTAATGTTGCCATCTGCCCGCAATGTCATGCTGGCCAAGGCTTAGAAGCACTTGCAGGTATCGACCCGAACGTAAAAATTAAAAACCAAACCCTCACCATTTGGTTTGGTCTGCTATTTGGTGTGTTCGGCTTACACCAGTTCTATTTAGGGCATTACGTAAGAGGCAGTTTGTACTTAGTATTTTGTTGGACCTTAGTGCCTATGATTGTTGGCTGGGTTGATGCGATGAGAACTCTGACCATGAGTTCGTTTAAGTTTAACCAGCGTTATTGCCGCCGTTTGGCCCATTATCACTAATCGCTAGCAGGTTCTGGTGTGGCAATCTTGACACAGGAGTCATAGTTATCAGGAGTGCAAAACCTGATTGGAGTGTAGATTATTTCGTCATAATCTTGCTTGGTGACAATTTTATGCAGGGTCAAAATGGCTTGTCTTCCCATTTCATAAGGGTTTTGACCAATATTGATATGTGCAAGACGATCTTGCAGCATGGATAATTGTGAAGGAGAGGCGTCTGAGATAATAATCACCACTTCATTGTTATCAATTTTACTTTGGTAGGGGACAATCATTTCGCGGTAGAGTGCTTCATTATTTTGTGCCCAACCACCGACGGCAATAAAGGAGTCTGCTTTTACTGGCTTACCTTTCATCACCGACTCCATCTGTTTCACCGCTTGGCCCAGTTGGTCGAAATTTAAAAAAGGCTCTCTCACTTCAGTCCAACCTCGATCGTTGTTGAGCAACTCTCCTGGAGGCGCTGGGTATACTTTTCCCGATAACGCGGACCGCACGCCCATGAGTCTTAAATTCAAATTAGGAGAATCGGGTCGTCCTGTCTGCATGATGAGGGTTCCCCCATTGGGGCGGAGTTTTTTGAGTTGTTCACCTAATGCCTTACCAAGTTCAAAGTTGTCGGTACCTATATAGGCTAGTCGTAAATCTTCAGGTTTTTCTTTAATGGAATCATCGAAATCAGAGTCATAGGTAATCACTGGGATCCCAGCTTCTTTGGCTCTTCTTATGCTGTTTTCTGCAAGAAATTTGGATTGGGTAATGGCGACAGCGATCCCGTCTATCCCTTCATCGATCAGTTGGTTTATCAATTGATTTTGTACTCTTACATTGGCAACGTCAGGGCCACGATAGATACACTCTACACCGTCTATTTGCGCGGCTGTGTTTTTACAACCAATTTCGCTTTGATCAAAAAAAACACTGTAATATTTGGGAACAACGGCAAATCTAAGTTCTTTTCCGCTAACAGGTAATATTGGCAATAGACTAAATACGATTAAGGTTATGAGTAATCTCGCCACACTTCCTCCAAGAAATTATGAGCCTATTATTAAAGCTTTTAATTTTACATTTTCACAACTAAATGTAGCAAAGACATTGCTTTAAAGATATGGACTCAAATAGGTATTGATAACTTATTTGTAACTTATTGGTAACCGGAATAATTGCTCGATATCTTGAGGTATGCTTATACTAAGGCGTTCTGTTTTCCATGGAGTTAGGAGGCTATTTTGATTCAGTTATCTCGTGCAGGTATAGGGTTGTCGGGTTCGCATATTATGCGGCTGTTAGGTTATGGGATGCTTACAGGCATAACTATGGGCTTTGTCATGGCATGCAATTCAGATGCAGACACGGCTGCGCTTAATCCTATCGATAAGGCTCAAATGCAAGCTACAGTAGAGCAGCTGGCAAACGAGATGCTGGTTCCCGGCGCCGTTGTCATTTTGCGGACCCCGAGTGGTGAGTTTACTAGTACTTATGGCGTCTCAAGTTACGCTGGTTCTGAGCCAACTAGCCTGACACAGCATATACGTGTGGGTTCAAACACTAAGACTTGGGTTGGCACAGTGATTTTACAGCTGGTGCAAGAGAAAGCGCTTAAACTTGATGATCCTGTGTCTCTGTATTTGTCTGGTGTGCCAAATGGAGAGCAAATTACTATCGCTCATTTGCTGACAATGCGCAGTGGTTTGCACAACTACACTACAACCTTAGAGCTGAACCAGACACTCGACGAGCAGCCGACTAAAGCCTGGACTCAAGACGAGTTATTGGCGTTGAGTTACCAATATCCACTGGACTTCCTACCTGGCACTGAATTTGGCTATTCAAATACCAACACTGTGCTTCTTGGGCTTGTTGCCGAGCAACTCGATGGCAAACCTTTAGCCGTTATCATGCAAGATAGGCTGTTTGTTCCCCTTGGGCTGCAACACACCCTACTGCCTGATATTCACTCGAACGCAATTCCCTCGCCCTTTTCTCGGGGGTATATGTACGGCAATAATGTGCTGACAATGGATCCGCCGTATATGTTACCGGAGGAGATGCAGACCGAGGCCCGAGCTGGTGTTCTCGCGCCTATCGAGCAAACCCATGCTAATCCATCTTGGGGCTGGGCGGCTGGTGCGGGTATTTCTACCGCCAACGACCTTGTTATTTGGGTGCAAGCCTTGGTGAATGGCGATCTGCTGGATGCCGATTTACAGCAGCAACGATTAAACAGTGTGGTGGCGATAGACTCGAGTAACCCTAATAGCGCTTCCTATGGCTTAGGTATCGCTAAGTTCGGTCAACTTTACGGTCATACAGGTGAGCTTCCTGGGTATAACACCTTTATGGGTCATGATCCTGATAATGAGGTGACCTTAGTCGTGTGGACTAACCTCGCGCCCACCATCGACGGACGCGATCCTGCCACGGCCATAGCTGCTAGCTTGATTAATATGCTTTATAAGCCATCGAACTAATGGGTGAGCCAGAACGCTGGCTCATTAGCTAATTTGCTGATAAATTAGTCGCTGCTTAGCCAGCATGTTCGTTGGCGATGACCTTTTATGACTCTTATTACTATGATGAGGAGAATTTGATGATTGTTGCTTCCCTTTACTGGGCAACATACGCACGATAATCCACTTTGACGTATTGTCGCTAGACAATGCTGTGTGGTGCATATTGCCCGGTAGTTGATTGTATTTATACCGGGAACTTAGCTAAATAAGTATCCCCGAATTTTATATTCAGGCGCTTTGCGCTGGGGTTATTATGACAAAATTCAATCGTTTCGCGGTCATTCGCGCAACTCAAACATCGACAAGCTCAAATTCGAGCATAGATCCAAAGCCAAACACTCATTTAGATACTCCTTTAAACACAGTAGCGGCTGACGCTGCTGTATCTGGGTTATCTCTTAGTCAGCTTGGTTGGAATCGTTACTTTCAAACACAGTTGGCTAACATCGACATTGATAATGTCACCCTAGCCCGGGTGGTGTCGCATCATCGCCAACACTACGAACTGCTCTCACCCAATGGCTCGCATAAGTTGGCGACTCATGGACAGCTCCCTGCTATGACCGTGGGCGATTGGGTTGTACTCGATGATAAACTGCACTTTGTTCATCTACTTGAACGCCAATCTTTATTTAGTCGAAAAGCTCCCGGTAATAAGCTTGACCAGCAGTTGATTGCCGCTAATTTGGATTGGGTTTTCATTGTATCGTCAGCCAATCAAGACTTTAACTTAAGCCGAATTGAGCGTTATTTGGCTTTGGTTAATGAAGCCGGGGTTACACCCGTTGTGGTATTAACTAAACAAGATCTATGCGATGACATTGACGTATATATTACTCAGCTGAGGCAACTTGATGGGCGATTGTTAATTGAGTCGGTTAATGGCCTCGATGGAGAAAGTGTTGAGATACTTAATCGGTATGCAGCAAACGGCAAAACGGTGGCATTAATCGGCTCATCTGGGGTAGGTAAATCTACCTTGGTCAATAGCTTATTAGCGCAGCAGCAACAGTTAACATCGAGTATCCGAGAAGATGATGCTAAAGGTCGCCACACGACAACGGGGCGTTCACTGCATTTTACTCGTGCTGGCGGCTTGCTTATCGATACGCCGGGTATGCGAGAGTTGCAATTGGCCGATTGCGAAGAGGGAGTTAAACATACCTTTAACGACATTGTTGAATTAGCGCATCAGTGTCGCTTTGTCGATTGCCAGCATTTGCAAGAACCTGGTTGTGCTGTTAAGCAAGCGATTGAGAGGGGAGAGCTCAATTTGCGACGTTTGCAAAGTTATCAAAAGCTACTTAGAGAGCAAGCGCTTAATGGTGCAAGCATTGCACAGAAACGCGCTCAAGGAAAAAGTTTTACTAAGCTGATTCGACGGGTTCAAGGTGACGCTCGGTTTAATAAGCGCTGCTAATACTTTGTCACTGTGCAGATATTAACGACATAGTGATAAGTAAATCGTGATAAATAGTTAAAAAATGAAAAAGCCAGCGGTTAATCACTGCTGGCTTTTGCGTTGGCGCTTAATCGTATTAACGATAGAAAGCTTCAACTGTACCTTTTCGGGTCATTAACAGTGGCTGTCCACGACGGTCTAACGATTTTGTTGGGATTTTTACCCAACCTTCGCTGATGCAATACTCTTCTACATCAAAACGCTCTTTGCCATTAAGGCGAATGCCGATGTCATGTTCAAAAATGGCAGCTACGTGATGTGGGCTACGTGGATTAACGGAAAGGCGATCCGGTAAGGCTGGTTGCGATGTAGTGTCGTTCATAATCGTTGTCTGTTAATGAATAAAACGTGCGCTATTGTAGGCAAAACTGCGCTTAGGCTCAAGAAATTAAGATGGCTCGCGGATCTTAATTTGAGTTAATCGATGGGGATATTATGGGTGGGTCTTTTGGCTATTCCTTCTCAAGCGCCGAATCGCAGATCGGCACGATTTTGTAGCCACAATTCATGCTTTGTCATTACTTTGCTGAACATCTTGCTTTGCAGGTAGTTGTTGAGCCACTGGCGAACATGGGGATAAGGAGCTTGCAGATACCATTGGCGCTCGACGCGGGCAAACTGGCGGATAAAAGGCAGCAAGGCGATATCGGCAAGGCTCTCTCTGTCGGCCATCAGGTATTGATGTTGGCTTAACCGTTGCTCCAGTTGAGCGATATAGACTTCGCAGGCTTCACGGCATTCGATGATATTGGTTTCGCTGTAGCGTTTAGCGCATTTGTAATTTTCTAAGCAGCCTTTGAACTCGCTATCAAACAGATAGATTAGGGTTTGCATCTTATCGAGCATCTCTTCATCGCCCATGAACAGCAGATCGTCTGGATCGCCCATGCTAAGTGCCCACAACATCACTTCATAACTTTCCTCTATTACTGTGCCATTTGGGGTGACTAGCACCGGGACGGTACCTTTGGGCGATACGGTCAACATTTCAGCGGGTTTATCGCTTAATACTATGTCCCGTAGCAATACTGGCTGCTGAGATTTATAAATTGCGATTCGAGCGCGCATGGCAAAGGGACAATTTCTTAGGGAATAGATGATTGGTAACTCATTCTTTTTATTCATTTTTAAAAACTATTCCTTGGTGAGTTACTTAACTGTTTACTAATGCTCAATCTTATACTGAGTGATATTAACCATATTAATCGGCAAAATATACGGGTACCATTCTCCCTTTTCCGTTAACAGAGACCCGTTAAAGTGATGAAACCCAAGATTGAATTATTAGCCCCTGGTGGTGATGTTGAAGCGATAAAAGCCGCCATTATTGCAGGTGCTGATGCAGTGTATTGCGGCTTAGATACGTTTAACGCCCGTAATCGCGCCGCTAATATTTCATTCGATCAACTTGTGGGGATCATCAGACTTGCCCATCAATATGATTGCCAAATTTTCTTAACCCTTAATATTGTCATCTTAGAGCAAGAGTTTAAAACCTTATTTAAGCTTCTGAATAAGCTGGTTAATACCACTCTAGATGGCGTGATTGTGCAAGATATGGGCTTACTGTATGTGCTGCGTAACTACTTTCCGACCCTTGATATTCATGCATCGACTCAGTTGACTACTCACAATGCGGGGCAAATTCCGTTCTTAAAAAGCCTCGGCGTGAGTCGGGTGAACTTATCTCGTGAGCTTAATTTGCGAGAGATCACGGCGCTCGCCAAAGTAGGACAAGAGCATGACACCTTACTCGAAGTGTTTGTGCATGGTTCTCTGTGTGTGGCATTTTCGGGTCTTTGCTATTCAACTTCAGCGAGCGCGGGTAACTCAGGTAATCGTGGACGTTGCAGCCAAGCGTGCCGTGAAGAGTATGAAACGACCGAATCGGGTCATAATTTCCCATTGAATATCAAAGATAATTCGGCATTTTTCGACTTGCCAGCATTGATTGAAGCGGGAGTCTATTCCTTTAAAGTAGAAGGTCGCATTAAAGGTGCTAGCTACGTCCATACTGTGATCGATAGTTTCCGTAAGCAGATTGATGGTTATGTTGAAACTGGCGAGCTGACACAAGATGGCGAGCGCTTATATAAGGTCTTTAACCGCGACTTTACCAATGCATTTTTACGCGGTGACTTAAACCAGTCGATGTTTATCGATAATCCCCGTGACAACTCTAAAAATCACATTGTCGATAAACTCAAAGCCGAAAAAGGCGAGTCGATCTCTGTGGTACAAATTCACGATGCTAAGCAGCAGTTGCAATTAGACAAGCAAGAGATTAATGCGTCGGTGGATGAGAAGATTGCTCACCTGAGTATCGACAAAATCAAGCTCAGCCTGTGCTTTGCGAGTGAGCAAGGCGAACCGCTGCGCTTAACCGTTGTCACCGAGCAAAGTGATAGCTTGTTGCCTGGACAGACGGCGAATACTCAAACTCAAGTATTTACCTCGGCTAGCTTAATGTTACCGAGTGAGGAGTTAAGCGTTGACAAAGAAGCGATTGAAAAACGCTTTAGAAATATCAACAACGCTAACTATGAGTTAGCCCTGCTCGATACCGAGCTGGTCAAAGATGGCTTAAGCATTCCATTTCGTGAGATCACCACCCTAAAGAATGAGCTGCTTGCTTACTTAAATGAGGGCAATGCGGTGATTGCTGAGGTGCAGCCGCCTAAACTTGCGCATCATCCTAAAGCCGATGGACAGCAGCCAGCGCTGTCGATGCTGATCTGTGATGAGGCGGACGTTGCGCTAGCCGATGTAACCGATGGCGATATCTACTTTAAGCTGCCCGATGCTTACAAGCGTGGCTGCACTAAATATGTCGATTTCTTGCAGCAAAACCCACGGCTCATTCCTTGGTTTCCACCTGTGTTAATCGGTAAAGATTTCGATGTTGCACTGAATATTTTACAGCAGGTTAAGCCTGAGCTGATTGTTACCAACAACACAGGTATTGCTTATCATGCCGGGCAACTTGGAGTTAAATGGATTGCTGGGCCATTTTTAAATACCACTAACTCTTATGCTTTGCTGGCACTCAAGCAAGGGGCTGGATGCAGCGGTGCCTTTATTTCAAACGAGATAAACAGACAGCAGATTAAGCAGATCGCTAGACCGAACAACTTCAAGATGTTCTATAGCATTTATCACCCGATCTTGTTGATGGCCAGTCGTCAGTGTTTCTTCCAGCAGAGCGTGGGCTGTGAAAAGCCGCGTATCGATAATGGCTGTATGTTGTCGTGCGATAAGTCGACCAGTATTAAAAACCTCAAAGGTGACTCTTTTGCCATCGATAAGCAAAAAGCGGGTTACCCGAGTATTTACAACCAAGATCAGTTTTTAAATACGGACATTATTGATCTGAGCGACATGTTTGATGGCTTTATGATAGATCTGACCAATATTGGTGCGGGTGACAGACAGTCTCCTGATAAAATTGAGTTAATTAAACAGTTCGAAGCCCTGCTTAATGGCCAAAGCGAAGCCAGCGTTAAGCTGTCGAGCCTAGTACCTGAGTCAACACACCTGCAATATCAAAACGGGCTGTAAATTTTGCTAGTGCAGCAAGCCTTACAATAAGGCTTGCTGCACCAATTAGTGTGGTTATTTTATGCAACGACTAGCATTATTTTTGAGTAGGTTCTTGGATCTGATATAGCTTTTGATGTTCGTCGCAAGTGACTTCACAATCACAGCTTTTTTCTATACCGACATTTGCCAGTCCTGCGCAACTCCCTTGAATACGTTTCCGACCGAAAAACACACCTATTGCCATTGCGGCTGTCACTAGCAAAAACAGGAAAAACGTAATAATAAATTCCATGATCTTCTCCGCTATGAGTTGTTCAACTTTTAATTTTTAACTTTTAATATTTAATGGGTTGTTTGGTGCTGCTTAGGTGGGTTTCAGCGTAAAACGAGCGCTTCGCCATTGACTAACGCTGAGGTTATTTTCTTTCGTGCGGCTTTTAATATGTTGGCAAATGTTTGCCTTGAGATCTGCATCTGTAGCGCTGCATCTTGCTGAGATAATCCCTCTATGTCGACAAGACGCACGGCTTCAAATTCATCATTTTCAATCTTGACTTTTGTAAGCTCTGAAGCGGGCATTCCGTTGGGTTTAAAAAGGCTGAACTTTGGCCAATGGTCGGGGCAAATATGACGTTTTATTTTTGGTCTCATTCTACTTCAAGGTAAATATTCAAATGTGTGTAGATGTGATATTCTAAATCACTTATTGGCATATGCCAATTATTAAATTTATCTAATGCACTTGAGAAAGAAGATGAGTTATAACCAAAAACTGGAAAAAGAGCTGCTATTAAATCGCTTAAATTTAGTCCTGCCTGACGTGCAGCTTGATGACCTAGGTGCTGTGGATAAGAGGTTTAGTCATCAAAATTGTATGTTGTGTGGTACGCAAGCGCTGCTGGGGTTGAATCTCCACTTCTACAGTACACCAGATCAACTGGTGTGGGCTCGCGCTAGAGGGACGATTCACCAACAAGGTTATCAAGGTATTTTGCATGGTGGATTTCTATCTTCATTACTCGATAGCGGCATGTGTCAGGCTCTTTTTCAGCAAAATATTGAAGCGGTTACCGCGGATATGAATATTCGTTATCTACATGAAGTCCCGGTAGATAGTCAGATTTTAATTAAAGGTAAGATCATTTCTGCTCGTGCCCCTTTGTATAAAGTCGAAGGTGAGCTTTATGTGCAGGGCAAGCTAATGGTTAAAAGCACGGCGCGTTTTATGAAAAAAGGTTTCGGTAAAAAGGCTGCCTGTTAATATCCAAACATCTTGTAGCTTATTCGCGGCATGATGTCGCTAGCGTGCCGGCCACGGCTTGAGTTTTTGATTGTGGCCTGAAACAATGATTCCATGAATGAACCTATCACTATAATGCTGCCTTCTCTTATCCATCGGATCGGCCGTGAAAACGTCACGCAAGCCCAGACGCTGGCTAAGTCATATGGATGCCAACTTAAACGTGTTCGTCGTTCCAGAAATTGGCAGATCTGTGGAGGCGCGATTGATATCCAATCTTTTACTAAACAGTTAGTTAATTTTGAAGGTTTTCGCTACCTAATCCAAAAAATTGAAATGGCATTACTGCAACATTCAGACAAATTAGAATCTATCGATGCCAAATTGATTCGACTCATTGATAATAACCCAAGCATCACTTTGGCCGAGCTGATGGAACTAACTCAATGCACTATTACCGAAGCTAGGTTAGCTCGTTTTCAAATCGACTCTTGGTAGCAAATATCCTTAGTTATTGCTACTCGCGAAGAAATATCAGACGCAGAATATTTGTTGTAAAACGAGTGAGCTACATATTCCAAGTAAAATGATGCTTGGCCACTTTAGCCAGTGGCTTTCTATCCACATCCTTTTTACACTATGCAAAGTGCCTTCTATACGTAAAGCGCCAGATTGTTTTAAACGCAGTAGATAGAGATAGACTCCTGTCAGACTGAGACTCGTCAGCGCAAGGCCAAAAACAAACCAAACATAGCTGATGACCCAGCTATAGAATGAACCAAAGTGTAGCGGATCTGCGGCTTCCGATATTCTAAAATGCCAGTTTAATGATTCAGCTTGGAGGCCAGCAATAAAGCGACCCGATTGGGCATCAAATACTTGTTTATTGGCGCGATCTCTAACTAACCAAGCTTGCTCTTGTCCTTCAATTTCTATTAAGCCTTCAGGGGCAATAAAGCGTACTTTATTAATAATAAATTGAGGAGACTTATCTGTTACTTGTTGCAGTGCAGAAGACAAGCTTGTCAGTGATATGCTATTTTTTTGTATATCTTGAACTTGCTGAACCGTTGACGTTAATTGGCTTTTTATTTTTGGATAGTTTGCCGCTCCGCCCCATTGTTCAATTAAGTACCACAGCCCAGTGACTGAAATGACGACCATAAACCATATGCTCCATAATCCGACTAATTTATGAAGCTCGGACCAGAATCGACGTTTGTGAGCCGCTAATTTTCGAGGTTTTTCTCCCCAAACAGACTTAGGGACGCGTTTTATCCGTTCAAATGAAAAGAAGTATTTCCACCAGTGTCGATAGGCATAAAGCGCTGTTATTAATAAGAACAACAGTAGTAATGCGAAAATACCCACTAAAGTGACTCCGACTTTGATGGGCAGCATAAAGGTGCGATGTATCTGGCGAAAGAATTGTTGCCAATTAAACCATGCAGCCTGACCTTTTATTTCATGAGTGATGCCATCAAGGTAAAGTCTAAATCGTTGATTCTCTGTGTTGCGAACAACGACTTCGACGTTATGCCAAGGTCTTTTAGGGCGTTCAATACTGCTGATTTGTAAGTTTGGATAACGGCTTTGGGCCGATGCCAATAGTGCAGGCCAATCAAGATCATCTTGTGGGGATATCATCTGCTTGGCTCGGACCGCTGAATTGGTTAGCCAATCAATATCGGTAGAAATTGTGGCAAAAGTACCTGTTAGTAAGATAAAAGAAAGCAGCAGGCTTAGGTGAAAGCCTGCCCAATGGTGCAGCGTAAACCAGGTTTGTTGTTTCATTTTATTTAACCAGAGTTTGCCCTACGAACATAAAGTAAACTCCAGCATCCAATTAAAATTGATAAGTTAACTGCGCAATAACTTCACGAGGGCTTCCTGGGAAATGGCCATTGCGCTCACTAAACCCGCTCACAGCGTATTCTTCATCGAAGAGATTATTCACATTCACGCTGACGAGAATATCATCCCAGCTGGTGGTCCAACTCATATCAAATACGGTGAATGGCTGGACTTTTTGACCGGATAAACTGAGTTGTTCACTGACATAGTTTGCACCAAAAGCGATAGACGAATCGATTTCAGATATCGCATAACGTGTCCATAAGCCTGCTTGATGTCTAGGAGCATTTGCAAACCTATCACCATCTCCAAAGGTGTTGGTGATAGAGTCTCCGGTAACGCCTTTAATCACTTGGGTGTCGTTATAGGCGTAGTTGGCTGTGATCGTCCAGTTATCGGTAATATCGCCGACGGTGGTGGCTTCAAAACCATTGCTTTCGACTTCGCCTATGTTTAGCAATGCGGCAATACCATCCCCAGTTCCAGTATCATTAGGATTTGACATCACTACATTTTGTTTGTTGATTCGGTAAATGGCGAAGGTGCTCATGATTTTGCCGTCAAGCCATTGGTTTTTTAATCCAATTTCAATCTGTTTTGCTGTCTCTGGTTGTAAGCTTGCGTTACCAATTACATCTTCTTGGTCTGTCGATGATACAGGATTGAAACTCTCGGAATAGTTGGCATAAATCGACATATCTTCTGTAGGTTGATAGGTCACCGCAAATCTAGGTGTCACGTCGCTGTCGGAATAACTGTAGTTAGTCTCTTGGTTATATTCTTTGAAATGGTCGTATCTAAAGCCTGCAATGACAAGCCAGTTTTCGGTTAATTTAATGACGTCTTGTAAGTAGATACCGTAGCGGTCAGAATCTATGCCATCTCTATTTTGGTTTTTTAAGTTGTACTTGCTAGGGTCTGTTTCTCCGTAGTTAAGGTCGAAAATGTTAAGGTTCGCAACGCCATCGGCCTGATATTTAGCGAGAAAATAGTCGTACTTAGTATTTACTGTGTGGTAGTCACCACCAAATAGCAATTGGTGTTTCACTACTCCACTCTCTATTTCGTAAACAAAATCTGTGGTCAGGCTCGTTTCTTCATTTGCTCGGTATTGTTTACGATATTCTCTACGAATCGTTTTGTCGTCGATGTTAGCTATGCCGTCACCATTTACATCTACCCAGCTACGGGACTCATGGTAGGCTTGGTCGCGTTCGTTATCTAAATATCGAAGCGTTGAATTTACAGACAGATTATCAGTAAAGTAATGGCTTAACTGTGCCTGCAGTACCAGAGCTTTCATGTTCTGGTAGTCACTTTTTTCATTAGCATTGTAAGAGGACGGTACAATAAAATTACCGTCATCATCTACTGGCACACCACGCAAGCGATTACCGCCTAAGTCTTGTTTAATGTAATCTACAGTGGTGGTTATTTTAGTGTCGTCACTTAAGTCAAAGGTTAATCCACCGACAATTTCGGTGTTTTCTGCATCAGCGTTGTTTCTGAAGCTATCTTGTTCTTCGTAGAATCCGCCCAGTCGATAGGCAATATTTTCCGATAGGCCGCCAGTCATATCTAATGATGCGCCACGAGTGTCGAAATTACCTGCGGTGACTTTCAATTGATGCATTTCGTTGTAGCTTGGCTTTTTAGTTACATAGTTGATCATGCCCCCGGGTTCACCGCCACCATATAGTGCGGAAGCGGGGCCTTTTAATACTTCTACTCTTGCGACATTAAAGAGTTGTGGGACACCAAATCCAGAGTAAGGGTCACCTCTGACGCCATCGTAGAAAACGTTGCCATCATCGCGAAAGCCACGGAATGTCACACCGGAATAACTAAATTCACTAACTCCTGCAATTGAGCGGTATAGATCAGTAATATTTCTAGCGGCTTGATCAATAATGAGCTGTTCAGTTAATACCTGTGCAGATTGCGGTAATTCCAATAAGTCTAAATCTGTTTTTGTTCCAATTTTACTTTGAGTTTCTAGATAGAACTGCTGCGCTCGTCCCGTCACTTCAATCGTTTCCATTTCAGTCGTTTGTTGTGAGATGACGGCGCCAGAAACAAGGCTGCTTGAAACGGAAAGACAATATATCAAGTATTTCTTAGTAAACATTAATGATTTCCAAGGACTACAATTCGAGATTTTGCGAATGTTAACTATTATCATTTGTGTTTGCAATTGTTGCGTGAAGAAATCGTAGATTTAGTCAGGAATGGATTGGACGTGGAGAGCGTTATAATTGGTTAATGTTGCTGTTTTTAAGAGGTTTATGAGGTCGGAATTTAAGATTACGTTTTTTGAGTTGAGTTATTTTACATAACTATTAGAACCATGCCCTGTAATGTTAATTGCACCGTCTAAGCCAGTTGAGGGGATTATTTCTTTGCATGGTTTGAGAGTCTTAGCCACGGATATTTGTTGCCATTTATTGACCACCCGAGCTAAGGCTCCATGATTGGAAAGAGTTGAGATGGCTTGATCTATCTCTTCTAATAGCTCGGAATGATGTGCTTTTTTGCTGATCATAAAATGGATTTTATTACTGTCAACGATAAGTGCTAAAGGCGTGATCGCGACATCTTCCGAGTGATTTGCTACGTAAGGTAAAGAGATAGCATCACCAATTAAAATATCCCCTCTGCCATAGGCTAGCATTTGTACAGATTGAACGGTTGTTGGGCTAATCACTAATAGATTTTGACGTATTAATTCAGCTTTAGACTTGAGGTAGTCTTTTCCGTACCAACCATAAGAGGGGGCTAAGAGGGTGAGTTTTTTATTGAAAATATCCTGCCATTGATTAATGGTTATTTCGGAGGCTTTATCTGCAGTGACAAATAGTCTTATCTCTTCATCACGGTAGGACTTGGAAAAATAGGCGTACTCGTTTCTATCTTTGGTATAGCTGGCACCCATCAGCATATCTAACGAGCCTACTTTTAACATCTGGTGAGCCCTTTTTACCGGCATCTTTATAAAATCTACTTCACATCCAAGATTCGCCGCGATTAGCGTTAGCATATCCACATCAAGACCTACTGCATTATCTGATGTATCAATCCAAGAATAAGGAGCCCAATCATTAAATCCGACTTTAATTGGTTCAGCGCAAAGTGTTACCGTCTCTTTGCCCCAAGTAAGATTGGGGAATAGGCAAAATATTACCGTTAGTGCTGTTAATTTTTGCAATGTGACAAACATCATTTATCACTCTCATGCTCATTACGGTCTGTTTATTTGATGAGGTTAGCCATCGTTGAAATCTAACGGCCTAAATTCATGGTTGATGTTGCTGCTTATCAGGTTAATCCTAGTATTGCATCGACATCTTCGCCAGTTCAAGACTTGTAGAGTGAAGATATTGATCGTCATAAAGCTAGCTGATGTAGATTGAATATGTGATGTGTTAGGTGAAAAGCTAGAACTACAAAAGTTGGTGGGGGGGCATTTTTCTATCTCTGCTTTTATACATCAAGCTGTCGAGACGTTATGCCGTTAAAGTCACATCGGCTATCTAATGCTTGATGATTAGCACGTATTAAGCTTTTACTCTAAATATCACTGAGTTCACATAAATTAAGTCTATTACCGACTTAGGTTGATCCTGCTCTCTTTCTGGCTTATTACCGCTGTTTTGTATTAGCACTCCGTTGTATAAACCTTAAGTTACAGAAAGGTTAATGCTTAACAAAAACTCGTGCTTGTTGATATATCGCATTGGGCGGACCAAGGGGATAAACTTATGTTTTTTGTTCATATGATGTTGCTGTTGACGGTGATTTTTGTCGGGATCCGTCATGGCGGTATAGCGTTTGGTTTACTCGGTGGATTGGGCGTATCTGTTTTAGCGTTTGTGTTCGGTATTGCACCAGGAACGCCGCCTATCAATGTGATGCTGATTATTCTTGCTGTGGTGGCAGCCTCTGCAACCCTAGAGGCGACTGGCGGCCTTAAGCTATTAGTTCGTTATGCTGAGCGGCTATTGCGTAAACATCCTAATCAAATCGTATTTCTCGGTCCCTTATGTACCTATTCATTAACTGTGTTGGTGGGTACTGGCCATTCTGTTTATCCGCTGCTTCCGGTTATTTATGATGTGGCTTATAAAAAAGGGATCCGTCCTGAGCGGCCATTAGCTATCTCGACGATAGCATCGCAGATGGGGATCACTGCGAGTCCAATTGCGGCTGCGGCAGCTGTTGTTATCGCGACCTCAATGGAAAATCATCTCGATATCAGTCTTATCGATGTGTTGATGGTGACGATTCCTGCCACCTTGACAGGTGTGCTTGTGGCAGCCGCATGGAGCTTAAAGCGTGGTAAGGATTTAGATAAAGATCCTGAGTTTCAGGCACGACTTCAAGATGATGAGTTTAGAGAAAGCCTGATCGATCCTGAAATTGAATCGTCAAATCAAGTTGAGCAAGAGCGCACCGCTAAACGGGGTTTAACGGTTTTTCTATTAGGGATTTTGGCCGTCATCATTATTGCGATGTTCAGTAAGCAGGTATTGCCCAATAAAGTCGGTATGTCTGTTGCGATACAGTTTATGATGCTGTCGGTGGGGGGTATTATTCTGCTGGCAACTAAGGTCTCACCCAAGAAGATAGTTAATAGCAATGTGTTTAGTGCTGGTATGACGGCGGTGATCATCATTTTTGGTATTGCTTGGTTAAGCGACACCATTATCAGCCATCACAAATCTTACCTCGTTAGTATGGTGAGCGATCTCGTTAGCCTTTACCCCTGGACTTTTGCTATCGCGATGTTTGTGGCCTCGATATTTCTAAAGAGTCAGGCGGCAGTGTTAACGATTATGTTGCCTCTTGGTTTCTCCTTAGGGATCCCTGCTCCTGTGTTAATCGGGGTATTGCCTGCTTGTTATGCTTATTTCTTTTTCCCATTCTATCCAAGTGACTTAGCAGCGATAAGTTTTGACCGCAGTGGCACAACTCGTATCGGTAAGTATGTGGTCAATCATAGCTTTATTATTCCTGGGTTTATCGGGGTATCGACGGCAACCTTAGTTGGCTATTTTATTTCGATGGCAATTAATTGATCTATTTTGCTCGGTAGATTCGTTGGCATAAACGCTAGCTTCAACGCTAGCGTTTATTTTTTGATGCTTATTTTCTCGCTAGCCTATTTTACGAGGCTCGTCGTAGATGCAACTCATTGCAGCATATTGACGCTGGTACACATTTACCGTGCTTAGCGTTCTGCGCGTCAGTCAAGATGGAGAACTGATGCTTCTATTGATCTCTGTCAACGCTTGTTGGTGAAAAAGTGTTCACTATATTAGCTAACATGAATAGTGCTTAGCAAAAGGCGGCTATCAGTGACAGATAGGAAGTTAATCTTACTATTAAAGACTTGTATTACTGTCGGTATCAGCCTGATTCTTCTTGGGATCTATCTACATAACTATAGCGACGCCATAGAAGCTATGGGAGTTAACGGAATTATTATTAGTGCGCTTTGCGTAGCATTTGGGATGGTTTTATCTTTACCCACCAAGATGTACCTTACCTTCCTATTGGTTAAGCGTGAATCGGAAGGCTAACATTATGACCTCTCGCTTGGTGCGCTTAACATCACCATAAACACCTTATGGTAGACATGACAACTCAGCTCGATAGCGTAATTGTTTCTCGCTTTTCCAATGCTTTGTTTATGTTATCAATATAGGCTTGGTACCGCCGTTTTTATCCTTATGGGCTGACCAATGTGACAGTAACGAAAAGTCAGATTAATTAATTGAAAATAATGTAAAATATCTTAGTCTTAATAAGATAGATACTTGGCGGGTAACTCTCAATTCGTCATCAATGTATATAAAGTCACAATAAAGATAAGAAAACGATGATGGAAATAACCAATAGCGCTAAATCTCATTTTACTTATACAAAATATAAACGCACTTTTATTTATGCGACCTTGTTGCTGGCGTTTCTATTTATTGTGATCGCTGCCGTTTATGTTTTTTCTCGTCATAATATGGCTCGAGAGCGAGAAGTCACTCAGTATGCAGAGCTTGCTAATATACAAAATAGTTTAGTGTCAGAACTGAGTATCGTTGGAGCCGATTTAGTCTATTACTCCCATAGTCAATTGGCTATTTCAACCCTTGTAGATGAGAGTCCTACGGCTAAGACCTATCTGACATCCTTAATGTATCAAATTGGCGATCTGCATAAACATTATGATCAGGTGCGTCTTTTTAATCTTGATGGTGATGAGGTGATCCGTATTGATTTAGATAACGATAATTCATTGAAACTTATCCCTGATAATAAATTACAAAACAAAAGTGATCGTTACTATTTCCGTGACCTTGTCTCGGCCGATCCAAAAGTGATCTACACCTCGCCTTTTGATCTCAATATTGAGCATGGAAAAGTGGAGTTTCCCATTAAACCAACAATCCGCTTTGCTACTCCCATTCACTCCAAGCAAGGAGCATTTATTGGCGCTGGCGTGATCAACTACAACGGTAGAAAACTGATTGAAATTATCGAAAAACTCAATATTCACAAAGGAGATAGTGCCTATCTTATCAATAGTGATGGATATTATTTAAGGGGAAGCCACGCCTATCAAGAGTGGCGCTTTATGTTTCCAGAACAAGAGCAGATTCGTTTTGCAGACGATTATCCTTCGATTTGGCAACGGATGCGGCAAACGGATAAGGCTAAGGTCACCACCGAGGCTGGAGAGTATTACTTTAGCCATTTTCAGCTATCGCCCAATTCGACCTTTAAAGTGGTTAATGGCGAGAGTGTATTTCTAGTTATGTTCGTGCCTCACGCTAAAATCGAGGCCGCACAGAAGACATTAAATATTGGGACGGTTTTGGCATTTATTCTGATCGCGCCAATGTTTATATTTTTAGCCTATAAACTGGCTAGCTCACAGGTTGAGCAGAATAGATTGTTTAAGCAATTAAACTTTGAGGCTCGGCACGACGCACTGACGGGTCTCTTCAATAGACAAGCTATCGTAGACTATTTGGAAAAATGTATATGCAGTAGTCAGCGACGAGATGCTGACTTGGCGGTAAGCTTTGTTGATGTCAATGATCTCAAGAAAACCAATGATCAATATGGTCATGAAGCGGGTGATGAGTTGATACAAGGTATGGCGACTGTGATTAACATGTCTATTCGTGAGTGTGATTATGCCGCTCGTATTGGTGGTGATGAGTTTTTAATTGTATTTGTTGATTGCGATGAAAAAAATGCCAATATTGTTATGCAACGTATTCAATCTGCCTATGGCGTGCTGGGGATCAGCAAAACAGATAGAAAATGGAACATGAGTTTTGGTTGTACCCAGCGCTTATATGAATCAGACGATGTTGACAGTATGATTGAAAGAGCGGATCGGGCAATGTACGAACATAAAGCTGCTCAAAAAAATCCACCCGTATCTTAGCTCGCATTTATTGATGTTTGGACTGGCTTGTAGACACCGGTAAAAATGGCGAAGCCCTTTAATACTCTCGAAGGTATCCACTGTGACCGATATAGAGCTAGCTGCTTGAGTGAGCATTCGCTAGTGGCTTAATCTTGGTTTATTACGGTTTTAAATTAATTAACCCAAGACTAATGAGTCAAAAACACCGATAATTCCCCCATTAAGCTTTTTGGCTTCGGCCATGCGAGACGCTCACCACCAAGTGGAAATCATATTCAATGGAAATCAAAGTTAACTTTCTCGACAACCTGAGACTCGAAGCCAAGTTTGACGATTTTACCGTCACTGCCGATCAGCCTATCCGTTATAAAGGTGATGGCTCTGCGCCGAGTCCTTTTGACTACTTCTTAGCTTCGTCAGCCTTGTGCGCCGCATACTTTATCAAGGTGTATTGTAAAGCGCGTGATATCCCCACAGAAAATATTAGACTGTCACAAAACAACATTGTGGATCCTGAAGATCGTTATAACCAGATTTTCCAAATCCAAGTTGAACTGCCAGAAGATATTTCAGCTAAAGATCGTGAAGGGATTTTACGGTCAATCGATCGTTGTACCGTTAAGAAAGTGGTGCAAACTGGGCCAGAGTTCAAAATCGAGACGGTTGAAAACCTCGATGCCGACGCCAATGCCATGCTGATGGGTCAGCCTGAGGGGGATGCGAGCACCTACATTTTAGGTAAAGATCTGCCGCTTGAGCAGACTATCTCTAATATGACTGGTATTTTGGCTGAGCTTGGGATGAAGATTGAGATCTCATCATGGCGCAATATAGTGCCAAATGTGTGGTCACTGCATATCCGTGATGCGGCCTCGCCAATGTGCTTCACCAATGGTAAAGGGGCGACCAAAGAGAGCGCTCTGTGCTCGGCATTAGGTGAGTTTATTGAGCGCCTCAACTGTAACTTTTTCTATAACGACCAGTTCTTTGGTTTAGATATCGCTAATAGCGATTTCGTGCATTACCCCAATGAGAAGTGGTTTGCGCTCACCGATGATGACGCGCTGCCAGCAGGCCTGCTCGATGACTATTGTTTAGATATCTACAATCCAGATGATGAGCTGTTTGGTTCACACCTTATCGATACCAACTCAGGCAATATTGACCGCGGGATCTGTAGCATTCCTTATAAGCGTCGCTCCGATGGCGAAACGGTTTATTTCCCGTCGAACTTAATCGAAAACCTGTTTTTGAGTAATGGCATGAGTGCGGGTAACAACCTGCAAGAAGCCGAGGTGCAATGTTTATCTGAGATCTTCGAGCGTGCAGTTAAGCGTGAAATCATCGAGCAAGAAATTGTGCTGCCCGATGTTCCTATGCAGGTATTAGAAAAGTACCCAAGTATTTTGGCGGGCATCAAAGGGCTAGAGGATCAAGGCTTCCCCGTAGTGGTGAAAGATGCCTCCTTGGGCGGTCAGTTTCCGGTAATGTGTGTCACCTTGATGAACCCGAAAACTGGTGGTGTGTTTGCATCATTTGGCGCACATCCAAGTTTTGAAGTGGCCTTAGAGCGGAGTTTAACTGAGCTTCTGCAAGGGCGTAGTTTTGAAGGGCTAAATGATGTGCCTAAGCCGACCTTTAATAGCATGGCGGTGAGTGAGCCTGAAAACTTTGTCGAGCACTTTATCGATTCAACCGGGGTGATCTCTTGGCGCTTCTTTAGCAGCAAACATGACTTTGAATTCTGCGAGTGGGATTTCTCTGGCACCAACGAAGAGGAAGCTAAGGGACTATTTGGCATCTTAGCAACCTTAGGTAAAGAGGTGTATGTTGCTGAGTTCGATCAGCTTGGTGCCTCGGCTTGTCGTATTTTAGTGCCTGACTATTCTGAGGTTTATCCCGTTGAAGATCTGATTTGGGATAACACTAACAAGGCGCTGGATTACCGTGAAGATATCTTAAACCTACATTCACTCAGTGATGATGAACTGGTTGATCTGGTTAATCGTTTCGAAGAGAGTCAGCTCGATAACTACACCGATATCCGTACCCTTATTGGTATCGTATTTGATGAAAACACGGTTTGGGGTCAGCTAACCATTATCGAGTTAAAGATTATGATCTTCCTTGCGTTAGGTGCTCATGACGAGGCGATGGAGCTGGTTGGCGACTTCTTGCAGTTTAACGACAATACCGTTGAACGCGGCTTGTTTTATCAAGCCGTCAACGCAGTACTTGAAGTGACCTTAGATGAAGAGTTAGAACTTGAACACTTTATCCATAACTTCAAGCGCATGTTTGGTGAAACCGTGATGGAAAATGCCGTTGGCTCTGTCACTGGCGAGGTTCGATTCTCTGGGCTGACTAAAACCAGCATGCAGCTTGAGGGTATTGAGCCGCACCTAAGATTGATTGAAAGCTACAAGAAGCTTCATCAAGCTCGCAAGCTCAAAGCGGGCCTATAGTGTATTAGTCCTCCAGCTCATAAGCGAAAGGCTATCAATGAAAAAGCGAACCTTAAGGTTCGCTTTTTCAATTTTGGGGCAAAGGGAGCTAATCGAACTCACGCTTACGTAAATTCAATGGCTTCTCGTACCAGCTGAATAGCGGTGTCGGCGTTTTGGTAGTCAACAGGGATTGGCGTGATGCCAGCTGTGGTGTGCACAAACAAGGAGGGGAAGCTATTGCCGCCGATGGAACGTGCAAATTGGATCTCAGCTAATAGCGTTTGCTCCGTCGTTTCATCCAGTAAGTCAGAGGTAAACTTAGCTGCATCTAAGCCGAGTTGATTGGCTGATTCGATCAATACCTGGTTGTCGCTCGGGTTACGGGCTTGTAAGTAGTAAGCCTGTTGGATGGCGGTTAGCATTTGCGATTCTGCTTGCTGAGCACGGGCGGCGAGTATGGCGCGACAGGCAGGGTAGGTTGAACGCCTTGGGGTATTGGTAGTCCAAAACTCATGATTGAACTCAGTGCCCAGCAGGTTTTCGATTCTGTGCCAATGAGCGGCAATCTGTTGCTGCATAGTGGCAGGCATAGGTTGGTCGCTATCTGGCGCGAGCCCGCCAAGCAGGTAAACTATCTTCATTTCGCCTGATAGCGCTCGCTCGATTTTTTCCCAGATAGGTTTGAATCCCCAGCACCAGGAACACATGGGATCGTAAACATAATACAACTTATTCATATCAGTCGGTTTCTCTTTGGTAGTAGCACTAGATTATCATGGCTCAGAAGCATTGAATTGATAACAGCTTTATTGTCGAGATGCGAACCCAAATAACCTTAGACGACTTTTAGGGTTCAAATTGGTGGCGTTGAGCGGTAAAGTACCCGGCATGATAATGCCGCGACAGTGTCGTAGGCACAGATGGATAATTGTGAGTGTCTAAAGATGAATGATGAACAGAATGTGATTGATAGCTTAGCAGCCTTAGAGCGCTTTTTATTGTCAGTGGAAAATGGTGGCTTAGGGCTAAAAGGGGTTGAAGGAGTCGGTATGGCGACCAACAATGCCGATGGTCGTCACTTTGTTGCCGTGTTTGACAATAATCATAAGTTGCTGCATGCGCGTTGGATCACTGATGAAGTATTCGAAACCGGTAAAGATATGGTACGTAATGGTGTTAAGCCAAAGCATTAACCAACTAAAACTCACACAGAGTATTTTTTATGCAAAATGCAGATGAGTTCATAGAGCATTTACAGTTAGCGCAGCATGTCGAAGGTGGTTATTATTGTTCATCCTATCGCTCTGCGCAGCAGTTTGATGACTCGCGCCAACTTTGGACCAGTATCTATTTTTTACTCCGTACTGGCGAAGTGTCTAATTTCCATCGCTTGACCGCCGATGAGATGTGGTATTTTCATGCGGGACAATCATTAACCATCTATATGATTGATGAGCAAGGAGAGCTGACAACCGCGAAGTTGGGGCTTGATCTTGCTGCTGGCGAGCGACCCCAATTTTTGGTGCCTAAAGGGTGTATTTTTGGTTCAGCGATGAATCAAGCGGGGTTTTCTTTGGTTGGCTGCATGGTTTCTCCCGGCTTTACCTTCGAAGATTTTGAGTTGTTTAGTCAAGAAAGTTTATTGGCTGAATATCCACAGCATCAAGCAGTTATTGAGCGCCTGAGTCGCAAAACAAAGAGTTAACGCGACGGTTAGTCTAGCTGTTAGCAACAAGAGAAAGGGACGCTTAATGCTCCCTTTCTCATCTTAATGCATGTGGAGATAACCGGTTTTGGCTCAGCAACCTAGGCTTGGTGACTAAGGCTGCTTGCTGAGTACCTTGTCAATATCTGCAGCGCTATGACGCTCAGCGAGCTGTTCCCACTCTTCGCCAAATGAGCGGTTAACGATACGTCCGCGCTGAACACCTTCGCGAGACTGTATCATTTTTGCCCAGCGCACCACATTGGTATAGGTATCGACTTGTAAGAACTCGGCCGCATCATACAAATTACCTAACACTAGGTTGCCATACCAAGGCCAAATAGCCATATCGGCAATAGTGTATTCATCGCCTGCAATATATTGGTTATTAGCGAGTTGTTTATCCAAAACGTCTAATTGGCGTTTTACTTCCATAGCGAAGCGATTAATTGGGTATTCTTGTTTTTCATCGGCATAGGCATAAAAGTGACCAAAACCACCGCCTAAAAATGGGGCAGAGCCTTGGGCCCAAAACAACCAGTTAAAGGTTTGGGTGCGAGCATTACCGCTCTTAGGTAAGAATTGCTCAAACTTTTCAGCAAGATGAACCAGTATTGAAGCCGACTCAAAGACGTTAACCTCTTGAGCGCCTGAACGATCGATTAACGCGGGTATTTTTGAGTTTGGATTAACGCCAACAAAGCCCGATGAGAACTGATCTGACTCACCAATATTAATGAGAAAAGCATCATACTCGGCTTCTTTTATTCCTAGCGCGAGCAACTCTTCTAGCATTATGGTGACCTTTTGACCGTTCGGGGTGCCGAGAGAATAAAGTTGAAAAGCGTGCTCACCGGCTGGCAGCTCTCTATCGAACCTCGCGCCCGACACGGGACTGTTGATATTTGCCCATTTATTACCGCCACTCGCGTCATTTACCCATACTTTTGCTGGAGTATATTTGTTTGTCATTCTATTTCCTTATCGCTTGCGTTATATCTGAGATTAACTATTCGCTTGTTTAGTGATATCGGGGCATTTTTATCAGTTAAAACCCTGTTCAATATAACTCTTTGCTATGTATTGGTCTGACAGAGCATAAGAGCTCGATAAAAATGCCAGTCAAGAGACTGGCATGTTAACGGACGGGTAAAGTCTACGTATGTTGGCGATTACCAAATACGTACGCGCTCATCTTCTGCAAGGTAGAGCTTGTCGCCTGGTTTCACATCAAAGGCCTTATACCAAGCATCGTGGTTACGCGGTGCTAGTGCACGATAACGGCCAGGAGCATGAGTGCCACCACGCAATTGATTTAGCATGCTCTGTTCGGTGCGTTTTTCTTTCCATACTTGTGCCCAAGCGAGGAAGAAACGCTGATCGCCCGTTAGACCATCGATCACCGGAGCTTCTTTGCCGTTTAGGCTGAGCTTATAAGCATGATATGCCATTGATAAACCGCCCACGTCACCGATGTTTTCACCGAGGCTATTACGGCCATTGACGAAGTTATCTGGGATAGGTTCATACTTGCTGTACTGCTCGGCTAGACGATCGGCTTTCGCATCGAACGCCGCGCGATCGGCATCTGTCCACCAGTTACGCTGAATACCGTTAGCATCAGATTTAGAGCCTTGATCGTCGAAGCCATGACCCATTTCATGACCAATCACAGCGCCAATGCCACCGTAGTTAACCGCTGGATCGGCGTTAGGATCAAAGAATGGGGGTTGTAAAATCGCAGCGGGGAAAACAATCTCGTTAAATGAACTGTTGTAATAGGCATTGACGCGCTGTGGTGTCATGCCCCAACGGTTACGATCCGTTTTTTGTAACTCTTTGGCCACACTGTCGGCTCTAAAGTACTGTCTGAGGTTCTGAATATTGCCCACTAAATCTGTTTTTGTCAGCTTAAGGCCATCAAACTCTTGCCATACATCTGGGTAACCGATCTTAGGATTGAAGGCCTTGAGTTTTGCATGGGCATTGACCTTAGTTTCATCGCCCATCCAGTCAAGACCGTCGATACGTTGGCCTAATGCGGTGCGCAGATTCTCTACCAGTTCAGCCATCTGCTGCTTAGATGACTCAGGGAAGTAGCGCTTCACATAGACTTTACCAATCGCAAAGCCTAAAGACTGAGTGTCTGACATCTGCTCAACGGCACGCTTCCAACGTGGACGCGGCTCTTGTTGACCGCTTAAGGTCTTGCCAAAGAAGTCAAAGCTCGCCGCGTAGATATCTTCAGACAGTAGCTCGGCGTTGTTACTGATGGTGTGGAAAGTTAGGTAGTCTTGCCATACGCCAAGATCTTCTTTATTCACGAGATCGATCATCGCTTTGATTGGATCGGGTTGTGAAATGTTTAACTGTGGGACTTGGTAACCCGTTTGGCTAAAGTAGAGATCCCAGTTGAAACCTGGGTACTCTTTAGCTAAATCTTCACGCTTGATTTGGTTAAGTGTTAGGTCGCGATTACGGCGCTTCTCTCTTGGCCATTGACCTTCAGCCATTTTGGTTTCCAGCGCTAAAATAGCGTTAGCACTCTTAGCTGCTTCTTTTACGCCGGCAAACTCAAGCATCTTAGCGATATGAGCGACATAGGCTTCACGGATCTTAACAAAGCGTTCGCTATCTTCGAGGTAATAAGAGCGATCAGGCAGACCTAGGCCACCGGCTCCTACAGACATCTCATATTCGTTAGGGTTAAGGCGGTTAAACCACATACCACCGCCAATCGGCGAGCTGCCACCCACTAACCAAGATTGACCAAACATCTTGGTTAGATCTTCGATCGATTTGATGGCGGCAATATCATCTAAGGTGCTTTGAATTGGGCTGATCCCGAGTTTGTTGATGGTCTCGGTATCCATGTAAGCATGGTAAAAGTCGGCGATAAGTTGCTCTTCGCTATTAAGGTCGGTGCGGCTAGCAATATCGTCGATGATCTCTTTTACCTGTTTCTCACTGCGCTCTGCTAATCCAGTAAAGGCGCCGTAACGAGTCTTATCAGCGGGCATCACATAGTGATCATACCAATTGCCACTGGCATACATGAAGAAATCATCACCAGGTTTAACCTCTAAATTACGGGCGGTTAAATCGACACCGAAGCTCCCCAATTCTGCTTTGGCTACTGGAGTGCTGGTTTCAGCGACGGTTTGAGTGTTGTTGATATCGGATGTGCCACAGGCACTAAGAAAAGAGGTTGCTAGCGCAATGGCGATTAAGGACTTTTTCATTGTTATATTGATTTCCTTGCTAGTGGAGAGGTGCTGTTAATTAAACGGCTCTATCTTGTAAGACTAGTGATAAATGTCAACCTTATAATTGTTAGCAAAGTTTGTGTCATTGATACTGTGTGGGTAGTGACCGAGGTGACTTGCTGCAAGACGATAGTGCGATTGGTGGCTAATGATTGTCATCACTGCGCTGATGACGTTTAAAGCGAGTAGCAGCGAATATACTTTCTAACAACCAAGGTTGTAAGCGCTTACATTTGTTCTTGCCTATTCTTGTCAGTGAGATTAATCTGGTTTTAATTCTCATGTACAAATGACTGCATTCGATTGCAACTTGTGACGTCCACTGTATGTTTGCTAAGTTGAGCTGTTGTAAAAGCGGCATCGACTCTGCATTGGGTGTCGGCTATGGGATAGAAAAGCACGTCAATGTAAACAGGCGGCAAAATGTCGCCTAGCCAGCTGACTTGTCGCTATTTTTTTGCAGTAATTAGTTGGCGAGAGCCGCTGGCTAAACTTAAATTATATGCCTGACGCTGACAACAAACCTTAAGGTTTGTTGTCAGCGTTACATTTGGAGTGGCAATGAATAATAATACTTCCACCATGATCCAACTGTTATCACCTTTTAATGGGGTGAGCTGTCCATTAGAACAGGTTCCAGATGCCGCATTCGCGCAAAAGTTGGTGGGTGATGGCTTTGCAATTGATCCAACCTCAAACGTTTTACACGCCCCCTGTGATGCCAAGGTCACTCAGGTTCATCCCGCTCAACATGCAGTCACATTAACCACAGATGCAGGCGTTGAGATCTTGCTTCATATTGGTGTGGATACCGTAAAGCTAAAGGGTGATGGGTTTAACGCATTGGTGAAGGTTGGCGATACTGTAGCGGCCAAAACACCTTTGGTGGAAGTTGATTTAGACAAAGTCGCTTGCGGGGTTAAGAGTTTACGTACCGTTGTGCTACTGACCGACCGAGAGCGTATTGTTAACTTAACGCCCACAACTGCTAAGCGTTTAGCGGTCGGTGATCTGCTGTTTAGCGCTGAGCTAGCTCAAGCGGGGGCTGCAGTAGTGAAGTCTGACGACATGCTTCAGTCTGCTGCGATAAAAATTGTTAATCCAACGGGGATCCATGCTCGTCCAGCTGCGGCGATAGTCGGAGTGCTAAAACCATTTACCTGTGACGTCATGCTTGAAAAAGCGGGGGAGCAGGTCAATGCCCGTAGTGTCGTGGCCTTAATGGGGTTAGATATCGCCTTTGGTGATCAAGTAGTCATATTGGCCAAAGGCCCTGATCAGCAAGCGGCTATCGATGCATTGAGCGCGGCTATAGCCTCAGGTCTAGGCGAAGAGGGGGCCAATGAAGCGGCCAGTGATGCGGCAGCTAGCGCGTTCGATCCGTTTGCTGAGCCTTCACTGCTGTTGCAAACCAGTCAAGACCCGCGCCAATTACTCGGGATTGAAGCCTCTCCAGGCCAAACGAAAGGGCGTTTATATGTGATCAACGCCGAAGTGCCTAAGTTCGAGACCTTCGCAAGTGACTCCACTGCGGAACAGCAGAAGCTGGATCACGCCATCAAGATCGCCGATGCAACACTGATTGAGTTAGTCGATGAATTACGCGGCAAAGCCATGGGACAAAAAGCAGATATTTTTGTTGCTCACCAAGAGTTACTGGCCGATCCCGAGCTCTATGAGAAGTGCTTAGTTGAGTTACAACAAGGTAAATCAGCTCCCTATGCCTGGGACAAATCGGTTTGCCGTCAGGCTGACAAATTGGCCGCGATGGGTAACCCATTGCTGGCTGGCCGTGCCGCGGATTTGGTCGATGTTGGCAATCGGGTGTCGCGTATTTTAGCTGGGCTACCGCAAGACACGATTCCAGAAACATTACCCGAAAACACGATTATCGTTGCCAAAGATTTAGCTCCATCAGAAACCGCCAAACTGAATCCTGCTCAAGTGTTGGGTATCTGCACCACCTTAGGTGGGGCGTCTAGTCATAGTGCGATTCTGGCTAGAGCCATGGGAATTGCAGCCATGGCCGGGGTGGAAGCGAAGGTGCTGGAGTTACATGGCACCGAAGTGTTACTAGACACTGCAAAAGGATATCTACTGCTGGAGCCGACAGATTCGGAGATGGCTGCACTCAGTCGCCAACAAGCGGCAAACGAGAAGCTTAAGGCGTTAGCCTTTGCGGATAAAGATAATACGGCAGTGACCACTGACGGCGTGCAAGTCGAAGTGGCGGGTAATATTGCTAAGGTTGCCGAAGCTGAAAAGCTGGTGGCGATGGGCGGTGAAGCTGTTGGCTTATTGCGTTCAGAGTTTCTCTATCAAGAGCAAACCTCCGCGCCTTCAGAGGTGGAGCAAGAACAAGCGTATCGCCAGGTGCTGACCACCTTAGGTGAGCGTCCACTGGTGGTGAGAACATTAGATGTTGGCGGTGATAAGCCCTTGTCATATTTACCGCTGCCGAAGGAAGATAATCCGTTTCTTGGCGAGCGTGGTATCCGTGTTGGGCTCGATAAGCCCGCCGTGCTGCGACAGCAGCTCCGCGCCCTACTGAAAGCGGCGAGTGCTGGTCGACTGCGCATTATGTTCCCTATGGTGGCTTCACTGTTTGAGCTGAAATTGGCCAAGCAGGTGCTGCAAGAGGAAGCTGAAAAATTGGCTATCGATATCAGTGGTATCGAGGTCGGTATCATGATTGAGGTTCCCTCTGCGGCGGTGATGGCGGATCTATTGGCTGAACATGTGGATTTCTTCTCTATCGGTACCAATGACTTAACCCAATACACCTTAGCGATTGATCGTGGTCATCCTAAGCTTGCAGCCATTGCCGATGGTTTACATCCCGCAGTGCTGCGCCTTATCGATATCACAGCGAAAGCCGCTCATGAGAAAGGCAAGTGGGTTGGCGTTTGTGGTGGGTTAGCAGGTGAAAAAGATGCTGTGCCTATTCTTGTCGGACTCGGTATCGATGAGCTGTCGGTGAGCGTCCCTTCTATACCAGAGGTAAAGCATCAAGTGCGTAGCTTGAATCAGCAAGCATGTCAGAAAGTGGCTGCCGACGCTATGGCCTGTGCTGATGCAAAGGCGGTGCGTGAATTGATGCATGCCCCTAGCACGTTAATCGCAGTCACTGGCGGTGTAGCCTCGGCGTAAACGCTTAGCAGCTTATTAAAATTAAAAGGTTCGTACTATGACAACAACTACAATCAGTGCAGCTAAATCGAAAAAGGCCGTGATGGCAGGGGCTTTTTCCGTATTACAAAAAATTGGCAAATCGGTGATGCTACCCGTGTCTGTGTTACCCGTGGCTGGTATTTTACTCGGTGTGGGCAGTGCAGGCTTTAGCGTGGTGCCAGACATCGTTAATACCTTGATGGTGCAAGCGGGTGAGGCGATCTTTGGCAATATGGGACTGCTATTTGCTATCGGTATCGCACTTGGTTTTGCAAAAAACGATGGTGTCGCTGCGATGGCTGCATTAGTGGGTTATGCCATTATGACAAAAACCATCGGCGTGATGTCTCCCGGTACTGATGTGGGGGTGTTAGGTGGCATGATCGCGGGAGCGATCGCCGCTTACTCCTTTAATCGTTTTTTCAAGATTCAGCTCCCAGCCTACCTCGGCTTCTTTTCTGGTAAGCGTAGCGTACCAATTATTACCGGTTTTGGCGCCATATTAACCGGCGTGATCTTATCGTTTGTTTGGCCGCCCATTGGTCATATCATCGAAACCTTTTCTCACTGGGCTGCCAATCAAAACCCAACCTTAGCCTTCGGTATTTACGGTGTGGTGGAGCGTTCGCTTATTCCTGCGGGTTTGCATCATGTGTGGAACGTCCCCTTCTTCTTTGAGGCGGGTAGCTGTGTCGACAGTACGGGCAAAGCCGCTAACGGTGTATTGACCTGTTATTTGCAAGCCGATGAGGCTAGCCGTGCTGCGGGGAATGGCTTTGGTCAGCTTGCGGGGGGATATCTGTTTAAGATGTTTGGTTTGCCTGCTGCGGCAATGGCCATTTGGCATACCGCAAAACCAGAGAACCGTGTGATGGTCGGTGGCATTATGATCTCCGCCGCCTTGACTTCATTCTTAACAGGTATCACAGAGCCGATTGAGTTTGCGTTTATGTTTGTTGCGCCGCTGCTGTATGTAGTGCATGCCTTCATGGCTGGTCTGGCTTATGTGTTAACCAATATGCTCGGCGTGGTGCATGGCACTTCGTTTTCCCACGGTTTGATAGATTTTCTTGTGCTATCAGGTAAGTCTGAAAACATCGGTCTGTTGGTGATGCTCGGTCTGGCCTATGGGGTGCTTTACTATGTGGTATTCCGCTTTTTGATCACTAAGTTTGATCTGAAAACACCTGGTCGTACCGATTCAGAAGCTGAACTGGTTGGCGGTGAGGGGACTGAGCGTGCGCGTAACTTTATCGAGGCGTTTGGTGGTCCGCAAAATCTAGTTAATGTGGACTCTTGCATCACCCGTTTACGTATGGATGTTGTGGATGCCAGCCAAGTAGACCATGCTCGCTTAAAACAGTTGGGCGCTAGTGGGGTGCTAGTTTCTGGTAATGCGGTGCAGGCGATTGTGGGAACCATAGCTGAAGTTACCCGTACCGAAATTGATGAGATGTTGGCGTCTGGCGGCTTTGTTGCTCAAGAGGCTGTAACGGAGCAACCCGTGGTTGCTGCTGCGACGACGGATGTCGATGGGGTGCAAGCTACGCAGTTAAAGGCGTTGCTGACGGGGCTGATCTCATGTCGCACTATTGCCGATAACCGCTTGCGAGTCGAAGTGAGTGACAGTAGCTTGCTAGACGCTAAGGCTCTGCAAGCACAAGGTGTACAGGAGGTTTTGGTGTTAAACGATAAACTGGTTCATCTACTGTTTGTTGGTAATACCCTGGGATTAGCGCAAGCGTTGAATGATATCCCCGGTGAATAAGCTGAAGGTCTGTTGACGAAAAAGCGCTTATTGCGACGGCAATAAGCGCTTTTTTATTGATTAGATTATGTCTAATTACCCTATACCAGACTATATAATGGTGATCACAGATTCGGCGGCTAAACGCGATTTAGGCAGGCTAGCATTGTAGTCTTCGTCGGCGTGATGGTAGCCAATCGCTAGGCCGACTTCACAGATAAAACCATCCAGTTCTGCTTTAAATATTTCACCGATCAGTTCGCTATCTACTCCTTCCATTGTGGTGGAGTCGATGCCTAATCTTGCTAAGGTGTGTAAGGTATTACCTAAAGCTAAGTAGGTTTGCGATTTTGTCCAAGCCGCAGTATTGCCGTGTTCATCTGTGTTGAGTTCGGCGAAGGCAAACCCGGCAAATGCTTGCTCTCTATCTTCTGGTTTTGTACGGCCATCCTTAATGCCTTTATCCACGACCTTGGCGTAATCATCGCGGGTGTAGTTGGGATTGTGAGCAAACAAAATAATGTGCGATGCAGACTTTACATGAGGCTGATTAAACTGGAATTTGTTGGCAAAGGTATCATACATACGCTGTTTTGCCTCATCACTTTCAATGACGATGAACTTCCAAGGTTGCGAGTTAATGGATGAGGCAGACAGGCGCATCGCCTCATAAATGACATCGAGATCGGCTTGTGGAATGCGTTTTGATGCATCATATCTTTTGGTGGTGTAGCGGTTTGCTAAGTCTGCAATAATTGGGTGAGTCATAATTTTTCCATTTAATTAAGTAAGCTTGCCAATGACAATGCATTGGCAAATGATTATGCGATTAGCGTCATTTCATTAAGAGTGAATTGTTCAACACAACCTTCGGTTGCAGCGAGATAGTGGTATGGCTGCTGCCTAGATGTGCTTGTAAGTGTCCACTCTATGTCCAGTTTTCATAACATACAAAGTATGCTGGGTGTTGATTGTCTTGATGATGGTCACAGTTGATACAAACCTCTTCGACCTACGTTACCTCGATGAGCTTAAGCAACTCTGTTTTTAGGTATTCAACTTTGTCAGCTTTAGCGATGAGCTGTGCCACGATCGTTAGCTTGCCCATTTCCATTCCTTATGTTCTGTCTATTTTACGTTGTAAACCCAGTGGACCGTTCATGCTTGCCGCCGATGAAGCCGATAATAGGGCTAACCGAGATGATAAGAAATAGGCTTATGAATGAATTATTATCAATCTATTTTTGATAATAGGCTCGGCTTAAGGCCTCTTTTGAGGCGGATTCGGTATCCCTATGATGATGAGTGAGCTATTCCCACATCACATTCGACTGGTTTTTTTTAGCCGACTCTAGCAGTTCAATAAGGGGTAAGGCGCGATGACGTAAACTGACATACTGTTCATTGTCATCATCATTGTCATCACCTAAAGGCTCTGTAGGAGTTTGGGGCGCAAGAGAAATGGCCTGTGATAATTTTTGAAGCGCAGCAGGGACATCTTCGGCCCGAAATGATCCAGGTACTGAGCCGCTGTGTCCCATTATTTTTAACAGTGATTTGGCTACATCACCAAATAGGGTGATATTAGCGTATTGATCGCTTTTGAAAGTGACTAACATTGGACGCCTCATAAACAGTGATAAATTTTAGTGACAGTACTTTGACTACGCATTTTGACTAGAACAAGCCAGTGTCAGTCACGACTTTAATAAATAGGACAGGGGCTTAGGTTGTTTTAATCTGCCCCTGGGGAACGGCAATTATGGGGTTTACATTATTTGGTTAAACGCTGATATAGTGTGTCTTTCAATTCTGCTCTGTCGTGCTTAAGTTGGTTCATGGCTTCATCGTCTATCGGAGCACCGTTTAATTCGAGTTCTCGAATCTCTTTATCTAGTGCATTGTATTGCTTAGCTGAATCAGCAAAGGTGGGATCAGCTTTGGACAACGCAACTATGGCAGCTTGGTGCTCTGGAAACTCATTAATGAGAGAGTGATCTTCTCCTAGCATAGTAACTCCTTGTAATTAGGCAGTTAAAAAAACAGTATTGTTACCACCTAAGTAAAGCTAACCCCATGACGAATTACAAGGGGTTAATCAAGCTTTATGGATGAAAGTTGAAGTGGATCAATTGTTTTATTTGTTCATAAAGTAAACCACAGGTTTAAGTCGCTCTGGCGCGAGAAATAGCTGCGCTAGCGGCTATTTCTGCGGGGGAGAGAACCGTGACTATGATGCTTTTAATTTGCGTTTAACGGTACGGCGATAAAAGGTGACGGCGCTGAAACCAAGGATCAATGAAGCGATAGCGGCTACGAAAGTAATTAATGTGAGGTAACTCAAGGGCATGTTGAGCGCATCATGTAAGGGCCTGACAAAGGCGGCCACTCTGCCTGACAATGGGCGCTGACTGTGTTTTAGTGCCGACTCAATTTGTCCCTGTTCAAAGTTGATTGTCATACGATCGGCTTCTCTTAGCCAAACGTCGTCATGAGCGTCAAAGCGAATGCTATAAACAAGTGCTTCGGCTGGCGCGACTGGCTCTTTGTTTCTGCTCATAGGTTTACTCACCGCGACCAATTGTGAGTCTGGCCAATAGGTTTGCGCTGTGACAAGTTGGCTATGCCAATTATTTGCTTGACTCAATGGATATTGAACTTCGGTTTTGGGCTGTTTTAGCGCGCCAGTCCACAGACCTTTATAGGTAATTAAAAAGCCACTAATACACAGAGTAAACAATGGAATAGAGATAAATAGTCCCAGTTGAATATGGCTTTTTAACAAGCTACTCGAACGCGTATTTTTGGGGAAGGACTGCTTGAGTCGAAAGCCGTTACGCACTCGCCACCACAAATAGATGCCGACTAAGGTAATGATCCCCCCAAGTAGTGATGCCCATGCATTAAGGTATTTGCCGAAGTCTGCGAGTAAGAAGTTTCTATGCAGCCAAAACAGGGTGCTGTACATAGGGATATCTGACGATTGGCTTACCGATAGTTCATTAAGCTCATTATCAAAGGCAATTGACTTACCCCTAGTTGCCGCTTGGATGAAAGGAGCGTGTTCGGTTGGAAAGCGCACTGTGTTCATCTCTGGATAACGTGCAAACAAGGTTTCGACAGCACTGGCTTTCTGAGCGATAGACAGTGGTTGATACTCTTGGCCATGATCGTTTAGACGTTTGATGATTTCAACACTCCCTAAATAGACACCGGAAGTGAGTGCGATCAGCATGGCGATGCTAACAAAAAAGCCTACCCAGTTATGAAACCACTTTAACGCAGGGACTAGATTCATCTTGATGTTCTCAATATATCGAAGTTAATTACGACTGAAGATATGGAGTAAAAAATGAGTTGGTGCAGTTTGGATAAGAGGGTTTTTATCTGTGCTGCGAGTAAACATTCGTCAAACCAATGGTCGCGAATGATAATTAATATCAATTAGGGGTTCAATTAAAGAAATGTAAAGATTGGTGCATTAGTGCGCGTTAGGCACAAAAGCGAGATTTGTATCCACTAAGTTAGTCGACGGCGAGAGTCTTCAACGTCGTCAACGGCGAGAGATTGAGCGAGTTGTTTAGATCGTTTGTGTTGGTACATGCGTTGATCTGCCATCGCCAGACACTCTGATTGGTTTGTACTTTCCAATGAGTGTGCGATGCCGTAGCTAATGCCAGCCGTTTTCCATTTGCTCTTGATGTCGCTGTGACATAGCGCCAGCATCTTCTCGGTTTGAGTGAGCCGATCTTTGATGGCATCTGACGAATTGACACTCAGCAGCCAGACAAACTCATCACCGCCAGTACGAAATACTTCTCCCTTATTACCTAAGGTTGAACTCATTAGTTTGGCACCGTATCTCAGTAGTTTATCACCCTGATCATGTCCGAGTTTATCGTTAATCATCTTTATGCCGTCATAGTCGATGAAGGTGATGATGTAATTTGTAGCCAGTTGGTTGAGCGATTCATGTAAAGCAAACCGGTTACCAATATGGGTTAAGGGATCGATTCTGGCTTGTTTGTATGCTCGGCTGTAGTCCTGCTTTTTTTGTTGTAGCCAAGCGGCTAAGGATAACAGTATGCAGAAACCATCTGCCGCTAAGGCTGAGACCACAACCAACTCTGGGTGTAGTAGACCCGAAGTAAGGTTACTGTGTGATATCACGTAGTAGAGTAATGAAAACCCATATAATAGATTGCCGAGTAAGTAATACTTTGCTCTAAAATCTTTATATACCAACATTTTTAAGCCGATAGCAATGGCTAATGGCACCCAGAGCATCGCTATTATATGCGAGATAATAAATGAAGTTGAAAAGCTTAACAGCGGCATCGCTAGGCCAAATAGCAGACAAATGAGCGACACGCTATTGAACAGCTTAGCCAAACGCTTGTGTAGATAATCTAAGTTAAATAATAACTTGGTAAATTGGCTTGCCGAAGCGATGGCAAAGGGAAACATCACCATCCCCAGATAGGTGGTGTTTAGCGTTTGAATGTCAAAAATGTCATCGACTAACCCCGAGGCGGCCGCCCATCCTAAGCCATGTAGGCCAATGTACCCCGCACAGGCTAAGGTGACGGTTAAACGTGTTTTAGCGTATAAGGTTAACGCGATTAACGCGAGGGTGAGCATCACGGCAATAGCGAACAGCGTGGTCAAATTGGTAACGAATTGCTCATGAAAGAAGCTGGCACTGTTATACAGATCCACCGTTAAGGGAAGGGCGTAATGCTTGGCATCAACATATAACCACAGCTGGCCACTTTCTTGTTGATTTAGCGGTAATTCAAAGACCTGTGTATGCATTAGCCATGGTGTATTGTTGTCGCTAAGCTGAGAAAAACCGATCGCCCTTGGTATTGTGTTCTGCTCTGATTCCCAGAAGGCCATGCCTGTATCAATAAAATTGGCATTGATTTTTATAAACCAGTTGTTGGGCTGAGCGTCTTGATTTGCTAAGGGGATGCGCGCGATATACGCACCCGAATGATTCACCAATGATGACGAGATCGGTGTCGATGTTTGATACAAATGCTTAAGAGCTGTGATCGATTCAGGCTGGGGAGCATCTCGCTCTACCGTTCGCCAAATTTCTGTCTCTGGCAGTTGAGTCGCCATTGCACTGTAAAGAGGGTATCGTTGCTGAGCTGCGCTCGAAAACACGATTCCTAAGGCCATAAATAGCGCAACTAGTATAAGTAAAATACGCTTCACTGTGATTTCATCTAATTGTTTAATCTTATATTTGTTAAGCCTAACATAGTTGACTGTATCCTTGGATTAATTAGACATCAAAATGATTAATACCGAGATTAGCCCCGCTAAAACAGTGAGGATCTACCTGCTATTAAGCTAGCCGGATAAGCATCAATAGAGTGTGTGACCGATAGATTTGTATAGTCTATCGCGTTCTAGGCTTAGCGTTAATTATTCTAATGATTATATAGGCTTATTTTAAATAATAAGTGTTAAAATAGATGGGCCTAAGCAATCTGATAGGAAACCAAACTCATACCAATTTTATCTGTTAAATTAAAAGTTTGTGGTAAACACGTGTATTGCCTATTGAGTAAGTAAAAACTAGTTTACTTCAGGACATCAAACGCTCGTTAAAATGACTAAGCTTTTATCGGTTAGCCTTGGCTAAGATGCCCCAGTAAACACTGGAGCAAAAAATGAGTAAAGAACACAGAAACGGTAAAGAAAGCAAGAAACAACCTTTAAAATCGGCCAAAGAAAAGCGCAATGAGAAGCACGCTAAAAAGGCTGGCAAAGGATTGTTAGACAAAATTAAATAAAATGTCTCTCTGAAGTAGCGTTAAGCGGTTGTAAGTCTGTCTAGTAGACTATGGTTCTCCATCTTGTTTATACCTGCGGCAGACTTTTTGTAAAGCACACCAATATCGCTAATGCTTACTTTTATACTTACTGGCACTGTAATTGAGTCAAAGCTATTTTGATTGGTTGAGCGGTGCCAGTCTTATCATTTCTTCGATTTACCCCACCTATTCCAAGACTTGCCATAATGCTGGCGTCCCAGTAATGAAAATAGTCGTCGAATAATATTAACGTCATTGACTCAATACTCTTCTTGTTGCCTATTGAGATATTTGCGTTGATTGATATCACGGCTATTTGGTTAACCCCGAGTTCAGATTAGCTATCTTGGGTCTTCCAAAACATGCTAGTCGCATGATGCAAGTTATTGCTAACTTTAAACTATGTGGTACGTTTTACGTTTAAATGAATACCTTTGACACTAGTAGGCCCCCACTCGGGTTGGTTAATGTGAATATTGGAACCAAATCATGAGCGACTTTTTACTGCAACGCTTGAGTGAAATAGATTGGAGTATAACGGGGGGGCAATTACTGGTTATGGCTCTGCTTTTGGTATGGCTATGGGCTATTTGGCCCAGTGAAGAGATGAAAGTTTTGCTTCACGATAAAGTGCTGCAGTCGCGTTTACTCTTGACGGCATTTGCGGTCAATGGTTTGTGGTTGATCAATGCCAGTATTACTTCAGGTATCCATTTACACTTTTTAGGCTTAGTTACTTTAATGCTGATGTTTGGTTGGCGTCTAGCCACATTTATCTCGCTATTGCCTGTGCTTTTCTTCGCTACTTTCGTTCTCAAGCAACCGTTTGATTTTGCGGTTTATGGGCTCGTCGCAGTGTCGCTCCCGCTATTTCTTTGTTATGTGGTTTATAGTCAAGTATTCAAATACCTGCCGCATCATCTGTTCGTTTACATCTTCTGTGGTGCATTTATGAATGGCTTTTTGTCGATTATTTTTCACATGCTGCCTTGGTCTTTCTGGCTTTGGATGAGTGGCGATTATGACTGGAGTTACTTAACGGATAATTACCTACTGCTGATCCCGCTGTTGGCATTCCCTGAGGCACTACTTAACGGCATGGCGGTGACACTCATGGTGGTTTATCGGCCTACTTGGCTCTATGACTATTCTGACCGAACCTATTTTTGATCGGGCGTGCCGCAGCCCTGTAACACGGCGATTAAATCCTCCTTTGATTGGTTAAACTGACCATCTACTCCCATCAGCAAACAAATACAACACTTGCCATCGTTTTATATAAAATTTAAGCAATGGTTATCAAAATGATAAGTTAAATGTATCAAGATGTAACATATTTTGGTTAATATGCCTCCCATGCACTTCTCTCAACCCATCGATATGGATGAGAAGTGCGGGGTCAGTTCATTTATGTACTGAATGAAAATATAAAAAATAAGAGCGAAACCATTGATGGATATATTTAAATTAACAACCGCAGCACTGCTGACTGGCTTGGCATTTAATGCCAATGCAAATTTGCTTATCAGCGAGGTGCTGTATGACGCGCCTAATAATGACAGTGTTGAAGAGTTTATAGAGCTGTTTAATGGGGGCTGTACTAGCATAGATTTAAGTCAATATCAGCTAAGTGACAACGGCAGTAGTTTTGCCTTGCAAGGTAGCTTAGCGCCTGGGGACTATTTTACCGTTGCCGCAAACGAGGCGGGTTTTACTAGCTTGTTTGGTTCAGCGCCAAACCTGTCGCCAATGTCATTAACCTTAGGTAATTCTGGGGATTATGTTCGTCTAAATAAAGGCGCGGAAGAGGTCGATGTCGTTGCTTGGGAAGGCGGTCTATCAGGCTGGTCTCTCAATGTGCGTGATGTGTCACTACAACGGACCAGCGTTATCAATACTAAGTCAGCAATTGATTGGAGTGCCAGTGACAGTGCGGGCACTCCAGGCTCGGGTGATCTCAGTATTAATTGCGATGGAAGTGGCAGCGGTACTGGTGTCAGCGATAATCAACTGGGTAATGGTCAGCCTAAGATTAACTTAAGCGCCAATCAAGGCCAGACGCTTAAGTATTATGTCGATCTTCCCCAAGGGGCTAGCAATGTGAACCTTGTCATGAGCGGTGGCACTGGGGATGCCGATCTCTATGTACGTCAAGGTAGTGAGCCGACAACCAGCGAGTATGACTGTGCTCCCTATCTATCTGGCAATAATGAGGAGTGTGCCATTACTCAGCCTATCGTTGGGCGTTACTATGCCAATATCCAAGCTTATGAGTCGTTTACTGGCGTTTCTTTGGTGGTTAACTATACGGTTGTAACCAGTGGTGGCGGAGATGGTGGTTCTGGTTCTGGCGATGGCTCCAGTGGTGACAACGGTGATTACGTTTTTGCGACCTATTATGCTAATGCTATCGGTAAATCTGGCTCGGCGCTAAAGGCCAGCCTCAATCAGACCATTAAAGGACATACGCGTTTTAGCTATAGCCAAGTATGGGATGGACTGAGTTATGCCGATGAAGATCCAAACAATAGTAATAATGTCATCTTGCTATACACGGGACGCTCAGAGCCAAAGGTGAACCGCGCTGGCTTAAGCAGTTCACTCGATGCTTGGAATCGTGAACATGTGTGGGCTAAGAGTCATGGTTTTCCGAGTAGCGGTCAATATGCATATACCGATCTGCATCATCTGCGGCCTGCCGATGTTACAGTCAACAGTAGCCGTGGCAATAAAGACTTTGCTTTAGGGGGCAGTGAATTATCTGAAGCGCCGGGCAATAATACTGATTCCGACAGTTTCGAACCCAGAGATGAGGTGAAAGGCGATGTCGCACGTATGGTGTTCTATATGGATGTACGCTATGAAGGTAACGACAGCAGTGGTACGCCAGATCTGAGTGTTGTCAGTGGTGTCACTGGAAATGGTGAACCGTTACTCGGCGATTTGTGTACCTTGCTTAGTTGGCATCTACAAGATCCTGTGAGTGACTGGGAGCGTCGTCGTAATAATCGTGTGTTTGAGTGGCAGAAAAATCGTAATCCCTTCATCGACAACAGCAGTTGGGCCGTTGACCTCTATGGTGCGTCCTGCCAATAGTTATCAACAATCTGCCTAGCCGATGTTAAAGCGAGCGCAGCCCTGAGGCTGCGCTTTTTTGTGTTATCTGCTAGGAAATTGGCGAACGTGACCAATTGGGCTGGGTGTAATAGGGGTTTTATTGTTATTATTAAGCCATCGTACGTGCCTAGCGGCAGCGTGTTTTAATGGCCCATCAACGTAGCGGGCGATATCGACAAGTGATTTGCTTGGCATGAAGTAAGTGTTATTGCATGGTCATGCCGCGATAATGGCTGCGCAGAATGTGTTTAACGCGACCAATTTTATACAGTAAACACCGCCTTTGCGGTAGTTGGAACTCCCATGATTGAACTGCAACAAAATAACCCATTACATGGCCTAGGATTAGAGGCTATGGTGACTGAACTAGTGGATTTTTACGATTGGAAAATTCTCTACGCCGCGCTGCGTCTAGAGTGTTTTAATACCAATCCGACCATGGAAGCCTGCCTTAAGTTTCTGAAAAAAACCGAGTGGGCCAGAGAGCGGGTGGAGAGTTTTTATCTGTATCGCTTTAAACGTATGCCTAAAGGAAGTGCGGCGCAGTTTGAGTTAAAACCTCGCGAGCGTGGTTTTGCTGATGGCATAGTGCCACGCAAGCCTCAAGAATTGACCGTTGAGCTCATTGCAGAAATGCGTGCTAAAGCGACCGCAGATTATGAGGCGATGAAGAAAAACAATACTCGTCCTAATTACGGTAAGGATAAGCCGCGAGCACAAGATAGCTATGCGCAAAACAAGCGCTCTGGCAGCAAGCGTCCCGCACCGTCACAAGACCCTAGCAATCCTTGGGGTAAATAGTAATTTAAGTAACAACAGAAAGGCGAATGCGTTAACACATTCGCCTTTCTCGCCCGATTTTAAGATGGGACAGAGGAGAGATGTTGGCGAAAGAAGGCTAGGCTTCTCTCCCAGGCGAGCACTGCACTGGCCTCATCAAACCTCTGGGTTGAGTCATTGTGGAAGCCATGATTGGCATTTTTGTACATATACATCTGGTAGTCGACGCCATATTTTTTTAGATCATCCTCATATTCAGGCCACGTTTTATTTACCCTTTCATCGAGTTCTGCTAATTGGATTTGCAGCGGAGCCTTAATGTTTTTCCTCAGCTCAGCGACGGCGGGTGTACCGTAAAAGGACACGCCTGCACTTAAGAGACTCGAATCGACCGCCGCGAGGTAGTTAACGATATATCCGCCAAAACAGAAGCCTACCGCTCCCAGTTTACCGTTACCGAGAGGATGGCTCTTTAAGAATATTGCCGCGGCAATAAAATCATTCTGTATCTTGTCGCGATCCATTGAGCGCTGCATTGCTCGGCCTTCATCATCATTGCCTGGGTAGCCTCCGAGCGTAAACAGAGCATCGGGTGCGAAGGCAATGAAGCCCGCCTTAGCAAGGCGTCTAGCGACATCTTTAATGTAGGGGTTTAGCCCTCTATTTTCATGCACGACTAAGACAAGGGGCAATTTGCCTGTAGCATTAGTTGGGGTCACTAAGTAGCCACGACCTTTGCCGTGGCCTTGTGGCGAATCGAACGCTTCATAGGTGGCTTTAATATCGGGATCGTTAAATGAGATCTGTTCGGCCAGTGCATAGTTAGGCATCAATGCAGAGGTCAATACCGTCATGGAGTAGCCTACGGCAACCAGTGTGCCGAGCTTTTTCATAAAGGTACGTCGATCCATGGCACCATGGGCATATTCATCGTACCAATCGAACGCTTCTTGCGGAATATGATGTTGTTGCTGGTTCATATGACTTCCTTTTTAGTTATTTGTAGGCCGACTTCTTGTCGCTAAAGATTACGCTAACAAGCTGATGTGCGATCAGTTTTGTGAATTAATAAGGTAGCCGTGGTTAGCGTCGTTTTCAATGATGAGGCGTTTTGCAAGATTTTAGATGTTGCTGATTTATCAGTAACTATCAATAACTAATATAGACAAGCTCTTGGGTACGAACATTTGGGATTAAGTTGATGAGCCAATGATTGATGTTCATTCGTAGACGCAAACGTCACATTAATGTTGTTTTGCTGTAACAAGTACCTTTTAGCATCCTGCCACTGACTATAGATAAGTGAAGGGAACGTAAATGAAAATTCAATCGGTCACATTGGTGGGAATGCTCGGCATGCTATTAGGTTCATGGTTGATCACTGGATGTGATAGTCGTGATGATAACGAGAACGAGGGCCAGGCAAAAACAGGATTGAGTCATGTGATGGCTGTCGATAAGCAGGTGGTGGCTCAAGTCGGCGTACGCCCCCTGTTTCTTGTAGATCAGATGCAAGATAGTGAATTAAAAAGTCAATTGCAGCAGTGCCGCAAAGGGCCTTTTTATCGCAGTGACTTCTCTATCGGTCATCGGGGGGCATCGATGCAGTTTCCCGAGCACACCAAAGAATCCTATCAGGCAGCCATCGACTCAGGGGCTGGAGTGGTTGAGTGTGATGTGACTTTTACTGCCGATAAGCAGCTCGTTTGTCGCCACTCACAGTGCGATCTCGCTACAACCACTAACATTCTGGCTATCGAAGATCTTGCCAATAAGTGTTCTAGTCCATTTCTGCCAGCCGATCCGGCTAACGGCATTCAGGCCAATGCGACCTGCTGCACCAGTGATATTACGCTGGCTGACTTTAAGCGTTTAAAAGGCAAGATGGATGCAAGCAACCCTCAGGCGACGACGGTTGAGGCCTTTATGATGGGCACTCCAAGCTGGCGCACCGATCTCTATGCGGGCGAAGGGACTTTGATGACCCACGCTCAGAGTATTGAGATGTTTAAAGCGGCGGGCGTGAAGATGACCCCCGAGCTGAAATCTGCCGATGTGCCCATGCCATTCGATGGCATGACGCAGCAGGATTATGCGCAGAAAATGCTAGATGAATATACCGAGGCTGGGGTCGCTGCCTCACAAGTTTATCCGCAGTCTTTTAATCTCGAAGATGTGAAGTATTGGCTGGCGAATGCGCCAGAGTTTGGACAACAAGCCGTATACTTAGATGATCGATATGATCTAGCCGATTTTGATCTGCAAAATAGTGCAACCTGGTCACCTGGGATGGAGCAATTGGCTAATGATGGTGTGAAAATCATCGCCCCACCGCTATGGGTGCTGGTGGCATTAGATGTTGAGGGCAACATAGTGCCATCTGAATATGCTAAGGCCGCTAATGCGGCGGGGCTAAAAATTATCACCTGGACATTAGAGCGCTCTGGTTTATTAACTCAAGGCGGTGGCTGGTACTATCAAAGCATTACCGCTGCCATCCATGATGAGGGTAAGGCTTTTGAATTGCTTGATGTGTTAGCCAAAGATGTTGGGGTTATAGGTGTATTTTCAGATTGGCCTGCAACGGTCACTTACTATGCCAATTGCATGTCGAATTAGCGGCATGGAAAATTAGCCTAAGCTGACAGGGTTTAGTGAGATAACCCTAATTTATTGGCTATGACTATCAACGAAACAACGCAAATAAAAAAGCGCAGCCTCTATGGCTGCGCTTTTGTCGATTTGGCTAGATTGCCTTTATTAACCTAAAGACAGCTCTCTTGCGCGCTCCGCGGCCGAGTTCATTGCATTGGCGACTAACTCATCGAGCTCACCATGCTGAAACGCTAATATCGCTTGCTCGGTGGTGCCTTTTGGCGAGGTCACTTGACGGCGAAGCGAGGCAAAATCCAGCTGACTACTCGCCGCCATCGAAATGGCTCCCATCGCACTTTGCAGTACCGCTTTGGTTGCGGTCTGTTTTGGCAGACCTTGGTTTATTGCCGCCTTCTCCATCGCTTCTAAAAACAGGAAGAAGTAAGCGGGTGAACTCCCCGCAGTGGCAACAATGGTCGACATCTGTTTCTCATCTTTAAGCCAGACGGTATCACCTACGGCATTCATTAGCGCGTCGGCAATTTTGATATCTAGCTCATCGGTTTGCTGCGGCGTGTACATGCCGGTTAAGCCTTTACCTATTGCCGTTGGCAGATTAGGCATAGAGCAGACGACCCGATTAGAGTTGCCGAGTTTTTTGCTGATTGTGGCATGTTTTACCCCAGCGGCAATCGAGATAACCAATTTGTCTTCGCTCAGTGCCGACATTACAGGTGCAATGTCTTCACATACTAAGGGCACGACAAACGGCTTTACCGCAAGAATGATCACATCGGCGAAGGCGACCGCAGCGCTATTATCTTGATGTACTCGTACATTAAATTGATCGACAATGCCGCTGCGAGTCGCTTGGGTTGGTGCGCATACCAAGATATTTTGACCGTTATGACCATGCTTGAGCAAGCCAGAAATAATCGCCTTAGCCATGTTTCCGCCACCGATAAAGGCGATACGCATCTGTGGATCTAATTGTAAGTCGTAGTGAGAGATAATAAGGCTCCTATAGTGATATAATGGTTGCGTTAGTTGTTGTTTATATTGTTTTTTATGTAATCATCTGAGTTAATGGCAAAACGACGCCTTATATGATGAATCGCCATGTAAGGTGTCGTTATATAAAGTGTCGTTATCAACGGCATGCTATTTGGGACAGTGCATTAAGCGCGAACTTGTCCGTCACCACTGACTAAATACTTTTCTGTGGTGAGCGACTCAAGCCCCATTGGGCCATATGCATGTAGCTTAGTGGTTGCAATACCGATCTCGGCGCCTAAGCCGAGCTCACCGCCGTCAGAGAAGCGTGAAGAGGCATTAACCATTACCACTGATGCATCGACCGTACGCTGGAAACGCGCCGCAGTAAGCTCATTGGTGGTGCAAATCACTTCGGTATGATGACTACCAAAGCGCCTGATATGATCGATTGCCTGATTAAAATCTTCAACCTGACGAACAGCTATCTCAAGGTCTAAATACTCGTGACCAAAATCACCATCATCTATTAGATTGCAATTGTTAAAGTAGCTGGCCGCGTGCTGGCAGGCATTGATCTTGACCTCATGCTCAGCGAGGGCGCTCGCCACTTTTGGCAAAAACTGGGCAGCAACATCTTGATGAACGATAAGTCCCTCTAGCGCGTTACAGACACCTGTGCGCTGGGTTTTACCGTTGAGTAGCAAGGCTAATGCGGTATCTAGGTCGGCATCTTTGTCGACGTAAAGATGGCAAACTCCCTTAAAATGCTGAATAACAGGGATCTTACTGTGATCTGTCACGAAGTTGATCAGGCCTTCACCGCCTCGTGGAATAATCACATCGATATAATCACGCTGCTGCATCAACTCCATCATTAAGGCGCGATCGGGATCGGGCACAACGGTGATCAATGCTGGCGGCAAGCCGTAATGCTTGAGTACCGTCTGTAAAATGTCGGCAATTACTTTACTGGTTTGAAGTGCTTCTTTACCACCTCGCAGCACGACCGCATTACCTGATTTAAAGCATAATGCGCCAGCATCGGCGGTGACATTAGGACGCGCTTCATAAATCATACAGACGACACCAAGAGGCACTCGCATCTTACTGATGTTAAGACCATTTGGGCGCTGACCAATATCACGAAGTTCACCAATCGGATCGGGCAGGGCTGCGATAGCTTCAATGCCCTGCGCCATGGCTTCTATTCGATCAGGCGTCATTTTCAAGCGATCTAGCATAGCGTCGCTAAGCTGATTTGACTCCGCGTGAGCCATATCGATCACATTGGCGCTTAAGATCTCATAGCTGTGTGCTCGCAGGGCGCGCGCCATGTCGAGTAATACCGTGTTCTTTAGCTGTTCGTCTAAAATGGCAAGGGTTTGTGCTGCTTCTGCAGCTTCTTTCGATAAACTCTTTATTAAGCTCATATTTACTCCAATATGGCGATATTTTTGTCGGAGATGATCGGGCCAGTCTTTTGCTGAACATCGTTAGCAAAATCGCGATCGTCTTGCTCCGCAATAAAATTAAGTAGGCAGCTGCTGTAATTGGATTTGGCTTTTGCTAATTTAGTGCCATCGCCTTTGCGCACTAATACCGTATCACCGACGGAAAAGTTACCTTTTACGGCCACTACATCGTCGCTGGTCAGCTGCGTATTTTTTTGTTCTAAGTCTGCGTCGAAGTCATTTTCGACGATTAACTCACCTTGTGCCTGTGAGGTGTGGGTCATCCAATGCAGGTGTTCTTGCATAGGATGTTCAAACGGGGTGAACAGGGTGCCTGGATTCTGCCCCTTCAATAGCTGGTTGAAGGTATTGGAATCGAAACCGTCTACAATCACGGTTTCAATGCCGTGAGATATCGCCTTTTCAGCAGCCTGAATTTTTGTTCGCATTCCACCAGTGCCCACATCACTGGTGGCACCGCCCGCCATGGCATAGATGTCCGCGTTGATGTCTGTTACTTGCTTTATCAGCTTGGCATCGTCATGAAGATTAGGGTTTTTAGTGTAAAGTCCCTTAACGTCCGAGCAGATAATGAGCGAATCGGCATCAGCTGCCGCTGCGACCATTGCCGAAAGGTTGTCGTTATCACCGACTTTGAGTTTGTCAGTCGTCACCGCATCGTTTTCGTTAATGATCGGCAGTAAGCCATGGTCTAATAGGCTAAATAGCGTATCTTTAATACTGATATAGCGCTCACGATCTCTAAGATCGCCATGAGTGACCAGCAGCTGGGCGGAAGGAAAGTCAAATAACTTATCCCATGTGGCCATCATGTCGGCTTGCCCTGCGGCTGCCATTGCTTTTTTAGTCGATACATCTGGGTTGGTGACGCCTGGGAATCGGTGCCAACCTGCGGCAACCGATCCCGACGATACTAATACCACCTGACATCCTTGAGCGCGGCAGTTTGCAATAAACTGCGCTATACCTAGCAGGAAGTGACTGCTACAACCCTTCTTATGGGGAGCAATCAAGGCACTACCCACTTTGACGACTATGCGTTTCCAGTGTAAATCTGCCATCGTGCTTCCCCTATTTTTGCTCTGCTAGTACTCGGCCCGCTTTGTTGAATGTCTTAACTGTGTCTTTACAAGGGTCGGTATCTAATGCACTTACCACCCAGAGCACTAAGCTACTCACTAAGAAGCCAGGGATCATCTCGTATATCACAGTGGTTAAGGCTTTACCGTCTGCAAGTACTGGGGCGTAAATCCAAAACAGTACCATTGCTGCACCCGACACAATGCCTGCGATTGCTGCTTTGTGGGTCAGGTTTTTCTTGTACAGACTAAATAGCACGAGCGGACCAAATGCTGCACCAAAGCCTGCCCAAGCGTTACTGACTAACGACAAGATGCTGTTTGAACGATCTAACGCCAGTAAACTTGCCACAAATGCCACACCAGCAACGCCATAGCGTCCCATCTTAACCATCTCTTTTTCGGTCGCTTCTTTCTTCGATATCACACGATAGATATCTTCAGTTAGTGAGCTAGACGACACGAGTAGCTGTGATGAAATCGTACTCATAATCGCGGCCAAGATAGCGGCTAATAGGAACCCGCTGATCATGGGGTGGAACAGCAACTCTGAAAATACGATAAAGATGGTTTCAGGATCGCTCAGTTTCATATCAAATTTATTGGCATAGGCAATACCCACTAAACCTGTGGCTAACGCTCCAATAATGGTTACTGTCATCCAGCTCATACCGATATTTTTAGCAGTTTTAATATCGCCTACACTGCGAATTGCCATAAAGCGAACGATGATATGTGGCTGACCAAAATAACCTAAGCCCCAGGATAAACTGGAGATGAGTCCGAGTAGGGTGACATTTTGCATCGCCTCACCAAAGTGAGGGATAGACTGATAAGCAAAATCCATCATCTTATCGGCGCTGGTAAACTCTTGGTATGCCACTACTGGAACCAAAATCAGGGCCACAAACATGATACAACCTTGGACAAAGTCGGTAAGACTTACGGCCAAGAAACCACCTAGTAGGGTGTAAGAAACTACAACCCCTAAGGTGACGATTAACCCGAGCTCATAATGTACTTCGAACGCCGATTCAAATAGCTTACCGCCAGCGACCAATCCTGCTGAGGTGTAAAGCGTAAAGAAGATCACTATGATCACCGCAGCAATAATACGAACATTACCGCTTGGATCATGGAATCGTTTCGCAAAAAACTCAGGAATGGTCAGTGCGTTATCAGCCACCTCGGTATAGACACGCAGTTTAGGCGCGACAATCAGATAGTTAATTAATGCACCGAGCAGCAAGCCGACTGCAATATAAATAGTCTCAAACCCCACCAAGAACATGGCGCCGGGCAGTCCCATTAACATCCACCCGCTCATGTCTGAGGCACCCGCGGAAAGTGCGGTGACTTGTGGACTAACCTGACGGCCACCCAAAATATAACCTGAAACATCGCTGGTCGATTGTCTATAAGCAAATAAACCAATGGCTAACATGGCAAGAAAATAGATGGCCAATGATACATAACTTAGGTAGTTCATTGCTTATTGACCTCCTAACGCTTTGTTATTTTGAATCCCATCGGGTTTCAACATGACAAAGAGATAGGTGCTTAAAATTGCGATTAAGCAGAATAGCTGCATCCCTTCTTTACATTTTAAAGCCATAGTTGACCATAACTGGTGGATGAGATTTTCTTCCGTTGCATTGTCTGACGACATGGTGCCCTCCTGAGCGTTATTTTGTTTAAGTTTACTACCAATCACTGTGAAATAGTTACAGAACTAATAGTTAGTGTTGTAACTATATTAACACTGTTTTAGTTCGAACTTCCACCTGTAAGCCGATGTGGTTAGGTTTTTAGAGGCGTTTTAATGTCTTGGGAGTTGTTTGTGGCGTAAGTTCTCCCCCCCAGAATTTTTGCGTTAAGTCGGCCGATAACTTGAATGTTAAAGTCGCTGGATTCAGCTTAGTGACTAGGATTGAAGCGATATTGGATATGGATAGTTAGGACTGTTTCGCTGAATGAGATAATAGTGGTGAGGTGTCTGCATTTTACCTAGGTAAAAAATTAAGAGCGGGCAATAATTGTCATTTTCTATCTGTGAAGAGGATAGGTTGGCGATTATTAAATTTTACTAGTATAAGAAGGTGTAATCTAGATTACTTGTTATACCTATAAATATTGGATGGGTGTTCGAAGAGGGATTAGCGATCGAATGTATGGTTTATGGTGGATTAACCTTTTCTTGCTCAATCTTAAACCTCATTTTTTCGAAGAGTCTTTTGAGCAATATGCCCATCCTTTTTTATCGACGCTGCTGTGAGTTTACCGATTAATACCTGTAGTACTTTAAGTTATACAGGCTAATTTACTCGTCCTCATACTCTTTCAATTTACGGTAGAGGGTGGCTAAGCTCATGCCCAGCTTTTTGGCTGTCAGTGCTTTGTTGTTATTTAGGGTCTCTAATACCGAGATAATGTAGTCTTTTTCGATGCTATTTAGCGGCTTAATTCCATTGTTGACTGACGGCTTGGTGATGTTTTGATGAAACTCTTCTGGCAGGTCTTCAGGCATCACTTGAGGGCCGGGGCTCAGTACCACGGCTCGTTCTATGGTATTGGCTAATTGACGAATATTTCCAGGCCAATCGTAATTAAGTAGTAGATCGGCAGTTTTATAGTTAAAGCCTGTAATGTTTCGGTTTAGTTTTTCATTAAAATCGCCTAAGAAATAACGAGCTAATGGCAGTATGTCTTCACCACGATTTCTTAACGGTGGAATGATGAGTTTAATTACATTCAGACGATAATAGAGGTCTTGTCTAAATTCACCAGCCTCTACAGCGGCTTCTAAATCTTTATTTGTGGCCGATATTATTCGAACCTCAACATCTTTGATGTTGTTATCACCCACACGGCGGATCTGTTTCTCCTGAATAACACGTAGCAGCTTAGTCTGCATCGTTGGGGACAGCTCCCCCACTTCATCGAGAAATAACGTGCCACCATCAGCGCTCTCAATCAGGCCAACTTTATGATTGTCGGCGCCAGTAAAAGCCCCTTTTACATGGCCAAATAGCTCACTGTCTAATAGTGTCTCCGTGATTGCGCCGCAGTTTATTGCAAGTAACGGTTTATCGCTTAGATCCGAATGCTGATGAATAAACTCGACCAGCTTTTCCTTACCTACACCGCTCTCGCCAGTAATTAAAATCGAGGTGGGTACCTTGGCTACGGTCATTGCCATATCGATGAGTTTCTGCATCGGGTAGCTATTGTTGATAGGGTAGCCACTACGGATATAATTAGTTTTAACATTTAAATCTAGATTTTGACTAAAGTTGCGTGGAAAGTGCTCTTCTACTTTCAATATATCGTGCACTTCAGCTTGGACAGTGTCGATATTAATGCCGTTAAAATAGGGCAGATAAGGATCAATTTCTTCGTCCCATTGTTCAATGTATTTACCAATTAGGTGGCAGTGACAATCTCCCTTAGCTTGGCATTCTGATTCAATAAAATAGACTGTACGTTGCTGGACATGGGAGACGTAACCGCTAGCGAAGCCCACCTGTTCCCAACATGTGACATATTCAGACTGTCCGTTTAAGCGAAGTTGTTGCTCGGCTTCATATGAACCAATGAAATAAGTCTCGACTAAGGGGGCATCAGATGCGCCATCGGTTCGATGGCTACTGAGTACTTCGCCAAAGCCAAACATCGAACAGATCATTGGCCCTAATTTACCTTGCTTGGCTTCTGCCCATACCTCTGGCATCTGGCGTTTTATCTGTTCTGCGAGTAGCCATCCTCTTATGAAGCCCGAGCGCGTAATTGTGGTACGTGCCATTTCGTAACCAACAGTCGCTTGTAACTCTTTTCTTAATAAGCCGTGTGAAACCATATCAGTTAGGTAGGTTCTTCTTCCAAGAAAACTCATGGTGCCGCCATGGGGCTTGAAGGATAGAAGTTCGCGAAGGTCTAATTGTGATGTTTTCATTTAAATCATAAATTTAACATTAATGATGTCAGCTTAACATCATGTATTTTATGTTTCAGTGATGATCTTCTTAGTTATTTAACATAGTTATTCAAGGTAGAAATTAAGAGGTTTAATATATATATAAAATGACGCTTTAATGGATATTAAAGCGTCATTTAAATTTAACTATATGAGTTTAAAACGCTAATAATTTAAGGCACTTTAAAATCAAATTCGTGGCAATTATTGCAGTAGTTTTCTGATGCTTCATGTTCAGCATGACAGTTTTCACACTCAAGGCTTGTTCCGTAATGCGGTGAGTCATGTTTATCTGGTGCACCATGATAATCCGTTTTTTGTTTAGGAAGTTCGTGGCAAGTAAGGCATTGATCTATTTCGACCGCTTCAAAAGGTTTAGTCGTATGACAACTTTTGCATGTTAAACCTGCATCTTTGTGATGAGATTTAACTTTGTTCATTGCAAACGCTTGTGAAGAGCATGCTAAGACGGCAAGTAATAGAATTGCTAGACTTTTTATGTTCATCATATTTATCCAATCATGAGGAAATGCAACCATGCAGGTGATTGCATTTCCTTCATTCATCTAGAAGGTGTACTTGAGATAGGTTTGGAAACGAGTCATATCGCCTTCTCGTGTTCCCATGTTTTCAACTTCTCCAGATCTCACCCCGATAGCATATTCAACATCTGAGGTAATATTCCAGAACAGATTGGTATGCCAAGAGAAGGCCGTTTTATTGGCATGTTCCGTCAAAATGCCATTTTCGAATCCCTCTTCATCTTGCTTGGAGTAACCAGCTCCCACAGCTAAACGTAAGTCCTTCTTAAGTGAGAATATAACCCCACCATTGATACTACTGAATTTTAGCGTATCGACGTCGCCTAGATTGTCGATACCTGCTCCAGCATTAAAGCCAAGGCCAGCATAGCGACCTATGCCGTCACCATACATAAGCCCCAGTACTGCTTTATGGCCATCACCAAATTTCAGACTGCTGTTTAGCGCTAAACCGTAGCCGAAAGTATCATTTCCATCAAGCTCGAAGCGACGCACGACTGCACGTGGTGACACAGTAACGTGCTTATTGGCATAAAAATATTTAGCCACGATATCTGGCATTAAATCTTCACTAGAAGAGCCGGCGTTTACCTGAGTAAAAGGTCCTGCCTTTGTTAAACCTAATGTTGGGTTTTCAAAGCTCACAGAGGCGTATTGACCCTTAGCTATATTGTATTGATAGCGCACTTGAGGTTGACGAACAAAGCTACTACCGGGATCGCTGGCAAAATCGAGTGAAGGCATTGAGCCTGCGAAATCCATGAAATTGGTCCATGTTTGCCCAGCTAAAAGGGAGTGCGCACCATTTTCCATTTTAAAATAAGCGTGGCGGATACGAAATCCGTGGCTGTTAGACCAAGTAGGTCCGTCACTATCGATGTCGGCGAAAAAATCGCCTTCAAAATGTGATGTTAACTTACCATAATCAGTCTCAGTGCTAGACTTTAGGAATATTCGGCTTTCCCTTGCCGTCATTCTAAAATCACTTGATTCTGCATTAGGGGAGCCGTCAATTGGGGTTGAATAGACGCTATATAGATCTCCATTATATGGCGCGTTTATTGTGCCGTCTGAATCAAAAATTCCGGTTAGTTTTATATAACCGCCAATGGTGAGATCAGTATCGTTAACATTAAAGTCATAGGCTAGTGCAGGTGTTGCTGAAGCCAAAAGAGCTGAACAGATAGCGATACGCAATTTTGTATTATTTAACATTTTTTATCCCTCGATAAATATTAATTAACGGCCAGAAGATCTGGCCGTTAGCAATTGCTATGCATTCGCAGCCATTTGTCCTGCAATGCGTCCAAATACGATGCAATCAGGAATAGCAACAGTACCTAAGCGACAAGCACCGTGCGTACCGCCAGTTGATTCGCCACATGCATATAAACCAGGGATAGTTTCTCGAGTGGCAACATTGATAACTTGAGCTTGAGTATTGATTTCTACACCGCCCATAGTGTGGTGAGCTTTAGGCCATAAACGTACGGCATAGAATGGTGCCTTAAGAATGGCTTTTTGTTTCATAGAGAAAGGTTTACCAAATTCAGGATCATTTTTTTGAGCTACATAGCTGTTGTAGCGCTCGATTTGAGCCTGCAGTGTTTTCGCTGACATTTTGTAATGTGCGGCGAGTGCATCTAACGTATCGAAAGTATGAACAACTTCGCGTTCGAGTAGTTTTGGCATAACGTGCATAGATGCTGTAACACCAACAGAGTCACAAATGGCGACAGCCACATTGCCCGTTTTGATGATGGCATCTGCGCGAACTTTACGATCGGCAAGCTCATTGACGAAACGCTCGCTGGTTTCTGGGTTGATCATTACCCCATGAGTAAAGGCGGAGTAGGCGGCAAAGATGGGAGCTAGGCCAAAGCCTTTTTCATCTGGAGACGCCCAAGGACCAAGCTGGATCCATGATAGCTGTACAGGGTTTGCCCCCACACGAACCATCTCTTTTAAGCATTCTGAAGTCGCGCCACTGTGGTTAGTAGTTGCCAGCTCTTCAGTTAGTCTTGGATCTTGAGTCGAACGATAAAGTACATCGGCGGCAAAACCACCTGAGGCCATCACGACTCCTTTCTTAGCTTTAATAAAGTGAGTCGCGGTAGCGTTTTCTTTACCTGGCTTAAATTTAGTCACTACTTCTAGACCGACAACACGTCCTTCGTTATCGCTAATTAATCGTTTAACATAGACTTTTTTATGCAGTGGAATATCAAGCTCTTTACATTTAGCTAGCATAGGTTGGACGATACCCGAGCCAGATTGGTTGTATGTTGTATGAGTTCTAGGTATTGAGTGACCGCCAAACTGCGCCAATTTGTCTTTCCATTTAACCCCTAGATAATCTCTGCACCATTCGAAAGCTTCATTGGATCGTTCCGCTACCATGCGTGCTTGCTTAGGATAATTAAGTCCAAGACCGGCTTTATACATATCGCCTAGCATCGCATCAACAGAATCGGTGACACCATTGGCCTTTTGAATATCGCTACCCACAACGGCCATACCGCCGCCATTAATAGTTGAGTTACCACCAGGTACGGGCATTTTCTCTAATATAACCACCGATGCTTTGGCATTTTTTGCTTCGATAGCCGCCGATAGCCCAGCAAAGCCACTGCCTACAACGACAACATCATAGGTTTCATCCCACTGTTCTGGCATCGTGTTACAAGTCGGCGCTGTTTTTGCTGAGGCAAACCCTGACAGTGCGAGTCCTGCTGTTGCTGTTGTGATGCTGGTAGCTTTTAAAAAGTTACGTCTAGATAGATTAGTCTTAGTATCTTTGCTCATTATCATTACCCTTATTTTTCAATGTCATTTAAACAGGGTTGCCTTATTTAAAAGACAAACTGCTTATTTTCATTTTTTATTACTGAGAAATATATGCAAAGGAATAAGAGCATAGAGCGTGCCAGCTATTTATTTGCTGCTTAATTGCTGATTTGAAAAGGTTTTTATTTGGTGCGCTTTCTCGGTGTGATCTGCGTCTCTGCATTGTTGGGAATGAGTTTCTCAGATTGATATATAGTGATAACTGCTTATTTAAGACAGAGATCACTTATTGTTTTGGCTGTCTTTAAATTTAATATTTAGTTTATTATTTTATTCTGTTTTAGCGCTTCAGTTTTTATTTTATCTAACAGCTAAGTCTGATGGTTGTTTTATATCACACTAATATTATATGTATGATATATGTATTGTTTCTTCATTTTATATCTTTATCTAGGTTTTATATGTTCATTCAGTAAGTTCATTGCATTCGTCTATACTTTAGTTTTTATGATTGATCATTAGGTAATAGCTATGAGTCAAAGATTAAAAATAATATTAACCTTGGCTGCAATGGGGATGGCTCCCACTGCATCGGCAAAGGTTGATGGCCCAACTATGCTGACATTGGATGAAATTGGTGTCTCTGAGGTGTTAGCTTGGTCTTGGGGAGCTTCTCAGTCTGGATCGTTTCATACTGGCGGCGGTGGCGGTGCGGGAAAAGCCAATTTTCAAGATATTTCACTGACGCGTTATACCGATTCGCTATCGGCAGCCATTTTACGAGCGGTTGCCATTGGAGAGATCATTCCAAATGTAGAGATGAAGCGCGAAGGGCTGCGGATCCGTATGCAGCAAGTTATGGTGACATCCTACAGTGTCGGTGGTATGAGTGATAAAAAGGCGCTGCAAACAGAGAACATCACGCTCAATTTTTCCAGAGTTACCTATGAAGTCGATGGCAGTCCGGCTTACTGCTTCGATATTGCGTTAAATAGTCCCTGTTAACTCCTGTTAGTAGATAGCTAATCTCAGCTCGCAGACTGAAAATGCCCTACTCCAGTTATTTCAATGAAGTGATGTAAGGCATTTTTCAGGGGCATTACCAGGCTAATCACTAATATCGGCGATGTTTAACAGTCAATAATGAGCCGCTATGTTTATCTATGCCAGCGAAACTGGGTAGATGACGAATGTTAAATCGGTTTAAGTAATAGAAATCTAGCTCGTCCCCCAGCCTAGTCACGTTTTTATCCCTCTGTATTTGTTAATATCTCTAACTTGACATTCATCTGATATTTTCTCTTTGCTTACATCTAACCAGAGCGCGTTTTAAGAGATGGAGTAAGGCGAGATGAATGAGGCGTTCATTCTCCCTATTTTAGGTTAATTTATTCGAGGGCATCATGCAGCTAGCTCCCATTGAGCGTGTAAAAAGCGCTTTTGTTGCAGGAATTTGGGCGACACTCGTTAGTATTTCTATTGGTTTTGGTTTTAAAATTTGGCTAGCGCAGTGGGTGATAAAAAGCGATTTGGCGCTCTATCACACTGTGGTCGATATTATCTCCATGTCATTGATCCTTATGACTGGTTTTCGTTCATCTATGGTGGTGAGTTATTCGCAAACTCAAAACGATAAAGATATCACCAATATTTTTCGCTATACCCTGATCGCGATGGTGCTGCTAACGTGGGGAATCGTGTTGCCCTATATTAAGCATAAGTTGCATCTTGATGTGGCCTACTTTCATTTAGTGGGCATTATTTTGGGGATGGGGTTTAAGGTCTACTTTGCCAATCAGATAGCCATGTATCGCATGTACAGCATCTCAAATAAGGTGACCTGGATGGAACCGTTAGGGCAGGTGATTGCCTTTGGGGTTGCTTTCTATCTGTTAGACCAAACGGCTATCGCATCTCTATTCTATAGCTTGATGTTGTCCTCATTGGCTGTCGCTGGGTACATGTTTATCAATCGCCGTAAGCTTATCGCCACAACGCCATTGGGGTCGGTTAGCATGACCCCCAGCCTCAAGAGTTTTGTGCAAAAGAGCATCACATCTGCGCTCGAAGCGGGCGCGGGGCTGTTGATGATCTATATTACTGTGCTGTTAACTATCGGCCATTTTAGTGTGGATGAATTGGGGGATTTTCAGGTGGTAGTTAGGCCGGTTATCGCCTATTTGACCCTGCTGTTTGTATTCCCTATTTATCGCTTCGTTTTGCCAGAATTAGCGGTGTGTGTGCGTGGCGAACAGTTTGAGCAAGTGCGTTTGATAAAACGTTGGGTATATAAAACTGCGATTACAGTGTCATTGAGTTTCTTTATGACCATGCTGCTTGCCGGGCAGCAACTGGTTGATTGGGTGTTTCCTGAGCCCTATGCCAAAGCCGCGCCCGTGTTAATGCATTTCTCGATGTTTTTCATCTTTATGATGCTGAATGCGTATCAGCTCGCTTTTATCAAAGCCCATGGATTATTTGTACAGAGTCTAGCCATACGTCTGAGCGGCATCGTCGCGCTTATCGTCAGTTACTACCTCTATACGCTATTTACTGACAATGTGGTTGCGGTGGTATTAGCGCTTGGTAGCGGCTATATGCTGATGTTTATTCTCTCCAGTTTTGTCGAGCGTAAGGTGATGCTTGAGCGCCAACTTCAACTTGCTTGATAAGATATGATTGCAAGCCAAGTGATAGGCGTACCCAACATAAGCTACCGATTTTACTCAGACTGTTATACTCAATAGACATTAATTATTGGGATTGGGGCGACTATGGACTGGCAGTTAGTCAGTGATTTCATGTCATACGTGTTATTTACCTATAGCGGGTCACCTATTACGGTTTCGCAAGTGTTACAGGTGCCGTTACTGCTGTTTTTAGCCTGGTTTGTGGTGACCCGAATAGGCAAGTTGATTCGACGCGCACTATATAAAAGGAAGGTTGCACCAGATGCAGTGCATCTGTTTTCACGTATTTATCTAGTGTTGGCTATTGCCATACTGTTAGTCACCAGCCTCGAGATCCTCAATATTCCCCTTAAAGCATTTGCCTTTGTCTCTGGTGCGGTCGCCATTGGGGTGGGCTTTGGTGCGCAAAACATCATTAACAACTTTATCAGCGGCTGGATCTTAATGTGGGAACGGCCCATTCGCATTGGTGATTTTTTAGAGATAGGCGAAACCAAAGGGGTGGTGGAAAGCATCAACACTCGTTCGACCTTAATTCGGCGCAGTGACGGTGTGCATATGTTGGTGCCCAACAGTCAGTTGCTAGAAAACACTGTGACCAACTGGACCCTTATCGATAATAATGCACGTTCAACGGTCAGTGTTGGCGTGGCCTATGGCTCAGATGCTGTCTTGGTTTCTCGTTTGATTAAGCAAGCGATGGATGAACGCGACGATATTATTAAGCAGCCCGAGCCCGTGGTACTGTTCGCGGATTTTGGTGATAACGCATTAATGTTTGACGGCATTTTTTGGGTGTGTGCTAATTCTGAAGCCGATACTCGTAAAATTCGCAGTGATATTCGCTTTAGGTTATATCAACTGTTTAACGAGCATGACATCGTCATCGCCTTCCCACAACGGGATATCCATATCGACGGCGCAATTAGCATAGAGCGCTCAGTTCGTAATGAACAAGTAAAATAGCCATCATTAACTAGGGTTACCTTCATTTGAAGGGTACCTAAAAATTAAACCTTAGTTAAGCCCTTTGTATTTGGCTAGCATTACAAGATAACGACCGTTGCTAGACCTAAGAAGGCAAAAAATCCCACGACATCGGTGACAGTGGTTAACACTACGCCGCCAGCGAGCGCGGGATCTACGCCCACTTTTTTGAGCAAAGGCGGGATGGTGGTGCCAGCTAATACCCCTGCAATTAGCACGATGATTATGGCGGTTCCAAATACGATGCCAAGTTGCCAGTCGCCAAACCATTGGAATGCAATCATGCCCACAACACCAGCCCACAGCATACCGTTTAAGGCCCCTATGCTAAATTCATGGCCAATAAGCTTAGCCATATTTTTGCGGTTTATCTGATTAAGGGCCAAGCCTCGGGTCACAAGCGTTAAGGTTTGACTACCCGCCACGCCGCCCATGCTCGCTACCACAGGCATTAATACGGCAAGCGCGACGATTTTTTCAATCGAGGTTTCGAATAACCCTATGACCCAGGCTGCAAGAAAGGCGGTGAGCAAGTTGATCCCTAGCCAAATAGCACGGCGGCCAGAACTTTTTAGGATCGGCGCGAACATGTCGGGATGATTGTCTAAACCCGCTCGTGAAAATACCTCTTTATCGGCTTCATCTTGAATAACGTCGATAACATCATCGACGGTAATTCGGCCGATAAGTTTATGCTGTTCATCAACCACTGGGGCTGATAATAGGTCTTTATCTTTAAAGGCTTGCGCCACATTACTGGCTGAGACCAGAGGGGTAAAACTGGTCACTTCGGTCGACATTACTTCGCGAACGCTGATGCTTAAGTCATTTGAGACAATTTGGCTGAGAGGGGCGACACCTAAGAGCACATTGTTACGGTCGACAACCATTAAGCTATCTAAGTGGTCGGGCAGTGAGCCTTCTCTTTGACGTAGGCGGCGTAAATATCTGAGGGCGGCCTTGAGTGAAACATCGGCGCGAACAGCTGTGATATCGACATCCATCAGACCGCCAGCGCTTTCATCTGGGTAGTGTTTGACTAATTCGTAGCGTTCTCGACGCTGTGAGTCCATCGCCTGTACCATGGCTGAAATCACGGTTATCGGTAAGTCACTGTCAATATCGGCGAGCTCATCCATCTGCACCGCACTCAGACTCGCCGTCAGCTCGGCTTCATCGGTTTGTGCAATAAGGCTTCGACGCAGATCTTGATGTAGCTCTAATAATACTTTGGCGCGGCTGCTGGTGGGCACTAAGCGCCATAGGGTTAATCTGTCTTTTTGTGGCAATGATTCGGTGAGGCGTGCTATTTCGGCGGCTGAGGTATTAGCCAAAATCTTATGCAGTGTTTGTTCATCATTTTCAGCCATGGCATGGTTAACTGAATTTATAAGATGCTGAAATTTTATGGTCATATAGGCAAAGTCCTGTTATTTGGTACAAACGCCAGCCAATCATGTTTCATTAGATGCAGACAGAAAATTAGTAGAAATTAAACAGTATGTTAGTACATCCGATTGTGAATCTATTTAACGAGGAGATGATGACGGTCGTTATAGTATAACCAACTGCTTGTTTGCTATGGTTATCGATTGATATTTCTAAAAAATAATCATGCGCATAGAGCAAAGGCGCTTAAAACTTTAATGTTAATACCATACAGGACAGACGCTCGTTATACCACTTAGCGCCAGATCTTCCTATTATCGAGAGAATAGAGATTAAGCGCTATATTGAGACATTTGGTATCGATGCCTTATCATCGGCTTTGATTAAGTCAGGATACAAGCTGTCAGTTAAAATCACTATATAATCTGAATCGGCAGAGTTAATAACTCACTGTTTTTAATGGTGTTGCTTTATTTGGGTGAAGGTTTGCCATTTTTTGACTTAGTAGCGTTTGGCGGCATTTTCATTTATTGAAAGTCTGTGAAGGTAGAACCTTCGCTGTTGCTTAACGCCTGTCCGGCGAGAAATGTGCAAGTACTCTTTTGGCTCGGTGAGTGAAGCATAGCTTCGTGCTTACGAACGAGAGGAAGGGGGAGCTTGGCGACAGCCATATGCTGGTGAACGAGAGACTGGGATGTCGAACTGGCTTTTAGATAGGGATATCGTTGTGAGCACTTCCATGTGGGCTCTGCGAAATCATCTGACCTCCAAGGACGGAGGGAATGCCGAAAAATGTCAGGAACATTTTTGGCCATGATTTCGAAGGCCAAAACCGCGCTTACACTGGGTTATTTTCTCTCTTCAATTTGACAGTGTTTGGTGTGACTTGAGAATTAAAAGTTAAGAAGCTTTTGCACCAAAATGGGTTGGCCTTAGGGTGACGGTCTGGCATCTTCTGGATTAGCTTAAGTAGCGTTTGGCTGTATCTTATTTGTTAAGGGTATTTGAAGGTCGTACCTTCATAGCAATCAATCACCTGCGGTGAGCTTGTGTGCAAGCACTCTTTTGGCTCGCTGTGAATATGTCCCTATACGCTCCACGGTGGCATCCCTGCTACCAAGGGCCAAAACCGCGCTTACACTGGGTTATTCACTCTCTTCGATTTGACAGTGTTTGGTGTGACTTGAGAATTAAAATCTAAGAAGCTTTTGCCCCTTTATTCGCTAGAGTAAATACTCATTCACATGCTGCGAATGTGCGTTTGCAATACTAAAAGTTATCTGAACTCTACACCCGACGAATTAATCCGTCTCAGTGTCGCATCAAAATCCTTATTCTTTTTAAAGTCCGTAATCTTTCCGTACAAGTTGAATATGTTCAATGTTTGAACTATAATTTCTGCCATTACGGAATATGTCCGTACACTGGAGGAGTTATGGCAACAGCACGTTTAGATATCCGTCTTGATGAAGAGATAAAAGCGAAAGCTGAAAAGGCATCAGCATTGCTTGGTCTGAAAAGTTTAACTGAATATGTAGTTAGGCTTATGGACGAAGATGCAACACACGTAATTGAAGAGCACGAAAGTATCGTGGTTCAGGATAGTGTCTTTGACGCATTTATGGCTGCTTGTGACAAAGCAAAAGCGCCAAATCAAGCTTTGTTGGAAGCTGCAAAACTCACAGATGAGAGCGGTATCAAGTGAGTTGGGGCAAAGAGTTCGTAGAACTTAGTAAATCATATCACGACCGCAACTCATTCGACTGTGGTGAGCAAGAGCTAAATACATTTATCAAAACTCAAGCAGCAAAGCATATGGAAGCAGGTATTAGTCGAACTATGATTCTTCCTAGCGCTCAGCCATTGCTTAATCAGAAGTTTGCAATATGCGCATTTTACAGTGTTGCGCCTAGCTCAATCAGCCGAGAAACCTTACCAGCGCAACTAGCAAAGAAACTTCCTCGATACCCAATTCCAGTGTTTCTTTTAGCTCAGTTAGCTGTGCATAAGGAATTTCACGGTTCTGGGCTAGGGAAAGTCAGTTTAATCCGTGCACTGAAGTACCTTTGGGAAGTTAACCACCATATGAGGGCATATGCTATTGTCGTGGACTGTCTCACTGATTCAGCACAGGCATTCTATACAAAATTTGGCTTTGAAGTATTGTGTGAACATAATGGACGTATTCGCATGTTTCTACCAATGAAAACGGTAGAAACACTTTTTAACCAATGAGTTAATAATATAGAAAATAATAATTAGCCAGTGTTAATCCTGAACTCGTAGTAGATCAAGGCTGTATGGCTGTAAGCTAGCGCATTCATACTCTGGTAAGAGCTAGTTAATCCTGCCAGCTCATAAATGCCCCTTTATGCGTTAGCGCCAGCAGTTCGTCCAATACAGTGGTAAGCCCCTAGAACAGTAGACACTTCATAGAGTTATAATGAACCAAAAATATGAGGTGTTACATGCGCGGAAAACGTTATCCCGATGAGTTCAAAATTGAAGCAGTCAAACAAGTCACTGAACGTGGTTATAAAATCGCTGATGTGGCAGAAAGATTAGGTGTCACAACCAAAAGCTTGCACAACTGGATTAACAAGTTCGATAAGCCAGAGAAGCAACACATCACTATCGATAATCAGCAAGACGAAATTCGTAAACTAAAAGCAGAGCTTCGGCGAGTCACGGAAGAGCGAAATATACTAAAGGAGGCCGCCGTGTACTTTGCAAGCGAGTCAAAGAAAGGTACACGTTCATAAAGTCTCGACTCGACCAATATCCAATAGCCGTACTGTGCCGAGTGCTCAATGTTCATCGTAGTGGTTTTTATGCTTGGCTAAAGCAGCCCTGCAGTAATCGAACCATTGAAGATAAGCGCCTTCTGGGCAAAATTAAGCAATTTTGGCTGGAGAGCGGTTGTGTCTACGGCTATCGAAACCTGACTTTAGACTTGAAAGACGATGGTGAAAATGTCGGAAAAAATCGTGTTTATCGAATAATGAAGGAAGCCCAAATAAAGGCCGTACGTGGTTACAAACGCAATCCAAGCTTTGGAGGTGGGAATGTTAGCCATACTGCACCAAATACATTAAATCGTGGCTTTGATGTCGCAGAACCGAACAAGGTTTGGGTGACCGACTTTACCTATATCCGTACGCATGAGGGCTGGCTATATTTAACTGTTGTTATTGACCTCTTCTCTCGTCAGGTCGTAGGCTGGACGATGAAAAACACACCTAAAGCTGACTTGGTAATTGATGCACTATTAATGGCCATTTGGCGACGTTCACCGAAAGGTAAGGTTTTGATACATTCCGACCAAGGAGTGCAATATACCTGTTCTGATTGGCGTAGTTTCTTAAAGGAACACAACTTAGAAGCCAGTATGAGTCGACGAGGAAACTGTCATGATAATGCTGTCGCGGAAAGCTTTTTCTCGTTGCTGAAGAAAGATAGAGTTAAGAGAAAAATCTATAAAAACAGAGATGAGGCTCGCTCAGAAATATTTAACCATATCGAATATTTCTATAATCCAGTGCGTCGTCATGGTAGTAATAATGGACTGTCACCTGTGCAGTTCGAAAAACAGTACTTTGAGAAACAGTTAAGTGTCTAAGATATTTGGGGCTTACCAGTGATTAAAGTTAAGACAAACATTAATTAGCTTGCCTTAGTCTCTGTAGACACTGATTCTTACGTTCTATATAAAACCTTGACTACATGCCAGCCGAACTTAGTTTTCACTAAATGAGGTGTTATGAGCTCGCCAGTAAAGCATACCTTATCGAAAGCAGGAACCATTTGACCTTTCTTAAACTCGCCTAAGCTACCGCCTTTCTTGCCCGAAGGGCAGGTCGAATGCTTCTTGGCAAGTACGTCGAATTTAGCGCCTTTATCAAGTTGCTTGATGATATCTTCAGCTAGTTCTTTGTGTTTGACTAGGATGTGAAGTGCAGATGCAGTTTTTGCCATCAGAATGTGACCTTTGGATAGCGAGTGTTAACGGAGTGGGACGATTATACATCAGCTTGTTGCCTAGGTTAAATCTGACTCGTGGATTTAATTACTACAGTAGCGTATAACCTTCGAAGAATAATTTCCGTTTTTATTGATTGAACGCAGTTTTGACTTTGGCTTAAGTGCTGTGGTGGTTTGAGAGGTTTGTTATAATTGTCATCTTTTAGGCTGATGTTGTGAGGGAAATAGAATGGCGCGTTGTGTAGGCTCTGAGCTTCAACTTATTCATCTGTTTGTGCACTTAGTCAATGCGGGTGGTTTTTCTCAAGCCGCAAAAGAGCTGTGCATGCCAATCGCAACCGTGAGCCGCAAAATTACCAAGCTAGAGACGCTACTCGATACTCAGCTCATCATGCGAAGTACGCGTAAGCTCAGGCTAACAGAAGAGGGAAGCCAGTTATTTTCTCGTTATCAAGATGCGGTGGCTCATTTTGATAGTTGTAATGATACTCGAATCGAAAAGCCCGAGGGGACACTAAGGATCGCGGCACCAGTCTCGATCACGTCGATGATTTTTATCGGTGTGATTAATGCGTTTTCAAAAGCCTACCCTGATATACAACTGCATATTACCCAAAATAACAGCACTATCGATTTAATTGATCAAGGCGTCGATGTGGCGATTGTCGGTGGGGCTCAGCCAGATTCCTCTTGGGTGTCAAAATCCTTAGGAGTGTTGGATTACGGTTTATATGCATCACCCGGTTACTTAGCTAACGCGCAAGTAGTGACTCATCCAAATCAATTGATTGAACACAGTTTAATTAAAGTGTGGCCACTGTTTAATTGGTCAATGAAACATGCTGATGGTGATAGTTTTTATTATGAAGGACCGGCGAAGTTAACCCTTGGTGATCTTCACGGAGCAATTAAAGCTACGGTCGATGATGGGGGCATCTTGTATGGTCCTGAGTTGTTTGTTAAACCAGAGCTATCAGCGGGCAAATTATTGAGAGTATTGCCCAACTGGCGTGGGGAGCAACGACGTATCTCACTCTTGTATCATCAACGCAGTCAGCAGCCATTGAAGGTGAAGTTGTTTATTGAGTTTATGCAGCAGAAAGCCAGCTGCCTGTTTGATTAGCCTGAGTCATGGATAAAAAAAAGCCACCGTATAAACGGTGGCAAAGGCAGTTCGAGGCTGCTAATGGGGTGGTTAATCTTTGTTAAGTCAGGTAGACGTTCAGGCTGCAAGCACCATGAGCCCCCACCACTAAAGCCTGTTCAATATCAGCGGTCTTTGATGGGCCAGCGATAAATACGCCAAATTCGCCACTTTCTAAGCCAATTTGCTTCACTGCTTGATGCATGTTGGCAACGACGGTATCGGCTGTGACAACCAAAAATAGGTTTTCACAGATGAAAGGCGTTATCCTATGACCTAGGTTTTTGTTGTTTACCCAAATAGCGCCATTTTCAGCTACTGCGAGGTCCCCAGGGATCACTGCGTAGTCGATATCTCTTAACTCGTGAGCCGTCTCAGGAATCGTGCGGTTGCCTGTAATGCCTTCAACGGTGGATATCACTTGTTGGCCCTGAGCCATCAGTTCATCCACTTTAGCCTGCAAACCGCTAAGACCCGCTTCGCGATGTAGGGTGCCCGCCACTGCGCCTAGATTGGTTTCAAATTGTCCAATGACATCATCAAGGCGAGGGCTTACATTAATTTCAGGCATCGCTTGAGGTTCAACAGCAACCCTTTTTAGGGCATGCAAGATAGATTGTTTGCTAGACATATTACTGACCTCTATTTTTGTTAAACCAAGTTTCGAAACTTGATTTAGGAGCGATTGGGAGTTCACGGTATTTACCCCATGCCCCTGAGAATGGCTTTAACATCGCGCCGGGCAGAATGCGTAAAGCGGTACGCGCGACACTCATCGAGCAGTTGAGCATGGTTTCGCTGGCCATAAAGTTACCCACGAGTGGCATATAACTGCGCTTACCATAAGGTAGCTTACCTGCTTTTGCCTTGAGTCTGCGGTGATGATGGATGATCTTATCTAATGGCACTTTGGTTGGGCAGACGTAAGAGCAACTGCCACAAAGGGTACAAGCCCAAGGGATAGAGTTGGTATCATCATTTTGTGCGCCTACGGCAATACCGATAGGGCCTGGAATCGTATAGTTGTAGCTGTAACCGCCTGAGCGGCGATAAACAGGGCAAGTGTTTAAGCAACCACCGCAGCGGATACACTTAAGTGATTCAGCCAAGATCTTATCTTGCAACATGTCGGTGCGACCGTTGTCGACGATGATAATATGCATCTCACCGTCGGTCTGTGGACCGCGATAGAAAGAGCTGTAGGTGGTTACCGGTTGACCCGTCGCATTACGTGCGAGTGTGCGCAGTATTACCGCAGCGCTATCTAAATCGGGAACGATCTTATCAATCCCCATAGAATGCAGTTGCAACTTAGGTAAGTTAGCGCCCATGTCGGCGTTACCTTCGTTAGTACACACTACGACAGTGCCTTTATCGGCGATAGCCATATTGACCCCTGTCATGGCTGCATCGGCTGACAGGAACTTCTCGCGCAGATGGGCTCGTGCCGCACGAGTAAGGTAGAGAGGGTCTGCTGCGCCAGCTTTTGTGCCTAACTTATCATGGAACAGTTCGCCAACTTCCTCTTTCTTCATGTGAATCGCGGGGACCACAATATGTGAAGGCGGCTGCTCTGCTAACTGAATAATACGCTCACCTAAGTCGGTGTCGATCACTTCGATACCATGGCTTTCAAGGTAGGGGTTAAGGTGGCACTCCTCCGTCAGCATCGACTTGGATTTAACCAGCTTTTTAACTTGTTTATCGGCCAAGATTTTATGCACAATTTGATTGTGCTCTATGCCATCTTTAGCCCAATGAACTTGAATGCCATTGGCGAGACAGTTCTTTTCAAACTCTTCTAAATATTGGTCTAAATGGGTCAGAGTATGCAGCTTGAGTTGTGAACCTAGCTCACGAAGTTGCTCCCACTCTGGGATTGAAGAGGCGGCGCGATCGCGTTTTTCTCTGAGCATCCATAACGCTTTAGAGTGCCAATCTACACGTGCTTCATCTTTACAGAAAATTTCGGCTTTCTTAGCATGAACCGCTGAGCCAGCCCCTGATGTATGATTAGTCGACATAGTGTGCTCCTACAGCGCAGCGTTGATGACTTGGGCAATATGTAAGGTTTCGATCGGTAGTTTCTGGCGTCTCATCATGCCATCTAAGTGAAGTAAGCATGAGGGGTCGAAACCGACGGCATATTTTGCGCCTGTTTCGGCATGAGCTTGAGCCTTATCTTTGCCCATCTTCGCCGATACGGCGCCTTCATCGACGGCAAATGTACCACCGAAACCACAACACTCGTCGTAACGGCCAGGGTAGACTATTTCAATGCTAGGAATCGCTTTGAGTACGGCCTCCACTTTATTGGTGCGCGGGCCCATCTGCTCACTTGGGGTGGCCAGATCCAGCATGCGAATACCATGGCAGCTGAGCTGTAAGCTGATCTTGTGATTGAAGGGCTTATTAAAGGCTTTAATGGGCGCAACATCATGCAGAAACTCGGTGAGTTCATAAAGCTTGTCGATAACGGCCTGAGCTTCGGGGCTGGTATCGAACTCATGGAAGTTTTCTTTTGCTGCCACTAAGCAGGATGCGGCAGGGCAAACGATGGCATCACATTCGACACCTTTGAAGGCATTTAGCAGCTTTAAGGTCGTTTTTTTCGCTTCATCAAAGCAGCCTGAGTTGGTCATAGGCTGGCCACAACAGGTTTGCCCCTTGGGCAGTATGACTTGATGTCCGAGTTTTTCTAATAGTTCTACGGTGGCGATACCAACATGGGGCATCATCTGGTTAACCAGGCAGGGTATAAACAGTGCTATCTTCATGAAGCGCTCTCTTAATCGGTAGCTGCATGGGAGCATTTGTGCGCTGGCGATCTATCTTGTCGATCTGCCGTTACACAAGGATGAATCGATCCCATCTTGCAGGGGTTGTTCGTGACGATAATTTAAGCTTATACCCACATAATGAGTAGTGCTAATTTAGTAAATATAAAAGGACATTTTTTCATTAATGAAATAGTGTTGTTGCGCTACATTTTACTGACCACGTTGTAAGATTTTTACTTTGTTCTGGGTCAATAAAGTCTTATTTTAAACGGCCATATCAAACGGGTGTTTAATTTTTTTGTTTGAGCGTACACGTGTAACTTTATGAAAAGTTAAGGTTTTAATTTTTTCGTTGGCTTGTAACTGTAAAATAAAGTGTTTTTTGTTAATTAGAATGTTTGATCTAACTCGCATTTTGTGACGTAATGCACATAAGTTTAATGGTCTGATGAGTCTGAAGATGAGTATTAGAACAACATTTAAAAAAGTACTACCGAGTATTTCTACCACAGAACAAGAAGCGCTCGATGCTGGCGATGTTTGGCTTGAGGGATCAATTTATCAGGGGGTTCCTGACTTCGATGCGCTGCGAGCGGTACCCGGCGCAAGCTTCTCTGCCAGCGAGCAAGCGTTTCTCGATGGCCCAGTACAAAAACTTATCGAGATGGTGGATGATTTTGCGCTGCAAAATGATACTCATCTGCCTGAGCCGATTCTTAATTTTCTCAAAGAGAATAAGTTCTTCTCTTTGATCATTCCTAAAACCTATGGCGGACTCGAATTTAGCCCTTATGCTAACTCGACGATAGTGGCAACGATTGCTGCGAAAAGTTCGGCAGTAGCAGTGACTGTCATGGTGCCTAACTCATTAGGCCCAGGTGAGCTACTGATGCACTATGGTACCGACGCCCAGCGAAATTTTTGGCTGCCACGTCTGGCTAATGGCCAAGAGATCCCCTGTTTTGCATTGACTAGCCCTGAGGCGGGTTCTGACGCGGGTGGTATTCCTGACATAGGTACAGTTACCATGGGTGAGTATCAAGGCAAGCAGGTGCTTGGTTTGTCGGTAACCTGGGACAAACGTTATATCACTTTAGCGCCAATCGCTTCCGTATTGGGATTGGCCTTTAAGGTTGAAGATCCTCAAGGTCTGCTCGGCGGTAAAGAGAAGCTAGGTATCACCTGTGCGCTTATTCCTAAGTCGCATCCAGGCGTTCAGTTAGGCAATCGCCATGATCCTATGGGATGCCGTTTCTACAACGGTACCACTCGCGGTGAAAATGTCTTTATCCCCATGGATTTTATTATTGGCGGTCAACAAAATATCGGCCGAGGCTGGCAGATGTTGGTAGCTTGTCTTGGCGCTGGACGCGGGATCTCTTTGCCTGCACTCGGTGTATCGGTCAGCCAAGCTTCATTTAAATCATCGGCCGAATATGCCGCTGTACGTGAACAGTTTGGTTTGTCGATTGGCAAATTTGAGGGGATCCAAGAGAAGCTTGCGGATATTGCGGGTAAAACCTATCTGCAAGAAGCGATGCGAGTGTTGACCACCGAAGGGTTAGGGCTTGGACTTAAGCCATCGGTCGTAACTGCGATTGCAAAGTACCACATGACTGAGATTGGTCGCGATGTGCTTAATTCGGCGATGGATATTCAAGCGGGTAAGGCGATTCAGCGTGGACCACAAAATACCTTGGCTTCCGGTTATATGGCGCAACCTATCGCGATCACAGTGGAAGGCGCTAACATTCTAACCCGTAACTTGATGATTTTCGGTCAAGGTGTCATGCGTTGTCATCCCTATTTGCAAAGTATGGTTGAGTCTATTCACAGTGATGAAAAAGATGCCGATAAGACCTTTAATCGTATCTTTAGACAAACGCTAGGTTACAGTGTTGGTAACAGTTTACGTGCATTCCGCTTAGGGTTACTCCCGTTTACTGCGGGTGCTAAATCCAACCTGAGCGAAGTTGCCGAGTATGAGAAAGCGGTACACAAGTTGGCTTCTAAGCTAGCGGTTTATGCGGATTTTTCATTGCTGGTGCTAGGTGGCAAGCTGAAACAGGCTGAGATGTTGTCGGCACGTCTTGGTGATGTGATGAGCTATCTTTATGCTGCGATGGCATCGATTCGTTATTATGAGCAGAAGGTTAGTGGGGAGCAACGCAGTGAAGCGACACCATACTTCCACTATGCGACTCGATGGGCCTTGTGCAACGCAGAGAAGGCGCTACTCGATTTCCTTGATAACTTCCCGTCTGCAGCCACGCGCCAGTTTATGAAGCTGGTGACTGTGACTTATTCGCCTAAGATGAAGAAGATCAATGACGATCTTGTGCGTGAGCTTGCTCATCAGGCGCAGCTTAATACCGGCTTTAAGCGTCAGTTGACCCACTTAATTAAGCCTGTCGCCGGTGATGGTAATTATATTAATGAGCAAGCTTATTTGGCGAAGATAGCCTGTTTACCACTGCTGGCTAAGGTGAAGAAGGGCTTAAAAGCGCGCGCCTTTAAGTCTGGGGTGCGATTTGCGTTGACCTTGGATGCGGCGTTAGAAGCTAAGGTGATTTCTGGTGGTGAGCATAAGCAGCTACAAGATTATAATCTTAAGCGTGAGCGTGCTATTCGTGTCGACGAGTTCGATTTCGATATGAACCTAATGGATGATCGAGTTGAGCTTAAAATAGCGAACTAAATTGGGTTGTTTAACGCCGAGCAAAGCCGTCTACATAGACGGTTTTTTGCTATTCAATAGAGGATAGTCGATATCAGTTTCTTATATTGATGGGGATGCGCATTGTGATAAATAGACCTCATTTTAAGGTATGATATCTGTCTTTATGTGGTCAGTTCATGGATATGGGTGATGAGACTAGTTGATGAGATAGGTAAATAGGAAGGCGCATACTCGGTGTTGAAACGACAAAACTATCATAGGCTTGGCCCCGATTATCGCAGCGGTGAACAGGTCAGCTTTAATGATATCAAAGAGGTTTTTGGCCTCAACCATATTCGGCTCGGCAGCTGGGTGGAGACCGAAGAGAAGCACAAGGCAGCCAATCTTATTTTTGATGCTTTTGCTGATTTGGCTTTCATATTGAAGCTGCCACCTAAAGCCATAGGGCTGAGGCAAAGTTTGAATTTAGCTTTTGGTACGGGAGGGCAGGTCGGCGTTCAAGCGCATTATATGCCTGCTCACCGTGAGTTAGCATTAGCTAAGAATGCGGGGGCAGGAGCACTAGCGCACGAGTTTTGGCATGCATTCGATCACTATATCGCACCTAAAGCCTATAAGACTGCCATACGGGGTATTGCTTTCGCTAGCAGTTGTTGGCTTAGTGATATGCCACCCATTGTTCATCCATTGAACCAACGTTTAGAAGCGCTATTTAAAACGTGTTTGCTTAGTGAGGATGGGCAAGAGGGGCATGACTTTGTCGGCCGAGCTGTTGCGCTCGACAAGCAATATGGACGAAACTATTTCTCTAAACCGACAGAGTTGATGGCGCGGGCATTTGAAGCCTGTATTGAGATCCACCCCGATATTAGTAATCCCTATTTAGTCAATGAAACATTGGATTCTGAGCTGGCTAAAGCGGGAGGCTATCCCGATAAGTCCCATCGCCAGAAGATATTCCTGCAGCTGCTTAATTACTTCGAGCCGTTAGGTGAGGCCTTAGGGCGAGAGTAGTTCGCCCTATGTTGCAGCAAGTTCTGCTATTATTCGACCCAGTGCTAGCGATTATTCTACCCAATGTAAAACGTCTCTAATCACTGACCAGCGTGGTTTTTCTTCTACAGCGCCTTTGCCGAGCATCCAGTAGTTATATAGTTTTTGCTGGTGGCCATCGACTTTACGCAGTTTTTGCCAGTTATTGACATAGTTTAATAGTGATTGATTATCTTGAGCGACCGCGTATGCAACTGGGTATTGCACCTGATTCTCTAGCAGCGCAATGCCATATCCAGGGAAGAACAGTGTCCAAGCCGAACCCGCTTCAGCGCTGATCACCACCGCATCATACTTATCCGATTTCTGCCTGAAAAAATGCTTATAGCCATCGATTTTGACGAAGTTTAAATTGGTATAGTAGGCCTTGGCCTCATCGATAAGGTCGCTGTGTTCAACATAGGCGATAGTGGTATCTTGCATCGCTAGAATCGTTTGATCGCGCTTGAAGCTATTAACCTTATGATCTTTGGTCGCAACGGCTAGGTTAAGTTTTAGCACAGGCTCGACATAACTGAGCTTATCCATTTGGGCGATATCCATCGCCAGGCCTGACATGGCTATATCGAAAAATCCCGCCTTGAGTGACTCTGCGAGCTTATCTTTATCAAAAGGGATAAACTCGACTTTAACGCCGAGATCTTCAGCCAGTTTGGTGGCCATTGCACTATCGAATCCCACCAGTTGCCCTGCGTTATTATAGTAGCTAAAAGGCACGTTACTTGGGATATAGCCCACTTTAAGGACGCCTCGCAGCCTGATCATTGCAACATTAGCGATGGGCGACGTTGGGGTTTTACCGACAACAGGAAACTGTTTGTTAACTATGGTTGGTACTTTATCTGCGACCTGCATATTGGCGATAACGCCGCTGGTGACATCGGGGCTGTGAATGAATAATCCCATCCCGAGTCGGCACACTATGAGTGTTAACGCTATGCTGGCGACGATGCCAACACTCATTTTTATTAATTGTGGTGGACGAACTCGTAAACGTTTTTCAAATAGCGCGACGGTAAGGAGTGTGAGCGCAAATAGATTCATTACGGCGGTGATAGAGTTAAATTTACCTGTAATAAACCCTGACATGACAAACAGCTGGAATAGATCTTGAGGCAGGTGAACAAGGTCTAACATAAAGGGGATCGCGACATAGACACTGCCAAACAGTGACAACAGACCGCTTATTGACAGCGATGGCAGATCGCTAATTTCGACTGGCGTACCGTTAAACCAGCCTGCAAACAGCACAAACAGGATCACGGTGAGTTTGCCGACATTAGGGAAGGTAAATGCAATGGGCACTAATATTTCGATAAGGGTTTCGGCGTCATCGCTTAGGCTGTCATGTTCGCGCATGATCTGTTTGCACTCTTCGACAATCACTGGGATCACGATAAAAATATTGCCCGTTGCAAAGGCCGTCACTACGCTGGATTTAGAGATACGAAGCGCTTGGGCATAAGTGACTGGGGTTACTGAGGCGATGATCCAGGGTAGCACCCAAAATGTGAGTAGCAGGCAAAGGGCGAAGTAGCTGATAAGGTAAACCTGCATACTGGCAAATTCATCCACTCCCATGGTGCCAGCCGCCGAAGCTGACATTGCAAAAATGCCAATAGGCAATACTTTTACTAGCGCCTGAGTGATCTTAGAGAAAATCTCACTGCAGGTGTGCATAAAGGTAATCAGCTGCTGCTTGTTATCGCCTTCCATTCCAATAAGCGCTAGCCCCATTGCGATACTAAATATCACCATCGCGGGGACATAGCCTGCGGCCATCGACTCAAATGGGTTTGAGGGGATATAAAGCTTGAAGTAATCGATAGCCGCGACTGGCTCTATAATACTGGTGCTGAAGAAGGAGGCGGTTTCGACAAAGGGGAAAGAGAGTGGCATTAGGCACACAAACCCTAAGCCAACCAACCACAGCAGAAGCATGATCACTCCTGCTCGGCTAAATATCAGACTTGCCGTCGAGCGTCTTAGCTTACCTATACCACCAACCAGGGAGACTAGAATATAGGGCAATACTGTCATCTGCATTAGTAAGATAACGCCAGTGCCGATACTCGTTAACCAGCCAACGGATTCACCAAAAAAAATGCCTACGGCAAAACCGATAAGCATGGCAACAATCATCTGAGTAGAGCTTTGCATGGTGAGTAGTTTTTTGAGCACGAGATCATTCCAATTGAAAATGGTGAGTAGATGCCGCTATGGCCTAGGGCTATTTATAACAATAGCTTAACGATTGTCTATTATAGGTTCTCTTGAAAAGGATATAAAAGGCCTTACCAGCCCCGTATTTGCGCTCTCGCACATTTTCGTCGAATAAAATCATCGGTTAGGTACGCTTATGACGCTAAGAAGACTGAGTTCTCTTAGCGTCACGGGCTTAATTTGATTGCGGGGTTTTAGCTGTTGACGGGATGACAGTTTCTGCTTGCGGATCGAAGATGTAGAGTCGGTTACGGCCACCATGCTTAGATTGATACATGGCACTGTCTGCGTCGTTGAATAGCCGCTCCAGCTTGTAACCAGACAGCTTAGTGTCAGTGATACCGAAGCTCGCGGTGACCTGAAAGTCGTGGCCAGATTTACTGTAATCTATGTTAGCGATTGCCTCTCGGCAAGCTTTTGCCAATTTTATTGCCGTATTGAGATCGCAACCTGGCAGGGCGATACAAAACTCCTCGCCGCCGATGCGGGCAAAGATATCGTTTTTACGCCCTTGTGCCTGACAGATCTTGGCGACTTTCTTGAGTACCCAGTCACCACAGGCATGGCCATATTTATCATTTATCTGCTTAAAGTGATCTAAATCGAACAAGATGTAGCTCAAATCGGCCTGAGTGCTTTCACAATAGGTTAGTGCGCTTTGCGCCACCTGAGTGAAATGGCCGCGATTAAATACATGGGTCAGGGCATCGTATTCGGCCAGTTGTTTCAGGCGCTTCTGAATAGTCCACGACTTGTAGGCCCAGAAGCCCAGCAAGGTGATGATGGCGATAAGCAGCGAGATAAACAGGCGGGTATTTTCGGCCTGGGTCTTGGCCAGCTTCTGCTCGGTGAGTAGCAGGTGGTTTTGTCTGTCCAGCAGGGCGATGCGGCTCTTCTGTTCTGTCGCCTGATGCTCGGCGAGCTGGAAGGCCAGATGCTTTGTCTTGATATCGTCTAGGTATGCCTTGTCGGCCTGGGCGTATTTGACGTGATAATTCAGTGCTGACTTGAAGTCATTGCGAGATTTAGTGATTTGGTACAGTATGTAGTACGTGTTAATTAAGGGTTTAGAGTTACCTGTTTGGCTTGCTAAAGATAAAGTTTTTAATGCATATTCTTCTGCTTTTATAGGCTTGTTTTCATTAAAATAGGCCTCCGAAAGCAAGGAGTAAAATTGAGATAAAATAGGTACATATTTAGTTTCTTCTATAATTCTCAGTTTACTTTCTAATAATTCTATTGCAAGTTTTGATTGGTTACTTTCTAGGTATAAGGGAGCCACATATGTATAAATGGCACCTTCCATCATAAGTTCTTTTCCTTGATGGCATACCTTTTTTGCATCATCGATTCTTCGATCATTTGCTTCTAGACGCTTTAATTTTAAACTAGCTTCTAGAAATAAATTATGCGCTAAGCATAAGGTTCTTGGATTATTACTCGTGGCCAAAATACGCTCCGCATACTGTAATCCCAATTCAAATTGTTCGATTTGATTGTAGAAAACTGCTGCAACAGCATAGGTTCTTTCCCTTAACTCTATATTTTCAACTTCTTTGACTGAATTGAGTAGCTGACTTAGGGTTTGCAAACCTTCATTCCAATTTTTTGAAATGGCATAAATATTGACTTCGGATAGCCTTGCTTTAAACGATAAAGAAGGGGAGATTTTTGAATCAATTATTAGCGTGTATATAGAGATGGCTTCATCAAATCGGCCTGCGTATGAAAGTTTATATGCTGTTAGATAGTCAAAATAGCCTTTTTGCTCTCTATTAAATGTGGACTTTCGGGCATCTAGTCTTTCCATGAACTCATTAAATCTTTCTGGATTGCTGGTTCTCGCCTCTTCTGCGCTTTGCAATAAAGTATCTATGTTTGATTGTGTGCTTTCTAGCTCTGCATTGGCGTTAGGTATGCAGTTCAAACAAAAGAACATCAAAAGCCAATATATGGCTTTTGGTGTTCTTGTTATTAATTTCGTCATTTTCAATTTATTAGTCATGTACAACGGCTTTGAGTTCTACATTTTCTTCTTTTGGCTCTTCTTCATTTGTTGGTTCTTCATCTTCTGCTGGAACCATTAAGCAAACCACATCGGGACAAACATCTAACTCTCGCTTTAGACTAATATTGTCACGATTAAGTAGTAACGTTTTCAATGTTGTGCTGAGTGTTGATTCTGTAATTGCTTTGTCAAAATTAGCTTCTGTTTGTAGCGCTGCATCCTGCCCCATGCGTTCCAGTAGTTGAATAATGTTCGACATTGTTTGTCCTTATTGTTGTTGGTGGTTAGTTTTAGTGTGTTAGTGGTTACTTACTTGTTGAGCCGCTTCTAGTTTAGCTAGCTTATCCAAGATGGTTTGATTGGGTCGCATCTTTTCGCTCGGCGGGATCACTAAGGTGGTATGCATAAAAATCTCGGCATCGGCCAAATCACGCAGCGGCAGCGTTTGTTTGCGGACCTTATCTATGGGCAGCACGGCCGCCTCGTAGAGGATCACCTGGTGATCTAAGGGGTAAGTCTCTGCCAGTAGCTCTATCAGCACCTGACGATGAGCCTTGCCCGTGGCGAATCTGGCCATGCTCTTGTCGCCAGCCAGTCCTATTTGCCAGAGGATCAGGTAACAGGAGGGATCGAAGCGGCGCTGATAAAACATAAACTGACTGGCTTCAAACTGCTGGCAGCCAAATTGGCCTGGATCTATGCCAAGGTCGGCTATGAGGCAATCCTCGGCGGAGATGCCGGGTACCATGACCGCCTCGAAGCCTTCTGCGCGCGCCAGCTCCAGGGATCTATGGGGCGCTTGGGCGAATACGCCGGGGTGGCCATAGAAGGCACCGACGACATTCTTACCTTGCCTGACCTCAGACAATATGGCGTCGACCATCTCACGATAGGTGATATGGCGTGACTTGCCCTCGCCATAGTAAACCTGTAGCGAGCGGACATCGCCGTGCATCTCTTTTAGCCAGAGTTCTACTATGCCGTTGGAGACTCCCGAGAAAACGACATCGGCTTGTTCAATATAGCTGCGTGCCAGCGGACAGATATGGGCGCCTAAGGTCATCCCTATGCCGACACAAGCCAGGCTTCCCGCCATGAAGTTAGATCCTGATGTGATGTATGTTAATTAAGGGTTAAAGCTAACAGTAATTTGGCTGATTTTAAACTGTTAATTACCTTGTGTGTCTGGTTTCTATTGAGGTTTTTTGACCAAACTCAAAAAGTATTCTACTTGGCTTTCGCGGCTTCTAGATTCAACCTCTTGGATTGGGTGACCGGATGGGCGTTGCTTGAATCCAAGTTTTTTCACAATTCTTTTTGTGGCGAGGTTTTTTGTAGAAAAACTTGCTTTAATTTCTGTGATATTTAGTGATTTCTTACTGTGTTCTATCAGTGCTGTGACCGCTTCGTCGGCAAGCTGCTTACCTTGAGCCTTGGGGATCATCATTATGCCAATCTCTGCAGAATTCGGCGTGGCTTTGTTCCAATTTAGTCCGATAACCCCCATTGTTACGCCAGAAGTCTTATTCGCTATTATCCAGAGCATGTAGCTAGGTGGTATGTTTGGGTGTTGCAATGCCCTTGTCATCGCCTTAAGTGAAGTTTCAAATGCCTTATCTGCTTGGGTTTGGGAGAAAGGCTGACTGATGTGGCGCATCACCCGCTCATTACAATAGAGGTGGCGGTACAACTCTCTGTCCGTCTCAGCGATAGGCCTCATAGTCAGGCGCTCGCTGCAAAAAACATGATTTGGCAAGTCTTGGGTAAGTCTCGAAGGGAGCTGAGGGTTACTTGGCAAGTTGGGCCTCCGACATCGATAGCGGTTTCTGCTCGGCGAAGCGAATGACGCCCTTGTCATCGACCGAGCGATCAAAAATCACATAATAGCCGCTCATCAACGGCAGGCCGAGGATAGATTGATCCGGCCAATTAGGCAGCTGTGACAGCAGTTTAAAGCAGGCCTTACCCTTGGTCGGCGTATTAATCTGCCAGTAGTGTTGGGGCGTGACGGTGATGGCGATGGCTTCGCTGTCTTGTAGGCTGTCGTTATTGTCACATGAGTGTATATCATTCCGAGGGCCGACAAAATAGAAGGTCAAATTGGGCCACTGCTTTAGCTGCAGTTCAGTCATGTCTATGCCTGTTTGCTGAAAGGCGATGTCACTAAAGGGCGCGATTTGATGAATAAACTGAGGGTTTATCTCCTCAAGTACTTGTGTCATTGCGCCGAATAGATGGCGAGTGAGTACGATGGCCGAAGCCCCAGTATCGATAATGGCGTTGCTCTGGCCACGCATGGCATTATTGATATGCACCCCGTGGGTATGCAGATGCTGGCCGTCGGGGCACAAAGGATGGCTTGCTAGGCTGGGTTGCTTGTCAGCTGACGAGGCGCTCGTTTCATCCAGGGACTGGGTAAGCAGGCTGGGGACCATCTCATTATCGCCAATCTGCAAGCCGACGAGATTGACGTTATAGTATTTATCTTCCATGACTGCGATGCTTTTAAAATCTCCCTGATAGAGTTCGGTATGCTCTTCGCCGCCGCCTAAGATAAGCCAGCCTTGATTGAGAGGGTCTTGTCCCAAATAAGCAAACTCACCTGCACTGTTAGGTGCTATGATCTCATCGCTGCACAGATGGATACTCGATCTACTGGCATAAAAGCCAAACTTATTACGGGTTAAACCGTGCTCGGTCAAATCATTAAAATAGGGGGGCAAATCATCACTAGGTTGACGCGTTAAGAAACGCTTAAATTGGCGCAGATCCTCACTATTAAAGTTAGCCTCACTTTGCAGGGTAACCTCTTGATTCATTATCGGCTGATAGTGACTAGTGCACAGGTGGATCGCTTCACCAAATGGCCAGGGAAAGGTGAGTGCAGGGGTGATGCCGTAATGGGTGAAATAGCTTTTCAGATCATACACTTTATTGAGTGAATGATAGGCTAGCCCCAGTATGCCATCGGCATCGGCGAAACTTATTTTCTGTTGCCGAGAGGAGACCACGGCTACTGGGCATTGCTCCAGTACTATGGGTTTATGCGCATGGGGGACGTGGGCGTCACGTGTATCTAAGCCTCTTTGGTTCTCGCGAATACCGACGCGTGTGTAGATCACTGGGCCGTCCCATCCACCAATGCCGTACAGTACTTCTTGAGCAAAGCTGGTGGGTGTTAATGCGCTATCACGCTGGTTTATATCATCACTGCCAGAGACTACCAGTGTACTGCTGCCGGTATCTAATATGAGATTCAGTGGATGTTTTTCGGCGCCGATGCTTAGCTGGGCGCTGTAGCCGCCTTTGGCATACACATTCACAATTGGGACCTTAAGGGTACGGGGCGAAATCTTGTTTGAACTCATTGGTATCCTTTGTGCGTGGGACGTTGGCATAGTGGAAATATCAGTGATTGTTTTACGCGATCCTATAGCGGGGATCAAATGATAGTTTAAGCAGCCTGTCGTGTCGTTGTTAATGATGGCAATATGTTTTCCGCAGAATTTGTACCCCAGCAGGAATTACTCACCAGTTGGTCGTCACTCTACTGCATTCAGGCCTTCAAAGGGTTAGCCAGCGCCATAGAACCAGAGGTTTTCCTCGACACTTTCGCCAGTAACTACCAACAGGTTTGTGAGGGCGAAACTCAGTATCAAAAACTGGAGCCATCATCGATTGAGGGAAAACAGAGCTTCAGTGCAATGCTGACGTGTTCAAAAATGTCTCATGCTCACAGAGGCGAGAGTGAGCAGGGCATGGCTATGGGAGAGATAGGTTATTACACTGTGATTGCTGGCAATGAGGATCTGTTTTTATTACATCGTTCCGCTCGAGGGGATGCCTTGCTTTCTACTGCTCATTTTTCCGTTACGCCGCCACTTAAGATGGTGGCTGATATTAGCACTCTGCGCTAAGGCCACTTTATCCTTGGTATGGGAATTGTTATATCAAGTCTATCTAAGGTCTTAAACTTTATTGTCATTAAAATTAAATTAAAATTTTTTAATTATTAATATAGTATTGGCGTGCTGTGGGGTGAATGGAGCTATTGGATAACTCTTGGATCCTTATTGAGTATTTTATTTTACGTAAACAAAAGGAATAATATGGAACATTTTATTGGTGCGTTTAAAAAGTTTGCCGATTTTACAGGTCGCGCACGTAGAACAGAGTTTTGGATGTATATTTTGTTTTACTTTATCTTTTACGTCGTGCTGGCCGTGGTCGATGGCATACTCGGGAGCTTTGCATTAACAACGATATTCTCTTTGGTGATGTTAATCCCCAGCTTGTCTATTTCGGCGCGACGTTTACACGATACTGGACGTTCAGGTTGGTGGCAGTTACTCAACCTAATTCCACTTATTGGTGCCATCGTACTTATTATTTTTTATGTACAAGACAGCGTCGAAGACAACGAATATGGTGGCAATCCCAAAGCATTTGCTGCGGCTTAATTGTATATCGTCATTATAAGGAGGCTTAGGCCTCCTTTTTTTATCGTCTTTGTCTGTTATTTTATGGTGTTATTGTCGGTACAAGTCATTAGACATTTATACGTTTAGACGTCTATAATGGCCTCGTTTTTGATAGTCGTAAATGACCTTGTATGGATTGCAATGTTATAGATGGTTGATTAAAGGCAAGCAAATTCTAGTTAATCTTTTGTGGTGCCCAACTATGTGCTGTGTGTAATTGGGATAATCGGGAAGCCTGTGAAAATCTGGCACTGCCCCCGCAACGGTGAAAGGTGAAAGTTGGGTGCGCTGAATTGAAGCGTTAAAAAATCCAATCTTGTCGTATCAAAAGTGATTCGCTTTTTGTACTTATCCTCAGTCCGGAGACCGGCCCATTAGGTGATTTTGAGATTTCGGCGGGCAGATCTCGAAATGCGATAATTTTCACCTGCTTCTGGTGTTATTTACCGTGACTTACTGCCCCGTTTCCCTTTTAGGAGTTAAAGGAAAATGGGTACCAAACCTACAAAAATTGCCGTACTACTCGGTGGCATATTATCTGTTTCAGCACCACTGCAGGCTGCCGAACACCTTACCCCAACAGCGACCAAGGTTGATGAGACTATTACTATTATTGGTCGAAGCGAATCAACCCCGCTCAATATCGCAGCCAATGTGAATGTGATTGATGCGGCCGCTATCGAGATGAGCGGTGCGACTAGCTTGACGGATGTGCTGCGCGGTCAAAGCGGTATTCAAATCTCAGATTCAAACTCTGGTGCGGTGTTTGCTATGCGTGGTTTTAGCGCAGATCAGGCTGCCAACAATACCTTGATTTTGATCGATGGTCGTCGCTTGAACAATATCGATATTGCTGCGCCAGCCATAAATGCAATTCCACTCAATCAAATAGAGCGGGTTGAAATTTTATCGGGTAGTGCTGGTGTGCTTTATGGCGACCAAGCTGTGGGCGGTGTGATCAATATTATCACTAAGGCGCCAAATAGCGCTGGCGGCAGTATTCGTGTTTCTGGTGGCAGTTTTGATACCTATGAAGGTCAGGCCGATGTCTCGGTTGCTATTAATGATAAATGGCGACTTTACGCCGCAGGTAGTTACAACCAAGGTGATAACTATCGCGACCATAACGCCAATGAAACCGCATCGATTTTAGGCCGCCTGCAATATCAAGATGACACCGACCGTTTCTTTGTTGAGACCAGTTACTACGACAACGAACGTGAATTAGCAGGGTCATTAACTAAAGAACAGTTTGAGCAAAACCCGCGTCAAGCCAACTCATTTTATCCCGATGATGTTCAACACGAAATGACCAGTGCGGTGAGAGCGGGATACCAACACCAATTCAACCGTCAATGGTTACTGTCTGCCGATCTAAGTTATTCCGACACAGATGTGAACTCGATAAGTTGGAGCAGTGAGGGCAAAATAAAGCGCTCGCTATTTGAGTTTAATCCTAAGGCAATTGCGACTTTTGTGACCGACAACGGTGATATTAGCCTTGTTGCCGGGGCCGATTTTAGCCAAGGCAAGGCGGATTATGATCTGGCTTACATTACTCGCAATAACACCCAGCGTTTGATGAGTGCGTATATTCAGGCCGATGTGCCATTAACCCAAACCTTGAGCTATGTCGTGGGTGGGCGTTACAGTGATGTGCAAGACGATCTGACCGATGTAGTGCTGTATCCCGAGGGCGAAAAACTCGACAATAGTGCGAGTGCATTGGAGTTAGGTTTTAATTATCGTCCAAGCAAGTCGCAGCGCTTTTATCTGCGCGCTGATGATAACTTCCGTTTCGCAAAAGTCGATGAGCAAGCCTATACCTTATCAGAGGTTAAGGGACTCAATCCGCAGACGGGTCGCTCTTATGAAGCCGGTTGGGACTGGACACTGAGCAGTCAAACATTGCGTGTTAGCGCCTATCGTTTGGATCTGGAAGATGAGATCGTTTATGTGTGGTCACCAGAAGGTGGCGCTAACATGAATGCCGATGCATCACGTCGTTACGGTGTTAGTGCCGATTGGGATTGGCAGATTGCTGGCTCAACACAGGTTGGCCTCGAATATAACTACATCGATGCTAAGTTCACCGAAGGGGCTAATGACGGAAAGGTGTTACCTTGGGTGGCTGAGCATACTGGCCGTGGTTATGTGAGTGTTGATTTTGCTCAGCATTGGCAGCTGTTTGCTGAGGGGCAGTATACTGGTTCACATTATGAAGGTGGCGATACAGGTAATTATTCGCCAAAAATAGAGGCCTATTTATTATCAAACCTAGCGCTGAATTATACCCGTGACGCTTGGTTAGCTAGCTTACGGGTAGATAACCTGTTTGATGAGCAATACGCTAGCGCCGTTTATTACGGTGGCTACTATTCAGGCAGTGGACGTGCAGTTCGTTTAACGGCGAGCTATCGCTTCTAAATCGCGTGCTCAATAAAGCGTTCTACTAAGCCAGTCAGCTTTAGTGACTGGCTTTTTTTATCTCTGTTGTTCATCATGGCCTAAGTATCATTAAGATCGGGAAGGCTTGAAAAGATGAAGTTTAAATGGCTGCTCGTAGTGGTGGCGATGGTTATCGTCGGTGTGTTTTGGCCTAATAATAATCGAACATTAGCGCCACTTTCTCCTGACGCTAACATCTTGGCCTTTGGCGATAGCTTGACCCAAGGCGTTGGTGCCTCGAAGGGAAATGATTATCCTAGCGTGTTAGCCAGATTAACTGGATGCAATGTCGTCAATTATGGGATTTCAGGAGAGACAACGGCTGAGGGACTAAGGCGGTTCGCAACTGTGCTCGATGAAACCTCACCCGAGTTGGTGTTACTGCTCGAGGGCGGCAACGACTTTCTGCGTAATGTCGATGAGAGCGAGGTAGAGGCCAACCTTTCGTTAATGATTGAACAGGCACAAAGCAGATCCATCGCTGTGGTATTAATTGCGGTTCCTCAAAAGAGTATTTGGCTCGAACCTGCTAAACTCTATTCACGCCTTAGTGATAAATATCAGCTGCTATTAATTGAGGATTTTTTAACAGAGCTGCTAAAATTACCAGAGGTTAAATCCGATACGATTCACCTTAATGATCTTGGCTATCGACGTCTTGCGAAGCACATTGAGCAGCAACTTCGGCATGCTGGGGCATTGTAAACATGGGAAGCCGTTTGATATGTCAGTTCATCTGCTGTGCAGCGTCATCGAACTGTAAATCGGCAGAAATTTGTCATCTCATGGCGCTTAAGTACGAGATTTGATGGGTGTCAGTGCGACAATGTTGAAATATTTGGATTAAAGTTCGCTTTTACCCTAAATCGACTTGACCACGGCGGGCATTTTGTGGGTAAATTCTCGGATAACAAATGGCGACTTGCCAGAATAATAAATCAGGTTAATAACTTCTCATGACAGATCTTGAGCATCAAGTATTCACTCAAGTACGTGCAATTATCGCCAATGAAGAGCAGGTCATTGGTCGCCGTGGCATTCTGATCCCATTAAAAAAAGCTATCATTGCCGATGGTGATATTCGCAATGTGATTGATATTGTGTCTTCCGATCCCGCGCTAGCGGCCCACATGCTATGGCGTAGCAATGCTGCTGCCAATGCTGGCAATACAGTGTCATCAAAAAATCGTTCATTAAAAGACGCCTTAGTACGCTTGGGGCAAGTGAACATTTATCGCTATGCGTTTACCTTTTACCTTAAAGAGCGTCTGGATGAACTGCCACAACCCTATAAAAAATTGGTGTTTGGTTATTGGGCATTGACAGAGAGTATTGCGACCGATGCCGTAGATAGTTTGCATCAAATGGAAGGCGTTAATATCAACCCAGATGAGGTGCAAACCTTAGCGCTCTTTAGCGTATTTGGTGAGATCATCGCCCTTACCGCATTTGCCTATTTAAATGCCGAATCAGAGCAGTCGTTCCCGCTGTCTATTATCAAGTCGTTAATTGATAACCAAAAACAAACCCTAACCCTAGAAGCATTCGTCTCTTTGGGATTGGATGATGAACTTAAAGAAGAGTTCATGATCGCCCATAACCTGCGTCAGACGCGCAACCCTGATTCTCCTGGTTTGGTGTTGCGCCGAGTTCTGTCGATGCGTAATCAACTGCTTAATCCATTGTAGTTAGAGTCGTCGTTAGAGTTACCGAAATACTTTATTCATTTTTAAAGCAAAAAACTGCCTCTGGCAGTTTTTTCGATCCGGCTTCAACACCACTAACCAAAGTCGTCCTTACTTCTTTGATTCAGCCATTCTGTTTAGTTATTCCCTCTGCAGCAACAAGACTCAACCATTGCTGTGCGAGCCGCGCATTGCTACTCCTGTGACGATAAGCGCCAAATAGTGGTCTTTTTAGTCCTTCTTGCCCGAGTTTTAGCGCCGTCAATGATAAGCCATGGGCTTCATTTATCGACCAACTAGGCAGGGCGGATACACCGTCTTTACAAGCAATACGTTGCAAGAGCATAGCGGTAAGATCGCAGCGGATCTGTTTACTGACTGGGATCCCCGCAGGTTCTAAAAAGTAACGGTAGATGTCTAAACGCGCCAGTGGCACTGGATAGGTGATAAGCGATTGCTCACTGAGCTGAACTGGCGTCACATGGCGCTGTTGTGCTAACGGGTGGTCGTTGGCGACCAATAGTTTAACTTCAAAATCAAAAAGGTGCTGATAGGCGATATCCTTGTCTGGTATTGGATCTGACGTCAGCACCACATCTAGTTCTCCTTGCTTAAGCGCCGTTAGCGAATCAAACAGGTGGCGGCTCGAGAGTTCAAGGTTGGTGTGAGGGAAGTTGCTATTGAACTCTTCGATTACTGGCATCAGCCAGCGAAAGCAGCTATGGCACTCAATACCGACAAACAGATCGGCGGCGTCGTCACTCAGTCCATTTTTGAGATCGACCTCAGTTTCAATCACCTTAGGCAGAATCTCCTCTGCCAGTGTAAGTAAGCGTGTTCCTTCTTGGGTAAAAGAGAGCGGTTTACTCTTTCTAACAAAAATTGCCGAATTGATTCGGGTCTCAAGCTCTTTTATCTGGTGAGATAAGGCCGATTGAGTGACAAAGCGCTTTTTAGCTGCGCCAGCGAGACTGCCACTCTCTTTGAGGGCCACCAATGTTCGTAAATGCCTAAGCTCTATCATTTTTACCTCAGATGAATTTTGCTCATGTTGTGCTTGAAATCAATTCGATTGCGAGGTGACAGGTTAACACAATAAACTTCTAGACGTCCAGACGCCTGTTTATGCTTGTGTCATCTTAATCGTCATCAGTTGCTTGATGTCCAAGTTAACAGCGTCATTATGAATTTTGCTCATCTTAAATAAAAGGGTATACAGTATGCAGTCTATAAGTGTTGCTTCACTAGGTTTTCCAAGGATTGGCCGTCAGCGTGAGCTTAAATTTGCACTAGAAAAGTATTGGCGCGGCGAAATCACTCAAACAGCACTTGAAGAGGTTGCCAGTTCATTGCGTCAAACCCATTGGGAGTGGCAGGCAGAGGCTGGGGTTACTCATCTGCCTGTGGGGGATTTTGCCTATTACGATCACGTCTTAACCTTAAGCGCCACTATCGATGCGATTCCCGCACGTCATCGTGACGGCGATAAGGTCGATTTAGATACCCTGTTTCGAGTGGCTCGTGGACGTGCGCCAACGGGCAACGCGACCACGGCCTCGCAGATGAAAAAGTATTTCAACACTAATTATCACTATATCGTGCCGGAGCTGAGTCAAGATCAAACTTTTAAGATTGTATTCGAGCAACTTTTTGACGAGGTCGAGCAAGCAACGTCCTTGGGTTATCAGCCAAAGCCAGTAATACTCGGGCCTTTGTCTTATCTTTATCTGGCAAAATGTAGTGGCCAAGTTTTTGATAAACTGAGTTTGTTACCCCAGCTAATCGAGGTTTATCAGGCCATTCTTAGCCGCTTTGCCGACCAAGGCGTGACTTGGGTGCAATTAGATGAACCTATCTTGGCGTTAGAGTTAGAAGATGATTGGCAAGCACCTTTCGCTGACACCTATCAGGCATTAAATGATGTCGATGTTAAACTCATGCTAGCAACCTATTATGGCAGTGTCGCACACCATCAACAGCTGATCAGTGATTTGGACATTGCTGGCGTTCATATCGATCTGGTGAGTGCGCCGCAGCAGTTACCTCAATTTGCCGCAGACTTAAAACCTGAACAAGTATTAAGTCTTGGGGTGATCAATGGTCGTAATGTGTGGGCTGCTGAGCTTGATAATATTAAGCAACTGCTTGCGCCTGTAGTTGCTGATTTTAGCAATCAGATATGGATCGCACCTTCTTGTTCACTGTTACACACCCCTGTTGACCTAGATATTGAAACTGAACTTGAGGCGTCTCTGCGTGAGCAGTTAAGTTTTGCAAAGCAAAAACTAACAGAGCTCCATCAATTGAGAACCTTGTTAGTCGAGCCCGAATCCGTGGCATCTCAAGCGATAGTGACGCGCTGTATTGAGAGGCGAACCGCCAGAAAAAATGCGGCTAATGATCAAGTAAATGCGCGGGTGGCTGCATTAACCCTCGCTGATTTTGAGCGTCAAAGCGGATTTGAATTGCGTCAAGTGAAGCAGCAACAACGCTTTCGGTTACCTTTGCTGCCCACCACAACGATAGGTTCATTTCCGCAGACTCCCGCGATACGAGGACTTCGCAGTCGCTGGCGCAAAGGTGAGTTAACCGACGCTGCATATACTGAGCAATTACAGGCGGTGACGCGCGACACGATTTCTCGGCAGCAAAAGTTAGGCATCGATGTTTTAGTTCACGGTGAAGCGGAACGTAACGACATGGTGGAGTATTTTGGTGAGCAGCTAGAGGGAGTTGGTTTTACCCAATTTGGCTGGGTACAAAGTTATGGCTCCCGCTGTGTTAAGCCCCCGCTGATCTATGGTGATGTGTCGCGCCCCCAAGCTATGACGCTCGATTGGGCGACTTATGCTCAGAGCCTGACGGATAAGCCTGTAAAGGGGATGTTGACTGGCCCTGTCACTATTTTGCATTGGTCGTTTGCTCGCGAAGATATTAGTCGTGAGCAGATCGCCAATCAGATCGCCTTAGCTATTCGCGATGAGGTGGTTGATTTGCAAAATGCGGGCATAGGGATCATCCAGATCGATGAACCCGCCTTTCGTGAAGGTCTACCGTTAAAAGCATCTCAATGGCAGGAGTATTTAGATTGGGCGGTAAATGCCTTCAAACTGAGTGCGGCTGGTGTTGAAGATGATACTCAGATCCACACTCATATGTGTTATAGCGAGTTTAATTCCACCATCGCCTCGATTGCAGCTATGGATGCCGATGTGATCACCATAGAAACTTCCCGCTCTAACATGGAGTTACTTAATGCCTTTGAAGACTTTGAGTATCCAAATGAGATCGGCCCTGGAGTCTATGATATTCATAGCCCTAATATCCCTAGTGTCGAGCAGATGGTGGCGCTTATTGAAAAGGCGGCGACTAAAATTCCAGTTCGTCAGTTATGGGTGAACCCAGATTGTGGATTAAAGACTCGAACCTGGGATGAGGTTGAGCCTGCACTGCAGAATATGGTTAAGGCGACCAAGGAGTTGAGGCGACGTTTGGGCTGATCATTATCGATATAAGAAAGTAGCCATAGATCAGCCAATCTAAATAGGGGCTGGAGCAGAAGGAGTTGCTCCAGCGTGTTATGGCTTCACTTATTAATGTTTAAAACGTACCACAAGTTCATGTAATTCGTCTGCGGTAGACTTGAGCTTAGTCATTGAGTCTGATGTCAGGCTTGAGCTATTAGCGCTCGTATGAGCTAAATCAGAGATATTCACGATTTGCCGATTGATATCTTCGGCAACATGAGCCTGTTCTTCTACCGCCGCAGCCATTTCGGTCGACATATGGGCGATCTGCTCTATGGCTCCAGAGATGCCGTTTAGCATGGATCCACTCTCCATGACTCTTTCTAACCCTTCATCCGCCGCTTGCGCGCCAAGGCTGGCGGTATCAACGGCATTTTGTGCTTTTGAGGTTAATTTGTTAACAATTGAATAGATCTCTTGGGTGGTTTCTTGGGTTCGTTTTGCAAGGTTACGAACCTCATCGGCAACCACCGCAAAGCCTCTACCTTGATCTCCTGCTCTGGCGGCTTCTATTGCCGCATTTAATGCGAGTAGATTGGTTTGTTCGGCTATCTGTTCAATTATTTTTGCGGCTTGCGCAATGCTGGCTGTTTGTTCTGATACATCCGCCACCGAGGTTCCTATGTTAGAAACCGCATCTCTTAGTTTTTGAATGGACTGGCGTGTGACTTCTGCAACATCGTTTCCTTTAATGGCCAAACCATTGGCCGTTTCGGCATGGTTCGCTGTTTCGGTAACATGTTGTGATACTTCGGAAATAGTGGTTGTCATCTCATTCATCGCCGTTGCGACTTGAAATGTTTCAGCTTGTTGTCTTTCTATTTCGCTACAGGTTTTCTGGGTCAGTTGCAGGCCGTCCTCAGATCCTTTGGTAACGTGTGATGCTGCATTTTCAATACGAGTAATCACAGTCCCTAAGTGCGCATTTAAACTTAATATAGCCACTTGTAATAAACCTAAATCACCATTTGAGTCTGTGTAGGTTTTTGCGGCAAGCTCATGAGAAAAGCTATCTTTCAACAGTTTATTTAATGATTTTAGTGTTGTTCTGTTTTTATAAGAAACTAGCATTGCAAACGCAACAACGCCAACGACGAGTATCATTTCAGAGAACCCCTGATATCCCATTGTGAACAGCGACGCGGCCAATAAAAATGCCAGTATCAGTAGGATATACTCTGAGGCAACATAGAGAGACTTGGATTTGTCTTTGCCCGCATTAATTTTTGCATAAAGAGCTTCGGCTCTGGCGACATCTTGTCGTTTAGGGCTGGAGCGAACTGATTCATAACCAATGATCTTTCCCTTGCAGGTCATCGGGGTGACATAGGCATCTACCCAATAGAAGTCGCCATTTTTACAGCGATTTTTAACCATTCCCATCCAGGGCTTGCCTGCTTTGAGGTGTGACCACATCACGCGAAAAGCAGCGGCAGGCATCTCTGGATGCCTGACGATATTGTGTGGTTGTCCCACTAGCTCACTTTTGTCGTATCCGCTGACTTCAACAAAGACGTCATTGCAGTCAAGTATGGTGCCCGACGTATCTGTGACAGAAATGAGTTTGATTTCGGCAGGGAACGTCCTTTCCTGCTTAGTGATTGGTTGATTTATTCTCATACAAGTCCCTTTAGCAATAGAATATTTGCCGTTCTCAATGTGCTCTATAAATATAGCATTTGTTATATAAACCACATGAAAAGCGAATACATCCAAGGCTCGAAGCCGTAAACAAACTAGGCCATTTAATTGACAAGGCTGAAATGTCATAGAGATTTTTATCGAGTTCATAGAAGGCTAATCATGGTCTCGTTGACTCGTTGTCCTAATCGATAGCTCAATCGTCCTTGAGTGCCTAAGGTTTCTCTTCGAGGTGATGCCTTTTCTTCTTGAGCTTTTAAAGACCCCCTTATCCTCCTAGTTTTTTATCTGCGCTGCTTAAAGGCCGCTTACTCCTGCGTAGTTGATGCCTGATAACAGTGCCATCTCTTTGTGCCAAGTTGCTAAATCATCATGATTAAAGTCACTTAGATTGTGATGGCCGCATGCCCTAGCCATGACTTGCATCAACTGGGTTGATGCACCGAGAAAGTTGGCTAATTGCTGGGCAGACTTTGCGACATTGAGTCGCGCTCGTAGGTCTGCATTTTGGGTTGCTATGCCTGCGGGGCAGTTGTTGGTATTACAAATGCGAGCGGCGACACACCCAATAGATTGCATGGCACTATTAGCAATCGCGATACCATCGGCGCCTAAAGCCATGGCTTTAACAAAGTCCATTGGTAGGCGAAGGCCGCCGGTAATGATTAAGGTGACTCGACCACTTGCACCTTGGCTATCTAAGTATCGACGCGCCCGCGCTAATGCGGGGATAGTGGGTACGCTGATATGATCTCGAAATATTTGCGGCGCAGCACCGGTGCCGCCTCCGCGTCCATCTAAGATGATGTAGTCGGCGCTGGCATCGAGTGCAAATTGAATATCACGCTCGATATGGTTGGCGCTGAGTTTAAAACCAATGGGTACACCGCCGCTGATCTCTCGAACTCGATTGGCAAAACGCTTAAAGTCTGCCACAGAGTTTAGATCCTGGAATGTGGGCGGTGATATGGCATCTTCTCCTGCGGGTATTCCTCGAACTTTTGATATCTTGCCCTGATTTTTAATGCCGGGAAGATGGCCTCCTGTGCCCGTTTTCGCTCCTTGACCGCCTTTGAAATGAAATGCTTGAATCGAATGTAATAGTTCCTCTTTGTAGCCAAACATTGCGCTAGCAAGTTCATAAAAATAACGCGAGTTAGCCGCCTGCTCTTCGGGTAGCATGCCGCCTTCACCTGAGCAGATCCCCGTTCCGGCAAGCTCTGTGCCCATAGCTAAGGCTATTTTTGCCTCTTCTGATAGGGCGCCGAAACTCATATCGGAGACAAATAGAGGGATATTAAGCTTAAGTGGCTTGCGAGCCTCAGGGCCGATGATCAGTTCAGTGTTAACGCATTGATCTTCAAAGAGAGGCTTATGCGCCAACTGAGCTGTCATTATTTGAATATCATCCCAGTGTGGAAGCGTGTTTCTCGGTACTCCCATTGCCACCATAGGGCCGTGATGTCCAAGTGTATTTAATCCGTCTCTGGCAAGTTGATGGATCAACTCGACAGTGGACTCTTCGGTGGTCGATATGGGACTTGGCATTGCATTTTTATTACTTGAATCTGAGGTCAGTCTTCCCGGTCCTAGGGTGCCAACTTGCTCGGAAGTAAATTGCTTATGAGTGCCATCACAATAGGGCGTGTTACTTGTGTGTTTACAGGCGCAAAGATAGGTATCCTGATCTTTTTCAGCGGTAAACTCCTTTGGTTCAAAGCCACTGCCGGCATGGGAACCATCACAGAATGGTTGGTTTTTTGAGCGACCGCAGGCGCAGAAATAATATTTTTTACCTTGCTTGAGTTTGACCTTTTTGGGCTTATTGTCTGCGATAATCGGTCTGTCCATTGTTGCACCTCATTTTTTGTTTTGCCGCAATCACTTGTATTTAGTCTAGAAGATCTTGGTGATTACTGCCGATGAGGATAACTTGGTGTAGGATGAGTTGAGCTTAATTGTTGTGTAGGGAAAGGATATGGCACGAATAAGAGCAGCAGTCACTAAAGTGGAGAGGTTTCCCCACAGTGACCAAAAACAGGTGGGAGAGCAAGTCGTCGATGGTTCACCGAATACGACTAAAGGTCACGAATGTTTATCCTCTGTTTCCGCCCCTCTTCAGCCTTTATTTGCCTATGCTAGTGGCTTAAGTCGGCGTGACTTCTTAAAACGCACCGGCGCTGCGACTATCTTGTTGTCTGTGTTAGGGGCTAAGCCGAGTCTATTAGCCGCGAAAGAGACAGAGCCATTTTCGATTCACTCCAAACCCGATAATTTTGACGTGATCACTCATGCGATAGTTGAAACGGTGCAAATGCATCTTTTTCCCGATGATGGTGATGGCCCTTCGGCAAAGGATCTTAATGCTGACCGCTATCTGTTGTGGGCGCTCGATGATCCCGGCAACATCGAAGATGGTGATAGAGACTTTATTATTCAAGGTGCTGCTTGGCTGGAAGATCTGGCAGATACTGAGCTAAAGCAGAGTTTCTTAGTCTTAGATTGGTCTGCGCAAGCTGCGCTGCTCACACGCATCGCTAATAGCCGAGCCGGGGAGAACTGGCTGTCTCTGTTACTTTATTATCTACTTGAGGCGCTCACCCTTGACCCCATTTATGGTGGTAATCCTGATGGAGTTGGCTGGCAATGGCTCGAACATCAAAGTGGCTTTCCTCGTCCAATGGTAGGCAAAACCTATCTCGATTTTTAATCTTTAGCTATTGGGATGACTCTCATGTCAAATGCGCTACAAACTAATTCTAACTCCCAGTTTGATGTCTGTATCGTTGGCAGCGGCGCAGGCGCAGGCCCTATTGCCTATGAGCTAACTAAGGCGGGGTTTTCTGTGGTGGTGTTAGAAAAGGGCAATTGGTTTACCGAAGAGGACTTTGTCAAAGATGAGCAGTTAGCGCGTCATCGAGTCTTTCGCTCTCAGATTGAAGATGAGCGCCATGTGCTTGAAGAACCAACGGTTGATGGTAAGTGGTCGAGCGATACAAGCGCTCAGTTTTGGGGAGGTAACATTGTTGGTGGTGCCTCTAACTTTATGAGTGGCTATTTTCATCGTCTTAAGCCGCAGGATTTTCGCTTAGTATCTGAGTTCGGTGCGATTGAAGGTGCCAACACGGTCGATTGGCCAATTAGCTATGCTGATTTGGAGCCCTACTATGCCAAGGTGGAACAGATTGTTGGCGTGAGCGGTAGAGTGGTTCAACATCCCCACTTAGAGCCGCGTTCGACCCCTGATTACCCTTTACCGCCGACGGCTGAACATCCCATTGCCGCCAAATTTGATTTAGCGTGTAAATCGTTAAAATTACATCCTCTGCCGATGGCGCGGGGCATTCTATCAGTGCCATTAAATGGTCGTAAGAGCTGTGAGTACTCTGGTTATTGTGGCAGTTACGGATGTCACTCGGGTGCTAAGGCGAGCTCTCGTGCGGCGCTGTTAAATGATGCGGTGGCGACGGGCCGCTGTAAAATAGTGACTCAAGCTAAAGTGTATCGACTAAACACCAATGGGGCTGGTGAGGTCAGTAGTGCGAGTTATTTCGATGCAAGAGGTAAGAGTATAGATATCTCTGCTCGGTTGTTTGTGGTGGCCTGTTACTCAATAGAAAGCGCGCGGTTATTGCTAGCCAGTAAAGGGGAGAAGCATCCCAATGGTATAGGTAATCGCTATGATCAAGTCGGTAAAAATTTACATTGCTGCGCTGGTGGCACAGGCCATGGGGTATTTAAGTTAGATAGATTAGCGCCTGACGTTGCCAGCAGATTGAAAATAAGAGGTCCATTTTTCAATCGCGCGTTGCAGGATTGGTATGTGATCCATGATAAAGACGCTTTCGATAAACCAGTTAAAGGCGGCACTCTGGATTTTGTTTTCGATCCGCCATCTCCTACAGCGGAAGCCAACAGCCTAAAATGGCAACGGGGTAACTTGCTGTGGGGCACCCCACTGAAGCAGCGGTTAAAGGCGCATTTTACCCAATCGAGAGATTTTAAGTTTGAGGTATTTTGTGACTGGCTGACTAACGATGAATGTTATGTCAGTTTAGATCCTGATGAAAAGGATAAGTGGGGGCAGGCCGTGGCTAAGGTCAGGGCCGGTTTTCATCCTCATGATCTCAAGGTCGCGCAATACTTGGTTGATAAAGGTGTCGAGGTGATGAAGGCGATGGGCGCCGATGAGGCATGGGGTAATGTGTTTACGTCACCGACATCCAATTTAGTGGCTGGTGGCTGTCGGTTCGGTGATGATCCTAAAATATCTGTCTTAGATAAAAATTGCCGAGTGCATGATTGCGCCAACCTCTATGTCAGCGATGGTTCATTTATGCCTAATGGCGGCTCAGTTACCCCAACCTTAACTATATATGCTAATGCGTTTCGCGTTGCCGATAAGATGATCGAACATTTAGGCGGATATCGCGCTGAACTAGGTTAAGTCGAAGGCTCAAATTCTTTCTATACTCAAGTGGACGAAACAATTAACTTGGGGCAATCACTATGAGTCATACCTACAAAATCATTGAACTTGTTGGATCTTCGCCTATTAGTTCCGATGAGGCGATTAAAAACGCCATTACCGAGGCGAGTCAGTCATTGCATCATCTACGCTGGTTTCAGGTAGTTGAAACCCGCGGTCACCTAGAAGCTGGCTTAGTTGCCCATTGGCAGGTGACAGTGAAAGTAGGGTTCACCCTAGACTAGTGCCTTATTTTGATAGGTATTAGGCATCTCTGGGTAATCCTTTTTCAACGGCTCGGATAACACGTTGGGTCTTACGGTTAGCTTGGGAGGGGGGACTGAGCTGCTGTGCTAGTGCCCAGTCGATATGTTCGATGACCATCTCATCGACCTCATCACTGCTGCGTCTATGAGTTAGTGCATTAATTATGTTCTCCGAATGTGGCGCGTTCCCTAGCGCCACTGCGATATTACGCAGCCAGCGTTTATGGCCAATTCTTCGAATAGCACTGCCTTCGGTATAACTTAAAAACTCGGCTTCGTTCCAGCCAAACAGGGTGAGTAGGTCGGGATGTTTGAGTGGATCTCGAGTATGAAAATCACTCTCTTTTGTCAGCGGTGCTTGAGCATTTACTGGGCAGACTAACTGACAATCATCACAACCATAGATGCGATTGCCGATGAGTGGGCGGAACTCTTCTGGAATTGCGCCTTGCAGTTCAATGGTGAGGTAGGAGATACAACGCCGACCATCAACGATATAAGGGGCGACTATCGCATTCGTCGGGCAAGATTTTATGCACGCGACGCAGGTATTACACGCTTCCTTTATTGGCAAATCGACAGGCAGTGGTAGGTCGATGAGGAGTTCGCCCAGGAAGAACCAACTCCCTGCATCGTGGTTGAGCAACAGACTGTGTTTGCCAGTCCAACCTATCCCTGCTTTATCTGCTAATGGGCGTTCAAGTATCGGTGCTGAATCCACAAAGGGGCGAAAGTTGGGCTTGGCTAAGCCTAAACTGTCGAGTTCTGTTTCGATCTGTTGTCCAAGCTTTTTAAGTCGGTTGCGGATCATCTTGTGATAATCACGCCCGCCAGCGTAGCGAGAAATATAGGCTAAATTAGGGTTACTAAGGTTGGTCGCAAAACCTGCCTCGGGCGGTAGGTAGTCCATTCTGGCTGAAATGACCCGTTGGGTACCTGGATGCAATTCATGGGGACGCGCACGCATCATGCCATGGGCTTCCATATAAGCCATCTCTCCGTGATAGCCATTGTCGAGCCAAGTTTGAAGCTTCGCTTCCTCTTCAATTAGGTCGGTATCACAGATGCCTATTTGAGCAAATCCAAGCGCCTTGCCCCACTCTTTAATTTTTAATGTTAACTGTTGCAGTTGTATGGGAGTGAGTTGAGATGGCAAGTGTGTGGACATAGTGGCAATGATAGTGGCAATGAGTGATGGATAACGCACTCATCATATCAGTTAACGGGGGAGGACAAAACCTTGGACGAAATGGCTGTTGCGCGATAATGTAGAAAAGTGAATCATGGAAAAGTGGTGCATTTGAATTAAAATGACCCATGAAGTTCGATTGTCATCATGGGTTATATTAGGGTTAAAACAGGAAAACTGTCGGCACTAACTACGGTAGATGTAAAGTTGTCCATCTATGCTACTTTGCCCCCGACTACAAGATATCTGCGAGATAAATAATGTTGAGCTCTGTTTGATATTTTCACTAGCAAGGCTCAACGTAGCGATAACAAAACTGAAGGTGGTACTTGATTGACCTATCGTGAACTGTTTCTTTTGTGTTCGCTAACTTGTCTGCCGTTAAGTGATGGCGTTGCGGGCGTACGAATACTCACCGAAGAGTGGGCTCCTATGAGCTTTCAGGAGCAGGGAGTCGCCAAAGGATATGGTGTGGAATTGGTCGAGTTATTGGCTAAACGGTTAAATGTAGACGCTAATATTGAGGTGCTACCTTGGGCTCGAGCTTATTCGATAGCCGCCTCTCATCCCGATGTGATGTTGTTTGCAACCTCTCTTAATGATGAGCGTCGTAAGCAGTTTGATTTTATTGGCCCCATAGCAACAAGCCGTATCTATATTTACGCTAAAGCCAGTGATGATGTGCAGTTAGATGATATTTTACAAGTCGATCAACTCGGTAGTGTCGGGGTTTATAGGGGATCAATCGGAGAGTCTATTTTGATGCAAGTAGGGGTGAAACATCTCACCGTCGCGAGTTTTCCACAACAATCAGCGAAACAGTTGATGCACGGTCGAATCCGTTTTTGGTGTCAGGCCGATCTCTCCGTAAGCCAGTTATTAAATGAAGTCTCTATGGCAGAAAGCATGGTTAAGCCAGTGTTTGAACTTTCGAAAATTGATCTCTACCTCGGCTTCTCCAAGGGAACCTCTCCTCAAGTGGTTAATCAATGGTATGAGGCATTGAAAAAGCTGCAAAGTGAAGGTGGACTAGCGAAACTTTATCAGGTGTGGTTTCACCATTCTAATGCACCAACGCAAATACACTTTATTGAGCGGCAAGATTAAAGCGTATTTTGATCACTTAATATAGCGCAGTTGCGTCCTGCAGCTTTGGCGTTATATAAAGCCTTATCTGCTCGTTTCAACAACATATTAAAGCCATCATCATCATCAGTCTGAGTTGCAATCCCTGCACTGATAGTTAGTTTGAAATTAGGAGCAATGCCATCAAAATTACTACTTTCTATCTTGGTGACCAGCCTTTGAGCTATACTCAGTGTTTGTTCTGCTGAAGTATTAGGTAAAATAATTAAAAACTCTTCCCCGCCTACACGGCCAACTAAGTCTTGCTTTCGCATTAACGTATTACTGATATTAGCGAGTGCAACCAGAGCTTTATCACCTATGTCGTGACCGAGTTGATCATTGACTTTTTTAAAGTGATCGGCATCGAATAGAATTAAAGAGAGTGGATGGTCGGTGGATTCTTTCGACTTAAAGTAAGCTTCTCCCTTAAAGTAGGTTGAGCGTCGATTTGGCAGTTGTGTTAGGTGGTCTGTCGATGCTAATACTGAGAGAAGTTTAGATTTTTTTGATTGTTTATAGGATATTACAGACAAGAACACCATGATAATACCGGAAAGTATGCTCACTGCTAGCTGTAAATACTTATTTTGATTTAAAATAACTAGCTCATTTTCTTTTATCTTCTGTATCTCCAATAATTGCTTATTTTCTCGCTCAACTTTCTCCGTATTGAAGCGTGTGCGCATCTCTGTAGTGTGATTGCTTTGCCTAGTCGCATCTAGTGCTTGATGATTAGCAATATAATCTTGTAGTGCAGCCACTGCTTGTTGCCAATTTTGTTGTGATATAAAAGCCTCACTTTGCACAAGATATAGCTGCTCTAAACCTCTAGTATTTTTAATTTTGGTGAAAGCTGTTTCAGCTTCTTTAAGATATGCGTGTGCTTTTTCCATTTCGTGGTGATGAAGTGCTGCTTGGGCTTGAAAAAGACGCATAAAACTGTAACTCGCTCCGTCAGATGCGTTGATTATTTGAGTTGCCTCTGCAAGATATTCTTCCGCCTCTGCGACGCGATCTAGTTTTATTAATATTCCCGCAATATTAATGGCTTGATAAGCGCTTGCGATATCATCTGACTTATTTTTCCAATAGTGGTAGCTTTGCAAGTATTTTTCTAATGCGGCGCTATTTTCTCCTAACTCTTCTAATGCGTAGGCTATTTCTGTTTTCATAAGATTGGCAGTGTCATTATCGCCTTGCTTACTAAATTGAATTTCCAGTTGTCGAAAGTATATTATCGCGGTTTGTGGATCGCCAAAGCGACGATAGCTGGTGGCAAGTTCGGTAAGATTATATTGTGCCCAGACCTTAAGATTAAGTGATTCATAAAGATGTTGAGCGGCAATGAAATCCTCTAAAGCCCCGGCGAAATTTCCTTGAAACGAATACATCGCGCCTCTTAATGAACGAGAATCTGCAATTAACCTTGGGGACTCGATAAGATAGGCCTGATGAACAACGTCATTATATTCTTTAAGTGCGAGTTCAACTTTACCTATGATTTGATGCATATATGCTCTGCATAGTCTAAGATCGGTTGCTGTTTCAGTAGATTTCGTGATCTGTTTTGACGCTAGCTTTAAGTTTACAAATTCGATTGCCGCTTCAATTGCTTTGTTATCGGTTAAGTCAAAGTCATTCCAACAAATTACAGTCTGTAACTTGAGATAATTTTCAGTGTCCTCTACTGAGATGTTTTTTTTCAGGTAGTTCAGGGTGACTTTTATTGTTTCAGAATCGGTTAGTTCACCACTATCAAATACCTCAAAAGCCTCTTCAACGTTTTTGGGCTGAAAAGGAGCGGACTGAACAGGAGATGGAAGGCCGACAAGTAGCATACAGATACTCGCTAGCAAACCTAAACGCGTCGATGATGTTGAGATTATCATTATTATCATTATTATCATTGTTATCATTTTATTAGTTTGTTCACCCTGTAAAGTGACCTGTTAGCTATAGGATATATCATTTTTTCTGTAACTATATTATAAGGATGACACATTTTTTATAGTAAAAGTTTATTTTTTAAGCATGAAATCGGCTTTGTTTTCTAAATCGATTGAACTAAATCTGTAGCTAATGATCAGATCGACATCATTCATAGACTCATAAATCAACCGTGCCAAAGCCTCGCTATAAAACAACCAACTGGAAACCGTACAATCAAGCATTGGTTAACCGTGGCTCGCTGACCTTCTGGATTGATGAGGAAGCCATCTCCGCTTGGAAAGCCACAACTGAACTAGGCAAAAAAGGTCGGCCGTTTGTGTTTAGTGATTTAGCAATCACCACCGCACTCATGGTAAAGCGTAGTTTTTCTATGCCACTGCGAGCCCTGCATGGCTTTATCAATTCCGTATTTAAACTGGTAAACGTGTCATTACTTTGCCCCATTACACTTGTATCAGCAAACGCGCTAAGACAGTTAACATCTCTTTTAAAACTAAGACTCGGGGCATCATTCAGCACTTAGCTATCGATGCTACAGGGCTAAAGGTCTATGGCGAAGGAGAGTAGAAAGTGAAGAAGCATGGTACGGATGGCAAGCGCCGAGTTTGGCGCAAACTGCATATTGCCGTTGACACTCATGCATCGGATAAAGCAGTTGCTCGGCGGGAGCTTGAGCATGAGAAATGACAATGCTCAAGTAGGGAAGCTTACGCCATGATCAAAGCATTAAAAAAACTGACTAGGCTAGGTATGCCTGAAACACAGTATCTTGACTAATACTTAAACAGTTGAGGAGGCTTTGTTTGTTGGTTCGATTTAGGAAACAAAGCCCATAAAACCCTTCTGGTAAATTATTTGATTGAATTTTTGCTTTTCATTTAGGGTGAAGGTATAACGTTCGTTTTTGCTGGTTTTTGCTAAATGATTATTGTGGAGTAAAAGTAAATTGAATTCTGAATATAAGCAACGTGCCGAGATAGTGGCGTTCAATGTCTGCAACCATGTTATTCCCATGGATAAGGTGCCAGCTAATTTGATGGAGGCCTACGCGAACCTGTTTAATGAATTACTGGAAGACAAAGACCAGAAGTTTATTGCAACGTGGAATGCGCTGCCATCAAGTGCGAGTGCACTATTACCTCAAGCAGACTTCCATGGTTTCTATATAGCAAATGCCTGGCTACAACTTAGCCGTGTTGCCCAAGACATTGCAGAATTAGCCGATAGTGATGAAGCGGTGGATGAGAATGAGTACAACAATATCTTTACTCGTTTATCGGATGCATCGCTTAAAGAAAGCGCTAAAAAACTGAAAAAGGCGCGCACAGATAGAGCATTGCTTAACAGCATAAAGAGTGTCATAGCGGGATAGAAAATGAGCCATGGGCGTGACCCATGGCTCAACGAGTATTATTTACATGCGTGTTATATCGACTTAATCTCTTTGTCGGTAAGATAGCGCCATTCTCCTGGTGCTAAGTGCTTATCTAGCTCAATCTTCCCTACACATTCACGATGTAGTCCAACCACCTTGTTACCCACGCCTGCGAACATACGTTTGACCTGGTGATATTTACCTTCGGTTATCGTTAACCTCGCTTGATGGCTGTCAATTATTTCAAGCTGGGCTGGTTTGGTTAACCCATCTTCACTTCTCAGTTCAATGCCTTGGGTGAACTGCTCAATAAGCTCCTCAGAGAGTGGATCGGCGACTTGAACTAAATAACGTTTACCACACTCCTTTTTTGGCGAGGTTATTTTGTGCGACCACTGGCCGTCATTGGTAATGAGTACTAAACCCGTGGTGTCGACATCCAGTCGCCCTGCTATATGCAAATCTTCAGTTTTAGCGATATCGAGCAATCCTAAAACCGAAGGGTACTCTTCGTCGATAGTGGAGCAGATGGTGTCAATAGGTTTGTTTAGCATGATAAACCTAGGCCCAATGATGGTGAGTAATTCGCCATTTAAGTGAATTTGATGGCTTTGCTCTACCTTGAAACTGGAATTTTTAACGACGACACCATCGCAGGTTACATCGCCTCGATGAAGCGCTTTTTTGGCTAACGATCGTGTTAATGAGGTGGACTCGCAGATAAATTTGTCTAAACGCACAATTTTGTAGCCTATAAAATCATAATAGCCACCATTATGAAGTGAGACTAGGTAAAGAGAAAGATCTAGAATGGCAAATAGGCAAATCGTTTAACCGCGCCGATAAAATGAGGCGGTGAGAAGATCCCAATTCAATCTAGGGTTTTATATTGAGTCATTTACCGCGGCTTGAATACGCCTTTTTTGATGGGGCGTGGGTTAGGAAACCTTTACTTACATATGAAGCGGGTAATTATTGCGATCAATTGCACGGGAAACTTGTTCACATTGGTGTAAAGCTATTAACATACGTATCTTAAAACCGTTTTAGCACCACTTTGGCTTTGCGATCTCAGTAATGCTGCTGCATAAAACAATAAATTAAATAAGCATCAAAAAGGAATTAACATGAAGAAAGTTCTTGTTGGGGGCTTATGCGCCTCTCTTATTGTGGGGCTTAGCGCTTGTAACAGTGATCAAGCTGAAGTTAACGCGCCAGAAACCGTTAAATCAGAAGCCGCTGTGGCTGTAGAAAAAGCACTGAATTCAGGCATCGACTTTGCTAACTTTGATAAGTCAATTCGCCCACAAGACGATTTTTATTCATATATTAACGGTACTTGGGTTAAAAACACCGAGATCCCAGGCGATCGCACCAGTACTGGCGCATTCTATGACTTACGTGAAAAGTCACGTGATGATGTTAAAGCCATTATTGAAGAAGTTGCAGCCACACCTAACCTAACTCCTGGTAGTGATGAACAAAAGGTCGCCGACCTGTATCGTTCATTTATGGATACAGATACCCTAAACAGCCTAGGTATTAAGCCAATTCAAGGCGAGTTAGACAAAATTGCAGCGCTTAAAAATAAAGATGAGTTAGTTGAGTATTTTGCTCACAGCCAAGTGATAGGTGGTGGTACGCCACTGGCATTCTATATCGATATCGATGCTAAAAACTCGAGCCGTTATGCGACTCATCTTTGGCAGTATGGCTTAAGTTTACCTGAGAAAGATTACTATTTTAACGACGCAGAGCGTTTCGTTAATATTCGCAAAGCATTCGTTGAGCATATCGAGAAGATGTTTACGCTTGCTGGGCTTGCCAATCCTAAGGCAAGCGCAGAGCAGATACTCGCCTTAGAAACTGCGATTGCTAGCCGTCACTGGGATGTTGTAGAAACCCGTGACAGCACTAAGACTTATAATCTATATCCAGTTGCGGATCTTGCAACATTGGCCCCAGATGTTAACTGGAATGGCTACCTTAAGGTGTTAGGTGCAGATAAGCAGACCGACATTATCGTTAACCAACCTAGCTTCATAGAAGGTTTTAACGAAGTTCTTAAAGCCAATGATCTATCAACTTGGCAAACTTACATGACTTGGCAGACGCTGACTCACTTCGCTGGCAATTTAAGTGCCGATTTAGACAGAGAGAACTTTGAGTTTTTCTCTAAGACGCTAAATGGTCAAGCCGAGCAACAACCTCGTTGGAAGCGTGGCGTGGGCGCGGTGAACTCTGTATTGGGTGAAGTGGTTGGTAAGGTTTATGTTAAGCGTCATTTTACTCCTGAAGCTAAAAAGCGTATGCAGGCATTGGTTGAGAACCTTCGCGGTGCTTATGGCGAGAGTATCGAAAACCTGTCGTGGATGAGCCCTGATACTAAAGTGGCAGCTAAAGATAAGCTTGCTAAGTTCGATCCAAAAATCGGTTATCCAGATCGCTGGGAAGATTACAGCAAATTGACCATCAAGGGTGACGATCTAGTGGGTAATAGTATTCGTGCTAGTGAACTTAGTCATGAGAAAGAGCTTGAAAAACTAGGCTCGCCAATTCGTAAGTGGGAATGGCATATGACACCACAGACGGTGAATGCTTATTACAACCCAACCATGAATGAAATTGTATTCCCAGCGGCTATCTTGCAACCTCCGTTCTTTAACATGGAGGCTGATGATGCAGTCAATTACGGCGGTATTGGTGCCGTGATTGGTCACGAAATGGGCCACGGTTTCGATGACCAAGGCGCTAAGTTTGACGGCGAAGGCAATATGCGTGATTGGTGGACTGAACAAGACTTAAAAGAGTTCGCTGTACGTGGTAAGGCTTTGGTTGAACAGTATAATAACTATGCTGTATTTGATGACTTAAACGTTAACGGTGAGCTGACGCTTGGCGAAAACATCGGCGATCTTTCTGGTGTGACGATTGCTTACAAAGCTTATAAGATGTCACTCAATGGCAAAGAAGCACCGGTTATCGACGGTCTTACTGGTGATGAGCGTTTCTTCATCGGCTTTACTCAGATCTGGCGCGCTAAGATCAAAGAGGAATCAATGCGTAACCGCGTGGCGACTGACCCACATTCGCCTGCGAAATTCCGTTCATTGGGTGCATTATCCAATATGCCAGAGTTTTACACTACGTTTGACGTGAAAGAGGGCGATGCTATGTATATCGCACCTGAGAAACGCGTGAAAATTTGGTAAAAAGATTTTGATTTTATTATAAAAAGAGCGCAAGTTGCGCTCTTTTTTTATGGGCTGTTATCAAGGGTTTTAGATGAACAATGTTTCACTTTCTATTCAGGGTTGGTTAAGTGATGAGGGGCTAGATTAGAAGCATAAGGTTAGGGATGTTACCGAGGATGGTTATGAATAGATTATTTCGCACCTTTTTTATCTTTTTGTTATTGCTGTCGACCCGCAGTAGCTTCGCGACGAGTTATGATGCCCAGGCGGAAAGAACTGAATCCCGTAGCAATTTCGCATTTAAGCAATCTTTTTCAAAAAACCTCGATGGCCTTATCGCCATCTCCACCACTGCATCTTCGCCCGTTCGCCAAACCAGTAGTAATTTAGATAAGCTTTATTCTCAGGCCAATGATGCACAGTCTGAGTTAAGCCAATTGCTCGCCTCGCTTAATGGTGCTGAGCATTGCGAGCTTATCGTGCCAGAAATTAAAAGTTATCAGCGAGCAGCACAAAAGGTCGAATCCAAATTCGATGGTGATGCGAGTCAAATCACAGATTTGGCTAGAGCCAGCTTAGTGGCTGATGATATTCATAATCTGATGACCGCATATGAAGACCTCAGTCAGCAGGCTAAAATTGTTCAAGTGAAGAACCGTTTTGCTGCACCTAAAGCCTCTGGATACCGCGATTTAAACCTATTAGTAAAACTACCGCAAACAGGAATGATTGTCGAAGTTCAGCTTCATCTTAAGGCTATTTCTGAGATTAAAAATGGTGAAGAGCATCAAGTTTATGAAGCGGTGCAAGCTATAGAAGCGATTGCCAAACAACAAGATAGGCATCTTAGTGACATTGAGGTGGCAAAAATTACCCAATTGCGCCAGCAATCGCACAAGCTTTATCATAAAGCATGGCTTAACTATAAACGCTTGGATAATGCGAGTTTAATCGCGGCCTAATTTTTGACACTGGGCTCTTGGTTTACATGGACGTTCAAATTGGATTAACAAATTCAATCCAAAGCGATTATACTTGCCGCCATTAGCCCGATAATTAGCGAATTACAGATGCACGATCTTATTGAGCAGCTACAGGATTTAAGTGAAACCGTTCCTGTGCCATTAGAACTACCAACGTTTGAACAACTTGTAGAAGTCGAAGAACAGATCCTCATCGGTCTTCCATCAGAGCTGAAAGAGTATTTGTTATACGCCAGTGATGTTGTTCATGGCACGCTTGAGCCTGTAACCGCCAGTGACCCCCATTCACACACTTATCTGCCGGAAGTGACCTCTTATGCTTGGTCAATCGGCATGCCAAGAGAGTACATTGCTATTTGTCAGCAAGGGGATAGTTTTTACTGTATCGACCAAGAAGGTCAGGTAATGCTATGGCGTGACGATGAGCTTGATGAAGAGTGCTGGGAGTCATTCTGGCAATGGGCTGAAGAGGTCTGGATCAACGCCTAAAGATAAGCGTTAAATCATAAGAATTAATCTCGATTTTGGAAAATACAATGTCAAAGAAAGCAGAATTAAATGCGATTGAAATTAAATATCTTCGCCACTCATTAGGTTTAAGCGCAGCGCAAGTTGCTGAGCTGTCAAAAGCGAGTGAAGAACAAGTTCTTGCTTGGGAAGCGGGCGAAGCTGAGGTATCAGGGCTGGCAGCAAAGAAGCTACTCGAGCTAGATGAAACGATTGAGATGCAAGTACTTAATACCTGTGATGGTATTGAAGAGTTATTTAGCAAAGAGCCCAAGCGTACCCTGAGCTTTGTTGTTTACCCGACTCAAGCAATTTACACCGCTTATAACCCAGAGTTCTTGAGCGCGTTACCCTTAACCGAGTTGTACAACACTGCCGCATGGCGGATTAAGAAAGAGTGTAAATTAGTGCTCGAAGTAGATGTCACCTTAGTAGCGTTAGATGTTGAAGCCTATAAAGCGTACCGTGAAACGTCTGGGTTAAAAGAGAGCCGCGAAAGCCGCGCAAAATGGGCGGCGACTCAGCTTTAATGCCGAGATAATTCAATCTATCTATCAATAAAAAGGAAGTCTACGGCTTCCTTTTTTGTCATATGAAAACTGGAAAATCTAGGACTGTATCCCCGAGTGATAGTGTTCGTTTTTAGCATCATCTCTGATAATCAGTGTATGAGCAGTGGCAAGTCGCTATCGACCGCCACCGCAATGAAGGTGTCGTGCTGGCTATGCCCCATCTTTCGCTGCGATAGCTTCTGTCTTGGCCAGTGCCTTTGCAAGCGCTGGACGCATCTGTAGTCTGTCTCTAAAAGCGGTCAGTTTGGGTGGCAGCGTTTGCTCAAATACCGTTGCCCACATCAGTGTATGCGCTAACAGAATATCGGCGACCGAGAGCTCATCACCCAGCAAATAGTGCGTGTCTGGCATCATTGCTTCTGCGAGGGTTGCCGCCTTATCAAACTCCCATTTAGCAACAGGTAAGATATTTGGCTGACGCTGCTCATCAGGCAGTGCAAATTTGTGTTTACCCATGGTCCACAACGGCTGTTCTAATTCGCAAATAATGAAGCTTACCCATTGATGGTAGTGTCCCGCGCTCGCGGTACCTGGTGTGGGTAAAAATCGGCCGTTACCATATTTTTCCGCCAAATATTGGCAGATGGCGGCGGACTCGGTAAGGACTAAATCCTCGTCTGTTATGACCGGGATTTTACCGCTCGGATTAAGTGCTAAAAAGCTGTCGCTGCGATTGTCGCCTTTTGAAAAGTTGATAAATGAAAAGGTCCAATCTATGTCTAGCTCTTCTAACAACCAAGATACACGCAGCGCGCGACTTCTTGGCGTACCATATAAAGTGATCATTGTTTTGCCCTTATTATCTCGAAGTTGTTTTAAGATATTCGATAGGATGAGAATAGTAAAAAGCTATTACGCCATCTCATTCATTTTATGCTGTGATTGTTGCCGATAGACTGTTGTACTATTTAAATATTGTAAGGGAGCAAGCTAGGATGCATTAGTTGACAAGCTAATGATTTTGATTGATTAATCTGTATGGTAAGTTAGATGCTTCGTCGCTGCGGATTAATGGGATAGAGGGAATGTAAATGGAAGATGACATACTGTTAACAGCAAACTTTAAGCAGAATCTACAGCGGTATTGGTTGGCTGCTGGCACTGTTCTGATATGTGTCACTGTAGTAGGGATCCCACTATTACTTATTTGGTTTCCGATCGGTTTATGGGCAACTCAGCGCTATATCGATAATATGAGTGCCGAATTAACAGCGCAAAAGTTGATTGTCCGAAAGGGGATTTTTACTCGCACCGAGAATACGGTGCCGCTGGATAAAATCACCGATATGGCATTGATTCAAGACCCAATAATGCGATTCTTTGGTTTACATAAGTTGACCGTAGAGACCGCAGGACAATCGGGTTCTGGTGCATTAATTAATTTACTTGGTATCGATGAGGTTGAGTCGTTTCGCGCGAATGTTCTACGTCAAAAGAGCATACTGGAAGAGCGTAAGCGTGGTTCTGAGACTGTGCCCAATAATGATCAGGATGAAGCCTTAATTTGTTTGCGTGATATTGCAGCTTCCTTAGGCCGTATTGAAACTATGTTCGCCAAATTGGAACAAGTTAAAGGAAACGATGAATGTTAAATAGAGCACAAACTTTGGCGACGCGAGATCCCATGGTACGTATTAATCGCGTGTTAAAAGCCACTGGGCCAGGTCTGCTTATGGCTGCGGCGGCAATAGGCGCATCCCATCTGGTTGCTTCGACCCGAGCGGGGGCGGAATTTGGCTGGCAGTTAGCTTGGGTTATCCTTGCTGTTAACTTACTTAAATATCCATTTTTTGCCGCTGGGGCTCGTTACACCGCAGCCACTGGTGAGAGTTTATTGCATGGTTATCAAAAGCAGGGAAGAGGTTATCTACTGCTATTTAGCGTGTTAAACAGTATTGCGGCTGTTGCCAGTACCGCAGGGGTCGCCATGCTGAGCGCGGCCATGTTGACGCTTTTTATTCCGCTATCCATCGATATATTAGCGTTAATCGTATTGGTATCGAGTCTATTAATGTTGATATTGGGTCATTATCAGCTGCTGGATAGAGTCACTAAGGTGATTATGTTGGTGCTGACTATGACCACATTAACCGCCGCCGCACTTGCATTTAATGCTGAACCTATTATGGCTGAAGGTTTTGTTTCTCCCTCTCCTTGGGATTGGGCGCACGTCGGCTTTTTAGTCGCCATGATGGGTTGGATGCCTGCACCGATAGAGGTCAGCGCATGGAACTCATTGTGGTTAATTGAGAAACAGAAGCAGCAAGTGGTGACTAAGGCGCAGGCATTATTTGATTTTAATCTGGGTTACCTGACTACCGCTGTGCTGGCTGTGGTGTTTTTATCCTTAGGTGCGTTAGTCATGCATGGCAGTGGTGAGCACTTTTCTCCTTCTGGTGCTAAGTTTGCCGATCAATTGATCACCCTTTACAGTCAGGTATTAGGTGGTGAAACTCGTTACTTAATCGGTATTGTGGCGCTGCTGTGTATTTTTAGCACTACGGTGACGGTTATCGATGGTTATAGCCGCACACTGGCATTGAGTTGGCAGCTGTTAACCCAAAAAGCAGAAAGTGGTAATGAGCGTGGGTTAACCGTAATTATGCTTGGTGTAAGTCTGTTGGGACTGGGTATTATTTTGTTTTTTAAAGGCGCCTTACTGCCGTTATTGCAGTTTGTAATGACCCTAGCCTTCATGACAACCATTTTATTTGCATGGCTTAATTATCGCTTAATGACCAGTGACAGGTTGGCGGTTGACGATCGTTATGGCGTTAAAATGCGCCTACTATCTTGGTTGGGAATGCTTTATTTGTTAGGGTTCGGCATGCTATTTATCTATTGGAAATTATCGATTTAAAGTCAGGCGATTTAAAGTCATTCGATTTAAATGGCTTGATGGAGTTCATCTTCTAAACCGTTATCTTTTTAATAAGGATGTTTACTTGATTCAATATATCTACCGCGCCAATTCGTTTATTGGTGCGCTGCTGTTTATTACTCTGTTAATGATGATGGTAACGAGTCATATCTCTGCCGCTAGCGAGCGCCCACAGGCCTCCACTGATATAAAAAACTCTGATCTGACCTCTTTAGCTGAGGCGTTCGACAATAGCATCTTGGCTAACGAGCGGCCTTTTTATGGGGTGATGTTACTGGTACAAGATGGCGAGGTTGTTTACCAATACAAACATGGATTTGAGGGGATGGAACAACCAGATAGTGATAGTTATTTTTTACTCGCTTCCCAGTCAAAGATGATCACGGCGGCAGTCGTCTTGGATGCCGTCGATAAGGGTAAGATCTCACTGGAACAGACGCTTAATCACTATTTAAAGTCGGCTAGTGCGCCTTTATACGACCCCAATATCACCATTAAGCAGTTACTTAGCCACACATCTGGGATCGCCCCAATAGGCAAAGACAACCGATTTATGCCAGGTAGCCAATTTCAATATTCGAATTTTGGCTATGAGATGTTGGCAAAGGTGCTGGAAATTCAGTATCAGCGGCCGTTCAACGCGATCGTTAATCAGTTTTTGTTGGACAAGGGAATTAATGGGATATTGGCACAAATGGGTCCGACAAAGGCGAAAGCCGCGAGCCTGTATAAAGATATTCAAGGGTTAGAGATGCGACCTCATGGCTCGTCCGGTGCGGTTGGCAATCAAATGGGTAATTACGAGATGGTTGATTACGAGATCACTGCAGATCTATTACCCGGTGGTGGCTTGCTAGGCTCTACTAAGGGGTTAGCTCAATATTTACGAGCGTTACATGGTGGATTACTGCTACCTAAAGCCTTATATCACGCTATGGTGACTCCTGTGATTAAGCGTAATCATCGTTGGAGTGAGCTCTATTATGGTTATGGAGTGCAGATTAATCAGCAACAGCTGGTCGAATATAGCCACTCGGGATACCTACCAGGGTTTCAATCGTTAAGCTTAAGTTATCCTCAAAACGATACCTATTTTGTCTTGTTGGAAAATAGCTCTTGGCCTTTAGATGATATGGATAAGGTCTTTGGCCTGCAAGATAAGTTAAGAGGAATACTGCGCCAACACTTGATACTGGCGCAGCTTGCTGAAAATAAACCCTGAGTAAAATGAAAATTCGGCTATAATGTTGCGCAATGATGATGGCGCAGCCGCGCAATCCTAAAGGTAAAGACAACTAAGTATGATTAACAACGATATATTACGCCGCTTACGTTTTGTGTTTGACTACCAAAATGCCAAAATGATAAAAATTTTTGCCAAAGTTAAACACGAGGTAACACAAGAAGAACTCCTCAATATGCTTAAGAAAGAAGCTGAAGAGGGTTATCAACCTTGTAATGACAAGATGCTTTGTCGTTTTCTCGATGGCTTAATTATCGAAAAGCGTGGCTTAAAAGAGGGAGCTGAAATTCCTGAGCCTATCGCGCAGTTAAACAACAACCTTATTTTCAAGAAGCTTAGAGTGGCGCTTGAAATGCGTGAAGAGGATATCATTAGCGCCCTAGCACTGGCGGATTTCAATATGAGCAAGTCTGAATTAGGTGCGCTATTTAGAAAGCCTGGCCATAAACATTTTAAAGAATGTGGTGATCAGGTTCTGCGTAACTTTTTGACAGGCTTGTCACTTAAATATCGTGGCAAATAGGCTCAAACATATTTGAGTTTGAAGCACAGCTAAGGCTGTGCTTTTTTATGCCTTAAAATCATTGCGTTTTAAACGCTGGCTTTAATAAAAAATAATCAAAAAATGATCGTCGAAAAGGCAACAAAGATCACACTTTGTGGTAATCTTGGCAGAATCATACGACCGCAACTTCACTATTACAAATACAGAAAGGTTACCAATGGACGATAATAAACGCCCGCTATATCTTCCTTTTGCCGGACCCGCGATCCTCGAAGCGCCGTTAATCAACAAAGGCAGTGCATTTACCGAAGAGGAGCGGATCTTTTTTAACCTTGAAGGTCTCTTGCCTCATGTGATTGAGACTATCGAAGAGCAAGCCTCTCGTGCTTACGATCAATACAAAAATTTTAGTAATGATCTCGATAGGCATATCTATCTTAGAAACATTCAAGATACTAACGAGACTCTGTATTATCGTCTGTTGCAAAATCATATTACTGAGATGATGCCTATTATCTACACCCCAACCGTGGGTCTAGCTTGTGAGCGTTTCTCGAAGAACTACCGCCGTAACCGCGGACTGTTTATCTCCTATCCCAATAAAGATCGTATCGATGACATCCTAAATAATTCAACACGCCAGAAAGTGAAGATTATTGTGGTTACCGATGGCGAGCGTATTCTGGGCCTTGGCGACCAAGGTATTGGTGGTATGGGAATTCCGATTGGTAAGCTATCGCTATACACAAGTTGTGGCGGCATAAGTCCTGCTTATACGTTGCCTATCACCCTCGATGTCGGCACAGATAATCCGCACTTGCTTGAAGATCCCATGTACATGGGCTGGCGTAATCAGCGTATCGGCGGTGAAGAATATACCGAGTTTGTCGAAGCCTTTATGCAGGCGGTACATCGACGCTGGCCTGATGCCTTGATCCAGTTTGAGGATTTTGCGCAGAAGAATGCCATGCCTTTGCTTGAACGTTATAAAGACCAATATTGTTGTTTTAATGACGATATCCAAGGTACAGCCGCAGTGACAGTGGGATCTTTACTGGCAGCCAGTAAAGCGGCCAAGACTCAGCTATCTAAACAGCGTATTGCTTTTTTAGGGGCGGGCAGTGCGGGTTGTGGTATTGCAGAAGCCATTGTGGCGCAGATGGTGTCAGAAGGGATCAGCGATGCGCAAGCGCGTCAGCAAGTGTTTATGGTTGACCGTTGGGGATTGCTGCAAGATAACATGCCTAACCTGTTGCCGTTTCAACAGAATCTAGCTCAAAAAGCGGCTGAAGTTGATGGTTGGCATACCGATAATGAAAACATCTCATTATTGGATGTCATGCATAACGGTAAGCCAACGGTACTTATCGGTGTCTCTGGGGCGCCAGGTTTGTTTAGTGAAGAGATAATTAAGGCGATGCATAATCATTGTGCGCGGCCAATTATCTTTCCATTGTCGAATCCGACCAGCCGTGTAGAGGCGACGCCAAAGGATATCTTGCACTGGACTAATGGTGAAGCCTTAGTCGCTACAGGTAGTCCGTTCGAACCTGTGGTCATTGAAGACAAAACATTTGAGATTGCCCAGTGCAATAATAGCTATATCTTCCCCGGCATTGGTCTTGGGGTATTAGCCTCTGGGGCTAAACGTGTCAGCAATGAGATGCTGATGGCATCGAGCAGAGCCTTAGCCGAGTGTTCGCCACTGGCAATCGAAGGCGAAGGTTCGTTATTACCCGCACTCGAAAATATTCATCACGTTAGTAAGCATATTGCGTTTGCCGTTGCCAAAGTTGCTGTGGAGCAAGGTCATGCACTGCCGTGCAGCGATGAGTTACTGCTACAAGCTATTGAAGACAATTTCTGGACTGCTGAGTATCGTCGCTATAAGCGTACCTCTTTCTAGACATTTTTGTTGGTCTAAACCTAAAAAGCTGCCGATGGCAGCTTTTTTTATGGCATTAGATTGCAAATAAACTCAGATGGTTAATCGAATTTAATCTTGCGTTAGATCACAAAGTTAATCAGAGGCTTTTGAAGTGCTCGTCATTCCAGAACAATAGCTAGCTATTTTAAGTTTGAATTAATCTCAGTGGGTAAAGGTAGGCCTAAACCTTATATCTGCCCTTTATCATAGCGATGAAATACAAGGAAAAATCGTCTGTAAGTCGTCATGCTGGAGGCTTATTTTTTAGGTTATAAGCCTAATAATTGGGAGTTATCATGAAGTATATTGCGCTTTTATCATCACTATTATTTGCCGCTTCGGTTGCAGCCGTTGATTGCACCGATTGTCACGAAAAAGTCGACCTAGCAGTTCATCAGGAAGCTGCCGCAACCTTGGCAACTTGTAATGATTGCCATGGTATGGCTGACGCGCACACAGTAGATATGGAAATTCATACACCAGAATTAACTATTACTGAATGTGCAGATTGTCACGGGATGGAAAAGTAAGTCGATTTCATTGAAGACCTGATTTGGCCATTTTAGAATAAGCCACCTGTAGGAGGTGGCTTTTTTATTTTCAATGAAAAATCGGCTTTCAGCGACGCTTACAAGTGTTAGGTTAACTCGACTTTTTTAACCTGACGCTACCACTGATAGTACTCATTTTGATATCGGCGTTACCATTAGATAGTTGAAAGTTAAGTGTACTGTTCGGAGAGTATTTCTGTTTGTAGGGTTTATCGTCTGTTAATGAGTTTTGGATTTTTCCACCTGGCCCCCCATCGATCTCAAAACTAGCATCACTGTTGTCTGGCAAGGTTAGGTTGATATCGCCGCTGACACTGCTTAAGCTGGCTTTGCTTGTTATAGATTGCATAGAGAGTGTTACATCACCACTGACACTTTGGCTCTTAATATGACTGATATCCTCTAGTGTTAGGTTGGCGTCGCCAGACACGATCTCAATAGCAACTTCATCAGCCTTACTATTTGCAGTGAGTTGGCCGCTAACCAATTTGTAACTGACGTTGCCGATACTCTGATTGTCCTTGATGTTACCTGATACTGTTTCAAGCGATAATTTGCCCTTAGATGTGTTACTTTGTATATCGCCAGAGACCGTATATATGGTTACCTCATTCGCGAGATTTGTCGCCTTAATGTTTCCGCTAACGGATTGAATATTAATGTCACCATTGAGGTCGTTAACGTGATAGCTCGTCGATACGCCTTCTGCAGATAAATTTAGTTCTCTTGGCACCATAATAGTTAACTTTGAGCCATCCTTGTTATTGCCTGAATAGCGCCGTGGCATTTTATCCTCAATACTGATTATGTTGCCTTTTTTCTCGACTATTAACCCTTCACTGAGTTCGTCGAGTGTACCTGTCACCTGGATTTCATTGTTCTCCCACGGAGTAATTTGCACGTCACCCCGATGAACTTGGAGATTAAGTTTCGGGTTACTCTCGGTGGTTATTTTCTTATCGACGCTTTGCGCGGCAAGTAAAACTGGGCTCATCATCAACATCGGGATAATGGCTAATTTATAGTTGATCTTCATATTATTTCGTCCCTATTTTTTTGGTTTATAGGCAATCGTTGTCCTTGCCTGAGCAGATCTATTTCCCGTTCCTGAGTCCAAAGCCACAGTTGCCATAGTTGTTTATCGGTTGGGTTAAGCTGTAATGTTCGGTAAATTTGCTCGGCTGCCGCTTTTAGTTGCTCGACGCCTTGCTCTACTGGTTGGCCGTATTGGCTACTTTGCCAATTCACCTTTTGTACTTGATTTTGTAATTCAAGAACCTGTTGCTGATGCTGAGCCCTGATTGATTCAAGGGATGTTAGCAAGGGAGTTAGCTCTGGCGCCATGAGATTTGATGTTACATATTGTTGTCCCGCAATCATTGAAAGTAACAGTAAACTGGCGATGGCAACTGGTCGCCAATAACGGTTTTGATTGGTTATAGGTGTCTCTAATCTGTGCTCTATTTGAGGCCAAAGATCATGGGCTGGAGTGAGCTCTCTCGAGGCATTAGCGATAAGGGTATCAAGTTGGTTGTCGTGGGTTGTCATCAAATCATCTCCTGCAACAATTTCTTTGCTCGGTGATATTGGGCTTTACTTGTGCCCGCAGCGATGTTGAGTTGCCTAGCTATTTCTTCATGCTGATAACCTTCTAACGCAAACAGCACAAATACTATTCTGGCTCGTTCTGGTAACTGCAATAATAGTTTGTCGATCACTTCGTAGTGCAGTTCGGTGCCACAGGCTTCACTAAGCTGATCTGCGGGTAATAATCTCGCCCAAAAGCTTTTCTGTTTTTTGATTGTGGTTAGCGCTTGATTTACGCTTAACCTGTGGAGCCAAGTGCTAAACTGACTACTAGCATCAAACAGTGGCAGCTTTTGCCATAAGCGAATAAAGGTTTCTTGAGTGGCTTCTTCTGCTAGGTCGGTTTGGCCAGCAAGACGAAAGCACAGGGCGTAGACGCGGCGATGATGAAGTTGATAAAGCTCGTGAAACGCCACCTTATCGCCCTGCTTTGCGCGGTCAATTAGCGATGCTTCTGACATCTGCTGTGGTGTATCCGAAGGCTGCAATGCGCTCAACGCTTATTCCCTGTTTGCGATTTAATATCTATTAGACACGTCCAAGTTGATAAAAGGTTTAAAGCGAATGGGTATTTTTTTACCTATATTGTGAAACGCGACATCACTCGGTGAAAAAACCTTAAGAATCGAGTTATAAGGAGAACTTTATCGACCTAATCGTTAACCGAGAACCTTGAATACCATAAATTCTCCCTAATTAAGCACAACTTATATGATTTGGCCTTTCAAACCAAATGATTGAACGGGTTAAATTTGTTTATGAGTATCAATATTAGCCGAGGGATAGGCGGAAAAATTGTTTAACGTTTCAATGTTGGTGTCTTTCAAATACCAATTGCGCCCCAACAAGATCGGCGAGTGGCTGCCAACTGTTTTGAATAGGGGAGTTCGCTTCGCGGACCTTCTGCCAAGTATTTTGCCGCTGCATAATTCAGCTAATTCATCTTTGATCATATCTAAGCTAAAAACGTCCTCTTTTACAGGAGTGAGCAGCTCCCCCAAGCTTCGGCGAGTACATTAATCTTAGAATCGACATAAACCGCAGATAGAGTTATTAAGTCGCTGTCACATTTTCGCCTGTCTTGATTGTGATTCCCGACTAAATCGATATGGGTTCCCTCCGTTACCCCATTGATAGGGAAAGCGCAGTTGGTGAGCCAGTGGCGCAACTAATGATATCGGCATCGTTGACCGAACTCAGCAGACTTGTACACGTTTCCACTTGAAGATCTGGGCGTGATTTTTTATTGCTGCGACAATGCATTCTGATTTTTCGTGGTTTTGTCCCCAGCACGTGACTTTCTCAATTGGACGCACGGAAGCATGGGCTAAAGCCATAAAGGTCGCTCACTCTCCAGTTCCCATAACAAGCCTTGTGTGAATATTTTATGCAATAACGTCTTGGGTTGAAATCAACTCCTGAGTGATATCTCTATTTTTAGGTCTTACCTGTTGGTGTCTTGACGATATTTAATGCTGTTCGGCATTAAAATATATCAGTAATACGAGTGAGTTGCCGATAATGACTATAATTAACTCTTGAAGTGGTTAAGCTGATATCGGTGAATCCCATCCGAGGATGAAGTCACTCAGGAATAATAAACAACGTAAGGATTTTCTTTCTATGCTCATACGCCATAAATTACTCGTAAGTGCTGCAGTTTCTATTTGCTCAGTGATTGCGATGTTTGGTTTGCAGAGACATTCGGCCGCGACATTGGACGATTTGTCTCACGCAGCCCAAAAAGTAATTGAACTTGAAAAGGATGTTTTGAGTTTGCGGAAAGATGAAAAGGATTTTTTTGCCCGTTTAGATATTAATTATCTTGATAAACATAAGCTTAATGCCAGAGAATTAGATTCAACTATCAGAACGCTCGATGAGATATTTCTGGCTTATGATATTCCGACCAATGCGTTAGATTCCTTTAAGCAAAGTATTGAGCGATATGAAACTGTATTTGTTGATCTGGTTAAATTGCAGCAACAGGTAGGGCTTAACCCTAAAGATGGACTCTATGGTCGATTACGTGGAGCTGTGCATAATGTTGAAACCTTAGTGAAGGAGAACAATGAGCCCGAACTGCTAGTGACCATGTTACAACTAAGGCGCAATGAAAAGGATTTTATGTTACGCCGTAGCTTGAGCTATTTAGACAAGTTTGATAGCAATATCGCAATCCTCAGACAACAAGTTGATTCGTCACTCCTAAACAGTAATGTAAAGTCAGAACTTGGTCGTTTGATTGATGCTTATGGTGCTGATTTTAAAGCTTTGGTAACTAAAGAGCAGGAACTCGGCTTAACGGAGAATGAGGGACAAATGGCAGCGCTGAGAGCCAGTGTCGCCGATGCAGAAAAAGGATTAGCGACTTTAAAAGAGCAGGCATTAGAGGCGATTCATAGTGCTGAAAGCAGTGCGGTGACAATTAGTATTGCCATTTTTGTATTGATAACGGTTGTTTTGATCAGTTTTACTCTGGTAATTATTCGCAGCATTATGGAGCCAGTGCAAAGGATCAGTAGTGTGATATCCGCTATTGAGCAGACAAAAGATCTCTCCTTGCGCTGTGACACAAGAGTAGACGATGAAATTGGTCAAATTGCCACCCATTTTAATGGCATGGTGTCATCTTTTCAGCAATTGATTAAGCAAGTATTAGAATCGGTTGATGTGGTTAACCATTCTTGTCACGAGTTATCGGCAAACTCAATACGAGCTTCTGAAGGGGTGGCGCGTCAGCTCAATGAAACCGATATGGTTGCTACTGCCATTACAGAGATGGGGGCAACCATTGATGAGATTGCCAGTAATACGGAACTTGCAGCAGAACGTGCTAGCAATACCCATGACAATGCTCAGAAAGGGCAGGTTGGTGTAGTGCAAACCATTGAAAAAATTCAAGCATTAGCTGAAGAGCTGAATCATTCTGCTAATGTGGCTGCCGATTTAGAAAAAGACAGTGAAACCATAGGCAGCGTACTCGATGTCATTCGTGGCATTGCTGAGCAGACTAACTTACTTGCGCTTAATGCGGCGATAGAAGCAGCAAGGGCTGGGGAGCAGGGCAGAGGCTTTGCCGTGGTTGCTGATGAAGTGAGAAGTCTCGCGATGCGCACCCAAGAGTCGACCGAAGAGATTGCGGGTATTATTCAAACGCTACAATCTCGCACGCGTTCAATCGTTCAGCTGATGGAGTCAACTCAAAAGCAGGGTGGTGAAAGTGCCGAGCAGGCAGCCAGCGCTGGGGCCTTGTTAGAGCAGATTAACTCAGATGTCACTAATATCATGGACATGAGTACTCAGATAGCCGCTGCGATTGAAGAACAAAGTATGGTGGCATCAGAGGTCAATAAAAATGTCGTGATTATTCGTGATATAGCTGCGGAATCTGCGACCGCTGCAGATGAGAATGCATCGGCGTCAGATGAAGTCAAAGCGCGAACCGAATCTTTGCTTCAGGCTGTCAGTCTATTTAAGATTTAGTCCGACAAACCAGCAGAGAAGTTTAAGCGGTTAATAACAGTAAATGATGGGTGCGAATGAAATTAAACCATTTTTTGAATTTGTTAGGCTTAGTTCTTCTACTGCTGTCTGTCATTACAGCTAGTATCATCTATTATTTTGTTTACCTTCCAGCTATTGCAGAGCAGGTATTACAGAAGCAACACAAAGAGCTAGCAGTTGTTCAAAAAGGTATCGAGTTTTCACAGCGTAACCTTGAAACGCTCTGTTATGACTATGCCCTCTGGGACAATATGGTTGAGTTTGTTGAATCAATGTCCATAGACTTTATTCAATCCAATCTCATGGATAATACCTTTGAAGCAGCCAGTTTAGACGGCTTTTACATTTTTGATAGAAAAGGGCTGCTCAAATGGCATTATGCAAAGAATCGTAATTATAGCCCGCAATATTTACCTCAGGAGACGGCGGGTTTTATCGGTAGAATTTTGCCCCCGGCAGATGTTTTTTTACAAAATAAGCCGAGTGTTCGAAATGGCTTACTCAACATGGGGAGCAAACTGGTCTATTTTAGCAATGTAACAATAATGCCAACCAGTGGTACTGGTGATATTGTTGGCAGTCTTTTGGTGGTTAGAGAGCTCAGCGGTAAGGCTGAACAGGAGATTGGCGAGTTAAGCTTAGTTAATTTTCATATCACTAAGTTAGATGTCAATTTTACAGCACCTAATATGCTGGATTTCCGCAGTCCTCCAAACGTGGTAGAGATAGCAAGCTCTCATGCTTGGATTATTAAGGATGTTTTAGGTTTTGCTGCGGCAAAAATCACCGTAAACCATGCTGAAGGGCAGTTGCCATCCATTTTTACCCTAGAATCTTTATTAATGTTTTTCAGCGTGTTGATCATGACATCTATCGCAATATTGCCGCTGTCTTGGTTTGTGTTGCGTCCGTTACGGGTAGTCAATCAAGTGTTATCTAAAATGGCGACTAAAGAACGATTACTTAGAATGCCTACGACTTGGCGTATAGACGAAATCGCGAATTTAACCCTCTCATTTAACTTAGTGGTCGATAAGCTTGAGCGACACCAAAATTATCTCGAAAACCTCTCCTTTAATGATGCTTTGACAGGTATTGCTAATCGGCGCAGTTTGGAGGTTTTTGCCGAACGGGCGCACGAGCATTGGCGTGCTGGAAAGGGGGCCATTGGTTTTTTAATGATTGATATCGATTATTTTAAAATTTATAACGATTCAGTAGGTCATCAAGCTGGCGATCAAGTGCTTATTCGAGTCGCCCAAGCCTTAATGGTTGAATGCCGTCGGCGCGGGGAGTTAGTTACTCGCTATGGTGGTGAGGAGTTTTGTGTAGTTATTCAAGGGGATAACACTGCGCAGATGACCTTGTTGGCAGAGCGTCTTTTGAAGCGTGTTCGAGCCCTCAATATTTATCATGAGCAATCACCATTAGGTATTATCACTGTGAGTATAGGTGGAGTATTCTACCCACCTTTTCATCCGCAGTTTACTGATGTTGACTGGCAATCAATGATAGGTTTAGCAGACGGCCAACTTTATGTGTCTAAACATGCGGGGCGTAATTGTCTCAACATAAACTATCAAAGCGTTAACCCACTCATGATTGTGGGTTAACGCTCTATAACTTAAAGGTATTAACCTGTTGGCGCATAGTCGTTGCGAGATCTGTTAGCTTATCGATAGATTGGGCAAGTTCAAGTGCTGATGCTGTCGAGTGCATGGCAATATCACTGATCGCGATAATACTGCGATTGATGCTTTCAGCAACACTACTTTGCTCTTGTGCTGAATCACTGACAGTGTTTGCCGCGTTGACAACACCGATTAATATTCCTCGAAGATGAGAGAATAGATCGTTAAAGCTGGTCGAGAACGGCCCAAGTTCATCGTTATCTAACTTGTTAAAAGTCACCGTAAGATCGGAGTTTTTCTGGATGCTTGTTAGTTGGCCCCTGATGTAATTAATGGGCGTCATCACAGCTCAGTTAATCCAAACACCAATAACAAGACTGGCTATCACTGTCAATGTGGTCAGCGTGATGAACAAGGTCAGTGAAGACTAATAAACGTCACTAATTTTGTCTTTCTCTTGAGAGGTTACGCGAAGCTACAATGAAATTAATTCTGAGGTAGTGCCGCTGATAGGGTCGGTTACCTTGTAAAGCGGAATAATCTCATTATCTAGGGCGCTTTTGACATTGCCTGACATACTGGCGAGTTTCTGAAGTAGATGTTCAATTTTCTGATTGGTGAGGGTAAATAGTCGTTCTGCGTTAGCGACCAGTTGTCTTTCTTGTTCTGTCAATTCGGTCGATACATATTTTTGCTAACGAATATCAATATTACGACTAGCATCACGCAGGGCTGTCGTAGCTTCATTAGCGTTAAATTCCCCTGCATTAGCCTTATTGATAGCGTCCATAACAAATACCGCATAATCATCAGCAATGACTTTCAAATCTTCGAGAGGAACTACTCTGTGGTTGTAGATAGTGATAACGCCTTTTTCAATAGTCGTCATCATGTTAATGGCAAGTACACAGATACCTATCTGTAGTGTGAGTGGCAGCATAATGCCAAATGCCATTTTATGCTTGATTTGAGTGTTGTTCATCTTACTAATCTAAAAGTGGAGGTTTTATCTAAAATGATCGAACTTTAGTTGTGTTTATCGGTATGGCAAAAGAATACTGCAGGAGGGGGGGAATATTGAGAAACAAAAAAGCCTCGCAATGCGAGGCTTTTTCTAGACGCTAGTAGCACCTAATAAAATTTGGTGCCCGAACCCGGAATCGAACCAGGGACACGAGGATTTTCAATCCTCTGCTCTACCGACTGAGCTATTCGGGCGACGGGGTGCATTAAAAAGCTTTTGCGCATTTGAGTCAACTAATTTTTTAAAAATAGTTGGCTAAAGCTTTTGTTTGAGCAAGTTTTGCTCGAAACGATGGTTTTTATATCAAAAGTGTCATAAGAGGGAGTTTAAAGGTCGGATGTAGCCTGTTTGGCGCTAGGTGAGAATAACAGTAAAAAGCTCCGCATTTGCGGAGCTTTTTAAGTGTTACTTTAGCATTTCATTGTCAGGGAAGTTGGTTTTCATCACCAACAATACATTATCTTTCAACTGCTGTTGTCCTAGTTCATCATAGGCGGTCGCCATTATTTCTAATGCTCGCTCTGTCGACGGCGTACCTGGATATGCTTCCATTACTGTTTGAGCTCTGACTGCTGCGGCGCTCCATGCGTTCATCTTAATATAATATTCAGCAACCGTAATTGAGTACTTTGCTAAACGATTTTTCAAAAATAACATACGTTTTTGCGCATCGACAGCGTATTTACTGTTAGGATAGGACTTTATCAAACGGTCAAAATCTTTAAAGGCATCTTGCGCTGCTTTTGGGTCTCTATCTGTCCTGTCAATGTTTAACATGTCATGAAACATATAATTATCTGACTGCATATTGACGAGTCCACGCATATAATAGACGTAATCTATATCTTTATGGGTTGGGTTTAAGCGGATGAAACGGTCAATATTAGCTATGCCAGACGCAGGATCATCAAGTTTATAGTATGCGTAGATCAGGTCTAATTGAACCTGAGTCTTATGTGGGCCGAAAGGATAGCGAGAGTCTAAAGCTTCTAAAGAGCGAACTGCTTTACTGTAGTTTCCAAGCTCCATTGATGTTCTTGCTTGAGAATAAAGCACTTCAGGTGATGATTTAGATAGTTGAACATCATCTTCTGGACTACTACTGCAGGCCGATAAGGCCAGTGATAACAAGGCTACTGCGGCGCCTTTGGCAAAATTATGCATACTTGAATTCGATTCTTTTAAGTTGTAGTTAAGAATTTTTCCATTTCAGGATAAAATAGAAACAATCCGATTGTAACAGATAGCACATTATTTTGGACCCCAAAAAGCGGGTACGGTTCCTATGACACAAGAGATTAATCTAAAAAGCGAGATAACAGCAACACAAACAGGTCAAAGATTGGATCAAACTTTGGCTGAATTGTTCCCTGACTATTCTCGTACACGCATTAAAGAGTGGATATTGACAGGTGCTGTCTATGTCGACGGCGTTGTGCAAATTAAACCAAGAGAGAAGGTTCTAGAAGGACAAGAGATTGAAGTTGAAGCGACGCTGCAGGAAGAAACCAGAGCAGAGGCGCAGGACATAGATCTTAACATTGTTTATGAAGACGACCACATTATCGTTATTAATAAGCAAGCTGGATTAGTGGTTCATCCTGGTGCTGGTAATAGTGATGGCACCTTGATGAATGCGTTACTGCATCATTGTCCACAGATTGAGCTAGTTCCTCGAGCCGGTATTGTTCATCGTCTCGATAAAGACACTACTGGGTTAATGGTCGTAGCCAAGACGGTTGAGGCACAAACTCATCTCGTTGCCGCGCTTCAGGCCCGTGAAATCGTGCGTGAGTATGAAGCGATCGTTCAGGGCGTGATTATTTCTGGTGGGACAGTCGATGCACCTATCGATCGCCACCCGACGAAGCGAACTCATATGGCGGTGGTTCATAACGGTAAACCTGCTGTGACTCACTATCGGGTTGCTGAGAAGTTCCGAGCTCACACCCGATTGAGACTGCGCCTAGAATCAGGACGTACCCACCAAATCCGTGTTCATATGGCACATATTGGCCATGTGTTAGTGGGTGATCCTGTTTACGCTGGTCGTCCTCGTCCACCCAAAGGGGTAACACCTGAGTTTTTTGACATCTATATGGGCTTTAAGCGCCAAGCGCTGCACGCTGTAAGGCTTGAACTTGCGCATCCATTTACGTTTGAGGTTATGAGCTGGCAGGCACCTATTCCTGAGGATATGCATACCTTAACTCGCGCGCTACGTGAAGACACTAAAGCTAATCCATCGGACTACTAATTCATCGAGCAACTAATGTATCGAGCTGACTGGTTTGTACCAAAGGGAGTGAAGTTTGCTTTTACTGAGCGAACAGGTGGAGTCAGTCAGCCCCCATTCGATAGTTTGAATTTAGGAACTCATGTTGGTGATCAACTGCCGCTAGTCCTACAAAATCGTCAGTTCCTATTGCAACAGCTTTCGTTATCGAGTGAACCTGCTTGGTTAGAGCAGGTTCATGGTACTGAGGTAGTCGACCTCGATATTGATAGCAATAGAACGGCGGATGCCAGTTTATGCCGCACGACCAATCATACCTGTGTGATCATGACAGCAGACTGCTTGCCGGTGTTGATCTGCGATAAGTCTGCAACCCAAGTGGCGGCAGTTCATGCAGGTTGGCGTGGCTTATGTGATGGTATTATTGAAAAGGTCATTGCACAATTTGATGCCTCGCCAAATGAGCTTTGTGTTTATTTAGGACCTTGTATTGGCGTCAATGCATTTGAGGTGGGTGATGAAGTTCGGCAACGGTTCATCGACAAACATCAACAAACAGAATCCTTTTTTATCCCGCGAGCCGACAAATATCTTGCCGATCTTCAAGGTATCGCACGTTATCGGGCTCAGCTAATGGGCGTGAATAATATCTATAACCTGCCACATTGCACCTTTGAGCTTAAAGATCGTTATTTTTCCTATCGCCGTGAGCCAGTGACAGGACGAATGGCATCTCTAATTTGGTTAGAAAAGTAGCAATTTTTTGTCGCTATTCGTCGCAAATTGCTTGAATTAGGCAAAAAAGCCCCCATCTTTAAGTTAACAAAATACTGAAGGTAAACTTCATCCGTTAATTAGGAGGCTGTATGCGACTCGATCGTATGACAAATAAATTTCAGATAGCAATCTCCGATGCGCAATCGTTAGCGTTGGGGCGCGACCATCAGTTCATTGAACCTATTCATTTAATGATGGCATTGCTAAATCAAGACGGTGGTTCAATTCATCCATTATTAACTCAGGCGGGGATATCTGTTAGCACATTGCGCTCTTCGCTCAGCCAAGAGTTAGAGCGTTTGCCGCAAATAGAGGGCACTGGAGGAGATGTCCAGTTATCTCAGGCTTTGATTCGCTTGCTCAACCTGTGTGACAAGCTGGCACAGAAGCGTAACGATAAGTTTATTTCTAGCGAGCTGTTTGTTCTGGCTGCGTTAGAGGGGAGCGATCCTCTCGCGCAATCCCTTAAAAAGGCTGGTGCTACAAAAGAGTTACTTGAACAGACAATACAGCAAGTTCGCTCGGGTAAAAATATCGACGATCCCAATGCTGAAGATCAGCGTCAAGCCTTGAAGAAATTCACCGTAGATCTTACAGAACGAGCAGAGCAAGGTAAGCTTGATCCTGTTATTGGCCGCGATGATGAGATCCGTCGTACCATCCAAGTGCTTCAACGTCGAAGTAAGAATAATCCAGTATTGATTGGCGAACCTGGTGTGGGTAAAACTGCAATCGTAGAGGGTTTAGCTCAACGTATTATTAATGGCGAGGTGCCAGAAGGTATTAAGAATAAGCGAGTTCTGTCACTCGACATGGGCTCTTTGGTTGCAGGCGCTAAATATCGTGGTGAGTTTGAGGAGCGATTAAAAGCGGTTCTCAATGAGTTATCCCAAGAAGAAGGCCAAGTGATCCTCTTTATCGATGAGCTGCATACTATGGTCGGTGCGGGTAAGAGTGATGGTGCCATGGATGCGGGCAATATGCTTAAACCAGCATTAGCAAGAGGGGATCTTCATTGCGTCGGCGCGACGACTCTCGATGAGTATCGCAAGTATATTGAGAAAGATGCGGCCCTTGAGCGTCGATTCCAAAAGGTATTGGTTGAAGAGCCAAATGTTGAAGATACCATCGCTATTTTGCGTGGCCTAAAAGAGCGTTACGAATTGCATCATCACGTTGAAATTACCGATCCTGCAATTGTTGCTGCAGCCAGTATGTCACATCGCTATATTTCCGACAGAAAACTGCCTGATAAAGCAATTGATTTAATCGACGAAGCTGCATCCAGTATTCGTATCCAGATTGACTCGAAACCAGAGCCGTTAGATCGACTCGAGCGCCGCGCGATTCAGCTTAAACTCGAAGAGCAAGCTTTGAGTAAAGAGACTGATGAAGGTAGTTTACGTCGGTTAAGTATTTTGCGCAGCGAATTGAGTGAGGTTGAAGCAAAAGCTACCGAGCTAAATGAAATTTGGCATACTGAGAAGGCCGCGCTTGCGGGAACTCAGCATATCAAGTCTGACTTAGAGCAAGCTAGAATGGATCTCGAAGTGGCTCGACGTGCGGGTGATTTAACCCGAATGTCTGAGTTGCAGTATGGCCGTATTCCTGAGCTTGAAAAACAACTCGATCTGGCATCTCAAGCAGAAATGCAGGACATGACCTTACTGCGCAATAAAGTGACAGATGTGGAAATCGCCGAGGTACTTTCTAAAGCGACAGGCATTCCAGTATCTAAAATGCTTGAAGGTGAAAAAGAAAAACTACTGCATATGGAAGATGCGTTGCATACCCGTGTTATCGGTCAAAATGAGGCGGTTGATTCTGTGGCGAATGCCATTCGTCGTAGCCGAGCTGGGCTCGCCGATCCTAATCGTCCTATTGGGTCGTTTTTGTTTCTTGGTCCCACAGGGGTCGGTAAAACGGAGCTTTGTAAATCCCTCGCTAAGTTCCTATTTGATACTGAAACAGCAATGATTCGAATTGATATGTCAGAGTTCATGGAAAAACACTCGGTATCTCGCTTAGTTGGTGCACCTCCTGGTTATGTGGGTTATGAAGAGGGCGGCTATCTTACTGAAGCGGTTAGACGTAAACCGTATTCGGTGATCTTGCTTGATGAGGTAGAGAAAGCGCACCCTGATGTGTTCAACATTCTGTTGCAGGTGCTTGATGATGGCCGATTAACCGATGGGCAAGGTCGCACTGTTGATTTCCGGAATACCGTGGTGATCATGACATCTAACTTAGGTTCAGACATTATTCAAGAACGGTTCGGTGTAGCGACTTATGCCGAAATGAAAGCAGAAGTCATGAATGTTGTGACCCATAGCTTCAGACCCGAGTTTCTTAACCGTGTCGATGAGAGTGTGGTGTTCCATCCATTAGAGGCTGAGCATATAGCTCATATTGCTGAGATCCAAATGGATAATCTTAGAGCACGTTTAGCAGAGAAGGATTTTGAACTTCAAGTTAGCGATGAAGCCATTGCGCTTATTGCACAGGCTGGATTTGACCCTGTATACGGTGCGCGTCCATTGAAGCGTGCATTACAACAAGAAGTTGAAAATCCGTTGGCGCAAAAAATACTCAGCGGTCAACTAATACCGGGTAAACCGATTAAAGTGGAGAGCGCTGGAGGTGAGTTGGCTTTTAGCCAGTAAACCTTTTTGCAAAAAAGCATTAAGCGTATGTCGTTATGAGCCGTCGATATCTTAGCTTTGTTATTTTTGTGAATTAAAAACTAAGCATCAACAGGCTCTATTAAAGGTTCGAACCCAGATCCAGGGTTCGAACCTTTTTCATTTTATAGCATAAAGAATCTACATTATTCTTTGCGGTAAGCTTGAAAATCGACTAGCTTGCAATGAGCAGTTGTTAATTTGATTTCAATGCATTGAAGGAGTAATGGATGAAAACAAAATTAGTCATTGTCTCAGCTCTAACGTTAATGATGTTTGGTTGCAGCTCCTCACCAGAGTCAGCCAAGACAGATGATGGATATATTGCCGTAGGTAACGTTGAGTTCGATAGCCTGTACCATTATGGTTATAACCTTGGCTGTCGTAGTGCGGGGATGGTTAAGCGGGATAATAGCGGTGGTAGTGTTGAATCGATGAAAGATCCCGTGCTTGATGGGTTAACTGAATTTGATAAAGGCTGGGGGGCGGGAACCACCGCATGCCAAGACGGTATCAGTCACTCTATGTACACAGTTAAGTGATTATAGTTAGTAAAACAGACTCATTTGAGTCTGTTTTCATATTGAGTCAACTATTAACGCTACTTAACGCAGAATAATCGAATCCGTTCCTTTTGAGATGCAATTTGAGCTTGCCTCTCTTCCTCTGTCATTCTTTCCATCTCACCACTTTGTTCATTTTTGCGAGTAAGGCGGGTATGTGTTTCAAGTACATTAAGTTGATGCTTAGCACTGTCACATATCATCTTGGCCTGCTCTTTATCTTTACGGTTTATTTCAGCTGCCGCGACTTCTAATTCCGTTTTTTCCGCTTCTGCGGGCGTTGCCATTTTGGGGGCAACTGAGCCGACCTTTTTCGGTTCAAGATCTTCACTGTAGAGTTTCTCGGTTTGTTTTTCTGGTGGCATCTCTTGGCTATAGTGGGGTACGCCTTTTTCGTCGACCCATTTATAGATGGTTGTCGCGAAAACCGTCGGGCTCATCAAGGCTATAAACAACAAGGTATAGTAACTTTTCCAGATCATGGTACCGTCCATATATTTAATAAACATTTTTAAGAAGCAATAGTAACTGTGGTATCTGAACTTAAAGTCGAGCATTTATCAATATTCAGGCTATTGAACAAAATATCAGCGTTAAATTTGTGTTATGTTTTGTTCACTCAAGATAACTCTGCCTTCAATTATATGCAAAATTTAAACAAACAGGCGTCTAAGAGCCGCGGTATCTACCTACTCCCCAACTTATTAACGACAGCTGGACTGTTTTCGGGCTTTTATGCCGTTATAGCATCGATGAATGGTCACTTTGAGTCTGCCGCTATTGCTATCTTTGTTGCTATGTTATTCGATGGGCTGGATGGTCGAGTTGCAAGAATGACAAATACCCAAAGTACATTTGGCGCCGAATACGACAGTATGGCCGACATGGTGTCGTTTGGCGTGGCCCCAGCAATAATTGCTTATAATTGGGGACTTGCTGACATAGGTAAAGTGGGTTGGCTGGCAGCTTTTATCTATTGTGCGGGAGCTGCGCTGCGTTTAGCGCGCTTTAATACGCAGGTTGGCGTTGCTGATAAACGTTATTTTCAAGGTTTAGCAAGTCCTGCGGCGGCAGCCATTATCGCGGGGGCGATCTGGACCGGAACTTATTACGACATTACAGGTAGTCAGGTGAGTTACCTGCTTACATTGCTGACCGGAGGCGTTGGTCTATTAATGGTAAGTAATTTTCGGTATTACTCCTTTAAAGACTATGACTGGCGAAGTAAGGTCAACTTTATTGTAATACTTGCTTTAGTTGGGCTATTCGTCATTGTGTCTGTCCAACCTGCGACTATTCTCTTCGGCGCATTTCTTCTATATGCCGTCTCTGGACCTATCTACACAATACGTAGAGTTAAGAAACTTAAGGTAAGCGACGTGGTGGGTGATGATGACGATGTGATTTCTGAGGAGCCTTGTGATGCTGTTGAAAATGCATCAGAGCAGGTCGAAGGAGGCCGTAAACCCTCATCGCGCTCAAACGATTAACTCTGAGAATGCTAATAGTTAAATCTTTAAATAAGATTTTTGGCAGGGTCGTCATTTGTGTGCCAGACTTATTCTTCCGCTAAGGCTTAACTAATCATACTTAACACTGAGTGTTAGTGAGAGTAAGGTGAGCAATAAAGCTGGAATTAAAAAGGCGTGTTGCTTAATTGCTTTGTAATTGTTGCATTTTGTGTGAGATTACACTGATTCTGAATGGTTTTGTTTGAAAAGTGAGCGTTCGCTGGGTTTGTGTAAAAAAGCCCTTGCGCCCATCCGAGAACTCCCTATAATGCGCATCCACTGACACGGCACAGCAGGCCAACGAGTTAGCGACAAGCTAGATTGTATGGGACTTGCAGCGGTGTTAGGGATTCAAAATCGCAAGCGATTTGAATGTGGTGGTAAGCGCTTCGGTAGGCTTCCAGTGTTGATTGATAATTACATTAGTGGTTAACAAATCATCGCTTGGAAAACTTCTTAAAATAAGCACTTGACGCCGACAATGGGAAGTGTAGAATACGCATCCCTAAGCCAACGACCTAGCGTCAACGGCGGCTAAATGAACGAGTCAATCGTCATGTTAGCCACGCTCTTTAACAAGATGAAACAAGAAATCTGTGTGGACACTCACAGGTGTTGAGTTATTCGAAATTGCTTTTCTGTCTTCGGATGTAAAGCAATCAAAAATTTTACTCAATGTAAGATGAGTGTTCATAGCAATATGTACAACATGTTAGAGATTCTTCCGAGTCTTTAATGTGGAATCAGAATTCATTGAGCCGAAGCTTTAAGCTTCAACAAAACTTTAATTGAAGAGTTTGATCATGGCTCAGATTGAACGCTGGCGGCAGGCCTAACACATGCAAGTCGAGCGGTAACAGGAATTAGCTTGCTAATTTGCTGACGAGCGGCGGACGGGTGAGTAATGCCTAGGGAACTGCCCAGTCGAGGGGGATAACAGTTGGAAACGACTGCTAATACCGCATACGCCCTACGGGGGAAAAGAGGGGACCTTCGGGCCTTCTGCGATTGGATGTACCTAGGTGGGATTAGCTAGTTGGTGAGGTAATGGCTCACCAAGGCGACGATCCCTAGCTGTTCTGAGAGGATGATCAGCCACACTGGGACTGAGACACGGCCCAGACTCCTACGGGAGGCAGCAGTGGGGAATATTGCACAATGGGCGCAAGCCTGATGCAGCCATGCCGCGTGTGTGAAGAAGGCCTTCGGGTTGTAAAGCACTTTCAGCGAGGAGGAAAGCTTAAGCGTTAATAGCGTTTAGGTGTGACGTTACTCGCAGAAGAAGGACCGGCTAACTTCGTGCCAGCAGCCGCGGTAATACGAGGGGTCCAAGCGTTAATCGGAATTACTGGGCGTAAAGCGTACGCAGGCGGTTTGTTAAGCGAGATGTGAAAGCCCCGGGCTCAACCTGGGAACTGCATTTCGAACTGGCAGACTAGAGTCTTGTAGAGGGGGGTAGAATTTCAGGTGTAGCGGTGAAATGCGTAGAGATCTGAAGGAATACCGGTGGCGAAGGCGGCCCCCTGGACAAAGACTGACGCTCATGTACGAAAGCGTGGGGAGCAAACAGGATTAGATACCCTGGTAGTCCACGCCGTAAACGATGTCTACTCGGAATTTGGTGTCTTGAACACTGGGTTCTCAAGCTAACGCATTAAGTAGACCGCCTGGGGAGTACGGCCGCAAGGTTAAAACTCAAATGAATTGACGGGGGCCCGCACAAGCGGTGGAGCATGTGGTTTAATTCGATGCAACGCGAAGAACCTTACCTACTCTTGACATCCAGAGAACTTTCCAGAGATGGATTGGTGCCTTCGGGAGCTCTGAGACAGGTGCTGCATGGCTGTCGTCAGCTCGTGTTGTGAAATGTTGGGTTAAGTCCCGCAACGAGCGCAACCCTTATCCTTATTTGCCAGCACGTAATGGTGGGAACTTTAGGGAGACTGCCGGTGATAAACCGGAGGAAGGTGGGGACGACGTCAAGTCATCATGGCCCTTACGAGTAGGGCTACACACGTGCTACAATGGCAAGTACAGAGGGTTGCAAAGCCGCGAGGTGGAGCTAATCTCACAAAGCTTGTCGTAGTCCGGATTGGAGTCTGCAACTCGACTCCATGAAGTCGGAATCGCTAGTAATCGTGGATCAGAATGCCACGGTGAATACGTTCCCGGGCCTTGTACACACCGCCCGTCACACCATGGGAGTGGGCTGCACCAGAAGTAGATAGCTTAACCTTCGGGAGGGCGTTTACCACGGTGTGGTTCATGACTGGGGTGAAGTCGTAACAAGGTAGCCCTAGGGGAACCTGGGGCTGGATCACCTCCTTACCTATACGACTAACTTAATGTTTGTTGAGTGTTCACACAGATAACTTGTTCTTGTTAGAGCAGGTGGCACGTCTTAACGGCGATGCTTGTTCTTTAAAAATTTGGAAAGCTGATAGTGTTAATGTGAAAGGGATAATGACGTACTTGTACGTAATTATTTGTAGCATTGACGCGAAAATTAAAATTGAGTTCTCAAACACTTAAATCAAGTGCCGAATCATTCCCTTTAATTAGGATGATGATTCATGAGTATTCTTTTGGCGAAAGTAAACACCATTAGTTGCGATACAACATCAAGCTTACCCGCTTGATAAAGTTTGTTTCCTTGTGAAACTCATTTGGGTTGTATGGTTAAGTGACTAAGCGTATACGGTGGATGCCTTGGCAGTCAGAGGCGATGAAGGACGTAGTAACTTGCGAAAAGCGTTGGCGAGCTAGTAACAAGCATTTGAGCTAACGATGTCCGAATGGGGAAACCCACTAGCATAAGCTAGTATCACAACATGAATACATAGTGTTGTGAGGCGAACGAGGGGAACTGAAACATCTAAGTACCCTCAGGAAAAGAAATCAACCGAGATTCCCCTAGTAGCGGCGAGCGAACGGGGATTAGCCCTTAAGCGTAGAGGGTGTTAGTGGAATGTGTTGGAAAGCACAGCGGCACAGGGTGATAGCCCCGTACATGAAAACTAACTTTACGTGAAAACGAGTAGGACGGGACACGTGACATCTTGTCTGAACATGGGGGGACCATCCTCCAAGGCTAAATACTCCTGACTGACCGATAGTGAACCAGTACCGTGAGGGAAAGGCGAAAAGAACCCCTGTGAGGGGAGTGAAATAGAACCTGAAACCGTATACGTACAAGCAGTGGGAGCGGTTCTTGAGACCGTGACTGCGTACCTTTTGTATAATGGGTCAGCGACTTACATTTTGTAGCGAGGTTAAGCGAATAGCGGAGCCGTAGGGAAACCGAGTGTTAACTGCGCGTTTAGTTGCAAGGTGTAGACCCGAAACCCGGTGATCTAGCCATGGGCAGGTTGAAGGTTGAGTAACATCAACTGGAGGACCGAACACACGTATGTTGAAAAATGCGGTGATGACTTGTGGCTGGGGGTGAAAGGCCAATCAAACCGGGAGATATCTGGTTCTCCTCGAAAGCTATTTAGGTAGCGCCTCGAGCGAATACCATTGGGGGTAGAGCACTGTTAAGGCTAGGGGGTCATCCCGACTTACCAACCCTTTGCAAACTCCGAATACCAATGAGTACTACTCGGGAGACACACGGCGGGTGCTAACGTCCGTCGTGAAAAGGGAAACAACCCAGACCATCAGCTAAGGTCCCAAAGTTATTGCTAAGTGGGAAACGATGTGGGAAGGCTTAGACAGCTAGGATGTTGGCTTAGAAGCAGCCATCATTTAAAGAAAGCGTAATAGCTCACTAGTCGAGTCGGCCTGCGCGGAAGATTTAACGGGGCTAAGCAATACACCGAAGCTATGGGTACTAGCGCTTGCGCTAGTGCGGTAGAGGAGCGTTCTGTAAGCCGTTGAAGGTGAAGGGGTAACCCACGCTGGAGGTATCAGAAGTGCGAATGCTGACATGAGTAACGATAAAGGGGGTGAAAAACCCCCTCGCCGAAAGACCAAGGGTTCCTGTCCAATGTTAATCAGGGCAGGGTGAGTCGACCCCTAAGGCGAGGCCGAAAGGCGTAGTCGATGGGAAACAGGTTAATATTCCTGTACTTTTGCTAACTGCGATGGAGAGACGGAGAAGGCTAGGCTAGCGCGGCGTTGGTTGTCCGCGTTTAAGGCAGTAGGTGGTGCACTTAGGCAAATCCGGGTGCACATACACTGAGAGTTGACGACGAGGTTCTACGGAACTGAAGTAGTTGATGCCATGCTTCCAGGAAAATCTTCTAAGCTTCAGGTTAGCAGGAATCGTACCCCAAACCGACACAGGTGGTTGGGTAGAGAATACCAAGGCGCTTGAGAGAACTCGGCTGAAGGAACTAGGCAAAATGGTACCGTAACTTCGGGAGAAGGTACGCTCCTGTTGGTGATGAGACTTGCTCTTTAAGCTGACGGGAGTCGCAGATACCAGGTGGCTGCAACTGTTTATCAAAAACACAGCACTGTGCAAACTCGCAAGAGGAAGTATACGGTGTGACGCCTGCCCGGTGCCGGAAGGTTAATTGATTGGGTTATCTTCGGAGAAGCTCATGATCGAAGCCCCGGTAAACGGCGGCCGTAACTATAACGGTCCTAAGGTAGCGAAATTCCTTGTCGGGTAAGTTCCGACCTGCACGAATGGCGTAATGATGGCCACGCTGTCTCCAGCCGAGACTCAGTGAAGTTGAAATTGCGGTGAAGATGCCGTATACCCGCGGCTAGACGGAAAGACCCCGTGAACCTTTACTATAGCTTGGCACTGAACATTGACCCTACATGTGTAGGATAGGTGGGAGACTTTGAAGATGAGACGCCAGTCTTGTTGGAGTCAACCTTGAAATACCACCCTTGTAGTGTTGATGTTCTAACTCTGGCCCCTGAATCGGGGTTGAGGACAGTGCCTGGTGGGTAGTTTGACTGGGGCGGTCTCCTCCCAAAGAGTAACGGAGGAGCACGAAGGTTGGCTAAGTACGGTCGGACATCGTACGGTTAGTGCAATGGCATAAGCCAGCTTAACTGCGAGACATACACGTCGAGCAGGTACGAAAGTAGGTCATAGTGATCCGGTGGTTCTGAATGGAAGGGCCATCGCTCAACGGATAAAAGGTACTCCGGGGATAACAGGCTGATACCGCCCAAGAGTTCATATCGACGGCGGTGTTTGGCACCTCGATGTCGGCTCATCACATCCTGGGGCTGAAGTCGGTCCCAAGGGTATGGCTGTTCGCCATTTAAAGTGGTACGCGAGCTGGGTTCAGAACGTCGTGAGACAGTTCGGTCCCTATCTGCCGTGGGCGTTGGATGATTGAAGGGAGCTGCTCCTAGTACGAGAGGACCGGAGTGGACGAACCGCTGGTGTTCGGGTTGTCATGCCAATGGCATTGCCCGGTAGCTACGTTCGGAATCGATAACCGCTGAAAGCATCTAAGCGGGAAGCGAGCCCTAAGATGAGTCATCCCTAGAGCTTTAAGCTCTCTAAAGGGCCGTAGGAGACTACTACGTTGATAGGCAAGGTGTGTAAGCGTTGTGAGGCGTTGAGCTAACTTGTACTAATGACCCGTGAGGCTTAACCATACAACCCAAAAGGGTTTCTAACTAAGTGAATACTTAGCGAAAGAATACAGCCACTTGATTTAGTGTGACTCAATTTTAAAACTTCCTGCTTAGGCGGGAACAGCTTTCTAAATTTCCAAATTTGTCTGGAAACCATAGCATTGTGGCACCACCTGATCCCATCCCGAACTCAGAAGTGAAACGCAATCGCGCCGATGGTAGTGTGGGGTCTCCCCATGTGAGAGTAGGTCATTTCCAGGCGCCTATTTATTCTCGAAAGAGAGTCGATAAATCCCCAGCACTTTGTGTTGGGGATTTTTTCGTTTAACAGCTTTTGAAATGACCACTCGAACATGGGGAAGTAAATAGTCCGAACGTAGTGAGGTGCATTTCCATGTGAAGTAGGGCGAATATCGCGAGAGCGATGTACTTATGGCTAAAACATATTCCCGACACTTTCAGCATTCCCTACATCCATGTAGGTCAGCGCGAAGCTTTAGCGTAGCTGGCCATGACTGGCGCCTAATAAAGCAAAAAGCCCTAGCCTAAAAAGCTAGGGCTTTTTGCTTTCTACGCTCCGCGAAGCTGTTACTTCACATGCAGCCCAAAGCTGCTTACGCAGTGTGGGCCCCTCAGCTAGCAGCCTAGCTGCTTGCTCTGACGCTTGGAGCAACTTCAGTAGTGATACGAAAAGAGTGATCTCTTTATGTCGTAGAGAGTGGGCAATAGTGACTAAGTATTAAGATGAAATGGTGTGATGTTGTAGAGAGTAATGGCATCTTGATTAGTGTGGAGGAATATCTGAAGGTAGGACATATGCAGTGTTTTTATAATACATAAGAAGCTGGAGGCTATTGCTTGGTGCATTCTGAGTGTTCAATGATTTTGCGAGAAAAGGGTATATAGCGTGCGGGTTGGTAAGTTACTAAACAGAAAGCTAAGCGTGCAGCTCTCGCTTTTTGCTTAAAATCCGCATCAACACTGGTAATATTAACGGTCTTGCATGAAAAAGCTGCAGTTAAGCCATTTAGTCATAAAAAGTCCTTTACCTTTTAGAGTCATTTTTGCATAATGCCCCACGTCAACAGGGGTGTAGTTCCAATTGGTAGAACAGCGGTCTCCAAAACCGATGGTTGCGGGTTCGAGTCCTGCCACCCCTGCCAAATTCTAGAAGGCCTAGCAGAAATGCTAGGCCTTTCTTATTTTTTAATATTTATTTTCAACGATGCCAAACCCTAGTGTTAACTGGTATCCTGTGTTGAGTGGTTAACTCGGGGTATTAGATGAATAAATCAGCTTTTTTAGATGCGATGAAGATTACACGTTGGCGGGTCGCTGATAATACGGTTAAACTGTATCTAGTTTTGCATGATGGTGATATCCCCGATACATCCTTGGTGACATCAATATTGGATTTGTTAGGCGTGGATATACAAGCTTGCAGATTTTCCAATAAACCTATTCGTGGTGTTGAGGTCGTCTGGGACATGCGTGAACACAAGACGCGTCCAAGGGTTGCCTGGGTGTCGAGTTCGCCATTGTCTGATTTACAATCTTCGTCACAGGAAAAACGCCAGCTATGGCGGCAAATTATCGATCATTTAGAGAAACAGGGTTTAGATCGTTAATGGCGTTAACCTGATCCTCTCTTCTTATATAAGATCATTAATCGATTTATTTCATAAGTTTTCATATTTGTTTCTTGTTAGTTCATATTCATCCTAATAGCTATTCATAAGTTTTCCATATAGTCATCCTATTAATAAAAGCAGTAAATATAGGATGATAAACATGAATACAAAACGTCATATAGCTCAATCAATCTTGTTAAGTGGATTACTCTTTTCAGCTTTGCCCTTAAGTGCTACTGCTGCAGATGGTGAACTCTTCGGTGGAAGCATCAATGGTAATGTTACTTTCGCTTCAGATTATGTCTTTCGCGGTGAATCAGAAACCATGGACGGCGACGTCCCTGTAGTTCAGGGGACGCTTGGATGGGGAAATGATGCAGGCTGGTATACTGGCGTATTTGCATCCAATATCAAATTTGCAGACCCTAATCTGGAAATAGTTACAGCGCCTTATATAGGTAAAGCGGGTGAGTTTGGTGATAGCGGTATAAGTTATGATGTCATGGTCTTCTCTTATCTTTATCCTGGCGCGTCTTACTCAAACTACACTGAGTTATGGATTAAGGTTGGTAAGCAATTTGGTCGTGCTAACTTGCAACTTGAAGTGACGCCGACGGTTGATGACTGGTTTGGTGTGGATGGTTGGCAAGGGGTTAACTACGCGGTACATCAAAGCTATACATTTGATAATGGGTTGAAAGTTTCTGGTAGTCTAGGTTATCAGGACTTAGACGGTGAAGGCGCTGAAGGTTGGGGACATTGGAATCTTGGTGTGAGTAAGGCCTATGCTGGGATTAATTTCGATGTGCGTTATCATGGCAGCACAGTGGATTCTGATCACAAGGTTTACGGTACACAAACAAAAATCTTCGATGATCGAATTGTTGCTGGTATTAGCAAAAGCTTTTAATCGTCACCTTGGTTGAGTTTTCTTCATCTGGGCGTGGATCTGTTTGTGGATATATCGCTATTCAGATCCATGCTTTGTCAGCCCGTTGAGTTAAACATTGTGTATATTCTTTATATGCAAATATGACAGAATATTAGTAGTTGAGAATATTATTTGATAGCTTATCGGGATCGATAAAATGACACATAGTGGGTTGCCTAATACTGTACTTGTTGTAGATGACGAAGCCGTTATACGTGCTCGTTTGAAGGGGTATTTTGAGCGTGAAGGCTATCGAGTGCTTGAGGCTGCTGACGGTGAGCAGATGTGGCAACAATTTGCCAAACAACATATCGATTTGGTGATGTTGGATGTCAATTTGCCTGGTTTAGATGGATTGAGTTTAGCGCGTGATCTCAGAAGTCGTTCAGATGTTGGGATCATTTTAGTCACCGGACGTGATGAAACCATAGATAAAATTGTTGGCCTTGAGATGGGCGCCGATGATTACGTCACTAAGCCATTTGAATTAAGAGAACTGTTAGTGAGGGTCAAAAACTTACTTTGGCGTATGTCTCTGGTTAAAAAGGCACAGCAAGAAGTGGTTGCACAATTTGAGCGTAATGACGACCAAATTGTTTTTGATCAATATATCTTGGAGTTAAATAGTCGAAAGCTCAAAAAAGGTGAAGAAGTGATTAAACTCACTAAAGCAGAGTTTGAACTACTGACCGCTTTTGCATTGCACCCACAACAAGTCATGTCTCGAGAGCGGCTAATGCAGCAAACGAGTCATAGAAGTGAAGATGTTAATGATAGAACGATAGATGTCCTGATTCGCCGCTTACGCAATAAGCTACATACAGAACTATTCGTAACGGTTCATGGTGAAGGCTACTTATTTGCCACTAAAGTTGAGGATTAGTGGGTTGAGTCACCCGGTAAATAGGATAGAAATCGGCAGGCGCTAAACTGTTTTCTAGCGCATTGAGTTTTACGTTCCCTTGTTCTAATGCTTGTATTTTTGGCCCTATATCACCAAATGCTAGGGCTCCTTCGAGTTCTTTTACGACTACATCAATCGCCAGTTTACCTTGGAGCACAACTTGGTCGTCACTGCTAAAAGCAACTTTGTGGCGATAGAGTCCGCGTAGCGTTGCTGGGGATGAGTAGCTGCTAATAAGCTTAACTTGTTCAGTAAGATCTAAATGTCGTAAAGAGCCGATGGCTGCTTCAACTGCAACTGCACTGCCAAGAATATAATTTGGTATATGATCTTTGAGTAGGTTATGGAGCTGGTCGCGATACAGATCGCGATTATTATCGGCGTGACGGATCGAAGACACTTCGACAGGGCTATCGGCTATTGCATCAAGAATACCTTGTTCGACCCAATCACTACCGCCAACCTTTTCTGGCCCAGTGAGCAGTGCTAGCTTTATGGGCGATGAGGATTGCGATTGCGTTACCGATTGGCTGATGTAGTTGCCTGCCGTCCAACCCATTTGGTACCAATTTACCCCTATTCGAGTCTTAATGACTGAGCTATCGAGTCGGTTAACTAATGCGAGTATGGGTTTGTTGATATCTCCTTGATAATTTTTAAGAAGGTTCGGATCGACTGTCCCCAATAATATGGCATCGAAAGGCTGGTTGAGGCAGTTTTCTAGTTGTTTTAGTTGCTGCTCTTTTCTGTAATAGCTACCAGCTTCAAATAACTCTAAGTTGATACCTAGATGCTTAGCTTGTGAAACTAAGCCGTAGTCTATACCGATCCAATAGGCGTCCTTAAGATGGGGGACTAGCGCGCAAATTCGCCAAGGTTTTTTGGCGGTCGCGAGTGTTTTATATTGGATGAGGTTTGAAGTCTGAATTCTGTTATTGAATGGTGTACGTTGTTCTAATACCCATGATGAGTCCGTAGCAGCATCAACAGAAGATGTTAATATCCCTAAATAAGCTATGAGTATGTATATGAGTGGTCGCATCTTATAGTCTCTATTAGGTTTTATTATGATTAAACAAAGCTAAATTTGATTGATTGTAACAGTTTAAGGAATGAATGTGAGCGCATTATCACTCTCAGGTAAAAGCTTAGTCGGTCGCCTTATGTTGGCGTTCAGTCTCCTTGGGCTGCTGCTGTTATTGTTGGTTAGTCTGGGCAGTCTGTCGCTTTATTGGGTAAAGCTTGCAGACAGGTATTTATACGAGGAGGCGTTACCGGCCTCTGAGGCTGCAAGGCAATTGATGCAGTCATCTAATGGGCTACTCGATAATGCTCAGGGGCTTGAACAGGTAGAGGAAGAGGCTCAAAGGGCGTTTCTGGGTCGTAAACTTTCGATTGAAAGTACAAACCTCCTTGCCGCCATTGAGCAGTTAAACTCCCTGAATGTACAAGGTATTGAAGTCAACAATGATCGGCACCTAGCGCTGTTTGCTGGCGAAATTATACATGATCTCTCTCTATTGGGTCGCCAAGTTGGCGATCGATTGGCCTTGACGACTCTGCTGAATGAAAAGGGACGCAAACTTGCAGAGGCTGCCAGTAATAGTAGTGTATTGCTTGAAGCCGAGCTTGCGGTGGTTGATTCGGCCATTTTAGCTAAACTGAGTTTGGCGTACCCTGAGGTCGCAGGAGATGAGCAAAGTGCATATCTTTTGGATACCATCATAGAGCAAGATTTAGATATCCGTGAGCGGCTAAATCGAGCGCTGGTATTAGTTCATCATATCGCTTTGGTTGGCCAGTTATTACAATCTCCCGAGCAACAACTTGGTCTAAATAAAGTGTTAGTTAGCATGTCTCGAGCGCTCTCACCACAAGGCTTAAGTCTCAATGCTGATCGTGTCAGCGATAGAAATGATCCTCAGATCCCGAGTCCTTTTTCTGGCGAATTAGGCGATGGGCAAATTGATTTGATGCCACTTGAGCTACTTAACGGGTTAGTTCGCGATCCTGTTAGAGCAACAGAGCTTGAGCGAGAGTTGGTCATATTAAGGGAGGTTAATTTAGGTTTACGTCTTCAGCAGCGTTATGCTCAAGTGCTGACAAAGCAAAATACACAACTTTTGATGCTGACAGATAAACTCAGCCAGCTGAATAAATTTGTGGATAGTGCGATGAAGGCGCAACAAGCTCAGGCTGACGATGCGCGTAGTGAGTTTTTGCTACAATTGTTGTGGGCTAAGTTAGGGCTCTGGGCTACTGGGTTTTTAATGCTGTTTATCATGATATTAGTGGTCTATCGCGTTATCTATAGAGGCATTGCTTTACGCCTTAATGAAGCCACTACAGCGTTATCTCAGTTAAGCCAGGGCAATACAGACGTTGCTCTCGATCCTCACGGTGATGATGAGCTTACCGCAATGGCATCGGCTATTGATGCTTTTAAGCAAAAGACCACTCAGAATCAAGCGCTCCAATTAGAGCTGCAAGAGACAGCATCTGAATTGTTTGCCCATAAAGCGTCGCTGGAAAGTACGGTACAGGCACGTACTATTGAGCTTGCAGAGGCCAATCGTCAACTCGATGCAGAAGCAAAAGGTCACTCCGCGGCAAGGGTTATGGCTGAGCAAGCGAGTAAGGCCAAATCCCTCTTTCTTGCGACTATGAGTCACGAGATTCGTACACCATTGAATGGTCTTTTAGGGACCTTAACATTATTAGGCCATTCACCATTACCTCCAGCTCAAAAGCAGATGTTAGCGCTATCTCAGTATAGTGGCACCTTATTGCAAACTGTACTCAACGATATCTTAGATTTCTCGCGGTTAGAGCAAGGTAAGCTGACTAACGAGCCTAGGCCAGTTGCCCTCGATGAGCTACTTGATGAAGTGATGGCGATCATGTTGGCTGGCGCGGGCTTGTCGGGGTTATCTTTATCCTTAGTGCGGGATGATTTGCCCAAATGGGTCAGTTTAGATGGTCCCAAGTTGCGCCAAGTGTTGTTTAATCTGCTGGGTAATGCGATTAAGTTTACCTCAATTGGCGAGATTCAGATGCGGGTCTCTGTGGTTCAGCAACGGTTGACATTTGAAATATCAGACACCGGTGTAGGTATTAGTGATGCAGCTATGGATCAACTGTTTATCGCTTATGGTGTTCAGCCCAATCAAGGGCGAACACGGGGGACAGGTCTTGGGCTAGCCATTTGTAAAGAGTTGGTGGCATTAATGAATGGCCTCGACACTTCAAGTCAATGTATTTGGGTCAACAGCGAGGTTGGTCAAGGGTCGACATTTGGCTTTAGTTTACCATTGCATATTTGTGAGCAAGCAGAGCAGCTAACTCTAGAGCAACAACCACAAGTATTGTCTAAATATGTGTTAGTGGTCGAGGATAACAAGGTCAATGCCATGGTAGCACAAGGCTTTTTAGCACACCTAGGGCATCAGTCCGTGCTGGCCGAAAGTTGTGCTCAAGCTAGAGCCTTATACGCACTCGATAGTGCGTCGCAATTTGACGGTATCATGCTTGATATTCAACTCGGCGATGGCTCCGGAATTGAGTTGTTGGCAGAGCTTAAACAGATAGCCTGTCAGGCCCAGACCCATATCAGTATTGCGGCCTTTACGGCACAGATTCAAGATGAGGATATTAAAGCGTATCAAGCTTCAGGTTTCGATGAGGTGCTGGCTAAGCCGCTTAATATGCAGTCGTTAGCAAGTTGGATTGGTATTGCCAAGCAACCGAGCGACAGCCTTGATCAGTCTAATACTCCTGATGCCACCACTTCGCCTGATACTGATTTAACCTATGTTGGGGCGGGGCGGGCTAAATCGCTAGACAGCGCAGAGCCTTTGTTAGATGAGCAGCAAATTAATGATGACTTAGAGTATCTTGGTGTCGACGCAGTAACGGAGATGCTGGATATTTTTATGGTCAGCAGCGAAAAACAAATCAAAGCGCTAGCGACACAGCCACAAGAGTATGCGCCCTTGCTGCACGCCCTAAAAGGAAGTAGTGCCAGCATGGGTCTGCTAGCCTTAAGTCAGTTATGTCGGCAATTGGAAGAGAGCGGTATCGACGAGCCCTCATATTTGCTACTTAAACAGGTGTGGCAAGCCTCTCTTGGTGCATTAGGGGAGAGATTACAGCGCTTGCCTTAGGAAAATAGACTCGGCTACAGCGATAAGAAAAACACCGATCTTGCTCGGTGTTTTTCTTTGGGTCATTCACTGGATAGATGGATGAATATTATTGGCTAGCTGCCAGTTGCTCACAATCACTCGCAACCCAAACTTGAGTCAGGTGAGCGAGTGCTGCATAAAATTTCCCTGTATCAACTGAGGTCACTTTTTGAGTAAAGCTCGGCAGCCAAGCGTTTAAGTATTGTCGAATAAAGTCCAGTTGCCCCTTATCATCACAGTTACAGGCTTGATGGGCGACATAAGCTAAGATCACTGCGAGGTGATCGGCAGGCTCTGGAAACTCACTTTGAACCGCCAGCTGACTTTGTTGTAGATAGGTTTGTAGTTGCTGATGATGCTCGCCAAATAGCTGCGGATCTTCTGTAGACATATCATTAAGATAAAGACTCGCATAAGGATTTGCGCTGTGTTTTGTGCCAACTAAAAACAGTCCACAATAATCGGCTGCCAGCTCTAATAGCGCGTTATCTGAGGTTAATTGCGCTAGCACACTATTTAGCGTGGCAATATCTTCGCTGAATAAAGGGTCGCTCGCTAGATGGGCCAAAAAGACTTGTGCCTGTTCGCCTTTGAGTTCATCTAATAGCTGATGATCTAGCTCTTTGGCAAACAGCGACGAGAGCAGTCGGTAAACCATAGAACGGCCTTGGTTCATGGGGGTATTATAAATTCTCTTATCATTCATCTATGTGATCTCCTGTGATCCAATCTAAGTCGTTAACTTAAGCGCCAAGTGAGACTTGGCGCGAGTCGATGGTCGCAGCTTAGATTTGGGTTTCAATCGGGCCGCTAAACGAACTGACTTCTGGCACTTTTCCTCGATATTTTTCGAAGTCGACTAAACAAGTGTAAGCGCTACAGGCTTGGGCGAGCTTGGAACTGCCAATATCTTGTGTCAAGGTATTCGGATCGCCATAGCTGCATAATGCGCCGATCTCATTGCCCCCTTGCTTAGATCCGTCTTTACCTACAGGACCATACCAAGCCCCTTCGTGGATACGGATAACTCCGCGGGGGAAGCTGTCTGAAATCACTGCACCAGCCAAAAGTTGACCACGGTCGTTAAATACGCGCACGATATCACCGTCATTAATGCCCCTTTGTTTGGCATCTATAGGGTTTAAGTACACAGGCTCTCTGCCTTGAACCGTGTATGTTTCACGATATTGCTGTGATTCACACATTTGCGAATGCAAGCGTTTATCAGGGTGGCAAGATTGCATCCACATTGGGTGCTTGTCAGAACCTGGGCCTCCATGGCTACGCTCTGCTTTTTCCATCCATGTTGGGTGGCCAGGGCAGTCATCGTAATTAAATTGGGCGATTTTACGGCTAAATATTTCGATTAGCCCCGAAGGGGTGCCCAGCGGGTTCATTTCCGGATCGCTTCTGAAGTCAGCGTGACGTGTCCAAGGCTTGCCTTCACCAAAGTGAACATAACCCGCCTGCCAGAAGGTGTCGAAATCAGGCATGTCAAACTTACCCTCATTATCGGCTTTACAGTCGTTATAGAGTTTTTTAAGCCAGTCAAACTCAGACATGCCACGGGTGTATTCTTTCTCTTTACCCATAATTTTGGCGAAGCGAGTAAAGATCTCAAAATCTGACAGACTTTCGAATAAGGGCTCAACCATTTTCTGCATCGCCAAAATACCGCGGTTGGCGTAACTGCCATAGACGTCGATGTCGTTGCGTTCAAATGTGGTGCAAGCCGGTAACACAATATCGGAGAATCGACAGGTTGCCGTCCAGTTCATATCTATGGTGACCACACACTCCAACTTTTGGAATGCTTGCTTCATCTTATTTCTATCTTGGTGATGACTCCAAGGGTTGTTACCCGAAAACACCATCATCTTAATGTCTGGATAGGTCACTTTAGCGCCGTTGGCATCGATAGTCTTACCTGGTTCTAAAATGGCATCAATCCAACGGGCAACAGGAATAGTGCTGCTTGTGCCTTTGAAATCATTGTTATCAAATAAGGGTTTTTGGCCCTCATCAAGGTTACGAGGGAAAGCGCCTGGCGCAGCAGCTCCTGAAGAGGGCACACCAATACTCGAGTAGTGATGGCCATAGCTAATTCCGCCGCCAGGTAAACCAATTTGGCCAATCATAGTGGCTAGTACCGCAGCCATCCAATAAGGTTGCTCGCCGTGTTGTTGGCGCTGAATACACCAGCCCATCATGATTTGGGTGCGACCTTTAGTCATCACCTTGGCTAAATCACGGATAATGTCAGGGCTAACACCTGTGATCTCGCTGGCCCACTCAGGCGTCTTAGCAATGCCATCAGACTCGCCCATCAAGTAAGGTAAAAATTGTTGAAAACCTAGGCTGTAACCTTCGATGAACTGCTCGTCGTGTAATTTTTTAGTAACCATCTCATAGGCAATGCCGAGCATTAAGGCCACGTCAGTTTGTGGATTAATGTAAAGTTGCTCACAGCCCAAGTATTGTTGGGTTTTGGTCACCACGGGATCTATGCTGATCACGCGGATCTTGCCTTGCTGCACTTTCTCTTTCAGCTGGGCAAGATAGCCATATGATTCATGAGTTTCAGCATTCCAACCCACTTGCAGATTTTTATAGGGATCGTTTGACCATAAAATGATGGTGTTAGACTCCTCAAGGATCAACGGCCATGAGGTGCCTTGGGCATACACTTCGGTCGACCCTAAGATGTAAGGCAAAATGGTTTGGCCTGCGCCGGTTGAATAGTCTCCGATTTTTTTGACGAAGTTACCATGCATACCGACGGCACGCTGCATGTGGCTGGTGCTTGAATGCAACTGCCCCGTCGCGCGCCAGCCCGTTTGACCCGCATGTAGGCCCGATGGTCCATACTTGGTTTGTACTTCGTCTAAAGAATCTTTAAATAGACCTAGCGCTTTATCCCAGGTGACACGTACGAAGCGGAAGTCACCGCGCTGCGTGGTATCACTCTTGTGACCTTTTAGTAAAAAGTCGAGTCGCACCATCGGATAGCGAACTCGTGATGGGTTGTAGACTAAGCCCTTAATCCCATTGATCATATCGGTAGGGTACTTGTCTAAGTCAAAGGGAATGACCTGATCGATAACGCCATTTTTGCGCTTCATCTTAAACGCGCCGAAGTGGGAACCCGTGGTTAACCAGTCGTCATTGGCTTGAGTGCCAGCCGCCGCCAGCGCATTAAGTGGCGCTAATACCGAGGTACCACTCAGACCCATATAAGAGGTGGCCGCTAAGCCTTTAAGAAAATCTCTTCTGTTCATGATGATATCCTTTTAGTGCGCTGATTTGTCGAAAGTAGATGAATGCTCTTGCAAGTACTTCTGCACGAGTGCTTGGGTATCTTGGTCCATATTGACGAACGCTATCATGCCTTGAAACATCCCTGGCCAGCTGTTGGCATCAAAATGAGCCTCTGCGGGTTGGGTATGGCAGACACTGCAACTGCTGGAGTATGTGTCACGGGCATAGTCCCAAAGAGGTTGTAGATCTTTGACTAGATAGTCGCTGTCAGTCCAAATTTGAGCTTCAACTCGTTGCCAAATTAAGCCTGTCATTGGATCTTCCTTCTGTTCGAAAACGGCCATCACACCTTCCTCTAAGGCGGCATCTTTTGATAATTGAGCTGAGAGGATATTAAGCCCAAAATCGAAATAGATAACTCGGCCTGCGCCAATCTTCTTACGCCAGCCATCGATACCAATTTTGACGCGATTGCCTTGGGTCTCCAGTACGGTAACTTTGGTAGCAATGTTTAATGTGCCGGCTTCGACATCTGTTTTTCCATTAAAATAGAGAGGCTTAGTTAGTGCTGTGAAGTAATGTTCACCCACTTGTAGGCTACCTTCCCCTGCGCCGACTTGGGCAATTAGCTCTGGCGCTCGCGCGGTACCCATATCTGGGAGCTTGTGGGCGATGCCTTTGTGGCAATCGACACAGCTTTGATCTATCTCTGCGGCGCGCTTCATCTGCTTTTGTGCCAGCTTTGACATCTCATCCCATTTCATTGAGTTGTAGTTGTGACAATTTTTACATGCCAATGAATTATCGCGATCGAAGCGTTTCCATTCGCGGCTGGCCATTTCTAAGCGCTTTGCTTCGAACTTTTCTTCTGTGTTGACTGTCTGTAGTAACCAGCCCCACATATCGTGAGAGGCTTCAATTTTACGGCCTATTTTACGGCTCCAGTTATGGGGCACATGGCAGTCAGGGCAGGTAGCACGAACACCTGAGTGATTTGACCAATGCACTGTTTGTTGCAGTTCTTGGTAGGGTTTACTTTCCATGCTGTGACAGCTGATACAGAACTCCTCTGTATTGGTCAGTTCTAAGGCTGTATTAAAACCACCCCAGAAGATAATCCCCATGAGAAACGCCGATAGGCTGATTGTGCCTAAGGTTAGATATTTGGCTGGCTGGTTGAGTGTGCGCCAGGTATTGATAAACCACTTCATAACAGCATCCTTTATAAGATTGGCTATTGATTAACTTGAGGATTAATGTGCGACAACGCCGCCAAAGGCTTGAATCATCCATATGACAAAGCCATAGGCGCTAATGCCTGTGATAGTAATGATTGGAAATAACAGCAAAATGATAAATCCAAGCGCCTTCAGCTCTTTAGATTTAACGCTCGAGGCTGTATTAGTTGGATCTTGTTGTGCCATAATCTGCTCTCTTCATTCTTAGCTTTTCAATGACACCAATATTAGAGAAGTGTTGTTAATGGCTTTCGTGGTGTGGATGAATGAAAATCGACAATATATGAAAGATTGTGAAAAAACTCGATTTACTAGCGGCGATGAATATGCGGTGGTGATCGTTTGTTTGGTTGAACAGCTCCCATGCTGCGACTAAGTTAAGATGGTTGTCCCTGTTATTGGATAAGAGTATGAGTTGTTTATTAGTACCACTGACTTCTGAAGACGCATCGAATATGGCGATGATTGAACAGCAATGTCATCAGTTTCCTATGTCTCAAATGACGATAGAGACTTGTTTCGGGCGTTTTTATCATGTGATAGGTATCGAGCTAAATGGCGGGCTTAAGGGCTTTGCTATTATGCATATGCTATTTGAGGATGCGACCTTGATGGACATCTGCGTATTACCCCAGCATCAAGGTCAAGGGCTTGGCAAGTTGTTGTTAGGTGAGATTATTGAAATGGCTGCTCAGGGTGGGGCTGAGCGCTTGATGTTGGAAGTGAGGTCGTCGAGTGATTCAGTTATTGCGCTTTATAAGGCTTATGGTTTTGCGCAAACCGGGCTCCGTGAGGGATATTATCAACATGAGCATGGTAAAGAGGATGCGGTGTTGATGGAGCTATTGTTGTAGCTAAACATGATGCCGATTGGTATTAAGTGCGATTGCATATTGCCTAATCAGCTCCCAGAAAAAGACTCATAAAAAAATAGCGCCTTCAGGCGCTATTTTTTATCAAGCTGGGTCTATTTCACTTCTTTGCCTTGAGCTTGAAGATCGGCGTGGTAGCTTGAGCGCACCATAGGACCACAAGCTGCATGGGTAAAGCCTATCTTCTCGGCAAACTCTCTTAATTCATCAAACTCAGCTGGCGGCACATAGCGCTCAACGGGTAGATGGAACTTTGAGGGTTGTAGGTATTGGCCTAGTGTTAGCATCTCAACGTTATGAGCGCGTAGATCTTGCAAGACCTCTGCGATCTCTTCGTTGGTTTCACCTAACCCCATCATCAGACCCGATTTAGTCGGAATACTTGGGTGACGATCTTTAAATTTCTTCAGGAGATCCAATGACCATTGGTAGTTGGCACCTGGGCGAGCCTTGCGATAGTGCTTAGGTGCGGTCTCTAGATTGTGGTTAAACACATCGGGTGGCTCAGTGGCCAAAATGTCGAGTGCAGCATCGATGCGACCACGGAAATCGGGCACCAGAATTTCAATTTTGATCTCTGGATTAAGGATGCGGATTTCGCGAATACAGTCTGCAAAATGTTGTGCGCCACCATCACGTAAGTCGTCACGGTCAACGGAGGTGATCACCACGTACTTAAGCTTCATATCGGCAATCGTTTGCGCTAGCTTAACTGGCTCTTCTGCATCTGGTTTGAGTGGGCGGCCGTGGGCAACGTCGCAAAATGGACAGCGACGAGTACAAATCGCGCCTAAGATCATAAAGGTCGCGGTACCGTGGTTGAAGCATTCTGCCAGATTTGGGCATGAGGCTTCTTCACATACTGAGTGCAGTCCGTTTTTACGCAGTGCGGATTTAATATCAAGAATGCGCTGGTTTGATGCTGGCAGTTTGACTCTTAACCAGTCGGGTTTACGTAGCATAGTTTCGCGCTCTGAAGGCACGATTTTGACCGGAATACGTGAAACTTTTTCCGCGTCACGGAGTTTGACTCCAGGTTGTAATCTTTCAGGCCTAGTCATATTACTCTGTTAACCCTTGATGATGTTCTAGATGTTGATAGCCGAGTGTTTGGCTAAAGGTTTCAACGAGTTTTTCACCCGCTTCTATCACTGTTTTAGGTCCATTGAGTGGTTTGCATTGAGCCATCTCTAAGCCCGCATAGCCACATGGATTAATACGCTGAAAAGGTGACATATCCATATCGACATTTAATGCGAGTCCATGGAAGGAACAACCTTTACGGATACGCAGTCCAAGTGACGCAATTTTTCGCTCGTTGACATAAACACCAGGTGCGTCAGCCTTGGGATAGGCTTCGATGTCATACATGGCAAGCATCTTGACGATACTCTGCTCTATATCTGTGACCAGTTGTCTCACCCCAATTTTGAGGCGCTTGATATCGAGAAGAGGATAGGCAACCAATTGTCCTGGGCCGTGATAGGTGACTTGTCCGCCTCTATCTACTTGGATAACAGGAATATCGCCAGGGTTGAGTATGTGCTCGCTTTTGCCCGCTTGTCCTTGGGTAAAAACAGGAGGATGTTCTACGATCCAGAGTTCATCTTGACTATTTTCATCGCGATTATCGGTGTAGTGCTGCATCGCATGCCACACCGATTCGTAATCTTGCTGACCAAGATGACGAATATGTAAAATCTTATCCTTCAAGGGCAACCTCTCCCCTCATCATTTGAGTGCGCTTATTATACGCTTGAAATCAAGAAATGTAAGATGGATCACACTTCTTATCTGGACCGATAAGGGTTAAAGAACCCGCTTAACGCCTTCAATAGCGGCTAACTCGATATATAACCGTTCAATTTGTTCTTTACCGCTAACGATAACGTTGATGGTAATTGAGTTATAGGTGCCCTTGCTTGAGACTTTACTGGTTGGCATGTAGTCGCCCGGTACATGTCGCTGAACAACGGCTACCACATCATCGGCTAATGTGTCTCTAGCATCGCCAACCACCTTGTATGGAAAGGACGCTGGGAACTCCATGAGTTCGTGGAATTTGGTATCTAACATTTGTATGATCTCTTGCACAATCGAATGGCTTATAAAATGGGGGGTATTATACCTAATTCAACCCTAGGAGGCTAAAAACAAAAAAAGCCACCCGAAGGTGACTTTTTTAATCGACTTGGTTAGCTAAACCATCCAGCAAACATTTGCTTAAAGTAGTCCATTAATTTGCTAAACCAGCTGCCTTCGTTGACTTCTTGTAGGGTCACCAGTGGGAACTGGGCAATGTCCTTGCCATTAAGTTGGAAGTAGATGCGTCCAACCACTTCGCCTTTTGCTAATGGCGCAGTTAACTCTTTATTGAGCTCAAAGTTAGCCTGTAGGTTTGCCGCTTGGCCGCGATTGATGGTGATTGGCGTGTCGGTTGTTACGCCTAAATCAACAGATTCTCTGTCGCCATACCAAATCTTTTGCGTAACGAAACTGTCGCCAGTTTTGTAAGGCGTGATGGTCTCAAAGAAGCGAAAACCATAGTTAAGCAGTTTTTTGCTTTCGGCTTTACGTGCAGACTCACTCGCGGTCCCCAGCACAACGGACACTAGGCGCATACCATCTTTTGTCGCCGAGGTGACTAGATTATAACCCGCGCCTGAAGTATGGCCTGTTTTGATCCCATCGACGTTAAGGCTTTTATCCCAAAGTAGGCCGTTACGGTTGTACTGTTTAATACCATTATAGGTATAGGATTTCTCCGAATAGATTCGATACTCTTCTGGCACATCGCGGATAAGTGCAGCGCCAAGTATCGCCATGTCATAGGCAGTGGTCTTATGATTTTCAGAGTCGAGTCCGTGTGAGTTCTCAAAGTAGCTGTCTTTCATCCCAAGTTGCTTAGCCCATGAGTTCATCATATCGACAAAGCCATCTTCGGTGCCGGCAATATGCTCGGCCATAGCGACACACGCATCGTTACCCGATTGGATAATAATACCGCGGTTTAAATCTTCGACCGATACTTGCTTACCGACTTCGATAAACATCTTCGACGAGTCTGGGAAGTTTTTAGACCACGCCTTTTTGCTGATAGTGACTTTATCTTGGGGGGCGATATTGCCCACTTTAATTTCATGACCAATCACATAACTGGTCATCATTTTAGTCAAGCTGGCAGGGTTTAAGCTTTCATAGGCATTCTCTTCGGCGATGATCTGCCCTGAATTGTAATCCATCAAAATGAAAGCTTTCGCGGCGACTTTAGGCGCATCTGGGGTGACGACTGGCGCTGCATGTGCGGCAGTAAAGGAGAGTGAAGTAATAAGGAGTAGTGATTTAAAGCTGCGATTTATCAATTTCATATTTAAAAGGCACGTCTTTTAGTTGAATGCGAAAAGAAAGCGGATATCCGGTCGAGTATAACATTAGTCGACAATGGAATTCAGTGAAGGTTCATTAATCTTAATTAAATAGTCCTTTGTTGGACTACTCTGTCACTCGATAGCTTTGTGGATAACCATTTTGCTGCAGTTCTTGATGCAGTTTGTCGGCTATCTGTTGTCTGCCTATGGGACCGAGCTGTAACTTATATAAATTGCCCGTTTGTTGAATTCGAGTCTGTACTTGATATTGCGATGTTAACGACTTGGCTAGTTGCTCCACTCGGAGTTTGTCGGATGAGGCGAGTACTTGCACATAATGCAAGCGAGTGTCCTTGAGCTGGGCTAGGGCCACGGATTCAGGGTTTTCAATATAGATCACCTCAATCTTCACCTTGGCTGTGCCGGTCTTTAACATATCCAGTCGATGGGCAGCCGCGTAAGAGAGATCGATAATTCGGTTGTCATGAAATGGGCCGCGATCATTAACGCGAACAATAACACTTTTATCATTACCTAGATTGGTGACTTTGACATAGCTAGGTAACGGCAAGGTCTTATGGGCCGCAGACATGGAGTACATGTCATAGGTTTCGCCGTTAGAGGTGAGGTGACCGTGAAACTTCTTGCCGTACCATGAGGCGACACCTGTCTTTTGATAACCCTTGCCCGAGGGCAGTACCTGATAAGATTTACCCAACACGGTATAGTTTTTTGGGTTACCACCTCGGCTATAGGGCTCAAACTTGGGGTGAGCATCTTCAACCTTAGTGACATCAGGGGCATCGATTGGCGCAACGTCATCACTGATTTTATAGCGGCTACTTTTAGACGAGCAGGCGCCAAGCAGCAATAAGCTAGATAAAAGTAGGGAAGATAAAAGTTTATTATTTAGCATAGGCCTCTTTCAACTGTTGACTGAATTGATAAACCGCCATGGCGTAAAGCGGACTACGGTTATAGCGGGTGATCACATAAAAGTTATTAAGCCCTAACCAGTAATCTGTTTTATCTTCTTGAACTAATTCAACAATCATCGCCTTTTGGCTTATATCTAAGTCTACATTTTGTGCCAGCGCTATCTCTGGCGACAGGATATCGGCGACTTTATAGTGTAACTTTTCTCCTTTCCACACGGTTAAGGTTTCAGGTAGCTGGTGATTTGTCAGTGGCAATGTTACTAGTTCGCCTTTTTTCCAACCATGTTGATGGAAGTAGTTTGCCACGCTTCCGATAGCGTCAATGGGGTTACCGACAAGATCGCGTTTGCCATCGTTATCGAAATCAACCGCATAATGGCGGTAGCTAGATGGAATAAACTGCCCAAACCCCATAGCACCGGCATAAGATCCATTAAGATTTGTGATGTCTAAATCTTCTTCCTTGGCGAGTTGTTGCAAATTAGCGAGCTCTTTCCTAAAAAAGCTGGCTCTAGGTGTGTAGTGAAAACCAAGCGTGTATAACGCATCGATCGCAGGATAGTTGCCCATATAGCCGCCATAAAAGGTTTCGATGCCTATGATGGCGACAATAATTTCAGGGTCTACATCAAACTGCTTGGCGGCTCTAGCTATGGTGTTAGCATGGGTTTGCCAAAACTCAATGCCCTTAGCGAGACGTTTCTCTGTAAGGAAAATGGGTTGATAAAGGTGCCAAGGTTTAGCTTCCCAAGGGGTCGTAATCGCATCGATCACTTTTTGATTGTAGTTGGCTTGAGTCAAGAATTGGTCTATCTCTTGACGAGAAAAACCGAGCTCTAACTGTGCTTGAATAAACTCATTTTTTAATGAACTGATATCGCCATCTGGTGGGATCACAGTTTCATCTGCGTAGCTTGGCGCAGACACCAAACTGAGCGTCGATGCAAAGATCAAAGATGCGGTAGTAAAAAAGCGCGTTATATTGTTCAAGCTTGACTCCACTATCTGTCTACGAAACGTCTATGGGTGTGGATACTCATCAAAATGCCAAAGCCTGTCATCAGTGTTAGCATCGAGGTTCCACCATAGCTGATTAAGGGCAAAGGCACACCAACAACAGGCAAGATCCCTGATACCATGCCGATGTTTACAAATACATACACAAAGAAGGTTAAAGTAATACTGCCAGCGAGTAAACGGGCAAAACTGGTTTGCGCACGTGACGCGATAACCAGTCCGCGTCCTATAACATAAAGATAAAGGCTGAGTAATATCAAGCTACCAATTAAGCCAAACTCCTCGCCAATCACGGCGAAAATAAAGTCGGTGTGGCGCTCTGGAAGAAATTCGAGTTGCGACTGAGTGCCGCCTAACCAACCTTTGCCCCACAAACCGCCTGAGCCAATGGCAATCTTCGATTGAATAATATGGTAACCCGCTCCTAATGGATCTTTCTCCGGATCGAGTAGGGTGAGTACTCGAGTGCGTTGATAATTATGCATCAAGAAAAACCACAATACTGGGAGTAACGCCAATACACTACCAATAAAGCTACCGACGATCGCCCAACTCATTCCCGACAAGAAGAGGACAAATATACCCGATGCGGCAACCAAAATGGACGTACCTAGATCGGGTTGTTTGGCGATTAACAGTGTTGGGACGAGTAAAATAATTCCCGCTCCAACGAGATAACGTTTTTTCGGGGGCAGGGGAAACTTACTGATATACCAAGCCATAGTGATCGGGAAAGCCAGCTTCATTAGCTCAGAGGGCTGAAACTCCATAAACCCTAAGTTCAACCAACGCTGTGCGCCTTTGTTGATCTCGCCAAAGAAATGTACCCCGAGTAATAAGCCTATGCCTGTGATATAGATAGGAAAAGCCCAACGCCTAAGCACTTCGGGATTGATTTGGGCGACGAATAGCATAATGCCAAGGGACAGCCCCATACGGATAATCTGGCGCTCCATGAGTGCTATATCCTCACCGCCAGCAGAGTAGATCACAAATAGGCCAAAACACATTAAGGCTAATAGTCCTAGCAGCAAGGGCAGATCGATATGCAGTCGCTGCCATATATTGGGGCGATGGCTATGGACGGTCATGGTTTGGATTCCCTGCAGTCTCTATCGGTAAGTTATCTCGTAAGATATATTCATCTAACAGTGAGCGAGCCACAGGGCCAGCATTGACGCCACCCCAGCCCGCATTTTCAAGTACTACGGCTAATACGATAGTCGGCGCTTCGTAGGGCGCGTAGGCGACGATTAAAGCATTATCTCGAAGATGTTCGTCGATGGTGTCGGCGTCATATTTTTCATCTTCAGCCACACTAAACACCTGTGCCGTACCCGTCTTCATCGCAGCGTTATAGCCTGCATCAATAAAACGAGATCTGTGGGCGGTATCTTTCATTGCTGAGTTGATGATCTTCCAGTTATTAGGATCTTTCAATTCTACTGGGGGCATTTTATCGATTGGCGTGTCGACTCTAACCGTGTCATCTTTAATTGATTTAAGGAGGTGAGGCACGTAGCGCTCGCCTTTGTTGGCTAAAATCGTGACGGCATTAGCTAATTGCAGAGGAGTGGTGGTCCAGTAACCTTGGCCAATCCCGACAGAGATCGTATCGCCATTATACCAAGGTTGGTTATAGCGAATGCGCTTCCAATCTCTTGAGGGCATGATGCCGGCTGACTCTTCGAAAATATCGACACCTGTTCGTTCGCCAAAGCCAAACCGAGTCATAAAGGTGCTAATGTTGTCGATACCTGTCTTATAGGCTAAGTCATAAAAATAGGTGTCACAGGAGTGCACAATTGCCCCCGTTACATCTACCCAGCCATGGCCCCAACGCTTCCAGTCGCGGTATTTTCTTTCTATGCCAGGCATTTGCCAAAAACCTGGATCCCAAACACGGGTTTTAGCGGTAACCACTTTCTCTTCGAGTCCAAGCAGGGCGAGGTGAGGCTTTACCGTTGAGGCTGGCGCATATTGGCCTTGCGTGGCGCGGTTGATTAATGGTCGTGAGCGAGAGTTGAGTAGTTCGCGATAGGCTTTTGAGCTAATACCATGCACAAATTGATTCGGGTCATAACTCGGGCTCGATACCATAGCTAGGATGCCGCCATCACGAGGGTCGATTGCCACAATCGAGCCTCTTCTGCCATCTAAGAGCTCCATGGCCTTTTTCTGTAGCTTGAGATCTAAGGTTAAATAGATATCTTGACCCGGCTCTGGTGCTACAGATTTTAACGTCCTGATGGTACGGCCGCGGTTATTCACCTCCTCTTCGAGATGCCCAGGCATACCGTGAAGCAGGTTCTCATAAAATTTTTCGATGCCTTGTTTACCGATGTCTTTGGTTGCGGCGTAATTTTTCCATTGGCCATTACTTTGAAGCGCCCATTGGTCTTTACTGTTGATGCGTCCAACGTAACCCAGCACGTGAGTTAATAGACTTCCGTAGGGATAATAACGCTTCAGTCCAGCCTCGACTGAGAAGCCGGGGAATTTATGCTGATTAACGCTGAACTCGGCGACCTCATCTTCTGAGAGTCGATTTTTAATGGTGAGAGGCTTGAATCTGCGGTGGAATTTAAGCGACTCCAGGACGCTTTCTCGTTCATCACTGCTGATGGCGATAACCTGACTTAATTCATCGAGCGCTGCAGGGATATCTTTGACTTTTTCAGGGATCAGCTCTAACGAGAAAAAAGGCTGATTCTCCGCCAATAGTTTGCCATGTCTATCGTATATAAGGCCACGACTGGGGGCGACAGGAACTACTCGGATACGATTATCATTCGAGCGCGTTTCATAATCTTTGAAGGAGAGGACCTGTAATTGATATAGATTGCTAAGCAGAATGCTGAGTAAAATGATAACGCAGACAAAAGTGAATATTGCTCGTCGTTTGAATAGTGATGCTTCGGCTGCATGATCATGCATAGCCATCCGTTTACGTGGCGCCAATTATACTCTCTCCAGCAGTAAGTTGGTGTTCGCAATCATTAGCCTATCCTTGAGTTTCCGATGGAATAGGGAAGAGTCATTACTCTCTGTGATACGGATGGTTGTTATTGATGCTCCAAGCTCTATACAAGCTTTCGGCAACCAACACCCTTACTAAGGGGTGAGGTAAGGTCAGCGCGGAAAGACACCAGCTTTGCGTCGCGGCTTGCTTACAGGCGGGGGAAAGTCCTTCTGGACCGCCAATGAGTAAGCTAACATCTCGTCCATCGTGCTGCCAGCAATTAAGCTGGGTAGCCAGTTCTGGTGTTGTCCAGTTTTTGCCTGGTAGGTCTAGGCTAACAATATGATTGCCTTTGGGGATTGCTGCCAACATTAGCTCGCCTTCCTTGTGGAGGATCCGAGCTATATCGGCATTCTTTCCGCGCTTACCCGCTGGGATCTCAGTTAATTCAAACGGCATATCGCGTGGAAATCGACGCTGATACTCTTCAAATCCTGTAGTGACCCAACCGGGCATGCGTGTGCCTACGGCGACTAACTGTAACTTCATTACTCTGGCTTTTCAGACCACAGCTTTTCAAGCTGGTAAAATTCACGGGTCTGATCTTGCATGACATGGACGATAACATCGCCAAGGTCAACGAGTACCCATTCGCTACTATCGCGACCTTCCACACCGTGGATGTGTAGGTTTGCACGTTTGGCTTCTAGTACAACGTTTTCGGCAATCGCTTTAACGTGGGTTTTAGAGGTTCCTGAACATACAACCATAAAATCGGTGATATTTGATTGCTCAGATACATCTAATACTGCGATATCTCTCGCTTTTAAATCTTCGACTTTGTCGATTACAAACTGTTTTAGCTCGGCGCTTTGCACGCGGTTTTCCTCATTCATTTTTGACAGCGAGGCAGTATAACAGGTTATATGGCCAAAGTAATTGCCAATAGCGGCTAGCTGATAGGGATTTTTGAACTAAATCGTGGTGGGTTTGAGGCGCGGATGTGTTGGTTAACGATACAAGCCATGTTCCGTAATATAGGTGCTGATCACCTCGGGCATAGCATCATCTGTAAGCTTATTACTGGCTAGTTGCGCACGAATATCGGTTGATGAATAGGGCTGTTCGGTGATATCGACGGTGAAAATGATACCGCTATATTCTTGATTCAGCTCGGCAGTCGCTAAACTGTGTTTGTCACCAGCATGTTTTTCGAGTAACTGTTGCATCAGCGGATTGTCGGCCACTTGCCATCCGGGACGCTGACATACCACAATGTGGCATAATGTCAGTAATCGTTGCCATTGATACCAGCTAGGTAAATTGACAAAAGAATCCATTCCCATGATAAACAGTAGATGATCCTTAGGATGGGTTTTACGCAGTGCCTCCAGGGTGGCAACCGAATAGGAGGGCGTATCTCGCTTTGCCTCTATGTCACATAACACTAATTGCGGATATTGCTCACACACCAGATTTGCCATTGCTAATCTGTGTTTGGTGCTGCTATTAGGCTGCTGCTTATGGGGCGGAATGTGGTTTGGCATTAACCAAATTTGATCGAGATCGAGTGCTTGATATACCTCAAGCAATGGATTGATGTGACCAAAATGGATTGGGTCGAAAGTGCCGCCCAGAATGCCTATTTTCATCTTATTCGAGTTCGATATGGTTTAAATGCTGATGTGCTGCTGGGTCGTATAACAGACAGAGATGACTTAGGGCGGTCCAATCCTCGATTCCTTGCTGCTTTAATCTGAGTTCTGTTTTAGATGCAAAAGCCAGCATGGTTTCTATCTGGTGCAGTGATAATCGAGTTAACGCGGCTTGATACAGGGCTTTACGTTTATCCCAAATACGTAATTTACTCCACATGGATTGGATATTTTCGCCCATCTCTTGAGCACGCTTAAGTTCAAATAGCGTGGTAAGCTCTTTGAATTGTCCCCAGAGTAATATCGGCATTGCAATCCCTTCCGACTGGAGTTGCGATAAGATATGTTGCGCCTTATCTTGCTGATTGCTCAAGAGTACATCGGCCAATTGAAACACGGTAAAGCGAGATTGATCTTCAAAATACAGAGCTAATTGTTGGCTGCTAATTTGTTGATTTGGGCTAAGCAGTTGCAGTAGTTGCAAGGCTTGATCGGCCGCCAACAAGTTACCTTCATAGAGACTAAACAGCATCTGCTGTGCATCTTGAGTAAGATTAAGATTAAAGTGTTGTATACGAGTATTGAGCCAGCGCTGAAATTGCGCGCCTTCAGGTGTCGTGCAGGGGATGTATATCCCGTGGTTATCAAGTGTTTTAAACCATTTTGATTTGGTTTGCTCACTGGCAAGCTTCGGACCTGTTATCACCAAGAGTATATCGGGATTAACCGATTGCATTATGGCTTGCAGCTGCGCGCTACCTTCTGCGCCGGGCTTTGCCTGAGGCAGATTAAGCTCAATTATACGCCGACTAGCGAAGAGGCTCATGGTATTCCACTCTTCGATAAGATCGTTCCAGTTAAATCCGGTTTCTTGAGTGAGGTGGATCTTCTCTTCAAATCCCTCTTTTTTGGCTTGTGCGTAAATGACCGCTTTAACGGTTTCACATTGCCAAGGGTCATCACCGAAGACTAAATAGCAGGGCTTAAGTGGTGCTATCTGTTTAGCAAGTTGATCTGGATAAATCCGCATCAATTGGTCTCGATTGAAGCCAAAATTTGGATGATCTGATCGGCGGCTTGAATGCGCATCTCTTTTACCAGTAGTTCCATTTCGCGGCTCTTAGCAAGTGCCGTACGAGGATCATCGAGGTAATCTCGATGGATATCGACATTAAAGCTTTGCGCTTCTCGCTTTGGTTGCTGCACGACAAATGAGACTTGATAATTTAGCTCATACTCGGCCACGTTACCTGTGGGATAGAGTGACAGGGTCGATCTGTCGAGTGAATCCCCAAGAATGCGTAAAGTAGGTGTGGTATCCGTTTGTGGAACCACATCAATGCTGTTTAGGCGCAAGCGTTCACGAACTAGACGAGTGAGCTCACTGTACTCATCTTGACTACTAAGATGTAATGACTTTAGCTCATCAGGGATCGAGTAACTGCGCTGAAGTTTAAAACCACAGCCGCTGGTGGCTAAGAGAGTGAGTGTCAATAAGGCGAAACACAAGCGTTTAATAAGCATAGGCTCGGCTATTTCCTAAGTTGATGAGGCTTGACCATCGAGGTGATGGCCAAGCCAAGGGCTTTCTAGTTTGCTACTATCCCGTTTGTTGCAATCTAGTTAGCAACAATGTTTAGTAGCTTGCCTGGCACGTAAATCACTTTGCGTACTGTTTTGCCTTCGGTGTGTTTTATGACACCTTCTTCTGCCATACCTAATGCTTCGACAGTCTTTTGATCTGCGTCAGCGGCAACGGTGATTTTTGCCCGTACTTTACCGTTCACAGAGACGACGATTAGCTTACTGTCTTCAACGAGTGCCGACTCATCGACTTCTGGCCATAGCACTTCTTCAATCGCCTGTTCGTGACCTAAGGCTTGCCATAGGCTAAAACAGGTGTGAGGAATGATTGGATACAGAAGACGAACAACAGCACATAATGCTTCTTGCATTAACGCGCGATCTTGCTCTGTTTCCATCGCTGCTTTTTGCAGACGGTTCATCAATTCCATAACCGAGGCAATTGCGGTGTTGAACATCTGACGACGTTCAACATCATCGCCGACCTTGGCAATGGTTTTATGCAATTCACGGCGTAGCTCTTTTTGTGCAGGGTTAAGTGCAGCAAGATCTAATGGGCTAGTTTTACCTAGAGACACATGATCATGAGCGAGCTTCCACAAACGCTTAATGAAGCGGTGGGCGCCTTCAACGCTAGACTCTTGCCACTCAAGAGTAAGCTCTGGTGGTGCGGCGAACATCATAAATAGACGCACTGTATCGGCGCCATATTTATCGACCATCTCTTGTGGGTCGATGCCGTTGTTTTTCGACTTAGACATCTTGCTCATGCCAGTATAGACCAACTCATGGCCTTGGCTGTCTACCGCTTTAACAATACGACCCTTGTCATCGGTTTCGGTGACTGTCGCGTCATTAGGTGAAACCCAAACGCGCGCGCCTTTCTCGTCGTTATAGTAGAAGGCATCAGCCAACACCATACCTTGAGTCAGTAGACGTTTAGCCGGCTCGTCACTGTTAACTAAGCCGATATCACGCAGCAATTTGTGGAAGAAACGGAAGTAAAGCAGGTGCATACATGCATGCTCAATACCACCGATATATTGGTCCACAGGGAGCCAGTAGTTCGCTTTTGCAGGATCGAGCATCTCATCGGCATGTGGGCTGCAGTAGCGCGCATAATACCAAGATGACTCCATAAAGGTGTCGAAGGTATCGGTTTCTTTAAAGGCTTCTTGTCCGTTTACCTGAGTCTTGGCCCACTCTTTATCTGCCTTGATTGGGCTTTGGATACCATCCATCACCACATCTTCAGGCAAAATCACGGGCAGTTGATCTTCGGGGGTTGGCATTACAGTGCCATCAGCCAAAGTTACCATTGGGATCGGTGCGCCCCAGTAACGCTGACGAGAAACCCCCCAATCGCGTAGACGGAAGTTAACTTGACGCTTACCTTTACCTTCACTTGACAATCTAGCATCGATTGCATCAAATGCGGCTTGGAAATCAAGGCCATCTAACTCTGGGAACGCCTCGCCAGAGTTAAATACAATTCCCTTCTCGGTATAAGCTTCTTTACTAATATCAAGCTCACCATCGACAGGCTTAATCACGCCCTCGATTGCTAGGCCATATTTAGTCGCAAATTCATAATCACGTTGGTCATGACCTGGCACCGACATTACTGCGCCAGTACCATAGTTCATCAATACAAAGTTAGCCGCCCAAATTGGCACTAACTTACCTGTGAGCGGATGAATCGCCTTAAGACCGGTATCGACGCCTTTCTTCTCCATCGCTGCCATAGCGGCTTCTGTGGTGTCGGCATTCTTACACTCTTCGATAAAGTCGCTGAGCGCCGGGTTATTTGCTGCGGCCTGTTCTGCTAATGGGTGACCTGCGGCAATTGCCACATAAGTCACGCCCATTACGGTATCGGGGCGAGTGGTATAGATATCGAAACTCTGATCGCTATCAGCCACTTGGAAGGTCATCTCGATACCTTCGCTGCGACCGATCCAGTTACGCTGCATGGTCTTAACTTGCTCAGGCCATTCATCTAACTGGTCGATGTCGTTTAGTAACTCTTCGGCATAGTCTGTGATCTTAATGAACCACTGGGGGATCTCTTTCTGGACAACTTGTGTGTCACAGCGCCAGCAGCAGCCGTCTTGAACCTGCTCGTTTGCCAGTACGGTTTCATCATTTGGACACCAGTTCACTGAGGCGGTTTTCTTGTAGACCAGGCCTTTCTCATAAAGCTTGGTGAAGAACCACTGCTCCCAGCGGTAGTATTCAGGTGTACAGGTGGCGATTTCACGGCTCCAATCGTAACCGAATCCCAGCATCTTTAGCTGGTTCTTCATGTAGTCGATGTTTTCGTATGTCCAAGGCGCGGGCGCGGTCTTATTATTGATCGCGGCATTTTCAGCTGGCAGACCAAAAGAGTCCCAACCTATCGGTTGTAATACGTTTTTTCCTTGCAGGCGCTGGTAACGCGCAACTACATCGCCTATGGTGTAGTTACGGACATGGCCCATATGCAGTCGACCAGATGGATAAGGAAACATAGAGAGACAGTAAAATTTCTCTTTGTTCTCATCTTCGGTTACTTCAAATGTTTTAGTGTCTTGCCAGTGCTGTTGCACCTTAGCTTCAATCTCTGAAGGTAGATATTGCTCTTGCATTGATGATTCCCGGCCATGCCGCTTATTATTTGATCTTGCGCACATTGCGCGCGAGTTAGATCTGCATAGAATAAACTAGAAGTGAGTTATTAAAAAGGTTCGCATGAAGGAGTATTGAACATGAGTGAACGAAGCAGTGCGTTACTATCGCTTTATGAGGCGTTGTTCTCTAAAGTGAAGTCAGACTTTTCGGAAGATAACTCAATGACTGTAAAGGAGTTATACAATGTTGTCACCGCGAGCAAGGAGTTTTTAGTTCTCAAGCAGCAGGCGAAAGAAGATGAAATTGCATTGGTCGAACAATTTTTAAAACGTGACATTGCCAACTACTTACAGGAGAAAAATGCTACCGACTTAAGTCATAGCCCATCAGTTATTGTGGCTGAGAACACTTTATGGCACTGGCTGAGTGAAATCACCGACCGCAGTCAAATGGAATGGCATGAGGTTAGCCAAGACTTTAAGCATAATGGTTACTATCAGAGTGGTGAGATAGTGGGTCAGGGGATCATGGTTTGCACTGGGTGTGGTCATGAGATGCGCATCGAGTTCCCTGGTGTTATCCCTGATTGTCCTAAGTGTGATTGTGGGCAGTTTACCCGAGAAGCCTTAGCGCCATAATGTTGTGAGCTGGCGGTTTTGTCGATAGCTAAAGTAGTAACCATAGTCGACCAATAGAGCACTTTGGTTGTCGTCCGAGCCGATGTAACGACATTAGGATTGTTATATCGGTTCACCAAAGTGCCATGAAAATTGAGCCATTTTTGTATCGTTATTGTCGGGCTAATCCCGATAGCCGGTGGAATATTGAACATTCCATCACCAATGCAGTAACCGCAACCAATACTACAACCATAACCACAAAAGCTTGGCGTTAGAGCTTAGCGTAAACCCTGATTATTTATTCCATTTGAGCATAGCTTGTTGCAGTTTTTTAAAAGGCTTAAGCTTTAAAAGACTTAAGCCAAATATTAAAAAGCTCAGCAGTAACACAGGCCATTGTCCCCATTTAGAAAATAGGGTTTCACCTGTAACGAGTGGAATACTGGCATGAAGTACACCCGTTTCAAACTGGGGTAACTTGTCAGTGATCTCTCCCTTGCTGTTTACAATAGCAGTAATCCCATTATTGGTTGATCTAACCAAGGGACGTCCTAGCTCTATGGCTCGCATCTGTGCTATTTCCATATGTTGTAGCGGCCCGTTCGAGGCGCCAAACCAAGCATCGTTGGAGACGGTTAATAGCAGCTCTGTGTCGGCATTGACGTTGGCTCGTAATTGCTCTGGAAAGGCAATTTCATAGCAGATGGCTGGAGCAATTTGATGGCCTACAGCATTCAAATTAGGCTGCTGGAAATCACCGCGAGCAAATGAAGACATTGGCAGATTAAAAAAGGGCGCTAATGGCCGAAGTAGAGCTTCAAGTGGCACAAACTCACCTATAGGTAATAGATGATGCTTTTTGAATTCATTATGGCCACCGCCTTGATAATCGGCTGAGTCTTGGACTGCTTGATTGTGATTGCCCAGCACGATTAAAGAGTTATAAAAGCTGTCTTGTTGCTGGCTTATGACACCCGTAATGATGGCGCTATTATTGAGGCTGGCGATTTTGTTCGCATTATCGAGAAAGTCGGCCACCATATGTTCTGGTGCCGGAATAGCCGCTTCTGGCCAGATAAAAATATCAGTATTGGCAAACTCAGGCCGAGACAGATCCATATATTTGAGCATAGTTGGCCAGAGCGCTTCTGGTTGCCATTTCATACTTTGGGGAATGTTGCCTTGAACTAAAGTGACATTGACGCTTTTCCCACTCTGCGTTATTGGCGACAAGGTACTAGCTAGGTAGCTGCAACATAATAGCGTACCCGTAAGGATAACAAGTGGAGTCGCGCGTTTGAGTATAGAGGAGGTCTGGTTAAACAGTAAGGTCATCGCTCCTGCCAGCAATGCCACGCTATAGCTTAATCCTAACGCGCCAATGACGCTTGCCAGTTCGCTTAATGGACCGCTAGTTTGTGTATATCCAGCCCATAACCAAGGAAAGCCAGTTAATACCCAGCCTCTGGCCCATTCGCTGAGAACCCAGAGCGCGGGAAACAGCAATAGATAGCGTACTAGGTGAGATTGGGGAGATAACTTGGCCAGCAGTGTTCCAGCGATAGCCGGGTATAGTGCTAAGTATAGGGCTAGGAGAGCCATGAGTCCGACAGAGGCGATGAGGGGGAGACCGCCAAAAGTGTCCATACTGACATGAACCCAGCTTATCCCTACAGAAAAACAACCAAAGCCAAAGCTGAGCCAATATCTGAAGGCCTGTTTTGGCGATAAAGATTGGCTTTGCCCTAGGGCAAATGCCATGGCGATTAAGTAGATTGGCCATAGGCCATAGGGTGCAAATGAAAGCGCAGTACTGGCACCTGCGAGATAAGCAAGTACCAGTCTGATTTTAGGTTGATGGGCTATTGCCCTAAGTCGTAGCAGCATTGAAGCCTCATCAAAGGAGTGAAGAGATTAAACGTTATCGTCTTCTGTTTGGGGATCGGGAAGTTTTACCCTGAGTTGAACTAATCTGCGAGTATCGGCGCTAATCACTTTGAATTCGATATCATCGATCATGACTTTTTCATTGCGTTCGGGTAGGTGTCCAAAAGCATGTGACACTAAACCGCCAACTGTATCAAATTCTTCATCACTAAATTGGGTACCAAAAGTTTCGTTAAAGTCTTCAATAGGCGTTAATGCTTTCAGCATATACAACTGCTTACCCACTTTACGAATTTCGGTTTCTTCAGCAGAATCATGGTCAAATTCATCTTCGATTTCGCCCACGATCTCCTCTAGGATATCTTCGATGGTCACCAGTCCTGATACTCCACCATATTCATCGACGACAATTGCCATATGGTAGCGTTGAGAACGGAACTCTTTGAGTAGTACATCGACACGCTTACTTTCAGGTACAACAACGGCTGGGCGGATAACTTGCCCAAGAGAGAAGGGTTCATCGTTGTTTTTGAAACCGTATTGAAGCAGATCTTTAGCCAGTAAAATACCTTCGATATGATCTTTATCTTCATTGACGACAGGAAAGCGTGAATGTGCAGAGCTAATAACAGTAGAGAGCAGTTCTTCTACCGTATTATCTATCTTTAGCGCCACAATTTGTGCTCGTGGGATCATGATGTCACGCACGCGCAGATCGGAAACTTCTAAAACACCTTTAATCATCTCGCGAGTATCTTCGCTGATCACTTCTCGTAATTCAGCATCGTGGATCACCTCCACCAACTCATCGCGACTCTGTGGTTCGCCCTGGAATAACTGACTTACTTTTTCAAACCAGCCCTTCTTATGGGCGTTGGTACTCGGTGGGATATCGTCACTCATAGTATTTTCTTGACCAATATGGTCAACTATTGCTCCTTGTAAGGATTTGGAAAGCCTAAACTTTCAATAAGTTGAGTCTCTAAAGACTCCATCTCTTCAGCTTCGCTGTCAACGATGTGATCATACCCTAGCAGATGAAGACAACCATGTACAACCATGTGGGCCCAATGGGCTTCTAAAGTTTTGTGTTGTTCTGATGCTTCAGTTTCTACAACTGGAACGCAGATCACTAAATCACCTAGCAGAGGTAACTCTACTTCTGGTGGTGATTCAAATGGGAATGATAGCACATTTGTTGGCTTGTCTTTACCGCGATAAGTGTGATTTAAACTCTGACTCTCATGTTTGTTCACTAAACGAATCGTCAATTCCGCTTCCGCCATGGTGTTACCGAGTGCTAAGCGAACCCAAGTCTCAAATTGGTCTCGGGTTGGCAATGCATTACTATCGATAGCGATTTGAAGATCTAACGCGATAGCGGGACTCTTAGGCGTCATGAGGCGTTTGTTCCTTCAATAAATATTGGCTTTCGCGTTTGGCCTTTTCGCTAGCCATCTTTTGCTCATGGACTTCATAAGCTTCGACGATACGAGCAACGACGGGATGACGTACCACATCTTTGGCTTGGAAGAAGTTAAAACTGACTTCATCGACATCGCTTAGCACTTCGATGGCATGGCGTAGACCCGATTTTTGACTTTTGGGTAGATCGATTTGAGTAATATCACCAGTTATTACCGCACGAGAATTAAAGCCGATACGAGTTAAAAACATCTTCATCTGCTCAACCGTGGTGTTTTGACTTTCGTCCAAGATGATAAATGCATCATTTAAAGTTCGGCCGCGCATATAGGCCAGCGGCGCGACTTCAATCACACTGCGTTCGATAAGGCGCTCAACTTTTTCAAAGCCCATCATCTCAAATAGTGCGTCATATAAGGGGCGTAGATAAGGGTCGACCTTCTGGCTCAAATCGCCTGGCAGGAAGCCCAACTTTTCACCGGCTTCGACAGCGGGCCTTGTCAGTAAGATGCGTCTGACTTCTTGGCGTTCAAGTGCATCGACTGCCGCGGCGACAGCAAGATAGGTCTTGCCTGTACCCGCTGGACCTACGCCAAAACTGATATCGTGACGAACAATATTAGCCACATAATCACTCTGATTGGGGTTTCTAGGCTTTATAACGCCGCGTTTCGTTTTGATATACAGCTCGGCGTCATCGCGAGGCGCTTCGGCTTCAAGGGCGATAGCTTCTTGAATCGCCACATGTACCGTGTCTGGTTCGAGATCGGGAGTGCTACCACGTACAGGCTGAGTCTCTACATATAACTCTTTTAATAGATTATTAGCAGTTAGACAGTTTCTAGCTTGTCCCATGATCTGAAAGTGGTTGTTACGATAGTTGATCTCTACACCAATCCGGCGTTCAAGTTGCTTGATATTGTCGTCAAAAGGTCCGCAAAGTGATGCGAGTCGGCGGGTATCAGAAGGTTCTAAATAAAGATTTAGAGTAGTTAATTTATTTGACAAAAATAACTCCAGATAATGTTTGTCTTTATCTACGACTAGGGTCAAAGATGATAATCACAGTTTACGAGTCATTAAGCGGAAATGCTAATGCTATTTAATCGATAAAATAGCTTGCCAACAACGTGGTTGTTTCATCGTGCTTATATAACAAAAAGCGACTGGGTTAACAGTCGCTTTTGATTAGCGTTTAGTGACCCTGCTTCCTAGTTTAAGGAATATATTGGGTCACGCCTAAGTCATCATCCTTCTTATGCTTAGCTAAGATATCTGATGGACGAAGGTTACGACGTAGATCCATCTCATCCTCGCCACGGATAAAGGTTCCGCGCAGCGAGTTGGTGTAGACATCAACAATCTCAACATCGACAAAGCTGCCAATGTGCTTAGGATCGCCTTCGAAATTAACCACACGACTGTTTTCGGTACGGCCGCGCAGTTCCATTGGGTTTTTCACCGATGGTCCTTCAACTAAGATACGCTGAACAGTGCCTAGCATTTGACGACTATAACGCATCGCTTGTTGAGTAATGCGATCTTGTAAGATAGCAAGACGCTCTTTCTTCTCTTCAAGTGACACATCATCGGGCAGATCTGCCGCTGGTGTGCCTGGGCGTGCACTATAGATAAAGCTAAAGCTGTGATCGAACTGAACATCTTCAATTAACTTCATGGTATCGGCAAAGTCTTGCTTAGATTCACCAGGGAAACCAATGATAAAGTCAGAGCTTATCTGAATATCAGGACGAGCCTTGCGCAGACGACGTATGATTGACTTATATTCAATCGCCATATGGCCACGTTTCATCTGGGTCAAAATTAGATCTGAACCCGACTGAACGGGTAGGTGCAGAAAGCTAACCAGCTCAGGCGTATCTTCATAAACATCTATGATGTCTTGGGTAAACTCAATTGGATGGCTGGTGGTAAACCGGATACGGTCGATACCATCGATAGCGGCGACATAACGCAGTAACTCTGCAAAGGTACAAATATCATCGTCGTGGGTTGCACCGCGGAAGGCGTTAACGTTTTGGCCAAGTAGGTTGACTTCACGTACGCCTTGCTCTGCTAGTTGAGCGATTTCTAGGATCACATCATCAACAGGGCGACTCACCTCTTCACCGCGAGTGTATGGTACTACGCAGAAAGAACAGTATTTGCTGCAACCTTCCATGATAGAAACGAACGCGCTTGGGCCATCGGCACGAGGCTCTGGCAGACGGTCAAACTTCTCAATTTCAGGGAAGGTTACATCGATAACCGCCTTACCGCCTTGCTGGATCTGATCGATCATCTCTGGTAGGCGATGTAAGGTCTGGGGACCAAAGATAATATCTACGCATTGGGCGCGATCTTTAATCGCCTTGCCTTCTTGAGATGCAACGCAGCCACCGACACCGATAATCAGGTTCGGGTTTTTATCTTTTAAGGTCTTCCAGCGACCAAGCTGGTGGAACACTTTCTCTTGTGCTTTTTCACGAATAGAGCAAGTGTTCAGCAGGAGTACGTCCGCTTCTTCAGCTTCCTCGGTTAAGGTATAACCTTGGTATTCGTCTAATAGGTCGGCCATCTTTGATGAGTCATACTCATTCATCTGACAGCCCCAAGTTTTTATATGGAGTTTCTTACTCATCAGTTTGCGCCGTGGTTGCAATTACTGGAAAAATAGCGCGACATTTTACCCTCTGAGTACAGCTCTGGCTAGCTTTTGCACGTTATATCTTAGAATTTACTCCAGACTTAGGTGTTTAGCTGTTGGTGCGGCGGCAATCTCTGTCATAGTGTTAGGGTTTGATGCGGTAAAGGCCTTAGACATCGCAAGGGTACTGGATTTGGCTTGTTGATGTATGCTTGTGTAAATTTCGCCTCTAAAGCGACTCAGTAATTCAATCGTATATTGATATAGGGCATAATCTATCGCTGAGCGGTAGGTTATAGTCATGGTTTCCATTGCTGGTGATGAATCGCCTTGCGATTCATTGGCTAAGGCGACATTAGGCGCGAGTGAAGCGGCGATCATTAAGCTAGCTGCAATAACAGTTTTCATTGTGCACTCCGTTACACGTTACAGTGAGTTCAAATTTGCAATGGGCTCAAATTGAGTGGATAAAGGTTCGATCACGAACGTTAACAAGCAGTCTAGATAAACAAATTGTCTTTTAAGCGGCGACTTTGTAACAGCTCATGACTATTTAGCCTGTTAGCAACACTTGCATACGCAATGGACAAGGTAGACATATTTAGACATAGGATCATGGAGTAAATGTTAAGGTGATTGATAACGATAAGCAGCGTCTGAACAAAGATGTAGTTATTCTCGGTGGCGGTATGGTTGGTGCGGCGACGGCTATTGGATTGGCACAGCTTGGTTTGACGGTTGCGTTGGTTGAAGCATTCGAGCCCAAAGCCTTTAGTCCAGAACAACCACTGGATCTTCGTGTATCGGCAATTAGCGTGGCCTCAGAGCAGCTACTTGAGCGTCTAGGTGCACTCGATACTATTGCTACCATGCGTCAAGTTGCCTACAAGGGGCTTGAAACCTGGGAGCTCGATGGTTTTATCACCCAGTTTCATAGCGATCAAATCGGCGTCAGCCACCTAGGTCATATTGTTGAGAATCGTATCGTGCAGCTGGCGCTATGGCAGGCGTTTGAGCAGCATGATAATTTGACCTTGATCTGCCCAGCTAAGGCGGAACAGTTTATTCGTATCGATGATGGGATTAGGGTGCAACTTGATAACCAGATGATTATCAATACCCGTCTTCTCATCGGCGCCGATGGCGCAAACTCTCAAGTACGTCAGTGGGCAGGAATTGGCATAACGGGTTGGGATTATGCCCAGTCAGCGATGCTAATCAATATCGAAACGGAAACAGCCGAACAAGATGTCACTTGGCAGCAATTTACTCCTAAAGGGCCGCGCTCATTATTACCTCTGCCGGGTAATAACGCCTCCTTGGTTTGGTACGATGACGCGAACCGCATTGCTCAGTTATCGAACTTAAGTCACCAAGCATTAACTGAACAGATCAAGCTGCATTTCCCTGACCGTCTCGACAAAGGGTTTAAGGTCATTGACCATGGCAGCTTTAAATTAACGCGGCGTCATGCTCAGCGTTATTATGATGATAATGTCGTGATTTTAGGCGATGCAGCACACACCATCAATCCGTTAGCGGGGCAGGGGGTGAACCTTGGCTTTAAAGATGCTGCCGCATTAATAGATTGCTTTACCGATGCCATCACTCACCGTCAATGCTGGTGGCACCAGGATTTATTAGCTAAGTATCAAGCAAAACGCTACCGCGATAATCAGCTGATGATGAGCACAATGGATCTATTCTATGCGAGCTTTAGCAATGATCTTTTGCCGTTAAAACTGCTGCGAAATAGCGCGCTAAAAATTGCTAACATCGATTCGCCTATCAAACAGAAAGTATTGAAATACGCCATGGGATTTTGATGTTTCAAAAGCTAACCACTTTCTATCCTAGCTAATAGAAAGTGATTTATAGGGTGTTTGCCATTCTGCTCTTCGCTAACTTTCCCCGTGCTGGTGATTAATCGCATTGAGTCGCCAAAGACGTCTCGACCCGTTATCGATACCCGCACCGAAATAATGGATCGCCAACAAATTTGTTGCTCAGCCGATTGAGTGCTAAAATGCCGCGTTTTTATTTGCGCACTTGCGAGATAGGCATAGGTTAGATGAGTAATATAAAACTGATTGTTGGGCTTGCTAACCCAGGTGAGAAATACCAGCAGACTCGACATAACGCAGGTGAGTGGTATGTAAACGAACTCGCACGTGTATGTGGCGTTAGCTTAGTCGCCGACAGTAAATACTATGGCTTGACAGCGAGAGCTACCTTATATGGTAAAGATGTGCGCTTGCTTATTCCTACCACCTTTATGAATCTTAGTGGTAAGTCAGTTGGCGCATTAGCGAACTTTTTTCGTATAGAGCCAGAAGAGATCTTGGTTGCCCATGATGAACTTGATATGCCGCCAGGTGTGGCGAAGTTCAAATTAGGTGGTGGTCATGGTGGTCACAACGGTTTAAAAGATATTATTGCAAAGCTTGCCAACAACAAGGGGTTTTATCGATTGCGGATTGGTATTGGCCATCCTGGTGATAAGAGCTTGGTAAGCAACTATGTATTAGGAAAAGCGCCGCAGGTTGAGCAACGCCTTATTGAAGAGGTGATTGATGAAGCTGTGCGTGCAACAGAATTGTTATTTAAAGAAGATATGAGTAAGGCGATGCACAGGTTGCATTCTTACAAAGCAGGTTAATCAAGAACTCTGACAAGCTCAGCAGTGAGCAGTTTATTATTGGCCTTGCCGATAATACCAATTGAATAAAGGTAAATATAATGGGTTTTAAATGTGGCATCGTTGGCCTACCAAACGTAGGTAAATCGACACTGTTCAATGCACTAACCAAAGCGGGCATCGAAGCGTCTAACTTTCCGTTTTGTACAATTGAACCAAATACTGGTGTTGTGCCTGTGCCTGATCCACGATTGGAGTCGTTGGCCGAAATCGTTAAGCCTGAGCGTATTTTACCAACCACCATGGAATTTGTTGATATTGCAGGTCTTGTGGCTGGTGCATCTAAAGGTGAAGGTTTAGGTAACAAGTTCCTTGCTAATATTCGTGAAACCGATGCCATTGGTCATGTTGTTCGCTGCTTTGAAGATGACAATATCGTTCACGTTGCCAATAAAGTCTCACCTGCCAGTGATATTGAAGTGATCAACACTGAGCTAGCGCTTGCTGATTTAGATTCATGTGAGCGTGCAATTCTTCGCCAGCAAAAACGTGCGAAAGGCGGCGACCAAGAAGCTAAATTCGAAGTTAGCGTACTAGAGAAAATGCGCCCAGTGTTGGATGAAGGTCATATGCTTCGTTCGATGGATCTGAGTAAAGAGGAGTTAGCCGCAGTAGGTTATCTTAACTTCCTTACGCTAAAACCAACCATGTATATTGCTAACGTGGCAGAAGATGGGTTTGAAAATAATCCACATCTTGATACTGTTCGAGAGATCGCTGCCAAAGAAAACGCAGTTGTAGTTGCCGTTTGCGCGGCAATTGAATCTGAGCTTGCTGAGATGGACGCTGAAGATCGCCAAGAGTTTATGGCTGATCTTGGTTTAGAAGAGCCCGGTCTCGATCGCGTTATTCGTGCTGGCTATGAATTACTCGACTTACACACTTACTTTACCGCTGGTGTAAAAGAAGTGCGCGCTTGGACTGTTCGAGTGGGTGCAAGTGCGCCTCAGGCCGCTGGCGTCATTCATACCGATTTCGAACGTGGTTTCATTCGTGCACAGGTGATGTCTTATGATGACTTCATCGCATATAAAGGTGAAGCTGGCGCGAAAGAAGCCGGTAAATTACGCGTTGAAGGAAAAACATATATCGTTAAAGATGGCGATGTAATGCACTTCCTATTTAACGTGTGATCTGTTTTACTTCAATAGGCAAATAGATAAGATTCATTGTCATTTGTATAAGGCGGCTTGGTAAAATTACTGAGCCGTTTTTGTTTGCGTTATCTGATTAGTTGGCTTGAAATAGCGGTTTTATCGCATTTGTTGGATAACTGCTGCTCACTTTGGTGAGTTTATAAGCGAACAGATAGCAGAGTTTAAATTAGCTAAAAAAAGCTGTTGACCTGCATACGCTGAATAAGCATAATACGCCCCGTTCCTCAGCAAGAGGAGCAAGATAGAAATCGATGGCAATGTAGCTCAGCTGGTTAGAGCACAGCACTCATAATGCTGGGGTCGCAGGTTCAAGTCCCGCCATTGCTACCATCTTCTCTAAGATGTAAAACTAGAGATTAGCCGGCTAGTTGATAAGTTGAATTTATTTAAATTATCAGAAATAGGGGCGGCAACATCTTAATCAAGATGTAAAACTAGATGCAGTGCGGGAATGGTGGAATTGGTAGACACGCCAGATTTAGGTTCTGGTGCCGCAAGGTGTGAGAGTTCAAGTCTCTCTTCCCGTACCATTTATTTTTAGCTAGAGATTGTATAGTCTTTAGCTTGAAGCAAGATTGATTGGGGTATCGCCAAGCGGTAAGGCACCGGGTTTTGATCTCGGCATTCCCAGGTTCGAATCCTGGTACCCCAGCCATTTTCTTATTGTAAAATAGTGAAAATAAGTCGCTTCAAACAGTTTTGGGGTATCGCCAAGCGGTAAGGCACCGGGTTTTGATCTCGGCATCCCCAGGTTCGAATCCTGGTACCCCAGCCATTATCTTTATGATAATATGTGGCAATGTAGCTCAGCTGGTTAGAGCACAGCACTCATAATGCTGGGGTCGCAGGTTCAAGTCCCGCCATTGCTACCATCTTCTCTAAGATGTAAAACTAGATTCAGTGCGGGAGTGGTGGGTGTTGATACTAGACACGCCGGATTATACCGTCATCTTAAATCAGGATGTAAAACTAGACGCAGTGCGGGAATGGTGGAATTGGTAGACACGCCAGATTTAGGTTCTGGTGCCGCAAGGTGTGAGAGTTCAAGTCTCTCTTCCCGTACCATTTATTTTAAAGTTATAGACTAGGGTAATGCCTCAGCGCTGTAACGAAAGCGAAAGCTTGTTGGGGTATCGCCAAGCGGTAAGGCACCGGGTTTTGATCTCGGCATCCCCAGGTTCGAATCCTGGTACCCCAGCCATATTTATCTTTGTCAGGATGTAAAACTAGACGCAGTGCGGGAGTGGTGGAATTGGTAGACACGCCAGATTTAGGTTCTGGTGCCGTAAGGTGTGAGAGTTCAAGTCTCTCTTCCCGTACCATTTATTAAAAGCAAAAAAGCCTGTCTTTTTGACAGGCTTTTTTGTGTCTGCAGTATGACTCATTCTCTAACTTAAAGTGTCTCTAACTATAATAAGTCTTCAACCATTCTTATCCTCAATCATCTAAGCCTCAATGATTTAATAGTGTCCTGTTAGGCTACAAAGATATATAGATATATATGCAATTTCTGTTAACCCCTTCTCCAACCTTGGGCTTGTCGCTGGCTGTTACAATGAACTTGATTGGTATTAGCTCGAAATCTAGAAGACAATATATGGGAGTTTACTTTCTAGTCGGCCTTAGGTGACTGTGATAGCATAGGTTTTTTTGTATTACATGGAGTTAATATCTTGGGTTTTAGAACATTACTCTGCGGCTTTTTGCTGATAGGCTTAAGTCCTTTAGCGTTAGCCGCGCCAAGCTTGCTGGAAATAAAGCAGAGTGTTAAGCCTAAATCCTCCGACCGTTACATTCGCGCCGTTCACCAAGAAATAGAGACGAATAATATCGGCTTGGAAAAGACACGTTATGCCATTTTAGAAGGGATGCTGAATACTAAGGGATTTGCGTGGGTCTATGACGGAGAGGGCGAAGGATATATTTTAGCGCGCTTCGATTACCGAGGTGATACCAACGTAATGCGTATCGAGTATGATAAATCCTTAGTACAGCTTAAGTATCATGATGCGCTAGGGGATTATCAATGTGAAAAGCTGATTGATGATATCTGCTACAAAAATGGCCGTGGTTATTATAACTATATTAAAAATTTACGTGCCAGTATTGCTAAACAGTTGACGCGGCGCTAAGGATAGAGATAGATGAAAAAGTGTATATTCATAATCGCCCTTTGTTTAATATCTGTGTCCTCACTGCAGGCCAATACCTTACAGCTCTATCAAGATCCCGTGCCGCTAGGGGATTATGTAAAGGATCAAGATGAGATGCTCACTAAAGCACTTAAGCGCCACGGCTGGGTTTATGTCATCGAAGGCGATAGACGTTTTGCCAATTTGTCCCATAAAACCTATGAGATCAACGCTGAGCTGGTGATTAAAGATGCTGAGGTCGCGATAAAGTTTATCGATGCTGCGCGTCCTGAGTGCACAGAGAAGCGTTGTGATCTTGATATGGATAAGGTTAATGGTTGGTTGGTTAAATTACGCCGCAGCATAGCTTACGACCTAACCCTATTGGTGCGTGACGACGCGATACGACGTAGTTATCTGTAGCACTTTGATTTTATAGGTACAAAAAAGCCACTCAATAGAGTGGCTTTTTGCTGTCGGCTAGCCGATTAATGCTTGAACATTGCAGAGATAGACTCTTCGTTGCTCACTCGGCGAATGGCTTCAGCCATCACTGATGACATAGTTAGCTGAGTTACCTTGCTTAACGCCGCAATTTCAGGACTTAGTGGAATAGTATCGGTAACGATAACTTCATCGATAACAGACTCAGCGATGTTCTTCGCCGCATTGCCTGAGAATACTGGGTGAGTTGCGTAAGCAAAAACGCGGTTGGCACCGTGTTCTTTTAATGCTTCGGCCGCTTTGCAAAGTGTTCCACCGGTATCGATCATGTCATCAACGATAATGCAATCACGGCCCTGTACATCACCTATGATGTGCATGACTTGAGCAACGTTTGCCTGTGGACGACGCTTATCGATGATCGCTAAGTCAGAATCATCAAGTAGCTTTGCGACAGCACGAGCACGTACAACACCACCAATATCTGGAGAAACCACAACGGGGTTATCCAACTCTTTGCCTAACATATCTTCTAACAGTACTGGGCTACCAAATACGTTATCAACAGGCACATCGAAGAAACCTTGGATTTGCTCAGCATGAAGATCACAAGTTAGTACGCGGTCAACGCCGACGCTCGATAAGAAATCGGCAACGACTTTTGCCGTGATAGGTACACGAGCGCTACGAACACGACGATCTTGACGTGCGTAACCAAAATAAGGAATAACCGCAGTAATACGGCCAGCTGAAGCGCGACGTAACGCATCAACCATAACGATAAGTTCCATCAGGTTATCGTTAGTCGGTGCACAAGTAGATTGAATGATAAATACATCCGCCCCACGTACATTTTCGTTAATCTGGACACTGATTTCACCGTCGCTGAAAACGCCAACCTCTGCGTCTCCAAGTTTACAAAATAGACGATCTGCTATCTTCTTTGCGAGACTGGGTGTTGCGTTACCGGCAAATAGTTTAATGTCAGGCACTGTATGAACCTCAGGCGTATGCTTCATTGTAATGGCCGGGATAAAGTAGCCTTATCCCGCATGATTTTAACACTGCGCTAAGCGCAGCATTAGTGGTGATTTATTTGTCCCTTTCGCGATAAAACCGCTCATATCGGCAGGTATTTGGGCAAAAACTTGCTCTGCTTGTTCGCGAGTATCGAATGATCCGAAAACGCATGCTCCGGTTCCAGTCATTCTCGACGGCGCATATTCTATCAGCCACGCCAATGCTTTGGCAACTTGGGGGTGGCGATCTGCGACCAGCTGTTGGCAATCGTTGTGCCAATTGTTGTTCATTAAATCAACTAAGGTTAGCTTTGGGGTATCTCTTGGTAATAGCGGATCTTGGAATACTTTGGCTGTGGATACGTGCACATCTGGAGTAATAACAAGATACCAAGGTTCAGGGAGCTCAACTGTGATCAGCTCCTCACCGACGCCCTCGGCAAATGCCGACAAACCATTAATAAAAACAGGAACATCAGCGCCTAAAGATAATCCAATTTCAGCGAGTTCTTCGAGTGATAATTGGGTATTCCATAAATGATTAAGCGCAACCAATGTTGTTGCAGCGTCCGATGAACCACCACCAATTCCACCGCCCATGGGCAATTTTTTATCCAGCCAGATCTCTGCACCAAATGGTGTTGCTGATTTTTTTTGTAATGATTTTGCAGCTTTTAGAATTAAGTTATCGCTATTTGCGACAACATCGCCAATATTGGAATGTAATGTGAGTTCGCCAGTTTTATTGACAGCAAAATCGAGCAGATCACTCTGTTCGACAAACTGAAACAGGGTTTGAAGTTCATGATAACCATCTGGGCGACGGCCATTAATATGAAGAAAGAGATTCAGCTTTGCCGGTGCAGGCCATGCGCGTGAAATATTATTGCTCATTGGATTTCTCTGGTGTCTCTGGTGACAATGTTACGCTATCAGTGAGGGCTTGCCACTGACTAATTTGAATTTTCAAACGAATATCTTCACGGGTTAGCTCAAGTAGCCTAGGTAATTGAGCACCGCTTTGTGTTTGCCAGCTTTTAAATGTCACTTGCCAAGGTGTTTGCCCAATATGAGACTGTACCGTTTGGGGTCTATTTGCCTGATCTCTACTCAGTACTTGGTCGGTTGCTGATATTTGCCCCGTAATCCACAGTGGTAAAATATCAATAGGGATCGACCAGCCTGTCAGCCGCTTAAGTAACAGTTCTGGATCCTCGTCTCGATAAGTTTTGCCATCAAGTACTAGCTCGGCTCCATTCGCATCACTCGTCAGAGACATGACGGTAGTGCCAAGCATGGTAGTTAGCCTTAGCTCATTGTTATATTCGGTATGGAGCCAATATAAGTTAGTGCTAAATTTATCTTCAGTTGTCTTTACTGCTAGCTTACCCTGCATCTCCCAAGATTTTGCTTGCTCTGGATTAGTTACATTTACCGGGAGCAAGTTGATATTGGGTTTGCTAACACAGCCACTAAGCAGCAAACTCGAAAGCAGGAGTAAACACGGGATGATTTTTGTGAGGTAGTTCAAATTATTCATCTATTGCTGAAATAACTAACCCATATCATACGAGGGCTGTTTCTAAATACCAATGCTATTCGATAAATTTCCTGCCAGCCTAGGCTAGGGTTAGCAATGGCTAATTTTAATTAGTAACAAATTTTATGGCTTTGATGGCCTTGTTTAATTGGAAAAATAAGTAGCAAACGAGATTATTATTCGGTTTTGTTAAGCGTATTCTGTTTTTAGTTGGCTCAATTCAGTAGAATGGCTACCAATAAGTGAGATGCCTAGAGACCAGAAAGAGTCAGATGAGCCTTGTAGCAATCGGTATTAATCATAAAACAGCCACCGTAGACCTACGTGAAAAAGTAGCGTTTGCGCCTGATAAAATTCATGATGCGATGAAAAGCCTTGCCAGCCGCACTAAGACTGGTGAAGCGGTGATCGTTTCAACCTGTAATCGTACCGAACTTTACTGTAATACAGGTGAAGAGGCGGAGGTTATTCAATGGTTAGAGGATTATCATCAACTCTCTCATGAAGATGTCTTGCCGTGCCTTTATAAATATAAGGGGCAAGAGGTGGTGCAGCATCTGATGCGCGTATCAGCTGGGCTGGATTCTCTTATCTTGGGTGAACCGCAAATTCTTGGTCAGGTGAAGCAGTCTTTTGTTAAAGCAAAAGAGGCGGGTACTGTCGCGGTAACCATAGACCGCCTATTTCAAAATACCTTTTCGGTAGCAAAGAAGGTTCGCACGGAAACCGAAATTGGTGCAGCAGCTGTATCGGTAGCATTTGCGGCTGTCAGCATGGCTAAGCATATCTTCTCAGCAATCAGTGCGACAAAGGTGTTGCTTATCGGTGCGGGTGAGACAATAGAGCTCGTTGCCCGCCACTTAAAAGATAATGGCGTTGACTCAATGATCGTTGCTAACCGCACCATTTCACGTGCCGAAGCCATGTGTGAAGAGTTTGGCGCAACAGCAATTACGCTAGAACAGATACCAGAGTATCTCCCTAAAGCCGATATCGTGATATCCTCTACCGCCAGCCCACTACCTATACTCGGTAAGGGCATGGTAGAAAAAGCGCTGAAGCAGCGTCGTCATCAACCTATGTTATTGGTTGATATAGCAGTTCCTAGAGATATTGAAGCTGAAGTGGGGGATCTTGATGATGCCTTCCTCTACACGGTTGACGACCTGCAAAGCATTATTGAACAAAATATGGCCTCAAGACGAGAGGCTGCCGAGCAAGCTGAAGTAATTGTAGAAGAGGAATCTCATCTTTTCATGGAGTGGATCCGCTCACTAGAGTCAGTGGATAGTATCCGTGAATATCGCACCCAAAGTATGGCGATAAAAGATGAGCTGGTTGAGCGAGCGATCAATAAGTTAGCCCAAGGCGGAGATAGCGAACAGCTGATCCTCGAATTGGCCAATAAACTAACCAATAAATTGATCCATGCGCCCACTCAGGCTCTCACCGCTGCTAGTCGCCGAGGCGACCTAAACAGCATAGGGCAGTTACGTACAGCGCTTGGACTAGATAAAGACTAAGGTTAGCGTTGGAATGAAGGACAGTGTTATTCGCAAGCTCGAAGGCTTGCTTGAGCGTAATGAAGAAGTTTTGGCGCTGTTAAGTGATGCGAGCATCATTGCCGATCAGGAGCGTTTTCGCGCTCTTTCCAAAGAGTACTCTCAACTCGAAGATGTTGTTAGGACATTTAAAGCCTATCAGCAGGCTGAAGAAGACATTGAATCAGCTAAAGAGATGCTAAGTGAAGATGACCCCGATCTTAAAGAGATGGCGCAAGAGGAGATCAAAGAGGCTAAAGCCACTTTAGAAACCCTCGAAGCTGAGTTGCAAATTCTGCTGCTGCCTAAAGATCCTAAAGACGATAACAACGCCTTCCTCGAGATCCGCGCAGGTGCGGGTGGCGATGAAGCGGCTATCTTCGCCGGCGATCTATACCGTATGTACAGCCGCTACTGCGAAGCTAATCGCTGGCAAGTGGAAGTCATGACCCTTAATGAAGGTGAGCATGGCGGCTTTAAAGAGATCATTGTTAAGGTTTCCGGCGAAGGTGTTTTCGGTAAGCTGAAATTTGAATCTGGTGGACACCGTGTACAACGTGTACCAGAAACTGAATCTCAGGGCAGGGTGCATACCTCGGCTTGTACCGTGGTTGTTATGCCTGAAGTACCAGAAGCTGAGGCGATTTCAATTAATCCCGCCGATCTTAAAGTCGATACCTTCCGCGCATCGGGTGCGGGTGGACAGCACGTCAACAAAACCGACTCAGCCATTCGTATTACGCATATTCCATCAGGCATCATTGTTGAATGCCAAGATCAACGCTCACAACACAAAAACCGTGCCCAAGCCATGAGTGTTCTGGCTGCACGTATTCAAGCTGTTGAAGATGAGAAGCGTCGTAGCGAAGAGGAAACGACTCGCCGTAGCTTAGTGGCCAGTGGTGATCGCTCTGAGCGCATTCGCACTTATAACTATCCACAAGGTCGTGTTAGCGAACACCGCATCAATTTGACCCTTTATCGCCTTAATGAAGTGATGGAAGGCGATCTTAACGCGATTATTGAGCCGCTCATGCAGGAAAACCAAGCCGATATGTTGGCTGCATTAGGCGAAGATTAATCTTCCTCTAATTCTGCTCACAAAGCTTTTAAGGATATTTTTTGTTCCAGACCTTAGCTGAAGCCCTAGCTTGGGCTTCATCTCAACTTGTTGAGATCTCTGATACCGCCAAGCTTGATGCTGAAGTGATGTTATTGCATATCATCCATAAGCAGCGCAGCTATCTCTATACTTGGCCCGATGAACGCTTAACCTCTGAACAGGTCACCGCCTTTAAACAGATGGTTCAAAGACGTGCGATAGGTACACCTATTGCCCATATTGTGGGCGAACGCGAGTTTTGGTCGTTACCTTTTATGGTCAATCCCACCACACTGATCCCGCGTCCCGATACTGAAATATTGGTGGAAACAGCACTTAATCTGCCACTAGCAGATAATTCAAAGGTGCTCGATTTAGGGACTGGTACCGGAGCGATTGCGCTGTCGTTGGCGTTTGAACGTAGCTCTTGGGAAATAACCGCCGTTGATAAAGTCATAGAAGCGGTCGCATTAGCCAAAGCCAATCGAGACAACCTCAAGCTACCGCAGGTAAATATTTTGCAAAGCGATTGGTTTGATGCCATCACTCAATATGACTTTAACCTGATCGTTTCTAACCCTCCTTATATCGATGAAGAGGATGAACATCTTTCTCAAGGCGATGTTCGGTTTGAGCCGCAAAGCGCATTAACTGCAGGTGAGCATGGTTATGCCGATCTGTTCCATATTGCCGACTGTGCGAGGGACTATTTAGCGCCCGGTGGATACTTACTGTTGGAACATGGCTTTGGTCAAGCCATCACGGTTCGAAATAAGATGATTGAACTTGGCTACGAGGCCGTTTCTACCGTCAGAGATTTTGGCAGTAATGACAGATGTACCCTAGGCCGTTGGCCGAGATAGTGGCACATTGACACACCATTTATCTTGGCTGTGTTAGATAAATTTCAATAACTGAAAGTATTCCAGCCGTTGATATCTGAAGGTAGAAGTGTTCCTTCTACCTTCAGAGCTTCGTTAGGGAATGAAAATAATCTCTTTCTCAAGCAACTCGTATATCAATTCGATAGCTGAGTTTTTATCTGCGCCATTCTGACTCAACACACTGATGATCTCGCTACCCGTGAAACATGTTGTCTGTTCACTAAGAAGCAATACTATTTGAGCTAATAGGGGATCGGTAACCGATTGATTCTTGCTATGCCTAATCTTATAGCTGAGGCTCTCGACCCTTTGAGACTGGTTTAAGTTCCTCTTTTCCACTGAAAATGAAGCTTCAGGATTTACTGCAAATTGACTGGACTCTATCTCATCTATATTCACCGTCTCTGCTGCAGTATTATCAGTTTTACATATAATAAGCTCTAACTTAGGGATTTCGAATAATCTTTCAATTATTTGATATTGTTCAAATTCGCTCAACTCTCTTAGTCTTGCTAAAAGCTGAGGGTCGTTAAAACGTCTATCTACTGACCAGACATCAGGATCGATCCAACGAACAAACTTCATTTTCGCGTTATCAATGAACTTCCATAGGGAAGCGACATCGTAGCTCACTTCGTTGACATTAAGGCAAGTATCAACAAACTCTACATCGGGGTTTCTATAGGTACCTTGCCAATAATTGCCTTTAAAAATGGTGTTATCAGCTTCCTCAGTCAATGCTCTTGCAAGTGGTAATCTATCCTCAATTTCATCTTCATTAGGGGAGATAATATCGATTCCTTCAATTAGCCGGTATAGGGCTTGCCGACCAAAACTGCCATAGAGCATTAAAGAGATCACTCCGTGTGGCGCAAGAATATTGGCCAAGTTATTAAGGCCGACTTGAGGGTCTGCCAAATGGTGTAATACGCCGGACGAATAGATAACATCAAACCCTCCTGGAGGAATGTCAACTCCCTCCAGTGTCATCAGGTCTGCTTGTATAAAATTAACATTGGTGAGTCCTCGAGTCTCTGCATTGGTTTTGGCTTCCGCTAGACCGACACTATTAATATCTATAGCAGTAAACATCACATCGGGTTGTAGAGATGCTGCACCAAGAACCCCTGGGCCACGTCCGCATCCAGCATCTAAAACGTTAAGAGGCGTGTCCGTATCTTTTTTCTTTGCAACGTAACTTAAAAGTAATCTAGCATCGAAACCCGCTCTTATGGATGGATCTCCAGAGGGATAGGGATATCTTTCATACATACTTTTTACATTTTTAGTCGTTTGATCCACGGTTCATCTCCTCATACGGCACAATTGGCGATGCTAAAGGGTGTAAAGAGGTTTGTTGCGATCCCAAACAAGCCTGATAGCATCTAATTAGCTAACTAACTGGATAATCAAAATTCGAGGTAAATTGATAATAGTGTTAATAGCTTAATGCTACTTAATCTATGTTACTTTAATCCCATTAGCAAAAACCTATGTCACAGGTAGGGATTTATCCGATAGCCTAATCAATATTGAAATTGGGTTGTAGAGTCTCTCCATTTTTTATGCTTATGGGCGATCATCCCATTTCAGCTTTAATCAGTTTATTTTAGTCTGAACATTCACTGGGGATTGCTTACCTACTACAGAGCAGTAATGGTTAATTGTTAGTTTGAACACTCGACAATGCTTTGGTCATAAAATATTTACATCCAGTTTTTGGGTATGCTTGTTGGGTCCATTGCAATTGATAGCCGCGTGACTCATAGAAGGGCTTAGCCTGAAAGTTGAGGGTATCTAAAATGGCGTAAATGCAGCCGCGTTCTTTGGCTATGCGCTCAGCTTCTGCCAGTAGTTGACTACCGATTTGCTGACCGCGGAGTTGATCACTGACCCAGAAATTATCTAGCATCATCCAGTTACCAAAAGTACGAGCAGAAAGACCCGCGATAAGTTCACCTTGCTCATTTTCTAGTTTTAAGCCTAAAGGTAAGCGTTCACTCACTTCCCAATGTTGCCAGTTAAACTCGGCAATTTTTTGTTTAACGGCGTCGGCAAACTCATTTGAGTCATCGCGTGTAAATTCCATTGTCATATTGGTTCCAAATAGCGTTAATCGTTTATCAGGTTAGGACTAGTTTATCTTGGATAATCGTTTGATGATATTGGTGATGGAGAGGTGAATCAGGTACACTAGCGCCTTTGCGAACAACGAAAGAATTTAAAATGGACAGTTTATACCCCGCTATTAAGCACATTCATATGACGTTTATTGCCCTAAGTGTGCTGTTTTTCATTGTGCGTTTTGTATTGCACTTAAAACAGTCCCCTATCATGGACAAGAAGTTCGTTAAGATAGCGCCGCACGTTATCGATACTTTCCTTTTACTATCGGGTTTAACCTTGTGTTTCATCATTAAGCAGTATCCGTTTCAAGATGCTTGGCTTACCGAAAAGATCTTTGCCGTCGTCGCTTATATCTTCTTAGCGACCATCTCTTTAAAGGCGAATCGCAATAAATTATTTAAAGTTTTCGCTGCATTAGGGGCGATTGCCTGGATCGTTTATGCCGCAAAGATTGCGATGTTTAAACAAGCAATATTGATGAGTTAATGACACAAATGATCCTTAATGATGAACTCTCATTGCCAGAGAGCGCGTTTGACATTACAGAGTATTTAGGCTTTTCCAAAAAAGAAGTCGCTAAGTGGGCATGGTTGGAGTTGGCGGGTTCGGTGCTAAGCCAATATCTTGTCGATCGCAACGATAGGCTTAATGCCTTGATCAAGTGGTTTTATCAAGATTTAGGGTTCTGTGTTAGAGATTCTTACTTTAGTGTAGAAGCCGCTGATCTCGCTTGCTGTGTGACAAGTCGACAGGGTAATAGCACTACGTTATCGACATTGTTGATGTTACTGGCGAAACAGCTGGATTTGGTGTTAGAACCTTTACTCTTACCTGGTAATACCGTGCTTTGCAGTCGTATAGATAAGCAGGTGAGATATATCGATCCGTTAACGGGCAATGATATCACCAAGCATCAGCTACATGTGTTGGTTCGAGGGGAACTCGGTAATGGCGCGCCATTTAAGCCGCGTTACTTAAAGCCCGCAACGATTAAACGTCTACTGTCGCGCATGCTTCATGAACTCAAGGCTGGGGCAATTTTATCCCATAAGTTTGAGAGTGCTATGGAATGCTGCAATCTGTTATTACAATGGCACAGTGATGATTTAAACCTTAATCGTGAACGGGCTTTCATTGCGCAGCAATTGGGGTGTATCAGTGTGGCGGCGGCGGATTTACAGCATTTTGTCGACAATAGTCCCCATGATCCAGTAACCGAACTGGTCAAGTTACAGTTAAAAGAGCTCAATGAGGATCGAGAGGTCTATCATTAAATGCTTGCTAAACTGCCATAATAGCTGAGGTCGAGATACTTCAGCTTTTTTATGGTCATTTTGGGAGTCGCCATTGGCTTTTTGACGGCGTTAGGCACAATTTAATTATGCTCTAACCCTAGTGATGTTGTGACATGGCTTGAACTTTGATGCTGTGCTTAAGCGAAAACAAATCGTGCACTTTCATTGTAAAATGTTGGCTGGATAAACCGAGCCTTTTCGGCAGTTAATAACGACTCGTCTGATCGCTTTTTCACAACTCATTACGTTATGACAAAGCCAATGAAATACAAGCAACTAAAATAAACAACTACAACAAAATAGTTAATACAAAATAAATAGAACAAGATAACTAAAATAGAGTTACTAAGGGAGATGAAATGAGCGGTACAGCACTAGTCAGCAATGATGCCACGGGTCTAGGCCTATTAGCGGTAATATTGGGCTTCGTTTTTTATACCAATAGCAGCAGCCATCCATTTTGGGTAAAGTTTTATCGTTTTATTCCTGCACTACTACTGTGTTATTTCCTGCCCTCTTTGCTCAACTCATTCAATATTCTCGACGGTGATACCTCAAAGCTTTACTTTGTCGCCTCACGTTATCTATTGCCCGCTTGTTTAGTGCTTTTGATTTTAAGCGTCGATCTTAAGGCGATTATGAGCCTTGGTCCTAAGGCGCTCGTGATGTTTTTAACTGGCACAGTGGGGATAGTGATTGGTGGACCAATCGCCTTATTGATTATATCTACGATTAATCCTGATGTTCTTGGGGTGACTGGGCCTGATGCGGTGTGGCGCGGAATGACTACGCTTGCTGGCAGTTGGATTGGTGGTGGCGCGAATCAAGCGGCGATGAAAGAGATCTATGAAGCCGGTGGCAGTATTTTTTCTATCATGGTGACGGTAGATGTGATTGTTGCCAATATCTGGATGGCCGTGTTGCTGTTCATGGCATCTAAAGCCAAAGAGATCGATGCCAGAACTGGCGCCGATACTCGGGCGATTGAAACCTTAAAGCAAAAGGTTGAAAAGTATCATGCCGAGAACGCCCGTATTCCAAGTCTGCGTGATTTGATGATGATAGTGGCTGTCGGTTTTGGTATTACCGGCCTTGCGCACATGATTGCCGATTTCTTAGGGCCGTTTTTCGAAGCCAACTATCCTTGGACTCGCGATTACAGCTTAACCTCTAAGTTTTTCTGGTTAATTGTGACGGTAACCACTATCGGATTGGCGATGTCTTTTAGCCCTGTGCGTCATTTAGAAGCCGCTGGCGCCTCTAAAGTAGCTTCGGCCTTCCTGTATATCTTGGTTGCCACTATCGGCCTACATATGGATGTGTTTAAGTTATTTGACCCCGATAACCTTTGGTACTTCGCCATCGGTATTATTTGGATGATAGTGCACGCAGGCTTTATGTTGCTGGTGGCCAAGTTAATTAAAGCGCCGCTGTTTTACATGGCCGTGGGCAGTCAAGCGAATGTTGGTGGGGCCGCATCGGCTCCAGTAGTGGCAGCTGCGTTTCATCCTGCACTTGCACCAGTCGGTGTGTTATTGGCAGTGTTAGGCTATGCTGTAGGCACTTATATGGCTTGGTTATGTGGTCAGATCTTGCAAGTCGTCGCCGCTTAGCGTTTCGACTTGATACCTATTTGATTAATGCTAAGGCGAGGCCTTAGCTTCTTAAGAGAGAAGTAGCGATGAGTAATAAAACCATTAAGTTAGGTAGTATTGAGATAGCAAACGATAAACCGTTTGTCTTGTTTGGCGGTATGAATGTGCTTGAATCTCGCGATTTGGCCATGAAGATCGCAGAAACCTATGCCGAAGTTACTCAGAAATTGGGTATTCCTTATGTGTTTAAAGCCTCTTTTGATAAGGCTAATCGCTCGTCGGTAAACTCTTACCGTGGTCCTGGTATGGAAGAGGGGTTAAAGATTTTTCAAGAGATTAAGTCGACCTTCAACTTGCCGCTGATCACCGATGTTCATGAAACATATCAGTGTGCTCCAGTTGCCGAAGTGGTTGATATCATTCAGTTGCCGGCGTTCCTCGCTCGTCAAACGGATCTAGTCGTTGCCATGGCTAAAACTGGCGCCATTATTAACGTGAAAAAACCGCAGTTTTTAGCGCCCCATGAGATGCGTCATATCATCACCAAGTTTAATGAAGCCGGTAATGATGAGATTATCTTGTGTGAACGTGGTTCAAGCTTTGGTTATAACAACCTAGTGGTTGATATGCTCGGCATGGATGAGATGAAGCAATCAGGTTACCCGGTGATCTTTGATGCTACCCATGCATTGCAGCGTCCTGGCGGACGCAGTGATAGTGCTGGTGGACGCCGCGCTCAAGCAACTGAGCTTGCCCGCAGCGGTATGGCATTAGGTTTAGCTGGTCTGTTTATTGAGGCGCACCCAGATCCCGATAATGCGAAATGTGATGGGCCTTGTGCGCTGCCATTGCACCAGCTAGAGAACTACTTAGTGCAGATGAAAGCGATTGATGATTTGGTTAAATCATTCGATCCTATCGACACCAGTAAGTAAGCACTAAGTGTTACTGACTAAAGCCTCGCACATGCGAGGCTTTTTTGTATTTGAGTCGTAGTTAGAGAGGGGAGATTAGCTATGTTTTCACTATCCTGAGTTCAGCTTGGCTCGAGCAGAGGGTTATCCTTGAGTGCTATACATTGCAGTATTTCAATCTATGCTGGATTTCAATCAGTGCGACTAAGTGCAGTGATTAACTATAAAAAAAAGGCTAAGTTGATGAGACTTAGCCTTTGTCTAAAGGGAGTGATGAGTTAAGGGATTATTTTTTTAACGCGTGTTCCGCTGCGTGTTCACCTGCTCTTCGGCCAAATACAACCGTATCAGCAATGGCATTTCCACCAAGTCGGTTGAAGCCGTGTACACCACCGGTGACCTCACCAGCGGCGAATAGACCTGGTATTTTCCAGCTTTGCAGATTTAATACGTTAGAATCAGTGTCGATAGCGACGCCGCCCATGGTGTGATGAATACCAGGAGCAACTTTGACAGCATAAAAAGGAGCCTTAGTGAGATTCAACGGCATATCTTCACGACCAAAGGCGTCATCTTTACCATTTTTTTGGTACTTGTTATAAGCCGATACGGTCTGAGGTAGTTGATTCATGTCGGTGATCTTGGCCAATTCCTCAATAGTATTTGCTTTGCTTAACATGCCTAGGTGCTCATATCCGCGTACCATCTTTTTCTTTTCAACCAGCTGTTCATCAAATACTAACCAAGCGTATTTATCTTTCTGCTTTAGGATTGCGTCTGATGCGCGGTCACGCGTGGTTAACTCATTGATAAAGCGTTTACCATCGGTATTGACCATGATAGCGCCAACGCCGCGTACTGTTTCAGATATTAGGATGCGGCTATCTTTACCAATGGTTGGATGGGCCTGTACCCAATCAATATCGGTCATTGATGCACCAATCTCTTTGGCAAGCTTGATACCGTCTCCGGTAGCTGTCACATTGTTTGAGCTTGTCATATTAGCAAATGTTGGTCGGTACCATGAGATCATCTCCTTGTTCATACCGTAGCCACCCGTTGCTAATACAATTGAATCAGCAGCGATCATGTTGTAACCACTGTGACGGCCATGAACAACCACACCTGCCACCGATTTGTCATCGTTAAGTACGATTTTCTCCACACGCGAGTTAACGCGCACATCGATATTACGATCTACTGCCGCTTTGCGTAGAACATCGATAATATGTGGTCCAACAGAGGCGCCACCTGAAGGACGGTGAGTACGCTCGACTCTTGCACCGCCAGAACGTTTTAAGTCATCCATATTGGCGCCTAAAGATTCTAGCCATTTAACGGCATCCGCTGACTCTTCGGCTAAGATTTTTACCAATTTGGGGTCATTTTTGTAGCGACCACCTTTCATGGCATCTTCAGCGAACCATTCGACTTTATCTTCGATACCTTTTTTCTTTTGTTGAGGGGTTCCTACTGCGTTGATGCCTCCTGCTGCCAGCATAGAGTTACCACCCGTGTATGGTGCCTTTTCAAATAGGACAACTTTAGCACCATGCATTTTTGCCGATATTGCCGCGTTGAAGCCCGCAGAACCGCCGCCGACGACGATGACATCTAATGTTTCGACTGGCCCTTTATCAATGGCTTTTTGGATTTTGTCTTGGTTCCAACCCGCATCCCATTTTTTCTTTTCTTTGGTGTCTGCAAATGGCATATCTATTTCAAAGTTATGGCAATTATTACACGTTAGTTGGGGCTTTGAGTGCCCTGAGTGGCAGGAGGTGCAGTTAATATCACCAAGGTGAGAAGCATGTGGATCAAACTTTAGTTTTTCATTCGCCAACTCTTCATAGGATCCATGGCAAGAGCGGCATTGTTGATTTTCGTGGGTTTCGCTATCGCTCACCTTAATGGGTTTGCTATGGCAAGATTGACAGCTATCCATGTCGGCATGAAAGTTCGCCAAACTTTGATCCTTTGCTATTGCTACACCTGAGGTTAATAGCATGACAGCCATTACCGAGGCGATTTTATTTAATTTCATCTTCTACTCCATACACTCATTTTATTGTGTAGTTATTTTTTACTTTTCGGGGTAAGAGATTAATTAAATGGAGTCAATAAAAACAAGATCCTCATCAAGTTACTTAGTTGTGTCAGTTTTTATGAAACATGTTTAAGTTTTTCTTAACCATCTGCTTGTTTGTTTTTTGTGTGAGCTGGGTGCGGGTATTTCTATAAACTTATACGTAGCATTATTTATATCCTGTTTGCCTTGCCTATATGTGATTGCACATCAAACGGTTTGACAGATTTAAAAATGTTTAATAATGGTGGTGATTATGAATAATAAAAAGATATCAATTTGTGTTTTATCAGTGATGGCTTTAAGTAGTTTCTCTGTGATGGCTGAGCCTCCTAAGTTTTATGGGAAGTTGGATATTGCATTAACACATTCAGAAAATGGAACAACGACTCAAAACAAGAAGCAAGGAACAGTATTGGAAAATAACTTTTCTAATATAGGTGTTAAAGGTTCAGAAAAATTATCTTCTGATGTTAAGTTGCTATATAAAGTCGAAGTTGAAGTCGATAGTGCTACACAAGAAGCGACTGTTTTTAAAGCTAGAAATACATATTTAGGTATAAAGTCTGAACGTTTAGGGACTATTCTTGTTGGCCGAAATGATACTGTCATGAAGACATCTAAAGGCACTGCAGAGGCTTTTGCGTTAACGAATGCTGCATACAGTCGTATGATTGACGGCCAAGTGAGAAAGGCCGATGGTATAACCTATTATTCTCCAAAACTGGCCAATTTATTTACTTTAAATGCTACCTATTTAATGGATGATAATTATGAAGGGAACGATGAAACGCAATATGCGCTAAGTTTTTTGATGGGTGATAAGAAGTTTAAAACGTCAGATTATTACTTTGCGCTTGCCTATAATACTATCGGTGGTATTGATGCCTATCGTAGTGTTGGTCAAGTAAAGCTTGGTGATTTAGTTTTGTCTGGTTTATATCAAAATACCGAGAGTCAAAAAAATAGTGATAAAAGTGGTGGATCATATTTTTTTAGTGCGATTTATAGTATAGGTGATCTTAATTTAAAAGCGGAATATGGGAAAGATAATGCTGGCTTTGGTAAATTTTTAAAAAATAGTGTGTCGAGTGCAGACTACAAAAATGCAACAGACGTTGATATTGATTCAGTTACAGTTGGTGCTGATTATAATTTATCTAAGTCCATGAGGGTTTATGCACATTATGCAATATATTCTGGTGATTATCGTGTCAGTAATTCTTCACCTACAATTGAATTAGATGACGATAATATTGCTAGTATCGGTGTCCGTTATAATTTTTAGGGCTCAGACGTAGAAACTAGTAAGATCAGGTTTTCGTCATATTAGGCGTGTGTTGACTCTATATCGATGTCAATTTACGCCTTTACAGTATGTCAGATTAATTAAATTATTCTAACCGAGTTAACATTTACTGCAGTGAAATAGATATTGTCCTAACCTAATAAGGATTTTTATATATACTAGTTGTTAGCATCCTACTAAAGCGTTTTTTATGAGAATTACTTTAAAACAATTGTCGATATTTAAAGCTATCCATCATAGTGGGCAGATATCTAAAGCTGCTAAAGAACTACATATGTCTGTGCCAGCGGTGAGTATGGCGTTAAAAGAGTTGGAAAGCTGTCTAGGTAGTCGATTATTTGAGCGAAGTAGTAATGGCTTAGCAATCAATGATAATGGTAAAGTCATTCTACCTTATGCCAATGAGATGTTGTCAAAAGGAATGCAGCTAGAGCAGATATTAGCTGAAACATCTAATTGTATACGAGGAAGCCTGAGGGTCGGCAGCAGTAAAACCGCTGGTAACTATGTATTATCTCGTAAGATTCCATTATTTAAGAAAGAATTTCCGTCCGTAGAGATTAAATTAGTGATTGGTAACTCAATCACCATAGAGCAAATGGTAAGTGAAAAAGAGTTAGATCTTGGTTTTATTGATGCCAAATCTGGGAGTTCAAATCTCAAAAGCGAGCTGTGGTTGAAAGATAAAATATGTATTGTCACGGGTAAATCAAATTCTATTATCGGCGAGTCAATTACAGCGGACCGTTTATCAAAAGAGTTATGGGTGCTAGATGAAGCTGGCTCAATTTCGCGGATACGAGCAATTCAACTACTAAAAAGTGCCAAAATTAATATAGAGCAAGAGCTAACTATGACCACTATGGGGGCGATTAAGCGTGCTATTGGTACTGGTATTGGTTTAAGCGTATTGCCATGGATAGCGGTGGTAGAGGAGGTTGAACGTGGTGAGTTAGTGGAGTTAAAGCTACCTGGTTGGGAGCATCAACGCCATTACTGGTCTGTGGTTCGTGATAATGAGCCTATGGCAGAGTTGACGAGTAAGTTTTTAGCCTTTTGCAATAATGAAGCGATATCATAATTACCAGTGCAGGGCCGCTATTTGAATAAGGTGGCATTGCCGGAGAGATAGATTGGTCACTGCGGATCCCATTATTTTCGGTTTAGTTGTTGCGTTACTTGGTTTGATTTTTTATACCAGTAAACTAGCGCATCCATTTTGGCAAAGAATTTACAGATACATACCAGTGATGGTGATGTGTTATTTTCTACCGTCTTTATTTAACGCTTTTGGCTTAGTCGATAGCAGTGACAGCCAGCTTGCTACGATTGCATCCCGTTACCTCATGCCCGCCTGTTTGTGTCTACTCGTTATCAGTGTTGATCTTAAAGCCATTCGTAAACTTGGCCCCAAAATACTGTTGTTATTTTTTTCTGGTGGCTTTGGTGTGATTATTGGTGGGCCATTAGTGCTCTACCTGTTTACTATATTTGCACCAGAGGCTATAGCTTGGGATGGGGCTGATGCAGCGTGGCGAGGTATGGCTACACTGGCGGGCAATTGGGTCGGCGGTACCGCTAACCAGCTTGCGATGAAAGAAGTTTTTGCCGTTGGTGATGGTATCTTTTCAATTATGGTCACAGTTAATGTTGTGTTTTCAGCATTGTGGATGTCATTTTTACTCTATTGTGCCAATTATGATGAGTATATTGATAACAAGTTGGGAGCAGATCGCTCCGGATTAATCAAATTGCAGCAGTCTGTTAGCGCAACGGAAACTCAATCAGCTTTGATACCAGAGTTAAGGGATTATATGTTGATTTTCGCTGTTGCGTTTTCGGTGACAGGTCTAGGCCATGGTGTTGCTGATATCATGGTGCCATTTTTTGCTAGAGAATACCCCGCTTCCGCGAAGTTTAGTTTTACGTCCGAATTTTTTTGGATAGTCGTTGTTGTCACCTGCATTAGTGTTTTACTTTCTTATACTAAAGCCCGTCGATTAGAGCTAGTGGGGGCATCTAAAGTATCATCTGTTATGTTGTATTTTTTGATTGCAATTATGGGGCTGAAGATGGATATCAGTGCTATCGCAGATTTTCCTATTTACTTTATCATGGGCTTTATGTGGTTAGCGGTACATGCTGCATTTATCATAGTTGTCGGCGTATTGACGCGATCCCCCTTGGCCTATATGGCGATAGCGAGCCAGTGCAATTTAGGCGGCGCGGCATCATCTCCTATTGTAGCGGTTGCTTTTCATAAGGCGTTTGCGCCAGTGGCTGTGTTGTTATCAGTGCTGGGCTATGCGTTAGCGACATATATGGCGTGGATCTGTGGCGAATTATTAAGGCTCGTGGTGCCGGGCTGATTTAAATTTTTTAAAACTTCGTGGTTATATTTCTTTGTGATTTTTGATAATAGAATTCTGATCAAGTGCTTCCGCTTTGAGTTTTATTTATATTAACAATATTTCAAAAATTTAGTAATTTATAATATTGGTTTGCTGCATTTTTTGCATATGCCAATATAGGACTCTGCAATGGCATGGATATTTTTTACCTTACTTGCGGCATTTATGCAGGCATGGCGCAATGCGTTTCAGAGTCAGCTTAGCATTGACGTAAAAGTCGCTGGGGTCACGCTTGCGCGATTTATTTGGGCAAGTCCGATAGCAGCGATCTATCTTGCAGCTCTCTACTGGTGGCTACCTGTTGATAGTGCGCTCACCTTAGATATGCTCACTCTTAGTTTTTGGTGCTATGTCATTGGCGCATCCTTGATGCAGATCCTTGCAACCGCTTTGATGGTGCAACTATTTAAGATGCGTGATTTTGCCATTGGTGCAGGTCTAGCGAAGAGTGAGGCGATCGTTGCTGCCATATTGGGGGTATTGTTTTTTGGTACTCATTTGAGTTTATTGGGTTGGTTAGGGGTCACTATCGGCGCGGCGGCCGTGTTTATGATGAGTACCAATCAAGGCATTAAGAATCTATCTCCAGCAACCATGCTAATAGGGCTAAGTTGCGGTAGTGCCTTCGCCCTAACGTCTCTATGGATAAGGGAAGCGAGTTTGTGTTTAACGCTGCCATTTCCTCATCGGGCAGCCTGGGTTTTATTATGGGTTATTAGCATACAGACCTTGCTGTTGACCCTCTATCTATTGATTCGGGATAGGGAGACATTACTAGCTCTATGGCATAGACCGCGCTTAACTTTGTTAATTAGTGTTAGCAGTTGCTTTGGCTCTATAGGTTGGTTTAGCTCAATGTCGTTGCAGGCGGTACCCTATGTAAAAACCTTAGGTCAGATAGAGATATTTTTTACGATCCTGATCTCAGTCCTGTTTTTAAAGCAGGGAGTAAAAGTCAAAGATATGCTGGCATTAGTGTTGATCGCACTTGCTGCGGTACTAGTGATGTGGAGTTAGGACTGGCGCACTGTGATGAGTCGGACATAGGATGAGCCCCACATAAGGTAGGGATAGAAATAAGGCCCCTGAAACAAGAGGCCTTATGTCGATTTACACTCTAGGCGGTTTGGTACCTTGCGAGGATGTTTCCTAGGCTTTCAGAGGCCTGAGATAGCTGCACAACACCGTTAGAAGACTGGTGAGCAAGCTCTTTAATTGTATTCGCTTTTTGCCTAATTTCACTAAGTTCAGAGGCTATATCATTAGCAACAGCGCTTTGTTCTTCTGAGGACGCGGCTATTTGGAAGCTCATATCGATAACACTTTGAGATGATTCGTTGATTGAGCTGACATCTGTGCCAATTTCGGTGATCAGAGTTTGACTCGATTGCGCTTGCTTAACGGTATTTTGAGTGATGCTATCTATGTTGTTAGTCTCATGCTGCAGATTTTCAATCATGGCTTGGATCTCTACCGTTGCCGACTGTGTTCTGCTTGCAAGGGTACGAACTTCGTCGGCAACTACCGCAAAACCTCGGCCCATTTCACCCGCTCGCGCAGCCTCAATGGCGGCGTTCAAAGCTAGGAGATTGGTCTGCTCTGAGATAGCATTAATTGTGGTGATCACTTCGTTGATCTTGGTCGCGTTCACTTTCAAGGTGTTCACTGAATCAGACGTCTGTTCGATAAAGCGCGATAACTGCTCTATATCATCTATCGCTTTTTGCACTCGCTGGTAACTTTGGCGAATAGATTGTGAGTTTTGCTCTACTTGAGCCACCGAGTTATTTGAGATGCTAGAAACTTCAGAAGCCGATGCTGTCATCTCTTCCATTGCGGTTGCGACTGAATCGAGCGAGAGGTATTGCTGCTCTATCTGCTCTTCACTTTCACGGTTTTCTGCTGCGAATGATGATGCCGTGTTATGTAACGTGTTGGCATTGTCTTTTACCGTAACAACCAGTTCAGTCAGGGTGTCCATGGCATTATCGAGTGCACAACCTATGGTGCCAAACTCATCGCGGCCAGGATGAAATCCGAGTCGAGAGGTAAGGTCGCCCTTGGCGATATTTTCAGTGGTATTCCATAACACCCAAAGCGCACCGCCAATGAAAGTCGCTGTCCAGTATAGGATCACGGCAAATGGTAGCGCCCATAGGTAAGTGAGCAGCAGACTATAGAAAGCCGATTTTTTGGCGGCTTTTTCTTGAGAGCTGACACCTTGGCTGATGCTTAACATTTGGCCCGATTGGCTCTTGATCACTGCTGTTATCGTGTCATTTTTACGTGATGATTTACTGGCATTGCTATTTTGAATATTCAGCGTGGCGAACTTATCTGTTTGTCCAGTGCTTTCGATTGCACGAACCATACCCGTTAGTTGGCTTTCCAGATTGCTGAGCGATTGTTGTTCAATTTGCTCTATGTTGTCTTGATAGCGAAAAACGGCAATGCTAGTTAGCGCGATAAGGAAAGCGGCAAAGATCGCCCAAAACTTATCGTTTATCGACATTTTGATAAATAGTTTATCTATGGTGCGGAAATTCACTTCTCTCATAGTTGGTTCCAAATCGTTGTCAGGCGAAAGCTTAAAAGAATAGTAGAATAGATTATAAAGTTTAACACCAATTTAATAACGTATTTAGCATTTTTGTAATGACTTTTTAGTGGCTTGTATGTAATTTGACCAATATTTATGCTGCGAGTATCGAGTTGAATATAGTGGATCTAAACCTGTGCCCATTACTCGTCGCCCATGCCTCAATGATTAATCGCTGGTGTTATGTGTCAATATCGACTGACTTATAGCGAATTTTATTTGAACTCATTTGTTCAGCTTAATTATTTGGGGAGATCCTTGGGTTGCTGCCATGAAAGCTCTGTTGCAATATATTTAGCTGTATGGCTCACGAGTAACCCAAAGCTAGCCCCGGCGATAAGATCGCCCAGATAGTGATAATTCATCCCCAGTTGTCCTGCCAATGCAGCAATCAGTAGAGCAAACCAGAGAATCCCAAATCGCGGCAGATGGCGCCAAAAGGTCAGCGCTAAGGCAAAGGTAAATAGGGCATGCCCTGAGGGGAATGAGTTGTAAGATAGCCCCTCTGCGAAAGGATGAAATGCTTCGATACCGTCTGCAATCCATGACGGATTATGGCCTCCTGATGGCAGTTCAATCCAGCTCTCTGGCCAGGTTCTGCCAAATAGGTATTTAGTGGCGAGACGAGTAACGAATGCCAATGCAATTGTCATTAACAGTTCGATAGCGAGTGTGAGGTATTTTTGCCTAAAGGTTTGACTCATACAAGCTGCAATCACAAGGCCTGCGGTGAACTCCAATAGTACAGGGGTATAACTGAACCATTTAAGTATCTGCCGGCCGTAGGTTTGCTGATGCATTAACTCGGCGAGGTTACGATCGACAAAGAGGATGCTAAACAGGCACAGTAGAATTAACGAGCCATAGAGTAGTGCTAACCCTTTAAGGCTGCTATGGAAAACGCTTTTTATCATAGTCGGTTAAAACAGAAGGCAACTGAGGTCACCTTACTCTTTAGATAAATAAAACGCCACAGGTTTAGTATGGCGTTTTTATGTCGTCAGAAAAGCGTTAGAAGGGGCATGAGTTAGCTTCGTAGACTCTCGATAAGATAATTAAGGCTTGGGTTTTCTTCGAGACATTTGTCACTGGTGACATTGAAAGTCGGCGCGACAAGCCAGTTACGTTGGACCAATTCATCGATAAGATCTAGGTATTGTACACTGGTTTTACCGACCAGTAGATTACTCAAGCTGCGAGTCTTAGACAATGCAAGCATCTCTAAAAAGCCGCTGAGATAAAGATGATCTTTAGTAAATCCACCGCCGCGATAGACACGAGCCGCAGTCACAAAGGCATCACCTGGTTCCATACCGACGTCGTCGACGAGATAGCTGTGAGTAAGGTAAAAATCTTGCTCTTGTAACATGGAGTTAACGGCTAATACTCGACAGGCTAGGGTGTTGAGGCGTGCGTGAGCCATAAAGCCTGCATTGAGCTCAGCTAGTATCGCTAAGCCTTCTTGCGTATATGTGGCGCCAGGTAGCCCGAGTCGCAGCACCTTTAGTGGTTGCTGCTTGGCATTGAGCGTTGTGGCCATGTGCACGCCAAGTTCATGTTGAATTAGACGCTGCACCTCACTGTTATAAAACTCAGCATGGCTATTAATCGTCAGCTGTGGGGGCATTGAGCTCACCATTGCTCGGGCAACAATAGAGGTACTTAGACTGATTTTACACTGCATTCCCCATGAGTCTGCCTGTTGCTTCATCTGCTCACATGCGGCTTTGGCATCGAACTGTTCGCCACACTCTTCGGGGATCTCCTTGGCGTAAAGCAGGAACTTCGCGTTGTTTATCGCGCTGTTATCTGGGCGGCCGTAGTAGCGTAAGGAGTTATAAACAAACCCTTCCTGTCCGACGTTCGTTAGCATGTCGACCTGCTCGCCGAGCTTGTTAACTATATCACTATACATCTGCTTTAGAGCGGGATCAGAGATATTGTCTATCGGTAGGCGGTAGAGTTTATATTTAAACTCATTGGCATCTATCGGCAGCTGACGGTAGCGAAAGTTTGGCTTAAAGCGACTCGGTGCACAGAAAAAACGTTTGCGCTCAGCCACTAAATTAGTCGGGTTTACATATTTTAAGGTATTGACCTTCTGGGCTAAACGGAACAGGCTAGCGTCGATTTCGAGGACCGAGGATTCGACGGCGCTGGAGAGCATGTCGGCGCTACGGGTCTTGCTGCGACGATTGAGCTTACGTTGAAAATAAGCACTGGTGGCGCTAAACGCATTTTTCAGCCCAAGTTTTAGATCATCGAGTACGATAGGATAAACTTCGCCCGTTAGCTCATCCATGAACACTTTTTTTATCTCAATGGGCAGCACTAAGGTACGATCAAAATGCGCGTTAGTATGGGCGATAAGGTAACCTCGCCCTTCAAAGACGGCGTTGATCTTAGCATCGACTTCAATATTGGGCAGGGTGATGTTGCCGAGTTCACTTTGGAACTTTTTAACCACGTTCTCCCAACGTTCCATATCGATTTGTGCCGTCCCAATATTAAATACTGGGGCAGGCTTTTCGATGCGCTTGTAGTTGTATGAGTGCAAGTCAAATACGATAACGTTGCCAAACATGGACTCTAGCTTAGCGATAAGCGCTTCATAGAGAAGATAAAAGTCGTTATGTTTGGCTTGACTGATGCTGCGCTGTTTGGCACTCATCGTCTTGCGCCAGACCTGCTTCATCCAAGCCGATTTGTAGTAGGTACTAAGGCTCTTTGGGCGATTAAGATCATATTCAAACCGTGAATCAGTGCCGACCAGTGTAATGGGTTGTGAGGCGATGACTTCATCGGTATAGGGATCTTCTTCGAAATAGCGTTCTTCGGCGGTAAGTTGACCCAATCTGATCAGCTCATTTCTCAAGTTGTGGCCCGCATGGATTGCGGTGCACACTACCGGAAGATATTCCTCTATTTTGATAATACAGCCAGATGTTTCTAATTGACCCGAAAAAGCTTTGCCTTGCTTAATCAGGCCTAACATCTGCTCAAGACTATAAGTTTGCATCTTCTACCGCACGTCGATATGCACTCTTGCGTTGCATAAGTAAATCTTTAGAGTTAATGATGTTCTCTGCAAAATCAATCACTTGTTTTTGAAGTCTCACTCGGTTTAATTTATTAATACGGGTAATGCCACCAGGACTTAACACATTAACTTCAACGAGTTTGTTACCAATAACATCTAGGCCAGTAAAATAGAGACCGTCACGCACTAACTTAGGTCCAATTGCTGCGCAAAGCTCACGCTCTTCACGTGTTATGGTGTGTTTTACGACACTGCCACCGACATGCACATTAGAGCGAAACTCACCAGATGCGGGAACGCGTCTCATGGCACCGATAGGTTCGCCATTAAGCATAAGGATTCGTTTATCGCCTTCCTCTGCTCCTTCTATGTAATCTTGTAAGATCACGTAGTTACTTTGCTCATCGGCTCCAATATAGAAGTCTAACAATGAGCTGAAGTTTTGTCTGGCACTTTTTTCAATCACAATGACCCCGTGGCCACCAAAACCATTTAATGGTTTGAGGATCATCTTATCGCTGTCACTCTCTTCTAGCACTCGCTGAAGGTAGTCACGATTTTTTGATACGTGGGTAGTGGGGATATAACGACTGGCCGCACCGCTCATACTGGCGGTGTAAAGTTTATTATTGGCCACGCGTAATCCTTCGAGATCATTAATGATCAAGGTGTCTCCCTTGACGGAGTCGAGGAAGTTAAGTGCAAGGTTATCCAATGGGGGATTGGCACGCATAAAGATGCAATCAAATCCGGCCATAGGTAAACGCGCCTTATGAAACTCAACCGACCGATAAAAGCGCGGTATGTTATCGGGGATCTTAGTTCCTTTTTTGATGATTTGACAAAACCCGTAGACACTACTGTCTCGAATAGTTAACCCACTGGTGGTGGTGATAGCAACGGTATGACCGCGTTGCGCGCATTCATGAACTAGTCTTAGGGTGGTATCAGATTCTGGATCGATACGTTCCCACGGGTACATCAAAAAACAGATGTGCATTATTTAAGCAACCTCATCGTCGGGGTGTGATTCTACGTAACTGTATTCTTCAACACGCTTGTTCACAGTGCTATTTAGGGTGTGAAACTTTTTCGGCTCACGAGTGAGCTTAGTGTATTTTATCCATACATGTTCGAGTTTAGTATTGGCCTTATTAGGGTGTTTTAACACCTTAATAAAATGTTTTTCCTCTGCGGTTTCAGGATCTAATTCGCCTGACTCAAACGCGAGCATAGTATCGCCATATAGGCTTAATAGCTCCGCTTCAGACAAGGTGAATTCACCTGACTTGCTGAACCCTCTTGGAAAGTTTTTGTCATCAAAAAAACGCTTTTGACCAAAACGGAATGAATCTTCTGACATGGCAACCTCTAACTGTGATTTAAACGCTTTAACTACAGGGATATTCGATCGCGAAATTATGTTTTTTGCCCCCAAAAGAGAAACAAAATTTTTTTGTCGTCACCATCAGGATTAGTTGTTATTCTCTCGGTGAAATCGACAGAGAGTAAGTAATGGACGTAAAAGTATTTAAAACGTTTTTAGAAGTAGCACAAACACGTCATTTTGGTCGTGCTGCCGAAAACTTATATATAACCCAAGCTGCTGTAAGTGCAAGGATTAAGCAGTTGGAGTCTTTCTTTGATTCACCACTTTTTATCCGAGATCGTAATAGCATTAAATTAACGACCTCTGGTGAGCGATTAGTGGCTTATGCGGAGGTGATGGTTAACACCTTAGAGCAAGCTAAGAATGAGTTAGCGCTTGCAAACAATAAAGCACTGCAAATTACTATGGCTGGAACGCCGAATATTTGGGATGCCTATTTGCAACATTGCCTAAGTAAGGTCACCGAGGCTTTTGGCGGCTATGGCTTTTTAGCCGAGGCTTTAGGTCGTGAGCAGCTTAATCGTCAGCTTATTGAACGTACTATCGATATGGCATTTGCTTTTGACCCGCTCAAATCTGATGAGCTGGTATGTAAGCAGGTCGCAGATCTGGTATTGGTGTTGGTATCGACGTCTCCCTGTAGCCAAGAGCAAGCATTATCTGAGCATTATGTGTATGTCGATTGGGGCACCCGATTTGCGTCAGAGCACGCTGAGCGGCATTACCGTATTCCTCCTCCATATTTGAGAACCTCTACGGGGCGAATCGCACTGGACTTTATTCTCGATAAAGCGGGAGCGGCTTATTTACCGCTTTCGATGGTCGAGCCGTTTTTAAATGCTAAGCAGCTCTATCTAGTTGATGGCGTCGAAGCGTGGAACAGGCCTATTTACCTCTCTTATCGAAAAGACAGTGGCTCAATCGAGGCTATCACTAAGATCCAAGAGTTAGTAAAAGATATTCAGCCGCTGACGGCGTTAAGTCTTCAGCAAGCCAATTTGATGGATTAAGCATTTAATCCATATTGTCCCAGTAACAAGCATTTCATTCTCGGTCTGCATTGCGATGTTTTAGTGCAATCGCAATGCAGACTGCCGCACCGCCCCATGTGAGCAATATGGCTATCGACATCATCATCATGGCGCTAGCTGTCATTAGAGTGTTGCTCCTTTTTTTCGGTATCGTCTGGAGAATGGATGTTTGGATACCCTTGATGCTTACTGCTCAAATTAATCAGTATGGCAAAAAACATCATGGTACCCACTAACCCCCAGCCAAAAATAAGCTGATCGGCTATTGGATAATCGCCATAGCCGTTGACGATAGTGTTGTAGAGGTTCTTCATGAGAATAGTGACTAGGATTGCTGGGCTGATGAATTTTAAACAGATCTCTAGCCAGTGACCCACATGAAACTCTGAATTTTCATTGGCATGCTGCCGAATAAAGCTAACCTTGAGTAACCAAGTGACAATAATTAATTCGATTAGACAGCTCATCAATAGCGCGATGTTATTAATAAAGTAATCGACTAAATCCAATAGCAAAAGCCCGCCATTGGTGGCAAATGCCATGGAGACGAGATATCCAAAGCTACAAACAATAATGGCCGCGACTTTTCTCCGTAGATGAAACTTGTCTATAACCGCACTGATCACCGCTTCGATGATTGAAATATGGGAGCTGAGCCCTGCGATAACCAATGCAATAAAAAATAGCGGACCAAGAATATAAGGTGCTGGCATTAGGTTAATTGCTGTGGGAATCGTCACGAAAGCGAGGCCAATTCCCGAGCTAACGACTTCGGTGAGCGGCTTCATCTGTTGCTCTGCCATGTAGCCCAATACGCCGAAAATCAGAATACCCGCTAGAATCGAGAAGCCGCAATTGATCAACACTGTCATGAAGGCGTTGTTGTTAATATCGGATTTACTTGGCAGGTAGCTGGAATAGGCGAGCATGATGGCAAAGCCCACACTTAAGGTGAAGAAGATCTGTCCGTAAGCCGCTGACCATACTTTGAAATCCGATAGCCGACTAAAATCGGGCTCAAACAGGTAATTGAGCCCTGATAGTGCACCTGGTAAAAAGAGCACTCTTGCAATTAGCAGCAATACCATCATAAACAGCAGTGGCATCAATATCTTATTCGCCTGTTCAATCCCGCCTTTTACGCCAGTGTAGACCGCAGCGAAACTCATTAGCCAAGCAATAGTGATGCTGATAGCGATACCGAATTGAAACTCTCCTAAGTTAGAAGGGGAGTTATTACCCAGCTTTAAAAACTCATCGAAGAAAAATTGGTTTGGATTTTCGCCCCAGCTTAGGTTGAATGAAAAGCCTAAGTAGGAGATGGTCCAGCCGATAATAGCAACATAATAGACAGCGATAACCGCAGCGATAAATACTTGAAACCAACCAAGCCACTCAAGTTTTACACCTAAGGTTTGGCCGAGTTGAGTAAATACCCGAGGCGCGGTTTTCCTGATTTTATGCCCCAGACTGAATTCTAAAATCATAAACGGGATGCCGGCGGTCAACATGGCAAAGAGATAGGGAATGAAAAAGGCACCGCCGCCATTTTCGTAGGCCATGTAGGGGAATCGCCAGATATTACCTAATCCAATCGCCGACCCTACTGCCGCCAGTATAAATCCAACCCTCGAATTCCATTGTTCTCGCTTCATCGGTCACCTCAAGGTAACTCTTGCAATACTTGGATCAAGTCTAGTCTTTAATAGGCAATAGCGGGAGAGATAACCGTCACTTAGATACGGTTAAGCTGGTTAGCCATGGTTTTGTAGCGTGATGATTTGTCGGTAAACCTTAGTATTACACGGGGTGTCGATACCGTGATGTTTGGCACGGATTATCAAGTAACCGTTTATCGCATCAATTTCAGTTTTTCGCTGATGATAAATATCTTGATGCATGGAGGAGTGATTGTTTGCTGTCAGGTGTATGACATCAAAAACGCGCTGGGTGAGTGCGGGCCTATCGAGAGTTAGACCCTCTGCATCGGCCACGGTGAACACTTCATTTAATAGTGCGCAGATCTCATTGCGGTACTGTGGCTTCGCCAGTTCTCCATTTCGGCAATTATAGATGGCGGTTAATGGATTAATGGCAATATTGACTGCCAGCTTCTGCCAAAGCATAGGCAGAATGGGCTCACACCATTGGCTATTAGGAATGCTATCTAATAATTGTTGTTTGAGTTGCACTGACATCATTGGGCCGCAGTAGTGGCCAAGCTGGGTTAACCCTGTGCCAGTTTGAATAATGTGCCACTGTTTAGGTCTCAGTGCGCCTTGGGATGTCGTTCCAAGGCTTAATCCTCTGCCGTTTAAAAGTTTAGCAATCTCTAGATGAGGCCCCATGCCATTATGCAAAAGTAACAGATGACAGTGTGAGTGGAGCTTAGGTATGAGGGAAACTAAGGCATCAAATACTTGATACGCTTTGACACAGACAATGAGCAAATCGATTTCAACTAGCTGCTGTGACTCGGGTAAAATCACCTGCGCCTGTCGGTCTAGCTGCTCGCCTGATATATCAGTATAATGCAGTGTAGCCATGTTTGATGAATTTACTGCAGTGGCTGCGTGCGCGCTGCGCCCAATGACGTAAGGCGCCTTATTAGCCTTAGCAAACTGATGGAAGAGTAGTTGTCCAATCGCGCCAGCGCCGAGTATTGCAACCTTTGGTTTCTTGTTATCACGGTTTAGGATTTGCATCGTTAGTTGGCCTAGGTTATCGATCAATTTAACGAATAAAACTGGCTTTAACGTAACGTCTATAGAGCCAGTGGATAAAATAAAACAGCGCTACACCAAGCATATCGGCGATAAAGTCGGCACTAGAGGCGCTTCGATAGGGAAGAGTCGATTGTACTAGTTCAATAAAGATTGCGTAAAAAGCCAGTATTGAAGTCAGCGTATACCATTTGGGCTCGAAAGCCAGATAGGTGAGTAGCGCAAGGCAGAAAAAACTGCCCAAGTGACCAACTTTGTCCATGTTGGGTACAAGCTGAGGATAATTGGGGCGAGAGAAAACTAAATAACTGATCACGAGTAACGCAAGAAGTAAGGCTAGTTTAAAAATGAGCTTTCTAGAGATCACGAGTTACTATTATTGAGGTGGTTTTACCAATCATAGAAAAATGTCATCTTAAAGTCATTAATAATTCGCCGTGATAGGTGGTGAAGTTTTTTTGCTACCGGTTAGTGCAAGCAGGTAAACTAGCGGCCATAGATTAAGCGTAACAAGAGGATGGTACCTATGCCTTCTATGGATATAGTGTCGGAAGTAAATGAAGTTGAGCTGCGTAATGCCGTTGATAATACCCGCAGAGAGTTAGATGGTCGTTTTGATTTTAGGGGGGTCGTATGTGAGATAACCTATAAAGATCACCAAGTCACTTTGGCCTCAGAGTCTGATTTCCAGTGTCAGCAGCTGGTGGACATGCTGCGTAATCAACTCAGTAAGCGTAACGTTGACCCCGCTTCAATGGATGTGGCCGATAAAGCGATTCACAGTGGAAAAACCTTCTCGCTAAAAGTGACCTTTAAAGAGGGCATAGAAAGCCTTGTAGCCAAAAAGCTAGTAAAACTGATTAAAGACAGCAAGCTCAAGGTTCAGGCGGCTATTCAAGGTGATTCTGTACGTGTTACCGGTAAGAAGCGTGATGACTTACAAGCTGTAATGGCGATAGCTCGCGAATCTGATTTAGGTCAGCCATTTCAGTTTAATAATTTTCGAGATTAGGCTGAACCTAAACCAAGTTCAGGTTAGAATTGTAAAGCCCCGTTTTATTGCAATAAAACGGGGCTTTTGGTCTTTGTGGTGCTAATCGTTGTGCGGATAGGAATTAAACCTTACGAGCCTGTTCTTCGTCTTCAAGGTTGGCATTGGGTGTCAACTTGTCATTGCGGATATCATGGCTAGGGTGCGGGGCATATTTTTGGACTAGCACAATCAAGCCTAGCACCGGGAAACCAATGACACTGGCACCGACAAAGAAATTGATATAGCCAAAAGCATCGATATAAGCGCCCGAGAATCCGGCGACGAATTTTGGGAACAGCAACATGATCGATGATAACAACGCATACTGTGTCGCGCTGTAGCCACTGCTGGTGAGGCTAGATAGATAAGCGATAAAGGCCGCCGTGGCGACCCCTGCGCTGAAATTATCGATAGAGATCACCATGGTTAATAGGGGGACGTTGTAGCCAACCATGGCCTGATAAGCAAACAATAAGTTAGTGACCGCCACCATAAAGGCGCCCAGGAAGAGGATTTTCATGGTGCCATAGCGAGCGAGTAATACGCCCCCCGCGCCAGCCCCAACTAAGGTCATGATCAGCCCATAGACTTTACTAATGGCGGCAATTTCAGATTTGGCGAATCCCATATCGACATAAAAAACATTAGCCATAATTCCCATCACGATGTCGGAAATCCGGTAGCAGGAGATAAGTAGCAAGATTAAAATTGCACTGCGACCATAGCGTTTGAAAAAGTCGATAAAGGGCAAAATGCTGGCGGTATAAAGCCAAGAGATCCCTGCTGCGACAAACTTTGGGTACTTTTTCGATAGTGCGAGTTTGAGCTGAGCTTCTTTTGCGTCGGCCTCTCTGCTCTCTACAATGGGCTCTTTGCTCATTAGGGTGGTGATAATCCCCACCGACATTAGGCCTGCCATGGCTAGATAGGCGGTTTGCCAAGAAGCAAGATCATAGACCTCGCTATTGGGGTCGACCCAAGCGGCAATGGTTAATGCGCCTGCGGTAGCAATAATCATCGCGCTGCGATAGCCCACCTGATAGGCCGCGGCCAATGCCGCCTGCATCTTTTCAGGGGCTGAATCGATGCGAAAGGCATCGATAACAATATCTTGTGTTGCAGAGGCAAAGGCAACCATTAATGCAAATAGGGCAAGACGCTCGAGATCTTTAACTGGATCGCTCTGACTCATACCGAAAATAGCGACCACTAAAATCAGCTGAGCAAATAGCATCCAGCCTCGTCGCCGGCCTAAAAATCGCGTAAACAGTGGTAATGACAAGCGATCGACTAAGGGGGACCATGCCCACTTAACCCCATAGGCAAGTGCGATCCAGCTAAAGTAGCCAATCGCCGTTCTATCAATTCCCGCTTCTCTTAGCCAAAAGGAGAGAGTTGAGAAAACCAACATTAAGGGGAGACCAGCAGAAAAACCAAGCAGTAATAGCACTAACACCCGTTTATGGCAGTAGATAGAAAGTGCATCTTTTAGACGAGACAGATGGGTCACAGACATACAACAGTATTAAGAAAGATAGAGTTAGCTTAAACGCTAAGGACGCAAATAAAAAGAGAAAATCTGAGTCATAAAAAAGCTCGGTCGTGAGTGACCGAGCTTGGCTTTTATTGCATTAGTAAATAGAGATGGGTCTTTGGCCAATACAGCCTGTCGGGCAGGGGCCTTGATAAGTCAGGAAATCGCAACAATCGTTTATCTGTTTTCGCAAAAATTGATTGCCGCGTATTGTCCAATCAGGCCACTTGTCGAAGGCGTGGATTAGATGCCAAAAGACTCTTTCTATATCACTTTGCGCATCACCCTGATGATTGAACTGTTGCCACTCTTCTAGGGTGTCCCATAAGTAAAGCTGGATCTCGTTGAAATCGAGTTGATTATTCAAAAACGCTTTCCCGTATTGACCCAGTTGGGGCGCCTTATTATCGATGAACTCATTTGGGGTCATCGTTCGCCTCCTTGCTAACTACCAGACAAGTATAGTCGGCGATATTTTTGACTACTGTCTAAAAACCAGAATTTACATTTCTAGTGTTGTGGCACTTTGATGAAAGCGCCATGAACTTTGGGTTATTTTGTGACGTTCCTAACCTTTATTGCCGCGGAAGCAAGGTGGCCTTGGTTAAGATGATCTCTTTTACTGGAAAATCAGCCCAGCCAAGTTTAGTGTTGATCTGAGTTTCAACCATCGACATCGCTTCTAATACTTCCATGCCTTCGACGACTTCACCAAAAACAGCATATCCCCAGCGTCGTTTCGAAGGATCTAAGCGGGTATTATCGCCGACATTAAAATAAAATTGCGCGGTTGCCGAGTGAGGATCGTCTTCGCGGGCCATTGCAATCGTGCCCAAGCCATTACTGAGGCCATTACCCGATTCGTTGATGATAGGTTTGTCTGTTGGTTTTTCTTCCAATTTAGGATTAAGCCCACCGCCTTGAACCACAAATTCAGGGATAACCCGATGAAATAGGGTGTTGTCGTAATGACCTTTCACCACATAGGTCAGGAAATTATCAACAGTGATAGGCGCTCTTTTTCGATCGAGTTCAACTACGATGTTGCCCATGGTGGTTTCTAGTTTGACCTTGGGGTAAATAGTATCACTTTGGATATCGATAGCATGGGCCAAGGTGCTTATCGATAGCATGATGATAGAGCATATCCAATGTTTCATCGGGTCTCCTTACTGGATTTATTTTTGTTGTATGAACTGGTTGAGCTCGGGATCGTTAATGATTTTCCCGGTGAGATCGTCGAGTAGATTATTCATCGCTAACTCTAATGTGGCAAAATCGGCACTAAATGGGCCCGACACCACGTTACGACCTGTATATCGCTTGGTAAAGGTTTTTGCCGTATTACTGGCAATCACATTGATAATGATATCGTTGTTCGCTTCATAGCCTAAGGTGGTTTCATTGACGTCGGTAAGCAGTTTCTCTAGTTGAAATTGCAGATGATGGGCAGAACTTGGGTCTATCGTGTATCCCGCTTTAGTCAATCCCTGTCTAAACACTTGTTCCAACTGTTGGCGAGGCGCTTCGGAAGGACTGATTAATCTTGCTGCATCACCGTCTTGATTAAATCTGGCCACAAAATTTGCCGAACGGGTATCTAGCATTTCGATAGCGATCGGCGTCGAAGGCGCGCCTTGAGTGGTTATCGATGGTAGTTGAGGGTTGAGTGCCATATGAGTAGGGGTATGGCTGGCGCAACCAATGAGAGCAACTGCACTAACAACAAGTGGAATAAAACGTTTCATGAGATCTTATATGCGGTCAAAAGGTGGCATCAGCATACCAGAAGTTGATGAGGTTTCCAGCCCAGTTCATATTGAGTTTACTGCGCCTGTATTGCTCGACATCGTGAGCTTAGGGGCCTGTTAATCGATTGTTGCAAGCTGTGCTTTAAACTTGTTTGATAAAGCGTTAGAGTAAAAATTCAAAATAAAAAGGTGTCTTGACTGGGCCTTGGTTGCTTTAACACTGGCCTTAGCCATCTCTATTTCTGAATATTATCGAGGCTGTATTAGAAGCTATGATGACTCCAAATCAAATAACTCAGCTAGATATTAATCTGGCACCAGAGAGTCTTATCTTACCGTCAGGTAAAGTGTTATTCGGTCACTTTGATGGGCCTGTAAAATCATTGGGGTTGGAGAACTTTAACTATGTAAATGTAATGGATAAGCCCGCTAGTGCAATGGCTAACCATTTTCATTTTAAGCAATTTCAATTTGTATCGATAGTCACCCCAAGATTTGTCATTGGCGTCGCAATTGCCGATATTCGCTATGTGGGCAGCGCATTTTGTTATCTCTATGATATAAAAGCCAATAGCTTAGTCGAGACCTCTTGGCTAAAACCTTTAGGGATGGGATATCAGATGTCGCCGTCACCAAGTTCTGGAAAGGCTAAGATAAGCAATAGAAAAGGCTCAATTGCCTTTAATTTAGTCGATGGGCTATGGCAGCTTGTACTGAATACGCCGCAGATAGATGCCGAGCTTGAGCTACATCCTCATGCGCTAAGTCTACCGATGGCGATGTGTAACCCGACCGGGTATAGCGGCTGGACTTATACTCAAAAACATAATGGCCTAAAGCTTAAGGGCAGTTTAGTGGTTAATGCTGAGCCTCAGCCACTTAATCATGCGTTGGCAGGGTATGACTATTCGGCAGGATATATGCGCCGTGAAACCAGTTGGCGTTGGGCCAGTATTAATGCCAATGTGAACAATAAGGTGATTGGATTAAATCTCGCAGCAGGTGTCAACGAAACTGGTTGTAATGAAAATGTGTTTTGGGTCGATGGGGCTCGGCATCTGTTAGGACCTGTGCATTTCGAGTTTTCTCGTCATACACACATGATCAACAACTCGATTTGGCGCATCTATTCAGACAATGGACGCGTCGAACTCAATTTCCACCCTAGAAATTGCCGTCAAGAAAAACTCAACCTTTGGTTAATTAAGAGCAATTTCAGGCAGTTCATAGGTTACTTCGATGGCTTTATTATCGATAGTGATGGTGTTAAACATCAGCTCAAGCAAGCTTTAGGTTTGACTGAAGATCACTTTGCTCGCTGGTAGCGTGTTATGGTCCTCATAGGTGAGCATATTCAAAGGAATAAGACAGGAATAAAAGATGGATTTTAATTCACTCATTTCGCACCCAGAGATTTTACTCTTAGTGTTAGCACCAATTTTCTTTATCTGCATTTTACTTGAATGGTATATCGGTGATAGAGGTGGGAAATTACCCAAAACGGCGCGCTATCATCTGCCTGAGGTGTTGTGTAATTTTACCCTAGCGGGCATGCATCAAGTCGCTGATATTGTTGCGGGCTTGCTGGTGGCCAATATCTATTTGATGGTGTTTGGCTGGCGTTTGTTTGAGATCCAAATGGGCGCGCTTAGTTTTATCATGCTGCTGATCGCTCAAGATTTTTGCTATTACTGGTTTCATCGTGCCAGCCACCGAATCCGCTGGATGTGGGCTGCTCATGTGGCACACCATAGTTCTGAAAACATGAATTTCAGTACGGCTTTTCGTCAAAGCTTAATGTATCCGCTCGCAGGTATGTGGCTGTTTTGGTTGCCCTTAGTCATTATTGGTTTCGATCCCAATTGGGTGGTGTTTTCGGTGCTGCTTAACTTAGGATTACAGTTCTTTGTCCATACCCAAGCTGTCGACCGTTTAGGACCGTTAGAGTGGATCTTTAATACGCCTTCACATCACAGGGTGCATCATGGTCGCAATCGGCAATATATTGATAAGAATTATGCAGGTGTGCTGATCATTTGGGACCGCCTGTTTGGCACCTATGCCGATGAGGAAGAAACGGTAGTTTATGGGATCACTAAACCTGTGAACAGCTTTAATCCTCTGGTGGTCACTTTTAGTGAGTGGCGAGATATGTTTAGCGAAGCTTTTGCGAAAGGGCTGAGTTTAAAACAGCGATGGCAGCTGCTGTTTGCACCGCCAAGCGCTAATGATGCCAAACCTGTGGTTGCAAACCAGCATAGTGAAGTCCTGCACTCAGCAAACACCAGCAAAAGAGTATGATTGGTGGTGAGTTATTTATGCCTCTGGGCTGGAGTTCGCTGGCGGCTATTTCAATCTGGTTAACTGAGGTTGAGCAATAGTATCAACTGCTTTTAGGCATTTTTTGCGCTTGCAGAATAACGAATTTTCCGTTTGATGCCACCGTGGTGCAGTTTTTAAAAATCCGTTTCAATTTGACATGGTAGGCAAGGTGTCTGTTGCCTACCACATGTAAAATCCCGCCCTCTTTGAGCTTTCTGAATGCATCTAAAAACATCTGCCATGCGATATGATCAGTGATGGCTTCGCCTTGATGAAATGGGGGGTTACACAGCACCAGATCCGGGCAAACATTCTCGTCTAAGTGAGTTAAGCAGTCATCCCAATGAAATGAGGCTTGTTCGCCTTCAAGGCTTGAATTATCGAGGTGATTAAACTGCCAATTTTTCCGCGCTGAAGCGATGGCCATTTCAGAGTCATCGACAAAGTGAATCGTTGCAGTAGGGTAAAGCTGCTTGGCTCTTAAACCTAGGATGCCATTGCCACAGCCCAGATCGACAATTGAGTTGAACTCGCCTTTAGGCATATTCTCTAGCATGATCCTCGCGCCAATATCGAGCTTATTGGCGGCAAAAACATTACTTAAATTACTGATGGTCAGTTGATACTCAGGAACAGACCAGCGAGTTTCGGCTGGGAGCGCACGGACAATGCCGTCGCTGATGCAGGTGATCACACGGGTCTTCTTCCATGTGAGACTAGCGGTCGCCGTGCCTAAATGTTTAGCCAGTAATTCAAGCAGCGACTTATTAATCGATTTTGCTTTTGCGCCAATATAGATAGTGGTGCCTTTGGGCAATATTTGAGAAAGCCTGTCCAGTTGATGCGCCAGATAATTAAGGTTTTTGGGCAGCTTCATTAACACCAGCTCAATCGATACTGGTAGTAGGTCTCGGCTATTGCACCACTGGATATTGTCGCTGCTAAGCTGATTGTGTTGCAGATTTTGCTTGATACCGAGTTGACTGGTTTTGGCATCGGTTTCAATGATCAGTGGCCAATCAGGATTGTGCTTGGTGAGCGCGGTGCTTAACGCGCCAAAGCTGTCGTTAATAATGGCAGTGCTGACGGGATGCTGCTGGCTTTCCTGTATATGTTTTATCAAGTGTTCGTCGGCAGCATCCCAAGCCTGCAGGTTAGATTCCTGCTTAGCGGGATAACGATAAAGTTCAAGTTCGATATCGGCGACGGAGAATTGAGTTGTCATAACTGCACTGCTACTTTGAATTTGGGGCGCGATTATCGCAGATTTAGCCCATTAGGTATAGCAACAGCATTGAGCCTATTCCTCGCTGACTTTAGCTTGATGTATCCAATATGGCTATTATTAGCTAGGGTTGCTGTTAAGCTGAGCGAGTGTAAATTGCATTTAGCAGAGTGAGTGTTAAATAGGCCCTAGTGATTATCGTTTATGGGGAAATAGAGTGCGCCAACCTAGTTTAGATTTTGATGAGCAAAAATGGGATACGCAGCAATCAACCGCCGCGCCGTTTACCTTAGTCGAAGGGTATTTGAGCTTGCCTCAACAGCAGGCATTAGTTGCTGAATCGGCAAGCTATCCATTTTCCAGACCAAGGATTAAGGTCTACGGCAAATCCCATATGATCCCACGAAGCCAAGTATGGTTTGGCGATGAAGGTTGTGACTATCTCTATTCTGGTTTGTTTATTCAAGCGCTACCTTGGCCTAAGTATGCCATGCGATTACGAGATAAATTGGCGAGAGATTGGGGGCTTAATAGTAATGGTGTATTGGTTAATTGCTATCTAAATGGTCAGCAATCGATGGGCTGGCACAGTGATGATGAGGCAGAAATTACCCCCAAGTCAGACATAGCCTCGGTAACCCTTGGCGCAAGCCGAGCGTTTCATATCCGCCATAAGCAGACTAAAGAGAAAATAGAACTCGTGTTAAACAGTGGTGACTTACTGATCATGCATTGGCCTATGCAGGATGACTGGGAGCATTGCGTGCCAAAACGAATGGGCGTTAGCCAAAGTCGACTAAACTATACCTATAGGGAGCTAATTCCCAGATTTCACCAAGTTTAATTGGATCTTGGGCGATAGCTTTTGCTATCTAGCTCTCACTCTCAGGGAAACGAATGATTTATGCTCAAATAAGTTTGGGATCATCATCTAAGGAGTCATATATGAAAAAGATGTTCATTACGACAGTGGTGGGAAGCGTTACCCCTGGAGTCATTAAAGCCTTGGCTAATTTGACTCGCGAAGCTGGCGGAGAATGGTTGACGAGTAAAGTGATCAAAATCGATAACCTTTTTGCCGCAATGATGAAAGTCGCCATCGAAGATGAAAGTGTCGAATCGTTAAAGCAACAGTTTGCAGTTCAGTTCCCTACGCTGCAATTTAGTTATGGTGCTAAAGGTGAAGTGTACAACGAGCATACTCGTACTATGCAGCTGAATGTGGATTGCTCAGATCGTCCAGGCCTCACCCGTGAGATTGTCGATCTACTGTCAAACTTAAACTTAGAGATTGAACATATGGAGTTCAATCGGATGCATGTGTCGACCATAGGGCAAACGGTATTTTCATCCAAACTTGCTATTGCCGTGCCAGATGAGGTCAGCAATGAGAGTGTGGTTGAGTTATTGGAAGGTGTGTCAAAGGATGCGAGAGTCAGCATGGTGTGATAGTTGATCTTTTAGCGTCACCGCAGTAATCTGCCGCCATCATTCTTGTACTCATAAAGAGACAATGTATATGTCAGTAGAACAGATCATTATTGAAAAGCTAACTGCGGAATTATCACCCGTCCATTTAGAAGTGATAAATGAAAGTGATAATCACCATGTGCCGCCCAACTCAGAGACCCATTTTAAGGTTGTGGTAGCGAGTGAGGTGTTCGATGGTAAGCGTTTGATCGGTAGACACCGCATGATAAATGAGCTTTTAGCCGACGAGTTTGCTAATGGCATGCATGCGCTTTCTATGCACACATTTACGCCAACTGAGTGGCAAGCAGAGGCTGATATTCCGTCTTCACCTAAGTGTCGCGGCTAAGCCATTTACTGATCGCAATTAGTTGTTAAACCACAGAGTCTATCTGTGGTTTTTTTTGCCTGTTTTTCTTTTGTCTATAACGTCAATTTTTAGCTTATAGAAATGGCAAATGCCAATAACGTAATAAGGGCTGGCCTTATGTTGATTGGTATTAGGCTCAATGGTATTGGACGCCTGTATCGTTCTTCGCTGCACTTAGCTACTCGGTGCTGTTGGCATTAAGTGCACTTTACATAAGTTCTGCACTGTCGCATATTAAGCAGGCCTGCTTATTTAGGCATTTGATAATGACGCCTCTTAGCGTGTCATCTAACCAGATTATAGCTTGTGGCGCTTAGTGGATTGATATTCATTGTGGCCGCAAATCAGGGAGAATAGAGCAATGCCGTTACTTGATAGCTTCACCGTTGACCATACCCGCATGAATGCTCCTGCTGTGCGTGTCGCAAAAACCATGACGACGCCCAGCGGCGACAAAATCACCGTGTTTGATCTTCGCTTTTGTGTTCCCAATCAAGATATTTTGAGCGAGCGTGGTATTCATACCCTAGAGCATCTTTTTGCTGGTTTTATGCGTGATCACCTTAATAGTGATAGCGTAGAAATTATTGATATCTCTCCTATGGGATGCCGCACCGGTTTTTACATGAGCCTCATCGGTACTCCAACGGAGTCACTAGTCGCCGAAAGTTGGCTGGCGGCAATGGAAGATGTTCTTAAAGTTAACCAGCAGTCAGAGATCCCTGAGCTTAATGAATATCAATGTGGTACTTATGAGATGCACTCACTTGACCAAGCCAAAGATATTGCTAAGAACATTATCGCTTCAGGCGTTAATGTGAATAAAAATGATGATTTGAAATTGAGTGACGAGATCTTAAAAGGACTTTAAATGTCTGTTAGGCAAAAAAGCAGTTTAGACTGCTTTTTTTGTCGCTATTAGCTGATATTGATGATTAAACTTTAGTCGAACAAATGGGTTTTTTGTCTGTTTTTTGCGCTAACGGTTATTGCTAATATAAGGTTAAATTTAGCCTCGAAAAAATATATTTTGAACTTATAAAATCGATATAACCCTGCTAGGACAGGGGGCTAAATTAATTTGGGTTTACCTAAATCATAAAAATCCTCAGAACTGTGATCTACTCCTCACCGCAAAAAACCTAAGCAGCCTTTTAAAACACCCGTATTTTTCATAGCGATAACTAAATATTTACGGTAAAATGCGCCCGACCAGCGTGATTGCGATCGCATTTCTGTAATAAATCTGCGCTAGCTCAATGCGATAGCTTCTGTTTGAAATCTATCTCATTTAGCAGGAACGCGACGCATTATCTTTCCTTCATAACGTAGTGCTTGTGGATATGATTACAATAAAGAAAGGATTGGACCTACCTATAACAGGTGGACCAGAGCAAGTTATCCATAATGGCCCAGCCATTAAACATGTAGCTACTTTGGGTGAAGAGTATATTGGCTTACGTCCCACAATGAAGATCAAAGTGGGCGATAAAGTGCAAAAAGGTCAGGTGATTTTTGAAGACAAAAAGAATCCTGGCGTTAAATATACTGCTTTAGCCAGTGGCACAATTTCCGAAATTAACCGGGGCGCTCAGCGTGTTCTTCAGTCTGTTGTCATTGAAGTGGAAGGGGACGACAGTGTTGCCTTTGCTAAATATGATGCATCGGCTTTAGAGACTCTGGATCAGCAGCTTGTTCGTGACAACTTGATTGAATCAGGTTTATGGACAGCATTGCGTACGCGTCCTTTCAGCAAAGCTCCAGCAGTTGACTCTAGCGCTGCTGGTATTTTTGTGACCGCCATCGATACCCAACCTCTTGCCGCCGATCCTGCCGTTATCATTAACGAGCATAAGGATGATTTTGCTAATGGACTAAAAGCCTTAGCAAGATTAACCGAAGGTAAAGTGTATCTGTGTAAAGCGCCTGGTGCCGATATCCCAGCTGCTAATGCACAGGTTGAAGAGTTTGCAGGTCCGCATCCTGCGGGTCTTGTCGGTACTCATATCCATTTTGTTTTGCCTGCATCTGCTAAACGTACTGTTTGGCATATTGGCTATCAAGATGTGATCGCAATCGGTCAACTATTTACCACTGGTGAGCTAAATACTCAGCGTGTTGTTGCTGTTGCCGGCCCTAAAGCGCTTAAGCCTAGGCTTGTTCGCACCCTTGCAGGAGCATCTACAACCGAACTTGTGGTTGGTGAAGCTGGCGAAGGCGACGTGCGTATTGTTGCGGGTTCTATCCTTAACGGTAAAACCGCCGTCGGTGCACATGCTTATTTAGGTCGTTTCCATTATCAAGTGTCATTGCTTGAAGAGGGCAGAAGTCAAGACTTTATCGGTTGGGCAATGCCTGGCGCTGATAAATTCTCTATTACTCGTGCTTTCTTGGGCCATTTGTCACCATCACGTCTATTTAATATGACGACCAGCACAGGTGGTTCTGACCGTGCAATGGTGCCAATTGGTAACTACGAGCGAGTGATGCCTCTCGATATTCTTCCTACTATGTTATTGCGTGACTTAGTGTCAGGTGACAATGACGGTGCTGTTACATTAGGCGCATTAGAGTTAGATGAAGAAGATTTGGCACTATGTACTTTCGTATGTCCTGGTAAGTATGACTATGCGTCATACCTACGCGACTGCTTAGATACGATCGTGAGGGAAGGCTAATGGGCTTGAAACAGTTTTTCAAAAGTATTGAACCGCAGTTTGAAAAAGGCGGTAAATACGAGAAGTTTTATGCGCTTTTCGAAGCCGCATATACGGTATTTTATACGCCAGGCCACGTAAACAAGGGGCGTACCCATGTGCGTGATAACCTTGACCTAAAACGTATGATGATTACGGTTTGGGCGTGTGCATTCCCTGCGATGTTTATGGGTATGTATAACGTAGGTTTACAAGCTCAAGCTGCATTGCTGGCTGACTTTGCCACTCCTGATACTTGGCAAGTCGCGTTGTTCGGATTGTTTGGTACTGAGCTAACCGCAGATTCAGGTGTCGCTGCATTGATGTGGTATGGCGCTTGTTGGTTCTTACCCATCTATGCGGTGACATTTGCCGTCGGTGGTCTCTGGGAAGTGCTATTTGCATCAGTTCGCGGCCATGAAGTTAACGAAGGTTTCTTCGTGACCTCAATTTTGTTCGCGCTCACCCTGCCAGCAACAATCCCGCTTTGGATGGTTGCCTTAGGTATTACCTTCGGTGTGGTTGTGGCGAAGGAAATATTCGGTGGTACCGGCCGTAACTTCCTTAACCCTGCGCTTGCTGGTCGTGCGTTCCTATTCTTTGCTTATCCGCTGAACATGTCTGGCGACACCACTTGGGTTGTCGCTGATGGCTACTCAGGTGCAACCGCACTGAGTCAAGCGGCTCAAGGCTCTTTAGAGTATGGATTGACGCAAGACTGGTGGAATGCCTTCTTCGGTTTCATTCCGGGTTCTGTGGGTGAAGTATCGACTTTAGCCATCTTACTTGGTGGTGCAGTGATCGTTTATACCCGTATCGCTTCTTGGCGCATTATCGGTGGTGTTATGGCCGGTATGATTGCCGTGTCATTGCTACTTAATGCTATCGGCAGCGACACCAATCCAATGTTTGCTATGCCTTGGTATTGGCACCTTGTATTAGGTGGATTTGCCTTCGGTATGATGTTTATGGCGACTGACCCAGTTTCTGCGTCTTTCACCAACAAAGCAAAGTGGGCTTACGGTATTTTGATCGGTGCAATGGCTGTATTCATTCGTGTCATTAACCCTGCTTTCCCAGAAGGTATGATGTTGGCTATCTTGTTCGCCAACCTATTTGCGCCGCTATTTGACCACTTTGTGGTTCAAGCAAATATCAAGCGGAGGATTGCTCGTGGCTAGTAATAAAGATTCGTTCGGTAGAACGCTGTTTGTTGTTGTTGGATTATGTTTTATCTGTTCGGTATTTGTATCTACCGCTGCAGTATTACTTAAGCCTACTCAGCAAGAGAACAAATTGCTTGATAAGCAAAAGTATATTCTTGAAGCTGCCGGCCTAGTTGATGCTAAGTCAGGTAAAGTTGAAAAGGCCCAGATCCTTGAGACTTACAACAAGTATGTTGAAGCTAAGCTGGTAGACCTTAAGTCTGGCGACTGGGTTGAAGGCGATGCTAACACCTTTGATACTGAAAAAGCGGCTCGTAACCCTGCGACCTCATTCAAGCCAGAGCATGATATTGCATCGGTTAAGAATGTGGCTAACACAGGTGTTGTGTACTTAGTTCATGATGATCAAGGCAAACTGCAAACTGTGATTATTCCAGTTAAAGGTTACGGTCTATGGTCAACCATGTACGCTTTCTTAGCGGTAGAAGCTGACCTTAACACTGTACGCAGCTTAGTGTATTACGACTTTACCGGTTCAGGTGAGACTCCTGGTCTTGGTGGCGAAGTACAAAATCCTCAGTGGATTGCTAAGTGGGAAGGTAAGAAGCTTTATGACGAGCAGGGTAACCTAGCGATTAAAGTGACTAAAAACCCAGCTATCGCAAACTCTGAGCATGGTGTAGATGCGCTATCTGGCGCAACGCTAACCAGTAATGGTGTTCAGCATTCACTTGATTTTTGGTTAGGTGAAGAAGGTTATGCTCGCTTTATCGAGAAGGCGCGCAACGGAGGGCTAAGCTAATGGCTGATGCTAAAGAACTTAAACAGGTTCTGACTGGACCTATCGTTAGTAATAACCCGATTGCATTGCAGATCTTGGGTGTGTGTAGTGCCTTGGCTGTGACCAGTAAGATGGAAACTGCCTTGGTTATGACTATCGCGCTGACTGCAGTAACGGCATTGTCTAACTTGTTCATCTCAATGATCCGGAACCACATTCCAAGTAGTGTACGTATTATCGTACAGATGACGATTATCGCGTCGTTGGTTATCGTGGTTGACCAGGTGCTGCAAGCTTACGCTTACGATGTTGCTAAGCAGTTATCGGTATTCGTTGGTCTGATTATTACCAACTGTATCGTAATGGGCCGTGCTGAAGCCTATGCGATGAAGACACCACCAATGATGAGTTTCATGGATGGTATCGGTAACGGTTTAGGTTACGGTGCAATTCTATTGTCTGTGGGCTTCATTCGTGAACTCTTTGGTAATGGTTCATTATTTGGCGTTGAGATCTTAAGTAAGATTTCTGACGGTGGATGGTACCAGCCAAATGGTCTTTTATTGCTGCCTCCAAGTGCGTTCTTCCTGATTGCTGCATTGATCTGGATTATCCGTACTATGAAGCCTGATCAAGTAGAAGCAAAAGGGTAAGCGTAATGGAACATTATATTAGTCTATTAATTCGTTCTGTTTTCATTGAAAACATGGCGTTATCCTTCTTCCTTGGTATGTGTACTTTCTTGGCTGTATCGAAGAAAGTCACCACGGCCATGGGCTTAGGTGTTGCCGTTATTGTGGTATTGGCGATTTCAGTACCCGTTAACCAAATTATCTATCAAGGTTTATTAGCACCAGGCGCACTTGCTTGGGCTGGTGTTCCTGATGCTGACCTGAGCTTCTTGAAGTTCATCACCTTTATCGGCGTGATCGCGGCATTAGTTCAGATCCTTGAGATGGCATTGGATAAGTATTTCCCACCGCTATATAACGCGTTAGGGATCTTCCTACCTCTAATCACCGTAAACTGTGCGATTTTCGGCGCAGTATCTTTCATGGTTGAGCGTGACTACAACCTGGCTGAAAGTTTGGTGTTTGGCATAGGTTCTGGTATCGGTTGGGCATTGGCGATTGTCTTGTTAGCTGGTATCCGTGAGAAGTTAAAATATGCTGATGTCCCTGATGGTCTACGTGGTTTAGGTATTACCTTTGCTACTGCGGGTTTGATGGCGTTAGGTTTCATGTCGTTCTCTGGTGTGTCTCTGTAATAGAGACACCTTAACGGCTTCAGATTTTGAACCTTAAAGGATAAGTTCATGGGTATTATTGAATCTACTCCAATCGACGTCTATCTCGGTGTGAGTATGTTTACTGCCATTGTATTGGTTTTGGTTTTGGTTATTTTATTTGCCAAATCAAAGCTAGTACCAAGTGGCGATATCACTATCGGCATCAACCATGATGCTGGTAAAGCAATTAAGACGGGTGCTGGTGGCAAACTACTTGGCGCGCTTGCTGAAAACGGTATCTTCGTATCGTCGGCTTGTGGTGGCGGTGGCTCTTGTGGTCAGTGTAAAGTGATCGTGAAGTCTGGTGGCGGCGATATTCTGCCTACAGAACTTGATCATATCTCTAAGGGCGATGCTCGTAACGGCTGCCGTTTATCTTGTCAGGTAAACGTGAAAACCGATATGGAGATTGAACTAGAAGAAGAGATCTTCGGTATCAAGAAGTGGGATTGTGAAGTTATCTCTAACGATAATAAAGCAACCTTCATTAAAGAGCTTAAGCTGCAAATTCCTGATGGCGAATCTGTTCCATTCCGTGCCGGTGGTTATATTCAGATTGAAGCGCCTGCGCACCATGTTAAGTATGCTGATTTCGACGTACCAGCAGAATACCGTGGTGATTGGGAACACTTTGGCTTCTTTAACCTAGAATCAAAAGTTGACGAAGAAACAATTCGTGCGTACTCGATGGCTAACTATCCTGAAGAGGAAGGTATCATCATGTTGAACGTGCGTATTGCAACGCCACCACCACGCAATCTTAGCTTGCCTTGCGGTAAGATGTCGTCGTACATCTGGAGCCTAAAGGCGGGTGATAAGGTGACTATTTCTGGTCCATTTGGTGAGTTCTTCGCTAAAGATACCGACGCAGAGATGGTATTCATCGGTGGTGGTGCTGGTATGGCGCCAATGCGTTCGCACATCTTCGACCAGCTTAAGCGTCTTAAGTCTAAGCGTAAGATGAGCTTCTGGTACGGTGCTCGTTCGAGTCGTGAAATGTTCTATGTTGAAGATTTCGATGGCCTAGCTGCTGAAAACGATAACTTCGTTTGGCATGTTGCCCTATCTGATCCTCAGCCAGAAGATAATTGGGATGGTTACACAGGTTTTATTCATAACGTACTGTATGAAAACTACCTGCGCGATCATGAAGCGCCAGAAGATTGTGAGTTCTACATGTGTGGACCTCCAATGATGAACGCGGCAGTTATCGGCATGCTTAAAGATCTAGGTGTTGAAGATGAAAACATCCTACTAGATGACTTTGGCGGCTAATCACACCTTGTTGTGATAATATCTGTTCAGATGAGTTAAGTTCATCGAAATCCATATAAAGTGGTGTTTCGATGAGCTTAATTGTAATTTATTTGAGCGATTATTAAGGAATTTGGTCAATATGTTTAAGACCTTGGTAAATGGGTTAGTCCTTGCGGGGCTAGCCTTTTTTGTTTCAGCCTGCAGCCAACCTGCACAGATGCTCTCCTTCTCTGGTCAGACGATGGGGACGACATACCATATTAAGTTCGTTGGTACAGAGCAGTTGCCTAATGAACAGCTATTACAAGCAGAGATCGATTTGGCGCTTGAAAAAGTCAACGATCAGATGTCGACCTATCGAAAGAATTCAGAGTTATCCCAGTTTAATCAGATGACGCTGGCATCGACCATTGAAGTCTCTCCCGATACCGCAAAAGTAATTCAAGCGGGAATCGATCTCTATCAAAAAACCGATGGGGCATTAGATATCACCTTAGGTCCACTGGTTAATCTGTGGGGGTTTGGGCCCGATAAGCGGCCTGTTAAGGTGCCAAGCCCTGAGTTGATCGCTCAGACTAAAGCCAAGACTGGCATTCAATATCTGACGATTAACGGTCTTAAGGCGAGTAAGAGTAATCCGGATCTTTATGTGGATTTATCCTCTATCGCTAAAGGGTTTGGCGTCGATAAAATTGGATCACTATTAGCTAAGTATCAGCCCAAGGGGTACTTGGTCGAGATTGGTGGCGAAGTTAGCCTTTATGGAGTTAAAGCCGATGACAGTCCTTGGCGCATCGCTATAGAGCAGCCCGATATCGACGAACGCCAAATTCAACAAGTGATAGAGCCCGGTAACATGGCAATGGCCACTTCCGGTGACTATCGCAACTACTACGAGGAAGATGGTCAGCGATTTACCCATATTATCGATCCTCGCAATGGCTATCCGGTCGATCACCGTTTAGCGTCTGTTACCGTGCTGCATCCTCAAAGTATGATTGCCGATGGTTATGCAACGGCCATGATGGTGCTAGGCACAGAAGCGTCTTTGGTACTGGCGAAAGAGCAGAACTTGGCGATAATGTTAATTGAGAAGCAAGCAGAAGGTGAAGGATTTAAGGTCTATTACAGTGATAGCTTTAAGCCTTTTGTTGGTTTGTGATAGAATATCTAGCCCACTAGGCGGTGCGATAGTAAATCTCGCATCGAATAAGTGAGGCAACATATTTGATTTTTAAGCGAGTGATGAGTTCAGTGCATTGCTCGCAGTGGAGTAAGTGATGAGCACTTTTATAGCGGCTTTTGTGGTATTACTACTGTTTTTTTTACTCATGTCGATTGGCTATCTCGTCAAGCAAAAAGCGGTTGCTGGAAGTTGTGGTGGTTTAGGCTCCTTAGGGATTGAAAAAGCCTGTGATTGTGACGATCCGTGCGACAAGCGTAAGGCTAAAATGGCCGAAGAAGATGCTCGCCGTGAAAAACTCAACAAAGATCGTATTATCTGATATTTCAAGCTTGCTCAAACGACTAAAGGCTCCCATGAGGAGCCTTTTTTGTTGAACCTTAACCTTATTATTCATAACGCCGTTCGCTAACAGCAATTAGCATAGCGTCACTTTTAACACTTCTTTACTCTTCCTAGTTACTTGTATTCACTCATAATAGCTTGCTGTACTCCATAGCAACTAAGAATCAGAATAATAATGATTATCTTTGGTAAATATTTGAAACTAAATGTTAATTTGTTTTTGGTTGAATTTTGCTCTAGGCTTGAATATTGATTTAGATCAATATTACTAAGGAGCTCAAATGAAGGGTCATCCGAACGTTATTCGGCAACTCAATAAGATTTTGACGTTTGAATTGACGGCGATTAATCAGTACTTCTTACATGCACGTATGTATAAAAATTGGGGCTTAGAAGAGCTCAACGAGAAGTGCTACAAAAAGTCGATTCAAGATATGAAGCATGCCGATAAGCTCATTGAGCGGGTGCTGTTCCTCGAAGGTTTACCTAATCTGCAGCAGTTAGAAAAGTTACGTATTGGCGAAAACCCGCAAGAGATGCTGCAATGCGATAAGAGTATGCTCGAAGAGCAACTGGTTGAATTACGCAGTGTGATTAGCCTTTGTGAGACGGAGCAAGATTATGTCAGCCGAGAAATTTTAGAAGATCTACTCGAAGATGAAGAAGCCTATCTTGATTGGATAGAAGCGCAGCAAGATCTGATTAAAATGACCGGCATCCAGAATTATTTACAAGCGCAGATAGAGTCTGACTAGGGAGGTTAGAATGAAAGGTGATCAAGAGGTGATCGATACGCTAAATCAACTACTCACCGGTGAGCTATCGGCGATGGATCAATATTTTGTGCATGGACTCATGTATGACGACTGGGGGCTAACAGAATTACATGAGCGTATTTCCCATGAGTCGGACGATGAGCGAGAGCATGCGAAAAAGTTGGTTGAGCGGATCCTCTTTTTAGAGGGAACGCCAGACGTCGCTAGCCGTGAGGCGCTTAATATCGGTAAGACCCCGCAAGAAATGCTGCAAAACGATCTTAATTATGAATATAAGGTGGCAGACAATCTGCGCAAAGCGATAGCCTTATGTGAAACGAAGAAAGACTTTCCATCTCGTGAGTTATTGGAACTCTTGTTAGAGGAAACAGAATCAGATCATATGTATTGGTTAGAGAAACAACTTGGTCTTATCGATAAGGTCGGTCTACAGAACTACCTCCAGTCTAAGATGTAATTATCTATATTTGGACTTTCTGGACTGAAAAAGTTTGAACGCCACATAAGCCACCCATCAGGGTGGCTTATTCATTTCTGTCCCGTCCTGAGATAATTTGCCTCATGACCCTCTTTGTTAGGCGTTATCAATGGGGAAATATTTGTGTACTGTTTAAATGTACAGTATTCTTGGCGGTGGAGGTAAGCACCGTTGAAAAAGATTATCCATGTGGATATGGACTGTTTCTATGCAGCCGTCGAAATGCGAGATTTTCCTGAATTAAGGGGCAAGCCTATCGCGGTAGGCGGGCGCAGCGATCGCCGCGGCGTGATAAGCACTTGTAACTATGAGGCTCGCGAGTATGGGGTGCGTTCGGCAATGGCATCGGCTCACGCATTAAAACTGTGCCCTACGCTGATTTTAGTACCAGGACGTATGGATGTTTATAAAGATGTGTCGGCGCAAATTCGTAGCGTATTTGCCCGTTATACCGATTTAATTGAGCCACTCTCACTGGATGAAGCCTACCTAGATGTCACTGACTCTGATGCCCATCATGGCTCTGCAACCTTAATCGCTCAGTCTATTCGGCAAGAGATCTATGAATTAACTGGATTAACCGCCTCGGCAGGGATTGCGCCGGTTAAGTTTTTGGCAAAAATCGCCTCAGATCTAAATAAGCCCAATGGCCAATATGTAATAGTCCCCGATGCGATAGCGGAATTTGTAAAAACCTTGCCCCTGATAAAGATCCCCGGAGTAGGCAAAGTCACTGCGGCTAAGCTCGAAGAGATGGGGCTTCATACCTGTTTGGACGTGCAACAGTTCTCAGAGGCTAGATTAATAGAGAGATTTGGTAAATTTGGTGCTGTGTTGATTGAGCGTGCTAAGGGAGTCGATCCTCGGGGAATATCACCGAATCGCGAGCGTAAATCAGTAGGGGTGGAAACCACACTGGCCCAAGATATTTATACCTATGAGCAGTGCGAGTCGGTAATGCCGCAACTTATTCACGAGCTAGCAGCCAGGATTAACCGCAGCGCCTCGGCGCGACGGATTCATAAGCAGGTGGTTAAGCTTAAGTTTGATGATTTCAAACAGACCACGATAGAGCAGCGTAGCGACGAGGTATCGGTGAAGCTGTTTTACGACCTGCTCAGCCAGGCACTGGAGCGCCGCGCCGGCCGTGGTATTCGCCTGCTGGGTGTCTCAGTCGGTCTCGAGAGTGAGCTTGCTCATGCCGGGCTGGATGAGGCCGAGTATGGTGCGCAGATGGATCTCGGGTTTTAGCGTTAACCCTATTACCCTTTTTAGCTTGTAGCTTGGATGGTTATTGCGCCTAGTTATATTTTTGAAGCTTTACCCTTCATGGCAATCTAACGCCTACCCGGCGGGGCTGTGCAGATACGCCTGTGACACGCTGCGCGTCTTTAGATCTGCATGGATGCCGAACTGGCTGTTAAACAGGGATGTTGTTTGAATATATCCCTATACGCTTCACGGCGGCGTCCATGCCGCCGAGAGCCAAAAACGTGTTTACACCGGATATCCAACGTCTCTTCGATTTAGCGGTATTTCGGTACGAGTAGCGAACCTAAAGGCTGGGTTATTTTTGCCCAAAATGAGGCTGTCAAATGCCTAGGGTTCTGGGGCCAGTTCAGGTCATGTGAAAACTGGAAATAGTGATTTAATTAAATATATAAATCAATCTCAATACCTTGAGTTTAAAAACAACAAAATCGAAATCCTCAATGGCTTTTCAGAGCATTGCTTAAACGTATTTGAAGACTTCTTTCATGAGCTTTTTGCACGAATGGAAGCGTTAAAATAAATATAACAAGTGACTGTGGTGTTTCGTCAATATAACCTGCCGGCTCCTTGTTTTTAAATGTGGCATTGAGGGGTAGAATGCCGCTAGCGTTTTACAACCAATGGAGATGGAAATGGAGTATCCGGTAAAAGGGGCGTGTCAGTGTGGCGGTGTGACTTATGAGCTGCATTCGGCGCCTTTGATGGTGGTGGCATGTCATTGTAAGGAGTGTCAGAAGCTCTCAACCAGTGCCTTTAGCATCACGGCGATGGTGAATAGCGATAGCATAGTGTTTCAGGGAGAGATGGCCGAGTGGAGCCGTGTGGCCGATAGCGGCAACATCAATGGCGCTAAGTTTTGTCCCACCTGCGGCAACCGCATCTATCATTTCGACCCTAAAGACCCGAGTAAGATTAAACTCAAGCCGTCGAATCTGTCTGACACCAGCCTGATCGTCCCCACAGTTCATGTATGGGCCAGCGAGAAGCAAAGCTGGTTTACCATCCCCGAAGGCGTCGCCGTTTACGATAAGCAGCCTTAACCCAATATAACCAATAGGATTTCTCAGCATTTGCTGCCCCCATGCACTGCACCTGCCGTAGACAATTCATAACAATGTGAGTTAATGCTGTCGTTCGTTACGGTAAGCACTTTACCGTCGAATGTGGCACCGACGCTACATTTGTTTGCCAATAAAAAAGGCGTCTCGTTAGACGCCTTTCTCATCGATAACCTAGTTACGCTATCTATTATGCTTTAGCTGGAATACGTTCTAGTACTGCTAGAAGTAGTTTCCAGTATTGATCGACGGTCTCAATTAACACCATCTCATCTGGGCTGTGTGGGAAGCGAATGGTGGGGCCAATCGATACCATATCCATCTCTGGATAAGGCTTCTTAAATAGACCGCATTCAAGACCTGCGTGGATCACCATAATGGTTGGCTCTTTATTATAAATCGCCTCGTAGGTATCTTTCACAATTGCCATAACAGGTGAGCTGCTATCTGGCTTCCAACCAGGGTAAGCACCGCTAAATTCAACCTCTGCACCGGCTAAGCTGCTCAGCGCCGTTAGGTAGCCTTCAACTTCTTCACGCCCTGAATCGATCAGTGAGCGAATTAAGCAAAGAATATTAACAGATTCCCCTTCGGTCGAGATCACGCCGACGTTTAATGAGGTTTCTGTTACGCCTGCTATCTCATCGCTCATGCGCATTACGCCATTTGGACAAGCATGTAGCAGATCGATAAGGGTTTGCTGGGCATCTTCACTCATGACTTGAGTTGCCGCAGGGCTTTCTTGCAGGGTTAACTGCATATCGGGATCTGCAATGGCTAACTCTTGACGAACGAGAGCGGTAAACTCTTGCATTAACTCATTGAGGCGTGCCACATTTTCACCTGGCAGCATAAAACTCACGCTCGCCTCACGTGGGATCGCGTTGCGTAGTGAGCCGCCTGTAAAGTTAGTGAGTTCGAGTGCTAACTCATCGGCGTGGTTAAACAAGAAGCGAGCCAGTAGTTTGTTAGCATTGCCGCGGCCTAAATGGATGTTTACCCCTGAGTGTCCCCCTTTTAGACCCGAAATTGACAGTGTGTAGGTCGAGTTTGTAGGCTCTGGTGCTTGCCATACCATAGGGACGTCAATTTGCGCATCGACGCCACCGGCACAACCCATATAGATCTCACCCTCTTGTTCAGAGTCGGTGTTGATCAAGATCTCAGCATCGAGATAACCCGCTTCTAAACCAAATGCGCCAGTCATGCCGGCTTCTTCATCTATGGTCAGTAACACTTCTAACGGGCCGTGAGGAATGTTATCGCTGCCCAGCACGGCTAGCGCCGATGCCATGCCGATACCGTTGTCTGAGCCTAAGGTTGTTCCCTTAGCTTTGACCCATTCGCCATCGATATAAGCTTCGATCGGATCTTTCTCAAAGTCATGGACTTTATCTGCGTTTTTTTGCGGCACCATATCGATATGAGCTTGTAGCGCAACAGTTTTGCGATCTTCCATACCAGGGGTAGCTGGTTTTTTGATGATAAGGTTGCCGACTTTATCTTCGACAATGCTGAGCCCTTTATCTTTAGCCCAGTTTTGAATGTATTGACTTAATGCTTGCTCATGCTTTGATGGGTGCGGAATCGCACAGATCTGTTCAAACCATTGCCAAAGCGCTTGAGGTTGTAACTGGCTTAATGTGCTCACGGACTAACTCCTCTGTATTAAAGGTCGCTGAGATCAAAATTGGCGATAGTTTATCACAGAGTCAAAGCCAGTGAGCTGATTTGCGCCTATGGGTTTATCGATAGTGTCATTTCAAGTTGCCACATTTATAGATTGATCTTGGTATTTCACTTGGCTTTGTCTGCTCAATAAGGGAATAATGCCACTACTATTTGCTCGGGTTATTCGGCGGAGATCGAAATCGGGGTTCACAAGCTATAGGAATGGATATGACTCCAGTTAATTTTGTTGATGTAAAAGATAATGATGCAATTTTTGAAGGCAGCGGTTGGGATGCCGTTATCGTCGTCACATCAAGTTTAGATGATATTGAGTTTGATGAGATCAGTCTGCTCGCCAGTCATGGTGCCAATATAGATGCCCGCGTTGGTCGTTCTGCGACCCTGTTGTTTGCTCCCGGCCTTGCTGGAGGCAGATTAATTGTGTCGCCGGTACAAAACCATGCAAGCGATGTTCAAGATGTACGCGGTTATGCCGATGCTGCTCGCAAGGGCTTAAGCCTAGCGAAAGAGGCTGGCGCGCGTAAGCCTCTATTAGTGGTGTCACCAAGCCAACAGAGTAAGTATGGCCAATCTTTGTCTGTTGTTGCGCTAGCTTGTGGGCAAGAGCTTTGGCAGGCATTAGAGCTGCGCGAAGCCGTTAAACAGCGAGATGCTATCGAGTCTATCGGGTTGTTGGTGTCAACCGAGCAGGCCAAGGTGCTGAATGCGATAGAAACTGGCCGTCATCTAGCTCGCGATCTCTGTGGAACGGAACCTGAAAGAATGTCGGCGCCAAATTTTGCTCAATATTGCATAAATGCATTTGAAAATACCTGCCTTAAGGTGGCTGTGATAGAGGATCGTGATGTACTCGAGCGCGATTATCCGCTGCTCAGTGCGGTTGGTCGTTCATCTTTTGCTGTGCTACGTCATCAACCTCGAGTGGTTAAAGTTGAGTATTGCGCCGATGGTGACATAGATCGTAGTTACTTCTTTGCTGGTAAAGGGGTGGTATATGATACTGGCGGCGCCGACATTAAGGTTGCAGGCGGTATGGCGGGCATGAGCCGAGATAAAGGTGGTGCGGCAGCGGTTGCAGGGTTAATGAAGACATTATCGATACTTAAACCAAAAGGGATCCGTGTGGTCGCTGAACTAGGATTGGTGCGCAACAGTATTGGCAGTGAAGCCTTTGTCAGCGATGAGATCATTACCAGTCATGCGGGTGTTCGAGTACGGATTGGCAATACCGATGCAGAAGGGCGCTTAGTGTTGGCGGATCTATTGTCTCATCTGCGACTAAAAGCAATAAGCGCGCCTAGGGCGCAACTGTTTTCGGTGGCAACCTTAACCGGCCACGTTGTCCGTTGCTATGGTGGATATACTGCCGTCGTCGAAAATTCAGTTGCACGTGAACAAGGTGTGGGAGAGCGCTTGCAACAATTAGGCGAGGCGTGGGGCGAACCGCTCGAACTGTCTCGTTTGCGCCGTGAAGATTACGCTAAAATAGTCGATCCATCGGGTGCAGCGGACGTGCTTTCTTCTAATAATGCGCCTTCATCGGTCACTGCTCGTGGTCATCAATATCCTGCCGCATTTTTATTAGAAGCGTCTGGACTGCAAGCCCATGGGTTAAGCAGTGATAAACCGTTAGCTTATGCCCATGTGGATATTGCTGGCAGCGCGACCGAGGGCGATCCGCTTTATGGTAAGCCAACAGCAGCACCATTAGTCGGTTTATTACAACATCTTTGTTAGTGGCTTAAGCCGTTAGCGAGTGGATGCTAGGGTAAATATTTGAAGGGGGAAAGCTAAGGCTTTCCCTTTTTTGTTGCCGGATCACCGTTTCTAGAGATATGTGATCTTGATGTGAGTCGAAATGTATTTTTGTCGTTATAAAATTACATATTTGCGGTTAATTTAAAAAAATGAAGAAAATAGTTGTAATAAAACTACATTTAGCTATAATGGCTCTCGTTGGTTAGACACGGTGTCTACCACCTCTAGTCTATCCAGGATGGATAATTCTCCAAGGAATCGAGCGACAAGTTGACTCTGCGGCAGACTAGGCTTTTGAGCCAGTTAGCTAAGTTTAACTAGAGTAATTTTTATCACAACTTTGTTTAGGAGCTTTGACTATGGCTTACACAGGAATTCAACACGTTTATTGGCAGAAAAGTTGGTTTTGTACGAACGCTCTGCGTGGCGGGTTATTTGCTATGACTTTCAAGGGCTAACTACCCCTTATATCATCTGAACCTAGTTTAGTTGATATCAAGTAGTTGCATCATCCATCAACCTTATCCCTATTTGGGGACTTTAGACTCAAGTTGTATATTGCTTACGGTTAATCGTAATTGATATGCCAGTGTAACCCGCTAGCGCGGTAGCTCTATTCCTTTCGGAACACTTGAAACATGTCTTGCCTACTCTTTGAGTAGGCTTTTTTTTGCCTAAAATTCGGTAAAATCTCTCTTTGGTCACATCCTTGTATGTTCATCGAGTTATCACTTTCGCGTGACTCGCGTTTGCCTATTAGTTGAGTATATAATCTGCGCCGACGTTAGGTTGTTAACCTGGTGTTTACATCTACCCTACTAAAATGAATCATAATTAATTCAAGGAACCTTGTTCCATGTTAGAAAAACTATTCAAACTGACAGAGCACCAAACGACATTAAAACAGGAGGTGATAGCGGGACTCACCACCTTTTTAACCATGGCGTACATTATTTTTGTTAACCCTATGATGCTCGCCGATGCGGGCATGGATCATGGCGCGGTATTTGTTGCTACCTGCTTGGCGGCGGCAGTCGGCTGTTTAGTCATGGGGATCGTGGCGAACTACCCGATAGCGCTAGCGCCAGGTATGGGATTAAACGCATTTTTTACCTATACGGTTGTAGGCGAAATGGGTTACAGCTGGGAAACGGCATTAGGCGCCGTGTTCCTCTCTGGGATCTGCTTCTTGGTGCTATCACTTGTCAAGATACGAGAGTGGATCGTTAACAGCATCCCTATTTCTTTGCGTCTTGGGATTGCCGCCGGTATCGGTCTGTTCTTGGCCTTAATTGGTCTCAAGAGTGCGGGTATCGTGGTCGCTAGTCCTGCAACGATTGTGACTATGGGTGATGTGACTGCATTTCCCGCAGTAATGGCTGTGCTTGGTTTTTTCTTGATCATCGCCTTAGTGCATCGCGGCATGAAATCGGCGGTTATCATCAGCATACTGTTTATTACGGTTTTAGGTTTGCTGTTTGGTGATGTGCAATATAACGGTATGGTTTCTATGCCACCTTCAATCGCGCCGACGTTTATGAAGATGGATCTGTCGAGCGTATTAGAGATCAGCATGTTGTCAGTGGTGTTTGCCTTCCTGTTTGTCGACCTGTTTGATACCTCTGGCACTTTAGTGGCGGTTGCGCAGCGGGGTGGTTTCCTCGATGAGAAGGGCCGTCTACCAAGGCTGGGTCGTGCACTCACCGCAGACAGTACAGCAACCATAGCGGGTGCAATGTTGGGCACCTCTACCACAACCAGTTATATCGAAAGCACTGCGGGTGTGAGTGTGGGTGGCCGCACGGGGTTAACCGCAGTTGTTGTGGGTATTTTATTTCTATTGTCGCTATTTTTATCTCCATTGGCGGGGATGGTTCCTACCTATGCAACGGCTGGAACCCTGTTCTATGTGGCAATATTGATGATGTCTGGCTTAGTGCATGTTGATTGGGAAGATTTAACCGAAGCTGCGCCTGTCGTGGTGGTATGTATTTTAATGCCATTAACTTTCTCCATTGCGACGGGGATCGCCATGGGCTTTATTGCCTATGCCGCAATAAAACTGTTTAGTGGGCGATACAAAGATCTGACTATCGGCGTTGTGCTGTTGGCTGCACTGTTTTTAGCTAAGTTTATCTATGGTTAAACACCTTTGAGCTAATAATGTCGTCATGTGTCTTTGTTAGCGCATTCATTAAGGGTCATACAATGTATGACCCTTTTTTATGGCATATATTTAACTAATGTAGGTTGTCGCTAATCTTTTGAGTCCTTGGCTACCAATTTTGCAGTGGATTGGGTATAACCTTAGGTTCGGTTTTTTCTTTCAATAAAAAAATGAATCTAAGTGAGATTGGTTATCGCCGCGTGGTGGTAAAGTTGGGCACAAGCGTCTTAACTTCGGGCTCCCGTCAGCTGGATAAGGCACATATGGTTGAGCTTGCTCGTCAAATGGCAAGTTTAATGAAATCAGGTGTTGAAGTTGTATTGTGTACATCAGGGGCCATTGCCGCTGGTCGCGAACACTTAGGTTACCCCAGTCTCCCCGATACCGTGGCCAACAAGCAGTTGCTTGCCGCTGTGGGGCAAAGTCAGCTTATTCTTGCTTGGTCACAGCTGTTCAGTATTTATGGACTGCATGTCGGTCAGCTATTGCTAACGCGCGCCGATCTGCACGACAGAGAACGTTATCTCAATGCGAGAGATTCCCTTAATGCGCTGCTCGCTAATGGCATTGTTCCTATCATCAATGAAAACGATGCCGTGGCGACCAATGAGATCAAGGTGGGCGACAATGACAACTTATCAGCGAGAGCGGCACTGCTTTGTGATGCGGATTTGCTGATTTTACTCACAGATCAGAAAGGCCTATTTGATGCCGATCCTCGTTCCAATCCGCATGCCAAATTAATTAAGCAAGTGGTCAATATTGATGACAGCCTGCGCAGTCTCGCTGGTGGAGCCGTGTCGGGTTTAGGCACTGGTGGTATGGCGACTAAACTTCAAGCCGCCGACATTGCGCGTCGCGCTGGTATTGAGGTGATTATTGCATCTGGGCATCACCCAAAGGTTATCCAAGATGCGGTATGTAAAGAGGGGGTTGGCACCCATTTTACCGCACTAGAAAATCCGCTCGAGAGTCGTAAACAATGGATTCTTGCTGGCCCTGCGACCAAAGGAAAGCTAGTGCTGGATGCGGGCGCGATTATCGCAGTGACAGAAAAAGGAAGAAGCCTGTTATCTAAAGGGATTTTAACTGTAACTGGTCAGTTTGACCGCGGCGCAACATTACAAATTGTGGATGAAAAAGGTCGCGAATACGCTCGGGGAATGACACGATACAGCGCCAAAGATTTGATTAAGATCGCGGGTAAACACTCAGATGAAATTGAGCTGTTACTCGGCTATGACTATGGCGATGCGGTTGTGCATCGCAATGATATGGTCGTGCTATAGCGAGTTAGGATTAATGGCTAAATGCCATAACCAAAAAGAATAGGTAAGCCAAAGTGATAGAGAATAATCAGCAGTATTTAACTCAACTGGGTCAACAAGCTAAGCAAGCTAGTTATGCACTGGCTAATCTAACTGGCTCGCAAAAGCAGCAGTTATTGGGGGCAATAGCGGCCAAGTTAATAGCAAAGAGCGATGTTATCGTTGCAGCTAATAAGATAGATGTCGCTAATGCTCGCGAGCAGGGATTAAGTGATGCGATGGTCGATCGGCTGCTGCTCGATAGCGTTCGTCTCGCTGCTGTGATTGCCGATATTGATAATGTCATAAGACTTGCCGATCCCGTTGGCGCAGAGCTGGAAAGTCAGTTGCTTGATAATGGGTTGCGTTTGTCTCGTCGCCGAGTGCCTCTAGGGGTTATTGGGGTGATCTATGAAGCGAGACCGAATGTGACCGTGGATATCGCCGTCTTGGCTTTAAAAACAGGTAATGCGGTCATCTTGCGCGGTGGTAAAGAGACATTACAATCTAACTTGGCGCTGAGTGATGCTATACGTGAAGCCATAAGTGAGCAGGGACTTCCTACCGATGCGGTGCAACTGATCCAAAGCCCTGATCGCGCCTTGGTGACAGGGTTACTCAAGTTAGACAGTTATATCGATATGATAGTGCCTCGTGGTGGACAACATCTGCAACGTTTATGTGCTGAGCAGGCCACTATTCCGGTGATATTAGGCGGGATCGGTATTTGTCATCTCTATGCCGATAAAGATGCCAATATTGATAAAGCCATTGAGGTGATTATCAACGCTAAAGTGCAGCGACCTACTGTATGTAACGCGCTCGACACCTTATTGGTGCATCAAGACATTGCCGAACAGATACTGCCCAGACTCTATCTAAAAGCTCAATCCTTGGGAGTGAGTTTTTATACTTGTGATCGAGCGGCAAAGATAGCCAAAGGCGTAAATGTCGATGTTGAATCTGCAACCGATGACACTTATGGTCAGGAGTGGCTGTCATTGGTGCTTGGCATTAAGGTTGTTGATGATATTGATGAGGCGATTACTCATATTCGTCAATATTCTAGTGGTCACTCTGAGGGGATCCTCACCGATAATATCCACTCGTCGGCAACTTTCGTCAATCAGGTCGATGCATCGGCAGTCTATGTCAATGCGAGTACGCGTTTTACCGATGGTGGCCAGTTTGGGCTAGGGGCAGAGGTGGCGGTATCAACGCAAAAACTTCATGCGCGCGGTCCTATGGGACTCGAAGCACTTACGACCTATAAGTGGATCGGCGTTGGGAATTACACCGTCCGCGCATAATATAGTTGTTTAAACAGTAATAAAGGGGCTTAGGTGTCTTTATTACTGTTTGCTATTGAGTGGTATATGCTTCTACTCAGTGAAATCCCCCCCAAGTTTGAGATCAAATACCTATTGCGGCTAATTCACCTAGGCTTATCCCATCCCTTCGCCGAGTCTAGGTTGGTTAAATCAACTAATTGTTAGTTATATTCTTATCATCTATTACCGCTGTATATTACAAAGGGTATAAAAATCATCAGCTTAAATTATTGGCATCGTCTTTGCTTTATCTAATGCATTCAAATAGGTATAAGCTAAGGATGGAATATGAGCACTTCGATATTGTCTAAATTTGTTATTGGGCTAGGTTTGGTATTAACCCTTTGCAGCGTGACTGCACACGCCGAATCAAAAGTGACTTTAAGTGATAATTTTCAATACGATGGTCAAACTGTACTGCTAGATATGGAAGTAGGTAAGGCTGAGATGATCGCTACCGATGAAACTGAAATTCGGGTGGAAGTTGTCGTTAAGGCATCCGATGGTAATTGGTTAAGTTTTTGGAGCCGTGCAGATATCAATGATGTCAATCTTGCGGTAGTTGAGCGAGATAATAAGTTGATACTAAAAGTCGATAATCAAGACGGTATTAATCAAGAGTGGCGCGTCTACTTACCGCATGGCGCCGCGTTAGAGATCGATGCGGGTGTGGGTGAAGTGATTGTTGATGGACTGACCAGCAGTATAGATGTGGATTTAGGTGTAGGTCGTGCTGAGATCAAGCATCAAAATCAATATGGTAATATTGCGTTAGAGTCGGGCGTAGGTGAAGTGTCCGTGAGTCAAAATGGTCAGCGCCAAACGGTTAAACAAAGCTTAGTGAGCCAGAGTTACCACAGCCAAAATAGCGACCACCAAGAACACTTGTTTGTCAGTGTTGGTGTCGGCGAGATATCGATAGCGAATTAGCTTGAAAAATAGCTTAACAAAGCGAAAGCCGACGAGAGTCGGCTTTTTGGTTCGTTTGCTATACACAGGTAGAGAGTCTTGTTTTTGGTCGTAAGCGATTAATACCAATCAGTATAAAGATGTGTCGCTCAGCGAGAATTAGCGCTTATGAGGCAAGGCCCTTAATTGTTTCTCGGCTCTAGTATCCTAGGTAACCGCTCCATGCGTTACCCTACCGCCTAAATCTCTTTAGTCGTGCTTCGCCCTATCTCCATAAAGTCTTGCATTAAGGGCATTCACAACATCTGACCTCCAGGGATAGAGGGGAATGTCTTAAGTATGTCGGGAACATGCAAGACCCTGTTGATTGCAACTATTTCATCGCCCATTGGCCTTGAATTAGTTGCCAAAAAACACGCTAAGTAGATCACTTTCTTGTACTGATTGGTATAAGTTGTGGTAATAGTTGCTGTAATGCCAATGCCGTTAATATCAGTCCAAGACCGATAAATGTTGAGCGGGTAATGCTCTCTTGTAATATCCAAGCGATAAAGCCAACGGACAGTACTGGGGTAATAAATACTAAGGTACTCATGCTAGCGGTGCGGTCCGCTTTCTTGAGCGCGACTAACCAAAGTACGAATGTCACGCCCATTTCAAATAGTCCAACATACACACCAGCAGCAAAGGCCTTTGCATCCCAGGTTGGCATCGATTGGGTTAATAGCAATGCGGCTAAGATAAATGGCAATCCTAGGATGAAGCTGAGCAGCAGGCTAATGACGGGATCACCCTGATCTTTGGTATTAATGATCCAATAAAGTGACCAAAGTAAGGTGCTGGTTAATGCGAATATTACGCCTGCGCCACTATCGAAGTGAATATCGGTAATATGACCATTGGTGGCGATAACAAACACACCTAAATAGGCGATCAGCGCCGCGGTGATATCACTTTTTCTGAGCTTTTGTTTAAGCAAAGGGACGGACAGCAATGGCAGCAAAATAGCCCAAGTGTAGTTAAGTGATAGAGCTTGTTGCGCAGGCAGTAGGGCGTAAGCCTTAAATAGCACTAAATAGTACAAGAAGGGATTTAGCAATCCTGTTTGCAAATAAAACCAAGGACGTGCGATAAATTGCTGCTTAATTAATCTCAGCTTGCCCATGATAAATAAAATGATGGTTAGCGCGACAATAGAGGTCATGACCGCAATAAAGACCAGCTGCAACGGTGTAAAATGAGCGAGTGCGAGTTTAAAAGCGGTCGCCACCGTCGACCACAATAGAATTGCACCTATAGCGTAAAGATAAGCTTGGCTTGATGATTTCACTGGGATTTCTCACTGAACGAGACGACTTAAGCTATTGCGAGTTGATTTAACCCTACGCAACATTTCCTTCGATTGCATGCATTATACGCTTATCTTTGGGTCAAAGCTGCTTTTTAAGCTCAAAAAAATTCTTAATTAAGATAATTTTTATCTTTTAACCCTTGTAAACCTCTTAAGCGGCCCAATATAGGGTGTTAAGGAAAGATATCGGTTTGGAAAATTAGGCTTGAAATTGAATCCGCCTATCCCCATATCTGAATCAGATGACAAATTTAGCGTTAGTTAAAAGTTTTTTTGGAGGACTCCATGGGTAAAATTATTGGTATCGATTTAGGTACAACCAACTCTTGTGTTGCCGTATTAGATGGCGGAAAAGCACGTGTTATTGAAAATGCAGAGGGTGATCGTACCACTCCATCAATTGTTGCATACACTGGCGAAGAAACTATCGTAGGTCAGTCTGCGAAGCGTCAAGCTGTAACAAACCCAGCTAACACCTTCTTCGCAATTAAGCGTCTAATTGGTCGTCGTTTTACCGATGATGAAGTTCAGCGTGATGTTGACATCATGCCATTTAAAATCATTGGTGCAGATAACGGCGATGCATGGGTTGAGGCGCACGGTAAGAAGATGGCACCTCCACAAGTTTCTGCAGAAATTCTGAAGAAAATGAAGAAGACTGCCGAAGACTTCCTAGGCGAGCCAGTGACAGAAGCGGTTATTACCGTTCCTGCATACTTTAACGATTCACAACGTCAAGCAACTAAAGATGCTGGCCGTATCGCGGGTCTTGAAGTTAAGCGTATTATCAACGAGCCAACAGCGGCTGCGTTAGCATACGGTATCGACAAGAAGCAAGGTGATAATATAGTTGCGGTATACGATTTAGGTGGTGGTACATTCGATATCTCTATCATCGAAATCGATAGCGTCGAAGGCGAACAAACTTTCGAAGTACTAGCGACTAACGGTGATACTCACTTAGGTGGTGAAGATTTCGATAACCGTCTAATCAACTATCTAGCCGACGAATTCAAGAAAGAGCAAGCTATCGATCTACGTAAAGATCCACTCGCAATGCAGCGTCTAAAAGAAGCGGCAGAAAAAGCTAAGATTGAGCTTTCAAGCACCACTCAAACTGAAGTGAACCTGCCTTACATCACCGCCGATGCAACAGGTCCTAAGCACTTAGTGGTTAAGATCACTCGTGCCAAACTTGAGTCTCTAGTAGAAGATTTGATTGCTCGTTCACTTGAGCCATTAAAAGTTGCTCTTGCTGATGCTGACTTATCGGTATCTGAAATCAATGAAGTGATTTTGGTTGGTGGTCAGACTCGTATGCCTAAAGTTCGCGCTGAAGTCTCTGCTTTCTTCGGTAAAGAACTTCGCCAAGATGTTAACCCTGATGAAGCGGTTGCAATTGGCGCAGCAGTTCAGGCTGGTGTACTTGCTGGTGACGTAAAAGACGTACTACTACTAGACGTTACACCACTATCTCTTGGTATCGAAACCATGGGTAGCGTAATGACTAAACTGATTGAGAAAAACACGACTATCCCAACTAAGGCTAGCCAAACTTTCTCGACAGCAGACGACAACCAAAGTGCGGTAACTATTCACGTACTTCAAGGTGAGCGTAAGCAATCAAGTGCTAACAAGTCTTTAGGTCAATTCAACCTAGAAGGTATTGAACCTGCACCACGTGGCATGCCACAAATTGAAGTTGCGTTTGACATCGATGCTGATGGTATCTTGCATGTGTCTGCAACAGACAAGAAGACGGGTAAAGCGCAGAACATCACCATCAAAGCCTCTTCAGGTCTAAGTGATGAAGAAGTTGATGCAATGGTTCGTGACGCTGAAGCGCATGCTGACGAAGATGCCAAGTTCGAAGAGCTTGTGACAGCTCGTAACCAAGCAGATGGCATGGTTCACGCCACTAAGAAGCAGATCGAAGAAGCTGGCGATGCATTACCAAGCGAAGACAAAGAGAAAATCGAAGCTGCGATGGCCGAGGTTGATACTGCGTCTAAAGGTAATGACAAAGAAGCTATCGAGAAAGCGACTCAAGCATTAATGGAAGCATCTGCTAAATTAATGGAAATTGCTCAAGCCAAGGCACAAGCAGGCCAAGGTGAGCAAGCACAGCAGTCAAATGAAGCGCCTGCTGATGATGTTGTCGATGCTGAGTTTGAAGAAGTAAAAGACGACAAAAAATAATTAAGGCCTAGCCTAAATTATTTCCAGCGGGCGTTACGGGGAAACTCTAACGCCCGTTCGTACAACTCCAGCGCAGAAAGTATAAGACTATGTCAAAGCGAGATTATTACGAAGTATTAGGCGTAGGTCGTGACGCCAGCGAACGTGAAATTAAAAAGGCTTACAAGCGTTTAGCCATGAAGTTTCACCCAGATCGCAATCCTGGCGACAAGGCGGCTGAAGCCAGCTTTAAAGAAGTTAAAGAGGCTTACGAAATTCTAACCGATAGCGATAAGAAAGCGGCTTATGATCAGTTTGGTCATGCAGGCGTTGATCCTAATCGTGGCGGTGGTGGATTCGGCGGCAACGCTGATTTCGGTGATGTATTTGGTGATGTATTTGGCGATATCTTCGGTGGTGGACGCCGTGGTGGTCAACGTCAGGCTGCGCGCGGCAGTGATTTACGTTACAACTTAGAGTTATCGCTAGAAGAAGCGGTTAGAGGATTAACCAAAGAGCTACGCATTCCAACATTGGCAGCGTGTGATGCATGTGATGGAAGCGGTGCTAAGAAAGGTTCATCGCCAACGACCTGTGGAACCTGTCATGGTCAAGGCCAAGTACAGATGCGCCAAGGTTTCTTTGCGGTGCAACAAGCCTGTCCGACCTGTCATGGCCGCGGTAAGATCATTAAAGATCCGTGTAACAAGTGTCATGGTGAAGGTCGTGTCGAAAAGAGCAAAACCTTATCGGTCAAAATTCCAGCTGGTGTAGATACTGGCGATCGTATTCGTCTTTCTGGTGAGGGTGAAGCGGGTGAATTTGGTGCACCACCAGGTGACTTATATGTTCAAGTCACCGTGCGTGAACATGCTATCTTTGTTCGTGACGGCAACAACCTTTACTGCGAAGTGCCTATCTCATTTAGTACGGCAGCATTGGGCGGCGAGATTGAAGTGCCAACACTCGATGGTAAAGTTAACCTTAAGATCCCATCAGAGACGCAAACGGGGCGTATGTTCCGCTTACGTGGCAAAGGGGTTAAGTCGGTTCGCAGCCATGCCGTTGGTGATCTGCTGTGCAAGGTCGTAATGGAAACGCCAGTTAACTTAAGTGATAAGCAAAAAGAACTGTTACGTGAGTTTGACAACACGCTAACGGGATCGTCAAAAAAGCATAGCCCTAAAGCGGAAGGTTTCTTCGATGGTGTGAAGAAGTTTTTTCAAGACTTGAATAGTTAGCACTGACTGATACACAATAAAAACCTCGCATAGCGAGGTTTTTTTATGGTTAAAGATTGGTACACATAGGTTCGTTCAATAAGGATAGAGATAATGAAACAAGTTATTGCTGCAGTAACGCTATTGATATTAACCAGTTGCGCTACCCATCAATCGCCAACGGGTCGTGGGCAAACCTTACTTTTTTCTTCGCAGCAGATGGATCAAATGGGCGCGCAGTCATTTGCAGAAATGAAAAAGCAGCAACCCTTGAGCAAGGATAAAAAACTTAATCAATATGTGGTTTGTGTCGCCAATCGGATCACATCGGTATTACCGAGCAACCAGGCGAAGTGGGACGTGGTGTTATTTGAATCTGATCAAGTTAATGCCTTCGCGCTGCCGGGCGGTCATATTGGGGTCTACACAGGCTTGCTTAAGGTCGCGACTAACCAAGATCAGTTGGCGACTGTAATAGGCCATGAGGTAGCGCATGTGTTAGCTAATCACAGTAATGAGCAAGTCTCTAGGGCGCAGATGACTGGAGTCGGTATGCAGCTAGCGGACGTTGCACTCGATGCCGGAGGCGTTAGCAACAAAGATCTTTATATGTCGGCACTGGGCTTGGGCGCACAAGTGGGATTTATCTTACCTTATGGACGAGAGCAGGAGAGTGAAGCCGATATCATGGGCGTTGAATTAATGGCCAGAGCAGGCTTTGATCCAAGCCAAAGCATTCGTTTATGGCAAAACATGGCAAAAGCGGGTGGAGATCAAGGTCCTGAACTATTGTCAACACATCCTTCTCATGGTCGACGAATTGCCGATCTGCAGCAGATGCAAACTAAGGCGATGCCGTTATATCAATCGAGTTCACTGCGCGGAAAAAATCGCTGTGACTAATCGCTGATTTATGGGCTTTTTATCACATACTATGGTAAAATTCCGCGCGAAATTAATTGAATAAATGAGAGTACTATCATTATGTCTGACAAGTTCACCACAATTGAACAGCATGCTAGCTACGGTGTCGGTCGCCAATTAGGCGAGCAATTAGCGGCAAACTCTTTTGAAGGTATTGATATTTCAGCGGTTCAAGTTGGTCTATCTGATGCTTTTGAAGGTAAAGAGAGCGCTGTTTCTATGCAAGATCTTCAAACTGCCTTCACTGAAATCAGTCAGCGTATCCAGAAGGTACAAGAAGCAGCAGCAGCAGCTGCATCTGCGGAAGGTGATACTTTCTTAACTGAGAACCAAAAGCGTGATGGCGTTATTACCTTAGAGTCAGGTCTTCAATACGAGATCATTACCGAAGGTAATGGCGATAAGCCTGGTTACGACTCAACAGTTCGTACTCACTACCACGGTACTTTCATCAGCGGTGACGTTTTCGATAGTTCAGTACTACGTGATCAACCAGCCGAGTTCCCTGTATCGGGTGTTATCGCTGGCTGGACTGAAGCGCTACAACTAATGCCTGTTGGGTCTAAGTGGAAGCTTTATGTTCCTCATCACCTTGCTTATGGCGAGCGCGGCGCTGGTGCATCTATCCCACCTTATTCAGCCTTAGTGTTTGAAGTTGAATTGCTCGACATACTATAATCAAAAAGCCTAAGCCGTTGCTTAGGCTTTTTTTTGTAACTTGTTTCTAATAGCAAGCTATAAAGTCATTTTTAGACAGCCTGTATAGGCAAAGCAAATGAAGTGCAGGGAGACGTGGATGACAGAGCAAGTAAGGGTCGCTATTACTGGTGGCAGTGGTCGTATGGGTCGCACTCTTATTGAATCGGCAAAGCTGAGTAGCAACATCTTTTTAGGTGCGGCGATTGAGCGAGCGGGTTCAACGTTGATTGGGGTTGACGCGGGCGAGTTAGCTGGTGTTGGTGCAATGAATGTTGCTATAACGGATTCCCTCGATCTTGCTGTCGATGATTTTGATATTCTTATTGATTTTACCTCACCTGAAGCGAGCGTGGTTCACACTGACTGGTGTGCCCGTAATGGTAAAGCCATTGTGATCGGTACAACGGGTTTTAATCATGCTCAAAAAGAGCAGATAGCTGCTTATGCTGAGACCACTCCAATTGTGATGGCGCCTAATATGTCTGTAGGCGTTAACTTGATGTGGCGTCTGCTTGAGTTAACGGCTGAGGTGATGGGCGATTATACCGATATTGAGATTATTGAAGGCCATCATCGTCATAAGAAAGATGCACCGTCGGGAACCGCACTCAAGATGGGTGAGGTCATTGCTGAAGTGCTAGGTCGTGATCTAGAAAAGTGCGCGATTTATGGTCGTGAAGGGATCACTGAAGAGCGCTCACGTGAAACCATTGGTTTCTCAACGATCCGTGCAGGTGATTTAGTGGGTGAGCATACCGCTATGTTTGCCGATATTGGCGAACGTTTAGAGATCACTCATAAAGCATCGAGTAGGATGACTTTTGCAAATGGTGCAATGCGTGCTGCATTTTGGCTTGGTGAACAAGCCCCAGGACTTTATGACATGCAACAGGTCTTAGGCCTGAAAGATTAGTATTTAAAAAAACGCCGATATGGCGTTTTTTTTTATGGAAAAACACCGTTTATCTATAGACGAAATGATATTTCACCTATAGAATTGACGGAATTTGTCAAAATTTCGTATTTAAGCGAAAGTTGGTATCTTAAAAGTAAAATAAAACCCTATTATACAATGGCTTGGCTCTTTTCGGAGGTCGCGTTGACAAAGTCTGCCTTACTCGTACTCGAAGATGGAACCGTATTTACTGGCACTGCAATTGGTGCTGATGGACTGGCAGTTGGTGAAGTTGTTTTTAACACTTCCATGACTGGTTACCAAGAAATTCTTACGGATCCTTCCTATTCTCGTCAAATCGTTACTTTAACTTATCCCCATATTGGTAACACTGGAACCAATAGTGAAGATGTTGAATCTGATGCCGTTCATGCATGCGGGTTAATCATTAGAGATCTTCCTCTAATAGCAAGTAACTTCAGAAATCAGCAATCCCTAAGCGATTACTTGAAAGCTAACAATGTCGTAGGTATTGCCGATATCGATACGCGTAAATTAACGCGTGTTTTAAGGGAAAAAGGGGCACAGGCTGGCGCAATTTTAGTCGGTGATATGGATGAAGCTAAAGCGCTCGAAGCGGCTAAAGCTTTCCCTGGATTAAAAGGCATGGATCTCGCCAAAGAAGTGACCACAGATAAACAATATCAGTGGCGCAGTGGTAGCTGGCGTTTAGTTGGTGGTTTACCTGACGATACTCCAGAATCAGAGTTGAAGTTTAAGGTCGTCGCTTATGACTACGGTGTTAAACGCAATATTTTACGCATGCTGGTTGACCGTGGTTGTGATGTGACTGTCGTTCCCGCACAAACACCTGCGAGTGAAGTACTGGCGATGAACCCAGATGGTGTGTTTTTATCAAACGGCCCAGGTGATCCAGAGCCATGTGATTACGCCATTAGCGCGATTCAAGATATCTTGAAAACTGATATTCCAGTGTTTGGGATCTGCTTGGGTCACCAATTACTGGCATTGGCTTCAGGTGCAAAAACCTTAAAGATGAAGTTTGGCCATCACGGTGCTAACCACCCTGTGAGCAATATTGAGCTAGGTAATGTGATGATCACCAGCCAAAACCACGGTTTTGCTGCTGATGAAGCAAGTTTGCCTGCCAACATCAAAGTGACCCATAAATCACTGTTTGATGGTTCGTTGCAAGGCATCCATCTTACCGATAAGCCTGCGTTTAGCTTCCAGGGTCACCCTGAAGCGAGTCCAGGTCCTCATGATGCGGCCCCATTGTTTAATCACTTTATTGAGTTGATTGAACAGTATCGTCACAACGCTAAGTAGTCCGGGAGAAGGTTTAAGCAATGCCAAAACGTACAGATATAAAAAGTATTCTAATCCTGGGCGCTGGCCCGATTGTGATTGGTCAAGCATGTGAGTTTGATTACTCTGGAGCTCAGGCCTGTAAAGCCCTGCGTGAAGAGGGTTACCGAGTTATTTTGGTTAACTCAAACCCTGCGACTATTATGACTGACCCTGAAATGGCCGATGCAACCTATATCGAGCCTATTCATTGGGAAGTTGTGCGCAACATTATCGCCAAAGAGCGTCCAGATGCTATTTTACCAACCATGGGTGGTCAAACAGCGTTGAACTGTGCTCTTCGCTTGGAAAGCGAAGGCGTGCTGGCTGAATTTAATGTCGAGATGATTGGCGCGACCGCCGATGCAATCGATAAGGCTGAAGATCGTAGCCGCTTCGATGAAGCAATGAAAGCGATTGGTCTTGAGTGCCCGCGTGCAGGTATTGCTCGTAGCATGGAAGATGCTTATGGCGTACTTGAACAAGTGGGATTCCCTTGTATTATTCGCCCATCATTTACCATGGGTGGTAGCGGCGGTGGTATCGCCTATAACAAGGAAGAGTTTGAAGAGATCTGTTCTCAAGGCCTAGAGCTTTCACCAACCACCGAGCTGCTTATCGATGAGTCGTTAATTGGTTGGAAAGAGTATGAGATGGAAGTGGTTCGTGACCGTAACGATAACTGTATTATCGTGTGTTCAATCGAAAACTTCGATCCAATGGGTGTCCATACTGGTGATTCAATCACAGTTGCTCCAGCACAGACGTTAACCGATAAAGAGTATCAGTTGATGCGTAATGCATCACTAGCAGTGCTGCGTGAGATCGGTGTTGAAACTGGTGGCTCTAATGTTCAGTTTGGTATCAATCCTGTTGATGGCCGTATGGTTATCATCGAGATGAACCCTCGCGTATCGCGTTCATCGGCATTGGCATCTAAAGCTACGGGTTTCCCAATTGCTAAGATCGCAGCAAAACTTGCAGTTGGCTTCACCCTTGATGAACTAAGTAACGATATTACTGGAGGCGCAACACCTGCGTCATTCGAACCAGCTATCGATTACGTAGTAACTAAGGTTCCGCGCTTTAACTTTGAAAAGTTTGCTGGCGCAAACGACCGTCTAACCACTCAGATGAAGTCTGTAGGGGAAGTGATGGCCATTGGTCGTACTTTCCAAGAGTCGCTGCAGAAAGCGCTTCGTGGCCTTGAGGTTGGTGTAAACGGTTTCGATCCAATTATCGACATCGAAGATAATGATGCGCTGTCTCGTATTCGCCACGAGCTTAAAGAACCTGGCGCTGAGCGTATTTGGTATATTGCCGATGCATTCCGTGCCGGCCTTAGCTTAGAAGATATCTTTAAGCTGACCAATATCGACTCTTGGTTCCTCGTTCAAATTGAAGAGCTGCTTACATTAGAGACACAAGTTAAAGAATCTGGCATGTCTAGCATGGATAAGGATTTCTTATACAAGCTTAAGCGTAAAGGTTTCGCCGATTCACGTCTTGCTGCACTATTAGGTGTTAGCGAGTCTGAGATGCGTAAACTGCGTTATCGCCATGAAATCTACCCAGTTTATAAGCGTGTAGACACCTGCGCGGCTGAGTTCTCTACTGATACGGCTTATATGTACTCTACTTATGAAGAAGAGTGTGAGGCTAATCCAACAAATCGTGACAAGATCATGGTCATTGGTGGTGGTCCAAACCGTATTGGTCAAGGTATTGAGTTCGATTATTGCTGTGTGCATGCGGCGCTAGCGCTTCGTGAAGATGGCTTTGAAACCATTATGGTTAACTGTAACCCAGAGACAGTATCAACCGACTATGACACATCAGACAGACTGTATTTCGAATCAATCACACTAGAAGATGTGCTTGAAATCGTGCGTATCGAAAAGCCCAAAGGCGTTATCGTGCAGTATGGTGGTCAAACACCACTTAAACTGGCTCGTGACTTAGAGGCAGCAGGTGTACCGATTATTGGTACTAGTCCAGATGCCATCGACCGGGCAGAAGACCGTGAGCGTTTCCAGCAAGCGATTCAACGTCTAGAGATGAAACAGCCAGAAAACGATACTGTGACTACAGTTGAGGGCGCAGTCATTTCTGGTGAACGTATCGGCTATCCATTAGTGGTTCGCCCATCTTATGTACTTGGTGGCCGCGCAATGGAAATTGTATACGATGAGCAAGATTTGCGTCGTTACTTTAACGAAGCGGTGAGTGTCTCTAACGCATCACCTGTATTGCTTGACCGTTTCTTAGATAATGCGACCGAAGTCGATATCGATGCCATTTGTGATGGTAAAGATGTTGTCGTCGGCGCCATCATGGAGCACATTGAGCAGGCAGGCGTTCACTCAGGCGATTCAGGTTGTTCACTACCTCCATATACGCTAAGTCAAGCGATCCAAGATGAGATGCGTGAGCAAGTAAGAAAGCTTGCAATGGAGCTTGGTGTCGTTGGTTTAATGAACGTGCAGTTTGCGGTTCAAGATAACACCATCTACATGATTGAGGTTAACCCTCGCGCCGCTCGCACCGTGCCATTTGTATCGAAAGCGACTGGGGTACCACTTGCTAAGATTGCGGCGCGCGTCATGGCGGGTCAATCACTTGAAGAGCAAGGTTTCACTGAAGAAGTGATCCCACCTTTCTATTCGGTGAAAGAAGTGGTGTTGCCATTTAATAAGTTCCCAGGTGTCGACCCATTACTCGGCCCTGAAATGCGCTCTACAGGTGAAGTGATGGGCGTGGGTGATACCTTTGCCGAAGCTTATGCTAAAGCGCAACTTGGTGCGACATCAGAAGTGCCTAAGTCGGGTCGTGCCCTCTTGTCTGTTCGCAATAGCGACAAGAACCGCGTTGCCGATTTGGCGGCTAAGTTGATAGAGCTTGGTTACGAAATCGATGCTACTCACGGCACTGCTGTTGTGTTAGGCGAAGCGGGCATTAATCCTCGTCTCGTGAACAAGGTGCACGAAGGGCGTCCTCATATTCTTGATCGTATCAAGAATGATGAGTACACCTATATCGTCAATACGACAGAGGGTCGTCAAGCAATTGAAGATTCTCGTCAATTACGCCGCGGCGCTCTGCGTTACAAGGTTAATTACACTACAACCTTGAATGCGGCGTTTGCAACCTGTATGGCACATGCGGCAGATGATCGTACCAATGTGACATCGGTACAAGAGCTGCACAAACGCATTAAAGGCTAATACAATCATTAGCTTTAAAAGGCCGCGTAAGCGGCCTTTTTTTATTCGTAAATATAAGTGATGTGGTCACTAATCTAATGGGGTATTCGCTCTTCTTAGTTGTCGTACTGGCATATCGATGTGGGACGAAAAACACAGTTCTTTCAATGTTAATGTTATCTCTGCGTGATTCATTAGCATCTAACGCAATCCCAGTATAGAATAGATCCATTCCATGCTTTCTTTATACTTAGTCAGTGGCCTTTATCTGGTCAGGCTGGCTAGGATGCTTTTGTTTTAAGGAGACGATCGTTCCTATGAATAAGGTTCCGATGACAGTTGTTGGTGCAGAACAACTACGTAAAGAGTTAGATTTTTTAAAGTTTGATAAGCGCCCTAAGATTGCTGAAGCTATCGGTATCGCAAGAGAGTTGGGCGATCTGAAAGAAAACGCTGAGTACCATGCTGCTCGAGAAGAGCAGGGACTATGTGAGGCTCGTATACGAGACATCGAAGGTAAACTGTCGAATGTGCAAATTATCGATGTCACTAAGATGGAAAATACGGGGCGAGTGATCTTTGGCACCACTGTGACTATCTTAAATCTCGATACCGAAGAAGAATCTAAATATCGCATCGTGGGCGAAGATGAGGCTAATATCAGAGAGAATTTGATTTCGGTGTCATCACCAATAGCGAGAGGTTTAGTGGGCAAATCCGAAGGTGACGAGGTGACTATCTCTACACCAGGCGGTGTGACCGACTTTGAAATTACAGCGGTTGAATATATCTAAACCATTTTCAGGACAAGACTCGTAAACTAAAAAGCCGCTAATTGATAGCGGCTTTTTTATGTGGCAAATAGAATTACTTTGCTCTTGGAATGGCAATCTTCATTTCTGGAGATTGACGAAAAAGGACCAATACGTGACCGATTAGCTGTACTTTTTCAGCTTGGGTTTCGCGTACGATGGCGTCAACGACTGCATTTTTTAGCTCTCTGTCACCAGAGGCCACTTTCACTTTGATTAATTCATGATGAGAGAGTGCATTATCAATTTCAGCCAGTACACCTTCAGTCAGACCATTGGAACCAAGCTGTACAACAGGCTTTAAGTTATGTGCTAAGCCCTTTAAGTGCTGTTTTTGTTTGGTTGTTAAGTTCATTTCTACCAACTTTATGCTGAGTTACTGTTGAAAAACCGCTATTCTACCCTCATATAGCCTTTGTGTAACTTATATTTGTTGCGGATTTTAAATGTCAGGTAAAAAACGAACAGCTAGTTCCTCTCGCTGGATGCAGGAACATTTCGATGATCACTATGTAAAGTTATCGCAAAAACGAGGGTTACGTTCGCGTGCCGCGTTTAAAATCGAAGAGATACAACAGAAAGATAAACTTATCCGTCCCGGCATGACTGTCGTAGATTTAGGGGCTGCGCCTGGTGGATGGTCACAGATCGCAGTCAAATTGGCTGGAGACAAGGGCAAGGTTATCGCTTGCGATATTTTACCTATGGATCCCATCGTTGGTGTCGACTTTCTGCAAGGCGACTTTCGTGAAGAGAAAGTGCTTGATGCCTTACTTGAAAGAGTTGGCGATGCTAAAGTTGATGTTGTACTTTCTGATATGGCGCCTAATATGAGTGGTACAGGTGGTGTGGATCAACCGCGCGCCATGTATTTGGTAGAACTAGCGTTAGATATGTGTCATCAAGTGTTGGCACCTAATGGTAGTTTTGCTGTTAAAGTCTTTCAGGGGGAGGGCTTTGACGAATATATGAAGGCGGTAAAAGAAGCATTTACTACCGTTAAAACACGAAAGCCAGACTCTTCGCGACCGCGTTCGCGTGAAGTCTATCTTGTGGCGACAGGATACAAGTTGTAGTAACCTAACGTCAGTAACCGCAAGACTGTATGAGGTCTAGTAATTTTGAGTGATATGGCAAAAAATTTAATTCTCTGGGTTGTCATCGCCGTTGTGCTGATGTCAGTGTTTCAGGGTTATTCCCCCTCTTCATCAAATTCGTTGAAGATGGATTATTCCGCATTCTTGGACGATGTTCGTTCAGGGCAGATTAATGCTGTCGAAGTTAAAAGCGACCAACGTACCATTGAGGGTACAAAACGAACGGGTGAAAAATTCACTACGATTATGCCTATGTATGATCAAGATTTGATTAATGATCTTGACCGCAAAGGCGTGACCATGAAGGGACAAGAAGCCGAAGAATCTGGCTTCTTAACTCAGATCTTCATCTCTTGGTTCCCTATGCTACTGCTTATCGGTGTGTGGATATTCTTCATGCGTCAGATGCAAGGCGGCGGCGGAAAGGGCGCGATGTCATTTGGTAAGAGTAAAGCCAAATTAATGGGTGAAGACCAGATCAAGACGACTTTTGGCGACGTTGCAGGTTGTGATGAAGCTAAAGAGGACGTTAAAGAACTGGTGGATTACCTCAGAGAGCCAACCAAATTCCAAAAGCTAGGCGGTCGCATTCCTACTGGTGTGTTACTCGTTGGGCCTCCAGGTACAGGTAAAACCCTACTCGCAAAGGCGATTGCTGGTGAAGCTAAGGTACCTTTCTTTACTATATCTGGTTCAGATTTTGTTGAGATGTTTGTCGGTGTTGGTGCATCACGTGTGCGTGACATGTTTGAGCAAGCAAAGAAATCAGCGCCGTGTATCATCTTTATCGATGAAATTGATGCTGTAGGCCGCCAACGTGGTGCCGGTGTCGGTGGTGGTCACGATGAGCGTGAGCAAACATTGAACCAGATGCTCGTCGAGATGGATGGTTTTGAAGGCAATGAAGGTATTATCGTTATTGCTGCGACTAACCGCCCAGACGTACTTGATGCAGCATTGCTGCGTCCTGGTCGTTTTGACCGTCAAGTGGTTGTTGGATTGCCTGATGTGCGCGGTCGTGAACAAATTCTTAAAGTGCATATGCGCAAAGTGCCATTAGCCGATGATGTTAAGGCGAGTGTGATTGCACGTGGTACGCCAGGTTTCTCTGGTGCGGATTTGGCCAACCTTGTTAACGAGGCTGCGCTATTCGCTGCGCGTGGAAATCGCCGCGTTGTTGGAATGGAAGAGTTTGAAAGTGCTAAAGATAAGATCATGATGGGCGCTGAGCGTCGCACTATGGTGATGTCTGAAGACGAGAAAGAGATGACCGCCTATCATGAAGCAGGTCATGCGATTGTGGGCTGCTTAGTACCAGAGCATGATCCTGTGCATAAGGTGACTATCATTCCACGTGGTCGTGCGTTGGGTGTTACTTTCTTCCTACCTGAAGCTGACGCCATCAGCCAGAGCCGAAGAAAGCTTGAGAGTCAGATCTCTGTGGCTTACGGTGGACGCCTCGCTGAAGAGCTTATCTATGGCAGCGAACGCGTATCGACCGGTGCTTCACAAGATATTAAGTATGCGACTTCTATTGCGCGTAACATGGTAACTCAGTGGGGCTTCTCTGAAAAACTTGGTCCTGTGCTTTATGCTGAAGATGATAACGAAGTTTTCCTCGGACGCAGCATGGGTAAATCACAGCATATGTCTGATGAGACTGCCAAAGTGATTGATGATGAAGTTAAGATGATTATCGATAGTAACTATGACAGAGCCAATAAGTTCCTGACTGATAATATGGATATTCTTCATGCGATGAAAGATGCGCTTATGAAGTATGAGACTCTTGATTCGACTCAGATAGACGATCTTATGTCTCGCCGAGAAGTTCGTGCTCCAGCTGATTGGAATTTGGACGAAAATGGCAGTAATGGCGATCATAAAGGTGGCAAAGAAGCTGAAGCGGATGTTAAGGCTGACGATGCTGGTGTTGTAGAGCCTCTGAACGAAGCATCAACTCCAAGCGATAATAAAGGTGTTGATGAGTCTCCAGTGACCAAATAACTTGGTTTATTGAATTCGCGCGTACTAAAAATAATAGAAAACCCCGAAAGGGGTTTTCTCGTTTAAGACTGGTTAGTTCAATAAATCACTAGTTCGATTTTTTGAAAAGGATCATATCAATCCTGTTGATCACCGAATAATTCTTCATCGTCGAAATGCGTTTTTATCCTGTGGTAAATCATGTCATCAGGATATCTTGTTATTTCAATTGATGATTCAGCCTATTGTTGATTGTTGTCGAGGAAAATCTTTTGCAGTTAGTTAGCGGACAGAAAAAAATATTGCTCAATCGCCCACATGTTATGGGGATTTTGAATGTGACACCTGACTCATTTTCTGATGGTGGTCAACACAATAGCTTCGAGCGTGCCTGTCGGCACGCAGATGCAATGGTCTCCCAAGGCGCCAGTTTTATCGATATTGGTGGTGAGTCAACTCGGCCAGGTGCCGCCGATGTTACTCTTGAACAGGAGTTAGATAGGGTTATTCCACTAGTCGAATATGTCAGTGCAAATCATGATGTATGGATATCGGTCGATACAAGTAAGCCGAAAGTGATGCAAGAGGCGGTTGATAATGGCGCTCACCTTATTAATGATGTTAGGGCACTGCAGGAACCTGGCGCCTTAGCCACCGCAGCCAAGCTGAACGTACCTATTTGTTTAATGCATATGCAGGGGCAACCAAGAACTATGCAGCAATCGCCAGCGTATGGTGATATCGTTGTGGATATTGTGCAGTTTTTTGATGCGCGGATTAAAGCATGTGAAGCACAAGGCATCGACCGTTCTCAGATTATCTTAGATCCAGGCTTTGGTTTTGGTAAAACACTTGCTAACAATTATGAATTGCTGAATCGATTGGCTGAATTTAACTGTTTTGAGCTCCCCTTGTTAATCGGGCTTTCAAGAAAGAGTATGATAGGGCAACTTTTACAAGCCGATGTTAATGAGCGCTTAGCGGGTAGTCTAGCCGCTGCAATGTTAAGTGTTCAGCAAGGAGCAAATATTCTTCGTGTGCATGATGTCAAAGAGACAGTCGATATGCTTAAAGTGATGCACGCAACCACTCATTTTGAGTCGCTATAACGCGGTCATAATAACACTTTTGTAAATGTAGACGTCCTTACTATGGGCGTAAGAGGTTAACATCGTGAGAAAATTTTTTGGTACCGATGGCATTCGGGGCAAGGTGGGTTCTGGGAAAATGACACCAGAACTGGCGTTAAAATTAGGTTGGGCTGCAGGTCGTGTGCTTTCACGCTCAGGTACCAACAAAGTCATCATCGGCAAGGATACGCGGATTTCTGGTTATCTATTCGAATCGGCAATGGAGGCCGGTCTGTCGGCGGCAGGGTTGAATGTTATGCTAATGGGGCCAATGCCAACGCCCGCAGTCGCTTATCTTACGCGTACTTTTAGAGCTGAAGCAGGGGTGGTGATCAGCGCATCTCATAATCCCTATTATGATAACGGCATAAAGTTCTTCTCAAGCGATGGCAGCAAATTAGATGATGCCATCGAGCTCGAAATAGAGGCAGAGCTTGAAAAACCGCTCACCTGCGTAGAATCTCATCTATTAGGCAAAGTCTCCCGTATAGAAGATGCTCCTGGTCGATACATTGAGTATTGCAAAGGTAACTTTCCCGCAGATCATACACTTAAGGGGTTAAAGATTGTGGTTGATTGCGCTCATGGCGCAACTTATCACATTGCGCCTAACGTGTTTAGAGAGCTGGGCGCCGACGTTGTTGTGATTGGTACAGCGCCTAATGGGATCAATATTAACCATGAAGTGGGCGCTACTTCGATGGGTAAAATTCGTGAAACCGTCATTGCCGAAAAGGCTGATTTAGGTATCGCGCTCGATGGTGATGGCGATCGTATTATGATGGTTAATCGACACGGCAAGGTTATCGATGGGGACGAAATTCTTTATATTCTGGCCTGTGATGCCCAAGACCGAGGTATCTTACAAGGTGGGATCGTCGGAACTTTAATGTCCAACTTAGGCTTGGAGTTAGCCCTAAAAGCGCGTGATATTCCGTTTGCGAGATCTAAAGTTGGCGATCGTTATGTGATGGAACTGCTTAAGAAAAACGCATGGCGAATTGGTGGGGAGAACTCGGGTCACATACTCAATCTTGATCATGGAACAACAGGTGATGGCATCGTTGCTGGGATCCTTGTCCTCGCCGCAATGTGTCGTAAGAAGGCGACACTCGAAGAGTTAACCGAAGGGATAAAGATGTTACCTCAAGTCTTGGTGAACGTTCGCTTCGAAGGTAATCATAATCCGCTTGCGGCAGAAAGTGTTTTAGCCGCACAAGCTGAGGTTGAGAAGCAGCTTGGCGAGCGTGGTCGTGTTCTATTGCGAAAATCAGGAACCGAACCGCTTATCCGTGTCATGGTGGAGGGTGATGTAGCTAGCGATGTGACTCATCATGCGAACGTTATCGCCGATGCGATAAGAGCGTTAGTTTAGGTCGATTATTATTTTTGAATAACAGGATTTAATCTTCCCATGGTTAAATCCTGTCCTTTATCGATGAATTAAGGATAAAAAGTAGACGGGTAGACGGTTTATCGCAAAAATTCGGTATTTAGGTATTGTAAGTTAACAAGTGGTTCGCTATTATTCACGCCGCTTTCAGGAGGAGACAGTGATGGCACTTAGACGTCCAATGGTCGCTGGGAACTGGAAAATGAATGGCACGGCGCAATTAGCGCAAGAGCTATTTACCAAGTTCGCTAATAAGCTTCAAAATGATTCTGCGGAAGTAGTCTTATGTCCGCCTAGTATATTTCTAGAAAGTGTACGTCAGCAGCTAGATGCTAACAAAGAAGCCTTAAATGGTTGTCTTGTCCGGATGGGCGCACAAAACCTTAGTCAACATGAGTTTGGTGCTTATACTGGTGAAGTGTCTGGGCAGATGTTGTCAGATTCAGGATGTCGATATGTTATTATTGGTCACTCCGAACGTCGTCGTATGTACGGCGAGACAAGCGATATAGTGGCGGAGAAGTTCGCCGCAGCACAAAAGCACGGTTTGACCCCAATACTCTGTGTTGGTGAGTCTGGTCCGGCTCGTGAAGCAAGACGCACCTTTGAGGTGATTGCTGAAGAGTTAGACGTGGTCATTGAAAAAAATGGCACCATGGCTTTTGATAACGCGATTATCGCCTACGAGCCTTTATGGGCAGTGGGTACAGGTAAGAGCGCTACGCCAGAGCAGGCACAGGAAGTTCATGCGTTTATTCGCAAACGCCTCTCTGAAGTTTCTCCATTTATTGGGGAGAATATCAGGATTTTGTACGGTGGTAGCGTAACACCGAGTAATGCAGCAGATCTATTTGCTCAGCCTGATGTAGATGGTGGACTGATAGGCGGTGCAAGCTTAAACTCTACCGAGTTTTTAAGTTTATGTTCGATAGCAATGAGCGCATAAAATATGTACGAAGTTCTAATGGTTATTTACTTGTTGGTCGCATTAGGTCTAATTGGCTTAATCCTAATCCAGCAAGGTAAAGGTGCTGACATGGGAGCCTCTTTCGGCGCCGGTGCATCAGCAACATTATTTGGATCAAGTGGTTCAGGTAATTTTTTAACACGTTCTACCGCTGTTTTAGCGATTGCGTTTTTCGCTTTAAGTTTAACCATTGGTAACTTAAGCGCTAACCATGCTAAGAGTGAAGATTCGTGGAAAGATTTAGGTGCTGATGCAGCCGCTGTTACTCAACCAGTAACCGATACTGCACCAGATACCCAAAAGTCAGAAGATAAGATTCCTGACTAATACAACTTAATCATCGATTAAGTTGGGCTAAAACAAAGTATGATTGTTGGTGCCAGTTTTAAACACTGAGATTATTCCTCAATTATCTCGTTAAGGTGTAAACAGCGAAGAAAGTAAGATCACATGCGGATGTGGTGGAATTGGTAGACACGCCATCTTGAGGGGGTGGTGAGCTATGCTCGTGGGGGTTCAAGTCCCCCCATCCGCACCAAATCTTAGAATAGTTATTGGCTAGTCTGAGTGTAATAAAGTCTGTTAGTTAATTGGCTTTATTCTTGCAAATATTGATGAGTATCAATATAATTGCAGCAGTTGACGCGGGGTGGAGCAGTTTGGTAGCTCGTCGGGCTCATAACCCGAAGGTCGTCGGTTCAAATCCGGCCCCCGCAACCAGCTTCTCAGTGATGGATTTATCCATTTCTGATACAGGTTCTGAATGCTATGACCTCGTGATTACGGGGTTTTTTGTTATCTGGACTTTTGAAATATCGTCTTTTGGCGATGTCGTACTGGGCTTTAGGCCCTTTTTTGTTTTTCGGGGGGTAACCTTGGCAACTTTAGAAAGTAAACTGGAACAAATGCTTATCGCACCAGTTGAAGCATTAGGCCACAGTCTTTGGGGCATTGAATTTATTCAAGCAGGCAAGCACTCAGTTTTGCGCGTATATATAGATAATGAGAAAGGTATCTTTATTGATGATTGCGCAGATGTTAGTCGTCAAGTTAGTGCCGTGCTTGATGTTGAAGATCCCATATCAACCGAATATACATTAGAAGTTTCTTCGCCTGGTGTAGATAGGCCGCTATTTAATGCGGCGCAATATGCGCTTTACATCGGCGAGACTGTAAAGGTTCAATTGACTATGCCTGTTGCTGGTAGTCGTAATTTAAAAGGTACCGTCACTGGTGTTGAGGGGCAGATGCTTACTCTAACCGTTGATGGCAACGAACTGATTATTGCCTTGGATAACATCCGTAAAGGCAATTTAATCGCTAAGTTTTGATGGATTCAAGGTGAACGAGGCAAGAGGATGAACAAAGAGATTCTGCTAGTCGCTGAGGCGGTTTCAAATGAGAAGGCCGTACCGCGCGAAAAGATTTTTGAAGCGTTAGAAATAGCGTTAGCCACAGCAACCAAGAAAAAGTACGAAGGCGATATTGAAGTTCGTGTTGCTATCGATCGTAAGACTGGTGCATATGAAACTTTCCGTCGCTGGATGGTAGTAGACGATCATGGAGAAGCATTAGAAAATCCATTTCGTGAAATTACCCTAGAAGCGGCTCAATATGAAGATCCAGAGATCCAAGTCGGAGAATATATCGAAGATGAGATCGAATCTGTTGTCTTCGACCGTATAACGACCCAAACAGCAAAGCAAGTTATCGTACAAAAAGTACGAGAAGCTGAGCGTGCTCAAATCGTCGATCAGTTCCGTGAGAAAGAAGGCGAGTTGATAACAGGTGTCGTGAAGAAGAGTAACCGTGAAAGTGTTGTGGTTGATTTAGGTAATAATGCTGATGCAGTGTTGTTTAAAGAAGACCTGATCTCTCGTGAAAGCTTCCGTCCTGGTGACCGTGTTCGAGCATTACTTTATGCAGTGCGTCCAGAGGCTCGCGGTGCTCAGTTATTTTTAACTCGTACTAAGCCGGATATGCTTATTGAGCTTTTCCGTGTGGAAGTGCCTGAAATTGCTGATGAGATGATTGAGATTATGGGCGCTGCTCGTGATCCTGGTTCTCGCGCTAAGATTGCGGTTAAGTCAAATGACCGCCGCATCGATCCTATCGGTGCATGTGTTGGTATGCGAGGCGCTCGTGTTCAAGCCGTTTCTAATGAGCTTGGTGGTGAGCGTGTCGATATCGTTCTTTGGGATGATAACCCTGCACAATTTGTGATCAATGCAATGGCGCCAGCTGATGTGGCCTCTATTATCGTTGATGAAGATAATCACTCAATGGATATTGCCGTTGAAGCTGATTCTCTTGCGCAAGCAATTGGTCGTAATGGCCAGAATGTTCGTTTAGCGACCCAGTTATCGGGATGGGAGCTGAATGTAATGACAGTGGCTGATATGCAAGCTAAACACCAAGCAGAAAGTGCAAAGGTGGTTAACTTGTTTGTTGCCTCACTGGATGTCGATGAAGATTTTGCTCAAGTACTCGCTGATGAAGGCTTTACTTCATTAGAAGAGATTGCTTATGTTCCAGAGTCTGAACTTTTAGACATCGAAGGTTTTGACGAAGATGTCGTCGAAGCATTGAGAGAGCGTGCGAAAGCTGCTATCTCTACACGGGCTCTGGCGTCCGAAGAAGCACTTGATGGTGCTGAGCCGAGCGAAGATTTACTTGCCTTAGAGGGTTTAGAGCGTCATTTGGCGTATGTGTTGGCAAGTAAAGGCGTAATTACGCTTGAAGATTTAGCCGAACAAGGCATTGATGATTTGATCGAGATTGAAGAATTAACAGAACAAAAGGCTGGTGAGCTCATCATGGCAGCCCGCAATATCTGTTGGTTTGGCGAAGAAGCATAAGTCGATCAACAGAGGGGATTTAACAGATGGCAGATACTACAGTAGAAAAACTGGCCGCAGAAGTTGGAAAAACAGCAGATCGACTAGTCGAGCAGTTTTCTGAAGCAGGCATTAAAAAGAATAAAAGCGACACGGTTTCTGAACAAGAGAAGCAACAGTTACTTGATTTCTTAAAGAAACAACATGGCGGCGATGCTGCGCCAACTAAGATGACATTACAACGTAAGTCTGTATCAACACTGAGTGTTGCTGGCAGCGGTGGTCAATCTAAAGACGTTAAAGTCGAAGTTCGCAAAAAGCGCACTTTCGTAAAACGTGATGCAGCGGCCGATGCCGAGGCGGAAGCTAAAGCTAAGTTAGAAGCGGAAGCTAAAGCGACCGCAGAAGCTGAAGCTAAGGCAAAAGCAGAGGCAGAAGCTAAGGCAAAAGCCGAAGCCGATGCAGCAGCCAAAGCTAAGGCGAAGGCTGAAGCAGAAGCGAAAGCTAAAAAAGCTGCGGAAGCTAAGCCTGCTGTAGCTGAAACCGCTGAAGAGAAAGCGGCTAAGCTTGAAGAAGCTCGCTTACTTGCAGCGAAAGAAGCGGCAGCTAAGCAAAAGGTTGATGAAGAAGCGAAAGCGGCAGCCGAAGAAGCACGCCGACTCGCTGAAGAAAACGAGAAACGTTGGGCTGAAGAAGAGCGCATTCGTAAAGAATCAGAGAAGAGCGCCGATCATCATGTTACGACTTCAACTGAAGCTCGCGCTGCAGAAGATACCGCTGACATGAACGCTGAAAAGCGTGGCCGTCGCGCACGTAAACCTGCTGGCGGCAAGAAAGAAGTTGTCAATAAGAAACGTGGCGGCAGAGATAACCGCGGTGGTAGAGACCGTAATAGTCGTAACCAACGCAACGCTCCAGAGTCAATGGATCATGGTTTCAACAAGCCTGCAGCGGCTGTTAGCCGTGATGTAAGCATTGGTGAAACAGTTACTGTTGCTGAGTTAGCGCAGAAGATGGCGGTTAAAGCCACTGAGATCATCAAGCAGATGATGAAGATGGGTTCTATGGTTACGATTAACCAAGTGCTCGATCAAGAAACTGCTCAGATGGTTGCAGAAGAGATGGGTCACAAAGTGGTACTAACTCGTGAAAACGAATTAGAGCATCAAGTACTGGCTGATCGTGACGGCAATGTTAAAGTTGAGCCTCGCGCACCAGTAGTGACAATCATGGGTCACGTTGACCACGGTAAGACATCGCTACTCGATTATATTCGCCGTGCAAAAGTTGCATCTGGTGAAGCCGGTGGTATTACTCAGCACATTGGTGCATACCACGTTGAAACTGAAAACGGCATGATCACCTTCTTAGATACTCCTGGTCACGCGGCGTTCACCGCTATGCGTGCTCGTGGTGCTAAGGCGACTGATATTGTTATCTTGGTTGTTGCTGCCGATGATGGCGTAATGCCACAAACGATTGAAGCTATTCAGCACGCGAAAGCGGGCGGTGTACCGTTAATTGTTGCCGTTAACAAGATGGATAAGCCTGAAGCGGATCCAGATCGTGTTAAGTCTGAACTTTCACAGCATGGTGTTATGTCTGAAGATTGGGGCGGAAGCAACATGTTCTGTCACGTATCTGCCAAGTCTGGTGAAGGCATCGATGAGCTGCTTGAAGGTATCTTGCTAGAAGCGGAAGTACTTGAGCTTAAAGCTGTTCGTGAAGGTATGGCTGCTGGTGTGGTTGTCGAGTCTAAGCTTGATAAAGGCCGTGGTCCAGTTGCTACCGTATTGGTACAAGAAGGAACGCTTAAGCAAGGTGATATCGTTCTTTGTGGTCTTGAGTACGGTAAAGTCCGTGCGATGAAAGATGAGAATGGTAACTCGATCACTGAAGCTGGCCCATCTATTCCTGTAGAGATCTTAGGTCTTTCAGGTGTGCCATCAGCAGGTGATGAAGCAACGGTTGTACGTGATGAGCGTAAGGCTCGTGAAGTTGCACTTTACCGTCAAGGTAAGTTCCGCGATGTGAAACTAGCACGTCAGCAGAAGTCTAAGCTTGAAAACATGTTCGCTAACATGACCGACGGTGAAGTTCAGGAACTTAACATCGTGCTTAAAGCTGATGTTCAAGGTTCACTTGAAGCTATCTCTGATTCACTTAATAAACTCTCTACCGATGAAGTTAAAGTGAACATTATCGCTAGTGGTGTAGGTGGATTGACAGAGACTGACGCTTCACTTGCTGCTGCCTCTAATGCGATTATGGTTGGCTTTAATGTTCGTGCCGATGCACAAGCGCGTAAGACAATCGATAGCGAAAGTGTCGACCTTCGTTACTATAGCGTTATCTATCATCTTATAGATGAAGTTCGCGCTGCGATGGGCGGTATGCTTGCACCAGAATTTAGACAAGAGATCATTGGTCTTGCTGAAGTTCGAGACGTGTTTAAGTCGCCTAAGATTGGTGCTATTGCTGGTTGTATGGTTACCGAAGGTACTATCAAGCGTAGCGCTCCAATCCGTGTTCTTCGCGATAACGTGGTTATCTACGAAGGTGAACTTGAATCGTTACGTCGCTTCAAAGATGACGTCAACGAAGTTCGTAACGGTATGGAGTGTGGTATCGGCGTGAAGAACTATAATGACGTCAGAGTTGGCGATCAGATAGAGGTCTTTGAAACGGTCGAAATCGCTCGAACCTTATAATAGTAAAGGGCGGCGTAAGCCGCCTTTTTTAGTTAAGAGTGGCAATAATTATGGCAAAAGAATTTAGTCGTACTCGTCGTATTGCTCAGCAACTTCAACAAGAACTTGCTCAAGTGTTACAGCGTGATATTAAAGATCCTCGTATTGGAATGGTTACTGTTAACGATGTCGATGTGTCTCGAGATCTCAGTTATGCCAAGGTATATGTGACCTTCTTCGAAGAAGACAAAGCCGTGGTCGAGGAAAAGCTCGCGGCACTAGAGACAGCTGCAGGTTATGTGCGTTCGTTAGTGGCTGGTCGTATGAAACTGCGCGTTATGCCTGAGATTCGTTTTATTTATGATGCATCACTTGTTGAAGGTATGCGTATGTCTAACCTCGTCAGTCAGGTGATCAGTTCTGATCAGGCCAAGGCTCGTGAACATGGCAGTGATACCGAACAAGACGAAGAGCAAGGTGAAAAGTAATGGCGCGCAAACCTAAGGGTCGTTTTGTCGATGGTATAGTGCTGCTCGACAAAGACACTGGAATGAGCTCTAACTTTGCTCTGCAGCGTGTTAAGCGTATCTATAATGCCGCTAAAGCGGGTCATACTGGCGCTCTCGACCCATTAGCAACGGGAATGTTGCCAGTGTGTCTTGGTGAAGCGACTAAGTTTTCCCAGCATCTGCTTGATGCTGATAAGCGCTATTTAGTTACCGCTAAGCTTGGTGTGCGTACCGATACCAGTGACTCAGATGGTGAAGTGGTACAAACCCGCGAAATAGACTTTACCCAAGCTCAGCTGGACGAGGCATTAGAGTATTTTAGAGGGGATACTATGCAAGTTCCCTCAATGTACTCAGCATTGAAACATCAAGGTCAACCACTCTACAAATACGCTCGAGAAGGGATTGAGGTGCCGAGAGAGGCGCGTCCTATCACTGTGTATGAGCTTAATTTCATTAAGCTTGAAGGCGATGAGTTAACCTTAGATATTCACTGTTCTAAGGGCACTTATATCCGGACTATCACAGATGATCTCGGGGAAATGCTTGGTTGTGGCGCTCACGTTATCATGTTGCGTCGTACAGGCGTTGCTGGATACCCCTACGATAAGATGGTTTCGCTAGAACAGCTAGAGAACTTATTACAGAAGGCTCAGTCAGAGGAGCGTCCACCGAAAGAGTTGCTCGATCCTTTACTTCTACCGATGGATACCGCGGTGAGTGGCTTTAAAGAGATCAATGTCTCTGATGATATTGCTCACTATTTACTGAATGGTAATCCAGTTCAAGTGGCTAATTTACCCGTCGATGAGCTGGTGCGCATTACCATAGGTGATGAACGTAAATTTGTCGGCGTGGGTGCAATGAATGATGACGGCCTATTGGCACCAAAGCGTTTAATTGTATTACGAGACGAGCAAGCATAACGCTTGCAAGCTGGTTATAAAATAGGTACTATACCGCGCTCTCTTCGGCTGAGTTAGTGATCGGCTGAAGCATTTATATTATTTTGGAGAAAAACATGTCACTAAGTTCAGAAGTAAAAGCACAAATCTTGGCTGATTTCGGTCGTTGTGAGAATGACACTGGTTCTACTGAGGTTCAAGTAGCTCTTTTAACCGCACAGATCAACCATCTGCAAGGTCACTTTAAAGAGCACATCCATGATCATCACTCACGTCGTGGTTTGCTTCGTATGGTTAACTCTCGTCGTAAGCTTCTTGCTTACCTAAAGCGTACTGAAAACGTTCGCTACCAAGAGCTGATCAAAAAGCTAGGTCTACGTCGCTAATATTGCATTAGTGTACAGTAGTAAAAAAAGGAGGCTTAGCCTCCTTTTTTTATGCTTGAACTATGGCTAGTCAATATTATAGTTGGCTGATGGTTGCCGTTTTAGGGGCAATATATTTGTTTTCGAACTCATCCAATGGCAATGGCTGGCTGAAATAGAAGCCTTGTCCTATTTGACAGTCCATCTCTTTTAACCAAGCTAATTGCTGCTCATTCTCAATGCCTTCGGCCACAATATGCAGGTTAAGCTGTTTACCTAACATCAAAATTGTAGAGGCTATAGCGCTTTCATGAGGTAGATCGGTAACAAAGCAGCGGTCAATTTTCATGGTTGTGATCGGCAGATGTCTTAGGTACGAAAGCGATGAATATCCGGTTCCAAAGTCATCTACCGCAATGCCAAACCCTGCAGACTTTAGTTGTTCCAGTTTAGTGATTGCCAGCTCGATATCGTTCATTAATGAGGTTTCAGTGATTTCGACTTCGAGTAAATGGGGCTCAATCTGATATCTCAGTGATAACTGTTTGATATCGGGTACTAGGCTAGGGTCTGCAAATTGTTGTGAGGCGACGTTAACCGCGATTGGAACTGTATAGTTATAGCGTTTCTTCCAATGCTTAAGAGTCTTACAGGCTTCTTCTATTACCCAGCGGCCTAGTGGAATAATGATTCCAGTTTCTTCGGCGACAGGAATAAATGACATCGGGCTAATTAAACGGCCATCTTTCTTCCAACGAATAAGTGCTTCGCAGGCGATGACTTCTCCCGTCTTAATACAGAACTTTGGCTGGAAGTGCAGTAAAAACTCATTATTTTTTAGCGCGTCATGTAAGGATGCTTCGGTACGTAATCGAACCGCTGCACGCTCGGTCATCTGTTGTTTGAAAAATGCCCATTGATTAGACCCTGATGCTTTTGCGCTGTACATTGCGATGTCAGCATGGCGAATAAGGTCTTCTGCGGTTAATCCATCATCAGGGTAGATAGAGATACCGACTGAGGCGGCAGGGTGAATTGTATGTTCATTTAACTGCAGTGGAACGTTCAGTTGCATCAATAATTTGTCAACAAAATCGGCTGCTTGGTCTGGGGTACGGGCGTCATCGGCTAAAATCACAAACTCATCACCGCCAAGGCGTGCAACGGTTCCCCTGTCACCAACAACGCGCTCTAATATTCGCGCGATCCTCGCTAGGAATTGATCTCCCAGTGCATGTCCCAGAGAATCGTTGACGTTTTTAAAACGGTCTAAGTCGATAAACAACATGGTGAACTGGTGTTTATGTGCGCGTGCTCTTTGGATCGATACCGCGATAGTTTCAAGTAGCAGTGTTCTATTAGGCAGTCCTGTTAAAGGATCCCTTGTAGCCATACGGCGTAATTTGGTTTGTGTTTGACCAAATTGAATTAAGATTTGATTAAATTTTGATGTCACTAGTCCCAGTTCATCATCTTGATGGGCGGGAGACATAGGCAATAAATTTTCGTCAGGCAGTTCAGGATCGATTTTATCTATCGCTTCGCTGATCTCTGCAATCGGTTTAGTCAGGAATCGATGAAATAATATCGACAAGACTAACGTCACTAAGAGTGCTCGGGCTAGGGTTGCCAGAAAGCTAAATCTAAGTTGAGAAAATAGTGAGTCTGTGAGTTCTTGGGTGTTATAAAATATGGTGAGTATACCGATAACTTGCTGTTTATCAGTGCCTTCGAAAAATGATGGTCGGTATAAAGTGCGAGAAATTTGTTTCAGATCGCCGAACAGTTTTTGACTTAGCTTTCGTACTAACGCGTTGTCGGTAGATGGATTGTTCATCGATACGAAGATGCTGCCGTCGTCGAGTTCAATTAATGCTTCTCCGACGTGCTCGACTTTTAGTACACCTTCTAAGGTTTGAGTGGCTAAATTGTCGTCTAACGCCCAAACCGCATTTGCGGCGGGTTGTTCTATTGAATTAAGTAGTTCCTCTTGAGAAGCGGTCAGTTGTTGGCGAGCGGATATTCCGACTAAAGCGATTTCGACGATGAAAATGGCAAAGGCAAAAAACATCGCTGAAAACACGACTAAAGTCGTTTGTTTCCATGTCAATGATTTAAATTTAGCGCTCATTTGCCACTCCTCTATACCTGATTGGTGACTCTTCACATTCTATTGTCATAGAAAAAGCAGCGATTGATGACGAAAATTGCCTTATATAACTACTTTAGAGAAAAGATTCAGCTTTGTCATCTACATGTGCTCTTTATCTATTGATTAGACTTGAAGTATACTTACCCGCGAAAATAAGGTTATTAAATTAAGGAATGGTTCACGTGAATCCAATCGTAAAAAGTTTTGAATATGGTCAACATACAGTCACGCTAGAGACTGGGGTTATTGCACGTCAAGCTGACGCTGCTGTTTTAGCAAGTATGGGTGATACTACAGTTTTAGTAACTGTTGTCGGAAAGAAAGCTGAAGAGCCAGGTCGTGACTTTTTTCCATTAACCGTTAACTACCAAGAAAAGACATATGCTGCTGGTAAAATCCCTGGTGGATTTTTTAAGCGTGAAGGCCGTCCATCTGAAGGTGAAACATTAACAGCACGTCTTATTGACCGTCCAATTCGTCCATTATTCCCTAACGGCTTTAAGAACGAAGTTCAGGTCATCATTACTGTAGTTTCCGTTGATCCAGAAATTAGCCCTGAAGTTATCTCTATGATTGGTACTTCAGCAGCACTGTCTATCTCAGGTATTCCATTTAATGGTCCACTCGGTTCGGCTCGTGTCGGCTATGTGAACGGCGAATACATCCTAAACCCAACCGTTTCTCAGCTAGTTGACAGCGAACTTGAATTGTCAGTTGCGGGTACTGAAAACGCAGTACTTATGGTTGAGTCTGAAGCGAACGCGCTTCCTGAAGAAGTCATGTTGGGTGCTGTGGTTTATGGCCATGAACAACAACAAGTCGTTATTGAGGCAATTAAAGAACTACGCGCTGAAGTTAACAAACCAGTATGGGATTGGGCTGCACCAGTTCAAGACCAAGATTTGGTTGCTAAGATCAAAGATTTGGCTGAAGTGGGTTTAACCGAAGCTTACCAAATTCAAGTTAAGCAAGACCGTTACGTTCAAGTCGGTGTTGTTAAAACAGCAGCTAAAGAAGCATTATTAGCTGAAAACCCAGACGCAAACACACGCGAAATCGACGGCCTTCTAGCTAGCCTAGAGAAGAAAGTGGTTCGTAGCCGTATCATCGCAGGCAACCCTCGTATCGATGGCCGCGAACCAGATATGATCCGCGCACTAAACGTAATGGCTGGTGTATTGCCACGTACTCACGGTAGCTCACTGTTTACTCGTGGTGAAACTCAGGCGTTAGTGACTTGTACTTTAGGTACTGAGCGTGATGCACAGAAGATTGATAGCATCATGGGCGAATACACCAATCGCTTTATGCTTCACTATAACTTCCCTCCATACTCTGTTGGTGAAACAGGTATGGTTGGTTCGCCAAAGCGTCGTGAAATTGGTCACGGTAAGCTAGCTTGGCGTGGTATTAAAGCTGTTATGCCAACGGCTGAAGAGTTCCCATACAGCGTTCGCGTAGTATCTGAAATCACTGAATCTAACGGTTCAAGCTCTATGGCTTCAGTTTGTGGTACTTCACTAGCGCTTATGGATGCCGGTGTACCAATCAAGACTTCTGTCGCTGGTATCGCTATGGGTCTAGTTAAAGAAGGTGACGATTTCGTCGTACTTTCTGATATTCTAGGCGATGAAGATCACTTAGGTGACATGGACTTTAAAGTAGCGGGTACTCGTGACGGTATTACTGCACTGCAGATGGATATCAAGATCGAAGGTATCACGCAAGAGATCATGCAAATTGCACTTCAGCAAGCCTATGGTGCTCGTGTACATATCCTAAACGTGATGGACCAAGCGATTTCAGGTCACCGTGAAGAGATCTCTGACCACGCTCCTCGTATCACCACCATCAAGATCAACCCTGAAAAGATCCGTGATGTGATTGGTAAAGGCGGTGCGACAATTCGTGCGTTGACTGAAGAGACTGGCACCACAATCGAACTTGATGACGATGGTACAGTGAAAATCGCTTCTTCAAATGGTGAAGCGACTCAAGAAGCGATTCGTCGTATTCAAGAGATCACTGCTGAAGTTGAAGTGGGCACTGTGTACAACGGTAAAGTGGTTCGTATCGTTGACTTCGGTGCATTTGTTACCATTCTTCCTGGTAAAGATGGTCTAGTACACATTTCTCAAATCGCTGAAGAGCGTGTTGCAAATGTTTCTGATTACCTAGAAGTTGGCCAAGAAGTGAAAGTTAAGGTGATGGAAGTGGATCGCCAAGGTCGAGTTCGTCTTTCAATGAAAGAAGCTCAGCCTAAAGAAGAAGCTGCTAGCGAATAATCGTTAATAGTTTGAAGAAAGGAGACCATTAGGTCTCCTTTTTTATTGGTTTTTTATAAATGCAGATAGCCGTTAGTATTTGGGATTGCTATGATTGAGGCTAATGCTGAAGTTAAAAGGTTAAATGGATGACTTATAAATTGCGCTCAGCCACAGTAGCGGTTATGGCTGGTCTTAGTATGTTGCTAACAGGATGTGTATCAACTCAATCAGACGCCAGTGCTGAGCAGGGCAAGCTAATGGTTGCCCCCGTAATGCCGGATTATAAGTTAGAAGTGACTTTAGCAAGACTTAACGATATTTTGACCTCTGCCGAATTGACTCCCGATCAGCGTGCGCGGTTTCATTATGATCGCGGTGTTATTTACGATAGCGTTGGCCTACGTATTCTCAGTCGTATTGATTTTCATCAGTCATTAAAGCTGCAACCTAATTTAGCCGATGCATATAACTTTATCGGGATCTACTATACCCAAGAGGGAGAGTTTGAAAGTGCTTATGAGGCTTTCGATGCCGTACTTGAGTTGTCGCCTGATTATGATTATGCCTATTTAAATCGCGGTATAGCACTTTATTATGGTGAACGTAATGATCTGGCTACCGCCGATATGCAAAGCTTTTATCAGGGGGATGAGCAAGATGGTTATCGTGTCTTGTGGCTTTATATCATCGAAGCGAACGGAGATGCAGAGCTTGCTAAAACGCACCTTATTGAACGTCGAGCAAAGTTAGCCGACAATGCATGGGCGACGACCTTAGTGGATTATTATCTGGGTAAGGTGAGTAAGACGGAGGTTTTTAGTATCGCAAAGCAAGGACTTAGTCACCCTAATGAATATGCAGAGCGTCTTTGCGAAGCCTATTTTTATCTAGCGAAAGTCGCCCAGAAACAGGGCGAGTATAGCGATGCAGCTAATTACTTCAGGCTTGCGCTTGCGACCAATATTTATGATTTCGTCGAACACAGATATGCACGTGTCGAACTTGCAAAAATGAGCCAAGTATTAGAGCAAGAGTAATTATTGATTCTCGGTAATGCTAGCCTTCGTCTTTGCGAAGGCTTTTTTCTACATAGTCGTAGTTCCAAAAATATTTTGTTATAGCCTCAATTCTATTAGGGCTCTATTGACGACTAACAGACTAGCCATCACACCACCTAGGCGCTATAATTGCCGGCTTTTAGCACTCCATCATTCGCAGGTAACCATGTCAGGCTATAAAGTTGAAGTCGACAAGCGTCGTACTTTCGCCATCATCTCGCACCCAGATGCGGGTAAAACTACCATCACTGAAAAAGTATTGTTGTTCGGAAACGCGCTACAAAAGGCTGGTACAGTTAAGGGCAAAAAGTCGGGTCAACACGCTAAGTCGGACTGGATGGAGATGGAAAAAGATCGCGGTATTTCGATCACTACCTCTGTGATGCAGTTTCCTTATCACGATGCGCTCGTCAATCTGCTCGATACCCCAGGTCACGAAGACTTCTCCGAGGATACCTATCGTACTCTGACGGCAGTAGACTCCTGTTTAATGGTTATCGACTCGGCCAAAGGTGTTGAGCAGCGCACCATTAAATTGATGGAAGTGACACGTCTGCGTGATACGCCCATTGTCACCTTTATGAACAAACTCGACCGCGATATTCGTGATCCTATCGAGTTGATGGATGAAGTTGAAGATGTGCTTAATATCGCCTGTGCGCCTATTACTTGGCCTATTGGAGCAGGTAAAGAGTTTAAAGGCGTCTATCATCTGTTGCGTGATGAAGTGATTCTGTATCAAAACGGTATGGGGCATACGATTCAAAATTCTCGCGTTATTAAAGGTTTAGATAATCCAGAGTTAGATGCAGCTATCGGCAGCTACGCTCAAGAGATCCGTGATGAGATGGAGTTGGTGCTTGGTGCATCAAACGAATTTGATTTAGATGCTTTCCTTAAGGGGGAGCTTACTCCAGTATTTTTCGGTACCGCACTGGGCAATTTTGGTGTTGATCATATCCTCGATGGCATCGTTGAGTGGGCGCCTCGTCCACAGCCGCGTGAAACTGATGTTAAAGTGGTAGAGCCAGAAGATACTAAGTTCAGTGGCTTCGTTTTTAAGATCCAAGCGAACATGGATCCAAAGCATCGAGATCGGGTTGCTTTTATGCGGGTTTGTTCTGGCCGTTATGAGCAAGGCATGAAAATGCATCATGTACGTATAGGCAAAGATGTTAACGTGAGTGACGCGTTAACCTTTATGGCTGGGGATCGTAACCGAGCCGAAGCGGCATATCCTGGTGATATTATCGGTTTACATAATCACGGCACCATTCGTATTGGTGATACTTTTACCCAAGGTGAGAAGCTACGCTTTACAGGTATTCCTAACTTTGCGCCAGAGATGTTCCGCCGTATTCGTCTCAAAGACCCGTTAAAGCAGAAGCAGTTGCTAAAGGGGCTTGTACAACTTTCGGAAGAGGGCGCCGTGCAGGTCTTTAGGCCGCTCGATTCCAATGATTTGATTGTTGGCGCCGTGGGTGTACTTCAGTTTGAAGTTGTTGTACAACGTCTAAAGAGTGAATATAAAGTCGAAGCTATCTATGAAGCTATCAGCGTGGCAACGGCGCGTTGGGTTTATTGTGATGATCACAAGAAACTTGATGAATTTAAGCGTAAGTGCAGCAATAATCTTGCACTAGATGGTGGTGATAATCTCACTTATGTTGCGCCAACTATGGTTAATTTAAACTTATCGATGGAACGTTATCCCGACATAGAGTTTGCCAAAACGCGAGAGAACTAAGCGTTAAAGCTATATTAAAAAGCAGATTCGTCTGCTTTTTTTGTGCCTAAAGTTTCCCCGTTTTGATAAGGTGAATTTAAAACTGGAGAGGGAGAAGGCTATGATCGTAAAGTGGTGGCGAGCCTATATCACTTGGTGTGACAAGATGGGGTTGACCCAAGATAACAAGCGTTGCTGCGTCCCAAATCTATCGGATCCGCCTTTAAAAAAAACGCGAAAAAACGCAGAGCCGTCCGTCGATGAGACTAAAGACAATGCCAAATGATCTGCTAAAAGTGTTCGATAGCCATATTCACCTAGATTTTGATGCGTTTGAACCACTGCGAGAGCGACTCGTTGGACAAATGAGAAAGCAAGGCTTGGTTGACGCCGTCATTCCTGGGGTGTCTGTCGAGGGTTGGGGAAAGTTAATTGATATAGCTAAGCAGTACCAATGTCATTATGGCTTAGGTATTCATCCTTGGTATTGCAATGAAGATTGGCAAGCAGATGTTGTATCACTTGAGCAATATCTTGCGGTGAACCGCCGTGATCTATCTTTGGTGGCGATCGGTGAGTGTGGATTAGATGGTTTTCATCGCGATAATTGGCAGTGGCAACTGCCCTGTTTTGAAGCTCACTTGGTTTTAGCCCAACGTTATCAGTTACCCGTCATTATCCATAGTGTTAAAGCGCATAATGAAGTACTTGAGTTGCTTAAACGTTATCCGTTAGAAAACGGCGGAGTGATCCATGGCTTTTATGGTGGCTCTGAGTTGGCTAAAAGGTACCTGAATGTGGGTATGAAGTTGGGTATTGGACATCTCTTGCTAGACGAAAAAGCCAAGAAATTACCGGAAACGATTGTCAACTTACCATTGACATCTTTTGTCATTGAGACTGATTTAGCACTTATTTCTAGTAAGAAAGAAGTAGGGATTGCCGATGAAATCAACGGATCAAGCTTAATTTTGCATTTGCTAATTGAGAAAATCGCTAATTTACAAAAAAAATCTTGCGTTCTAGTATCAGAACAAGTGTTTCAAAATACACTGCAACTCTTTGAACTCTAGTTTATTTTAAAAAAAACAGATGTAAATCGCATCAACTTTTTTTTATAACACCTTGAAATAAAACTTCAAAAACTTGATCAAAACGACGATTTTAACCATTCCGTCTAGTATAATCTGACGGTGAAAAAGGTTGGTTAACAACATAATTAAAAAGTATTAACAATAGGGTGATGGTTAATGGATATTTTAATGAGTTTAGTAGGGGTGGTCACCTTACTTGCAATAGGTTTCTTGTTCTCTAATAACAAAAAAGCTATTAACGTTCGTACCGTTTTCGGTGCGTTAGCAATTCAAGCGTTCTTCGCTGGTTTCGTTTTATATGTGCCAGTAGGTAAGGACATCCTAAAAGGTGTTTCTGATGGCGTATCTAGCGTGATCAGTTATGCTCAAAATGGTATTAACTTTCTATTCGGTGATTTAGCCCAATTTAAAGTTGGTTTCATTTTCGCGATTAACGTTTTACCAGTTATCGTTTTCTTCTCTTCTTTAATCGCTGTGCTTTACTACCTAGGCATTATGCAATGGATCATCCGTATTATCGGTGGTGGTCTACAAAAAGCATTAGGTACAAGCCGCACAGAGTCTATGTCAGCAACTGCTAACATCTTCGTTGGTCAAACTGAAGCACCACTAGTGGTTCGTCCGTTTATCGCGACTATGACTCAGTCTGAATTATTTGCCATCATGGTTGGTGGTCTAGCATCTATTGCTGGTTCAGTACTTGCTGGTTATGCGCAGATGGGTGTACCTATTGAATACCTAGTTGCAGCGTCATTCATGGCGGCTCCTGGTGGTCTATTAATGGCTAAGCTTATGCATCCAGAAACAGATAAAACTGTTAATGAGATGGATGATCTTCCAGAAGATCCAGATAAGCCAGCGAACGTATTAGACGCAGCAGCAGCTGGTGCTTCATCTGGTATGCACCTAGCACTAAACGTTGGTGCAATGTTGATCGCTTTCGTAGGCTTAATTGCTATGATCAACGGTATCATCGGTGGTGTTACAGGTCTATTCGGCGCAGAAGGCATCACGCTTGAGCTGATACTTGGCTATATTTTTATGCCTTTAGCATTCCTAATCGGTGTACCTTGGAACGAGGCACTTGTTGCAGGTTCTTTCATCGGTCAGAAGATAGTTGTTAACGAATTCGTTGCTTACCTAAACTTTGCTCCATACCTAAAAGATGTTGCTGATGGCGGTTTGTTGGTTGAAGCGACTAATGCTGTAATGACTGATAGAACTAAAGCTATCATCTCATTCGCACTATGTGGATTTGCTAACTTGTCTTCAATCGCTATTCTATTAGGTGGTCTAGGAGCCATGGCACCAACACGTCGTCATGACTTAGCAAAACTAGGTTTACGTGCGGTAGTTGCTGGTTCTCTAGCTAACTTGATGAGTGCGACGCTAGCAGGTTTATTCCTAGCGTTATAAGTCTCAGGTAATTCCTTGGGGGGATGCCCCTGAACTGTGACTCTGCCCAGCAGGGCAGAGTCAAAGTTAACCTAACCATTTTTCAACGAATTTGTTACAAACGGCGTGACTTCTATTACCAAAATAGAGGCGCTATGTGCAAACAAACTAAGGCGGAGTTTGTGAGTTAGCTCAAGATATACCGCCAAATCAGAAGTTTGTTTTACTGTTAAGATATAGTGTTCGCATTTTTACGTTAATTGTATTGTGATTTAATAAAATTTGAGTAAAATGCGCCGCAAATAAGTTAAAAAACTTAAGTAAAAAACGCTGACTCGTTAAGAGCAGTAAAACCATAAAATAATGGGGTTGATGATGAAAAACGTTAAAACTTTAGCTTTAGCTGCTACAGCAGTAGCTGCAATGTCAGGAAACGCTTTCGCAGCTGATCGCTCAGACCTTCATGGTAGCGATTACAAGTGGATGCAGTTCAATGCAATGTACTCTGTAGGTGAGAAGCCTGATAACCCAGCATCAGGTGATCAGCACAACTATCTAGAGATGGAATTTGGCGGCCGCTCTGGTGTCTTTGATCTTTATGGCTATGTTGATGTATTCAACCTAGGCACTCAAACTTCAAGCAACGGTGACAAGAACCCAGGTTCTGGTACTAGTAAGTTGTTCATGAAGTTTGCTCCTCGTGTATCTATCGATGCAATCACAGGCAAGGACCTGTCTTTCGGCCCTATTCAAGAAGTTTACTTCTCAACGCTATTTAACTGGGATGGTTTAAACGGCAATGGTGTAAATAGCTCATTCTGGGGTGTTGGTGCAGACGTAATGGTGCCTTGGTTAGGCAAAACTGGCATGAACCTATACGGTTTTTATGACCTGAACGCTAAAGAGTGGAACGGTTACCAGTTCTCTGCCAACTGGTTCAAGCCTTTCTACTTCTTCGAAAACAAGAGCTTCCTATCTTTCCAAGGCTATGTTGATTACCAATTTGGTGCTGATGAAGATAAGGCTGCTTTCGTTCCTAAGACGTCAAGTGGTGGTGCAGCCTTCTTTGGTCTGTACTGGCACTCAGATCGTTACGCACTTGGTTATGGTCTAAAAGGCTTCAAAGACGTTTATCTGTTAGAAGATGGAGCTGGCGCTTTAGCACTTGAGTCTACTGGCTGGTCTCATTACTTCTCTGCAACTTACAAGTTCTAAGAATAGAATAAGTAAGTATTGGAGCCGTGATTATACGGCTCCAATTAACCATCAAATTTAATGTTTATTTCATTGTTTGATGGTTAATCTATATCTAAGTATGAACTATATTGATAGAGCTTATTTAGATAAAGGTTAATAGTTTTACGCGCTAAAATGGATTTTTCGCGGAAAGGCAGGAACACTGCTCTACAGTGATAATAACTCAGTTCCCCTTCCCGGTCTTCAAGGATTCAAGTCGTGACCCTGTGTCAGGATCGCTATCGAGGTGACTCGAGGCATTGAATACCTGAATAAGTAAACTTTAGTCAGGTGTATTAATCAGATTTTGTATTAATACGCATTAGACAAGATTTACGGCAACGCCTGAAGGCCCGGCCATAACAATAATCAAAATAATGCCAACTCTTAGGTGCTGTCATACGTCTATTTCTTTTTTTAGTATTTGAATGAATTAATTACGTTTCGGAGAGCTATTATGAGCGATTTAAAAAAAGCAGCACAAAAAGCCATTGAATTGATGGATCTTACTACCTTGAATGACGACGATACCGATCAGAAAGTGATTGAGTTGTGTCATAAGGCTAAAACTCCTGCAGGTAATACCGCTGCTATTTGTATTTATCCTCGTTTTATTCCTATTGCGCGTAAAACGCTAAACGAGATGGGTTGTGAAGAGATCAAAATTGCCACGGTAACTAATTTCCCCCATGGTAACGATGATATTGCTATTGCAGTTTTAGAAACCCGTGCAGCTGTCGCTTATGGTGCAGATGAAGTTGATGTGGTATTCCCATATCGAGCATTGATGGCGGGTAATGAAACTGTTGGTTATGAGCTAGTTAAAGCGTGTAAAGAAGCCTGTGGTGACGACGTTCTTTTGAAAGTCATCATTGAATCGGGTGTGCTTCAAGATCCAGCGCTTATTCGTAAAGCATCAGAATTATCAATCGATGCAGGTGCGGACTTCATTAAGACCTCTACTGGTAAAGTTGAAGTGAATGCGACGTTAGAAGCGGCTGAGATCATGATGACGGTTATCAGCGAAAAGAACCCTAAGGTTGGCTTTAAGCCTGCTGGTGGCGTGCGTGACGCTGCAGCCGCTGATGAGTTTTTAGCTCTTGCAGCCCGTCTTTTAGGTGACGATTGGGCAACGCCTCGTACCTTCCGTTTTGGTGCGTCAAGCCTATTAGTTAACCTACTTCATACATTAGATCTAGGTGATGCGCCAAAAGGTCCTCAAGGTTACTAAATATAGCGTTGGCTTTATTAGTTAAGCGTGATCTAAATCTATTTGAAGACGTCAAAACTAGTTTATATTAAATGTAGTTTAATTACGGTTTTGACGTCTTATAAAAGAGTTTGTCACCTAGAAAGAAATTTTGTGACAAACTTGGAGGCAGTACTATGTTTCTAGCACAAGAGATAATTCGTAAAAAGCGCAACGGCGAAGCGTTAACGACTCAAGAGATCCAGTTCTTCGTTAAAGGGATCACTGATAACAGCGTATCAGAAGGGCAAATTGCTGCACTTGGTATGGCTGTTTACTTTAATGATATGAACATGGATGAACGTATCGCATTAACCACTTCTATGCGTGATTCTGGCACAGTGCTCAATTGGAAGAATCTCGGCTTAGATGGTCCCATTATCGATAAGCACAGTACTGGTGGTGTCGGTGATGTGATAAGTCTAATGCTCGGCCCCATGGCGGCAGCATGTGGTGGTTATGTTCCAATGATTTCTGGTCGTGGCTTAGGACATACTGGAGGCACTCTCGATAAATTTGATGCCATCCCTGGTTATCAAACCGAGCCCGACAGTGCACTTTTCCGTAAAGTGGTAAAAGAAGCTGGCGTTGCCATTATCGGTCAAACTGGTGACCTCGTTCCTGCTGATAAACGTTTCTATTCTATTCGCGATAACACCGCAACTGTTGAATCAATCTCCCTTATTACAGCGTCAATTCTTTCTAAAAAGCTCGCCGCTGGTCTAGATGCACTTGCTATGGATGTTAAAGTCGGCAGTGGCGCATTTATGCCGACCTATGAAGCATCAGAAGAGTTAGCTCGCAGTATTACGGCTGTAGCCAATGGTGCGGGTACGCGTACTACCGCTCTCTTGACCGACATGAATCAGGTTTTGGCTTCTTGCGCCGGTAATGCAGTTGAAGTCAAAGAAGCGATTGATTTCTTAACGGGTAAGTATCGTAACCCACGTCTTTATGAAGTCACTATGGGGTTATGTGCTGAGATGCTCCAGCTGGGTGGTCTAGCGGAAAATGAAGCTGAAGCTCGTCTTAAGCTAAACCAAGTGCTTGATAACGGTAAAGCTGCTGATATCTTTGGCCGTATGATCTCAGGACTTGGCGGTCCAGCAGACTTTATCGAAAACTACAGTAAGTATCTTCCTCAATCTCAGATTATTCGTCCTGTTTATGCTGATAGATCCGGTTTTGCCTCTTCGATGGATACCCGTGAACTAGGGCTAGCCGTCGTTACTTTAGGTGGCGGTCGTCGCAAACCAGGTGATGCTTTAGACTATAGCGTTGGTTTAACCCAAGTATGTGCTTTGGGAGATGAGATTGTGGCTGATAAGCCAATTGCGATGATTCATGCGCAATCGGAAAGTGCGTTTGAAGATGCGGCTGCGGCCGTGAAGAAAGCGATTCATATTGGCGATAGTGCGCCAGAGAAAACACCAGAGATCTATCGTTACATTCGTCAAGAAGATCTCTAGGAGAGTAAAGATGAAAAGAACAGTAATTATGATGCTTGATTCGTTCGGCGTCGGTGCAGCTAAAGATGCAGCAGCCTTTGGTGATGTTGGTTCAGATACTTTTGGACATATCGCTAAGGCATGCGCAGAAGGCAAGGCTAATGATGGTCGTGAAGGCCCATTAAAGCTGCCTAATCTCGCTAAGTTAGGCTTAGCCTTAGCCGCCAAAGAGAGCACAGGTGCTTTTGCCGCTGGTTTTGCTGACGACGTTGAGGTGATCGGCGCTTATGGTTATGCCGACGAGCTAAGCTCTGGCAAAGACACCCCTAGCGGTCACTGGGAGATGGCGGGTGTACCCGTACTTTACGAGTGGGGTTACTTCAGCGATTTGACTAACTCTTTCCCAAAAGAATTGACTGATAAGATTCTAGCGCGTGCAGGTTTAACGGATTACCTTGGTAATTGTCATGCATCGGGAACCGCTATTTTAGAAGAGCTTGGTGAGGAGCATATGCGCTCTGGTATGCCTATTTTCTATACTTCAGCCGATTCAGTATTCCAGATTGCCTGCCATGAAGAATCGTTTGGATTAGAGAAGCTTTATGAGCTTTGTATTATTGCGCGTGAAGAACTCGAACCTTATAACATTGGTCGAGTCATTGCGCGCCCATTTGTGGGCACGGGTCCAAGTGACTTTGCGCGTACTGGTAATCGTCGTGATTACGCGGTTGAGCCACCAGCACCAACAGTATTAGATAAGTTAAAAGATGCCGGTGGTGAAGTGGTCAGTGTCGGTAAGATCGCAGACATTTATGCCCATTGTGGTATCACTAAGAAAGTGAAAGCAACAGGGCTAGAAGCGCTATTTGATGCCACTTTAGAGCAGGTCAAACAAGCGGGTGATCGCACTATCGTATTCACTAACTTCGTTGATTTTGACTCTCATTATGGTCATCGCCGTGATATCGCTGGCTACGCGCGTGCGCTCGAGTATTTCGACAGCCGTTTACCTGAGATGCTAGCGCTGTTAAATGAAGATGATCTGTTGCTATTAACAGCCGATCACGGTTGCGATCCAACATGGAAAGGCACCGACCATACTCGTGAGCGCGTACCAGTGCTTGCGTATGGTGCAGGTTTGGTTGCGGGCTCACTGGGTTGTCGTAACAGCTTTGCCGATATAGGCCAAAGCATTGCGACCTATTTCAAACTTGAGCCGATGGAATATGGCGAGTCATTTGTTGCATAAATGACGAATAGAGGTGGTCGTAAGCTCACCTCGTTACACCGAATTCTCAATTTGGCGGTTAAGATGATGGCCGCCAGTACTAGAAAGACTTAAGTCTAAAATAATAGGGGTTATATAGATGGCTACACCACATATTAATGCAGTAGACGGTGCATTCGGCGATACAGTGTTATTCCCAGGCGATCCACTTCGTGCTAAGTACATTGCTGAAACTTTCCTTGAGAACGTTGAGCAAGTGACTGACGTGCGTAACATGCTTGGTTTTACCGGTACTTATAAAGGCGTACGTATTTCTGTTATGGGCTCAGGAATGGGTATCCCATCTTGCTCAATCTACGCTACTGAACTTATTAAAGATTACGGTGTTAAAAACCTCATCCGTGTCGGTACTTGTGGCGCAATTAGCACTGACGTTAAAGTACGTGATGTGATCATCGGTATGGGTGCATGTACTGATTCTCAAGTTAACCGTCTACGTTTCAAAGGCCAAGACTTCGCTGCTATTGCTGATTACAGCTTGCTTAGCGCTGTGGTTAAAGCCGCTGATGCGAGAGGGACTAAATACCGCGTAGGTAACGTATTCTCTGCAGACCTTTTCTACACACCTGATCCAGAAATGTTTGATGTGATGGAAAAGATGAATGTACTAGGTGTCGAGATGGAAGCTGCTGGTCTTTATGGCGTAGCAGCTGAATTCGGTGCTAAAGCACTGTGTGTTGTCACTGTATCTGATCATATCCGTACTGGCGAAAAGACCTCTTCTGATGAGCGTCAAACCACCTTTAATGACATGATCGAAATGACACTGGACGCGGCAATTACTCTGTAATTTTTCGCATTAGTGAGCATTAAAAAACGGGCCAATCGGCCCGTTTTTTTTTGTGCTATAAAATGACTCATTTCTATTAAGATAACTTGTCGTTATTGTCGTTATTGTCGTTATTGTCGTTAGCGTCGACTGTCGTATCTGCCGGCGAAAGCGCAGCGGCGAGCTTTTTCCCGAGTTTCGTTTTTGTTTTTCTGCGGTCAAAGTCGGCGCGCTTGAAAGATAGCGCGCGCGAAAGCAACATCCCAATTAGGCCTGCAATGATAAGCATCATCTGTTGCTGCTCCATATTAAGCTGATGGGCTTCTTTGATCTCATTAAAGAACAGTTCAGGTTGTAATCTCACCTCGATATAGCCCAAATTCTTATCATCTTGTAATACGGCTTCGACATAAGGAGGGTATGTTGACAGTAAGTCTTTCATCTCATCAGAATCTGGATCTAACTCATCTTGAGTCACACTTTGGGCGAATGAAAGCCGTTGTCCTTGCTCGCTAAAGATGGTTGCAGACATCACCTTGGGATCTAAAACCAAGGCGGTGGTGAGCCATTGCAGTTGTTCATCATTTTGTAATTGCAGTGCTGGAGCTGCGCCATAGGCAGTTTGCTGCACAAGTAATCGTGCCATCTTTTGCGTTTGGGACTTTAGAAGCTGCTGACCTTGTAGTAGGCTTGTTTCCCATAATTGGAACAGACCCGCCATAAGCGCCAGTGCGATGCCTATCTGGATCAATCGTGAAAGCCTATGGGATTTTTTGAGTCCTTTAAGAAAAAACACTTTGTACCTGAACATGATAAGGGTTTTATTAATCATAATTGATTATCGTCAAACCCGATAGCCGGAGATGTAACACTAATGGAAAGTCAGCGCCAAGTTTCACTGTTTTCATGGATCTATGATGAGAGTTCTGACGCGTTCGAAAATCAAGGTCACTCTTTTGTGCGTCATCTCGAGGCTAATGCATTAATAGAAGTGGTGAGAGTGCGTATTGTCTATGAGAGTCGCGATGTAGAAGCTCAGTTAGCCGCAGCGATGATGGCACTGACATCGCTTGTGAGCATCGCTCAGATCAAGCGTCAATCGGGCTTACACTGTGTTGAACTTATTCTAGATGAAGCGCTTAGCGAAGCTGAGACAAATCAGTTCGATGCGATGGCGGGCATTGAGCTTATTACGATGGGCGAGAACTCTCCACGCTTAGATCAAGTGGGCTTGCTTGTGATGGATATGGATTCCACAGCGATCCAAATTGAGTGTATCGATGAGCTTGCGGTCATGGCGGGTGTTGGTGCAGAGGTGGCAGAAGTCACCGAGCGAGCTATGCAAGGTGAGCTTGATTTTGAACAAAGTCTTAGGGCTCGAGTCGCCAAACTAGCAGGAGCAGATGCGAAGATAATCGATGATTTATGCGCGCGGCTGCCGCTAATGCCGGGACTAATTGAGATGATCAAGGAGCTACAATCTCATCAATGGCGTCTAGTGCTCGCCTCTGGCGGGTTTACCCCTTTCGTTGGTCATTTAAAGCAGATGTTGTCACTCGATGCCGCCCATGCCAATGAGTTGGTCATTGAAGGTGGTCAATTAAAAGGTGAAGTGTGTGGCACTGTCGTCGATGCGCAGTTTAAGGCTGATACCGTTGAAAGTGCTGCTAACGAGTGGCACATCGCTTCTGGTCAGCGTCTCGCCATTGGCGACGGCGCGAATGATATCCCAATGATAGAAAGTGCTGATTTTGGTATCGCTTATCATGCAAAGCCTAAGCTACGCGCGGCAGCGGACGCCGCGATCGATAAGCTAGATCTACGAGTATTGCCTTATATGCTGGTTGATCTGAGTTAATGGAAGATGTTAGCTCGCTTAGACAATGCAAGTGAATGCAATGCAGTTAACGGAATAAAGGCTTATTTAGGATAGGTTTATAACCTCGAGTAGAGGTTCGTTATAGGAGGTTGTGTCTGCCGCTTGGCAATAAATTTGTCATTGTTAAGTGGCTTGTGGTTTTAGGCTCTGTTTTAATCATCAGGTTAGCCGCTGATCTGTAAGGGCTATTTTAAAACGCCTGTTTACCGTGGGTTTTTATATGTAGTCTGACTTGTTTTATTCCATGATTGTCAGTAACTTAATCGAAATTTATTTTATTTTAATTCTATTTTGAACATCATTCAGCAATCTCTTTATATTCCCTACCGTCAAGGTCAACTTCATCTGCGGCAAATAAAACGTGCAGATGCCGATATGCGAAGGCCGCCAATATTGATGCTCCATGGTGCCATGTCTAACGGCCGAGTTTTCTATAGTGACAAAGGTAAAGGCTTAGGATGTTATCTAGCCCAAGCTGGCTACGTGGTGTACGTACTCGATACCTTAGGTAGGGGGCTTAGTACGCCCAAGTTATCAGCGGGGGCGAGTCATGGACAGGGTGAGGTGATTCGAGAGCAGCTTCCTTTAGTGCAGCACTATATTTTGTCGATTCATCAAGGCGTCAGTAAAGTGCATTGGTGTGCTCATTCATGGGGCGGAGTGCTGATGGCGAGCGCTATCGCTCGATTCGATTTCTTTCAAACGAGTGTGGCATCACTGCTGACTTTTGGCTCTAAACGAGCGATTAAGGTCAAATCGTTCAAGAAATGGCTCATGGTTGATCTCGCTTGGAATCGACTCGCTCCAGCAATCGCCATGGGACATGGTTACTTAGCTGCCGATCGATGGCGCATGGGGATGGATAACGAAAGTCGTGCATCCCTTTCTCAAAGTATCGATTGGGTTCGAGGTGATTGGGTTGATCATGATGATAACTTTGATTATGCAAAGGCCGCAGCTAAACTCGCCGAAGGTGCTGGATGGCCTAAATCTTGGTTTATTGCAGGTCTGGGCGACAAAGTGCTTGGGAATCCAAGTGACGTGCAGCGTATGATCGCCGAGTGCCAGATGGGTGATGTTAAATACACACTATTATCAAAAGCAAATGGCAATAAGCATGACTATGGCCACGCCGATATGCTGATCCATAAGGATGCGATATCCGATCACCTCCCTTCGGTGTTAGCCTGGTATAACGCTTTTACGGGAGCCTAGTCTTCTATCTGGCGATTGAATTAAGGTGATTTTTTAATGATAAAGACTTGGGTAGCGTAGCATTACCTCTGGGGTAACATCTAATAGTTCGCCCACGCCTATGATACGCCACATCTTTTGCTCTAATTGTTTTGCCTTGTGCGGCGCATGTACGTTGATATATTCAAGTTCTCGCCTGATATAGCTCATATCAGGCTTGCCTGTTGCGCCGCGATAGATACGCAGCGCCATAAACTTACCTAAATTTTGGCTTTGGCGAATAAAATGAATTTGCGCCTGTTCATCACCGATCTCTTTTGGGGCGATGCATTTCATTTTTATTCGTCCTTGAGATTGGCGCGATACTTGAAGATAGACTTCGAAAAATTCCATGCCATGCTGCGGTTTCATCTGTCGGATTGGATCGATAAAATCACGTTTGAGATGGCCATCATCGAGCAGAGTGCTGAGATCATATTGCAGAGATTGTTGGGTGGCTGCAGCGAAAAGATCGGTGATCTCGTTCGAATGTTTACTCACTCCTAATACGCCCAACTTGGCTGATTTACTGGTTTTCTCAATGAAATAGGGTACAGACGCAAGTTCTCTCATCAACAGGTTCTTTAGGCCATCAGAAAGTTCTTTCATGTCGCTGTTGGCTTCGGTGAGTTTTTGTAATTTGTCACGATTGGTTTCGATGAGTCGGTTTAAGAAGGCGACGCCTACATGCGCTGCGTGGCCGACCATTGCCGCCAAATGTATAGTGATGCCATTTTTTCGAGTACGTATCAATCGGTAAGGTAGTTGAGAAAGTTTGGTTTTTCCTGCCAGATGCTGCAACTTAGGAAAACTTAAATATAACGGTGCGCTGGCATCGAATGTTGCGGGATCATCTAAGGTGACTTGAAGTCCTTTACCCGAAATATCTAAGGTAAAACCTTGATGAATCTCTTTTCCTTGGGTCACAGTCACTAAGGTCTTGAAAGAGAACCTTGCCTCGTTTCGCCTTTCGGTAAATTGTAGTGACAACAGTTTTATTTGGTTAGAGGTTAATTTCTTCTGCCCAAATGGCTTTAGCTCATTGGCTTGGTGCTCTTTGGTATCCCACTGACCGTATTGTTCTAACATATCGCTATTGGTTAAATCGATAAGTTGTAAAACATGGCTAAAGCGTTTGAGTTGTGCTTCGGTTAGTGGTGAATAATAGCTGCTATCGCCCGGGAGTATGCTGGATTTATAGGACGTGAGATGGTCGATTTCATGGCTAGTGAGCTTAAAGATACTCCAAGTGGATTTACTCGACCCAAAGCGGATAAATAAGCCTAATAGATCGGTTGCGAGTAACTCAGCTAAAGTCGCCGAATAGAAAAAGATGTTGCCTTGAGTTTGGAAGGTAAAGCAGAAAAACAGCGCGTGTTCAATGCTGTTAGGTTCATCGAGCAAGGCCTTTAAACGACTAGGGGTTAACATGCCAGGTAACTGATCGATCTCTTTTTCATCACTAAAGAAATGCTGCAGTTTTTGATTATCTCGACTTAGTAATTTGTGGGTGATCTTATATTGCCCATCTATATGCTCAACATAGAGCGGCAGATGGGGCAAGTGGGGTAAATAGTGACGCTCAAATCCCAATCCAGTTGCGGCAACTAAAATGTCATTGATATCGACCTTGTAGCGGAACTTGTAGCCCTGAATTAAATTTCCGAGCATTTCGGCTAGGGCATCACTGCCTCCGATACGTTTTAGGCGCATCCAGCTGTATTCATGGTTGCTTTCGACATCGACGACTTGATAGTCGACCCCTTGCTGCAGGTCTTCGAAATAGTACTCTTTACTCAGATCAAGTAACTTAATTCGCAGTGGTTGCTCGACATTAAGTCCATGGCTAGCAGGTAAGCGAATCCGAGCGCCGCCGACCGATAGATCGACTGTTATTCCGCCAATTTCACTCGAACCTGGCTGCACTGCACTAATGCGAATAGAGTAGTTCATCCGCTCTTCGCTGCGATTAAAATAGCTACCTAATATCGCACCATCGGCGACAAAAGGCGTTAGCGCCATGTCGCTATCGCTGTCAGGATCGCGAGATTTTTTACGTCTGAGTTTGTGGGTTTCCATCACTTGCTCATAGACGCCTAAGGTATATTGTCCTTGATACAGTGCTAACGCTTGGATAAAGCTATTTTTGGCTGGAGCATCTAGAAAGTGGGTTTGTTCACCACTTTTAACTGTCTCACAGGGGAGTTCTGACTTATCTCTTAAATCAATCACTCGGGTACATAGAGAAGATAGCCGATTAAGCTCCATTTTTAGCAAGAAACGGGTAGAGTTTGACTCTTTAGAGGTCAAATTTTCAAACAACTCTTGGAAGTTCTTTTCCATAAGCAAAGGTTTTAGTTGCTCTATCAAGGCGTTGTGTTGCTCTAAACTCATTGGCAATTTCTTTTTTGGGTGATTATTTTAAAGGTCACTTATCTTGTGTCGGCTAGCGGTGAAAAAACTTGATAGCCTCATGTTTATTAATGATAAAAATTAACTTTTAAGTAAGCGTTGACCATTTTATTGTTACCGCAGTTTAAGTCATTATGTGGGGGAAGTGCGACCGATTAATGATCAATGGCTAAATATTGATGACTTCTTGATTCACTTTCGCTGCAGATCGTTAAATACCGCGGATGTTAAGATATTTCCCTAGGATAATTTTATAACAAGCTAGAGTGAGATTTTGTGTGTCTCTAGTACTTGGGTCGCATTGTTACTGTGTTTAACGATACTCATGTAGAATGATAGCATCATGTTGGCGCCGCTTGGTACAGATGTATAACAGTGGCAGCAGAAACAGACTGTAAAGGTTAATAGAATTAGAATCGAATATGGCGAAGAATAAAACAGCTTATGTATGTAATGAGTGCGGCCAAGATTTCCCGCGTTGGCAAGGGCAATGCAGTGCCTGTAATGAGTGGAATACGATCACCGAAGTTCGTTTAGGCGCGGTAAAATCGAATAGTGGTTCGGTAGCGGGTTACGCAGGCTCTGTGGGCGGCGGCTCCAAAAAACTCAGCGAAGTTGAGGAGTTTGAAGCCAAAAAGATGCTGACAGGGATCGGGGAGTTAGACCGGGTGTTATGTGGTGGGCTAACCACAGGGTCAGTGAATATTATTTCTGGTGATCCTGGTGCGGGTAAAACGACCATCTTGTCTGATCTGGTGGCGCGTATGTCGCAAGTTATGCCATCGCTCTATTGTACAGCCGAAGAGTCACTGTCACAGTTTAAGAATCGAGTTAACCGACTCAAGTTAGATTGCAACGAGGATAATTTGTATCTGATGGCCGAGACCAGTGTTGAGGCTATTATTGCAGAACTAGAAGCAAAGCAAGTTAAGTTTGCGGTGATTGATTCTATTCAGGCGGTGGTCACCGATCTTGCGAATGGGAGCCCAGGCTCTCCATCACAAGTAAAGAGCAGTGCTCAGGCGCTGACTCAGTATTGTAAGCAAAATAACGTCACCATGTTCCTTGTGGCGCATGTGAACAAAAACAATGAAACAGCTGGACCACAGACGCTGATCCATATTGTCGATTGTTTAACTCATTTAGAGTGTAACGATGGTCAAGTTCGTACCCTTCGCGCTAACAAGAACCGTTTTGGTGATGTCGATACCGTCGGTATTTTCAAGATGACAGAGCGGGGGATGATCAGTGTCGATAACCCTAGCGAAATCTTTCTCTCTGGTTCGACGACAGATTCTCCGGGGGCTGCGATCACCTGTATTCGTAAGGGAAATCGTAACCTGCTGTTAGAGATCCAGTGTTTAACCACAGAGACCGAAGGTGAATTTCCACAGCGGGTTTGTGTGGGATTGAATATGAATCGTATCAAGATGCTCACTGGTATTTTACGCAAACACACACGTACTAAGATTTTTCATGATACCTATTTCAATTTGGTTGGCGGGCTTAAGATTGATGAGTCGGAGACCTGTATCGATTTAGCTTTGGTTACCGCCTTGCTCAGCAGTTTAAATGACTTTGTGGTCCCAAGGACCACCTGCATCATGGGAGAACTGAGTTTAAATGGTGATGTTCGTCCCATAGATAGCGGGGTACCACGGGTGAAAGAGGCGGTGCAGCACGGCTTTACTGAGATTTTTATTCCATATCGTAACTATCATAAATCGATGGAGGGACTAGGAGCTAAGATTAACCCTATCAAGACGATTCATGAACTGCTGGAATTAATCAGCTAGTTATCACGGCTTAGGTTAATAAAAGGGCTAGGACAATGCCCATGAAAGCGTTCGCCACGAGTAGGATGCTCAAAATAGAGGTCGCTTGCGTGTAATTGTAAGCGATCTGCCATCTGCTGACTCTGATGGTTTTTATAGAGATCGCAGCCAATAATTGGGTGCCCTATAGTCAGGCTATGGATCCGTAACTGGTGTGTGCGGCCGGTATGAGGAGTATATTGCACCATAGTCCGGGGCGGCTGTTCCAACCGAGTTAACACCTCATATTCACTGATGGCGGCTTTGCCTGTGGCGTGGCAAATTTTTACTAGGGGAAACAGGTTTTTATCTTTGGCTATTGGTGCCGTTATCTGTCCTTTGTCATCGGCAAGCCAGCCCTCTAACATGGCGATGTAGCATTTTTGAACCGTGCGCGCTTGAAATTGCTTATTGAGATGCTGTGCCGATCCTGCGTTCAGCCCAACCACCATAATGCCTGAGGTACCAAAATCTAATCGATGCGGCAATTTTGCATCAGGAAAGGCTGGAGTAAAGCCAGCTTGGCCATGTACCAAACGGTAATGTACCGAATCCCAGTTAAGTGGATTTTTTCCTGACAGACTCAGCAGTCCGCTTGGTTTATTAATTAATAGTATCTCTTCATCTTGATATAGGATCTTCACTAAATCGTCACAGACGGGGGCGACAAAGTCATCAACTATCCCTTTAGCTGGTTGACAAGGATGAAACATTTGGATTCCCTACAATTGAGAAATTACGCTGATAAATAAACAGACGGTTCGTTCAGATCAAAAAAAGGGGAAACGTATTCCCCTTTCGATGTCACTTAGATTTGGTAAATTTTAACCTTGATCGTGAACCTCAATAAACATTTTAAGCTCTCGGTTTAGCAAGGAAGCATCACCTAAGTTGAGCTCAAGCATGCGCCTAAGATGGCTGATACTATCGACGTCGATATGTAAACATTCTAAGCCTAATTGCCCCTCTTTTTGATGGATTAACTTAGTCTCCATCGATACCACTACATCCGATTCGCCTAAGGTAAAGCTTAATTGCAGTGGTTGTTCTGATGCTACAAAACCTGAAGGCTCGTTGATCAATGCACCGTTAAGACTGAGATCGTGGATCGTAGTTGGCCAGACAGTTTCTTGTTGAGTGAGTGTTGCATTCGCATCAAATAAAATACGCGAAAATTGGCGTCTTTCATCCATAATCTGTCCTTACGCTTTGAGGGAAGCTTTATGTTATAGAGTAAGCATAAGCTAACATAGCCTTAGTGTAAAAATCTTGCTTTATATTTATGACATCAAGGCGTTAATTGCTTATTTGTTTAAGGTTTTTGTTGTTGATCACCTCGTGAATAAATCTGCTAAACTTGCCCACTATTATTGGTGTTGTTATTGGTTGTTATGTTATTTGCACAATTAGGCTTAAGCCAGCCGCTGTTAGCTGCTTTGGAACAGCTTAGCTTTTCCAAAGCGACAGCTATTCAAACTGCAGCTATCCCGGTTATTTTGGCGAAAGAAGATCTTCTGGCATCCGCACAGACTGGGACGGGTAAAACAGCCGCATTTGGGTTACCTATCTTACAACAACTGCTCGACGCTGGCGTATCGGCGCAAGATCAACATGATGTGAAGGCATTGATACTCGTACCGACGAGGGAACTCGCATTACAGGTACAATCGAGTCTGCAAGGGCTTAGCCAGCATACCATGTTGCGAGTCGGTATCGTTTATGGCGGCGTGAGTATTGAAGCGCAACAAGTTGCCTTGGGTCAGGGGCTTGATATCTTAATCGCGACGCCAGGTCGCCTACTGGATCATCTTAATCGTGGCTCGCTGACGCTAGCTAAGCTTACTCATCTGGTATTTGATGAGGCAGATCGCATGCTCGATATGGGGTTTATGGACGAGATCCATGCCTTGATGAGTCAATTACCTACATCACGTCAGACTTTGCTTTTTTCTGCCACCCTTGATGATAGTGTTTTGGGCTTTAGTCGTGACTTACTCACTCGTCCTAAACGGATAGAGGTGGATCAAAGTAATAGCGTAGCGAAGGATATCGAGCAGCGAGTATATGCTGTTGACAGTGACAAAAAGTTTGCGTTGTTGTGTCACTTAGTGACGACAGGTGATTGGCAACGGGTGTTGGTGTTTAGCCGAAAAAAAGTGGCAGCAGATAAGTTAGCGCAGCACTTAAGCGAAAAGGGGATTCAAGCGAGTGCCTTTCACGGTGATCTGAGCCAAGGCGCAAGGGAGCAAGTGCTACAAAGGTTTAAGTCGGGCGAGATAAAGGTGCTGGTGGCGACGGATGTGGCCGCTCGGGGAATTGATATCCAGAGTCTCGATTACGTGGTTAATTATGAGCTGCCGTTTGTTGCTCAAGACTATGTTCACCGCATTGGGCGCACGGGACGCGCGGGTAACAAAGGGGTTGCTGTGACCCTTTTCAGTGAAGACGATGGGCTGCGACTGGAAGAGGTTGAGGTGTTGCTCGATAAGCGTTTACCTCAACAATGGTTACCTGGTTTTGAACCCGATTTAACTAAAGTCGATCCATTCGCTGGAAGAAACAGTAAATCGGCGCAAAAACGTCGGGCTAAGAAACGCCGTTATCCCAGTAAAAAATAGTCGTGAAAATAACGCCAGAATATGTGTATCTGGTTTAGCTTGATAAGCTTTAGCTGCGTTAAAACAGCATTTGGCCCTTGGAAAAGGGGGCGTGCCTCGGATGAGCATCTTTTTTGTCGATGATGACAACCTAAGGTGCACATTTTTCTATTAAAGAGAGCATGCTCGCCGCTATTTTGCGGTTATCGCAACCTTCTGCAGTAGGTATGCTCACAATATGTGCTGTTTTGTTACTTTGCTCTAGTTTCTTGTGATCACTTTACTGTAGAATTCGCGCCCAACTAAGGCTGTGATATTGGTGAGTATTTGCTTACCTCCATGAGTCGCTAGGGTTGATCAATCAAATTAAATAACTATTCCATTTTTAACAGGGTAGTGATCGATTCCATCGGCTTGCAGGTCACGTTAGGCACAATAATAAGTGCCCAGTGGATCTCTCACCCGTTTTTTTAACGGGGCTCTAACTTGCCACAGCCTTTCAAATTAAGAGATCAAAAAAGGTAAATAATTATGAAGTCTGAACAGACTCTCGATACCCCCGCAGTACCTGCTAGTTCTATACTTGACCGTTATTTCTCTATTACTGCGAGAGGCAGTACCCTAAGGCAAGAGGTGATTGCCGGACTCACAACTTTTCTTGCCATGGTGTATTCGGTGATCGTTGTGCCAAATATGTTAGGTGCGGCTGGATTTGATCCTGGGGCTGTGTTTGTTGCTACCTGTCTGATCGCTTCATTTGGCTCGTTGTTAATGGGGCTTTGGGCAAACCTTCCTATGGCGATAGGTTGCGCCATCTCGCTAACTGCCTTCACCGCATTTAGTATGGTGTTAGGTCAGGGAATTTCGATTCCGGTAACCCTCGGGGCCATCTTCCTGATGGGAGTCGTATTCACTTTGGTGAGCGTGACTGGCATACGTCAGTGGGTACTCACTAATTTACCTAAGGGGATTGCTCACGGCACGGGTATTGGAATTGGCTTGTTTTTATTACTTATTGCTACCAATAGCGTCCACTTGATTATCGCAAATGATACTGGGCTTCCAGTAAAACTGGGTGATATTCACAGTCTACCAGTGCTTGCAACGATTATCGGCTTAGCTGCGACTATTGGCCTCGAACGCCGAGGTGTGCCTGGTGGCATTTTATTGGTGATCATCGTTTTGTCTGTATTTGGCTTAGTGTTTGATCCCGCTGTTACTTATCAAGGGCTATTTGCATTTCCCGATCTGATGTCGGACAAGTCGCTCATTGGGCAGTTAGATATTATGGGGGCATTAAATCCTGTGGTGTTGCCGATAGTATTAGCGCTAGTAATGACCGCTATTTTCGATGCGACCGGGACGATACGCGCAGTTGCGGGGCAAGCTGAGCTGCTCGATAGCAAAGACAATATCGTGGGTGGAGGTAAGGCGCTAACATCCGATTCTGTCAGCAGTATTTTCGCTGGCGTAGTTGGCGGGGCACCTGCTGCGGTATATATCGAATCTGCGGCTGGAACGGCTGCTGGTGGTAAAACAGGATTGACTGCGACCATAGTCGGCACTCTGTTTTTACTGATGGTTTTCTTAGCACCGCTTAGCTATTTAGTCCCCGCTTATGCAACCGCTCCCGCGTTGATGTATGTGGGGCTTCTGATGCTGAGTAATGTCACTAAACTCGACTTTAATGATAAAGTCGATGCGATGGCAGGCTTAACCTGCGCGGTATTTATCATTCTAAGCTGCAATATTGTAACAGGCATTATGCTAGGTTTTGTCACCTTAGTGATTGGCCGTATCTGCAGTGGTGAGTGGCGTGCATTAAAGCCTGGGGTACTGGCTATCACTATCGGTTTAGTAGCGTTTTATCTAGGTGGCTGGGCTATTTAACGTTTGAACCGTTAGCTGGTTCGGTACTCGGCAATTTTTAAAGGCGAAACTATGAGAGTCACTTCATGTTTCGCCTTTTTTATTGGCTAAAGGCTCTTAATAGATCTTTCCAGGTGATGATACCCACGATCTGACCTTGCTCGAGCACAGGTAATGAACCTATATCGTTTTCAATGAGTAGTCGGCTCGCATCTTTAATACTCTTGTGAGGCGCAATGGTGATGGGATCACGGGTCATGACTTGGTGCGCTCTTCGTTGAAGAGTTTCTGAATCGCGTTCGGTTTCGTTGATGGCGCCGACATTAGGGCTTAGGGTTCGAAGATAATCTCGCTCTGACAACACGCCTTGTAATTGATTATCTTCGACTACCAATAGATGATGAAAGGGTGCACTGTCGAAGATCTCTTTGACTACTGTGAGCCTGTCATCCATCTCTATAGTGACCACGCGGGTACTCATAATATCTGCGACCGTAATTGTCATGGCAATCTCCTTGTTATGCTATTTATAACAGACAATTGCGTGTTCAACAAACCACCGGTGAGTCTTAGTCCGTTTCCTGCTTTTGTAGTTAAAGATTGGGGATAACGGTTTGGCTCTTTCCTATGCTTTCGGTACTGTGAGTATTGATCTCTTCATCAGTATCACTATCAATATTGCGCAGTGGAAGGTGGCAATCGATATAGCGAGCACGCCTTTTGGGCTTGAGTTTGTGGGTGTCGACTAGCACTAAGCCGTCAATACAATCACCAAAATCGACATCGACACCAAAATCAAGAAAGCTGACACCCTGATGATGACATAGTTCGCCATACTGCTTATAGAGAGCAGGCACTGCACTATTCATACTCGAAAGGATCTGTTTAAGTTGTTTAAATTCGGATTGATAGTCATCTCCAGGGTATAGCAAGCTCAGTTCCTGTCTTTTTGCCTCTGTAAAGTGGTAGCGATTATTGGCGTGAGCCATCTCTTGTGACGGTGAAAAATGGGCTTGATAGAAGAAGACCAGCATCTCCTTAACACGTTCGGGTAAACTATCACTAATCGATACTGGGCCAAAAAGGTAACGATATTCTGGATGCTTGGCTAAGTAAGCACCTATCCCAAACCAGAGATAGTCTAGGCTGCGTTTCCCCCAGTATTTTGGTTGTACAAAACTGCGTCCAAGCTCAAGCCCTTGTTCGAAATAGGGGGTAAAACAGGCGTGATAATTAAATAATGATTGGCTGTATAAGCCTGTACTGCCATCTGCTTGATATAGATGCTTAGCGCTTGCAAATCGATATGCGCCGACAATATCTAAGGTACTGCTATCCCACAAGACTAAATGGAGGTAGTGGGCGTCATACTTGTCGATATCTCGCCGCTTACCAGTGCCTTCGCCTACGGTTCGAAAGGCAATTTCTCGCAATCTGCCAATTTCGCGCATGATAGGATTGCTTTGATCATGTTGATAGAGGTAGATCAATTTGTTGTCGTGGGTTGTTCCGAGTAATTCACATTGTGAAAGTGCTTCTATGAGCTCAGTGCGCGACTCAGGATGTGCAATTGCATTTTGTGTCGTAAACAGCGGGCTACGATTTTTGCCAATACGGTAAAGATGACTCTTCAATAGCTTAATTTGAGTCTTAAGAGGGAAATCGCTACTGGCGACAACCTCTTTTGGGATGAGCTGACCAATTCTGACTGGCATGGTTCGCTTTGCCTGTTTAAACATCTCCTTTACCAGCAATAAGCTGGCCAAAGGCTTATAGATCATTGACGCGCCATAGAAAGTTGCAGAGTTTTTCGCATCGGCAAACATCGGCAGTAATGGCGCCTGACAAGCTTTGGCCATTTTGACAAATCCACTGTGCCATTGCAGATCGCGTACGCCATTTGGGCGTAGCCTTGAGACCTCTCCTGAGGGGAAGATCAACACTGCACCTTCATTCTTTAAATGTTGATGAATATTATTGATATGTTGTTTGGGTGTACCACTAGTCATATTACGAACAGGCAAAAGTATTGGGTGTAACGGTTTTAAGGTCATTAACAACTCGTTAGCGACAACTTTTACATCTGGGCGAACCTGACTGATCAGTTTAATCATGGCTAATGCGTCGAGAGAGCCGATAGGATGGTTGGCGTAAATAACCACCCGTCCTTCGTGGGGGATGTTTTCTATCTCGTTACTTGGCACGCTGTAGGTGAAGTTAAAACTGGCTAGTACCTGTTCAATGAAGTCGATACCCGAGAAGTGGGTAAACTCTTGAGTGATTTCCTGACACTCTTTTTCCATCAAAAAATAACGCAGCAGGGCTTTAGTCGGAGTAGCAAGCCAAGCAGATTGGTTCAGTCTAGGCAGGTGATTAGTAATAACATCATCGACACTAAATATCATTTTTTGCATAGGATTGGTTCGCTTGTGTTATCTCTGTCAGAGGCGCTTATTTGACACTGAGAGTAGCGAGATGATTTGAATTACAGATGAAGGATTTATTGCGCTCAGATGACGGGATTTAGCGGTTTACGATTAATTCGGATGGAAGGGTGATGATAAAAGTGCTTCCCTGATCTAGCACTGAGTTTATCTGTATTTCGCCTCCAAGAACCTGAGTCACTATGTTATAGACTATGTTCATACCTAAGCCACTTCCACCTTTACCTCTTTTAGTTGTGAAGAAGGGTTGAAAGACTTGTTCTTGGATCTCATCGGACATACCACAGCCATCATCTTGGTAAGTGATTTTGATCCCTAACTCATCGCTTTCAACGGTAAGGCTTAAGTTGCCAGAGCGACCATCAGGGTATGCATGGATCACCGAGTTATTGAATAAATTACTGACTATCTGATAGAAAGCACCTGGTGTGCTTTTAATATTTAGCTTTTCTGGACAACTATAGCTGTATTTATGCGGAGTGCGAGACAGCATTGGATTGAGTGAAATAAAGATCTCATCGAGGTAAGCATGTAGATCGAACTCTCTGACATCTTCATGGGACTGATCGACCGAGACTTGTTTGAAGCTCGCAATAAGTTTTGAAGCGCGCTGCAGATTTGAGAGGATTAATTGACAACATTCAGCGACTTCAACTTGATAAAGTACAAAGTCTTCGTGGGATACATCGCCTTGTTGATAGTTTTTGTCGAACACTTTTACACTTTCTTGCAGGTGCGATGCTGCCGTCACGCTAATCCCTATGGGAGTATTAACCTCATGGGTAATACTCGCCACTAGGCCGCCGAGAGCCGCCATCTTCTCTCTATCCATTAACTCGCCCTGAGTGTGCTTAAGTTCATCGAGGGTGCTATTGAGTTCGTCGTTGCGCTGTTGCAGCTCCGTCGTACGTAGTTTGACTCGTTGTTCAAGTTCTTGGTTGAGTTCTCTAAGTGCTATTTCCGTTTCTTTTTGCTGTTGAATATTCTTTATTGTCCCTGCCACCCTAGACGCTTTTCCGTTAGCATCACGTTCAACGACTTGGCCACGGTTTAATACCCAAACCCAGTTTTCCTGTTCATCCATCCCTCGATAAGAGACTGAAAATTTGTCCATCTGTTCATTTATGCACGCTTGGGCAATTTGCGAAACCTTAGGAGCATCTTCAGGGTGAATTCGATTTAGAATCGTCTCTTCGACCAGTTCGATGCCATCAGGGTATTCTAAAAAAGTATTAGTTCGATTGACTATTCCCTTGGTGATGTCCCAATCCCAAAACTCATCGCCACTTCCCCATAGTGCCAATTGCAAACGCTGTTCACTGTGTGCGATCTCCTTTAGCAGCTCTGCTTGTTGTTTATACTGCCACCATTTTCGATAGAAGAGGTAGCTGATGATCATGAATGCGAAACTGAAGTAGAAGGTGTACGCGAACGGAGACCGCCAAGGATCAGGTTCTATCATTACCTTTAATTGTCTCGTAGGGCTTGTTATGTTGTTGATATCTTTTGCGCGCACCTCAAAAATATAGTGACCAGGGCCGAGCCCCGTGAAGTAGGTGATCTGTTCTGTAGAGGATTGAAGCCAGGTTGGATTAAGCCCTATCATGCGGTATTCATAGCTAAGACGACTGGCATTGTGTAAGTTCGGACTGTGATAATGCAATGAAAAAATATCGTCTTCGTGGGTGAGTGATAGGGAAGCTTGATTTTTTTCTGAAATGTTATCAATGTTCAGCGCTGGCATGGGTTTATTAAGAATATATACATCAGTAATAACAGGCATGTTCGGCGCGAGCCTTTTGGGGAGCTGAGTTGGATTGAAGTGATTAAATCCGTTTACGCCGCCGACGTATATGGTTCCATTTTTCCCTAGGCTTGCTGCCCTAAAGTTAAATTCATTGGCCTGTATCCCATCGATATCTGTGTAGTTAGTGGTCGTCATCAAATTTGTATCTAGAGCGGTTAATCCCTTAGTGGTGCCAAGCCATAGAAGATTGTGTTGATCGGCTAGCAGCATATAGATGGTATTTCCAATAAGGCCATCGTCTGTTGTGAGTAATTTACTCGCTAAGGTTTTGCTATTAAACAGAATTAAACCATCAGTACTGGCTATCCAGAGGTCGTTATCTCGACCAGTTACGATAGATAGCAGACTTTTTTTAGGTAATTTAACAGAAGACTCGGTATTGAAGTGACGAATATTGCCTGCTGGTGAAATGCTGATCAGACCATCAGTGGAGGAGGTCAACCAATAGACCCCCTGATTATCTTGTGTCATATCAGTAATGAAGTTTGTGGGTAGACCTTGGCTAGCGTTGATGGTTTTAAAGCCTTTTTCTACGCCTAAGTATTGGGTGATTCCGGCATCTTTAGTCGTTATCCAAGGTTGCTTATCGCGGTCGAAGTATAGTGAGAGCAGTGTATTGCTAGGAAGGTTATTACTACCTTGATAGTTGGCTTGGTAGTGGATGTAACTCTGCTTATCTTGAGCATAGATAAAAAGGCCATCGCCGCGTGTGCCAATCCAGATTTGCCCCTTGTCATCTTGCTTTATAAAACTGATAAAGCTTTTTGATAACATTGTATTTTGCGGATTAAATAACTCAAAGCCGGAAAGGTCGCCATTGCTGTCTTTTAGACCAAAGTAGACGCCGTTGGCCGTACCAATCCATAAATCTTCATTTTCATCATCTAAAATTGCGCGAACATCAACATTCTTCAAGTTATCAGTGGGAAAGCTAAAACCATGAATATGGCCAAAATATTGGGCATCTAAGAAGGTTTTACTGAGACCTCCGCCTTGGCTGCCAATCCAAAGTTGTTGTTCATTGTCTATCCATAGTGAGGTGATCACCGGGCTGTTGACGCTGTATCTATTTTCGCTGGCAGAGTTAAATAGATGTAAGTGGTGCTGATTTGGCGAGTATCGAGCCAATCCATAGGAGCGATACCCTATCCAGAGGGTGCCAAATTTATCGCGTTTTAATGCGGAAATTTGACTCGATTTATATGTCAAAGCCGTTGTTATTTCGATCATGTTATTGTTAAGGATGTCGAGCAGGAATAAGCCTTGGTCTTGAGTTCCTATCCAAAGGGTATCGCTATTGCCTTGCTCGATAGCGCTGATCTTGTCAACAATGCCTTTACCCCAAAGGGATACTTTATATTGGCTTTGAGCCTGTTCTATGCTTGCCAGTCCCGCGTCAGTTCCTAGCCAGAGTCTGTCATATTTATCTCGAAATAGGCTAAGCATCTTATTGCTTGGTAGGGCAAAATGCTTAGATGCAGTGTCAAATCGCTCAATTATTTTACGGGTTTTAGGTGAAAAATAGAGTAGACCTTTATCGGCTGTTGCGACCCAAATATTGCCATTGGCTTCAAGATTAATATCGACAATATCATTGGGTAGCTCACTGTTTTTACTATTAAATACCTCAAATATGCCCGTGTCAGCATGATAGCGGTTTAGACCGTCACTACGGGTGATTAACCACAGCTGATTATGGTTATAGTGCAGCTTTTTAATATGCTTGACCGAGGGGCCGTATGGACCTTCTGTAATGTCGAAAATTTTGAAATGCTTGCCGTCGAATCGATTTAATCCCGCTTGTGTTGCAATCCAAAGATGGCCATCATCATCGCTAACGATATCGGTAATCGTGTTCATAGATAGCCCGTCTTTGGCTCCAAAGGAGTCAAATTGGGGTTGGTATGTTAGTGCACTACAGCAAAAACTGATAGCGAATAACAGCGATATGACAATAGCTCTCATTTAAGCAAGCCGGACTGGTATTTAGTTGATGTTAAGTGTCTAAGTTTAGGAGTGATTTGGGAAATTGCGAGGAATGAAAGTCAAGATAGTATCCAGAGCAACAGATGTTGCTCTGGTTTATTTACAAACGGGTTAAAAAATTAGATGAGCGACCCCAGCAATGACGGGGAGAGTTACTAGTGTGCGTAGAATAAAGACCACGAACAGTTCCACAATATTTACCGGAATTTTACTGCCAATAAGCAGTGCGCCAACTTCACTCATATAGATAAGTTGAGTGACAGACATCGCGGCAATAATAAAACGAGTCATGTCTGATTCTATCGAGCTGGCTAAGATCGATGGAATGAACATATCGGCAAAGCCTACCACGATAGTTTTTGAGGCTTCGGTGGCTTCTGGTACTTGTAGTAGCTCCAGAAGTGGAATAAACGGCATACCTAGATAATTAAAAATCGGCGTATATTCGGCGATCATTAAGGCGACGGTCCCTATTGCCATGACAATAGGAATAACACCAAAAATCATATCGATAACGTTTTTTAAGCCATCCTTAAGGGTGTGAACTATGCCTTCAGATTTTTCAGCCTTTGTCATTGCTTGCTCAAATCCCCAAGCAAACACGCCTTTGCCCTTGGGGATCACTTCATCGTCTGGATGACGCGGAGTGTCGTCGATGTAATGATCTTTCTTCCATGACAGAGGTGGAAGTTTAGGCACTACGATAGCGGCGACAATCCCCGCAAGACAGACAGTGAGATAGAAAGGAACGAATAAGTGCTCTAGTTTAACCTGCGATATCACCACCAATGAGAAGGTGATAGATACGGCGGAGAAGGTGGTGCCGATAACGGCTGCTTCTCTTTGAGTATAAAAACGTGATTCATATTGCTTGCTGGTCATCAAGATCCCAACACTACCATCGCCAAGCCAAGAGGCCATACAGTCGATAGCGCTGCGACCCGGCAGGTTGAACACTGGACGCATGATCTTTGTGAGCAGAGTGCCAAATAACTCTAATAGACCAAAATTGAGTAGTAGCGGAAGCAACATACCTGCAAAGATAAAAACGCAAAACAGTACTGGCAGCAGATCATTTAATACCAAGGCGCCAGTATTCGCCGAGTTAATCGCTTCAGGTCCTATACCTGCGTAGGTTAGTACGATAAAGACTGCACCAACTACCCTAACAATAGCCCACATCAAACTGACATTCAGCAGTGAATGCAAGAAATGGTGCTGTAATAATGCGCGAGGTTTGAATAGCTTGCACACTAAGGTGGCTATTGCGGTTATTACTACTATGCTAGTCACGATTGCAGTTGCGGCATCACCTAGCAAGTTTTGTAGCCCTTTGGATACAATTGCGATGGGAATCGTGATCGCATCTTGATAACTGATGGGTGTCATAAATAACAACAGGCCGATCAGCGAGGGAATAAGAAAAGTCAAAAATGTCTTTATGTTATGGGGGTGTTTTTCAGCCACTTTGTTTTGCCCTAAATTACGCTGTTTTTACAACGGCAATAAATTAATCAAAAATCCATAAAATGATTTAGTATGAATATCCATTCACGAATAAGCGGGGAAGGTTACCCCCTAAGTCTAGTGATGTAAAACCTTATCTTGCTTGCTTAAGAGAATCACTGCAGCAGAATAGTTATTAGCACTTTGTGACTATTTATATTGTACTGGATATTGTTAGATTTGCATCATGTAATTTTGAGTTAAAATTGTTTGAAAACAATGTAATGGATGTATTTTCTTTTGGTGTTTTCCTGATGATTGAGGTTAAGCACAAGTGTTGAATTACTTGATTTTGATAAACTCCTTAAGGTTAGCAATGTGTTGAGCTTAATTCATGTTTAAATCATATTACTTGAGTCATTGATAATGTATTCACCGCATCAGCTTATCTGTTTGATTGTTTGGCTATACTATTTGCAAGAATAATCAAGCTGGAAGGATAATTAGGCTAGGTATGTCAGTGTTTATCGAGGCGAGTGAATGGTGGGTCGCCTCAGTCCATTATTCTCAATGTGGAGAATTGGTCGATGTTTTATTTGGTTTTATTTGGTTTTATTTGGGTGATTATGTTTAAACCGTGCACTATGCTATTACTTTGTTTTGGATATGAGTGAGAGTTTGGTTTATCCCTCTTTTTTGTATCGTCATTGCCACTTTGACTAAATCTAAAAGTGAATCTAAAGTTGTGTGATCTTGGTGTGGGATATTATAAAAATATGCGCTAGACCACTGCAGAAAAATCTTATTCGATATATGTTAATGGGATAACAACAATAAATGATAAAGGAACCATGAACTCAAGAGAGCGAAAATTATCAAAACTAGCGTTTAGATTTGGCTTGCTTGGGCTCTTTGGCCATCTTTTAGGCTTAGTTTTTGCGTCCTTAGGGTTCAGTGACTTTAATGGTCAGGGGTTTAGTTTTTATAATTTTACCCTGAGTGAGCTGGGTCAATACGGTCATTCAGAATTGGCTGTGATCTTTAATGGCGGCCTATTCTTCGGTAGCTTGAGTCTGGTATTGTTCTGTTTATTCGCCTTGCAAATTTGTGACAACCCCTGGTTGTACCCATGCCTATTGTTGTCTGTTCTCGCCCTGCTAGCTCTGGCGATCACCGGACTCTTTCCCGTTAATGTCTATCATCTGCATACTATTGGTGTGGAGTATTTCTTTCATTTTGCCGCGTTAAGCGTGGCGAGTTATTTCGTATACCTTCTACAAAAGCCCAGTTCAGGCAAACGATTTGCTGTTAGGGGGAGTTTTGTTCTTTGCCTATTAAGCTTGGTTATTTTTGGCCTATTTATCGTTTTAGCCCATGTCGATATGGGATTAGTGGCTGATGGGCGTTGGTTTTATCATGATATGACAATGGTGGAACCGCGGCCACCATATTGGTGGCCAGCCATATTAGAATGGTTATCTTTGTTGATGTTTATGCTGTGGATATTCTCGCTGGTATGGAGCCAGCGAGAAGTTAAGCGTTAGATAACGCGATCCAATCCTGCTTGCTTGAACCAGTAACCGTTAGCGCCGTCGCTGCACTGTAGCTGGCACTCATTTAGACTCGATGCGATAGCGAGTGCATCGAGTGATGAAGGAGATACCCTAAAGTAGTCGATGCCCATTCTCTCCATCTGAGCTTGCTGATCTCGTAAATCGATATGCGTCGCAGATTGAGTTTGAATGCCATTTAAGCGCAGTAAGGGTTGAGACTCCTGTGTTTGGGCCAATACGCCTTTGGGATAATCGATACAGATAGTTTTACAGCTATCTTTAGTGAGGCCCTTATTACGGGCTGTGAAACAGCGAGCCGAGTGAGCTAAGGGCATATAACCGTGACCAAAGACTTCGACTTCTATCAGTTTCGGTGGCAAGGTGGCGATAATCTGCTCAAGCCACTCTTTGGACAGTTCTAGTGGCATAACAAAACGTTGCATACCCCAAGAAGCTAATTTTTTCAGCGTTGCCACATTATAGTTGTTGATCGTTGGGCCACACACAAAAGGCAGCTTAAGGGATTTGGCGACTTCCACTGCGCCCATATCATTCGCTTCAACAATAAATTCGCCGTTATCTATTTGCTGTTTTAACGCTCCAAATTCTGATTGTGCTTCTATTAGGGCTAAAGTCGATAATACAACTTGTTTACCCGATGCCTTTAACATTTGCGCCAATGCTAGATAATCTGCAAATTTCACTTCCCGGCGGCGACTACAGACGGTTTCACCCAGGTAGATCAAAGGGATATCGCTTTGAGCTACTTGTTGATAAAAGTCGATTATTTTATTTTTTGGCCAGCAATATTGAATCGGCCCAAGAGATACTTTCATGTTGATTCCTTATGTAACCTATTGCCAAGCTCTTTCGTATGCGCCTAATGTGGTGACTTGCCCCTCTGACACTTTAGCTAACGCCTTATTCCATTGCTCTTGGGCTGAATATGCTTTTGGATCGCTTAAGTAGGTATCAATGGCTTGACGCCATACTCGAGTAACCTGTTCAACGTAAGCGGGACTGCGCTGGCGGCCTTCAATTTTAAGAGATACCACATTAGATTTTGCCAGCTCAGGTAATAGACTTAGGGTATTTAAGCTCGTTGGTGATTCTAATAGATAATTGGGCTGGGCATCTTCTTGGGTGGTATAGCGCCCCTTACACACAACGGGATAACCCATTTGATCATCAATATCAGATTTATCGATAAGTACGTTGTTAAGACGGGTGAGTCGTTTTCCATCAACCTCTTGCCAGCGCACATCCTTTGCAGGGGAACATGAACCACCAGTGTTGGGTGATTGTCCTGTGACATAAGATGATAGATGGCAGCGCCCCTCAGCCATGATGCACAGACTCCCGAAAGCAAACACCTCTAGATCGACAGGGGTTACTTTAGCAAGATCGCGCACTTGCTTCATCGACAACACTCTGGGTAATACTGCGCGCTCAATATTAAATTCTCGTTTATATAGACTCAGAGCTCCTAGGTTGGTCGCACTTGCTTGCACGGAGAGGTGCAGGGCTAGGTGTGGATAGCGACTGTGAGCATAATCGAGTAAGGAGAGATCGGCCATAATGAGTGCATCGACCCCAGTGTTGGCAGCGAGATCTATGGCTTGATACCAACGTTGCTCTTCGCCTGGTTTGGGGAAGGTATTAATGGTTAAGAATATTTTCTTACCTTGTTGCTTGGTATATTGAACCGCTTGTTTGAGTTTCTTGGCGGTGAAATTTAGCCCAGCGAAGGAGCGGGCATTGGTGTCATCTTTTAACCCCAAATAGATCGCATCCGCACCAGCATTGAGTGCGACTTTCAATGATGCCAAGTTGCCAGCAGGACACAAGAGTTCCATAGCTACCTCTTTCATGAAAAGTGAGCAGTTTAAAAGGGATTGGCGACCGAAATCTTGATGTAAAACAGGTTTGCGATCATAAAATCTGGTTAAAATTGAAATATTTCTCATTCTTGGCTTATGCGCCGAGCTCATTGGATAAAATTGAGACGAGTCCAATTTTTTTCATACTCATTTTTTGTTAGGAGTAAGTAAGTGATGCAAAATAACTTGCTGGCGAATGTGGCCAAGCACCTGTTGCAATATGGTCCTAAAGTGATAGCTAAGCCCTTATCTATTGTGCCGTTTTCAGTGAAGGCTAAGGTGTTAGAAAAACTATTGAATCTGTTGCTAGCTCAACAAATCGAAGACGAAGAGTTAGGTTTTTTACAGCAACGCTGGGTTAAAATTGACATTCTCGATATGGATTTGAGTTTTGAAGTGAGCTTCGATAGACAGTTTTTAGTCCGTGAACAAGGAGTGTCAGAGGTGACTTTTAGCGGGTACACCAAAGAGTTAGTGCTGATTGCGGCAGGTAAAGAAGATCCCGACACCCTGTTTTTTCAACGTAAACTTTCAATTGAAGGTGATACCGAGTTGGGATTAGAGGTGAAGAACTTATTGCTCAGCATCGAGTTTGATTCTATGCCCAAGGTGGTGCGGGAAAGCATTGAAGGCTTAGCGGCTTTACTCATTCGGCTGCAACATCAGGCCGAGGCGAAGTGGGCTTAATACCAAAGCGTCATGGGCACAAATAAAAAAGCGAAGTTTAATCACTTCGCTTTTTTGGTTATTACCCTATTGCGCTACTAGCCTATGGCGTTGCCAAGGGTTTGCCTGTAATGAGGTGGTACTTCACCAGCAACTCATCATCTGACTCGACATGGGCGGGATCTGGGTCGATACAGTCGATAGGGCACACCGAAACACAAGTGGGCTTGTCGTAGTGGCCAACGCACTCGGTACATAGGTTTGGGTCGATCTCATAGATCTCCTCACCCATAGTAATCGCCTGGTTTGGACACTCTGGCTCACACATGTCACAGTTGATACAGCTGTCGTCGATTAAAAGTGCCATCAGTCCTGTCCAATTACACCGCTGTGTGCGGGTTACGAGTATTTTGCCCATCGTTAAGGTTGCGCATTAAAATCGCTTTATCGATTTCAACTTCTTGTGGCACAGGTAAGAACACAAAATGCCCAGAGCCCAGTCCAGCCTCAACACTCTCACCTTTACGGTTTTCCAGATGATCGATAGTCAGGTTAATGTTGCCTTGAGGGGTCATTAACTCAACACTGTCGCCGACAGAGAATTTGTTTTTCACATCGATCTCGGCCATGCCTTTCTCATTACGTTTACCCGTGAGTTCACCCACAAATTGTTGAGTGTCACTGATAGAGTAACCATAGTCGTAGTTTTGATATTCATCATGTACGTGGCGGCGAAGGAATCCTTCGGTGTAACCGCGATGTGCCAAACCTTCTAACTGATACATCAACGCAGGGTTAAATTCGCGTCCAGAAGCCGCATCTTCAATGGCTTGGCGATATAGTTGAGCCGTGCGCGCCACATAGTAGAAAGATTTGGTTCGACCTTCAATTTTCAGCGAGTCGATCCCCATCTTGGTTAGACGCTCGACATGCTGAATTGCACGTAGATCTTTAGAGTTCATGATATAGGTACCATGCTCATCTTCAAATGCTGGCATATATTCGCCTGGGCGACCCGCTTCTTGAAGTAACACCACCTCATTGCTGGGCTGGCCTGCACCTAACGTTGGGTTGTGCATCTGCACATCTGGATTGACAGCGATAATGTCGCCAGTTTCGGTTTGTACCGCTTCGTGGGCATCATACTTCCAGCGGCATGCATTGGTACAGGTACCTTGATTGGGATCGCGTTTGTTGATGTAACCAGAGAGTAAGCAGCGACCAGAGTATGCCATACACAGCGCGCCGTGAACGAAGACTTCGAGTTCGATATCGGGACAGCGTTGGCGGATCTCTTCAATTTCATCGAGTGAGAGCTCGCGAGATAGGATCACGCGTTTTATTCCCTGTTGCTGCCAAAACTTAACCGAAGCCCAGTTAATGGCGTTTGCTTGTACAGAGAGATGCACAACCTGATCTGGAAACGCTTCGCGAACCATCATAATAAGACCTGGATCTGACATGATCAGCGCATCGGGTTGCATAGCAACTACAGGCTCCATATCTTTGATGTAGGTTTTAAGTTTAGTGTTATGGGGCGCAATATTACTGACCACATAGAGCTTCTTACCTAGGCTATGGGCTTCTTGAATACCGGTAGCAAGGTTTTCCATTTTGAAATCATTGTTTCTGACTCGCAGACTATATCTTGGCTGACCTGCGTAGACTGCATCTGCTCCATAAGCAAAGGCGTAACGCATATTTTTAAGCGTCCCAGCAGGAGACAGTAGCTCAGGTTTAAACATAATTTCTCTCAATTAACAGGATTCAATCTAACTTGGGGCGGGCATTTTACTCAATGGGGGGAGGCTTATGCAAATTAGAAATTGTTTATTTTGTGGTCAAGCAGTGATCAGGTAAAAAAATTGTTGGATATCCAATAAAATTAAGCCAATTAATAACCTATAATCTGAAACTTAGCTAAAATTAAACAAATTCTTAACTGGATGTGTGATTTTTACCATCGCGCTCATTGAGAGTCCTGATATACTCTGCTCCATCATTAATGGGGTGATCTGTTTTTTTAAGGAATACGAATGTCTAACGAGCATCAACTACTGGTTGGGTTATTGAAAAAGTTGAAGGCCGATGCCTTAGTTTTACCAACTTTACCCGAGGTAGCAATGCGCGTTCAAGAAGTCGTGTCTAGGCCTGACTCTAGCCCTAAGCAAGTCGCTGAAATTATTGGTCAAGACGCCGCTATTTCTGCCCGAATGATTAAAGTCGCTAACAGTGCCATGTATAGCCGAGGTATTAAGGCTGAAAATATCAACAGTGCGGTAACTCGCATTGGTTTGACCCAGATTAAGTCCATTGCGACATCGGTTGCAATGGAACAGCTATTTATCTCTACCAATGAAATGGTATGGGAGGTGATGGATGAGGTTTGGAGTTCATCTATCGAAGTAACCTCTGCCGCTTGTGCTCTATTGCTTAAATATTCTAAGACTCATAAGGGATGCGGTTTAAACTACGACACGCTGACATTGGCGAGCTTAGTACATAATATCGGTGCATTACCTGTGCTTACCGAAGCGGAAGCGAATCCTCATCTGTTTACCAGTATCGATCAGCTGCGAGCGCTAGTGCGTAAGATGCAAGGCCCCATTGGGCGTGCGGTACTTAAAAGCTGGGACTTTTCTACAGAGGTGATGGAGGTTGTCGAGCGATGGGCCGATCTTCCCTATCTTCCTGAGCGAGTGACCTATTTGGATTTTGTGCGTGCGGCGGCGTTTTATACTGGCGAGTTACGTTCGGGCCATGAATTGGAAGAACGCTTAGATGTCTTTGCTAAACGCGGTTTGCCCGTCTCACCAGAATATTTAGGGTCAGATGAGTTTCTTGATAATTATCATTCAATTAAGTTGAGTTACGAGTAGTTGTTACGTAAGGTGATCTTTGCTAATAATGGTCAGTCACTTAGCTACACTAAACATTAAGGTATTATGTGGGTGTTACAGAACTTTATTGGATAATTGTTTATATTGTTGCCATAGGCATCGCTGGTATCATTTACTGTTACTGGCATAGACGAGTTGAGGTAAAGTTTCTTAATCGACTCATAGGTCAGCTGAGAGCCCAGCATAAAGTTCGCCAAGCCCTTAACATCAAGCATGTTCCATTTCGTTATATTCCTTTATATGTTCAGCTACAACAACTATTAAATACTCTGCCACCTCCCGCCGGCCGCGATAAGCTCACCGGCCTGATAAATCGCGTTGGCTTGAAATCTAAATTGACGCGATTAATGCCCGTTACCGAAGGGATGTTTGTACTTATCGATATTTATCGATTTAGATATGTAAACGATCTCTTTGGTTTCTCTTTTGGGGATAAGTTACTTTTCGCCATGAGCGAACGGATAAAGCTACAAGTGGGTGAACAAGACATGCTGGCACGCATGAATGAAGATGAGTTTCTTATTTTCTTTAAGACACCACTCAATGAGACGCAATTAGCTGTTTTACAACATACACTGCAGCAACCGATCAGTATTAATGACACCCTTATTAATTTGCAGGTACAAGTGGGCTATTTAGATCTGTCCCTATATCACTGTGATGTTAGCCAGATGTTAAGGCGGTTGGATTTAGCCTTGGTGAGGGCAAAAGCCAGCAGTAACTTGATGGCAAGCTATCGGGAAGGTGATGACATTAGCCAACATAGGCAACTGACCTTGATTAGCTGCTTTCCTAAGGCGCTTAAAAATAACGAACTCTATATCGTTTATCAGCCGAAATACAATGTTGTTGATGGTAATTGTACCCATGCTGAAGCTTTGATCCGTTGGAATAGCTCGGTTGTTGGTGCTGTTTCTCCTAGCGAGTTTATTCCTCTACTGGAATGTGCAGGAATGATTAGCATGCTGAGTCAATGGGTGATTGAACAAGTTTTGATTCAACAGCGTCAATGGCACAATAGTGGACTCGTCATGCAAGTGGCTGTTAATTTGGCAATCGATGATCTCAATAGTAAACGGCTTAGCGAGTCTATTATTGCCCAATTGAAAAAACATGATCTGAGCGCAGACTTATTGGCGATAGAGATCACTGAAAGCCAACTCATGACTGATATGACCCGTGCGGTGGCTGCGCTAAATAAGCTTAAACTCGCTGGCGTTAATGTTGCGATAGATGACTTTGGAACAGGCCATTCATCACTTGCTTATCTTAAGCTGCTTCCAGTTGATGAGGTTAAAATTGATAAAGCCTTTCTCGACAATATCGATGATGACAAGCGAGGGCAACATATTCTCAAGAGTGCGATAGAGCTCGCTAAAGGACTTGGGTTTTCGGTAACGGTTGAGGGCGTCGAGACTCAGAGGGCTTTTGATATGCTCTGCGATATGGGAGTCGATAAAATTCAAGGCGTTCTCTATGCTAAACCCATGACCGCCGCTGAATTAGAGATGAACTGGCGCAAGCTAAACAGCGCTAAGTTATAGCGCGATTTTTTCGCTGAAATTCTGGCTCAATAAACGTATAACCTCTGGAGACATAGGAGCTAGTTGACGGGCCTTGTTCATGCAGACCATCTCTATCTGTGCGGTAACGGCGGGCTTTTTCCCATTGGGACGCCAAATCTCTTGTTGCCATACTGTGCGGTACTTACTCTCGAAATAAAATGTCGTCCTTACATCGATAATTTCAGCAAATTCAACGCCATCATGACATAGCATATCGCTGCGATAGACCGCAAAGCCTAGGCCATGAGTATCCCAAAGGCTCGCCAGTAGCTCGGCTCCGATAACATGTTCACGTGCCCGTTCAAAATACTTTAAAAAATTAGGATGATAGACCACTCCTGAAAAATCGGTGTCTTCATAATATATTTGTACCGGAAAATGAAACGTTGAACTAAATTGTGGGAGAGCGGCGCTATTCATGGCTTAGATCATTAAGATAAAGAGCCCAAGTTTAACATATTAAATGTGTGAGATGCAGTGCCATCACCACTGCATATAGTGATCATTTTATTGATGTCTGGAGCGAGCTCATAATTTTGTCGTAGCGACCATCTTGATGCAGCGCTTTGAGGCCTTGATCTAACATATCTGCAAATTGCTTAGCATATGGACTGCGTTTCGAAAATGCGAGATAGAGTTCTCCTGTATGATTATGAACGCTCTTGCTGATCACATCTGAAACCCCCATTTCGGCAAGGTATTGTTTGGCGACTTGATCGTACATGATGACAGCATCGAGACGATTGAGTAGGAGCAAGTTGATCAGCTGACTATGATTTTTCACTTTAACCAATTTAAGGTGGGTGAGATTAGCCAATTCATCACCATATTCATATCCTTCAATAATACCAACCGTAGTATTTTTAGGAATATTCCATTTAGTATGAGCCGTAATGGGGTACGCATCGTTTTGGTAGAAAGAGGCTGTCGTTGAAAAGAGTGGTTCGCTGCCAAAAATGAATCTGTCTTCTGTACTCAGTTCTTTATGTAAATTGAAAACCGCATCAACCAAGCCTCTGTCGGCCATGACGAGTCCCCTCGCATAGGGCACTACAATCGTATCGACACTAATATTCATTAGCGAAAATGCTTGGTTGATCAAGTCATGGGACAAACCTTTGCCATTGTGATCCGCAAAAGGTGCCCAGTTATCTTCGGCGGCGACTTTTATATGATGCGGTTTGTCATCGGCTTGTAATGATGGATGCAGCATTATGCAGATTGAAAATAGGCATGGTACTGCCCATTGGGTATATTTGCGCATCATAATCCTTGAGGCAAAGCTTCCTAATAGTCTTTATCATAAGCTGTTTCAAAGCAGATCAAAATGAATAATTGGTTCATTGTGTTGTTTTTGCTATCGCTATCGCTATCGCCTGCACACCTCTAGAGACACTCTAAACTATCGGCACTATATAGTGGCAAGTTTCGCTGGTTACTCGTCGATTTTAGAGTGAGGTTAAAGATTGCTTAGAGTCAATTGAGTTTGCAAAGCGATAGCTTTTCATGTGTTGTTGATAACTGGCGTATTTTTTACAAATATTTCTGCTAAACTCACACTGATGTTATCAAAATGATAATAATAACTTACGATTGATATGAATCAAGATTCGCTATTTGCACTTCTCCAGAATGCAGCACTATTGTTGATATTGGTGTTTATTTACGATGCGGTGCCTCGTCAGCAGCGTAGTGAGCACTTTTTACTTTGGCGTTTATCAACCGGAATGGTCATTGGTCTGGTGACAATAGTCACAATGCTGGCTTCTTGGGAGTATTCCCCAGGTATTTTTGTCGACACTCGAACGGTTGTTTTAGCGATTTCCGGTCTGTTCTTTGGCGGTTTGCCAACCTTTATCGCTGCATCAATTGGCATAGGTTATCGCTTACTTGAAGGCGGTTCTGCCATGATTGCAGGTAGTGTTGCCATGCTTGCTGCTGCCTGTACTGGCAGCTTGTGGCGCTATTACCGCAAAAACCAAATTGCGGATATGGCATTCAAGGAGCTGTATTCCTTTGGTTTTATACTGCATTTAATCGTTCTGTCGTCTTTTTTTTTCCTGCCATCAAAGCTTTCTTTAAATTTACTTTATCAAATTGGTTTGCCAGTTCTGCTGTTATTCCCTTTGGTGACCGCGCTTATCGGGTTAATGCTATCTCGCCGATTTGAAATAGAGCGAGATGCCAAGGTTCAATTACAAGATGATTTTATTTTTCGCACTCAATTTGATATTGGCAATATGGGGATTGCGATTACCTCTGTCGATAAGCGCTGGATCAAGGTTAATCCTAGATTATGTAAAATGCTCAAATACAGTGAGAAGGAGTTGTTAAACCGAACTTGGTCCGATCTCACCTACTTTGAGGATCTCAAAGCCGACGAACAACAATTTGACATGATGTTACGGGGAGAAATTGATGCCTATGAGATGGATAAACGCTTTATCGCAAAAGGTGGAGAGATAGTTTATACCCATTTAACTGTCGCTTGCCGCCGAATGAGCAAGGGTGTCGAAATGGTGATTGCAGGATTTATTGACATCACCTTGCATAAACAAGCTGAAATGGCGGTTAGAACCAACCAAGAGCGTCTATCTCTTGTGCTCGAAAGTAGTGACTTAGGTTTCTGGGATTGGGATATTAAGACCAATGAGATCAAGCGTAATCCAAGGTGTGCTGATTTATTAGGGTGCGATCTCGAACGTTTAAATAGTGACAGCAGGCTCTGGCAAGATGCTATTCATCCCCAAGATAGAATGGCGGTTTTGACCTCGATTGATAATCACCTTAAAGGGGATACTGAAAGTTATAGTCTGGAATATCGACTCATTAGTCAGAAAGGCGAAGAGCGCTGGATATCAGACTCTGGAAAGGTGGTTAGTCGTGACATTAATGGCGAGCCGCTGCGGATGTGTGGCATTCATGTCGATATTACTGAACGTAAACAGGTACAGGAATCTCTTGAGCTTGCGGCATCGGTTTATAACAACTCTAGCGAAGCGATGAGCGTACAAGATCTCAACGGCAATGTCATTACCATTAATGCCGCTTTCACTAGTATCACGGGTTATAACGAGCATGAAGTCTTAAGCAAACATATTAGTATTTTAGAGTGTGACAAAAATAAGCATCAATATGCGGAGCTTGAAACCGCCATTTTGGAGCAAGGTCATTGGCAAGGTGAACTCTGGTTAAAAAGCAAGCTTGGTCATGAGTTTATGGTGTGGCTGACAATTAATAGTATTTATGACAAACATGGTGAGGTGTTTCGCCGAGTAGCTTTGTTCTCTGATATTACCGAAAAGAAGCAAGCCGAGCATATTATTTGGAAGCAGGCTAACTATGATCCTCTCACCGGATTGCCTAATCGGCGCATGTTACTGGAATACCTAAGTACCGAAATACTGCGTATCGATCGCAATAAAAGTCATTTTGCTTTGATGTTTCTTGATCTAGATTTTTTTAAAGAGGTTAACGATACCTTAGGCCATGATGTCGGTGATCTGCTGTTGCAGGAAACCGCCAAACGCCTCAAGAGCTGTATTAGAGAATCAGATGTTGTTGCCAGGTTAGGTGGTGATGAATTTACCGTTGTGCTCTCTGCGGTAGATTCTCCTCGAGGAATAGAGCGTGTTGCGCAGGGGATTTTAGAAAGAATTGCTGAGCCTTATTGTTTAGGGGATGAGACCGCCTATATCAGTGCCAGCATAGGTATCACTATCTATCCTGATGACGCAAACAGTATTGATAGTTTACTCAAGCATGCAGATCAGGCGATGTATGCGGCTAAGGAACAAGGGCGTAATCGTTTCCACTACTTTACCCCGTCTATGCAGGAGTATGCACATTATCGTATGGCCTTGGTGAAAGATTTACGTAATGCCATAGGGAGAAAAGAGTTTGAGATCTATTATCAGCCCATTATCGATATGGCAAATGGTCGGGTAAACAAAGCGGAAGCGCTTATTCGCTGGAATCACCCTGAACGAGGAATGGTGTCTCCTGGTGAGTTTATTCCTGTGGCTGAGGAAACTGGACTCATTAATGATATTGGCAACTGGGTTTTTGAAAAGGCGGCGCAACAGTCGGCTCGTTGGCGTAGCGAATTTGGGGTGGAGATTCAGATCAGTATAAATAAATCACCTATTCAATTTCGTGATGAAGGTGATGTCTTCACCAGTTGGCTCGCCCTGCTTAGACATCTCGGCCTCTCAAGTAATGCCATTTGCGTGGAGATCACCGAAGGATTATTGTTAGATGCTTCAATGGGAGTCACGGATAAATTATTGGCTTATCGTGATGCGGGTATTCAAGTGTCTCTCGATGATTTTGGTACGGGCTATTCTTCACTGGCTTATTTGAAAAAGTTTGATATCGATTATCTTAAAATTGATCAGTCTTTTACTCGCAATTTAGAGTCTGATAGCGACGGCGTAGCCTTGTGTGAAGCGATTATCGTTATGGCCCATAAGCTGGGGATTAAGGTCATCGCTGAGGGCGTTGAGACGCCATATCAACAACAGATATTAGCCGATGCCGGATGTGATTTTGGCCAAGGATACCTGTTTTCTATGCCTGTGCCGTTAGCCGAGTTTGAGCTGCTTTATTTGAAAAAGCAGTGATTCGGTCGAGTCTGGAGTTAACGCGTTTTAGATATCTACTGTGTCATTTGATCATTTTCACGCTTTTATGCTAATGGCTATTATCCTTATCATGCAGTTTTTGGTAGACTCCGCGATCACTTTTGATTTAATGCCCCCAAGATCTGCGAGCCTAATATGAATTTTGATTCTCTCCCTCTCCATCCCCTTTTGAGCCAAGCGACGGCGCTTTGTGGTTATACCAGCATGACAGAGGTGCAATCAAAAGTGATCCCGACAGCCATGCAGGGTTTAGATGTGATGGCTTGTGCCGAGACTGGCACGGGTAAAACCGCCGCATTTAGCCTTCCTTTTTTGCATCGTTTGCTTCAAGAAGATAAGCCAAAGGGGAGACTTAGGGTATTGGTCTTGACGCCGACACGTGAATTAGCCATTCAGGTTGGCGAGAGTATTAACAAATATAGTCAGTTAACGACGCTAAAATCGGTCGCTGTCTATGGCGGCGCTAATATCAATCCTCAGCGAAAAGCATTGGCGCAAGGAGTAGATATTTTGGTGGCCACTCCTGGCCGTTTGTTTGATCTTATTGGTCAGCATGGATTAGATCTCTCTTTGGTCGATCATCTGGTTATTGACGAGGCTGACCGTATGTTAGATCTCGGCTTCGTAAAGGATATTGAGCGGGTAAAAACCTTAGTCGCGAAACAACATTCTACCCAACTTTTTTCGGCAACATTTAGTCACGGCATTAAGGTGCTCGCGACTAAGATGCTCAATAATCCAGAGTGGATTAACGTGACTCAAAGTTCGACTGCAAGCCTGATTAAGCAAGAGGTCTATACCCTCGATAAACGCCGTAAGGCTGAGCTGCTCGCGGAACTTATCGGCCGTAACAATTGGCAGCAGGTACTTGTCTTTGTCAGCAGTAAAGAGAGCGCTGAATCGCTGCATAAAGAGTTGAAGCTCGATGGGATTAACAACGCCGTCTTTCACGGTGATAAAACCCAAGGGGCTCGAAATCGTGCGCTGGAGCAGTTTAAGTCTGGTGAGCTCAGAGTCATGGTAGCAACGGATGTAGCGGCTCGAGGATTAGATATTGAGGCATTGCCGCTGGTGATTAATCTGGAGTTGCCGTTAGATGCAGAAGACTATGTTCATCGCGTGGGGCGAACTGGACGAGCAGGGCTAGCAGGACATGCCATCTCTTTTGTTGGGTTAAATGATGAAAAGATGCTGCTGGAGATCGAAGTGCTTATTGGCCAAACGTTGCCGCGTCAGGTTATTCCTGGTTATGAGATCGGTGCGCCTTTACCTGAACGTTATCGCAAGTTGGATGTTGAAACGACGACTAAGCCTAAAGGGCATCAGCGCCGTAAATCCTCTTCTGGGCGCAGTAATCAAGCCAACAGTTACGACAGCCGCCGAGCTAATAAGTCGCGTAAAGTATAATTTAAGGGAATGAAGCTTCCCGAGCTTTGGAGTTCATTTCAATGATAGTAAAACCTATCGCTACCCATGTGATTACAGGCTTTTTAGGTGTGGGTAAAACGAGTTTTATTAAGTACTTGTTAGCCAATAAACCCATAGATGAAGTGTGGGCGGTATTGGTGAATGAGTTTGGTGAAATAGGCATAGATGCAGGGTTAATCGATAACCAGTCGGGAAAGGTGACAATAAAAGAGGTCGCTGGAGGTTGCTTGTGCTGCGCCGCTGGTGTGCCTACACAAGTGGCTGTTAATCAACTTATCGCTAAGGCAAAACCAGATAGGTTGTTGATCGAGCCCACGGGACTAGGCCATCCTAAGGCGATAATAGAAACCTTAATCCAACCTCACTTTCAACAAGTCATAGCGCTTAAATCGTCAATTTGCCTTGTCGATGCTCGTAAGGTCAGTGACAGTCGTTATCGACAGCATGATACCTTTAATCAGCAGCTGGCGATTGCCGACCTTATCCTTGCCACCAAAACCGATCTGCTTGATGAAAACGATCTTACTAATTTGCATCGCTACCTTGAAGCTCAATCGATTGATACGCAGGTTGTTGCCGTTAGCTTATTAGATAAGCCAGTACAGGTAGAGCAAACTGAGCTGTTTGAATGGTTATCTACCCATTATCTGCAACGCGCCTCAGGGATAACCAAACCTTCAGGGCTCCCTGCAGCGACAATGTCAGTGTCACTATTTCGATCGTCACAATTGCAAGCTGCGCCTGAACACAATGCGGTATCTTTTGATCCGCTGGGAGTGTATCGCAGCAGTAATAAGATAGATGATATCTATAGTGCTGGATGGGTGTTCGATTGCTATTACGAATTTGACTTTGCGACACTGCTTGCCTGGGTGAAGAAACTGCACTGTTTACGTTTGAAGGCGGTTGTTATCTGTGATGAGGGCATAGCAGGACTTAATTATGTTGATGAACAGCTTAGCCTTGTAGAACTCGATGATGCTATGGACTCGCGTATCGAGCTTATTAGCGAGCATGCTATTGACCTTGTTGAGATGGAACAACAATTGATCTTGCTATCTAAACGCATAAAGCTCTGATATCTTTCGCGACTTAGTGGTCTCAATACTTACATAGAACTTTTAGTATGCATGTCGCCGACAATGATCAAACCCTAGCCACAGATCCAATCCCTAAGCTGGTGTGGCGCTACACCATACCCACCATTTTATCTATGTTGGTGACTGGGGTATATGTCGCCATCGACGGCATGTTTGTCGGGCATTATTTAGGTGAGATTGGACTCGCCGGGATGATGTTGGCTTATCCCGTCGCTGCGATACTCTATGCTTTTGGCGCGCTGCTTGGTATGGGAGGAGCCTCTTTGGTGTCGATCAACTTGGGTCGTAATGATGCAGCAAGAGCGCGAAAAATATTGGGTAATACTTTTACCTTATGTCTGATTTCAGGGGCGTTATTTGCGTTGGGAGGCACCTTTTTTAGTCGAGCGATCTTGGCTTGGCTAGGCGCGGAAGGCGAGGTATTGCAAAGCGCTAACGATTACCTATTTTGGTATTTCGTTTTAGGTGTGTTTCCCATATTGGCGATCGCCTTTAGTGCGCTGTTGCGAAACGATGGTAGACCCGGTTTTGTCACCTATGTGTTGATTATCAGCGGCTGTTTAAATGCGCTGCTAGATTGGTTGTTTATCGTTGTATTTCCTTTTGGCCTCGCTGGCGCGGCTATTGCGACCATGATCTGCCAAGCGCTGACGGCGTTACTGTGTTTGCAGCATTTTTTTACCACTAAGACGCGCCTGCGCATTACCCTTGAGCAGATGAAGCTAACCTTAGATCATTGTTTAAATATTCTTAAGGTTGGTTTTCCTAGTTTCTTGATGAACCTTTATTTATCAATTGTGTTGACGCTGCACAATACCGCATTTCTTTGGGTCGGTGGCCCTATTCATGTCGCAGCTTATGGTGTGGTGAGTTATACCGAGGCGCTATTTTATTTGGTGTTTGAAGGTATAGCTTTTGGCACCCAGCCTATCTTTAGTTTTAATGCGGGCGCTAACCGATTCGACAGGGTGTTCAAAACCTTTAAAATTGCCATCATTATGACCCTTGTTACCGCTGCGGTTGGGCTGTTGTTTATCTATATTGTCCCTGAGCATCTAGTCTACATCTTTGCTGGCGATAACCCTGAGTTGACTCCAGTCGCCATCGAGGGAATGAGGCTTTATTTCTGGGGGCTTCCCTTTGAGGGGTTAATCTTAGTTGGCGCAGCCTTTTTCCAAGCGATTAATCGGTCAAAAGAAGCCTCTATGCTTACAGGCAGTAAATTGCTGTTAATTGCAGTGGTTATCTATCTATTTGCTTGGATTTTTGGTGTCACAGGGGTTTGGATCTCCTTGGCATGTTGCAGTTTGTTACTGACATTTTGGATGATAAGTCGTTTGCGAAAACTGTCTTACCATTTAAGTTAATTCATATTGCTGTTAGGATGTCGTATCGCACGCAGTATTTGGTTATATCGATTTAAGAGCGGTTTTCCCTAGTGAGATCGTGCGAGTCTGTATTGCAACCTCAAGTGCAATATTTAAGGTTAAACGGAAGGTTTAGCCAGCGTTTACAAATAAGGATATTTGTTTATGGTGTTAAAGTCTCAAGTTGTCGCTATCGCGTTTAGTGCGCTGATAAGTCTTAGTCCCTCAGTTAATGCCTCTCCATTTAGTGAAAGCTATGCAGCATATCAGCAGGCCATAGATGCTGCCGATACTGATGCAGCAGTGAAATATGCTAAACAGGCTTATGAGTTAGGCCAAAGTTATTTTGAGAGGGATAGTCTTGATGTTATCCATCTAGAGCTCAATTTTGCCACTGCTTTACAACAAAATGGTGATGATGAACTCGCTTTTGAGCATTTCGACAGCGTGATCACGGCTTATCGTAAGCTGTTTGGAAATGATGCGATTGAGCTTGTCGATCCCCTTATTGGCGCCGCTCAGACAATTTCCGCTTCTGAAGAGAAGAAGCGTTTATTTAAGCAGGCTATTGACATTGCTGAAGATGCTGACAAGCCATTATTGGTAGCAGAAGTTAAAATGTTGACCTTTAATGAACTTGCCTCTACGCCTTTCTATACTCGTGACGTCCGTGATTATGCTTTAGAGGCCTATGAGATCTATAAAGCCCAATTACCCGCCGATGCCATTGAGCGAGTGAAAGCCACATTTTCAGCGGGAATGATTAAGGCGGTGCAACATAAAAATAGCCAAGCTATTGAGTATCTCGAAGAGGTCGTTAAGCAGTTTTCTGTGCTTGATTACAGTCATCCCTATCAACTCGCTGCTCATGCGCGTTTAGTAGAGCTTTATGAAGCCGAGGGGGCGAGCGATAAATCAACCCAGCATTGTATTGCTATTGGCAGCATGACGCCGTGGAACGATAGCCAAGAGCAGACGCCATTGTTTAGAACGCCTCCTCGTTATCCGATCTCTTATGCTCGCGATAGTAAAGAGGGCTGGGCTCAGCTGTCGTTTACGGTCGATGAGCAGGGGTTTGTGAGAGACCCCGTGTTGTTGGCCTCTGAAGGTGGAAAATTGTTTGCTAGGGAGTCTCTTAAAGCGATTAAACTGTGGCGTTATGCTCCCAAATTTGTTGATGGTAAACCGGTTGCTGCCGAGGCAACAGTTCAGCTAGACTTTTCGCTAGGTCATTAAATTGATGCCAAAAATCAATATTTAGATAACATAAAGCCCCAGACAGATTGCTGGGGCTTTATGTTTGATTTGCTTGTATTAAAACAGTTTACTTCCCCATCCTAGTTTGTTTCTCAGTACGTGAAAGTAGTTATAGCCTTTAGGGTGGATTAAACGCAGACGCTCTTGGCTGCGACTGATAATGATTTCATCACCAGGTAATACAGGCAGGGCAACATGACCATCACAACTCACTTCTAACGTGTCGCCGTTATCGGGAGAAACCACAAGTTTGATGGTGCTGCAGGCATCGACCACGATTGGACGACATGAGAGGGTATGAGGGAACATAGGTACTAAGATTAGGGCTTCTAAGTTTGGAGTTAAGATAGCTCCTCCTGCCGATAGCGAATAGGCTGTCGATCCTGTCGGCGTTGAGACTATCATTCCGTCTGCGCGTTGGCTGTACATGAACTTGTCATCAATATAAACTTCAAACTCAATCATATGAGCAATTTTTCCAGGGTGGAGAACCGTTTCATTTACGGCTGTATTGCTCGATTTTACTATGCCGTGGCGATGCACCTCAGATTCGAGTAAGAATCGATGCTCGGTTTCATAATCACCTTGTAATACCTTGCCTAATGCTTCTTCAAAGTTATCTGGCGCTAAATCCGTTAAGAAACCCAGATTACCGCGGTTAACCCCTATAACTCCGATATCGAAACGCGCTAATACACGTGCTGCGCCAAGCATATTACCGTCGCCACCAACAACAATCGCAAGATCGCAATATTCGCCAATTTGCAGCAGGTCAACGGATTTGACGTGAGTGCCAATCTCAGCGGCAATTCTTTCTTCAACATAAACATCAAGACCTTGCATCGTTAACCAATGATGCAGGCGCTTTAAGGTTTTGTGTGTGCCTGTATGGTGGGGTTTGCCAATTAAGCCAATTGTGTGGAACGCTTTGCTCATATTTGTCTTTGATCCATGCCTTAGGGCTTGAAACCTCAAATTTGATCCCCATAATATGCCCAGAGCATGCAGAAACAAAGCATTTTTAGCTGGAGTAACAATGAGCAACGAATCGAGCAAAGCACAAGAACCACAAATTGAAGAAACCATCGACCCGCAAATGGAAACCGAGGTGGTTGAAGATCCAGCCAGTTTGATGGATGAACTTACCCAAGCTAATTTCCGTGTTGAAGAGCTGGAACAGGCGCTATCGGCAGCTGAAGCGAAAGTCGAAGAACAGAAAGACTCTGTAATTCGTGCCGCAGCCGAAGTGGATAATGTTCGTCGCCGCGCAGCGATGGATGTTGAAAAGGCGCATAAGTTTGCCCTAGAAAAGTTTGCCAACGAACTTTTACCCGTTATTGATAACATGGAGCGTGCGCTTCAAGGAACCAATGCCGAAGATGAAGCTACCAAGGCAATTTATGAAGGGGTCGAGTTGACGCTGAAGAGTTTCACTAGCGCAGTTGAAAAGTTTGGTCTAACTCAGGTTGATCCTCAAGGCGAAGCGTTCAATCCTGATCATCATCAGGCCATTGGTATGCAGCCTAGCGCAGAGTTTCCTGCCAATACTGTGATGTTAGTGATGCAAAAAGGTTATATGCTCAATGAGCGTCTGCTGCGTCCTGCTATGGTCATGGTGTCTCAAGGTGGCGGCTCTGTCGATACTCAAGCCTAATTTGAGATAATAGATGAATGACTAACATTTGGGAGTAATCTCAATCAAGATAAGTCATTTATCACCAAGTTTAGATATGAAAAAGGCCTCATTTTGAGGCCTTTTTGCTTATACAAATATCTGTTGCTCGGTTATTCGCTTAGATATTGATTAATTTGAGATAATATCCCTTCACTATCAAGCTTGAGCTCGGCCAAAATTTCCTCTGACTCACCGTGTTTAATAAACTCATCGGGGAGACCGATATTAAGCACTGGTATTGGCAATTTCATTTTTTGCAGTAGTTCGAGCACACCCGATCCCGCGCCGCCCATCACAGCGTTTTCTTCTACTGTCACTAGGAGTTCGTGGCTGGTGGCGAGCTGTTTAACTAGCTCTGCATCCAATGGTTTGACAAAGCGCATATCTGCAAGCGTTGCATCTAATGCGTCGGCGGCGTGAGATGCTGACGCCAAGGTGGTACCAAAGTTGAGGATAGCTATCTTCTTACCTTGACGTTTAATCAGACCCTTACCAATTTCAAATGCTGTCATTGCTTCGACTTGAGGTTCACCAGTGGCGCTTCCTCTAGGGTAACGGATTGCCGTTGGGCCATCGTTATAGCAGTAGCCCGTGTAGAGCATCTGTCTACATTCATTCTCATCCGATGGCGCCATGATCACCATATTAGGAATGGTGCGCATAAAGCTTAAGTCAAATGCCCCTTGGTGGGTTGGACCATCCGCTCCGACAATACCGCCACGGTCGATAGCAAAGATCACAGGCAGTTTCTGTAGTGCAACATCATGAATTAACTGATCGTACCCGCGCTGCAAAAACGTTGAGTAAATAGCAACGACTGGCTTGTATCCTTCACAGGCAAAACCAGCCGCCAGGGTGACTGCGTGTTGCTCGGCAATTGCCGCATCAAAATATTGCCCAGGAAAACGCTGAGAAAACTCCACCATGCCAGAGCCTTCTCGCATGGCTGGGGTAATACCCAATACCTTTTCATCTTTCTCTGCCATATCACATAGCCAGTGGCCAAACACTTGTGAGAAGGTAGGGTTTGATGGTTTTGAAGCGGGTTTAGCAAAGGTTGATGGATCAAATTTAGGGACAGCATGCCAGCCAATTGGGTCTTTTTCTGCAGGCTCATAACCACGACCTTTCTTGGTCATGATATGGAGTATTTGTGGCCCGGAGAGATTGCGCATATTACGCATGGTCTCGACTAAAGCATCGACATCATGGCCATCGATTGGACCAATATAGTTAAAACCAAGCTCTTCAAACATGGTGCCTGGCACAACCATGCCTTTAAGGTGCTCTTCGGTACGTTTAGCCATCTCTTTAATGACAGGCATACCCTTGAGCACTTTTTTGCTGTTTTCACGTATGGTGGTATATAAACGACCTGACATGAGCTGAGCTAAATGATTGTTAAGGGCACCAACGTTTTCTGAAATAGACATCTCATTGTCATTGAGTACCACAAGCATGTCATTATGCAGATCGCCGGCGTGATTCATGGCTTCAAATACCATGCCCCCAGTCATTGCACCATCACCGATAACCGCAACCACTTTGCGTCCAGCTTGCTCTTTTTCAGCAGCAACAGCCATGGCTAAAGCCGCACTGATGGAGGTGCCTGAGTGGCCGACACTAAAGGTGTCATACTGACTTTCTTCGCGCCAAGGGAAAGGATGAATCCCACCTTTTTGGCGTATGGTGTGCATTCGATCTCGGCGACCCGTTAAAATTTTATGGGGATAAGCTTGATGGCCCACATCCCAAATCAAACGGTCGAAAGGTGTGTTGTAGACATAATGCAAGGCGACCGTTAGCTCTACCGTGCCAAGGCCCGATGCGAAATGACCACTCGAGATGCCTACCGATTGCAGTAGATAACTTCTGAGTTCATCAGCAAGTTTTGGGAGCACGCCTTGAGGAAGCTGTCTTAGCTCATCGGGAGTGTTTGCCTGCGCTAGCACAGGGTATTTCGTTATATCCAAACTCATAGCGAGATTCTTTGGCTCTTTATTATACTCTTCGCTCTATGATAAAACGGGCGAATTCGGCAATTAACTGGCTATTGTATGGTAATTTAGCCAGCGCTGATAGGGCATCGTCGATCAAACTTTTAGCAGTCTCTTGTGCACCTTCTAATCCAAGCAGTTTAGGATAGGTACTTTTATTTGATTCACAGTCAGAACCTTGAGGTTTACCTAGCTCTTCGGTGCTGGCAATAATATCGAGTACATCATCTTGCACTTGGAAGGCTAGGCCGACAGCGTCAGCAAAGTCTAACAGGAGAGCACGCTCTATATCTGTGACGCCTGCGGCAATGATAGGTAATTCAACCGCGCAGCGAATTAGTGCCCCAGTCTTTAATTTATGTAGACGCTTTAATGTATCTAAATCTATTGGTTTATTGGTGGCGTTAAGATCCATCGCTTGGCCACCACACATCCCATGGTAACCAGAAGCGTTAGCCAGTGAACGTACCATTAACAGCTGTTGTGTCGGTGATAGCGCCGTTGTTTCTTGGCTAATAATCTCAAATGCTAAGGTTTGTAATGCATCGCCAGCTAAAATTGCCGTGGCTTCGTCAAAGGCGATATGTACGGTTGGTTTACCGCGGCGCAGTGCATCATCATCCATTGCGGGGAGGTCATCATGAATTAATGAATAAGCATGAATACATTCTACTGCGGCTGCGCAACTGTCGAGATGTTCCGGTGGCACATTAAGCATCTCGCCTACGGCATAAACCAAAAAAGGCCTAATTCGCTTGCCACCGATTAAGGCGCCATGTTCCATTGCTGCTTTTAATTTCGGTTCGGTATCGTCTTGAGCATCGATAGATAGACGCAGCAGATTATCGACCCGCTGCTGATATAGGGTTATCGCTTCGGTTAGCAATTATTCGCCCTCTGCTATGTAGGGTTGCAAACTTGGTTGATCATGTTCTTGGGTAAGAATAGACACTTTCTGTTGGGCTTGTTCCAACTTACCTTGGCTATTTCTGACTAAGTTGATACCCCGCTCAAACTGTTTTAAGGCATCGTCGAGAGAAACATCGCCCCGCTCTAGATCGGCAACAATTTGCTCTAATTCCGATAATGATTGTTCAAATGTCAGATTTTCAGGTTTTTTAGCCACGGTAATATTCCCAAGAAATTAGCGACACACAAAGTATCTTAGTGAACTTCATGGGTCAAATTAGGGTGTCGTATATTTGTGCAATAGCACGATTTACGGAGGAATTTTTATAAAAATTTGAATTTGTAGCTAAACTTGCGTGTAAGCTGTCCGATAACAGAATTAGAACAATATTCAATTTTATCAGATATTATATCCTAAAGTGATACGTGCGGTTAGCGCTATGAAGGTCAATTAGACGACTTTATTTTGCTCAACTTTAGGTACAAACCCTATCTTTAAGGGGGATTTGGGGTAAGATCATCAAAACCCTATCTTTGATGTTTTAGAGCTGATTAAAACGTAGACATCCTAGTCGATGTTTTAGAAACAGCCAATACAATAAATAAGGAACAGTTGTGGATTTAGCGACCCTGATAGGCCTCATTGGTGCATTTGCTTTTATTATTGGAGCTATGGTTAGTAGCGGCGGTATCGCCATTTTCATTGATGTGCCCTCAGTGCTTATCGTTATGATAGGTTCTTTATTTGTGGTCATGATGAAATATAACCTTAAACAGTTTCTTGGTGCGGTGAAAATTGCAGCCAAAGCGTTTATGTTCAAAATCGACAAACCCGATGTGTTAATAGAACAGTCTGTCACTATGGCCGATGCTGCGCGTAAAGGGGGCTTTCTCGCATTAGAAGAAGCTGAAATTAGCAATAGCTTTATGCAAAAAGCCGTGGATATGTTGGTTGATGGACATGACGGTGATGTTGTTCGTGAGGCATTAGAAAAAGATATCTCCTTGACTGAAGAGCGCCATAAAATAGGTATTGGTATTTTTCGTGCGCTAGGTGATGTCGCACCCGCTATGGGGATGATAGGTACGCTTGTTGGCTTAGTGGCTATGTTATCGAATATGGATGATCCTAAATCAATCGGACCATCGATGGCGGTGGCGCTGTTAACTACTCTTTATGGCGCAGTCATTGCTAACATGGTTGCTATTCCTATTGCCGATAAATTGACTTTACGTATGGGAGAAGAGATGCTCAACCGTAATCTGATCATGGATGCGGTGCTTGCGATTCAAGACGGTCAAAATCCTCGAGTTATTGAAGGATTCTTGAAGAATTATCTTTCAGAAAAACAACGTCAGATAGATACAACGGACGGAGAATAGCCTGATGGCTAAGAAGGTCAAATGTGATTGTCCACCAGCAGGAGCGCCAATGTGGTTGGCGACCTTTGCCGATCTGATGTCGCTACTGATGTGTTTCTTTGTTCTGCTGCTCGCATTCTCTGAAATGGACGTGATGAAATTCAAGCAAATTGCCGGTTCGATGAAATATGCATTTGGTGTACAGAATAAAGTAGAGGTGAAAGATATTCCTAAGGGGACATCGGTTATCGCACTCGAGTTTCGTCCCGGTAAGCCAGAACCAACGCCAATTGAGATCATTAATCAGCAAACTAACGAGATGACCGAGCCTACTATTGAAGTTCAGGCCGGTGAAGATGACAGCGCCGGTGGAGTCCAGCAACAACGTGGCGAGCAAAGAGGTGGTGAGGCGTCATCGACAGCGCAAGAGCAAGCCGATGCCGAAGCGCAGTCTCAATCACAACAGCAACAAGCATCCTCTCAAGATCAGATTAATGATCAAGTGAAGAAAATGGCTCAAGAACTCAACAAAGAGATTGTCGATGGTGCCATTGAGATCGAGTCGTTAGGGCAGCAGATCATTATTCGAATTCGAGAAAAAGGCGCATTTTCATCCGGTTCGGGATTCTTGCAACCTAGGTTTAAACCTGTGGTGCGTCGAGTCGGGGAGCTACTTAAAGATGTTCCCGGGATAGTGACTGTGTCGGGTTATACCGATGATATGAATATCAGTAATGAGCTTTATAGCTCTAACTGGGATCTGTCGAGTAAACGTGCCGTCGCCGTGGCCCATGAGCTTATTAAAGTTAAAGGATTTGATGATAAGCGAATGAAGGTTGTTGGAATGGCGAGTTCTTCACCATTAGTTCCTAATGATTCTGCAGATAATCGCGCTCGAAATCGCCGGGTTGAAATTGCCATAGAGCAAGGTAAGGCAAAAGAGTCGGATGAGATATTGGTTGGTCAATAACCTTTAAGTTAATGACAGGCATCATAAAACGGGCCCTATTAGTGGGCCCGTTTTGTTTAAGGGTTCTAAAAATTGCCATCTTTTACCACGGCTCGATAGGCATTTGCATACTGACCTTGGTATAATAGTCAGATTGCTGTCTAAAATTATTCCCTCGGAACTTCCATGAAATTTATCGTAAAACTGTTTCCTGAAATCATGATGAAAAGCAAACCGGTAAGAATGCGTTTTACCAAGATGCTTGAAACAAACATTCGTAATGTGCTGCGAAAAGTCGACGACGATGCGAAAGTGCAGCGTCAGTGGGACAAGATCATGGTCAAGGTGCCAGCCGATAAGCCCGAGATGGTGGCTATTTATGCCGAGCGTCTAGCCTGTATTCCGGGGATTGCTCATGTGCTGCAAGTTAAAGAAAGCACATTTGAATCGATCGATGATATTTATCAACAGACCTTACCTCTATATAAAGAGCAACTTGCGGGCAAAACGTTTTGTGTTCGAGTGAAACGTAGCGGTCAACATGACTTTAATTCAATTGAAGTTGAACGTTATGTCGGTGGTGGTTTGAATCAATTTACCGATGCTGCAGGCGTTAGACTTAAAAACCCTGATATGACAATTAACTTAGAGATCGATAGAGACAATCTTTATTTGGTTGAAAAGCGTATCGATGGGCTTGGTGGATTCCCGATGGCCACCCAGGAAGATGTGTTGTCGCTGATTTCTGGTGGGTTCGACTCAGGTGTTTCAAGTTACCAATTTATCAAGCGCGGCTCTCGGACTCATTACTGCTTCTTCAATCTTGGAGGCGATCAACATGAGATAGGTGTTAAGCAGGTTGCTTATCATCTTTGGCAAAAATATGGTGAGTCTCACAAGGTTAAGTTTGTTTCGGTTCCCTTTGATCCTGTGGTTAGCGAAATTTTAGAGAAAATCGATAATGGCCAAATGGGCGTCATACTAAAACGTATGATGATGCGTGCAGCTACCCGCGTCGCCGATAAAATGGGTATTCAAGCGTTAGTGACTGGTGAGGCGATGGGCCAGGTATCGAGTCAGACACTGACTAACTTGAATGTGATAGACCGTTGCACCGAGATGTTGATTCTGCGTCCGCTTATCGTGATGGACAAGCAAGATATTATCAATATTAGTCGTCAGATCGGTACCGAAGATTTTGCGAAATCTATCCCTGAATACTGCGGCGTGATCTCGCAAAAGCCGACGGTAAAAGCGGTACTCTCTAAAATTGAAGCCGAAGAGGCTAAGTTCTCTGAAGACTTATTAGATAGAGTTATCCAAGCTGCGGAAATTATCGATATTAGGGAGATTGCCACTAGCATGGATACTAAAATCACCGAAACTGAGACTGTCGATACCGTTAATGGTGGGGAAGTGGTTGTTGATATTCGCGCACCAGAAGAGGAAGAACAAAGTCCTCTCGCTATCGAGGGTGTTGAAATTAAAGCCATTCCTTTCTTTAAGCTAGCGACCAAATTTGCCGATTTAGATAAAGATAAGACCTATCTGCTTTATTGTGACAGAGGTGTGATGAGTAAGCTTCAAGCGTTATACCTGCAAGAGCAGGGCTATCACAACGTAAAAGTGTATCGCCCTTAATCTGTTTACTCATTAATGCGATAGAGGCCATCATTCAACAGAATGGTGGCTTTTTGTTTTTTGCTCTTCCCCTCAAAACATAAGCAAAATGAATGTACAAAAAAGCCGCATCGCTGCGGCTTTTTTATTATCAATTAGGATTAGCTAGGGTGTTACTCAGAGCGCTGTACACTAATGCTAATGTTCGTTTGCTGTTCATCTTTTTCAGCAACGAGCACGGCGTTTACATCTTCATTGAGGTCTTGTTGCATCTGAGCTAATCCTTCAGCCAATTGGGCGCTGATAGATGCATGTAGATCTGTGGTATCGATAATAATTTCGTCGGCAGTTACTGCGGTTGAAGCAGATAACAGCGCGATAGCAAAGACAGTTTTAAGGTTTATCATTTTGGTCGCCTCCGGGCGGCTAACTAGAGGGGTCAGACACTCCCCAATTACGTCGTAGAGGCTGTCTAACTTTATTCGTTTCATTGGCGCAAAATTTAACCAAAAACGCATTTCTTTACAAACGATAAAATGTAACAATGAGGATTAGAAAAACTAATTGAAATGTGAGACCAGGATCACTATGTCTAGACGTTTACCTCCCCTAAATGCGGTCAAAGCATTTGAAGCCGCGGCAAGGCATTTGAGTTTCACTCGAGCAGCTGAAGAACTTTTTGTAACGCAAGCAGCTGTTAGTCATCAGATTAAGGCGTTAGAGGAGTATTTAGGCCTTAAACTTTTCCGCCGTAAAAACCGATCTTTGCTATTAACGGAGGAGGGACAGGGATACTTTCTCGATATAAAAGATATTTTTGTGCAACTAGCCGATGCCACAGACCGTTTACTTGCGAGAAGTGCTATCGGTTCGCTTACGGTCAGTACTTCGCCCAGTTTTGCTATTCAGTGGCTAGTTCCAAGGCTAGCAAACTTCAGTGAGAAAAATCCTGATATCGATGTGAGGATCAAGGCGGTCGATAGTGAATCGAGTTCACTAACTGATGACGTGGATGTTGCGATTTATTACGGTATGGGGAATTGGCCTGGCGTTCGCGCCGATAAACTGCGTAATGAGGTATTGATCCCTGTCTGTTCACCTATGTTACTTAACGGGCCTAAGCCATTATCTCAGCCAAGTGATCTTAAATTTCACACTTTATTGCATGACTCTAGCCGCCAAGATTGGCAGGCGTGGTTTAGGCAGTGTGGCATTAATGATATTAATGTGAACCAAGGTCCAATTTTTAGTCATTCATCATTAGTGCTTCAAGCTGCTGCTCATGGTCAAGGGGTCGCGCTTGGCTATAGTGTATTAGCTCGTCCTGATATTAAGGCCGGCAGATTAGTGTGTCCTTTTCCTGAAGTACTTGTGAGTAAAAATGCCTACTATCTTGTATGCCAGCAAAATCATGCCGAGGTCGGTAAGATTGCTGCTTTTAGAGAATGGATGTTAGATATGTTCGAAGAGGAATCGCGTAGTGAATTACTGCCGGGCTAATAGAGCCATCTTCAATATCATACTAGGGGTAAGATGATGCAGAGTATATTCACCATTAAATCATCTATGCTGGCAAGCGAACTTCCGCAAAGTGAATGTTTAATCGAAGGGCCGCTCACCAAGCCTGAGCTTGACCAATTAGATACGCTTGTTCTGCTCGCTCATGGCGCTGGTGCGAATATGAAGCATGATTTTATGACAGAGATGGCGGGTGGACTCGCGGCTAACGGGGTGAGCGTTGTGCGTTTTAACTTTCCCTATATGCGAAAGAATGCCATTGATGGTAAACGTAGACCGCCAGACAGAGCCCCTAAGCTGTTGATGGACTTTAATCTGCATATAGCCGCGATTCGAGAGCAGTTTAAACCTGCAAAACTCATTTTAATGGGAAAATCGATGGGGGGACGTATGGCTGCTATGGTCGCTAGTGAGACTGGTGTCGATGGGGTGATCTGTTTAGGTTATCCATTTGTCCCACCAAAAGGCGGTGAGCCGAGACTCGAGCCTATCGCAAACTGTAAGGCTCCTCTGTTAGTGATTCAGGGTGAGCGAGATAAATTTGGTGCTAAAGGCGAGGTCGACATTTGGCTTGCACCTTATTCTGCTCAATTAAAGTGGTTAACCGACGGCGATCATAGTTTCATACCAAGAAAGTCGTCAGGCACTACTCAAGCGGCTAATCTTGAGCTGGCTATATCTCATAGTGTTCGTTTTATTAGGGGGTTAAATGCGTAAGGGATTCTTTTTAATGGCCGCATTAAGTGGCTTTATGGCCGTTGCACTTGGCGCGTTTGCCGCTCATGGGCTTAAACATGTTACCACTCCAGAGATGATCGCGATTTTTAATCTTGGCGTTGAGTATCAGTTTTATCATACCTTTGCGCTGATCGCGGTTGCCTTTAGTGGCCACTGGTTAAAGTCTCGTTTGATCGATTGGGCAGGTTATCTTTTTCTGCTAGGGATAGTGCTATTTTCTGGCTCACTCTACCTCTATGCATTATTAGGCGCAAAGTGGACTGGACCCATTACGCCGATGGGCGGGGTATGTTTCTTGCTGGGTTGGTTATTCATTGCTGTTGCTGTGTGGCGTAATCGGGTGGTTGAACTAGATGATTAAGCTAGCGTAGATTGAGCTAAGATAATCGTATTCATTTTAGAGAAAGTGTAGAATGGCGGCCAATTGCTTTGGTCGCCATTTTTTATTCAGGAAGTTCTGATGATTAACCTATTTTTATATTGCCGTGCCGGCTACGAAAAAGAGTGTGCCGCAGAGATACAGCAGCGTGCGGCTGAATTGAATATTGGTGGCTTTGTTAAAACCAACAAGAATGACGCCTATGTTATTTTTCAGTGTTTTCAAGCGGGTGATGCCGACATCTTGGCGAAATCGCTCGACCTAGATTCACTCATTTTTACTCGTCAGATGTTTGCCGCGAATGAGTTACTTAAATCATTACCTGAAGGCGATCGGGTTACCCCAATTGTTGAGGCGTTGGCTAAGGTTAGTAAAGCGGGTGAACTGAGAGTCGAGACGCCCGATACCAATGAAGCAAAAGAGTTGTCTAATTTTTGTCGTAAGTTTACCGTACCTTTGCGCCAAGCGTTAAAGCGCAGCGGTAGCTTACTAGAGAAAGAAAACCCTAAGCGTCCGATTATTCATGTGTGCTTTGTCGGCTCAGGCACTGCCTATGTTGGTTATTCCTTGAGTAATAACAGCTCACCTCACTTTATGGGGATCCCCAGATTAAAGATGGCTGCCGACGCGCCGAGTCGTTCGACGCTAAAGTTAGATGAAGCCTTTATTCACTTTATCCCAAAAGAAGAGCAAGAGCAGCGTTTACGCAGCGGAATGAACTCTGTTGATTTAGGCGCATGCCCTGGTGGCTGGACTTATCAGTTAGTTCGCCGCGGTATGTTCGTCGCTGCGGTAGATAATGGACCTATGGATCAAGGTCTGATGGATACCGGACAGGTAAAACATTACCAGGCCGATGGATTTAGATTTGAACCGCCGCGTAAGAATATTTACTGGCTGGTGTGCGACATGGTTGAAAAGCCTTCTCGAGTTGCTGAGCTTATCGAAGCTTGGGCGATTAACGGATGGTTTAAAGAGGCTATTTTCAACCTTAAGCTTCCGATGAAGAGCCGTTATAAAGAAGTGTCGACTATTTTAGATACCATGCGAAGTATCTTAAAAGAGAATGGTATTGAAGAGTTTCAACTCTCTTGTAAACACCTATACCATGATCGCGACGAAGTCACTGTCCATTTATGGTTGCGCCCCAGTGTTGGATTTTAGACCGCACTAGCGTAAAAAAAGCCCCGAATAGTGATTATTCGGGGCTTTTTAATATCATTTTAATGTGTCGACTAAAGGCGCTCGATCACAGCCTGAGTGAAATCAGTTGTACCGTGGGTACCACCAAGATCACGAGTCGTACGGTCACCTTCTTCAATCACCGCAGACACAGCTTTACGGATCGCTTCCGCTTTATCTGACATGCCCAAGTATTCAAGCATTTGAATCGATGCCAAGATCACTGAAGTTGGGTTGGCAAGGTTTTTACCTGCGATATCAGGTGCACTGCCGTGTACCGCCTCGAAGATCGCTGCATTCTTACCAATGTTGGCTCCAGGCGCCATCCCCAGTCCGCCGACTAGGCCAGCACAAAGATCTGACAGGATGTCACCAAATAGGTTGGTGGTGACAATCACGTCGAAGTTTTCTGGATTCATTACCAGTTTCATACACGTTGCATCCACGATCATCTCTTCGGTAGTGATGTCTGGATAACGTAGACTGACTTCGCGAGCAACTTTGAGGAATAGACCTGAAGTTGATTTCATGATGTTGGCTTTATGAACGATAGTGACCTTTTTACGACCCTCTTTACGGGCTAATTCGTAAGCAAACGTTGTGATCTGTTCAGCGCCTTGACGGGTAATAATGCTGGTTGCTTCAGCGGTGGCACCATCTTCAGAGATAGTTTGGCCTAATCCTGAATACATACCTTCAGTGTTCTCACGTACAGTAATAATATCGATATTATCGTAGCGAGCTTGAGTTCCTTTAAAAGAAAGCACTGGACGGACGTTGGCATATAAGCTGAACTTTTTACGCAATGTTACGTTGATAGAGGTAAAACCTTCTCCAACGGGTGTAGTGAGTGGACCTTTTAGCGTAATGCTATTTTTTTCAATCAGATCCAGCGTACGTTGTGGAAGAAGTTCACCTTGCTTCTCTAACGCCGCTAAACCAGCATCGGCAAACTCATATTCAAAATCACATCCTGCTTTGTCGAGGATTTTGATGGCTGAGTCGATAATACTTGGTCCAATCCCATCGCCAGGGATCACGGTAATTGTTCTTTTTGACATGGAGAGTCCTTCCACGGTTGGTCGTTACTGCTATTGTCTGACCATGTCGAAAGACACGGTTAATGACTATGAATTTTGTAGAATCTTATCGGCTCTATTTTAACTACTTTTGCGCAAGTTTCACAGGAAATAGTGAGCAATCTCACGTTTTTTTGTGTAGGCTAACTTGCATTAATAGAGGCTAATGACGATGATGGAATCTTAAGTGTTAAAAAAGTCTACTTTAGTCTAATAAATCGAGAATAATCCGTTAATAAAATAATTAAAACGAGGAAAACCTTGAAGTCATTCCCTACTGCCAGCCTAGCACTGCTTTGTGCCAGTCTTTTTACCCCCTCACTGTTTGCCGCAGATGTTACTCCAGAAGCCATAATGAAGTTTGAGTCGCTGAGCAAACCTGTCATTTCCGCACAAGGTAATGCGTTTGCAGTTGAAGTCGCTCCTGACCGTGGCGATAGCCATGGTATGGTCAAAAGACTCGATTTGGCTAAATCATTTGAGGTTCAAGGTGGCTCAAAGCCTAAAGTGAATCGTAATGGTCGCTTTGCTGCATTTGTTACAGAGCCTAGTTTACTCGAACAGGAGAAGGCTACTGCAAAACAGCGTAAAAAGTTGAAATCAGGCCTTGCTCTGCTCGATACCCAAACAGGTCAACAGACTCGTTATCAAAGAGTAAAAGAGTTCGCCTTTAACGACGCTGGTACCCACTTGGCTGTCTGGTATGAAGAAGATGAATCAAAGCCAGAAGAGAGTGGCGCTGATGATAAGTCAACGGGCAAAGCTGAAGAAAAGCTGGCCAAAGTTGATGACTATGATAAAGGTCGCAAGCTTGAACTGGTTAATTTAGCCAGCGGCCAAAGTCAAACGATTGAAAATGTTACCGCTTATTATTTCAATAAGTCAGGGCAATATGCCGTGCTGGCGCAAAATGATATTGCCGCTAATCTGCACCGCGTAGTACTTATCGATCTCAAAAATGACAGGCGAACCGTTGCACAAGGTTATGTGGATCAGCAGATAGGGGCTGTGGCTGTTAGCGATGATGGTTCGGTCATCTCCTATACCTATGGCGCGGCAAAAGAGGCTCCTTATGGCCGCCAATATCAATTGGCGCTGTTTTATATCAATGAAGCCAAGCTGCATCTCACTACTCAATCGGCTGATTGGGTGCTCAATCGTTATACTGAGTTAAGGTTTTCTGAAGACAGTAAGCGTTTGTTCTTTGGTCGAGTCCCTCAGGTTAGTCAGCAACTCGAGTTACCTAAGATCGAAAATGAAGCCGATCTATTTGAAGCGTCAATTATTACAGGGCAACGGGAGCTGAATATCTGGCACGGGGATGATCCTCGTATTAAGCCTAATGAGATTAAACAGTATAAAAAGGAGCTAAAGCGCACTTATCTAGCGGTATTGCATATGGAGAGCAAGCAGATCATTCAATTGACTGATCTGCAAGTCCCCGATATCGAAATCCAGCAGCAACAGCGTTATGCGCTAGCCAGCAGCGATGTTCCCTATTTAAAGATGATCACATGGGCTGGTTTCTATCGTGATTATTATATTGTTGATATAAACACTGGTCGAAAAGTGCCATTTATTATTCAACAGCCTACCTCTGAAAAGCCGTTACTTTCACCTAATGAGCGTTTCGTTGCCTATTATCAACAAGGCGATATCTATCTCTATCAAATAGCGCAAGATACTCGGGTTAAATTGACCAAGGATTTTAAGACTCCATTTGCCGATGAAGATCATGACTATCCGTCAGCGGCTCCAAGTTACGGGTTTGGTCCTTGGTTAGAAGATGGTTCTGGATTTTTAGCTTACGATAAATATGATATTTGGCAGTTTAATACTAACTCTTTGGCGGGCTTTAGGATCACCGCTGCGACAGGTCGTAAGAAACAGATCCAGTATCGAGTAGCGGGATTATTTGATAGTGAAAGTGTGCCCTCAACATTAAGCACAGAGCAAACCTTGTTGCTGCATGGCTACAATGAGCTCACTAAAGCGGATGGCTTTTATCAAGCTAAAGTGGGTGTATCTGGTGTTAAGCCATTAATGCAAGGAGATTATAAACTTAAGGTTTTAGCTCGCGCAGAACAGAGTAGTGAAATCTTGTTCTCGAAAGAGCGCTACGATCTCTACCCTGATCTCTACAGTGCAAAATTTAATGCACCGCAGCAAGCGAACCGTGAAACAGACTTAGATAGTCAGCGAAGAGGACTAGATTGGGGTCATTCGGAATTAGTTCATTGGACCAATGGTGATGGGCAACCCCTCGATGGCGTCTTGATTAAGCCGACGAACTATAAACAAGGTCAGCGTTATCCTGTATTGGTTTATTTCTACCGATTTATGAGTGATCGCTTGCATGGATTCCCGCAAATGAAGCTTAACCATAGGCCGAATTTCGCGTGGTATGCCGATAATGGTTATGCCATTTTCTTACCCGATATTCGATTTGAGGTCGGTTACCCAGGGGCGACATCGGTACAAGCATTAACATCGGGTGTGCAGAAGCTAATTGATATGGGGATTGCCGATAAAGATGCCGTCGGGATTCAGGGGCACTCTTGGGGCGGCTATCAAACCGCTTTCGCCGTCACCCAAACTCATATTTTCAAGGCTGCGGTAACTGGTGCTCCGGTATCGAATATGACCAGCGCTTATAGTGGTATTCGTCACGGTACAGGTCTTGCCAGACAGTTCCAATATGAAACGGGTCAAAGTCGTATCGGTGAGAGCTTGTTTAGGGCACCGCAAAAATATATCGAAAACTCACCCGTTTTTTACGTGGAACGTATTAAGACGCCTATGATGATTATGTTTGGTGATAAAGATGATGCAGTGCCTTGGGAGCAGGGCGTTGAGTTGTATTTGGCGATGCGTCGGGCCGCTAAAGACGTAGTGTTTTTGCAGTATGAAGATGAACCTCATCATTTGAAAAAGTACCCAAACAAGGTCGATTATAGTTTAAGAATGATGCAGTATTTCGACCATTACCTAAAGGGTCAGCCTGCGCCGAAGTGGCTAACTCAAGGCGAAGCCTATACTGAGTATAAAAAGTCAGAGTAAGGTTATACTGATTGGGATGAATGGTTTCATTTAGGAAAAGCCGAGCAGGGATTGAGCTCGGCTTTTGTTATTGTGTCTTTAAGGAGTTTCTATGGCTGAAATTGATCGTAAAGGTGCTCAAGTTAAATTCCCACCTCCATTGATTTTTGTAAGTTTCATGGCTTTAGCCTATTGGATGGGCAGCTTCTATCCCATCACGTTCTCTTCACCTGAATGGTTAAAATTCATCGCAGCGTTTTTGATGGTAATGGGTTTTGCGATCTTACTGCATATTTTGTTTATCTTTAAACGTCAGCAGACCGCTATCGAGCCGTGGCAACCGACCTCGGTTATAATTTCTCATGGCTATTATCGTTACTCGCGCAATCCTATCTATCTGATTTTTTGCCTCTATCCAATCGGCCTTGGATGTATGCTGGGATCATTATGGTTAATTGTGAGCCTTGTTCCCGCATGCATCGCTGTTTATCTCATAGCAATAAAGGCCGAAGAGCGTTACTTACATCAGAAGTTCCCACAGGAGTATGGTGAGTATTGCCTCAGAGTGAGGCGATGGCTATAAATAGGGCCGATCTAGATCGGCCCTAAAATAGAGATATTTTCAGAGCCACAGAAGCAAAATTCAAGGCGTCAGTGGCCTAAGATGTCATATTCTCTCGTTGGGTTAACCATCGATGGCGGCAGCTAAATATTGTTGATAGGTATCTTGTCCCCAGGCAATCAATTTATTGTTTTTAAACAGTAAGGGCGTGCATTCATCTCGAGTTGTTTCCCCATCAGATTTACTATGATGAGTGCGATAGAATAGCACTTGAAGCGTCTCATGATTTACGGTTTTCGCTTCAGAAAAGTCGGCTTTACCTAGGAGTAGTTTTACTTGGTCAACAGGGATGCCGAGGGTGATTTCAGTGAGCTTAGCCTTGTTGTAAGCCTGTCTATCTTCCCAGTCCATATCATCGGGTGTTGGTTCATATACCAGTACAACAACGGCAACAAAGGCGAGGTAGGCGGCAAAAATAGAGCCGATTATGACTGGAACTTTTGATTTCATTGTACTTAACAATCCTTCTGTTAATTGGGTATCAGCCTATACATCCACCTTGGCAACATGTTATTTACAATATAAAACAGATGAAAAGTGGAAGATAGTCTATTGGCTGCTATCGGAAAAAAGAAATAAGTAACCGAATGTTTACGTCGCAGTTGACTGCTGAACTCGATAGCTTGCGAGATGGGTATTGAGTGCGATATCGGTTTGCAGTTGAACCAATTTGTAGCTTAGCCGAGCCAGAGGTCTACCTTCTTCGAGTTTTTTAGCCTGTTTCGCGCCAATTTTATCTAAGGAGTTGTAGATATTGGCCAAGGTTCGGAATGTTTTTAGTAGCTCTGCTGCCGATTTTGGACCTATTCCGGGTACACCAGAGATCTTATTGCCGCTATCTCCAGCAAGTGCCAAGAAGTCGATAAATTGAGTTCGGTCGACAGCAAGTTTTTGCTCTCGCTCTTCGATGGTCAATGCTGTTTGGTTGAAGTAGTCCCAGCGTGAGATATTCGGGTTTAATAGCTGGGTAAAGCCTTTATCAGTTGAGACGATAATAGCGCGATTAGATTGCGCAACTTTTACCGCGAGCGTCGCAATAACGTCATCTGCTTCAGCTTCGGCATTAATTGAATTTATGCCGACTTCACTGAGGCAGCTTTTTATCTCTTTAAGCGCGTTAGCCAGCGCTTGAGGCATAGGTTTACGTCCTTTCTTATAATCATGATATAAGCGCTTTCGCCAAGATACTCCATCTCCATCCCACACTATGGCGACGTGGGTTGGAGTATGGCTTTGTAACAGCTTCAAGCAGGCACTACGAACTCGTTCTGGTAATCCATTTACATCATTTTCGTTAGGTTGTGCAGCGTGAATTCGCCTTACAAGGTTAAGTCCGTCGATGATTAAAAAGGTGTTCATAGCTGTCTTGGGATCTCGAGTATTAAGTCACTATCTTATAACAAGGAATATATTCACTGCCGGGTAATTTCATGCGCTGTTGTTTCACAAATGCTTGTAATAGCGTGTCCATCAATTGCATCAAGTTTTTGTCACCTCTTAATTCAAAAGGCCCCAGATGCTCAATCGCTTTAATGGTGTCCATTTTCACATTGCCAGCGACTATACCAGAAAATGCTCTCCTTAGGTTGGCTGCAAGCTCTGCTTTATTAAGATGAAAATATAAGTCTAGGTTATTCATCATCTCATGAGTAGGTACGAATGGCAGTTGGAACTCAGGTTCGATTTTAAGCGACCAGTTGTACTGATATGAATCCCCTGTATCTTTACGATATGTCTTGATCTCATCCATACCGTGGCTCATGACTCTTGCGACACGGACGGGATCGTCGATGATTATCTCATACTTATTTTTTGCTTCTTCCCCAAGTGTTGCGGCAATAAACTGATCAATTTTATGGAAATAATCCTCGCTCTCTTTTGGCCCTGTCAATATCAGAGGGAAGGGGCGAGAAGCATTTTCTTTATTGAGCAAAATGCCGAGCAGATATAGTAACTCTTCTGCCGTTCCTGCGCCGCCAGGGAAGATGATGACCCCATGTCCTAGGCGAACAAATGCTTCGAGTCGTTTTTCAATATCAGGCAAGATCACCAGTTCATTGACGATTTGATTTGGTGGTTCAGCCGCGATAATGCTGGGTTCGGTTAACCCTATATAGCGAGCATTTCTGACACGCTGCTTTGCATGACCGATAGCGGCACCCTTCATTGGTCCCTCCATGGCGCCGGGTCCACAACCTGTGCAAATGTTTAAACTACGCAGACCAAGTTCGTAACCAACTTCACGGGTATATTGATACTCGATAGGGTTGATACTATGGCCACCCCAACAGACCACCACGTTCGGATTTTCACGAGGGATCACCTGCGCGTTTCGCAGGATATCGAAGACAACATTGGTGATGTGATTAGAGTTAGTTAGGTTGATGTGTTTGAGGTTATCGTAGCGATCACTGAGAAAAACGATATCTCTCAACACTGCAAATAGGTGTTCTTGAATCCCTGCGATGATGTTGCCATCGACAAAGGCGGCTTCTGGAGGATTGACTAACTCAATCTTGATCCCACGTTCACGTCTAAGAACGTTGATATTGAAATTACTGTATTGTTCAAATAAATCTTGCGCATTATCGGTTTGCGCTCCCGAAGCGAGAACCGCTAATGAACAGCTACGAAATAGTTGATAAAGTTCACTACTTGCATTTTGTTTTAGGCGATCAACTTCCAATTGTGAAAGTTGATCCATACTGCCTCTTGGACTGATATTTACAATCATGACAACTCCTTAGCAGCAGAAGTGACTCATGAATATGACTGGGAATGGAGAAAGTTGCACAACTCATGTGGAGATGTGTTATACCAATTAAACTGCTTATTGTCTCATCGATAAATAGTCAATTTGATTGGTATTAGGCGTCAATAATCACTCTGTCTCTGCTTTCATGTTTAGCTTTATAGAGTGCTGCGTCGGCTCGTTCGAAAGTTTCACTTATCTGTTCATTATCAAGAATTTGTGCAGCACCTATAGACACTGTAACTGTAATTCTCTGATTTTTAAACTTAAAAGGAATATTTTTTATTTTTTCTCTTACGCGGTTTAACAGGTGTTCTATATCACTAGCAGAAACATCGGGAATGATTAATACAAATTCTTCACCGCCATATCTTGCGACGAATTCAGATTCTCTCAGTGAGTTTTTCAACGCCATAGAGATGACTTGTAGAGTCTTGTCCCCCGTACTGTGGCCGAAATTATCATTGATCGATTTAAAGTGATCGATATCCGCGACGGCAATCCAAAGTGGGTGTTTATGCCGCTGATAGTTACGGTACTCTTGCTCCATTCGCTCTTCTAGAGCGGCTCTGTTTGGCAACTGGGTGAGCGAATCGAGCATATTGAGCTTTTGCTGTTCAAATAATCGCTCTTTATAAGCGTTAGCTTCTTTACTAAGCTCATTAAGCTCGTCACGCATGGTTTCCATCGATTTTCGCAGTAGTGCTTGTTCTCGCTGCTCTAATGCTTCTTTGCGTCCTAGAGCGGTACGAATCGAGGCGAGTTGTTCTGTGACTTGAGACTTAAGGTGGTTGATATCATTGATATCTATAATGGCATCACCGACGTTATCGACTCTTGAGTTTATCTCTCTATTAAGTTGCTTTTTCAGTTGGAAGCTTCGTTGGTTGCTGTTGTATGAATCATTAACGACTTCTCTCACCGCAGATAATGCATCATTGAGAGCATAGAGAAACTCTTGAGAAGCACTCTTCTCCAAGGCGATATTTTCTAACAACAAGGAGAGAATGGTTTGATAAGCGTCGATCAAACCTTCCACTTCAATTTCGTCGGCCAAGTAATCTTTAATAACCAAAACTTGATCGCGTTGAACTTTGCGAAATTCTATTTCAGAAATCATCTGTGCCAGCTCATGGGCGAGCTGACGGTGTTTAGGCAAAACTTCTAGTGTCTCACCTTGTTCTAGCTGCTCCTGTAAAATGGCATCATAGAAACCTACCAAACGTTCTACTTTAGGGAAATAGTCCCAGTAGGTATGAAAAGGTTTACCAAGATCTTGTTTAAAGTAAGCAATCTCTTTTTTCAGCTTTTCTGGTATTGAGTTAACACGTTGAAGTTGGCGTATAACCTTTGAAAGACTCGAACGCCCTTCCTCTAGTTGGGTCATTACATGGTGATATTGATTCTTGAGGAGTTGTTCTACTTCGACAAGTTCAGGGAGAGCCTGTTCGATATATTCAATTGAGCCTAGGTTATGGCGAAGTTTTGCAAGTTTATTATCTAATTCAATGCTTTGACCTTTACATGCGAGACTAAGATGGCCGATGAATTGCAGTAATGAATGTTGATTTTGTTCTTTTTGCTCACTTATTTCAGCTAAAGCAGTTTTGGCAGAATGGAGTTTCTGCTGTAGTAGCGATACTTGGGAAACGCTTGCCATAGAGTCTTTCATTCTAGACCTTGTAAATATTTATCAGTGATCATGATTGACTTAAAATATCCTGCTCTAGAGAGTCTAGAAGTTGCTGAGCCGCTTTGCTAAGTTCAGCGCATAGGTTAATGGTATCTCATTCATCATGTTATGCAAACGTACTTTAGGCGCTATGTGACCTAGGCTGAATAGTTTTCATTATTCAAATCTATGTTGTTGTCATCACCGCCAGACCATTTTGGCCAACGGATTAGGTTTTTGTTTTCGTTGCTTTCAACCTTCACTAATCCGCGAGTGATCCCTTTTTCTAAATGTAAGTATAGTGGAGTTGAGAAAATTGCTGCTGGGGCGAAATTTAAAGGTGTTATTGACACAAAATAATCTTTTTCATCACCTAAGCTGATCGCTCCTGCGGTTAACATCTGTAACACATTAAAATAGACTGTGGGTTCAAATTTGATATCTGGATTATTCATCAAGGGTAAGCTGAGTATACCCAGATGAAGCGTGGTACCTTTCAATAGTCCTTGGTCATCGATGATTGAGCGAAGTGTTGTGAGCACCTCCAGATAGTCATGACTTTGGGGAAGAGTAATGGCAAAAACACCTGGGCGTATTAGGTAGGCATTGTTGCATAAGGATTGAGTTAGGCCCGTCATCAGCTGTTGGTTAGTGTGTTGGCTCGACTCGAGACCTAAATCTATGTCCATACTATGTCTATCGGTGAGCGAGAGCATCGCTATCATTGCTGGCTTTTGTTTTAATTTGAGCTGTTCGATAAACGCGCGATACCCAGGTAACTCGTTAACGGGATCTTGGCTGAGTTTCTGACCAATAGTTTGTAAATGTTGATTGGCCGTTTTTTTCCCTCTCCACTGATTAAAGCAGACTAACGAGATAAGAAATGTAGCAAATGCGGTAATAATTAAGGCTAAACGAAATTGACTTACCAGTTTGTCGTTCTCTTTCTGAGCCGATTGGATTTGAGCTAACTGTAATTTTAACTTTTGCTCGGCTAAACTGCTTGCGCTATAGGTTTGTGTCTCTTTATGAACCTTACTTAGCTGCTCATTGTAATCGATTAGCTGATCTAAGACGTTGAGTGATTTTTCAATATCACCTAACTCCTTTAATGCCTTGGTTCGGTATCGCAATGCCTCAATCATCTGCTCGAGTAAATCCTGCTCTTTTGCCAAGATGAAGGCTTTGGCCGCATAGCTGTTTGCCATGCTCCAGTCCTTAACGCTTGTTGCTACCTGGGCAATTAATAGGTCATTGTATACAAGGTAATGTTTGCTTTTCTTTTGTAAAAATAGGCTGTTCGCTTTAACCAGAAAAGTTAGCGCCGTACTCGCTTGGTTATTGTTAAAATACGCCTCGCCTAAATTATGATAGTTCAATGCTTGTGCGGTTAAATTGCCACGTTTAGTATCAATTTGTTGGGCATTAAGATAGTAATCGATAGCCTGATTCCATAAACCCTGTTCGCCATAGACCATGGCGATAACCGTCATGGCACTCGAGAGGTAATTATCCTTCTCGAGCGTTTTAAAACTATCAGCGGCTTTGTGGGCGTACTCTAATGCTTCGTTCCATGACTGCAGATCTCGATAAACTCTCGCCAGACGCAGTGATAGCGTTGCGCTTAAAAATGGTTTATCTAAACTTTCTGACAGGCGAATCGCTTCGCTGTAGTGCTGTAAGGCTTTAGTAAATTGTTCATCTTGATTATAAAATCGCCCGAGCGTTGTCTCTGCCTTGGCGATAAGATAATTATCTCTAAGTTGATAAGCGAGGTCTCTATAGTGGTTAAAATGGTCTAGTGCTTGGTTTTTTTGCAGCGTAATACGATAGAGATCGCCAATTTGATAATGAATGTTATGTAGCAGTAAATTGCTGTGCAGATCTTCCTCAATCAGTGGCTGGTGGAGGGCCTTTTTATAAAGTTCTATAGCCTGTTGATAATCTTGTTTTTCTCTACCTAGCTTACGACCTTTAAGCATGGCTAGATAAGCCACGTCATAAGGCGTATCTGCAATGATCTCTAGGGAGGTCATAATAGTGGTCGCTTTTTCGAGTGCATTTTCGGCGCCGACACCTGGTTCTAAATATAGTCGTGCGAGCCATTGCATCTCCTCTTCGAGTTCTGCGTTGGTAAAGCCTTGCTCCTCTGCGATACGGTTAAATTCCGCTTCACTCGTAAAAGTTAACGAGAAAGCCAGTGTTTGCGCCATATCTTGATAAAGCTGCGGCGCTGATTCGATTAACTTAACTTCTTTACTCAGAATTTGGCTGTAGGATGCCGCCGCCATACAGGAAAAAAAATAGCTTGGCAGTAACAAGCAGTAAAGGAACGTGCGCATTGATCTCTCGCTACCAGCCCTTTTGGGCTTGTTATGTTTTTAGGATAATGTCCGCAACCTAATGTTAAATCGGGTTATAATGACGAACTTCACATTAAAACAATGATAACAGAAGGAAGCTCGCGTGAAACTAGTTGTACCCTTGATTTTGATTTTTAATCTCTTTTTTATTACCTCTACTCATGCAAATGTTAACTATCATATTGACTTAACTACGCCAGAGCATCATCTGGCACAAGTAGAAGTGCAATTTCCTCCGACCCAATTATCCGAATTAGCAGTTGATCTACCTGTTTGGCGCACGGGTAAATACCAAGTGCTGCCGCTAGCTGACAGTTTGCGCTATTTTAGTGCCAAAGATGAGCAGGGTAACAGCTTAGAGTGGCGCAGAAGCGCCAGCGGAGAATGGCTAGTTCAATTAACCGAGCCAACAAGTGTGACAATTAGCTACCAGTTATATGCCAATACCTTGGGTCAACGTGTCAGTCATATCGATGGGTCACATGCTTATCTGGATGCCAGTGGCGTGTTTGTCTACAGTCCTTCATTTCGACAGCACAAGCTCGAAGTGTCACTCAAGGTGCCTCAGCAATGGCGAAGTTATTCTGGGATGAATCGTGGTGAGAATGAGCATAGTTTTATCGCAGATAACTACGATATATTAATCGATTCCCCCATTGAAACAGGTATCAACACCCATAAGCAGTTTAACGCCGATGGGCGAGATTATGAGCTAGTGATTTGGGGGGAAGGCAATTACGACGTCGATAAAATGGTCGATGATCTCACCCTGCTAAGTGGTCAAGCATCAGTTATTTGGGATGATTATCCATTTAAGCGCTATGTTTATATGGTTCATGCAACCAGTGGTGCAAGTGGCGCCACTGAGCATCTTAATTCAACGGTGATCCAACGTCCTAGATTTAGTTATCGCGAGCGTAAAGACTATCTTGGCTTTATTAAAACGGCGTCCCATGAGTTTATCCATACTTGGAATGTTAAAGCCTACCGTCCACAGGGGTTGGTGCCTTATAACTACCAGCAAGAGGGCATATCTGAGTTGCTTTGGATGGCCGAAGGCTCGACCAGTTACTTTCAAAGCCAGCTTTTACTTCGCGCAGGTGTCATCACGCCTAAAGAGTTTCTAGAAGATTTAGCCAAGCGGGTTGCAAGTAGCCAAATGACGCCAGGGCGTGAAGTTCAATCAATTGCCCAGGCGAGTGCAGGGCAGTGGGTCAGTACTGGTGGTGATTATGCCAAAAACCATAGTGCGAATATCTACTCTGAGGGGTATCTCGCTTCATTGTCGCTGGATTTTTCCTTACTCAGTGATACCGATTTAAAACGCTCATACCGCGACGTGCATAGACAGCTGTATCGTGATCATCGTATTCCGACCGGTTACACAGTTAAAGACGTGCAGCACATTTTAAACACTTTGAGTGGAAAGGATTATGGTGATTGGTGGCAATCCCATATCAATCAACCCTTGGTGATTGATTTTGAAACCTTACTTAAGCAAGCCGGTTTAAAAATGGGTTATGGCAGCGACAGTAAAGCTATTGCATTTTCGGGGATGACATTGGCCGATGATAAGTCACGTTTAAACCATGTATTACGCGGAGGACCCGCATGGCGAGCGGGTATCGTTGCTGGCGATGAATTGGTTGCGATTAACGATCTTAAGGTCACGGCTAAAGGCTTCAAGCAGCGAATCAGAGACTTCGCTGCTGGCGATACGATTAAGGTGACTCTGTTTAGCGATCAACGCCTAAAAGAGGTTGAGCTAACCCTAGCACAAGAGCAAAGCGGCAAGCTAGTGCTTGAAAGTGTGGTTAAGCCTTCTCGCGCGCAAAAAGCATTTTTTAAAGCCTGGTTGGGTATCGAGTGGCCGTTTGATTCAAAAGGTAAGTTTAAAAGTTAAACTTACGCCAACTTAGCTAAAATCATTAAGTTGGTTTAGCGATAGTTGAAGGCTTATTGCCAACAATTTATGGCTCAAAAAAACCACCGACAATTCGGTGGTTTTTTATATGATTTTCACAGCAATAATAGGAAGGTTCCCTATTACAAACTGTCTTCCATGCCGCCAAGCACTTCGATTAGAGAGCTCATTAGCGCAATAAGCTCGCTGCCCATCAGGGCAAAATCGGCGTCGAGTCGAGCAATAGGATCTTCTGTGCCCACTTCGTCGTTGCCAGCTCTAAACTCTTCTGAGAATTTAAGTCGTTTGATGCCTGCATCAGATTGCAATACAAAAGCAATAGATTGGCCAAAATGCAGCGCTAATTTATGCACCTGCTTGCCGACTTCGATATGAGCAAGCACTTCATTCTCGGTAAGATCTTGCTGCTTAAAGCGAACTATCCCGCCTTCGTCTGAGTCTGACTTTAGTTCAGCTTCATCTTGCATCTCAAATGGAGCAGGCGTGCTATCGCTTTTTAACCAATCGGTTAATTGAGTTTCGATAGGCGTTTTAAAGCTCATCGGGATCACAGGTAGTGAGCCTAATGCTTTACGCAGTAGTGCTAGTAACTCTTCAGCTTTGGCAGCGCTTGAGCTGTCGACTAAGATCATCTCGATTTCAGGCAAGATTAATGCGTGAATTTGGCTACGACGAGAAAAGGCGCGTGGCAGCAAGGTTGTGGTGATCTCATCTTTGAGTGAATCTTTCTCTTTTTTGGCGAGTTTACGATTCTCTTCATCTTCAATCTGAGCCACTTTCTCTTCAAGTGCTTCTTTAATGACTTGCGAAGGAAGGATTTTTTCTTCCTTGGTGGCGCAGATAAGGTGTCTGTCGCCAGCGCTATGCACCAATGTTTGTCCTAGTTTACCTAAAGCCTTAGAGAAACCAAACTTGCTGATGTCCTGGCTTGAGCAGGGAGAAAAGGTAAAGTCTTCCAGTGACTTCTCTAGCGCTTCAGTATCGACAGAGAAAGGTTTATTAAAACGATAAACAGTAAGATTTTTAAACCACATGATAGGCGCTCAATCAAAAATAAAGCCGCAGTGTAAGCCATTGACGGCGTCGGGTAAACCGCTATCGTTTGTGATGAAAACGCCATAAAAGCTGCCTTGTTGACATAATTCATCAAACTGTAATATTTCAATCCGTCGCGCTGTATGCCTTGTTGGCTGTAGGTTTTGTCTTGGAAGCGTTTGCATTTGTTACTTAATTAGCCTCAAGAGGAGATTGATGAAATAAAACTGCAATATAAAAGTTGCAAACTTTCGGCCGTCCAAACCAATAACCAAGACGAACAAACGTCGAAAGGATTAAATGATGAACGTTTTTTGTAAAACTCTACTTGCTTCTGCGCTAGCCACTGCCACTTTAGCCTCTGCACAGGCGGCAGAACCATTGACTGTTTACGGCAAACTAAACGTAACCGCTCAATCTAACGATGTAGATGATGATGCAACGACTACGATTCAAAGTAATGCTTCACGCTTTGGTGTTAAAGGTGGCTTCGAACTGAGCAGCTCTCTTGAAGCTTTCTACACTGTAGAATATGAAGTCGATACGGGTGATGATGTTAAGGAAAACTTCAAAGCACGTAATCAGTTTGTGGGTTTAAAAGGTAACTTTGGTGCCTTCTCTGTGGGCCGCAATGACACTATGCTGAAAGTGTCTCAAGGTAAAGTTGACCAATTCAACGACCTATCTGGTGACTTGAAAAACTTGTTCAAAGGTGAAAACCGTATTGAGCAAACAGCAACTTACGTGACGCCATCATTTAGCGGTTTTAAAATGGGTGTAACTTATGCTGCTGAAGGTGCTAGCTCACAGTATGCCCAAGATGGTTTCAGCATTGCAGCTATGTATGGTGACGCCAAATTGAAGAAGTCGCCAATCTTTGCTTCTGTAGCCTATGATTCAGACGTAAAAGGTTACGAAGTAGTACGTGCAACGGTTCAAGGTAAGGTTGCAGGTCTAGTGCTTGGTGGTATGTATCAGCAGCAAGAAGAGACATACAAGAAAGATGGTTCGCCAGTAACAGGTGCCGATAGCAAGACAGGTTACCTCTTCAGCGCAGCGTACACTATCGATGCCGTTGTGTTGAAAGCTCAGTTCCAAGACATGGAAGATAAAGGTGATTCATGGTCTGTTGGCGGTGATTACAAGTTAGGTAAGCCAACTAAACTATTCGCTTTCTATACTAACACTTCTATGGAAAGCAAAGATACTGACGATAAATACTTCGGTATTGGTCTAGAACACAAGTTCTAATCTATTGAAGTCAATACGATAGCGTATGACTGATAGGATAAAAGGGAGGCATTTAGCTTCCCTTTTTGTTATCTGCTTTTTGAAGTCGTTTTTAAGTTTTATGACAAAAACAGCAACTTTATGACAATATAGCGCTGCGGTTTCATAATTTTGTAATAAAAAAGTCCAATAATGGAAACGTGGGTATTCACTGATAGAAGATCGCATATGACTGCTAGGATTTTGATAGTTGAAGATGAGCTAGCCATTCGAGAGATGGTTGCTTTTGTTTTAGAACAACATGGATTCACGACAACTACAGCAGAGGACTATGACTCGGCACTGGATATGTTGTCTGAGCCCTATCCCGATTTGGTTTTGCTCGATTGGATGTTTCCAGGTGGAAGCGGTATCCAGTTAGCCAAGAAGCTACGCCAAGATGAGTTTACTCGTCATATACCTGTGATCATGCTGACCGCACGTGGCGAAGAGGAAGATAAGGTCAAAGGGCTGGAGGTTGGTGCCGATGACTATATTACTAAACCTTTCTCCCCTAAAGAGTTAGTCGCTCGTATCAAGGCGGTAATGCGCCGCAGCGCGCCTACCGCTTTAGAAGAACCTATTGATGTGCAAGGATTAGTATTAGATCCAGTTAGTCACCGCGTTACGGTAGGCGATCAAGTGCTGGATATGGGGCCTACCGAGTTCCGCTTGCTGCACTTCTTTATGACTCATCCCGAGCGTGTCTATAGCCGTGAGCAACTGCTCGATAATGTTTGGGGGACTAACGTTTATGTCGAAGACCGAACCGTCGATGTGCATATTCGCCGCCTACGTAAGGCGGTAGAGCCATCGAGCCACGACCGCCTTATCCAAACCGTTAGAGGCGCAGGCTACCGCTTCTCCACTCGACTTTAGTAAATTGATAGGCACAAGTAGCGATTTACGTTATCTTGTGCCCAATTGCTCACTATGGTTTATTTATGTTTGATTCATACTCAGGGTATCGGCTCCTCAGTCGTCTGGTGATCTTCCTCCTGCTCTGTTTTGCTGTTGGATTACTCATCAATCAAGTGCTGTGGGTGATGCTTATCGGCACGATTGGCTTGCTGGTTTGGCATTATAAACAGCTATCAAGGCTTAATTATTGGCTGTGGCGTGACAAGCGACTTACACCGCCAAATGGCAGTGGCAGTTGGGAAGGTGTGTTTAATGGCATCTATCGCTTACAGGGTAAAAATCGTAAAAGAGTGAGCCAGTTAGCTTATCTCTTAGCGCGTTTTCGCCAAGGCGCCGAAGCCTTGCCTGATGCTGCCGTGGTGTTAGATTCTGAAAATAATATTTTGTGGTGTAACAAATTAGCTCAGCTGTTATTAGGTTTAGTTTGGCCACAAGATAACGGTCAGCGTATCGATAATCTCATCCGTCATCCCGATTTCTCAAATTACCTTAAGCAAGCTAATTTTAACGAGCCTTTCGAGCTAACTGATACCCAAAATGACGCTCGGGTATTGGAGATCCGTATCATGGGTTATGGATCAGGCCAGCTGTTGCTGATCGCACGGGATATTACCCGCATACGTCAGCTCGAAGGGATGCGTAAAGAGTTTGTCGCTAATGTGTCTCATGAGCTAAAGACGCCGTTAACGGTACTGCAAGGCTATCTTGAGATGATGCAAAGCATGGCTGAGCCAGGATCGCCCAGTATTAAGGCAATGGAGCAGATGCAGCAGCAAACTCATCGAATGCGCTCTATGGTCGAGCAGCTTTTGGTGCTGTCACGTATTGAAGATGCGTCAGCGGTCAACCTTGAAGCTAAAGTCAATATGGCACTGCTAATGGATACGCTTAAAGAGGAGGCTCAAGCCCTGGCTTCGGATCAGTATCAACTAAGCTTTGAAAGCGACGCAAACCTCAACATCTATGGCAATGAGATGCTGCTGAGAAGTGCGTGTTCAAATCTGGTATCTAATGCGATCCGTTATACAGAACCCGGCGGTAGGGTTTCCATCGTTTGGAAGCGGGTGCCTATGGGGGCACAATTTAGTGTCACTGATACCGGTGAGGGGATTGCACCGCAGCATTTGGCTCGTTTAACTGAGCGCTTCTATCGCGTTGATAGTGCCCGTTCTCGTCAAAGTGGTGGCACAGGTTTAGGTCTTGCTATTACTAAGCATGCTCTGAGTCATCATCAAAGCGATCTCAATATTGAGAGTCGACTCGGTAGAGGTAGCTGTTTTAGTTTTATTATCCCTAATCACCTCATCGATATGGATTAGCAACTCGCTGCAGGAAGTGGCTGACAGCAGGTTATTCGCATTTGCTTTAACAAGTTAACGCCGTCATATAATGACGGCGTTTGGCGTTTATTATGACCGCCGTTTGACAGTCGCATTTAAGAAATTTAAAAAACTGGATTTTATTGCACTTTGTCATCTAAGTGTCACATCACGGTCATAGACTTGTCACGGTAGCGATTGATACTAGCTGCAACTTAAATGAAGCAAGTAAGCAAATCAGCTTAACACTGGAGCAAAGAATGAAACTTAAACAGCTTGTCGGTGCGGTGAGTTTAACAGCCGCTAGTGTATTTTCAGTAGCCGCTATGGCTTCTATCGATCCATCACTACCAACTTATGAAAAGAGTAGTGGTGTATCGGGTAACTTATCTTCTGTAGGTTCAGACACGCTAGCTAACATGATGACGTTATGGGCTGAAGAATATAAAGAGATGTATCCTAACGTTAACATCCAAATTCAAGCTGCTGGTTCATCTACTGCGCCACCAGCATTGACTGAAGGAACTTCACAGTTCGGTCCAATGAGCCGCAAGATGAAGCCTAATGAAGTTGAAGCGTTTGAAAAACATTACGGCTACCAGCCAACACAAATTCGTGTCGCTATCGATGCCTTAGCAGTATTCGTACACAAAGATAACCCAATTAAAGGATTAAGCATCGAGCAGATCGATGGCATCTTCTCTGCAACACATAAGTGTGGCGGTAGCGATGTACAGCGCTGGGGCGATGTGGGTCTAGAAGGCGGCTGGTCAGCTAAAGATGTACAGCTATATGGTCGTAACTCAGTATCTGGTACTTACGGTTACTTCAAGAAGAAAGCACTTTGTAAAGGTGACTTCAAGGCTAATGTTAACGAACAACCAGGTTCTGCATCTGTAGTGCAGTCGGTTTCACAGTCACTCAATGCCATTGGTTACTCAGGTATTGGTTATAAGACTGCAGGCGTAAAAGCGGTTGCTATCTCTAAGAAAGGTGATAATTATATTGATGCATCACCAGCGAATGCTGCTGATGGTAGCTACCCACTTTCACGTTACCTATACGTTTATGTGAACAAGCATCCAAACAAAGATTTAGCGCCACTTGAGCGTGAGTTCCTTCGCTTTATCTTGTCTAAGCAAGGTCAGAAAATCGTTGAGAAAGATGGTTATGTGCCACTTCCACGTAGCGTCACAGCAAAAGACTTAGAAAAAGCTGGCATCCGCCTGTAAGCTTTACCCTAAGTCAACAAGGCCTCCTAGTGAGGCCTTTTTTGCCTTTAAAAGAAGATGATATTTTGTTTGAATTGCGTTTGGCTACATCTTATTTGGCGATGGCCGCTTAACAAAAACGGTGTTGATTTCGATACCCTCAGCTGCGTCGATATTGGGGTATATCGTTGTTCACTCATAAACATATCTCCTATGCAAAAAGCTTAGGTTAAATTTGTCCATAAGACTCGGGGCAGTCCATTTATTTTGTCCAAAATCTTTCCATAGGGTCAAATCGAAGAGAGTGATAACTCGGTGTAGGTGCGGCTGTGGCCATATGCTCATCACATTTGGCATCTATGTGCTTCAGTTTCTGCAAGCCATTAGCCACAATTATGGTTAACGCTAGCATCAACCAATTGAATACAAAATGAAGCTAAATTAAAGGTTTTCATTGAAATAGTTATTGCTGCGTCAGATTTTGTCGTAGGTAGCGGTTATGCTGGTGGCACAAACAATTATGAGAAGCTTTGATGCAAACGAATATCCAGCGCCAGCTTGCCATGCTAGAGCAAATCCCTCGTCACCCTCGTCGAATTACCGCAAATGCTATTACCGATCGGTTACATGGTCGCGACTTCGATGTGGGTTTAAGAACCGTGCAAAGGGAATTGAAATCCATGTACGATATGGGGCTTTTTGGCCTTGTGCTCGATGACAGATGTAAACCGTTTGGCTGGTCGATTGCTGCGTGTTGGCGTGGTCTCAATTTGACCTTGATGGATCACCATATGGCACTGGCATTTCATACCCTAAAACACAGTGCCAGCCAGTTGCTACCACCACAAAGTCTTAAACAACTTACGCCCTATTTTGAACGCGCAGATCAAGTGCTTGCCAGTGATCCGGAAAATCCTTGGTTGTACTGGGCATGTCGGGTTGCGCAATTACCTGAACCTTTTCCCTATATCTGTGCCGAACCAGATCCAAAATCGTTTAAAACCATTCAAGAGGCCTTATTACATAAGCGCCAAATAGCCTGTCAAATCAAGCGGGTTATCAAAGGTAAAAGTTACTGGATTGACTATATGCCGCTCAATCCTGAGGGGATAAAAATATCCAATGGTGTGGTGTTGCTGGCGTTTACTATCGGCGAATTTGATTCGAGGCGTTATGTACGCTCGATTGACTTATTGCGCGATATCCAGCTGCTCGATACCCCGGCCATTACCAGAGATGATTTTGATATCGCCCATAGTGGAATCGCCGATACTGCGGAGTTAATTGATATCGAGTTACGTTTTACGTCATCGGCAAACTTTATTTTGAGTGGTGCCAAGTTAAGTGAAAACCAAGATGTTGAGCAATTGCAAGATGGTCGCTATCGCGTCACAGCGAGTGTTAAGGACTCCCCCAGGTTTAGGGCGTTTCTGTGGGAATTGGCAGATAACGTCGAGATTGTAGCTCCACTCAAGCTAAGAGCCCATTTCACGCGATTAATCAGTAAAGTCAGTAGCCAATATCAAACTGTTACGACTTAGTCTGTCGCAGCCACAAGTTAAGCTTCTGGATACAAATCCAAGGAGGTTAGCTAATGTTTGAAATTCTAACGCAAAATAGCCAAGTGCCGCGTATTGCCGTTTTTGGCGTGGGAGGCTGTGGTTGTAATACCATAAACCAACTTATTCAGGTTCCTTTTGGCGATAACGTGCACTTTGTTGCGGTCAATACCGATGCCCAGGCACTGGCTGCTTCTCAATGTAGTACTCGCCTACAAATCGGCTTAGAAACCACAAAAGGATTAGGTGCTGGTGCTAAACCTCAGCAAGGCCATGATGCCGCGCAGGAATCAGAGGCAGAGCTTAGAGAGCTTATTGAGCTTGCCGATATTATCTTTATTACTGGCGGGATGGGAGGAGGGACTGGAACGGGAGCGATCCCTTTTATGGCTTCTGTAGCAAAGGACCTCAATAAGCCTTTAGTCGCCGTAGTTAGTAGCCCTTTTGGCTTTGAAGGGTATCAAAGAAACCAATTGGCGAAAACGGGCGTCGAGCAATTAATGCAGTATGCCGATGCCGTGATCGTGTTACCTAACGATCAATTATCCAAAGCGTTGGATAAAAAAGTTAGCCTAGTTAACGCCTTTTTTGAAAGTAACCGAATTTTGCAAGATGTGTTGCTAGGGTTAACGACGACAATCAGTCAGTCGGGACTGATTAATATCGATTTAAATGATTTCATTGCTGTAGTGAGTCATCAAGGCCGAGCGGCGATGGGCGTTGCTAAGCAAGTGGCCGGTGAAGATCTGCTGCTCACAATCAATAAGGCCCTGAAAAATCCTTTATTGGAAGATGTTGATCTTACCCAAGCCAAGGGGGCTATTGTCAGTGTTATTGCGACAGAGAGTATTGAACTTAGTCAATATAATAAAATTGGGGAAACCTTACACCAGCAGCTAGATCCGGGTGCATTAGTGATCCTAGGGTTGACGATTGTTCCACAGTTGGATTGTGAACTTGAGTTGATGGTGATTGCAACGGGTATTCAGGCGCCAACAGAGGGATTATTAACCCAGGATAAGGTTGTCATATCACAGTCTAAAAACGATCGTTTTAGGTCAGCAGAGCTGATAAATGTACATGATTTTTTGGAAAAACAGGCCAGCAGTAAGCATGAGCAGCCGTTTTCTACTGAACTTGATATTCCGACTTATACTCGTCAAAGAAGGCCTAATTAACCTGAACTCGGGTTAAGAGATGGAATAACGCTAGATGAATTAGCCGTTTGACGCTTATTTCATCTCAAACTTGTCATTTGTTTTGATAATAAGGCGTATTTAAGCGTCAATAGCCCGCCTATTGCAAGTGAATCCAACGCAGTTAGCGGAACAAACGGTTGTTTGAGATACGTTTATTATCCCGAGTTTAGATTAACTAACACTGTAGTATCCGCCTCTTTCGTGTGAACGAGTTCAAACAGACCAAACTCTCGACTGTCTTAGCCAAATTCTAGATAAAAAAAAGCGACCCTGATGAGGTCGCTTAAGTTCCAAATTCGGAATCTAAGGATAGTTGCGCTAGAAACTATCTAAAGGGAATGATGATGAACGGTAAACACACTGATGATTAATTAAGGCCTGTCACTGGATTAACTAATCGATGCAAATTCTGTTCATATTATCAGAGCGCTTTTATCGGGATTAGTTCAGAAAAATTCTTAAATATTTTCATCTTTTTTAAAAAACCTTATTAAATCAATAAAAAGCTTCATGTTTAGCACCGGCTAAAGTAGTCTGTTGCCTGACTCACTACTCATCTTTTGTCATCAATAAGGACGTTGCGCCGACATGAAGTTCCCCCACCTGCTCACATCGCTGGCTATCTTCTTAACCTTCTCTTTGGCCACTCAGGCGTCCTCTACGGTAGCGGTATCCGAACAAGCGGCGCCCGGCTCTCTGGCGCCTAATTCAATGTCGCCAGCGCTTAATTCAACGTCGCCAGCGCCTAAGGTAGAGATCCCCCGCACAGCAGTGTTCGAGCTGACCGATCCCGTGAGTAAGCGCATCTATCCACTCTGGATTAAGCTGCCGCGCTCTTATCAGTCTGACAGCGAAAGGCATTATCCGGTGATCTATGTGGCCGATGCCCCCTATGCCTTTCAGATTGTCTCGGGCATGACGCGTTTTCCCATGAATAGCGGCAAGATGCGCGAGGCGATCATCGTTGGGCTCTCTTATGCCAAGGGGGATAAGGGGCCCCAGAGTCGGGTGCGTGACTATACCCAGGTTGTGGACAGCGGCTGGAAGCTAGAAACCGGCGGCGCCAGCCAATATGCAGATTATCTTCAGACTGTGGTCTTGCCCTTTGTGGCGGGGCGTTACCGGGTTAACGACAATGAGCTAACCTTCGTTGGTAACTCCCTCGGCGGCTTGCTGGGGGCTTATCTGCTACTCGAGCGGCCTAATCTGTTTGACCATTATGTGCTGGGCAGTCCCTCTGTGTGGTTTAAGGGAGAGCAGATCTTATCCCTGACGGCGAAGGCGAGGGCGACGGCTAAACAGGCGCAGAAGCGGCGGGTGTTTCTGGCGGTCGGGGCATTGGAGACGCCAGCTAAGGCGGGCATGCTACACGACATGGTGGATGGGGCCGATAAACTCAGCAAGCATCTTAAGAAGCAGCTAGGAGATGTCCTGGAGTTAGAGGTGTTAACCATAGCAGGGGCTCGCCACGAAACCGCCTTTCCCACCACGGCGAGCCAAGGCCTCTATTGGCTCTTGGCGCGCGACGGGGAAGGCAATACTCAATAAGCGGTTTGAGGAGCTTGTCCTAAGCAGGCTTTTTCTTAAGAAGGCCTTTCCCTACGAAGCTTAGCCTGAATAAGATCTCTTAAGAAGCTTGCTCTGAGTTCAGGCGCTTGAGCCAGGCCTGAAACTCAGCATCCATGCTGGTTCCCCACTGCTTTACCAGTGCCTGATATCTGGGGTAATCGCCCTTGCGGGTAAAGCCCAGCATGGTGTCTATCTTGTCTTTGTGGTGCTCCATCATGAAGCGTACCGCCAGATAGCCCCAGCGATAGACGCGATCCGTGCCGCCGTTGTGCTCATAGCTGGTGTTAAATAGTTCACTCAGTTGGAAGTGCTGCTTGGCGATGATGGCGATGGCCGCCGGGTTATCGTCCCCTTGAGAGATATATTCCCCCAGTCCCTCGCTCCACCAGACCAAGTGCGGCAGTAATGGCGCGGGCTTGGGGCAATACTCGGGGGCGCTATGGGAGTCGTGTAGCGAGGCGCAAAAATCGCCGTAGAGGTTGAAGTGACCGTCGAGGTAATGCACATACTCGTGGGCCAGGTTCCAGATCTGTCCGCCGCGCTCATAGGCGACAAATTCAGCTTGATTGCCCGGCTGGTGGGGCAGCCCTTCTAAGAACATGCCACCGTTGTCGCTCGGTACATCAACATGGCTGGTCACGTAGCGTACGAAATGTTCATGGCAATGATACACATTGGCGCGCATACGGTAATTGTTATAGCTGGTGGAATTTAGCTTCCTGTTTTTGCAGTAAAGCTCAGGCTTGAGTTCTCTGATCTGGGGTTAAGGCTTGAGAGCGAATGGTAATGGTTTCACTGCAATTGTGTTGCTGACTAAAGGTTTCATTCAATGGCACAACGTCGGTATTGGCGCTACAAAGGCTGGGTAATTTCAGCAGTGGAACGAGGGGAAGCTAGCTTAATCTACGCGCATGGTTTTTCCTACTAGCCATACTTGTATAAAACATGCAAAAGTGTTTCATCCTTATCTAACAGAGTCAATTTCAATGGTATTGTCGGGGGAGATGGCTACAATATCCTCAACCGCTCTAACTACTATAAGAAGGAATCATCAGTGTCCAAGCAATGGGATAATAATCAAGACCATCACTCGTTTGCTAATGTCGACCATGTCAGAGTCACCCATTTAGATCTTGCGCTGTCGGTACTGTTTGAACAAAAGCAATTGTTAGGGATCGCGCAGTTACAACTCGACTACCTAGATGCTCAGTGCCGAGAGCTGTATCTAGATTGCCGCGCATTAACCATAGAATCCATTGTTGATGATGCGGGGCAAGCGTTAGCATTCAGCATCGATCAGCAGGATCCGATTCGTGGCGAGCGGCTTAATATTCGCTTACTCTCGGCAACCAAGTGGGTATCCATTAGCTACCGTACTTCTGCCGACGCCCAAGGCTTGCAGTGGTTAGCACCAGAGCAAACCAGCGGTAAACAGTTACCCTTTCTTTTTAGTCAGTCGCAGCCGATTAATGCCCGCAGTTGGATACCGCTGCAAGACAGCCCCAGGGCCCGTATCACCTTTAACGCGACAGTTGAGGTGCCTAAGGGGATGCGTGCAGTGATGAGCGCCATGAATGATGCCGATGCGCCATTAACTGGTCGTTTTTCTTTTGAAATGGAAAAGCCTATTCCAACTCATTTAATGGCAATTGCGGTGGGGGATTTACAGTTTGGTGCAACAGGCCCAAGAACTGGGGTGTATGCGGAGCCTGAACTGTTGCAGGCAGCGGTAAAGGAGTTTGAAGATACCGAGCATATGGTCGAGATTGCCGAATCGCTGCTTGGCCCCTATCCATGGGAGCGTTATGACATGATAGTGTTACCCCCGAGCTTTCCTTTTGGTGGTATGGAAAACCCAAGGCTGGCATTCATGACCCCAACATTGATAGCTGGCGATAAGAGCTTAGTGTCAACCGTGGCTCATGAGCTGGCGCATTCTTGGACGGGGAATTTGGTCAGTAACGCCACTTGGCGTGATTTGTGGCTCAATGAAGGCTTTACCACCTATTTCACCAACCGCATCGTTGAGGCGGTATTTGGCCAAGAGCAGGCACAGCTTGAGGTGGTACTGGAATATGGCCGCTTAAAAGAGGAGTTGGCATTAATGCCGTTAGCGGCACAAACGTTACCCGCCAACGTGCAAACGGGCGATCCAAATGATGCGTTTAACCGCTTTACCTATGATAAAGCGTCGATGTTTGTTCATGATCTTGAGAAGCGCCTTGGTCGTGAATCGTTCGATATGTTCCTCTATCAATATGTCAGCCACTTTGCCTTTAAAGCGATCACCACCGAAACCTTCGTTGATTATGCTAAGCAGACCTTGTTAGTTGAACATGGCGATAAGATCAGTGAGCAAGAGTTGCAAGAGTGGGTATATGGCAGAGGGATGCCCTATTGGTTTACCCCGCCTACCTCAGACAGCCTAGATAAAGTGGATGCGCTGCTGGCGGATTGGCAAGCTGGGGGCAAAATCGATAAACAAAATACCCAAGATTGGCGTGTACATCACTGGCAGTATTTTTTAGGGGGTTTGCCTGAAAGCATCAGTCAACAAACATTGATGCAGTTGGACGAAGTGTTTGATTTTACCCACTCAACCAACGCCGAAATAGCCTGTGATTGGTATCGTGTGGCGATCCGTAATCACTACGACCCTGTACTGCCTGCGCTTGAGCGTTATCTGGTGAAAATTGGTCGTGGTAAGTTTGTGCGCCCACTATTTACCGAGTTACAGCTTGCTGGCTATCACACGGAGTTAGCCGCTATCTATGCCAAGGCGCGAGGCGGTTATCACCCCTCTTTAGCCGTGCAATTAGATAAGCAGTTCGCCAACTAGCTAAAAAAAATGGCAACCAAAGGTTGCCATAAACAATGTGTTTTAGAGCCATTAGCCATATGCGCTAGCTTTGGGTAATGCTCCTGGGACCGATAGGGTCGCCAAAGGGAGATGATGAACAAACAATGATGAAAAAATCTGTTACCTATTATCAGAGTCGCTGATTAACGATTTGTTCCCGCTTTATCGTAAAAAATCGAATTTTATTTCAATACGGCTTCAATGGTTTAGAACAAAAAAAATGGCAACCAAAGGTTGCCATAAACAATGTGTTTTAGAGCCATTAGCCATATGCGCTAGCTTTGGGTAATGCTCCTGGGACCGATAGGGTCGCCAAAGGGAGATGATGAACAAACAATGATGAAAAAATCTGTTACCTATTATCAGAGTCGCTGATTAACGATTAGTTCCCGCCTTATCGTAAAAAATCGAATTTTATTTCAATACGGCTTCAATGGTTTAGAACAAAAAAAATGGCAACCAAAGGTTGCCATAAACAATGTGTTTTAGAGTCATTAGCCATATGCGCTAGCTTTGGGTAATGCTCCTGGGACCGATAGGGTCGCCAAAGGGAGATGATGAACAAACAATGATGAAAAATCTGTTACCTATTATCAGAGTCGCAATTTTTAAAGAAGTTCAGTAAATGATGCAAAAATAGTTCAAATTTTTCGAATTATCTTAGATGGATATTTTAATCGATATATAAGGTATTGTTTTAAAATATCTTTGTTGGGAGTATAAAAAAAGGCAACCTATCCAGTTGCCTATTGATCTAGGAAGATCAAGGGGACCGCGCTAGAAGTCCCAGGGAGAATGATGAACATGAAAAATCAATTCTTCGCGTTCAATTATTTGAGCCAACAAGATCAATAAAGTTCAAAAAACAAACAATCTAATTTCAGTTTATTGCCATTTTTTTACTATCTCTTTGGATTAATTGAGTAAAGATTTTATTTTTTGTTCAAGAGATTCGGGTGCGGTTGTTGGGGCGAATCGCTCAAGGACCTCTCCGTGACTATTGACTAAGAACTTAGTGAAGTTCCATTTAATCGATTCGCTACCTAATAGACCTTTAGCTTGTTTCTTTAAGTAGCGATACAGAGGGCTGGCATCATCTCCGTTGACCTCTATTTTTGCAAATAGTGGAAAACTAACGCCAAAATTGAGTTCACAAAACTGACTTATTTCCGACTCGTCTCCTTGTTCCTGTTTACCAAATTGATTACAAGGAAACCCCAGTACCGCAAAGCGTTCTGGGCCATAAGTATCATACAAAGCCTGCAGGGCCTTGTACTGAGGTGTAAATCCACACTTGCTGGCAGTATTGACGATAAGCAAGACTTTACCTTTAAAGTCACTCATTGGTTGTTCGCTACCATCAATCCTTGTTACTGAAAAATCATAAATAGACATAATATTCTCCCATGTTTGTTTAAATCTTAGACTAGCAATAAATTAAGTTGTGCGCAATTTAATTTATTGCTTTGTTGCTGAGGTACAGAGGTGTGTGATGTCTCAACCTACCGACGTACGAGTGCGATATAGCTGTTTTACTTGGGGGGTGATTTGTGGCTTTACGTGATGGATTTTACTGTTTAAATCATTTTAAACAATGAGATAGCTAGCTTTCATGGTTAGCCTTTTTGTGTTTTGATACTTTGCGGTCAATATTCAAAGAGGTATTTATGAAATCTAGATTTGCAATATCTAGTTTAGACTTAATGGCATTGCCTGCTAATGCGACCGATTTAAATCTAGGTATCAATGATGACGTACTCTCTGCCGATGTGGAGATGAATTTGAACAAATCGGCCAATCTTGTACTTGACTACATCTATTCCAATGATGACGGTCATGCGGTGTCGGCTGCGGCACATATGGTTCATAGCGCTGGGGTCCATCATTTTGAAATTGGTCAAAGTTTTCTCACTATTGGGCCAAAGCAGAGTCAAAATGGCAGCCTTCTATCTATTGGTGGACGCTATTCGATGGAGCTTGGCTTTAACATATCGCTGAAGACCTCGGCATACTGCGCGCCTTCGTTATTTAGTTTTGGCGATATAGATGGTCAATATGAACTTGATGGCAGAAACCTGTTTCAACTGAATCCTGCGTTAGGGCTATTTGTGGGATACCGTAATATTCGTCTGCAATACGATAATCGAAGCAACAGCACGTTTGATAACGGTTTTTATATCTGTACGGCAGCAAGATTTTAGTGTCTTACTCGGATGGTCTCGTAGGCTCGTCGCTTGTCTCTGCTTATTGAGCAAATGCCGACGAGCCTTTATTGACTGGGCACAATGCTTATCGGCTAACGCCACTGTTCTTCTCGATAATCATCACTATTGCCATGTCGTTTTTGCTGTTCACTCTGTTGGCGGCGCCGTTGTTTAGCCCGTTTCCCACGCTGTTTGTCTTGTGGTTCGAGTTCCCATGGTGTTGAGTCATTGGATGTCATTTCATGTTTGTCTAAGTATTCATCATAGTGTGACATTGCAATATCCATATCTAGCGTCTGTGAAACATTGTTGATTTTTTGCCACTGTTTACTGAAAACCTTTATTGGTTAAGGCGGTGAGCCGTCGCTATCTCGCCAGCCAGCAATGCAGTAAAACATGGCCAATAGATGCAGCAGATTTTGTTCATTAATCATCAAAAGGGATACTAAAAAGCGTAAGTGACAGCGCTGTGACAAACAGAAGACGGTAGCGTGACATTTTTTAGGTAATCGAGCTTGGAGAGTTAAGCTCAGGTGGTTTAGTGAAGGCGCTGACCGATGCGGAAATAATCGCAGGTTTTGGCTATAAAAATAGTGTCGAGACATCATTGGCCGACGAGTTATCGCCAGCCAATTAACGCTATGGTTAACGCTTTACCATTTTTGCGACAAACATGCCGTCGCTATCGGCCTGATAAGGAAGAACCGTTAGCATCGATAAAACATCACCAGTAAATGGGTGGGTTAATGTTTGTAGGGTAAAATCACTATGAGTGGCTAAAAAGGACTCAACAACCGCTTCATTTTCACTAGGACTCATTGAGCAGGTGGCATATACCAATACGCCGCCCGATTTTACCGCGGCCGATGCACGGCTTAAGATATCGAGCTGCAGTGCCGGTTTGTCGGTGATCGCGGTTTCATCATCTAGCCAGCGCATATCGGGATTGCGTCGCCACGTGCCAGTGCAACTGCAGGGCGCATCAACTAATACTCCATCGAAATGTCCGCTTGGCACGGGAAGGGCATCCGATTGCCAAGGTGATACGCTTATCTGCTTAAAGCCAGCGCGCTTAGCTCGTTTATTCAGTTCTTCTAGTGGTTTACGACGAATATCAGAGGCCACTATACTGCCTTTGCTGTGAGGGTTTTGCTGTAACATCAAGGAACGTAACTGCAGCGTTTTTCCGCCCGCACCGCTACAAGCATCCCACCATAACTGATCATCTTTTGGCATGCAGATGTTACCTATCACCTGTGAGCCAAGATCTTGGATCTCCAGTTGGCCATCGGTATAGAGTTTTAATCCATTAAGGTTAATGCTCTTGTGACCAAGATTAATGGCATCAGTAAAGTAGGGAGTCATCGATGCAGGGATATCGCTAGCGCTTAATGCCGCGATAGCCTTTTTGGCATCTATTCCTTGTAGGCGTCCCCATATCGGTGGGCGAGAGCATAAAGATTCGACAAGGGCATCTTGCTCCTTTGGCGTCGAGCTTGGATAGTGCGCCCAGAACCAGTTGGGTACCAAATCGGTAATGGCAATACTCAGCTCACTAAAGCAGTTTTGTATCATCTTAAGCTTGAGAGCTAAGCTACTAATATCCGTTGTGTTATTAATGTGTGCAAGTTCAGTTAATGCCGCAAAACTTAACCAGGCATCACGAATATCTTGCCATGGATGTTCTTCGATTTTGGCCGTTAACACTAATGAAGCAAACCAGGCTTGAGGTGCATTACACACTTGAGGCAGTTGTTTCAGCCACCCGTGCCAGCGGAATAGCCCAAACAGACTTTCTCTAATGATGCGTCTGTCTTTTGAACCATGTTTTTTATGGGTACGAAAATACTCCGCGACTACGCGGTCCGCGGGCATCTTACTCTGCATTACTTGTTCAAATAGTTGATGAATAGTGATGCTGTAACTCAATGCGCGTTTTTGGGCTGAAGTACCTGCATTCACATCTTGATGGATGGTGTCAGTTATCGACACGTTCGATGCCTTATCTGTCGCTGCGAAGGTAAATGGAGAAGCTGAAGTATCGACCATGAATATATTGCCTAGCGCTGGTTCTAATTTCGAAGCCGCAAGTTTAACAGATGTCGTTGCTTTTGGGATCTTTGCTTAACAGATTCGCTAGTCCTATTTTGCGGACCAAGAGTGGCGAGCCTAGGCGGGAAATATTGAGCTGATAAGTGGCTGAGCGGGCACGAACCATTATCTGAACTTCAGAAGAACAATAACACCACTAACAAAGCCGAGTTTTAGGTTGGCTATATGCTTCTAAAATATGTCACTATGTGATTTCTCTTGTATCACTGATTTAGGTAACCCTATGGATAGCGCATCCATCTTACTTTGGAGTGTCTTGTTTAGTGCGATTGGAATGGGTTACTTCATCTACGGCAAACGGCAACAGGCACTTGTTCCACTGTGTACTGGGCTTGCTCTTTGCATTTTCCCCTACTTTATGACGAGTGTTACTGCGCTGCTGATTGTTGGCGTGCTCTTAGTCGCTGTGCCCTATTTTATTCGGTCCTAATTTTCTGCTTGCTTGTGTTTAATAGTCCATAGGACGGCGCAATCGCCGCCGTATAGTCCATCTCGTTCAGTGAGTGATGCTTTCACTTAGCCATGTCTTATTGCTCAGTGCATTAGGCAGGCAATTAGAGGTAAGGCAATAGTTATTGTTGTAACTATCTTTGACGCGACTTTCGCGGGCGTTATCTTGTCGTTATAACTAAATTTTAGTTCGATTTAATTTTAAATATTTTACGTTCATGATTTTAACATCCTGTTAATCTATTTTATTCTTTATTTAACAGTGGTTTGCTTGCTTTATCTTCCTGCAAATTATAAAAATTTCTGTGATTTGGCTCTAAAAAATAAAGCAGGAATAATAGTTATACATCTAGCTATTGCCATCATTATTAATTGAACGTTCAATTAACTATTTTAACGATGGAGAACAAGGCTTTTATGGCGCGATCGCAGATGACAACTGTCAGGCAGCAACAGCTTATCGATGCCACTCTTATCTCTGTTGAGCGATATGGCTTACATCATACGACGATCAACACCATTAGCGGATTGGCAGACATGTCACCGGGGATCATTAGTCACTACTTTGGCGGTAAACAGGGACTTATTGAGGCAACCTTAAAGTATCTGTTAGATGAACTAAAACAGGCATTAGGGCGTTTATGTCTGCAGATTCAGGTGTGGATGAGTTTGTTACCACATTTGCCATGCTGGGTGATTACTTTGGTAACTTGCATCACTTTGTATTGCCATTTAATGATTACCACGAGTTCTACCTATTTTGGTGGTTTGCATGGAGCATTATGATTGGTCAGTTTACTTCACGTTTTGTAGGCGGAATGAAAACCTATCAAGTGATAATTGCCATGATGGTATTTCCCTCTATTCCCATTGCGATCTGGTTTAGCGTGCTTTATTACTACAGCGCCAATGGCATTGCGACAGCAGGTTTTTATAACATCGCAATGGTCGTCGTCGGAATAACCTTTGTGATCAACTCATTAGATTCATTGATCCGTTTATATACCGATAATCTAAACTTAACTGTGCAGCGTTTCGGTAAGACTCAATACGTCATTGGTAATCTGGTATTGATGTGTGGCTTAACGCTGTTGTTCAGCTTAGATTTTCTACAAATTCAATGGGTAGGCGCGTTAGCTATTGCGCTGATATTAGGTTGTTTCGGCTATATCTTAGCGACCAATTTCCAACAAGTGGCGGAAATTGAACGCTCACCTAAAGAGAATAAAATCGACTTTAGTAAGATTGAGTTAGCTAACTAAGCTTAATTTTATCTGATTGAATTAAAAATAAATGTCCTGAATTTAGTTTGCTAGATTCAGGCTAAAAGAAGAAGGGAAATGATGAATACGACAATGAAGAAAATCGCAATACTTGGGTTGTTGGCCTTACCGACTACGGCAATGGCTGGCTTAAGTTCAACGGTAAACTTGACCTCTGACTATACCTTCAACGGGGTGAGCCAAACTGACAATGGTCCCGCGCTGCAAGCCAGTTTAGATTATGGTTTTGATAGCGGTTGGTATGTGGGTAGCTGGGCATCCAATGTTGATTTTGGTGATGGCGATGACACTTGGCTGGAGTGGGATTTCTACGCAGGTAAGTATTTTGAATTAACCGATCGCGTTTCACTCGATGTGGGTATTGCTTATTATACTTATCATGGTGATTCCTTCTCCGATGACTATAAGTATCCAGAAGCCTATACCAAGTTTGGTTATGCGTCGTCGCTTGGCCAAACCGAACTTAATTTCTGGTATTCCTGGGATTACTTTGGCTTAGATGCCGACCATTACATCATGATGGCGGCACATACCTTTAGCATTGCCGAAGGACATGATATCCGTATCAGCTTCGATCGCTCAACCTCTAAAGACGAAGCTAAGTGGTCATGGGATGGCGATGCATCATATAACCATTATCGTGTTGAATATATGACAAGCTGGAAAGGTTTCGACTTTAATCTTGCGGTTGAAGATACCAGCATGGATACCGATCTTAGTGATAGCCGCGGCGTTCTGTCTGTATCTCGCACATTTGAATTTTAAGCGCGATTGCGCCACGGACTTTTGTTGGGGTCTGTTGATCTTTGCTGGTTGAATTTTATTTGAGACAAAAATGATTTAATCGAGGTGAGTGGATTGTAGCCTAGTCATCTAAGTAAAATTCACTTAACAAAGAGTAAAATATTTTTAGCCAAACCCTTTGGGCAGCGTTTGTTGGTCATTTATACGGTGTTCTCAGCTTTTTAGGTAGAAAAACTACACTACAAAGCTTCTGCCTTATATAAGTACCCCCGCAATTCACTGCAAAAACAACCTTGAAAGAGCAACTGGCCCTAGTTAGTACAAAAGCAGAGCAAGCTAATTAGTTTGCTCTGTTTTTTTGCATTTCTAGCATGAGTCTAAGCCATATTTCTGTTATTGTGCTGCTGAAATGAGAGGGGATTATGGAAAAGTACGAACAACTATTAATTTCATTGCGCCGAGTGATCAGAGCCATCGATATACATTCTCGGCAACTCAATAAGCAGTCTGGGCTAACTGGTCCGCAGTTGATGGTGATGCAAACCATTTCGCAATTAGAGCGGCCTTTAGCTAAAGATGTGGCTCAAGAGGTGGCGCTCAGTCCTGCAACTGTGGCGACGATTATTGATCGGCTCGAAGCGCGTGACCTTGTTGTCAGAACCCGCAGCGAGTCAGATAAGCGTAAGTGGCATTTATCATTAAGTGATGCTGGAGTGACTATTTTGAGCGGCGCACCTAAACCGCTGCAAGATCACTTTATTAAGCGTTATCAAAATCTTGAAGAGTGGGAACAGAGTCAATTACTGTCTGCGGTAGAGCGAATTGCTTCTATGATGGATGCTAATGAACTCGACGCTGCGCCTGTTTTACTCGTGGGACAGATACAAGCGGAAGAGTAATTGTTTGGCATGCATAATCTCTTGGCGTGCTGAGTGGTTTTTGTGCAAACAAAACTTGGTTGTAGGAATGTGAGAGCGATATGGATCGTGAGATAAGTGGTATCAATAGAACGACGCCTGCTTTAGTGCTTGAGGGCGGTGGGCTTCGTGCCATCTATACTGCTGGCGTGCTCGATGCTTTTCTTGAGGCCGATGTTCACTTTGAATATCAAGTGGGCGTGTCTGCTGGGGCTATTTATCCTGCCTCTTATCTTTCGCGTCAGCATGGACGCAACCTCAAAATTCAGCAAAACTACCTTGCCGATAAACGTTACATGGGGTTGAAGTATTTTTTACGTGACGGCAACTATGTTAATACCGACTTTACCTATCGGCGTATGGCTCATGAGTTGTTACCTTATGATTTTGAGACTTTTCAACGTGGCAATGCTGAATTTAAGGTAGGTGCCTTTAATTGCTTAACGGGTGAGACTGAATTTTTTGGTAAGGATGATTTTGCAGAGCATGATAGATTTTTAGAAGTGCTTATCGCCTCAAGTAGTTTGCCGTTTATCTCCACTCCCACAATGCTAAACAATATGCCCTATTTAGATGGGGGGATTGCAGCGCCAATCCCTTTAGCGCAAGCACGAGCCGATGGTTATCAGCGTCAAGTGGTTATTTTAACCCAAGAGCCTGATTATCGAAAATCAGCCTTTAAATTTAAGTGGTTAGCACAACACGTTTATCGTCGTTATCCCAACGTCGCTGCGGCGATATTAGCCCGTCATCGAGTTTATAACGATGCGCTAACAGACTTAGCTTCCGCTCAGGCTGCGGGCACAGCACTGGTTTTACAGCCTGAAACGTCTTTGGGGCTATCGCGCTTAGAGCGTGATGTGTCGAAAGTCGAAGCGGTATATCATCGCGGTGTATCAGATGGCAGAGCTTTCTTGCCAAAGCTTCAAGCATTCCTTGGCGAATAGCCGTTCTAGTAAATTTTTCCTCCCAGTTTTAAACCGCCCAATAACGCCTCTTGTACCATACAACGACTTTCTATTTGTTAAATGCTTGCAGTAGATCTTTTGCACAAGTAATTTATAGCCTTGACTTAACGCAGACGAATAAGACCTTTATTGGAGAAGTGAGCATTATGGACAAAGATAAGTTTCAGCAAGGGTTAGCGGTAAGACGCGAGGTGATGGGCGATGATTTTGTCGACAGGGCGCTGTCGTCGGCCAGCGACTTTACTCAACCACTGCAAGATCTCGTTACCCGAAATGCGTGGGGAGAGGTGTGGGTGCGAGAAGGGATCTCAAAGCAAACTCGCAGCCTTATTACCATTGCCACTTTGGCAGCGTTAAAAGCGCCTACCGAACTTAAAGGCCATGTGAGAGGCGCACTGCGAAACGGTTGCAGCGTTGAAGAGATCCAAGAGGTGTTGCTGCATGCCACAGTGTATTGCGGCATGCCTTCGGGAATAGAAGCATTTCGCGTCGCCGCCGAGGTGATAGCCGAGTGGCAGCAAGGGGAGTAGGGATTGGTATTCCCCCTTGTTTGCTGAGTAGCGTTTGACGGTATGTTTAAGTGTTGAGTGGGTTTGAAGGTCATACCTTCATGGCAATCTATCGCCTGCCCGGCGAGGGGATGTGCAAACACGTTTTTGGCTCGCTGCAAGTCCATCCATGGATGCTCTGCGAAATCATCCATGATTTCGAAGGCCAAAACCGTGTTTACACCTAGTATCTAACGCTTCTTCGATTTGACTTCATCTGTTGCTTGCTGCAACAACTTTGTCTACGTTTAGCAAAAAAGCGTATTTCACAGGGCAAAGGAATACTGAGGCACAAAACTTTATTAAGCAACTTCGTCTTGGTCAGACAGAAATAGGTAGTTTTATCGTAAATTTAATAGCTCCAATTCCTGAAACTATAAACTCTCAACTAGATCAAGATGAGATGTCAGTTACGAGAGCGGTGACGAATAACTTGTCTCGAAGCCTTGTTGCTCTAGGGAAGGGGATAGAATTATATAAAGCTTCAGAAAGCATCTTTGAGTTCGAATCAATAGTTAAAAATGGCGTTAGTGCTAACTTATGTGACGCTCTAATTGGGCTCAGTGGTTTCTCTAAGAGTCGTTCGTTCAATATCAGTATTTGTCGTGCTGGCGCAGAAGTAGATACTCAAGAGTTACCAACTACATTCAAGTTCTTACCTGAACATGTTCCGACACTCGAGATAGCATCTTCGTTTTATAAAGGCAATTACATTATTAATGAATATGAGGCATTTGGGTTAGTTAGCAAGATGACGCACCTGCCTCAAGATGACTTTGGGGAGATAACGGTTCGTTCATCGGTCCGAGGTACTGAAAAAAATGTATTTATACAACTAAGCATGGAGCACTATTGGCAGGCTGTTCATGCTCATGAAAACGGTGATCTAGTCAGTTGTAAAGGAGTATTACATGTCACTGCAAAGTCAGCGAAGTTGCTGGACTCACATGACTTTAAAGTAATAGGTAAATCTGTCTAGGGTTAGCGTTGAAAAAAACTAATAAACAGTTTAAGAGTGATTCGCAATGTGTGGTATTTTTACTATGCGTTGCGTTTAGTGTTCAAGATGGTATGCGGAGGCACCAGTATGGCGTTGTTTACACCTCAACTAGGCGTTAGTTTACTAGAAAAATATGGATAAAATTGATTACTCAAAGTATAGCGTCGAGGAATTAGAAGACGCATATAGACATATTGATCGTGATAAATGGCCTGATCGCGTAAAAGAAATAGAGCAGATTATTAATGATCCTGTTAAGCGGCGAGCACGGGTTAATACTGATAAATATCGTAAGAAAATAAAAGAAGAACGTGCAGAGAGAGCAAGGAAGCGAAGGGAGCCTCTGGGTTATGCGTTAATGTATTTAGTGCTAGCTGTTTTAGTCTCATTTTTTGGAATAGTCGCTTCGCGAACTGGACAAGGAACAACCGCTGATTCCATAGGGGAAAGAGTTTTAATTGGAATAGCTTTTTTTGCTATTGCATATTTGTATTTTAATAAATGGCGAAAAAGCGTCGATAAACCCAGGCGCAAGTAATTCTCACCAAGCCAGCATCGATCCAGTTGGTCGCTGGATCTGGTTTAATCAGTCGTTGCTGGTGGCGTTAGTTGGAGGGCGAGCTTGGTTGGTTTTAATACCTTTTTAAATTCCTCTCAGAACATTGGGCGCGGTGTTAGCCGTTGGCTGCGATGATCGATGGCCGTTGTTCCATCTTGGTGAGCCAGGCGGTGAGGTGGGGCTGGTCGTCGCTTGGGGTGATCTCCAGGTGCTTGATGAAGCTCATCATCACGTAGGCGGTGATGTCGGCGATGGAGAACTTCTGGCCGGCCACAAAGGGCTGCTGGCCGAGCTGCTTCTCTAGCGTCGGCAGAAATTCTATCACTCGCTGGCGGGACTCTTCTCCCCAGGCCTCGACGCAGCGCTCTCTGTCTTCATACACCTTGGTGATGTTTCTAAAGGCCTGGAAGGCGACGAATAGGCCCTGCAGCTCGCAGATCCGCTGCCACATCTCAACCTGGGCCTTCTCCAGCGGCGTGTCGCCAAACAGCGAGTGTTCTGGCGCAGTGATTTCGTCGAAGTAGCGGCAGATGGCCACAGACTCACACAGGGTCTGGCCGTCGTCGAGTTCCAGCACCGGGATGCGGCCGTTGACGCTGATGGCTTTGAACTGGTCACTCAGGTTGTCGCCGGCGCGCAGGTTGAGGCTCTCACGCTCGAGACCAAGCGCCTGCTCCTTGATGCCGAGTTCCTTTAGGAAAATATTGACGCGTCGGGCGCTGGGGGTCATGGCTAATTCGTAGAGTTTCATCTATCCCTCTCTGACTCTTGTCGTTGTTTATTTTGTCGATGTTTATCTTGTCGATATTTACTTGAGTTCGGTCAGGCCGTTTGGCTTTAACTGAACGCTCGTTTAGAATAGAATCTAATTCATAACTAAACGTTCGGTCAAGAAACTTATATCGATCGATTTTTAATAGCAAAGAGCAAAATCATCTATGGCAAGAGTTTGTAATTTTGATAGGCAAGAGAAGCTGGTCTTAGCGATGGAGCTGTTCTGGCAAAAAGGTTATGCCGATACCTCGGTGGCAGATCTGGTTGCCAAGCTGCAGATCAATCGTTTTAGCTTGTATAACAGTTTCGGCGATAAGTTAAGCTTATATCGTGAGGCGCTGACTCATTACCTAGAAAACTATTCGCAGCCAAATTTGTCACCGCTTTTAAGCGAAGAGGCTGACGTTAACGATATCATTCGATATATAGAGGCGTTTATTGCTCTGCAATCGAGTCAACCCTATGGCTGTTTTTTGCAAAACGCCGTACTTGAGAAATACCTGAGTGATCAGGTGGTGCAGCAGATCTGCGCAAGGCTGTTTAATGGCCTGCATCAGGCTTTCGTTAAGGTGTTGATGCGCTCTCAGGCGTTAGCACAGATTGATTCAAGCATTAATACACCACAGCTAGCCAGCTTCCTAATCATGCAACTTCAGGGGATTCGAGTACTGGGTAAGGCAAAGCAATATGCGCTGATAGAAGATGCCCGCCAAGTATTATTGACTTATATAGGCGGGCTTAAGTCTTAACTTATGTGGTTTTTCAACTCTATAATTATTCTAATCATTTTTTTTACCTAGGTTATTTAGCGCCTTTGATCAGCGGAATGCCGTTGGTTCCAACAGGGATATATACCGTTGTATGATTGGGTGAGTCAGCCATTTTCAATTGAGCGTTGATGGCTTCATGTTGCAGGTAATTCGGTGTCAAAGTGGTGTTGATGATCTTTTGTGCCTCGGCGATCCCCTTGGCTTCTTCTATGCGGATCTCGGCATCTTTTTGCGCGATCTCTTTTTGGGTCTCTTTCTCCGATAATAATTGCTGCGCGGCTAGCTTTTTCTCCACCGCAATCGCTACAATCTCAGGGTAGTTGATATTGCCTATGACCACGTTTCTCAGCTGAAACGGTGATGTTTTAAGGTAGTCTTTGAGTTTTATCTCGACCGATTCGGCGATTTTTGAGCGGTTTTCCTTTAGGGCCACGCTATCATAGCGCTGCACTTCATCGCGGACATAGGTTCTGAAGGTTTCACGCACAAAACGGATATACCAGTTTTCTGCGCCATACTGTTCTACTACTTCTCTGACTGAGCCAGATTTAATCGCGATAACTGCATGAAAATTGAAACTGATGTTAAGATCATCATTGGCCAGTATCTTAAAGTTTTCGGTGTAGGTATTGGGCCGCATATCGATATTAATAATTTCGTTACGCCACAATGATACCCCATAGTTACTCGGCCCAATCAGGCTGCCACGATATCCACCAGAACCAAAGATTCTTGGTTTTTCGAATACATAACCCTCTTCACCTGCTGGTGTGTTTGGGTTGGTACAGCCTGATAGTAAGGTGCCTAAAAGGCCGATACTCACTAATACCATTAGTGGTTTTGTGACTTTTTTAGCGCTTAACTGCCTGTTCATCTAATGTCCTTATTAATTAATAATCTAAATCCAATGCAAAGCAGAGATAACCCATGAGCTTGTTGGCTTGGCTAAATTGATCGCTGCACCAGAGATCAAAATCGTTGGCAAACAGTTGTTCTGTGCTGACGGCTTTAATGGCGATAAAGTCTTTGCGCTTAAGTTCATCAATCATAGGGTGCTCTTTATCAAATCCTTTAGGAGGTCTGATTAAGCTGTCTCCCTCCAGGACGAAACCTGCATCCACAAGTTGTTTTAAAGCTTGTTTATAGGCATTGGGGTTGTCAACGATACAGCTGCGAATTTGGTTTAACGCCTTACTGTCGGGATGCCAAATACCAGCACCGATAAAACATCCGTCGTTGGCAATATGCAGATAAAAACCTGGTGCATGCACATCTTTACCTTGAAAGTGGCGAAACTGAATGCCGACATTAGTTTTGTAGGGGGTTTTGTCTTTGCTAAAGCGGGCATCGCGTTGGGGACGCATTAGGCTGCCTCCGACCTTTTTTGCCACCGCAGTTAGGCGAGGTGAGAGCTGCTGAATATGCGGTGCCATCGTCTCAATAAATTGTAACGCAGGCATTCGCACCTTAACTTCATAGTCAGCTTGATTGGTTTTAAACCAATCGCGGTGGTTGTTCGCTTCAAGCTGATCCAAGAAGGCTAAGGTGTCTGGGGTGAATATGGGGGAAGGTATGTTGCTGTTAACCACTTTCATAATAATTAATTACTGATAAAACCCTGATTGTGATATAAAAATACCATATTTTTTATCAAAGTGTTACTTGGGTATAGGCTAAAACAGGAAAGGGCTCCCTTAGCTGCTAAGCAGATTTATGCTATAGTCGCCGCCAATGAATGATGCGCTTACGTTGCACTATTTTAGGTATAAGCCAAGGGAAGTGTCGATACGCGCATAGATGTTTGCTCAAGTGGACAGGAGGGATAAATGAAGATTTGGGTAGATGCCGATGCATGTCCTGGGGTGATAAAAGAGATGTTATTTCGCGCAGCCGATCGCGCCGAAATTGAGGTCACGTTAGTCGCTAACCACGCAATGCGTATCCCACCGTCACGTTTCATCAATTTAGTGACAGTATCGTCAGGTTTCGATGTGGCCGATGATGAGATAGTTAAACGCCTCAATGGGGGAGATTTAGTGATAACAGCTGATATTCCGCTGGCATCAGAAGTGATAGATAAGGGAGGCTTTGCATTAAACCCTAGGGGAGAGCTCTATACGACCCAAAATATTAAATCGATTCTCAACATGCGTGACTTTATGGACACTATGCGAGCCAGTGGCGTGCAAACGGGTGGGCCAGCGGCGATAGGCCAAAGCGAGAAACAAGCTTTTGGTAATCAGTTGGATAGGTTTATTACTAAGCATCACAAGCGTTAACTGTATAGTCAAAACTGCAGTTTTAACCTTCGCCACAAAGGCGCTATTTGCGCCTTTGTGTTCTAGTTATGATTCGTTAGAGTAGTTCTGCTACAACTCGCTTTAGCAGAAATGTTTCACGCTCTATCGACATTCCTTTTTTATCGCAATGAGCCATGGTGTGCTCATTGTGGGCGATTGCATCATGGATATTGATCCAAACTGGGCGCATGCCATTTTGAATTTCATGGGCTTCAAGCCGCGTCTCTTTGAGTGTTTCATCTATGGTGCACACAAAGCAAAATGACTCCATATGCACAAAGTCAAAATCGTCTTTGTACCAAGGGCGAAACTCTTCATAGCGCCCAAACTCAGCCACGATATTAATATTATGCGCGCCAGTTTCCTCTTCGAGTTCACGGATCAACCCTTGGCGAACATCTTCGCCTTCATCGACACCTCCGCCCGGAATGCTGTAATCATGGTAGCGTTCGGTGTAGAGCATGAGGACCTCTTCGCCCCTTAAGATGATGCCGCGTGCCGCTTGGCGATGAAAGCCTCTACCTGCGATGGCTTGGCGATGCGGGGCATTAAGTGCTGGGTGGATGGTCGATTTTAGTAGGCGCATGAAGTCGATCGCTTGGTAAAGGGCGCAAGTATACGCAAAAAGTAAATTATTGTTGAGGGGTTAATGCTTGGTAAGCACTAATTGCCTCGCGGAGCATGTTAGCGTGCGCTTCATCAGTCGCGCCTTTAATTGCGAGACGATAATGGTTCAGCAGCCGAGTAAGGTAGTGTTGGTTGATGTCGGTACTGTGGTGTGACCATATTTTGTCGCCCACCGGTGAGACAGGTGTTGTGGCATCACTAGACAGGTGCAGCACTTCGTAGAAACGTTTGTTTTCAGTGATTAAGTGTTCATTAATTAGACCTAGCGCTAGCGAAGAGAGGGCTTCCCTTAATTGATAGGTGTGGTGAACAGGGCAGAGAATAAACTCCACACTTTGTCCGATAGCCAAGGCGTGTTGCCGTATCGCCTTCACAAAGCTTGCTGTGAGTTCACCACCCACTCCTGCAATAATCACTAGGTGAGGAGACTGACTGCGGTATTGTGCTAAAGGCAGCGCGTGAACGTCGAGACAGTGAACATGCCATGTTTGTTGTGATAGAGCGGCTAAGGGGTAAAACTGTCCAAGTTTTGCAATCAGGCTATTGGTGATAGATGGCACAATATCGACAAAATGCATGGCATCGCATCGCCCTTGTTTTAGCAAGGTGGCACCCAGCAAACCATGATCGCAACAGCAATCCCAAATATGGCTATAACGGCTATCGATCATGCTGGCAATAGTGTGTAAGCGTTGACTTAATTTCAATCGTGTGGACTCTGGTTAATGGGTGTGGCGTTTAAATTACTGGGTAGGCGTTTGCATTCGCCAGTGCCAGCATGGCAGCGTTATCTATTGTTGTAGCGTAGGAGCTGCTATCGCTGGGGGGATTAGCACTAAAGTGAACAATGGCCTCGGCGACTTGCTCTGCGCGAATAGGGCGATACTTTGCCCACTTACCAAACATAAAAGGGGCGATCCGCGGCAGGAGTGTTTGACCTATATCTTCAGCCAAGCGACTCTGCTTGCGTTTACCTAACAACAAACTTGGCTGATAGCACTGCAGCTGTTTTTGGCGGTCATGGGCCCACAGCTTCAGTGCAGCTTCAGTCTCCCCCTTAACACGGTTATAGAACACCTTGCTATTGGCGTCAGCACCTAAGGCAGTCACCACCGCGCTGTATTTTGCGTCGCACAAGGTGACGAAGTCGATTACGGCCCGCTGATCGACAGCAACAAAAGCCGCTTGGCTGCCCGCTTGTTTAATCGTGGTGCCTAACGCGCAAAAGCTATGGTCGATAGCAAAGGGGGGCGTAAGATGGGCCAATTGATTTAACTTAGTAGCGGTAAAGACTAGGCTTGGGTGGGTCAGTGCTGGCGGCGTTCTGCCAAGCACCCAGATATGACGGTAGCGACCGCAATCAATCAGTTTTTGCAATAAGTGTTGGCCAACCAGTCCTGTTGCGCCAATGATGGCTGCATTCATCTCACGTACTCGTTAAACAATCAGATCCATTTCAAGTTGGATATCGGTACACCCCTTTTTGCAAAACACTCCATATTGGCCTGTTTGCGCTTTTTCTGTGGGCACCACCAAATGCAGGGGTTGGTGACATGTCTCGCACATGACTGTATTACCTTTAAATAGGCGTTTAATCAGATTTTTCTGATCATTAAATGATTTAGCCGTGGTCTTATTGATGGCGGAAAAATCTAATTTCTGGGTTTTGTTGGCTGCACTATCAGTCATTGTTTAGGTCTTCGTTATACACATGATGTCGCTAGTATATCAGTGTTGAATCAACTCTAAAGTGATTCTATAAAAACATTTAAAATGTACCATAGTGCTACATATGTTTTAATTTTGTTAATTGTTTGTTGTTTTTTGGTTGGTGTGGTAGGTTTGTTTCGTCAGTTAGCAGTAAATGCCGAACATGGTCGCAATGGAAGATTTAAATGTTGTGGTATGCGCTGTTTAAAACAAAATTCTAATAAGAACCTCTTAATAAAAAATATAATGGAGAGACCTTCATGAAGTTAACAAGATTAGCAAGTGCCGTGATGGCAATTAGCGTTGGCATGTCGACACAAGCTTTTGCTGATGATGACCGTTACATCATCCAAGTAGACAATGGTAACAAGGGTGTAGTGAAGGCGTTAGCAAAGAAACTAGGCGCACAGATCCATGTCGATGGTAATGGCTTTATTGCTGCGACATTCACAGGTAAAGACTTATTACAGGTGAAAGGGCTGTTAAATAATCCGCATGTTAAGTTGGTTGAAGCAGATCAGCGCCGTCATCTGATGGGCTTTAGTGATGATGCTGGTAATCCAATGACACAGCAGGTGACGCCTTATGCTGTATATCAATCGCAAGCCGATCAGGTTAGCTTCAACAGTGCTGCAGGTATGAAGGTCTGTATCATTGATTCGGGACTTGATGCGTCAAACCCTGATTTTGTTTGGAACAATATTAGCGGTAACAATGATTCAGGTACTGGAAATTGGAATGAAAATGGTGGCCCACATGGAACTCATGTAGCGGGTACAATAGGTGCGGCTGACAACAATATTGGTGTTGTTGGTATGGCGCCTGGCGTTGATATGCACATCATTAAAGTGTTCAATGCTGATGGTTGGGGTTATTCATCAGATCTAGCACAAGCGACCAATCTTTGTAGTGCAGCGGGTGCTAACATCATTAGTATGAGTTTAGGCGGTGGCGGCGCTAACTCAACTGAATCTAATGCGTTTCAAGCTTTCGTTGATGCAGGTGGCCTAGTGGTTGCTGCAGCAGGTAACGACGGTAACAATGTTCGCTCATATCCAGCGGGTTACCCATCGGTCATGATGGTAGGGGCTAATGATGCTAACAACAACATTGCTGACTTTTCACAATTCCCAACTTGTACTTCGGGTCGTGGACCTAAGGCATCATCAGATGAAAACATCTGTGTTGAAGTTACCGCTGGTGGCGTAGATACGCTGTCTACTTATCCTGCAGGCATGGCTACAGCCTCTAATCTGACTGCTGATGGTGGATATGTAGCTAGTAGCGCAATGGAGAATTCAGGCACTGTAACAGGTAACACATACTTTATGGGAACCGCCGAAGCTACAGATGCTGGTGCGAACGGTAATGTCTGTATCATCGACCGTGGCGTGATCTCTTTTCACGATAAAGTGGCTAACTGTGAAAACTCTGGCGGTATCGGCGCCGTTATCATTAACAATGAACCTGGGATGCTGTACGGCACCTTAGGTGACACTAATGCGACGAGTATTCCAGCTGTGGGTGCAGCGCAAGAAGATCGCGCGGCGTTAACTGCGGCAGCTTCTGTCACGGTTGACATTAGCACGGCCGACTATGGTTTTATGAGTGGAACCTCGATGGCAACGCCAGCGGTATCGGGTATTGCAGCCTTAGTTTGGTCTAACCATAACGAATGTACTGGTAGCGAGATCCGTGAAGCGCTTAAAGCAACAGCGCTAGATGGTGGTGCAGCAGGTAATGATGTCTACTTCGGTTACGGTATCGTTCAGGCGGCTGCGGCAGATGCATACCTAACGGCCAATGGTTGCGCCGGTGGCGATAATGGCGGTGGAACAGGTGGTGGAGGTGATTTCACTCTTTCTGCCAATGGTTATAAGAGCAAAGGTGTGAAAACGGTTGATTTAACCTTTAGTGGTGCAGCTGGGACTAATGTCGATGTGTATCGTGATAACAGCAAAATTGCGACCACAGCAGCTAGCACTACTTATACCGATACCATTAATGGCAAGGGCGGCGGAACATACACTTATAAAGCGTGTGATGCAGGCACATCAAACTGTACCGCTGATGTGACCGTGGTTTTCTAAATAGACATCGTTATCCGTTAATCTAAGGGTAACAGGTAGATCTAAAAACGCAGCTAAGGCTGCGCTTTTTATGTTTCGGTTTGGTAAGGTTTGGTAAATACTAGGCTAGAAGCTCGAATGATAGATGGGTTGGAATTAAAGCGGTGCAGCGAACTCTAGCCTGCAAGGTGTTACTCTTTGCTCAATTTTGCTTGCAGATCTTGTTTTACTATTTCTAATGCCTCCAGCGCAACACTTGGCTCAATCTCATGACTCTCCAGAAGATAAATAAGGTCGACGGCTAGCTTTATTTCATCACTTGCTTGACTGAGGCCACTCTCAGCGGTGTCCGGGTTACCCGATGCTTGTGTCATATCATATCCTCTATTGTGTGCTAACGATTTTCACATAGTGTGCCGATGGGAACAAGTTGCTAAGGGGATATCTTTAATGGAGGTGTATGTTTAGGTGTTAAGGCTGCTACAGATAATGCTTGTTAGCGTGAGTTTTGGGCAAGCCATATCCAAGGTCACAAGAGAGTTGCGCTCACGTGTGCTTGGATAAAAAAACAGGCCATAAATGGCCTGTTTTAGTGTGATTAACTGATAAGAATTAGTAGGTATATTTCGCTTCTAAGAAGAAGTAACCCCCATTAAAGCCAAATGGCGTGTTGGTTAATGGGTAGACGAAGATACCATTGAAGTTATTACTATCAGGGCGCTTTTCTGGATAAACATCAAATAGATTTTGCACGCCAGCCGTAAAGCTTAACGCATCGGTAGCAGCGTATCGTACCGACATATCCATAATCCATTGATCGCTATAATTCACGTCGCCAGTTGAATAACCCACAGTGTAGTCGCCAAAGTAGCTAACACGAACATTAGTCTTGAAGTCACCGAGTTCATGGGTGAGACCTATGTTGCCCGTGTTATTTGGCGTTGCCGAGGTCATGCGAGTCTGCTCAATACGATCAAACAACTCTTCACCTACGCCGTCCAAGACTTGTGGGAAATGAATGTGTTGGATTTCAGTTTTGTTGTAGGCATAGGCTAAGTTGGCACGTAGGTCGCCCCAAGAACCGATATCAAAATCTTGGCTGACCACAAGATCGACACCGCGGGTACGAGTATCGACAGCGTTGATGAAAAAGCGTGCCGATTCTGCATTGGTTCCGGCTAACGCTTGGGCAACGGCTGGTGAGTCATCGGGAGTGACAGAGCTCGACAGAATGATGCGATCATCTACAGAGATTTGATATGCATCTAAGGTCACTGCTAAGCCTGTGTCATTGCGATAGACTAGACCTAAGCTGAAAGATTGCGAGAGCTCGGGATCGAGTTCATTGATGCCCAGCGCTGTAGTCACGGGTGATAGGGTATTGAATGTACCAGATTCTGTAGGTATCAGCTGACCCGTTACAGGATCTGGGTTAAACAAGGTCGAGATATTGCTAAAGTAGAGTTGCTGTACACTCGGTGCTCTAAAGCCAGTATTGATTGTTCCGCGCAGTGCTAGGTTATCGGTAAAGTCATAACGGCCTGCTAGTTTCCAGCTGGTATTACCGCCGAAGTCAGAATAGTCTTCGTAACGCAGTGCGGCGGCCCAATAAAAATCATCGGTTAACTGGTTTTCGAGTTCGACATAAACACCAGTATTATCTCGGGTTTCATCGACTTCAGATTCAGGGGTAAAGCCAGTAAAGCCTTGGCTACCCGCGGCGCGATTATCAAAACCGCCATTGAGATAAGAACCACTCTCGCCAGCCTCGATTTGGTAGCCATTTTGACGCCAAGAAATACCAGCAGCAAATAGGATCTCTGAGTCATTGGCAAAATCAAAATAGCGAGATACATCGATATTGACATTGGTTTCACGAGTGCTTAGTGTGCCCGCATCAAACTCGGTTGGGCTACTCGGGCCTAAGGAGGCGTTTAGGGTGTTATCAATATTGTAGTTAAATGAATTTTCGCCATGGCCTAGCGATGTATCGATGTTCCACTCACCTAGCGTGAATTCATAACCAAGCACCACGGAGGCGTCGATAATCTTTGGGTTGATTTGCGGCAAGAAACCATCTGGATAGATTTCGGTTAAGTTACGTTTATCGAGTGCTCTGCGATAAAAAGCGCCTGATTTAGTTTCACGTTGACTGATGCCGCCGAAAGCATACAGCTCACCATTGCTTGAAATTGACTTTGCCCCATTGATAAACAAGCCTAAGTTGTCATATTCAGCATCACCGACTTGATGGCTCTTACGGTTAAACGTGGCTTCGCGAGGATCGGCCGAACCATCAGCTAATTTAGGATATTGTTGGCGCGGATCTAATCCTGCTCGATTAGTACTATTTTTGTGGTGCGCTTCGAGAGAGATATTAACAAAACCATCGTCACTCAAATTAATGCCGTGGTTTACACCCACGCGCCATTGCTCACCATCACCTAAGTAAGTCTGGCCAGCTTGAGCGGATACACTACCGCCTTGATTGCTATCTTTTAGCACGACATTAATTACACCAGCAATGGCATCGGAACCGTATTGCGCAGATGCACCGTCACGGAGAATTTCAATACGTTTAATGGCCGTCATCGGTATCGCGTTTAAATCGACGTTGGATGAACCTTTGCCGACAGTGCCACTTAAATGCACTAGGGCTGAACCGTGGCGACGCTTACCATTAACGAGCACTAAGGTGTGATCGGGTGATAGGCCGCGCAAGCTCGCGGGGCGCACTGCATCGGAACCATCGGTAACCGATGAAAATGGGAAACTGTAACTTGGTGCGGCAAATTGCAGCGCCTTAGCCGTTTCTGTCATCCCCGTCGATTCAAGCTGCTCCGCGGTAATAATATCTACCGGGGCGACACTATCTGTCGCTGTACGCAGAGCGATACGTGAACCTATGATCTCGATTTTCTCGAAAGTGGCTTGTTGCTCTTCGGCGTGGACGGTGGGAATAATTAATGCAGATGACACTGCCAATGCGGTAACAGTTAAACGCATAAGACCTCTTAGTAATATCTATGTGAAACAACGACTCAATTTGGCTGGATATTATCACTGTAACAATTGTTACATTTAGACGGATATGTACTAACTCAGTGCGGACGGTTCTAAATGTGTTTCTCACCACCATATTAGTGTGGCTATTTGTTTACGTTACAAAAAGTTGCTTGGGCGCGTTTTGAGCCATGACGGCAGCTTTTCAAAGCCGCCGTCATGGTGGGCACTTTTTTATCGTTCGGTGGTTTGCGGGGGCTAATTATTTGGCCAGATCTATTCGGCCTGACATCGAGTGACTATCAAAGGGGCGCTACGATGCTTGTCGGCATCTGTTATAAAACACTGCTCACCACTTATCCAAAGCTGCACTATTTCAGGCAGTTCAAAACTTCGCCCCATCAGTAATTGACCATTAGGGTCGGTATGGGGTTCGCGCTCTAATGAGAGACGACTATTGCGAGTAAACGCATCATCTGCGATGGTCACGCGCGCCATTTTAAGTAAGCTTGCGATGGCGATTTCCAGTTCATTGATACTCTCGGCGCGAGGCTCAATGACCAAGGCAGGTACAGGAGTCGTTAACACTGTTGAGATCTGACTGTCATCGGCCTGTAAGCTGCACCCCATTAACAATAATGGAGTGAGCTTTAATACAGAGCTAACGAAATGCGGCTTGATCATGATTACTGTTTTACCTCAGTTAAGATGCGGTTATTAAGCAGTACATTTTGCAGTCGGGTATCTTGGAGCATATAACCTTGATCAACAAATTGTGGCTTAGCTGGCACTTTAGCTATCGAGGCTGGCACAGCTGGGCAACGACTATTGTCGCGATAATAAAGCGCTGCCGATAGTAATCGTTCCTCTTTGTCACCTAATGCATGGTTAAAATCATCTGCCAACTGGCAGCCAGTAATTTCGCTAGCCAGTGTTGGGCTCGTGCTAGGAATGAAGCCATCGGAGTAGTCGCCAAAGCCTTTGTCATTAGCTCCTTTAAATTGCACGGTAAAATAGGTCTCGCCACAATTAGGTGTTGGGTAGAAACCATAAGGTTTACCACAAGTCGTGCCACCCAGTTGAATCACTTCAACATCAATACCGCGTAAGCTGTTCATCAAGGCTTCACTTGCTGAGCAGGTATTATCTGTGGTCAGGACATAAAGGCGCTGTAAATCAAGTGTGGGTAAGGCTTGGCCTGCTCCGAGTAAACCAGAGTTAAACCCTATGGATTGATCGATAAATGGCATTGGCGTTAGCGGTTGTCCAGTTACTGGATCTGTCGTTGGGTATTTATCGTTAAAGGTGCTGCGCTCAAAGATACGGTTTTCGGTCGCTTGCTCACCAGCAATCATATAGCCTAACTGACTCGCCATCGCCAGCAGGCCGCCGCCGTTATAGCGAAGATCGAGTACCAGATCCTTAACGTCAAGTTGTTGTAGTTGATTTACCGCATCGACGAGCCCACGTTCGGCGGTGGCAATGTGAGAATTAAATTGCATGTAGCCTACGTTGCCCGTTGGTGTGGCCAGTGCTTTAACATTTTGAACCGGTGTTGATACCACGGTTTGTGCCGTAAGGGTGACGTTTCGGGTTTGAGCCGCACCTAAGTCTAGGATTGCAAATTGGGTTTGCTGGCCAGCTGTCGTAGGAAACAAGCCTTGGTTGAGGGTGTTTATTGAATCGCTATCGTTGGCATCTTTAACGCTGACGCCATTGATGCTCACAATAACAGCGCCACGAGCGATATTGGCACTGGTCGCTGGGGTTCCTGGTTCGGTATAGGCAACGGTGACTTTTCTATCTGTGCTTGCGCTAGCCTGTTGTAGATTGAGTTTTAAACCATACCCTACTGATGCCCCTGATTGATTGAGTTGATCCCATTCGCTCGTAGGCATCGAGAAGTGAAACTGATCTTTCTCATTACCCGATGCCGACAATTCGGTGGTTTTCAATAGCTGAAAATACTCAATCACGCCATAGGGAGCAGGATCTCTATCGGTGATTTCGTTGTACCATAAATAGGTATCGTTACTCCATGAACGTAACCAAAGCTTCTCATTTAGCTCATAACTTGCATTGCTGGCAGCGCATTGATTCGCTAATTGTGGATAAGCGGGAAACTCACCTTCAACCCATTTTAAATCGCTGCCAGAACTCGTTCCAATAGAGCCGTTATTATTTGAGCTAGTACCAGAATCACTGCCACCACCGCTGCATCCTGTTAACATTAGGCTTGATAGTATAAGGCTGCTTAATAGGGTTTTAGAGAGTAACTTCATAAATAATCCTTCATTATTCGACTCTTAACGGCTAAGTTGTTAGTCAGTTTTACAAATGGCTGTAACTTTTGTTAAAACAATTCTATAACAGAAGATTAAACTTTGTCAGTCAAGAATTGCTTTTGGCTAAAGAAAGATTAATAGGTCGCCGTATCACGATATTGATTGCGTATCATGTAATACCATTTATATTCAATCTAGTATTATTCCCAGCCACTTAAGGCTTTATTTAAGGTGCGGTCAAACTCATGGGATATTCGTTATTCGATTTTATTGCGGTACTGTGCTTCTTTACCTGTTGGATTGGTTATGCTCGTTTTGCGAGAAAAAAAGCCAAAACCACTAACTGTATTGCTAAGTGTTTACATCAGCACAGAATTCATTGGATGCATCAGCTCATTGGTCGAGAGGTCAGAGTCGCTGAGGCGGCATTACTTGCCAACTTAGAGCGTAATATTACTTTTTTTGCGTCTACGACGATGTTGGTGCTTGCCGGTGTGTTGACACTATTTGCACAGGTTGAGCGATTAGAAAGTGTGATAGCTTCAATTCCGCTTACCGCGCCGCCAGTGCACCTGCTTATTCAACTTAAGTTAGGTCTATTGACCTTTATTTTTGTGATGGCCTTTTTCCAGTTTACCTGGTCGATGCGTCAATATGGTTTTTTGAACGTCATGATTGGGGCGACTCCTATAGATAAGAGCGGCACGAGTAAAGCCTTGATGGAGTACGCTAGTCAGATGGCGATAGTACAAGATCAGGCTGCACATTCTTATAACTATGGCTTGCGGTCTTACTATTTTGCCATGGCTGTGCTGAGTTGGTTCTTTCACCCACTGCTGTTTATCGTCGCGAGTCTCGTGGTGGTTTATACCTTGTATCGCCGCGAGTTTAAGTCAAAGGCCGTGCTTGCCATTACCGCCGGAATGCAGATCTTAGATGCGCAAAAGCAGCTTACGGACGATAAGCTCAACGCAAAAACCGGTTCAACATAGGCCCAAGTTTAGCTTGAGAGTCGACTGAGTGATTGTTTCGTCCATGTTTGTTGTTTTGCGCTTTTGTAGTTAACTAGTTTGCAGATTGTAAAATGTGCCATATTGAATTAATTATTGATTGCGTTTGTAACTGAGCCTCTATTAATGTGCTCCTCGCTAGGAGAGCAAGGTATTTAACCTATTTAAATATCGATATTCGACGGATTGATTTTTCTATCTATCGCTATTTTTTGTCTTTTATTCTCCTAGCAATCATAAATATAAGGGAATACATTGATGAAAAAATCAGTTACAGCAGTTGCCATTCTTCTTGGACTTAGCTGCATGAGTGCTTTCGCAGCACAAGATAATGCTTTTCAACATGAAGCGGGTATCAATTATCTATCAAACTCAGAAGAGTTTAGCGATGGGATCTGGAATGCGAATTACCGTTACTATGTAACACCTGTTGCTCAAAGCACCAGTCCTTATGCGCTTAATAGCTTTTTAGCGCAAACGTCAAACTTAGGTGCTAACTACAGCAATATCGATGTTGTAGATGTTGATTCATACGGCGTCGATGGCACTTACGTTTTCGCTTCAAAATGGTTTGTATCAGCTAATTACCAAAATTATGACTACGCTAATTTCGATTTCAGTACTTATGGCGCTGAAGTGGGTTACTATTTTAATGATTCATCTGCGGTATCGGCTTTCTATACCGATGGCGAAGATAACTATGAAGAGCAGTATGGCCTAAAAGTGCGCAGTTTCTTGGCGCTGCAAGCTACTGCCGGTGTCGATCTTAAAGCGACTTGGACTCACAGCGATTCAGATGATCTGCTTAACCTAGGTGCCGATTGGTACATCAACAACGCTTGGTCAGTGGGCGCGGGTTATACTCGTAGTGATGACGATGATGCATTTGATCTAAGAACCGCTTATTGGTTGCGTCTGTCTGATAACTTCTCTGCTAATTTCCACCTTGCTCGCGTATTAGATTCAGACTTCGACGGCGTCAACATTGGTCTTGGGCTTGTTGGCCGTTTCTAATTGAGTTTAGATTAAGCGAGATCCTATTAGCGGCCATGCACTATGCATTGGCCGCTTTTTGTTAAAGTTGTGTTTGTGAGAAGGTCGCTTGTATCATCATCACTTCATCATGGGCGTTAATGAGTGCATTGACACAATTTCTATCGAGCTTTGTTCCTGCTAATCTTTCAAGTTCAGTATAAGCTTCTTGATTACTCCATGCGTTTTTATAGGGTCTCACACTGGTGAGTGCATCAAATACATCTGCCACTGCAACTACCCTAGCTTCAATAGGAATATCGTTACCTATTAAGCCATTTGGGTAACCCTGACCATCTAAGGTTTCATGGTGATACATCACTATATTGCGCAGGATCTGGGTATGATCTAGATTATTGAGATGATAATTGTTGAGTAGCTTGTCAATGAGCTCTAAGCCTGATTGACAGTGTTTTTGCATCTCTTGTCGTTCTTCTGTTGTCAGAGGCCCCTGTTTAAAAAGAATACTATCAGGCACTGTGATTTTGCCAATATCATGCAAGGGGGAAAATAGAAAAACGTGTTCAGCAAAATGGTCATTAAGCTGATGTTCGTCAGCAACTCGTAATATAATAAGGCGAGAATAATGGGACATTCTGGCGAGATGTTCGGCAGTTTCTGGGTCGCGAAAATGAGTCACATCAATAGCTGTTTGCATGGTTGATGCTAAGGTTTTTATATCTGAAAGCTCGTTGATTAAAATTAATGAAATTAGGTTACCGATCAGATCTAAATATTCAATACAGCGCTGGTCGAATACCTCTTCTGTATCGGCATTGAAGAAGATAAAGCCCTGCAATTCACCACTATAGATTATCGGTAGTGTATAGCTACTGCGGTAACCTGCCTCATATATCAACTGAGCATGTTGGTGTTTGCTATCGCAAAATACCCGTAAATCTTGCTCTATCCTGGCATTACCAGATATTGCGATTTGATTTAACGAATAACAGTCACTCAGCTTTGCCTGATAGTGGTTTAATGGAGAGGGTTTGCCACTGTAGATGAAGGTTTTGACTATATCGGTATCATGATCATAAAGAGCGACAGCAATACGTGAGATCGCGGGGAATTTTGTTTGAGTGCTTGAATGGAGATAAACCAACTTATTCATCGCCGATGAATGTTGGCTGATGTCTAAAGGTTTGTGGTTCATGGCTGCTCCTTCGGCACTCGCTTATCAATTGATAATCTAATCACCTGAATTTGGAACAATGAAGGTCGCTCTATTATTAGAGCTTAGATTACCTCTCCTGACTGTAAGTATAGCTCTTCAACATAATTTGAAAACAAATACTAAACAGATGTTCATCGAATAAGAGAAGGGTTAACTGAGATCAGTGAATACGCCAAGTACATAGTGAACTCTCGGCGTATTGGACAATACATAGTAGGACTAGAGTGCTAGCTAAATAGCCTTATCTAATGCTTGAGATACATCTTTGATGATGTCGTCGATATGCTCAATTCCAACAGAAATACGGATAAGATCTTCAGATACCCCAGCCTTGGCTAACTCATCGGTATCGAGTTGTCTGTGGGGTGTGGTGGCGGGATGACAAGCCAGTGACTTCGCATCGCCAATATTGACCAGACGTAAGATCATTTGCAATGCATCTATAAAGCGCCCTCCAGCCGCTTTTGCTTCATCTGGAGAGTGGGCTTGTATTCCAAAACTAATAATGCCAGAGGCTTTTCCTGCCGTTATTTTGTCGCAATTCTCTTTATAGGGGCTGTTTTCAAGCGCGCCATAGTTAACCCAGCTTACTTTAGGGTGTTGCTCGAGATATGCCGCCAGCGCTAACGCATTACTACAGTGGCGCTCCATTCTTAAGGCTAAGGTCTCAAGACCTTGAAGTAATAAAAAGGCACTTTGAGGCGATAGCGCTGCCCCAGTATTTCGAAGAGGAACGACGCGGCAGCGACCAATAAAGGCGGCTGGGCCAAAGGCCTCTGTGTAAACCACGCCATGATAAGATGGATCGGGTTCGTTCAACAGTGCAAACCGTTGAGGTTGAACTGCCCAATCAAATTTCCCAGAATCTATAATTGCGCCACCTATGGTGGTGCCATGACCGCCAATATACTTGGTCAACGAATGAACGACGATGTCGGCCCCGTGCTCAAATGGCCGGCACAATACTGGCGTTGCCACCGTATTATCGACCATGAGTGGCACACCATGTTTGTGAGCAATTTCGGCTAAACGCTCGATGTCGACGATGTTCCCTGCAGGATTACCAATAGACTCGCAAAACAGCGCCTTAGTATTGTCATCAATCAGTGATTCTAAACCGGCAAAATCATCAAATGCCGCCATGCGTACTTCAACGCCTTGGCGCGGTAGAGTGTGAGCAAATAGGTTGTAGGTGCCGCCGTAGAGCTGGCTGGTGCTGACGATGTTGTCGCCCACTTGGGTTAAGGCTTGAATAGCGTAGGTGATGGCGGCCATGCCTGATGCAACCGCTAACGCACCAATACCGCCTTCGATGGCGGCGAGACGTTGCTCTAAGACATTGGTGGTTGGATTCATGATGCGAGTGTAGATATTGCCTGCCACTTTGAGATCGAAAAGATCCGCCCCATGCTGAGTGTCATCAAAGGTATAGGAGGTCGTCTGATAGATGGGCACCGCCGCAGCCTTGGTGGTTGCTTCAGACTCGTATCCATGGTGCAGTGCTAGTGATTCAAGTTTCATCTTTGATCCATTCCTATTTCTTCGAGTGAATATTGAACATATCACTTGGCCGTCTAGATGTCTAAGTGTTTTTTTTATTGGTATGAGTTCATCTCTTTAGCGATAACAGCTAACAAATCGATATGATATTGTGACACTTAGGGTAAGCCATTTGCGATTGGATAATAGATGACGAGTACGATGAGAAAAGGGGCATTAGTACGTTGGAGAGATGATAGAGGTTATGGCTTCATTAAGGTCGAACCCAGTGATAGTCAGCCTGGATCTGATGATCTGTTTATTCATGCTAAAGCGCTACACCATATGAGTCGACGTCCAGTCGTTGGTGATACGGTTTATTTTCAAATAGAAGCCCAGCCCAATGGGAAATATGCCGCAATCAATGCGCGTATTGAGGGTGTTTCCCCTCGTTTGGTCGATTCGAACTCAACGGCTAAGGCTTTCTCTTCGCCAGCTCCTAACGCTAAGCAAAATGCTCAGCGAACGCCTAAGCATAAAAGTAAGCGAAAGCGTTCATCGCAATCCCCATTGATCGGTATTGTGCTGCGTATCCTTGTGATGATGTTACTGCTGGCGATAGGCAGCGAACTATATCAGCATTTCTGGCTAACGCCGGATAAGCCTAGCATTGAGGCTAGCACCAGCTTAACTGATACCCTTAACATTGATGTCAAGGTTAACGCCGATAGCGTGATAGCTAGGGCATTTGAGCAGAGGCAAAGCGGCGTGATGGTGCAGAGCCAAGGCCGGGTGACCAAATTATTAGCCGATGATAATGAGGGCAGTCGTCACCAGAGGTTTATTCTGCGGTTATCGACAGGCCAGACATTGCTGGTGGCCCATAATATCGACTTGGCGCCGCGTATCGATAGCCTTAATGTTGGTGATAATGTTAGCTTTGCCGGTCAATATGAGTGGAATCAGCGCGGCGGGGTCGTGCATTGGACTCACCATGATCCCAAAGGACGTCATCAAGGTGGTTGGTTAAGGCACAATGGACGCACTTATCAGTAACCGTCTCTGGGCCTGAATCGTGCTCATATTGTATGGTCAACTAAGTTAGCGGCCTTGCGAGTTTGCACTATACTGACAATTAGGCTGACGGTCGACGCGGCTAACAATACGAACCCTAAGTCGTGTATTAGGCTGGCAAGTAAGAGTGATAGGCCGAGGAGCAGGTAGTAAGTTAACCCTAATAGTGCGCCCGCACTGCCTACCATGGCCTTATAATCATCTATGGCTGAGCTCAAGATATTGAGAATGGCAATACCAAATGAGATCACCACCGCAATCATAGGAATAAGAAACGCTAGGCTTGTTTGCAGCGTGGCAACGCCAATCGCACCAACCATGGCAAGACAGCTCGCCATCAGGGTTAAGCCTTTTTCTTGCCAACCTAACATGAGTAACTTTTTATTGCGTAAACTGCCTAATAGGGTGCCAAACGCTAAGACGATACCACTATAACCAAAGACTAAGACGCTCAGGCTCAACTCAGAGAAGATAAAAGGGGCAAGTGAGTAATAGCCAAATAGCATCAGGTTAAAGCAGGCGATCAATATCGCGCAGCGCCATATTTTGCCATCATTGAACATACACGTTGCCAGCGGCCATAAGGGAATTGGTGTTAGATTGTTAGGCTTTGTTTCAATCAATAGGTAGCCGCTCATTAGCCAAAGGACTATTGATATCAGCACTAAGAAACTAAATAGTCCCTGATGTCCAAGCCGATCCACTAAAAGACCTGCTAATATTAAACCCATGATCTTGGCTCGATGGCTAATGGAGTTAACAAGCCACGGTGATTTGCCGCAACCGCGTAATCAGATAAAGCATAGGATTGGTGCCAGTGAACGGACTATTTCACGGATTTTCATCAAAGAGACGGGGATGGCATATTCGGTCTGGCGTCAGCAATGGTGATTACATCATGCGATAGCGCTGTTGGCACAAGGCGTGCGAGTCAATCAAGTGGCCAGAGAATTAGAGTTTGCTAGTGACAGCGCATTTATTGCTTTTTTTAAACAATATCTTGATCTGCCCCTTGGCAATCTTTTAGGCAGAATAAGAGTACGCCTGCTGAATAACACCAACCAGTATAAAGAAGTGTATGCTCAGCTTATTTAGCCCGCCCTAAATAAGTTGCATTTAATCCACTTGTTTTATTGTTATATAACTACATTGTTATCGTCAGTCCATCATGATTGGTGATGTGGATCACATATTTATTTTAAAATTCGTTCTTTAGTTACAATCCTGTGTCGGAATGTGACCTCAATATCGGTATTTTCGTTAATTCTGTCCTACGCTTGAGCATCCCCAATTTTTAATGGTTGATGTTTGCGATGGCAGGTTTCTCAGACAAGATTAAGATGATTAAGAAGGGCCTAGATGTGCCCATCGCCGGTGAGCCAAGGCAGGAGATCGAATCATCGTCTCTGCCAGCGAAAGTGGCTTTGCTCGGCGAAGAGTATGTAGGCTTAAAACCCACGCTTTTGGTTGAAGTTGGCGACCGAGTAAAAAAAGGTCAACCACTTTTCGAAGACAAGAAGACGCCTGGAGTGCTATTTACTGCACCCGCTAGCGGTGTCGTTGTCGAGATCAATCGTGGTGAACGCCGTGTGCTGCAATCTGTTGTGATTGCTGTCGAAGGTGATGAGCAGGTGTTATTTTCAAGCGTTAATGATCTGTCTCAGTTAAGCCGCGACGCGGTGCAACAAAACCTCGTCGATAGCGGATTATGGACTGCGCTGCGTACTCGTCCTTTTTCTCGCGTACCGCAACTCAATACTGAGCCATCGGCCATTTTCGTCAATGCAATGGACAGTAATCCCTTAGCGGCCGATCCTCGCGTTATCATCGCTGAGCAAGCCGAGGCCTTTGCCGCTGGTCTGCAAGTGGTGAGCTATTTAATCCAAGGCAAGGTACACCTTTGTCATGATGCAGGTGATAGCTTACCCGGAGCAGATTTACCACAAGTGGAAAGTCATCGTTTTGGCGGAGTTCATCCTGCAGGGCTTGTGGGCACCCACATCCATTTTATTCAACCAGCGAGTTTAGAGCGTCCTGTGTGGCATCTGGGCTATCAAGATGTTATTGCCTACGGCAAGTTATTCCTTACAGGTGAACTTTATACCGACCGCGTTGTTGCGCTTGGGGGACCAAGAGCAATTAATCCTCGTCTGTTACGTACTCAACTTGGTGCACAATTGAGTGCTTTGGTTGAGGGTGAAGTTAAGCCTGGTAATAACCGAGTGGTATCGGGATCGATCCTCGCAGGCCATACCGCAAAAGATGTACATGACTTTCTTGGTCGTTTCCATCAACAAATCTCTGTTCTGGAAGAAGATGATCAGCACCAGTTTTTATCTTGGGTGCGTGGTGGTTCAAATAAGTTCTCCATTACTCGCGCAGTGACATCGCGCTTTAGCAGTACCAAGCGGTTATTTAACTTAACGACCCATGCTGGTGGATCGCAAAGAGCCATGATTGCATTTGGTCAGTTAGACAGAGTGATGCCACTCGATATTTTGCCTTTGCTATTGATGCGTGACCTTGTGGTAAGAGATACCGACGAAGCACAGCTGCTTGGCGCACTAGAGTTAGATGAAGAAGATTTAGCGTTATGTACGTTTGTTTCACCGGGTAAATATGACTACGGACAAGAACTGCGTATCTGCTTAGATATTATTGAGAGGGAAGGTTAATGAGTAAGCCAAGCAAAAAGCCTGACGTTCAAAATGACTACTATGCACATGGTCAGTCAATGCGCAGCTTCTTTCGTTCACTACTCTATTTGCATGGCCGCAGCACCAAGGGGAAGGTGCATGTGCGTGATGCTATCGATGTAAAACGTACCATGACCTTAGTGGGCTTATGTCTGCTGCCTGCCATTTTATTTGGTATCTACAATTTGGGCTTACAAGCTCAGTTAGCGGTAGCTTCAGGGTTAACCACTCCTAATGTATGGCAGCTGTTCATCTTTAATGCCATTGGCGGTGGCCTGACCGATCAGACTGGTCTTTTGGGGTTGTTTGGTTATGGCCTCAGCTTCTATCTGCCTATCTATCTGACGGCACTGTTTGTGAGTCTGTTTTGGGAGATCGTTTTTGCTAAGGTGCGTCGCCAAGAGCTACACGAAGGGTTCTTCGTTACCGCGCTACTGTTTACTATGCTTATGCCTGTATCGACGCCGCTATGGATCGTCGCTTTAGGTATCACCTTTGGTGTGATCATGGCAAAAGAGGTGTTTGGCGGTATGGGATACAACTTCCTTAACCCTGCACTTGCGGGTTATGCCTTTATCTATTTTGCCTATCCGACTCAAGTTGTGTCACTTTCTCAGTTTGTTGCCGTTGATGGTTATTCGGGGGCAACCACCCTAGTGCAAACTGCTGCGGGTAAGATGAGTTTTGCCGATTACAGCTGGTATCAAGCGTTTAGTGACCCTTTATGGTGGGACAGTTTCTTTGGATTTACCGTCGGAACTATGGCTGAAACCAGCACGCTGGCCATCCTTCTTGGTGGTTTAATGCTTATTTTAACACGTCTTGCCGATTGGCGGATTGTGGTGGGCGTGATGTTAGGCATGGTGCTGACTGCCGTGACGTTCAATCTTATTGGCTCTGCTAAGAATGAGATGTTTGCCATGCCTTGGACTTGGCATTTGGTTTCTGGTGGTTTTGCCCTCGGTATGATGTTTATGGCAACCGACCCAGTAACCACGGCTTATACGCGCCAAGGCAAGTTTATTTATGGCTTGATGATTGGCTTCATGACAGTGCTGATACGTGTGCTTAACCTCAAACTGCCAGAGGGCATTATGTTAGCGATTTTGTTTGCCAACCTTTGGGCGCCGTTATTCGACTATGTGGTTGCTCGTCTTAATATGAAGCGGAGGCTAAAGCGTAATGCCTTATAAATCAGAACAGATGTTGCAGGTTCAGACTGCAAATTTATGGTCATCGATCATCGCATCCTTTTTATTTCGACTTTCCAGTCGCTTCGAGCGCGTCGATATGGGAGATAAATCCTAATGGCATTTAAGAAAGATACTGTAGTGGGGACCATGATCTTCACTATCATTCTCTGCCTCTCTTGTTCATTTATGATCACAGGTACTGCTGAGGTACTTAAAGAACGCAAGTTGGCTAAGAAACGTGATGAGTTAAAGCGCTACGTACTGATGGCGGCCGATGTTGACATCAGTGGTGATAAAGATTTTCGTCAGATTTTTGAAAAGTCAGTGACGCCACTGCTAATCGAAATCGATACTGGCGTGGTTGATACTGAGGCCAATGTACTCGACTTCGATGACCGCATGGCGGCTATCAATCCAGAAACCTCAAGTAAGCCGAAGAAAGACACCGCAAAGATTCGTAGCCGTGCCGACAAGGCCCGTGTGTTTAAGGTGTTTAACGATAACGGCGAGCTTCATGCCGTGGTGCTACCGATCTACGGTAAAGGCCTATGGTCGATGATTTATGGCTATGTGGCGGTAAAACCTGACTTTAATACCATCGAAAATGTGGTGTTCTATGAGCATGGTGAGACTCCTGGTATTGGTGATTTCCTCGATGATAGTGCTTGGACCGATAAGCTCAAAGGTAAGCAACTGTTTGATGAAAAAGGTAAAGTCTCATTCAAAGTGGTTAAAGGTGGCGCAAAAGCGGGCGATGTTCATGGTGTGGATGCCGTGAGCGGCGCGACGATGACAGGGCGTGGCGTACAACGCGCAGTACAGTTCTGGTTTGGTGAGGAAGGTTTTGAAACTTTCCTGCACAAGCTAAAAGCGTCGGAGGTTTAAGATGAGTAAAAGTATGACATCGACTCGGGATATTCTAACCGGTCCTATTTTTGCCAATAACCCGGTTGCGATGCAGGTGCTAGGTGTCTGTTCGGCACTCGCGGTGAGTAATTCCATGCAGACGGCGCTAGTGATGACACTGGCAGTGACCTTTGTATTGGTGTTCTCAAACCTGATCATTTCGACCATTCGTAACTTTATCCCTAACAGCGTGCGAATTATTGCCCAGATGACGGTGATTGCGTCATTGGTGATTATCGTCGACATGATTTTGCAAGATGTGGCCTACGAGCTATCGCGTCAGCTATCGGTATTCGTTGGTTTGATCATCACCAACTGTATCATCATGGGACGTGCAGAAGCCTACGCTATGAAGATGCCGCCACACCTTGCGGTGGTAGATGCCTTGGGCAATGCCATGGGCTATGGCGTTATCTTACTTGGGGTTGCCTTTGTACGTGAACTCCTTGGCAGCGGCAGTTTATTTGGTCATGAGATCTTTGCCACTATCGAAAATGGCGGCTGGTATTTAACCAACGAGATGTTCAAGTTACCACCAAGCGCTTTCTTCTTGATCGGCTTGATGATTTGGGCAATCAACGTCATTCAGCGTAAGCGAGGATAAGGAACGGATATGGAACACTATATTAATCTTTTTGTTCAAGCTGTCTTTATCGACAACATGGCTCTGTCATTTTTCATGGGGATGTGTACCTTCCTCGCGGTATCGAAAAAGGTATCGACCTCATTTGGTCTAGGTATTGCGGTTATCGTGGTGATGATGCTAGCCGTACCGCTAAACCAGCTGATCTATGCCAACGTACTCGCACCAGGTGCACTTGCCTGGGCCGGCTACCCCGAACTGGATTTGAGCTACTTGCAGCTAATTACCTTTATTGGTGTGATTGCCGCATTGGTACAGATTCTGGAAATGTTCTTAGATAAGTACATTCCAAGCCTGTATCAAAGCCTAGGCATCTTCTTGCCACTATTAACCGTGAACTGCGCGATTTTTGCGGGCGTTATCTTCATGGCTAACCGCGACTATACCTTAGCCGAATCGGCGGTATTTGCCGCAGGTTCGGGACTGGGCTGGGCAATGGCGATTGTGATGTTGGCAGGTCTTCGCGAGCGAATGAAGTTTCATGCAATCCCTGCTGGGCTTCAAGGTGTTGGTATCACCTTTATTACAACAGGCTTGATGGCTTTGGGCTTTATGTCTTTCTCTGGGATTTCGTTTTAAGTGGTGTGGATTCCCACTTAAATCAGATGCATTAAAGAAAAGGGTTATTAGATGGAAATGGCAATAGGCATAGGCATGTTCACCATAGTGGTGTGTGTGCTGGTTATGGTGATATTACTCGCCAAAAGCAAGCTGGTCATCAATGGTGATATCACTATCGGCATTAACGATGATGAAGAAAAACGCATAACAACGGCCGCCGGTGACAAGTTACTTGGCGCGCTCGCGGGTAAAAATATCTTTATTCCATCGGCGTGTGGCGGCGGTGGGACTTGCGGGCAGTGCCGGGTGAAGGTGAAGTCGGGCGGTGGCGATATTCTGCCGACTGAGCTTGATCATATCAGTAAAAAAGAAGCTAAAGAGGGTTGCCGATTAGCCTGTCAGGTTGCGGTTAAAACGGATATGGAACTTGAGATCGAAGAGGAGATCTTCGGTGTGAAGAAGTGGCAGTGTGAGGTGATCTCTAACGACAACCAAGCGACCTTCATTAAAGAGTTACTGCTTAAACTGCCAGAAGGTGAGGATGTTAAGTTTAAGGCTGGTGGTTATATTCAAATCGAAGCGCCAGCGCATGAAGTGAAATACAGTGATTTCGATATTCCTGCCGAGTATCGTGATGATTGGGAAAAGTATCATTTGTTTGATTTAGTCTCGACCTGTGAAGAGGATGTACTGCGTGCTTACTCAATGGCGAACTATCCAGACGAAAAAGGCCTGATCATGCTTAACGTGCGTATTGCTACGCCGCCTTCAGAAGGCTTGCCGCCAGGTAAGATGTCATCTTATATCTTTAATCTTAAGGCCGGTGACAAGGTGACGATTTCAGGCCCATTCGGTGAGTTCTTTGTTAAAGAAACCGATGCCGAAATGGTGTTTGTTGGCGGTGGTGCGGGTATGGCACCGATGCGCTCGCACATCTTTAATCAGTTAAAGGGTGAGAAGACTAAGCGTAAGATGACCTTCTGGTACGGCGCGCGTTCATGTCGTGAAATTTTCTACAAGGAAGATTTCGATAAACTCGCTGAAGAAAATGATAACTTCGAGTGGCACGTGGCACTGTCGGATCCGCTTCCTGAAGATAATTGGGATGGTTACACAGGCTTCATCCATAACGTACTTTATGAAAACTACCTTAAGAACCATAAAGCGCCAGAGGATTGTGAGTTCTACATGTGTGGCCCTCCAATCATGAACTCTTCGGTGATCAACATGCTGGAAAACTTAGGGGTTGAGCAAGAGAACATCCTACTCGATGACTTTGGTGATTAGACTCAATTGAGTCAACACCTGACTCAATGAAAAAACGCAGCCAATGGCTGCGTTTTTTATTGTGCATGAGTAATTATTGAGGCTGTATTCTTGAAACTAAGTGTTATGGGTATTTATCATTACATATCAACACAATGCTGAAATGTAGCAGGGGGTTACCTCATTTTGAATTATACCAATCAGTATAAAGATGTGAGCGTTCAGCGAGAATTTAGCGCTTATGAGGCAAGGCAACGAGTGAAGAGCATAGTTGAGCTAGGGTCAAACTCGTTAACACAGCATCGAAAGCGCTAAAACTCGCCTGTTAGGCGTGTTTAGGCGTGGTTAGGCTTCCTACTTCTGCGTTGAACAGCCTCACAAGGGATCAAGTATTCCATCATCCATTCGCCTTGAATTAGTTGTTAAAAAAACACGCTGAGTAGATCTCTTTCTTATACTGATTGGTATTAGATCCTGTTAGTATCGTTGGTGTTATTGACCTAAGATCTCATCTCGCAACGAATACGCAGCCATTAAAAGCTCCTGCTGCTCTTGCTGACCGACATTATGCTTTGCCAGTACCGCTAAGATATCATCGATCACCGCCATATATTCTCGCTCATTGATATTCATGCCTCTGTGAGTATCTACCATGTTCTTGCCGGTATATTCCTGCGGTCCGCCCGTGGCCATGCAAAGAAATTCGGTGACCTTTTCGATAACTCTATTACGATCAGAGTCTTTGTAGCGGCTAGCTATAATAGGATTTGCAGCGTGAGTATCAAAGATATCGGCGGCAACTTTGGCTATATTTGACTCGCCGCCTAGGCGAGTATAAAGACTTATTTCACTCATCATATTGCCTCTTATTTGATTCAAAGAAACGGAAGAGATTAAGCATTTTCAATAGTGGTCTTTAAGTGTAGTGCCTGAGGAGAATATTATGGCGCTAATGGGCTGTCATAATGGTTGATTTGAGCAAGTAGTTGTAAGGGGATAATTCATTTGCTCTTAGTTGTTATTTTTAGCCCTAGAGTTGAGCTAGGCATTTCATCTTTAAGAACAGCTCAAAAACGCAGCTATAGGCTGCGTTTTACTTTGTACTCGACTTATATTTTATATAAACACGGGAGCGTCATAGTCGTAGCCCTCGTCGGTATAGGCGGTAACGATGGCATCTTCAACTAAGCCGTCAGCTGCCGCCACTTGAGTATCAAAAAAGTGCTTGATCTGTTTACGACGTCCATGGGCTGCCCAGCTTTCTCCATCGGCCCAAATTTCGTTGAATACGATAGGGTGGTCGTTGCGCATGGCACTAGGATGGTCAATCTGTCGCGTTAAAATGTATTGAATGCAGCCCTGTTCACGCAAGGCATCGGGCTCTAATGCTTTAAGAACTTCAAATAGTTGCGCCTCTTTACCAGCTTTTGGGCGAAATTGAGCGATAACAAAAACACGAGTCGACATAATAAGGTCTCTTTTCTAAGTGAAGTGAGCAGTGTAAACCAACAGCGGCTAGCTCACTAGGATTGAAATATTGGTTATCTAGGTGTCTAGTGATAGAGTTCGCCTTGTAAATGTGACTCTTCATTGAGGAATTAGTGAGTGGCGTTAGTGAATCCTGTACAAGATTTTCAGATCTTTTTGACTCGATTAGGCCTAGACAGTAATGCAGTTGAAGCCGTTACAGAGCAGACTAAGTTGCTTAAGGTTGATGCTGGGCAAGTGCTGTTACATCAGGGAGAACTGCAACAATATGCCTACTTTATCCATACTGGAATACTAAAAGCTGAGCATGATAATGACAGTGGTGTGGCATTAGCGAAGGAGTTCTACTTTGAGCAAGAATTATGTTTCTTATACTACAGTTGGCTGTCTGGTACGTTAGCGCAATATCGACTCGAAGCTGTTGATAATGCAGAGTTAGTGCGAATACCTATCGACTTGCTTGATAGTCCTAATTGGCAACAAGTTAAAATGGGTTTGTTAAGCCAGCAGCTAATTTATAAGGAGCAAAAAGAGGCCTTTTTGTTGCTAAATACGCCAGAGCAGCGTTATTTATACCTTGTTGAACATAGACCATTGTGGGTTTCTAAGCTGCATAATCATCAATTGGCCTGTTATATAGGCATTAATCCTGTGAGTCTATCTCGCCTCAAGGCGCGGATATCCCAAGGTGCGAATATTTAGCCTTGTAGTCCTTACCAACAGCGCATAATTAGAAAAAGTATCCTTTGGTTAACCTAAGTTAATGCTCAATGCTGCCGTCAACCTCATAATTTGGCCGTCTACTATTTTTTGTCTTATTTTGATAAAGGTTTGGAAGGTGGTTTATGTCAGCATTTATGGTATCGCAATTATTGATTGCTATTGCGATTATCTTCGATCTTGCGTCGTTCCAGTTTAAACAAAAGCGCCATATTGTGGCTTGTCTTGCAGTATCAGGCTTACTCATTAGCACTCATTTTGCTTTGTTAGCACAGTGGACGGCAGCGGGATTAATGCTAGTTGCGGCTGTTCGTTATTTCGTTACTATTTTTAGCCATTCCAAACGGCTAATGTTGTTCTTTTTAGCCATGAGCACACTTGTTACCACGCTGACTTTTGGTGGCTTGCTAAGTCTTATCAGTTTCGCTGGTAGTGCAATGCAAACGGTCGCGGCGTTTTGCCAAAGTGATCAACGTTTACGTCAGCTGATGATTATCGGTACTAGCCTTTGGTTGATCAATAATATATTGGTTGGTTCACCCACGGCGGTATTGATGGAAATGCTGTTTATTGGCAGTAATCTCGTTGGTTATTATCGCTATTATGGCACGAGTCTAAAACTTGATATCGCAGATTAATTGGATTTTAAGCTCAGATTACTCATAATGCAGTTCGTGAATATTACTGGTGAATATGACGGTAAATGCGTCTTGATAAATTTGTTTGTAAGAGTACAAGGCTTAATCGTGAAGAGGCGGTTGTTGTTATTGGTGCGGGAAAGGTAGCCGTAAACGGCAGCGTCGTAGTCGATGCAGGCGCTCAGGTGCATGAGAGCAATTGCATTGTGTTTCAAGGTGGGTGCCTTAAACCCCGTCCTTTTCGTTATCTACTGCTAAATAAGCCTAAAAATACCCTATGTTCTAATGTCGATGGTGATCACCCCTCTATTTTTAATTTACTCGATGTTGAATATCCTCATGAGCTGCACATTGCAGGCAGATTAGATGCCGACACAACAGGGCTAGTACTCATTACCGATGATGGCCGCTGGTCGTTTAATGTGTTTAATCCCAAATATCATTGCCAAAAAGTGTACAGGGTAAGGCTGAGAGATAGCATAGAAGGTGAACACAAAGGCGAGATCGATAAGCAACTGGTGACTCGGTTTAAACAGGGGTTAGAGCTACCCGGCGAGACTAAGCCTACGCTGCCTGCAAAAATGGCCTACGTTAGTGAACGCGAGGTGCTGCTGACGATTAGTGAAGGGCGGTATCATCAAGTGAAACGTATGTTTGCGACTGTTGGCAACCGCGTTGTAGGCCTGCATCGTGAGCGGGTTGGCAGCATAGAGTGCGATGTCCCATGCGGTGAGTGGCGATATCTCAGTGATGAAGAGGTTGAAGGGTTTGGCTTTTCTCCATTCAGTGAGTTAGATAACAGACTCTAGTTGCTGGCTTGAGCCTGTTATCGGCAGAAAATAGCGCCTTTGATTCATGCTTTAGTGGTCTCGCTGCTGTGTTCGGCCCTGGGCGCTTTGCTGTGAGCGTTCGCGATTCGTTTGATGATTGACTTGAGTGCGCTGCTGAGTTTTTGACCTTTGACTCGCGTTAAACTGGGTACCTTCTCTCTCCTGTTTTATGCGGTTTGCCTGATCATGCCTATTCTTTTGAGCGCTATAGTCCCGCAGAAGGCCTTTATCTTCCTTTGGGTTGTAGTTGCGCTGAATGTTCTTATCTCTCTGATGAGTCCTATCTTGGCCTAAAGCAGGCTTAGTTTTTGCTGATTCGACCTTATAGATCGAGTTTGTCTGCTTGGTACGCTTCTCCTGATGAGTTGCTGCGCTGCCTATGTTGCGTTGGCTATTACTCTCTTTTTTATAGCGACTGTTAAACTCATGTCTTTGGTTTGATTTAATATTAGTGTTTATTCTAGCGTGATTGGTTGCGAGTTTATGCCCAAAATCCTGCTCTCGGCGCTGTTTAATTTGAACTGTGTTGTAGTGCTTGGGTTTGGCACCGTTACCGTAACGATCGACACTTCTTAGTTGTTTGGTTTGCAGCGTACTGGGTCGATGACTGTTATAGCGCTGTTTAACAACCGTCGAGCGGTAAGCGACACCTCGGCGATGGGTCGGTTTATGGTTCCAGCGCTGTGCACCGCTGCTCGATACGATACGAGTACGCGGACGATAGTGGTTCGAGTGGTGATGATGAGTCACAACAATATGACGGTCGTGCCAGCGAAACGCACTAAAGTAATAGTTAAAGCTAATGCGGATACCACTATGCCAATAGAAATGACTCGATAAGTGATTTGAATAATCCATGGCATAACGTGGTGGATAAACCCAATACACTGGCGGATAGTTGTACCAGCGCCAATGGCCATAGACGACTCGGGTGTCATAAACGGGTACGTAAACAATCTCTTTTTGTGCTGGCTCGATGATGATCTCTTGGTTGACTTTGGTCACCCTCATGTTGTCCATATCATCTAGGCTATTGGCCTCCTCGGCTTGGCGGCGAAGTGTTTGAATGCTGCTCAGTACCTGCTGCTCATCTTGTAAGAAGGCGTCGCCCAGTTTTTGCGTCCAATTGAGGTCGTCGCTGAGCTTCTCTAACACAGTAGGAAACGCCACTAACGCCACTACACTTGGGTCCCAATCTTTATCTTCAGCTTTGCTAACGGCGTCACTGGCTTGCAGATTTTTATGTTGCTTACGCCAGCGATTGGCTTGGACAACCTCCAAAGGGTAGGTCGAAGCGATCAATATATGGGTTAACAGACTGTCGGGATACAGGGCAATGGGCGCTAGCATTTGTGCGAGTTCGGCCTCACTAAACTGTATCTCTTCGATACGTTCTGCTGGGTTGTCAATCGCTAATACTGCTGGTGCAACTAAAAGCGGTAGTAGGGCGATAAGCAGGATGAAAGTTCCTTGTTTTATGCTGTTCATATCGTCTCCAATTTTTAACTGTTGTTTGATTTACCTCGATAGTAGATGAGCGAAGATGAACATAAGCTGAAAGCATAAGTGTGTTTGATTTTTACGAAAAAATTAGATTGTTGGCAGATCTGAAATCCATTAGAGTGGCTAGCACAATGAATAATTTCATAAGGAGATGTAATGTTTAGCCATGTAATGCTCGGTGCGAATGATATTGAAAAATCAAAACTATTTTATGATGCGATACTCGGTGCGCTAGGTTATGACGCTGGTGTTTTTGATGAGAAAGGTCGTTGTTTTTATTTTTCTGCAAGTGGGGTGTTTGCGTTAACAAAACCTATTGATGGCGAACCAGCGACTCACGGAAATGGAAGCACTATGGGCTTCAATGCAAAAGATACCGATTTAGTCGATGCTTGGCATGCTGCAGGCTTGGCAAATGGTGGTACTGCTTGTGAACAGCCTCCAGGCCTTAGAGAAGGAGCGGTTGGTCAGTTGTATTTGGCTTATCTAAGAGATCCTTCAGGAAATAAAATTTGTGCACTTCATCGAGTAGCTTAGTGTCGGTTATTGACTCGTTTATGTTGGGGCGGATTAGCGTTGTGATGTAAGTAACCTGAACTCAAGTTAAGTGATCAAACATAAGCTAATCCGCTTTTTGTTGATAAAAGTTACTAAGCTTTTGCCCCAAAGTGTGTAGGCCTTAGAATGAAGGTTTAGCATTGTTTGGGTTAGCCTTAGTTGCGTTTGGCAGCATCTTATTTGTTAAGTGTATTTGAAGGTCACACCTTCACTGTTACTAATCGCCTGTCCGGCGAGGAATGTGCAAGCACTCTTTTGGCTCGGTGAGTGAAGCATAGCTTCGTGCTTATGAACGAGAGACAGGGATTGTCGAACTGGCTTTTAGATAGGGATATCGTTGCGAGCACTTCCATGTGGCTCTGCGAAATCATCCATGATTTCGAAGGCCAAAACTGCGCTTACACTAGGTGATTTTATCTCTTCGATTTGACAGTCTTTGGTGTGACTTGAGAATTAAAAGCTAAGAAGGTTTTGCCCAAAAGTGGGTTAATGGGTTTTCGGTAGCTCAGTAATGAATGGACTTTCTGGCCTAGAAATTTTCATCGCTACACCCGTGTGATGTAATTCACTATGCCACTACATACTGCCTATCAAAAAACGGGATAAGTATACAGTTATATTAAAATCATCAGGGTTTTGAACGATTTCCATTCTGTATTCGTGCGCGTTTTTCCTGATGGATTACTTATATGAAAAGCGGCAAAATGCTGATAAGTTCATTACATACAGATAGTTAGCTGTGCGCGTTTTCACTGGTCCAACGAGGTAAACGCGCATGCGCACTAATAAAATGTTCTTGACCTGCGGTAGACGATTCTCAGCAAAAAAGAAGTGATATTTAAGTCTAGCCGAAGGAATAGATAGAGCCAAACGCGATGGAAGAAACGCCTCATTTATGATAGCTTGAAGGCACTTGCTAAGTCTCGTAAAGCGAAGCTTTCAAAGAGACCTGCAATTGACTTCAAGTAAAGCAGCGATGCTTCCCTCACGCCGCAGGGGGCATCAATTAAGCCCCAAGGGCATGGAATAAGAGCTCACGGATTGAGTAGCGATAACCTCCTCTCTCCGAAAGTTAAAGAACAATCCGTTACACGAGACCTTCGGCTCGTGAACTAAATCGTTCTTGACCTGCAATTGACTTCAAGTAAAGCAGCGATGCTTCCCTCACGCCGCAGGGGGCATCAATTAAGCCCCAAGGGCATGGAATAAGAGCTCACGGATTGAGTAGCGATAACCTCCTCTCTCCGAAAGTAAAGAACAACCCGTTACACGAGACCTTCGGCTCGTGAACCACGATCGTTAGCAGAATAGAAGGAATATTTGATGTCAGTGGAAGAAGTGGTTAGAGGTTTTATTGAGCAAGTAAGGTCAGGGAAAAGTCCAGACTTAGTCAACCAGTATCTAGCCCCAGTAGTTGTCGCTCATCAGATTGTTTCTGGAGTCTCACAAGTAATTGAAAGAACACCTGAAAACTATCGTGAGCACGTCGAAGAATTTCTAGAGGCTTACGGTAATTATGACCTCACAATAGAAGAATTTTTAGTTCAAGGTGAAAAGGTCTACGTCCGTTGGCGTCAAGACGGTTCCCATGAGGGCGTCATTTATGGTTATGAACCGACAGGTCTAGAACTCTCTACAGTAGGAAGCGCAGTGTACCGAGTCAGTGAAAACCAAATAGTGGAATATTGGATTCAACAAGAGAATCAAGGTCTACGAGGGCAATTGGAAGCTAACCTTGAGAAATTCTGCTAACAAATAAGGATAGGCCGCGCGCAGCCGCGTCCTTATCCCGAGTGTTGAACAAGCCCGATTGATACCTTTAATTGTAAATAACAGATCGAGAGTTCGGTCTGTTTGAATGATTGGTCAGTAGTTTGTTTTCACCAGAACATATCTAGCCCTTAGCAAAGCAGCCAATTAGACAAGTCCCGCTATATCAGTGTGTTGTATTTACTCCCCTTCTTTTAACTCAGTGTTACCGTTATCCTTATTCTTCCTGCGCTAGGCTGTGAACATTGAACTCGTCGGTCGTCTGTTGAGATGAATGCCCATGAAGCGCATCGGCTGACGGCAGCAAGGACAAGTGCGGTTCACCACAGTACGCTTTAGCTCTGGCACTTCCAGACTTCCTACTACTTGAGGCAGCGCACCAGCAACCGCAAGCATTAGCTGGATCTGCTGACGGATCTTTCGACTGCTACCTTGCAACAAGCCATAATCTCTGACTCGTCGTAGCCCTTTGGGTAATACGTGTTGCAGCACTAACCATAAGAACTTCACTGTAGGTAAAGGGCCCGTTTCATAAACAAAGTGTAAAGTGGCATGAGGGTACTTAGACTTAAACTAGCCGAGCTAGTTTTGTGATTGAGGATTTCGCAATAGAAACTCTTCCACAATGAATGATTTATGTCATGTGTTGGTCTTTAATATAAGCCACTTCAACGAACTCTTTATGAGTATCTAGGCCGATAAAAAGTATGTTATGTTGTTTCATGCTGATCGCCAATTTTTTAGTTTATTTAACAAAACTATTATGGCTCTGGCTTTCAGCTAACCCACGATGGATTGGAGATCAGCATCTTTATGGGGAGTCATTATGTCTATGTATTCAGGAGGAATCGAGGTTATATGAAAAAATTAAGTATGTTTTTATTTGTATTGTTATCAATGTCATCATTTGCTAATGAAGCTTCTTTGGAGGACAGAATGAAAGTTCTTGATACCGAGCTTTTTGAGTCTTTTAACAAGTGTCAAAGCCCTGAAGAGTTAGAAAAGCATGCTAGCTTTTTTTCTCCAGATGTAGAGTTTTATCACGATAACGGTGGTGTTACTTGGGATCGGGAAAGCATGATCTCAAATACTAAAAAAAACGTATGTGGTAACTACACTCGTAAACTTGTAGCAGGTTCCTTCAAAGCCTACCCAATTAACAACTTTGGTGCAATCACTGAAGGAGTGCACATTTTTTGTGACACTAAAACTAAAAAGTGCGAAGGAAAAGCTGATTTTGTTATGGTTTGGCGTAATGTAAATAATAAATGGGAAATTACTCGAGTATTGAGTTACGGGCACAGTGAAAACAAATAAAATACGTATAACGAATAAGGATAGGTCGCGCGAAGGCGCGTCCTTATCCTATTCGTTAGGGCTTCGCGGCCTATGCGACACATCCCTATTAGTGCTGTTTAGCGGTTTTAGCTAACTTTGTTACATAAAGCTCACTTAGCAATTTAACGCTAACTTTGCTGCTTAAAGCTCACTTGAAAGCGCGCGCCACCTAGTGCATCAGATTGACCTATAGTCAGTTCGCCCTGATAGCTTTCTACTAGATCGCGCACAATCGCAAGACCGATCCCATGGCCTTTTTCATAGGTATCTGCACGTCGTCCTCGTTCGAGTATGGCTTGTTGTAGTTCAGGGTCAACCCCTAAGCCATCATCTTCAATACAGATGACCAATTTGTCGCTGGACTCAGTAATACTCAAGTTCACTTCAGCTTTTGCTGCTTTGCAGGCGTTATCTAGCAGATTACCTAGCAACTCGGTTAAATCACTTTGATCGCCATAAAAAACCGTTAATTCATTAGGGGGAGCACTATAGTCGAGGCTAATGCTAGGGTATATCTTAGCTAAGGTGCGCAGCAATTTATCTGATGTGTCTTTCACCTTTACCCCTAAGTGCCATGCACTACCCGCAGCGCTTTGTGCACGCTTTAGTTGATGCCCTATGGTGCGATTGATCTGGTTAACTTGTTCGATGGAGGTTGGGCTCAACTCTTTTTGGCTTTGTATTACAGCCAAGGGGGTTTTGAGACTGTGGGCTAAATCTGATAGCGCATTACGATAGCGACTGCGTTGGTGTTGCTCGGTACTCAGCAGGGTATTGAGTTGTTTGGCAACCGCTTGTAACTCTGTTGGATATTGGCCTGTTAATTGGTGTGACTCTCCTCGCTGAACGGATTTGAGTTCTGATTTAAAGCGGGCGAGGGGTTTAAGCGTCCAGCTTAACCAAGCAATTTGAATGGTGACCAGCACTAACATGAGTAGCAATAACCAACTCCAAAGGTGCTGGCTGAAAGCCTGTTGTTGCTCTGCGACAGTGGCGAAATCTTTAATGATATGCAGGGTTATTGGTGCATCGGTTTGCTTGGCGACAGTGGCTGCGAAACGTACGCTAAAACTATAGACAAGGTGTGCTTTGCCATCGATGTCGATTTGACTAAAGTCACCACGGCCGACGTCTGGATTCGACAATTGCTGTGGCTCACTCAGACCTAAAAATGAGTTAGATGCCCATATTACCTTGCTGTTATCGGTCTTATTCACTTGCTGAGAAATTAACGCATAAAGCCCAGAGTTGATGACATTAAACTGGTTTTCTAGTAAGCGCTCGGGCATTAGCAGTTCACCATCTTCCATGTCTGTAACCGCAAGTACCGAATACAAGTAGGCGCTGAGTTGGTCCTGGGTATTAATTATCACCTGTTGTTTAAAGGCGTTGTTAAGTGCAAGACCTATGATTGGCAGCAGCACTACGATAAGCAGCAGGGCGCTGAGCATTAAGCGGGTGCTAAGTGAGTTGAGTAACTTAGTCACTGGAGTATCCATCTTCATCGATGTCTTAGTCGTTTGCCAGTTGTCGCATACGATATCCTTGGCCTCGTAATGTTTCGATTAAGCCATGTTCATTGTCTGGGTCGAGCTTTTTCCGTAAACGGCGAATAAACACTTCGATGACATTTGAATCTAAATCAAAATCTTGATCGTAAATATGTTCTATAAGTACGCTTTTGGATTTAACTTCTCCAATGTGTAGCATGAAATATTCAAATAGTTTGTATTCTGAACCACTTAAATTGATCTGCTGCTCACCGGCTTTGATCTCATGGCTGCTGGTATTGAGGCTAAAGATTCCGTTTTGAATGAGTGGACTCGATTTACCCGCGGAGCGACGAATAAGCGCCTTGAGGCGCGCGATTAACTCTTCGGGATGGAAAGGCTTTGTTAGGTAATCGTCGGCTCCGGCATCTAACCCTTCGACTTTATCTTGCCAACTGTCTCTAGCGGTTAAGATTAAAATCGGGTAATCAATACCTTGCGCTCGTAATTGGCTGATCAGCGCGATACCATCGAGCTTTGGCAGACCCACATCAATAATGGCGGCGTCATAGGTGTATTCTTCAGCTTGAAATAATCCCTCTTCACCATCGCTAGCCACATCTAAGGTGTAATTGGCATCAAGCAGATGTTGTTTTAAGTTATCTTGCAGCGCTAAATCATCTTCAACCAAGAGTAATCGCATCTGTCTCTCCTTAACTCTGAGTTTAGCGTCGACTCATCTGTCCACTAACGGCATCGATTGATACATAAAAAACCACGCCATCATTGCTGAGCAGTTTAGCGCGATATCCTGGATTGCCATTGACCTTGGTTGATTGAACACTGAGCACTTTGCCGCCGTATTTACTTTTAACCATTTGAGTGGCTTGTTGGCGATTGTTGACTCTGAGATTGGGTTGGTTTTTTTGCGCAGCGATTAATAGACCGCTACTTGCCATCGTCGATAGCCCATAGCTTGATGCATTCCCATGAGCGGGAAGTAATAAGCAAAGTGATGCTATCAATATCAGTGCAATTCTCATCAAAAGTACCTGTATTCCAATTATCTGCTCAGTGTAAAAGATCCTATAAAAATAAGAAACATATCAACCTAGTTACGCACGATTTTAGTCCGGCAATATCGTGAGCCCCGCTATTGCTTTTGGGTGTTGTCATGATGACTAACGTGCATTATCTCGAAGTGAAAATGAATATTAGCTGAATGCGTATTTTTACACCATCACACTGAATCCACTTTATTTTATCGTTCAGCTAATGTTCATTTTAGGCGAGCTTTAATAGATGCAACGACAAGATAATAGTTCAAAATGGAGATTGATTATGCACACAATCACTCAGTTAACTCAAAGCGTTGCAACGGCTTTCAAATCTAAGATGACACAGTTAAGGCCAAAGATCCTACCGAGTGTTTTACTCCTTGGGATGAGCACGACTCTCGCGGTTGCTGCCGACAATACTGCGGGTAAAAATAGCGCCGCTGAAAATACAGAGATGATGAGCTCTGCATCGATAAGCGTGGCTCAAGATTCGAATGGCCAGCAGGTGCCATTTAGTCGAGCCGTTCAACCAATGAACGCGGCTCAGCAGTTAGCTGCGCAGCAACTGAAACAAGTTGATATCGTTAGTGATAAACGAAAAACCCGTGAGCAAGTGATTGCAGAGCGTCAGTCTGGGGGGACAAAATCGGTGCCATTACGTTCAGCATCTCAGCGTTTGGATGCGGGGATCTTTCATGAGTTCTCCATCTATGAGGCGAGTAGTCGTCTGTTTGAAGATATTGACTACGACGGCTTTTTCCGCACTTTTAGTGTGACCTTTGATGCCGATGTTCATAGCTACTATATTGGGGAGCGTGCCGATGTCTATGCCGACCTCTATTTAAGTCGAAATGGCGGGCCGTGGGAGCTTTATCATACGACCGATATTTTCACTATTGTCGACGATGTGAGTGATGACGATTTTGAAGTGTTGACCACATTGCACACCGGTTACCCAAGCGATCATTACGATGTATTGATTGATCTCTATGAGGTTGGTTACAGTGATATTGTGGCCACTATCAGCAGTGATGATCTCGACGAACTCTATGGCTTGCCGCTGGAGAGCAGCGATCGTGATTTTTATGAAGAGGAGATCACCGAAGTGACTGTGGGAGGCTCTATGTCAATGTCTGCCATGTTGCTTTTGGGCGCTGTCGCAATATTTAGACGCCGTATTTTGGCTCCCGTGGCGTGAGCTTTATGTCGATATTTCCCGAGAAGATATCATTTACCTTTACTTGATCAATGTTTCTGTAGCGTGAATGACATTTCACAAAAAATTGCCATATTTAGGCGTATATTAAGGCTAATAGTTTTTTGTATGTTGGGGGAAGTATGGTGCAGGATCAACAAGTAAACAGTGAACAAGTCAAAGTCTATCGTGTTTGGGATAAACCGACTCGCCTGTTTCATTGGGTAAATGTATTGTGTGTCATGGCACTCATTTTTATTGGTGCCATTATGCTGTTTAAAGGTGCCTTGGGGATTAGTGGTTTAGAGGCGAAGGTTAAGCTTAAGGAGCTCCACGTTGTCATCGGCTACTTATTTGCGATTAACTTAGTGGTTAGATTGGTTTGGGGCATTATAGGTTCAAATAGTGCCCGTTTAGCTAAGATGCTGCCAAATTTTGCCGCAGTATCAGCTTATAAAGCTAAATTAAAGCGGGGGGAATCACCGCAATATCTGCATCGCAACCCTGTGGGGAATTTGGCGGTATTCGCCATGGTGATTCTAATGGTCACCATAATGTTAACCGGCCTTATTCGCGCCGGGACCGATATCTATTATCCTCCGCTAGGTGGCTTGGTTAGCGACTATATTGCTCAGGCTGGTGTCGATGGATCGTCGTTAAAACCTTATGATGAGACTGGTGTCGATAAACAGAAAGTGGCACAGATAAAACCGTTTAAATCATTGGCGGGTGAAGTGCATGTTTATAGCGTTTATCTGTTGATTTTAATCATATTGGTTCATGTTGCTGGGGTTATAGTCGCAGAGTTAAAGCATCAGCCTGGATTAGTCTCGGCGATGATATCGGGTAAAAAACGCTTGAGTCGACCTCCTGAAGATGAGAGTGGTTTGAATATAAAAAATACAAACTAAAAGGCACCATTTTAATTAAGTTAGTTGGGTACAGCATAGGTTGTGCCCAATTTTTTTATACGTGACTAAGTCCAAGTTTAGCAAGCGAGGTAAATAGCCGTTTATTGGTTTAAATATCAATAATCGGATTAGATAAAAAAGTACCACAATTAATACTTTAAAGACTTAATTTATCATTATTTTTAGGCTAGTATGTTAGGTACTTGTTAATGTCCCATTTGGGGGAATAATGAAGCGAACTCTGATACTTGCACTTACATTGATTGGCGCTTTAACATCAAGCTCAGCATCAGCAGTTGCTGATATCAAAGGTTACTATCTTGGCGCTATGGCTGGGAGCTCACAGCTAAAGGCGGGTGAGTTCGATGAGTCTGCAATAAGTTACGGCGTATATGGCGGTTATTATACGAGTAAGAATTTCGCCCTAGAAGCTGCCTATATGATGACAGATAACTATGTTGATCAGGGCGATGTCAAAGCGGATTACATCTCACTTGCAGCTAAGTTTCATCATTATTTTAATGATACCTATTCGATGTTTATTAAGGCCGGGGCTGCATCCACTAAGGTTGACGCCGATTTAGATTACGATGGTATTGGCTGGCTGTGGGGCGCGGGTTTTAATATGGCTTTTAGCAACAAGGTCAACGTGCGAATCGCTTATGAAATGGTGTACACAGATTTAGATGCCACAGATCTTGATGAGACCGTCGATAGCGATCTTGGCAATATCTATTTCGGGGTGCATTACCAGTTTTAATGCCGAGTTTTTGAAACGACAGTCATTATATGAATACCTAAAAACTCGGTGAGCTTAAAAACGCAGCATTTTTGCTGCGTTTTTTATTGCCTTACATAGAAGATCGCGCCTTGTTGATGAAACCACTAGGGAAGGTTTGGTGTATCGAAGCCATACTTGGCTAAGATAGATTGTCCCTCGGGAGATAAGATAAATAGGGCTAACTCGGAAGCATGTTCTTGAGCACCATTAACAACGGTCAACCCATAGTTGGCGCCGACGCTAAGCGATTCGGGCAATTGAACTATCTTAAGTTGATTGACTTCTTTTTGCGCTAATACCGCATTAGTACAGTAGGTTAGGAATATATCGGCTTGTTTGTTTTCCATCACCCAGCCATAGGGGTTGCGTCCTTCGGGTGCTTTAGCGCTGGTTGGACCGCCTGTTAATTGTAATGCTTTGCTGCTCAGTATTTTTTGTGCATCGGGTGACAGTTTTTCTGCCCGCTCGAACACCTTAAAGGCATAATCACCGGCAGGATCGGCCTTTGGGGTTGAGGTACCTACACGGGTATTTTTATTTAACATCTGCTGCAGTAACGTCTCCGATGAAACGGTGACTTCTGCTTGGGTAATCGCGCACAGTTTGTTGCGGGCAAACATCACTACATTACCGCTTATTTTGGCGTTTTTAAGGGTTGTAGGATGTTTCATGTTCGCTGAGGCGAATAGATCGACCTTTTCTCCAGATTCTATTCGTTTACGCAACAACCCCGAAGGCGCAAATTGGGCAGCGACATCAATCTTGTGGCTGTGTTGATATGTGTTGACGATATCTGTCATCGCCGCTTTTAAGCTGCCAGCAGCTCTAAACTCTAATGGTGCATCATGGGCTGCAAGGTTGCTGCTAAATACCGCGACAAACAGAGGGCTTAATATCCATTGATATTTCATGTTCCATCATTCCTGTGACTAATATTGGTCGCTATCACACCTTAATTTCTGATCAGCAACAATAGTCATAATTGACGCAATCGATAACTTGCAGTAGAGATCGCTAACTTAATGATGGAGTCAGACAAAATGTCGCAGACTAGCTTATTGTTCGATTAATCGGCTATCGTTCTCACTGGGAGCGCCAACAGCTTCTATTTATAACAATAACAGCATTTTGGGTAATGAAAGTAAGAGTGGCAGTGTGCTAAAAGTAGCATCATTTCATCATGGCTATTATTTCATAAGGGCCTTGGTGCCAATGATCTTAAAAGCGGGAACGCCTCTGACCAAGGTTTCCCGGGCAAAGCACTGCTGGCAATGCGGGCAAATGCAGGGGACTTGGGTATAGTCTTCAACAATCCGTTCTTTAAAACATTTGACTAGGGTTCCCTTGCCGCCTTTACGGTATTTAAATAACTGAGTTTTACACTGGCTACAGAGGATCTCGACAGTCCTACTAGGCCCTCTCTTATTTGGTTTCGCCATAATAATGGTTTGCTCTTAATGACTTATTGTTTAGCAGCTTACTGCTTAATAACTGAGTGCTGATGCCACTGCGGCAGCAAAAAGGATTTCTAACATCTATGTAACTTAGATATAGTAACGTAAGTAAAAAGGATATTGGCATTACTCTATGATTAAAATAATAAAAATTACAATTATCGGATTACTTGCCGCGTTATTTCTGGCGATAGTCGCTATTTATGTCGGTTTGCACCTTAGTCTGCCTAAACTTTCTGGAGAACTAAAGAGCCGTAAGATAGTTGCGCCTGTGACAATTGAAAGAGATCGCTTGGGAACCGCTGTGGTTAGCGGTAAAAATCGTCAAGATGTGGCTTTTGCACTCGGTTTCGCCCATGGGCAAGACAGATTTTTTCAGATGGATCTGCTGCGGCGTAACTCTGCCGGTGAGTTGTCAGAGATCTTTGGTCCTGGGGCTGTATCGCTTGATAAGCGTCATCGTTTTCATCAGCTACGGAAAAGGGCTGAGCAGATTTTTGATAAATTACCGACAGCTCAGCAGCAGTTACTTGAGCGCTATAGTGATGGTGTTAATCAAGCCATTACAGAGCAGAGCCTGAAATCGTTCGAATATATCTTAACTGGGGCGTCACCTAAACCATGGCAACCCACAGATAGCTTGCTTGTTATTTACAGCATGTATTTAGATCTGCAAGGCAATACCATTAACCGAGATATGGCGCTGACTATGGTTGAGCGTCTATTTGGTCAGCCGATGCGGCAGTTTATTACTCAGACCTCTAATTATCAGGCTGCGCTGGATAACAGTCTATTTCCATCGGATCCGCCGCTTATCCCAAGGATAGAACAGAGCATGATCGCTAATAGAGTTGATGTTGAGATTGCTGAGCTAGAAGAGGTGGGGAGTAACAACTGGGCGGTCACTGGCGCACATACAGAGTCAGGTAGCGCCATGTTATCCGATGATATGCATCTCTCATTTGCGGTACCGATTATTTGGTATCGAGCACAGCTTAATTATCCCGCGGCCGATGGTCAAAAGGTACAAGTCACTGGCGTGTCGCTTCCCGGCGCACCTGCCATTGTAGTGGGGTCAAATGGTAAGGTTGCTTGGGGCTTTACCAACGCTTATATCGACACAGCTGATTGGATAGCGATAGATGATAGTGAGGCGTTAACTTTAGAACATGAAACGATCAAACTCCCCGATTCAGTTGTAGATTTTCAGCTCCCAATGTCACGTTTTGGCCCGGTTAAGACCTATGGCGATCGGCAATACGCGCTCGCGTGGGTCGCACATCAAGATTATGCCGTCGATATGGAACTCATGGAGTTGGAGACTGCTAGCAGCGCAGAGGAAGGGCTTGAGCTAGCTAAAACATTTGGCGTTCCAGTGCAAAATCTATTGATTGTCGATGATAAGGGGAATGCAGGTTGGCAACCGACAGGTGCAATACCCAGTAGAACAAACCCTGCAGATATAGCGCAACCGATAAATGAGATTCAAGCGGTTGCTTGGGAGCAGGACGAGGGCCGTCTGCCTAGGGAATATAACCCCAAAAATGGCTTGCTTTGGAGCGCAAATGCCAGAGTGATGTCAACCCGTGATGCTATACGCTTTGGTGATGGCGGCTATGCGCTAGGTGCTCGAAGCGCTCAAATTCGCGACCGATTACAACAGCAGCAAGAGTTTAACGAAGCAGACTTTTATCGAATTCAGCTCGATAATCAGGCGCGTTTTTATCGACCCTGGCAGGACTATCTTGTTAACGCGTTAATGTCCCAACCTCAAAGGTTTGCAAAAGATATTCAGTATCTTAGGCAGTGGCAAGAGTGTGCCTGCAGTGATTCAGTTGGCTTTACTTTGGTCAAATCTTTCAGAAATCGGCTTATCGATGCTGCATTTTCGCCAGTTGAGAATGCGCTCAGACAGCATGATCTTAGCTTGTCGGTATTGAAACGCTATCTTGAACCCGCCATATGGCAGCTATTAAATGAACAAGCACAAAGCTGGTTACCATCAGAATATACCTCTTGGGATGAGTTTGTTATAGCAAGTTATGTGGCTTCAACCGAAAGCCTATTAGCAAAATATAGTGACTCTAATAACTATCAAGATCTGGCGTGGGGCAGGGTAAATAGCTTGCAGATTCAACACCCTTTCAGTAAACAAATTCCTTTGCTGAGCAATTGGCTCGATATGCCCACGGTCGAGGGGTTTGGCGATACTTTTATGCCTGCAGTGCAGGGAAAAAACTTTGGTGCATCCCAGCGCTTTATTGTTCAGCCCGGTTTAGAGGCTCAGGGGATACTAACGATTCCCGGTGGTCAGTCTGGTCATCCCTTATCGAAATATTATCGTTCAGGGTTTAAGGAGTATACTTCGAAGTTATCGACGCCACTATTACCGGGTGAGGTCGAGGCTAGGCTCACCTTACAACCCACACATTAACCTTTAACGGCCCGTCATCCTATGAGATAGAGGTTAATTGCCAATAAGGCGATTAACCTCTTGCCGTCTCATCTGCATTATACCTTACCTGATTACTTACCTTACTTTTCAAATGCTTAAACATTTTCTTTGTCTCTAATTGTTGTTTAGTTGTTATGAATACGTATGCAGCATGTTGTTGCGAGATTGTTGCCATGACTAGTATAGCGGAATAAAAAATATCCAATGCTTACATTAATCTGAGTCGTATAACTGAGCGTTGGGTGACAAAAAGTCCAAAGGTGAGGGGATTATCGATGCTCAAATGTAAACCAAGTATTTTAAGCTTGGCGTTGGCGGCTGCAGGGGGGAGCGTAATGTTTGCGCCAGTGGCTGTCAGCGCGGCTCAAAAGGTGGATGAAAAAACACCCGCAGAGGTGCAAGTACCAGCCAAGGCGCAAGAACCCGTTGAGGAAACCGCGCTAGACCTGTCGAATATTGAGCGGATAGAGGTGACGGGTTACAGTCGCAGTCTTATCGACTCGCTCAATGCCAAACGCTTTAGCGATACGGTCTCTGAGCAGTTATCTGCCGATGATTTGGGGGCTTTGCCTGATGTGTCAATGGCCGATGCATTAACCCGTCTCCCCGGCATATCCGCCGTGCGTACTGGCGGACAAGCGGCGGAAATCAATATTCGTGGTATGTCTGGAGGCTTTGTTTTTTCGACCTTAAATGGTCGCGAGCAGGTATCGACCAGTGGCACTCGCAGTATCGAGTTTGATCAATATCCTTCTGAGTTAATCAGCTCCGCTGCCGTTTATAAATCCCCTAAAGCCTCGCTTATCGAAGGTGGGGTTGCGGGGACGGTTGAGCTAGAAACTGCCAGCCCACTGAGTGCATCCAATACTCATAATTTTATGGTGAATGCGCGGGGCATGTATAACGACCGTGCCAGTGAAGTGTATGGCGCAAAAGAGTATGGCCACCGCTTGAGCTTCTCCTATCAGGGCAAGTTTTTGGATGAAACCTTGGGGGTTGCCCTAGGTTTTGCTCGCCTCGAGCAGCCTAGCGTCGCAACCCAATTTATCGGCCTTGCCTACAATGACAATAAAGATGTCGATGGTGTGGCAGGTGACACCAATGGCCCCATAGATAACCCTGCCAATGAGTATATCAGCGAAGGGTTTGAGGTTCAGCATCTTGGTGGTGTCGAGACGCGTAACGGCTACATGGGCGCGATTGAGTGGACGCCAATCGATAACTTCACCCTGAAGGCAGATGCCTTCGTGTCGCGCTTTGACAGTGAGGCGTTTGCTAGAGGCTATCGAGTTAAGTTGGGCGGGCCCTCGGCCAGTGTGGCTAACCCAGTGCTCGAAGGTAATGCGGTGATTGGTGGTACGTTTAATCGCAATTCAAAGAGCTATACCCGAGTTGAAATTGTTAATGACGACAACCAAGACTTCGATCAGGTCAACAGCTTTGGCGTGAACGCCGACTGGCAGCTCAGCGATAATCTTAATGTCTCTGCGGATATCTCCTATTCGTCGGCTAAGAGTGATTTTCGTAACGGCCTGCTGTGGTCAAATGTGGCCGTCGATGCCAATGCCGACAGTCCAGTGTTTGATGAAAATGTCTCTATCAGCTACCAGCTGAATGGTTTGAGCCTGCCTGATGTCGGCTTTAATCAAGCTGAAGCTTTTTCCGATGTCAATCGGGTCATGGTGAGTAAATATGGTATTTATCCTTTTGAAAATGAGGATGAAGTTAAAGCCTACCGTTTAGACTTTACCTATCTTTTAGACAACGATTATATCGCCTCAGTTGAGGTGGGGGCGCGTTATTCTGATCGCAATTACTCCAACAACCGCTCGGTATTTGAGTATGGCAATGATGGCGCATTTTCTAAGAGTGAGCCGCCACTTAAGCTGACAAACGATATGGTCAATGTCGTCGATTGGGAAGGCGACTTTAGCTACTTCCCATCTTATTTGGCTATCGATCTCGACGCCGCACTTAACGCTTGGTTCCCCGATGGCGTGCCGCAACCAGTGCAAACCTGGGGTAATGCCGCTGGGGTGTTAGACCCTCAGGGTTACACCAGCAATTACTCTTGGTCTGTGCTGCAAAGTGGTGAGGTGTTCGAAAAGGTACTGGCAGGTTATGTGATGCTCAACATCGACACTGAGATTGGTGATATTCCGGTGACAGGTAACTTTGGTGTGCGCATCGTCAATACAGATCAATCAGCTACCTTGCTTGAGAATGTGGCAGGCGATCCAACCCTTGGTGCACAAAATATTACCGATGAAGTGGGCATTATCAATAATTACTATGCACCAACGATAAAAGGGATCACTTACACCGATTATCTGCCATCGCTTAACCTAAATTTTAAGATCACCGACAATTCGCAAATTCGTTTCGCCGCGGCCAAGGTGATGTCACGCCCGCCTATTAACCGCCTTGCGGGCGATGCCAGCGCCAGCGTCAGTGATGATGGCATTATCAACGGATCGAGTACCAATAACCCATTCTTGATGCCCTTCTATGCCGATCAGTTTGATCTCTCATATGAGCGTTATTTCGATGAAGGGGCTTTTGTCGCCGCGCTGTTCTACAAGAACATCGACTCCTTTATCGATACCGTTGCGATAGATGATTTCGACTTTAAAGGTAATGGTTTTAACGTACCTGATTATATCGTTGACCCGGTCAGTGGTGAGCAGATCGCAACCACCAATGGGACTTATACCACTGCGGTGAATAATGCCGAGGGCGGTTATATTCGCGGCTTAGAACTGGCATACACCCAAGTGTTTGCTTCACTGCCTGAGGCGTGGTCGGGTCTGGGTTTTAATGCCAGTTACTCCTATACCGAGAGTGAGGTGCAGTCGATCACCAGCCTAGGTGGCGACAGCGTGGCTCAAGATTTACCAGGGCTGTCTAATAACGTGCTGAGTGCGACACTGTTTTACTCCTATGAAGGGTTTGAGACCCGTGTCAGTGCCCGCTATCGCGATGAGTTTGTCTCTGAGCAGGTCGCGATTAATGAGCAAGTGGTCAATTTTGCCGCAGAAACTGTTGTCGATTATCAAGCATCGTACCAGATGACCGATAGCTTTGGCGTGCTATTCCAAGTGAACAACCTGACCGATGAGCCCACCAAGAGCTATTTCGGTACCGAGCAAAAGACCGGCACCTTGCAGTATTTTGGTCGCGAGTTTTATCTGGGGTTCACTTATGTCATGTAATCGCAATCAACAGTTACTTACCCAGCAAGGCTTTGGCCATTATCCGCCGTTGGCTCGCTACGCCGACCTAGCCATAACAATAACTAAATTTGTAGGGAGAGATCACTCATGATGAGGTTTTCTAGAATCATGCAACTGACGGCCGTCGCCATCAGTGTGGGCGCGCTATCTGGCTGTGGTGGGGACTCATCTGAGCCCGGCCAAGTATTATTGACCTGTGATGTACCTATGGTGCCCGATGCCACTGGCACTAGTTGTGTTGCGCCGCCACCCATCAGTTGTAAGGCACCTAAATTTCCCGATGCCAACAACGAAAGTTGTATCGTCGGTTATAACCCTGACCTGCCATTGCCGATAGCGACGCCTACGGCAGATCAGGCGGTACTCTATTATAACCGTATCAAAGACAAAGATAACTCGGCTAGTAACCCAAATTATCCCAGCTTTAAATTGCACACATGGAATAACGACACCTGTGACGCTTTTGCTGCGCCATTTGATTCAACTGACTGGGCTAATGGCCACTCCTTCGATGGCATCGACCCTAACTACGGGGCTTACTGGATCTTAAACCTGAAAGCGGGCCACAGTGAGTGCGCCAACTTTATTGTTCATGAAGGCACTGAAGGGTCGGGTAAGGCGTTAGGTGATGGTGATCTGACCATGAACCTTAAGCCATTCGATGATAGCACCGCGCCAGAAGCACAATTTGATCGCATTAATTTCACTATTCATGGTGAGAGTGATGTCTATGATTTTCCTATTTTAGAGCTGGGGTTCTCTATTGGCGGAGCAAGCGCTCATTGGCTAGATAGAAATACCTTAGTGTGGAACGAAGACCCTGATGGCATCGCTAAATTTGCACTGCATCACTCGGCCAATGCGGGCATTGAGGCCGATGACAACAATGTGATTTCAGGCACCCAAGTGACAGTAACGCCTAGCGAACTCAGCGATGAGCAAAAAGCGCTCGTGCCACACTTGGCCGCGTGGCCTGCTTATCATATTGAGTTGTCCGCAGATGAAGCCAAAGCGATCGCAAAGGAGCAGTTAGTGCTAGCGGCCTATGACAGTGACGACAAGCCTGTTGCTGCTACCTTTGTGCAAGCGGCTAAGGTACTAGATGACTTGTACACTAAGGCCGAAAACGATGCCGATGAAGCCATGCTTGGTGTGCTTTACAGCGATGCCGAGATTACAACCAAGGTATGGGCGCCAACCGCGCAAAAGGTTGAGTTAAAGCTGTATGACAGCGGTAAAAACCTCACTGATACCAAAGCGATGACATTAGATAACACCACAGGTATCTGGTCTTATGCCGGTGATATGTCACTGGATATGCAGTTCTATCGCTTTGCGCTGACGGTTTATCACCCAGTGACTAAGAAAATCGAGGTGATAGAATCCACCGATCCCTATTCGCTGAACGTTTCAAGTAATGGCCGTTACAGCCAGTTTGTTAACTTGAGTAGCGACGCGCTCAAGCCTGAAGGGTGGGATGAACATAGCGTACCGACGGTTGCAAATCCTGAGGACACGGTGATCTATGAAGGCCATATTCGTGACTTTAGTATTCGTGATGAGAGCACCTCTGCGGCCAATCGTGGCAAGTATTTAGCCTTTACCGAAACGGATAGCGCACCTGTCACACACCTAAAAGCCTTGGCGGAAAGCGGTGTCACTCACTTTCATATGTTACCCGTGACGGATATCGCCACCATCAATGAAAATAGCGCCGAGCGCATTGAGATTACCGATACCTTAGCCATGCTGTGTGCCAAGATTGAAGACAATGCCAACGCCTGTAAGACTCAAGATAAGTCGGCAAGCATAGCGTCTATTTTGGCTGACAGCCTGCCTGGTTCGGGCGATGCACAGGATCTAGTCAACGCGATGCGTGGCGTTGATGGCTTTAATTGGGGCTACGATCCACAGCACTTTATTGCACCAGAAGGCAGCTATGCCAGTGAGGCGGATGGTACGGCGCGTATCAAAGAGCTACGCGCCATGAACCAAGCACTGCATGAGATGGGGCTTAGAGTGGTACTGGATGTAGTCTATAACCACACCAGTGCATCAGGGCTGTGGGATAACTCAGTGCTCGATAAAGTGGTGCCAGGTTATTATCACAGATACAACGAAGTGACAGGGGCGATTGAGTCATCCACTTGCTGTGACAATACCGCCACTGAACATCGCATGATGGACAAATTGGTTACCGATTCACTGGTTATCTTAGCCAAAGAGTATGGCTTCGACGGCTTCCGTTTCGATGTGATGGGGCACATGCCTAAACAGAGCATTATCGATGCTCGCACTGCCGTGCAAGCGGTCGATGCCGATAACTACTTTTATGGTGAAGGCTGGAACTTTGGTGAGGTGGCTGATAATCGTCTGTTTGAGCAAGCTACTCAGGCCAATATGGCAGGATCAGAGATCGGCACTTTCAACGACCGCATCCGTGAAGCGGTGCGTGGCGGTGCGCTGTTTGCGCTAGAGCAAAAGGATGACTACCTGCGTGACCAAGATACGCTGCGTCTATCCATGGCCGGCAATCTGCAAAACTACCTGTTAAAAGATTTTAATGGCAATACGGCAACAGGCAGTAGCTTTAGCTGGAACTCGCAGCCAACGGCTTATGCGCTTGACCCTGCCGACAGCATTAATTATGTCTCAAAGCATGATAACGAAACGCTGTGGGATATTTTGCAGACCAAGCATGATGTCGGGCTCAGCCTAGAAAGTCGTGTGCGGATACAAAATATCGCGGCAACCATTCCACTGATGAGTCAGGGGATTCCGTTCTTGCAGATGGGCGGTGATATGCTTCGCTCTAAATCGATGGACAGAAACAGTTATGATTCTGGCGACTGGTTTAACTGGGTTGACTTCACTAAAGCCAGTAACAACTGGAACGTAGGCCTGCCGTTGGCGCAAGATAACGGCAGCAAGTGGCAGCAGATCGCTGGGATCTCGGCAAACCCCAATGCGGCGGCGTCAATGTCTGAGATTGAGTTTGCCTCAATGGTGTTCAATGAGTTCTTGAGTATTCGTCGCGACAGCCCGCTGCTGCGATTAACCTCTGAGCAAGCGATTTTAGACAGAGTCGGCTTTCACAATATAGGTAAAAACCAGACCCAAGGCGTGATCGTCATGAGTGTCGATGATGGCGTGGATCTGGTTGATCTCGACCCCAGTGTCGATGCCATGGTGGTGATGGTCAATGGCAGTAATGCAGAGCAATCACATACTGTGCCAACGGCCACAGGTTTTAGCCTGCACACAACGCTGGTTCAATCGATTGACAGCACAGTGCGCGGCGCTAGTTTTAGCCAAGGTACCGATGAGGGCACCTTTACAGTGCCTGCTTATACCACGGCTGTGTTTGTTAAGCTGCAAGGCAGCATGCAGGGCGAAGGCTTGAGCGCCACAGCAACGGCGGGGGCACCAGATGTGGTGCCTTATGGCAGCACTGAGGTGTTTGTACGCGGTGCCATGAATGGCTGGGGCGAAGAGGATAAGTTTGTCTATCTAGGCGGCGGAGAATATCGCGTTGCTATTACGCTGGCTGCGGGTGATTATGAGTTTAAGATTGCCTCAGCCGATTGGAGCAGCGTTGACTTTGGTGGCGCTTCAGCCGCCGATGCAGACGTGGTACAAGATGTGGCCGAGCAGCTTGCTGCGAAAGGGGCAAACCTTAAGTTTAATGCGGCCATCGATGCAACCTATCTATTCTCACTCGATGCATCAGATAAAGAAAACCCAGTGTTAACCGTTTACAACGAAGAGCCTTTTGTGGGGACTCAAGTGTATTTACGTGGCGACATGAACGCTTGGGGGACAGACAATGAGTTAGTCTATATGGGCGGCAGCATCTACCGCGCGGAGATCGCGCTCAGTGTTGGCAATAAAGGCTTTAAGGTGGCGTCAAGTGACTGGTCAACGGTGGATTACGGCAGTGGTGAAGCAGATGGTGTGGTGGCCTTAGGCGTTGAGAAACTGCTGGCGATTAAAGGTGGTAACCTCAGTATCGATGTGGATAGCGATGATACTTACACTTTCACGTTCAATATGTCAGACCGCAACGCCCCGATATTAACCGTACATAAGACAGAGATGTTTGGTGAAAACACGGTTTATATCCGCGGCGGGATGAACGGTTGGGGCGAAGTGGATGCGCTTAGTTATCAAGGTTCATCCCTCTACAGTGTCGATATTGCCCTAAGTGCGGGAGACAATGAGTTTAAGATCGCCACCGGCGATTGGTCTACCGTGGATTTTGGTGCCATTGCTGGTGAGGAGACTGTGGTGGAGGGGGAAATGAAAACCTTAGCCTCAAAAGGCGCTAACATGCATTTAGATGTGCCAGCCGATGGTACCTATCGTTTTAGTGTGATGGGGCCTGATGCTAGCTCGCCGATCTTAACCGTGACTAAGGTGAATTAATCGCGAGGTTGATAAAACCTGAATATAAAAAAACCAGCGTAAGCTGGTTTTTTTATGAGTTTAGCAATTAGATGAGTTTAGCAATTAGCACCTAGTTTCTAGCATCTAGTACACTAGGCCATGCGCTCAACGGGTTTCCAGCGCAGTAGCTCACCAGGCAGTTTTACGCCTTGGGCGGTGATGCTGTTAATACGATTGAGATAAGCCGCGCCGTACATCAAGTGCTTAGCCAAATCTACCGCATTGCGGTTTTGATAGTCATCTAAATAACTGCCTTTTGCCCACTGGTTAAAAGCGCCAAGTGCCGGACCTGCCCAAATTTGGTAATCCATCTCACGGCCCACTTCGCCAGAATTTGACCAGCGGCTCGATAGTCCCAAATACCAGCGGAAAATCAGTGCCATCTTACGTTTTGGGTTACCTTCGGCACGCTCAATCTGCTTAGGATCGCGCTCATTAAAGTGGGCAACAGTGCCTGCCCAAATATCATCGAGACTTGAGCGAAACACTTGCTTCTCAAGTTTTTCACGCTCATCGGTAGGAATGGACTCAATAGCGTCATAACGTGTGTAGATCTCATACAGTTTGTTAGCGCGCATCGGGAATAGGGTGCCACGCTTAACCACCTGAAGCTTAACGCCCATCTCAAACATGTCGGCGGCTGGTGCCATGGTGACGTCGGCCATCTCTGTGGTGGCCAGAAGCTTGCGGGTATGCTCACTGGCCCCAGCTTCGACACAGGCTTGGTTGATTGAACCGGTAACGATATAAGCCGCACCCATATTAAAGGTCGCTAATGCCGCATCAGGGGTGCCCACACCACCGCCACAGCCTACGCGAAGTGGCGTTGGGTATTGGTACTTGGCTTGGATCTCCTCTTTCAGCGCTAAAATCGTCGGCAATAGTGTAACCAAAGGACGGTTATCGGTATGGCCGCCAGAATCGGCTTCGGCCGTAATATCATCAGCCATGGGGATCTGCTGGGCCATCGCCATCTGGTCGACGCTGATCAACCCTTCATCAAGGAGTTTCTGTAGCATCTTAGCCGGTGCTGGCATCATGAACTTCTCCGCCACTTCGGTACGGCTCACTTTGGCGATCACCTTATTGCCGATAACTATGTTGCCATGGGTGTCACGACTAAGACCTGCGGTGCGGTAGTAAACAATTTGCGGCGTGAGGCCTAAGAAAGCCGATGCCTCAACGGTACGTACCTTATGTTTGAGAAATAGCTCGACGCTGCCACGTTCTAGTGCAGGTTCGCTTGGGCTATGAATAAGGTTAAACATATAAGGGCCATTGGGCAGCGCCGCTTGAATGCGGTTAATGGCGGCTTCAACGCGGCTAGGGATGAGCCCCGCTGCGCCAAATGAGCACAGAATGCCCGCTTTACCTAAGGCGATAACCAGCTCTTCTGAGGAGATGCCGTTCGCCATCGCGCCAGCATAATAGGCATACTTTACCCCGTGAACGCGGCGGAAATTGCTATCACCAAGGCTTTCGGTGCCAAGCGCTGGGGTAAAGGCGCTAACGGGGTGGCCTTGAGCATTATTGCCTGTTATTAGGCTCGCTTCGGTCGCGATACCCACCCCTTTGTCGCTGTCATTGATGACATAGCAGGCGCGGCTGAAATCTTTCAGTTGCGCGGCCATGGCTGCCGTATCAAAGCTGATGCTAGCATCGCTTACTTGCCAAGGCCATGGCGATAACTTGTCGTTGGTTGTCGTAGGATTCATTTAAATAAGACCCTTATCTTTTTCATTCTTTATTAGGTTGCTTGACTAGCGGGATTGAGGATATGCCCATCCCGCTAGTATCAATTTTTTTAAGCTTCTTCGATACAGATGGCTATGTCGGTGACTTCATAGATACGCAGCCCGTCTTTGCTCAGGCTAGCGTTACCTGTGATCACCTTCTTACCACCCTCATCTTTAATCGAGGTAATACTCACATCCATCGACATCTGCTTATTGAGAGGGTTGATCTGACCGCGATATTTCCACTTAATGTTTGACAAAATCTGGCCAAACTTAGGGTTTTTAAATCCTGCGCCCAAATTTTTGCTGATGGCGTAAGTTTGCATGGTTTCGATAATGGCTTCAACGCCTAACGAACCCGGCATCACAGGATCTTGGTGAAAATGGAACTGGAAGAACCAGTCGCTAGGATCGATAGTGCGCTCAGCGTAGAGGTAACCTAAACCTTCGGTGCCACCGTTATCGACAATTTCGACGCTATCGATAAAATTAAGCTGACCGCCAGCAAGACGATAGTGAGGCTGATTTGCCGGCGCATTAAAGTGGCGGCCTGCTTTATCTAATAAATTCACTTTGGTGTCGGCACTAATGCCTTTGGCCACATGCCAAGGCTGAGTCACTTTACCATTATCTAAGCCCAGCTGGTCTTTAAGCGCATCGCCTTTGAAGTAGCCAAATACTGCGGTGCCGCGATAGAAGGGCTCGCCGTCGGTGCTCAATTCAAAGCTGAAACTTTGAATGATGTTGGTGCCAGCCATCACTGTTGACAGCAGACGCGAGTCGTTGACAATGGTTTTACCGCGCAGGTCGACATCGCGTAGTAGCTCGCCACTACCATCTAGGTTACGGAAAAACAGCTCAAGCCCTGGGAAGCCCAATGTGGTGCCCATGTAACCTGAGATGAAACCATTAGGCTGCAAAGAGATCTCCATCAGCACCGAATACGGCATGACAGCATGGTGGCTATTCTTATCGAAATACCACGCATCCGTTGGCACTTCATATTCGGCTATACAACTTGACGGTTTTTTAAATTCACCACGTTTACCGTTAACTTCCACCACGCGGGTGGTTAACTGCAGATCGCCGCACGGCGTACGTGGCGGGATCATTCCGCGATAAATTGAAAACTCAGGGCCAAAGCAGTTTTCGATATTACCTGTGGCAAATTCAAACATGTGATACGGCGTAAACGGCACGGTATCAGGCACGCGATTGGGATAATCGGGTGTGAGTGGTGCCTCTACATGTGAAAGAGGGATCACGCCTTTGTTAGGCGCGGCGCTCAAATCAGGCACTTGTGCCATTAACGGTGCATTGATTGACGCACCTTGATAGCCCTTTTTAGCACTTGCTGAGTCAGCCTGCACTGCGTTGCTAACCGTCAATGGTGCGTCATAGCGGGTACACTCATCTTCCTCTTTGATCATCACGCCGAGGTTTTGGAAGTCCACCACCACTTTGCCATTGAGCAGAATGTCGATGTTGGCTTTGGCATAAGGACGTGGGCTGAAGCCAATCTCGGTCACTTCCATACGATAGGTAAGCTGGGCCGATTGCGGAATAACCTGACCACGACAACGTACCTTTTGTGACGCATTTTCAAGTGGTTGGAAACGACCATTTTTCGTTTGGGTATGCATCCCTAGATGTAACATGTAGAACTGCAGTAACTGGCCACAGCCTTCTGCCATCAAGGAGCCCGCCATCACCTGATCATCTTTAAAATGACAAGGGAAGTACCAATGGTTAGGTTCCAGCTGCTTATGACCTTCGATTAACCCAAGTCCCCATGCACCGCCCGTTCTGTCGACCTTACTGACCTGCTCGATCATCAAGAACTTCTCAGAGGCAAAACACAATGATGGTTGGGGATGACCTGCGTGTGACGGACCGAAACAGCCTTCAATGTCGGCCGATAATAGCTTATGAATCGCGGCGTAATCGAACTGAGTCTGCGGGCAATCCAGTAGCGGATTAAAGCGTAGCTTGGTTGCGCTGTTACGGGCCTTGATTTCATCTTCTGTGCGGATGACACCTTTGCCGTCTGCCAGTTCTGCATCGGTAAAGAAACCCGCGCAGCCACCATCCATCTTGAGGATCATGGTATCGCCAACGAAACACTCATAAGAGAAGAAGAACAACAGGGTATCGCCGTTACGGGCATAGTGGTTGATCTTAATATCGTATCTTAATGTGTCACCGCCCCGAGGCAGGTCGCCTAAGAAGGTGAGGGTGCAGTCGAGTAGACGGTAAACGCGCTCACCCTTGTTTTCAAAATCAATACCTAAGTAGCTGATTAACATTAAGTCACACTGACCCGATTCAACGGCAACGGCCCAAGGAATTTGGCCATCGACTAAGTAAGGGGCATCCTCCGGGATGTCATACTCAGTGGTCATTGAACTTGGCTTGTATTCATTAATGTTGGCATCGAGTTTCGTCACCCGCGACACCAACAGATAGTCGGTGGTCGGTAGGCGAACGCGGCGCGAATAGTTATCGATAGGGGCATATTCTGGGCCAAATACTTTGGCGATATCACCTTCAGCATATTCGACCAGATCATGGTAATCCCAGATGCATGGCTTGTGCGCAGGCACTGGGGCACGATAAGGCTCTACCTTGTCATGCTGTGGTTTCAATATTGGCTGCGTCTCTACCAGCACTTGAGAATGAGCGTGAGTCTGCACTTGCGTCTCAGTCGGCGCCGCACCAGTGGCTTGTGCAAGCTGCTGTTTTAGCAGTTGGTCAGCCACTTTAAGGCCGGTTTCACGGCTCTTGAGAAAAGCGAGGTGCGCTTGCTGTGCGAGCTGCTGGTTATGCTGAAACGCGGCTAGCTCGCCTTGTGGCAAATTTAATTGGCTCGCATCGAATGTGCTGGGTGTTTTGCTTGTCATGATGTTCTGGGTACCTATTGCTTTAGCAATGTGGGCCTGTGTTGGCGTTTGGGCATCTGCCGCCGACGTCGCAACTGGCTGTGGGTAGCTGATAAGTTGCGGAGCACGTGAAGTGGTTGGCGCTAAATGACCCTGGGCAACTTTTGCTTTAATGGTGTCTAGACCAGGTATCGGGGTGTTAATAATATGACCCACAATATCTCGCCCACCTAAACCGACCTCCTTGACTAAGCTGCGCTCGGCATGGGTGCCTAAGGTGTGTGCCAGTCGTTGAGTCAGTGCACTGCGCTGCGTAGCATCTTGACTAAGGTGGGTGAGGGCGCACTGATTTTCACTGACATTGGCGATCACCGCATGCTGGCTTGAACCTTGCGCAGCTTGTTGATTGAGGCGCAACAAGCCATAGATTAGGCTCGTCATACCCGCGGCGGCAAAACTGTGTCCAAGCTGTTGCTGACCCTGTTCAAAACACGCTTGGGTTAAGGGGAGTGCCTGCTGCAATTGGTCGCATGTCAACGCGCTTCCTGGGGCAATACTCTGCTCAACTAAGCTGATTTGCGCGCCATGGGTGCCAGTGAGCGTGAGTAACTCATCGGCGACGCGGCTAACCGCGCTGGTGGCGCCAAAGTTTAGGCTCTCAATGGTGGCATAACTTTGCTTGGCGTGGACAAGCGGCTCGAGTACTAAAGCGCCCGCACCTTCTGCCAGTTTCCAGCCTGTATCGCTTGGTGCTACCGCCACTGGACTTACGGCATTTTTAAGCATCACCTGCTCAATACTACCAGAGAGGTCGACCGCGGCAATCACGACGGCGTCGAGCTGTTCTTGCACCATCATATTTTCGGCCACATCGAGGGCGCGGCTCACCGACTGCTCACCCGCTGAAATGGTGAAAGCAGGGCCGTTAAAGTCCCAGAGTGAAGCGATACGCGACGCCATGATGTTGCCGATAAAGCTGGTGTACTGGTTAAGCTTGGCAGCATCGAGCACACTATCCATGGCGATGGTTTCGATGGATTGATACTCACTGTCTGTGAGTGTCACGCCCATGGCATTGAGGCTTTGTTTCAATTGCGTATGCAAATTGACGCGCCCACGGAACTGATGCAGTTCAAGCTCTGTCTCCATCGCGACCAGCACGGCCACTTTCTGCCCCGGTTTTAACTTGGCATCACGAATGGCCTCGTCGGTCACCTTCATCAACATCAGTTGCTGACAGATCAAGCGATCATCTTCATTAGGCGGCAGTTTAAAGCGTAAAAAATCCAGCTCAAAATTGTCAACATAAGCCCCTTGTGGAATGGCATGGATGCCAAACTGAGCTAATAGCTCTGGGTGCTTGTCGAGTCCTTTCCAGCGCTTGCTGGGGAGATCGATAAACGCATGCTGACCCTGTTGCAAGGTCACATCGAGTTGATTAATGGTGCTAATCGGCCCAATGTGGCTGGCGATACCACTAATGGCGAATGCGGGAGTTGAGCCGTTACTGCAGGCCTGTGAAGGTGTGCTTGCCGCTCTTGGCTGTTTTGCGGTGTAAGACTCTAATAATAGGTGAGCATTACAGCCACCAAAGCCAAATACCGACACACCTGCAAGCCGTTCATGGTTGCCTGGCTTTACTGGCCATGGGGTGACTTTATTTGGCAAAGTATGAGCACCAAATAGGCCATTTGGCGAGCCAATGGCCTCACTAATATTAATGCTGGGCGGCAATACGCCTTGGCGCATGGCGAAGATCATCTTCATGATCCCTGGCATACCAGCAGCAGTAAGCAGGTGGCCTAAGTTGGATTTGGCCGAGCCAATGAGCGGTGCGGCTGAGCCATTGAGACGTGGGGCAAAAAACTGCTCCATCGAGGCCAGTTCAACCTTGTCTCCCAGTGGCGTGCCAGTGGCATGACATTCGATCACTTCGATATTTTCTGGCGCTATGTCGCTGCTGCGATAGGCGCGTTCGAAGGCCTTTACTTGGCCTTTGCTATTTGGGCTTAATACAAACTGGCCTTTACCGTCGTTAGACAGGCCGATCCCGCTGACCACGGCGTAGATCTTATCGCCGTCGCGCTCGGCATCGTCGAGACGTTTAAGCGCCAATACTCCAGCGCCTTCACCGGCAAACAAGCCTTTGCTGTTTTTATCAAAGGGGGCTGAGAATCCATGATCTGGGTAGGCGTGAAAAATCGAGAACCCCATATTGATAAAGAAAGGGTCCGCGCCAGAAACGGCGCCCGCCAACATTAAATCGGCTTTGCCCGTTGCAAGGTAATCACAGGCTAATTTAAGTGAATAAACTGAGCTGGCACAGGCGGCATCTAGGCTGAGCTGCACGCGACCGAGCCCTAGCGCGTCGGCAACAACCTTAGAGGCATTATGAGCAATTGCCCCGTTAGCACAGTCGATTGATGGTGTGTGTGGGGTTTGCGCGTTAAAGGCTTGCAGGCGAAAATCTCGGCTATCTAACTTGGTTTGCAGCGCCTTCTCTACCGCATTGTGATAGAGCGGCAGAAACAGCTCATTCGATTTTGCGGTTGGGAATGACAGCGCGCCCATGATGATGCCTGTGCGCTCTAGTAGTGGCGAGTCCATCGGAACGCCTGCATCGAGTAGCGCGTTACGACTGGTATCGAGTGCCCATTTGAAACTGTCATCGAGGCCCTTGAGCTGCTCAGTCCCGGTACGATAGCCGTTAGCATCGAAGATAAAGTCTTCAATATAGCCGCCTTTATCGCAATAAAATCGGTCAGATTGTCCCTGAACGCCTTGGTAGTCGGCGCTGTTAGCGCCCAGTTTCTCATTGCTGAGAATGGTTCTTGAGTCGCGTTTATCGAGTAAGTTTTGCCAAAATTGATCCGGCGTTTTAGCGTCGGGATACAGGGTGGCTAACCCGACTATCGCTATTTTACATGGTTGAGAAGGCGCTTCATTTGAAGGCATTATGCTTCCCCTTTTAATAAGGTATTTGCCGCATCAGTTGTCTTTAGCTGCTCTTGCAGTGCTAATTGACGCTTTAGTCCCAGCTGCAACACGGTCAGGCTGACGGGGACACGATGGCTGATTAACTGTCCGATCGCCTTAAGCAGAGTCGCGATATCGCTGCTCCCTTTGGCGTTTAGCGGAATCGTGCAGCATTGAGATGTCAGGTTTGTCGACGGTGATAACAGATTATCTATGAGTTTTTCACTGTTACTGCTTTTTAGTATTTTGTCGATAAGTGTGCAGTTTTGGCGATCGGCACCGATTTCGACAAATAGCCGTGCGCCTTGGCGCGTTGCACTCTGGATCAGGGCGGTAAAATCTAAGCTATTGCAGAAGGTATCGGCAATCGAGGTTGCTATTAGCTTAGGATTCAACTGACCCTGTTCATCGCCAACGCCCCTATCGATACCTTTGCCTGTATCGGCGGCGCTGATAAATGTAACTGGGTGACTCACCGCTTCTGGAACAATATTTTGCTCGTAAAAAGCGATCACATTTTCATGCTGGCTGAGTGCCGGTGTCGTGTGCATCGCCGTTACACGATTGGCCGCAATCCCGCGTTTCCCCAAGGCTTTTAGTAGCAGCTGACAGCTATGCTCACAACCTGCAATCACGCAGGTGTCTCCCTGAGTAATGGCTAAGTAAACACGTGGATATTGCTCAAGCATTGAGTGAATCGACTCAGGAGTGCAGCGCACCACAAAGCTGTTCCAATGAATCACATCGCTATCGGTCAGGCCCCAAGCGCTGCGCACAGCGCTTAAGTCGCCTGAGATGACGGACGTAAATAGCGGATCGCTTTTGGTTTTGTCGATCAAGAGATGAGGCTGCTGCCATACGTCAAGACTGGCCCACATTGAGGCTTCGCCCATGGAGTAACCTAACGCGTATTGTGGCTTAACATCAAACTCATCCATTAATAGTTTGCTCAGCAGATAACTCGCACCTACGCCTGCAATCGCCATATCGCCCAGGGCCATCTGCTCTGTGATCTGTTTGTCGCTATGATAGATCTCATCGGCTTGTAACATGGCTTTGAGATCGCCTTGCTGCTCTAAGCGGGCATAGAGCGCAGGGAAATAGTGATGCAGTTCGCTGAGCATGTCGTGATAGACAGTACCAACACCAGGATAAATAAAGGCCAGGTGTTGTTGTCCAAGTGGCGCTGCCGTAAAAAAGCTTCCAGCTGGGGTTTTGTATTGCCCTTTTTCTTTAAACACTTGGCTTAGCGCATCACTCATACAGGCGATCTCTTGCGCGAGAGACTCTATGCTAGTGGCTTGTAATGTGAGCGCAAAACGTGGACTGGTACTGATTTCAAATTCATGTAAATTGTGCTGCATTAACTCCAACAAAGATGACGTGATCTTTGAATTCTCGCTCATCAGCCTAATACTATCTAGCTCAGCGGCTAACGCCCACAAGCCTTGATTTAACTCGGCTTCACTGGTGCCAGAGATTAAGAAGAATAGGCGCTGTGCTTTGAGCAAGGATCTTGCTTTTAATCGACCCGTACCTTGAGTCAGCACTATAGCTGCATGCTTCATCGCGCTATCTGCGGAATCAAATTGCAGATTTAATCTTGCTACACGTGCCTGATAACGCTCTGTAAACCAATAGTGGCGTGAGTTATCGTCACGGGTAATGGTGCGCTGCGCGATATCGATAATCAGTTGGCAAAGCGCGTCAAATGCAAGTTGATTGCGATCAACCTCTGGATGACTCACTTGTTCATTATTAATGACAAGAGTGCGCTGACAGTTTACCGCGCTCAGATCACGCTTAGCTTGTTTTAGCGCAAGATTCGATGCCTCGTCAGCTGTTTTGGCATATTGCACCCCAGCAAGATACGCATGTGGATGCAGCTTTCGCTGCGCGGCCACAAGTGCGGGCATTAATACCAAACTGCTTTGCGGTGCCTGAATGCTGACTACTTCGCCAGCGGCCACAAGGTCTAGCGCCATCTCAAGATTTGTTGTGAACCTGTCAAGCTCAATCACCAAGATAGGTTCATTGCTCAGCTCGTTAGGCATAACGTCTGCCATATTAATCACGAGGGCGGCAACGCGCAGTGGCGCCGCCTCATCTTGGTCTAGCTTGCTATCGCTTTGTGTTGCGCTCCCTTTATTGAGAGTCCCATTATTGAGTGTCACTATGCATGATCCTCTTTAATGTGTCGCTCGTTAATAAAAGCGCCGTTAAGCGTTTTGCTTATGGTCACTTTTGCCGATCTCATTACGCAGCTTAACTGGCCATTTTGATGATACAGCGCCACATCGGCGATGAGCTGTCGGCTGCTGGTTTTAAGGACTGTGAGCTCGATATAACCCTGCTCGCCAAAGTCCATAGGTAACACACTGACGAACTCGCCAATGGTCGAGGGTAGACTGGCAGCGCCATAGGTTAATCTTGCCCAAACTAGCATCGCTTGCAGTAGCAGATCTTCAGCAAAAGGCTGACATCCTTTAGCGACCAAGCTTGGGGCAAAATCCCCGCAATCTTGCTTGGCCACAGCAGGCAGCTGACAGCTAACCACTAAGCCGTGCTCGGTAAAGCGCAATACCTTATCTAAGCCTTGTAAACGCGGGCCATGGAACAGGGTACCGTCACTGTAAAGCCTCGCTTTATCGGTTACAGGCACGACTTGGCTGAGCTGATCAAACTGCTTAGTGTTATGTTGCACGTCACCAGCTTTAACTAATAATGCCTGATACTGCGGCCGCCCTTCACAGCTGATCAACGCCTTAATACCTTTGAGTGCACCCGCTTCATATTGCGGGGTTAAGCACATCACTAAGGTTTGACTATCGCCTGAGTCGAACACTATGCCTTTGAGTAACTTGTAGTCTTGCACCATGAGCGTTAGCCCATATTGTTCAAGCGCCGCTTCGCGCATCCATTGGATAGCACAGACCGTTGGCAATACGGGATTGCCACCAATGCGGTGATCTTGAACAAAGGTCAATGCATCAGGCTTTAGCACTCGCGTAAGTGTCACTTCAGTCAGTGCGGTGACGTCGCGCTGCGGGCGCTGTGCAAGTTGCACCTCACCCGCATTAGGCTTTTTTACAGTCGCTTCCTTAGCGGCTGTGTCACTTTTGCTGTTGCCTTGCATGTCAGTGCCCACTAGCAGCTGCACACCACTCTCTTTTAGCAGTTGGGTCGCAAATAGCTCCGCACCTGATTGGAGTGGGATCACATACACACCTCGGTCAGTAAACATCTTTTTCAGCGCAGGGTTAACCATACCGCCATCCCAAGGTCCCCAGTTAAAGCTCATCACTTTAGTATTAGGGTGCTTTGCCGAGAGTTGTAGTGCCGCCTTGTTAAGAATGTCGTTCGACATGGCGTAGTCGCTTTGGCCAGTATTGCCGTAGAAACCTGCCGCCGAGGAGAACATGGCAACCAGTTTTAACTGACTGGCGTCAATGACAGAAAGCAGCGCCTTCAGGCCGTTGACTTTGGTGCCATAAACCCGTGCCAGTTCATCTAAGGTTTTGTCTTGGATATGTTTGTCAGCCAAGACACCTGCTCCATGGATAAGGCCTGTGATTGGCGTTATCTGAGTGATAGCGCTCAGTGCGCTGTTAACCGAGTCAGCATTGCTCACATCCATGCTGATGTATTCGGCGCTCGCGCCTACGGCGTTAAACGCATCCAGCGCGGCATTGATCTCTAAACTGCTCTGTACCGGCCACACTAGTGCATCTACCTGCTTAGGCGTGGGTTTCTCACCCGAGGCAATAATGTGGGCAATCGCGGCTGATTTGAGCTCAGTGGCAGATTTACCTTGTGCCCAGCTGGGCAGATGGTTAAGGGTCACATGTTGGCTACGACCCGCCAAGATAAAGTGGGACTGACAACGCTTAGCGAGAGCTAGGGCACACTCAAAGGTCACGCCTTTTGCTCCCCCGGTCACCAGTATTTTATCTGCGCTGTTTAGCTCACTTTTTGCTGTTTTTACGCTCGCATCGCCTGCAATCAGGGCTATGCGCTGTAGTTGACCTTGCTCATTGAGGCTTAAACCCACTTCGTTCAATGTTGCATTGCTATCAAACAGCTCGTTGGCGATGGCATCACTTAGATGGCTAGCATCCATTGCTGGTGCGATGTCTAATGCACGGCAAAATACGCTTGGCCACTCGTGGCTTAATGTCTTGGTGAGACCAGCCAGTGCGGCTTGGTTGAGCTCTGCAGTTTTTAACTGTTCAAGGTCTAAATAACCGAAGCCACCGTCAATACGACTGACGCTGATGAACGCACGTCGGGCACCGGTGTCTTGGGTTAATTTAGGTTGCAATAACTTGGCCCACAAGAAAGCTTGGCTCAAGTGATTGAAGCTGTCGTCGCTAAGCTGCACGCTGCTAACTAATGTTTGTGCCTCTAGCGCTTGCGATTCCTGTGGCTGCAAGTGAACAAAGCCGCTGATAGCGCCTAACTGCTTTTCAATCTGATCGATCACGGCTGTGATGCCAGTTTCATCGGCACTGTTAGCCTGAAAGCTTTTGATATCACTGTTTAGCGGTGACTGTGGTTGACCTTTCGGCAAACGCACAACGGCCACTTGCAAGCCCTGTTTAACCAGTTTCTCGGCTAGCACACCCGCATTATGGCCATCATCGTTGATCACAATGTGAGTGTTAGCGGCGAAACAGTTGTTAACTAACTCCGCCGCATCAAGCTTTTTTAGCGCTACCTCGCTGTGAGGTGGCAGTTCAACACTCGGCTCGCTTGAGAGCGCAGCAGGCTTATCATTTAAGGGCTCAGCCTTTGCGGGCGCTGCAGCTGATGATGAAGCGCCGAGTTTGCTGTTCATAGAGCCTTCAGCGGATAGCTTGCTATTCATATAGCTAACAATTTCACCTAAGGTGCGACACTCGGCTAAATCTTCTGGGTTTAGCTCTGGTAGCCCTGGCAGTTCATCTTGCACTGTACCTAAGATCTCCACACGCTTGATAGAGTCGATGCCTAAATCGGCTTCCATATCCATCTCGAGGGCGAGCATCTCGGTTGGGTAACCGGTTTTTTCGGCCACCACGTTCATCATGGTGTTGTGCACTTGCTCGTTAGTCAGACCGCTTTGAACAACTGCTGCAACAGGCGCAGCGGCTATTGCTGGTAACTTGCTGTTCATGTAAGCAACGATTTCACCTAAGGTGCGACACTCGGCTAAGTCTTCTGGGCTGAGCTCAGGTAGCCCCGGTAGCTCATCTTGCACTGTACCTAAGATCTCCACACGCTTGATAGAGTCGATGCCTAAATCGGCTTCCATATCCATCTCTAGGGCGAGCATCTCAGTTGGGTAACCGGTTTTTTCGGCCACCACGTTCATCATGGTGTTGTGCACTTGCTCGTTAGTCAGACCGCTTTGAACAACTGCTGCAACAGGCGCAGCGGCTATCGCTGGTAACTTGCTGTTCATGTAGGCCACGATCTCACCTAAGGTGCGACACTCGGCTAAGTCTTCTGGGCTGAGTTCTGGTAGCCCAGGCAGCTCATCTTGCACTGTGCCTAAGATCTCTACACGCTTGATAGAGTCGATGCCTAAATCGGCTTCCATATCCATCTCGAGGGCGAGCATCTCGGTTGGGTAACCGGTTTTCTCTGCCACCACGTTCATCATGGTATTGTGCACTTGCTCGTTAGTCAGGCCGCCTTGAGTGGCTGGCGCGACATTTACCTGTGTGTTTGCTGTAACTGGCGTGCTGCCAATGGTTGGCAGTTTACTGTTCATGTAGGCAACAATTTCGCCTAAGGTGCGACACTCGGCTAAGTCTTCTGGGCTGAGTTCTGGTAGCCCAGGCAGCTCATCTTGCACTGTGCCTAAGATCTCCACACGCTTGATAGAGTCGATGCCTAAGTCGGCTTCCATATCCATCTCTAGGGCGAGCATCTCAGTTGGGTAACCGGTTTTCTCTGCCACCACGTTCATCATGGTGTTGTGCACTTGCTCGTTGGTCAGGCCGCCTTGAGTCGCTGGCGCGACATTTACCTGTGTGTTTGCTGTAACAGACGCAGCGGCTATCGCTGGTAACTTGCTGTTCATGTAGGCCACGATCTCACCTAAGGTGCGACATTCGGCTAAGTCTTCTGGGCTGAGTTCTGGTAGCCCAGGCAGCTCATCTTGCACTGTGCCCAAGATCTCAACGCGCTTGATAGAGTCGATGCCTAAATCGGCTTCCATATCCATCTCAAGTTCAAGCATCTCAGTTGGGTAACCGGTTTTCTCGGCCACGACACTCATCATGGTGCTATGTACTTGCTCGTTGGTCAGGCCGCCTTGAGTGGCTGGCGCGACATTTACCTGTGTGTTTGCTGTAACAGGCGCAGCGGCTATCGCTGGTAACTTGCTGTTCATGTAGGCCACGATCTCACCTAAGGTGCGACACTCGGCTAAGTCTTCTGGACTGAGCTCAGGTAGCCCTGGCAGCTCATCTTGCACTGTGCCTAAGATCTCCACACGCTTGATAGAGTCGATGCCTAAATCGGCTTCCATATCCATCTCAAGTTCAAGCATCTCAGTTGGGTAGCCTGTCTTCTCGGCGACTACGTTCATCATAGTTGCTTGCACTTTCTCTGCAGAAAGCGCGTTGCTTGGCGCTGGGGCTGCTATTGGGCTTGCAACAACTGGTGCAATTACGGTTGGTGCCGTAACTGTCGCAGAGGCCGCAGGCGTGTTAACCACTGGAGTCACCACTTTTGGTGCTACTGCTGCGCTAACAGTAGGCGCTGCGGGGGCATTAATCACTGGTGCCGTCGTAACAGCTGGAGCTGACTGAATTGGTGCTACATGTACTGACGCTGGCTGAGTGGGAGCGATTGCGCCATGACTCAATAGGCCAATTGCGGTGGTATTGCTCTGCGCTTGCTGCTCTAAGAACAGAGTATGGCTTTGCAGTGTTTGCGCCTGATGCTGATGGAACTGTTCCATAGAGCGCTGTAGGCTCTCTGGGATCGCGATGCCTGATGCTGCCATTTGTGCTTGTGCGGTCATCAGGGTGGTAAAGGTTTCACCATATTGCTGTGGAATTGACAGGAACTGCTGATGCAGGGCTGCCGCTTGGCTTTGGGCTGCAAAGAACTGGCTTAGGGCATCGTTACTCACTGGGATGGCAGTGGTGGTAGTCATTTTGGGGGCAGTCGCTTGTGCTGGGATATTGTTTACTGAGGAATGGTTTACCGCGACGTTGTTTTCTACGACTTTTTCCACAACTTTCTCTACTTCCACAATCTTCTCAACTTCTACTATTTTTTCGACTTCGACGACTTTCTCAACTTCAACTAGCTTTTCAACTATTTGACTCGAGATCGCACCAGTTTGTAACGACTTGGCCATTTTCGCGCGAGTTGCTGGGCTAACATGGTTGGTCGCTGTCAGCTTGATGTTCATCGCCGATGGTTTTTCTTCGGCCGCGATTGGGGCCGCATAAGGGTCGAGGTTTTCTAGCGCAACGCCCGCTACCGCAAGCTGCACTGCTGCTTGACGCAGTTGCAGATCGCTATCGCCCTTAGGATTTGGGTTAATACTGACGGTACATAGTTCACTCATCTTGTCGCTAAGGGTGTTTTCAACCAGTTTTTGTAAGATGTTCTTTGGTCCAAATTCCACAAATACGCGAGCACCCGCGTCATACATAGCTTGCAATTGCTCGCTAAAGCGAACCGATTGCAGCATGTGTTGCTTAAACTCGCTCTTAATGGTCTTCGCGACCGAGTTGTACTGCTGGCCTGTGGCGTTCGAGTAGATAGGACGTTGTGGCTTGGTAAACTTAGCCGCATCGATGGCCTTAGCAAAAGGTGCCTGCGCATGGCCAACCAATGGGGTATGGAACGCACCTGAAACGGGCAGTGCAATTGTTTTAAAACCGAGATCGCTTAAGGCTTTTGCGGCCTCTGAAGTTGCGGCGGTTGGTCCTGCAATCACTAGCTGAGTTGGCGCGTTGTAGTTCGCCACTTTGACGCCATCAAATTTAGTGATAGTCGATTCAAGTAATTCAAGATCACTGGCAGCTTTGGTGATAATGGCATACATAGCACCAGTATCAACGTCGTCTTCAAGTTTGGTTGCCATGGCGTCGCCGCGGGCGAAGGTTAGCTTGTAGTAATCGTCACTACTGATAACCCCTGCCGCACAAAGCGCACTGAGTTCACCAAAACTGTGGCCAGCGACCATGTCAGCTTCAAAACCTGCTGCGGTCAGTAACGCGTATTGACCCATTGAGATAGCCCCAATAGCACTTTGCGCGTTAGCCGTGTTGGTTAATAGTGCTTCTTGTGCCTTTTTAGCCTCAGTGCTAAACACTGGAATAGGGTAAACAACTTGAGACAATGGTGTCTTGTTATGGGCGTCAAACACCTTGTCTGCGTCTACAAATTGCTGGCGCATCTCAGGGAAGTGGCAAGCGAGTTCACGGCCCATATTGAGGTACTGTGAGCCTTGGCCTGCAAAGAGGGCGGCTACTTTCCCCTCTGTCATTGCAGCTGTGCGGTAATGGATACCACCAGGCAGAGACCAGTGAGCCTCGTCACTAGATTGCAACTTAGTCAGCGCTTGATTAATCAACTTGATGAGTTCGTCATTGCTGCTAGCAACCAATCCTAGGCGCGGTGCATTCGATTCAAGTTTACGAACGCCATAATCGTTGGTGATGTCGGTTAAGCGAGTGCCATTATTAGCCGCGCTGAGGGCGCTATTGAGGCTTGCGATTAACTCAACTTTATTCGTGCCACTAAAGAGCAGGCTTTGAGCAACGCTGCGCTGACGGTATTGGGTCAGTCTGCTATCGGTACGCGCATGTTCACTGTTGTACTCCTCCAACACAAAGTGGAAGTTAGTGCCGCCAAAACCAAATGAGCTGATCCCGGCGCGGCGCGGCGTACCATCGGGACGAGGCAACCAAGGGCGAGTTTCGGTGTTTAAGTAAAACGGCGAGTTTTCGATATCCAGTTTTGGATTTGGCTCGCTGACGTTAATGGTAGCTGGCAACACCTTGTGGTGAAGCGCTAGCGCCGCCTTGATCAACCCTGCGGTTCCCGCGGTTGATTTTGTGTGACCGATTTGCGATTTCACCGAACCCAGTGCGATATGTTGTTTGCTGTCGTTCTCTTCTGCAAATACCGAGCTTAAGCCCCTAAATTCGGCTGCATCACCGGCGGCTGTGCCCGTGCCGTGCGCTTCGATAAGCCCAAGAGTGTGGGGGGCAAAACCTGCGTCATCATAGGCGCGTTTAAGTGCCTTGGCTTGACCCTCTGGACGCGGCGCATAGATAGACTTAAATTTGCCGTCTGACGATGCGCCTATGCCTTTGATCACCGAATAGATACGGTCGCCGTCACGCTCGGCATCTTCCAGACGCTTAAGCGCTATCATGCCAATCCCTTCACCAATCATCATCCCCTTTGAATCGATATCGAATGGCTGAATGGTTTCATTAGTGGTAAAGGCTGGGGTTTTTGAAAAACTCATGTACATCGAGGGTGAGTTATCGGTACACACGCCACCTGTGATCATCATCTCTGAGCGACCCTCAACGAGTTCACTCAGTGCCATACGCATAGCGGCTAACGAGCCTGCACATGCGGCGTCGACTACGCAGTTCATGCCGCCTAAGTCGAAACGGTTGGCAATACGACCTGCAATCACGTTACCTAAAGAGCCTGGGAATGAGTTCTCTTCCCAATGAATATACTGGTCTTGGAATTTCTTAATCAGCATTTCGCTGTCTGCGTCGCTGATACCGCTGCTCTTAAAGACCTTCTTGAGCACAGGATATTGTAGACGAGAGTTAAGGCTTTGGCTGATCTTCTGACCGCCACCTACACCTAGCGTAATACCGATTTTGTCACGATCATAATCGGCAGGTAGATTGGCATCTGCTAATACTTCTTTGGCGACAATCAGCGACAGCAGTTGCGAGGTATCGGTAAGTTCGAGGATATTTGGCGGCAGACCAAACTCCATTGGATTGAAGTTAACTTCTGGCATAAAGCCACCACGCTTACAGTAACTTTTGTCGGGCGCACTCTTATTGGTGTCAAAGTAGTCTTCGGTATTCCAATGGGTGTCTGGCACTTCAGTTATCGCATCAATCTTCTCACTGATTAAGTCCCAAAACTTATTCAGGTAACGTGAGTTAGCAAAGATGCTTGCCATGCCGACAATAGCAATAGGCATATCTTTAAGACGCTTGTTTAGGCGCGTGTCGCTTTGCGTCTGGTTGGCAGCTTGTTTAGCGGTAGGTTTAGAGATCTGGCTCATTATGAGTCTCCAGTGGATGCCTGAGTGTCAGGCGTCTTGTTGTTAATGTCAGCGTCTGTGTGTGTGCCATGAGTGAGCTTGGCACCAGGGAATCGCTGTAAAAAAATGTGATAGTTGCGAACAAGCAACTTACGTAAATGGAACGGCCCATGCTTTAACACATGAGTGATATAGCGGTTGGTGGCTTGGGTATTGCCATCTTGATAAATATCTAAATAGATCCAGTCGCTGTGCGGATCTATCCCCAACAATACCGAGCTTGGTGTCGCGTCAGTCAATTGGGGGGGAATGGTCAGTGATGCCACTTGCATCACGGTGTCGCCGTCTGCCTGAGGTAAGGCTAAGGCGTTGGCGAGGGTTTCGGGGTTGAGTGTATAAGTGGCTATATGACTCCCTTGTGCAATAGGGAGTTGATTAAAATAACGCTCAGGTACCAATGGACTTTCAATTTCGCTGATACGGGAAACACCATAGCGTTTAAGGCAACGCGCTAGACCTGAACGGGATACATGAGGGTTTATAAAGGTCTGAGTCACTCGCAATAACCTGTCTAACGGCATCTTAAGTTGGTATCTCAAACCGACTACCACATACTCTTGCATAGGGGTCAAGGTGGTATTGAGGTGGTGAGGCGTATTAGGCGTATTTGTCACCGAGTCGCGCTTACGCCACTTACGTACAGTGGCTTCACTGATGTTAAGCACCTTTGAGAGTTGGCTGACTGGGAGGTCTGATCCTTGGATGAATCGACGCATCTCGGGAGTCGTGGTGGCATTTTTGTGCCTAAACTCGGTGACATTTTGCGTACGGTCATCCGGCTTATCACTGTGTTCACGAGCATTAATACTCTGAGGCTCAACCATAGATAGTGCAAGTTTCCATGAATAATCTACTGGGACTTACCGTGGTTCATGTGGCCGTTTTGAGCTGCAGACTCATAAGGCTGGCGGTATTTCTCAGTGATTGAATAGCTATTTGCCCAGCAGACTACATTAGGTTTGAAGTCAACACAATCACCTGGGACTTAAAAGCACCTGTTTAGACCAGTTTTAGCGTACAAGTGTGCACTATAGCAAAATAGTGGAGGTGGCAGAAAGTCTATTGCGTTTGCTTTACCTAAGATTTACGGATGGAGAAATAAATATGATAAGTCGGTAGTGAGAATCGTGAGGAAGTATGTTCTGAGAGGAATAATCGATATAAGGGTAAAGCTAATAGTCTAGCTATCTTTACCCTATCGCTATATATCGTTGGTCAGGCTAGAGACTTGTTGCTCCAGTTGACTATTTCTAGGGGGGATAGATGCCCTGAGATTAATTACTTTTCGGAGCTGGTGTTTGACGGATGATATCGTTAATCGCCTCTCTATCTGCATTCTGGCGATCTTCACGTTGTTGACGTGTATCGCAAACTTTTACCTTGATGCTTGATCCCGTCACTCTCTGTTTTCTACATTCATAGCCCGCGTCGGCAAGTCTTTGTTCATTTTTTGCTTTTAATGCCATCTGCTCTTCAGTCATAGGCTTGTTATCGGTACTGCTGCAAGCTGTCATGGCGAACATCAAGACACTCAAAGTAACCGTCTTAATAATATTTGTTGATTTTATAGACACAAAGTTTTCCTTAAATAAGATTATTAGTATTGTTCCATCAAAATGATGTGCGTTTTCGTGTACGCATTTATTGCATCTGGTCTGAACCAAGTATAACGGTTACATATTTGGAACAAATTAACAACTAAAAACAACGCCGCTACCGAAGGCATACTTTAGACCGTTAGGGGTAAAGGATCTAATGTTAATTTTATCTAATTGAATTAACGTCTTATGTCTATTCTGTTTTAGGTCACAAGATGCATGGTGAATCCGTGATCTTGATCAAAAGCGATTGACCGTTACGCGCCTATACTGGTTGTTAATAAACCGATAACAACTCACGTTTTTTATTTGCAGCAATGACGATTTTGTTTGCGATAAAGCACAAATCCTAGTGCTGCTATCTAGTTAGATAACATGAAAACAAGGAGGCCAATATGGCTGAGTTTATGACCGAACAGATAAGAAATCTGGCGGTGCTCGGACACACTGGAGCGGGTAAATCCTCACTGCTTGAGGCGTTACTGTTCCAAGGTAAGGCGATCACCCAAAAAGGCAGGGTGGACAAGGGCACAAATCATGCTGATTTCACTGCCCAAGAAAAAGACCATCGCCATAGCCTTGAACCTTCATTCCTCAATCTTGATTTCGACAACCATCACATCAACTTTATAGATACTCCAGGTCTTCCTGACTTTTTTGGTAGAGCCTTGTTGCCACTGCCCGGTGTGGAGACTGTTCTGCTAGTGATCAATGCGACAACGGGTATTGAAACGATAACCCAACGCGCCTTTGAGGCGGCAAGAGCTCAAGGTAAAGTGGTGCTCATTGCCGTGAATCATATCGACGGTAACGCTGGGATCTTGCCTGCATTGCTCGATGATATTCAAACTCGATTTGGTCACCGCTGCTTACCCGTTAACTTACCTAATGCAGCGTTAGATAGCGTGATTGATTGTTATCTTCATCCTGAGCCACAGCTGCAAGCAGACGCGCTATTTCATGATATCGCCAGTGCCCGCGATGAGCTGGTCGATACAGTGTTAGAAGAAGATGATGATTTGATGGCGCTCTATTTAGAGCAGGGAGAATCTCTCACTCCCGAGCAACTACACGCGCCCTTAGAAACGGCATTACGCATGGGACACTTAGTGCCGATCTGTTTTACTAGCGCCGAAACAGAGGTCGGTATTAGCGAGCTACTTGAACTGATCATTAAGCTATGCCCTAATCCGCTTGAGGCCAATCCACCGCAGTTTTTAAAAGGATTTGCCGACCAAGCCAAGCCAGTTGATGTCACGCAAGCCGCCGATGATCATGTGCTCGCTCATGTATTTCGGGTCGCGATCGATCCTTTCTTTGGCCGGATGGGCGTGTTTAGAGTGCATCAAGGCACGATTCAATTGGGAATGAAGCTCTTTATTGGTGATGGACGTAAACCTTTTAAAGTCAGTAGTTTATTTAAGTTACAGGGTGATAGACAGATCGCGGTGACCTCGGCCATTCCTGGGGATATCTGTGCGGTATCTAAGGTCGATGAACTTAACGTCGGTGCGGTATTGCATGACAGCCATGATGAAGATGAGTTTTGTTTGCCAGAGCTTAACCTACCTCAACCTATTTTTGGCTTGGCTGTTTCGGCGAAGCGTCGTGGTGACGAGCAGAAAATTGCCGAAGTGCTCCATAAATTGGTGGTGGAAGATCCCAGTCTGCACATAGCTAAAAATGAAGCTGAAGGACAGACTATTTTACAAGGGCAAGGTGATCTGCATCTGCAGATCGCACTTGAAAAAGCGCACGATCTATTTAATGTCGATATGGATACCGATGTGCCCGCCGTCGCCTATCGTGAAACGATTATGGCAACAGCCAAAGCTCGTTATCGCCACAAGAAACAATCGGGTGGTTCGGGGCAGTTTGGTGAGGTCGAATTGGAAGTCGAGCCTTTACCACGGGGAACGGGTTTTGAGTTTGTCAGTAAAGTGGTCGGTGGCTCGGTGCCTAGCCAATATATCCCAGCGGTAGAAAAGGGGGTTAAGGAAGCTATGGGGAGCGGCGCTTTGGCTGGGTATCCTATGCAAGATGTGCGGGTGTCTCTGTTAGACGGTAAGCATCACAGTGTGGATTCGAAAGAGATAGCGTTTGTGATGGCAGGTAAAAAAGCCTTCTTAGATGCTGTGCATCAAGCTCAAGCGGTTATATTGGAACCCATAGTTGAGATGACGGTTACCGTTGCTCAGGAGCATGTTGGCGATATTACAGGCGATATCAGTGCTAATCGTGGCATTATTTGTGGTACCCAGGCGCAAGCGAATGGCAAGGTCGAGGTTGAGGTTGAAGCCCCCTTAGCGACAGTAGATGACTACTCTACCAGACTTAAATCGTTGACTGGTGGTGATGGGCAGTTTGCGATGACCTTTAGTCGCTATGATGTGGTGCCAGATCATGTGCAGCAACAGTTAGTTACCGAAGCAAAGCGTGATTAAGATGAAATAGATACTATGGTTAAGTAAAGGGAGAGCCGAAGCTCTCCTTTTTTATTTAAGTCTATATCGGTTTAATTTTGATATAGAAGGTGTGTTATATATGTATCTCTATTTTATCGTGAGCACTGCTACTAAGTGTTTATACCTGTTGATGGATGAAGATAGATCTTATGACCTCAAACTATTCCCATTTAATTCATATCCGTGATCACTCTGAGTTAGTGTTATACGAGCTCATTCCTGATGTCGTGTGGATATTTGATTTAGATAAACATGGTTGGTGGTGGGGAAATTCTGCCGCATTACGCTTTTGGGGGCTTGAGCAATTAACGCAGCTGATAGATAAGGATCTCTCTGGGGATACCCAAGGAGCGAAAGATCGCACTGCACAAACTTTTGAGTTGGCGGCTCAAAACGGTTTAACGGTCGATCCATGGACCACTTATCCAAATGGCAAGCCTAAAACACTCTATATGCGTCATCGCGCTGTGTTGGTGGGGCCCAATAAACATCGCGCCATCATTGCCTACGTGAATGAAGAGGTAAACCTCGGTGACACGCCTGAAAATCTGCTGTTAGTGGAGGCGATGCGCTATACCAGTGTGCTAGTGACCAGTTTTACGTTTGAGGGTGAGCCGATAGTCGAAAACCCAGCGGCGACCCAAGCCTATAAGCATTTGTCTCGAACAGACTTAGTTGATAACCATAGTTTCTTTTCTAGCCGCTTTCTTGACCCAAGTGAAGGAAAACGGGTATTGGAGACCGCTATCGCGCAAAAAGGCGGCCAATGGACCTGTGAGGTGATGACATCCGCTGGCATACGTAAACATACGTTAGATTTGCGTATCACTCGCCATCCATTAACAGGAGATTTTCTGTTGTTGATGTCCGAATATGATGTATCGCCCCTGCATGCAGCGCTTGACCAAGCACGGCAGGCGCAAGAGCAATTACGTCAGCTAGCACACTATGATGCGGTAACTGGCATCCCATCCTTGCACTATCTGTTGGCTAAGGAAGCTGAATTGGTTGAGACGGCAAAGAGCAACGAGTCGTTATTGGCTGTTTTATATCTTGATTTAGATGGATTTAAGCAAGTGAATGATAATTTTGGCCATGAGGCGGGCAATCAGGTGTTAACCAATATAGCCAATAGACTCAGTGTTATCGCACAGGGGAAAGGCCAAGTGGTGCGGATTGGTGGTGATGAGTTTATCCTGTGGTTAGATGGCATAAACCAGCGCCAAGAGATCTGCCGTATAGCAGAGGAGATAGTGGCTAAGGTTCAGCAACCTATAGCGCTAGCTGACGCTTTAGATCCTGTCGTGATGAGCGTTAGTGTCGGTATTGCTTATTACCCTGATCATGGGGATAGTTTAGAAGCCTTAATTCAGGCTGCTGACAATGCCATGTATCAAGTTAAGCATCAGGGCAAATGTGCGGCGCGAGAGGCCTAATGTTAAGCCAAGCCAGCAAAGAGTCTGACTGATTATTCTATGCTGGCTGAGTTTGCTAGACGTCCACCATTATCTATATGGCGTTATAGCTCGTTAGCTTCGCTGATCCGTTCGCGCTTTTCCTGCTCTTCTTCGAGCGCGGCTTGGATCTCTTCTAGTACCGAATTGACATCGGCACTGTGAGTATCTTCAATGAATTCACCGGTTAACTTAGTATTTGGGGTGAGTTTAGCTTTTTCGTATAACGCCCACATCTCTTTAGCGTATTTGGTCTGCGCAAGTGCTGGTGCAAACTGCGAATAGTAGTGGGTCATATTATTCACATCACGTTCGAGCATCACTTTGGCATTGTTGTTGGCTGATGCATCGACGGCTTGGGGGAGATCGATGATCACTGGGCCGTTATCGTCGAGTAACACGTTAAATTCAGACAGATCACCATGGACTATGCCCGCGCATAACATACGCGTGATATATCCCATCATCACATCGTGATCGGCGATAGCTTGCTCTGACGTTAGCATAACGTCATTGAGTCGTGGTGCCACATCGCCGTTAGCGTCGGTGATCAGCTCCATTAACAAGACGCCATCGAAACAACCAAATGGGGTGGGGACTCTAATATCGGCGGCGGCACATTTATAAAGCGCATCGACCTCGGCATTTTGCCAGGCTTGCTCCTGTTGTTCGCGACCATAGCTTGAACCTTTTTCCATCGCTCGGCTGCGACGACTATTTCGGCTCTTTCTACCTTCTTGATATTGAGCTGCTTTTTTGAAGCTTCTTTTTGTAGCTTCTTTATATACTTTGGCACAGCGGATCTCTGTCCCACAACGTACGATGTAGACAGTAGCTTCTTTACCACTCATTAATTGGCTAATCACTTCATCGACGAGACCATCGTCAACCAGTGGTTGTATACGTTTAGGCGTTTTCATTGCGCCGTTATACCTTACTTCAAGACGGGATGGTACCTCTTGAAGACTAAATTATGTGAACTTGGGGCAATTTAAGCGGTTCAAGGTGATTTTTCGTGTTTCATGGGACTAAAAATGCGTTAAGAAAAGCTCTCCTTATCTCCTGTGTTCGCCTCAGGACTATAGCGCTAGGGGAAACTGAGGCGTTTTGTCGTACTCTTATGTCGGTTAGTGGGCGTATTTATGTTTAACCGCTTCGATCAAGGCTTGCCATTGTGGGTATTCTGCCAAGCTGCTTTTAAGATCGCCCCAAGGTGACATAGTGATAGCTTGATTGTCTGTATGAGTTAATTGAGTTGATTCATAGAGATAATAAAATGCCGATGCTCGGTAGTTTGCAGCGCAATGGATCAAAATATCCTTATCTTTATTGGCATCCATAATGGTGAAAAACTGCTCAACATCCGCTAGCGTGGGTCGCTGCCAGTCCACTGAAATATGTGCGTATTGCATCTGTGCTTTAGCCACCAGCTCGGCCTCATTTTTATGTCCATTAGGATTGTCATTTGGAATGAGATTAATGACTAAATCGATGCCAGCTTGTTTTAGCACATCAAACTGCTCAGTGGTTGGAAGTCCCGAGGTGATAATGGTATCACTGTTAAGTTTTATCGCCTTAATATCGGACAAACTGGTCGGTGTGATTGCTGCATGAGCAGACATAGCACTACTCATGAGTATGGCTACGCGGATGACAAACCAGGTTAATCTCTTGTTTAAATCGATGAGTGGGCGCATAGTTTATATCCTTGATTTATAGTTTAAACTGCTGGCTTATGAGGGTACACCTGAGGTGCGATTAAGCGTTACATATTGCGACTTACTTGGCAATGAGTAGGTGAGGATATTCACTCGAATCGAGTACAATGGCTCCTTGTTGGGGATACTTGCGAGGTCACTTTTTGAGACAACTTTTTGAGGAAAGAATATGAAAATTGAACGTGTTAATCCGACGCCGCGCTGGTCAGATGCAACTGTTTTTAATGGGATTGCACACTTTGTCGAAATCGCCGAAGACACGACTGCTGATATGCAGGGTCAAGTTAAGCAGATTTTAGCGCAAGCCGAAGCGACACTGACCAAGGTTGGCAGTGATAGAGCCTCTGTGTTGTCTACCACCATTTATGTTACAGACTTTGCTCACTTGGCGATTTTGAACGAACAGTGGGATGCGTGGTTTCCCCAAGGCTGCGCGCCGAGTCGTGCATGTGTTAAAGCCGAACTCGCCGATCCTAACTATTTGGTTGAGATGACTTTTGTGGCGGCCTGTAAACCTTAAATTGGTCGACGTTGATAAAGCTCATGGCGTATGCAAGTACTTGTTTACGCTTGTGCCACTGGCGACTCGATCGCACTGCTAAGTAGAGCAAAAGCGTGATGTTAATCCATCGCACTTTTTAATCTATTGTCAGTCAGATTATTGAGCCTAAAACCGCGGCGTGAAGCGCTTGTTTACCTTTGTTTTGCTGCGCTATTCAACCGTGGCTACCCTTAGATCGGTTTATTTTCTAGCAGTCCCTGTTTGCTTGTTGTTTCATCAGTTATAGTGGGATCAGATTCAAGCTTTATCGACACATTGTGGATGATAATAGGGGGATTGATGAATAGGGATTCAAGGAAGATAGTTCATGTTTTTGTTGGGTTATTATTGGTGGTGCTAGCGCCGCTGGTGAGTGCGGATGAGCATGTATTAGATGCTCGTGATATTGTACGTCAGTCGGATGAACAGATGCGAGGAGCCTCCAGCTATAGCGTGGCGACGATGAACATTATCCGCCCTGATTGGACACGTTCCATGACCATGAAAAGTTGGACTAAAGGGCAAGACCTTTCACTGGTTTTGGTGACCGCTCCAGCAAAAGATAAAGGCAGCGCTTCACTCAAGCGTTATAAAGAGATGTGGAACTGGATCCCATCGATTGAGCGCGTCATTAAGATCGCCCCCTCAATGTTGAGTCAATCATGGATGGGCTCAGACTTCACTAATGATGACCTCATCAACCAATCTTCTATTGTTGTCGATTATGACCATCAGCTGATGGGGCAAGCGGCTATCGATGGTGATAACAGTTACATTATTGATGCGCTGGCAAAGCCCGATGCGCCAGTGGTGTGGAATAAGGTGCGTTTATGGATCTCCACAACCAGCTTTTTGCAACGACGTGTCGAGTTTTATGATGAGTTTGATGAGCTGGTTAATATCTTAGAAACCTCCCAAATCCAGGAGCTTGGTGGCCGTATGTTAGCCACCAAAATGGCGATGTACCCCGTCGATAAACCGGGTCAAAGAACCGAACTCATTACCCATGAAGCTCAGTTTGATTTCGATATTGAAGACAGTTTTTTTTCACAGCAGCAGATGAAAGCGTTACGGGATTAACGCGGTATAATACCAATCAGTATAAGAAAGTGATCTACTCAGCGTGTTTTAGCGCTTTCGATGCTGTGTTAACGAGTTTGACCGTAGAACAACTATGCTCTTCACTCGTTGCCTTGCCTCATAAGCGCTAAATTTTCGCTGAGCGATCATATCTTTATACTGATTGGTATAAAGTCGATTGAGGGAAGAGTTATGTTGGTGAAACTCGCGTGGCGAAATCTTTGGCGACAAAAACGACGGACGCTACTAACCGCGTTGTCCTTGGCGTTAGCACTGTTTTTGTCACTCTTTATGCGCAGTATGCAGGAGGGGAGTTACCAACATAATATTGATAATAGTGCACGTTTCTCTACAGGATTGGTGCAACTCTCGCACCCTGACTTTGCTCAGAGTCAAAGCATAGAAGATCTACTTCCTCAAACTGACCACTTTATTTCGCCCGCAATGACCTTGCCACATGTGAGCTATCTGCTGCCGCGTATTGAATCATTTGCACTGGCATCGGCTGGTGAGCGCTCCAAAGGGGTTATGGTGATTGGCGTATTGCCAGAGCAGGAGGATGAATACTCGGGCATTGCCAGTAAGTTGGTGGCTGGTGAATTTATTACACATGATGATCAGTCGGTGCTGATTGGTGAAGGGCTTGCGCAAACCTTAGCGCTGAGCGTGGGCGATGAGATAGTACTTTATGGTCAAGGCTACCGCGGACAAACCGCCGCGGGGTTGTATCGGGTAAAAGGCGTGCTGCATTTTCCGCTGGCCGCGCTTGATAAACAGCTCGTTTACCTCCCGTTACCGCTGGCGCAAACGCTCTATTCTACTGGGGCGCAGGTTACCACTTGGGTATTGCACAGTGATGAATTGTCACGGATCCCCGCCTTAAAGGCTGAGCTTCAGCAACTGTACGGTCAGGATGTGAATGTTCGAGATTGGCAAGAGCTCGCGCCTGAGATGGCCCAACAGATCACCATGGATAAAGCGGGTGGCGTGTTTATGATGTACCTCCTCTATGGCATTGTTGGTTTTGGACTGTTTGCGACAATTTTAATGATGACCTTGGAGCGACAGCGTGAATTTGGCGTGATGTTGGCTACAGGTCTACAGCGGCATAAGTTAATGCAGCTCATTATTATAGAGTCCTGCTTTATTTCGCTGTTGGGTGTCATCATAGGTTTAGCGGTGAGTTTCCCTGTTGTTGGCTATTTCTATTATCACCCCATTCAATTGTCGGGCGACACGGCCGAGATGATGCTGGAGATGGGCTGGGAGCCCATTATTCCTATGTTGATCTCGATCAGGCTTGTGGTCGATCAGGTGACAATCGTGCTCATGCTCATGAGTATCTGCCTGCTCTATCCGTTATGGCGAGCCTATCATTTGTCTCTAGTGTCGGCACTGAAGGGGGGGGAGTTATGATCATTAAGCTGGCGTGGCGAAACCTGTGGCGTAATAAAATCCGCACCACAACCATGGTATGCGCCATGGTATTTGGTCTGATGGGCGTGGTGGCGATGATGGGGTTTATGTCAGGCATGTATGGCAACATGATTGATAATGCCATTGCGTGGCAAGTTAGCCATGTTCAGATCCAAAACCAGCGCTACCTCGATGATCAAGATATCAATGAAACCTTAATTAACCCGCAGCCATTAATTGAGGCGCTGCGCACAATGCCCGGGGTTAAGGCGTTTTCTGCGCGATTTCTAGTAGACGGCATGATTGCTTCCGCGCGAGCCAATCGCGGTATACGCATCAATGGTGTCGACAGCGATGCCGAAGCGAAGGTGACGCCAATAGCTGGCAGTATTATCCAGGGCCGTTGGCTGCTACAAGAGGGGCGTAATCCCATCGTTGTATCGCAAAAGACAGCCGAACGTCTGCGGCTTAAGTTGGGGTCAAAGGTGGTGCTCACTTTCAGTAATGCCCATAAAGATGTTACTGGTGCAGCTTTTCGTGTTGCTGGTATTTTTAGTTCGCCTTCTAGTGGCTTCGATGAGGCGAACAGTTATGTGCGCCGCAGTGATTTGGCTAAGCTTGCTGGAGTCGAGGGGATTCATGAAATCGCCGTCGTGCTCAATGAATCAAATAATTTGGACAATCGCTCGGCACTGGAGCTAGCTGGGCAACTAAGTCAGTTGAGCGATACGGGCAATCGCGTGCGAGACTGGCAGCAAGTCCAGCCACTATTGGCGACAATCATTTCACAGATGGGTGCAACCAATGCGGTGATATTGGCCATTTTTGTTTCGGCAATGGGCTTAGGTATTGTCAATGTCATGCTGATGTCGGTGTTTGAACGTACCAGAGAATTGGGGGTGTTAATGGCAATTGGCATGGCAAAGCGTCAAGTGTTCACGCTTATTTTACTGGAGTCGACGCTACTGGGGATAACGGGCGCAACCATTGGATCGCTGGCCAGTTTACTGCTGGTTACGCTGCTGGCGCAAACGGGTATTCCTTTGGGCAATATGGCACAAGGGTTAGGTGCATTTGGCGTCGATACCACCCTTTATCCAAGCGTCAGCTCTAATGAGTACGCCGCAGCTTTTGTCACCGTGATCTTGGTGAGTATTCTGGCATCACTCTATCCCGCGCGGCAGATTTTAAAACAACGGCCGGTAGATGCTATGTCACAGAAGCATTAAGGAGGTGATGCGATGAGTATCGAGATTAGCCAGCTGAGCAAAGTGTACAATCCAGACAGCGACTTTCCAGTGCATGCCGTCAAAGCGTTAGACTTGAGCATAAAACAGGGAGAGTTTGTGGCTGTGATGGGGCCGTCAGGCTCAGGCAAGACCACTTTGCTTAACATGATTGGTGGAATAGACTCGCCAAGCTCGGGTGCAGTGTATATTGATGGTGATGATATTTGTCAGTTAGATGACAAGGCATTAATCGCCTTTCGTCGCGATCATGTTGGTTTTATTTTTCAAGATTACAGTTTGTTGCCAGTGCTGACGGCATTAGAGAATGTAGAGTTTGTGATGCAACTTCAGGGACACTGTGAGCAGGCTTGTCGGCAACGCGCCACCGAACTGTTGAAACAGGTCGGTTTGGGCGATCATCTACACAAAGTGCCCGCTAAGCTGTCGGGGGGGCAGCAGCAGCGAGTGGCCGTTGCCAGAGCCTTGGCCCCGCGGCCACGCTTTGTAATGGCCGATGAGCCAACCGCAAACTTAGATGCAAAAAGTACCAGTGAGCTGCTCGATATCATGCAACAGCTCAATGAGATAGAGGGAACGACATTTATTTTTTCAACACATGATCAACGCGTAATAAAGCGCGCTAAGCGGGTGATCGTGTTTGAGGATGGTCAACTTGTGGAGGATAAATTGCAGTGAGGTTGCCACGCTATGGGCTTGTGATCCTGCTCTGCCTTTGTGGCGTGCAGCAGTCGATGGCATCGCCTATCCCAGGGCTTGCTCCCCAAAAAGATTGGGACTTAAACGGTTACGTTAAGTATATGGGCAGTGCGACATATCCTGACAGTCAAGATAACCTACTTGATCATCTACTCAACCAACGTGTTAATTTTGAATATCGGATTGATAAGAGGCTGCGCTTTAATTTGGGGATGCGCAATCGACTCTTCTATGGTGACACGAGTCAGTTTCCGGCCTATGGCAAGCTGGTGGGCTTCGATAACGGATATTTTGACCTATCGACCAACTGGTTAGATAGCCATGGTTGGGTTGGTAACAGTCAGTTCGATAGGGCGTATTTAACTTTTAGTACTGATGAGGATTGGCAATTTAAGCTTGGACGATTTCGGGTGAATTGGGCGATGAGCGCACTGTGGAATCCCAACGATATTTTTAATGCTTACTCGATTTATGATTTTGATTATGAAGAGCGGTCTGGCACGGATGCGATAATGGTGAGCCGGAAATTGGGTTTTGCCAGCAGTGTTGAACTGGTCTTTAACGCCAATCAAGATAGTGACTTAAACCGCTATGCGACACGCTTTTTATTCAACCATGATGGCTGGGATATGCAGCTAATCGCTGGGAAAGCCGGTACCGATAGAGTATTCGGCGCTGGTTTTGCGGGGGATATTCAAGGGGCTGGTATTCGGGGAGAGTGGAGTTACTTTGACCCCATTTATGATAATTGGCCAGAGCGCGAGCAAGTGACAAATCCGTTACTCTCCACGCCCTCTATGTTGCCAGAGCTGGGGTTCTATTCGACCCATGTGGCGACTCTTGAGAGTGATTACAGTTTTGCCAGTGTTCGCAACTGGATACTGCGTGGATCTGTGCTGTATATATCCTCTCCTATGTTGGCCGATAGTGCACAGCTTTATCTTAATTTACCGCTCAGCGCTCGGACACTTAGCTTTACCCAATGGACCTATTATGGGGAGGCGAGTTTTGATTGGTCGGCGTTAAGCCGTGTCAGTCTAAGTGCGAGCTATTATCAGGATGGCTCCTATTTTGTTGGCGCTAGCGTCAGTTATTCGCTTGCTAATGACTGGCAGCTGCAATTTATTGCCCAACGATTTGATGGCGATATAGACAGTTTGTTTGGCCAATCCGCTTCGACGCTCGCTTTTGCTCAGGTGAAATGGAGCTTTTAGCCATCATCGCAGGATATTGGCGCCTTCAATGGCGAGGGGCTTATTTTCTTCGACGGCCCATGCTGTTAATATCGCGCTTTATTTAGCAGAAGAACACTCAATTTGACTCAGCTTGCAGACGAGGTTTCTAGCGATATCTCTGTATATTTTTGTCCCTTAGTCGATGACGGCTTGCCTGTTGCCGATCGTGCTCGTTTGGAGAGTTGGTTACCTGAAGATGAGCTTGCCAAGGTCAAGCGCTATACGCGTAAAGAGGCAAGGGAAAAAGGTCTGCTGGTGCGCGGCTATTTACGTACTTTACTAACGACCTATGCAGCGGGAGTAGGGCTTGAAATAACCCCGAGCCAATGGCGATTTGTCTATGGTGATAAAGGCAAACCTAGGTTAACGGCTGACCAGTTTCAGTGCACGCAAATAGCATTTAATATTAGCCATAGTGGCGACTATCTTATGGTATCCATCACCCATGGTGCCCCTGAGATCGAGCTAGGCGCCGATATTGAGCGGCTGCGAGCAAGCACCAATATTTACCCCATTTTAAATCACTATTTTACTGAGCAAGAGCGCGATGCCTTGCTGGCACTGCCAAAGGCTGAGCAGCGCGAGCGCTTTTTCAATCTATGGGCCTTAAAGGAGTCTTACATAAAAGCCAAGGGGTTAGGGTTAGCCTTGTCGCTAAAGTCTTTTGGCTTCTGTTTTGACAGTGCAATCCGCCAGACTATGATGATTGATGGTTTAGGCGAGATAGAGGCTCGTCAGGCAATAGGTTTAGTGTTGCATCAAGAGAGCATGCTGAGCAGCGATAGTTGGAGTGTGACACTGGCGCATATTGATGCAACTTATCGCTTTGCTGTGTGTATCAATCGGCCATCACAAAGGCTACATGGCACACTGATCACCATGAGAGAGTTATTGCAACGCTGGTAATTTGCAGAAAAAGCAGGCACAAATGACGTTGCCTGTTTGATTGGGAGGGTCGCGCTTAGGCCGTAATAGCCTTAAGCGCTGTTTCGATTAGTAGTTAGCTTGGAATGTGAGCCAAAGCTTGTCGGTATCGTTTGAGAAACTGTAGCCGGCGCCACTGAAGCTGGCGTACTTGATGCCCACGCTGTAGTGATTGGCAAAGGGGTAGGTGGCTGACACGCCCCACTCTTTACCTATATCGATGTCGCCATAGTCAGAATCAAATTTGTGGTATTTAGCCAGTAGGTTAAGGCCTGCAACTTTAGCGATCACAATTTAATGAGTAGCCATCAAGCCATTTTCCCAGTTGCCTTTACCGCTAAATAGGAATTTGTCTGTCCAACCATTGAAGGCATGTAAAGTGGCAAGCGGAGTGATAAAGCCTGCTTTACCATCGTCGGAGCCCAACACTTCGTAACCAATTTTGGCACCGAATGCATCGATATTAAGGCCAGCGCCCAATTTGTAGTAAGACGCGCTGTAACTCACTGGATTATCATTATCTTCAGACTGCTGAGCAAATTCCGCCTGGTAGCTGAGTTTCAGCGCATCGAGTTTTACATCGCCTGTTGCGCGGATACCGTAAGTGTCGGTAGAGAAAGCGGCCACATCTTGATTGTCAATAAGGTCGGCGTAACCAGTTAACTGGGCAAATTCAAGCCCTTTATAGTTAACGTTGACTAGGCGAGTTTCGTTCTCATGCTCTTCTTTACCTGAGCCTTCAGGGAATGTAGCGTTAGCCGCTGCGGGATGGGAGCAACAACAGTTGCGATTATGGAGGTCAAACAATAAAAAGCCCAGCATTGCTGGGCAATTAGTGATGCTATTAGCAATCAGTATGACGAAAACTTATTGGCGAGCAAGACGATGGCTTTCTGGCGGATTTTCAAAATCACTGCGATATGGGTTAATGTCTAGGCCACCACGGCGTGTGTATCTTGCATAGACGGTTAACTTGGCGCAATGGCAAAACTGTTTGAGGTCGACAAAGATCCGTTCAACGCATTGCTCGTGAAACTCATTGTGCTGGCGGAACGAGATCAGATAACGCAGCAGTTTTTCACGATCGATTTTAGGACCTTGATAACGAATCATCACGCTGCCCCAATCAGGCTGAGAGGTGATTAAGCAGTTAGATTTTAATAGGTTTGAGGTCAAGGTTTCTGCGACGACACTCTTGTCATCTGTGCTATCAATAAGGTAGTCGCTGGTAAATTCATAGTTATCAACTTCAATATCGAGGTCGTCAATGCAGGTACCTGGTAGCTCGACGACACGTTGAGAAGCAAACTGTTTGGGCTCAATGATCTTAACTACGACTTCACCTTCGGCGCATGCAGACAGATCTTTGGCCAAGGTTTGCTGTACCAGTTCAATAGACTCAAAGCGAGTTTGGTTGTAACTATTGAGATAGAGCTTAAATGACTTAGATTCAATTAGGTTGGCACTTTGATAATCGAGAATGAACTCGGCAATGGCGACCATTGGCTTACCTTTGGCATTTAGCCAAGAGAGCTCGTAACCCGTCCAGATGTCGGCCCCATGAAATGGCAGTTCAACGGATAAAGCAATCGCATCACGATTTAATTTTCTCGGTACGCCTTGTAGCAAGGATGCATCGTACTCAGCTTGATAACCAGTAGATTTGCCAAGGGTTAACTCTGAAAGGGCTGGTGCGTTACTATATGGGTCATGAACTGGTGTCATCAATCGGTTTTCCATGTCAAAATAGGCGCATATTATACTTGAATTTTGGGCGTGTGCTAAGTGTCTTCTTTACCTGCTTTAGATAAATTTTTCGCGTTATACCACCGAAGCTATATGGAAAAGTTAGGTGAGTTACCTCGATATTACCCACACGGTGAACACTCCAATTGTATTGTGGGAGAGTACCAACAGGGCGGGGATGCATCAGAGCCGGTTTCCGTGATATGGCAGGCGGTAGCGCGTCCAGTAAAAGGCACATTCGATAATATAGATCACGCCTTAGAGATGACATTGCATGGCGATATTAATCATCTGTATGGCGGTTATTTTTCAGCGCCATTAATGTTTAGCTCTCAGTGGGGCGATGGCGAACTGCTACAGGTATGGAATGACACCGATTTTGAGTATTTGCAGCAGAACCTGATTGGTCACCTAATGATGAAGCAGAAGCTTAAGCAACCTGCTACATGGTTTATTGGTGTATTGGGTGAGGGCGATCAGATGTTGGTTGTCAATAATGACGATGGCTCGGTTTGGATTGAGATCCCAGGTGAGCAGCCTGAAGTCAAGCTGGCTGAATCATTGAACGAGTTTATCAGCGGCTTAATCCCGCGGGTTTGCCCACCATCACTTGTTGTCGAAGAGTCGTTGCCGCACACTGACCATCCTGGCATTTGGCAGCGTTTAAAAATAATGTGGCAAAACTTGCTGGGTAAGCGTTAGTCTAAACCTAAACGCAAGCGGCCTTAGTGATGATGACTCAGGCCCGCTAGACTATAGGTGATCCCAAGAGATATTTGACACAATACGGCAGTTGTCGCATTTAAAATGAAACAGGTCTAATAGTGGTTCATCGAGCCGCCAATGGGCGTTGCCACAGCGAGGGCAGGCTCGCTGTTTCTCCGCTGCAAGGCTTTCACCGCCAACTCGATATAAGTAGTAGTAAGTAGGGATCTTGGTGAGATATTCGATTCGGCCACGCAGATCCCATCCTCGCCTGAATAGGTCGCTGTCACAGCGTGTCAGCTCTTCTAGCGCAGCAAATTCCGCTTTAGTCGCTGCGGCCATTTGCAGTTCATCGCACGCTTGCCACTCCGTTTGCCACTTAATGACGCGTTTATGATCGCCATTAAATGTGGCGGGGATTTTGTAAAGCGGGATCGGTTGTAGGGTGTCACCGTTGCGCAGTGGTGAACACATGTGCACATAGCTGGTATAAAGCAGTTGCCAACTGGCTGGCTCGGTACTGCTGATTTCAGAATTAATATCTTGGCCGATATACTTCTCTCTTGGGTGCAGTAGCTTTGCGTCAGTTAGCATTTGCAGGGCATGTTCGACCCAAGGGCTATTGTAACGCTTGGCTAAACTACTCTTCTCGGGCATGAGCAGGCGAACCCTAAACTCGCCATCGTTAAAGGCGACAGCAAATTCTCTTCCTAGCACCTGACCATTGGCGCGATAGGCTTCGAGCAACCCGTTTATTGCCTGTTCAGCAGCGGTGATCGTAGTGTTATCGAAGCATTCAAATCTTAATTCAATGACGTGCATTATTGACTATCTCTGTTACTAAGTGCAGATTCTAAAACTTCAATACGTGCGATGAGTTGCAACTGTTGCGACTGTAGCGCGGTTATCTGCGTAGCCAAGGCGGCGATAGTGGGTGTGGCTGTTTGCTCTGGCGCTTGGCTGTCGACCATTGTCGTATCAAATGCCAGTGCGGCAATTTCCTCTTTAGATAACGCCTTAAAGCGTTGTAATCCCTGAACCAATATTGGCATCGGGATCTGGTTTCCTAGGCGAGATTTTATTAGCGCCAGGCTTGGGGTCTTACCAGAAGAGGCGATTGACTTTGCTGTCGCAAGGACCTGTTCGATGGGGCTCATAGTTAGTAAATTTCCTCACTAATTAGCAATGTTTTTAAGAAATGCCTCATTTAAATCTATGTATATCTATATAAAACAATATGATACTTATTTGGCATAAGCCTTGCTTTAACTCTGACATGTATAATAGATAAACAGGAAGTTAAAGTGAAAACAAAATTATTAAGTTTGGTATTGGTTAGTGTCGCTAGTATAGGCCTTTCTGGCTGTGTATTAAACATAGGTGAAGGGGACGGACAATGGAGCAACAGCGACTCTTGGGAACGCGTACAAGATCAAAATAGAGCCAATTTAGCCAAGCTAAGTTTAGGGATGAGCCGAGATCAAGTGACGACTTTGATGGGAACGGCAGACTTTAATGAAGCCTATATCAAGCAAGATAAAGAGATTTCGGTGTTATATTACCGAACTCAGCGGATTAAAGGTGACGGCACCACAACTAAAGATGAATGCACGCCAATTGTCTTGGCTAATAACGCTGTCGTTGGTTGGGGTGAAAAAGCTTATCACAACATGTAACTATACTTAGCTGTTAACCTGCTCTGAGCTTGATAAGTGCAGAGCAGGTTAATGCTAGGGTTGACAACTGTTCATTACACTTAAACGTTTTACTTATTCACTCGGTTGAATCTCTTTACCAAGGTGGATAAGCAATAGCGCACCTATAATGCTCAATGGACTGAGTATCATCCATAAATCTCTGTCTTTCCATCATCGAATTCGCACACAAATAAGTTCGAAAGAATAAGGCTGTAAAGTGTAGCTCTCTTTTGCTATCAATCTCTTAATTGAGCATCTAATTGATCGACAATTTCGGTCCATAAGCCATCGTCACTTAGTGCTTCTTTGAGGAAATGTTTTTGCGCATCGTTCCAAAAATCAGCTTCAGTCAGATGAATGGACGCTTCTATGCGGTGTTGATTAATAAAAGTGTCGATATCTTGCTGGCTACTGGGTAATCCCAACTGATCGAATAGAGATTGAAAGTCTGGTTGATTCATATCCATAAATATCACCTTATTTTTAGCCTCTGATACCAATTGAGTATGCAACTTTTTGATTGAATTATCGACCCGATTAAAGTTTGCACTTTTTTACAACCTTGTTACATTGAATGATATTGATCGCTAACAAGGAAAACCAGTAATGAATACCACTGCAAAGCAAACCACACTTGATAACTTGAAAGCGGTATATTTAACCGCTGAAGATTTACGGGTTGCCGCGTCAATTTTATATAACGCATATCATGATGATCCTTTCTTTATTGCGGCCCTTCATAAAGGCGATAAGGCTCAATATGAACAGAAGCTGAGAGGCGCAATTCGAGAGGAGCTGCATACATTGTGGCAAGAAGAGCAGGCTCTAATTGGTTTATTTGATGATCAACGACTGATAGGGTTAGCGTGCATAGTGACTCAACAAGTACCATTAGGTGAGGCTCGTTATTGGCATTGGCGTCTCAAAATGCTAATGAGTACCGGATGGCATTCAACACAAGCGCTGATGAAAAAAGAGGCATCTATACTAGAACATCTCCCGAGTACACAATGTGGTATTTTGCAATTTATTGCGCTGACTCCAATTGAGCAACACAAAGGTTTAGGCAGTCGCTTGGTTCAAGCTGTAATGAGTTGGTGCGATGAACAGCCTAAGCTTGATGGTATAGGTGTGTATGTTACTCAAGAGAGTCACGTTCATCTGTTTTCAAAGCTAGGATTTGCAGCAATTGAAAAGCTGACTATTGGGAGTGTCGAAGGCGATCTTCTGTTTTATCGGAGTTGCGAGAGTGAATAAAAGGTTTCAAAATTTTTGGGAGTTTTATCCTTTTTATCTTTCGCAACATCAAGAACCTATGTGTAGATATTTGCATTATGTAGGCAGTTTACTTGTCATCAGTGTATTGATTTTATTTTGTGTTACGCAAGATTTTTGGTTACTGCTTCTAATGCCTATTTTAGGATACGGTTGTGCTTGGTTAGGTCATTTCTGTTTTGAACACAATCAACCTGCAACCTTCCAATATCCTTTGTATAGTTTTATCGGTGATTGGCTGATGTTTGCTCAATGGCTAGGAGCAATGATTCGAACGAAGGCCAACTAAACTAAGCTTGGGATAGCAGAACTGCTTCCCACAGTGTCTTATTATGCTTTTTACTGCATTGTAATCGCCCCCTTAAATTCCTCTTGGGTCTATTGCTCTGGTGATAGTTCGCATCAATATACGCGTATTTCTCATCATATTGACGATGAGCTATCTCATAAATTGCCAGATTCAATGTGAGAGATCTCTCACACTTATGTAAGTCATTCACTTGTTAATAACATGGTTTTAATTTGGATTTGAGTTATTCCTGTTTTATAACAATGGATTATGAATATTTGTTTCGTTTTTTGGCTTTTGCTGTTTTTGTTGCATTTTAGTTTGGCTGTAGATTGTTTGTTCTGTTCACATATACTAGTCACACGATATGGAATACCACGTAGGACGTGTGAGCCCCTTAAGGATTAGGGATATCAGTTAAGTGGATTAACTGACCATGGATGACAGACTAGGATGTTATAAGGATTGATGGGACTGGCAGGACGCTAGAGCATTATGGATGAAGCAGGGAGCATCTTGATAGCAGGAAGGCTAACAAAAGAGTACAAGAAGGCGCACTTTTAAGTGCGCCTTTTTCTTTTCAGCCCTAAGTTATCAACTTCAGTTAGTGGTTATCATCAATTAGACTTTGCCACGACATATCTGCATAAGATTTTTGCGATACGGGTCAATAGAACTTGATTGGCCAACAACAGACCTATCGATTGCTGGGTAAGCCGCCACAATTTGCAGCGCAGACAAGCCTTTTTATCTTGTTAGTAGGGTTCAAGTTAAAGATCAGATTCAGTGTTATCAAGGTGAATGCATTGGTCATAGGTGAGAGATCTCTCACATTGTCGTGAGACATGAGGTGATACTGAGGTTTGATATCTCTGTATAGTCACCAAAAAATCTTTTTAAACAAATGCTTATGTTAAAGGTCTTCATCTGCTTATTTATTGCGAGATAAAACTTGTAGATGTGACGACATTAAATTGAAGCCAATGAAGTAACATTGATCATGTTCAAGGATGAACTGGTCAGGATGACAGAGATGTTAACTAGGATTGTTAACATAGAGGGAATTTCCAAAGGATAGGGTACTTAGGATGAGTACTAGTGACTAAGGAAGGCCAAATCTTCAAGGATGACATTTTACTGCCTAGGATGGTGGTATACACGGAGTGTATGGAAAGGAATCCCATGGAAGAGCTTGGACATGCTTTATGGATGAAGCAAACTTGGTAAAAGGATTGCCAAGTCAAGGGAAGGTACTTAGATACAAGGAAAAATGGAAACAGGGATGATGCAAGGAGCATAATCTTCGCAAGGATGGTGCAGGGAGCACAGTTATAGCAGGATGGCTTAACGGAAAGATAGAAAGCGCGACTCTATTAGAGCCGCGCTTTTTCTATATAAACTATTTTCTGAGGCATTATATTTTGCCTTACAGCCTTACAGCCTTACAGCCTTACAGCCTTACAGCCTTACAGCCTTACAGCCTTACAGCCTTACAGCCTTACAGCCTTACAGCCTTACAGCCTTACAGCCTTACAGCCTTACAGCCTATTTACAACTGCCGCTATTACAGCCCCCGCGACTGCCACAACCGCCACCAAACTTTCCCGTTGACTCCGGGGCTTCGAGCCACTCAGGTTCTGGGAAAATCGGCCATTGAATTTTCTGGATCTTTTTACCGTGCATCCAAATAGACGCTTTATATTGATTGATACCGTCAGTACTAAACTCTAATAAAAACTTGGCTTTCCATGTTAGTCCGCTGGTTCCTCCCACACTAGGGCGAGCGGATTCCATGGCGATAGCTAATAGTTGAACTCGTTGCTTTTTGCACTCGCTAGTGGCAAAAACACGGCTTAGTTCGGCCATTTGTCGTAGTTGCCAGAAGAAGGCGGCGATGATCACCAATCCCGCAATCAATAAAAAATCTGTCATCATGCTTTGGTTACCTTAAAAAGTCCGCCGATGGCGGTCGAGAGGGCTGCACTGCGATTAGGATTTCTGAGTTCGATAAGCAACTCGGTTCTAATAGCTGGAATAGCTACGATATCAGCAAAGATCTGGTTAAAGAAGTGTTGATCTTGTTTTGCTAATACTTCGAGGTAAAGAGTGCGAGTTTGATCATCCTTCAGTGCCGTCCAGTTCCGTCCTGCGATAGTGATGAGCGCTTCCCTATCTAACGTATTATTTTGGGCTAAATATTGGATTGCTTTTTTGGAATATTGTGGTTGGGACGCTAATGCACGCATAAAATAAAGCTTGTGGTCATTCTGCGCTGCATAAAGTTTTTCCAGTAGGCGCTCAGCTAACTCTGGTGAGATCAGTAAATGTTCTAGTTGTTGACATAGTGCGATTTGAACTTCAATGGCACTGCTGTCGAATGCGTTTTCGATATGGCTATGATGATCAAGCTCGTCGGCTCTAGCACAAATATCAGCGATGCCTTGGAGGCCTACATCTTGCCAACGATCGCTGTCAAGTTGCCCCGATAAATATTGATATGCAAATTCATACTGTGGAGAGGCAGCTTTACCTAATTGTTTTCTAACTAAGGCATTAAATAGTGCCAGTTTTTCATCAGCAGGTTTGAAGGCAAATGGATGGTTAGCTAGCCTATCTTGCTGAGCTTCTGACATAGGTTGGGTTGGATCGCTGCCGAGCGCTTCTAACACCATACGAATAAATTGGGTGCGAGGCGCTGGGGACAATAATCCTCTTTCATCTAAGGGAAGTTTTAGAAACCAGATGTAGTGTTGTTCAGATGCGTCCCAAAATACCACTGCAAATTGAGCATGCCCTTGGATTGGCGAAGGATAGGGCGTAGTAAGTTGTTCTATTTCGGAAAATGTTGGTCTATCGATATGCTGTACGCGCCGTCCTAAATCATAGACTTCGAATTGGCTGTTTGCTGTAGATAAAAATTGGGAGAGAGTGGTGATTTCAGTCATAAGGATGCCGTTATGATAAGAGACAGATTTCAATGGGCGTTATTATAGGGAGAACTCTATTGAGATGGTATAATTTGGCGTAAATTAGCCGATATATCTGCTGGCATGCGGTATTTAGTGTCGATATTTATCCTTGGAAAGTGTCATGTTGTATCTTTTTGTTGAAAAGCAGTTAGCGTTAATTGAGCTGGAGTTAAAATTTCTTGGATTGTGGGCCAGCGAATCTCCGTCAGTAGAAGCCTTAGCCGATCCCACGCCTTTTGCCTGTGAGTCGATGTCGTTTGAGCATTGGTTACAATTTATTTTGATCCCTAAAATGAGTGTATTAATTGAGCAGAGAGACTCGCTACCAAGTAATATTGCGCTGACCCCGATGGCTGAGCACCTGTGGCATCATCGCGCCGAAATGAGCAGATTAATATACCTTATTAACCAATTAGATGAGTGTTTGAGTGAACCAAGATAAAGCAATGCAAGAGCAGGTTGTTGATGAGATTCAAGATATCGACTTGGATTTAGAACAAGTGCCAGAAATCAAGATCCTTTTTGAAGATGAGGATATTGTGGTTATTCATAAACCTGCAGGTCTGCTGGTTCATCGCAGTTACCTTGCTCGGAGAGAGCGATTTTTTGCAATGCAAATGACACGGGATAAAGTGGGCTGCCATGTATTTCCTGTCCATCGATTAGATAGACCAACTTCTGGTGTTCTATTGTTTGCTAAAAGCAGTGAGATGGCCAATGTACTTTGTGAGCAGTTTGCAGCTAAAGAAGTAGAAAAACAGTATATCGCAATTGTAAGAGGTAATATTTTGCAAGGAGATCTACTCGATTATCCGCTGAAGCAAGAGTTTGATGAACTAGGCGATAAACATGTGGATCCCAATAAAGCGGCTCAGGAAGCGCAAACAAGTTATTTGCCGTTGCTTAATTGTGAAATTCCCTATCCATCGGGACGGTATGCTACCAGTCGATATGCCTTAGTAAAGCTTACGCCACATACTGGACGTAAACATCAATTGCGTCGTCATATGGCGCATCTACGCCACCCCATAATTGGCGATACGACCCATGGCGATGGCAAACAGAATCGATTTATTAGAGAACAGTTTGGTATTAATCGTTTGTGGTTAATCGCGAAGAAACTTAGCTTTTATCACCCAAGAACGGGAGACCGTATCAGTGTCGAAACAGAGTTAGAGCAAGAGTGGCATACCTTATTTAACGCATTTGGATGGGATGATGAAGACTTTGATGTTGATGCAAGCCAACTGATCTGTTGAGTTAGCTATCCCTATTAATCCTTTTAGCTAGGGCGTATAGCGGTTTATTTTAGTAAAGCTATCGCCCTGCCATGATTAATTTTACCTACCGTTTATATTCGTTTTTTTAGGCGGCAGTCTCTTTTTCTTTTTTCACTTTGATAGGCGATACACACTGCTTATTAGCATTTTTTGTTGCGGGGAGGTTTAGAGCTAGCGCATGGATTGTTCTGAAATAACACATGCGTCGAATATGAGCACTACGCTGAACATGTTTTAGATGTTTCTGTCGGCTGGAATGTCGCATCTAATTGATCCTTGAAACTCAATAACCTAGTGTAGCTATCAAGCTTTCAATAAAGTATGGTTAAATTATATGTAAATATTGTGCTGAGGGCTAAGTAAAACATGAGAAAAGTGAATCTAGTTTTTGGAACTGTTTATGGTAGTGCGCAATTTGTTGCGGAATCGGTTCAGGAGCAGTTAATTGCTGAAGGTAGAAAAGTGGTATTGATGACCTCAGATACCCTAACTGGATTTGTGCCGCCACAGGATGAGTTGCTATTAATAGTCACTTCGACCACAGGTCAAGGTGATATTCCTGAAGATATTAGCATGTGGTTTGAAACACTAAGAAGTGAGGCTCCCTATCTACCTAAGCTCGAATATGGAGTGATAGCCTTGGGGGACTCTAGCTACGAGACATTTTGTAATGCGGGGATCCGATTCGACGAACTTTTTAGCGAACTCGGTGCAAAAAGGGTCGGAGAGTTATTAAAAATTGATGCCTGCGAAACAATGGAACCTGAAGTTGAAGCTAAATCATGGTTAATAGAGTGGAACAAACTCATCGCTCTAAGCCCCGCCGATTAGGTCAAATTAGTCGTCAGTGGTTTAAATTTGCGCAGCGGTTAAGTCAAGCTTTGCTGCTGCCTATTGCAATTTTACCCGCTGCTGGGGTGATGATTGGTTTAGCGACTAATCCAGTTCCTTTCATCTCTGAGAATGCGACAATCCTGATGTTGACTATCGGCAACCTTATTTTTTCTATGATGCCGATGTTGTTTGCGGTCACCGTAGCGATAGGGTTTTGTCGCGATCAAGGCATTGCAGCCTTTAGTGCCGTTTTTGGTTATGGGGTCTTTTTTTCAAGTTTATCGGCTTTAATCAAAATAGATGAATTTCAAACCCAAACTATTCTTGGAGCCGAGACCATAGATACGGGGATCGCTGGTGGAATATTTGTCGGAGCGATAACCTGTATTGCTGTGCATCAGAGTGAGCGAGTTCGCCTACCTGCGGTATTTTCTTTCTTTGAAGGACATCGAAGTGCGCCACTATTGATGCTACCCCTATCTGTCTTACTTGCTTATCTGTTTTTACTTGTTTGGCCGCCGCTATCCATTTGGATTGAGCAAGTTTCTAACTGGACCGTTTACCAAGAGCCTGCATTTGCATTTGCACTTTATGGCACAGTTGAGCGATTGTTGATCCCGCTTGGTTTGCATCACATTTGGAACGCGCCGTTTTATCTTGAAATGGGTCAATATGTGACAGAAACTGAGGTGTTTAGAGGCGAGATAGCTCGCTATTTAGCTGGCGACCCACAAGCTGGGAATCTGGCTGGTGGCTATCTGATTAAGATGTGGGGCCTACCTGCAGCAGCCTTAGCAATATGGCGATGTGCAGATAAGAATGAGCGAAATAGGGTTGCTGGAATAATGTTGTCTGCGGCTTCTGCATGCTGGTTAACTGGTGTTACTGAGCCTGTCGAATTTGCATTTATGTTTGTCGCGCCATTATTGTTCATCTTACATGCCCTGTTAACTGGGCTGGCTTACGCTGTCGCTATCTCATTAGATATCCACCATAGTGTGGTATTTTCTCATGGTTTAGTTGATTTTAGTCTATTGATGGGACAGTCCAGAAATGTAGAATGGTTTTGGATTTTAGGCCCTTTGACTGCGGTTATCTATTATCTGGTGTTTAGGGGGTCCATTCTAGCGTTTAATTTGAAGACCCCCGGCAGAGTTAGTGATAATGGAATTAACAACGGTGGCATAATTTCTATAATCAAAGCTGTGGGCGGTAAGGATAACATTAGTGAGTTGACGGCTTGCTTAACGCGTTTAAGAATAAGCCTCAAGCATGCTTCTCTTGTGGATATGAGCTTGCTGAACCGCTTGGATGCAAAAGGTGTCGTTGTAGTTGGAAATGGTGTACAAATTGTTTATGGGACTAAGGCCGAACGTATTCGGCGTTTATTACAACGATATTTAGATAGGCACAAACTGTGATCTTTTGGGAATTTTAGGGTAGGAACTAATGCAGCGAAAAGTATTAATTACAGACTGTGCAGATGAGCCAGGGCTAATAACAAAGTTAACGGGCGTCTGTTATGCTCATGGGTTAAATATCATTAAAAACAGTGAGTTTGTCGATAATTCTCAGGGGCGTTTCTTTATGCGCACAGAGCTTGAAGGGCACTTTGATGATGAGCGTTTATTGGCCGATATCGATAAAGTTCTGCCAAAGCAGCGTCATAGGAGACTTGTCAGTAAAGGCACAAAACGCATCGTTGTCATGGTAACTAAAGAGGCGCATTGTTTAGGCGATCTGCTAATGAAAGCCTATTATGGCGGATTAGATGTCGAGATCGCTGCAATTATTGGTAATTACGATACATTGAAACCGCTTGCTAGCAAGTTTGATATTCCGTTTTATGAGGTCTCACATCAGGGCTTGACTCGTCATGAACATGAGCAGGTAATGATGGATATCATTGTCAAGTTTAATCCAGATTATCTCGTGCTTGCTAAATATATGCGAGTGTTAACACCTGAATTTGTTGAGCGCTATCCTAATCGCATCATTAATATTCATCACTCTTTTTTGCCAGCGTTTATTGGAGCGGCTCCTTATCGCCAAGCCTGGGAACGTGGTGTAAAAATTATCGGGGCAACCGCTCATTTTGTTAACAATTGCCTCGATGAAGGACCGATTATTAAGCAGGATGTCATTCCTGTTGATCATAGTTACAGTGCCGAAGAGCTGGCTAAATGCGGACGAGATGTTGAAAAGAGCGTGTTGAGTAAGGCGCTGCAACTCGTTTTACAGGAAGATGTCATTGTTTATGGAAATAAAACTGTCGTTTTTTAACCTTGAATATGAGTGATACTAACCTTGGTGGTTAGCGCTAAATTTTAGAATGAAAAATAAAAAAAGAGCCGATTGGCTCTTTTTTATGCGAGTGTCTCAATTGTAGGAAAGAGATACATTAGATTAGTCATCGCAAGGTTAATAATTTACCGCCAAAATTTGATCCTCGCCGTAGTTCATCGCTATATCTTTAATGGTCACCGTACCCGTTGCATAAGGGGCTATTTTATGTGCTGTGCGATCAGCGCCTTGACTAAGTGCAAACTGATGGAAGCTTTGATCGTTACATACAAGGCGTGGAAATACCCTTTGCTTATTGATTCGGTACTCTTTCATTGTACCGTTAAACTTTACCACATTATTGCTGGCACCTGCTTTACAAACAGCAATCAGCGTTTTTTCCATGTGAGGTGTCATCGCGGCTTGAGTTGAAAAAGCGAATGGTGCTAACGCAATTACAGCGATTGATAGTAACTTTTTCATTTGATGCTCCTAGCATTTTTTCATTGGGATCGAGTAATAGTAAAGCCCCTATTTTGCATAAAAGCTGTTAGTGTTTTGTCGCCAAATGTATCTCAATGTGATGAGTGGATCAGTGTATGTCTGAAGGTAACAAAATATGTATGAAGCGATATGTATACCTATTTAACCTGAACTCGGGTTAAGAGATGGAATAACGCTAGATGAATTAGCCGTTTCACGCTTACTTCATCTCAAACTTGTCATTTGTTTTGCGAACAAGACCTATTTACGTGTCAATAGCCCGCCTATTGCAAGTGAGTCCAACGTAGTTAGCGGAATAAAGGGCTGTTTGAGATACATTTATTATCCCAAGTTCAGGTTATTTAGGTAGTGTACTAATGTCGGTAAAACTGCTTGGACAGAGTGATTTATGTCGCGAGTGCATCAAATCATGTGTCATCATGCGTTGACTGTGGCACCTAAGATGATCTTAAAAGATGTGAAACATCTGCTTGAATTAGAGAAGCAAGAGTATTTGATCGTACGAGATGAAAAGAAATCGTTGGGGGGGGCACATGGAAAACCTTCGCGAATGCTCACTTCTGTGATTATGATACTGAGTTGCATCATTAAAAAAGCCAAGCTGGTTAGCTTGGCTTTGTTGATATTTTCCGAGTCAATTAGTCAACGATACGCAACAGTTCATTGATACCGACTTTACCGCGAGTCTTAGCATCAACCTTCTTAACGATAATGGCGGCATATAAGCTATAAGTACCACATTTTGAAGGTAGATTGCCCGATACCACTACAGAACCCGCTGGAACACGTCCATAATGGACTTCGCCTGTTTCACGGTCGAAAATACGAGTGCTCTGGCCGATATAAACGCCCATAGAGATAACCGAGCCTTCTTCAACCACAACGCCTTCAACAATCTCAGAGCGTGCGCCAATAAAACAGTTATCTTCGATGATGGTTGGGCCTGCTTGCAACGGCTCTAACACACCGCCAATGCCCACACCGCCAGAGAGATGCACGTTTTTACCGATTTGTGCACATGACCCAACCGTTGCCCAAGTATCAACCATGGTGCCTTCATCAACATAGGCGCCTAGATTAACGTATGAAGGCATTAGCACTGTATTCTTACCTATGTACGAGCCCTTACGAACCGCAGCAGGTGGCACTACGCGAATGGCTTCCTCTTTAAAGCGTGCTTCATCATAATCGGCAAACTTCATTGGCACCTTGTCAAAGTATTTGGTTTCAGCGCCATCAACGACTTCGTTGTCGAAGATACGGAAAGAGAGCAGAACGGCTTTCTTTAGCCATTGATGTACGTGCCATTGGCCATCAATTTTTTCGGCGACACGAGCTTCGCCTCTATCTAACATATTGATGACTCGCTCGACATCGGCACGAATGGCGGCATCGACTGTGTTAGGTGTAATTTCTGCGCGAGCTTCAAAAGCTGCCTCAATACGTTGGCGTAAAGCCTCCATTAACATCTCCCAATTATCATTAACTATGAATGTTGACTAAATCTAATTATTAGGCTCAGATAGCACTTGGACCAGCGCCGCTCTGAGCTCATCTTGTTGAACTTGGTTTAACTCTTGTCCATCTGCCGTTTGTAACATGAAAAAGTCTTCGGCTCTTTCACCAATAGTGGTAATTTTCGCCCCTAGCAGCGACACCTGACAACGATAGAAAATATCACCCACTTTAGCCAGTAGTCCTGGGCAATCTAAGGCGATTAATTCCATCATGCTGGTGCCTTGCTTACGTGTAGGCAAAAAACTGACTTGAGTTCGAACTCGAAAGGGTTTCATCTGCCTAGGTAGTTTCTTAAATTTCGGCAGTTTAGCGGTATCGCTATTCAAGGCTTTGACAACCGCTTTCTTCAATCCTTGTATTCGAGATATTTGTGAAACAGGGCTGCCATCTTGCTCCAAAATAACGAAAGAATCCAGTGCGTAACCATCTTTTGAGTTCATGATACTCGCATCATGAACATTTATATTCTTGTTATCCAATACCGCCATAACTGTCGCGAATAACTTAGGCTTATCTGGACTATAAACGAAGAGCTCTGTCCCACCACGAGTCGTATGTTTAGAGATTAACACAAGCGGTTCGTCATGCTTATGCTTGAGGATCGCTTCTGCATGCCAGGCAACTTGATTGGGTTGGTGGCGCAGGAAATAGTCAGCCTTAAAACGCTGCCATAGAAGGTCGAGGCTTTTTTCTTTGATGCCGCGTCTTAGTAGCTCTTTCTTCGCTTTGCCTTGGTGCTCTCTGACCCTTGCTCTAATATCGACCGGTTTTTCTTTGCCTCTGGCAAGTACCCTTTGGGTTGAGAAGTAGAGATCGCGCAACAACGAGCCTTTCCAGTTATTCCAGGTTTTCTCGTTGGTGGCACAGATGTCGGCAACGGTTAAGCAGTAGAGATAGCTTAAGTGCACCGCATCACGTACTTTATCGGCAAATTCGGCGACGATGTCAGGATCTGATATATCACGGCGCTGAGCGGTAACTGACATCACTAAGTGGTTTTCTACCAACCAACTGACTAAGCGACCATCGTGTTTATTTAAGCCGTGTAGATCGCAAAATGCTTGAGCATCGACCGCACCTAGCTTGCTGTGATCGCCGCCGCGTCCCTTGCCTATATCGTGAAAAATGGCCGCTAGTACTAAGAGTCCTTTTTTCGGTAACTGATTAATCAGCACTGCGCCTAATGGAAACTCCTCTTTTTGCTCCGTTTGTGAGAAACGATCAATGTTTAACAGCAATCTATGGGTATGTTCATCTACTGTGTAAGCATGAAAGAGATCAAACTGCATTTGGCCTTCAATATTACGCCAAGCAGGCATATAGGCTGATAACATGCCGTGGCTATGCATTAACGATAAGGATGCGATGCCGCGAGGGTGACGCAAGATCTGTAGAAATACCGCTCGACAACGTTCATTTTCCATTAAAGGTTGTATTTGTGAACGGCGCGCTCGGCGCAGACTTCGTAAGGTCGGTGCGTAAATCGCTTTGACATTCGAGTTACGGGCGACTTGTAAGAATAGCCCCATCAACTCTGCAGGATCATCAAAAAGATCGGGGGTGAGCAGCTCGATAAATATACCGCGGCGCTGATAGTTTTCATCTATCTTTTTAATTTCTAACGCTTTGGTGTGGCCCAATGTGGCCCGTTTAAACAGTTGCAGCAGCATCTGGTTTAACTCCATCACACGACGTACCGTGCGATAGTAGCGTTTCATCATCTGTTCGACCGCGAGTTGGGTTTCATCTTTGTAGCCAAGTAGCTCTGCGACTTGGCGCTGAAGATCAAACAGCAAGCGGTTTTCATCACGACCAGAGATCAGGTGCAACGCAAAGCGTAGTCGCCAGAGATAATCTTGACACTCTAGCAGTTCATCCAATTCATTTTTTTCTAAAAAGCCGTGGGTGAGAAGCTCTTCTGCACAGCTTGCATCGAAATAGCGCATCGCGACCCAGGTAATGGTTTGAATATCTCTTAAGCCGCCAGGACAGGATTTTATGTTGGGCTCGAGATCGAATGCGCTGGCCTTTGCATGCCGGGCAAACTGCTCATCGCGCTTGGCGACAAAGAAATCGCTAGGAGGCCAGAAATTAGCTTCTCGTACCCCATCATAGAGTTGGTTAAATAGCCTGGGTTGACCACTTAATAGTCGGGCTTCGAGTAAATTGGTTGCAATGGTAATATCGTTAAGCCCAAGATCGAGAGTCTCATTTAAGGTACGAACACTATGACCCACCTCTAAGCCGGCATCCCAAAGGAACGCAATATAGGTTCCTAAAATGACTTCTCCTGCCTTAGATAGTTCGCCGTCGATAAGAAACAACAGATCGACGTCAGATTGGGGATGTAACTCACCGCGGCCATAACCCCCGACGGCAATGAGGGCGATAGGATGCTCGTTGAGTTGATGTAATTGCCATTGCTTAATAAGGAGTTCATCGACAAATCGACAGCGCTGACTGACCAGCTCAGTTACCGATTCCCCAGCGCTAAATCGCTCTAATAGTTCTTGGTTTTGTTGTTTTAAGGCGGTCTTTGCTGTTAGCGCTGTGTTCATTCTTGTCCTTAAAAGGGATAAAGATAGCAGGTAGTTGTACCTGCTATCTTGGGTTACCGCAACACAGAATGTAAACGGTTAATGATTGATGATTCGTGGGAAGTCTTCCTCTTCGCGTAGGGTTAATACTTCAACGCCCGTTGGCGTGATCAATAAAGTGTGTTCCCATTGGGCGGAGTTTTTACCGTCAGAGGTCGTGACAGTCCAGTTGTCATCTTTATCTAATACGCTAGTGTGGCGACCTGCATTGATCATAGGTTCAATGGTAAAGCACATACCTGGGCGTAATAGGGTCTTATCATTATTTTTATAATGCATAACCTGCGGCTCTTCATGGAAGCCTGCGCCAATGCCATGGCCACAATAGTCGGTAACTATGCTGTATTTTTCAAGGCCTGTTTTCTTACCTTTTACATATTTTTCGATAATGGTACCAATTTCGCCTAGTTTCATACCTGGACGTACTTTCTTGATGGCTTCATAAAGACTTTCTTGGGCTATGCGGCAAAGACGTTTGTCTTTGGCACTGACATCACCGATCAAGAACATCTTAGAAGTATCGCCATGGTAGCCATCTTTAATGACCGTGATATCGAGGTTGATAATATCGCCATCTTTTAATGCTCTGTCACTCGGAATACCGTGACAAATGACCTCATTAATAGAGGTACAAATTGATTTTGGAAAGCCATGATAATCAAGAGGTGCAGAAATTGCGCCTTGCTCTTCTGTGTACTTAGCGCAAATATCGTTGAGTTCGTTAGTCGTTACGCCAGCCTTTACATAAGGGGCTATCATCTCTAGTACGTCAGCGGCCAATTTACCTGCGGCGCGCATTTTTTCAATCTCTTCGGCTGTTTTAATCACTATACTCATTAAGCTGTCTCTTGGGTTTTGGTAGCTGCATTTTGGGCGCGTTTGCTACGCTAAAAATTTGTGTTTGCGCTGGTATTATGGTATAAAGCGCGCCGTTACGTTTGACTCTTGATACTTTGTCTTCTGACATTGAATTTAAGAGTGGATGTGGCGGCCATTATACATGGCAATTACTAAATACTAAATCACACACGTATCGACACGTTCTCCGGGGTGCCTATTTAGGTCGGAGATATGGGATGCGTGGAGGTCTAACCCCTAATTTTAAGGTAATAAAATGACTACAGTTTCAATGCGCGACATGCTTCAGGCTGGTGTTCACTTCGGTCACCAAACTCGTTACTGGAATCCAAAGATGAAGCCTTTCATCTTCGGCGCTCGTAACGGTGTACACATCATTAACCTAGAGCACACTGTGCCTATGTTCAATGAAGCACTAGCGTTCATCAGCAACGTAGCATCTAAGAAAGGTAAAGTTCTTTTCGTAGGTACTAAGCGCGCTGCAAGCGAAGCTATCAAAGAAGCAGCAATTTCTTGTGATCAGTACTACGTTGATAACCGCTGGTTAGGCGGTATGTTGACTAACTGGAAAACAGTTCGTCAATCAATCAAGCGTCTTAAAGATCTTGAAAGCCAGTCTGTAGACGGTACTTTCGACAAGCTAACTAAGAAAGAAGCGCTTATGCGTACTCGTGAACTTGATAAACTAGAGAAGTCTCTTGGTGGTATCAAGAACATGGGCGGCCTACCTGACGTGATCTTCGTTATCGGTGCCGACCATGAACATATCGCTATTAAAGAAGCTAACAACCTAGGTATTCCAGTTGTTGCTGTTGTTGATACTAACTCTTCTCCAGACGGCATCAACTACATCGTTCCTGGTAACGATGATGCTATGCGTTCTATCCGTCTGTACACTGAGTCAGTTGCTGCAGCTGCTAAAGAAGGCCGTGGTCAAGACCTAGCTGTTCAAGCTGAGCAAGATGGTTTCGTAGAAGCTGAATAATAAGGCGAGATGAATTTCATCGCCCTTATTAACCAAGAAGTATGATTGGTGAACAGGGGCCTTGGGCCCCTGTTTTTTCACATTTGATTTGTAGAGTTTTCTATAGAGGATTTAACAATGGCAATTACTGCTGCCCAAGTTAAAGAACTACGTGAGCGCACTGGCGCTGGCATGATGGATTGTAAAAAAGCGCTAACTGAAACCAATGGTGACATTGAGCTAGCGATTGAAAATATGCGTAAGAGTGGTGCTGCTAAGGCTGCTAAAAAAGCGGGTAACATCGCTGCTGACGGCACAATCCTTATCAAGCAGGGCGCTGGTTTTACTGCACTTTTAGAAGTTAACTGTCAAACTGACTTCGTTGCTAAAGACGGAAACTTCCTAGGATTCGCTAACGCTGTACTAGACGTTGCTGCTGCATCTAAAGTGACTATCGAAGATTTGAAAGCGCAGTTTGAAGAAACTCGTGTTGCTCTAGTTGCTAAGATCGGTGAAAACATCAACGTTCGTCGCGTTGAGTACATCGATGGCGACAAACTTGCTTTCTACCGTCACGGTGAGCGTATTGGTGTTGTTGTAACAGGTGAAGCTGACGAAGAAACACTAAAGCACATCGCAATGCACGTTGCTGCTTCTAAGCCTGAATACGTTAATCCTGAAGACGTACCAGCTGATGTTGTTGAGAAAGAAAGAGCCGTTCAAATCGAAATCGCGATGAATGAAGGCAAGCCTCAAGAGATCGCTGAGAAGATGGTTGCTGGTCGTATGAAGAAGTTCACTGGTGAGGTTTCTCTTACTGGTCAAGCTTTCATCATGGAACCTAAGAAAACTGTTGGCGAAATTCTTAAAGAGAAAGGTGCTTCAGTTACTAACTTCATTCGTTTAGAAGTTGGTGAAGGTATCGAGAAGAAAGAAGAAGATTTCGCTGCTGAAGTTGCAGCACAAATCGCCGCTTCTAAGGCTTAATCGTCGCTTTTTAGATACACCCAAAACCGCAGCAATCGCTGCGGTTTTGTTATGTCAATTAGATTGCCGCAACACGCATTTTTTCCGATATAATTGGCAAGTTACCCATCGGCATTTATCAGGATAAATAACTATGAGCACAAATCCAAAACCTGCTTTTCGACGTATTCTTCTCAAATTGAGTGGCGAAGCCTTAATGGGCGAAGAGGGCTTTGGCATTGACCCCAAGGTGCTAGATCGTATGGCACAAGAGATTAAAGAGCTGGTTGAGCTTGGTATTCAAGTCGGTGTTGTGATTGGTGGTGGTAACCTTTTCCGTGGTGAAGGTTTAGCAAAAGCGGGTATGAACCGCGTTGTAGGCGACCATATGGGGATGCTAGCAACCGTGATGAATGGTTTGGCAATGCGCGATGCATTGCACCGAGCTTATGTTAATGCTCGCCTTATGTCTGCAATCCCTCTAAAAGGCGTGTGTGACGATTACAATTGGGCTGAAGCGATTAGCTTGCTCAAATCTGGGCGTGTGGTAATTTTTGCGGCGGGTACAGGTAATCCATTTTGCACCACAGATTCAGCTGCGTGTTTACGTGGGATTGAAATTGAAGCCGAAGTTGTACTTAAAGGCACTAAAGTCGATGGCGTCTATTCAGACGACCCAGTGAAGAACCCAGAAGCGGTCAAATATGACGAGATGGGTTATGACGAAGTACTCGACAAAGAATTAAAAGTGATGGATCTTGCGGCGTTTACACTTGCAAGAGACCACGATATGCCGATTTTAGTATTTAATATGAATAAGCCTGGTGCGCTGCGCCGTGTTATTATGGGTGACCATGAAGGCACAATGATTAAGAGTAGCCGCGCAAAATCAGCCGAATAAATTTGTTTGTACTAACGAAAACTTAGTAACCCAAAAAGGATATTAAACGTGATTAATGAGATCAAAGCAGATGCGAAACTTCGCATGGGTAAATGTGTAGAAGCGACTAAGACTCAAATGGCTAAAGTGCGTACAGGCCGTGCTCACCCAAGCCTACTCGATTCAATCAAGGTTTCTTACTACGGTTCAATGACCCCGCTTAAGCAAGTGGGTAACGTGTCAATTGAAGACTCAAGAACACTTGCTGTAACCGTTTTTGATTCGACGCTAATTCCTGTGGTAGAAAAGGCGATCATGAGTTCAGACCTTGGTCTTAATCCAATGTCTGCAGGTACGACGATCCGTATTCCTCTGCCAGCCCTGACTGAAGAGCGTCGCAAAGACTTGATTAAAGTGGTTCGCGCCGAGGCTGAGAATGGCCGTATTGCGGTACGTAATGTGCGCCGTGATGCAAACTCTGATGTAAAAGCGTTAGAGAAAGATAAAGAGTGTACTGAAGACGATGTTCGTCGCAGCGAAGATGAGATTCAGAAGTTTACTGACGCTCACGTTAAAATGATTGATGAGATTTTGGCTGCAAAAGAAGCAGAGTTGATGGAAGTCTAATCTCCCTGCTTAGTCACTAGAGTTAACACGCCGTGTAGGGGTATACTACACGGCGTTTGCTATTTTAAAGGGTTGTAATAGATGTCAATCGAATCTCAAACTAGCTCTGAGCTTTCAAACGAAGCACTCTCAGAGTTAGTCAAGCAATCTATCCCTAAGCACGTTGCGATCATTATGGATGGTAATGGTCGTTGGGCTCAGGCCCAAGGTAAGCCTCGTGTCATTGGACACAAAGCTGGGGTTAAGGCTGTTAGACGTGCGGTTAGCACGGCTCGAGAGATGGGGATAGGCTCACTAACACTGTTTGCATTTTCAAGTGAGAATTGGCGTAGACCCGACAAAGAAGTCAGTTTGTTGATGGAACTGTTTTTTACCGTGCTGCAAAGAGAGCTCAAATTGCTGCACAAGAATGGTGTTCGTCTCAATATTATCGGCGATATCAGTCGTTTTTCAGAGCGTTTACAAAAGCAAATTGCTGCCGCTATGGCGAAAACAGCTGATAATGATGGTTTAATTTTGAACGTTGCCGCTAACTATGGTGGTCGTTGGGATATTATGCAGGCGGCGCAAACCTTAGCCAAAAAGGTTGAATCTGGTGAAATGAACAGCAGTCAGTTCACTGAAGAGGCGTTAAATCAGCATTTATGCATGCAAAATCAGTCGGAAGTTGATTTAATGATCCGAACGGGCGGAGATTATCGCATCAGCAACTTCGTGCTCTGGCAGGCCGCTTACGCAGAGTTAGTGTTTACTGATGTACTTTGGCCGGATTTTGATGAGCAAGCCTTTAAAGATGCTGTAGCCGTATTTGCTACACGCCAGCGCCGTTTTGGATTAACGGGATCTCAAATTGAGACATTACAGGCTGAATGCTAAATAATAAGAGGGAAAGTTTTGCTAAAACATAGAATAATAACAGCAGTATGGTTAATCCCCTTGGTCATGGGGGCCATATTCTTTTTCCCTGTGGAGTATTTTTCATGGGCCTTGGTTGCGGTCTTTTTAATCGCTGGTAAAGAGTGGGGGCGCATCATTGATAAGCGCTGCAATATTACCCAGTGGAGCTTTACCTTTACGATAGGAGTATTGCTGGTTGCGCTAAATATCTTGGTGCCAACAGAGCAAATTTGGTTGAATGGCAGCCTACATCCTATATTTATGGCCATTATGCTCATTGGTGCCATTTGGTGGGCTATTTCACTACTATTAGTTCTCTCTTTCCCGAAAAGCGCTGCCTTATGGGGCAAAAGCCATATGTTTAAGTCCATGTTTGGACAGTTGACATTAATTCCTTGTTTTACCGCACTCATAGCCTTGAAAGCGTTAAGTAACGAGGCGACCCCATATTATGGTGGAACCTTAGTTTTCTTGGTGATGTTAACTGTGTGGGCTACCGATTCTGGTGCTTATTTTGCCGGTAAGGCACTAGGTAAGCATAAGCTTATGCCCAATGTTAGTCCTGCTAAAACCATTGAAGGTCTTATTGGTGGGCTATTAACCACCATGATTGTTGTTGCGGGCATTATGTATGTGTCGCCAGAACAAGAAGTCGGCCTAATCATCGCTGTTACGCTATTTGTCGCTTTGGTTTCAGCTGTGGGCGATCTATCTGAAAGCATGTTTAAGCGTGTGGCAGAGATTAAAGATTCTGGAACAATTTTACCAGGTCATGGCGGGGTGTTAGATCGTATCGATAGTCTAACTGCAGCGCTGCCTATCTTTACGTTACTTTATATCGCATTTTGGATGTAACCATGCAGAAAATGGTGATTCTAGGCGCCACCGGATCCATTGGCGCTAGTACCTTGAGTGTCATTGCTCGTAACCCCAATGAGTATAGTGTTTATGCACTAGTGGCTAATACCAGCGTCGATAAGATGCTGGCCTTGTGTATTGCCCATCGACCGACAGTTGTCCATATGGTGGATGCGGCCGCAGCTCATCTTTTACAGCAGCAACTGCCGTCCAACCTTAATGTTCGCGTGTCAACAGGCGAAGATGAACTACTTGAATTAGTCAGTTCAAATGAGGTTGATACTGTGATGGCTGCAATCGTGGGGGCCGCGGGGTTACCATCGACACTGGCGGCGGTAAAAGCGGGCAAACGAGTACTGCTAGCCAATAAAGAATCACTGGTGATGTCGGGGCGGTTATTTATTGATGAGATGCAGCGTTCTGGCGCTCAGGTTTTACCTGTTGATAGCGAACATAATGCCATATTTCAATGTTTACCTCAGTTGGCCCAGCAGCAGATTGGGGCATGCCAATTGGCTGAGGCGGGAATCTCTCACATATTATTGACTGGATCTGGCGGACCATTCTTAAATACCGATTTAACCTTGTTACCGGATATGACACCGGAGCAGGCATGTAAGCATCCTAATTGGTCTATGGGGCGCAAAATTTCGGTCGATTCAGCCAGCATGATGAATAAGGGGCTTGAGTATATTGAGGCTCGATGGTTATTTAACGCGAGTAAAGAGCAACTTAAGGTCGTGGTGCATCCTCAGAGTGTTATTCACTCCATGGTGCAATATAAAGATGGCTCTGTTGTCGCTCAGTTGGGTAACCCTGACATGCGTACCCCTATTGCTCATTGTATGGCCTATCCGCAAAGAATTTCTGCTGGCGTTGAACCTTTGGATTTTTTCAAAGTCGGACAGTTAAGCTTTCTAGAACCTGACTTCGAACGTTTTCCCTGTCTTGCATTAGCAATTGAAGCCTGTGAACAGGGGCAGGAGGCGACCACAGTGCTGAACGCTGCCAATGAAATTTCCGTTGAGGCGTTTCTTGCGGGTAAGATACGGTTTACTGATATTGCAAAAATTAACGAGTTCTGTTTATTCAAGGTGGCTAAACAGAGCTTAAATACGATTGAAGATATTTTGGCGCTTGATCGTCAAACACGCATTGTCGCCGCTGAGCATCTTAAGCACATGCAATCGTTGTAAAGGAGTGTAATGCTAGACTTTTTATGGAACCTAGGTTCTTTTGTCATTGCCTTAGGTGTGCTGATAACGGCGCACGAATATGGACACTTTTGGGTCGCTAGACGTTGCGGCGTTAAGGTCGAGCGTTTCTCGATTGGTTTTGGCAAGGCTATCTGGCGTAAAGTGGGCAGTGATGGAACCGAATATGTCCTCGCACTTATCCCGTTAGGTGGCTATGTTAAGATGCTCGACGAACGTGTCGATGATGTGCCGCAAGCGTTAAAATCACAAGCCTTTAATCGTAAATCGGTATGGCAACGTATCGCCATTGTCGGCGCTGGCCCTATGGCAAACTTCATCTTTGCTATTTTTGCGCTGTACATCATGTATCTTATCGGCGTGCCGTCATTAAAGCCTGTGATTGAGTCTACTCAAGCCGATACGCCTGCTGCGGTTATCCAGGTTAATCGGCCGATGCAGATCATCGCCGTTGGTGACCAAAGTGTGCGTAATTGGGAAGAGGTGACGTACGCTTTAGTTGGTCACATCGGTGATGAACAGATATCGATGACGTTAGCGCCGTTATCCGGCGTTATGGGCGAAGAGCGGAGTTATAAGCTTGATACCCGCAACTGGAAGTTTGATCCAGAGAAGCAATCACCGATAACCTCATTAGGTTTGGATATCTATCGCCCCGAGATCACGCCCACATTAGCTTTGGTCAGTGATGATGGTGCTGCTCATGCGGCTGGCGTAAGGGTTGGCGATACCATAGTCGCTATTAACGGCAGTTCCTACAGTGATTGGGATGGTTTTGTTGAGCAGATAAAAGCGTCGGCCAATAAAACGGTAAGCATTACTGTAAAGCGAAATGGCGAGCAGCTTAAACTAAGTGTTACCCCGAAAGCGCGAACCTTGGATAATGGCAGTGTCGAGGGGGTTATTGGTGTTGCGCCAACTCAAGCGCCTTGGCCTGAAGAGATGCGTCTTCAGTTAGAATATGGCTTTGGCGAATCTTTTGTGGTTGCTGCAGATAAAACGTGGCAACTTGTGTCAGTCAGCATTAAGATGATTGGCAAATTGTTTACTGGCGATGTGTCAGTTAAAAATCTCAGTGGCCCTATCTCTATTGCACAAGGTGCAGGAAGCAGTGCTAACTACGGATTAGTTTATTTTTTAGGATTCCTGGCATTAATTAGCGTAAATTTAGGCATTATTAATTTATTGCCTTTACCCGTGCTAGATGGTGGGCATCTGTTATATTACTTCATCGAAGTGATCACAGGCAGGCCTGTACCAGAAAAGGTACAGGAAATTGGATTCAGATTTGGGGCAGCTATGCTGCTAATGTTGATGAGTATCGCCCTTTTCAATGATTTTTCCCGACTCTGAGCAAGGACACACACATAATTAGAAGTGCTCTATGAGATTGAATAAAATTTTTGCCTCGATGTTATTAGTCGGTGCGTCTTTATCAGGGAACGGTTGGGCAGAGACATTCCAGCCATTTGAAGTCACAGATATCCAAGTGCAGGGCTTGCAACGTGTTGCGCTTGGTGCCGCCTTGTTAAATATCCCCATTAAGGTGGGAGATACCGTTGACGAAACGCGTTTGCAGCAAGCGATTAAGAGCTTATATTCGTCGACTAACTTCGAACATATTGAAGTTGCCCGAGACGGTAGTGTGCTTGTGGTGACAGTAAAAGAGCGTCCAACTATCAGCGTTGTCTCTTTCGAAGGTAACAAAGATATTAAGGATGAGCAGTTACAAGAAAGCCTCGACGGTAGTGATGTAAAAGTCGGTGAATCTTTGGACCGCACCATGCTAAGCGGTATCGAGAAGAGCTTACAAGATTTCTACTATGGTGTCGGTAAATATGGCGCTAAGGTTGAAGCGCAGGTGATTAATCTGCCGAGAAACCGTGTCGAGCTTAAGTTTAAGTTCACCGAAGGTTTAGCCGCAGAGATCCGTCAAATCAACGTGGTGGGTAATACTGTATTTACCGATGCAGAGTTGATCGGCATGCTTGAACTTAAAGATTATGTCGCATGGTGGGATCTTTTTGGTGAGCGTCGTTATCAAAAGCAGAAGCTACAAGCCGATCTCGAGACCATCAAAACCTTCTATCATAACCGTGGTTATATTCGATTCGATGTTGCCTCTACTCAGGTAGCAATGACTCCAGATCGTAAAGGACTCTATATCACGATTAACGTCGATGAGGGTGAGCAGTACAAGGTTAAAGATGTTAATCTTACTGGTGATCTGATGGGGCGTGAAGAGGTGATGCAGGCGATTTTGCCTATCAAGGTCGGCGATACCTATAATGGTGGCGATGTAACCTTTACCGAAGAGATGTATGGTAAATATCTGGGCCGCTTCGGTTATGCTTATCCGGAAGTGAAAACCTACCCAGAAATTGACGATGAGACCAAAGAGGTCACGCTTAACGTCAATATTAAACCAGGTAAGCGGGTTTATGTACGTAGTATTAACTTCACGGGTAACCAAGTCACCAAAGATGAAGTATTACGCCGAGAACTCCGTCAGATGGAAGGCGCTTGGTTAAATTCGGCTCAGGTTGAGCAATCAAAGTCACGTCTTAATCGCCTAGGTTATTTTGAAACGGTTGATACTCAAACTGTGCAAGTGCCAGGTACTGATGATCTCGTTGATGTCGCATTTAATGTTAAAGAGCAGCCTTCTGGTTCATTTAACGCCGGCGTAGGTTACGGTACCGAATCTGGCCTTAGTCTGCAGTTTGGTGTTCAGCAGAGTAACTTCCTAGGCACGGGTAATCAGGCTGGGATAAACCTCAATACCAACAAATACTCTAAAAACGTCAATGTTTCTTATACCGATCCCTACTTTACTAAAGATGGTGTCAGTTTAGGTGGGAGTGTTTTCTGGAGCGAGTTTGATGCGAATGAGGCCAACTTAGAGCGTTATAAAAATAGCTCGTACGGTGTTACATTGAATTCGGGTTTCCCGATCAATGAATACAATCGTATTAACGGTGGTGTAGGCTATCGTCATAACGAAATCTCAGAGATTTCAGCTTATGAACAGGCGCTGCGCTTCTATAACATCTACCGTGATGCAAATGATCCAAACGCCGATCTCGCATTCGATAACTTTGAGTTAAATCTCGGTTGGTACCGCAGTACGTTAAACCGAGGCACTTTCCCAACAGATGGTTCATCGCAACGTCTAAGCGGCAAGATGACTGTGCCAGGTTCCGATCTACAATATTTTAAGACTGATTTCGATACCAGTTTTTACTGGCCAATTACCCGAAGTCACAGCTTTGTATTCTTGACTAAAGCGCGTTTAGGTTACGGTAACGGTTACGGTCAATTTGATAGTAATGATCAAATTCTACCCTTCTGGGAAAACTACTACTCAGGTGGTAGCAGCTCATTACGTGGCTTTAAGTCTAATTCAGTCGGTCCACGTTCATTCTACTTGTATCGTGGTAGTGAACCTTGCTCACCTGATCCATCGGGTGATGGTTGTTCGCTTCCAGGCGATCCTAATCGTGTAACGGTAAGTGATGGACGCTCTATTGGTGGTAATGCTATTGCGACAGCAACGATAGAAATGATTGTACCTACACCGTTTTTGGATGAGGCATATACCAACTCTGTGCGCACCAGTTTCTTCGTCGATGCGGGTAACGTGTGGGATACTGAGTTTGATTATGACTCATATAAATTCTTGCCAGCAGAGCAGTTTGCTAAGCTAGAAGATTACTCAGATCCAGGGCGTATCCGTGCATCTGCGGGGATGAGTGTACAATGGTTGTCGCCGATGGGACCTATGGTATTTAGTCTTGCATGGCCAATCAAAAAATATGAAGATGACGATACCGAGATCTTCTCGTTCAACATTGGTAAAACTTTCTAAAGTAGAACTAATTTAAATAAAAAGTATTCGGCAAGTTTTGCTGACAATAAGGAGTTTATTTTGAATAAGATGTTTAATCGCGCAATGATGGTTTTGGTTCTTTTAGGTGCACCAATTGCTGCGCAAGCTGAGAAAATTGCCGTTGTTGATATGCAAGCGGTGTTTGAGCAACTACCTCAGCGTGAAGAAGTAAGTAAAACCCTTAAAACCGAATTCGGTGACCGTGTTGCAGGTGTGCAAAAGATGCAAGACGAACTGCGCACTATGCTTGAAACTCAGCAGCGTGATGCAGCCCTGATGAGCGAGACTCAAAAGACAGAAATGTTACGTAAGATGGAATCAATCAAAGCCGAGCTACAACTCAAAGGTAAGGCTTTGGATGAAGATATGCGTCGTCGTAACGGTGAAGAGCAAAACAAATTGCTTGTTAAAGTTCAAAAAGCGATCAGTGCTATTGCTGAGAAAGAGCAATATGACGTAGTGCTTCAACGTGGTGCGGTCATTTACGTTAAACCTACTTCAGATATCAGCAGCAAAGTTGTTGAAGCGTTGAGTAAAGGCTAACGATTGATGACAAGCTACACATTAAGAGAGATAGCCACTCACTTAAATGCTGAAGTACAAGGTGATGACACGGTTAACATTAACCGTGTTGCTACCTTAGAAAATGCACAAGTCGGTGAGATCTCTTTTTTAGCCAATTCTAAGTACGAAAGTCAACTCGAAGGCACCTCAGCCTCGGCGGTATTGTTGTCGCCTAAGAGTGCTGAAAGTTATGCGGGTAACGCCATCGTTCTCAATGATCCTTATGTTGGGTTTGCCCGAGTCGCTCAGTTACTCGATTCGACCCCAAAGGCGGCAGAATCGATTCACCCTAGTGCGGTAATTGATGCTTCGGCAACGTTAGGAGAAGGCGTTGCTATTGGCGCTAATGCGGTAGTTGGTCCAAATGTCATAATTGGTGAAAATGTCCAAGTTGGTCCGGGTTGTGTGATAGGGCAAGACTCTATTGTTGGTTCTGGTACTATTTTATGGGCTAATGTCACCCTCTATCATGATGTACACTTGGGTCAGGCTTGTATCATTCACTCGGGTACCGTGATAGGTTCTGACGGTTTTGGCTATGCTAATGAGCGTGGTCAATGGATTAAAATTCCACAAACGGGTGGTGTGCGCATCGGTGATAACGTCGAAGTCGGTGCTTGTACTAGCATAGATAGAGGCGCTATCGAGCATACCGAGATCCACAACGGTGTGATTATTGATAACCAAGTTCAGATTGCCCATAACGTCATTATTGGTGCCAATAGCGCATTGGCAGGCAGTTCAACCATTGCTGGCAGTGTGACCATAGGCAAGTATTGCATCGTGGGTGGTAATAGCGCCGTTGCGGGGCATCTATCTATTGCTGATGGTACCCACGTCTCAGGTGGAACAAACGTCACGAGTGTTATTCGGGAGCCTGGTGTATACTCCTCGGCAACCGTCGCGATGGAAAATAAAGTCTGGCGCCGAAATACGGTTAGATTTAGACAGCTCGATGAGTTGTTCCAGCGCGTTAAGAAGCTTGAAAAAAACGTTAAATCAGATGATTAACTGCCTTTGGCAGCTAAGGAAGTTATTGAGTGTCAAATCAATTAAACACAATGGATATCAAAGAGATCCTGAAGTTTTTACCTCATAGATATCCGTTTTTATTGATCGATAGAGTCTTAGACTTTACCCCAGGCGAAACACTGTATGCGATCAAAAATGTGACCATTAATGAGCCGTTTTTCCAAGGCCATTTCCCTGTACAACCAGTTATGCCTGGTGTATTGATCCTTGAAGCTATGGCTCAGGCGACTGGCCTGTTAGCATTTAAGACCATGAGCGATGTGCCTTCAAATGACGCTCTATACTATTTCGCGGGTATTGATAAGGCACGCTTTAAGCGTGTCGTCGAACCTGGTGATCAACTTCATTTTGAAGTGAAAATGATTAAAGAACGCCGCGGGATTGGGGTGTTTACCGGTGAAGCCAAGGTGGATGGTGAACTAGTTTGTTCAGCTGAAATCATGTGTGCCCGTAGAGAGATTAGCAAGTGATCGATAAGTTAGCGTTTGTACATCCCGATGCCAAAATAGGCAATAACGTCACTATTGGTCCTTGGACTTATATTGGTGCTGACGTTGAGATAGGTGACGATTGTCATCTTAGTTCTCATGTCGTGGTCAAAGGGCCTACCGTTATCGGTAAAGGTAATCGCATTTTTCAGTTCGCATCTGTGGGTGAAGATTGTCAAGATAAGAAGTATGCCGGCGAGCCGACACGTCTTATCATCGGCGATAACAATGTTATCCGAGAGTCGGTAACCATTCATCGCGGCACCACACAAGACAAGGGTGAGACCATTATAGGTTCTAATAACCTGTTTATGGCCTATGTTCATATTGCTCACGATTGCGTGGTCGGTAATAACGTGATTATGGCCAATAACGCCTCTATCGCGGGTCACGTGCATGTGGGTGATTGGGCGATTTTAGGTGGTATGACTGGAGTACACCAGTTTGTTCATATTGGTGCCCATGCATTCACAGCTGGTTACTCTTTGATATTGCAAGATGTTCCGCCATTTGTGATGGCTTCAGGCCAACCCGCGATCCCGCGTGGATTGAACAGTGAAGGACTCAAGCGTCGTGGTTTCTCTAAAGAGAGCCAACTTGCCGTGCGCCGAGCTTATAAAACGCTTTATCGTAAAGGTTTAACTATAGAAGAGGCCGTTGCAGCACTGGGTGAAGATGCAGAAGATGAGCAGGTAAAGCTGCTGATGGATTTTGTGGTCAATTCCAGCCGTGGCATCATTCGCTAACGATATGCCTTTAAAAGAAAAGCTCGTTTATACGGGCTTTTTTTATGAGGTTGAAAAACCTAATAACGCACAAAGAATTTAGATATGAGTGAACAACAAAAAATATTTGCCATGGTAGCCGGAGAGCTTTCTGGTGACATCTTAGGTGCTGGATTAATTCGCGCCTTGAAACAGCAATATCCCAATGCCAGATTTATCGGTATCGGCGGCCCACAGATGGATGAACTGGGGTTTGAGTCGCTATTTTCCTTTGAGGAGTTAGCCGTGATGGGGATTGTGGAGGTGTTGTCGCGTTTGCCTAGATTACTCAAAGTGCGTAAAACCCTGATTGATGAGATCACGGCGCTTAAACCCGATTGCTTTATTGGTATCGACGCCCCCGACTTTAACATAGGTTTAGAGTTAAAATTGAAGCTGCGCGGCATTAAAACCGTGCATTATGTCAGCCCTTCGGTTTGGGCATGGCGTCCTAAGCGGATATTTAAAATCGCCAAAGCAACCAATATGGTGTTGTCGTTATTACCCTTTGAGAAGGCATTTTACGATAAACATGACGTGCCGTGTACGTTTGTTGGCCACACCCTCGCCGACGATATTCCTATGGTGAGCGATAAAGCGTCTGCTCGTAAAGTATTAGGTCTTGATCCAGAAGCTGAATACCTCGCCGTGTTGCCGGGCTCTCGTGGCGGTGAATTAAAGCAACTGGCAGAACCCTTTGTCAAAGCCGTTAGCTTACTTCGTCGACGTTATCCGGATCTTAAGTTTGTTACCCCTTTAGTTAACGCTAAGCGCCGAGCTCAATTTGAGGCGGCGTTAAAAGCTTTTGCCCCCGATCTTGAGATCCACCTTGTTGAAGGACAATCTCGAGTGGTGATGGCGGCAGCCGATGCGATTTTACTGGCGTCGGGCACTGCAACGCTAGAGGCTATGCTGGTTAAAAGGCCAATGGTTGTCGCTTACCGAGTGAGTCCGATAACCTATAAGATTGCTAAACGGATGATGCAGATAGAAAGTTACTCTCTGCCCAATCTGTTAGCGGGAGAGGATATAATTCCTGAATTGATCCAAGCTGACTGCACCCCGAAGAAGATTGCCGATGCCGTATCAGGGCAGTTGGACAGTGATCATCGGCCGTTGATGGCAAAGTTTACCGCTATGCATGAGCAGCTTAGATGTAATGCGAGTCAGCGAGCGGCAGAAGCTGTAATGACTTTGGTGGAGAAGGGATAAAGATGGCGACGTTTAAAGATATTACTCCAGAGCAAGTAACAGTATTGTGCAGCGGTTATTATGCCGGTGTTGATGAAGTGGGCCGCGGCCCACTAGTCGGTGATGTGGTTACAGCGGCGGTTGTGCTCGACCCGCAAAATCCAATCTCAGGTTTAAATGATTCTAAAAAACTGTCAGAAAAGAAGCGCTTAGCGCTATTTGATGAGATCTATGAAAAAGCGCTTGATGTGTCGGTAGGGCGTGCAACGCCTAGCGAGATTGATGAGCTTAATATCTTGCATGCGACAATGCTGGCGATGCAGCGCGCGGTGGCCGGTCTTCGGGCGCGACCTGAGCGCATTTTGGTTGATGGTAATCGGGTTCCCGACTTTGACGCACCAGGCTGTATTGAAGGCGGTGTTGAAAGCCATGCGGTTATTAAGGGTGATGGCTTGATCGCGGGGATCAGCGCCGCATCGATCATCGCTAAAGTGATCCGTGACAAAGAGATGGATGAACTCGATGCTCGCTATCCGCAGTTTGGCTTTGCTAAGCATAAAGGCTACCCGACAAAAGCTCATTTCGACGCCCTAGAGCAACATGGCGTATTGAGTGAACATCGTAAGAGCTTTCGGCCAGTAAAAGAGCGTTTGGACGCCCAATAATCGCTTATTGCTAGCCCCGCATCGGCTGGGCTAGCTTGGTAAGCGTGAGTCTGTTAATCTCAATCTGTTATTCTCAAAGGGCGATATCCGCCCGCTCAAATAATAAAAGATACTATCAACTATGTCAGAACCTCGTTTCGTGCATCTGCGCGTTCACAGTGATTTTTCTATGTCTGATGGCCTCGCGAAAGTGAAGCCTATTCTTGCTAAAGCCAGCGAACTTGAAATGGCGGCGCTTGCGTTGACCGACAAGACCAACTTGTGTGGTTTGGTTAAGTTTTATAGCGGATGTCATGGTGCGGGGATAAAGCCGATTATTGGCACTGATTTTTCTATGCTGGTGCCTGGATTTGAGGATGAGTTCTGTTCAATCACTGTATTGGCAATGAATAACGAGGGCTATAAAAACCTGACTTTATTGATCAGTGATGCCTATTTAAGGGGTCATGTTCGAGACCGGGCGGTGATCGATCAAGCGTGGTTGATTAAGTATAGCGAAGGGCTCATTTTACTCTCTGGTGCAAAAGATGGTGACGTAGGCAAGGCGCTGTTAAAAGGTAACGCTGGCCAGGTTGACTCTTTGATTGAGTTTTATCAAACCCATTTTCCCGATCGCTATTATCTTGAGTTAATTCGTACTGGCCGCGCCGATGAAGAGCGCTATCTTCATATGGCGGTAGAACTGGCTAACAACAAAGAGCTTCCGGTCGTTGCCACTAACCAAGTGGTATTTATTCAACCGGAGCAGTTCGAAGCCCACGAGATCCGTGTTGCGATTTCAGACGGCTTTACCCTTGCCGATCCGCGTCGACCTAAGACCTATAGCGAGCAGCAATATTTTCGCTCGCAAGATGAGATGTGTGAGCTGTTTGAGGATATTCCCGAAGCGATTACCAACACCGTTGAGATCGCTAAACGGTGTAATGTTACGGTCAGGCTCGGAGAGTATTTCCTCCCTAATTTCCCAACGGGCGATCTTTCTATCGAAGATTTTCTGGTTGCAGTGTCTAAGAAAGGGCTCGAAGAGCGTCTGGAATTTCTCTTTCCCGATGAACAAGAGCGTATTGCGCGCCGAGGCGAATATGACGAGCGCTTAGATGTCGAACTGACCGTGATTAACAACATGGGATTTCCTGGTTACTTCCTTATCGTAATGGAGTTTATTCAGTGGGGTAAAGATAACGGCATCCCTATTGGTCCAGGTCGTGGCTCGGGAGCGGGTTCCTTAGTGGCCTACGCGCTTAAAATTACCGATCTCGATCCGCTGGAGTTTGACCTACTATTCGAACGATTCTTGAACCCTGAACGTGTATCCATGCCCGATTTCGACGTCGATTTCTGTATGGATCGCCGTGATGAGGTGATCGACCACGTGGCCGAGCTCTATGGTCGTGATGCGGTATCACAGATCATTACCTTCGGAACCATGGCCGCGAAAGCGGTAGTACGTGACGTGGGGCGTGTGCTTGGTCATCCCTACGGTTTTGTTGACCGAATTTCGAAAATGATCCCCGCAGAGCCAGGGATGACGCTGGCTAAAGCCTTTGAGGCCGAGCCTGCGTTGCCTGAGGCCTATCACGCCGATGAAGAAGTCAAAGATCTCATCGATATGTGCCGTATCTTAGAAGGTGTTACCCGTAACGCGGGTAAACATGCGGGTGGGGTGGTGATCGCACCAACGGTTATTACCGATTTTGCGCCGCTTTATTGTGACTCAGAAGGCCATAATCCAGTCACTCAGTTTGATAAAAACGATGTGGAAACCGCGGGTCTGGTTAAGTTCGACTTCTTAGGACTGCGCACATTAACCATTATTGACTGGGCGTTGCAGATGATTAATCCGCGCCTTGAGAAAGAGGGTAAAGAGCCGGTTAGAATCGAAGCAATTCCGCTAGACGACCCCGCATCATTTAGACTACTGCAACGCTACGAAACTACGGCGGTATTCCAGCTCGAATCCCGCGGTATGAAGGATCTCATTAAACGTCTTCAGCCCGATTGCTTCGAAGATATGATCGCACTGGTTGCCCTGTTTAGACCTGGCCCGTTACAGTCGGGCATGGTTGACAACTTCATCGAGCGTAAGCATGGGCGTGAAGAGGTGTCGTATCCTGACTCTCAATACCAACATGAGTCGTTAAAGACCCTGCTTGAGCCGACCTATGGCATTATCTTGTATCAAGAGCAGGTGATGCAGATCGCTCAGGTACTCTCTGGCTACACCCTTGGCGGTGCGGATATGCTGCGTCGTGCTATGGGTAAGAAAAAGCCTGAGGAGATGGCGAAGCAGAGGAGTATTTTCAAAGAGGGAGCCATTAATAACGGTGTCGATGGCGAGCTGTCGATGAAGATCTTCGATTTGGTGGAGAAGTTCGCTGGTTACGGTTTTAACAAGTCGCACTCCGCCGCTTATGCGTTGGTTTCCTATCAAACTTTGTGGCTTAAGACCCACTATCCATCGCAATTTATGGCGGCGGTAATGTCTGCCGATATGGATAATACTGACAAGATCGTGACCTTAGTCGATGAGTGTGACCGCATGGGCTTGCCGCTGTTACCCCCGGATGTGAATAAAGGCTTATTTAGATTTACCGTCGACGATGACCAAAAAATTGTTTACGGCATAGGGGCGATTAAGGGCGTGGGCGAAGGGCCTGTCGATTCAATTTTAAAAGCGCGTCAGGATGGACCTTTTAAAGATCTCTTTGATTTTTGTGCCCGTATCGATTTGAAAAAGCTCAATAAGAGGGTGATTGAAAAGCTTATCTGCGCAGGCGCATTAGACACATTAGGCCCCCATCGCGCCTCTATGATGGCAACGCTGCCTGAGGCTATTCGCGCCGCAGATCAGCATGCAAAAGCCGAAGCGATAGGTCAGCATGATATGTTTGGCTTGCTCAACAGTGAACCCGAAGATAGCAAGCAGCAATTTGTCGAATGTACTCCTTGGCCTGATAAAATTTGGCTAGAAGGTGAGCGTGAAACCTTAGGCCTATATCTTACGGGTCACCCGATCAACCAGTATCTTAAAGAGTTGAAACACTACACCTCAGGTCGTCTGAAAGATGTTCATCCTACCGAGCGGGGTAAAACCATGAAAGCCGCGGGGCTTGTGGTGGCGACGCGAGTGATGATGACCAAGCGTGGCTCGAAAATGGGGCTGGTAACCTTAGATGATAAGAGCGCGCGTCTAGAGGTGATGCTGTTTACCGAAGCGTTTGAAAAGTTCGGTCACCTATTAGAGAAGGACCGGATTTTGATTATTGAAGGTGAGGTCAGTTTCGATGACTTCTCTGGCGGTAATCGTATGACGGCGCGTAATATTATCGATATGGGCGAGGCGCGAAGTCATTTTGCGCAGGCAGTAGAGGTCGATGTGGAATCTGACTCAATCGATAATCAGTGGTTAGAGCGTTTTGAGCAAGCCCTCTTACCATGGAAACAGGGTTCTGTGCCTGTGGTTATTAACTATGCTCAGCCTCAGGCCAAGGCACAATTTAAGCTTGGTGATGAGTGGCGGGTTAATCCTACCGACGAGTTAATGTTGGCACTGGAGACATTAACGGGTTCCGATAAGGTTAGGATAGTGTTCTAAATGGAAACTCCATCATTTTCTCCCGCCACTAAAATCGCTGAGTTAGTTGAACAGCTTGGGCTTGCGCCCGAGGCTAAGTTAGTGCTTGCCTACAGTGGCGGTGTTGATTCGCAAGTGTTGGCGGTGGGATTGGCTGAGTATGCTCAATCACATCCAGAGTTTAATTATCTTCTCGTTCATGTGCACCATGGCTTAAGCACTAATGCAGCTCTGTGGGCAAAGCATTGTGAAACGATGGCGACCCAATATGATTTGCCGATAAAGGTAAAGACGGTCAAGGTTGAAGCCGGGCCAAGAGTCAGTATTGAGGCGGCGGCGCGAGATGCGCGCTACGCAGTACTCACTCAAGAGTTATCGGCAGGTGATCTACTACTGACCGCGCATCATCAAGACGATCAACTGGAGACCTTGTTACTGGCACTTAAGCGTGGCCTTGGTCCTAAGGGGTTGGCGGCGATGGGGCGAGTGCAGGTGTTTGCAGAGCATGCCTACTTAGTGAGGCCCTTATTGGACGTGCAGCGCCAAGAGATTGAAGAATATGCCAAGCTTCATGATATTGCGCATATTGAAGATGAGAGTAATCAAGATAATCGTTTCGATAGAAATTTTTTACGTCTCGATGTTATACCTGCGCTGAAAGCGCGCTGGCCGTCTATTGCGTCTACGGCTTCTCGCAGCGCACAACTCTGCGCCGAGCAGCAATCGCTGATTGATGAGGAGGTGGGCGCTCGCTTACCTGGCATGTTGGTGAAGATGCCGAATATGGCTAGACCCGTATTAGATTTACGTTTGTTAGCACAGCAAAGCCAGTTATGGCGCGCGCAGTTATTACGCGGGTTTATCGACTCTTTAGGGTTTGCGATGCCCTCTTCGGTGCAACTAAAGCAGCTTTTGTTTCAGCTGTTGGCAGCGAAAGAGGATGCTAAAGTCGAGATAAGGCTTAAACCTATGGTGTTACGCCGTTTTCGCCATCATCTCTATATCGATAGATATGAAGCCTCTCCTAAGTTGATGCCTATAGAGATCGCTATTAACGAAAGCGCGTCAGAAGGCTGGCTGATAACCGAGAATATCAAGCTTGAGCTTAATCGGTGTGATACGGGGGTTCGCTTGCGATTGCCACAAGCCAATGAGCGGGTGAGCATTCGTTTTGGTGCATCAGGTTCATCGCGTTGTCACCCCCATTTTCGTGATAAGGGGCGCGAGTTAAAAAAGCTCTGGCAGGAGTTAGCTGTGCCGCCCTGGCTACGCGATCAAGTTCCGCTTATCTATTTCAATGATACCTTGGTTGCCGCGGCGGGTTATTGGGTTGAAAAACGCTATCTCGCATCAGAGTCTGAGGTGGGATTGATACCAATCAGTGTAAGAAAGTGAGCTATTCGGCGTGTTTTTAGGTAACTAACTCAAGGCGAATGGACGACTCTCGCTGAGCGTTCACACCTTTATCCTGATTGGTATGATTTTGAAATGGATAAGATCAGCCTGTAATCTAGCTAGGGCTGTTAAGTGCAAGCGTTAGCTTGGATAAGCCAAGTTAGGTCAATATAACCAACAAGCTTAAACATGGTCGTATAGATCTGATAGATATCATGACGAAGAGATATCTTGGCTAATATATGTCTTGTCTAATATTATGTCATGACTAATAGATAGCATGGTTGATCTGTTATCGCTTATTCCTACGTCTTTCACCTCAGGTGAATTACCCAAAAACTCACAACTAATATCTCTTTTTATATTGATGGCGATTAGCTTTGACCATCGACTCTATAACAGCGACGTCCCGCTGCTTTAGCACAATAGAGTGCCTTGTCTGCACGCAGATAGAGATCTGCTGCACTATCGCCACTTTGCCACTGTGAAACGCCTAGGCTCGTCTGTACCTGAAACTTATTTAGCAATAAATTACTGTCGATCATGGTCAGTACTCGTTCGCACATGATGCTGGCTGCTTGTGCATCGCCTTGGATAATGACAGTAAATTCATCTCCGCCAATTCTAAAGGCTTGATCGCTTTCTCGAATGGCTTGATTTAGTGTTTGCGCAAAACTGCTGAGCACATCGTCGCCAATAAGGTGTCCATGCGTATCGTTAAGGCGTTTAAAGTTATCGAGATCTAAGACAACTAAGCTTAATACCTCGCCATGGCGCTGCGCACGAGCCAGTGACTGTTTTATGGTCTCAGTATAATAGTGACGATTACCTAGCTGTGTCAGCGCGTCATACATAGCTTGCTGTGCCATCTGTTCATACTCTATGGCATTGATTAGCGGACGCAGTAACAGCGCCTGTAGCTGGCGTAAGAGTTCGGCTTGAGAGGTTAACATAGGTGAGTTTAATCGATAATCCAAACCCACGCTGATCCCGTCAAGGGAGACATTTTGCTTTACGGCCAAACCTTGCTCAGAGCCCCAGCTTAGCTGATACTCTTTAATGTGCAGTTTGATACCTAGGACTGGCAAGTTCTGTCCCATTATTTTGCCGAAGCAGGCAAAGACCGTCCGTGGATCTAAGCTTTCATGCAACTGTTGCATTATGGTAACCAAGTTTGGCGAACCTTTATCAGAGTGGTGATACTCTGGTTGATATCGAAATTCGCTAGGCGAGAATTCGGTCGCTAAAGCAAAGTCCATAGTGTTTACTCCACAATGAATCGGACTAGTGATAGCTTGTATGAAGCAATTATCGTGCCTATTGTTTTCGATAGAAAATTGTCTATATTTGTCATTTAGTTAATCACTTTGTTACATTTGTATTTTAAGCTGTCATCTTTTTGACAAAGGATTCAAGATTGAGGTGAGCGAGCGCCAACCTTGGAAGGGACGATAAAAAGACACTGGGTAACATTTTAATGTTTTCGGCATAAACAGTGACGAGTTTCCCCACTGCAATGGCTATAGGCTTATTGAGTGGCAATTGAAGATGAACAAGGTAATACCAATCTGTATAAGTAGCAGTTTGAAGCTACGCGTTATTCGATATGCAAAGTTGCAGCCATAGCATGCAGTGTTTTGTTCCCGACGGGAAGTCATGCATTAAAGCATTACGCTCTCGATCGGCATGGCCAATACAGAAATAGCCATTGCAGAAAGATCCCAGATTTTAAATGGAGCCCCAATGGAACATAGCTTTCTGATTAAAATATTGTTGATGTTGGTTATTGCCATAGTGTCGATAGCCCTATTCCGGCGAGCGGGACTGCCAGCAATTTTGGCCTATCTTGTGACGGGGGTGATTAGTGGTCCCTCGATGTTCAATTGGTTTAGTCAACAACAGATCCACTCGGTTGCCGAGTTGGGTGTCGTCTTGTTGATGTTTTCCCTCGGATTAGAGTTCTCCTTACCCCGCTTGTGGGCGATGCGTCGTACCGTGTTTGGCTTAGGTAGTGCACAGGTTTTTGTTACCCTGGTATTAACCATGTGCATCAGTATGCTAATGGGGATGGATCTGAATGAGGCGATTGTCGTCGGGGCCGTTGTGGCGCTTTCATCGACGGCTATTGTCCTCAAGCTACTCAATGAACGAGGGTGGCTTAGAAGGCGGCATGGTGAACTCTCTGTCAGTGTGCTCTTGTTTCAAGATTTAGCCGTGGTGCCATTGCTAATTTTAATGCCTTTGTTGGCATCCGATAGCGAGGTGCTCAGTTGGCATCAAATTTTGTGGGCGATTGGCGAGGGACTGCTAGCATTTATTGCCTTGATGGCGTTTGGTAAATGGGCACTGCCTAAACTGTTCGATGAGGTAGCACGGTCACGGTCGAATGAACTCTTTGTATTATCGACACTAGTGGTCGCCCTAGTAACTGGCGCCTTTACCCAATGGATCGGCTTATCTATGGCCTTAGGTGCGTTTATGGCGGGGATGTTACTTGGAGAGAGTCAATATAAGCGCCAGCTCGAGGCCGATATTCGTCCGTTTCGAGATCTGTTGATGGGGTTATTTTTTATCTCCATAGGTATGTTACTCGATTTCAGTTTGGTCATTACATTCTGGTGGCAGGTTTTACTGCTAGTGGTTGCTGTTATCCTTGCTAAGGCTCTGATTGTTTTCGGATTGCTTCGAGCGGCAAAAGAGTCATTTCGCACTTCGGTATCTAGCGCGATTAGCTTGGCTCAAGTGGGTGAGTTTAGTTTTGTGGTATTAGCCTTGGCCGTTAATTATCAGCTGCTCGAGATCACCTTGAGCACTAAACTGGTGATGGTGGCAGTGTTATCTATGGCGGTAGCCCCATGGTTGGTCAAACATAGCGTCGATATTGCCTGTCGTCTACATGGGCTTAAATCGTCCCAGCAAGGGGAGTCTGAACCGATCCCAACGATTGAACATGCTAATGATCTGGTGCTTATCTTGGGATACGGCCGTGTCGGTCAGACCATAGCTCGTTTTATGAAAATCGAGGCGATTCCCTATCTGGTGCTCGATCTCGACCCAACGCGAGTCTCTGAAGCTCGCCGAGCTGGCGAGCCTGTTTATTTTGGCGATGTGGCCAAACGGGCCATATTAAAACAGGCGCAGATAAAGGAAGCTAAGTTAATCGTATTAACATTTGATGGCGCTCGGGTATTGGAAGAGGTGTTACCGCTCTGTCGTCAATTAGCCCCAGAGGCGAAGATTTTGGTCAGAACCCGAGATGATGAGGGGATGGAGGATCTTGAGACGGCAGGCGCCAGTCAAGTGATCCCAGAGTCTTTAGAGGGAAGTCTAATGCTCGTTTCTCAGGTAATGTATCAATGTGGCGTGCCATTAAATCGTATTTTGAAACGTTTAGAGTATGAAAGACGTAACCATTACCAGTATCTGCATGGCTTTTTTTCTGGTGAGGAGACCGACTTTACCTTGGAGTTACTGCATGCGGTAGCGCTGCCTAAAGGGGCACAAGTGGTGGGTTTAACCTTGGCCGATATTCCATGGGAAAAACTTAGGGTCGAGCTTCGTGCTGTCAGGCGTGCCGGGGCCGAGGTTGAAAACCCAGATCTGGATTGGTTGATCAGGCCTGGAGATATTTTGATTATTTTGGGTAAGCCGCGACGTATTGAGAAAGCAGAACAGTTTTTATTGCAAGGCTAGTCAGCTTAAGCTGGATGTTAAACCGCCTGTTACTTTGCAGGCAGTCACTTGCAATAGTCTCTAGTCAATATCAAAAAAAGCTTTAATCTCATCTATTTGGCACATGGCATCCTGATAGCCAAGATTAATTAATGCGCTGCAGTAAGATTGTTCGAATAACAGATAGGAGACGATACTCGAATCCGATTGTTGATTGATCCCGATAAGTCGTAGCAGTGTGCGCACCGCCATCGGCATATCATGATAGTGCTGAGCGGCAATGAGGCTTAAGTCTTCACTGGGTTTTATCACCAAAGTGTCGATGGTTTTGAGCGGCGCTTGTTGGCGGGCCTCTTCTGGAATAAGTTTCAAGGTTCCGTTGATACGCTGTAAACGTTCTAAGTCGCTGTTAAGCGTGTCTGAAAATATGGTATCAAGCAGATGGCCGGCAATGGTTGCGGTTTTAGGGTGATGCTCTAACTCTTGGTGTATCTGTTTGTGTGGACTCTCTAAGTTTATCACCATGATTTTTTCTGCTCCTAAGTGAATAGGGCAGCTCAGGGGCGCTAACTGATGCACTGAACCATCGCCGTAATAACCCCGATTGAGTTTTATCGAAGGGAACACTAATGGTATGGCGGAGCTGGCGAGCAGATGCTCGGTGTTGAGGTGGGTTCGTTGTCCTCCTCGCCTTGAGCGAACCCACTCATCAATATCTCGATTGGCCTGAAAAAAGGATACCGACCGTGACGAGTTATAACATGAGGTATCGATACTGAGTGCATGAAGCGCTCCGTTACCGATATTTCTATCAATACGAGCAAAGTTAATCAGCTGATTCAGCAGTTCACGTAACGGATCATTATTGAATAAACTACCCGCGTCAGGGTTAATCTTCTCATCTTGTAACCCCATTAACGCCATCTTAGCCAGATGTGATAAAACCCCCGAGAAAGACGCTCGATAGATTTTATGGGTATTAAAATGACGCCAAACCCACTCAAGTTTATGCACTCCAAGATGAAAGCAGGAGGCGTGGGTAGCGATGGAGGTACCATTGATGGCGCCAGCGGAGGTTCCGCAAATAATCTTGAAAGGTATGCCATGATTTCGAGGATAGAATTGCACTATCGCCTTCAGCACGCCAACTTGGTATGCGGCGCGCGCACCGCCACCGCCCAAAACTAACGCTTTTTTATCTGGCAAGTTCGCCCCTTATGCTTCTATTTTAGCGTTAATACGCTGTGGTTTACTTATGCTAGGGTCTGTCGCCCCTTATGCTGATTGCTATTAATGGTTAACCAGCGCTATAAATTTAGAATATGTGACCGCAGGTTGATGTTCAAGCTAGCAAGGTAAATTTTTGTTTGTTTACTGTTAACGGGTCTATCACACTTTTAGCGCGTGTATAAACCTTCTCCTAGCATAAAAATCTCGATAATGGCCTAGTTAATAAGTCTATATTTACCTCAGCTTTACTTTGTGTTTTGGGGCGTGTTTACCCCTTATCTATTTGTAATTTATATGTTAAATATTGAGGTTTTATAAATTAACGATGACTTGAGCCAATTTGATAATCTTGAACCTTGGGGTAGACTGGAAAAATCAACATATGAGGGATCAAACATGTTACAGCCACTAAAAATAATAATAGCTGATGACCATCCACTTTTTAGACAAGCATTAGTCAATATATTAACGTCTCAATTTCATGAGCTAACTATCTTCGAAGCGGAAACCATCGGCGAGCTTGATGAGATTTTGCTGCAACATGATGATGCTGATCTCTTGCTGCTGGATCTTAATATTCCTAACGCACATGGTTTCAATACACTGGTTAATATTCGCAATACTTTTCCCCACATTGGAATTTTGGTGATCTCAGGCCAAGAGGATAAAGTCACCGTTGGCAAAAGCATTTCATTTGGTGCAGCAGGCTTTATTCCTAAATCCACCTCGGCCGATGAGATGCTTAAGGCGATAAAAGCCGTATTGGCGGGTCAGCAGTGGATCCCACAAGGCTGTGGCGATCTGACATCGGTTACCTTAGATTCGATGAGTAGCAAGATTGCTAGCTTATCGCCAAGACAACATAAAATATTAATGATGTTTGCCGATGGTTTGCTCAACAAACAGATAGCCTATGAGTTAGGTCTATCTGAAGCCACTATCAAGGCCCATGCTAGCGCTATCTTTCTTAAGCTTGGAGTTCATACTCGTACCCAAGCGGTCATCGCCATGAGTCAACTTTACCTCGATAAAACTCCACTGCTTGACGCCGTAGAATAAGCGCTATAGCTCAGTGCTAGCATAACTGCTCGGTGTCGCCGAGTAGTTATTGTGCAAGCTATTCGCTAAGGTAGCGCTCATAACTGCTCTCAGCGCTATGGGTTTTATTATTTTGCGCAGGTAGCCATAACCCAATGATTTAGCTCGAAGCACTACACTTTCATCTATGGTTGCCGTGATCAAAATAGCGGGCACGGGATGAGGTGATAGCTGCTCAATTTCGGTCATCAAGTCTAAACCGTTCAAGTTGTCATCAAGTTGGTAATCGACTAAAACAATATCGATTTTCACGCCATGTTGTTTGAATAAGGCTTTGGCCTCGTCTGCAGATGCCGCGCTATAGACGTGACATTTCCAGCCATTAAGCAGCTCTTCCATTCCTGCAAGGACATTAGGATCGTTGTCGATACAAAGCACATGTACGCCATTTAAGGTGAGGATATCGGCTTTGGTTGTGACCAATTCTTGTGGTTTGGCGATAGCCGTTTTGACTTGTAAACTAAAAATACTGCCATGATTGACCTCGGAAGATAAGGTCAGTTGATGATGCAGTAAGCCGGTCAAACCTTGTGCGATATTAAGCCCTAAACCTAGACCATTGACTCCTTCGTGACCTGAGTGTTGTAAACGGGTGAACTGCTCAAAAATAACCACCTGTTTGTCGGCGGGGATCCCTGGACCATTATCAACCACCTGTATCAATATATCGCTCCCTTTTCGGCGACATCCGAGCACAATTTTTCCATCTCCTGCGTAGCGAAACGCATTGCTGACCAGGTTTTGTAAGATACGTCTTAACAATACCCTGTCGCTGCTGACCCAAATCGCGGTCTTAATCGATTTGAATTTGACCTTTGACGTCGTCGCCATGGCGCTAAACTCTTCGACTAAGGAATCGAGCACCTCTTGCAGTGGGAAGTCACATATCTCGGGCACTATGGTGCCGCTTTCTATTCGCGAGACTTCATTTAAGTCCAGTAACAGTTCATTGGCCACTTGCAGTGCATTATCGATATAGCCGATCTGCTGTTTTTGTTTCGTGGATAATTGACCGTTTTGCACGAAGGCCGACGAGAACAAGCGTGCCGCCGATAGGGGTTGCAGTAGATCATGGCTACAGGCTTTTAAATAGAGGCTTTTCTTTTGGTGCGCTTGCTCTACCTTCTGCAGTGCATCTGCGAGCTCTGCGTTTGACTGACCGAGCTGCAAGTTAGCTTGCTCGAGCTTTTTAGTACGTTCATAGACGCGCGCTTCGAGATCCAGATTCTTCTCTTTAAGCAGTTTTTCAGCCTCTCGATACATGGTGATATCGGAAAATATCATCACAAAACCGCCATCGGGGATGGGGTTGCCTTGGATGCGGATCGTTTTACCGTCAGGCTGAATTCGCTCTGTGCTGTGACGACTACCTTGACGCAGAAAATCGAGGCGACGCTGCACTTGTTCATCGAGATTGGTGACGTAATGGTTGCCAACGCTCAAATTATATTTAATCAGCTGGCTCACTGGGCAGCCAATATAGATGAGATCGTCCGGGTAGTTAAATAGGTTGAGATAATGCTGATTCCAGGCCACTAACTTGAGGTCACTGTCGATCACAGAGATCCCTTCACTGGCATTTTCAATGGCACTATGAAGTACCGAGCGACTGAACTCCATGCGATGGTTTGAGGCGACTTCCACTAATTGGGCGACGTCTTCAATGGCAATATCGCGGCCCTTTAATGCATAGGAGATCACTAAGCGCGCCGATGCCGACCCCATTACACTGGCGAGCATATTTTCGGTGTAAAAAATGAGTGCCTGATTGTGTGCATTCTTATCGACAATGGGTTGAGGCTGGCAAGAGAAGAAATTATAAAATCCTTGGGCGGCTTTATCTTTACCTACAAACCTAGCGACTAATAGCTCCAGTTCGGTAGGATTGACGTGTTTAGGCACCTCTTGCTGCAATTTATCTAGCTCAGGTCGCTCTATAAAATGCGCGATCTGCATCTGCTCGTGTATGCTCTGACGGGTAAATGATGACACAAGCCAGATAGCCATGACATTGACAAACAGGCCGAGTAATGTGGCCATTGTTGTCATCGAGTATTCACTGCCTGCAAAAGGATGTGGGTATAAACCTAGCTGAGGTAACAGGTTGAGTGTCAGCCACAAACTAAAGCCAGAGGTGATGCCGACCAGCACGCCGATTAAGGTCACCCTGCGCCATAAAAATGCAGCAAAAAGGGCGGGACCTATCTGAGCTATGGCACCGAAGGCGACCTCTCCTAGGGAGGCTAAGGTATCGGGCGGCGCAACGAGAAACATGCCATAGCTTAAGAAAATAACAAATAACACCAGTGCTTTACGGATATTCAGTAGGTGAGATCTAAACTTATAGAAGTCGGCACTTTGAATATTGTTGATCTTAAAGAGTGTTGGAAATACCACTTCATTACTGAGCATGGTGCTCAGGGCGATGGTTGAGATGATCACCATCGAACTTGCCGCAGAAATAGCCCCTAGAAAACTAAAGAGTCCTAACCAGATCTCGCCAGTAAAAGCGGGGAGAAATAGCACATAGGCATCACTCTTAAGCGAGTCACCGTAAAGGATATTGCCAGCTTGCCCAAGTGGGGTGGCAAAGAAGGCAAAAACCAAAATATAGAGCGGAAATGTCCAGCGGCTCCAGAGGGCATGTTTTTGATCTTTAAGTTCGACGATTAATACCTGAAACTGTCTCGGCAGACAAAGAAATGCCGACATCACAATAAACAGCAAACCAAACATAGAGATAAGATTGGGATAGGTAAACTGCATGGTAATGGGGGACGCTTCGCTGGCCTTACGCCAAATATCCAGAGGTGAATCAAACAGGTAAAAAGAGACAAATATGCCGATAGTCAGGTAGGCGATAACTTTGACAAAAGACTCAAAGGCAATCGCCAGCATCATCCCCGGATGACGCTCGGTAACATCGATGGCGCGTACCCCAAAAATAATGGTAAAGCCTGCCAGAATAAGGCTGACGACTAATCCCAACTGCCACGAGGAGAGCAGGTGATCTTGGCGGAGGATCTCATAGGAGTTCACAATCGCCTTTTGCTGCAAGGCGATATAGGGCAAGGTGCCGACCAGCGCCACAAAGGTTACCACTACGGCTAATATGGGTGACTTACCAAAGCGTGCGGCCAGTAAATCGGCAATTGAGGTGATGTTGAGCCGTAAGCAGACACGAATAACCCGTTGGATAAATGGCCAGGCAAAGATAAACAGTAAAATAGGCGCGATATAAACGGGTAGATAAGAAAAGGAGTTATTTGCCGCTTGCCCAGCGGTTCCTAGAAATCCCCAAGAGGTACAATAAACCCCCAATGAGAGCGAATAGATCACCGTATGCTGTTTGCTGAAGAGTTTCTCGCGGTACTTATCGCCTAAGAACGCCATCAAAAACAGTAAGCCAATATAGCTGATGCTAATAGCGACCAATAACCAATTAGGGAACATAGATTAAGACCTATTTTTCAGGAGCTTAATCGCCGTTTTAACTGGCCCGCCCCTTTGTTTGTTATCAAGACAACATATCACATATCGCCCTATATTCGTCGAGTAATCCTATCGACTTAAGTCTTAGCCTGTTGGTGTTAATCATCTGGTATTAAGACCTTGGTATTGAACATAAGGTATTAATACTGCTGCACTAATACCTATTCCCAATTGAGCCTGTGTGCATATTTCTCCATCTTGGACGCAGACATAACAGGGGATAAAAAGATGCTTATTTCAACAATAAAAAAGATCACACTCGCGAGTTCACTTTGTTTAATAGCGGGTTCTGCCGCTGCAGGTTACGACTTTGATCTCGGCGAAAACGGAAAATTGTCATTTGGAGGTTACCTCAAGGCCGATGCGCGCTATGTATCTGGCGATGTGGGCTACCGTGACTTTTGGATTGGCTCTGGTGCTCCGCTAGCCGAAAGCGCTAATCAATTCAAAATTTTTGCCAATGAATCGCGTTTCAATACCAAGTATGTTCACGGTGATGTGATGGGCTTCATCGAAATGGACTTCTTTGGTGGCGGCGGCAATGAGGTGGTTTCCAATTCGGCGAATCCGCGTCTGCGTCATGCCTTTATCAAGTATAAAGGGCTGACAGCGGGTCAAACCTGGACCACCTTTATGAATACCAGCGCCATTCCTGAAACCGCCGATTTTGCCGGTGCGACAGTGGGGCTAGCATTTATTCGTCAAGGCCAGATCCGTTATGACATCGGCAATTTTCAGGTATCGATAGAGAACCCTGAAAGCGTTGGCGGCGACCCTGCAAACGATGATCTGCCCGATGTTGTTGCGCGTTACAATTTCAAAGGTGATTGGGGTAATGTCTCTATCTCCGCCTTGGGTCGTAGCCTCAATACCCAGATGGGCAAGAGTGAAACCGCATTTGGCGGCTCGATTGCCGGACTCATCAAGACCTTCGGAAAAGATGATTTCCGTTTTCAATTCCATCAAGGCGAAGTGGGCCGCTATGTCGGTATTGGCGCCGCGTCAGATCTTGTTGGTGAAGAGGTGGAAACCACAACATCTTACTTAGCCGCCTATCGCCATTACTGGACAGATAGCCTGAGAACCACCGTACTCTATGGTCGCGTCGAAACCGATATTACTGAAGCCGATCGCAGTCAGTGGAGTGTCAACCTGTTTAAAAACCTTACGCCAGCACTCGCCATTGGTTTTGAAGTCGGTAACTTTGAGATCGGTGATCAAGATGTCGACTCAGACTACGCTCAATTCTCAGTACGTTACGCCCTCTAGTTCCATCATTTTGGGGGGAGGGTTGCTCCCGCTCCTTCCCCTTTTTTTGTGCCGCGAGATCCCAATGGGTGGTTTGTTTTCGTTCATCGTCTTGGTCAAAGGCTCGGCAATGGGGAAAAGATAAGTGTTATTTAAAGGAGTATGGATGTGACAGATACCATTTTAAAAGTTGATCAAATCTCCCTCGCATTTGGTGGTGTAAAAGCGCTAACCGATGTCAGTTTTGAGGTAAAACGAGGCGCAGTATTTTCTATTATCGGCCCCAATGGGGCGGGTAAAACTTCGATGCTTAACAGCATATCTGGTCGTTATCGTCCCCAGAAGGGAGCGATTCATTTTGACGGCCAAGACGTGACTCACATGCGTCCTAACGATCGCGCCGATCTTGGCATTGGCCGTACTTTTCAAAACTTAGCCTTATTTGGTCACATGTCAGTACTCGATAACATCATGGTCGGGCGTCATCATCTAATGAAAAACAACTGGCTCACTGGTCCTCTGTATTGGGCATCGCCAGCACAGAAAGAGGAGCTGGCGCATCGCCGTCAAGTCGAGGAGATCATCGATTTTCTCGATATTACCCATGTTCGCAAATCGGTGGCAGGCACCTTGTCATACGGGTTACGTAAACGTGTCGAGTTAGCTCGGGCTATCGCCCTTAATCCCAAATTGATTCTGCTTGATGAGCCTATGGCGGGAATGAACCTAGAAGAGAAAGAGGATATGGCGCGCTACATTCTCGATCTCAATGAAGAGTTCGATATCACAGTGGTGATGATTGAGCACGATATGGGCGTGGTCATGGATATCTCCCATGAAGTGATGGTGCTCGATTTCGGTAAGCGACTCATCTGTGGCCTACCCGATGAGGTGATGGCCAATGAGCATGTGAGACAGGCTTATTTAGGGCTTGAAGATAACGAGCAATTAAAAGAGGTCGTCTAATGAATAGCTCAAATCAATTATCTAATCCGTCATTCGACATGGGGAACAGGGACACTTTTCCCAAGATATTGCGTCACAACGCCGCTAACTGGGGCGCTGAAATCGCCATGCGTGAAAAGGAATTTGGGATCTGGAGTGAGTTCACTTGGCAAGATTACCATAACCGAGTGAAGTGGATGTCCCTAGCCTTTAATCACTTAGGCATAGAAGCTAAAACCACTATAGCCCTGCTAGGGGATAATCGCCCTGAGTGGGTCTGGGGCGAAGTCGCAGCCCACGCATTATGCTGTTTTTCACTTGGAATATATCAAGATTCACTTCATGAAGAGGTCGCCTACTTACTAAATCGCAGCAATGCGCAGGTGGTTGTGGCCGAGGATGAGGAGCAGTGTGACAAGTTACTCGAGCTTGGTGACCAGATTCCGGATGTGAAATATATTGTTTACTGCGATCCACGAGGCATGCGCAAATATGACGATCCACGCCTAATTAGCGTCGAAGAGATCTACCGCATCGGTCAAGAAGTTGATAACACGGCGCCGCGCACCTATGACAACCTAGTCGATGCAGGGAAGGCTGAAAATATTGCTATCTATTGCACCACTTCTGGCACCACGTCCAAACCCAAAATCGTACTGCTGCAAGGCAGTAAGTTTATCGATCACTGCTGCTCCTATTTACGTGCCGATCCAAGGGCTCCTGGCGATAACTATGTATCGGTACTGCCACTTCCTTGGATCATGGAGCAGGTTTATGCAGTAGGTCAGGCCTTGATTGCTCGCCAAATTGTGAACTTTGTCGAAGAGCAAGAGACCATGATGGCGGATCTGCGCGAAATTGGCCCAAGCTTTGTGCTGTTAGCGCCTCGAGTTTGGGAAGGTATCCTCGCCGATGTTAAAGCGCGCATGATGGATTCGACCCCTTTTAAGCAAAAGCTATTTAATTTCGCTATGGAGCGAGCTGAAAAACGCTTAGCAGAGGGCAAGCGCTCTAAGCTTGCGGATCTGCTATTGATGAAGGCGCTGCGCGACCGACTCGGATTCTCATTCCTTAAATCGGCAGCCACCGGCGGGGCGGCGATGGGGCCTGACACCTTTAAGTTTTTCCAAAGTATTGGGGTGCCGCTGCGTCAACTCTATGGTCAAACCGAGATGTGCGGCGCTTACACCATACATCATCCTGATGATGTGGATTACGATAGCGTTGGCGTGGCGTTCGATACCGCCGAACTCAAGGTGATCAATACCGACAGTGAAGGTGTGGGAGAGGTCATTGCCAAAACCGTTGGCATGTTCAATGGCTATCTTGGCGACCAAGCCGCCTATGATGAAGATGTTAAAGAGGGTTGGATGCATACGGGCGATGCAGGTTACTTCAAACCATCGGGTCATCTGGTGGTGATCGACCGCATTAAAGATCTGGCGAAAACCAGTAACGGCATTCAGTACTCGCCGCAATATATAGAGAACAAACTTAAATTCTCATCCTTTATCGGTGAAGCGGTCATCCTAGGCAAGGATAAACCTTACTTGTCGGCGATATTATGCATTCGGTTCAGTATCGTTGCTAAATGGGCTGAGCAGCAAGGCCTTGCCTTTACCAACTACACCAGCTTATCGAGCCTACCAGAGGTTTATCAGCAGCTAACTCGCGAAGTTGAGCATGTTAATGAAACCCTGCCAGACGCTCAGAAAATAAATAAATTCATTCTGTTATATAAAGAACTCGATGCCGATGACGGTGAGCTAACCCGCACGCGTAAGGTGCGCCGCGGCGTCATCGCCGACAAGTATGGCGACATTATCGATTCTATCTACAACGATGAGCCCCATGTCGATATCGACACAGTGATCACCTTCCAAGATGGCACTAAGTCACGGATTAAAACCCAGTTACAGGTGGCTTCGGTGATCGATAGTCAAGTCGTTAACGATGCCAGCAAAGCGCAAAGGAGAGCATCATGAATTTCGAACTTCTGATCCAACTTATCATCAACGGCCTGATCGTGGGCCTGCTCTATGGTGTCGTCGGCATGTGTTTCGTGCTGGTGTACAAATCAACCCAGATTGTTAACTTCGCTCAAGGTGAGTTTTTGCTGGTGGGCGCTTGGGTCTGCTGGGCATTTTTAACCTACTTTCAACTGCCTTTCTTCCTTGGGTTTATCTTAACTCTCTGTTTTATGGCGGCCTTCGGTGTGTTGTTGCAGATGATAGTGCTGCGCCCCATGATTGGTGAACCCATTATCTCTGTGATCATGGTGACCATTGGCTTGTCTATCTTCTTCCAGTCGTTAACTAAGTGGATTTTCGGGGTCTCGCCGCAAAGTTATCCGCAAGTCTTCGACACCCAATCGGTGGCTATCTTTGGTCTGAATGTCGAATTTGCCTACTTGATGAGTACCGTTATCGCACTGCTCATCATGGTCAGCTTCTTTGTGTTCTTTAAATACTCAAAACATGGATTAGCCATGCGAGCCACAGCCTTCGATCAGCAGGTTGCACAGAGCTTAGGGATCTCGGTTAAGCAAGTGTTTGCCATGAGCTGGGGCATAGCGGCGACAGTGTCGGCGACGGCGGGCGTGGTCATCGGTATGGTCAACGGGGTTTCAAGCTCACTCTCCTCTATCGGTATTAAGGTCTTTCCTGCGGTGATCTTAGGCGGACTCGACTCCATTGTCGGCGCGATAGTCGGTGGTGTGGTGATTGGGGTGCTCGAAAACGTGGCAGAGTTCTTCGATAGCCAATACCTGAATATCGGCAACATGTATGACATAGCGCCATTTTACGTACTGCTTATCATCTTGTGGTTTAAACCCTATGGCTTGTTTGGCACCCGTGACATTGAGCGGATTTAGAGGATAGCACTATGTTTCAACTATTTGCATTAGACCTATTTTCAGTTCAAGGAGTTTGTTATGTCTAGTTTGGCCATGCGCCCGTGCGGGGATTTTCGCACCAGTTACAAGGGTGACAACACCATCTTTGAAACTAAGACCATTCGCTTGATGACGATATTGGTGATCGCATTAGCGTGCGCCGCACCTCTGGTGCTCGATGGTTACTTTCTAACCCTGTTTATTCAGATCTCCTACTTAGGTATTGCTGCACTTGGCCTTAACATTTTGGTGGGCTTTACTGGGCAGATCTCCTTGGGTCACGGGGCGTTCTTTGGCTTTGGCGCGTTTGCCTCTGCCTGGCTCAATACCAGTTTCAATATTCCTGTGGTGTTTTGTATTCCTTTGGCGGGCTTTCTAACCATGGCCGTCGGCATGATGTTTGGTATGCCAGCGGCGCGTATTAAGGGTCTCTATTTGGCTATCGCGACCTTAGCCGCGCAGTTTATTATCGAAGATTTCTTCGCCCGTGCGGACTGGTTCTCAGGTGGTTCATCTGGGGCGATGGCTGCTCCTGTTAGCCTGTTTGGATTCGATTTCGATACCGATTTAAGCTTCTACTTTATCGCCTTATTCGCCTTGGTATTTATGTATATCTGGGGCTGTAACCTGATGCGGAGCCGCGATGGCCGCGCCTTCGTGGCGGTGCGCGACCATTATCTCTCTGCCGAGATCATGGGGGTGAAGCTCAACAAGTATCGTTTATTGTCATTTGGGATCTCCTCTTTCTATGCCGGTATTGGCGGTGCACTTTATGCCCACTACCTAGGCTATGTTTCGGCCGAAGGCTTCACCATTTTGATGTCGATACAGTTTCTCGCCATGGTGATCATTGGCGGCCTTGGTTCCATTAAAGGCACGCTGATGGGCGTGGTGTTTATGGTGCTCTTACCTGAGGTACTCGAGAGTATCGTTGGGCTGATGCAGTACACCGCTTGGGGCGATATTCCCATGGTGACGGATGGTTTGGCCTACATCAAAGAGATGGCGATTGGGGTGGTGATCATCTTGTTCCTGGTTTTTGAGCCTGAAGGCCTAGCCCATCGCTGGGGACAGATTAAAAACTACTGGAAATGCTATCCGTTTGCCTATTAGCGTTGGTTTTAACTGATGCGCATCTCGTTGTAACACGCGGTAACGATATGCGCAGCGCAGCCACTTTGGCGAAGGTGGTTAGCGAATCTCTTCTTAATTACTCAAAGAAGTACGCACCGCAATTGAGTTGCTTTGGGCGCTTTAGCTGTCGCGCCACAAGGTTAAGGCAATTCAATCTTGAAGGACTATTTTGAAGTACCATTTGAAGGAAAATAACTATGTATAAGAAATTACTACTTAGCTCAACATTGGCGGCAATGACATTTGCAAGCAGCGCTGCTCATGCTGAGGATTCTGTTTTTGTCGGCCATCTTGCCGATATGTCAGGCCCTACCGCGTTTGTGGGCAAGCCTTATGCCGACGGGGTGCGTGATGCCTTGGCGTATATTAATGCTAATGGCGGTATCAAAGGCACCAAGCTTGAGTATGAAACGACCGATTATGCTTATAAGGTGCCGCAAGCGATAGCGTCTTATAAGAAGTGGCTATCACGGGAAAACATGGTGGCGATGCAAGGCTGGGGCACTGCCGACACCGAAGCGCTTATCTCCTTTGCGGCAAAAGATAAGACGCCTATCTTCTCGGCGTCATACTCCGGTCACTTAACCGATCCTCAAGGTAAAAACCCTAAGACCACCAAACCTGCGCCTTATAACTTTTTCTATGGCGCTTCTTATTCTGATGCCTGCCGTGGATTAGTGCAGTGGGCTGCCGACGATTGGAAGCAAAAAGGCGGCAAGGGTAAGCCTAAGTTTACCCATATTGGTGCCAATCATCCGTTCCCTAATGCGCCGAAAGAAGCCTGTGCCGAATACGCGACCGAGCTCGGTTTTGATGTACAGCCTTCAGTGGTGATCTCCATGAAACCAGGGGATTTTAAGGCTCAATGTTTAAGCCTTAAAAGCTCGGGTACCAACTATGGCTACATAGGTAACTTAGGTGGCTCGGTGCAATCGCTCATTAAATCCTGTGACACCGTCGGCACAGATATTCAGTTTATGTCCAACATTTGGGGCGGCGACAAGCTGGTGTTTAAGGCTGCTGGCGAAGGGGTGAAAAACTATATCTTCCCGACAATGACTCCGTTTTGGGATGATGAAGTTCCGGGTATGAAGCTGGTACGTGAAATATCAAAAATGTCAGACAGCAGCGGTACCGAACAGCGTCTGCATCACTATATTCGCGGTGTGTGCTCAACTTACTACATGAAAGAGTCTATGGAGTGGGCGAAAGACCACGGCGGCATTACTGGTGAAAATGTCAAGAAAGGGATGTACGTCCATCAAAACTGGGTACCAAAAGGATTAGAAGGCGTCTGTCTACCTGCTACATGGACACCTGAAGATCATCGCGGTATCAACCAAGTTAACATCTATCAAGGTAACTTCAATGGTGGTGACATTAAGGTAGAGAAAGTCAACCAAGTGACCTTAGAGCGTCGTGTGGACTGGCTAGGTTATTAAGCCATATTGCCGTTCGGCCTAGCGGTACGTTTTGCCCGCTAGGCCATCATCAATTGATCTTGGAGTAGTTATGACACAAGCCGTGCAGTTAAAACCAGAAACCCCACTTCTCGCGATTAATAACATCGAGGTAGTGTATGACGATGTGATCCAAGTGCTACGTGGCGTCAGCATTGAGGTGCCACAGGGGGAAATTGTGACCTTACTTGGGCCAAATGGCGCGGGTAAATCGACCACCTTGAAGGCGATATCTGGGCTACTTAAGACAGAAAATGGCGAGGTTTCTAAGGGGGATATCCATTTTATGGGAGAGCGGATCGATCAAAAAAATGCCGAGGATGTGGTGCGTTCTGGCCTATTTCAGGTAATGGAAGGTAGACGTATTATCGAAGACATGAGTGTCATCGAAAATTTAAAGCTCGGTGCCTATACCCGCAAAGATCGTAAAGTAAATCAAGATATTGAAATGGTGTTTAACTATTTCCCTCGCCTCAAAGAGCGTACTGGCTTAGCGGGTTATCTCTCGGGTGGTGAGCAGCAGATGCTGGCGATTGGCCGCGCGTTAATGGCGCGCCCTAAGATGATCTGTCTCGATGAACCCTCGATGGGCCTATCGCCACTGCTGGTTAAAGAGGTGTTTGGCATTATTGAGAAGATCAATCGCGAGCAGGGGATCACTATGCTGCTGGTGGAACAAAACGCCAACTACGCCCTGAAAGCGGCAAACTACGGCTATATCATGGAGTCAGGCAAGATAGTGCTCGATGGCAGTAAGGCGCAGTTACTCAACAATGAAGACGTTAAAGAGTTTTATCTCGGTGGTGGCAATGAAACCCGTAAGAGTTTTAAAAACTTAAAGTCTTATAAGCGTCGTAAACGTTGGTTGTAACAGGAGCATTTATGAGACCTTTTTTTCATCCGTTAGAGGCGCAAAGCGCCGCAGCGCGTGAGCATAGCTTGATGTTGGCCCTCAGTGAACAGCTAACCTTTGCTAAGCTGCATTGTGACTATTACGCCAAGCTGCTGGCCGACATCGATCTGAGTCAAATTAATCACCTCGATGACTTAGCTAAATTGCCGATAACTCGCAAAGCCGATCTTATCGCGCTGCAAAGCGATGCGCCGCCTTTTGCTGGCATGACCCCAAAGCAGCATCGAGTGGGCCGCATCTTTAAATCTCCAGGGCCGATTTACGAACCCGAATGTGACGGCTTTGATTGGTGGCGTATGGGGCAAGCGTTTTTTGCCGCGGGTTTTCGAGCGGGCGATCTGGTACAAAACTGCCTGTCATATCATCTAACGCCAGGCGGCTTCATTATGGATTCTGGTGCTAAGGCCTGTGGTTGCAGCGTGATCCCAGCTGGGCCCGGTCAGAGTGAGATGCAGCTGGATCTGATTGAATCGCTAAAACCCAATGGCTATTGCGGTACGCCATCATTTTTAAATATCTTGCTAGAAAAGGCCTATGAGCAAGATAAAGATATCTCATCTATCACTAAGGCGCTGGTCTCTGGCGAGGCGCTAACTCAGCCGCTTAAAAGCCAATTTGCTAAAGCGGGTATCGAGGTTAAACAAGCCTATGCTACTGCCGATATCGGCCTTATCGCGTTTGAGAGTGTCAGCGATGCAGGCTTAGTTATCGCAGAAGATATCATTGTCGAGATAGTGCGTCCCGGCACCTTAATCCCCGTTGCCGATGGCGAAGTGGGCGAGGTGGTGGTAACTAGCTTTAATCGCGACTATCCGCTGATCCGTTTCGCGACTGGTGACTTGTCGGCTATCATGCCGGGAGCCAGCGATTGTGGCCGCACCAATAAGCGGATAAAAGGCTGGATGGGGCGAGCAGATCAAACCTGTAAAGTGAAAGGACTCTTTGTGCATCCAGAGCAGATTGAGCGGGTGCGTCGCCATCATGCTGGTATCGACAAGGTACGGCTGCTCGTTTCAAATGAGCAAAACAGGGATGTCATGCGTTTATTGTGCGAAGTGGATAGTTCTGTGCATCCTCAACTCGATATTGCTGCTATCGCCCAGACGCTTCGTGCCGAAACTCAGCTCAGTGGCGAGGTGGCGTTAGTGGCGCTAGCTGCCTTGGCCAACGATGGCGTGGTGATTGAGGATCAAAGGTAGCGCTCTAGTGTAGCTTTTAGAGTAAGCTCTAATTCTGAATATTGTAAATGCCTAGCTTTGGATGAGGTTGGGCATTTTTGTTATTGGGAATTGTTGAATTTGGCAGAGTTGCTGTTTGATGATGTTTTGAAGGTTATACCTTCATGGCAACCTAACGCCTGCTCGGCGAGGGATGTGCATGGAAGCACCAATGTCGTGATCACATGGTCAGTGATGTTCCCTACATCACAGTGACATTTCCCATGTCCCTATGGGTCAGATGTGAAAGAACAACCTAATGTGCAGATACTGCTTCGGGACGCTTTGCGCCATCCTTGGCCGCTTAACGAAAACATCCATGTTTTCGATACCCTCAGCTGTATCTACACTAGGTTATTTTCTCTCTTCGATTTAGCTTCATTTGGTGTGAGTCGCTAGTTCAAAAGCTAACAAGCTTTTGCGACCAGTGATGTTCGTAAGAGAATAGAGCGAAAAACTTGGCTTTTCATGCTCTATAAACTGCTAGGTTTTTTGTAATTGTTTGAATTATATTGATTTAATTTTTTGTTGTAGAGACCGCTACATCAACTTGTTCAGTTTTGCGGGCGACTTATACAGTTTTTCTGAAAGTGATGTTAACTTTGTCACTGTATTTCAATGCATTAGCATGGCATAGTTGCTGTAAGTTAAATTTTAAGCAGCAGTTTATTGAGCAGCTAGTTAATAAGCTGTTAGATTTTGAATTTAGTTCGGTGGTTAAAAAATAATGAAGTACAGAAAAACCGAAAAATGGGATGACTTAGAAAACAGCAGAAACCTACTTTTTTTCGCTCAACTATTTAATGAGCTGTTTTTTGATTTCTCTCTGGATACTTATAAACCCTCGTCGATGAACACGAGTTTGTTGTGTGAGGAGGCATTAGAAGTTATCGAAGAGGTCCGGAAAGGAAATATAAAAGCACCTAACCTACAGCACGTTATTGATGAACTATGTGAAAACTTGTCTAAAGACAAGGTTGCACAAGCTTTGTTGTCTATTAAATTAAAGCAGATTAATACAACTCTTCGTGACCCTAAGAAGACGACAGAAGACAAGAAAATTGTAGTTGAATTGATTCTCCGTCAAATTAATTTGAAGCAGTATAAAAAGAAAAATGAAGAGCTACTAACTCAAGTAATTAATGGTGAGGTTGACTTTGCCTCGATTCGAACATTGGCTAGAAGTTATGCGACAACATTATTAAATTTGGGTTTTAGTTCAGAATACATTGCAGAAATTACACAACAGTTTTTCCATTACGATAAAAACAGGATTCACGGCAATAGTGCTATTGAGGACTTTATAAAAATATTCTGCGATAAACCAAAACAATATCAAATAGTCTTCCGTTCAGCAAAAGATGTTGAGTTCTACAAAGACTCTCTAAAAACTTTTGATATCAATATAGTAAATGACTTGCATGACCTAGATATTGACCATAGTAAACACAAGTTCCCAAAGAGCGAAAATGAAGTATACATTTGTGTTTCAGAGATTAAGGCTCGTGATAATTTTTCTGCGAAGAATAATGCTGAAGACACACTGGAAATGCTTAGCACAATATTTGGTTTATTCCATCACAAGCAACAGCTCAGCTGGGCGACAGATTGTTTGATTTTGAACAAGACGGATAATGAAGTGAATAGGTCTCGGTTTCGAACAAACGCTATGCATAAATGTAGCGATCAAAAGCCATCTCGAGCAGCAATACAAGCTAATAGATTTTTGTCGGAGTTTGGTTTAGAAAAAAACTCTTTTAGAATATTTACAAGAGCAGCTGAGCTTCACTCTTTAGCATTAAAAAGTGATTCTAATGAAAATCAGATGCTAAACCTTTGGATAGCACTAGAGTCAATTATTCCTGCTTCTCATGACTCAGGTTTATCTAATATTGAGCATATTGTTCAAAGCACTATGCCATTTTTGAACTTAGGTTATTATCAAAGGTTAGTTGCTCGTTTAGCAAGTGATCTTTTTAATTGGAATCGCCACCAGACAAAGAAAGTTTTAAAGGATATAGAGGGTGATAATCAGGTAGTAAAATTAGCTAAATTGATATCGCTAGAAGAGTTTTCAGATAAGCGACAAGAACTCAAAGATTCTTTTAAAGACTTTCACCTACTCTTCGATCGTTTTGAGTATTTAGAGTATATCTATGCTGACCCCCAAAATATGGTCAAAGGTTTGAAAAATCACACCGTAAGAGTTGGTTGGCAAATTCGACGGATCTATCGCGCTCGTAACATGATAGTTCATAGTGGTATGACACCGAGTTACATCGAGCTTCTTATTGAAAATGTGCATGATTATTTAGATCACATAATAAATAAAATAATAATGTTAGTGAATGACTCGCAAAAGGTCCTGAGTGTCGAACAAGCATTTAAATTAACTGATATGGCATATAAATCTTTAGAAGACACGCTGTCAGACAAAAAACTAAAGCTTGATGCTGAACTAATTGAACAGATGTATGCTTATAAAATCTAACAAACCAAGCTAGGCGGACGGGAATACAAAGAGAAAAAGAAAACAAAGACACCCAATGTTAATGGCGTAGAAGTAAACCTCCTACTAAGCTTTGACTGAGCATCGAACAAGGAGGTTTTTATGCCACGCCCTCGCAGAACTCAAATAAGTATCGAAGACACAGCCTATTATCATTGTTGTAGCCGCGTCGTTCGCCGAGCCTATTTATGTGGCGATGATGCTTATTCGGGTAAGAATTATGACCATCGTCGTGGCTGGGTTGAAGCACAAATACTTAAGCTATCAAAATGTTTGCCATTGATGTTGCAGTCTATTGTGTAATGAGCAACCTGCTCAATCCTTAATGTAAACCCTTAACGTAAATAACAAATTTAATAAATTAATTGCTCGTTATAGCATTATGATGCTTCAAGTTTTTCTAGTATTTTTATGCAGTTCGCTGTCACTTCTGTGCCGTTGCCAGATAAATGAGCGGTCACAATTGCTCCCTCCTTCATGATGCAGATAGCATCAATGAGTTCGCTGTTTTTGTTGGTAAGATGGTTGGCTATCACTTGCTTAACTTGTTGCTTGTGATGGTGGCAGAAGGTGAAAATATCACTGTTGATGTCGCTAAATTCGGCAGAGGTATTAATAAAAAAACAGCCTCTAAAATCGCCTAGTTCAGGTTCCTTGTTACAAAACCAACTTTCTAATGCTGAGAACAAGGTTTGAATGACCTGCTTGTCAGCTGTTGTCTTGGCGAGTTTTTGCTCTAGCCAGGTGACAAAAACCTCGTGCCTTTGCTGCAGCGCAGCGAAGATTAAGGCTTCTTTACTTTCAAAATGAATATACAGGGTTCGCTTGGCGATACCTGAAACCGCGAGTATTTCGTTTATGCCGACAGAATGAATACCGCTTTGATAAAAAAGTGTTAGTGCTGTGTCTATGAGTTGCTGACGTTTTTTGCTCACGCTCTGCTCTTTCAAAAAGTGACCCTCTTTCAATAACCCTTGTTGTTTAAAAAGCATGTTGACAAAAGTATACCGAGTTGTCTACTCTATTTTGGTAGACAGACTGGTATACTTTTGAGGTTAATATGAATAATGTTGTTTTATCGATAGTGGCAGGTGTGGGTGCCTTCTTGGCGATCGGCTTGCTTTCTTTCTTTGACTCGAACTTGAGTGACGTTGCTTTGTTGATGGCGCCCTTCGGTGCCACGGCTGTATTGGTTTTTGGTGTTCCAGAGAGTCCATTGGCACAGCCAAAAAATGTGATATTGGGTCATCTGATCACTGCTCTTATTGGGGTGTTTTTTACCCAGTACATAGGCGTTTCACCACTGACATTAGCGTTGGCGACAGGGATAGGTGTTAGCGCTATGCTGCTTACAAAAACCACTCATCCGCCTGCGGGGGCAAATCCGCTGCTTATAATGTTGGCCGGGCAGGGGTGGGCTTTTCTTATCACGCCAGTGTTACTCGGGGCAATCGTGATCGTTTTAGTGGGTAAAGGGATGCAATTTTTCAGCAAAACAATGGCTAAGCAGTTACATAGTTAACCGTTCACCTGCTAACGGCCAGAGCGCTAACGGTTAGGATAGTTTACGGTGAGCAGTCGAAGCGCTGAATAAAGGAGAGAACAGTCGCAACAGTTTGCGTTGTCTGCGGCATGCTCCATAAAAAGACGCCCAGCATGAGCTGGGCGTCTTTAGTCTCGATTAAGTCTTATTTGGCTGACTTGATAAAGTCGATGATCTGATCGAATGGAATATCTTGTTTCTCACCCGTGCGACGATTCTTATATTCGAATACGCCGCCGTCGATGTTACGATCGCCAATCACGATAACGTGTGGCAGACCTATAAGCTCCATATCGGCAAACATCACGCCTGGACGCTCTTTACGGTCGTCAAATAGCACTTCGATACCCGCATCGTTAAGGTCTTTATATAGCTGCTCAGCCATATCCTTAACGCGATGAGATTTGTGCATGTTCATCGGCAAGATACCGACCTTGAACGGTGCAATAGCATCTGGCCAGATGATACCGCGATCATCGTTATTTTGCTCAATAGCCGCTGCCACGATACGGCTCACGCCCACACCGTAACAACCCATTAGTAGGGTTTTTGACTTGCCGTTTTCGTCGAGTACGTTAGCGCCCATCGATTCTGAGTAGTTAGTCCCTAACTGGAAGATATGACCCACTTCGATGCCGCGCAGCAGTCCAATAGTCCCCTTGCCACATGGGCTTGCCTCACCTTCGATGACATTACGTAGGTCGGCAACAGCTACTTCTGCTAGGTCGCGCTCCCAGTTGATACCCACATAGTGTTTACCCTCTTGGTTAGCGCCAGCGGCAAAATCACTCATGATATTAACGCTGTGGTCAACATAGACAGGAATGGTTAAACCGACTGGGCCTAATGATCCAGGGCCTGCGCCTAGTGCTTTGCGGATATCGGCTTCATCGGCCATTTCAAATGGGGCTAATACGGCGTCAAGCTTTTCAACTTTAACTTCGTTCAGCTCATGGTCGCCACGAATGATCACGGCAACTAATGGCGCTTCTTCGGTTGCACCCTTAACGATAATGGTCTTAACGGTTTTTTCGATAGCGATGCCGTGCTGTGAGACGAGTTCTTCAATGGTCTTGGCATTTGGCGTATCGATAATGCTCATTTCCATTGTTGCAGCGCCGCGAGGTTCGGTTGGGATTGGCGCTTCTGCTTTTTCGATGTTAGCCGCGTAATCACTCTCAGTTGAGTAGGCAATTAAGTCTTCACCACTGTTGGCTAATACGTGGAACTCGTGTGACATGCTGCCACCGATAGAACCTGTATCTGCAAGCACTGGGCGGAAAGCCAGACCCATACGGCCTAGGATGTTGCTATAGGCTTGGTACATCGCCTCGTAGGTTTCATCCATGGTCTCTTGATCTAAATGGAAAGAGTAAGCATCTTTCATCAAAAACTCACGTGAGCGCATCACGCCGAAACGTGGGCGAACTTCATCACGGAACTTAGTTTGGATCTGGTAAAGATTAAGTGGTAACTGCTTGTATGAGTTAACTTCTTTACGGATAATATCGGTGATCACTTCTTCATGGGTTGGGCCTAAGACGAAGTCACGGTTGTGACGGTCTTGAAAGCGCAGTAGCTCAGGACCAAACTTTTCCCAACGGCCAGTTTCAACCCACAAATCTGCTGGTTGCACCATGGGCATTAAGATCTCAACAGCACCTGCATTGTTCATCTCTTCACGAACGATGGCTTCAACCTTACGTAAAACACGTAAGCCTGTCGGCAACCAGCTGTAAAGACCTGATGCGTTACGACGGATCATACCCGCACGCAGCATTAATTGATGACTAACCACCTCAGCGTTTGCTGGGGTCTCTTTTTGTGTTGACAGCAGGTACTTGCTAACTCGCATTCCCAATATCCAGTTATGTAATGAAATAGGCCGACATTTTAGCACCCTGTGTGTTGATGTCACCTAGTTTGTTGACACGGCGATTACTCGGTCAATCTATGTCGTTAGCTTCGCGAGCAGAGAGTCTGATGAACATCAATACTGACAGGTATCATGAAGCTGTTCGAGAGGGAGCTATTACTGTTATCCTCCTATCAAAAATACAGTTTCAAGTATAAAAAAGGAGAGAAATGAAAGCTAAAGTCTTAGTCGTGTTAGCGATTACTATTGCCCTGTTGGTGCTGCTTCCTCGATATCAGTCGACGCATGTTAAAACCACCTTGACCAATGCTCAGGATGATATCGTATTTTGTGAGGCCCATTGGAGCGACTTAGGGTTTGGCAATAAGATGTCAAATGCCGAGTATGATGACTGTGTCGATGCTTACCTTGCCGCGGGGTATTCTATAAGCCGTAATGAGAAGCGCGTCGAAAAAGTGGGTGAGCGGTGGTTGCGGTGAGTCAAGGGTGAGTACCCCGTCACAGGGGAAAGCTAGCCAATACATTGCGTACTGGCTAGTTTATTATTTTAGATAAGTAGTTTAAGCGCAGTTTATATCTTCATATAGCTCTTGATACATCAGCTCGCGCATCTTAAATTTTTGAATTTTACCCGTGACTGTCATCGGGTATTGTTCGACAAATTTGATATACCTTGGCACTTTGAAATAGGCGATTTTTTCAGTAAGAAAGTGACGAATTTCCTGTTCATCGATCTCTGCTCTCGGCTGGACTTTAATCCATACACAGACCTCTTCACCGTATTTTTCACTTTGCACCCCAAATACGGCCGCATCTTGCACGTCTGGGTGGGTGTAGAGTTTTTCTTCGATCTCGCGTGGATAGATATTCTCGCCACCACGAATGATCATATCTTTGATCCGGCCAACAATTTTGACATAGCCTTCGCTGTCCATCTCACCAATATCGCCTGAATGTAACCAGCCTTGGTTGTCGATAGTAGCTGATGTTTTTTCAGCATCGTTCCAGTAACACTGCATCACGCCGTAACCGCGACTGCACACTTCGCCAGGTTGACCCACTGGCAGTATGTCACCAAATTCATCGACGATTTTGACTTGTGTATGTGCTAGCGCTCTACCAACGGTTGTCACCCGTTTTTCAACCGATGAATCGATTTCGGTCATGTTGTTAATGGGGCTGCATTCGGTTTGTCCGTAACCAATGAGCACTTGTTCCATGTACATCAGGGTTTGAACGCGGCGCATCACCTCTTCTGGACAGGTAGCGCCAGCCATGACACCGGTGCGCAGAGTGCTTAAGTCGAACTCACTAAAGCGTGGATGTTCTAACTGCGCAATAAACATGGTGGGTACCCCATGTAGCGCGGTGCATTTCTCGGCCTCGACAACTTGTAAGGTGGTTAGCGGATCGAAAGCGTCACTTGGGTATATCGCCGCGGCACCTTTACTGATGCATGACAGATTGCCTAATACCATGCCAAAACAGTGATACAAGGGCACTGGAATACACAGTCTGTCATCAGCACTGAGCTGCATAGCATTGGCGACTAACAGGCCGTTGTTAAGGATGTTATGGTGGCTCAGCGTCGCACCTTTCGGGTTGCCTGTGGTACCAGAGGTGAACTGAATATTGATGGCATCGAAGGGAGACAGGCCATCGGCAACGGCTTTTAGCTCAAGTTTGTCGGCGTCACTTAAGGGGCGCTTTAGCTCATTAAAATTGAGCATACCGGGAGACACCTCATCACCCATACGAATCACAAACTCTAGTGAGGGCAACGCGGCAGATGACAATTGTCCGGGAAGGGCGCTGTTTAGCTCGGGGGCTAACTCATACAGCATTTGTAAGTAGTTGCTGGATTTAAACTTTTCAGCGCAGATAATTGCACGGCAACCGACATTGTTTAACGCATACTCTAACTCTTCAGGTCTATATGCTGGGTTGATACATACCATGATGGCGCCAATTTTCGCGGTGGCGAACTGGGTTAGGCACCATTCAATATTATTGGGAGACCAGATCCCGACGCGATCACCAGGTTTGATGCCAATCGCCAATAAACCTGCCGCCAGTTGATCGATTTGGGTTTGATACTCTTGATAGCTCCAGCGAATACCTTGGTGATGCATGACAACAGCAAGCTTATCGGGATTATTATTGGCCATCTCATCGAGATAAGCGCCAATGGTTTGCTCAATCAAAGGTTCACTGGTTTGCCCGTTATATTGACTGAGCGATAGGGGGAAATGGTTTTCAGTTGGATATGTCGTTACAGCAGACATAAAGCCTCCATGCGTTAGATGTTTCACAGCGATGGCTATCACACTACCCAAAGCCAGTGAGATCTCACAAGTGAAGATTGGCATTTATAGACTAAAGAACTAAGGTGAGGATATTGCGGTTTTCATCAGTTTTTAAACTAGAAGTGGTTGTTATAAAAACTAAAAAAGGAGACCTTAGTCTCCTTTTATTTAGTCTGTCCTATAAGCCATCTTGGGCGCGGCGTTTCTTAAAGTCTGACGCTTCGAGCCATTTTGGCCAGTCATCGTTGTTCGCCAGTTGAGTCAAGATGTCGCTGATCAGTGTTAAGTCTTGCGCGACGCCACCTAGATCCCAATTGGGATCATAATCATCGGCTCCCTGATGGTATTTATGGGCGATATAGTCGGGGTCGGTATCACCTAGGCTCATAAACATTAAACCTGGTACGCCTTGCTTGGCGAGTGCAAAATGATCTGAGCGGAACATTAAGCCATTTTGTGGACGCGGATCGGCTTTAACCCAGCGACCTTGCGCCTTCGCTGCCTTATCTAAGTAGCTCTCTAGCTCAGAGACACCTTCACCATAGCGTAAAATGTAATCGACCCCTTTGCCGACATTCATGCCATCGATATTTAAAAATGACACTAACTGTTTGGTGGCAACGGGAGGATGATCGGCAAAATATTGTGCCCCAATTAATCCTGTTTCTTCGGCGGTAAAGGCGGCAAATAGCATAGAACGTTTTGGCGCATCATCACCTGTTAACCCTTTGAAGTGACGGGCAAGTTGCAATACCCCGGCGACGCCAGAGGCATTGTCGACTGCACCGTTGTAGATCCGAGTTTCACCATCATGACTCGTTTTACCTAAATGATCCCAGTGAGCATGCATCACTAACCATTCATCAGCTTGACTAGTACCAAGCAGTAGGCCTGCGACATTATAAGAGGTGGCTAATTCAATCTGGTTATTGAGTTCAAGATTGGCCTTGAGATTAAGTGCCATGGATTTAAAGCCTGGCTTTGCCGCAGTCAGTTTGAGCTTATCGTAATCTAGGCCTGCAGCCTTAAATATTTTTTGCGCCACTTCATGCTGTATCCAACCCATGACACCGATATGTGAGCTGTTTTTGCTGTCATCGACTAGGGTGTATTTGGCGTTAGTATTACTGTTTTGCACCACATTCCAACCATAGGCCGCAGGGGCGGTTTCATGGACAATAAATACCGCCTTAGCGCCTTGACGAGCGGCTTCCTCATATTTATAGGTCCAGCGGCCGTAGTAAGTCATGGCGTTGCCTTTAAATACTTGAGGATCTTGAGTGGCAAATCCGGGGTCGTTCACCAGTAGTATCACCGTCTTGTCTTTTACGTCGATATTGGCGTAATCGTTCCAGTGATACTCGGGCGCATTGATGCCATAACCGACAAACACGACATCGTTATCTTTCAAGGCAACCTTAGGCTGGACTTGCTCTGTGCGAGCGGTAAATTCATCGCCATTACTAAACACCATATCGCCAATGGTAAGCTGCATGGATTGATCGGCGCTGATCTTGGCCATGGGCACACTCTGGCGGTAACTGTCACCAAAGCCGGGTGCGAGTCCCATAGATTTATAGGCGTTCTCAAGGTATTCGACCGTGAGAGTTTCGCCCTTGGAGAGTGGGCCGCGGCCCTCAAATTGATCGCTGGCGAGAGTTTGAACATCTTGGCGATAGCTTTGCTGGTCAAAATTAAATGGGGCGGCATGGGCAGCGGGCAAGAGTAACACGCCGAGCAGGCCTAATAAGCGAGAGGTATTCACAGGCGACTTCCTTCAATGATTATTGTTGTTTAATTGCTGTATGTGTGATTGTTTGAGTATTTTTTAATGCATTGTAACTGCTATTAGCTTTGATAGTAATGGTGAAAATGTGTTGAGCAAGCTTACTGGAAATAGTCTTTGACACTATGCTGGTATTGTTTCTACTATTGATAGGTGTCTGGGTATGTTTCAAACCAAAACCTCACCGAGCAAGATTAACAGTCAATGGATGCAGTGACGATAAGGACGATAGCAATGAAGCGTTTAGGGACAGTTGGATTCATGGCGTTAACGGTGAGCTTGACGTTGACAGGCTGCGCCAATTACAAAAGTTTTGACCAAGCATTTTATGACGGTATGGTGCGAAATAGTGAGTCTCGGGCGAACAATCATGACAACCAAGTTAATCGCGATGATGTGAATGCGGGGCTAATTAATATGATGATCCATGGCACCGCCGTCATCCTGCACGACTAAAATTACTTTTTATCTCTTCTATTTCTTCTATCGCCAATCAAGGTTGCGGGGTTACCGGCGACAATGCCATAGTCAGGCACATCTTTGGTGACAATAGCCCCCATTCCTATTACTGCGCAGTCGCCAATGGTTACGCCATCGACAATGCCAGCTTGCGCGCCAATCCATACATCCTTACCGATAACGATGCCTTTAGAGTTCGACTTCTGTTGGTAGATGGGGCTGTTAGGCGACATGCCATGATTAAAGGCGTAGATGGTGACATTGTTGGCGATACGGGTCTGATCGCCAATAACAATTTTTCCACTGCCGCCATCGAGTGAGCAGCCGTGATTAATCGCCACTTCATTACCTAGCACTATAGGCCCATGTAAAAAGCTGTCGGCAGCTAGCATACATTGGTCACCAATAATGATGCCACGCCCTGGCTCGGCAAATAGATGCGCCTGCTCGGCAATAAAGCAGTTGTCGCCAATGGTGATGGTTTCTAGGGCCATCAACCGGCGCTGAATTTCATCTTGCCAGGGTTTGGCCCAGCTTAAATGCTTCGGCTTTAAGGAGAAGTAGAGCCAAGGCATATAGGCGAGGCGCTGTTTATGCTGCGCTTGGTAATCGATGTGAGCTGTCATCACTCTTCGTCCGACTCAGATTCTGTCAGCGTTGAGGGACGTATGGTTTCTACCATTATCTCCTCGTCAATCACTCGCCAAAGGATATCTAAATCGTAGAGTGCGACCTGATACTGTTTAGGGTCGGCTTTGGCTTTCTTATAGGCAGGTCTTGGGTCTTGAGCGAGCACTCCTTCAATGATCTGCCGTAAGTTGGGATATTGATTCTGCTCATAATTTGCCAGCTGATGCTGTACTTCATCGGTAAAACTGACATTGGCGAGCACTGGCGCTTCATGCGCGATGCCGCCCTCGGCATCGCTAATCGCATCAGAGAAAGGAATGTAAGGTTTAATATCGATAATCGGCGTGCCATCGAGCAGATCCATTGCCGAGATCTCTAATACCACCTTGCCTTTCTGCTGGTGGACCCCATGGAGTTTGACTACCGATTGTCCAATGCCGTTAGGGCGAAAAGTGGAACGGGTTGCAAATACACCGAGTTTTTCATTGCCGCCTAGGCGAGGTGGTCTCACTGTGGTTTTCCAGCCCTGAGCTAGATTTTCATGAAAACTAAATAACAGCCAGATATGAGAGTATTGCTCCAGACCACGCACGGTATCGATATGGTTAAAGGGGGCTTGTAGCTCAACAAAACCACGGGCAGCGGTCACTAGCCCAGGTTGGCGAGGAATCCCAAACTTTTGTTTGTACGGAGTGCGGCAAATAGCCACCGCTTGAATTTCGCTGGTAAAGATCATGCAAAAGGCTCAATTAACGTGTGGTAGCGTATTTACTTCGCATCTACTATGGCCTGGCCAACGCATAACGCACGAGTAACGCAGGCTTTAGTGGCTTCTTCAAACATGACACACTGCTTAACGATGAGACCATTTGCGCCTTTTTCAGCGGCGGCTCGGCGAGCGATGGTGCGTGCATCGGCAATAGAGGCTGGCACGTCATTTACGCGTTCTTGGCAAGATTCACCTTCGACTAAGCCTTTTACTTCATAGGTTGTCGATGGCTGCATACCCTGTTGATATAAAACAACGTCACCAACTTTAAAGTAGTCATCTATGGCTTGTCCGCTTAAGTTGCTATTAAAAGCGTAGTCGCCAGCGCAACCACTTAGCAGTAGCACTGTGATGGCAAGGGTTGTCTTTTTCATGGTATGAGCCTGTTTTGAGTTGGGCAGTAATACAGGCCATCGTTAGATGACCAGTATTGAACTGTTTAGAATAGAAATTCTAACGCTTTAGGTACTTTTGATAAAGTTGTTGTTGGCGATTATTGAGATCTATTTGGCGGCCATCGATAAACACGGCTTCGATTTTACTCGATAGTGGATCTAGCATGTCACCAGAGGAGAGTAAGATGTTGGCTTTGTAACCAACCGCTATCGCCCCCATATCATCGATACCCAGGATCTTCGCCGCGTCTAAGGTGATACTTTTAAGCGCCTCATCTTGGCTTAATCCGTAGGCCGCCGCTTGGCCTGCGGCAAAGGGGAGGTTACGCGCGTTCCAGTCGGAGCTAAAGCCAAGAGCAAAGGGGATTCCAGCTTGTTTGAGCAGCTTGGGCACTTTGAAGCTCATTTCGGTTGGCTCATCTTTTCGCATGGGTAAGCTTAAGGTGTGGTTGTAGATGACCGATGCGCCAATTTCATTGAGCTGCTCTGCGACTCGCCAAGCGTCATAGCCGCCGACGATCACGAGTTTAAATTGATAAGGCGTGATCATAGCTACCGCTTGTTCAATCTGCTCGCTGCTATCGGCGTGAACGAAAAGCTGTCCCTGACCTTGATAGAGTGGCAACATCGCTTGCCAGCGATTATCAATTTTGTTGATTTTATTGGCGTTAGCCGCGAGATAATAGCGATAACCATCTTGCAGTGCCGTCTTAATCGCCTCTCGCTGCTGGTTATATTGCTCGACCTGTTGCTTTCGTTTCTCATCATCATGGGATAAGCGTCCCATAGTGGGCCAGTAGAGATGAAACTGTTTGGGTGTTGCCACTAATGCATCTTCTATGGTCCAACTATCTAAAGATACCAATGCGGATTGTCCGGTTAACGCCTTTCCTTGAGGTACGACTTGAGCATGGGTTATACCGTTGACACGCACCGTTGGAATAATCTCTGAATCGGGATTAAATGCACTAACAGCCAGTAGTTGTGGATTACTCTGACCAACTTCATAGCTGTCATTACTTGGGCGCATCATCTCCACTTCGACCAGGCCGATACTGGTATCTAATGCAATCAATCCAGGATAAAGATGTTTGCCTGTGGCATCGATAACCAGTGCATTTTCGGCGTTGAGCTTTGTACCGACTGCAACAATTTTACCTGCCTCTAGCCGAATATCAGTGTTGGCGAGTACGCCATCGGTGACGGTATGCACCCTTGCATTGCTAATCACTATGGCTTGGCTTTGTGGTTTTGCTGGCACCATGTCGTGAGCCAATAGAGAGCTACTGACTAAGCCAAGACCGACGGCCATTATTTGAGTTAAATGTCTCATTATAAAGCCTCCCCATACGTGTGGCTGTATCGTTTTTGGCTGTTTAGTGCGTTGGCGTTCTGCGTATTGGCTCTTTGTGTATCGGCATGGTGTCGCCAAACATCATATTGGGTGTCGCAGTGCCATTGGGGGTCATTGTCGACAGCTGGTGTCTCTCCCGGAACACTGGGCTTGTCACTGGTTAATATGGCTTGAATTAGCGCCGCGCGCTCGGTGGCGACATCGGATTGCATCGCCTTGTCTTGTACTCTGTCGAAATAGCGACGTCCCTCAATCCAAGTGCTATCGACTTTTGCATATACTGAAAGTGGCGAGTGATCCCAAAGTACGACATCGGCTTGTTTGCCTGGCGCTAATGAACCTACATATTCGTCGATCCCCAGTTGTTTTGCTGGGTTGATTGTCACCATGTTCCAAGCATCCATTTGGCTCATGTTGCAGTACATTACCGATTTAGCCGCTTCTTGGTTGAGACGCCGTTGCATCTCATAGTCATCCGAGTTGATGCTGGTGAGCACGCCTTTGTCGTGCATCAGACAGGTATTTTGTGGGATGGCATCATAAACCTCGAATTTATAGGCCCACCAATCGGAGAATGTCGACGCAAAAGCCCCATGTTTTGCCATCTCATCGGCAACTTTATAGCCCTCTAAAATATGGGTGAAGGTACCGACTTTAAAATTGTAAGCCTCCGCTAGACGGATAAACATCAAGATCTCCGATTGAACATAAGAGTGGATGTGGATATCACGCTTTCCGTTGAGCACTTCACTGACGGCTTGGAGGCGGTAATTAGGTTTAGGGGCAAGCTGGCGTCGTTGTTCACTCGAGCGCAAGTTATTATAGATTTTTAGCGCTTTTTCATAGGCAATCGCTTCGTTGAATGCCTCTTCAAATAGTGACTTAACGCCCATGCGACTCTGAGGGAAACGGCGAGTGAAATTGTCGCCCCAGTTGCTCTGCTTGACGTTTTCGCCTAGGGCGAACTTTATACTTGCAGGCGCCTGCTCAAATTTAATGCCTTGGGCATTTTCTCCCCAACGCATTTTTATCACCTGTGCTTGTCCACCGATAGGATTGGCGCTGCCGTGCAGCAGTTGTGCAGAGGTTACGCCGCCAGCAAGGGCTCGATAAATAGCGATATCTTCAGGGTTAAGTACATCGCCTATGCGTACCTCTGAGGTGATGGCGTCCGTCCCCTCATTGGTGCCGCCATTGAGCGCAATATGAGAGTGCTCGTCGATGATCCCTGCGGTGATATGTTTGCCTGTTGCATCTATGATTTGATAACCAGAGGGCGTAGTGAGATTCTTGCCTATCTTTTCAATCTGTCCGCGGCTAATGAGTAGGTCACTGTTTTCTAATATCCCTTCTGCCGTCGATGTCCAGATAGTGGCATTTCTGAGATGGATTTTCTCTGTTTCAGGTTGAGTGATTAACCCGTAAGCGACGTTTGGTTGAGTTAGCTTAGAAACAAGAGGTTTAATTGGGACCTCAGGTTTAATCTCTACTTCTTGCTCGCTTTCAATGGTGATACCGGCTAGTAGATGTTGGCTGTTGTCTTTATCTAACATGCGCCCATGAACACCTTGATCATCGAACCATAAGGTAAAACGATTGATTCCTGGGTAGCCTGCGTCACCGAGATCGGCGGTAAAGGTAAGCCTTTGGTTGGCGTAGGCTAGGGCGTCTAATCTTATCTCTTGTTCGCCGCTGCTTAACATACCCGACAGTTTGTCGCCTTGTGTCACCGCTAAATCTAAGGTTAGCTCACCCAGTGTTAGTTGATAATTACTGGTTAGCCTATGTGTGTCTCTTGGTATTAATTGAGTTTCTTTACCTTGTAACCAGACACTTTCGATTTTACCTGACTCAAATAGATCGCCATCGGCAACCACAAGATCCGCCATGTAGCCAGATTTGAGGCGACCACTAAGATCACCTATCCCCGCAATCTCGGCGGCTTCGGTTGTTAATGCGGCGAGGGCGGTTTGTTTGCTGAGCCCTGCATCGATAGCTTGTTTCAATCTTGGCCAGAAGGCGTCGGCTTTAATCCCATATTGAGTCAAGGCAAATGGGATTTTGGCCATTTCGAGGGCATAGGGATTGGTTGGCGCGCGCTCCCAGTGGCGCAGTTCCGCTAACGGGATATTACGCTCTTCACCATCATCTTTGACATTGGGCGCAGCGGGAAAGTTAAGCGGCAAAATAATACTAAAGCCAGTCGCTTTAACTTCATCGATACGAGCATATTCTCTTCCGTTACCCAATAGGTTGCCCGATAACTGATGTTCGTGCAGTAAGCTGGCAGCTCTTAACAGGCTATTTAAATCTTTGGTTTCAAACAGTGTAGATTCTTGCTTTATATTACCCAGACGTTCGAGCGCGATATTAAATTCAATATTATCGACCGATGTTTTATCCAAGGATTTATCAATGTTGGCGTTATACCATTTGGCATCTGCTAGGGTTTGGCGTATTAGTGCCATACTGCCCATTAATGAACTGGGATAATCTTGAATTGAACTGCCTTTATCGAAAGCGAATAGATGACTCGATCTTGAACGATAAATAATATCGTTGGCTTTTAATTGCGCGAGAGAAACACTCGCTGCCCGTCCTCTAAATATCCCGTCTAGAGCGCCTGTCTGTACGCTGGTAAAACCATTCGTTAGCCATTTTTTTGCCGATTCTTCGTTGGGGTAAACATAGTTAAACCACTCCTTTTCGGCGTGAATGGCACCATTCTCAGCATTACCGCCGATGCGCTTAATTTCATACACTGGCGGAGTGATCTTTTGCTGATCATATTTAAAATCGATTGCGTAGTCTGTGTAGGGGTCTATAAAACCTGGGTAAATCACCTTGCCTGTCATATCGATAACATAAGCATCGCTAGGTATTTGCTCATTGGTGATAATTGATTTTATTTTACTGTTTTCAATTAACAGGGTTGCTCGCTTGAGCTCTTTTCCTGGTTCAATCATCAATGTCGCATTGGTGAACGCTGTGATTTTTGGCGTGTTATCAGTTAGTTGTGAGTTTGCGTCGGCGGTAAAAGTGACGAGTGCCGCCATAGTAATACAAATGGTTGCCGATTTAAAATGAATGCGCATAGGTTTATTGATTTTGAGCTGAACTATTGGGATTGCTAAAGATTATCCTAATTTGTGAACAATTACCAAGTGATGTATTGGTAAAATTCACAAGCGCTTGCTCAACTAATCTAGCAATAAACTCGTTGACATAATTTACCAAAAAAAAGCCAACTAAAAAGTTGGCTTAATATTGGATAGGAAAGCGATTTAGCTCTCCTCCTTTTTCTCGACAGGTATTCTAGATAAGGAACTCTTCTAGGCTACGTCCTTTGTCCAATTCTTTCTTAAATACAGTTGGAGTGCGACCCTGACCTGTCCAAGTGATGGTTTCGCCATCGACTTCAATTTTATATTTAGCTGGGCGTGGTGCGCGCTTTTTCTTTGGTGCTGATTTTGTTGCAACAACACCTAAATCATCAACTGATAAACCAACGGCTTCCATTTGTTGGCGGATCTCTTCAATTTTTGCGTTACGTTCTGCCATTGCCGCATTTTCTTCTTCGGCTTGCTGAACTTTTTCAGTGATGATTTTTTCAAGTTTGACGGCTAAGTCTTTTAAGTCATCAACTGATAGCTCTTTAACAGCAGCTTTAAAACGACGACCGTGGGTCAAAATATCTAGAAATTCGCTCATTTTAATAATTTCCTACTGAAAATATATATAGTAAATATGAATACGCGGTTAATAATAGAAACTAATAACTGCTTTATCAAACGAATTAAATAATTATTTCGATATATGATGTAATTTTATATTGGTAAATAACAAATACTACTCAAATTGGCCACTAGATAAGCCTAATTTTGTTACTTTTAGATTCTACGATAACTTCCGCTTACTTCTTGTTGACGTTAACGTAAACAGGACGTAAAGTGGCACTAGTTTGTGATAGTTTTGCTATGCACTATTTTTTATCCAGAATAAAGACGTAAGAAGGAAGCCTTATGAAAGTATTGGTGCCAGTTAAACGCGTCGTCGATGCCAATGTGAAGGTCAGAGTGAATGCTGACAATACGAGTGTCGATACCGCAAATCTTAAAATGGCGATTAATCCATTTTGTGAGATTGCTGTAGAAGAAGCGGTTCGTTTAAAAGAAGCGGGTATTGTTACTGAGATAGTAGTGGCAACCATTGGACCTAAAGCGGCTCAAGAGCAATTGCGTACAGCAATGGCATTAGGTGCCGATCGTGGTATTCATGTGGAAACCGATGAAGAACTCGCACCTCTGTCAATCGCAAAGCTCCTTAATGCTATTCAGGGCCAAGAGCAGGCGCAGATTATTCTGCTCGGTAAGCAATCTATCGATGGCGATAACAATCAGACGGGTCAGATGCTGGCAGCGCTTGCAGGTATGCCTCAAGCCACCTTTGCGTCTGAAGTGAAGGTCGAAGGCGATACCGTATTAGTGACTCGTGAAATTGATGGCGGTTTGCAAACCTTAAAGATGCCACTACCTGCGATTATTACTACCGATCTGCGTTTGAACGAACCTAGATATGCAAAACTACCTAACATCATGAAAGCGAAGCGTAAGCCACTTGATACGGTAACTGTTGATAGCCTAGGCGTGACACTTAAGCAACATCAAAATGTGCTTAAAGTTACTCCGCCTGCTCAGCGTGAGGCTGGCGTGATGGTGGCTTCTGTTGAGGAGCTGGTTGAAAAGCTAAAAAATGAAGCGAAGGTGATCTAATGGCTATTCTAGTAATTGCAGAACATGATAATGCGAGTCTAAAGCTAGATACCGCAAAAGTGGTTGCTTGTGGTCAAGCGATTGGTGGTGATGTTGATCTGTTAGTTGCCGGTGAAAACTGCGCGGCGGCAGTCGAAGCGGCTAAACAACTCAGTGGTGTACGAACTGTATTGGTTGCCGATAATGCCGCTTATGCTAATGGTATTGCGGAAAATCTGGGTGCCTTAGTGGTGTCTATGGCGAGTGATTATCAACATATCTTGGCATCGGCTTCTAGCTTAGGTAAAGATGTTATGCCTCGCGTTGCAGCGCTGCTTGATGTGGCTCAGTTGTCAGAAGTCGTTGAAGTGGTTAGTGATGATACCTTCGTGCGTCCAATATACGCTGGTAGCGCTATGGCAACCGTACAGAGCTTAGATGCGATAAAAGTGATGACTGTTCGTTGCAGTGCGTTTGACTCTGTGGCTAATGATGGCGGTGCAGCGGTACAAAACATCGATGGCGTGTTTAGTAGCAATGTTGAGTTTGTATCGCAAACCTTGACTGAATCTGAGCGCCCAGACTTAGGTGCCGCTTCTGTTGTTGTTTCTGGTGGTCGTGCGTTAGGCAGTGCAGAGAACTTCGCTATCCTTGAGCAGCTAGCCGACAAATTGGGCGGCGCTTTGGGTGCATCTCGCGCGGCCGTTGACGCGGGCTACGTGCCAAATGATCTACAGGTGGGTCAAACTGGTAAGATTGTTGCCCCAGATCTGTATATTGCTGTCGGTATTTCTGGTGCCATTCAACACCTGGCGGGTATGAAAGACTCTAAAGTTATTGTGGCAATTAACAAAGATCCAGAAGCTCCGATCTTCCAAGTCGCTGATTACGGTCTAGAGGCTGATCTGTTTGAAGCCGTGCCTAAGTTACTTGAGCTTCTTTAGTAAAATGTAAACAGTTGGTGAACGCTTTGGTGTTCATTTAAAACTTAATGTGATATAGATCACGCCAAGCGGCTTTGAGGTAGCATCCTTTAAGCCGCTTGTGTTTTTATGTGCGTCACGTCGACCGATAGTGAAATTGGTTGGCGTCCTGAGACGTAGAGGTGCATTAAATATAACTAGTGTTCATTAGGGTGATGCCGATGAGTGAACATGAAAGGATTTGATGCCGAAGTGGTAAAGTTCATCAAGGCTTGCTGCTGGGGCTGTCATCGAATAGAGACAGCACTGCCATAGTGCTTTTTATCTGGAAGATAAAAAGAAGGTATACCGACGCATGGTATCACTATGGAGCGCTACTGATAGGACAGGTGTAATATCTATGACTATATCCCACCAGTTCAGTTGCCCTCCATTCGTATTTTAACGAAGACGACATAAAATAATGACAACTTTGAGTTACGCCGATTCGGCACTTTCTTTGCTACCTCCTGTGGTGGCAATTCTGCTGGCGATTTTTACTCGCCGCGTATTACTCTCCTTAGGACTAGGGATCCTATTAGGCGCAATCTTTATTACCGATTATTCAATCACGGGAACTGGCCAGTATCTGGGTCAGAAGGTGGTTGGACTGTTCTGGGATGATGGCACTTTAAATAGTTGGAATGTCTATCTGCTAGGCTTCCTTATTTTACTTGGGATGATCACTGCGCTTATTACCGTTAGCGGTGCAGCCAAAGCTTTTGCTGATTGGGCGCGTCAGCATATTCGCAATAAGCGAGATGCAAAGCTGCTGACAATGTTCTTAGGCTGCGTGGTTTTTATCGATGACTATTTTAACAGCCTAGTGGTGGGGAGCGTCGCGCGTCCTCTGACCGATAGGTATTATATCTCTCGCAGTAAGTTAGCTTATTTACTGGATTCTACCGCCGCGCCTATCTGTGTTATCTCACCTGTTTCGAGTTGGGGCGCGTATATTATTGCTCTGATTGGCGGTATCTTAACGACTCATGGTTTTACCGATACGGGTCATTTGAGTGTGTTTATTCAGATGATCCCCATGAATTTCTACGCCATTTTTGCCTTGTTACTGTTGCTTTGCGTTGCGTTTATGGGACTCGATGTTGGTCCTATGCGCCAACATGAGCTGAATGCACAAAAAGGTAATCTGTATGATGAGGCTAAAGGCTTACCTCCTGGGGCGAATAGTGATCTGCCTGAAGCCGATTCGGGGAAAATATTAGGCCTATTTCTCCCTATTACCGTATTAGTGTTTGCCACTATCTATTTTATGATCAGCAGTGGTGCCGATGCGCTAGCGGCCGAAAGTCTGCCATTTAGTGTGATTGGTGCATTTGAGAAAACCGATGTCGCGTCGTCTCTTTTCTTTGGTGCCGTTATCGGCCTAGCATCGACGTTAGTTTTGGTGATAAGCCAAGGTTTAGATAAAGCACTTGTCTTAAAAGGTGTGGTTGCGGGTGCGCGTTCAATGCTACCTGCTATTTATATTTTATTGTTTGCATGGACAATCGCCGGTGTTATCGGTCAGATGGAAACGGGTAAATATATGGCGAGCCTAGCTACTGGTAATATTCCATTTGCACTATTACCAGCAGTGTTATTCGTGTTGGCTGGATTGACGGCGTTTTCCACAGGCACCAGCTGGGGAACATTTGGTATTATGCTGCCGATTGCCGCCGATATGGCGATGGGAACGCATACCAACATGATGTTACCCATGCTCGCGGCTGTATTAGCCGGTGCGGTATTTGGTGACCACTGCTCACCCATATCTGATACGACCATTTTGTCGTCGACCGGGGCCAACTGTCACCATATTGACCATGTATTGACTCAGTTACCTTATGCGTTAATTGTTGCTGGGATCAGCTTAGGTGGTTATACCGTGCTTGGTTTTACCGAATCACTGGCAGCAGGCCTTGCCGCGTGTAGCGTCTTGTTTGTTATCAGCATATTGGTTCTGCGCCACAAGGCTATTCAACCAGTAAGTTAACGGGTAAGTGTATAAAAAAATGCCGCTAATTTAGCGGCATTTTTATTGGGTTAAAGTAAGTTAGGCTTACGGCTTAGTATTAGTTTAATCCGCGACGTTTAAGCAGCGCATCTGTGGTAGGTTCTTGGCCACGAAATGCTTTGTACGCTTCCATTGGTGGCACGCTATTACCTACTTCACGAATAGTCTTACGGTACTTCATACCGATTTCACGGTTTAAGCCACCTTGGGTTTGCACGTAGGCGAATGCATCGGCCGCCAAGATCTCACTCCACATGTAGGCATAATAGCTAGCGGAATAGCCACCGGGGAAGGCGTGAGCAAAATAGGTCGACTTATAACGTGGCGGCACAGCAGGGATATTGATGCCGTGCTTCTTCAGCGCGTTTGCTTCGAAACTTACGACATCTTGCAGTGGTGCGTCAGCTGGTAGTGAGTGCCACTCAAGGTCTACTAATGCCGCTGCCATATACTCAAGCGTATCGAAACCTTGGTTAAAACTACGGGACTTAAGTAACTTTTGTAGCAATTCCTCTGGGATCACTTCGCCAGTTTGGTAGTGCTTGGCATAGTTGGCGAGTACCTCTGGATGCGAAGCCCAATCCTCTTCAAAAGTCGATGGAAACTCAACGAAGTCACGAGATACCGCTGTACCCGATAGGCTAGGGTAGGTCACTTTAGAGAACATGCCGTGGGTGCCGTGGCCCATCTCATGGAACATGGTTGTCACTTCATCGTAGCTGACAAAAGTAGGCTCACCCTCTGGCGCCTTCTTAATATTCATTACGTTAACCACAACCGGTTTGCTGTTTAGCAATGTCGATTGCGATACAAATGAACTCATCCATGCGCCGCCGCGTTTACCTTCACGAGCAAAATAGTCGGCGTAGAAGATAGCCATTGAGGTGCCGTCGGTATCAAACATCTCATAGGCTTTGACATCTTCATGATAGACAGGCAGATCTGGGCGTGGCTTCAAGGTGACTCCGTACAGCTTTTCTAGAGTGAAGAACACCCCATCTTTCAGTACACGGTCAAACTCAAAGTAAGGTTTGATCGATGACTCATCGAGATCAAATTTTTCTTGGCGAACTTTTTCAGCGTAGAAAGCCCAATCCCAGGGGGCTAAGGTAAAGTTGCCTCCCGTTTTGTCTATCATCGCTTGAATATCAGCGGCTTCTTTTTCGGTATTAGCGACAACGGCTGGCACCATAGAGCCAAACATGTCATAAACGGCTTCGGGTGTCTTAGCCATCTGCGGGGTTAAACGATAATCGGCCCAACTTTTATAGCCCAGCAGTGCGGCACGCTCGGCGCGAAGTTGTGCAAGGCGTGATACCAATGACGCAGTCTCATTGTCACCACTCATGCCGCGTGTGGATGATGCTTGCCAAATGCGTTGACGGAGCTCGCGATTCTCAAGTTTGGCTAGTACAGGTTGGCGAGTGGTATTGGTAATGCTAAGCAGGTACTGACCTTCATGGCCTTGCGCCTTAGCATCGGCTTTAGCGGCGCGAATGTCGCTGTCTGACAAGCCAGCTAATTGATTAACATCATCTACTACAATCGCAATTTCTTTAGTCAGGCGCATCAGGCGCTGGCTAAACTCATTGGTTAGGGTCGATTGCTCTTCATTCAACACGCGAATTTGCGCTTTTTGCTCATCAGTTAATTTAGCGCCTGCCATAACAAAACGCTGGTGATAAATTTCGATAAGGCGCACCTCTTCAGCGGTTAATCCCAGTTGCTGACGCTGTTGATATAAGCTATCGATGCGAGAAAACAGGGCGCTATTTAGATGAATATTGTCCGAATGGGCTGCTATTTTTGGTGCCATTTCACCCTGGATTTTACGTAAGGTTGGATTGCTGTTTGAGCCCGTTAGATTATAAAACACTTTAGATGCACGGTTAAGCAATTCACCACTGATTTCTAGCGCCACTATGGTGTTTGCAAATGTTGGGCTGTTACTATTATTGGCGATAGTGAGGACTTGCTGATAGTGCTCTTTAATCCCTTGCTCTAATGCGGGCTGAAAATGTTTATCTTTGATGATGTTAAAATTAGGCGCTTGATATTGCAGTGAGCTTGCGATAAAGAGTGGATTTGCAGCAATAGGATCCACTAACAGCTGTTGTGTGTTTTCGCCTTCAGGCGTCGTCGATTGGCACCCTGTTAATAATAGGGTTGTAGATAGAGTACCAGCAATGGCCAGTGCGATAAGATTTAATTTCATGTTACAACGACTTCCTTCTTTTGATGTTTGTTATTTTTTATCGTAAACAAGTTAGCAGACACGTTAGACGTTACTTTATCTTTTGTGACTTAAATCAGGCTGAAATTAGTTAATATTTTGAGGAAAGAACAGCTGTATTCTAATTTTTGAGGGAGGTTGTTTTTTATCGATTTTATTAGCTATTTTGATGGTAAGTTAAGCTTGAAAGTAAAATGCTAAGTAGGTTAAACACTACCTAGCATTTTATTTATCGATATCTGTTGCCTTCGTCAGTAGGCTTAATGTTGTGACAACATGGTTAACTTAGCTTGGTAGAGTCTTTCAAGTTCAGGTTGATGTACCTTTTCCAATGCTAGCGTAAGGGCTTCTTTAGCTTGATGTTGGTCACCGAGTAGATAGAGTGTTTTTGCTTTACCGGCATAGCCTTGAGGTATGTATGGGGCAAGCTCGATCGCTTTACTGTAGTATTTTAAGGCTCGGCGATAATCTTTGTTTTTGTAATGCTCATTTCCCAATGTGACCCAGCGAAATGGACTAGGATCTTTCGCATTATCTATGCGGTTTTGCAGCCGCTGCGCTTCTATATATCTGGCATTTCTAGTCAATAACACCTGGTAGTTGAATAATAGGTTTAGATCATTCGGTTTTAACGACAGGCCATAAAGATAGATTGATTCTGCTTGAGCGTCTTGCTCTAAATGCCTAAAGATAACGGCCAACAAGTTAATGATTTCAATTCGTCTAGGCGCTAGTTTGAGTCCTTCAATTGCCAGCCATGCGGAATTGTTGAATTCCTTATTCTGTAGAGCGTCGGCTGCAAGGTTTTGATAATACATCGCCATAAATTGTTTATCATTTATATTGCCTTTCGATATGGAGTTACGGCTGGGGAAGTAGTCAATGATCACGCCTGGCTCGAAGAAGTAGAGAACATCATCTTTCTTTTCAAAACTAGGATCGACTAATTTGGTTTTTACATGATTTGAAATAAGTTCAAGATTCGCGCTTTGAAAGAAAACGGGTGAGGAGGTTTCTTCGATGTACTGGGTTTCAATTCCGACCAGATTAGCGTAAGCCGTGGTTAATACCGCTAGAGACATACAGTTTCCAGAGTTGTGCTCTAGGGTTTCATTGGCACTGTAGGTTTTGCCGTAATAGCTAAAAGTGCCGAGTCTCTCTTCTAAATAATCATAAATTCGATGATGTCCACGGATATCGGTATTGGATTGATAATATTCTAAAAACCTTGCTTTTTCTTCGCTGTCAACAAGCAGCACTTTGTCTATAGCGTCTATCTTGGGCTTTTGACCGAGCACGGTGAGATCAAGTATTTCAAAAATATCCTTGGTTTGATCTTCAGATTTAATATCAGAGCGAGATGCACAGGAGATAAGTGCTGATGATATCAGCAGCAGTAATAATGAATTAAAAAAACGATATAAATACATAACCTTCCTTGTTACATGTCGTAATTTAAATGATATCAACATCGGTAAAAACAGTGTTAACAGCCAATATAGTAAAACAGATGTAACGTGTCTATAACATTGCCTCTGGTAATCTATTTTAGAGTGGTATCGCAATAGTTTGGTGTTTTATTGTATTGCTATTAATCGAGATAGATATAACGAGTGTTTAGGTCGCCCTAAATTCAAATTTGATTCAGCTTTTTGATCGGCTACTCAAAATCGACTAAATTCGGTCTTACTAAGAATTCATGGCATTTTTGACGCTGCTAAATGTACAAAGATAGTGTTAGAATTTACCGAGAAAAATAATCACAGGAATATTTACCTTGGCACAGCTTTATTTTTACTATTCGGCGATGAATGCAGGCAAATCGACTTCGCTTTTACAATCTTCATATAACTATCGTGAACGCGGTATGAATACCCTAGTGATGACGGCATCAATCGATGATCGTTTTGGCGTAGGAAAAGTGGCGTCACGTATCGGCATAGAGACTGAAGCTCAGGTCTTTAGTAGTGATGATAATTTAAGTGAGATGATTCGCCGCGCGAATGAAGAGCAAATACTTCACTGCATCTTAATCGATGAATCTCAGTTTTTAAGTAAAGAGCAAGTTAAGCAGTTGACTTATGTGGTGGATATTTTAGATATTCCCGTACTGTGCTATGGCCTAAAGACCGATTTCCAAGGCGAACTCTTTAGTGGTAGCCAATATTTGCTTGCTTGGGCCGATAAGTTAGTCGAGCTAAAAACCATTTGTCATTGTGGTCGTAAGGCGAATATGGTGGTGCGCCTAGATGGTGAAGGCAAACCAATGAAAGAGGGTGAACAGGTCGCCATTGGTGGTAACGAAAGTTATGAGTCTGTATGCCGTAAACACTTTCGTGAGTTTTTGTGGGACTAGCCATTGAGACTCGCTCATTAGACTGAAAGTTTACCTCATGTAAGCGAGTCATCTACGGAATAATCTATGACCGAATCTAAGCATTGGACATTAAAAAGCATCGCCCAAGAGTTGGGGGTGTCAAATGCGACTGTTTCTAATGCCTTCAATCGTCCCGATCAGTTGTCTGAAAAGCGACGTAATGAGATCTTAGCCGCATGTAATGAACTAGGATACTTTGGCCCCAACAAGGCCGCCAGATCCCTGCGCCGAGGTAAGTTTGATACTGTTGCGCTGGTATTACCTGATAGCGTGTCTTATATGGTGTCGGATCCGGTCGCAAGTAAGTTTATGAAAGGGGTAGCTGAAGTACTTGAACAGCATAAAATTAATCTTTTGCTGTTTTCTGGAGGTGCTGAGAGTATCAATGGCGTAAGTGATTTCGTTGACGGTTTTATCTGTTACGGTCGGCCACGAAACGGTGTGTTGGTTGATCAACTTAAGCAGATGAAGAAGAAAGTGGTTACGGTAGACTTTAATATTCATCGAAGTGCATCGGTAAGTATAGATAACCGCCGTGGTGCATACGATGTCGCATCGATTGCATTACAATCGGAGCAAGATCAGGTCGCAATTTTGGGTTTACGTCTACTCGATACTCATCTTACCTGCCGGGTCTATGATTTTGACTCTGACGCTATGGAGGTTGATACTTCGATAGCGCATCAGCGGTTGCAAGGATATCTCGACGCGATTACTGATAAACAGATTTCACTGAGTCCGGATCGAGTGTGGAATATTCCTGAGAGCAATTCTGACTTTGCGGCTATTGCGGCCAAAGAGGCATTGAGCTGCAACCCTCGACCTAATGTTTTTCTGTGTATGAGTGATTTAATTGCAATGGCTGTGGTGCGAGAAGCTCTGCAAAAGGGGCTGAGAGTACCTGAAGATATCCGAGTCGTCGGTTTTGATGGTATTGAGGAAGCTCAACGCATGGTACCTGCATTGACTACCGTTTATCAGCATTCTGAGCAGAAGGGACGTCAAGCTGCGCAGATGTTTATTGATGATGCTCATGATGCAGAAATACTTGATTATGAGTTATTGCGTGGTGGTAGCTGTTAGAAAATAAACTTCAGCATCTTGCTGATGGCAAGATGCTGAACCTGGCTAATAATTGATGTTGATAATCCATCTATCTCTGTTGCGACAGTGGTTGCTACAAGAGTGATGCCAGCGTTAGCTTATCTATTTTTCCGTCTTGTTTCACCTCTATTTCGGCATCCTTAGTGGCAAAATCAACGGTCAATTTTGCGCTGTTAAGTCCTTCAGTCCAAATCAGTTGCAAACTGTGTTGATCACCGTTCATCGAAAACTCACCACTAAATGCATTTAGGTTATTTCGTAGTGAAATAAGTTTACAAAGCGCTTTAACAACAGGCTTTTGCAGCGCACTAGCGATATCGTCGATAGTGAGATAGGGACGGTTTATATCACGGCCTACTTGGGTCTTTTTAAGTAACGCCATATCATTAGGAATGGCGAGTAAGCCAGCGTAATAAACTTGGGGGATCCCTGGTGCAAAAAACTGTATCGCCCTTGCAATGAGATAATCAACATCGTCTTGCCCAAGTGCGTCATAATAGGTGCAGTTGATCTGATACAGATCGACATTACTTGCCGCAGCTCCAGTTGCTTGAAGGCTTTCGCCTTTACTTTTTGTGTGAATGGTATTAACCAAGTTATCGATTTCAGCGGCGTTTAGTAGACCTGGTTTTCCATCCATTGGGCCGACATCAATAATGCCGATACCATCGTGAGTGTCGAGAACTGTGATGCAATTCCGTGGCGCAATTGAGAGCCAATGGCTAAGAGCCGTTGCATCTTGGCTAAATAACGAGTGCAATATCAATGGTGGCAAGGCAAAGTCATAAACCATGTCTACTCGTTTGGCTATATCGATTTGTGTCATGTGATGAGAGTGGATCTCCGCTAAGGTTGTCATGCCTAGACGGTTAGCTTGCTTAGCTAATTGATTAACAAATTCAAATGACTCTTCTATCATGAAACAACTGGTGCCAGGTTTCTTAATGGCATAACCCGCCGCATCTAAACGGATAAGATTCACTTTACTTTCATGAAAGCGCGCCAGCACTTTGTTTAGGTAGGCTTGTCCTGCCTCAGAGTGGACATTGATATCAATTTGATTAGCGGTAAATGTGGTCCAAAACTCCACTTCACTACCGTCTGCTAATCGATAAGTACTAAAGCAACTTCCTGGACGAGGTCGGTAAATTTTTGCTCTATCTTCATCACTTAAGCCGCTTGGAAAGACACTCTCTTTGGTCAAGAACAGATCCCAATAAGCCGATTGCTTGCCCTTAGCGAGCACATCTTTAAACTCGTTTGATTCTGCTGACATGTGGTTAACGATAAGATCTGCCATGATATCGTAAGCTTCACCTATCTGTTTTACGTCGTCCCAATTACCGAGACGCTCATCGACTTGCACATGGTCAATGGGATCAAATCCCGCATCACTGCCATCAATGGGGAAGTAGAATGGTAACAGATGAACGCCACTAAAGCGTTCAGATAACTGGTTATCTAGTACCTGTTTGAGTCCTACCAATCCAGAGTTAGCGATTCGATCTACGTAGGTGATCAATTGCACTTTATTCTTCATTTTATGCCCACATTGAATTGAATGTTGAAAAAAAACTTAATCGATTAAGTTGTATATTTAACCAAGATGAAACATTATTCAAGGTGTTTGTTGAATTATTGAGGTGCGATATCCGTAATGTCGCCTCCGTGATCTCAAGTAATGTATACGAGGTATCGGCTTTTATAGTTTGTTTTTAATGCAATATTTGATATCTGCATTAACTGTTAACTCTACAATTGGCGGAGCTTTCGAGTGTGACTGGTCTAACATGACAGAGTCACCCTAGCGTTTAGTTGCCCTAAAAATATGATAAAAATAAAGGTGAACAGTATGACGAGTGAATTAGATAACCTAAATCATGATAGGAAAATGAAGGTAAGGTTACTGACCTATTTGATGTTTTTTATGTTCGCGATGACCTCTGATGCCGTTGGGGTGATCATTCCTGAGTTGATTAGTCAATTTGATTTATCTATGTCTCAAGCCAGCGCATTTCATTATATGCCCATGATTTTTATCGCAATGAGTGGACTTTTTCTTGGTTATCTTGCCGATAAACTTGGCCGAAAGGTAACCATTTTACTAGGGTTAGCATTATTTGCACTGGCTTGCTTCATGTTTGCTTTGGGAGAGTCATTTTACTATTTCTTATTTTTACTGGCGCTAGTTGGTACCGCTATCGGCATTTTTAAAACAGGAGCGTTAGGCTTGATTGGTGACATATCTGCCAACGCCAAGCAGCATTCAAGCACCATGAATACCGTCGAAGGTTTTTTTGGGGTGGGCGCTATGGTCGGGCCTGCCATTGTTAGTTACCTGTTGATCAGTGGCGTTTCTTGGAAATACCTTTATTTTGGCGCCGGGATATTTTGCTTGATCTTATGTGTCTTGGCGTACAGAGCAGAGTACCCTCAGTTACAACGCACCTCTTCGAAAAATATCAGCTTAGCGGGCACCTTTTTAATGATGAAAAACCCTTATGCGCTCGGTTACTCATTAGCGATTGGCCTATACGTGGCTACTGAGGTCGCTATCTATGTTTGGATGCCAACCTTATTGCTTAATTACGAGGGGAGTTTCGTATTAATCGCCACTTATGCGTTGACCATCTTTTTCACTTTGCGAGCTTTAGGTCGATTTTTAGGTGGATGGATTTTAAATCGATACTCTTGGCAACAAGTGATGTTCTGGTTTAGCTTAGCGATTGCTCTTTGTTACTTAGGTGCAATGTCTTTTGGTATCGATGCCGCTGTCGTGTTACTGCCGTTATCAGGTCTATTTATGTCGATGATTTATCCTACATTAAACTCTAAAGGGATCAGTTGCTTTCCCATTGAACAGCATGGCTCAGTTGCGGGCGTTATCCTGTTTTTTACTGCGCTATCTGCGGCTCTTGGACCGCTGCTAATGGGGATCGTTGGCGATATTTTTGGTCATGTAAAATATGGTTTTTATCTCGCTACAGCCTTTGCTTTTCTATTATGTGCTTTGGCGACGTTTAATTTGCTAAGAGATCCATCTGGGCATCTATTGGTCGCAAGAGAGCATTAAAATTCAGTTAGGCTATATTTATTTCTTCCATTGAAAAACAATCGCTTGGTTAGTAATTCTCAAATACAAGTTGCATTTAGGTTGAAAAATGTACTTGCAATTTACAATTTAGTTGCTAATTTGTAACTTAATCGATTAAGTTTGATTAAATAGAACATCACCTGTAGCAAATAACTGTGGTGCAGTCTTAGGGAGTAAGACTACATCGAATGATGATTGGGGATATAACAATGAAAATAAATAGATCACGTCAATTTGTAATTAGTACTGTCGCTGCACTAGTCAGCGCAAATCTGTGGGCAGCAGACGCTGATGTGCAGCAAGCAGAGGTTAAACAAGATGGCGTCGGCTTAGAGCGTATCGTGGTGACTGGCGTTGCTCGTGGAACACGAGTCATGGATTCAAGTGTTTCGGTGAGTAGCTTGTCACCAGATGAACTTGCTGTTAGCTCTCCGCGTTCGTCTGCCGAGGCGTTTCGTATTATTCCTGGGATGAAGGTCGAATCTACCGGTGGTGAGGGCAATGCTAACATCGCCGTTCGTGGTCTGCCTGTTGCCTCTGGTGGTGCTAAATTCCTACAAATACAGGAAGATGGTCTACCAATTCTACAATTTGGTGACATCGCATTTGGTAACGCCGATATCTTTCTACGCATTGATTCAACGGTGCAAACCATAGAGTCAATTCGAGGTGGCTCAGCATCGACTGCGACCAGTAATGCACCGGGTGGTATTATCAATATTATCAGTAAAACCGGTGACTCCGACTCGGGAAGTGTCTCTGCTACCTTAGGTTTAGATTATGATAGCTATCGTACTGATTTCGAATTTGGTACCGATATTAATGACACCATGCGGTTCCATATCGGTGGTTTCGTGCGCACTGGCGAAGGTCCACGCCAAGCTGGATATACCGCTAATCAGGGGGGCCAAATTAAAGCTAATTTGACTAAAGAGTTTGATTCTGGGTATGTGCGTTTATATTTCAAACATTTAGATGATCGAAGCATTGGATATTTGCCTATGCCAATGTATTCAGATGGTAGTTCTATTGCTGGGTTTAATAGCAGCTCAGATACAATTCATTCAGCTTATTTTCTCTCAACACTTAGCTTAGGTCCCGATGGTGAACGACGTCGCGGCGATATGCGTGATGGAATGAATCCTGTAGTAGACTCCTTTGGGCTTGAAGCATCATTTGATCTCGGTAGTGATTGGCAGGTAGAAAACCGTTTCCGCTTCTCTGATGTGAGCGGTAACTTTATCTCGCCGTTTCCAGCGGAAGTGGGTAACAGCAGTGCTATAGCATCAAGTATTGGCGGTGCAGGCTCGCAGTTGATTTATGCTAATGGACCTAAAGCGGGACAAGCGTTTGACAGTGATTTGGCGATGCGTATTCATACTTTCGATGTGAGCATGAATGATTTTGGCTCAATCGTGAACGATATCAAACTGACTAAAAGCTTTGAAGACTCAAGTATTACCTTTGGATATTACACTGCTTTGCAAAACATCAGCATGAGTTGGATGTGGAACTCTTACATGATGGAAGTAAAAGGTGATAATGCTGCGCTGCTCAATGTTGTTGCAGCAGATGGTACTTCCTATTCCGATAACGGCTTATATGGCTATGGCGTGCCGTATTGGGGGAATTGTTGTCAACGAAACTATGATACGGAATACACTATTCAAGCACCTTATGTTGCCGCATCATCCAAATTAGGGGATTTTACTCTTGATGCTAGTGTCCGTTACGACAGTGGCGACGCTAGTGGTTACTATGCTGGAAATACCCAATCAGTAGTAGATATGAATCGCGATGGGGTGATTTCAGAGCCAGAAAAGAGTGTCTCTTCAATTGATAATGCTAACCCACAGCCTGTTAACTATGACTGGGGATATCTATCTTACTCCCTTGGCGCAAACTATCAGATCTCTAACGATTTAGCGACATTTGCTCGGTTAAGCCGCGGGGGCAGAGCCAATGCCGACCGTTTGCTGTTTGGTAAGGTGAAGCCAGATGGTTCTGTTGCCGATGAAGATGCGGTTGATTTAGTCGACCAGTATGAACTAGGTGTTAAGTACCGTTATGACAACTTATCGCTATTTGCTACCGCGTTTTACTCTGAAACTGAAGAGCAGAACTTTGAAGCAACCAGTCAAAAGTTTTTTGATAGGAAGTATGAGGCGAAAGGTATTGAGCTTGAATCCGCTTACTATGTTGGTGATTTTGATTTTAAGGGCAGTGTAACTTGGACCGACGCAGAAATTGCTTCTGATGCACTTAATCCTGATGTGGTGGGAAATACGCCAAGACGTCAAGCAGACTTCATTTACTCCTTAATGGGTCGTTATAACTTTAACCGTGGCTCTGTTGGCGTCAATGTTATTGGCACTACCGATGCGTATGCGCAAGATAACAATGACCTGACTTTTGATGGCTATGCACAGGTTAATGCGTTCGCGTTGTATCAGTTAACCGACGGGTTATCTTTGTCTCTCAATGTTAACAATCTCTTTGATACCGTTGGGATAACAGAAGCCGAAGAGGGGTCGATTCCTGATAACAATATTATTCGCGCTAGAACCATTAATGGGCGTACTACGACCGCCACGCTTAAGTATGAATTTTAAAACAGTTTGTTAGTTTCCTTCAGCTATTAGCCCATGAAAATGGGCTCTTTTTGGGATATACAGCATGACAGCATTACTCTGTTTCGGAGAAGTCTTGGTTGATTTATTACCTATTGACGCCCTTGGAACCCAGCATCAACCTATTGCGGGTGGTGCGCCAGCCAATGTTGCGGTGGGTTTCGCTAAGTTAGGCGGTAAAAGCTTATTCGCTGGTGGGATAAGTACCGACGATTATGGGGTTATGCTGCAAGAGGCTTTAGCTCAGTATCGGGTAGATACCGACTATCTGGTGTCTTTTGACTGTGCGCCGACAGCGACGGTACTTGTGTCATTAGATTCAGGCGGGGAACGCTCATTTAGCTTCAACCGGAATGGTACGGCAGACATGCTATTTCGCAGCAATCATTTTGATATTATCGATTGGCAACAAGTCGATATTTTTCATTTTTGTTCTAACTCCATGACTGATGATCAGAGTTTCGCTGCCACGTTTTACGGCGTCCACTTAGCTTACAGCAAATCTAAACTGGTTAGTTTCGATGTCAATTTACGGCCATCTTTATGGAGTGATATTAAGCAAATGGCGACGAGAGTAGAGCGTTGTTATCACTATACTCATTTGCTCAAACTTAGTCGTGATGAGGCGCTCTATTTGGCCGATATTCACGGGATCTCTTTAGAAGAGTATTGGCAATACTGTATTGAATTAGGTGTTGAATGTATCTTGGTGACGAATGGTGATAAAGAGGTGTTATGTGTCACTTCTCACACTCAATTTACCGTTGCTGTGCCGACTGTCGACGTGGTTGACACTACTGCTGCTGGTGATAGCTTTATTGCCGGGTTTTTGTATGCGATAGCAAAAGAGATAGAGTTTGATTTAGCTTATCTGTCGATAAAACAACGATTCGAAAGCCGTGATTTTTTGCGTTCCGGGATAGATTTTGCAGCTCGCTGTGGTGCACTTACTTGCTCACAAAAAGGTGCGTTCCCTTCATTGCCTCATTTGGAGCTTGTGGCTAAGTTTGACTGAGTTTGACTAATTGTTAACTGTATCCTTGTGCATTACTGGCAAGGATTGGGAAAACCATTTCTGATAAAGTTGTTCGATCTCTCCCTCTACTTGTAGTTGTTCAAGAGCAAGGTTGATCTGGTTGAGAAGTGCTTGGTTGCCTTTCTTCACAGCCACTGCGACTGGCGTCATCGGGGTAGAGTCTTCGATGATTTTAATCTTTATATTGCGTTGCTTTGCTAAATAAAGACCAACGGCTTTAGGCATAATAGCTGCTGATATTTTGCCTGATTGCAACATCGACATCGACTGCTCTTTGCTTGACGTTGAAATGATCCGATAACGATATAAAATACCTAGCTTTTTCCATAATCTTTCAAGTTCAGAGTGGCGATCACCCGCTACAAATAAATTCACCAAATCATCGATTTTATTTATATTCTGATTTTCTTTAAGTACAAATACTACATCTTGTCTGTGGTAGTAAACGGCCGAAAAATCAAATATCCGTTTTCTTATTTCGGAGATTTCCATACCAACGATGAGATCTATTTTATTAAACCTTAATTCATTGAGCACCGTATCCCAAGGAGCCTGTTGGAAGGTGAAGCTTCGACCCATACGAGCGAATATTAATCTAGCAACATCGGCATCGAAACCAGTGACTCGTTCATTTTCGGTAAACTGATAAGGAGGGTATCCTGTTGCAATGCCACTGGTTAGCTGTGTGGGTTCAGATATATCGACAACAAGAGTGTTTGCTAGCGCGGCGCTCGATAACGTAAGCAGCATGATTAGCGCAGTGAGGTAGAACTTGGTTATCGCAGCGTAATTCATCTGTTTGATTTGCCTTTAACGTCTCTTACTTTTTGGCATAAGATTTTATCACCTATAGTAGCCGCCTAATGCTAAGTTTTGTAACGTTTTACTTTGGCGGTTAGTTTTTCCATTTTTCAAGTTAACAATGTTAGTGAATAGCCTAAGTCTCTAGCCTTAAATATCATGGGTTGGTAAAAAGTGAGAAGCAATGTGCCAAGTTAGGATGTGAAGGAAGAGCTTTCAATTGAACTTAGTGTAATCCTTCAATACCGTCTTCGCCATCTTAATGGTTTTCAATGACAAATGTTAAAAACCAATATAACAAGCTGCTTATTTAGCACTTTCTCAGTTGCTTCCCTATGAGATCTGGCTCAAAAAATCAACAGCTGTAATAATTGTTGATACAGTTATATTGAGCTAGATCAAAGGTAAGATAGTTTGAAAGCGTCAATATTCAGTCACCCTAGTGTTAATAAATTATTGAAACCCATGCGTAATAATCAGCCTGTTACCAACAAAGAGGTGCTTCTTACTGACGAAGATATCTTATTGTCTACAACAGATCTTAAGGGAAATATACTCCACGCCAATGATGATTTTTGTCGGATTTGCGGTTTTGAACAACAAGAACTGATCGCCCAGCCCCATAATATTGTTCGCCATCCAGATATGCCAAAGGAAGCTTATGGCATGCTTTGGAATACCCTAAAAGAGGGGAAATCATGGATGGGAATAGTCAAAAACCGCTGTAAGGATGGTGGGTTTTATTGGGTTAATGCGTACGTCGCGCCAGTGATGAAAAATGGCCGAATAACAGAATATCAATCGGTGAGGCGCAGAGCGAATAAGGCTCAAGTCGCGAGAGCAACCGACATCTATCAAAGTTTGAAACAAGGGGCGTCACGCCACGAAATCGATGAGGCGACTTTGGGTTTTACCACTCGAATAAAGCTGTTCTCTTTAATGGCAATGTTAGTCAGTTTAACTTGTTCTTTGTATTCTCCATGGCTTTCATTAGCCGTGGCGATCCCACTTTGGTTTGGCTTGCAGCGTTTAATGAGGCCGCTTGCTCAGCTAAATCAGAGGGCACTTGCAATATGTAACGATGGTGTGGCAAGACATATTTATACCAGCCGAAATGATGAGATAGGCAATATTTTAGTGGCTATGGATTATGTTACTGCAGAAATTGCTGGGGTAGTAGGAAGGATGGCGGATTCGTCTGACAGTATCGAGAAAGACAGCGAGCTGCTGCTGGATTCTATCATAGCTGCGGCGCAAAGAGCCGATAGTCAGAGTCAGCAAACGGCGCAAGCGGCCGCTGCTGTCGAAGAGATGACCGCAAGCTTTAGCGAACTAGGCCAACAAATTAAGCAAGTGGCTGAAGATGTGGAGGGCAGTCAGGAGGCTGTAGCACTTGGTTATCAGCAACTCGATTCCGTCGTTAAGGCAATCGATGCGCTTAATCAAGAAGTGGCTAATTTTGCTAGCGTTGTTGAAGAGATCGAACAAGATAGTGTGGCGATTAACGAGGTGCTTGAAGTGATCAGCAATATTGCTGAGCAAACAAATCTTTTAGCCTTAAATGCGGCTATTGAAGCTGCGAGGGCAGGAGAGTCGGGTCGAGGGTTTGCTGTCGTTGCCGATGAGGTTAGAAAGTTATCTGCTCGAACAGGTGATTCAACCAGTCAGATTGATCAAATCGTTGATAAATTTCAGCAAAGCACTGCGAATGCTGCACGGACATTAACTGCGGGGCAAAGTCAGGCGACTCAAGCGGTAGTGTTAGTTAAAGAAGCTGAGGCCGTGTTTGCTGGATTAGTATCGACGATAGATAGAATCAACGGGATGACAGATCATAGTGCAAATGCAATGAGTGAGCAGACGATTGCCGCAAATGAGGTGAGTGACTCACTACAGACGATCAGTGAACTTGCCTGTGAAGGTTATGGTCAATCGGAAGCGGATAAAAAGCTTGGGGAAAATACCTCGTTAAAAGCGTTAGAATCTAGGCAGTTAGCCAGACAGTTTTGGACTCAAGCGGTACAAAGAGCGAATCGTTAACCCTGTTTTAATGCAAAAAACCACCCTAGATGTTATCTCTTTGGGTGGTTTTGCTGTTTATCCCGAGTTTGACCGACTTAAAACGGAACTCGGGTTAGGCATTTTCGATTGGATAAATCTTAAAACACCATTTCAGGAACATGCTCTGGCACGATTAGTTTACCCGCCGTTTTCTCTATGATCTCTTCGACGCTCACCCCTGGTGCGCGCTCCAGTAGATGGAAGGCACCATCTTTAATCTCGACAAAAGCCAAATCGGTCAATACCCGTTTAATACAGCCATAACCTGTGAGCGGTAGCTCGCATTTAGGCAGTAACTTTGAGTTGCCGTATTTGTCGGCATGCATCATGGTGACGATAATATTGTCCGCGCCAGCCACTAAATCCATGGCGCCGCCCATGCCTTTGATCAGTTTGCCTGGGATCATCCAAGAGGCGATTGAGCCATTAACATCGACTTCAAAAGCGCCAAGCACGGTTAGATCCACGTGACCGCCACGAATCATCGCAAAGCTCTCTGCCGATGAGAAAAAAGATGCGCCCGGTACCGCCGTTACCGTTTGTTTACCCGCATTAATTAGATCGGCATCTATGGTCTCTTCCGTTGGGAATTCGCCCATGCCAAGCAGGCCGTTTTCCGATTGCAGCATCACTTCCATCCCATCAGGAATATAGTTAGCTACAAGGGTTGGAATGCCTATTCCTAAATTGACGTAAAAGCCATCTTGTAGCTCTTGGGAAACACGTTGTGCTAGTTGTTCTCTTGATAACGCCATGGTGTTTCCTCCTATTTAGCGGCTGCTTTGACGGTACGTTGCTCGATGCGCTTCTCGAACGTGCCTTGGATCACGCGATCGACATAGATACCTGGGGTATGAATATGATCAGGGTCGAGTTCCCCTGGCTCAACGATATGCTCGGCTTCTACCACGGTGATCTTACCTGCGGTGGCCATCATAGGGTTGAAGTTAGCGGCGGTTTTACGGAACACCAAGTTACCCATGGTATCGGCTTTCCAGGCGCGGACTAAGGCAAAATCTGCTTTCAGTGCTGGCTCTAATACATAGTAACGGCCATCGATTTCTCGTGTTTCTTTGCCTTCAGCGACGGGCGTGCCATAACCTGTGGCGGTAAAGAATGCTGGGATCCCTGCGCCGCCCGCGCGGATTTTTTCCGCTAATGTGCCTTGAGGCGTCAAGATAACATTGAGTTCGCCAGAGAGCATCTGCTGCTCAAAAGTCGCATTTTCGCCGACGTACGAGGCGATCATGGTGCTGATCTGACGGCTTTTGAGTAGCAGTCCTAAACCAAAGTCATCGACGCCAGCGTTGTTTGAAATCGCAGTGAGTCCAGTCGTGCCCATTTTAACCATTTGGGCAATGAGTCCTTCAGGAATACCACACAAGCCAAATCCACCGACCATGACGGTCATGTTGTCTTCGAGGCCGTGTAACGCTTCTTCGTAGCTGCTAACCAGCTTATTGAGTCCTGCCATTATTATTATCTCCTGTGAGAGGTGCTAGGCTAGGCGCCGAGCATCTTTTATTCTAGTCGCGCCTTAAGTTATTCGGTCAGAGCAAGGGCCACTTTTGCACCACTGGTTCTGCTCAGCGCTCGGCTAATCGTGTTGCCAGCCTCTATTAAGCGCGGTAAATCAACGCCTGTTTCTATGCCTAAACCGTGCAGCATGTAAACCAGATCTTCTGTCGCCAAGTTACCCGATGCGCCTTTGGCATAAGGGCATCCCCCCAGACCTGCGACCGAGCTGTCGATAACGCTCACGCCTGTTTCTAAACAGGCAAGAATATTAGCCAGTGCTTGCCCATAAGTATCATGGAAATGTAGCGCCAGTTTATCTACGGGGATTTTTTGCGTGACCGCTTCCACCATTTTACGGGCGTTAACCGGCGTGCCAACACCGATAGTGTCACCGAGTGAGATCTCATAGCAGCCCATTTTGTAAAGAAGTTCTGCCACTCTCGCGACTTCACTTACGGCAATATCACCTTCATAGGGACAGCCTAAAACACAAGAGACATAGCCCCGTACGGCGATGTTTTTGGCTTTAGCCGCCTCCATTACAGGGATAAAACGCTCGATAGACGCCTCAATTGAACAGTTGATATTTCGCTGGCTGAAGCTCTGTGAAGCGGCGCCAAAGATGGCCACTTCGTCTGCACCAGCGTCAAGTGCAAGTTCCAGCCCTTTTAAATTGGGCGTCAGCGCGCTGTAGACTACGCCACTGCGTTTATTGAGCTGCTTAAAAATATCCGCCGAATCGGCCATTTGTGGCACCCATTTGGGTGACACAAAGCTGCCTGCCTCGATGCGCTTAAGGCCAGCCATGCCTAACTGGTCGATAAGGATAAGCTTGTCAGCCGTGGTGACAGCTCGCTCATTTTGTAAGCCATCGCGAGCACCAACCTCAAAAAGGCTTACCTTACTTGGGTATCTGCCAAGGTTAGTGGACATGATTAATCCTCCTCATTTGGCGTGACATCGGCAAGCACTGCGCCATCACTGACTAGCTCGCCTGGTTCGAAGAAAAAGGCAGCAACGGTGCCATTAAAGGGAGCTTCTATGGTGTATTCCATCTTCATCGCTTCCATCACCATTAAGCCTTGACCTTGTTCAACCTTATCGCCGACCTCGACAAGGTGAGTCACGATAGTGCCGTTCATCGGTGCTTTTAGTTTGTCTTCGCTGCTACCTTGCTCTTCAAAAATTTCAGTCTGAATCGCGCGGTAATGATAGCTACCTGAAGGTAAAAATAACGTAAAATCATCACCTTCTCGACTCACAGGGAGCTTACTCTTATGACCGTTAATTTCGGCGTGTAGCAGATCTTGTTTTAACTCACCGCTGAGTGTCAGCGTTTGATCGTTAAGATTTAAATAATAGCTATCGCCGATTTGGCTTAGGGTTAAGTGCTGTATTTGATGTTGGTCGTCCAGCAAGGTGAGCTGGTGAAGGCCGCTGCGGTTGAGCCTAAAACCACTCACTTGTCCCCAAGGAGAGTAGGGGTCATTGCTATTGGTGGCGGTGAGTTTCGCCAGCTCTTGTTGGGCACAAAGGTGATATAGAGCGGCAAAGGCGAGAGCACTGTTTTGCTCTTTGCTGCTATCTGCATCTAAGTTAGTACCAATTAAGGTGTCGCCGTAACGCTCAATAAAATCGGTGCTAAAGTTGGCATCGCTAAAGGCTTGATGTTCGGCGATATTCGCTAAGAACTCTATGTTGTGTTTCAGACCGCTAATTTGATAAGACTCAAGTGCGTGCACTAAGCGTTGCAGTGCACGTGGACGAGACTCGTCCCATACAATTAATTTCGCGATCATGGGGTCGTAAAAATTACTGATCACATCGTTTTCACGAATGCCTGAGTCGATACGCACATAGCGGCTTTGCTCGGGCTCGCGCAAGAAGTTCAGCTTACCGCTAGCGGGTAAAAATTCATTTTGTGGATCTTCGGCGTAAATACGCGCTTCAAACGAGTGGCCGTGAATACGCACTTCATCTTGTCTCAGTGGTAACTCACTGCCACTGGCCACCATCAGTTGCCATTTGACTAAGTCTTGGCCTGTAACCATCTCGGTGACGGGATGCTCAACCTGCAAGCGGGTATTCATCTCCATAAAATAGAAGCTGCTAGCCTCGTCGGTAGCATGGGTGTCGAGTAGAAACTCGACCGTACCGGCGCCGACATAATCAATCGCTTTAGCGGCAGCAACGGCGGCTTCACCCATGGCGCGACGAAGGCTGTCCGTCAGACCTGGCGCTGGTGCCTCCTCGACCACTTTTTGGTGGCGACGTTGAATAGAGCAGTCACGGTCGGAGAGGTAGATACAGTTTCCTTGAGTGTCGGCAAACACTTGCACTTCAACATGGCGAGGTTGTCTTAAGTAGCGCTCAATCAATAATTTATCGTTACCAAAAGAAGATGCCGCTTCACGGCGGGCCGAGTTAATCGCGCCCAGCGCTTCTTTTTCAGACTCAACGATACGCATCCCTTTACCGCCGCCGCCATAGGCCGCCTTGATCAGTTGCGGAAAGCCTATCTCTTTCGAGGCTTGAAGTAAGCTTGCATCACTTTGGTCGTCACCGTGGTAGCCTGGCACTAATGGCACATTGGCTTTCTCCATGATGATCTTAGCCGCACTTTTGCTGCCCATGGCATCGATGGCGTCGGCGCCTGGGCCAACAAAGGCGATACCAGCTTGTTCACACTGGCGTGCAAAGTCGGCATTTTCAGATAGAAAGCCATAACCCGGGTGAACGGCCTGGGCGCCGCTGCGCTTTGCGATCTCTAGGATCAGATCGCCTTTTAGGTATGACTCACTCGGTGCGCTACCACCTAAGTAGAAAGACTCATCGGCCATCGCCACATGACGCGCATCTTTATCTGCATCGGAATAGAGGGCGACAGTTTTTACCCCCATGGCATTGGCGGTTTTGATAATGCGACAAGCAATTTCGCCGCGGTTGGCAATCAGTAATTTAGTAAACATGTTAGCAAACTCCCGCGCTTGGCTTGGCAATAGGGTCATTATTCATTGTGGTGTTCATATCGCTTTCCAATCTGGGCTTCGTTTATCGAAAAAGGCATTTAGCCCCTCTTGACCTTCGTCAGATACGCGAATACGGGCGATGCGCTCACTGGTGTAGTTCAATGTATCGTCATCGATAACGCCATCTTCTAAGCGTGACAACAAGGTTTTTACCCATGCCATACCTTGTGGGCTATTGCTTAACAGGGCGGCTATAATGGGTGCAGCTGCAGCGTCAAGATCATCTGCTATCTCATGGATAACATTGAGCTTTAGCGCTGTATCTGCATTAAAGCGCTCGGCGGTGAGCATGTAGCGGCGTGAGGCGCGTTGCCCCATTGCGCGTACCACGTAAGGGCTGATCACTGCGGGAATTAATCCAAGCTTGACTTCGCTTAAACAGAAACTCGCGCGTTCATTGGCAATCGCAATATCGCTTGCGCAGATAAGGCCTAGTGCCCCACCAAAGGCTGCTCCTTGAACCAGCGCAATAGTCGGTTTAGGAAATTTATCTAATGTATGCATCAAGGTGGCGAGCTCATTGGCATCGGCCAAGTTTTGCTCAAAATCCATCTTGGCCTGTTTGCGCATCCAGTTAAGATCGGCTCCAGCGCTAAAGTTCTTGCCATTGGCCTTGAGGACTAAGACTTGGCAATCGTCATTGCTAGCAAAACTATCCAGCGCTGCGATCATCTCGCTAATCATCACCTCATCGAAGGCGTTATGTTTGTCGGCGCGGTTAAGCACCATCTCGCCGACGCCATTGTTTAAGGCGCAGCTGAGGTATTGAAATTGAGTGTCTAGTGTTGTCTTGTCGGTCATGTTTGCATCCTCTGCCTAAGTTAAGAAATCGAATTTGATGGCCGCTTACATGCGGAACACACCAAACTTGGTTTCTTGTACTGGGGCATTTAGGGCGGCAGACAAGGCTAAGCCGACAACATCGCGTGTTTGCGCAGGATCGATAATGCCATCATCCCAAAGGCGAGCGCTGGCATGGTAAGGGTGACCCTCTTTGTCATATTGCTCGACGATTGGCGCGCGAAATGCCGCTTCATCTTCATTGGACCACTCGAGGCCTTTACGGGTGAGTCCATCGCGACGAACGGTAGCCAATACGCCTGCGGCTTGTTCACCGCCCATTACAGAGATGCGCGCATTTGGCCACATCCACATCATGGTGGGTTCAAAGGCTCGACCGCACATGCCGTAGTTACCCGCGCCGTAGCTGCCGCCAATAATTACGGTAAATTTAGGCACGTTGGCACAAGAGACCGCGGTGACCATCTTAGCCCCGTGTTTGGCTATGCCTTCATGCTCGTACTTTTTACCCACCATAAAGCCGGTGATATTTTGCAGAAACAGTAGCGGGATCTTGCGCTGACAACAGAGCTCGATAAAGTGAGCCCCTTTTTGTGCCGACTCAGAGAATAATATGCCATTGTTGGCCACTATACCCACAGGATAGCCATGAATACGGGCAAAACCACACACGAGTGTCGCACCATAGTTAGCCTTGAATTCGTCGAAATCTGAGTCATCGACGATACGGGCGATCACCTCTTTGATATCGAATGGCTTCTTCAGATCGGTGCCGACAATGCCGTAAAGCTCATTAATATCAAACTTGGGTGGTTTGGCTGGGCTTAACAAGCTTTCAATCTGTTTATTGTGATTGAGACGTGTCACGGCTTTACGGGCAAGTTCGAGGGCGTGCTCATCGTTTTGCGCCAAGTGATCGGCAACGCCAGATATTTTGGTGTGTACTTCGGCGCCGCCAAGTTCTTCTGCCGACACCTCTTCACCGGTTGCCGCCTTAACTAATGGTGGGCCAGCCAAGAAGATAGTGCCTTGCTCTTTAACGATAATGGACTCATCGGCCATGGCTGGCACGTAAGCACCACCTGCGGTACATAAGCCCATGACCACCGCAATTTGAGGAATGCCTAATGCTGACATCTGTGCTTGGTTATAGAAGATACGCCCAAAATGATCACGATCGGGGAACACCTCATCTTGGCGTGGCAGGTTAGCCCCGCCGGAATCGACTAGGTAGATACAGGGCAGGTGGCAACGCTTAGCAATATCTTGTGCGCGCAGATGTTTTTTGACGGTAAGCGGATAGTAAGTGCCGCCTTTAACCGTTGCATCGTTGGCGATCACCATACACTCGACGCCACTGACTCTGCCTATACCGGCGATGATCCCAGCCGCAGGTACCACATCGTCATATACCTCATAGGCGGCAAATTGGGATATTTCTAAAAACGGCGAACCAGAGTCGAGTAGTTTCTCGACGCGCTGGCGAGGCGACAATTTGCCACGAGCAAGATGACGTTCCATAGCGACGGCGCCGCCACCTTGTTCAATTTCAGCGAGTTTGAGCTTGAGATCGGCCACGACACTGGCCATCTGTTGATGTTTGGTTTTGAACTCATCGCTGCGAGGATTGATTCGACTACTCAGTTGCGTCACGTCAATGTTCCTTTTGTAAACTGTGATGGTGTCTGATGAGGCATTTACACTCATCAAAGGCCGAGCGATCTCTCGGCCATCAATAAGCGATTAACTATTTAGATTCGTTAAATAGCTCGCGGCCAATGAGCATACGGCGAATTTCTGAGGTGCCCGCACCAATTTCATATAATTTGGCATCACGTAGAAGGCGACCCGCAGCATATTCGTTAACATAACCGTTACCGCCGAGCAGTTGAATCGCATCGAGTGCCATTTTGGTCGCGAGCTCGGCAGAGTAGAGAATCGCGCCTGCGGCGTCTTTGCGAGTCGTCTCACCACGGTCGCAAGATTTAGCGACGTTATAGATATAAGATTTTGCCGCATTCATACCTGTGTACATGTCGGCCAACTTGCCCTGAACTAGCTGGAACTGGCCGATAGACTTACCAAATTGCTCACGCTCGTGGATGTATGGCACCACGATATCCATACAGGCCGTCATGATCCCTAGTGGGCCGCCAGACAGGACCACGCGCTCGTAGTCTAGGCCGCTCATGAGGACTTTAACGCCGTTGTTGAGTCCGCCTAAGATGTTTTCTTCTGGGACTTCACAATCTTCAAATACCAATTCACAGGTGTTTGAACCGCGCATACCCAGTTTGTCTAGTTTCTGTGCCTGACTGAAGCCTTTGCTGCCGCGCTCGACGATAAATGCAGTGATCCCGTGGGGACCTTTATCTAGGTCAGTTTTAGCGTAGATCACATAGGTGTTAGCATCAGGGCCATTGGTGATCCACATCTTGTTGCCGTTGAGAATATAACGGTCACCCTCTTTGCGTGCATGCAGTTTCATTGAAACCACATCTGAACCAGCATTAGGCTCACTCATGGCCAAGGCCCCAATATGTTCGCCACTCACCAGCTTAGGCAGATATTTAGCCTTCTGTTCGGCGTTGCCGTTGCGATTAATTTGGTTAACACACAGGTTAGAGTGCGCGCCATAGCTCAGGCCAATAGATGCAGATGCACGTGAAATCTCTTCCATCGCCACTACGTGCGCTAGGTAACCCATGTCGGCGCCGCCGTACTCTTCTGGCACGGTAACCCCTAATAGACCCATGTCACCCAGCACGGGCCAGAGCTCGTTAGGGAAGGCGTTCTCCTGATCGACTTTAGCGGCGATAGGAGCGATTTCATTGGCGGCGAAACTCTGCACTGCATCACGCAGCATATCGACATCTTCACCGAGACCAAAATTTAGAGATGAGTAGAGTTGAGTCATTGTTATATCCTACAGGTCTGATTTTTATAATTATTTTAGTAATAGTCGTTTAAGTACTGATTGTTAGTGTATTTTCTAGTTGTGCAAACTCTGTCTTTATTTGCCACCGCGAGTGTTTATTGGCTCTGCAGTTCTAACGCCGCACGGCATTGCTGCTCGGCAGAGTTAAGCTCCATCAATACGACCTTGATGTCGTCCATCTGCTGTTGCAGGGCCGTTTTCTTTTCATCGACCAGTTCCAACATGGTATGCAACTGGGTGCTACTGTTTTTATCGGCGTCGTACAGCTCAAATAAACGGCGAGTTTCGGCGAGAGAGAAACCTAATCGTTTACCACGTAATATCAGTTTTAAACGAACACGATCTTTTAGGCCGTAGATGCGAGTTTGCCCACGGCGCTTGGGTTTCAGCAGGCCCTGATCTTCATAGAAGCGAATACTTCGAGTCGTGATATCAAACTCTTTTGATAGATCACTGATTGAATAAGTTGTCTTTGGACTGTGTTTGTCGCTCATCAAAAAATACCATAACAATTAACATTGATAGAACGATATATGAAGTTTACGTAAAGGTAAAGATTTTAGGTGGTCAAATCTTGCCATTAAGCTCAAAACTGCTTCTGAGTGCAGGACTATCAGCCAATTAAAAAGGGAAGCGAGTGCCAAAGAGTCGTTAATCCTGACGATTAGGCAAAGGTCTAATGGGAAAAGATCTTTCACTCTCCATAATGAAAGGTATGGCGCAATTGCCAAACAAGTTGAAAAAGGAAGCCGATATGTGGCTGGCTAAGTGCCTTTGGGCATCGACCCGTTGCACTTAGCGCGGTTATATATTAATTGGAGATGGTCATATGAAGGCAGTGCATAAGCAGTTACATCAACAATCTATTGAAAATCCAAATGAATTTTGGGCCGATGCCGCCCAAGCGATAAATTGGGTTAAACCATTCGACACCGTACTCGATGATGCCGATGTGCCCATGTATCGCTGGTTTAGTGGCGGACAGCTTAATACTTGCTACAACGCTGTCGATCGGCATGTTGAGGCTGGACGCGGCGATCAGGTGGCTATTCAATATGTAAGTCCGATCACCGATACCGAGTATGGTATTACTTATAATGAGCTGCAGGCTCAGGTGAGTCGCCTTGCGGGATATATGGCAAGTCAAGGGGTGAGCAAAGGCGATAGAGTGATCATCTATATGCCCATGGTGCCAGAGACTGCCTATGCCATGCTAGCTTGTGCTCGTATTGGCGCCATTCATTCTGTGGTATTTGGTGGTTTTGCTGCTAATGAGTTGGCGACGCGTATCAATGATGCCAAGCCAAAAATGATTCTATCGGCATCTTGTGGTATCGAACCTTCAGGCGTGGTGGCATATAAGCCGCTACTCGATGATGCTCTTAACCAAGCGACCCATCAAGTGGATCAATGCCTCATCCTAAATCGTCATCAACTGCATGCGGATTTAGTGGAAGGGCGCGACGTAGACTGGCAATTCGCCATGGTCGATGCGCCCAATATCGACTGTCAGCCAGTGGAGGCAACCGATCCCCTGTATGTGCTTTATACCTCTGGCACCACAGGTCAACCCAAAGGTGTGGTTCGAGACAATGGTGGCCATGCGGTTGCGCTCGCATGGTCGATGAAAAATATCTACGATATTAATGGCGGAGATGTGTTTTGGGCTGCATCGGATGTCGGTTGGGTGGTGGGTCACTCTTATATAGTCTATGGCCCTTTGTTGGTGGGCGCGACAACCTTGTTATTTGAAGGTAAGCCTGTGGGGACACCCGATCCCGGTATTTTCTGGCGTACCATTGCTAAATATCAGGTGAAGAGCTTCTTTACGGCACCGACAGCGATTCGCGCCATTAAGCGTGATGATCCCGATGGCGACTTCTTGCAAGACGTTGACCTGAGTTGCTTAAAAACCGTGTTCTTGGCGGGGGAGCGTTGCGATCCTGATACCTTACATTGGGCGGAGCAGAAGCTAAACAAACCTATTATCGACCATTGGTGGCAGACTGAAACTGGTTGGCCAGTGGCAGCCAACATGATGGGGACAGCGCCAGTGCCTGTTAAGCCAGGATCACCAGCATTAGCTGTGCCGGGTTATGATGTTCAAGTGGTTGATGAGATGGGCGATCAAGTGCCCGCCGATCAAACGGGCAATGTCGTGATAAAGCTACCATTGCCACCAGGCACCTTGGCGACCCTTTGGCAAAACGAGGGGCGTTATAAAGAAAGTTATTTATCTATGTATCCTGGTTTTTATCTGACGGGTGATGCGGGTTATATGGATGATGAGGGTTACCTCTACATCATGAGTCGTATCGATGACATCATCAATGTTGCTGGTCATCGCTTATCGACGGGACGTTTTGAGGAGGTATTGTGTCAACACGAGGAGGTTGCCGAAGCGGCTGTGATAGGTGTCGATGACAAGCTCAAGGGGCAGGTACCACTGGGACTAGTGGTGCTTAAAAAGGGTTGCACCTTAACTGACGAACAGCTTTATATAGAGCTTATTGCCCTTGTGCGCGAACAGATTGGCCCTGTGGCGGCATTTAGGTTGGTGAGTGCGATTCCTAAGTTGCCTAAGACACGTTCAGGCAAAATTTTACGCGGCACTATGCGTAAGATTGCCGATAATCAGAGCTTTAATATGCCTGCGACCATTGAAGATCCTTATACATTGGAACTAGTGCGCAATGCGCTGACTCGTATGGGCTACGCCGATGCCCATGTCTAGGACTTAGGCTGTCGGATTAAAAAAGGGCCAGATGGCCCTTTTTTTACACCCCCAGTTAACCCTGATGGCTTTACAGTTTGAAGGTTTCTATTCTTGCTTTAAGATTATGGGCCAAGCTACTTATTTCTTGGCATGCAATCGCTGTTTGAGAAGCTCCCTCGGCCATCTCGGTCGATACATTATTGATATGATCCACGCTGCGATTAAGATCTTCAGATACCGCAGTTTGCTCGCTACAGGCAGTGGCGATTTGGGTGCTCATCTGGGCTATGTTCTCCACCGAATGTTCGATTTCACTGATTTGGCTACCAGCTTCGTTAACCTGATCGACACATTGGGCAATGCCTTGTTGGCATTCTTGGCTAGAGATACCAATCTTGCTGCTGTTTTCCTGTAGTTGATTAACGATATCGACAATCTGTGAGGTAGAATCTTGGGTGCGCTGAGCTAAAGATCTTACTTCGTCGGCGACCACGGCAAAGCCCCGTCCCTGTTCACCCGCTCGCGCTGCTTCAATAGCCGCATTCAGTGCCAATAAATTTGTCTGTTCGGCGATGCCACGGATCACATCTACGACCATATTGATGTTGTTTGAACTCGCTTCGAGTTCTTGAGCCAATTCATCGGATTCTTGGATCGTTTTCGAGACTCGATCGATGACGGCTATGGTCTGTTGCAGAGTCAGCGTACCTTGTTTAGCGACCTCTGTTGCCGAATAGGCCGAGGTTGCTCCAGCTTCGGTATTTTGTGCCACTTCACCGACGGCAGCCTGCATCTGAGTCATAGCCGAGGCGACGGAACTGAGCTCTAGCTGTTGATTCTGCATGTTTGATGCATTTTGTCCCGAGATGGCACTCACCTCTTCGACGGCTGCGGTTAGCTGAAATGTGGAATCATTGATTTCTGATACCAATGAGTGAAGGTTGGTCTGCATGGTAATGAGTTCGCGAAGCAAGGTGCCAAGCTCATCTTGGGTGAGGGCTTCGTCCTCTATCGCGTTGTTGAGTTGCCCTTTAGCAATCTTAGCTGCAAAATCCAATGCTCTGTCGATGGGACGACATATTGCGCGAGACAGCAGTGTCGAGGACAGCATGATGACCAAAATAATCACCACGGCGCCAATGCTTGCACTGTATTGTGTCGATAGTGCTTCATTGTGAACGTCTATCCCAATTTGTTTTACGAGCTCATCATTGAGTCCAAGGGTATCATCTAGGCTACTTAGGGCTTTGGAATAGGTACCAAAACTCGACAATACTACCTGATTGGCTTTTTCTGCGTCCCCTCGACCGAGCAGACCGTTATAGGTGCTGGTTTCTTGAATATATTGATTCCAAGTATCTTTAAATACCTTAAATGAACGTATTTCTTGTTGGTTGAGATCCAATGATTCATAGGCGGTTATTCCGTCTGTTACATCTTTGCGCCACTTATCTAGGTCTTTTAGCCATTCACCTATTTTAGGATTATCGCTGTTAGGGAGTAAGGAGAACTCATCTTTACGCACTTTGGTTATGTCGACTTGTATTCCCTTTAATATTGCGACAGAAGGCAGGCTTTTGTCGGTCAGCATCCTTATATTCTGGTTTAGGGCCGATAGGCTCAATACTAATAATAGGGCAACCGTCGCAAATACTACGAATACAACCAAGTAGCTTAGCCATATTTTTTTCACGACGCTTAAGTCTCTAATCTTCATACGCTTCTCCATAAAAAAGCTAGTTAAAGTACTAACACTTATTAACTATAGCGTGTATCTTGATAACCTTTAGGCTCATTTGTTGATAATTTATTATTTTTTCAACTTAGAGTAGATGTGAGCAGTTTGGTGTAGGCGCCTATGGGTCGTAAGCTTGTTACTATCTTGCTTAGATGAGTTATCAAGGTTGGGGGAACTGGCAAGCTGGGAGTAAGAACAGCCTTTCTATTTATCGTTAGTCTTTTGGGTTTAAGTTAGTGACGTTTTATGCTTTATAGAAAACTTATTCATAACCTATGTGCTATGTTGTTTCAGTGTTTATTGTATTTAGACTGAGCCATGAAGAAATTTTCAATTAGTCGAATAATACTAAGGTGGGTATTTTTAGGTTGCTAGGGCCTGTTGAACCTTGCTGTGAGTTAGACATTAACTCGCAGCAAGGTAAAGATATTTTAGATACCATTGAAGCCAAAGTAGCCGCTCATCTCTCTTAATTGAAATGACATTAATTATCGGAAAACTGTATTCTTCACTAGCCGAATTAACGAGGATACTCGCTGAATTACAGAGTCACCGGAGCGTTTGATTATTGCTATAGTTGACTTAGCTTTTAGATATCGGAAAACTAAAAAGCCGACGATGAGTCGGCTTTTGTATATTCAATCGACTAAATCCACGGGACTAGGCCAGTTTAACGACCATCTTTCCGCGGTTTTTCCCCTCAAATAGACCGATAAATGCAGCAGGCGCTTGCTCGAGCCCTTCATAGATGGTTTGTTCTGCTTTAACCTGACCACTCGCTAGCCATTGCCCCATCTGCTGAGAAAATTCGCCATAGTGTTGCCAGTGCTCACTGACGATGAAACCTTCTATCTTCAATTTTTTCATGATGATGTAGGCAAGGTTACTCGGTCCTTGTGTGGGCGCTGTGTCATTATATTGAGAGATCATGCCACACACTGCAATACGTCCATGGTCGTTCATATTGTCTAGTGCAGCAGCTAGGTGTTCACCGCCCACGTTTTCAAAGTAAACATCGACCCCTTGTGGCGCAGCCGCTGACAGTGCTGCACTTAAGTTAGCGGTAGTTTTGTAATTAATCACTTGCTCAACGCCCATGGCGCTAAGCGCTTCGGCTTTTTCATCTGAGCCTACAGAGGCGATGACCTTGGCGCCCATCAATAAGCCAAGCTGACAAACCACACTGCCTACCGCACCAGAAGCAGCAGAGACGAAAAGGGTTTCGCCTTGTTTTAGTTCGGCGATACGGTTTAGACCCGTCCATGCTGTCATGCCTGGCATACCAAGGACCCCAAGAAAATGTGATTCACACAAAGGCGTTTGGGGTAACAGGGTATGGTCTCTGCCGTCGGTAATGTAATGGCTGCGCCAGCCATTCATGCTGTTGACTTTGGCGCCGACAGGGAAGTCTGCATGGTTAGACTCGATAATTTCGCCGATAGCCCCACCCTCAAGCACTTCGCCTAAAGCGAATGGTGCGATATAACTTTCTCTATCGATCATACGGCCACGCATGTATGGGTCAACAGACATCCATAGGTTCTTCACCAAGAACTCACCAGCTTTGATGGCTGGCAGCTCGGCGTCAATCATGGAAAAGTCACTCTTAGATGGCATGCCTTCTGGGCGTGCGTTCAAAACAATTTGCTGTGCGTTCATAAAATACCTTTTTTACTTTGTGCGCTAATTAATTGTGGTAGACTTTACAATTATCTCTGGGATAATGCAAATGCTTTGCGCGCAAAGTATTTGCATTTAGTATCGAGTTATTAGTATCGAGTGATTCGTTTGATGCCTCTGAGGTCGATACAATAAGGTCCTCACCTTGCGAGTGAGGTGAATGTTAAGCATCTATATAAATAAGCTACATAGGACAAAGACTGTGACTGAACAATCTATCTCATCGACCTCTGGCGGTGAGGAGCCACAATCATCAGCAGGCAAAGGTCTGTCAGACAATGTGTGTTTTGCACTTTATACCGCCGCTAATGCCTTGGTGCGTGCTTATCGGCCACTGCTAGAGCGCTGCGATCTCACCTATCCGCAATATCTAGTGATGCAAGCGCTGTGGTTTGAAGATGATGCCAGTTTAACGACGCTGTCCTTGGCGACTCGGCTCGATCTTGGGACCTTGACACCGATTGTTAAACGGTTGGAATCAAAAGGCTTAGTGGTGCGCAATATCGATATGACCGATGAGCGAAAAAAAGTCATTAGCGTCACGCCTACGGGGCTTTCCCTTAAACAGGAGGCGTTGGCACTGACACAGAGGCTACTAGAAAAAGTGACTATCTCGGTGCAAGAAGTCGAACAGCTGCGAGACCTTTGCCTGACTTTGACCCAAGATCTAAATCAAAAGTAGTGTTTTGAAGAAGTACTCAGCGTTGAAATAAAAACAACTCTAAGAGATGCTTATTATTATAGCGAACACACTGTTTTCTGGTGTGTTCAGTGATTCGGGATATAGCCTAGTAATTAACTTACCAATTTTTGTATAATCGCCGCCAATTTCTTGCCTATCAATTGCGCAGTGTCAGAGCAGTGGATGTAAACGATTACAAGCCTATGATTTGACTAAACTTGGGCTGAAAACTATAACAGATAGGCGTCTATAATCTCTGTTTTCCGTGGGAAAATCTAATGCAAAATCACCCAGACCTTCTCGATATAGGTGTGATTGGCTTAGGTGTGATGGGTAAAAACCTCGCACTCAATATTGCCGACAATCACTACAACGTTGCCGCGTTTGATCTCGACACGCAAAAAATTACCGCGCTGCTAAAGCAGGAGCAAGCAGAGCGTCTTCCTGATACTGCGCAGCGCATAGCCGGTTGTAGCAATCTTTCAAAAATGTTGTCTAGTCTCGCAAAACCTCGGGTATTGGTATTGTCTGTGCCAGCGGGAGCGCCCGTTGATGGCGTGTGCAGTGCCTTGATTGAAGCGGGTATAGAAGCTGACGATATTGTTATCGACACTGGTAATAGCCTTTGGACCGACACTGTAGCGCGAGAAGCCCAATATGCAGGGCAGTTTGTCTTTTTCAGCTGCGCCGTATCAGGCGGGGAGATGGGGGCGCGTTTTGGTCCATCGTTAATGCCAAGTGGCGACAGAAAAGCTTGGGATAGGATTAAGCCGATTTGGGAAGCTATCGCGGCTAAAGTCGACCCGACGACTGGCCTACCCATTGAACGTCAAGAGCCGGGTAACCCGGTAACAGAGGGCGAGCCTTGCACAACCTATATTGGTCCAGCGGGTGCAGGTCACTACGTTAAGATGGTGCACAACGGTATTGAATACGCGGACATGCAACTTATTTGCGAAGCCTATCAACTATTAAGCGATGGCTGTGGCATGAGTGCTAGCGACATTGGTCAGGTATTCGCGCGCTGGAACCAAGGTAGCTTAAACAGCTACTTGATGGAAATAAGTGCCGATGTGCTTTCTCAGGCCGATCCCATCACAGGTAAACCTTTGGTGGAGATGATCCTCGATAAGGCGGGCCAGAAAGGCACAGGTCTTTGGACTGCCGTCAGCAGCCTTCAAATAGGCTGCCCTGCGCCAACGATTGCCGAGGCGGTTTATGCGCGAGCGGTAAGCACCCAAAAAAATCAGCGCCAGCAGTTAAGCAAGATGTTAGCGGGCCCGCAGCCGATGAAAATGAGCGCTGAAGAGCAGGCTCAATTTATCTCGCAGTTAGAGAATGCGCTCTATTGTGCCAAGATCGCCTGCTACGCTCAGGGTTTTCAGCTAATGGCGATGACGGCAAAAGAGAAAAATTGGCAGTTAGACTTTGCCGATATCGCTAAAATATGGCGCGCAGGCTGTATTATCCGAGCGACATTTTTGCAGTCGATTACTAAGGCCTATCAACAGGCCAGTGAGAACGGCGAAGAGCTGGCTAACTTATTGATGGCAGGCAGTTTTAGTCATGCATTGTCGGCAAAACAGCTAGATTGGCGTCAAGCGGTAGCCAAAGCCATTATTGGTGGCGTGCCAGTGCCTTGTATCGGCTCTGCGCTGGCGTATTATGATAGCTATCGCTGCGAAACCTTACCTGCGAATTTACTCCAAGGTCAGCGAGACTTTTTCGGCGCTCATACGTTTGAACGTATCGATACCCCAGCTGGTGAGAAGTACCACCTTAACTGGAGTCATAGTGAGCGCACCATAGAGAAAGTTTAACCTTTCCAAGGTAAGAAATAGAAAAGGCCGTTATCTTGAATGAGATGACGGCTTTTTTGTTACTTCACTAGCCTCCACAGGTGCCGCTTTCATAGCAGCTAGGTTTACGCGGACAGGTTGAGCCACGAGAGCAAATTAGCCTAGCTTCGTTGTCTATACCGCGTTCAACCCAGTTGATGTTGAGGATTTTTGCCACTCGCTTGATATCTGTTTTGATGCTAGTGGGTAGGTTAGCCGAGCCGCCATTGTCTACGCAGACCTTTTTGAGTTCGTGTGCAATGGATTGGGCGTCTCCACCTTGGGCTTCGATAGCGGGGTTAAGGTCGATACCGGCGCACAATACATGGGGGTTACCGGCTAAGTCATTGACACGGATCGATTCACAGCAGTAGATTTTTGGCTCGGTGGCGACATCTAATATAGATATCTGCGCCGACGATCCCGTTGATGCCGCATTGATCATACGAAATACCGCCCAGTGTTGACAGGGATCTTCCACTTGACGCATGTTACCCCATGGCAGAGGGATCCCGTTACCACGATAGACCGCCTTGAGTTTGCCTGGCGAATAAGCGTCGAAATAGTGCCAATGACTGTAGGGTGATACAGCGGTCATTCGCCGCATGGCCACCGATGGCGAGACTCCTACGAGTTTTGCCACATCTATCTCATAACCGTGACGGTCGAGCAGTTGTCTAAAGGGAACTTTAGGGCAGAGTAGGGCGCCGGCAAAGAAGCTAGACTCAAAGTCACGCCATGCATGCAAAATATCTTGGGCATCGACCGTTGATGATTGCGGTGAATTGAAGGTCTCTTCGCTTAAACTCGTGCCGTGGCTTCGACCTGCGACCATGATACTTTTCAGGCCATCTTTGTTGTGTAAAACACAGTGACCAATATGTACCGCTAAATCATATTTGAGTCGATTGTTGTGGTTTCTTAGGAGTTTATTGAGGCAGATCTGATTCGGTAATTCGAAATAGGAGGTGATGATATGCTGTTCGCTCGCTCCAGCCTCAATGCAGATCTCTTTAGGTGCCTGGCTAAACCATTTCACTTTTAGCCCCAATCTATCGACTATGCTAAGCAGGTCGTCGAGATTTAATGGCATGCGTTTTAGTCCCACCTCTTCGGCGGCTCGTTCAAGATCGGGGAAATGATTCTGATGGTGTTCCTGATGGGCGCGAATTAACAGATGTGCAAATTGGCGACCACTGATCCCCGTTTGTGACAACATCTCAGGGATAGCGATTTGGAGGATCTCATTTGAAAACAAAAAACTCGGCTCCAATGCCATGCCGTTGATCCCGCCCCTTGACCCTTTGACTGGGGTTATAGCTTGCTCTTCTGGTGCATCGTCAAGGAACCAGTCGACCTCTTTTTGAAACACAGCTGCAATCACCGCAAGCATGCCAGCACTGGGGACTCGCTTACCTCTTTCTATCATTGAGAGGTAAGAGACTGAGGGAGCAGAATCGGCATCGACTCTTACACAGCGAGCCGAAAGATCTTCCATGGTTAGATTATTACGTTTTCTTAGGTTTCTAATTTTAGTTCCCAGAAAATGTGACTTTCTCATTAGGCTAGTATTTGTTTTCATTTTGTAAAATTCACATTGTGAAATTTCTATTGTGAAATTGTAAAGAAAAAAGCGCTAGACTACAAATTAAGCAATCGGGACTGATTGTTGGTGTGAAGAGACTCGTCGTTAATCGCTCTCTTTGACCAAGTCAGTCAAAGCCAGTTTAGCGATAAATCACTATTGGAAGGATGAAGCTATGAATATTCAAGCAGAGCAACATAACCAGATAGACCAAAGTATTTACAACTTCATCAAGCAGGTAATGCCTATGACACTTATGAATGGAAACAACGCATTAGATCAAAACAGTCACAGTAACGACACTATGGCTTACGCCAAGCAAATTCTTGATCAATATTTCCCTCTCAGCAATGGTTCTCATCAGGATGTCTGCAGCTATGTGATTTACTATAAACAGCTTCTTGCGTTTTTTGCCGATGGCACCCAGAGTGGTCTTGCTCAGCCAAGACAGTTCGTTGCCTTAACGGGTCATAAGTGTGAACCTAGCTCAATAGTGCTTAAAAATAACGGTTTTCATGTTGAGTTGTCACTAGATAGAAGTGGTGAGAATGGTTGTTATGATCGAGCTGGTGTTGACGATGTGCAAGTTGAAGCGGCTTTGATGACAATTGTTAATAGCAGCCAAGCACCATCTCAGCGTAGTTGGACTAGTCTCATTAGCGGTCAAGCGGGTAAAGGCAATAAGCAGTTTACCTCTAAAGATGGTAACGAATACGATTTGTAATGGCTTATCGCTACAGCTGAAATTAAAGATTGCTTAACTTTTGCTGTAAAAATATGTCGTAAAATAATCGAGTAAAAAGGCCTGTGATTTCACAGGCCTTTTTCGTTTAGTGCTTTTTTACTCTTTAAGCTAAAGGCTAAAGGCTAAAGGCTAAAGGCTAATCCTATGCTAAAGAGGGTGCTGAAAATAATGGTCAGTTTCGCCGTTTGACCGAGTAACGGATTTAGCGCTTCACCTGAAGTTTGGCTAAATTCGCTATTTAGTTTTCTAGCCAAAATCAATGATAGCCCGCCCAGTAATACCGGTAGCCCAGGCAATAGACCCATAAAGAAACCACCGATGATCAATGCAAAAGGCAGATACACTAATGCTTGATAGAGGACACGAGACTGACCTTCACCGATCCTGACGGCAAGGGTGAATTTACCCGCCTTGGTATCAGTTGGAATATCACGGGTGTTATTTACTAACATGACCGCGGCATTAAATAGGCCAATAGCGCTTCCCAATAGCCAGGCGGCGATGCTGGTATCGCTTGCTTGCAAGTAATAACTGCCGACAACGGCCACTAAGCCGAAAAAGATAAAGGCGGCTACTTCGCCTAAGCCATGAGAGGCGAGAGGATAGGGGCCACCACTATAACCGAGCGCACCTAATATTGACGCCGCAGCTAGGATAGCAATGGGCCAGCCGCCATGATAAATAAGCAGAGAACCAACGCTGAGGGCAAGTATCAGACAGATAATCATCGCATTACGTACTTTTTCTGGTGCTAATAAGCCGCTCTGAGTGACACGTATGGGCCCTAGACGCTCTTGAGTATCAATACCACTTTTAAAGTCGAAGTAATCATTTGCTAGATTGACGGCAATCTGCAGCAGCAATGCGCAAATCATCGATGTGCAGGCGATAAGCCAGCTGAACTGTTCGAGATGAAGCGCAAGCGTATTACCAACCAATAGCGGGCCAATAGCGGCTGGAAGGGTACGTGGTCGTGAAGCTAAGATCCAAGGATTCATTATCTATGTTCGTAGTTGTTAACAAGTAGGTGGACTGAGGCGGTGAAGGCCTAAATTATGCGCGTAGCATAACAAAAAACGCTATGTCGATGAAGCGCTTGTATTAGCATTCTGTGAACTGCTTCGTTTTATTTATTGTTTATGGCTGGGATCTTTAGCCATAGGGATAGGATTGGAATAACTGTCTGTTAATAGAATGTGAAAAACTTGATGTAGAGCACGATTATTATCCGAAACATGACTAATTCTGTAGCCGAAGTCAAAGAATATGGTTGATAAATGTGCTGTTATAGTACTTCGTGAGTCTGGTTTTATTCGCGTTTTGTTAAAACTTATCTAATTAATTTATAATGATTTTATTATATTAGCTTGACGTAAAGTAAACGTTATTGAACCGCCTAATAAAAAAGGAATCTAGGTGATGCGTTTTGATGAACAGGTCGCTGTCGTCACAGGAGCAGGAGCCGGCTTAGGAAGAGCATATGCCATCGCCTTGGCTGAGCGAGGAGCGCGTATTGCGCTTATCGATTCAGGTTATGGTGATGCTAGAGAGCCTCATCGCCGTTATTCCGAATTAGAAAACACCGCTAAGGCACTAGAGCAACTGGGTGCGGATATTCTAAGTTTTGCTATTGATGTTCGTGACGAAACCGCATTAATTGAAGCCGTTCATCAAACCCATGAAAAATGGGGGCAGATAGACATTCTGATCCACTGTGCTAGCATCCATCATCCCTGTCCGTTTGATCTGTTAACCAAGGAACGTTGGCAACATCAGTTGGATGTGGACGTTAATGGCTGTTTCTATTTAACTAAATTGGTTTGGCCCCTGATGAAACTGCAAGGTTACGGTCGCATATTAGTCAGCAGTGCAGCCAGTGGATTGTATGGCAACATGTATGAGACCAGTTTTAGTACCAGTAAGATGGCCTTAATTGGTCTCGCCAATAGCCTTGCTTTGGAAGGCAAAGAGTATGATATCTGCGTCAATACCATTACTCCTCATGCATTAACTCAGATGACTGAACATCATCTTGCCCCTTCGGTTAAGCCCTTGTTTACCATCTCGTCTGTGAGCGCTGTGATGCTGTTTCTAAGTTCTAAATATGCGCCGACAGGGCAACACCTGTTAGTGGCTGCGGGTAGTGTCAGTAGAGGTGGTTTTACCGAATATCAGCATATTCGTATTGATGAGGAACACTGTAATCCAGAGGTATTGCAGCAACGTTGGTTAGAGATTGAGCGAGCACCACCTTGTCGTCAACATCCTAGTGCAGAAGATCAAGTGACAGCTTGGGCAAAGAGAGCCGCATTAGAACGCCATATAGTTATCGAATAAGTTTAATAGTTATAGTTTGTTACCTGAACACAATATTGATATTTACTCAAGAAACCTCACTGATAAACATGCCTTTAAAGCGCAACATGTCCTAGTAACATGAGTCGATTCTAAGGTAAGCTTAGCGGTCAATAAATCGATGTTGTTGCTGGGGGTGGAATGAGCCACGTTTTAGATGATCTGTTATCACTACTTTCTCTTGAGCAGATAGAAGTCGGGCTTTATCGTGGTCAGAGTCAGGATTTAGGCTTTGGCCATGTATTTGGTGGTCAAGTGATGGGTCAAGCATTAAGCGCTGCAGCACAAACGGTAGCAAGCGATAGACAGGTTCACTCATTTCACTCCTATTTCTTACGTGCTGGAGATGAAAAACAACCAATTGTTTATGACGTTGAGATTATGCGTGATGGAGGCAGTTTTAGTGCCAGAAGAGTAAAGGCTATCCAAAAGGGTAGACCGATATTCTATATGACGTGCTCGTTTCAGGCTGAGGAGGAAGGGTTTGAGCATCAGAGCGTAATGCCAAATGTTCCTGGTCCTGAAGGATTGTTGAATCAGCAAGAGTTGGCAATGACTCTGCGTGATAAAGTGCCTGCCAAGGTGCTTGAAAAATTTATGGCCGACTCTCCCTTAGAGATGCGGTTGGTCAATCCAAGTAGTCCTATCGCTCCGGCAGTATCGGATCCCAAACGATATGTGTGGATAAGAGCAAACGGTAACATTCCTGCCGATCTCTCTGTACATGAATACCTACTGGCCTATGCTTCAGACTTTAATTTCTTAGTTACTGCTGTTCAGCCCCATTGTGTATCATTTTTAACGCCAGGTATGCGTATGGCGACTATTGATCATGCTATGTGGTTCCATCGGCCGCTGGATCTGAGTCAATGGTTGTTATATAGCATTGATAGTCCAAATGCGGGTGGTGGAAGGGGATTTGTGCGCGGAGAGTTTTTTACTCAAGGCGGTGAATTGGTCGCATCGGCGACTCAAGAAGGGTTAATTCGTTTTACTAAGCGATGAGCAATATTTTATTAGGCTGAATCTATGAGCACCAAAGTTAAAAGTATTATCACACTATTTTGCATATTTGTTCTCAGCGCCTGTGTCACAGTACAGCCTGAGCCTCCGGTTATTGTTAACGGAGCGGCTGGCTATTTAGAGAAGATAGCGCTGCCGCAAGGGAGTGCAATCACTATTGCGGTTATCGATCTCGATACTCCTGGCGTGATCATTGCGCAGAAGTCATTTAATATTGCTCGGACGCCCGTGCCATTTAAATTTACTTTTGGCGCAGAAACTATCGACAAGTCAGTTAATTATGGGGTCGTTGCCATGATTCAATATCAAGGGAAAGTGATTTTCCAGACTTATGATAAGTTTCCGGTTATTAATAACGGCAAATACACCACAGAGGTGTTAATGAGACGGGCTACATCGCGTTAACTAAGTCCTAGTGGGTCAATCCTAGTAGAGTAAGCAGTCGTTTAGTCGATCATTCACAATAAGGAGCTTAGGCTCCTTTTTTGTTGTCACTCTAAAACCACCGCCTATGGAGATGGGGAGCATCAATTAGGCTTTGGTGAAATAAAATCAATGAAAGTTATGCAGTAGGTTATGTTCAATGGCCTACATAACATGGCTTTTTGCTAAAGCAGGGTAGGAAAGCTCCCTTCTAGGGATTGATATTCCAGCTACTAGTTTCAGAAGGTGGATGCTCTACAATGATACTTGGATTTTTACCATGATTTTTTGAATTCTTTGCCTTTTCTGTTTCCGTTTTTGCCATTTCCCGCTTTGACTCCAATTTTCTCTTTGATTTCACCATTACTTGAGCATTATTTAGCGCTATTTGGCACCCGCTTTGTGATTGCCACCGATAACGGACGCGTGGGACGGCGTAGGTGAACTCGAGGTGATCTTTATCACTAAATTCAAAGGTGCATTATCAATATTTGTTCGTTTTATGTGATCCGTGTCAGTTATAGTTACGACTAATTAGGTAGAAGGCGTGGTTATTGATATGGATCAATATGTAGCTAATTTGCTTCTGGCAGGATACACGCAAATGTAAGGATTTTGATAATAAAAACGACATATGCTGTTGTATTAATGGAGTAGTATGATGAAAAAAAATATCGTATCAGGTCTAATCGCTGTAACTCTTCTCTCTACTGGTTTCGCCACTTCTGTTTCTGCACATCAAGCCGGTGATTTTATCGTTCGTGCTGGTGCCGCTATGGTCGCACCGAATGAATCTAGCCAAGATGTGGCTGGACTTGGTGAGTTTAAAGTAGATGATAACACTCAGTTAGGCCTGAATTTGGGTTATATGTTGACCGATAACTGGGGAATTGAATTATTAGCGGCGACACCATTTAGTCATGATGTTTCTTTAAATTTAGGTGACGGCAACGGATATACTAAGATTGCCGAAACTAAGCATCTTCCACCAACCTTAGTCGCGCAGTATTACTTCGGTTCGGCGGACTCTAAGTTACGTCCTTATATTGGTGCTGGCGTTAACTTCACTAACTTCTTTGATAATGAGTTTACCAATGACCTTAATGGTGCATTGACAGATCTAAGTTTAAGTAACTCATGGGGTTTAGCGGCTCAAGTGGGTCTTGATTATCAGATCAATAAAAACTGGCTCGTGAACGCGTCGGTTTGGTATGCGCAAATTAGCACAGATGTTAAATTCAATTTAGGCGATGCACCCGTGAAAATTGAAACCGATATCGATCCATGGGTATATATGGTGAGTGTTGGTTATACCTTCTAATAATGTCTAAATGTATTATTTAAGAAACGCGACAGTTTAACAGATAAAAAAGGAGCCCTTAGGCTCCTTTTTTGTTATTTGGGCTATTGTATTTATCCCCTTGCTTGCCTATTGCCTATTTCGACTTTTGCGCCGCTTTCTCTGCTAGGCGCTGCTCTTTAGTGCGCCAATGGCGGGTATTATAGATAAACTCTGGTAACAGTTTGGTTAGCCAGGCCACCAATCGCCAGCGTTTGGTGATATAAGCTTTGCGCTTAGCGGACTTCATTGCCTTAATCACTTGCTTTGCAACTTCATCTGGCGGGGATAACCATAGTCGACTCCCCTGCATTGCCGCTTTATCTAGTAGGCCCATCTGAAGATCTGTGATGGTGATGGGAAGCTTAAGACGCTGAGCATGCATGCTCAGCCCTTCCAAATAGTTAGTCGCGTAAGCTTTAGAAGCGTGATATGCCACGCTAGGTCCACCACGTAATCCCGCTATTGAATTAACAGCTGCTAGCTGTCCATAACCCTGTTCGGTAAATAGCCTAAACGCCGTATTGCATATGGCACTAAAGCCCTGCACATTGACGGTAATAATATCTTCTTCAGGCTGCCATGGTAGGCTGGCATCATAGCTATTTAGTCCTGTGTTCACTATGACTAAGTGGGCGCCATTTAAGTCCTGCCAGAGGGATTCTAAGGTGGAAATAATGGCTTGTGGCTGCTCTACTTTTAATGCATGCACAGTCGCTTTGCTTGGCAGTGATTGAGCAAATTCCCTCAGTGAATCAGGGTCTTGGGCAAGGAGTGAAAGTTCTACACCTTGCGCTGAGAGTTGCTTAGCTATTTCGCGGCTTAACAGTGAGCTCGCGCCCACAATTATGGCAGTTGCTTGAGTCATGAGGGTATTCGACAACAAATGGTTGGCCTATGATATGAACTTAACGCGTTGAGAACAAGATTTATAACGTAGACATATGGACATCTAGAAGTCTTTATGTATGATGAGGAGTAAGAGTATGAATAATTGGTTAAAGTCGGTTTTATCTGTCGGGGCAATGGTTGCGACATTGAGTGGATGTGCGACTCCAAATGCGGGTGTCGAGATCCAGGGGGAAATTTGGTTTAAAGAGCGTATTGCCCTTCCAAGTGATGCGGTATTAACGGTTCAAGTTAAAGATGTCTCTTTGATGGACGCACCAGCGGTGGTTATTGCAGAGCTGGAGCGAAGCGATGTGACAACACCTGCACCGTTTCAATTTATGATCCCGGCAGATCAGTTTGAGCAAGGCCACACCTATGCAATCGGTGCCAAGATTAGTCTAGGTGATAAACTGATGTTTATTAATACTCAGTCATATCCCATCGACGTTGGCTCGCAAGCGCCTATGTCGATACTAGTGCAGAAAGTTGGCCGTTAGTGATAAGTTATGTTGTCCCTTATCGCGCCGACTTCATGGTCATAGCATACGCGTGGCGTATGTTTAACAAGAGTATAAGAGGCGCGGTATGCCGGTAAAAATTCCTGATAATCTGCCTGCGGCAGAGATCCTAGAGTCCGAGAATATTTTCGTCATGTCTGAAACTCGGGCGGCGAATCAAGATATCAGGCCGATGAAGGTGTTGATCCTCAATCTTATGCCCAATAAGATCGAGACGGAGACCCAGTTACTGCGATTACTGGGTAATACACCACTTCAAGTCGATGTCGATCTGTTGCGAATTCATGACAAAGAGTCGAAACATACTTCTATCGATCACATGAATAATTTTTATCGTGATTTCGAAGATGTACGACATAAAAATTATGATGGCTTAATTATTACAGGGGCTCCACTCGGGCAAGTGGAGTTTGAAGATGTGATCTACTGGGACCACATTCGTGAGATCATCGATTGGTCTCAAGAGCATGTGACATCGGTACTGTTTCTTTGTTGGGCGGCGCACGCCGCCTTATACCACCTGTACGGTTTGCACAGAAAGCTACTGCAAAAAAAACGCTCAGGAGTGTTTAATCATCAACGTAGTAAACACTATTTTCCTTTGCTTCGTGGCTTCGATGAGGAGTTTTTTGCACCACACTCGCGTTTTGCTGAGATGGATGTCAGTGAGTTAAAAGCGCACCCAGAGCTGCAAGTATTAACTGAATCAGAAGAGGCCGGGGCTTACATGGTGCTGAGTCGCAGCAACCGAAACCTGTTTGTTATGGGCCATCCAGAATATCAAAAGTCGACCCTAAAAGATGAATATCAACGGGATCTCGGTGAGGGACTCAATCCTGACGTGCCACTTAACTATTTTCGTCATGATGACCCTAACCAAGAGCCTGTTGCCCGCTGGCACAGCCATGGGAGTTTATTGGTTAGTAATTGGCTCAACTATTATGTTTATCAGTTAACGCCTTATGACCTTGATGACATGAGCGCTATGACCCCTTGGGAAAGTGATGGGGTAGTTAAATGAGCGAATTGTCAAATACCACCTTGATAGATACACCAAGATTGCAGATGCGTGAATTTACCCTCGATGATGCTGACGCGGTACTGGCCTTTTCGATTCATCCTGAGGTGGTACGATACACAGGTGATGCAGGCAAGGTTAACTCGCTTGAAGATGCCAAACGGGTTATCAAAGATTATTGGTTGGCCGGGTATCGCGAGCATGGTTTCGCGCGATATGCGCTGATCTGCAAGCAAGATAATCAATTGATCGGGTTTTGTGGCATAAAATATGAACCCTATCTCAATCGTGGCGCCGGGGGGATCGATATTGGTTATCGGATGTTACCCGACTATTGGGGGCAAGGATTGGCCACTGAAGCGGTAAAGGCTTGCTTGGACTATGCGCACAGCACCTTAGGGGTCGAGAAGGTTTACGCAGAAGTGATGGTTGAAAACAGCGCCTCAAGTAAGGTGTTGCTCAAGGCGGGTATGCGGCATATTGATAGCTACCAAGATGACGGTTATCAACTGCATCTTTATGAGACCTGCTAGCCGCCACGTTTTAAGTAAATCGTATCTCGCTTGAGAAACCACCTCCAACAGGCTATTTTATCTAGACTTATCAGGTTCTATAGGCCTTTTTTCTTCTCTAGAACCGTCGCGACGTTTCATACTTCTCCCATTAACCAATCATTTGACTAATGGTAGAAGTATTAGGTAAAGGACTGCTATGTCTGAGATTAAAAAGCGTATTTTGTTATTGCTGGCTCACCCCTCTCAGCATCGCTCTGAAGTTAATATTCCGCTATTTGAAGCCGCAAAATCGATTGAAGGTGTCACCGCTGTCGATCTTTATGGTGAATATCCAAGGTTTGATATCAACATTGAGCGTGAACAGCAGCGATTGATCGATCACGACATTGTTATTTTTCAATTTCCTCTCTATTGGTATTCCACTCCAGCAATTTTAAAAGAGTGGCAAGATTTAGTGCTTGAGTATGGGTTTGCTTATGGTGCCGATGGTGTCGCGCTCAAAAATAAGTTGTTTCTATGTGCACTTAGTGCTGGTGGTAAAGAGGATGCTTATAAGAGTCAAGGATATAACCATTTTACGATTAGGCAGTTACTCGCGCCGCTAGAGCAGACTGCAAGTCTAACAGGGATGCGTTATCTACCGCCGTTAGCCTTATTTGGCGCAAGAACGGCGATAGAAGACAATCGAATGTCATTCTATATCAATAACTGGCAACGATTGCTTAAAGCGTTAGTCGAAGATCGTCTCGATCTGCGTAAAGCCGCTAAACTCGATAAATTGAACGATCAGTTAGATAGCATCATCAGAGGAGAATAGCGATGACAGGGTACTTTCTACAAGCCTTCATCTACTTGGTTGCTGCGGTTATCGCGGTCCCTCTGGCTAAGCGTTTTGGGCTCGGCTCGGTGCTAGGATATTTGATTGCTGGTGTCGTCATTGGGCCAGTTATTGGGTTGGTCGGCGAAGAGACCAGTGTTATTCAACACTTTGCCGAATTTGGTGTCGTGATGATGCTGTTTGTGGTGGGTTTAGAGCTAGAGCCTAAGATGTTATGGGGCATGCGTCATCGACTAATGGGCTTAGGTGGACTGCAAGTTGTGTTAACCGCAGTCGCTGTAATGGCTGTCGCTATCTGGCTTGAGTTTCAATGGAGTATCGCATTAACCGTCGGACTGGTTTTCGCGTTGTCATCGACGGCAATAGTATTACAAACCTTTAATGAGAAAGGGCTTGGTAAAACGGAAGGGGGACGCAATGCGTTCTCTGTGTTGCTGTTTCAGGACATCGCCGTGATCCCTATGCTTGCCTTTATTCCTTTACTCGCTTTACCTGATTTAGTCGATAAGGCGCAGCTTGTCGCGACCAGCGCAGCACAACAGCATGATGAAATAAGTTTAGTGGCGGGCTTACCCTCATGGGCATATGCCATGGTCATCACCGCTGCCATTACTGGATTGGTGGTGGGTGGACATTACCTTAGTCGTCCACTGTTTCGGTTTGTGGCGAGTTCTGGTCTTAGGGAAATTTTTACAGCTACCGCGTTAATGTTAGTCATAGGTATTGCCGCATTAATGAGTTTGGTGGGTTTATCGCCGGCATTAGGCACTTTTCTAGCGGGAGTCATCCTAGCTAACAGCGAGTTTCGTCATGAGCTTGAATCGAATATCGATCCCTTTAAAGGTTTATTGTTAGGGCTGTTTTTTATCACCGTGGGAGCGGGTATTGATTTTGCGATTTTGTGGCAACAATTAGGGATTATTCTTCTGCTGACTCTAGGCTTAATGCTGCTTAAAGCCTTAGTGCTATTGATACTCAGTGTAGTGTTTAAGATCCGCAAAAGCGATCGCTGGCTATTTGCGCTCAGCCTCGCGCAAGCTGGAGAGTTTGGCTTTGTTCTACTGAGTTTCTCGGTACAAAATCATGTGTTGCCGACAGAAATGGTGCAGACTTTATCATTGGTGGTGGCAATCAGTATGTTCTTAACTCCTGGTTTATTTATTGCCTTTGAAAAGCTGATCGAGCCACGTTATCGAGTTGCCAAAAGTGAGCGCAAGGCCGATGATATCGATGAGCTGGGCACGGTTATCATTGCAGGTATGGGACGTTTTGGTCAGGTGGTCAATCGTTTGTTAACCGCAAATGGCGTAAAAACGGTGGTGCTGGATCATGATATTAGCCAGATCGATGTATTACGTAAGATAAACATCAAGAGTTATTTTGGTGATGCTAGTCGTGCCGATCTGCTGCATACCGCAGGTATCGAAGAGGCGTCCTTGTTGGTGGTCTCTATGGATAATCCTGACAGTGCCACCGAAGTGGTCAAGTACGTTAAGAAGACCTATCCACAGGTCAAAGTGTTAGCGCGGGCATTCGACCGCGGCCACGCTTATATGCTACGTAGTGCCGGGGCGGATTATATTCAAAAAGAGACGTTATTATCGGCGTTAGAATTAGGTGCCGATGCGATGAGATGCTTAGGCTTTCATCCATTTCATGTTGAGCAGCAGAAAAATATATTCAGACGAGTAGAGAAGCGCAGCTCTGATGTTCTTTATCAGGCATGGTGTGATGACAGCTCTGGTGAGCGATTCGATAATAATTACCGTAAATTATTTATTGAGCTCGAAGAGACAATTAAACAAGAGATGGTAAAAGATCGAAGCGATAAACATGCTACCAGTGAGCGTGGTTGGACGCCGCCACCGAAAGGCTATGATGAGATACTTGAGGGCGAGGAGCCTATCGATAGTATCCCAACGATTGCAGATGGCAGAATTACGCCCTAGTAAGTTCAAACAGAAATTTTAGAGATCACTTAATTGAGGCTGCAGATGCTCTGGCAGGACAACATGCACTTTCTCTTGGCTCAAAGGGCAAGTGAAGTCTAAAAAACAGGCCGTCAGTTGCAGGTTTGGATCGCCTTCACCTGCACCACCATGTTGTCTGTCTCCGATAACAGGGTAGCCAATGCTAGCCATGTGAATTCGAATTTGGTGCTTACGACCCGTTTCTATTTTTACCTGTACTAATGAGCGATTGTTGTGGGCATCATATTCAATGAGGTGAGCATGAGAACATGCGCTTTTGCCATCGACATCGGTTGTTATTGTTTGTGGTTCTAGTGGAAACTCCCCAGCAAGGATGACACGATATTGTTTATCAAGCTGACGATGTTCAAATTGTGCAGCAAGCGCCGCAGTGGTGGTTTTACTGTGTCCAATCATTACCAGTCCAGTGGCCGCTCTGTCGAGCCTATGGATGATAAATGCAGGGCGCTGCGGGGTGAGATGAGTTTCTACAAAGCGATTGATCGTCGTGTGATCGCTCCACTTCGAGCCCTGACATAGCATGCCGTAGGGTTTATACCAGATGCTATAGTCGCCCTTATCTAGCAATAATTGTGCGTCATCAACGGTTTGAGCAAGGACATCGGCATTGTAATAGAGGTGCAGTTGATCGCCAGCCTTTAAGGATTTTTTGGCACGCCTCAAGCGTTGAGTATATTTACCTCGGCTCAGCCATACCGCACCTTTTGCCATTGCTTGCTTGATTGTCTGTTTCGAATGCTGACTTTGGTTGGACAAAAGTGTGCAGGCATCGCTATTGGGATCGGTAACGGTTATATGGCATTCATACTTGCTTTGACTCATGGTGCAGAACATCTATTTTGGCTGTTTGACGGCGCAAGTTTACACCATTTTTATCCTATTGAGTGAACCGAATTCTCACTGAGTTTTATTTCAGGTATACGCTTACTAAGTGATTGATCACTGCTATACTCATTCTAGTTTCTGGGGGTGTGGTGCGTGTTTACAAAGGGTAACTAAGGAAAGTAACAGAGCCTGTAATCTCTGGGCCTGTCATCTCAGGGAGAGAAGTATGTTTCATGTTATCGCTAGAGTATCTATTTCCTTATTGCTTTTGTTTAGCCCATTGCTATGGGCCAACCCTAGCCCGACTCCAAATCCAAATCATGTACGTTACAACCTGTCTGATAAGTATATTGACGCCAAGCAAAGCTACTTTATCGATCTGTTAAGACTCGCGATGGAAAAGAGCGAGCAACAATATGGTGATTTCGAGCTTCAAGCTGTAGCGATTGATATGACTCAGCGCCGCGCAATCAAGTTTGTCCAAGAGTTCGAGTTGGATGTTGTTTGGACAATGACCACGATGGAGAGAGAACTGCAATTAAAACCTATCTATTTTCCTTTGTTGAAAGGGCTTTTAGGCTATCGCATCGCCGTTATCCGCAGTGAGGATGCAGATAAATTCAATGACATTCGTAGTTTAGAAGAACTGCAGAGGATCCCCGTAGGGCAAGGACTCGATTGGCCAGATAGTGATATTCTTCAAAAACAAGGTTTTACTTTAGTTCGAGGCGCCGACCATAATTTACTCACTATGCTCAATAAAAAGCGTTTTGACTATTATCTTCGGGGACTACATGAACCTTGGAGCGAACTTATTGACCAACCGGGTCTAATGATTGAACCGAATTTTGTCATCATCTATCCGGCCCCGATCTATTTTTTTGTTAGACAAGATAATGAACTACTCGCTGAACGACTTGAATATGGTCTTCGAGCCGCGTTGGCCGATGGTAGCTTCGATAGTCTGTTTTATAGTCATGCTATAACTCATGGGGTACTTGAGCGGGTTAATCTACCAACGCGTCAAGAATTTAGAATCGATAATCCTTTTTTATCAGATAGTTCCAAGAACTTGTTAAGCGAACGACAATTGTGGTTTGAAAAGTAAACTCTTTTCGAATCTTAGTTTCCACCCTTTGTGTTTTCCAAGGTTAACCAGTGCCTAACGAAGCAATCTGCCGAGCTAGATGCTGCTCAATTTATTATTCCTTTCAAAGTTGTCATTTAATCTTGTTGTGATACTAAAATCAGACTAAATTCATAGTAATAGAGTATGTTATTTCAGTTGTTTACGGATGTGCTGTGAAAATGAAATATCAATACGATTTGGATTGCTCGATTAACGTTTCTCGGGATTAAGGTCGTCTTTATGATTAACAATGAACAAATGGCGTTAGTGCTAGCGGCATTACCCGATCCTGCGTTCATATTATCAAAAAGCGGTAAATATGTTGCCGTGTTTGGCGGTAAAGATAGCCGTTATTACCATGATGGCAGCGGTTTAGTTGGATTGAATCTTGTGGATGTGTTGAGTCAGAATAAAGCTAACTGGTTTTTAGCGATCATTGGACGAGCGCTTAGCTGTAAAAAACTGCAGGTCGAAGAGTATGAGCTAAGCAACAAGGATGTAAAGGGTTTACCTGATGAGGGGCCACAGCAGCCAATCTGGTTCGAGGGACGTATTCAAGCGCTGGATTTTCTTATCGATGGTGAAGAGGTGGTACTTTGGGTTGCGAGTAATATTTCTACAAGGCATGAGTTTGAAGCCCAACTGCGAGAACTCAGCGATACGGATCAATTAACAGGACTGTTTAATCGGCGTCGTTTAGAGCGCGATTTAACCTTTCAATTTGATAGTTTTCAACGTTATGGCATTCCGACCGCTATTTTGATGCTAGATGTAGATCACTTAAAGGCGGTTAATGACAAACTGGGTCATCATGTTGGTGATGAGATTATTGTTGCGGTGGCCGAGACGTGTAGAACGCATTTTAGAAAAACCGACAGTGCTTATCGTTATGGTGGTGATGAGTTTGTGATCGCACTCCCTGGGATCAGTCTAGCGCAATCGATGGAGTTTGCTGAGCATCTCAGGCTTGCTTTTTACAACGAGTTACAGAAACTGGCACGAGATGGATTGTTTGCTACCGTCAGTATTGGTGTTGCGACGATTGAGCCACAAGACAACTCCTATGAAGATACCCTGAAACGAGCGGATGTCGGGCTTTATCAAGCCAAGCATGCGGGGAGAAACCAAGTCGTGCTAGCTCAGAGTTAGCGAGATAGAAATGATTTGAATATTCTAGCTTAGTCTTGACTACTGTGGTTTATTTTACGCCTCTATCGATCAAACCTATTTTTACCTATCTTTTAATGCAAATTCACTTGTTCTTAAGCGTTGACGAGCATACTGTTAATAGTAATTGTTCTCATTTTGAAATTGCATATTCTGGTTTCCCTGTGCTATACGGAGTTGAGTTATGAATGTACATTTACAGGCAAAGATTAAACATTGGCTGAGTCTCGATGGTGATGAAAACAGCCGTGAACAGATCCAAACCTTACTTGATAACGACGATATTGACGAGTTAGCGGCGCGCTTTAGTGGCCGTCTTATGTTTGGCACGGCTGGTATTCGTGGGGTGGTGGGAGCAGGCCCGATGAGAATGAATCCTTTAGTGGTTCAACAAACATCGAAAGGGGTGGCTGAATACCTGAAAGCTCAAATAAAGGATGCGTCGACTCGCGGGGTGATCATTGGTTATGATGGCCGTCATGATTCGAAGCGGTTTGCCCATGATACCGCCTCCGTTTTGACGAGTGCAGGTGTTAAGGTTTACCTCACAGAGAGAGTCGCTCCTACACCCTTGGTTGCCTTTGGTGTGTTGCATCTTGATGCCGCCGCAGGCATTGTGGTGACCGCGAGTCATAATCCACCGCAATATAATGGCTATAAGGTTTACTGGGAGAATGGCGCACAGATCATCCCTCCTCACGACAGCGGAATCGCAGCGCGAATAGAACATGCTGCAACTAACGCGATTTCACTAATGAGTCATAGCGAGGCCATCGCCAAGGGCAAGTTAATCATATTGGGAGACGATTTTTATCAGGCTTATCGACATGGCATACAGCAAGCTAGCACCTTGCAAAATCATACCGCGCCAGAGCGAGTGAGTCTTGCTTACACCGCAATGCATGGGGTTGGAGCAGATATGGCTGAAACTGTGCTCAAGGATGCTGGCTTTACTCAGGTATATTCGGTGGCGGCCCAGCGAGAGCCCGATGGGGATTTCCCCACGGTGAACTTTCCCAATCCAGAAGAAGCTGGGGCAATGGATTTAGTCATGGCTGAAGCCCATAAACACTCGGCTATGCTAGCATGCGCAAACGACCCGGATGCAGACCGATTTGCGGTGGCGGTGCGCAGAACCGATGCCTCTGCGGACATGAGTCCTAGTGAGGCATATCAGATGCTCACAGGCGATCAAGTAGGAGTGTTATTGGGTCACTATCTACTATCTCACGCCCCAGATGATCAGCGCCTGACCTGTCGCACTATTGTTTCATCGAGTCTGCTGTCGCAAATTGCAGATTCACTGAATGCGGTATGCGAAACCACCTTAACAGGCTTTAAATGGCTGACCAATGTCGGTATGAGCAAACAAACTAATACTAACCGCTTCCTATTTGCCTATGAAGAGGCGCTAGGCTACACCATTGGTAGCATGGTGTGGGATAAGGATGGTTTATCGGCCCTGGTTGCATTTGCGCAGCTCACTGCTGAGTTGGCGTCCAAGGGACAAACGATTTGGGATCGCTTAGAAGCCATCTATCGTCAGTATGGTTTCTATCTTAATCAACAGGTAAGTATCGCACTTAGCGCAGAAAGCGGCGCTCCAACTATTGGTGAGCAACTCAGGGCGCTAGCGCCAAATAAGATAGCCGATCGAGTTGTGGTATCGGTCGATGATATCAGTATCGGTATACGTCGCTTCGCAGACGGACGTGAAGAGCGTATCGATCTTCCCGCTAGTGATGTGCTTATCTATCAGCTTGATGATGGTGCAAGGGTGATCGTTCGTCCTTCCGGAACAGAACCCAAAGTGAAATGTTACTACGAAGTGGTCGAGCAGTTTGTTGATACGGATAGTTTACAAACTGTGCAAGCGCGGGCAGCACAATCCATGGCTAACTTGATTAAGTGCCATCAACAAGAGTTGCCAGGTTAATCCACGTTAACTTTAATTTTCCTCTACTGACACTATGCTGTCAGTAGGGGGGCGTTAAGCTCTTTGTGTCACTTAAGTGTTTTACAAGATATCGAGCTCCGATATCGGCACTGAGATAACAAGGAGAATGTTATGTTACAACAAGCACCGTTAGTTTGGGGTGAGATTGCCGTCGAAGATATGGATCGTGCCATTGCGTTTTATGGTCAGCATTTTGATGTGAGTTTTCGCTGCGAAACCATGAATGACATGGAGATGGCAATACTGGAAACTCAAGATAAGCAAGTCGCCAGCATAGGGTTAGTGAAACATGCCATGATGCGACCAAGCTTAGATGGCAGTGTTGTTTATTTGCACTTTGCTGATAAGCTTGAACCTCTCGTGACGCGTTTGGCGGCCAACGGCGTGACTATTTTACTTCCTGTCATGGCGATAAAAGAGGGTGAGTGTGGCTTTAGCTGCTTGTTTGTCGATAGTGAAGGCAATAAAGTCGGTTTGTGGTCGCCTAACCGATAAACCATGGGTAATGGATAGGAGAGAAAGATATGGAACTGGTTACCCTTCATGAGATGGTGATTCATGGCATGACGACTCGCACCACCAATGCGGATGAAGCCGTCGCAACGAGCCAAAAAATCGCCCCGTTATGGCAGCGCTTTATGGGGCAGTATGGCGAACAGATCATCAATAAGCAGCCAGCTTATGGTGTTTACTATGGTTATGAGTTCAACATGAATGGTGCGTACTCTGTCATGGCGGGGGTCATAACGGATGTCGAGAACGGAGGTCTCGTTGGCGATGGCCTTGAATCGATAACCCTAGCGCCGGGTAACTACTTACATTTTCATGCCAAAGGTGAGATGCCTCAATCTGTGGTGAGGTTATGGCAAGAGATCTGGCAGTACTTTGAACAGCCATCTTGCCCCTATACACGTCAATACCTTACCGACTTTGAATGTTATCCATCCGATGATAGTGTCGATATCTATATTGGTGTGCATACCGCGATTTAACATGTCGTTATTGCTAGGACGTCACCAATGACGTCCTTTTTATAGGGAGAACCATGCGCCGCGCGGATCGTCTATTTCAAATTGTACAGCTATTGCGAGGGCGAAGATTGATGACGGCGCAGCAGTTGGCCGATCGACTCGAAGTGTCAACTCGTACTGTCTATCGTGATATTCAAGATCTCTGTTTATCTGGAATTCCCATAGAAGGAGAGGCGGGCGTAGGTTATTTGTTACGTCATGAGGTTAGTGTTCCGCCGCTGATGTTCAATGAGGAGGAGTTAGAGGCGATTCAAGTGGGCATGCGAATGGTGCAAACTTGGGGCGGGAAGTCCCTCGGAAGTGCGGCCAAGCAAGCAATGATTAAAGTCGAAGCGGTATTACCTAAACGCTTGCAGGCATATCAATCGTTAATGTTTTCTCCCGATTTCTATCTCGATTCCGATGAGTTTCAATTTCTTGATCCCTTGAGGAATGCCGCCCAGCGTCGTGAGGTGGTTAAACTCTTTTATACCGATGCGAAGCAATCACTTAGCGAACGTGATGTGAGACCCTTAGCTATCTATTTCTGGCGTGGTACTTGGACATTGCTGACATGGTGTGAGCTACGCGATGATTTTCGTAATTTCAGGGCCGATCGGATCACCGGGCTTGTGTGCCTAAAACGTTTTTTCGCGGTTACACCTGGACAGGAACTTGACGATTTTATTGATTTGATGCAACAAAAGCAGGCCAACAAGGAGCCTATCAATCAAGGCCATGATGAAGTCTGATCTTTCACCACTAGTGATCTTTGATGCTAGGTGTAACTTATGCCATGGCGCGGTGAATTTTATTATCGCCCACGATCCTGACAAACAGTTTCGATTTTGTGCCCTGCAAAGCGCCACGGCACAGTCAGTACTGGTACAGCATGATCCTCAATTGCTGCAGTATGACACTGTGTATCTATTTCAGGATGAGCAGGTGTATATCAAGAGTGATGCGGCGATCGAAATAGCAAAGTTATTATCGGGTCACTGGCCGTTGCTGCGTTACGGTAAGTGGTTGCCGAAAGGATTACGTGATGGACTCTATGATACGGTGGCGCGCTATCGTTACCGTTTATTTGGTCAGCGGCCGCTCTGTTTACTTCCTGATGATGAAACCAAAAGCCGCTTCGTTGAATGAGGCGGCTGTACGTTGGGTATGAGATAGGGCTTATTTCAGTGCTATTTTAAAGCTCATCGTTAATCTAAGGCTAAAAGCTGCGGTAAGAATACAGAGTCTTGCTGGGCTATCTCCCTTTGCTCCTCAATCACTTGTTGCAAGATATCGTGCCCGGTTAGTGGATTAGCTAATACCACTCTAAACACCACAGAGGTTAAGCCTAAGTTGTTGTCTGGCGTGATCCGGGTACGGGATACAAATGACTTACCTTGTTCCCGCTGACGTTTCTGGACAAACTTGGTCAGTCCATCGAGTAGCGAGTTTATCTGGCTAACTTTGCTGACGTTGTTATTGAGCACCGCCTGTTGGAGTAAGCTCTGCACCTTGGCTGGAACATAACGATAGGTTAGTAGGCAGAGCTCGGGCGCCGAGACTAACTGAAAATCATCTTGCTGTTGAATAAGCTCGGCAAAATAACGCGCCTTTTCCAAGCTGTTATTAATGAGGATCTCATAGCCATCGCGGCCAATCACCTGCAGGCAGGCATGCACTAACATGGCCATGCCGGGGCGAGAGCCTTCAAGCGTTTGGCTGCCTAAATCTTTTGAGCCTTTGCGCAAAATATACTCGGCGTGATGTTTAATGGCATTGGCAAATTCAGGGTCTTTAAATAGCACCATGCCAGCGCCCATGGGCACATACATCTGTTTATGGGCATCTATGGTGACAGAGTCGGCACGCTCGACGCCAGCTAATAGATGACGATATTTGTTTGACAAAAGACTGGCGCCGCCCCATGCCGCATCGACGTGAAAGTGGCAATTTAGCTCTGAGGCTAATCTTGCTAGCTCATCAAGCGGGTCAATATTGCCCGTTTCTGTAGTACCTGCTACGCCAACAATCGCCATCACCTTAATATTACGCGCCTCGAGTTCGGTGGCCATGTGGCGCATCTTTGCCACATCGACCTTGTTGTCTTTAGCGCAAGGAATTTGAATGATGTTATCACGACCAATACCGAGCAGATCGGCGGCTTTGCCAAGGGAGTAATGTCCGCGCGTTGAGACTAAAATGGCTAAGTCATCATAGCCATAATGACGTAAGCCAGCCATGAGCCCTGATGCGGCAATCCCTTTAAAGTCACCATCGGCTGTGAGTATACGGTTACGAGCGATCCACAGTGCTGTGATATTGGCCACTGTGCCACCAGAGCAAAATGCCCCCAGTGAGTGGCTGGCGCTGTGCATCCAGTTATTATAAAAATCATCGCCTTGGCCATATACCATATGGTGCATCATGCCTAAAACTTGGCGCTCTAACGGCGTGAAGGCTTTGGACGTTTCAATTTTGACTAGGTTTTGGTTCAGTCCCACCATCATTTTCGATAGTGGCAACACAAAGTAGGGTAGTGCTGAGGTCATATGACCGATAAAACTCGGCGCTGAAGTGTGTACACTGTGGGCGATGAGAGTTTGCATCATCTGCTCAGCGTAATCGGAAACGAAGCTCGGCGACGCCGGGATTTGATGCGCCTGAAAGTCTTTCTCTATCTCAGTTAAAGGTTTCTCGAGTGCAACAATATTTTCCTTTAAGAATCCCATTAGGTTTTCAGATAGATTTTTTTCGATCTGACTCAAGGTTGAGGTAGGGGCTTCTGGCAAAGTGAATATGCGCAGTAAGGCTTCTTCAGAGGCTGTTGCTTGTCGTGTCTGCTTAGATGTCATCGAGGTGCATCACTTAACTCTTGACTCACCTTGTTATTGCTAGGCGGAGTCGGTCGAAAAAGGGAGCTAACTTTACTGTAAGCTTTATACCGCATCAAGGGGGAAAGTGAAATGAATTGAGACGAAATCGTAAACTTATACCATAGCTAAGATAGTCAAATAGCGAGCTGAGCCCGCCAAATTTGGGCTCAGATTAATGACAAATAGATAATGAGCTAACGAAGCATCATCTGTGGCGATTGGTGTTATACAAGGCGGCAATATTGATTGAGGTGGTGTAGAGGTTGTGTTTGGCATTGGAGAGCACTTTTTCCAATTCCATTGCTCTGGGGGTTATCGAGAATATTGCATCGATACCATGATCGAGTAATACATTGGCATCATCACTCACGCAGCCTGCGATAGCGATAACAGGAACGCCTTGTTTATTGGCTTCGCGGGTCACTCCCATCGGCGTTTTGCCATGTAATGTTTGGCTGTCGAGTCGCCCCTCTCCTGTGATCACTAAGTCTGCGCCATTAAGTGCGCCGGCTAGATCGACCGTTTTCATGACAATATCGATACCAGGTTTTAACTCGGCGTTGAGATAGGCAAGCACGGCAAAGCCCATGCCTCCTGCGGCGCCAGAACCGGGCGTATGACGATGCTCTGTTAATGTGGTTTGGGAGGTGATATTGGCAAAGTGAGATAGTGCGTCATCGAGACGTTCGACCATAGAGGCTGTCGCCCCTTTTTGGGGGCCAAAAATAGCCGATGCCCCCTTATCGCCACAAAGTGGGTTGTTAACATCGCAGGCGACCTCGATGTGACAGCTTTGCAGCAGTGGATGCAATTGACTGACATCGATCCTGTGCAGCGTTTCAAGCCCTGCGCCGCCAACATCAATCGGTTGACCATTTTTGTCGAGTAGATGCACGCCAAGGGCTTGTAGCATACCGGCTCCGGCATCGTTGGTAGCACTGCCACCTAAGCCGATAATAATATGTTTTATGCCTGCATTTAGGGCATGACATATTAGTTCTCCAGTACCATAGCTGGTGGTGATCTGCGGGTCACGCTGAGCTGCCGGAACATGATGTAATCCCGATGCCGACGCCATCTCGATCACGGCGGTTTTGCAGTTGTTGACACTCGTGCCTAAATTTTTAGCGCCCAAAATACCATAATGCGCCGTGACGGGCTCGCCGAGTGGCCCGATAACCGTGAGCTCAATGATTTTGCCGTTTGTTGCATCAACCATCGACTGCACTGTCCCTTCGCCTCCATCGGCAACGGGAACTTTTATATAGTCAGCATTCGGGAGCACTTGACTAAATCCACGTTCAATTTCGTTGGCAACTTCCATAGCGCTCAGGCTTTCTTTGTATGAATCGGGCGCAATGACTATTTTCATTGATATTTCCTATAAGTCAGGGATAGAACCAGAGTTAATGGCTGCCATGATACTAAAGGGTACCATGGCAGATATGGTCGCTTTTAGAGTAAAACGAGGCTAAGTAGGTAGACTAAAATCATGGCGGTAACGCCTTGAACTAAAGTTGCCATGGTTTGTGCCTTATAGGCTTGCTTTACGCTCATACGGCTAAATTGAGTCACCACCCAAAAGAAGCTGTCATTAGCGTGAGAGACCGTCATGGCGCCAGCACCAATGGCCATTACCGTGAGCACGCGTCCCATATCACTCGCCAGACCAATGTCACCCAACATGGGAGCAACTAGCGCAGATGTAGCCACCAAGGCCACGGTAGAGGAGCCTTGGGCCGATTTAAGCGCCGCAGCGACAATAAATGGCATAAAGATACCAATCCCCAATGCCGACAGTGAGCTACCCAAGAAATTACCAATTTCGGTGGCTTTTAACACCGCGCCAAATGCACCGCCTGCACCTGTGATCAATAAGATTGGCGCCGCAACGACTAGGCCGTGGCTGATGCGCTCACTGAACTCCTTAATTTTGTCATCACTTTTCAGTAGCGATAGCGATAACATCAGACCTATCATTAAGGCGTTCACCGGTTGGCCTAGGAAGGCGAATATTTCAAATAGCGAGCCTTCACCTATCGGATGAGAGGGGAACTTGGCAATTGACCCCAAGCAGATCAGCAAGATAGGAACGAAGATAGGGGCAAATGCTTTGGTTGGACTAGGTAATGTGCCATAAGCGGCCTTTAAACTGTCAAAATCTTCTACGCTGTTTTTAAGCTCCTCCGCACCTTCACCATCGGGCTCAACATGGGCAAAACGGTTGGCCCACAACATGCCAGCGAACGCGGCAACCGCGGCGACAAATATACCCACGCCAATAACGAGTCCTAAGTTTGACTCTAAGCCTAAATTACCGGCCGCAGCGATAGGCCCTGGCGTAGGTGGCACAAAAGTGTGGGTCGCGTAGAGCCCAGTGGCTAAGGCGACGCTCATCGAGACGCTTGATACCTTCATCCGATTGGCCATTGATTGCTTGAGTGAGTTCAAAATCACAAAGCCCGAGTCACAAAACACCGGAATCGACACTAAATATCCGATAACTGACATGGTGAGCGTCGGGAAACGCTTCCCCAGGACTCTGATCACCACGTCTGCCATGGTTATCGCGGCACCACTTTTTTCAAGTATGGTGCCAATAATCGTCCCTAAAACGATCACTAAGCCTATGTACCCAAGGATCCCACCAAAACCAGATGTGATGGTTTTAGCAATATCGGCACTTGGCAGACCATAGGCGAAGGCGGCGATAAACGACGCAATAATGAGGGTTAAAAACGGATGTAACTTAAATTTGGATGTTGCAATGACGATAAACGCAATCACGGCTAGCAGAATCAGTACTAGGCTCATAGGGTGTCCCTGTATTTGGGTTATATTTATTTGATGGATAGAACAATGGCCCGCATAGTCAGCGCCATCTAAAGTGAGGGCTAAGGTATTTCAGGCTTTGGCTATTATCCGCACAAAAGGACAATCAGGCTTCGTCAAAGTTGCTGGATTTTACCGGGTTTTATCAGATTATTTTGTGCGATTGCACATATATGGGGCGGGTGAGCCTAGATGACAGCTAAAAGCACAATATGCTGCCACCCAAGCTGTTGTGTTACGCGGTCAATTGGTGATTGGTTTGCTGTAAGCTGAACTCTTTGCGACAGGCATCACCGAAGGCTTTAAATAATTTGATCGAATCTGGATTGTCATTTGCTTGCCATTCAGGATGCCACTGGACACCAAGAATAAACTGTCCGTAAGCTGGGCCATGGATCGCTTCGATTAAGCCATCTTCGGCACGGGCGAGCGGTTCGAGTCCTTTCCCTAAGGTGCATATCCCTTGGCCGTGGAGTGAATTAATGGTGATGCTGTCTCCAAGTAGAGCATGCAACCAAGTGTTAGGTTCGATATTGATGCTATGGCGTGGACCATACTGTTCATCTACCGAGGTATTGGGATCTTCACGATGATCATCTAAGTGATCTTCAGCATAAACCTTTTGATGGAGATCGCCGCCCAAAGCCACGTTTAGCTCTTGCATGCCACGACAGATCCCAAGGATCGGCAGTTTTCGTGCTATTGCCCCACGTATAATGGCTAAGTCGAACAGATCGCGATTCACATCTTGTGCTTTCTCTGGTGTGAGATTTTCTTGTCCATACAGGCTAGGGTCGATATTTGAACCCGCACCAGAGAGATAGACACCATCGACCATATCCAAATATTGGTCGATATCCTCAACACCAAAACAGGTGGGAACCAGTAACGGAATGCAATCGGCGATATCGACGATGGGCTGCATATATTTGTGGGTCATGACTTGATAAGGGTGACCGTTACGGTCTTGTTGACCCATAGTCATTAAAATCGTGGGTTTCTTAGCGGTTTTTTTTTGTGTTATTGGCATAGATCACCTGATGAATAAATAGAGTCATGAGTTCATATTAGTGCCGATTGTCTTTGCTGTGTCGGTAGCGGTGACAATCGTTATAAGCGCGGTTTAATGGCACGCGTTAAACAGATTAGATGAACTTCAGTCTGCCTATTGGTGTTCATTATGTCAAACATTTTGATTGTAATTAATTACATTTAGTGTGGCAAATTTAGATCTAAGTGAGGATTTTTGACTTGGTTGGATTTCCAATGAAAGTCATGAGACTCTGGATTTTAGTTTAATGGATATTGGACTGGCTATAAAACGTTCTAAGACATTGTAGAGTTAGATTTTTAGTTCTAATTCATGACTATCGGATTACCGATTTTTATCGGCTAACGCTATGATAAACTGTTTTTTTGCCCTCTATATTTAACTTTTCAAAAGAGATAACTTTTGGTTTTATGATTGAAATTTGATTGAGAAAATGGCGGGTAAAATCAGGTTCATCAACTTCTTATGCGATTATTTTTATTGCAAAACACACTTTCCACAACTCAAGCTGATGAGTACCAAAACAATCGACTTAGAATTCATGTTTTGCCAAAATTTTATCCATTTCCCCTGACTCAGAAAGTATTTTTAAACCTGAGTTAAATGCCTCCACCTTTTTTTGAAAATTCTTTGTCTGCTTTGAAATCATCAGATATTGCTTCACTACTTCAACAGGTGGGTCAATCCATTCCAAGTTGTTCGCATGTTCTGGTATCTCTGTACGAATGATATATTGTCCCAACGCCTTATCCGTCAGGGCTAAATCAATACGATTTCTCGCTAATATAACAAGATTTTGTTTGTCTGTTGTAACTTCCAGGGTTCTCAAGTTGGCCTCTTTAAATCCAGGAGGATTAAGGTATCCACGGACAACTCCTACTGTGTAAGGTTTTAAATCTTCAAACGAATTAAATTTGATGTTGTCCTCTTTTCGTTTGTAGAAAACAATTTCGTTCGGAGGCAAAGGTTCAGAAAAGACAAACCATCGTTCTCTATCCTTTCTGTACCAGGCAGTGAATATCCCATCAACGGTTCCTTCTTTTGCTTCCTTCAACCCTCTTGCCCACGGAACAATTCTTAACTTCACCTCATAGCCAACCTTCTTATAAGCTTGGACAATAATTTCCGTGAACGGTCCTCCATTCTCTAAGCTTTTCCCATAGTAAGGGGGATAATCCACACAAGCCAAGACCACCTTGTTTTCATTGGCTACTGCTTGCAACGAGTAAATCAAGAATACTAAGATCGCCACTAGGTGTTTGTACTTCATCCTGACCTCATAAAAAATGTATTGAATATCAGCCGTAAAAAAAGAAGTGAATGCTTGATTGCTAATGACACACCGAGCACTGAACGCCCCAACCTTGGGAACCCCCTGAGAATTCCTTTTACAATCAATTAGTAGACACCCATGGTACTGTTTGATCTAATTAATTTCGCCAAAAACCTACCAGAACCAACACCATGCGCGATATAACAATACTACACGACTCACTCACCAAGCAATGCTCTTCCATCTACAAAAAACGTCTTAATTCTCTTTTTTTTTGCCACAAAATTATTACTCGACGGTGATAAAAAAGTTAGCCACCCATGGTTAATCAATTATATAGCATCATTATTCTCTGGTGCTTTTCATGCCTACACCAAAGAAGCATGACAAATGAGAAACCCCTTCGAAATGGCAGACAGCAGAGCATTAGTTAGATTTGAATAAGTGAAAAGAAGATGAAAGAGCAGTATCTAAGGCATCACAAATTGACCTGAATAACAGGCCTAGTACACTCCCCGGGGAGCAGAAGTAGTTGCACATAAGCCTGCTGCAAGCAATTAACTCCCATTGAAGGTTCGACCTTCAAACACATTTAACAAATAAGATTCAGCCAAACGCTACTCAAGTAACCCAAAAATACTAACCCTTCATTTGAAGAGGAATTCATCTGATCGCTAAATAATGACTTCACTGCCATGACAGCGTAAAATCCTCGGCTTCGTTAGCGAGTATTAGTTTAGTCTCACTCAGTATCAGCACAAGATGTTAAATGCCCATGTATTCTGCTCAGCACTGCTTTACCGCGTTTAAATCGCCAATCGATAGTTATCAACTACCTGAGCGTTTTACCTTTCCGTTTTATTATGAGCCACACCCTTTGTGTGTATTGGCGGCAGAGGAGTTACAAGCTTATCTGAGTAACCAAACCGATTGGCAACACAACTTTGGCTTAGGTAAGGACACCAACAAGGTTATCGGCAAGATGTTTGGTGTGCTGCTCGTTCGCAATAACAGTGGCGAGATCGGTTACTTAGCGGCCTTTTCTGGCAAGCTGGCTGAGCAAAATCTCATCGATGGTTTTGTGCCGCCGGTATTCGATATGTTGACTAAAGAGAGCTTTTTTCACGCAGAGCAACAAGCGATTAATCAGCTAACCTATGAGTTGACCCAGCTTGAGGCTTCGACCGAGCTGTTGGAGTTGAGAGAGCAGTTAGCGACATTAGGGCAAGAGGCTGATGATGAGCTCGAAGCCATGCGCGCGGCTATTATCGAGGGGCGTAAAGCGCGTAAATTAAAACGCGCTCAGGCTGAAGCTGAATTGTCGAAAGAGTCGTTGGTAGGGCTAAATGTGCAGCTGGGCAAAGAGAGTGTGGCGGAAAAGAATCGGCTAAAAGCGATAAAGTTGCATTGGGACGGCGTCATTGCAGAGGTGAGCGACTCACTACAATTGTTAGAGGCTGAGATTGAATCACTCAAAGCACAGCGGGCAAAGCAGTCTAACGCCTTGCAGCAAAAGTTGTTTGCACAGTATCGGTTCTTAAATCAAGCGGATGAGCTGCAAGATCTTAATCAGATCTTTAAAGATGCACCAAATCAGCAACCGCCAGCGGGAGCCGGTGAGTGCGCGGCGCCCAAGTTATTGCAATACGCCTTTTCTCATGGGTTGACTCCGCTAGCGATAGCCGAGTTTTGGTGGGGCGCCTCACCAAAGTCAGAGGTGAAGCAGCATAAGCAGTTTTATGGGGCTTGTCATGGTAAATGCCAACCTATCTTAAGCCATATGCTTAAAGGCATAGAGATGGATGACAATCCATTATTGAGTAATCCCGCCGAAGGTAAAGTTATCGATATTCTGTATCAAGATGAGGCGATGGCGGTGATCAACAAGCCGGCTGAGTTTCTGTCGGTGCCGGGGAAAAATATCTGTGATTCGGTTTATGCGCGCATGAAGCAGCAGTTTCCTACTGCGACCGGGCCTTTGATCGTGCATCGATTGGATATGTCGACCTCGGGGCTGATGGTGATCGCATTAAGCAAAGAGGCGAATAGAGCGCTGGTACAACAGTTTATTGGCCGTACGGTAGAGAAACGTTATGTGGCTAAACTGGCGGGCATAGTCGCAGGCGAGCAGGGCGAGATTAGCTTGCCATTGCGAGTCGATCTTGACGATAGGCCGCGCCAACTGGTCTGTTTTGAACATGGAAAACATGCTCATACCCTGTGGCAGGTTAAGGCGCGAGACGATGAGAACACTTGGCTGTACCTCTATCCTCAAACTGGCCGAACTCATCAACTGCGGGTGCATTGTGCCCATGTTGATGGGCTTAATCTGCCGATCATTGGTGACGATCTCTATGGCGCGCGCGCTAACCGTTTGCATTTGCACGCCGAGCGTTTAGTGCTCAATCATCCAACTACAGGAGAGCGACTGACCTTCGAAGTTGACGCTGAATTTTAATAGCGTATTTTTAGTGAGGCGTTTTTAACGCATTGTTTTAAAAGCAGGGTCTTTGCGCACGAATTCAATGCCTAATTTGGATCGCTCAATAGAATTTGCCCAAGATAGAGTTGCAGCAAGCCATCGATCTTGTTGAGTTCAACCCCTGTTATTTGGCTGATCTTATCGAGCCGATACCGAAGGGTATTGCGGTGGATATAAAGCTGTTTTGCACAAGCGCCCTGATCGCCTAAATGAGTCAGATACGCCGCCAGAGTTTTTCGTAGCTGCTGGTTATTGTCTTGCTCAATTAACTTGCTAAACGGCGTGAGCAGTTGCTGACCGCGCCAATCTTGTTTGAGTCCCGATAACATCACCAGCAAAGAGAAATCTTCAAACAGGTATTTGCTTCGTTTGGGTTGCATCTGCATGCCAAATCTAAGGGTTTCTTTTGCAGTTTGGTAAGAGTGATGAATATCGGTCGCGGCAGGAAAGTAGTGTCCCAAGGCGATTTTTAACTGAGCGTTCATTTCCGCGGGGATCCGTTTAAGCAGCTGGTCGATACGCTCACTTTCGAGACTCGCATTCCACTGTTTGCCATCCAGAAACGCAGGTTTGAGGATCACCAGCTCTGTCATCGATGTCATGGCGACTAGGTTACCCCTAGATGGATTTTCAAGCAGGTTAAGGACTTGTTTTAGTAGTGAGTTTGCCGTGGTATGGGGGTTATCCTCCTGTACTTGGATCACCGCCGCGACGCGGGGCATATAAAGGTCGATGTTGAGTTTCTTTGCCCACGCTTTGAGCTGATCAATATCGTTATATTCGCCCTTAATGAGTTGCAGAATAAACTCCTCTTGCTGACGGTTCTGCCATTGCGTTAGCTCAATTGAATTGGCCTGTTCAACAATCATCTCGGCGCTCATCTTCAGTAGCTCGCCATAGGCCATCAGATGTTCAGGATCTCCAGTAATACCCACAACACCGATAACCTCCCCTTGATAGTGCAAGGGCAGATTAATCCCTGGCTTGACGCCCTGAAGACTCGAGGTACTGGCTTGATTTATGGTAACGGTGCGATTTTGGCTGATGGCAAGTAGGGCACCCTCATGGGTCGAGCCGATACGATGGGGATCGCCTGAGCCCAAAATAACCCCGAGGTTATTCATCACATTAATATTGTGTTTGATGATCGCCATGGTGCGGTCGACAATCTGCTGCGCGATTTGTGAGTCTAAAAAGTACACTGGCTTGCTATGGTGTCGGAGTTGATATTTGAGCTTACGACAAATAGAGTGATGGAACTAGTGACTGGTACACGTTTTGATATCTAATGCCTCATAAAAAACCCGCGACTTGCGCGGGTTTTTAGTGACTATCGGCAAAATTTACAACTTGTAGCTCATGCTCAACATGATGAGATGGGCTGTGTAGTCGTGGCTGTTAGCGCCAAAACTCACGACGTTCCAGATCCCATCCGGGGCTATGCTGTTGCCTGGATCGTTGTCTTTGTAGTTTTCCATCTTGTAATCAAGACGAAGCGCCATTTTTTCAGTTGCCTGATATTGACCATAGACATTGATATTATGCACTTTAGCTGAGTAGTCGCCGTAATCGCCGCTGATCCCTTGGGTCACTTGGGTATTACTGCTTGAATCTGAGTAAGTGTAGTCTACGCCTAGGCGCATCTTGTTCTCTAACAGATTGTTATAGCTAAAGCCGGCACCAATGACATCGACTTGATCTTCTACAACGCCAAACCAGTTAGGTGCACTAAAGTTAGTGCTGCCAGCTTGCTCTGAATCAATATTCTGACGATTGTAGAAGGCGTTAACCATCATGTCGTCATTGATTAAGTAGCTAATATTGGCGTCATAACTAAGATCTTTCGATTCAGTTAGACCAATTTGAGTTTCGTTGTAGTCATCGAGTGCATAGCGCGCACCAAAGTCGATAGTTAACGCATCGATTGGTGTGTGGCTAACGCGAGCCTCAACCATAGTGCGCTTGCGATCGGCTAAGTTGTACTTGCGTAGCAGGTCATTTGACTCGCTTGAAGTCCATTCAGATGCCTGATACTCAGAACCATCACGCTCACCATAGCTGCCCTTGATCCACATATCCCAGTTGTTAAATGCACTGATACGGAACTTGGTCCAAAGTGTATTTTCATCTGTAGTTTCACGGTCTTGGTAGCTGCGCTCATCACGACGATAGTCGTAACCTGCTTCTAGGTTCATACCACGGCTAAGACGGAAATCAGCGCCCAATTTACCGCGTTGGGTGGTGATATCGTAAGGCGTGTTGTAAGCCACTTTTCCGGTTGTTGAGTTAATGCTGATCTGCGTCCATTGTTCAACATTGGTCTTGTTATCACGATCGCTATAGTCGTAGCTGGCGTTTAGGCGCACAGTGCTATTGATACGCGAGACCACTTTAAGGTTGACGCCATTCATATCGACCTTGCCATCTAATGCTTCGGCAGGGGTTTGATAACCATAACCTGAGGTGACAAAAGCTTGGTCCTGAGTCATTTGGCCGTAATGCACGCGACCACTCATGATGGTTTTGCCTGCAACATATTGGCCCATCAATGAAACAACATGGGCTTCATTGTCAGGGTCGAGTGCCATTACGCCTTGAGTTTGCGCGCCAAAGGTTGGATTAAACACATTGTCAAAGGTCAGTTGACTATATTGGTTTTTAAAGCTGGAACCTGAATAGTTCAGTGCAGTAAACCAGTTATCGCCTTTTAACTTAACACCCGCTTCAATCGTATCTGTGGTGTAATCAACAGGTTCAGCAAGCATCATCGATTGGTTAAAGAAGCTACCAGAGGCTTGTTTAAGGCCCTCTTTGTCTTCACGCTGATAGTTGATGTAAGTGCTCCACAGCTCTTCGGCTTGATATTCAAACCCAAGGCCTGCACGTTTGCGTTTAAGCGACAGTTCAGTTGGATTTAAGCTGCTATAAAGCTGGCTCATATCTTGGCTAGAACCTGCAGTTTGCCAGTTGTTAGGCAGGGTTAAATGATCGCCACTAACGCCTAGATATGGCGTCATGGCACTGTCTGTGTCATAGGTTGCGATTTGACGGTAATTTAGGTTGATCTTGTATTGACCTACCTTACCGGTATTCACGTCTAAACGACCATTTTCCATGCCCAGATCTTGGGCTTCTACTGTCGCGCGATAGCCTGATTTGTTGGTGTATCTGACATCGGCATCGACTTTGCCTGCAAACTCATTTTCGGCGGCAAAAGCATTAGCAGAGTGGATGTCGTTACTGTCATTGTAACCAACACCCACGCCTACTGTGCCTGATACGCCTGTATCAATAGCGCAGCGCTTACATGCCCACTTATCAAATTTTACTTTGTCAGTATTAGCGTTTTGTACGCCATAGCCATCGGCTAGAACCATGTTTGGTACAAAAACACTGGCATTAGCGATCAGGGCGAGCGTGACTAAATTTAAGTTGAATTTCATCTTCTCGTCTCCTTAGCGCTGGAATAGTTTGCCAGATGGATGGTTAGAACCATGGACCTGACTATGACAGTTCAAGCAGCTGCGGCCACCTGTAAAGGCATTACCGCCAACAGTTGAGCCTTGTTCTGTATTACCCATGTAGGCATTGCTGGCATGGCCATCGCTGGCATGGCATTGCTGGCATAGCTGAGGAGCACGAGTATTTAGCATACCTTCGTTTACGCTGCCGTGTGGGTTATGACAGGTCACACAGTTTTCAGTGACGGGGGCATGTTCCCATAGCTTTGGGCCGCGTTTTTCAGCATGACATGAGTAGCAAGTTTCATTTACGCTTGGCTTTACCAAGTCTGAATCTGCCATAGTGCCGTGTGGATTATGACAATCGCTACAGGTCATTTGGTTCCATTTCATTGGATGACTAGAGCGCTTGTTCATGTCCGCTTTTTGCTTAGTGTGACAGCTAGTACAGACTTCCATCTCAGTGTTTTTTGACAGCACTGGATCTTTTTCCGTATGTACCGAGTGACATGATGCACAGGCAACATCGGCATTGTCGTGATGACCGCCATTCCAAGACATACGCTTATCATCTTGGTGACAACTCATACAGACGCTGTTTTGCTTTTCTGCTGATAGAGTGGAATCAGGGCCAAAGGTGATCATTGGCTCATTACCACCCTTATTGTGTTTACCCATTGGGCCGTGGCATGACTCACATTGCAGACCCGCCATTGGGCTATTGCTGGAGTGTGTCGCGCCGTGGACACCTTTAAATAGGTCCATCACTTTTTCTGATTTACCGTGGCACATCAAACAGGTGTCGGCACCTTTTGGTGAGTATTGGCCTTCTGCGAACTTTTTGTCCAGGGTGGCTTCTACTTCATCGGGCGTCATTTTTGCGTCCCACTTCGATGCGATAGCACTGTGGCTTATACCCAAACTAAGCACCGCAGCAGCCATAACGGCTGGGATGAGGCTTTTGAATTTGTTTACGATTTTCATAATAGACTTCCTAATTTGCACAAATTTTCGAAAAGTAGGGGAGAGCACTCCCCTCGTTTTTCATTTCAAGATGAGCAAATTACATCTTAACCGCAGTGTGATCTTCGATAACAGGAGCATGACAGTAGAAACAGGTTTCTAACTGAGCAGCATCGTTAGCGACATCTTTTGCACCATTAATGATCGCACCTTGGCTTTCTGCATGGGCTTTAACGCTATCGCTGGTGTGACATGAAGTACATGTCGCAGTGATAGGTGTAGTGTATAGGCTCTCTTGGCTTGGTGTGTAAGGGTTTATTACTTTAGTTGCTAATGCGCCTTTCACTTTGAATGCGTCAAGGTTAAAGTCGTTATGACACTGAGCACAATCTTTGATGATGCCTTGCTCGCCGTGAACCACGTGGAGTTTCATCTCTAACGCACCTTTATTGGTGCCGCCTGCATAAGTACCGTCTGGTGTATGACAAGCCACACATGCATCAACACCTATGATTGGCATATCGTTAGCATCTTTTGCGTGTGAAAGCTGCTCAGACATCACGAAACCAGCATGGTGGCTACCTTTGTGGATTTCGAACTCAGGTGTATGACAAGAAGCACAAGCGGTAAAGTTAACAGAGTCAACGTGACGCATGCTTGGGGTTTGACCTGATAATGAAGCGAAAGCTAAATCCGCTTTCATCGCGGTGTACTTATCAGCGTCGCCACCGTCAAATGCAGGGTCTTCGCATTTTACGAATTTGCCAGCTTCTGAACACATAGCCCAACCAACAAAGGTAAAGGCGGTTTCGTTATCAGCACCGGCTTCAGTATTTAGCATAAGCTCTTTAGTGGTTGTGTAAACTAGCTTACCGTCTTGGATAGTCGCTTTTGCATCCACTACACCGTTCTTAATGGCGTTGATTGAGTCTTTACCGCCGTAGCCTAAGGTCACATTATTTGGACCCACGTTGGTGACGATTTCAACGCGCTGGATCATTGGCAGAACGTCATTGATATCAACATTTTCGCCAGCAGTATTAACGATTTGAATGCTAATGGTCGCTGCTTTAGTTGTTGAATCGATAGTAGACTCAGTTTGGATACCATATTGATCGATCAGTGCTTTTTTCTGAATTGCATTTTCGCTGTGGATCTCTTCAGTCCAGCTCGCGTTATGACAGGCGACGCAGTTGCTGTTGTCACTTTGCTGTGAGTGGCCTTTACCGGCTTGGAAGTCGATATTTACGTGACAGCTAGTACAGGTTTCCATGGTTGGAACTCGTGACCAGTTGCCCCACTCTGCAAGATCATCAGATTGTACGTGACAGGCTTGACAGTTGTCTTGAACGATAGCATGTGCTGTCTCAGCACTCAGTTCCATGTTTGGGCCGTACATTTTTGCATCGTTATGGACGTTATGAACAAGGTGGCTAAAGGCAACTTGTGGCTTACCTCTGCTATCAGCTAATTCCTGAGTATGACAAGAGATACAAGTTTCGACATTATAGCCGTGATAAATTTCCTGTCCTTCGCCGTGACAGGTATTACAGCTGGCGGTGGCGACAATATTCTTTGTATAAAGCGGTGCATAACCTTCGCCAGAGAAATCTTGGGATATCTCGGTACGTGGCACAGTAGTCACACCGTCTTGCAGCGTCGCCGCGCTGGCAATTACGTTAAAACGTTGTGTTAGTTCAGGGTTGTAGCCTTCTACCTCGACAGTAAGGCTGTAGTTGCCGTTCTTGTGGTCAGTAAACGCTTTCTGAGAGCCGATAAATTGCCATTGTGCACTATCGCCTGCACCAGTTGAACCTTGTGGAAGTAACTGAACAGCTTTCTTAACTTCAAGCTTTGTTAGGCCAACCACGGGTAGGTCTTCTTCGTTGGTGGCAAATACATTAATGGTTGGTACACCATTGTCATAAGAGACTTTGGTAATATCCAAGTTTAATGTATCGATATGATCAGCGGCAGAACCACCTGGGTTACCTGGGTTACCGTCATTACCATCGCTGCCGCCACAACCACTAAGAGCCATAGAGACTGCACTTGCTGCGAGAAGCAGCGCAAATTTATTATTTCTTATGTTCATCATTTTTTCCCTGCATAGGTTTGGCATCGTCTTAAGTGCATGGACAGTTTTCTGTTCCGATTCTCATTTATAAGTAGTGCAACCTAAGTCAATGCTGGAAATAGAAATCCCCAAGGAAATGCTAACGTAACAGGCGCCTAAAATCTGCCAAACTGGCTCTAATGTGTGACCGAGATCTTTCTATTTCTAAAGGGGTAGTTTATCGAGGTAGGAAAGGCTAATTTAGAATGAAAATCGGCCTATAAATTAACCAATTATTTACAATTTGTTTATAAAAATACATTTACTGTTTCTAAATAAAAACAAAGGGAGGCAAAGCCTCCCTTCGGGAATTAAATTTCAAATAAAGTGAGTAATACTCACTTTAGGTGATCTTCAATTAATGGCCGTGAAGTGCCATGACTTTCTCTGGCGTATGACAGGTTTGGCAAGTTTCTGCTGCACGAGTACGTACATCGTCTGCACTTGTACCATCTAAAATACCGCCGTTAGTTTCGATGTGAGATTGACCCGCATCGCTTAAGTGAGCTTGGTGACAACTTAAACATGCACCCGCATCTGACGATACCCATATACCTGCACTGTCTTTAGTTTCAAGATTAGGATAGTTCCATACACGATCAGGCGAGCGGCCTAAGGTGATACCATTATCGATCCCGTTTCTAGAGTCTTCGGCCGTGTGACAAGTCAAGCAATCTGTCTTCATTACCGTTCCAGATTTAAGCCCGCTGCCCCATTTGGCATTCATATCATGCCCTGCTGCATGGTGCGCTTTATAGGCATAGCTGGTAGGGCTATCAAACAGACCTGAACTACGAACAGATTCTTTAACTGACTTATCTGAAGTGTGACAAGTTTGGCAGTTGTAGTCGTTATTGTAGTGGTGGTTCTCTTGGTTATGACAACCTTGACACTTAGTTGGGTCAATGATGTCACGGCGAGAAGCCGCTTTAGCAGTATCGTCTACAGCACCGTCTTTCCAGACGAAATGTAGCGGAGCATCTTTGGCTTCAATTTTACGCACACCGTCGGTAGCACAAGCCGTTAGTTCAATGTCCGCAACGCCGTATCCACCATTGTTGAAACACACTTTTAGTGCTGACCACAACTCAAATGTTTTACCATTAGCATCGGCTGGTACATCAAATTTAGTGCCCGTTAATGTGTAGGTTTTGGTTGCCGCATCATAGACACCCTCTTTTAGGGCAATACGACGATTGCTATAAGAGGCTTCGCTGTATGCAGGGAAATCTTTATCGACATCCCATGCTACGACAACACGTGAGCTTGGGTCTAAGAACTCGCCGTCAATGGCTGCGCCATTTTGGTCAAGTACTTGTACGTTGAACACGAATTTACCGTTTGCATCAACGCCGATGTCGCTGAATTTCACGCTCATCTCACGAGCTTCGTTGTAAGCTTTCAGTACATCGCCGTGACGTTTGAATGCACTACCTGTTCCGCCGTAAGGTTCAGTACTGTTGTGACATGCGACACAATCAGTGCTGCCATGATGCGCTGATGGTTTTTCGCTATGACAACCGATACAAGCCGTGTTGCTTAGATCTGCTTTGAACAAATCAGCATTGGCAGGTGCGTTAGCCCCTTCAACGTGACATGAACTACAGTCAGCAGCAGGCTTTTGTGGGAACATCACCTTGCCATAGTCGTGAACGCCGCCGCCATAGCCGATAACTTTGTAAGGTGCTGGCACTTCGACGCCATCGGCATCATAAGTGTGGCGCTCATTTCCTCTATGGATCGCATGGATCATGTAGGTAAAGTCGACACTGTTACCCGTCTCAGGGTCGCCAGATGTTGCCGTATGGCATGAGGCGCAATTTTCGATATTAATGCGTCGACCGCCATGTAAAGCAAGGCTTTCTGGTTGGTGACAGGTGTAACAGGCTTCGATTGAAACCACATCACGAGTCTGAATATCTTCAGTTTTACCCGTTGAAGGTTGGAAATCGTAATTGGCGTTCGCGGTTACGTTAGGTTGCTCAAGCTCTAAGGTAATACGCTGAGTGGCATCGGCATCATAGGTGATGGTCAGTGGTGTCGTCACTTGGGCAATATTAGTCTGGAATGTGTAGCTGTAGCTACCATCTTGATTATCGACCAAACAGTCATCACATTTTGAAGCTTGCTCAACGTTGGCTTGATATTGAGTCGATGGGGTAATATCGGTTTCACCCTCAGGAACCCAACTTGGGTTTGGTGCTTTTTCAGCATTAATATAGGCTTGCCATTGGAAACCGCGATCAGCTTCAACGGCTGCCTCACCTTCGCCTGTGGTTTCAACTACGTGAGTTAATTGTGCAATGCCAAATCTTAAGTCGTGATCTTTGGTGAGACCGAGAACGGCGACGCCGTTAGCATCTTGAAGCGTAAAATCGACTTTTACCGTGCCAGCATCAATGCTTGCATTGGTAAATGTTGCTTTTAGGCTGGCGGTTGAGTCAATATTGACACCAATAACACCATCTTTTCCATCTTCACCATTTTTTCCGTCGCTGCCGCAACCTGATATGGCTAAAGAGAGAAGCCCTGCACCTAATACGGCTTTTGTCGCCGCATTAAAATTGAACTTTTTCATCATGATTATTCCCTGCAATAGTTTTAATCATCACTTGTCGGTTATTTAAGTTATTTAACACGTTCTCAAATGAGAACAGTTGTCGTTTGTAGTCTTTAAAAACAACCATTTAGTGTGTGGAATTTATTTCCACTTACAAGGCTATCGAAACAACCGCTTTTTGGCAGTTGTTTCAGTGTGCTTATGTGATTGAGATCTGACTATTTCTTTAGAGGTAGTGAAAAAGGCGCTTTTTTTGTGCAATTTTAATTTTTACTTAAGGAAACTCACTCTTAAGCCCTGTTAGATGTTGCTTTTTTGTATACATTTTTCGGCATATGATAATGGAGTTGAAATAGTTAAGTGGGTTTGTACAAAGCCGCAAATAAAAAGAGTGGAAAGGGTTGCTTTCCACTCTTGAGGGTAGGGTAGATGTATTTGCTATCGCTTAGTTTTGCTTATGCAGCTCAGCGACTTTTTCACTGTTGTGGCAAGTGAGGCATGATTCGCTATTGAGCATAGCTTGTTCATAAGTGCCTGCAACTACTCCCCCCATGCTTTCGATGTGTGATTTAGCTGCATCTTTACCACCACCGATATCGTAGCTGCTAGAGACGTGGCACGATGCACATACACCCGCCTGTGGGCTAGAAAAGGTTTCATCTTTTCTATTCCAACGCATTGGGGTTGAACGCGCATTTTCTAACCCAAAGTCATTGTCGCTATGGCATGCGCTACAGTTTGCACTGCTGACGAGTGATTGAACATCTTCGCGGCCGTGGGCTTTACCGAAAGTACCATGAACACGAACAATCATGCTGTTGTAATCACCGGCCTCATGACATTGAGCACAAGTATGTATATCGGCGTTACGATAGTGCGCGGCACCTTTGCGTGCGACCATGTCATTGTTATGACAGCTTGCACAGTTTTCATAATCGACCGCGCTTGCGCGTTCACTACCTTGGGTGCCATCAAGTTTAACAAACTCAGTTTTGGCAGCATTAGGGCTAAGTACACCTGTACAATTGCCTTCAGCATCAAGTGGAAGCAGGGTTGATGTCTTGTTATTAAAGCAAGTGTTAAAGCTAGAAGTAATAGCTAGGTCTGCACCGTTATTCAAGGCTTGTGCTAATGATGGTAGAACATAGCTAGCTTTTGAACCGTCGACGGTTACACTATAGCTACTATCTTGATTCGCAACTGCGGTGCCACTTGTACGGCTTGCTAAAAACGCATCAGGGCTTACTGAGTCTATGGCGTTGACATAAATCGACACGCGAGGCACGAATTCACCAGTCACCGCTTGTTCACCTTTCATTAGGTTCATGGTGAAAGTTAGCGTTGAGGTGGCTTCATCCCAGTTGATTTCGCTGTAGCTCGCATCAACTAAGATACCCGCTTGAGAAGCGGCTTCACGGCTGTCTTTTTCATGTCCAGCAAAGTGACGGAATGCGCCGCCGCGAGTATTGCCATCATTTGAGTTATGGCAACTGACACAACCAACTAGCACAGTATCTTCGCCAATGACTTCTGTACGGCTACCATAGTGGTAGTCACCGTGACAGGTTTGGCATCCAACCGTGTCTTTATCTGCAAACCAAGCTAATGCATGAGTTGTAAGGTCTTCTGGCAGTGTTTCTTCAGTCTCTGTGTAGCTAACGTGACAGCTTTGGCAGTCTGCCGTTGAAGTAGGGAAGTTAAGCTCAGCTTGTGGATTGCCCTCACTATCAAGCGCTGCACCATCAAATTCATAGGCAAATGCAGGGTTTTTAGCCGGATTTGCAATCACTGAGCTGAATTTCCCAAGCTCGCGACGCTCGCCTTCGGTAATACCAGTATGAATACCGTGTACTAAACCTTTGATGGAACCATCGAAGTTAAACTCAACTGTATTACCTTCACTGTCGACACCCGAGCCGCTATAAACTGTGTAGTCGGTATGGCAGAAACCACAACCATCGGCGGTGTTCCCATAGTTGCCATGACGAATATGGTCTTGACCAACGTGACAGTTAGTACAGGTTTCCATCTCCAGTACTTTCTTCGGTGACCCGACTGACTGTTGCGTTAGCGGATCCCAATAGTAAGCTTCGACATTTTTCAGCTTGTTTTGACCGACACCATAGGTCATCACGTAGATGCCTTGGATCTGGTTGACGTCGTAGTCGTAGTCTAAACCGTTAGTGTCTATGATATTGGGCGCGGTGATCTTGTATTTACCTTGGCCTAAATACGCAAGACAGGTTTCACCCTCAGGGCAGTCACGAGTAGGGCGCCAGTTGTTGGTGCCTGTCATAGGTACGCCATCTTTAGTGGTGTTTCGATAGGATAACCAAATTTGCTCATCTCCATCGGCTCTTGCCGTAACTTGGGTTCCATCTTCTAGTGCAAAAGGCGTAAAGGCCTCACTGCGAGTCCCCATGCGCCCGAAGGCAATTCTTAGAGGATCTTTTAGATTTTCTAATCCCGTTACGGCGACGCCATTAGGATTGGTTAGACTAAATTCAAAACTTAGGGTTTTTGAAGCCTCATCATAGTTTGCTAGTTCGACTTTAGTTTGAACTGCAGTTGCGCTGTTGATATCAATTGCGATTTCGCCAGGCTTGCCGTCTTCACCATCTTTACCATCGCTGCCACCACAACCGACCAGTGCTAAGGACAATACCCCAACACTAAAAGCTGCTTTGACTGCGGTACCGATTGAATACCGTTTCATCATTTTTCCCCTGCATGAGAGTGAGATCTATCTTTTTAGTATGGTTAAGGCAGATCTAAGTAACTGCTATTGCTTCAATTGCTTAGTTTTACCTTACTGGGATATTACCCAAAAGAGGTAGTAGGTTGAGAGTTAGTCTGTTCAAACGTGAACCAGATCGAGTGAGCCAGTAACGAGTGTGTACTTAGTGTTAAATTGCTTTTAAAACAATTGATTATATTGGCGTTATCAATGCATTATCATCAGGTTGAATAGGTAAAAGTGATGTATCTGAATTAGAGCTTAATAATTGAAAGGGATTTTTAATGGATACTTGATCTCAAACAAGGTTTGTTGCGTATTTTGAGATGCACAAACTACAGGGATCCTTGTGTATGTTTCTGGTTGGTTATCGATAAAGGTTTTTTTGTTTACCGTTGTGTTGTGATTTGGTTTTCTGATTGCTCCTTAAACTGTATTTGATGATGTCGTGGTACCTACGGATAGCACTAACACATAATCGCAATGACATTAGGCACGCTTAATGCTGTATTTTTAGTCTTAAATTAATCACAGCTAAATTGAGGCCAGTCAGTATAAAAAGTGAGCTGATTGGCGTGTTTTTTGGACATTAATTCAAGGTGAATGGTTACTCCTTTGCGAGGGCTATTCACCGTAGGAATAAGGCGTTAGATGTAAAGAGAGAAGTTATCGCTTCCCTCTTTACATCTCGATCAGAAATGCCGCATAAATAATGGCATTTAGTTGCCGTGTATACTCATTAGCTGTGCAGGAGTATGGCAAGTAGAGCAGGTTTCGGCCGCGCGTGTCCTGACATCATCAGCATCCATTCCATCGACAATTCCACCATTGGCAGCGATATGACTTGCGCCCGCCTCACTGAGGTATTTCTGGTGACAACTTAAGCAGGCTCCAGCATCTGAAGATACCCAAATATCGCTACCTGTAGTGGTATCGCCATATCGCCAAACGCGATCACTTGCTCTACCTAATTGAATACCATTTTTAACGCCGTCGTCGGTGTGGCATGTGGTGCAGTCGGTTTTCAACACTGTGCCCGATTGAACCCCTGCATACTTAAGATAATGACCTTGTGCTTCATGAGCCTTGAAAGCAAAGCTGGTGGGTTTGCGGCCTCCTGGGTAATCGCTATCACGGCTCGTGGTTTTATCTGGGGTATGGCAAGTTTGGCAGTTATAACCATTGTTGTAGTGATGGTTTTCCTGATTGTGGCAGCTCTGACATTTTGCGCTATCGATGATGGGACGTCGCTGCGCTATTGACGCTTCTGGATCTACGCCAGTGCCAGACCACACGAAGCGATAGGGGGCATCTTTGACCTCAATAGAACGTGTGGTGTCAGAGCACTCTGTCATAACAACGTCTGCAACACCATAACCACCATTATTGAAGCAGACTTCAACGGCTGACCATAGCTCAAAGGTTTTACCCGTTGCATTGGCTGGCATATTGAATGTACCTGCTACAATCGTAAAGGTCTTAGTGGCTGCATCATAAGCCCCATCAGAAAGTCTGAATCGACGTTGGTTGTATGACGCGTCGCTATAGGCCGGATAATCTTTATCGATATCCCAGGCCACGACGATTCGAGTGCCTTGCTCTATGAACTCGGCGCCGATGGCTGTACCAGTCGCATCTGTAAATTGCACATCGAACATGAGTTTATCATTCGCATCTAGCCCAATGTTGCTAAATGTCACGCTCATCGACTCTGCGAGCTTGTAAGCTTTTAGTACTTCGCCGTGGCGCTTTTCTGCACTACCCGTACCAGGATAGGTATCGGTTGAGTTGTGGCACGACATACAGTTTGTGCTACTGTGATTTTGCGATGGTTTTTCGCTGTGGCATGCGATACAGGCGTTATTACTTAAATCGGCTTTAAACAGATCGGCATTACTGGGTGCTCCACTTCCTTCGACATGGCATGAAGCGCAATCGGCAGCAGGCTTTTGTGGGAACATCACCTTGCCGTAATCGTGTAGACTACCTCCATACCCCACTATCTTATAAGGCGCAGGAACATAACCATCTGCGGTACTGGTTTGTCTATCTTGGCCTTTATGGATGGCGTGGATCATGTAGCTAAATTCGATGCTATTGCCACTTTCTGGATCGCCAGATGTTGCGGTATGACAACTGGCGCAGTTTTCCAACGCTATCCTTCTGCCACCATGGAGTGCAAGGCTTTCTGGCTGGTGACAGGTATAACATGCATCAATGCTCACCACATTGCGAGTTTGAATGTCCTCCGTTGCACCTGAAGAGGGTTGCCAGTCACGATGAGCGTTGGCGGTCGCTTGGGGTAATTTTAGCTCTAAAGTGACCCGCTGGGTGTTGTCAGCACTGTAGTTGATAGTAAGAGGTTCGGTGACATTGGCTATATTTCGTTGGAAGGAATAAGTGTAACTGCCATCTAGGTTATCCGTTAGGCAGTCATCACAAGCGCTGGCCGCTTCGACATTGGCTTGGTATTGCGCTGATGGATTGAGACCTGTTTTATCATCGGGGAGCGAACCGGGTTGTTTCAGTGTATTAATATAGGCTTGCCACTGGAAACCCCGATTAAACTCTTGGTTATCTATGGTTTCCGTGACGGGAGTGAGTTGAGCGATACCAAAGCGAAGATCATAATCTTTGGTTAGCCCTAAAACAGCAACGCCATTGGCATTTTCTAATTTGAAGGTGACAGAAACGGTGCCGTTATCTACCGATGCTGCTGTAAATTCGGCCATGATGCTTGATGTGGTGTCAATATTGACGCCGATAGGGCCATCGGGACCATCTTCGCCATCTTTACCATCGCTTCCGCAGCCGAAAAGGAGCGCGCTGCATGTCAGTGCTACTATGCTCCAAGCGGTACCTTTTGTTCTTATATCCATAATAGTGATTTCCCTATTAATGCATTTGATAACCGTGTGAGGCTCGCGCTAGAGTTGAATCTAGCGCAATGGTCACTATTCTATTGGGTGAACTTTTAATACATCTGTCGGAGCGCCCTGACCATGGCAGGTAGTACAGCTTTCAGTACCCGATGTGGCATCAGAGAGTGTACCCATAAACACGGCTCCTTGTTGGATCATGTGGTTCTTAGTCGTATCGCCGTCGTGACAATCACTACAGATGGCAGCCGTTGGACTCGTGTATAACTCGCCAGAAATAGCCAGTGGTTTCACGCCCGCAGAAAGCGGCAGTGCCACAGTGGCAATCCCATTATCTTGAGCATGACACTGAGAGCAGTTACCAATCTCACCAGGGTAATTGGTTGATTCATAACCTTCTCGATTGCCACTATGAATGCTATGGATTAAATGCTTAAAGTCGGCAGTGGCCGTTGATGGATTGTCGGTTGCATCGGCGACCATATTCGGGTTGTGACAAATCTGACACTGTCCCGCTAAGTCATTACGTGAACCATGGAAGTTGAGTTGTTGATCGCCATGACAGCTGCCACAGGTTTCGTTAGTGACAACGACTCGGCGTCCGCTGTCAGAAAGCGATTGGGAACTGAAAAATTGATGGCTCGACTTGATAGGGACTTCGCTATTACCTTCGTTGCTGCAGTCTCCCAATAGGCCTTCTGAAGCGCAAATCTTGCCTTGGATCGCTAAGGTGCCTTTATCCATCTCGCTTCCCATAGGTACGGTAACGCCTGCAATTTGGTAGCTATAACTTCCCGCACTGCCAGAGAGGGGAGTGACTTCTTGGAGTTTTATTGATTTAGGCGAGCGGGTGGCATAGTCGAAACTGGTGCCCCAATTGGCGTAGACTCGCAGATCAGAGATGAAACTCAATTTATCGGCACTGTTGGTGTAGATTTCACCTGAACTTGGATTTTGCAAGGTGACAGTAAATGAGACTGTGTCACCCGATAAGGATGCGGCGCTGATCTGTGGTTGGAACTGGGCTAATGCTTTGTCATTGCCTCCATCATTGTGGACGCTGGCTGTCCAGTCGGCGTTATGACAGGCAACACAATTAGCGTTATTTGCCTGGGTTGGATGACCTTCACCCGCTTTGAAATCGATACGAGTATGGCATGAGCCACAGGTTTCCATGGTTGGTACTCTAGCCCAATTTAGCTGCTCTGATAATGTTTCATCTTCGGTGTGGCAGGTTTGACAATTTGCCAAGGAACCTGGAAATCCAGTTAAATGTTTACCATGGATCATCTGCGGGAAAATATTATCAGGGTTACTCACGTGATCGGCGTTGTGGCAGGTGACGCAGGTCTCAACCTGATTATATCTACTGCGGTGGAAAGCCAAGTTGTTATGACAGGTGTTACAGCTTGCTACCTTGATAATATTGCGGGTGTAGACAGGAGCTGTGCTTTGGCCATTCTCAGGTGCTTGCCAATCAAAATGCTGATTAGTGACGGGTAACTGGGTACCATCAGGCAGGCTATCTCCACCGACTTTGACGACGATGCGTTGGGTGGCTCCGGCCTCATAGCTGACCTCATTCATGCCGTTAAATGCCGCGCTAAAAGTATAGCTATAGTTGCCGTTCTTGTGGTCTAGGTACTCTCCTGGGCAACTAGTCGCACAGGTTTCCGAGGTGAAATATTGCCATTGTGAGCTGTCACCAGCGTTGGTATAGCCTTGAGGGAGTAACTGGGCTGCGATAAATGTACTCGTTGCCACGCCAACCACGGGCTCATCATCTTGATTGGTTATCCGGTAATTCACCTTTGCTATACCATCTTGCATAGCGACCTCATCAAATGAGATCTGCAGTGTGCTAATATCCATCGCTGGTGGGCCACCTGGCTCGCCTGGATTTCCAGGGGTGCCATCATCGCCCCCACAGCCACTGAGCAAGATAGCAAGTCCTATAGCGGCCCCGTAATATGTTTTGTTTGTCATCTTTTTCATCATCTCTTCCTTGGCATTTTGGTGATTGGCATCAGTTAGAGTTGATAACTCAATGTCAGTCCAAAGTAGTGGGCACCGTAGTCGTGGCTTAAGTCTCCAAAACTCAGCACGTTGGGCAAGGTATCAAGGGTTAATCCTTGATTTGCCCAATCGGCGTCTTGGTATTGCTCATATATCCAATCGAATCGCAGGCCTACGCGCTCACTGACTCGATAATCAGCAAAGGCGTTAATGTTATGTTTGGTTGAGAAGTCGCTGCCGTAAGGAGAGCGCAATCCTTGGACGACTTGGGTATCACTTTGGCCATCGGCATAGGTATAATCTAGGCCGAGATTGAGTTTTTTATCCATTAAGTTGGCGTAATTGATACCGGCACCAATGAGTGTGGATTGCTCTTCTGAGCTTGAATACCAATTGGGCGTTGCATAATTACTACTGCCAGCTTGATCGCTATCTCGCCAATCTTGGTTCAAAAAGGCATTGAGATTGAGATTATCGTTAATAGTGTATTGCGCTGACAGGTCATAGCCTTGGGTTTCTACATTTGTAAGCCCAATGAGAGTGTCTGTGTAATCGTCTTGCATCCAATGTGCATTTGCACTGATGTTGTAGCTGTCGCCTGAATAACTCGTGTACAAGGCATAGCGTTGGCGTTCTCTATCGGCCAAATAGCTTTTTCTAAGTAGTGGGTTACTCGGACTCGATGTGGTATTTACCGCTTGATAGCTGCTGCCTGAACGGTCACTGGCTTGGGCTTTTAGCCACAGTTGCCATTGTGATGAAACCCGATAGTTAAATTTACCAAATAGGGTTAACTCTTGAAGGCTCTGTCGGTCTAAATCGCTGTAGTTATTATGATCATATTCATAACCTACATCGATATAGGCGGCAGGTGCGATGCGATATTTTGCTGCTATATTTACCTGCTGCTTGGTTCTGTCGTATTCGGGGTTGGCTGCATTTCCTGCGTAGTAGCTGTCGGTAACAATTTGTGGATAGCTATTGATCTCAGTTTTGTTATCGCGGTCGCGATAGTCATAGCTTGCTCTAAGCGATAATTCTCGAGTGATTCGCCCAGAGTAGTTCAGTTTCATCTCAATAATATCGACTTGGCCATCTAAGTTAGCACTGGGCAACATTGGTGAAGGGCCATTGATGGTCGCTGGCAGATAAGCCTGATCTTGGGTCATGCGAGTAAACCCAATATGCATTAACACTTGCTGGCCAGCGTCTGAAAATTGCGTACTGCCTGCAATTCGATAGGCTTTGTTGTCTGGCGCTACCGAACTTTGTCCAAAATAGGCTGCACCAAAGGTTGGGGTGAAAGCGGACTGCCAGTGGAGTGATTGTTCATCGTTACTGTAATGACTCAATCCGGCATCTATGCCCGCTAACCAATTGTCACCGCTAAGATATAACTTAGCGTTGAGCTCATCGGTCGAATCATCGATGCGCTGGGCAAGCATGGTACTGTTTGTCAGCAGATTAGCACTGGCGGTACGTTGGCCTTGGCGCTGTTCATGCTGGTAATCAATCTCAGCCTTATAGAAGTCACCGCGATAAGCACCATTTAGTCGATAGCGATCTCTGGCTATCTTTAATTCTGTCGCTACGCTGCTGGCGTTAAGTTCGCTCATTTGCGCTGTTGTCGCCCCCGCTTGCCATTGCTGGGGTAATTGCCAACGACCATTTTGGGTTGTATAGGGAGTTAATGCCTGATTGGTATCATAGTGCGTAATGCCGCGATAAGCGGCTGTAATAGCATATTGTCCAGGTTTGCCAGTGGTGAGAGCGGCAGAGCCGTTTTCATAACCTAATTTATCAGCTTTGAATCTTGTTCTATAACCTGTTTCATTTTGGTGCGTAACATTGGCTTCAAGACTGGCGACGACGCCATCCTTGTCTGTTCCTGTGGTATTGCCAAAACGACTATCTTCGCCATCATTATGGGCTGCACCTATGCCTATCTGACCATGAGTGCCAGTGGTGACAGCGCAGCGCTGGCATTTCCAACCGTCTAGCTTTAATGAGTCTCGGTTTGCCGACGAGATACCATATCCTTCGCTGTAAGCCATGGTGCTAATAATGGCGAATGCTAGGGTGCTAAGGCGAAGCGGTAGCCTATTGTGTCGATTGTGATTATTCATGCTAATGCTCCCTATTAACGCTGTAATAATTTGCCGGATGGATGGTTAGAACCGTGAACTTGGTTGTGGCAGTTCATGCAACTCTGACCGGCATTAAATGCGTTTGGAGTATTGCCAAAGACGGCATTGGAGGTGTGTCCATCTGAGGCGTGGCATTGCTGGCATAATTGTGGTGGCTTAGCGATCAACATAGCTTCGTTGACGCTACCGTGGGGATTGTGGCAATTGGCACAGTTATCTGTGACTGGAGCATGTTCCCACAGTTTAGGGCCGCGTTTTTCTGCGTGGCAGGCGTAGCAGTTTTCGTTGACGCTCATCTGCTTAAGGCTTGAGTCATTTAGGCTGCCGTGGGGATTGTGGCAGTCGCTACAGGTCATCTGTTGCCATTGCATAGGATGCGCGCTGCGTTTATGCAGATCGGCTTTTTGTTGAGTATGACAAGTGGTACACACGTTGACCTCTTGGGTCTTGTCTAAAATGGGATCGTGTCCTGTGTGCACTTGATGGCAGTCACTACAGGCAACATCGGCAGTATCGTGATGATTTCCATCCCATGCCATCCGCTTATCATCGTTGTGACAGCTCATACATACACTGTTTTGTTTGAAGGCTGGAACGGGGGAGTTGGCCCCAAAGGTGATCATAGGTTCCTTGCCCCCTTTGTTATGCTTGCCCATGGGACCGTGGCAAGCTTCACACTGCAGATCTGCCATTGGTGAGCCTTTGATCTGAGCATTGCCATGAACACCATCAAATAGTGCCATAACGGTTTGGCTTTTCTTGTGACACATTAGGCAGGTGTCTGCGCCTTTTGGGGAGTATTGCCCTTGTGCGAATTTTTCATCGAGGATCTGTTCAACCTCTTTTGCTGGGGTTTTATCCCATGGAGTTGCTATTACTGTGATGCTAAATAGCAGTGATGTAGTTAATAAACCAACTGTTTTAATTTGGTTTATTAAGAAAGTAGAATCCATTTTCATCATTTTCCGTCCCAAGCACGTTACGCTAGTTTTTAATTGTTGTTATTAATTAATGACTAATTTACCAAACTTAGATAATAGGCTGAAAATGTGATCTATGTGTGAAAATAATGTTGTCGATTTGCTTTGGTTACTTAAGTTTTTTAAGGAATTAGCACAAAATGTGACCTGGCTCACGTTAAGGCGTGGTTGGATGCTTATGAATTGTCATTCGCAATGAAAATCATTATCATTTAATAAATGGTTTTACTCATTGAGATATCTGTCACATAATATAAAATACAATTGAAAACTATTATCGTTTCCAATCCCAAATATTGATCTAGATAAAGTTATTTTAGCGGATGCTCCGTTAGAATCGGTGTTAGTTAAGATTATTCGAGGCCTGAAAAGGTAGTAATACGATATGAAATTAAGCGAATTGAAGCCTGGCGATAGCGCCGTTATCTCAGCCGTTGGTCAAATTGACCTGCCAGCTGTCGTTAAACGTAAACTCCTATCGATGGGCATAACACCGAATACCTCTTTTACCTTATTGAGAAGAGCTCCTATGGGGTCTGGGCTCGAGTTGGCAATTCGTGGCAGCAAATTATGTATGCGTAAAGATTTAGCGGATGTAATCGAGGTGGATGCTGCTCATGGTTAAACAATTTCATTGTGTCACTGTAGGTAATCCAAACGCGGGTAAATCGACTCTTTTTAATGCGCTTACTGGTGCTAATCAACAGGTTGGTAACTGGTCTGGTGTAACGGTTGAGAAAAAGACGGGTCAGTTCACGCTTAATGGCGCCGATGTATTATTAACCGATCTTCCAGGTATCTATGATCTCTTGCCTGCTGGCAGTAGCTGTGACTGCTCGCTTGACGAGCAGATCGCGCAACAATATCTTGCTGATGCCACCATGGATGGCATTATTAACCTTGTTGATGCGACGAATATCGAACGACATCTTTATCTCACCGTGCAGTTGAGGGAACTCGGTATTCCTATGGTTGTGGTGATCAATAAGATCGACGCAGCTAAGGCTCATGGGATTGAAATTGATACTGTAGCAATGAGTGAGCAGTTAGGTTGCCCTGTTATTGCGGTATGTTCTAGAGATGAAGCAGATATTGAGCAGGTAAAAGCACAAGTTGTCGACCTGCTCGATGGTAAAGTCTCCGAAGCACCTTTAGTTCTTAATTACGATGAGCAAATCGAAGCAGGCATTGCGGCACTATTGATCCGTGATGAGACGCTTAGCCGTGGCCGTGCATTAGCCATGTTAGGTAATGGTTTAGGTTGTGGCCAGTGTAAAAATGGCCAAATGCTTACCGAGGTTGCACAGTGCTCAGAAGGATTGGCCGCCAAAGGACAAGATATTGAGATCATGGTAGCCACCACTCGTTTTGATTTTGTTCAACAGGTGTTTACTCAATCTGTAAGTAACGGTGATGTGCAGACGATGAGCGATCGTCTCGACAAAATCGTATTGCATCCTATTGCTGGCATTCCCATTTTCTTGTTGGTTATGTATTTAATGTTCATGTTCAGCATTAATGTCGGCAGCGCATTTATCGATTTCTTTGACATTGCGGCGGGCGCTTTGTTCGTCGACCACCTCGGTTCTTGGATGAGCAATGTCGGTGCTCCAGCGTGGCTAGTGACTCTTGTTGCTGGTGGGGTTGGTCAGGGGATTCAAACCGTTGCTACCTTTATTCCTGTCATCGCCGCTTTGTTCTTGGCGCTTTCTATATTAGAAGGTTCAGGTTACATGGCGAGAGCGGCATTTGTGGTTGATGGCCTGATGCGGCGTATCGGTCTGCCAGGGAAAGCTTTCGTACCTATGATTGTCGGTTTCGGATGTTCCGTGCCCGCGATTATGGCCACGCGTACCTTAGGTAGTGAGCGTGAGCGTATTGTTACCGGTATGATGGCACCATTTATGTCTTGTGGTGCACGTCTTCCTGTATATGCGTTATTTGCCGCCGCCTTTTTCCCTGAATCGGGTCAAAATTTGGTGTTTCTATTGTATATCATCGGTATTTTTGCGGCGATTGGCACCGGGTTATTATTGCGCTCAACGATATTACCTGGCACCAGCAGCGCCGTGGTGATGGAACTTCCTAATTACGAGAAGCCTAAATTTAAGGCCGTCATGGCGCGCACGGGTAAGCGTACTAAGAGTTTCATAAAAGGGGCGGGTAAAACCATTGTTATCGTTGTAACCTTACTGAACTTTATCAATGCTATTGGCATCGATGGATCATTTGGTCATGAGAATAGCTCTGAATCTGTATTAAGTGTGGCTAGCCAAAAAGTGACGCCGCTATTTTCTCCCATGGGCATTGAGCCTGATAACTGGCCAGCGACAGTGGGGATCATTACAGGTATTTTTGCCAAAGAGGCGGTAGTTGGCACGCTAAACAGTTTGTATTCGACGGCATCCGGTGATGAGGAAGCGCTTAAGCCGTTAAGTGAGAGCTTTTCTGAGGCACTTGCGACTATCCCTGAAAACTTATTTGGAATTGCACCTGATGACCCTCTGTCACTCTCTGTTGGTGATCTCTCAACGGTCGAATCAGCATCGGCAGAGTTAGAAGTAGAGACGACAACTTTTAGTGCGCTGCAAGCCGGATTCTCCGGTGTGGTTGCTGCATTTGCGTATCTACTGTTTATTCTGCTGTATACTCCTTGTGTTGCGGCAATGGGGGCTTTAGTCGGCGAGTTTGGTTCACGTTGGGCGACATTCGCAGCAACATGGACATTTGGCTTAGCCTATGGCACAGCGACAGTGTTCTATCAGGCGGCTACGTTTGCGGTTCATCCGGTGCAGTCGAGTTTGTGGATTGGCGTCTTCGTTGTCGCACTGATCAGCTTCTATTTATGGTTAAAGCGCAAGGCACCTAAGCCGCAGACGATGATCCCCGTTATCAATGTTGTGACCGAGTAGACCTTCTCATCATAGGAAAAGCAGCGATTCGTCGCTGCTTTTTTATTTTTGTCGCAAATGATGACGGTTTTTATGCGTCACCCGTTGTAACTCAACCAGATCTGTAGGAATATGCTGGTTTTCCCTAATTGATACTGATCGGCTAAAATGCGGATTGGTGATAGCACTGTTGGTAAAGAGGATTTCCATGAGTCATATGGACACTGAAGTTCGTCCAAGTAACTTCATTCGTAATATCATAGATGAAGATTTAGAAAGCGGTAAGCATAGCAAAGTACATACACGTTTTCCGCCAGAACCCAATGGTTATCTTCACATTGGTCACGCCAAGTCGATCTGTTTGAATTTTGGCTTAGCTCAAGACTACAAGGGTCTATGTAACTTACGTTTTGATGATACTAATCCTGAGAAAGAGGATATCGATTACGTTAACTCTATACAGGCTGACGTGCAGTGGTTAGGGTTTCAATGGGATGGCGATATTCGCTACTCGTCGAACTACTTCGATAAGCTTCATCAGTATGCCGTTGAATTGATCAATAAAGGGCTAGCCTATGTCTGTTTTCTTAATGGAGAACAGACCCGTGAGTACCGTGGCACTTTAAAAGAGCCAGGAAAAAACAGTCCTTACCGCGATACCTCCGTTGAAGAGAATTTAGCGTTATTTGAAAAAATGCGTAAAGGCGAGTTCAAGGAAGGCGAATGTTCACTGCGCGCGAAAGTGGATATGGCATCGCCGTTTATGTGTATGCGCGATCCTATTATTTACCGCATCCGTTTTGCTCACCATCATCAAACGGGTGATAAGTGGTGCATCTACCCAATGTATGACTTTACTCATTGTATCTCTGATGCGATCGAGAATATTACCCATTCATTGTGTACCTTGGAATTCCAAGACAATCGTCGTCTGTATGACTGGGTCTTGGATAACCTTGATGATTTCCAAGCGCCTAATCGTACTCGTCAGTATGAGTTCTCGCGTTTAAATCTTGAATACACCCTGATGTCTAAGCGTAAGCTTAATGATCTTGTTGTTCGTCATCTTGTTTCTGGTTGGGATGACCCTCGTATGCCAACGATTGCGGGTCTTCGTCGCCGTGGTTATACACCAGCATCAATCAGAGAGTTTTGCCGCCGTATCGGTGTGACTAAGCAAGACAATATGGTTGAAGTGGGCATGCTTGATGCGTGTATTCGTGAAGAGCTCAATGAGCATGCACCACGCGCTATGGCTGTGATTAATCCAGTTAAGCTTATTATTGAAAATTATCCAGAAGGGCAAATCGAGCATTTGACTGCGCCTGCCCATCCAACGATTGAGTCTATGGGTCATCGTGACTTGGCCTTTGGGCGTGAGATCTATATCGATGCAGATGATTTCCGTGAAGAGGCTAATAAAAAGTATAAGCGCCTAGTCCAAGGTAAAGAAGTACGTCTACGTAATGCTTATGTGATTAAAGCCGAGCGTTGCGAAAAAGATGCCGATGGCAATGTCACTGCAATTTATTGTACTTATGATGAGCAAACATTGGGTAAAAACCCCGCTGATGGCCGTAAAGTGAAAGGGGTGATCCATTGGGTCGAGGCAACAACTGCAGTTAAGGCAGAATTCCGTCTTTACGATAAGCTGTTTAATCAAGCAAACCCTGCGGCAGCCGAAACCGTTGATGAAGTGTTAAATCCTAATTCGTTGGTGGTTAAACACGGTTTGGTAGAGGCTGGTCTGGTTAATGCTGAAGCTGAAAAAGCCTATCAGTTTGAACGTGAAGGTTATTTCTGCGCCGATAGTAAAGACTCTTCGCCTGAGCAATTAGTATTTAACTTAACCGTTGCACTGCGAGATTCTTCAAACTAATAATTTAGTTAGTCAAAATTGATTAAAAGGCTTTAGGGTTTCCCCTAAAGCCTTTTTTATTATAAATATTGAGCTATCAATTTGGCTATTGATACATAGGGCCTAAACCCATACTCCATAAAATAATGCTCGATGCCATTAAGGCGACCAATAAAACAAGACCCGCTGTAACAACCGAACTGGCGTAGATAAAACCTTTCTCCTCAGGAATATTCATAATAATGGGAACGCCGGTGTACAGCAGATATACCGAGTAGGAAAGCCCTGCTAAGCCGACAACCATCATAAACCATAAAGAAGGATAGAGCGCTGCAAGTCCAACCATAAACAGTGGTGTTGCAGTATATGCCGCCAATTCTAATGCCTGGGTGTAGCTTGGCTCTGCATCGAATGTTTTAGCCATCCAAAAAGCAAGATAAGCCAGCGCAAATACGCCCGCGATTAGGCCAAAGTACATACTGATAGACATCATTAATGCGCTTTGGGACGTCAGAAACAGCGGATCGGATACGCCTAAGTTCCATCCGATTGTGGTTGAGGCAAAATAGGTGCAAATAGCGGGAATTAATGCGATCAATAAGACATGGCTTAAACTGCTTTTTACTGCTTCGTGGTTTTTCTCAATTGTGTGCCACTCTTCTTTTGGATGAGTGTATAACCCCATTAAGTGATTCAATATCATTATAGTTATCCTTGTTTAGCTTTAATCTGCGCTCGCCAAACTTCAGACGAACCCTGATGCCTTTTGGTCTGCTACCAAATAGACCTTAGGCTCCCAAACAGTCATATTATTGTGACTGACTTAGTTTATTTATTGAACATAAACTACTACTAGTCAAGCTAACTTTGAAATGTTAGGGGGGATCTATATGCCTAAGTTACGGTTTTTTGTTAAAATACTGGGTCTGTTTTACCACAATTATAGAGTGTTCAATGCAAGCGTTATTAGCGCCAATAAAGCAGTTTTTGCAATGCGAAACCCCCGATGAGTGGATAGCTGAGGCGATAAGACCAGAGCAGTTATCGGCGTTATTGATCGATCATTGTAATTGCGAACTAAAGGCGGCGCAGACAGCAATGTTTTTAATTCGCAAGTATGCGATTGACAAAGCCAGCGGTGAACTACTGCTTAACTGGGCCAAGCCCTATGAGGAGTTTGTTTATAATAAGCAACGTTCAGTTAAGGACTTTTTAGCTAGAGAAGCTAAAAAGAATGAGTTGATAGGAGAGTTGAAGCCTAAAGTGGGTGTGGATTATGGTCCCGACTTGATTGCAAAAATGGTTCGCTTAATAAAAGAAGAGTTTCATCATTTTGAACAAGTGTTAGCGATCATGCTGGCTCGCGATATTCCCTACCAAAACTTAACTGCTGGACGTTACGCTAAGGGGATGATGAAGCACGTTCGTACCCATGAACCAGCCACACTAATAGACAAGTTGATTGTTGGTGCTTTTATCGAAGCGCGCTCTTGTGAGCGATTTGCTAAGTTAGCCCCTCATTTGGATGAAGGGTTACGGAAGTTTTATGTGTCGCTGTTGCGCTCGGAGGCGCGCCACTATCAAGATTACTTAACACTGGCCCAAGAAATATCTGCCGACGATATCGCAGTGCGAGTCGATCACTTTGCTAAGGTTGAAGCTGAGTTAATTTGCGAGCCAGACAGAGAGTTTAAATTTCACTCAGGGCGTCCTGCTTAACCATTAAGTAGGTTGTGCTAGTTGCCAGTGAAAAGTTTATCACGGCAATGTAACTTAGCTGAACGGCAACGCCGTAAGACTTATCTCATCAGGAGTAATAGTTAGCACGCTGCCTTGATCATACCAGTCGCCGACTACAATGCGTTGGCGCTCATTTTCTAGGTGATGGATAAAAGGTCTGTGAGTGTGGCCATGGATCATCAAATCGACATCGGCTTTATCCATCAAGGCGTTTACCGCCGTTTGTTCGACATCCATGATGGTATAGCTTTTTTGCTGATTACTCTGCTGACTTTTACTGCGCAGTTTTGTGGCAATCCCTATCCTCTGCTTTTTGGGCAGATGATTGTAGATAAACTTGGCCCAGACTTGGTTTCTAAACCAGCGAAAGCGTTGGTAGGCTTTATCTAAAGTACACAAGCTGTCGCCGTGGAGCAGGACTGCTGATTTTCCATATAGGTTAAGTCGATGAACTTCTGGTAATAACGTCATGCCAGCTAAAGTGGCATAGCGTTTACCTATTAGAAAATCACGATTACCATGAATGAAATAGAGTGGAGTATGGGTTGAAAACTGCTTTAACCTTGCGGCTAATTCAGTGGCAAAAGGCTCTGCTATATCGTCGCCGACCCAGACTTCAAATAGATCGCCAAGAATATATAAAGCATCACATTCGGGGCTTATTTGATCGAGAAATTGATAAAAGGCATTGAGAATATCGGGGCGCTCGGCACTTAAGTGCAGGTCGCCCACGAACAGAGTATGATTTAGCAATGGATTATTCTGCTATTGTCACTTTTTCGATGATCACGGCTTCTAGTGGAACATCTTGGTGCATGCCACGATTACCTGTAGCAACGGCTTTGATTTGGTTGACAACGTCCATACCTTCAACAACTTGACCAAATACACAATAACCCCAGCCTTGTGAAGACTCGGATTTAAAATCTAAGAAGGTGTTGTCGTTGATGTTGATAAAGAACTGGGCTGTTGCTGAATGCGGATCTGAAGTTCTCGCCATTGCAATTGTGCCAACCTTATTCGACAGACCATTGTTAGCCTCATTCTCGATAGATTCGTTAACGCGCTTTTGCGCCATATCTTCGGTGAATCCACCACCTTGGACCATGAAACCGTCAATCACGCGGTGAAAGATAGTACCATCGTAAAAACCCTCTTCTACGTACTTAACGAAGTTGGCAGCCGTAATAGGCGCTTTTTCGGCATCTAATTCAATTTTGATTTCGCCGTGATTGGTTTGCATTATGATCATTTGATTCTTCTCATCGCTTGTAACAGATAGATAGCGCACGATTCTAGCCTATTACCTTTAACGCATAAAGCAATTCTCCTGACTTTTATCCTCGAAGCGCGCTAATTTGATGTGCTTTTGCTCAGCAAATTGTCGGGAACGTGTTCGAGGACAAAAAACGTTTTAGATTCACGCTATCATGCTGGAAGCGTTGGTTTTCAGGTGGTAGACTGACTCTCCTATTTGTTGTCAATTATTTATAGAGAATCTCAATGTTGAAGCTATACAACAGTCTTACCCGCCAAAAAGAGGAATTTAAGCCATTACAGCCAGGTAAAGTCGGCATGTATGTCTGCGGGGTTACCATTTATGATTTGTGTCATATTGGTCATGGACGTACGTTTGTTAGTTTTGACATGATCGTTCGGTATCTACGCTATAGCGGTTATGACGTTAACTTTCAGCGTAATATTACCGATGTCGATGACAAAATTATTAAGCGTGCAGCCGAAAACAACGAAAGCTGTGAATCATTAACAGAGCGTTTAATTGGTGAGATGCACCGTGATTTTGATGCGCTTAATATGAAGCGCCCAGATTTTGAGCCGCGTGCAACCTTGCATATACCAGAAATCATCGAGATGGTTGAGCGCCTTATTGAGCGTGAACACGCTTATATCGCAGATGATGGCGATGTACTCTTTAGTGTGTCATCTTTTCCTGAATATGGGCGTTTATCTGGTCAGAATTTAGATCAGCTGCAAGCGGGTGCTCGTGTTGAAGTAGATGAAAATAAGCGCGATCCTATGGATTTCGTATTATGGAAGATGTCAAAACCAGGCGAACCCACTTGGGACTCACCATGGGGACCTGGTCGCCCTGGTTGGCATATTGAATGTTCAGCAATGAACAGCAAGCATTTAGGTGAGCATTTTGATATTCACGGTGGTGGTTCAGATCTGCAGTTCCCACACCATGAAAATGAGATTGCCCAGTCTTGCTGTGCTCACGACACGCCTTATGTGAATTACTGGATGCACACAGGGATGGTGATGGTCGACAAAGAGAAGATGTCTAAGTCATTAAACAACTTCTTTACCATTCGTGACGTACTTGAACATTATGAACCGTCGACGGTTCGCTATTTTCTATTGTCGGGTCATTATCGTAGTCAGCTGAATTATTCTGAAGATAATCTCAAGCAGGCTAAAGCGGCATTAGAGCGTCTTTATACCGCACTAAAAGGTCTAGATTTAACGCTTGATGCGGCCCCTGCAGAAGAATTTGTCGCTAAATTTAAGGCGGCAATGGATGACGATTTCAATACACCAGAAGCCTATTCAGTATTATTTGATATGGTGCGTGAGATCAATCGCCTTAAGGTTGATGATATGGCGGCGGCTTCGGCGCTGGGTGTCAGTATGAAGCAGCTTGCCGATGTGTTGGGTATTTTGGACCAAGATGTCGATGCGTTTTTCAAGGGCGAGGGCAGTGACGATGAAGTTGCTCAAATTGAAGCATTGATTGCTGAGCGTAACCGCGCTCGTGCAGAGAAAGATTGGCCAGCAGCGGATGTGGCGCGCGATGGCTTAAATGCCCTAGGTGTTATCTTAGAAGATGGTCCAGAAGGCACGACTTGGCGCAAAAAGTAGTTAGCTCTGCTTGTTGAGTATAAATAAAAATGCCTGCGTGAGAGTGCAGGCATTTTTTATGCTGGTCGAAATTCGAAACTTATCTAGTCGTGATAGTTTTCGGCAGCATACAGGGTATTTTCAAGTAGGCTTGCAATCGTCATTGGCCCAACGCCGCCAGGGACTGGGGTAATGTGGCTAGCGTGCTCTGCTGCGATGTCATATTGCACATCACCAACGAGCTTTCCGTCGTCTAAACGATTAATGCCCACGTCGATAACAATAGCGCCGGGTTTAATCCAATCACCAGGAATGAAGTTGGGTTTGCCTACGGCAACGATAACTAAATCAGCGCGGCGGATCTTATCTTCAAGGTCGCGAGTAAATCGGTGACAGGTGGTTGTGGTGCAGCCCGCCAGCAGGAGTTCTAAGGTCATAGGACGGCCAACGATATTTGACGCGCCGACCACGACCGCATCTAGACCATAGGTATCGATACCCGTTGACTTAATTAATGTCATTATTCCCATTGGGGTGCAAGAGCGCAGTACTGGGATACGTTGTGCTAGACGGCCAACATTGTAGGGATGAAAACCATCGACATCTTTATCTGGGCGGATCCGTTCGATCACCTTTGATTCTTCAATATGCTTTGGCAGCGGTAGCTGAACTAAGATGCCATCGATTGCCGGATCGTTATTACACCGATCGATAAGCTCAAGCAGCGCAGCTTCACTCGTATCAGATGGTAGATCAAATGATTGGGATAAGAAGCCAACTTCTTCGCATGCACGTCGTTTACTACCAACATAAACTTGAGAGGCAGGATCTGCACCTACAAGTATTACGGCTAAACCGGGTACGCGTTGTCCAGCCTCTTTACGGGCGGCTATTTTCGCGGCTAACTGAGTTCGAATGGATTGGGCGATCGCTTTGCCATCGATTATTTGGGCTGTCATGGGGGTAGGAGTTCCTTTATATGGCGCGATAATAAAATCGGCGACATTTTAACAGGGGTGGTAGCCAGTGTCATTGATTTAGCTTTATAACAGACCGTTTTATAATAAGAATAATAATAGCGGCAGAGATTGCCTGTATTGAGGTGACCATTAAGCTCGTCATAGGTGAGGTATTAAAGATGAAACTTGCGCGCTAACGGGGCGGTTTGTATGATTTATTATCTGATAGATGTTAAATTAAGCATCTGAATGGCCTTTTCAAAAAAATCGTTGACGACTATTAAGTGAGGGGATAAGATGCGCTCCGTTCTCAACGAGACATGTAAGACCTTCGGTGATTAGCGCAGCCCGGTAGCGCATCTGGTTTGGGACCAGAGGGTCAGAGGTTCGAATCCTCTATCACCGACCAAATTTTTAGAGAGTGTGAAAACATTGTCTAGCCCAGTTAGGATATGAACCAAGTTCATAACGAGGCGCCCGTAGCTCAGTTGGATAGAGCATCCGCCTTCTAAGCGGATGGCCGCAGGTTCGAATCCTGCCGGGCGTACCAAACAGTGGTGATTGTAGCTCAGTTGGTAGAGCCCCGGATTGTGATTCCGGTTGTCGTGGGTTCAAGTCCCATCAGTCACCCCACTTCTTTTTAAGAAGAAAATAAAGAAAGCGACCTTGAGTCGCTTTTTTTACGTCTGTAATTCGAGCTTTGAGGCTCGACTATGCAGAAAACCGTGGCTATAATGTCGCGTCTTGATAAATTTCAACTATGTGCGACGACTGCCAAACCCAGTTACCAAGCCATTTTAGTCGTTTTTTTAGATCAAGAAACGAATACCTTAATAGTTGAATATTCGGCTATTACAAAAAGACGTTTGACATATTTCGAGGTAAAACAATGCAAGTTTCTGTAGAAACAACACAAGGTTTAGAACGCCGTCTAACTATTTCTGTTCCAGCTGAGCAGATCGAGAAAGCCGTTTCAGATAGTTTAAAAAATGAAGCTAAGCGCGCACGTATTCCTGGTTTTCGTCCAGGTAAAGTACCTGTAAGCGTGATCAATAAGCGTTACGGCACGGCTATTCGTCAAGAGATCACTGGTGAAGTGATGCAACGTAACTTTATCGAAGCCATTATCGCTGAGAAGTTAAACCCTGCTGGTGCACCTACTTTCGTTCCAGGCGAAACTGATGCTGAAAACTTCCAGTTTGTGGCTACATTCGAGATCTACCCAGAAGTAGAACTAAAAGGTCTAGATGCGATTGAAGTTGAACAGCCTAAAGCTGAAGTAACTGATGCCGATGTAGACGCGATGATTGAGACACTACGCAAGCAACATGCTACTTTCGAAGCTGTTGAGCGTGAAGCGGCTGATGGCGACAAGGCGAAAATAGATTTCGTTGGTTCTATCGACGGTGAAGAGTTCGAAGGCGGAAAAGCTGAAGATTTTGAACTTCAACTTGGTAGCGGCCGCATGATCCCAGGTTTCGAATCTGGTGTTGTAGGTCATAAAGCGGGTGAAGAGTTCGAAATCGACGTCACTTTCCCTGAAGATTACCACGCTGAAAACCTAAAAGGTAAAGTTGCGAAATTCGCAATCACCCTTAAAGAAGTTCAAGCGGCTAACCTTCCAGAAGTTAACGATGAGTTTGCTAAGTTATTTGGTGTTGTTGAAGGTGGCCTAGAGGCACTTAAAGCTGAAATCACTAAGAACATGAGCCGTGAACTTGAGCAAGCGCTTAAAGCTAACGTTAAAGATCAAGTGTTGAATGGTTTGCTTGAGCAAAATGAACTCGACCTACCAAAAGCTTTGATTGACGGTGAAGTGAATGTACTTCGTCAACAAGCTATGCAACGTTTTGGTCAGCAATCAGCTAACATGCCTGAACTACCAGCGGATCTATTTACCGAACAAGCAGAACGTCGCGTAAAAGTCGGTCTGCTTCTTGGTGAAGTGATTAAGACTAACGAGCTAAAAGCTGAAGACGATCGTGTACAAACATTGATCGCATCTATGGCTTCTGCATATGAAGATCCAAGTGAAGTTGTTGAGTATTACAACAGCAACCAAGAGATGATGCAGAATATGCGTAACGTTGCGTTAGAAGAACAAGCGGTAGAAGCCCTGCTAAAATCTGCGAAAGTGACCGAGAAAGATGTCAATTTCGAAGAATTTATGAACAAGGCTACCGGTCGCGCGTAACCTAAGCTTGACTTAAATGGCTATTAGCCATTTATAATGGCTCGTATGAGGCTCCTCATGCGAGCCATTTTTATTTAGGGAAGTTAACAATGCTAAATGCGCCAGAATCTGTACTGAATGCACTTGTCCCAATGGTTGTTGAACAAACAGCTAAAGGCGAACGCTCATATGATATTTATTCTCGTCTCTTAAAAGAGCGTGTCATCTTCTTAGTTGGCCAAGTTGAAGAACATATGGCGAATCTTATTGTGGCTCAGTTGTTATTTTTAGAGTCAGAAAGCCCAGATAAAGATATCTATTTATATATCAACTCTCCAGGTGGTTCCGTTACTGCTGGTATGGCGATTTATGATACAATGCAATTCATTAAGCCTAATGTTAGTACCGTTTGTATCGGTCAGGCTGCAAGCATGGGCGCATTCCTGCTAGCCGGTGGCGCTGAAGGTAAACGCCATTGTTTGCCTAACTCGCGAGTAATGATCCATCAGCCATTAGGTGGTTTTCAAGGACAGGCGTCTGATATCGCGATTCATGCGCAAGAGATCCTTGGCATTAAGAATAAATTAAATCAAATGTTAGCCGACCATACAGGGCAACCCTTAGAAGTTATCGAGCGTGATACCGATCGTGATAATTTCATGAGTGCTCAAGAGGCCGCAGCTTATGGTTTAGTTGACTCTGTGTTAGACAAACGAGGCTGATAATTGTCTATTGCTGAGCTATGATCAGTAAAAGGCCATAAGATGAATCATGCAGTGAGTGAAACTGCAAAAGAGGTAAAGTAATGGGCGATAACAAAAGCAACGGTGATAGCGGGAAACTGCTGTACTGCTCTTTTTGTGGAAAGAGTCAGCATGAGGTTCGTAAGCTTATTGCTGGTCCTTCAGTTTATGTATGTGATGAGTGTGTAGAGCTCTGCAACGATATTATCCGTGAAGAGATCAGAGAGATATCACCAAAGCAAGATCAAGATAGGTTGCCTACGCCACATGAGCTTAGAGCGCATCTTGATGATTATGTTATTGGGCAAGAGAAGGCTAAGAAAGTCTTATCTGTAGCGGTATACAATCACTATAAACGTTTGAAAAATGCGACACCTAAAGATGGTGTTGAACTCGGCAAGAGTAATATCTTGCTGATTGGTCCAACTGGTAGTGGTAAAACATTACTTGCCGAGACCCTTGCACGCTTTTTGAACGTCCCATTCACAATGGCTGATGCAACGACCTTAACCGAGGCTGGTTATGTCGGTGAAGATGTGGAAAACATCATTCAGAAGTTATTGCAAAAATGCGATTACGACGTAGAGAAGGCACAGCGTGGTATCGTTTACATCGATGAAATTGATAAGATCAGTCGTAAGTCGGACAACCCATCCATTACTCGTGATGTTTCTGGTGAGGGGGTTCAACAAGCACTGCTAAAGCTTATCGAAGGAACAGTCGCCGCTGTTCCTCCACAAGGTGGCCGTAAGCATCCTCAACAGGAGTTTTTACAGGTTGATACCTCTAAGATCCTTTTTATCTGTGGTGGTGCATTCGCAGGCCTAGAGAAAGTGGTTGAGCAACGCTCGCACGTGGGCTCTGGTATTGGTTTTGGCGCCGAAGTCAAAGGTGAAGCTGACAAAGCGACTATCTCAGATATGCTGATGCAAGTTGAACCCGAAGATTTGGTTAAGTACGGTTTGATACCAGAGTTTATTGGTCGTCTTCCTGTGCTTGCTACCTTATCTGAACTCGATGAAGCCGCACTTATTGAGATTTTATCTGCGCCAAAGAATGCACTGACTAAACAGTTTGCGGCACTTTTCGAAATGGAAGGTGTTGATCTTGAGTTTAGAGAAGATGCGTTGAAAGCGATTGCCATAAAGGCGATGACGCGTAAAACTGGTGCTCGAGGACTACGTTCCATCGTAGAAGGTATTTTACTTGATATCATGTATGACTTACCTTCATCGGAAAACGTCGCCAAAGTCGTTATTGATGAGTCAGTGGTTAACGGTGAATCAGAACCCATTTTGATTTTTGAGAACACCGAATCGCAAGCAGCGGTAGCCGAATAATAATTAGGCTAACGAAAGCGAAACTATGATTAAGGAGCCTAAAGGGCTCCTTTTTTTATTTTTGCCATTGAAACAGATCAATCTACCCCAATATACTCATTAATATTGTTAGCAAACGGAATCGAGCTATGACCTCAGAGCGTGAAGCGCGAATCGAACTCCCCGTACTGCCACTGCGAGACGTGGTGGTGTATCCCCATATGGTTATTCCCCTATTTGTTGGACGGGAAAAATCTATTCGTTGTTTAGAAGCAGCGATGGAGCAAGACAAGCAGATAATTTTAGTGGCCCAGCGCGATGCTGAATTAGATGAACCGACTAGTGACGACATCTTTGAAGTTGGTACCGTTGCCTCTATTTTACAGCTGCTTAAGTTACCTGACGGCACAGTTAAAGTGTTAGTCGAAGGCGGCCAACGTGCTCGTATTCACAAGTACACCCAAGAAACTGAGTATTTTGTTGCTACAGCAGAGTACCTAGATTCAGAACAGCTCGTTGACAAAGAAGAGGAAGTGCTTGTTCGTTCGGCAATTGGCCAATTCGAAGGTTATATCAAGCTGAACAAGAAGATCCCGCCAGAGGTATTAACTTCATTATCGGGTATCGATGAAGCTGCGCGTCTTGCTGATACCATGGCTGCACATATGCCGCTTAAGCTTGAAGACAAGCAAACCGTTCTCGAGATGATTAATGTTTCAGAGCGTCTTGAATACTTAATGGCCATGATGGAGTCTGAAATCGATTTGCTACAAGTCGAGAAGCGTATTCGCTCTCGGGTTAAGAAGCAGATGGAAAAGAGCCAGCGTGAGTATTACCTTAATGAGCAGATGAAGGCGATTCAAAAAGAGTTGGGGGATATCGATGAGTCCCATGACGAATTTGAAACCTTAGCTAAGAAGATTGACGAAGCTGGCATGCCAAACGAGGCGAAGGATAAGGCAACAGCTGAGCTCAATAAGCTTAAGATGATGTCGCCAATGTCTGCTGAAGCGACTGTGGTGCGCAGCTACGTTGATTGGATGATTTCTGTGCCTTGGAAGCAACGCTCTAAAATTAAGCGTGATTTAGCCAAGGCGCAAGACGTGCTCGATACCGATCATTTTGGCCTTGAGAAGGTCAAGGAACGCATTTTAGAGTATCTAGCGGTACAAAGCCGAGTTAAGCAGCTTAAAGGGCCTATCCTTTGTTTAGTTGGACCACCAGGTGTGGGTAAAACGTCTCTTGGTCAGTCTATCGCTAAGGCGACAGGACGTAAGTATGTGCGAGTTGCGTTAGGCGGCGTGAGAGATGAGGCGGAGATCCGTGGTCATCGTCGTACTTATATCGGCTCAATGCCCGGTAAAGTGATCCAGAAGATGTCAAAAGTCGGCGTTAAGAATCCACTATTCTTACTCGATGAAATAGATAAAATGAGCTCAGATATGCGTGGCGACCCAGCATCGGCACTACTTGAGGTGTTAGATCCTGAGCAAAATGCAACCTTTAGCGACCACTATTTAGAGGTTGACTACGATCTGTCGGACGTCATGTTTGTCGCTACATCCAACTCGATGAATATCCCAGGGCCTTTATTAGACCGTATGGAAGTGATTCGTCTATCGGGTTACACGGAAGATGAAAAGCTGAATATTGCTAAGCAGCACTTGCTACCTAAGCAGATTGAGCGCAACGGCCTCAAAGCCAGCGAAGTGACTGTCGATGATAGTGCCATTATCGGTATTATTCGTTACTACACTCGTGAAGCTGGCGTGCGTTCACTTGAGCGTGAATTGTCGAAAATTTGCCGTAAAGTGGTGAAGAAGATCTTACTCGACAAGTCGGTTAAACATGTCGATGTAAACCAAGAGAACTTGAAGTCCTTCCTTGGCGTACAGCGCTGCGATTACGGAAAAGCAGAGTCGAATAACCAAATTGGGCAAGTGACGGGCCTAGCATGGACTGAAGTCGGTGGCGATCTACTCACCATTGAAGCGACCTCGGTTCCAGGTAAGGGCAAGCTGACTTATACAGGGTCACTTGGCGATGTGATGCAAGAGTCGATTCAGGCTGCAATGACAGTCGTTAGGGCACGAGCCGAGCAGCTGGGGATTAACCCTGATTTTTATGAGAAGCGTGATATTCATGTGCACGTTCCTGAAGGTGCGACCCCTAAAGATGGTCCTTCAGCTGGCGCAGCCATGTGTACTGCACTCGTTTCTAGCCTTACGGGTAATCCGGTGCGGGCCGATGTAGCCATGACCGGTGAAATTACCTTGCGCGGTGAAGTATTACCGATCGGTGGACTAAAAGAGAAGCTACTCGCAGCCCATAGAGGTGGGACTAAACTAGTGCTTATTCCAAAAGAGAATGAGCGAGATTTAGAGGAGATCCCTGCAAATGTGGTGGCCGATCTCGAGATAAGACCCGTGCGTTGGGTGGAAGAAGTACTTGAATTGGCTTTAGAACGACCAATTGAAGGCTTCGAAGTTGTTAAAAATTTGGTCTAACGCAAGAAAATGCCCATTTGCATTAAAAAAAGTGCAAAAAGGGGCTTTTTAAAATCGTAACCTGTGGTAGCCTAGGTCGGTGGATAGCTTTTTAGCTACAGGCCTTGGCGCTACTGGTTTTGAGCTTATTCCAATTTTATTTCTTAGGTTTTCCTATTTGGCTTGAACTTTAGTATCAAGCTTGTTATAAAAAGCCTCCGCAGACCGCTCTAGAGAAGGATTTGGTTGCGGCGCAAAAATTAAATTCAAGGGGATGACATGAACAAATCTGAACTAATCGAGAAAATCGCTTCTGGTGCTGACATTTCTAAAGCGGCTGCTGGCCGTGCTCTAGATTCTTTTATTTCTGCTGTGACTGATGGTCTAAAAGAAGGCGATAAAATTTCTCTAGTTGGTTTTGGTACTTTTGAAGTTCGTCAACGTGCAGAGCGTACTGGTCGCAACCCACAGACGGGTAAAGAGATCAAGATTGCAGCGGCAAATATTCCTGCATTCAAAGCAGGTAAAGCACTTAAAGACGCTGTAAACTAAGACATACTTAGTCAAGGTGGCCTTTGTAAACCTTATAAGTAGAATGATAAGCACTGTTTAGACAGTGCTTTTTACGAGTGAGTGTTTTGGTAATGATGCTTTCATTATCATGCCGTTGGCCTAACTTACCCAAAGAGTAAACTAGGTCTGACAATTTACAAGAATGGCGCATCCTACATAGTGATGCGCCTTTTTATTTTTAATGCAACGAGCGAGAAGTCTGATGTTAGAAAAGATTCGCGAAGGCTCACAAGGCGTGATTGCAAAAAGCATTCTCGTTATTGTAATACTGTCCTTTGCTTTTACTGGTGTGAGTAGCTATTTAGGTTCATCGACAGAGCCTAGTGCTGCAACAGTAAACGGCGAAGAGATCAGCAAATCGGCGTTAGAGCAAGCCTATCAAAGCGAGCGTGCGAGATTAGAGCAACAATTAGGTGAAATGTACGCTGCACTAGCCAGTAACGAGAGTTATTTAGCGAGTGTTAAGCAAAGCGTTTTAGAGCGTTTGGTTGGTGATAAACTGGTAGACCAAACGGCTGCAGATCTTGGCTTGACTGTTTCTGATGAGCAGATCAAAAATGCCATCATGAATGAGCCAGCGTTTCAAGTTGATGGCATATTTAATAATGACAGATATCTGGCGCTAATTCGTCAACTGGGTTATCAAGCTAATAGCTTCCGCGATATGATGCGTGCCGATATGACTCGTCGTCAGCTTGTTGTATCACTTGTTGGTTCTGAATTTGTACTACCTGGTGAAGCTAACTATCTAGCCCAGATCCAAGGTCAAACTCGTGATATCCGTTATCATGTTGTCGATGCGACTCCGTTTCTTGAGCAAGTTACCGTATCTGATGAAGAAACGAATACCTATTATCAAGCGAATCAAAATCAATTTGTTCGCCCAGAAACAGTATCACTCGATTACCTTGAGCTGAATTCCTCTGACATAGCGAGTGCAATAGCGGTGTCTGATGAAGAAGCGCAGACCTATTATGATGAAAACAAAGCTCAGTACGTCAAAGCTGAGAAGCGTCTTGCTGGTCATATTCTGGTTAATCTAGGTGACGATGAGGCTGCTGCTAAAGCCAAAGCTGAGGCTATCTACGCCAAGCTGCAAGCGGGTGAAGACTTTGCTGCATTAGCTAAAACCGATTCTGATGACACCTTTAGCGGCGAGCAGGGTGGTCAACTCGATTGGTTTGAGCAAGGTGTTATGGAGCCTGCTTTCGATACCGCCCTATTTGGTTTAGCACAAGGAGAGTATTCACCAGTCATTAAGACGAGTTTTGGTTATCACATCGTTAAATTACTCGATGTACAACCAAGTTCTACTGCGCCATTTAGCGATGTCAAAGATAAGATCATCACACAGTTGATGAATAAAAAGTCTGTTGATCAGTTTTATGGCTTACAGCAACGCCTTGCTGATGTCAGTTATGAAGTGCCTGATACTTTAGCTGAAGCGTCTAAGGAAGTCGGCGTTCCAGTGAAGACCAGTCCTGTATTTTCTCGAGATAATGCGCCAGAGCTATTCAGTTCACCTGAAGTGCTTAAAGCCGCTTTCTCTAATACTGTGTTACTCGATGGTATGAATAGCGATGTTATCGAGCTTGGTCCTAATCATGTGATTGTGGTTCGAGTTAATACTCATACCGCAGCGGGTACCTTAAGCTTAGATGAAGTTAAAGCCTCTATTGTAGAGCGTCTAAAACAGGATAAGGCGAATGAGCTTGCTCGTGAGAGTGCGCAAGCTATGATGACTGCGATTAAGGGTGGAGATACTTCTGCTGAACTTACCCTTCATACTAAGTTAACTCGTTTCGATCAGTCTGTTGATACTGGCATTGTGAATAAAACCTTTGAGATGGCCCAACCTGCAGGTGATGACTTAGTGGTTGATACTGCTTCTCTGGCTAATGGTTATGCGGTTATCGTGTTAGACAAAGTGAATGCCGCTGAAGGTGTTGATGAGAATCTTGTTAATGCCTTAAAGCAACGTCTTAATTCTCAGTACAGTGAAAATGATTACCGTGCTTTGATAAGCTTACTAAAGGCTAAAGGTGAAGTGGTTTATACTCCAGCCGAAGAGTAATCGCTAAGCAACGACAGTTTAGAGTTAAGAAAGCCAGCGTTAATCCGCTGGCTTTTTTATGGCTGCAATGGGTATTAAAAAAGTGTTTGTGTAGTCGCAGGGTTAATACCAATTAGTATAAGAAAGTGATCTCCCCTGCGTGTTTTTTTGGCAACTAATTCAAGGCGAATGGTCGATGGAATGGTTGCTCTCTTGTGAGGCCGTTCAACGCAGAAGTAGGAAGTCAAAAACACGCCTAACAGGCGAATTTGTGTTAACGAGTTTGACCCTAGTTCAACTATGCTCTTCACTCGTTGCAATCAACAGGATCTAGCATGTTCCAGACATACTTAAGGCATTCCTTCCATCGCTGGCGGTCAGATGTTGTGAATGCCCTTAATGCACGACTAAAGGGATTTTTAGGAGGTAGGGTAACGCATGGAGCCGTTACCGAGGATGCTAGAGCCGAGGAGCATTGCTTCATAAGCGCTAAATTCTCGTTGAGCGTCAAATCTTTATACTGATAGGCATAAAAAAGCCACGATAATTATCGTGGCTTTTAACGTATGTTTAGCGTAGTAAGAGCAGGTATTAAATCTGCTCTACATCGAACTGCACATCAGGGTTAACATCGGCTTCGTAGTCAACCGAGTCGATTCCGAAACCAAATAGTTTCAAAAACTCTTCTTTATATTCACGATAATCGGTGAGTTCACTTAAGTTTTCAGTGGTCACTTGCGGCCATAGATCACGACAATGTAGTTGGATCTCTTCTTTAAGCTCCCAGTCATCTAAGCGCAGACGGTTGGCGTCATCAACTTGCGGTGCGACGCCATCGGCGCGGAATAGACGTTCATTGAACATACGGTTAATCTGTTCTTGGCATCCTTCATGAAGACCTTCTTCGCGCATCTTCTTAAATACCATTGCAATATATAACGGCATTACAGGAATCGCTGAACTCGCTTGAGTTACTACGCTCTTTAGTACCGCTACGTTAGCGCTTCCGCCTGTTGTTGACAGCTTGTCATTTAGTGCGTTAGCGGCTCGGTCTAGATCCATCTTTGCCTTGCCTAACGCGCCATGCCAATAAATAGGCCATGTTAGCTCGGTGCCGATATAGCTGTAGGCTACGGTCTTACAATTGGGTGCGAGTACGCCAGCGTCGGCTAAAGCATTGATCCAAAGTTCCCAATCTTCTCCACCCATAACGGTAACAGTATCTTGGATCTCCTGTTCGCTAGCGGGTTCAACACTGGTTTCAATGATAAGATCTTTGTTGGTATCGACCGCGGTCGCCGTATAAGTCTCACCAATAGGTTTAAGTGAAGAGCGGATCAGCTCGCCTGAGTCAGGCAGTTTTCGAACTGGCGATGCGAGAGAGTAGACCACCATATCGACCTGACCGAGATCTTGCTTAATAATGTCAATCGCACGCTGTTTTGCTTCGTGGCTAAATGCATCGCCATTTAAGCTTTTAGAATATAAGCCTGCTTGTTTGGCAAATTTATCAAATGCTGCTGAGTTATACCAACCCGCAGTACCTGGTTTAGTTTCTGTACCGGGTTTTTCAAAAAAGACGCCGAGGGTTGCTGCATTGCTACCAAAGGCAGCGGCGATGCGTGAAGATAGTCCATAGCCACTTGAAGAGCCGATCACTAGTACTTTTTTCGGACCGTTGTTAACTGGGCCTTTTGCTTTGGTAATATTGATTTGCTCAAGTACATTTGCTTCACAGCCGACCGGATGAGTGGTAGTACAAATAAAGCCACGTGTTTTGGGTTTGATTATCATGTTTCTGCTTCTCTTGAAAAAGTGCCATAAGGATAATTAAACCAAGATGAAATGGCACATGTTTTTTAATTATTAGGCATATAAGCCACAGTGGTTGGAGCAGTTTAGCGTTTATAGGAGAACATAGTTTGCTCCTGAATGAGTCGCTGAGTGTATTCGTGTTGCGGCGAATTGAATAGCTTTTCAGTTGTCGCCTTTTCGACCATTTTACCTTGGTGGAGTACCATTATCTTGTCGCTGAAATGGCGGATAATATTCATATTGTGAGATACAAAAATATAAGAGAGTCCCATCTCTTGTTGCAGTTTGAGTAATAGATTCAAAATTTGCGATCGTACCGAGAGGTCGAGTGCTGTTAATGCTTCATCGGCAATGATGATTTTAGGGTTAAGCATTAATGCTCGCGCCACCGCAACGCGCTGTTTCATCCCTTCGGAGATCATGTGAGGATAGAAATCGGCATGTTCTGGCAATAATCCCACTTTTCTCAAACGATCGATCACTTGAGTGCGACGTGCGTGTTTATCTAAATCGGTGTTAAACCTCAGCGGTTCATCGAGCAGCTCACCGACAGTAATACTGGGGTTTAGTGACGTATTTGGGTCTTGAAAGATCATTCGTATTAGTTTGCAGCGCTGTTTGAGGTTGCGACTTTCAAGCACTTCGCCCTCAAATTGGATTTCACCGCCGGTGCGCTCTTCTGCGCCAACTAATATCCTTGCAAGGGTACTTTTACCTGAGCCTGTTTCGCCCACGATCGCAAGGGTTTCACCGCGATTGAGCTCAAAAGAGATAGGCTCAAGCGCATGGTTGTATTGGCGCTTAAAACCTTTGTAGCCAGCAAAGAAGGTTTTGCTGAGCTGATTAACTTTTAGTAAGGGGCTCGTCATTGCATGGCTCGCTATGGTAAGGGAAGTGGCACGCAAAATAGCGGTCTTTTTGGTGGCATAGATTTGGCTGATTAACGCAGTGCTTCTGTGCTTGAGGGCATCGTGGACCTAACCGACACCCTATGGGGAGATGCTGTAGTGCTGGGGCGGACCCTGGCAGAGTATTCATCATGGTTTTATGGTGCTCAGGATTTGAGTAATCAGGAATGTTATCCAGTAGCGCCTTGGTATAGGGATGATAAGGCTGAGCTATCACCTCCGCAGTTGGCCCCGATTCCATTATCTGGCCGCTATACATAACCGATAACCGGTCGCACCATTGAGACAGGGTTTCAAGCTCGTGACTGATAAGTAAAATCGATACATTTTGCAGCTGATTAAGTTTGCTCAATAGGCGAAATATCTGTGCCTGAGTTCGTACTTCCATGGAGTTGGTGGGTTCATCCGCGATAAGTAATCGTGGCTGATTTGCAACGGCGATAGCAATCATCACTTTTTGGCATTCTCCATCGGAAAGCTCCCAAGCGTAACTAGACATCACTTTTTGCGTCTCTTTAATACCAACCTTATGCAACCATTGCTGGGCTTTGACTCGCTTATCTTTGTCTCTTTTCCACCAGGGGATGGTTTTATTCTCTGGCATGGCTTCGACTATTTGAACACCGACTGAAATCGTCGGATCTAGGCTGCTTATTGGGTCTTGGAAGATCATCGCCATCTCACTTCCCATTAATACTCGCCGCTGTTGCGAGCTCATATCCATTAAGTTTTGACCATCCCACATCATACGGTCGGCCTGTATCGTCCAATTGTGTCCAGGAATTCCTAATATCGCCCTAGCTAACAGAGAGCGCCCAGAACCCGACTCACCAACAAGACCGTGGATTTCACCTGGATTGATGGTTAAGCTGACTCGCTCTAACGCCTTAACACGACCATGGGGGGTGTCTAGTTCGATAGTGAGGTTTCTAATATCGAGTAATGGCATCTATGATTCTCATTAATGACGAATAGGTGACAGTGCTGAGCGTAACCCATCACCAACTAAATTAATGGCTAAAACACTGCAAAAAATCGCCACGCCGGGAATGGAGACGGTCCATGGTGCGGTGAGCAAGTTATCCATACCTTGAGAAACCATAGCTCCCCATTCAGGGCTTGGTGCTTGAGCGCCAAGATTTAAGAAGCCCAGTGCGGCAATGTCGAGAATGGCAGCAGAGATCCCTAAGGTGGTTTGAATGATCATAGTGTCCAAAATGTTTGGCAAAATGACATACCAGAAAATTTGCAGTGGGTTAGCACCATCGAGTCTTGCGGCGGTGACATACTCTTTCTGTAGTTCTTCATGAACGGCTTGATGGATAGCCCTAACAAATTGTGGGGTGAGGGCGATACCCACCGCCCAAAATACATTCCCAAGACCTGGGCCTGTCACTGCAACTACCAGTATTGCCATTAATAGAGAGGGAATTGACAGCAGAGCATCTAGTAGGTGGCTGAGCAAGCTAGATTTTAGTCCTTTCATCATGCCGGAGATTGATCCAATGATGAAGCCGAAGATAAGGGCGGTTGCAACGATTCCTAGCGCCATGCCAAAGGTAAGATGAGCGCCATGTAGCAGCCTACTAAAGATATCGCGACCAAGATCATCTGTGCCTAAAAAGTGCTCAACGGTACCAGCAGGGTCCCAGGAGGGCGCAAGCAGCAGGGCATGAGGATCTTGGTGCTCCGGCGCGTAGGGGGCGATTAGCGGGCCGAAAATCGCCAGCAGAATAAGTGAACAGACGGCCCAGAGACCCGCAAAGGCAAAAGGGTTGTCTGTGAAGGCATTCCAAATTCGACTCAGTGGCGAGGGGATATGATCCTCTTGGTATATTTTAATTTGAGGCATAGAGTTCTTTCCTGCTAATGGGATTGAGTGCCGTATGCATCACTTCAATAAGTATACTCAAAAAGATGATAATCAAGGCTACCGCCAAGATACCGCCTTGGATAACGGTATAATCACGCTGATAGATCCCTGATACTAACCAGGCGCCAACACCGGGCCAGCTGAAAATCACTTCGACAACAATCGCGTAACTGGCAAATGCGCCGAGCATTAAGCCCAGATTTTTTAATACAGGAATAAAAGCGTTGGGTAAGGCATGACGTAAGACAATAGTTGAGGTATGCAACCCTCTGGCTTCTGCCGCCTTGATATAAGTTTTTTCCATAATGGATATCATGGCACTGCGGGTGATCCGCACAACCACGGTAAAGGGGAGAACAGCAAGAGTCACCGCCGGTAGAATAATATGCAGGAGAGCATCAATGAAAGCTGACATCGCATATTGTGAATTTGACATCAGGGTATCAATCAATAGAAAACCTGTGACAGGTTTTATCTCATATAACAGGTTTATCTGCCCTGAAATGGGTAACCAACCAAGATGCACGCCAAACCATAATGAGAGGCTTAAACCTAACCAGAACACTGGAATTGAGTATCCCGTTAGCGTTATTGCCATAATCGTGTGTTGAGTGATTTTATTTTTACTGAGTGATGCTAAGACACCTAATGGAATACCTAAGAATAAGGCGATAAATCCTGCAACAAAACCTAATTCAAAACTGGCTGGCAATACTGCTGATAGTTCATCGACAACAGGATTTTGCGAGGTGAGTGAAATCCCTAAATTACCCGATAAACGTTGTTGTAAATAGGCAACAAATTGACTAAAGGCGTTACCATCAAGCTCATAATCGGCTGTCATGGTAATGACATCCGTTGCACTGGGGGAATGTATTCCCGTTAAAGCAACGGTCCTTTCTACTGGAAATTTACTCATCGCAATAAACATAACGATGAATAAGATCAAAGATGTGGCTAAAAACAGGTTTAAACGCCGAATAAGGTAGCGAATCATTGCTTAGACTCCTCTAAGACAGGAACTTGCTGCAAAACCTTGTCGGTATTGGTGAAAGAGATACCACCAAAAGGAGTCAATTTTGCTTGGATGACCTGCTTTTGCTTTACTACCGAACGCGTGGCATGGGCAAACGGAAGTAGAGGAACTTGTTGAGCAAGGCGCTGTTCTGCTTGTTGATAGAGCGCTGCCCGTTTTTCTCGGTTAGTCGTCGATTTTGCTGCATTGAGAATTACGTCAAATTGCGGATCACACCAGCGAGATCGATTACTATTCGAGTTCGCCGATGCACAGCTTAATATTGGGGTAAAGAAATTATCGGGGTCACTATTGTCAGCGTTCCAACCAATAAGTACAGAGTCATAGCTGTGCTTACTCAACTTGTGGTTAAACACACTCCAATCATAGGTGACAATATTCACTTTGACACCAATATGCGCTAAATCAGCTTGGATTAGCTCAGCCGTTTTATGGGCATTGGGGTTGTATATCCGCGCCACGGGCATTGCCCATATATCTATGCTAAGGTCTTTTACTCCAGCCTCTTCTAGTAGTTCGCGAGCTTTTTCTGGGTTGTAATCAATTAGGCTTTCGTTCATTGAATAAGCCCAAGAGAGAGGGGGAAGTATGCCGACAGCTTCAACCGCCGTCTTTTGGTAAACAGCTCTGAGAATATTATCTTTATCAATAGCATGGGCTAACGCTCTGCGAACCCGAACATCATTGAGTGGGATGCGCTCGGTATTAAAAGCCCAAAAAGCGACGTTAAATCCAGGTAAGGAGTCGACTTCTAAATCATCTTTGTCGATGACAACTTGAAGCTCTCCAGCCTTTGGAAGTGCTGAAATATTACAATCGCCAGTGATTAGCTTCGCCAGTCGAGTGGTACTTTTGGGGGTAATGTCGAAAACCAGTTGTTCGACGTTAGGAGTGGCACGCCAATAATGATGATTGCGATAGTAGCGGATAAAGTCGTTTTTAACATAGTCGACCAATCTAAATGGACCGGTGCCAATAGCGAGTTTGTCTAACAGATCTGGCTCACCTGCTTGATATAAATTATCTGCATATTCTTGGGATAGTATCACCGCAAAACCCGTTGCAAGATTCGATAAAAAAGAGGCATCTTTCTGCTTCAGATGGAATGCGACACGGTAGTCATCGATTTTCTCAATATTATCGATAAGCTCGGTAAAACCAATACTTTCGAAGAATGGATAACCTGTTTTTGAGACAAAGTGATAGGGGTTGCTATTGTCGATAATACGATTAAATGAAAACAGCACATCGTCGGCATTAAAATTTCTCGACGGGGTAAAACGGGCTGAATGATGAAATTGTACGCCTGTTCTTAGCTCAAATGTATACACCTTTTCATCATCGCTGATGGTCCAAGATGTTGCTAATGCAGGGATCATCTCTCCAGACTTAGCGTCATAATCGACTAACCCATCATAGATTTGCTGTGAAGTTGCATCGACTGTGGTGCCCGAGGTTACGAGTTGGGGATTGAATGACTCTGGGTTACCTTCTGAGCAATACACTAGGCCAGAAGGTACACGAGTTGGACCACAGGCTGTCAACAGGGGGACTATGCAGCAAATTACTGAACCGAATGTGAGACGCTTTAACCGCTCTTTCATCAATAGATGTAATAGTTGTTTGAATGAAGAGGGTTATTTTAACAGCGCTATAGAGTTAGGAGCAAACATCATCTGCCCCTAGTTGGATTTATTTATCTAATAAATTGTATTTTTTCAAAATGCCCCGTAGTTGATGATAACTAAGGCCGAGCAGTTCCGCGGTCTTCTTCTGATTATATTGACCCACTTCGAGGGCTTTTTTCAGCAAGATAACCTCTTGGCTCTCGCAATGCTCTTTAAAATCCAAGGGAAAACTAATATTGTTATCACTGGTTGAATTTAGTGTAGGAGTGCAAGTTTCTGCCGTCGCAATTGGCGCTGAAACTGTGTCTTCGACTTGGGTTTGACGAGACTTGGTTTTCACTCTTTGGGTTGGGCGATAGGGAGACGCAAAGGGGTCTATTACAATGCTGTCAATGGCCGTATGGAGATCAGTGTTGCGATAAACACTGCGCTCTACCACGTTTTTTAGCTCACGAATATTTCCTGGCCAATTGTACTCCATTAACTGCTCAACGGCGTTGGAGGTAAATCCGTCGAACAGTTCATGTTTCAACTGTCTTGCCATACCGATGGCAAAATACTCAGCCAAGGGCATAATATCTTCGCGGCGATGCCTTAAAGGAGGTAAGGTGATCACATCGAAGGCTAATCTGTCTAATAGATCGGCTCTAAATTCCCCTGCTTGTGCTAATGAGGGCAGATCTTCGTTGGCCGCACACACTAAGCGCACATCAGTCTGAACTGTCTTGCTACCACCGACGCGCTCAAATTCACCATATTCAATCACGCGCAGCAGCTTCTCTTGAATAAGACCAGAAGTATTGGCAAGCTCATCTAAAAATAGCGTGCCCCCGTCTGCGCGCTCAAAACGACCTTCATGTTTCTTGTTTGCCCCTGTAAACGCGCCTGCGTCATGGCCGAACAGTTCACTTTCGAGTAAGTTTTCACTCAATGATGAACAGTTAAGTTTGATAAAGCTTTGATCCCAGCGTTTAGACAGATAATGTAAACGCTCGGCAATTAACTCTTTACCGGTACCACGCTCACCAATAATGAGAACAGGCTTTGACAAAGGCGCTATTTTTGAAACATGCTCTAAGACTTCCAACAGCGCATTAGATTGGCCAATGAGATTATCTTGTTTAAATTGAGTCGCCACAGTAATTTTTAGTCTTTCACGCTAATAATTGGTGAAAATAATAATATGTGCCTTGTGTGTTAAAATAAAGAAAAAGTTAAAATAATGTTTAAGTGTATGTATATTCAGGGTTTGCAAAAGTTGGCATGCTAAATGTATTAACCTTAGCGAAACCAACGTAAATTTAGAGGACAGTATTATGGGAATTTTCTCTCGCTTCGCAGATATCATTAACTCGAATATCAGCGCATTACTCGATAAGGCTGAAGATCCAGAAAAAATGGTTCGCCTTATTATCCAAGAAATGGAAGATACTTTAGTTGAAGTACGTTCAACTTCTGCCAAGGTACTTGCAGAGAAGAAGGAGATCCTTCGTCGTATCGCTAAGGTTCAAGAACAAGTACAAGATTGGCAAAGTAAAGCGGAACTGGCTTTATCAAAAGATCGTGAAGATTTGGCTAAAGCAGCGCTACTTGAAAAGCAGAAAGCAAGTGAACTGGCCGCGACTCTTGAACATGAACTCGTAGTTGTTGAAGAGCAGATCGCTCGATTGAAAGAGGAAGTAAACCTTCTTCAGGAAAAACTAGCCGATGCCAAGGCTCGTCAGAAGACTATCATTATGCGTAAGCAGACAGCTTCTTCTCGTTTAGAAGTAAAGCGTCAGCTAGATTCAAGTAAAATTGATAGCGCCATGAGTAAGTTTGAGCAGTATGAACGTCGTGTCGAAGGCTTAGAGTCTCAAGTCGAAGCCTATGACTTAGGAAACCAGAAAACGCTTAATGATGAGTTTGCTGCCTTGGAAGCTGAAGATTCAGTGACGGCTGAACTTGAAGCCCTTAAAGCGAAAGTCAAAGCGAGCAACGCGAAAAAGCAAACTAAATAACAACGATTCAGAGGTGAGTTATGGATATGGACGTATTAATAGCCCCGATTATTATCTTTATGATAGTGGTGGCGCCCATCTGGCTAATTCTACATTATCGTAGTAAGCGCCAAGTGAGCCAGGGACTCACTGAAGAAGAGTTTACTCAGCTCAATGAGTTAATCGGCAAAGCTGACAAGATGGCCCAACGCATTGAAACATTGGAAGCGATTTTGGATAGCGAGGCCCCGCAATGGAGGAATCGAGATGAGCGAATCTAGTGGACGACCCTTATATCGAATTCCCGAGTCAGGAAAGATAGCCGGAGTATGTGCAGGGATCGCAGATTACTTCAACTTTGAAACCTGGTTAGTTAGAGTGGTGGCAGCGTCAATATTCTTGCTTGGGGGATCGGGGATCATCTTCATCATCTATGTACTACTTTGGATGATATTAGATATCAAACCCGGCAGCGCAAAAAACAAGCAACAGCATAAAGAGATAGAAGTGAAGAAAAAGGTTTGGCAAGCAGGAGAGCCTGCCAAAGCGGCATTAAGGGATGTGAGCAGTCAATTTAGAAACTTAGAGATAAGGTTGCAAAATCTTGAACGTCACGTGACATCCGATAGCTTCGATCTCAAAAGAGAGATCAATAATCTTTAATCCTTTCAATGGGCGGCTTATACCGCCCTTTAACATATCTAAGATCTAGGTTATGAACTCATTTAACCGTTCGCTTAAAAAGCTTTCTTCTCAATCCAAATCATTGGTCAAACGGACGACAGACAATCATATTCGATTAGCTGTAACGGGCTTATCTGGCGCGGGTAAAACGGCGTTTATTACCGGACTGGTTAATCAGCTGCTGCACAGCGGTATAGGTGGCAAGCAGAACTCATTACCGCTTTGGCAGGTTGCTCGAGATGAACGCTTATATGGTGTTAAACGGGCGATGCAACCGGATATGACCATTGCGAGTTTTGACTATGAAGGAGCGATGGCTGCATTGTGCTCTGATGAGCCTAACTGGCCTGAATCTACCAGAAATATTAGTGAATTGCGGTTAGCAATCCGTTATCAGCCGAACAAAGGCTTGAGGGCAAAGTTTACCGATAGTGCGATACTTCATCTCGATATTGTCGATTACCCTGGTGAATGGTTACTCGATCTACCTATGCTCAAGTTGAGCTATCAGCAATGGTCTGCAAAGCAATTTTCGCGGGCATCAATATTATCCCTGAGCGAATATTATCAGCCGTTTATTAACGCATGTTCTGGGATAGAGCTGTCATCGGTCGCAGATGAACAGCAGCTAAAAATGATTGCTAAGCTGTATCAGCAGTTGTTGAACGATAGCGTTGCATCCCACGGTTTTTACAATGCGCAGCCTGGACGAATGCTGTTGCCGGGAGAGCTGGTCGATACGCCTATTTTGGCTTTTTTCCCGTTGCTGGGTATTAATCAGGCGCAAATTCAAACATTAGAAGAAAGCCCAAAGGGCTCTTATTATCATGTCCTTAAAAAGCGCTACCAGAGTTATGTCTCTGAGGTGGTAAAGCCCTTTTATCGTGATTATTTTGCAAAGTTTGATAGGCAAGTTGTACTCGTCGATTGCTTTACCCCACTTAATCGGGGCAAGGCGCAGTTTGAAGATATGAAAGCGGCTATCGATGGCATTATGGCGAGCTTTAATTTTGGCCAATCAAGCTTGTTAAAAAGGTTATTCTCCCCGCGCATCGATAAATTACTGTTTGCCGCGAGTAAGGTCGATCATATTACTCGCGATCAGCAGGGTAACGTCCTGTCTTTGCTGACCCTATTGGTTAAACACAGTCAGCAGCATGCGCAATTTGAAGGCTGTGACGTTGAGGTGATGGCGATTAGTGCGATTAAGGCAACGGCGCATGGCATGGTTCAAAGTGGCGCAAAGCAAGTTGAAGTCGTAAAGGGATGTGAGCTGGCGACGCGAAAAGAGGTCACACTATTTCCAGGAGAGGTGCCAAAGCAGTTACCTCAAGCCTCATTTTGGCAGCAACAGGGGTTCGAATTTGTTAATTTCTCGCCGCCACTATCGACGGCAACACTTGCGGACCCACAATTTGAACACATTAGGCTAGATCATTTATTACAGTATTTAATCGGCGATAAGCTTAGATAGTATTTCTAAGATCACTCGATTTAGTGATAGGTTAAAAATGACAAAAACATCGAGAACAATTGAAAAAAAACAGGTATTTGAACAAGAATCAGCGCTCTCCTCCTCGCCGCTTTTAGGCGCAAAACACTTTGATGACGCTGCCTTGATAGTCGAGGTGAATGAAACAACTGAAGATGAGCTAGAGCAGTTATTGGATGCTAAGGATACCTTTTCTAACGGATTTAAACCGACTAAGCAACGTCGCTGGTCATGGTTGGCCAAAGTCGCCATTTTGGGGATAGGTGCCATTATAATTAGCGAAACGATATTGTCCTTGATGGATGCATGGCAGCACAGTCCTTGGTTGTTTGGTCTATATGGCGGTGTTACCGCTGTGGTCACACTATGGGCCAGCCGTATCGCATTTGGTGAATGGCGCCAGCTAAAACGGTTACGTGGTGTTGAAGAGGCGCAGCAGGTAAGTGGTCGCTTAGCCTTAAGCATGCAAATTGGCGAAGCAGATCCTTTTATTGATAATATTTTGAGGAAATTACCTGACGACATCATCACCACTCAATATCGTGAATTGGTAAGAGAGGATCATAACGATGCTGAGCGTGTGTTGTTATTCGAGTCATCGGTGTTAAGCCAAATTGATATTAAAGCTAAGAAGTTAGTTCACCGCTATGCGACAGAATCTGCGCTCCTATTAGCAGCAAGTCCTATTGCGGTATTGGATATGGCCATTATTTTGTGGCGCAATCAAAAGATGATCCGCGATTTAGCCAAATGCTACGGTATAGAACTCGGTTATTGGAGCAGAGTTAAGCTTATTCGGTCAGTGATTGCTAACATCATCTATGCTGGCACGACAGAAGTCGTCACAGATATTGGTACTCAGTTATTGTCATTAGAATTGTCAGGAAAAATCTCTGCTCGCATGGCGCAAGGGCTTGGCGGCGGTCTGTTGACCGCTCGGCTAGGGTACCAAACTATGGCCCTTTGTCGTCCGGTGGTGTTTAGTGCTGAGGCTAGGCCAAAGCTGACGAAAATACATTCTGCGTTATTGGGGGAGTTAAAAGATTTTTCGCTTTCGGCCCTAGGCAAAACCCGTTCACGTAACAAAGATTTTACATCTGGGTAGGGCTTAATTCTTATCTATAGGTTTACTCCGAAGCGCTAAAAGGTTCATGGTAGGTAACCGCTCACATTCACTCCTAACAATAACAGTGAGCGACGACCTCGGAGAATTTATATGCAAGAAAAATGGAAGCTTGCCACTAAAGTTGTTCACGCTGGGCACCAGCGTAATGGACATGGTGCGTTAGTCTCGCCCTTATACCAATCGGCGACTTTTGTATTCGATAGTGCTGAGCAGGGAGGTGCTCGTTTTGCTGGTGATCAGGAGGGCTATATCTATACCCGTCTTGGTAACCCGACTACGGCTGAGTTAGAGCGGAAAATTGCAGCACTTGAAGGTAGCGATGCCGCCGCCGCGACGGCCTCTGGTATGGCAGCTGTTTCTGCCGCATTGCTGGCGAATTTAAATGCTGGTGATCACCTTGTTGCTTCGAAAGCTGTCTATGGCTGTACCTATGCGCTGATGACTGAGCAATTACCTAAGTTTGGTATCGAAGTGAGTCTAGTCGATTTTTGCGATATGGCGGCGGTGGCTGATGCCATTCAAGCGAATACCAAAGCACTATTTTGTGAGACTCCAGTTAATCCTCACCTCGATGTTTATGATCTATCTATAATGGCTAATATAGCTAAACAACATGGTGTGGTGAGTATCGTTGACAATACGTTTATGACGCCGTTATTGCAGCGTCCACTGCTGTTTGGCATCGATATGGTGATTCATAGCGCGACTAAATACCTTAACGGTCATGGCGACGTAATTGCCGGGCTAGTCTGCGGCACAGAGGAGATGATCCATAAGGTTAAGTACGAGATATTGAAAGACTTTGGTGGCGTATTGTCTCCCCATGATGCCTGGCTTATCCTTCGAGGGTTAAAAACCTTGGATGTTAGGCTTATGAGGCATTGTGACAGCGCCCAACAGATCGCAGAATATCTAGATGCGCATCCTAAGGTGGCTAAGGTTTACTATCCGGGTTTGCCTCATCATCAAGGATACAAGTTGCTAGGTAAACAGATGCTTAGAGCTGGTGGCGTTATTGCTTTTGAGCTCAACACGAGTTTGGAGGGAGCTATCGCATTTGTTAACCATCTAAAGATGTTTACCATAGCGGTAAGTTTGGGGGATGCAGAATCATTAATCCAGCACCCGGCATCGATGACGCATTCGCCTTATTCACCTGAAGAGCGCCAAGCTGCGGGGATCAGTGACAATTTATTACGTATCTCTGTTGGCCTAGAAGCGGTAGACGATATTATTAGTGATCTGCAGCAGGGTTTCGATTCATTATCTTAAAAATCTGCAGCTATAACAGACTTGGCTCCGGGAACACCTGAGCCAAGTCTTATTACGTTTTTGGATGCTAATTTCGTGTTCGAGTTTTGCACTTTAGCTGTGGGCACTAGTTTTGAGTACTAGATAGTCCAGAACAGATGAGCTATTACATAGAGCACCAACATACTGATAAAGTTGATTATAACACCAGCCCTCATCATCTCCGATTGCTTAATATAACCTGAGCCATAAACAATAGCATTTGGCGGTGTAGCCACGGGTAACATGAAGGCGCAGGAAGCGGCGATACCAATAAGCACTGACAGCATTACCGGTGATAGACCTAATGCCTCTGCAATAGCGGCGAATACAGGCACTAACAGCGCGGCGCTGGCGGTGTTACTCGCAAATTCGGTCAGCATCACCACGAAAAATATCACGGCGAAAGTAAATAAGGCCATATGAGTATTACCAAAGATGTCGGTTACCCAATGTGCCAGAAATACACTGGTCCCAGTCGTTTTTAAAATGGCGCTGAGGGTTAATCCACCGCCAAATAAGATGAGTACGCCCCAGTCGGTGGTTTTCTCAATCTTCTTCCACTCAACGAGTCCGAGGCCTGCCAACAATACAACGGCACTCAGCGCCACAATAGTATCGAATTGAGCTATGCCCCCTAAAGCGGCTGACAAAGGTTTACTGAAGATCCAGCAGCAAACCGTAGCCACAAATATGAGCAAGGTAAGCTTCCCCTGAACACTTAGGTGTTCGTTGGTTTTTGGTATGTCGCACACAACATTAAGGTTAGGCTTGAGATACAGATAGAGTGCAATCAACATGCTTGGCAGCATTAAGGCGACCGTGAGCAAGCCAAATTCCAACCAGTCGGCAAAGCTTAAACCGACTTGAGCTGCGGCGATCGCATTAGGCGGGCTGCCCACTAATGTGCCTATGCCACCAATATTGGCTGAATAGGCGATACCGAGTAGCATGAAAAGATAGGTATTTCTATGTTCCTTGATATCTAGCTGCTGCAAAATCCCTAAGGCTAGCGGCAACATCATCGCTGCGGTGGCGGTATTGCTTATCCACATCGATAGTAATGCTGTGATGCCAAATAGCATCATACAGGCAAGACTCAATTTACCTTTTGATGCAGTGATTACCTTGTTAGCAATTCGTTTATCTATGCCTTGATGATTAAGCGCCGCAGCAAGCACAAAACCACCGAAAAACAGATAAATAATGGGATTAGCAAAGTTACTCATTGCCGTCTTAGTTTCAAATACACCAAGGAGCACACCCAATATCGGGATAAGGATGGCGGTAATACTGATATGAATCGCTTCTGTTAACCATAATATTGCTGCGAATACCAAAATCGCCAAGCCAGTATTGATGCTTTGTTCAAACGGTAAAAACAGGTATAGCAAGATAAATAGGATGATATCTGCAAAGAGGACAAGCAGATTTTTATGGTCATTTGGGGTTTCTTTAACCAGAGGTAATGTTTGATTGGTCTCGTACGGCATTTATCGGTCCATCTCATTATTGTAATGCGCGTCACATTATCCTAGCGGTAAATTTGCTCCAAGGTTTTTTTGTGTGCCAAATTTACTTTTTTTTGAAACCGTGGGGTGATCATGCTCGTGTTTTGCGTTGGATTTGATGTCTTTGTCACCATTTTTTGTATCTTATGATCAGATTTAGTTTCAAGTAGAAGAATTTTCCCCTTTTTAATTAAACTTCTGAAATAAAGTAAGAATATCTAGATTGTGACGTGTGTCACGTCACGCGCTGGCGTTAATGGCTAGTTGTCACGCATTGGCGGAAATTTTGATGTTGTTCTATGTTTTTTACTAGGCCAAGGAAGATGGAGCGCTGGTCTGATATTCAATTATTATGGATTATTAAGGAGACTGTCATGAAAGTGATGCTATTAACCGCAGTATTGTCCGGTGTGTTGGCGATAAGCCCTTTGTATGCCGCCGAGAAGATCAACGCAGCAAGTGAGCAAGTTATTCCTGCTCAAATTAATATTAATACCGCAACGGCAGAGGAGTTGGTGCAGCTCAAAGGGATTGGTCAAAGTAAGGCGTTAGCGATAATTGAGTATCGTGACGCTAATGGAAAATTCAATTCGATAGAGGAGCTGTCTCAAGTGAAAGGTATTGGCAGTAAATTATTAGAACAGAATCGTGCTAAGCTGACTCTCTGAGCTTGGTGAGTAAATTAATGAGTGAATGTTTGAAAATGCCCGCAATAGCGGGCATTTGTATATAGATTGGGCAGTTGGAGGTAAAGAATAGATATCGAGTGGATATTCACTTGATTGCCGTGCGTCCATAGTAGATAATGCTCGCCGTCTTAAGGATAACTTTTCTTAAGCATCTATGGTGACCCTAGGGTCCCCCCGCAATGATAACTTGTGAACTCGGCCAGGCCCGGAAGGGAGCAACCGCAGCAGGCGACTCATGTGCCGGGGTGTGGCTCTAGGGAAACCTCCAATCTTAACTATTACCAACGAGTTAACCCAGAAATACCTCAGGTGATACACTTGATGGTACATTCTATCAAAAATAATCTATCTGAACTTCTGAACTTCTGAACTTCTGAACATCCCTTCACTTAATTTTTAAAGCTTAGTTTTTCAGAAATATAATGATATAAATCATCAAGTTATTTACATCGTTTTATGCTGTCTCATTTTTGTTTAAATTTGCTTTTAGAAAGGCTCTCGATTTTTCGAGGGCGGCTTGTATTTCCTCTTTCATCTGTTTGAGCTCGTTATAGTCTTCAAAAAAGTAAGTATCGACCAAGTGGCGGATGTAGCGAACTGGCAGTTGGTTTAGGGTAACGCAGCATAAGTCTGCCAAATAATCCTCAGGCAATTCATCTATTAACCCTTCATCTGATAGGAGTTCTAATAAAAGGACTTCATAGTAATTTCGAATTTCTAGTTGCATCCGCTTTCTCCAAAGGTTCGTATTGATTATCTTCAGTTTATAGTTATAGCTATTAATCTAGTTTGCTACCATATCGTGCTTGCAGCAATAAAAACTTGTCTCCATCTTTTGGATATAATTCTAGCGGTTGTTTGCGATATTCGCCTTTTATAATACTAGTGGGTATCGCTGTAGGTATTTATATTGCGGAAATTTTCGATATAAAAAACGCCAGCAAAGAGTTACTGGCGTTGTAGATTGGGGTGAAACGTTTTTATTTACAGCTGCTTAATTGCCCAGCTCATAAATTCTTTACGGGTTTTGTCATCAGCATGTAACCACCAATACTGTAGCATCTGTTGTGCGTGATCTGCATCGGAAGCCGTTGCTGGTAGTGTTGCTGGTAACGTTACAGCCTCAATTGAAGCGGCTGGAGCCACGGCTGGCGTTGGAGCATGAGTATTATTGGTTGCGACAACTGCAGCTGAACTGGTTGCTGCTACTGAAGCCACATCGATATCTTGACCACTATCACCACCAAATAATTTACTGACAAAACTCTCTTCTGTGATGTTGGTTTGCGCTACTTTGTAGCTAACATTACCACCATCTTTGCGAGTAATAATAACCTGTGGTGCTTTGGCAAAAGTCTTCGGGCGTTTAATTACTTCACCTTCCGCTGGCATTAATTGGTAGTCGTGGTTGCCATCTACCGCTAATGTGACAATAAACGGAGAAGACTTTATAAAACTTTCACTGTCACTAAAGTCATCTTGAACCATATCGTGGTAGCGAATCGCAATTTTGTGAGTGCCATTATCTAAGCTGATGTCTGATTTATGATTGAACATGCTGCTTTCAATTTTTTGACCATCTAGGGCAAGATATTCAAATGCCATGGGGATGGTTAAATTAGCAGCCATTGCCGAAGAGGCACCAAGCAGAGCGATTAAAGCGGTGATTGGCATTACTGATTTCATTGTTGCTCCTTAACGATTCTGACTCTTATACGGGCGTTCAAACGCCTGAATACGATCTTCAATATAGCTTATAGCTTGTCGGCACTTCCCTAAGCGGCGATGGACTAAAAGTATCTCATTTTGCAGTGCAATTTTGTCAGCACTATGACAGTTTTCAAGTTTTGATTGTAAGTTTTCGATTTTTTGTTCAAATGTTTGAACCCAGTTCAAATGTTTGTTCAATTCATCATACAACTGGTGACTATTATGCATCACACCCGTCGCGATCCAACCAAAACCACTTTCTGCATGGGATTGTTGACGACGCTTTTTGGCGTTGGCAAATCGCGATGCACGTTGTTGTTCGGCAGATTTAACATTTAATGTTGTAGTGTTAAGTGCTCGTCGAACCGCGGTAAATCTGTCTTGTATTCCTTCGCAGCTTAACGCAACGGTCTCTATAGATATATTCCCCTTTAATAGCTTTTCTAACTGAGCAATTTTTTTGCTCAGTTGCAATATACAAGGTTGCAGCTGTGCACCCGTTTGGTCGAACAAGCTGTCATTAAAACGCTCGGTATCGTTTAGCAACTTACGTTGGCCTTTAGCCAATTGGCTATCATGTTGTAGTACTTCTTGTTCTAGCTGCTTGAGTTGGACTCTTAAACGATGAATTAGTTCAGTGGTGTTCATGCCCATGCACTCCATGCCAAGTTGATGGCGATGAGGATCACTATGCTAATAAATAGCGGGCGAATAAAAGGCACGCCAAATTTGATTGCCGTTCTCGCCCCTATAAATGAGCCAAGCATCATACACAATCCCATTGAGAGGCCGATGACTATGTTTACCTGCCCTAGGGCGAGAAAGACCACGAGGGATGTAAGATTACTGATTAAGGTCATTGCTCTAGCCAGTCCGCAGCTATTGAGCACAGGCAACTTATATTGAGAGGCGCTACTAATTGTCCAAAATGCGCCAACGGCTGGACCGGCAAAACCATCATAAAATCCAAGTGGTAATCCTTGGCACCATTGTTTCTTCTTAGACGGTGTCGTTGTTGGAGCGATATAGGCGCTATCACCCATAGCATTAGGTTTGACTAAGGTGTATATCGCAATGAAGATAATGATGATAGGTAATAATTTTTCTAGCCATTGGTTATCGATAAGGTAAACCACGACCGTGCCAAAAACGGCGCCAATAAAGGTGGCGATTGAGGCGTGATACCAAAACCTTGGCGTAAAAAATTGTTTGCGATAGTAGGTAAATGCAGCCATTGATGAACCAAAGCTTGCAGCGAGCTTATTAGTTCCGAGCGCCGTATGAGGGGGGATGCCTATGGTTAATAATGCTGGAATTGACAGCAAACCACCGCCTCCAGCTACCGCATCAATAAATCCTGCAATAAAACCGGTTGCGGCCAAAATAGCCCAACTACTTGGTTCTAGAAGTAACTCCAAAGATTTTCCTATTCTATTACTTGACGAAAGGGTGGTAAGGCATCGAGTAGTGATTTACCGTAGCGTTTAGTGACCAGTCGACGGTCTAAAATGGTTATACGACCGTAATCCTCTTCCTTACGCAGCAATCTACCACAACTTTGGATTAATTTACGCGAAGCATCGGGTATTGTCAGTTGGAGAAACGGATTGCCACCCTTTATCTTAATATATTCTGCATGAGCCTGCTCGACAGGCGATGTAGGGACGGCAAAAGGGAGTTTAGTGATAATGAGATTCGTCAGATAATCACCTGGGAGATCCAATCCTTCAGAAAAGCTGCCTGTGCCAAATATAATGCTGACTTCACCATCGTCACAGCGCTTTTTATGATTGGCCAATATTTGCTGACGTGAGTCTTCGCCTTGGATCAATAATCTGGTGTTAATTTTGGGACGAACCAAGTCTGCTACTTTTTCCATCTGCCAATAAGAAGCAAATAGCACTAAGGTGGCTGTTTCACCTTCAATGAGTGAAATAATCTGTTCTGCTAACTCTTCAGTATAGCGATCATCAGTTGGCTCTGAACGCATCTTAGGGATAAACAAGGTGGCGTTTTGCTGGAAATCAAATGGGCTATCCATTGCTAAATAGCGACTGCCATCATTGATTGATAAACCGACTTGATGGGTAAAGTGATTAAAGTTGTTCAAGGCCCTTAAGGTTGCGCTGCACAAAACGACCCCTGCGGCTTTTTCCCATAACAGTGACTCAAGCATAAAGCCGACTTCGATCGGGGAGACATTAAATAGATAATCACTTTGCTTGCCAGTTAGCTGTTCAACCCATCTTGCCATCGGTGCGCCCTTGGAACTGTCTGTTTTAGCCATCATCTTCCATAGCTTTTGCAGATTTTCTAAGCGCTGCAACATAAATCCGGTTTCACTTAAGAGCTGTTCGGCTTGATGTTTAGGCAGCTCACCATCTTTGATTGACTCACTGAGTAGGGCAAGCATCTTATTAAACTGCTTTAACGCGCTATTTGAAGCAGTGGCTAAATTCTCCGATGGGATCACTAACGCTTGTGGTAGCTTGCCATGTTCAAAACGAATCCGATTTTCAGGATTATCAAATGCAGCGGCTTGAGTATCACAATACTGCGCAACGCCGTTGAGTAAACTGGTTAGCTCGCCAATGTGATCTAACATCGCCTGAGCCGGGGCAATAATATGGTTGCTCTTGAGCTGATTTTGCAATTTGGTGCTGGTTTTGCCTATTTTTTCAAGCCAATCGATAGCTCCCCGCAAGGTGGCCTGGGCGCTAGAGAAGTCTCTTGCAACCACTGGTAAGTGATGTGCTTCATCTATCACATAGTAAAGTTCTTCAGGGTCGGGCAGTATCACGCCACCGCCAAGTTCGAGATCGGCAAAAAGTAAACTGTGGTTAGCAATTAACACATCCCAATTATCGATATCTTCTCGTGCCTTATGAAATGGGCAGTGCCGATGGCTGGCAAGTTGACGATGACAGCTATGCTTGTCACAGGCAATTTGGCTCCAAAGGTGATCGGGTAGTTGTGTGGCTAATGTGTCACGCTCACCATTCCATCGTCCCTCGTGGTAATCTTTCAATAACCCTTGTAACAGCTCTATTTGACTGTGATCAGGCTTAGTTTGCCACATGGCCATTTGGGTACCGTCATCGCTGCCGATGAGCATCTCTAACTTTGCCAGGCAGACATAGCGCTGGCGTCCTTTAACGAGGCCAAAGGTAAAGTCGACTCCTGATTGCTGTAAAAAGAAGGGGAGATCTTTATTGAGCAGCTGCTCTTGCAGAGCGACGGTAGCCGTCGCTATGCAGACTTTCTTTTTATTGGCTAAGGCAAGTGGTATGGTGCCCAATATATAGGCCAGCGATTTGCCGATTCCCGTTCCCGCCTCAACGACTATGATGCGTCTATGTTGATCATATTCGCCCGCTAGTGTCTTTGATATTTCTGCCACAATGTAGTTCTGTTCCCGCCGTGAGCGAAAATTAGGAAGGGACGCCGCAATATCTTTGTAGATGGTGCGGATCTGAGTTTTTACATTTGCAGATAACATGAAAGCACATAGCAGAGAAATAGAGCTGTACATAATAACAGTGATTACATAGCCTAAGAAGAGGCTATTGTGACTATTTCAATAGTTTGTTAGCTATTGAACTGATAACCCCATGAATTAATGAATAAGAGTAGGCTCCTTGAACGTAGATTTTTCGACAGGCATGAGTGTTAAAGGGCGGATATTAACGCGTCATCAAGTGGGTGGTGCGCTGCATTATTATCTTAAGACGCTGGATGGTCCTGTGCGCGTGATCGTCAATCAAAGTGAAAGAGTATGTTTTTGCCGCACCAGTGACGCTGATTTGTTGCTGACTCTTAACGGGTGTCAATCTATACGTAGTGAAGCCATCAGCCTAAAAACATTTCAGCAAGAACCTGTCTCCGCGCTCTATTGCCCAAATAATCAAGTATTCCGCCAGCTTTCAAGGGGGGCTAGCGATCAAGGTATTGCACTATATGAGGCTGATATTCGTCCAGAGCAACGATACTTAATTGAGCGTTTTATTGCTTTAGATGTCGAGTTTATTGGGGGGCAAGGATCAGGTGAGGCGATTAATACGGTCGTTGGGCATCGATCTCGTCGTACTGATCTTGATGTGACGCTTTCAATCGTATCTTTGGACTTTGAATGCTCAATGAGTGGCGAACTCTATAGCGTTGGCTTATATGGCAAGGACAACGAGGGAGAGACGATAGCGTTAGTTATCATGGTTGGATCGCATTCAGATAACCATGAGCAAGGTGGCTCCTGTGCTGTGACGAATATTGAGTGGGTAGAAAACGAAGCGGCGCTGATCGTAGCGCTGATTAACTGGTTTGATCGGGTTGATCCCGACATCATTATAGGTTGGGCTGTGGTCACTTTTGATCTGGCGCTATTGTACCGACGTGCTGCCTTCCATCAAATTCCCCTTAATCTGGGACGAAATCAGCAGCCATTAACATGGAAGGTTGAAGATAAGTTTCGTCCTGAAACTTTGGTGCTTCCTGGAAGAGTGGTGCTCGATGGCATTGATTGGTTAAAAGCCGCATTTTATCAGTTCGATAGTTATTCTCTAGAAAATGTATCTCGCCAGTTACTTGGTGAGGGCAAAGCCATTGATGATGTTGCCAATCGAGGTGAAGAGATCACGGTCTTATTTCAAACTGATAAACTGGGGTTAGCCTATTACAACCTTACCGATAGCAGACTGGTGTGGGACATTTTTCAAAAGACGTCGTTAACGGAGTTTGCCCTAGAGCGCTCGAGACTAACGGGTTTGGAGCTGGGGCGGGTTGGCGCATCAGTGGCTGCGTTTAATCATCTCTACTTACCGCATCTTCATCGTGCAGGTTATGTGGCACCAAGCGAGCCCGCAAGCGATGGGATTGAAAGTCCAGGCGGTTATGTAATGGACTCTATTCCTGGGCTATATAAGCATATTTTAGTGCTGGATTTTAAAAGCCTTTACCCATCAATAATTCGTACCTTTCTTATCGACCCCAAAGGGCTCGCTGAAGGCCGGTTGCAAGATGACTCAAAAACAGTGGCAGGGTTTTTAGGGGCTCGTTTTAGCCGAGATAAACCGATATTACCAGAGCTTATTGCTGAGCTTGCCGCCAAACGAGAGTTAGCTAAGCAGCATCATAATGCTCCTTTGTCTCAGGCGATTAAGATCATTATGAACTCTTTATATGGTGTGTTGGGCTCTAGAGGCTGTGTGTTTCATGATGCGAAGTTGGCAAGCTCTATTACACTGCGTGGCCATCAAATTATGAAACAGACAAGGGCATGGATTGAAGAGATTGGGCTAAAAGTGATCTATGGCGACACCGATTCAACTTTTGTGCATCTTGCCGATGGCAGTGATATAGCCGACATAGATGAGTTTGCGCGCAATTTAGTTTCAATAATCAACGGAAAATGGCGTTCATTGCTTAAACAGCATTATGAACTCGACTGCCATTTAGAACTTGAATATGAACGTCACTTTGAACAGTTTTTTATGCCCACACTGCGGGGGTCATTAGAAGGCTCTAAAAAGCGCTATGTTGGCGCATATACGGGAGAAAATGGTGAGCTCAAACTGATTTTTAAAGGCATGGAACAGGTAAGAAGTGACTGGAGCCCGCTGGCTCGGCAGGTCCAAGCCGAGTTGTATTATCGGTTGTTCGCTAAGCAAGACATCGTAGAATATCTCAAGGATATCGTTTTGAGATTACAACAAGGCGAGCTGGACGATTTACTTATTTTTTCAAAACGTCTTAGAAGAAACATAGATGAGTACACGGCAAAGGCGTCGCCCCATGTTAAAGCTGCTTCACTTTGGTGCGAACGTAGTGGCAACAAACGACACGGAAAAAGAGGCGTTAAAGTTAAATATATCATCACTAGTAATGGTGCTGAGCCTATAGATTTTTGCCAAGGCCGAGTGGACTATCAATATTATTTAGATAAACAAATTGCACCCATTTCTGATCCAATTCTTTCAATTTTAAACACTAGTTTCAATCAAGTCATGTCAAAGCAAATGTCCTTAATTTAGTTGTCACTAGGTTGGTGCTATCAGCATGAGATGTTAATAAATGGTGTAAACTATGCTGATATCGCTGATTCTTGGTTAATATAGTGAAAAATAGTGTGCTTTTTGTGATATTCGTCTTTGAGGGTTTGCTAATCCTTTGCTAATCTCAAACTGAAATTGGAACGAAATAAAACAACGGAATGTAGTGCAAGCATATAAAGCAAACTGAACATAACAAAAGGTTAAGCGAACAAATGAAAAAGAGTTTAATAGCAACTGCATTAGCGGCTGTCATTTTTGTCCCGACAGCATCGGCTATCGAAATCTATAAAGATGATAAGAATGCTGTAGAAATCGGTGGTTTTATTGACGCACGAGTTATTAATACTCAAGGTGAAACTGAGGTGGTTAATGGCGCGTCACGCATTAATTTTGGTTTCACTCGTGAGATGAGTGATGGCTGGAAAGCCTTTACAAAACTGGAATGGGGCGTTAACCCTGTGGGCAGTAGTGATATTGTTTATAACAATCGTTTCGAATCTGTTCAAGATGAGTTTTTTTATAACCGTTTAGGTTACGTCGGTATATCTCACGACACTTATGGTTCTTTGACCATAGGTAAGCAGTGGGGTGCTTGGTATGATGTAGTGTATAGCACCAACTACGGTTTTGTTTGGGATGGTAATACCGCGGGGGTATACACCTACAATAAAGACGACGGTGCAGTAAACGGTGTTGGTCGTGGTGACAAGACTGTTCAATATCGAAACTCATTTGGTGATGTTAGCTTTGCAGTTCAAGCTCAGTTAAAAAATAGCGCTTTCTATACCTGTGATTCAGATGATATTACTCAAGAAGCGTGTGAAGCGCTTTGGAATAGTGGTGATAGATCTGCCCAACAAGTTGAGTTTAACTACACTTATGGGGGTTCTGTAACTTATGCTGCGACTGACAAATTAACCCTAACAGCGGGTGTTAACCGTGGTGAGTTTGATGTGACCTATGGTAATGGTGAACAAACAACAGCAGTCGATCTTATTTATGGTGCTGGTATCACTTGGGGGAGCTTTGATGATGTAGGTTTTTACGCTGCAGCTAACGTGAACAAGCAAGAAAACCACGATACCGATAACATTGGTCGCCTAATCAAAGACGCTTGGGGTGTAGAAAGCTTATTCTCTTACACCTTCGATAATGGTTTGCGTCCATTCGTGTCTTATAACATTTTAGATGCTGGTAATGACTATGTTATCCAGCCAAACTTTAATGCAGATCCTAATGATGTATTTAAGCGTCAGTTTGTTGTGGTTGGTTTACATTATGTTTGGGACAACAATACTGTTTTATATGTAGAAGCTCGTAAGGATTACAGTGACTTTACCAGTGCAGATAAACAGCAAGAAGCGAGAATGTCTTTATCTGAAGATGATGGCATCGCAATTGGTATTCGTTACACCCTCTAAACTCTGCTAATACAAACAAAAAACGCCTATTGTTAGGCGTTTTTTGTTGTCATTCTAAAACGATTCATCTCTTCCGCAGCGTATGAAGTATTTGAGTTGTTATTTCTTGTTATTAAACGTGAGTGTTTAAACTGACGAATTTGTAACCAATTGTTTACAAGGTTACAAATTTTCATCTTTAGAATTGTAATGGTTCAATTGTAAACTTTAAGAAAACTTATTCCGTCTATCCAGATCCGCTGTACTTCATGTTTTAGTTGTCTCATAGCCCCAACTTTCAAGTGGAATCTTATGCTTGATGCGGGTATTTGACCTGTAATTACATGTGGTTAGTATCATTTCCTTAAATTCTACCACCAGATGATTTTCGATAATCTAGGTTTCTTATATTTAATTTTCATTGCGGTACTCAAGATAAAAACTAAGGTAGCCCGACGCTAATCGAGCTATCGGCTGATTCTTGTGTGAAGAAAGAGGTTATCTTGTTGATTAAATGTTTCATATGTGGTTCTATTTGTTTGCGAATGTTCACGGATGTGACTTGAATGGTTAATTCGTGGGTAGTTCACGTAAAAATAAAAAATATAGTCCAGGGAGAAACAAAATGTATAAGAACAGCTTATTAGCTAGCTCAGTGCGTATTGCACTAGTTGGCGGTGCCATGGCTGCAACTTTCGCTTCACCAGTATCTTACGCTGCTGATGACGTTAGTTCTGAAGTCGAAAAGATTGAAAAGATTGAAGTTACAGGTTCAAGACTGCGCTCTACAGATATGCAAGGTTTTTCACCAGTTCAAGTAATTGACTCTTCTGATATCGACATGTCTAGCGTGGCTAACATTCAAGAGCTTCTGCTTAAGAATCCAGCGTTTGGTACGCCGGGTATCAGCCGTACAAACTCTAACTTCTCAACTGCTAGTGCAGGTGTTGCGACTGTTGATTTACGTAACTTAGGTTCTTCTCGCACCTTGGTACTTGTTAACGGACGTCGTTTCGTTGCGGGTGTTCCTGGCGAAACTTCGGTGGATTTGAACTCAATACCGACTCAATTTATTGAGCGAATTGAGATCATGACAGGTGGTGCATCAGCGGTTTATGGTTCTGATGCCGTGGCTGGTGTTGTAAACATTATCTACAAGAAAGAATTCGAAGGCATTGAGTTTGATGTTCAAAAGGGCGAAAGCTCGGAAGGTGATTCTGAAGAGACTCAAGTTCAGTTTACTATGGGGACTTCTTCGAGTGATGGAAAAGGCAACATAATGATTCACGGTGCATACACAAAGCAAGGTGCTGTGTATTCTCGTGACCGTGACCGTTCTGCCGTTGACCAAGCGTCTTTAGGTGCTTACTTCACTGGTTTACCAGAAGATATGTTTACGCCTGAAAGACCATTTTACTCTAGTTATTCTCCACAAGGTCGCTTCTTTGCTGGCGATACACAATATACATATAATCAAGCTGGTCAATTAGTTGAAGGTTGGTCTACCAACGGTTCAGATACCGCTGAAGCGAACGGTTTTAACCGTAGTGCTTGGCGTACAATTGCTATTCCAACAGAGCGTTATCTATTAGCTGCTTCTGGCAAATATGAATTTGCTGACGGATGGAATGCATTTATGGAAGGTACATATGCTTCTACTTCTACCAGTACAAAGCTAGAGCCTTTCCCAATGGCTTCTGATGATATCTTTTCTGCATCAGGCGGCCAAATGCCGATTGAGTATGAAACATTCATCGAAAGCTTAACAAATCCTGGTGAATATGAGCGCACAGTCGTACGTAATGCTTTTGTGCCTGACGCCATTTACAACTCGGCAATCGATGAAGATGGAGATGGACTAAAGGATATTTATTTCACTCGTCGTCTAGCTGATGTTGCGGCGCGAGGAAATGAAGCTGATCGTGATACTTTCAGAATTGTCGCTGGTGTAGACGGTGAAATTGCTGATGGTTGGTTCATGGATGCGTATTATGGCTATGGTCAAACTAAAGAGTCTCAAGTATCTAGTGGTCAGTTTAACTCACTGAATTTCCGCTCTGCACTTGAAGCTGTAGATGATGGCAATGGTAATATTGTTTGTCGAGATGCTACAGCAAGAGCTCAGGGATGTGTTCCTGTTAGTGTATTTGGTGCTGGTTCTATCTCAGCTGAAGGAGCAAACTATATTCAAGCTCCTGGATTGCTAGCGACATTTACTAGCCAGAAAACTGCAGGTGTTAACCTATCAGGCGATTTGTTAGAGATGCCTGCTGGTGCGTTGGGACTAGCTGTGGGTGCTGAGTATCGAGAAGAATATTCTCGTAGTGAATTTGATGCTCTTCAGCAATCAGGTCTAAACGGTGGTAATGCGATTCCAAGAACTGAAGGTGAGTTCGACGTAACGGAATATTATGCTGAATTAAATGTGCCTTTGTTGGATGGCGTGTTTATGGCCGATCAGTTAAATCTGCGAGGCGCATATCGTTGGTCTGATTACTCTACTGTAGGTAATACAGATAGCTGGAACGTGGCATTAGATTGGGCACCGATTGAGCAAGTTCGTTTTAGAGCGATTCGAGCGCAATCAACTCGTGCACCAAATATCAACGAGCTATATTCGCCACCAAGCCAAACATTCCCTTCAGGTCTAACTGATCCGTGTTTAGGTGTTACAGCTAGCTCTACTGGAGCTCAGGCCGAAGCATGTCGTGCTGATGCGGGTGTAATGGCTAATATTGCGGCAAACGGCGAGTTCACGCTGAACCAGTCTGATTTACAGGGCATTAGTGGTTATAATCGAGGCAACCCAGATCTTGGTCCTGAAAAAGGTAAGTCATGGACATTTGGTGTTACTGTATCGCCAGAAGGTCTTGCTATAATTGAAGATTTTGATTTTAACGTCGATTATTTCGATATTGAAATTGAAGATGCTATCGTATCAACACCACGTCAGTTTATCTTGGATGAATGTTATGGTGGAGACGCATCACTTTGTTCATTTGTGACTCGTCGTCCACAAAGTGCTGGCGCGAATAGTGCTGGTTCGCTTGAGTATATTGATTCTGCAGTGACTAACAGTGGTGGTTTTGCTACTGAAGGCGTCGATTTAGTTGTTACTTATGCCAAAGATTTTGAAGATTACAACCTTGTTGGACAAGTAAATGCTCGTTTAGCATATACTCATGTTTTAGACGGTTACTCAATCCCATTACCTGGTTCTGCAAAGGATAACTTTAACGGTGAGATCGGTTCTCCAGAGAACAAGTGGTATCTATCATTAGGTTATAGCTGGGAAGACTTGACGTTTGCTTGGAATACTACCTTTATCGGTGAGTCATACTTAGATGATGGTTTCTTGTCTGGTTATGATTTAGCGCCAGAATCAGTTGGTGTAGATTCTGTTACGTATCATGATATTAACATTGCATATCGTCCTTGGGAGCAAGCTGAGTTTTATATCGGTGTAAACAACCTATTTGACGAAGAGCCGCCTGCGATCATTACTGGTCTTCCTGGTAATACTACAGGTGCAGAAACCGATGCCGGTACTTACGATGCAGTTGGCCGTAGATACTATGCTGGTTTCAGGTTGACTTTCTAATACCATTAGAATGAAAGCCCCTCATGCTTCGCATGAGGGGCTTTTTTATTTATTTGGATTAATGTTGGGTTAAAGCTTATGTCGGAGGCAACCTAACCGTTTTTCATTATTTCATGCTAGTTCTTTATCTTATGTCCTTCCGTAATCTTCTCGAAAAACTATTTTTTAGGAAAGATATTTGAAAATGTACGTAACATAATTTCAGTTAATTAGGCTTTTTAACGTAGGTTATTACTTATAAAGTGTCTTATTAATCTAGCGGTGGAAATGAGGACGAACTGCTTAATAAAGCATGCATTCCGTATTATCCAGGGAAAGCGTCGATCATCAATTTTGTCTTTTATTAGAAAGTTATAATGCTCCGTAATTGTTAATGTACTCAAACAAATTATACTGTGCCTAACAGAGTTCTTTGTTTCTAAAGTTGTATGTGATTTAGCTCTAGAACGGCCAATAATTGTGAGTCTAGACTATAAAATGAGCGGTAAAAGATCCTATTTGTAAAAAATATGAGTTGCTTGTTGCTTATTTGTGTCTGCTGTGGTTTATTTGTCTTCAAATGTGAGCTTTGGTGATTAATTTTTTTGTTGCCAGCTTATGTTTACATAACAAATATAAAAGAAGTCCAGGGAGATACAACATGTATAAGAACAGTTTATTAGCTAATTCGGTGCGTTTTGCGCTAATTAGCGGTGCCGCTATGACAGCCTTTACTGCACCAGCAGTATTCGCCGCCGATGAAGGTGCAGATAAAGTTGAGCGTATTGAAGTTACTGGTTCACGTATTAAACGTGCAGATATGGAAACCGCAAGTCCAGTAACAGTTATTGATGCTTCTTCTATTATTTCGTCAGGTGCTACCTCTATTGATGATGTGTTACGCAATATGACATCAGCTGGTGGTGCAATGACAAACGCTGCTGTGAACAATGGTTCTGGTGGTAACGCGCGCATCAACCTACGTGGTTTAGGTTCAAATCGTACACTGGTATTAGTCAATGGCCGTCGTATGATCGCCTCTGGTACTGGTGCTGCGTCAACAGTTGACTTGAATACCATTCCAGTTTCAATGATCCAACGTGTTGAAGTGTTGAAAGACGGCGCGTCAGCTGTATATGGTACAGATGCCATTGCCGGCGTTGTTAACGTTATTTTAAAGCGTGACTTTGAAGGTTTCGAAGTAAACGTTCAAACAGGTCTTTCTGGACAAGGCGATGCCGATGAAACCAGTATCGACTTCACTCTTGGTAACACATTTGACAAAGGTAACATAGTTATCAATGGTCAATACACCAAGCGTGGTGAAGCGAGTCAGGCAGATCGTGACTTTTCTGAATGCCCAATAGCTGAAACCTCTGACGCTTCCTCATTATATTGTGCTGGTAGTAGTTATTCACAAGGCGGACATATCTGGGGTGATAAAAACCACGGTATCGAAGGTACTGGCGAAGATGGTGCTTATGCTGTTGGCGATTCAGGATATTATGGTGAATATGTAGCCGACCCTAAAACAGGAAAGCCAAAGTGGCAAGCATTTGATGATAAATCTGTGCCAGATTTAAGTGGTTTAGGTGGACAGTATCATGACTTTACTAACGCCGATCGTTATAACTACTCTGCGACAAGTTACCTATCGACACCGATGGAACGTCTTAACTTGTCTCTATCTGGTACTTATGAGTTAACTGACTCGATTTTATTCTTCTCAGAAGCGATGTACTCAAAGCGTTGGTCAAACCAGCAAATGGCACCACAGCCTATTTGGAACAGTTCTGCATGGGCATATGATTCATCATGGATGACACAAGATCTTGTTGGCTTAGTGCAAGAAGGTGAAAAACTTGATTATGGCCGTCGTGTAGTAGAATCTGGCAATCGTTACTTCTCACAAACGGTTGATACCGTGCGTATCGTTGTAGGACTCGAAGGTGAGTTTGATAACGGTTGGGCATGGGATGTATCATACAACAAGGGTAAGAATGATTCAGTTGATACACTAGCTAATCTGCATAACCTTGGTTCAATTGATGATGCGGTAATGAACAAGGAATTTGATCCATTTGACCAAGCATCTTGGGTTGGCGAAAGTATTTCTCCTTATATCTACACCGAACTTAATAGTGGTGGTAGTGAGTTAGATATTGCATCTGCTACATTATCTGGTGAGCTTATGGAGCTACCAGCTGGTTTCTTAGGTTTTGCTGCTGGTTACGAATATCGTAAAGAGTCTGCACACTACACGCCTGATTCATTAACATCTCAAGGACTAGCAAACGATCCACGTGTAGAACCTACTGCTGGTGAGTTTGATGTAAATGAACTTTATGCTGAGTTAGCAATACCGCTATTGAACAACTTACCTTTAGCTGAACAAGTCGATCTAAGCGCTGCAATTCGTTATTTCGATTACAGCACATTTGGTGATGATACGACTTGGAAGTTAGGTCTTACATGGCGTATGACTGATGACTTAATGTTCCGTGGTGGTATGTCTACAGCATTCCGCGCTCCAACTGTAAGTGAATTATACGGCGGTAAATCACCATCGTTTGAGCAAATCAAGCACCCTGCAACACCTCAGACTCAAGCTGAAGTGACTGTTGGTGGTAACCCTCTTCTAACACCTGAAGAAGCCGATATCACTACATTAGGTTTGGTTTACTCGCCAAACTTCGTAGAAGGTCTGTCATTCACTGTTGATTATTACGACATTGAGATCACCAACACAATTACTTCTGTTGATGATAACTATGTAGCAAATCAGTGTTTGGATGCCAATGGCTCGTTAATCAATACTGGTACTGCCTTATGTCAAGCATCTAACATTGCTATTGACGGTACTGGCCGTATTTCGTTCGATAACGGCTTGCAGAATATTGGTCAAACCAACACTGCTGGTTACGATATCAACGTTGCCTATGTATTTGAAGGTTTAGGTTTAGACTGGAAAGCAGGCCTAGATACTTCAATTCTTGAAGAGTATGAAGAGTTCGACCAAGATGGTGTCGCTGTTGATTACCGTGGATTTATTACTGGTGGTGCAGGTGCGTATGCTAAGTTGAAGACTAACTTCAATCTTACTGCAACTGGTGACAGCTGGAGTGCAACATACGAAGCACGTTATATCGATGGTATGGATTCATTCGCATGTAAGGATGATCCTTCTGAATGTTATGCACCAAGTGTCGATAGTGTTATTTATCACGATATTTCTGCAACTTATGACCTGACAAGTACTGTTCGTCTGTCTGGTGGTGTGAATAACGTGTTAGATGAAGAGCCTCCATACTACTCTGGTAATAACGATTCTAATACCGATCCATATACTTATGATGTGTTAGGTCGCTACTTCTTCGTAAGAGCGAGCGTTAAGTTTTAATTGATTGGTAAAGTGGTGTCTATGATGTAGTTGTTTGACTCTCACCACTCCAATAAATTAAGCCAAGAAATAAAAATCGGGTTTCATGCAAATGAGCCCGATTTTTTTCATTCCAATACTCTGATGTACGTCTTTTAGCCTATGATTATTATTCATATAGGAAAGCGGACGAGCTTTAATACTGATCCAACTTTTGTTTTTAGGGAAGGAGAAGGACGTAAAATGAGTAGATATAAAATTCTTCGTAAATCTATCAGCGATGCCAATCTGGAATAGTTTGTATATCCTAAATATAGATATAAGGTCTCAAATCGTAGGCAGGAAATGATGTTTATTGATGAATACGATTTCATAGTCTGAGACATGAGCAATCGTAATGGCTCTGAAGATTCTGCAAAAACTCTTCCACTGTAACCCCTAGAATATATTATCGATTTCACTTTACCTAAGGCCAGTGTCGATTGCTGCACACTATTCTAATGTTAAGGCAATATAGAGGCCTCAGAAATAGCTCTATATAGGGTGTTGCTATTATGTGTCTAGATGCGAAGTGTTGTTAACGGTGTGATGCGGAAAAATTCTAACAAAGTTTCGTGCGCCATGTTGTTGCCAGTTTGTTTTAATTTTATTTGTTATTTGTTAATTCTTAAATGGTTTTTAAATCAGTTGCTTATCTTATTTTCCGTGCTTTTTAACTATTTCGCATGTAAATGTTGTAATTATCAACTTGTTTGAAAAGGCACCTCTTGTGCGATTTACACCCTGTAATCGTTTTTTCTGATAGTTTTAGCACTTTTCAAATGTTGACATAGGTCAACATTTTGTGAAATGATGCCCACGGGTCTGCACCCTCAGTGGTGTAGAAAAAGGGAAGATAATAACTAACAATCACAAGAGAAATGCACACTTATAGCACAGGCATTCTAGCAAGATAAGCAGAAACCCCATGTTGCTATTAAGTTAAACCTTTTATTTTTCACTTCAAATTGGTTGGGAACTATGTCCAAGGTAAGCAAGAGAACTAAAATCGCTACAGCGCTGATTGGCGCGCTGGCCTTAGCAGGCAGTAACTTAGTGGTTGCTGATCCACTTTCTGATGTACAGAAAGCGGATACAAAAATTCATACAGATGCAGCAGCATCTCAAAAGAAAGTTGATAAATACTACGATCAAGCGCAAGACATGGCATTTCAGTACGGCCAAGTTGCAGACACTCGTGAGTCAACTAAATCATACAATGATTACGTAGCTGGTTTGGTCGCTGACCAAGAAGCAACCATGAAGCTTATCCAAGAAGATATCAATGGTGTTGATAAGCTACGTCAAGGTGTTGTTCCTTTGATGTTTAAAATGGTTGATGCTCTGGAGCAATTTGTTGCACTAGATCTACCATTCAACAAGGAAGATCGTGAGGCTCGTATCAAACGTCTTCGTGAGACGCTGGATACTGCAAACGTCACTCTTGCGGAAAAATACCGTCTGATCCTTGACGCATACAACATTGAGCGCGAATACGGTTCTAAGTTGAATGTTGAGACGGGTAAACTGCAAATTGATGGCAAAGAGATCTTAGTTGATTTTATTAACTTCGGTCGTGTTGCATACTACGCGCAAAGCCTAGACCAAAAGTCTGCGTGGATGTTTAATCCTGAGACAAAAGCATGGGACAAGCTAGAAGATAGCTACCTACGTAACATTACTAAAGCAATTCGCCAGGCTCGTGGCCAGGGTGCTCCAGATATGTTCGCGTTACCAATCCCAGCTGCGGAGGCTGCACAATAATGAAAAAGTTCATCACTACAGCAATCGTTGCTGCAAGTTTATCATTAACGGCTGGTATGGTTAGCGCTGCAGATGCGCCGAAGAACATCGATCAGCTGTTGAAGCAAGTTCAAACTGACCGTGCTAACGCTGCTAAAGTAAACAAGAAGCGTGAAGCTGAATTCCAAGCGGAACGTGGCGACAAAGCTGCACTACTTAAGCGTGAAAAAGCTGCCCTTGCAGCAGAAGAGCAGCGTGGTAAAGACCTTTCACAAGCATTTGCCGATAACGAGCGTAAAATTGCTCAGTTAGAAGAAGACCGCAAAATTGCTCAAGGTGACTTGGGTGAAATGTTCGGTGTGGTTAAAGGTGAAGCGGGCGATTTTGCTGGTAAGCTAGTTGCGTCAAACGTAACTGCTCAGTTTCCTGGTCGTGATGCGTTTATCGCTGAACTAGGTGCTCGTAAAGAGTTACCAAAAATCGAAGAGCTAGAGAAGTTCTGGGAAGAGCAGCTATTTGAAATGGCTGAGTCTGGTAAAGTTGTTACATTCGATGGTGCGGTTACTACTATCGATGGTAGCGTTCATAATACTAAGATCACTCGTGTTGGTGCTTATAACCTATTAGCCGATGGTGAATATGTTGTTTATAACGCAGACCTAGGGCTTATTCAGCAACTATCTCAACAGCCAGGTAGCGAGCAAGTATCTAGCGTTAAAGGTTTCGAAGGTCAAACTTCTGGAGTCCATAAGCTATTTGTTGACCCTGCGCGTGGTGTACTACTAAACGTATTTACTCAGAAAGCAACTATCGAAGAGCGTATCGAAGCGGGTGGAACTATCGGTTACATCATTATCGCGCTACTTGCTCTTGGTGCGCTGATTTCTATCGAACGTTTAATCAAACTTTATGTAGTTGGTGCGCAGGTAAATGCACAGCGTAAGAACATCGAAAACCCAGGTAATAACCCACTTGGTCGTGTTCTGAAAGCTTACTATGACAATAAAGATGTTGACGTTGAAACGTTGGAGCTAAAACTTGACGAAGCAATTCTGAAAGAAACGCCAGCGCTTGAAACTCGTATCTCTATCATTAAAGTTTTAGCCGCTATCGCTCCGATGATGGGTCTACTTGGTACCGTTACAGGTATGATCGCGACTTTCCAAAGCATTCAGTTATTCGGTACCGGTGATCCAAAGCTAATGGCTGGTGGTATCTCTATGGCACTTATGACGACAGTACAAGGTCTAGTTGCAGCGCTACCACTAATGCTGATGCATGCCATCGTTATTGCTCGTAGTAAGTCAGTTGTTCAAGTACTTGAAGAGCAAAGTGCGGGTATCATCGCTGAGCATGCTGAGAAGAGGAACGCCTAATGATGCTATACCTGATGGACATCTGGGATTCCGTCAGGGGCTTCATGGCCTCCGGAGGCGACGTCCTTTGGTTGGTTGCGGCAGTGCTATTCCTTATGTGGGTGTTAATGCTTGAGCGCTTTTGGTATCTCAATTTAATTGCGCCAAAACAGCACAAGAACATTATCGCTGCATGGGATAAACGAGAGGACTCTACCTCTTGGTATGCACACCGTGTCCGTGAAGCTTGGGTATCCCAAGCGAAACAAGATATGAATGCTCGTATGCTGATTATCAAAACCTTGGTAGCCATCTGTCCGATGATAGGCCTACTAGGCACCGTAACCGGTATGATCCAGGTATTCGATGTGATGGCAGTTCATGGGACGAGTAACGCTCGTATGATGGCAGCTGGTATTTCAATGGCAACCATGCCGACAATGGCGGGAATGGTCGCAGCGTTATCGGGAGTATTCTTTAGTACTCGCCTAGACGCTAAGATGAAAATCAGTATGGAAAAGCTAAAAGATAGCCTGCCACACCACTAGAGAGAGATTGAACATGGCACGTAAAAAGCATTCAAGTATAGACGAAGAAGCACAGATCGATATGACACCGATGTTGGACATCGTGTTTATCATGCTGATCTTCTTCATTGTAACAACGTCGTTCATTAAGCCATCAGGTCTTGATTATAACAAGCCTGAAGCTTCACAAGCGACTACACAGAAGTCAGCGAACATCTTTATTGGTGTAAGCAAAACAGGCGTAATTAAGATGGAAAACCGTCAGGTTGACATCGAACGTGTAACAGCAAACGTAGAGCGTATGTTGGCTGAATCACCTGAAGCGGCTGTCTTGATTGAAGCAGATAAAGAAGCGCAACATGGCCTAGTAGTTAAGGTTATGGACAATGTGAAGAAAGCAGGTATCAGTAAGATTTCGGTATCAGCGGGGAAAGACTAATATGCTGAGAGGAATAGTATCATTATTAGTTGGTGGTGCTGTTACTTTTGCCCTGTTTGTTTTCATGGCCTTCTTGGTCAGTGGCGGCGCGAAACGCGCCGACACTGCAACTGATTCTCCTGTAATTGAGATCAGTATGGATAAACAGGATACAAAAGTGCAGGACAAGCCTAGGGTTAAACCTAAGCCACCTACACCGCCTGAGCAGCCACCTTTGCCTGATACTCCGCCACCAGATAGTTCATCAGATATCGACACGAATATGTCGTTTAATATGAGCGGTGTGGTAGCTGGTTCAGCAAATACTGGTTTTAAGCTGGGTAACATGATGACTCGCGATGGTGATGCGACGCCTATCGTTCGAATCGAGCCGCAGTATCCAATTGCTGCAGCACGTGATGGTAAAGAAGGTTGGGTACAACTGAGATTTACCATTAACGAACTAGGTGGTGTTGACGACGTTGAAGTTATTAATGCCGATCCCAAGCGCGTTTTCGATAAAGAAGCGAAGCGTGCACTTAAAAAGTGGAAGTACAAACCAAAGATTGTTGACGGTAAAGCATTGAAGCAAACGGGCATGACAGTTCAACTAGACTTTAAACTCGATGGAGGCAAATAGAGATGCAAAAAGTTAATACTCTTGCAACTGCACTTTTGTTTGCTATCGGTGGCAGTCTAGCGGTCGCTCCAGTTGTTAATGCAGCTGAAAAATGCCCGATTGAAAAGCGTCAGTCAAAAGCGGTTGGTCAAAGCTCTGCTAAGAAAGTGCAGAAGTCTTTTGAAGCTTATCAAGAAGGTAACATCGATGAAGCTATCGCTGTGCTGCTTGAGGCTGATCCTCGAGATCCTTTTGATAAAGCGTATATTGCTCGTATGTTGGGTAATTTTTACGCCGAAAAGAATCAAATGGGCACGGCGATTAAGTATCTAAAGCAAGCCGTTGACGCTGACATTCTTGGTGGTACAGACCATGGTGCAACACTGCGTCTATATGCCGATCTGCTTATTCAAGAGCGCAAGTTCAAGGAATCAATTCCCTACTACTACGAGTGGATGAAGTTTACCTGTAAAGAAGATCCACAAGTGTATCGTCGTATAGGTATCGCTCACTCTGAACTTAAAGAGTGGGATAAGGTTCTTCAAGTCGTCGATAAAGGTCTTTCTATCAGTACTAAGCCAGATAAAGGCTTATACCAGATGAAGCTTACCGCTTACTTCAATAAGAAAGATTATAAGAACGCAGTTAAAGTACTTGAAACTATGGTGCCATTGTTCCAACAAGATGGTCGCCTTTGGGTACAGTTAGCTCAGTTCTATCTGATGACTGAAAACTATGATAAATCGTTAGCAACCTATGACTTAGCTTATAAGAATGGATTTTTAGAGACTGCGGGGAATATTACTCGTCTATCTCAGCTGTTAGCACAAAATGGTTCGCCATATCGTGCAGCAAAAATCTATGAAAAGCACATGAAGAGTGGCTTAATTAAAGAAGAGGAGAAAACTCTCTCTATTCTTGCGGGCTTCTACCATAATGCTAAAGAGCTAAAGGAAGCGGGTGATTATTACGGCAAAGCGGCTGCGATCGGTAACGATGGTAAGTTGTATCTAAAGCAAGCTAGACTACTGACACTTAGAGAAAAGCATAAAGAAGCGATTCCTGTGCTTAAGCAAGCCCTTGCGGCTGGTGGTGTAAGTGAAGGAGAAGTAGAGTTTGAATTAGCACTAGCCTATCTTGGCACTAAGCAGTATAAAGCAGCATATAACGCTTGCTTGAAAGCGGCTAAAGATGACAAGACTAAGCGTACAGCAAATAGCTACTTAGCTTATATCAAGGAAAAAGCGCGTATCTATAATGTCGCACTTTGACTTTGATTGATGAAAAAGCCCCTCCGAGGGGCTTTTTTTATACCTGAAAATCATTAAGGATTAAGATTGCGGATTTCTGAATGTTTATCTTTTTGCATTTCGAGTTGAAGGGATAAACTTCTGACATCTTCGAACAGTATTTCAATGTTGAGATCTCTTTCTGGCTTACACACATAAGCAGCCAGTTCATAGTCGATTCGATTTGTATATTTTGTTTGATAATTTTCGTTAAATTCAATGATTTTTTGCTCGATACGTTCAATAACCGTTTGTGTACCTTGTTGATCTATATTAAATAGCCCCAAGGCGAAATTATCTTGATTCAGTCTCGCGACCAAATCTGTGGTACGCATAATCGCTTCTTGAACTTGTTTCATGAATAATTCGAGTAGATGAGGTTGCTTAACTGTTTCATGAATGTGTGGGCACAGATACAATAGAGCCAAGCTTTGGTTGTCTCTGATATGGCGATGCCATTCACGATTAAAAACCTCTAAGAAATAGGTTTGGTTGTAGACGCCAGTTTCGGGATCTCTGAATCCTGAATTACTAAATGAATAGATCATTGACTCACTCCGCAAGTATCTCTAATGGTAAGTATAGAAAACAACAAGCAAATGCACAGAATATGAAGGATATTAGTAAAATGAATAAAAGCGTTCTAGCGATAACCGTTGCAATGAGCTTAGCCCTAGTAGGCTGCTCTGACGCACAAAATAGTTCGATTAATACCGAGAAAGTAAAACAAACCGAGGTTGCTAATGTTCAAACGGCAGAGCAAAGCTATCTTGCGCTGGTTGACGGTTATTTTAAAGAGACACTAAAGCTAGAGCCTATTTATGCTACGTTTGTTGGTGTGAGTGACTATAACGATCAATTCGGCGGTTCGCTCACTGAAGAATATTTGAAAGCGCGTCATGATCTCAATACTCGCTATCTTAAAGGGGTGAGAGCCATCGATCGTTCGGCACTGCCAGCTTCGCTACAGCTTAGCTATGATATGTTCACCTATGATAGGAATGTCGTACTCGTTTCAGAAACATTCCCTGAACACTTTATGCCCATGAATCAATTTTACAGCACAGTTATTAGCATGGTGCAATTGGGAAGCGGTGAAAGTGCACAGCCTTTCAAAACCGTCGCTGATTACAAGAATTGGCTGTCTCGTTTAGAAGGTTTTATTCAATGGACTAAGCTTGCTCAAGTCCGAATGAATGAAGGGATTGAAAGCAAAGTGGTATTACCGAGAGTGTTGGTAGAACGCATTATTCCTCAGCTCCAAGCACAGCTTGTGACCAAAGCTGAAGATAGTCTATTTTACGCGCCAATCACTCAATTACCTGAAAGCTTTAGCGAACAAGAAAAACAGGCAATAACAGCCGATTACACCGCACTCATCAATTCTAAATTGCTACCAGCTTTGAGTGATTTAACTGCATATTTTCAAGAAATTTATCTACCCGTGGCTCGCTCGAGTGATGGTTGGTGGGGATTGCCAAATGGTAAAGTATGGTATCAACACTTAGCTAACTCTCATACCACGACCACTATGCCTGTAGATGAGATCCATCAAGTAGGCTTGGCTGAAGTTTCACGAATTTTGGCTGAGATGGACAAAGTGCGTGAGCAAGTGGGTTTTGAGGGCGATTTAAACGCATTTTTTGCATCACTCTCTTCTGAACCTCAATATTTCTTCAACGATCGTCAAGGGCTTATCGATGGCTATATGACATTAAAAGATAAAATTAATGCAGAGCTCCCTAAATACTTTAATGTTATGCCAAATGCCGATTATGTTGTTAAACCGGTAGAAAGTTTCCGCGAGCAATCTGCGGCGGGAGCGTCTTATGAAGCACCTGCAGTCGATGGTTCTCGTCCGGGGGTGTTTTATATCAACACTTATAATCTTAAGGCACAACCTAAATGGGGCATGACAACCTTGTCATTGCACGAAGCTGCGCCTGGTCATCACTTCCAAATCGCGATTAAGCAAGAGCTTACAGGCGTGCCTGAATTTCAACGTTTTGGCGGCTATACCGCTTTCGAAGAGGGTTGGGCACTATATGCTGAGTATTTAGGGATCGAAATGGGATTATTTGAAGATCCGTATCAATATTTTGGTAAACTTTCTGATGAGATGCTACGTGCAATGCGCCTCGTGGTCGATACTGGTCTTCATGCTAAAGGCTGGAGTCGTGAGCAGGCGATCCAGTATATGAAAGATAACTCACCTATGGCGGAATCTGACATCATCGCAGAAGTGGAACGCTACATGGCGATCCCTGGACAGGCCTTATCATACAAAGTTGGGCAGCTCAAAATCCTCGCACTTCGTGCTGAAGCTGAAACAGCACTTGGTGATAAGTTTGATCTTAAGGGCTTTCACGACCAAATCTTAACTTCTGGTTCGTTACCTATGGCGGTAATGGAGCAAAAAATTCATGATTGGATTGAGGCGAACAAAGCGTAAGGTATAATTAGGCAGTAAAGGCTTTTTAAACCCAGCAAATGTTTTATACTTGCTGGGTTTTTATTTTATCGATATTTGAAAATTTTCAGGAGCACAACATGGTACAAGCAACGGCACGTCACCTTTTAGTAAGCAGCGAAGAGCAATGTGAGCAACTTAAGCAGCAGATCATAGAAGGTGCGGATTTTGGTGAAGTGGCTAAAGCCCATTCATCTTGCCCATCTAGTGCACAAGGTGGTGATTTAGGTTCTTTTGGTCCAGGCATGATGGTGCGTGAGTTTGACGAAGTGGTATTTAGTGCGCCATTAAATGAAGTTCAAGGCCCTGTTAAGACTCAGTTTGGCTATCACCTACTCGAAGTTACCAGCCGCGGTTAAGGCCGAGTATCAGTATGCTTGAGCTATATACCAATAGGCTCAAAATACGATCATTGCATCGTGGGGACTGGCAAAACTTTTTGTCAGTCCATCAAGACCGAGCTCAAAATCAATATGTTAGAGTTCCTGATGGTTTAGAGGTGCTAACGAATAAGTTTGAGCAACGCCTTAGACCTTGGCGCTACGAATCTGGTGATTGGCTAACGCTAGTGATCGAAGAGATTTCAACTGGTGAGTTTATTGGTTTTACTGGCCTGTATTCGGTTGATCTGTCCCTTGGTCAGGTAGAAGTTGGCTATATGCTTGCTGCGAAGGGCCAAGGTAAAGGTTATGCAACTGAGAGTCTTCAAGGCGTTATCGACTGGGCCTGTCTTAGTTTAGAGGTGCATAAATTTATCGGACTCTGTGCTGAGCAGAACCTGGCTTCAGCAAGGGTGTTAGAGAAATGTGGTTTTATCCATGAGGGCACCTTGAGGCATAACTATCTGCTCGATGACTGCTGGATTGATGATCGTTATTACGGACTATTAGCATCTGAGAGACAGCAATAGCTCGTGGTTATGCATAAGTGCTATAATCGCGGCGATTTGTTTTTTAAAAGGTAGATACAGTGACTACAGCATCACAAACCCTAGCGTTATTGCCAGGCGAAGAGTTCATCGAGCTCTATAAAGTATTGAAAGTCCAGTCTATGACTGGTGGCGGTGGTGAGGCTAAATTCGTTATTAGCGAAGGTATGGTTACTGTCGATGGCGAAGTAGAAACTCGCAAGCGTAAAAAAGTCACAGCAGGACAAGTGGTTAGCTTTAACGGCGAAAGCGTCACCGTCGTAGCACCTGAATAGTTTTTTCTGAGTGGGGTTTATAATGCAATTTCCAGATGATGACAATGGCAAGATGCTCGCGGCGATGGCCGATGCGGGTATCGATTTAACTAAAGCGCTCGATGTTGATTTTTTTCTTGTTTTTGAAGATCAACGTGATGCTGAGTCTGCAGCGCAAGAGCTAGCTCAATCTGAACTCGAAGGTGAGATGGAGCTTCATCTCAACGATGAAGTGGGTAAGTGGGAGCTCATCGTTTGTATCAATATGGTGCCACAATACGATGCTATCGTCGAACAAGAGATGGAGCTTAACACCTTTGCTGCGGAGTTTGGTGGTGCAACAGATGGTTGGGGCGTAATGCAACATCAAGAGGGCGACGATGAGTTCGCCGATGATGACCATGAATGTAGCGATACATGCCAGCACTAATTCCAAGATAGATAATTAAGCCACTATGATTAGTGGCTTTTTTTATGGCTTGAATGCACGACTAATTGGCTCTAGTGCAAGAGTGATAGAAGTTTACCTGCTTACTTCTGCGTTGAATGACCTCGCAAGGGAGCAAGCATCCCATCATCCATTCGCCTTGAATTCGTTGCCAAAGAACATGCAGAGTAGATCACTTTCTTATACTGATTGGTCTTACACTCTTTAGGTTGCTTGGTTGCGTTACGAATGGCGATGTCATAGTGCTGCTGACTATAGTCGACTTGGAAATCACCAATAGAAAGATCGATATAAAGGGTTGGATGGCGCATTTAAAACGTCTCAAGGCGAGGAATGAGCCAATTTCTGGTTAGGCTGGGTAAGGCAATAATCGTCATGGCCTGACTTCTATATTTGGGTGAGGTTATCTCCTCTGTCGCCTAAGATATATCCTTTGGAAGGCGCTATTGATGTGTAGTAAATAGCGTTGCCCCTCTTCGGTCAGCGTTAGCTGCTTATGATGGTGATAAAACAATTCAATTTCGAGATAAGCCCCTAGATTTTTATCTGCTTACTAATCGCGCCGTGGGTGACGTAGAGTTCATTGCCTTGGTAAAGCTTAGGTCTCTTGCCGCAGATTCAAAGGCACACAGGAGATTTAAGGGGGAAGTATGTTTTTATTTCTCAGCTCCTGTGTGAGGCCGTTTCACGCTAAAGAGACAAGAACTCCTTTGCTTTGTTGGTGCAAACCACGTTTAATAGCCGCTATTCGAGTCTGCAGTGTAATTAGAAGAAGTCAAAAATGTCGTTTGAGTTAACTTATGAATTGATTGCCGTCTTATTTGCGGTTGCTATGGCCGCTGGTTTTATCGATGCGATAGCTGGGGGCGGCGGTCTGTTAACGATCCCGGCATTAATGTGGGCAGGCTTGCCACCAACAGCGGCGCTTGCCACCAACAAATTACAAGCTTGTGGTGGTAGTCTTTTTGCTAGTTTCTACTTTGTTAGGAAGGGGATGGTGAATCTTGGACAAATGAAGTTAGCCATAGCTTGTGCCTTTATCGGGGCCGCATTAGGGACAGTTAGCGTGCAACTGATAGATGCTTCAGTGCTCGAATCGGTATTGCCATTTTTAATGTTATTGATTGGTGGTTATTTTCTGTTTTCCAAAAAAATCAGTGAAGAGGATAAACATCAAGTATTTACTCCAACGATTTTTGCATTTACGGCGGCGCTTGGGGTTGGTTATTACGATGGATTTTTTGGCCCAGGAACGGGGAGCTTCTTCGCGTTAGCTTTTGTATCGCTGGCAGGGTATGGTCTCGCCAAAGCTACCGCTCATGCTAAGGTGCTGAACTTTTCAACCAACATCGCCTCGCTGATCTTCTTTGCTCTCGGCGGTAAGGTGTTTTGGTTACTTGGGGGAATTATGTTGATTGGCCAAGCTCTTGGTGCAACCCTAGGTTCGCGCATGGTGTTAACTAAAGGCAGTAAAATCATTAAGCCGTTAGTGGTTACTATGTCAATCGCCATGAGTATCAAGTTACTCTCTAATCAATATGACATAGTCTCGTGGTTTTAGTCAGTTGTTCCGATCGTATAGTTCTTTGATATGCTGACTTAAAAACACGATAATCTAGCAGGCACCGGATTTCGTCTTATTCGAGATAATCGGCGCGTCGTATAAATCCACATTGAATAGTAGGTGTAGAGTGGCATCAAAACCTAAGCCAACGACGGCTATGTTGCAACTTATCGAGCAGGTTAAGCTTGAGTTACCGTTAGATGAACCTGCTAATTTTGTCTGTGGTCCAGAGGGAAGCTGCATCGGTTGCCCTAAAAAGCTACTCGAGTTAGTTGACAGTGAATTATCTTATTGGGAAACCGCCATTGCTAATGGGGATACTCCGCTGCTGGGTGACATCTCCCGTTTAGGTAAACTCTGTAAAAACGTCAGGCGAGGGTTAAAACGAAGCGGGGTTTTATAGAGTCGCAATGGAGCCGAGTCCCTCGTCGCCATAGTGAATAGTGAAAGTGTGAATATGCCTCGGTGCCGCGTCCTTAAGATGGCCTGCCTATGGCTGGGCCACCAATACCAATACTGGTAAAAAGGGTGAGCTTAATTCGCAAAAGCTTAGCCAAGTTTCCGATTAATTAACCCGCTGCGTAGGCCTTGAGAACCTCCTCGGCGATCATGGAGATGCCAGCGCGCATCTGTGTTTCATCTTGCACATAGTTCATGCGCAAACATTGTTCTGCATGTTGCCAGGACGATTTTTGTCCAAAAAAGAAGTATTTACCAGGGACAATCAACACGCCTCGAGCCTTGAGTCTGTTATAGAGCTCCATGGTACTAATAGGCAATTGATCAAACCAAAGCCAGAGAAACATAGCGCCCTCAGGTTTATGGATTCTAAACCTTTCATCCGTTATTGATTGCTGTAATAGCGATACCGCAAATTGTGATTTTTGCTGATAAAAGGGTTTAATCACAGTTTCACTCAAGCGCAACAAATCCCCCGCTTTGATCATCTGATCGGCTATGGCGGGGCCTACACCACCAGGGGCAAGACTGACGATAGCATTCAAGTTAGCCAGTGCGGTGGTGATGGTTTCATTGGCTATGACTATGCCACAGCGCACGCCGGGTAAGCCGAGCTTTGATAAACTCATGCACAATACCGTGTTGCTGTTCCAAAACGGTGTCACCTCTTCAAAGATAATGTTGGGAAATGGTGTGCCATAGGCGTTGTCGATGATAAGCGGAATATTGTTTTCTTGGGCTAATTTGTCCAACTTAACGATTTCATCGTCGGTCAGCACGTTGCCTGTGGGGTTGGTTGGGCGCGAAACGCAGATGGCCGCTATCGACTCATCGACATTTAGCTGGTCAAAGTCAACATGGTACTTAAACATACGGTCGTCTAGCATCTCGATCTCAGGGCGATAGGAGACAAAAATATCATCATCGAGCCCTGCGTCACTGTAACCGATATACTCAGGTGTGAGGGGTAACAGAATTTTCTTAAGGCTACCGTCTGCTTGAGTGCCTGCAAACAGGTTAAAGAGGTAGAAAAATGCACTCTGGCTACCATTGGTTAGGCTAATGTTTTTCTCGGTGATCTCCCAGCCATAGGTGTCACGCAATAACTGAGCTAAGGATGTGAGAAAGCCATTTTTACCCTGTGGGCCATCATAATTGCCTACGGCGGCAACCAAGTCACCATTTTTCAACATATCGGCGCTAACTTGGTGAAAGTAATCCTGCATTGCGGGGATCACGGCGGGGTTACCTCCGCCGAGCATTATCGCTCCAGGCGTTCTCAGGCCATCATTGAGATCATCCATCAAACGAGTAATGCCAGAATAACGATTAAACTTCTTACCAAACTTTGAAAATTGCATTGCGCCGAACACCTTGAAAACGAAAATTTCCCATTATTGGCGCCTGTAGTAACAATATTTTGCGGTAAACGCACATGTTTTTTGAATTTTAGTCGCCGTATTTGGGGAACATCATGTTTTACTGCAAAATTGGCTACTTTTACTGTGCGATGGCTCATAGATCTTGGTTGATCTGATGTTGGTGACAGAGGAAGAATAATATTCCGCTCACCGCGTAACTTCATTGCCATCTGTTGCTGCATTTCTTACTATAACTGTCATTAGATACGTTCGTATCCTCCTCATTTTCAAACGAGAACTGATGAAATTTATCCATACTTCGGACTGGCATATCGGTCGTCAGCTACATAATCAAAGCTTGCTGGACGATCAGCGTCACGTGTTAGCGCAGATCATCGAACTAGCCAAGGCGAACCAAGTCGATGCCTTAGTGGTGGCCGGTGACATTTACGATCGCTCTGTGCCGCCCGCCAACGCCGTGGCGCTGCTCGATGACGTGCTTAATCAAGTGGTCAATGATCTCGGCATTCCGGCTATTTTAATTGCCGGCAACCACGATGGGCATGAGCGGTTAGGCTTTGCTTCGCGGCAGATGCTGGGCAGTGGCTTACATATCATTGGGCCTATTAGTGACACTGTATTGCCCATTAAAGTAGGAAGCGCGAGTGGCGATGCGCTATTTTATCCGCTGCCCTATGCCGAGCCAGCGACGGTGCGTCATCTATTTGAATGTGATGTGTCTAGCCATGAGGCGGCGATGGCAAAACTGCTTGAGCAGATCAGCGAGCACGATAGTCAAGGCTTGCCAAAGGTAGTGATCAGCCATTGTTTCCTAGATGGCGGCAGTGAGTCAGATTCAGAGCGCCCCTTAAGCATTGGCGGCGCAGACAAAATATCGCCGAGTTTATTCGCGGATTTTTCCTATACTGCACTCGGTCATCTGCATGGGCCGCAGTATAAAGGGGAGGAACACATTCGCTACTCAGGCTCAATTTTAAAGTACTCCTTTAGCGAGCAGCATCAAAACAAATCGGTCACCTTAGTTGAAATTGATGCATCGGGGAAGGCGAGTGTTGAGCTATTGCCGCTAACGCCAATGCGTGACGTGCGTATCATCGAGGGGCTACTTGATGAACTGTTAACACTTGGCGTTAGCGATCCTCATCGAGAGGATTATTTGATGGTGCGTTTAGCCGACAAAAACGCCATCTTAGATGCTATGGGGAAATTACGAGCGGTTTATCCTAATGTGTTACATCTTGAGCGCACTGGGCTGATGGCCCAAAGTGAGCAGCTTGCCATTCGAAGCGATCACATTAAAAAAGGCGAGTTTGAGATGTTTAGCGACTTCTTTAGTCAGGTCGCTGGTGAGTCGATGAGTGACGAGCAGAAACAGTTGATGACGGATATTCTCGACAGCTTGCATAAAGCGGAGGATAACCAATGAGACCCTTGAACTTAACTATGACTGCTTTTGGTCCTTTTGCTAGCGAGCAGATCATCGATTTTAATACCCTTGGCAAAAATCCCCTGTTTCTTATTAACGGCCCAACAGGGGCGGGAAAGACCACCATTTTGGATGCCATCTGTTTTGCGCTCTATGGTAAAACTACCGGTGATGAGCGTGAAGGTTCTCAGATGCGCTGCGACATGGCAGATGATGAGCTATTGACCGAGGTGAGTTTTACATTTGAGCTAGGTCAGCATCAATACCATATTCGCCGCGTGCCAGAACAACCTAGAGCCAAAAAGAGCGGTGATGGCTACACGCTACAAAAGCCAGAAGCTCAGTTAATTTGCTTTCACAGCGATGGCTCCGAAGTCTTGCTTGTCGCGGCTAAGGTATCAGAGGCTACGGCGCAGATAGAGCAATTAACTGGGCTAGATGTCGATCAATTTCGTCAAGTCATGGTGTTGCCACAGGGTAAGTTTCGCGAGTTATTGATGGCCGATTCCAAGGCTCGCGAGAAAATTTTTAGTCAGCTATTTCAAACTCACATCTATCGCAAAATTGAAGACAAGTTAAAACAGCAAGCCTTAGGCATTAAAAAAGAGGTTGAGGCGATGCGTAATCGCCGCGACGGTGTCTTGCAAGGTGCAGAGCTTGATAATGACGACGCGCTGAGTGATGAGCTTAAGGCGTTGGCTCCCGAGCTTGCCAGCGCTACGGCAAAAAAGGTTGATACTGATAAACAAGTTCAGCAAGTGAGTCAGCAATTAGAGCAGGCGAAGCAGTTAACCGATGAGTTTTCCGCGCTAGCGCAGCTTAAGTTATTGGCTCGGCAACTCGATGAGCAAAAAACGCAGATAGATCAACAGCAGCAACAGTTATTCGCAGGGCGCAGTGCTAAGCTGCTACAACCTGTTTATCAGGCTGCAGAATCTCGTCAGCTTGAATTAACCCAAGCCTCCGAGCAGCAGCAAAAGTCGCAAGCTCATCAACAGCAGAGCCAAGATTCGCTTAATCGAAGCCTGGCCGCCATAGAGAAGCTGCCTAATTTAGAAGCTCAGCAGCAACAGACATTAGCCACTGCCCAGCAGCGTCGAACATTATTACCGCAGCTCAAACAACTTGAGCAGCTTAAAGCCCATGTAGCTCAAAGTCAGCAGCAGATGTTGAATGCCGAGCAGCAAGGTAAGCAGACAAAAACAAAACTGGCGCAGTTAACCGATGAAAAACTCGCTGCTCAGGCTCGAGTGCCAAAGCTAAAAGCCCATAGTCAGCAATTGCTGATCTTGCAGCAACAGATAAGCGATACCAAACATCATCTGCAGTTCTTCGCTCAGTGGCTGCGCGGCCATTCAGAGATTGAGCAAATCAATGCACGCTTAGTCGCCGCAAAAGAGCGTGGCGCACAATTGAAAGAGCAGCATCAAGCGCGACAAGTTCATAGTCAAACGTTAACGTTGCGCTGGCATCAGGGCCAAGCGGCCATCTTAGCGGCGAAGTTATCTGTCGGAGAAGCCTGTCCCGTGTGTGGCAGTCTTGAGCATCCACAGCTGGCACGAAGTGAGCAAATACTCCCCACTGATGAGGAGCGTGAAGCAGCGCAAGTCAATGAGCAGAGTGCACTGACCGAATTGACCAGCGCACGCTCCGATTACCGTCAATTAATCGAGAAGTTAAAGGATGTTGAGCAAAGAAACCATGAGCTGAGTGAACAGTTACCAGATATAGATAGCCTCACTCAAGCTGGCTTAGAAACAGCGTTAGGGCAGCTGGAGCGAGAATTTGCTGAGGCGAACAAGGCGCAGCAACAGCTGGCTGATATTGAGAGTCACCTTGCTGCGGTGCAGCAGCAAGAACAGCAGCTTAATCAGCAGCTTGACCAAGAGCGGGAACAATATCGTCAACTGGAAAAACAGTTTAATGAAAGTGCGGGGCAGCTTAAGCAGTTACAAGCCGCGATACCGCAAGAGCTGGTGGATTTAGCCGCGCTAGAGCAAGAGATCGCTAAGCTTGAGCAAGATGCAGCGCAGTTGAAGTTACAAATTTCATCTCTGCGAGAGCAACATACACAAGCCGAGCAGCAATTAGCCAGCGCCGCAGCGCAACTGCAATCGGCGAATGACACATGGGCGAGAGCAAATGAGCAACATCAGCTTGCCGTTAGTGAATTTGAGCGGCAGTTGCAAACCTCTAAGTTTGATTCCTTGTCCGCATTTAAAGTTGCCATACTAACAGACGATAGCATTGCGGCTTTAGAGCAGGAGATCAAGCAATATGAGCAGCGCTGTATTACTAACCAAGCGAACATTGCTCAGTTAGAGACTAAACTAGCCGACTGCACACAGCCCGATATCGCGGCAATAACAGAGGCTAAGTCGCAACTTGAAACAGTGCAGCAAAATGTGCTTAATCAGTGGCAGCAATTGAGTGGGCGTATGCGGCAACTAGAACAAACTACTGAGCAGCTCAAAAGCCTAGATGCGCACTCGAAAAAACTTGAAAAGCAGTATGGAGTCGTTGGGACACTGTCTGATGTCGCCAATGGCAATACTGGCAATAAAATTAGCTTGCAGCGCTTCGTGCTGAGCGTACTGCTCGATGACGTGCTGCTGGAAGCGAGCCATAGATTGCAACTGATGAGTAAGGGGCGTTATCGCTTATTGCGTAAAGAGGATAGGGCTAAGGGCAACAAGGCCTCAGGGCTCGAACTTGAAGTTGAAGATGCCTATACCGCGAAAGTGCGCTCTGTGGCGACCTTAAGTGGTGGAGAAAGCTTTATGGCAGCTTTATCCATGGCGCTAGGATTATCGGATGTGGTGCAAGCTTATGCTGGTGGCATTAAGCTCGACACCCTGTTTATCGATGAAGGTTTTGGTAGTCTAGACCAAGATTCACTCGAACTTGCGATCCGCACGCTAATGGATCTGCAGTCGGCTGGGCGCATGGTTGGGGTTATCTCCCATGTTACCGAGATGAAAGAGCAGATAGGCAGCCGCATCGATATTGTTAAGAGTGCGATGGGCAGTAAAGTAGAGCTTATTCTTCCTTAGAAAACGTCAAAATTGGAAAAGAGAAACCTGCTGTTAAGGCAGGTTTTTTTATCACTTTATCTCTGTTTATACTGCCTCCAGTTTCATTTACAGCCATATCTTCGATAAATTTGTGTGATCGATCTGTTTGTGAATTACATTTTTTTTGATATAACTGTTCATCAACCCGCCATTTCATGGGGTATTGGCGGGGAAAATGTTCATCATAATAATGAAAGTCGAGGCATAGGTTGCGTACAAGTAAATTTTCTTTTTTGAATATGTCTCCATCTCGGTTACTAGCGTTACCTGCGCCCCATAGAAAAATATTAATGGCTGCGAGTCTGCTGGTGGGGATATCGCTATTGTGGCCAAGTCAGAAGCAGGTTTTACCTCAGCGCATTCCTGTGACACTCGATGTCGAATCTCTGGTATCTAATCTCTCTGCAACCGAAACCGACACCATTGCAGAAATCCATCCCAATTATGTCAAAACCATCGTTAGCGGAGATACCTTAAGCGGATTATTCGTTGAGGCTAACCTTGATCAGCAAACCATGTATAAAGTGCTTGAGGCGGATCTTGATATTTTGGCACTAGATACCCTTAAGCCTGGAAATATTATTCGTTTTTGGCTCGATAATGACGGCCAATTAACTAAGTTGGAACTGTATTTTAATGCCGCTCGCCAAGTGGTCTTTAGCCGCTACGAAGAGGGCGGCTTCAAGGTTGACGAAATTAATATCGAAGGGATTTGGCAAAATAAGTCGCTAGTTGGTGAGATACAAGGCTCGTTTTATCTATCGGCGCAGCGAGCTGGATTGACTGCTGCTGACATTCAACGTGTCGAATCATTACTCAAAGAAAAACTGAATTTTGCGCGTGACTTACGTGCCGGTGACGAGTTTTCTGTACTCATGAGTGAGCAGTATATCGATGGTGAAGTCACTGGGAATAGCGATATTTTGGGAGTTCATATCCAGCGTGGTCGCAGCGCTATCAACGCCTATCAAAACAGCGATGGTAACTTTTATGATGAACAAGGACGCAGTCTCGCCAGAGCATTTCAACGTATTCCGCTACAAAAGAATTATCGAATTAGTTCACGGTTTGACCGTCATCGTCATCACCCGGTAACAGGCCGCACTGCGCCTCATAATGGCACCGATTTCGCGACTCCGACGGGGACTCAAATTATTGCACCGGGTGACGGTATCGTCTCTATGGTGACCGACCATAGATATGCTGGTAAGTATGTGGTGATCGAACATGGTAATAAGTATCGCACCCGTTATCTGCATCTTTCCAAAGCATTAGTGCATAAAGGGCAGCGGGTTTCTCGTGGTCAAGTGATTGCCTTATCGGGCGCTACCGGTCGTATTACGGGGCCGCATCTTCATTATGAGTTCCATGTTAATGGCCGCCCAGTCGACCCGATGAAAGCCGACATTCCGATGGCCAGTACCTTGTCTAAGAAGCAGATGACTGAATTTAGCCAATTGGTGAAAGTGCGTAAGATGTTAATGGGACAAGTGTAGAATCGTCTCAATTTCTCGCTGAGATGTAAAAAGTAAAAACCACCTACGTCAATAGGTGGCGAAATTCACTCTGCCACTACAACCATCAATTAGTTTTCGTCTGAAATCAAGTGAATGAAAGTGATGGAGTAGACTATGTTGAATGGCTTATAAGCTGATTTAACCATATCTCCGTTAGACTCAGTGTTACAGTAAAGCTTTGCTAGCGGTGCTGCGCAAACTTCTAAATTAGGGTAGAAAAGCTCCCTGTTTAGGCGTATATCAAAAGTCACCTTCTTAAGAAGGTGGATTCTTTATATAGATGCGTTTTCTAATTCGAGCATGGTTAGCCAAAGCCTCAAATCAAACTCCAACTGGTGATAATCACCTTCCATATGACAGCAGAGCTGATAAAACGCCTTGTTATGATCTTTCTCTTTTAAATGAGCAAGTTCATGTACAACCACCATACGTAAAAACGGCTCTGGTACCTGCTTAAGCTTGGATGAAATACGGATCTCATTTTTTGACTTAGTCTTACCACCATGATTTTTGGCGATATAGCTGTGCAGGCCTAAGGCTTGCTTTTTTAGGGTGATTTTGTCGTCATAAAGCACTTTGTTGAGTGGCTGAGACTTTTTAATATACCGATTTTTAAGGGCGATGGTATAGTCGTACAACGCTTTATCGCTGCGTAGTTCGTGGAGGTCTGGGTAGCGCTTCTCAAGTACAGATCGGAGTCTGTTCTCGGCGATAAGAGTGTCGACCTGAGATAAGATTTCGTTGCTGTAGCCTTGGAGGTAAGTCAAAGTATTCATTATGATAAACCGGGCTAATGTAGCCCGGCGAGCCTATTGGCAGTAGAAGTAAAGTGATTTAGCGAAATGGCTAATTATCGACTATTCGTCTTTAGCAAATATGCGTTGGTTATGCAGAGTATAAGCCACTTCAAATGCACTCTTTTGAAAACGCTTAAGATCGAGCCCATCAAAGTCAACCATCGGTGGGTTACGCTTCAGTTGCTCTTTCATCGTTACTGGTGAAATAAGGTGCACGGGCAAACCGCATAACTGAATCGCCGCTTCCATCTTAAAACTGGTGGCACTGCCTGCTAGTTTTCCCTTTTGCTCGCGCTCGATTAGTGCAACTTCATCGACTTTGTAGTCTTCCATCAATTTAGCGAAAGCAAAGTGAAACTCTTTAATTGATTCTGTCTTGGCTGAATTGGATACCGTTAATGAACGAGAACGGCATTCTGGCACGTTAAAAGTATCACCTTCATAACTTAATAAACTGATGATGGCTTCGCCACCTTTTAACTCAATGCCACAAACTCTCATGATAAACCTAATATAAAAACCATAATGACGCTTATTGTAACCTTAATTGGTCAAATGAGCAGTAGTTGCGAAAATAAATTCACATAGAAAATTGTTGTTTAGTGATTTTCTTTGATAACAAATTGAAAAGAGCGGTGCGATGACCGCTCATTTTGAAATTAATCTTCAGGGGTGTCTTGCAGTTTTGATTTAGGCTTGCGCAACATAGGTGCATCACCCACATCAATACCGGTAATAAAGCGTTTATCACGATTGTCTTTTGCTTTAGTCGCCGATTTGGCTTTGGTTGGACGAGCCTTCGCTTTTGTCACCTTTTTCGCGGCACTTTTACCTGGGTTAGGTTTCGCTTTTAAACCACTGAATTTGGGTTTTAGCCCCTCAATTTCACTCAGCTCGAAGTTTTTGCGCAAAAATAGCTGCACTTGCTTAAAGTTGTCCCAATCTTTAGGGCCAACGAGAGAGAGTGCATCGCCTTTCGCTCCAGCGCGTCCAGTTCGACCTATGCGGTGGATATACTCTTCTGCCAACTTGGGCATGTCGAAGTTAATCACTAAGGATACATTAAGCAGATCTAAACCCCGTGATGCGACATCTGTGGTAACTAAGATCTGTTGTTGACCGCGACTGAACTGGTCCATGATCTGATTTCGCGCCGATTGCTTAAGCTCTCCACTTAATGATGCTGTGGTAAACCCTTGCTCTGCCAGCTTTAGCGCGAGTCTGTCTGTGTCATTTCGGGTGGCCGTGAAGATTATCACTTGCTTGTGTTGCTGCTTTTTAAGCAGGGCCAATAGTAACTTTTCTTTATGATCCAAGTGGTCGCAAAGATAGATTTTTTGGGCAATATCTTGGTTTTCAACATGGGATGCGCCAATTGAAACGTGTTCAGGCTCTTTTAGCAGTTCGCTGGCGATCTCATTGATTTGACCATGATCTAAGGTTGCCGAGAACATCAAGGTTTGACGGCGCTTATGATCGGCGGCTTTGTTGATGGCACGCAGTTGATCTGCAAAGCCTAAATCCAACATCCGATCTGCTTCATCCAAAATCAGTAATTCAAGCCCATTAAGATGCAGATGATTTTGTTTTAGGTGATCGGCTAGGCGTCCAGGTGTTGCCACCACAAAATGGGGGTCTCTTGCTAAGCCTTTTGCCTGATCATTGAAGTTTTCACCACCCAAAATCTTCATCGCTTTATATTGGGTATTGGCCACCAATAGTCGAAGCTGGCTATACACTTGGGTTGCTAGCTCGCGAGTGGGCAATAAAATAAGTACACGAGGATCGCGTTTACTTAATGCTCTAGTGGAGATAACGCGCTGCATCGCTGGCAATAAAAAGGCGAGGGTTTTCCCTGAGCCAGTTTTAGATGATGCCATTAGATCTCTTCCCGATAGGCCTACAGGTATCGATTGCTCTTGGATCTCGGTCGGCTTTTCGATGCCCATATGTTCTAGGCTGGTTAGTAGGCGTTTATCGAGTGAAAAATCTGAAAATTGCAAAGGTGTGCTCCAAAATAACGGTAAGGCGGCATTATACATCGACTTGTACGTTTCAGCCATTAGCATTGATGTTTGTTCATAGTGCGGCGCGCTGGAAATTGAACTTAGCCGAATTATTTTCCGGCTAAAGGCTGATTGGCTAGATGCTTTAACATATGATGAAGTTATTCGTGGTGTAAACACCCACTGTTAATCGAGATGGATCCTAACTAGATGGAGAGTAATTAGATGGCGAATATTGGCATCGCTTTGGGCAGTGGCGCCGCAAAGGGATGGGCACACATAGGCGTGCTCAATGAACTGGCAAAAATGGGCATTAGGCCAAACAAGGTTGCAGGCTGTTCGATAGGCGCTGTTGTCGGGGCGGCATATGCTCAAAACAACTTAGATGATTTACAACAATGGGTCAGTAGTTTTTCGAGTTGGGATGTACTTGGCTTGATGGATCTGAGTTGGCGTAAAGGCGGCCTTATTGGTGGTGAGAGAGTCTTTGATGTGATGCAGCAACATATCGGTGATCTTGATATCGAAAAGATGAACTTACCTTTTGCGGCAGTGGCCACCGATCTATACAACGGCCAAGAGATCTGGTTCCAGAAGGGAAGTCTACGTCATGCAGTAAGGGCATCCTGTTCGATGCCAGGAATTCTACCGCCGGTAAAAATTGGTGAGCGATGGCTAGTCGATGGAGCCGTTGTTAATCCAGTCCCTATATCGGTAAGCCGAGCGATGGGCGTTGACTTAGTGATTGCAGTCGATCTGTATGGCCACAGGAAAACGCGCCTCGAACAGTTACCCGTATCGCTCTCGTCTAGTGATAAGGTCGTCGAGGGCAAGCATGATAAAGATCGTGGTCAAGAGGTTGGTTTCATGGATTTGCTGGCGCGTGGTCGAGAGTATGTGTCTGGGCTAACCGATAAGTTCTCCTTGGGAAATAACAGTCAACCTGGCATGCTGGCGGTTATGTCCCAATCGATGGATATTCTTGAGCAGCGCCACAAGCGCATTCGTTTGATGGGCGATCCGCCAGATCTCTTGATCACCCCGAACGTTGCCGATATTGGTACTATGGAGTTTCATCGCGCCGATGAAGCGATTGCGGCCGGCGAGTTTGCGGTTAAACAAGTCGCGCATATTATTGAGGCTAGGTTTGCTGAGCGTCATGCCTAAGACGTATTCATTATGTTTTGTCTCCGCTTAACAGGGAGAGCGTAGAAAGTGTTTTAGGCTGATCATAAAAAACGGCTTAGTTTTTGCTTTGTTGGATGAATCGTTTAGTAGTCGATATTTTGACAATGAATCCAATTAGTAGCCTTCTATCTTCACCTAATAACACAATCGCAACAGAGGCTTATGGGAATGCTGTTAATAGTGAACCCCAAAGTCAAACGAGTTCCGTACACAGTGATAAAGTTAGCCTGTCTAATAAGGCTAATACCGATAAGGTGACGGGGCCGGCGATTGCAGAAGAGGCTGTGTCATTGTCTCCTCGAGCAATACGCGCTCAAAAAATTGAGGCAATGGCTAAAGATTTCTTTGCTGACGGTCAGTTTACCACGGCTCAAATTCCCAAACTGATCCAGCGTTTGCATCAAGATGGTATTTTGTCTGACACTCAATTAAATCGTTTAAGTTCGGCAGGCTTTGATATCCCCGAACCCAGTGCGCAGAAACAAAGTCTAACGGATTTCATTGACGAGCAAAAAGAGACCTTAGCGCAGACAGATCCCGAGAGCGTATTAATGACGGTTCTCGATGATGCTAAATCAGTATTGGGTAATATGGATAGCGTTGATGGGGCGCTGTACAGTCAAAAAGCGGCCAGAGTGTCAGCCCAGTTGTCGGTATTTATTAATGGTGACATGCCGATGGAACAGCTTGATAAGAAGCAGTGGCAGGGGCTTAAGTCAACAATGCAGTTAGCAGCTTCGATGGGTAATTCACAACAGTTTTCGGGACAAATGAACAGTTATTTGGCGTTATCTAAGCGGATTACGTAATTTCTTAACAGTTATCCACAGTTTTTACCAACTTTTTACATTATCTAGCTCTGTTTACCTCTGCGGTCAAGGCCACTTTATAAGATAAGTGGTCTAGTTTGCAGTAATCTCTCGTCACAAAATTCCATCCGTAAAATCATGATCTGGATCAAGGTACTCGACCTCAGTTTGTAGCTTAATACCCTACATATTGTGCTTTGACGTTATAATTGCACTATATATGGTGTCATTTTGAACGTTACTTGAGGAGATAATAGACAATGCCAGTAGTTATTAAGCGGGATGGTTACCGCACGCCTTTTGACGAAACAAGGATTCGGGATGCGGTGATAGCGGCTGCTCACTCAGCAGGTATTGAAGATGTTGCCTACGCGACCCAAGTCGCGACTCAAGTAGCCGAAAAGATGGCCGATGTTGCAGAGGTCGATATTCATGATCTGCAAGATGCCGTCGAAAATCAATTAATGGAAGGGCCCTATAAGTCACTTGCACGGGTTTATATCGAGTATCGCCATGATCGCGATGTTCATCGTGAAGTCAGTAGCCGCCTAAATCAAGATATTCGTGGCCTTGTAGAGCAGAGTAATGCCGCATTGCTAAATGAAAATGCCAATAAAGATTCAAAGGTGATCCCAACCCAACGGGATCTGCTTGCTGGTATTGTGGCAAAACACTATGCCACTCGCCATATCTTGCCTAAAGATGTGGTGTCTGCCCATGAGGCGGGTGAGATCCACTATCACGATCTCGATTACGCACCATTTTTCCCCATGTTTAACTGCATGCTAATTGATTTGGCTGGCATGCTGACCCATGGATTTAAGATGGGTAATGCTGAAATTGAGACCCCTAAATCGATCTCAACCGCGACGGCGGTAACCGCACAGATCATCGCTCAAGTGGCGAGTCATATCTATGGTGGCACTACGATCAATCGTATCGATGAGGTGCTAGCTCCATTTGTGGCAAAAAGTTACGACAAACATTATCAAGTGGCGCTCAAGTGGGGGATTACCGATGCGAAAGCATTTGCGACCCAGCAGACAGAGAAAGAGTGTCATGATGCATTTCAATCGTTAGAGTATGAAGTGAATACTTTGCATACCGCAAATGGACAAACGCCGTTTGTAACCTTTGGTTTTGGTCTAGGTACCTCATGGGAGTCGCGTCTTATTCAGGGCTCTATGTTGAAAGTACGTATGGCGGGTCTGGGTAAAAACCGTAAGACAGCGGTATTCCCTAAACTGGTATTTGCCATTCGCGATGGCATTAATCATAAAGGTGGTGATTGTAACTACGATATTAAGCAGATGGCCTTGAAATGCGCGACCATGCGTATGTATCCAGATATCTTAAATTATGAACAGGTTGAAAAGGTCACTGGCTCATTTAAGACGCCGATGGGATGTCGCAGTTTCCTTGGTACCTACGAGGAAGATGGTGAATTAATCCATGAAGGCCGTAACAATTTAGGTGTGGTCAGCCTCAACTTGCCGCGAGTTGCGTTGGAAGCCGATGGGGATGAAGCGCGTTTCTTCGCTATTTTGGATCAGCGTTTAACCACTGCGCGCCGTGCATTAGATACCCGTATCGAACGTCTCGAAGGGGTTAAGGCTCGTGTTGCGCCAATCCTTTATATGGAAGGTGCCTGTGGCGTACGTTTACGCGCCGATGATGATATTAGCGAAATTTTTAAAAATGGCCGTGCGTCAATTTCGTTAGGCTATATTGGTTTACATGAAACGGTGAATGCGCTTTATGGCGATGAGACACATCTATTTGATAGCGAGCAGTTACGTGATAAAGCTCTGGCCATCATTGAGCACCTAAAAGAAGCCACGGTGCGCTGGCGCGAAGAGACAGGTTATGCGTTCAGTTTGTACAGTACGCCAAGCGAAAACCTATGTAGCCGTTTTTGTAAGCTAGATACCAAAGTCTATGGGGTTATCTCTGGTGTGACCGATCGCGGTTACTACACCAATAGCTTCCACCTCGATGTGGAGAAGAAGGTTAACCCATACGATAAGCTGGATTTTGAGATGCCATACCCAGCGCTGACCAATGGTGGGTTTATCTGCTATGGGGAGTACCCCAATATGCAGCATAATATAGAAGCACTTGAAAACGTGTGGGATTATAGCTACAGCAGAGTTCCTTATTATGGTACTAACACACCGATTGATGAGTGTTATGACTGTGGTTTTACCGGCGAGTTTAGCTGTACGAGTAAAGGGTTTACGTGTCCTAAATGTGGTAACCATGAACCCAGTCGGGTGTCGGTGACACGTCGAGTTTGCGGTTATTTAGGTAGCCCTGATGCGAGACCGTTTAATTATGGGAAACAGGAAGAAGTAAAGCGCCGAGTAAAGCACTTATAGCAATACTACTGCATTAACGGCGATAGGTTTCACGGTAAAAGACGTCTTAATTGGCGTCTTTTTGTCTGATAAAGGTTTAGTTTGATGAATTATCACCAATATTTTCCCATCGATGTTGTTAATGGTCCTGGAACTCGAGTAACTCTGTTTGTTTCGGGCTGCGAGCATCAATGTCGTGGCTGTTATAACCAATCGACGTGGAATCCTTGCTCTGGACATCTGTTTGACGATGGTATGGTTGAGCAGATATTAACTGATTTAAAAGATAATCGTATTCATCGCCGCGGATTGTCGCTTAGTGGTGGCGATCCGCTTTATCCGCAAAATGTGAGTGCTATTTTAGCCTTGGTTAAATGTGTTAAGGCTGAATGCCCAAGCAAAGATATCTGGCTGTGGACTGGTTATAGGCTCGACGAGCTCGATAAGACGCAGCGCCAAGTGCTTGACTATATTGATGTGTTGGTTGACGGAAAATTTGATCAGTCTCTTGCCGATCCTAGTTTGATATTTCGTGGTAGTAGTAATCAGGTGATCCATCATTTCTCTCAATAGTGGTATAATGCCGACCAGACAAACGGGAATCGTCAGATTTGATACTTAGTCGACCCGATATTATGGTTATTTTTTAAGGCAAGTTAATGAATTTAAAGCAAGAGTTGCAGCAGCTTAATGATCGTCTAGACAAGTGTCGTCGTAAATTAGATGCGGCTGAAAAACGCGGTGATCAAGCGGTGATTTTACAGTTTAAGCAAGAGATTAATGCTGTAACTAAGCAGATTTCCAGTGTAAGAAATCAACAAACGCGATTACTTAATAAAAAAGGTACTGATGTGAAATCACTGCCTTTTAGTCGTGAACTGACTAAAGCTGAACAAGCCGATATGGGTAAGCTTAAGAAATCAGTTCGTGGATTAGTGGTTGTGCATCCAATGACTGCCTTAGGTCGTGAAATGGGACTCACTCAAGTCACAGGCTTTGCCCTTAAGCCATTCTAAGCTGTCGTTAATGTTTATTAAGAGTGCGTGAGCGATGTCATATCGCTCATTGATGACACGGCGTATGCTTATAAACCATTTTTAGGTTTACTCGGTGAAGCAATAACCGATTCAATTCGTCGGCTATTTCACTATCAGGTAAAAACACATAGAATGCTCGGTCTGAGAATTAAGGTCGCTTTACTGCCTTAAATTTATTTATCGCTGACGTTTAAGTCTGAGCTAGTAGTAAAGGTTATTTCATGTCGATTAAGTATGTCGCTACTTCAAAATTACCTACGCCATGGGGCGTTTTTGCAATGCATGGTTTTGAAGACACTGACACAGGCAAAGAACATGTCGCACTGACATTTGGTGAGTTAGATAGCAATACGCCTATTCTTGGTCGTATTCATTCAGAATGCCTTACGGGTGATGCGTTGTTTAGCTTACGCTGTGACTGTGGTTTTCAACTGCAAACCGCGATGCAAAATATCGCTGAAGCGGGTCAGGGCTTTATCTTATATCTCCGTCAAGAAGGTCGCGGTATTGGCTTGTTAAATAAGATCCGTGCCTACGAGCTGCAAGATCAAGGGGCTAATACGGTAGAAGCCAACGAGCGGTTAGGCTTTGACGCCGATATGCGTAAGTACGATATGATCAAGCCTATGATGGACAATATAGGTGTTCATCAGGTTAAGCTAATGACTAACAATCCTCGTAAAGTCAAAGCAATGAAAGAGCTTGGAATCGAGGTCGTTGAGCGGGTGCCACTGCAGGTCGGTAAAAATCGTTATAACGAAGCCTATCTAAAAACTAAGTCAACCGAACTTGGTCATATGATGTCTGAATATCATTTTACGGAAGATAAGGGCTGCAACTCCTAATCATCTTCTCAAACTCATGGCGGCTAGCTTTTAATTTGGCAAGTCGCTATAGTTTTTAGCTTTAATTTGTTTGTTAACTAAAGCTTCCTATTCTATATGCCGATACGCATATCTCTGTTTCTTACCTGTATACTCTTTGGTTTAGCTAGCTTTTCTGCTGTGGCTGAACATGAATAAGATTTTGCTCATTATGCATTTGCCAACTATCTGGGCAGCGGCTTCTGCCGACCATCAGGCGAAATGTCACAGTGCTTTATATTCCTCATCGCTTTGAATTGTGTAGCGATTAAGATTCGTTATTGAGATTGCGCTCAGCGGTATCATTTGGTTTATTCAATTTTACTTGGGACGTTCTACCTGATGGCGAGTTTCCATCGAGTGTGGGACGACGACATTTATGCCAAGCATAGAACATCGAAATCAAACCTCGGCGACTCATGAGTTCCAATCTTATGTCGACTTAGGTTATGCAATAATTTTTCTACAGGTAATGATGTCGCCATCTTCTCGGCAGGTGTATCGAGTTTGCGAGAATTAACCCTTGAACAGAGTCGACCTATTTGGGTGAATAGACTCTTTTTTGCAGGTTATCGCAGTTTTGATGGCAAGCAACAAGCAACAAGCAACAAGCAACAAGCAACGTACTCTGCTATTCAATCAGGTATCTATATCGGCACTGATATTCATTGGCGATGGAATTGGCTAGGAGTGGGTGTAAAACCTAGAGTGTTCACTGCTGGCTATTGGTATTTTGATAGGCTTCGTTTTGTTATGCCTATCGGTGATGATGTGCTGGTTTCCCATAATTTGGAACTTGGTGCTACGCTGGCTTTTTCAAAGCCCATTTTATGGGAATGAATGGGAATAATTGACCGCCTAGGTGTCAGTTATCGAGTGGGTGATGGTGTACACGCGTGGCGATTGGTTTTTGAGTTTCCTATATGATAGCAATCAGTACAACAAGCGATTGGGCAATCTTAAGAAAGCCCTTCATTTGGCCACTTGCTTAGGCTGATAGGTATTACTCGCTCTTTCCCCAAATATTGGCATTGACCGAACTCGAGCGTTGATTTTTACTGCTGCTAGGCGTTTTTGCGGCAGGAAGTTCCTGCTGCGGCTTTAGTTTTGGCAGCGGTAACTTATTCATCTTTAAATAAAGGTATTCCACCTTCTCTCTGGCCCATGGCGTTTTACGTAAAAACTTGAGGCTAGATTTGATGCTTGGATCGTGATTAAAACAGCGGATATCGATACGCTGACCTAGCTCTTCCCAGCCATAATGATCGACTAAGTCATTGAGTAAATTTTCTAACTTTATTCCGTGGAGAGGGTTGTTCGTCTGTGTCATGTCGATCAGTTTATCAATGAAGATTTTCTCAATTATATCAGTTTATCTGAGGTGTATCAGATAAAAAAGAGAGCCACATAGGCTCTCTGTTTTAGGTTGCTGTGATTACTGGAAGCTTATCTGCCAAGCATCTATGCTACCTGTATCACGACGAGCGCTGTCTACGGCTTTTAGATTCCAAGTGCCGGCTGAATCAACGCCAGACATGTCTACTGTGTAGGTCTTGACTATGTTGTCAGCACTTCCGCCACTGTTATCATGTAGAATCGCAACCTGCCCAGAAGGGCTGTGTAACTCAACTTGAAGATCACCAATATAGGTATGGGTGATATTGACCGTTACGCTAACCATTCCCGAATCACCAGTACGAACAACGCTTATTGGGCTTTTAATACCCGTTGTGTTGTTGTCTGGGATGGCATAAGTCGTGTTGTTTGTATAACTCGCTGCTCCGCCACCAGTGCTACCACCACCGTTTTGCTCTGTGAAGCTAGCCGTTAGGTTTACGCCGCTGAATGCGCTATAACCTTGTACCATCACATAGTAAGTGCCCGCTTGCGCTGTACTGATAGGACATGACTCGCTGTTACCACCTTTCCATGGACGACAATCATAGCTGCTACTGGTTGGTGCTGCGCCATACTGTACATACAGATCGGCATCACCCGTACCGCCGCTCATGGCGAAGTTTAGATCGCTAGCACCAGCAGGGACGTCGATAGAGAAGTGCAGTTCATCATCTTTAGCGCCAGTTAAGTTTGTTTTCGCAACACCATTAACTAATACATTGTCACCGCCTGTTCCTCCACCTGTTCCTGGATCGGTTGGACCATCACAAGATTCATCAAGGTAGGCTTTGGCTGCAACCGCATCGATAAGACCGTAACCGGTTTTGTCATCACGACCTGCCGTTTCTAGATCTTCAGCTGTCGCCGTCAATGCAGTGCGGACCTGAGCTGCGCTACATTCTGGGTGGAAGCTCCATACTAAGGTTGCAACACCCGATACATGTGGCGTAGCCATTGAAGTACCATTGTAGTATTCGTAATCTTCATTATCAGTGCTTGCCACTGTGACCGATGTGCCTATATGAGCTCTTAGTGCTTGCCCTGTTGCACGGTCAACTGATACAGATACGATCGGTGCCTCGTTGTTGGTATCCACTAGGAAAGGATTTTGAAGACCAGGAAGAGTTGAGTTACTAAATACGATGGCTGCTTGAGCACCAGCATTGTTACAAGCTTTAACTGCATCAATTTCTGGATAGCTTGCCCCTTGGTTGCCTACACGCTCAACCAGACAGACTTTACCTGTCATATTACCGCAGTTAAATGTACTACCTGAAACCGAACATTCGGCTAATTCAGCCGTAACTGAGCCGACGATAGGAGTGCCAACATAATTACCCGCTGATTGAACGAAACGATTATGTGGAACAACGCCATTGGTAAAGTATGATTGACCGCCAGCTGTAATGTCGGCTAAACGACCTTCACCACGAGTCACAGTTGAAAGAATCGCTTCACCAGGACCCGAGATCTCGACTTGGTTGGTATATTGAGAAAATGCAGCGTGATCTTTGTTGTTATCGACTGCAGCAACCGACATTACCGCATCGTAAGATGCGGGATAGCTATGTGTGTTATCACCATCATTACCCGCAGCAGCGATTAGTAACACACCATTGCTGGCATGTGCAGCTAGAGCATTACGTTCAGTGGTGCTAGAGTTCGCGCCACCTAGGCTCATAGTGACAACGTTGGCACCATTATTAACACAGGTATCTACCGCCGAGACCAAAGATGATGAATAGCCCCATCCATCGGCATTGAATACTTTAATCACATGTATATTGGCATTTTGGTTTGGCATAACACCAACGACACCATCATTGTTGGCGATAGCGGCGATGGTTCCTGCTACGTGAGTACCATGAGCATTACCTGCACCTGGTTCATACCAGTTAGCGGTACCAGAATTATTGGTACCAGTGACATTATTTCCATTGAGATCGCTATGACTACGGTCATAACCAGAGTCAATAATACAAATTGTACGGTTACCGGCTTGGCTATCACTCAGGCTAGTTGCACCGACGTAAGTTTGTCCCCAAGGTGTGGTTTCACTTAATAGGCGGCGCGGCATATCTTCTTCAACATAGTCAACGTCGGCACGCAGTTTTAATGCTTTTATCGCTTTAGAATCAAGCTGTGCTGAATAAGCGTTGCTATGGCCAATACGCTTCATCTGCTTTGCTGCAACGCTATTTAGTGCACGGTGATGAGAAAAAACTTCATTTGCACGGGGTTGATAATCAGCAGTTTCAATGGCATTTGAGCTAAGTGCTGGGCTAACCTGTGCGTTTTTAAATTTAACGATATAGCGTTTTGGCAGTGGTGAAGCTTGAGTTAATCGAGCCGATTCTGCCTGCAGCTGAAGTCCTTTAGAAGGTGCAGCGTTAACGTTAGCCGCAATAGCCAAAGCTAATGCAGATAAAGACATAGCGACCGCAGTTGTTTTTTTAACTGTCATTTTTAGTCTTCCATTTCAAATTTAGAATTAATAATTATTATTAGAGTGTTTTTCAGCGTTACCGCCGAAAAAAATGTTACTCGGCAGTGAATTTATCTTTTGGTGATACATTTGTAAATGCAGTGTTAACCATTGGTTTATTGTTAATCTATCAAGTAGATAGAAGTTGGTTTATGCAAAAATACGATATTTGTAACGTGAATTTAGTGAGTTTAGAGTGAAAATTTGAATATTTACTCGATTTTTGTGATTGTTTATTTTTCTAGTCGTGGGAGAGATATATACTGGGGGGATAGGTTATTTTAGTATTATCTATATGTTATTTAAGGTTAATTTAATATTCGCTTTTAGTATAACTTATTCCTATAAGTTATATGTATTTAAGTTTTGATTTTTTAGTCAAATGTAACAGCTAAGCTAACTTAGATTCTAGCGATTAAAAAAGCACCTAAGGGTGCTTTTTTAATAATGTAACATTTATCGTTTGGCTACTATTTGTGCTCTGCAAGCTGTTCGTAACCTCCACCATTATGAATCTTGCTGTAACCTAGTTCGATTAAACTGGTCTGTGCGATACCACTGCGGCGTCCACTTCGACAATACACCACAACAGGCTGATCCTTAGCTATTTTTTGTTTGGTAAACTCGGCAGATATGCTCTCATAGGGAATATTTACCGCGTTATCTAAATGCCCTTGACTGAACTCTTCTGGGGTACGGACATCAATGACTAAGGCACCGTTATTGATCATCTCCCATGCCGCTGTTTGAGCATCAGCTTCTGCTGCCACACTCGGGGTCGATAACCCTATAGCGGCTACAAATAACAGTGCAATAAGCGTTTTAAATTGCTTTAACAGTATGTAAGTGGTTTGTCCCACGTGAACTCCTTGTTTAACTTTGTTGTTTGGCACGCTCAATTTCGGCTTCACTCTTAATACCAAGTTTTTTCATTATCATGGCGGCAGGGCAAAAACCAGTAAATGCGCTTTGAAATAGATTAGCGCCAACAAAGACAGTAAGCCAGACAAAATTATGATGTACTAATGCAGTGAGTGCTAAAGACAGTAACACCATAAAGCCAGCAAAAGCGAAAATACTACGTTCGATAGACATGATTAACTCCTTAAATGGACTGCTTAGTTAGCAGCAATATGTGACAATTTTTTATGCATGACGGCGTAATACAACACTGGAATAACGACTAATGTCAGCAAGGTTGATACGAAAATACCGAAGATCAAACTGATGGCTAATCCATTGAATATGGGGTCATCGAGAATGAAAAGGGCACCAATCATCGCTGCCAGTCCAGTTAACATAATGGGTTTGGCTCGAACCGCACCAGAATGAATAACGGCCTGCTCAAAGGGAACACCCGCAGCCGTTTCTTGATTAATAAAATCGACCAATAGAATTGAGTTACGCACAATAATACCCGCAAGGGCTATCATCCCAATCATAGACGTTGCGGTGAACTGAGCTCCAAGCAGTGCATGACCTGGCATAACGCCGATAATGGTCAAAGGAATTGGCGCCATAATAATCAGCGGCACTGTGTAGGATTTGAATTGACCGACCACAAGCAGATAGATAGCTATCATGCCTACCGCATAGGCGATCCCCATATCTCTAAAGGTTTCGTAGGTGATTTTCCATTCACCGTCCCAAAGTACTGCAATGCTATCCAGTCCAGAAGGCTGATTAACATAGTGTTGCTCGAAACCTAGGCCATCTTCACCATCAATGGCTGAGGCCATCTCAAACATGCCGTAGAGTGGACTATCTAGTGGCCCCGCCATATCGGCAACGACCATGATCATTGGGATCATGTTTTTGTGAATAATAGGTGCGTCGATTTGAGTCTTGTTAATATGCACTAACTCAGATACTGGAACAGAGCTACCATTCATGGTTTTCAATCTGAGGTTTAGCACTTGCTCCAGATCGACTTTGGCCCCTTCATCAAGTTGTAATTTGATAGGTACTGGCGTTTTATGGTTCGGCTTGTGTAGATAGCTGACCTCTTTACCGCCAATCGAGGTTGCAACTAATTCGACAATATTGCTGTATGGGACACCCAATAGGCTAGCTTTTGAACGGTCAATATTCACTTGCCATTTTTGCTGCGCTGCGGGCAGGTAGATGTCGATATCAACAACATCTTGAGTTTGATGGAACAGTTGCTGGAGTTGTAATGCCGCTTGTTCTCTCAGCGTTTCATTTGGCGCATACACCTCGGCCAAAATGGGTGACCATACAGGTGGACCCGGTGGCACTTCGACAACCTTAACGTTGGCATTGTATTTGGTCGCAATCTGTTGCAGTGACTCTCTTACAGAAACCGCAATAGAGTGGCTATCTCGATGACGCTCAGACTTATCGACTAAGTTAACTTGAATATCGCCAAGCTCTTGGGTTTCTCTTAAGAAATAGTGCCTAACCAGACCATTGAAATTCATTGGTGCATTAGTGCCAGCATACATTTGATAGTTATCGACTTCTTCAACCTGATTGAGCTGTTGCCCTAGCGCTTTAAGCACTCTCTGGGTCTGTTCCACAGGCGTGCCTTCGGGCATATCGACCATGACTTGGAATTCAGATTTATTATCAAATGGCAGCATTTTTAATACCACCAATTGACTGATAGGCAAAGATATGGCGATGACAATCAAGAGGGTTATTGCCGCCGCAAGCCCCAATCTTGCTTTGGATGCTTGCCGACCTTTAACAAAGGGCGAGATGAGTGCGGTAAATGCTTTAACCATGCGAGTCGTAGACGCCTCATCTTCTGTTGCGTTACCAGTGGTGTGCTTATGCTGTTTTAGCAATTTAGTCGCCAGCCAAGGGGTGACGATAAATGCGATTGCTAGGGAGATCAGCATCCCCATACTGGCATTTATGGGGATTGGACTCATATAGGGGCCCATAAGACCCGACACAAATGCCATAGGCATCAAGGCTGCGATCACCGTGAAGGTGGCTAATATCGTGGGGCCACCGACTTCATCAACGGCGACAGGAATGAGCTCGGTAAATGAACGTTTTCCCAGCGCCATATGACGGTGAATATTTTCGACAACCACAATCGCATCATCGACCAAGATCCCGATCGAAAATATCAGTGCAAAAAGTGAGATACGGTTGAGGGTAAAGCCCCACGCCCATGAAGCGAATAGGGTGATGGCCAAGGTAATAATAATGGCGATGCCGACGACGACAGCCTCACGTAGGCCCATAGCCAAGAAGACCAAGATGACAACGGCTGAGGTGGCAAATACTAGCTTTAAAATGAGGGTGTTGGCTTTATCGCCTGCTGTCTTACCATAGTTTCGCGATATGGTGACCTCGACATCGTCAGGTACTAAGATGTTATCGACTTTATCGAGACGCTCTAAAATCGCATTGGCGATGTCGACCGCATTTTCACCTGGTTGTTTACCAATGGCGATGGTGACGGCTGGGTAGGTTGCAAGCTTATCACTGTGCCATGCATTTTTAGTCGGAATATCAGTGTTGAGGCTAACGGTAGCGATATCGGCGAGATAGACGGGCGCACTCTTACCTGATTCATCTTGATAAATGGCGACGACTAGCTGTTCAACCTCTTGTTGAGATTGTAAAAATTGCCCTGTTTGAACTTTGATCTCTTGGTTATTTTGAACCAGTGAAACAGGCATAGAGACGTGATTGTTACTGGCAAGGCTGTTGCTGATGTCATCATAGGTCAAGCCATAAAAGCTCATTTTGGCAGGATCAATACGAACATTTAGGCTAACGTCATGGCGCCCGACACTATAGATCTCACGAGTACCTGGAATGCGTTTGAGTTCTGTTTCGAGTCCTTTGGCTATGTGAGTCAGTTCCTCTGCCGATCTCTGTGCTGACTTGGACCACAGCGTGAGAGTCACAATGGGAACATCATCTATCCCACGAGGTTTTATCTGAGGCTCACCGACCCCAGCTTGGGTCGCGACCTTATCCATATTGGAATAGACCTGATTATACAGTTTGACGATCGCTTCGTTGCGGGGGATACCTACTTCAAAAATGGCGATTAACAGTGCGCCATCAGGTTGTGAGAATGAGTAGAGGGTATCGACCCCTTTTATTTGAGACAGTACTTGCTCCATCGGCAGGGTAACCAGTTGCTCAACTTCGCTGGGAGTTGCGCCAGGGAAGGGAATAAAGACATCTGCAAAGGTGACATCTATTTGTGGTTCTTCCTCTTTCGGGGTGACCAATACCGCAAATAGGCCAAGTAATAGGCCAAGGAGTGCAAGTAACGGGGTAATTGCACTAAGCTGAAATAGGGCGGCTATACGACCAGAAAAACCCAGTTTTGTCGTCTGGTTATCGCCATTATGCATTTGTTGCGAACTCATCTTATTTACGACTCCTTGAAACGACCCAACCTACTATTTATTGATGTTAAGCAGTACGCTATAAGCATCTGCGGCGACAACGTCACCCGCATCTAACCCTGAAAGTACCTCATAACTGTCATCAAACTCGGCACCTAACCGGATCTGATTGAGTAGGAATTTTCCTTGTTGCTGTAAATAAACGGCACTGATCTCATTTTGAAACATGATGGCTGCTTTCGGTATAACCATAGTGCTACGTTGACCCGCGACAAACTTAGCTTTTACCCACATTCCAGGCATCAGATTGGGTAGACCTTGGGGAAGATCTATCCGAGTCTTATAGCTATGACTCTTTGGGTCGGCAAAAGAGAAGATAGTTAATGCTTGTGACTGAATTTTTTGTTGATCATTGAGTGTTAATTCAACATCAGGCTGTGCTCTGAGTGCGTCGATATAACGAAGTGGCACATGAGTAACGGCTCGCATTTGATCGGTAGAGAATCCACTCAATAGTGGCTGTCCTGGAGAGACCGTTTCACCGACTTCAACAAAACGTTGGGTGACTACACCTGCAAATGGCGCACTAACGCTGGTATATTTGACCGATTCATTGGCCTGAATAATGCGTGCTTTTGCGGCGCTTACAGCCTGAGCTGTTGAGCTGGCATTAGCGATGGCTTGATCCATGTCGCCTTGTGAGATCGCGCCTTTAGGAAAGAGCTCTTCGTAACGCTTACGCTGTTTTTGCGCTTCCTCATTTTGAGCCATGGCTCTTGCATAGTCGGCTTCGGCTGCCGCTAACTCTGCGCCTTGGGCGATACTGGTGATCTCTAATAGCGGCGCTCCTTGTGGCACAATATCATTCACGTCGTAATTGATTTTGATGATGCGCCCGGAAGTTTGTGCAGACACAGTCGCGGCCTTAACCGCTTCAAGCTGCGCATCGAGGGTGATCCATTGCGGTAACGGCTGCGGATTGACTGTAATGGTTTTGACTGACTCTGCAGATGCGAACAGGCTGCAAATAGAGAGAATAAAACCGACTGATAACGGGTGTTGAATACGCATAAGACTGACGACCTCCAAAAACTTCATAAGAAAATTCTAATGGACTTTTGAAACGAGTGCAATCATTTATTAGAAAAACGCGATGAATAGGGGGTTAGTCAGCGGCCTAATTCATCAATATAAGATAATAACGCTAACATTTAATCATTTAAGTAATAGGTCAGGGTTGAGACGACTCTGACTTTCTTGATATTGGGTGTGTTGCTATCACGATCGTTTATAGTGAATTGTCCTTGGGATGCACTCTTGATCTTGCCTAGTTTTGATTGAGAGTCGATGGCAAACTTTTCCGCGGTTTGACGTGCATTTTCGGTCGCTGATTGCACCATTTTAGGCTTGATGCTATTGAGTTGGGTAAATAGAAACTCGGTGCGGCTGTTATAGTCTTGACTAGAGATGACGATTCCCTCTTTGGCAAGATCGAGTAAATTGCGTTGTATACTGAGTAATAACTCAACTCTTTTGGTATACAGTGAAATGGTTACCTGGGCAGCATAGCGATAACGAACATTAGGATCTACGTAACCTTGAGCTTGACGATCTTGTATGGAGGGCAGAGAACTTGAGATCTCCTCATTAGTGAAGCCTTGTTTGATTAAAAATGCGACCACTTTATCGGACTTGGCCTGAACATTCTTATATAGGCTATTAAGATCGTTGTCGACTTCAGTAAAACGAATTGGCCAAATAGCCGTGTCTGCATCAACTTCCAGTTCGGCGAGACCTTTCACCGTTACGGTACGTTCCATTGCTCGCATAGTCACCAGACTGTTGCCTAAGCTGTTACCGAGCAAATACAGTCCACCGCAGATGAATAATCCCAGTAGAATAGTTGCAAATGATTTATGCATGAGAGAGCGTCCAAGTTGCTTTAAACCAATAGCATATGCTTGTTAGATTGATTTTTCTAGGTTAGTTTTCGGACCTTTTCGTCTCGCTTATGGTGTTTCGCTAGCTTGCCATAATTCGACTTTATTTCCATCGGGATCAATAAACCAGCCAAAGCGACCAAACTCCGAATCTTCTGTTTCTGCAATGACCTGTGCGCCGCCATTTCTCACTTGCTCTAGAGCGCCGTCGAGATCATCAACAATTAAATTAAACATAAAAGATTTTGCAGAGGGGTGAAGATAATCTGAATCAGCTGACATCGGTGTCCAAACACTATAACCCGCAGCAGCCGTTGGCGTGAGATTATTCAGATAGAAGGCGGCACCGCCCCAATTTTCTACCGGTACTTGCAGATGGGTCTTGTACCATAGCGCCAATGCGTTGGGATCTTCGCTCTTAAAGAATATGCCACCGAGTCCAATTACTTTAGCCATCATCAATTCGATTACAGTCAATTTGTATATTAACTGTAGGAAAGATTTCGTATAAGTACAAAAAAGCCACACTTAATGTATGGCTTTATACCTTCAATTATTTAGCAAGATTTAAAACTTGTAGCTGTATTGAATACCATACATCCAAGCATTCGCACGAGTCGTGCCGTTAACCGTCGCTACCGGAAGTGGTCCAAGATACTGACTTTCGGTGACGTCGACATCTTCGCCCATAAGATAGGTCAAACCAAAATCAAGATCTGAGTGCTCAGATAAGCTATATGTCACACCAGTAGAGAACCATTGACGATCAGAATCTGGAATCGCAATAGATTGGATTTCATCTACCGCACCCATGTCATACATATAACCTGCACGTACGGTCCAAGTATCATTTATGTCGTAAGTGCCACCTACAGAGAAGTGCCAAGTATTACGCCAGTTGTACTCTTTAATCGTACCGAACGCATCGGTATCTAAGGTATCAAAGTTGCTCCACTGGATAAATTGCGCCGAATAGTGCACGGCAAACTGACTGGTTAACTTGTGATAACCAGAAAACTCAGCAATTGAAGGTAGTGGTAAATGCAGTGTATCGTCGGCTGCGGCTTGACCTTGATAGATAAAGTCACCATCGGCTTTAATCGTTGGTGAGTAACGGTAGCTTAAGCCAAATCTGTGATTGTCATTGACTTCGTAAACTGCGCCGATATTCCAGCCTAACCCATAACCTTCAGCTTCTACATCAAGTGCTGGAGCGTTAGGGCCCATTCCTGCGCCTTTGAATTCGCGATAAAGCTCACCTGTACCGAGCACGATATCAAGTCCTGCACCGATACTGAAATTGTCATTAATGCGGTAAGACACGCTACCTTGTAGATTAGCGCTACGCACCTTGGTTGTGCCACCAAAAATATCAGCGGCAAAATTGTCTGGGTATTCGGTCGTCGTACCAAAGTTAGAATAAGCGCCAAAACCAATAGCCCACTCATCGTTGATTGGATGAACGATAAAGATATTGGGTACAGGTGTTGCGCCGCCAATATCAGACACATTAGGCAGATCGACTGACTGATAGCCTGTATTGGTTAGATAAGTAAGGCTTGCGTCTTTAAGAGTGACATCAGTATCGATATAAGTCACACCTAAGCTAATAGCGGTTGTGTCAAACAGGGCCATAGCGGCGGAGTTTCTAGCCATCACAGTGGCGTTATCAGCGATAACGGCATCACCAGAAAATGCTCGACCTAAACCTGTTGCCGATTGGCTATTAAGTTGGAAACCCGCAGCCATAGCTTGAGAGCTCGCAAGCGTTACGGCAACGGCTAATAATGTCTTGTTAAATAACTTCATGATTTTTTCTCATTATGTCTGGCCCCAATTATGGTGCTGTTGAGCATCCATTGAGATCCATTTATTAGTCGCGCCATACTAGGGTTGCAGTGACTCACTAACAACTCCGACCAGATGTTATTTATTGTTGGTTTTATGTTAAAGGGTGCACCCTAAAAACAAACTGGTTGGAGCAGATGTTTTCTGTTGGCTTAGCAGCTGCAGTATCAGGGGTTTTCAGGGGCTTAGCTAGATTTTACAAAGGTTAATTACTTGTAAATTTCCTTGGTTATAGTAAAAAAATTAAAGTATAAAAAATAGCGTACACTTGTACGCTATTTTGCTTTTTCGACTTTTTATACTCAGTTGGTTAATTAGAGTTTATGGCTGAATTGTTCAAATTGAACTTGAATATCGTCGCTGGGTTTTGACAACAGACTTATTACTATTCCCGCTATGGTCGCAAATACAAAACCAGGCAGTATTTCGTAGAGTTCGAATATGCCACCAGTCGCTTGTTTCCATAAGACCACTGTCAGAGCACCGATGAGAATAGTGGCCACAGCACCATTTCGACTATAGTGTTTCCAAAACAATGACAATAGCACCACAGGGCCAAATGCGGCGCCAAAGCCCGCCCAAGCGTAACTGACTAATCCTAATACGCTGCTTTCTGGATTTAGCGCGATGATCCCTGAAATAAGGGCAATGGCCAGTACGCCGATGCGACCTACTAACATCAGTTCTTTGCTGCTCGCTGTTGGCCGTAACCACTTCTTGTAGAAATCTTCGGTAATAACACTTGAGCAAACCAGCAACTGTGAATCTATGGTACTCATGATAGCCGACAGAATCGCGGCAATAAGTAAGCCACCAATCCAAGGATTAAAAGCGGCATGTGCTAGTTGAATAAACACTGTCTCAGGGTTAGCGATAGGTTCACTAGTAAAATAGAGGCTGCCTGCAAGACCAGTTGCTAGCGCGCCAATAAGCGCTACTATCATCCAGCTCATGGCGATACGCCTTGAAACCGTTAGATCGTCGGCGCTGCCGATGGCCATAAAACGAGACAAAATATGGGGTTGCCCGAAATAGCCAAGCCCCCAAGCGAGCAGAGACGCTAAACCAATAACTGTGGTGTTTTCACTGAACATGGATAGCATCGCAGGATCGAGTTCATGCAAGCCATTTTGTGTTTCTGGTTGGCTAAAAATTGCAACAGGGACAATGAGCAATGCTATTAGCATTAAACAACCTTGGAAAAAATCGGTCCAACTTACCGCGAAAAAGCCACCAACGAAGGTATAAGCCACGATAATGGTTGAGCCGATGATCAGTGCCAATGTGTAATCTAGGCCGAAGACTTTTTCAAATAAGATGGCGCCGCCAACCATGCCAGATGATGCATAGAAGGTAAAAAAGACTAAGATAGTAACGGCCGATACGAGTTTGAGGAGCCCTTGCTTATCGGCGAAACGTTTCTCAAAGAAGTCAGGTAAGGTGAGGGCGTTATCGGTAAACTGTGTATAGATCCGCAGACGTTTAGCGACAAATAGCCAATTGAGCCATGCGCCGAACACCAGTCCAATCCCTATCCATGCTTCACCTAAGCCTCCAAGATATACGGCACCTGGTAAGCCAAGCAGCAACCAACCAGACATATCCGATGCCCCAACGCTAAGCGCGGTCACCGCTGGTCCCATTGAGCGTCCGCCCAAGATATAATCATCGACAGAATCAGTTGCCTTGTATGCCCAAAGGCCAATCCCCATCATTAGGATGAGATAGCCGAAAAATGTAATTAAAATCGGTAATTCAATAGTCATGCGTAAGCCGTTTTATTGTTATGGTTTGGTGTGAGCCCGCTATGCTAGCAGAAGTTTGAGCGCTATCTCAATAAATCTAGAGGGTGTGATGAAGTTCTAACCTGTGGCAAAGGTGGCGACTGCCACAGGTTGTGACGTTCTTAGATGAAAGACTGTTTAATTTCGTCTTTTATGTTGTCAAGATCTGTGTGGTTTTCGGCGACTAGTAACATATATGCATTATCAGCGGAAAATCCGACTCCTTGATAACGGTTGTCAGCAAAAGCCTCCTCTAAGATCATTCGCTCCTCCACAGGTACAATAAATAGGGTGACCTTACCTTTTTCCCCCTGCATGACTAGGTGAATACTTTTCACTCCTTGGAAATCGCAATAGGTGCTAAACAGGACTCGACCCGGTTGTTCGATAAAACGGGCATTAGGCAAGGTGCCCATCGAGGCTAGTTGGGTATTAATGGTATCAAAACTGATATCATCTTCCATCTGCATCGCGACTTTTTCATGATAAACATGCGCTAATGCATGTTGACCGAGATCGACAGGTCCAAGGCGTAGCAAACTAAAACTGATGCCTGCGATAAATGCAATTGAGGCAACCAAAGCTAGCGTGACCCCCGTCTTACGACGCTGCACTTGATGTTGGTGTAGTTGCTGGTTTAACAATAGTTTGGCTTCTAGCCCTTCGGGAACATCAACTTTTAACGCAGATTCAAGTTGGTCATCTAAGCGTTTTAAGTCATTCACAAATGCTGCACGTTCTTTAGATTCACGCATGGCTTGTAAAAAATCCACATCGTGACTATTTGGATTTTCATAGGCCTCTCGGCGGAATTTGAGCTCATCCATTAGAGCGCCCCCTAGTTTGCGTGTTATCAAGTAATTCTTTGAGTTGGTTACGTGCTCTAAATAAGCGAGTCATAACCGTATTTCGATTGAGTTCTAAGATGTCGGCGATCTCTTCACCGCTAAATCCACCGATGACTTGTAAAATGAGCGGCTCTCGGTATTCAACTTCGAGCCTACTGATCTGACGGCGGATAAAATGCTGCTCCAGTTTATCGTCGCTTGATAATGATTGATTATCTTCAAGTTCAGACTGTTCTACGTCGGAGTAATCGAACTGTTTTCGTTCAAACCTCCGCGCATTCTCGCGGCGTAAAATAGTGATTAACCACGCCTTAGCGGCCTTATCATCCTTTAGGGACTCTAAAGATTTCCAAGCCCTTAAAAAGGTCTCTTGGGTGATATCTTCTGCTATATGTTTGTCGCCACATAACCAATAGGCGTAGCGGAACAGATCGGCATGAAGTGCCCTGACAAGGCTATCGTATCGTCGTTGTTTACTTAGCATGTCATTATTGACCGAGGATTTTGGGTTTTTATTTCGCTTAAGGTTAAACATTTTTCACTCGAGATGATCCATAACGTCGGCAAGATAACAAAAAGGGGTAACGTTACGTTACCCCTTAATAATGATATTTAGCAAGCTTACTGATTAGGGTTGAGTGGCGCTAGGGCACTCTTAGCTGTTTGCTCAGGTTTTAACGGGGCTTGTTTAACGGCGTTGATTAGCTCGGTGGCATTTAAATTTATCTTGCTTTGGCTATAGGCGCTGCGTTGTAAGTCGGTGATGGCGTTATCTAGTGCACCATTTAGCGATGCGATATCCGTTAGGGTCATCGGCTTTCCATATCGCGCAGTAAAATAACCTTGTAAGGCGGAGAGAATCGCCCCTACGTCAGCCTTTTTACATGCCGATTCGAGTTGTGTTAACTCGCTTTGCTTGGCTGGTTTATTGCCTACATTTGACTTCGACTCCGCGAGCACTGCCACTGGCACCTTATATTGTTTACGCCAAAGGGTTAGCGTGACTAACCAAAGCAGAGCAAATAACGCAGTTAGATAAGGCCAAAAGCCAGCGGAACCATTAGTCACTTCCGTGGGGGAGGCCACTGTTGGTGATGCAATGTCAGGTGCACTGGTAGAGGAGACGACAGTGACCGTTCGCGCTGGTAAGGTCGCAAACTCCTGCTTGTTAGTGCGGCTGTTCCACCAAGGAATGGTAATTTCTGGGAGCGTGTATGTGCCTGCCTTTGTCGGAACTATTGCCGTGGTTTGTGTTAGCTGGGATACCACCTGTTTTTCGCGCACAAAGGTTTGTCGCTGTGGCTTTTCAGGGTAGCTTTTAAAGCTATTAGGGACGGGGAGTGTGATTTCTGGCAAGCTGGTATCGTCGGTATTAGATGCCAGCAAGCTAATATTTCGAGTGATAGGTGTTCCTACCTCAATACTGTTTTGCTTGCTGTTACTGTTAGCGTTGTTTTCAGGCCAGTCCTCTTTTAACACCACAAGATCGCTCACTAACCATTTTCCACGGAAAGATTCAGGGATAGGTAAAATCGTGATCTCATTTGGCGCGGCTTTGGCCTGCATCGGCCTGCTTTCATTAAAGGAGAACATTCCCCCTCGGCGCGACGCTTCAACTAGCACATCACCAGAAAAACTGGCACCTGAGAGTGCTAGGCTGCCAGGCTTATCGGCAATAATGCTGTAGGTTCGCTCGATAACGCGATAGCGACGGCCATCGAGAATTTCAGTTGTATCACTATCTTCGCCTAATTGCTTAAGCTGAGCTCCGTCAACATTTGGTGCACTCAATACCCCTCGCTGTAATTCAACAGCAAGATAAAGCTTAACTTTATAAGTAATTAATTGACCTACATAGGCTTCTTCGCTTGAAAGGCTAGAGCGGATGAACAGATTTTTCATCTGCTCTGGCTGACTGCCCGAAGCGGCAACCTGAAGCGCGATTGGATCTGAGCTGATATTGTCGATCGTGAGCGCGGGTATCGTAACAGTGCCTGTCTTTTTAGGGGCGAGTAAAATTTGCCAGCGGGTTTCCTTACTTGCATCAAAGTTCATGATTTGAGTGCTGCGGCTAACACTGGTACGACCCACAATAAAATCTTTGAGCAGACTGCTGGTATCGAGACTGCCGTTATCGACATCATCATCGGCTTTGATGGTCAGCACTAAATACTCTCCCTCAATCGCAGGATTTCGATCGACAGAGGTTTCTAGCTTAGTCAATGCATAAGCGGAGTTTGAGAGGCAAAGCGCCAATAGGAAAAGAGTTAAAAAATATCGTATTACCACTGTTCGCTATCCTTTGAAGTCACGCCCTGACGACGTCGTTTTTGGTATTCAAGTTGCATTTTGTTGCGCAGTAGCACTTGTGGATCGTCGATAACGCCTGTGAGTGCCCGCTGCATTTCTGGTGGTAGATCTTCAGGTGCAATGGCGTTGGTCATTGCCTGAACTTCTTCTTTAGACTCAGCAGCATTTTTTTCATCGGTGTCTGCTTGAGCTGCGGCCATAGATTGCTCGGTTTGCTGTTGTGAGTCATCGTTAGCCGCTTGTTCAGTATTTGTTCCTGCTTGTTGTTCTTGTTGCTGCTGTTCTTGCTGCTTAGACTGTTGCTCGGGATCCGCACTCATTTGAGCTTCGTTATCTTGCGGCGTTCCGTCCGCTTGCTGACTTTCATCAGATTGGGTATTTGCATCTGACTGACTCTTTTTGTCGTCATTTGTGTCATCTTTCTGCTGGCTTTGCTCATTTTTCTCTTGTGAGTCTTGTTGTGATGATTGGCTATCTTGGCCTTGTTGGTCTCCCGATTGCTGATCGCCACTCTGCTGCTCTTTTGATGATTGTTGATCATCGCTACCTTGTGACTGGTTTTGTTGACCCGAATTTTGTTGTTCCTGACTGTCTTGATTCTGTTGGGATTGTTGATTTTGATCGTCGCTATTTTGTTGCTGCTGTTTTAACTGCTTTGCCAGCGCCAAGTTATCTTTGGCTTCAGCTAAACGAGGATCCTTGGTGATAGCTTGTTCATATCGTTTGATCGCGCCGTCAAGATCTTGCAACTGCATCAAGCTATTACCTTGGTTGTATAAGCCTGTTGCAGAGTCATCTTTTTCGTATTTTTCAAGTGCTTGCTCATAATCACCATCGCGATAATGTGCTGCCGCCTGCCAGTTGGGATCACTAAATAGCTTGGCTGCCTGCTGATAATCTTGTTGGTTATAGGCTTCCATTGCTCGTTGATCATCGGTTTGCCAAGGATGTTGCCAGCTGTCGGCATAAGCGGGCGTAGGCGGCATGACCAGCATTAAGCAAGCCAATGCAGCTAAGGCATGTCTGAAGCTCATCAGCGCAGGGAAAAGCAATAAAATTGCGATATAAGGACCTAAGTCAAGCCAGGTTTCACCCTCAAGATCAGATGCCTTAGTGGACTGACTCTGCTCTAGCCACTGGTTAAGCGCGCTAAGATCGCCGCCATCGGCACGATAAGGATATAAGTTACCATCATTGGCGCTAGCGATTGTGGAGAGTTCATTGTGATCGGTTTTAGGGACCACAATTTGACTGCTGTTATCACGCATTAGCTGTCCATCGGGAAGGCGAATCGGCGCGCCTTGAGCAGTGCCAAGGGCAATAATTGATAGCCTGTATTGGCTATCACTCAATACTCGACTCGATTCATTGACTTGCTCTGTCGCTACGCCATCGGTGAATAAAATGATATCGCCGCGAAGGTGGCCGCCCTGAGCCAGTAAGCTTTTAGCTTGGGTCAGCGCGGCAGGGAGGTTAGAGCCTCTAACGGGCATAATTTGCGGCGACAGGGTAGGTAATAAGTTGAGCAGCGTTGACATATCTCGAGTGAGAGGGCTTATGGTAAAGGCATCGCCGGCATAGGCGACTAGTCCAGTTTCTCCCTCTGTGAGGCTGTTAATAAGGTCGGTTGCTTTAAATTTAGCCTGAGTTAATCGGTTTGGCGCCAGATCGGTCGCGTACATAGACAAAGACATATCCATAACGATAACTCGGCCTTGATTGGCCTCAAATACGGGTAAGCTTTGTTTGGTAAACGCAGGACCTGATAAGGCGATAACGGCAACCAACCAACTTAAGCTAATGGCATTGAGATTACTTTTCTTAGACTGAGCCTGAGTTGACACCAGTACTTTAGCTAAATGAGGGGCGATATAACGATTCCAGCTCGATTGCTGTTGTTCATTGCGTCGAAGTTGCCATAGCATTAACGCTAGTGGTATCAGCGCCAGTAGCCATTCGGGGCGTAAAAAATGGATCATAATGCTCCCCGTTTGTTAACGATCAAACGTGATGAAATAAAAGGAAGTTTTAGTAGCATCTGCAACACACTTATTATTAGCGCTGCGGCTAACGGAAAATAAAATAACTCAGACTGCGGACGATAAGTTAGCTGATCGCTGTTGGTCGGCTCGAGCTTGTCTATCTCTTGATAAATTTGTTCTAATTCGGCTGAATTACGGGCGCGAAAATAACGACCTTTGGTTGTGGTCGCTAATTGAGTCAACTGGGTTTCATCAAGATCCATCGAAGGATTGACTCTCTCGCGGCCAAACAGGGTTTGTCTTTCCATGACATCGGCGCCAACACCTATGGTATAGATGGTGATACCACGCTTGGCTGCGATCGCTGCGGCTTGTTCTGGAGAGATAGCGCCTGAGTTGTTTGAGCCATCGGTCAACAGAATCAATACACGGTTGCTCTCCTCGGTTTTATCGAAGCGCTTTACCCCCAGAGCGATAGCTTCGCCGATCGCCGTTTGCTTGCCGACTAAGCCAATTTGAGCTTCGGATAAAAACTGGGCGACGGAGCGTCGGTCTTGAGTCAGCGGCGCCTGCAGATATGCATGATCGGCAAACAAAATCAGGCCTAATTTATCGCCTTTTCGCCGTTCAATAAAGTCACTCATTACGTGTTGAACCATAGTAAAACGATCGACGGGCTTGCCATCGAGTACCATATCTTCAATCTGCATACTGCCAGATAAATCCACCGCCAGCATTAAGTCACGGCCTTTGCTAGGCAGCTCAATCACGTCACCAACCCATAGTGGGCGGGCGACAGAAAAAACTAATAGTGTCCATATGAGCCACTGTGGAACTTGACTTATCCGCGAGCTTTTATTGTGACCAACGGCCCCAGAATTCGCAACGCCAGGCATTTGCAGATGACCACTCACTTGGTTCTGCTCAGTCTGAGAGCGTCTAAATATCAGCGGTAGTGGCAATAACAGGAGTAACCAAGCCCAGGCTATTGTGAACATAACGCCTCCTTACCTGTGCTATTTTGTTTTAACGGTAGGGCGTTATTGAGCCATTGTTTCGCTGCTATTTTGAGTTGCTTTGCTTCAGCGGTAGTGAGCGCTTGTGCTTGATAGCGTTTAGCCAGCAATTTAGGCAGAGCATCGTCCATCTTGTTGTCTTGTCGCCTTAACCAAGCGTACCAGCTATCTCCATCGAGTGAGGCAATGTTTTCTCTCGGGGTATAACTCATTGCGCTGCGTTTGAGTAATGCATTGATTTCGATAGCCAGCTGCCTATGGCTTGTATCTAACTTATCTAGCTGCACAATTGCTTCACGTTTAGCAGCGCAGCGTCGATGACGTTTTATGAGCCAAAAAGCGCAGGCGACTATCGCTACTAATGTCACGGCCAATAGTAACCAGTAGCCATATGCCAGCGGCCATGTACCTATGGGTTCTGGTGGTTGGATATCTTTCATCGCAGCTAAGGCGGGATTGTTAGCCGTCTGCATCTATCTTAAGGCTCCAATCTGTTGATTTAAAGGCATTGCAGCACTGATGATCCTAGGTTGGGCGTTCAATTGATTCATCATATTGATAAAGTCTTGCTGCTGGTTTTGCTGACTAAGCAGCCAGCGATCATAACTATCGCGATTCAAAATAAGCTCACTATTACCCTCTTTTACCGGCAGCTGAAATTGTGCTGGCAGGGGGAGTTCTCCTTGCCTTAATGGGTCAGATATGAGGAATGCTCCAATATCGCAATGGCGTTTCAACTCGCTTAATGGTGCAAGACACTGAGGCGTGAAGTGAGTGCCGTCGCTGATGATCCAGATTAACGATCCGGGCTTGGCAATGCGTCGCAGGCGTTGGCATGCGCGGAATAGATGATCGGGTTCGTGTTGCTGCCGATTGAGACCATCAAGCTGTTGCTGATGCACGGTCTGTATTGCCGAGATCAACGCCAACATCGTGGTTTGGCGACTACGAGGTTTTAACTCGATATGCTGTTGCTCGCTAGCAATTAGGGCGCCTAGTCGGTCACCGTGTCCTACTGCGCTCCATCCTAACGTACTACCAAGATGCGCCGCTTGTACTGCTTGGAGCATCAAGCTTGAGCCAAAGTAGAGGCTATGGCTTAAATCGAGCAGTAAGAGGACGGGGCGTTCACGCTCTTCAACGAAAAGTTTAGTATGGGCTTTACCTGTGCGTGCCGTTACGCGCCAATCAATGGTGCGCACATCATCACCGCTTTGGTAATGACGTACTTCAGCAAACTCCATACCACGACCTTTTATCGTGCTGGCTCTATGGCCTGCAAGTGCGGCACGTGCTTTGGTGCGTCTTTGTGGTAGCGCTCTGGCGATATTCTGGCAGGCGAGTAACTCCTTTTGATTGAGTGATACGCCATCGGCAAAGAGTGGTAACTCGCTACTTAACATTAAGGCACCGCAACTTGACTAAGGATATAGTTGATTACTTGGTCGGCATTAACGCCTTCAGCTTGTGCTTGGTAACTGAGTAATAGTCGATGACGAAGCACGTTAGGCACGACTGCCTGAATATCTTCTGGCGATACATAGTCTCGCTCCATTAACCATGCCCGTGCTCGAGCGCAACGTTCGATAGAGATGGTGGCACGAGGACTGACGCCATACTCAAGCCAGCTGGCTAAGGTGTCGCTGTACTGCTGAGACTGGCGCGTGGCCATGACGATGTTGACTATGTATTGCTCTAGGGGCTCTGCTAAGTAGATCTCTAACGCTTCGGCACGTGCAGCAAATACTTCTGCTTGAGCAATAGGCGATACTTTCGGAATATCATGTGCTTTGGCTTCACTGCGAGAGAGTCTCATGATCTCAAATTCAGTTTCGGCACTGGGGTAATCCAAATTGAGATGCATTAAGAAACGGTCTAATTGGGCTTCGGGTAGCGGATAGGTCCCTTCATTCTCTAATGGGTTTTGGGTTGCCATGACTAAAAACAGCTTAGGTAATTGATAACTATGCTTACCCACAGTGACCTGACCTTCCGCCATCGCTTCGAGCAAGGCTGACTGTACTTTAGCCGGTGCGCGGTTAATTTCGTCTGCCAAAATTAAATTATGGAAAATCGGCCCCGCTTCAAATTCGAAGGTGGCGGTTTGGGCGCGATAGATATCGGTACCCGTTAAATCGGCTGGCAGAAGATCGGGCGTAAACTGAATTCGGTGGAAATCGCCTTCGACGCCATCGCTCAGCGCTTTGACCGCACGGGTTTTCGCTAAGCCTGGCGGGCCTTCAACCAGTAGGTGACCATCGGCTATTAGTGCTATCAATAAGTTTTCGGTGAGAGTGGGCTGACCTAAAATGACTTTGTTTAGGTATTCACGTAATGCATGAAATCGACTTAACGGCATGTTGCTACTCAATTTTATCAATAGTGTGAGCTGTAGACAGCTAAATAGGGTAAAAATTCATATAGGGGCAGCTTTGCTAATTTCAAGGTTGTTAAACCTCGCAAATTAATGTGAACCGCTGCTCCTCAATTCAAATTAGCAAATTAAGTTAGCATGCTTACTAGGGGATTTAAACCGATTAAGGGGGGTAAATTGGCTTTTATTAAACATTGTTAATCAACATCTTTTTGGATAATTTACCAGTAAAAACCAAACAGCTGTTTAAAACTTTGAAATAAGAAGTTAGAATCAGATCACACTTTGATGGTCTGACCTGTTGCTAGGTGATGATTTATGAGGCAGCAGTGTAAGGAAACAATAATAACTGCGCCAATAGCATAATGCTTATTCGGCGTAAAAAGAGGGCAAAAGATGAGTGATTTACAGCAAGTAACCAATGCAAAAGGCGATCGCATTGCGATTGTGATGGGGCTTCGAACCCCTTTTGCTAAGCAGGCCACTGCATTTCATGGTGTTTCGGCATTGGATATGGGGAAAATGGTGGTCAATGAGTTGCTATCTCGCTCTGAACTAGACCCTAAAGAGATTGAGCAGTTGGTGTATGGCCAAGTGGTGCAGATGCCTGCCGCGCCCAATATTGCCCGCGAAATCGTACTCGGAACGGGTATGAATGTTGCGACCGATGCCTACAGTGTGACTCGTGCCTGTGCTACTAGTTTTCAATCAGCGGTAAATGTCGCCGAATCTATCATGACAGGAAATATCGAGATAGGAATTGCCGGTGGCGCGGATTCATCTTCGGTATTGCCCATTGGCGTGTCGAAAAAACTGGCTCATGCGCTGGTTGATCTCAATAAGGCCCGTAGCTTTGGTCAAAAGCTCGCCATCTTTAGACGTTTAGGTTTAAAAGACTTGTTACCTGTTCCACCTGCGGTCGCCGAATACTCTACTGGGTTATCTATGGGGCAAACAGCAGAGCAAATGGCTAAGACCTATAATATTAGCCGCGCCGATCAAGACGCGTTAGCGCATCGTTCTCACTCTTTAGCAACTGAAACCTGGAATTCGGGCCATTTGCGTGAGGAAGTGATGACGGCACATGTGCCTCCATATAAGTCTTTTATCGATCGTGACAACAATATTCGTGAAAACTCATCTATTGATTCATATGCCAAGCTGAGACCCGCATTCGATCGTAAACATGGCTCTGTCACCGCGGCTAACAGTACGCCATTGACCGATGGCGCGTCAGCTGTGCTACTCATGAGTGAAAGCCGTGCTAAGGCATTAGGTTATCAACCGATAGGTTACATAAAGAGTTACGCGTTTACAGCGATTGACGTATGGCAAGATATGTTGATGGGACCATCTTATGCGACACCGCTTGCACTCAAGCGCGCTGGAATGGAGCTTGAGGATTTAACTCTGATTGAAATGCATGAAGCGTTCGCTGCCCAAACACTGGCTAACATGCAGATGTTTGCTTCTAAAAAGTTTGCACAAGAAAAGCTGGGCCGTAATCGCGCCATTGGCGAAATTGATATGGGCAAATTTAACGTATTAGGTGGCTCACTTGCTTATGGTCATCCATTTGCGGCAACGGGTACTCGCTTGATCACTCAGGTGTGTCGTGAACTTAAACGTCGTGGTGGTGGTACAGGGTTGGCAACGGCCTGTGCTGCTGGTGGTCTTGGCGTAGCAATGATTGTAGAAGTGGAGTGATCTCATGGAAAAGAGTTTTAGTTTAAATCGTCTAGAAAATGGTATTGCCGTACTCACCATGGATGTTCCTGGTGAAACAATGAATACTCTACGAGCCGAGTTTGGCCCTGAGATTTGTGAGATGCTTGCCGAAATCAAAGCAGATCAACATATCCGCGGTATTGTACTGGTTTCTGGTAAGAAAGATTCCTTCGTTGCTGGCGCCGATATCTCAATGTTAGCAGCATGCCAGACCGCCGAGGATGCTAGAGAGCTTTCAAAACAGGGACACGAAGTGTTCTTTGCCTTGGAGTCTCTGAATATTCCTGTTGTAGCCGCTATTCATGGTGCCTGTTTAGGTGGTGGATTGGAGCTGGCGTTAGCTTGTCATCAGCGAGTCTGCAGCGATAGCCCTAAGACAATGATGGGTGTGCCCGAAGTACAACTTGGATTACTACCTGGCGGTGGCGGTACTCAGCGTCTGCCTCGTTTGGTTGGTATTACTGCTGCACTGGATATGATGTTAACGGGTAAGCAACTACGCCCTAAGCAAGCATTAAAGATGGGCTTAGTTAATGATGTGGTTCCTGAGTCCATTTTATTGCAAACAGCGATTGAAATGGCGTTGGCTGGTAAGAAAGTACAGCCAAAGCGTAAGACGTCTTTAGTCAATCGTTTACTTGAAGGTACGCCTGTTGGACGTAATATCATTTTCGATCAAGCGCTAAAGCAAGTTAACAAGAAGACTCAAGGAAACTATCCTGCACCGGCTAAGATCATCGATTGTGTTCGGCAAGGGATGACGAAGGGGATGGTGGTCGGCTTAGATGCTGAAGCAAATCACTTTGGTGACTTGGTGATTTCTGCAGAATCTGAAGCGCTTCGCAGTATCTTTTTTGCGACCACAGAGATGAAGAAAGAGTCTGGTGCAGGAGAAGTTCAGCCCAAGCCGGTTAAAAAGGTGATGGTGCTAGGTGGAGGATTAATGGGAGGCGGTATTGCCTCGGTGACCACGACTAAAGCGAAAATTCCTGCGCGCGTCAAAGACATCAATGAAACAGGTTTAAGTAATGCGCTCGCTTACGCATATAAATTGCTGGATAAAGGGGTTAAGCGTCGCCATATGACGCCCGCCGCGCGTGATAATTTGATGTCTTTGATGACCACGACAACCGAATATAAGGGGATTAAAGATGCCGATATCGTTGTTGAAGCGGTATTTGAAGACTTAGCGCTTAAGCATCAGATGGTTAAAGATGTAGAAAGAGAGTGTAATGAGGATACCATTTTTGCTTCTAACACCTCTTCACTACCTATCTCGCAAATTGCAGAAGCTGCAGAACGTCCAGAAAATGTGATTGGTTTGCATTATTTCTCTCCTGTGGAAAAAATGCCATTGGTAGAGGTTATTGCCCATAAGAAGACCTCTGCCCAGACCATTGCCACTACAGTTGCTTTCGCCCGTAAGCAGGGGAAGACACCAATCGTGGTGCAAGATGGCGCTGGATTTTATGTTAATCGTATCTTAGCGCTGTATATGAATGAAGCCGCTAATCTGTTGCTAGAAGGGCAGAGTGTTGAGCATCTTGATAAAGCACTCGTTCAATTTGGCTTCCCAGTCGGGCCTATGACTTTGCTTGACGAAGTCGGTATCGATGTGGGTGCCAAGATCTCGCCGATATTGGAGACAGAGCTGGGTGAGCGCTTTAAGGCTCCGACTGCGTTTGACAAATTATTGGCTGATGACCGGAAAGGTCGTAAAAACGGCAAAGGTTTCTATCAGTACGGTAGTAAGTCGAAGAAAAAGTTGGTCGATGAAACTGTTTACACCGTTTTAGGGTTAACCCCCTCTTCTGCTGGTGATATGAAAGAGCTAGCTCAGCGCTGTGTTGTGCAGATGTTGAATGAAGCGGTGCGCTGCCTAGAGGAGGGGATTATTGCTTCTGCTCGCGACGGCGATATAGGCGCTATCTTTGGCATCGGTTTCCCGCCGTTTCTTGGTGGCCCGTTCCGTTATATCGATACATTAGGTGCAGATAAGCTGGTTGAGACATTAGATCAGTATGCCAAAGTTCATGGCAAGCGCTTTAAACCTTGTGACCGACTTGTCGAGATGGCGACCGCTGGTACTCGATTTCACGATTAAGTCACCTTTAATTGATCTTAACAATGCGGCAACATAATGCCGCATTTTTTTTGCCTGCAGGATATTGCTTGCCTGTTTTTTGTTCATTTTTAAGATGGTTTTAGGTATGATGCTGCGATATTTTATGCTTGCTTTGAACCTGAGCTGCTTCGTATTAGCTAGTCTGTGGTTGCAAGTCTTAGCCGATCGCTAAGTGAGTAAACTGGTATTTGTCGTTAAAGAGGTTATAAGTGATTGTATTTGTCGTCAGTATTTTGACCGTGAGCAGTGTGGTGATGGGGAACTTAGCCTTTAGAGCGGGTTTAGGTGTTAAGCGCTGGGCATTGTTAGGATTGGTGTTAGGCCCCGTAGGCTATCCCTTATTTTCGACCCATAAACGCTTTGCCATTAAACGAGCGCAAGGTAAGGGCGCTAGCCAAATCAACCTTTGAGTGGTAGTGATTTAATTTTTTAATCAATGGGTTAAGTTGATTACGTTACTTCAGGCCAATATAAAATAAAAAGGAGCGTATTCGCTCCTTTTTAAGTATCTACGATAGATAATCTTGATCGTTTTATCGTTTGCTTCAACTAGTTCCACCAACCCTTGGCTGGGATCACTTCTAAGTGATCTAAACCAGCAGGAAGTTGTACTCTCTTACGCTCTGGTTTGTGGTTAAGTCCAAGAGCTTTCTTTAATGAATCTAACATAATCATTCTCCTTAAACTTAAGCTACAGCTGTGTTGATGAATTTGATGTGCGGTGAGCCAGCTACTTGAGTTTGTGAAAACTTGATGTGCGGTGAGCCAGCTACTTGAGTTTGTGAAAACTTGATGTGCGGTGAGCCAGCTACTTGAGTTTGTGAAAACTTGATGTGCGGTGAGCCAGCTACTTGAGTTTGTGAAAACTTGATGTGCGGTGAGCCAGCTACTTGAGTTTGTGAAAACTTGATGTGCGGTGAGCCAGCTACTTGAGTTTGTGAAAACTTGATGTGCGGTGAGCCAGCTACTTGAGTTTGTGAAAACTTGATGTGTGGAGAGCCAGCTACTTGAGTTTGTGAAAACTTGATGTGTGGAGAGCCAGCTACTTGAGTTTGTGAAAACTTGATGTGTGGAGAGCCAGCTACTTGAGTTTGTGAAAACTTGATGTGTGGAGAGCCAGCTACTTGAGTTTGTGAAAACTTGATGTGTGGAGAGCCAGCTACTTGAGTTTGTGAGAACTTGATATGTGGTGAGCCAGTAAGTGAAATTGTGTCAAAATTTGAAGAGCAAGTAAGGGCAAAAGCGATGGCAGTAACTAGTCCGTTAATCATTGTCGTATTCTCTCAGAGTTAGTGATTTTATTATTGCCAACAATTTGTTGACGTCTGAAAGAACTATTGCAGGTGTTATGCCATCTTTTGTTTTTCTTTTCTTAAAAGTTGTTAAACAGTTAGTTTTTACTGTGTTATTACTTTCTATTTTGCGCCATATGTATAGCGTGTGGCGTGATTGCATCGCGCCTTAACAAGTCGGAGAAATCACTTTCACACACGGCTTTGCTGAATATAAACCCTTGAATTTCCTCGCATTTAAGCGCTTTTAATATGCTAAGCTGAGAAGCATCTTCAACCCCTTCGCCTACGACGGACAAGCCCATGTTGTGGGCGATGGTAATAATAGAGTCGACCATTTTCAGATCGCGATCTGATTTATCAATATCGTCCACAAAGGCCTTATCTATTTTTAAGGTATCGATTGGGAAGCGTTTTAAATAGGAAAGCGATGAGTAACCTGTGCCGAAATCATCCAATGCCAGGCTCACTCCCATCTTTGAAAGCTGCATCATCACCTTAATGGCCTTTTCTGGCTGCTTTATGACGGTGCCTTCGGTAATTTCAAGCTCTAAATTGGCTGCGGGTAGTTGGGTGAGTCGTAAAATTGACTCTATTCGTTGTTGAAGATCGGGTAAAGCGAACTGCTGTGATGACAAATTGACGGCAACTCGGCCATTAAACATTTCTTGGCGGCGCCAATTTTGCGCCGCAAAGCAGGCTTTACGCAAAACAACTTCACCAATTTCAACGATAAGGCCATTCTCTTCTGCCAGTGGGATAAAGTCGGATGGTGGAATCAAACCATGGATAGGATGGTTTAATCGAACCAAGGCTTCCATCCCCGCCATTTTACCCGACTTGAGATCAATCTTAGGCTGATAATAGACCTCAAATAGATCATCTCTCAACCCTTCACGGATAAGGTTCTCTACTTCTAACTGACGAATGGCGTTACGGTTAAGCGACTCTGAGTAGAATTGATAACGATTTCCCCCCGCCGATTTTGCGTGGTACATAGCAATATCGGCTTTGCGCAATAGTGCCTGTTCGTTCTGATCGTCCTCTGGATAGAGCACAATCCCAATGCTGACGCCAACGACTACTTTGTCTTTTGTTAATTCAAATGGATTCGTAAAGGCGTCAACGACATTATTTGCTATAACTGCACTTGAACCTATATCTGGATTGTTATCAACCAATATGGCGAACTCATCGCCACCGAGACGATAGATACTGGTGTGGTAGGGGACTGTCGACTCGATTCGTCGTGCGACCTTTATCAGCAGCTCATCTCCCACTTGATGTCCAAGTGAATCGTTAATCTTTTTGAAGTTATCAAGATCGAGCACCATAAGTGTGTGGTGGGTGTCTTTTTTTACTAGGTTACCAAGGGTAACCATAAGGCTAGAACGATTGGGTAGGTTAGTGAGTAGATCATTGTTGGTCAGTTTTCTTAGTTCCTCTTCTTGTTGCTTGCGTCGAGAAATATCAGAAAAAACGCCAACATAGTGAGAAAGCGATCCCTGCTCATCATAGATTGCGTCGACTGTCAGTTCCATTAAAAAGCTGGAACCATCGCCTCTTGCGGACTCCACTTCATTACTCCAGCTTCCCTGTTGTTGTAAAATATTCCGGATCTGCTGTGAATAGCTCTCAGGGTATAGATCGAACTGGAAACGTTCTCCGATAAAGTCATTGCGACTCTTCTCACAAAGATCGCAGCAAGCTTCGTTGACCTCAACGAAATTAAACTGGTTATCTAAGATAAACATCCCTTCGGAGATATTTTCGATTGCACGCTCAAACAGCCTAAGTTGCTCCTCAGCTTGTTTAAAATTGCTAATATTTTTAATGGTACCTGTCATACGCAGGGCTTTATCGTGCTCATCACGTTCGACAATCTTGGCCCTATCTAAGATCCAAACCCATTGCTCATCTTTACCTTTTACTCGATATGCGGCTTCGAAGTGGTCGGTCTCACCGTAAAAATGTTTATTCAGTGCGTTGGTCACACGTTCTTGATCCATCGGATGAATATTACTCTCTTCCCCTTTTTCTCCTGAGCGCTGGCCATCACGAGGAAATTCGAGAGCCCCCCAAATGTTAGAGCGATAGATCTGTCCCGTTTCTATGTCCCAGTCCCACATCTCATCGCCGCTTCCCCAAAGTGATAGCTTTAAGCGTTCTTCAGACTTTGCGATTTGTCTTTGTACTTCTTGGCGGCGTAAGATTGCTTTTATAACAATAAAAGTGATTAGTAGGCTTACAGATAAATATACTAATTTTGCAGTGCTAGATAGCCACCAAGGTGGTGTTATAGTAATGCTAATGCTTTGGGTTGGTCCGACGGTATCTGTCAAAAAATCTTTAGCATATACATTGAAATTATATTTACCTGCAGACAAGTTAGTATAAGTTGCTGCATCAATGTCTTGCGCTGCTATCCAGTCGTCTGATAGCCCTTGCATTTGGTAAAAATGTTCAATAAGCCTTGAATTAGCATTAGGGCTACTAAATTTGAAAGTAAATGGATAATCTGAGTGTTTCAGTTCCAAATTTTCAGTATAAGAAATTGCATGATTTAGGTACTTACTTCCCGTTTTAACGGGTGAATTGAATATTAGTAACTTATCAATTGATGTTCTTAAGTTAGGAATTGTTTCTAAAAAACTATCGATAAGCTCTAACCTAACAAGACTTATACCATCAATACCACCAAATAACGCCGTTTCATCATTTATAGCTAATCCACTTGGTGTGTTGTATTCATATTGGCTACCATTTCTAGTCGGAAATATATAATTTTTTTTGTTTTTAATATAAACGATTTCACTAAGTGATGATGCTAAAATTGAATCACCCATTGATAAGATAGAATAAATTCCTTTTTCATTTTTAAATATTAATTTAAGGTTTCCTTCATCTTCAGAGTATTCGTATATACTATCAGCTGTTCCAAGTAAAATCTTATCTTTATGTTTAGCTATACTGTAAGTTAACATATTTGAAATTTGTTCTGTTTTATTATTTTTGATTTCAAATACGCCAGACTGCGTTGTTATAAAGAAATGTTCTTTAGATATCTTCAATAGCCCTAGAATTGGTTGTGTTACCTCAGTCACTATATTGTTATTAACATTCCCATATTCATCTATCTCAAAGATTTCCCCTGAATTTGTACCTGCCAGAATTCTATCGTTATCTCTCTGCAGATATGTTATTTTGTTTTTTAATATTTTTTTTGTTGAACGGTCAATGATATCAATTATTATTAAACCATAATCACTGCCAATAAATAATTTTTTTGACCATAGTATTGAATTCTTGAAGCCATAAATTCCACTATCAAACTCATCAACTTTGATCATTGATGAATCATATAGTTTAATTTTTTTGCTATCAGAAGAAACTAATATTTTCCCATTTGAGTCCAAACTGAAATGCCATGTGTTTTTATTGCTATCTGTAATGCTGCGTATTATATTTTCAGAGTCATTTATCGTTAATAAACCCTTGTTTACAAATCCTATGTGTGTTGCTTGGTCAGTTGTGTATATGACCGAAATGCTAGAGGTTTCAGGGAGGTTTTTTATTTTTTTTGCTGTTCTTTTTCCAAAACCATGTTCCAGATTGAATAAAACATTGCCTTTAATGCCATATGGGTTTCCATCTTTATATATTAACTTTTCAAGGTCGACGTTATTTGTTTTTTTTTCAACTCCATTTGATATTTCAAATAGTGAATCTTGAGTTAGGTATAATATTTTTTCACCAGCAGAAATAATGTCTTTAACATTCTTTGATATGATTTTTTTATTATCAAAGTTATTGTTGAATCTTATCAGGTTTCCTACGTAGTCTCTTAGGTAAATATGCTTCTCATCTCTAACTATTTGTTTTGTCTCATAAGTACCCTCTATTTTTTTTAGGATTTTTTCCGCATTCAAATCAGTGATTATTAATTCTTTTTCTGTTGCTATTATTATTTGTTCTTTTTGGCTGTAAATTTGCCAAATAGGATCGTTTGTTTTTGATGTAAAAAGGTTATCGCTGATGAATTTTTCATCTCTGGGGGAATATATTACTAATCCTTTATCCGTGCCAACCATTAGCTTTCCACCGGATGTATAGGCTAAGCTTCTTACGAATGAACTCGGTAGACCTGTTGTTTTTCCAGCAAAATATTTTTTAAAAACCTTCCCGTCAAAACGGTTGAGACCATTCAGCGTACCAATCCAAATATATCCATCATTGCCTTCTACAATTGATGTGACAGTGCTTTGTGATAATCCTTCTGGAACGCTGTATGTTTTGCTATTCAGCAAGATTGTAGGCTCAGTATTTTCATCAGCGTACGAATGGCCTGAAAAACAGGTTACTAAAAAAGATAAGATTAAAATTTTTATCAAAGAATTAGGCATAATTATTAGTTTGATTATTAGCCAATAGTGCATAGGCAACAGATGTTTAACCTACTTTTTCAGAAAGTTGAGGGTTTGTCAAAAGAACACTGAAAATAGTTAGTTGTTAATTATTTTTATTTTCATTCCATTTTGGTGGTTGTTGCTGTGTTCTGGCTGTTATTGCCGTGTTTTCACTGATTTTGGGTGTAAAGCAAGGGTTTTATCTAGTTTGATAGCTCTGGTGTTTTCGTTAACAAAATGTGTTGTTGTCGCCAATGGCTAATTAGTGGTTGCATATTGGAAGCCCCATCGAGTGTTCATGTGCTCAATAAGACCCACTAACCTAAGTTGAGTTCATAAACTTAAGATGATGAATGTCGTTGCATTATGCTTAAAACAGCTAACTAGCTATGCCTACACTTATCGATGCTAACTCATTACGAGATGAAGGCGTAGATGAGTTTCTCGAGCTTTCGAATGTAGAGTGCACAGGCGTTAGTTAGCTTGTTATCGATTGAATAGGCTATCGCTAATAGTTGAATTTCGCTGCTTGTTGTTTGAACGAGCGTAAATCAGTGATCATATTGCTAGATGATAATCTGTCTTGGCTTAGGTGCTGCTCACCAGTTGTGAACAACACTAAGCGGTCACTATGTTTGGTACGCATTTTTTTCATTATGAATTTAATTAGATCTGAACGTGTGAGCAGATTAATCTCACCTACCACTAACTCGCGTTGATTGAAGCTGTAATCTTTGTTACCAATGCTTGACCAGTAGCGCTGGCCACGAGTTTTCAAATTGGGGTCGTGTTCCATTATCTGGTTAACTAGGCCTTGTTTCGTTTGTTCCCATTGTTGATTGGTGATCTGCATAACTGCGTAGTTAAAGTCGGCAATGAATTCATCGATCGCTTCTAATAGCTGTAAGGGCCCTGTTGTGGGTGACTGAATATAGAAAATCATTCCGGGATATCGGTTTAAAGGCAGATAGCCTGTTCCGACCATATAGCCTAGTTGCCGCTTAGTTCTGAGTTCATGAAAGAAGGTCGAAGACATGGTGTGGTTTAATAGACTGAATAGGGCCATGTTCAGCGGTGACGCTTCTGATGATTGATAGTAGACGATAATACTGCTGTCTTGATGTGCGACAGGCACCTCTCGAATTAAGGTTCCTACATTATCTAGATTGATAAGTTCACGTTCAGATTCGCCGCTTGGTGACGAAACAAGCGATAGAATGTGATCGAGGCGTTTACCTAATGACTGTGCTTCTTTTGTCAGCCAGTCACCGTAGACTAAACCTTCTAGGTGAATTTTTTCATAAAAGTTACGTACATGGTTATGTAGGTCATCTAAGGTCAAGTTTTCTAGCTCTTCCGCCATTCTCAAGGGTTCGTAACTACGTTTTTGCAATGTCACCGTAAGGCTGGTGAATAGCTGCGATATCGGTTTAGCGCGACTTTGGTTGTACCAGTTACGTAGGATCTGGCGTTTTATTAACTTAAAGCGACTTTGGGTAAAGTTACGCTCTCGAGCCTTACTTATTAATAGTGAGAGCAGTGCTTCCTGCTTACCTGTAAAACCTGTGAGGTGAAGGGTAATGCCACCCTGATGGGGGTAGATATTGTAACTTAGCCCTGCTACTTCTGCTGGGTAAGTGTATTCGGTCAGATAATCTAACAGCATCTCCACATATAAACGCGTTAAAGCGGCATGGCGGGGGGTTGATGCCGCTTGGTCTGAGTCCAAGGAAAGATACATGTGTCCTTTAGGGACGTTAAATTCATCATCTTTTCGGTGCCAAATACGGTAACCCGTTTCTTGAGATACTATGGTGGGTACCTTGTGATTGCTCTTGTCTGATCTGGCAACAGAGTCTTCGATAATAAAAGGGTTGGGCTCAGGCAGTGTGAGTTCTTTACGTATCTCTGGATCAGCCCAAGCAGCTAGGCGTTTACTGTCTATCGGTTTTATTTGATAGGGTGAGTGATACCAAGCGGCCTGTTGCTCTGTCTCTAAATTAGGCGATATCAGCTGAATACGCATATTCTCTGATGTCATCAGATTTAATAGTGTCATCGCTTGGGTGGTATCTAGGCCATCCATTCGATAGTCACCGTATACTAGGTCTTCAATATCATAGTGATGCATATTAATACTGAGATGACTGGCTAGATCTAGTGGTTTGATCTGCTCTTGATATTTAAACGCCAACTTGAGAAGGTTGGCTCTTTCTTGATAGCGCCATTGTTCTAGTCCAAAATGTTTGATGAGTTTTAGATATTCAAATGTGGCTTTAATGACATCGTCTAATTGAGTTAATCCCTTATCAGTTAACTGAATGCTGATGTTGTAGTCTTTAAAGTTATATCCATTCACTCCACCACCGGCTGAAAGGTTGCTGGCTAACTCCTGATCTTTTAAATAGCTCAGTAAGCTGCCTTTCCCTTCATAACCTAATAGATGACTAATAAAGGTTAGCGGTTTGCGTTTATAGAAGTGATCGATTGCTGGCAGTGGAAATGTGATTGCAACTCGTCGCTGCTCTTTGAGCGGGACGATATTAATCTGTTGTTGCAGTTGCTCTGTTTGATAAATGGGCGTATCAGGGTATTGCTTGCGCAGATGATTATTTTTTATCCCAGCAAAATAGCTCTGTGCGAGCTGAGCAAGCTGAGCAAGCGTTAATGGGGCAACTAAACACAAGGTCATTAAATTTGCGCTGTAATGGCTTTGATAAAATTCGAGTAATTCTTGTCGTAAATCTTGTTCGCTACCCGATAATGTCTCTAGGTTTCCAACTGAAAACTTGGAAAAAGGATGCTTTTGATTGACGGTTTCTTTTTGAACCTGATAAGTGCGGCGAATATCATCTTTAAGTTTTAGACTAAATTCAGATTCAATCGCATGACGTTCTCTATCGACTAACTCTAAATCAAAGCAAGGCGCGATAAAAAACTGGCTGAAACGATCCAGTGATTCCTCAAAGACCTCGCTATCGATAGAGAAGAAAAAGTTAGTTTGCTCGGTGCCTGTCCATGCGTTATTACTGCCGCCATGTTGATTGATAAAGGCATGGTACTCGCCAGGTTTTGGGTACTTCTTGGTGCCTAAAAACAGCATGTGCTCAAGAAAGTGAGCCATACCAGGTCGCGCCACGGGATCGTCAAAATGACCAACATTAACAGCCATTGATGCTGCCGCCTGAGTGGCTTGCATATCTTCAACCAAAAGTACTCTGAGATCATTGCCAAGCTGTAAATATTGATATTGGCGATGGTCGTTCGGACTCTGAGTTATTTGCGTCGTTGTTGGCAATTGGTAGCTCCATCCAGATGCAGAAATAAGCGGGAGAAATTTTACTGACGAAAAAGCTAATTAAAACAGTAAGCCTACATATTGGGCTTGAAAATGGACTTTAGCAAATATCTTATCGTCTATTCGACTAATTATTAACTGACTTTGGGTTTGTTGCACACTCGTTTAGGGCTACAATTGCAAGGAAGAACAAAAATTCATAGCGAGAAGTAGTATGCAGCTATTTTTGATGCGACACGGTGAAGCTGGCTACAATGCACATTCTGATAGAGAACGTGTTTTGACCGAAGTAGGTCGTTACCAAACAGAGTTGATGAGTAATTGGTTAGCCCGAAGTATCACTGATTTTGACTTAGTGCTTGTCAGTCCTTATTTACGTGCGCAGCAAACATGGCAAGAAGTGAGTAGACACTTTCCTGAGCCAAGAAACTGGCTAGTGCTTGATGACTTAATCCCGTCAGCGGAGCCTACAAGGGCTGTCGATCTCCTGTTGGCTTATGTTGAGCAATATAAAGCCGATAAGGTTCTTGTCATTTCTCACATGCCGCTGCTTGGTTATATGGTTAGTGATTTGGTTGCGGGTATCGAGCCACCCTTATTCGCAACCTCTGGAATTACATTGATTGATAAGCATGGTGAAAGTGCATCGATGAGCTGGCAACATACTCCGCATACGGTAAGTTAGTCATCGCTAGCGGTAAATAACAGAAAGGACGCATCATGCGTCCTTTTTTAGTTACTAAGAGATTAGTCCCATTCAGGGCTGTCACCAATCTCAACCAGTACCAACAGTGCAGCATCGCCGCCCCATTCTTTAGGGGCTTTATGAAACGCCTTTACATGAGGGTGCTGAGCGAGCCACATCGGAATATTTTGTTTCAGTATGCCACTGCCGTGACCATGCATCACGCAGCAACAAGCACTATGTTGTTTAATACATGCTTGGATTAAGGCGGCAAGTTCGAGTTTAGCCTCGCTTTGCCGCATGCCATGCAGATCCAATAACAAATCAGGTTGGTAATCACCACGACGAAGCCGCTTCACCTCGAAGCTATCGACATCTTCCCTTGACCAGCGCATCGCGCCCTCTAGAGGCAGGTGAGGCTGATAGGTATCGGAAAAATAACTATCGGCATGAAGTTGTGTGGTTTTAACTTCAAGTTCACGTTTCTGTTTTTTGGGGGCATTAAAGTGACGCTTATCTTGTGTCAGCGGCTTTATGCCCTGGGTTAGCGCAGAAAAAAGCGCCAGCCCTTCATCTTTTTCTTTATTCATGGCGCTATTTTAGTGAATCCGATGCCATATGAATAGAGTTCAGTTACAATGAGGCGGAACTATCTAGCTGGAGCAAGTTTTGGATAAGATTTTTGTTGATGAAGCCGTGACCGAATTACGTACGATCGGCGATATGTTACGTTGGGCTGTAAGTCGTTTTAACGATGCGAATGTTTACTATGGACATGGCACCGACAACGCCTGGGATGAAGCTATTGCCCTAGTATTTCACGCTCTGCATCTGCCTGAAGAGATTGGCCAGCAGGTGATACATGCAAATCTTACGAGCAGTGAGAAGCATAAAATCGTTGAGTTAATCATTCGTCGTGTTCGTGAGCGCTTGCCTGTGCCTTATCTTACTAATAAAGCTTATTTTGCGGGTCTTGAGTTTTACGTTGATGAACGTGTGTTGGTGCCTCGTTCACCAATTGCCGAGATGATCGCTAATCGTTTCAGCCCTTGGTTATACAACAAGCCTGTCAACCGTATCTTAGATCTTTGTACTGGTAGTGGTTGCATCGCAATTGCATGTGCTTATGAATTTGAAAATGCTGAGGTTGACGCACTTGACCTTAGTACTGATGCGTTAGACGTTGCCCAGATCAATATCGAGACACTCGGGGTGATGGATAGAGTCTTCCCGATTGAATCCGACTTGTTCAGTGCTATCCCTAAAGCGCCGCAGTACGACCTCATTGTGTCAAATCCACCTTATGTTGATGCAGAAGATATCGGCGATATGCCTGATGAATATCACCATGAGCCAGAGCTCGGTTTAGCCTCTGGTCGTGATGGCCTAGATCTGACCAAACGGATTCTCGCCAATGCGGTCGATTACCTTACAGAAGATGGCCTGTTAGTGGTTGAGGTGGGCAATTCGATGGTGCATCTGATCGAACAATTCCCCGAGGTGCCGTTTACTTGGGTGAGCTTTGAAAATGGTGGTGACGGTGTGTTTGTATTAACTCGCGATCAGCTAGTTGAAAATGAATCACTTTTCGCCATCTATAAAGATAGTGAATAATAGAGCTGACTCCCTATCGCTTACGAATGAGTAAGCTGATTTAGGAATATATACCAGATAGAAATTGAGCTATGCTCGAAAGCGACTACTAATAACGAGGTGAATGAAGCAGATGTCGGGAAACAGTATTGGTCAAAATTTTGTGGTTACCACATTTGGCGAAAGCCATGGCAAAGCATTAGGCTGTATAATTGACGGTTGTCCTCCGGGGCTTGAGCTGTCAGAAGCCGATATGCAAGATGATCTTGACCGTCGTCGTCCTGGAACCTCTCGTTATACCACAGCAAGACGTGAAGCAGATGAAGTGCAAATTCTATCTGGTGTTTTTGAAGGTAAAACAACAGGCACATCAATTGGTTTAGTGATTCAAAATACCGATCAGCGTAGCCAAGATTACTCCAATATTAAAGATCAGTTCAGACCGGGACATGCCGATTACACTTACCAGCAAAAGTATGGTCTGCGTGATTACCGTGGTGGCGGTCGTTCATCTGCTCGTGAAACTGCGATGCGTGTTGCGGCGGGAGCGGTAGCTAAAAAATATTTAAAACAGGTACATGGCATCCAAATCAACGGTTATCTTTCTGAGCTGGGCCCTATTGTCGCAGAGAAGGTCGATTTGACTCAGGTTGAGCAAAATGCGTTCTTTTTTCCCGATGTCGATAAGCTCGATGTGCTTGATGAATATATGCGTGATTTGAAAAAAAGCGGTGATTCTATTGGCGCTAAAGTTTCAGTCGTCGCAACCAATGTTCCCGTTGGTCTGGGTGAACCGGTATTTGATCGACTCGATGCCGACATCGCCCATGCATTAATGGGGATCAACGCGGTTAAAGGCGTTGAGATCGGTGATGGCTTCGAGGTGGTTAACCAAAAAGGCTCTGAGCACAGAGATTTAATGTCTCCAGAAGGTTTTGCGTCCAACCATGCTGGTGGCATTTTAGGTGGGATCTCTTCTGGTCAGCCGATAGTTGCCCACATAGCAATGAAACCTACATCGAGTATTAGCGTACCTGGCGAAAGCATGACAGTGCAGGGCGATGTGTCAGAGGTAGTAACAAAAGGACGTCATGATCCATGCGTGGGCATTCGAGCTGTGCCCATTGCTGAGGCTATGCTCGCCATCGTGTTGATGGATCATCTGTTAAGGCATAGAGCACAAAATAGCGATGTACACAGTATTACCCCAGTTATCGGAATGCGATAACTGCAAATGACAACAATAAGAGGGCACATTTCAGTGCCTTCTTTCGTTCAACTTAATGTGATTTTAAGAGACTAAGCCGTACATCATGCCTAATGCAGATTCGCCACATCAACTCGGTTGGATTAGCGCTTGCTATTTCTTCTTCTTTGCCATTCTCGGTGTTTTAGTCCCCTATTTAGGCGTATTTTTCGAGCATCGTGGTTTTGATGCACAAGAGATAGGTTTTCTACTGGCAATTTTAATGGCGACGCGGATTATTGCGCCAAATATCTGGGCGATGGTCGCCGACAAAACTGGGATGCGGGGTCAGCTGGTCAAGTTTGGTGCCGCGTGTTCAGCGGTGGCATTTTTAAGTTTTTTCTATCACGGCGGATTTCTCTATCTTGCTATTAGCCTGAGTATCTATACCTTTTTCTGGAATGCGATATTGGCACAGTTAGAGGTGATCACCTTAGAAAGCCTCGGCGATAATACCGAGGGCTATGGTCGCATCAGAAGTTTTGGCAGTCTAGGGTATCTTGTTTTTGTGGTTGCTGTGGGTTTCGGGATTAGTCAGTTTGGCACCGAAATCTTGCCCTATGTTGGTTTAACCCTGTTTCTTGGCCTGCTCGCTTGTTCACTTTCTTTGCCCAATACACGCGTCGTTGTCGACCGAACAATAACCACCGAACCACTCAAAATCGACAAAGGGATCTTTTGGTTTTTGGTCTCAGCCCTATTGCTGCAAATGAGCGCCGGCCCTTTCTATGGATTTTTCGTACTCTATCTTAAGCAAGTAGGTTATAGCGAATCTGCAGCGGGTGTTTTTGTTGCATTAGGAGTGCTAGCCGAGATTGTGATGTTTATGTATGCTCCGCGGCTGATGGGGCGTTATGGCGTTAAAACTTTGTTGATAGTGAGTATTGGCTTTACCGCTGTGCGTTGGCTATTAATGGCGTTTGGTGCCCAATATCTTGTTTTACTCAGTATTAGCCAACTACTGCACGCTTTTACTTTTGGTTTAGTACATGCCGCATCGATTCAGTTTGTCCACCAACGATTTGATATTCGCCATCGAAGTAAAGGTCAGGCCTTATACGCGAGTCTAAGTTTTGGGGTTGGTGGTGCGCTTGGCACTTGGTTATGTGGATATATTTGGGGCGATGGTTCTAGTGCTTGGCTGAGCTGGGCGGTTGCGGGGGCATGTGCTGGTTTATCTATGATAGCGGTAATATTGATCCCTAAGCGTCAGCCAGCGACGGAAAAAGCGCTAAGCCACTAGGCCACAAGTCACTCAGCATTAGTTAGCTAAAGAGATAAGGAACAGCAGTGAAAAGTAGATTTCGTTTGGGTCTCATCATTAACCCGCTTGCGGGCCTTGGTGGCAGCGTCGGTCTCAAAGGCAGTGACGGTGTTGCCAGCGAAGCCCTGGCTCGCGGCGCTGAGCCTAAGTCTCATTTACGCATGGCGCAAGCATTAGAGGTTATCTTACCTTATAAAGATAAGGTTGAGATCTTTACGGCATCTGGTGCCATGGGGGAAGAGTTAGCCAAGCAGATGGGTTTTTCTACTCAAGTTGTTTATCAAGCGGGCCACGAAACCGTTGCACAAGATACAAGCAATGCTGCCAAAGCCTTGCAAGAGATCGGCTTAGACTTACTCCTGTTTGCTGGTGGTGATGGGACGGCTCGGGATCTGTTTGCGGTTGTAGATGAGTCTCTGCCCGTGCTTGGCGTGCCTGCTGGGGTTAAAATTCATTCCGGTGTTTATGGCATCACGCCCCATGCCTCTGGCATGGTGATTAAGCTTCTGCTCGATGGCGAGCTCGTTAGTCTGATGTCAGCCGATGTGATGGATATCGATGAAGCCGCGTTTCGCCAAGGAACAGTTAGAGCGCGTCGGTTTGGTGAAATGTTGGTGCCAGCAGAGCCTCGCTATATCCAGGCGGTAAAAATGGGTGGAAAAGAGGTCGATGAGTTAGTGTTAAGTGATATTGCTGCCGAAGCGATTGAACAGATGGAAGATGAACTCTGTATCATGGGCTCGGGCAGTACAGTCGCCGCTGTAATGGCTGAACTGGGTTTAGACAACACGCTTTTAGGCATCGATCTTATAGAACAACAAGCATTGACTGCCAGGGATCTTAGTGCATCAGAGCTGCTCGAACTCACCCAAAACCGCGCATGTAAACTGGTTATTACTCTGATTGGCGGCCAAGGGCATATTCTTGGGCGAGGCAACCAGCAGCTATCACCAGCGCTCATTCGTCATGTGGGGAAAGAAAATATTATCATCTTAGCCACAAAAACTAAGCTAAAAGCACTTGAAGGACGGCCATTAATTGTAGATAGTGGCGACCCAGAACTCGACAGCGAACTCTGTGGCTATTATAAAGTCATTACGGGTTACCATGACTATGTGATGTATCAGGTTGCAAACCCTGATCTTATGGCATCATAAGTTAATTTGGACAAAGCATTTTATAGATTGGAGAGACCATGTTAGAGCAGTACGAACAAGCATTAGATGAGTGGATTGCAACAAAAGTAGAGCAGGGAGATGATGATCAACTTTTTGCTAGCGGTTATTTGCAAGGCCATTTTGCCGTCGTGTTGTCGCAACTGGAAGTTGAAGATGAGCAAGGTTGTGAGGCTCTAGCCGATAGGATGCAACTGTGCCTCGCGACGGCTAAAACAGAGCTAGCGCCAGCTGACTTTGTGTTAGTACAAGAAGCATGGGATGAGTTAATTGAGAAAATTAACGCTTTGGTTGCAGCTTAACGATGAGCGATGCGTCTTTAGTTAAGATTGGTTTACTGAATCCCAAGAGCCCTACAAATGTTGGCGGTGTGATGCGCGCCGCGGGTTGCTATCAGGCCGATGAAGTGCGCTATACTGGCAAGCGTTACGCGTTAGCGGCAAAAAATCGCGGTGAGCAATACAATACCGATACTAAACGAGCAAGCTTGAATATTCCCTTGGTTGCCGTTGATAGCTTGCTAGATGGGCTAGATGATGACACTCAGGTGATTTGCGTCGACCTTGTCGAAGGGGCGATCCCGCTGCCGCAGTTTCATCATCCCCAAAAAGCGATATACCTGTTTGGACCAGAAGATGGCACTTTAGATCAGGCGCTGATTGATAGCGCCGATGCCGTTGTCTATGTGCCTACCGTAGGTTGTATGAATTTGGCCTCTTCGGTGAATGTGTTGCTTTACGATAGGCTTGCAAAAGGTGAGCATTTGGGCAGTGATGAGTTGATCAGGCAAAGCCGTGATACCAATAATCGCGTTAGAGTAAAGTCGTCCAGATAAGCTTCTGTTGTTTTTAAATAACTGCTTTTATCAAAATGCCAGCACTGACGCTGGCATTTTGATTTCATTTAGACGCTGCTAGCACTGGCAACCTGCGCATTATTAAGGTTAACAAAGAGTGACTCTTGCTAAAGCAATGCTTTGCCTTTGATCAGTTTTCGCATCCACATTCGATTAGGATTGAGCAAACTCAGTACATCCATGGTACTGGGTATCAACTCGCCGCACATTTGCGCTGCCAATATCTCAGCGGCTAACGGCCCAGACGTCAAACCTCTTGAGCCCAAACCACCCAGAACAAATAGTCCATCATGTACTGGCGCCTTGGTGGTTTGCCAATAGTTAGCACTCTCTTTGCTGGGCTGCTGGGACTGATAAATCTTGGTTATCGCATCGAAATCTGGGGCGCAGCCCATCATTGGTGCATGATCTCGGGTGACCATGCGTACACCGACTCTGGCGCTATGGCCAGTAATGTCGACATCACGGGGCCAGTCAGTTTGATAACTTGTGCGGATCTTATTGAGGTTTTCAAATTGCTCAGTCGCACTATAGTCAAGGTTGATTGGATCTTTAATGTAACTCGCGCCAGTACAATGCAGGCCATCTTGCTGTGGGGTTAAATAACCATGGGAGCAGAGCACTGTCTTAAGGTGTGTTAATTCACCACGACTAGGAATATGGCTGACTTGACCTCGAAAGCCGCTGATTGGAAGCTGGGCCGTTTGGCTAAAGTCAGTAAGATGTCGCCCATTGGCTAACACGACACAGGCAAAAGGTCCAAATTTCTGAGTCTGTAATCCGTGATCGGCGGTCAGAAACCACTGGCCATCGATTTGCTCTAGATCTGTGATGTTGGTTTTATAGTGTTGTTCTAATTGGCTTAAACTGGCAGCTTTTGCTATCGCTGCGGCGGTAAACTCCTGCGGGCATACCCAGCCTCCGAGTGGGTAGTAGATCCCAGAAAGGCCGATGTCGACTCCCGCCAACGTCGATGCTTCACTTGCACTCACCGATTGGGCAATATTATTTGCCCAAGGCTGAGAGGAGATGATCTTATGCAGTCGTTTCGTACTGCGTTCATCATGCCCCGTTTGCAGCACACCGCAGAAATCATGACTGATCTGATATCCCTGTTTAACCAAAGTGTTAATTCGTTGACGACTGAAAAGGTATCCCTGCAGAAAGAAATGGCTAAGTGTGCCATGTTCAGGTGTGAGCAGTGGGTAAATAGCCCCCTGTTTATTTCCCGATGCTTGTTGTCCTGGTGCTTCATCCATACAAAATAGGCTTACTGCGTGCCCGCGCTCAGCCAAAGACAAGGCTAAACAGGCACTGGCAACGCCGCCGCCAATGATCGCAGTCTCGCCAGGGTTTGCTTTATGCAATGGGTTGTAGTTAAACGATTGCTGATGCTGCTGGCGTAGCGCGCTGCGCTCCGTTTTAGCGAGATCAATATCCGTTTTATCTGGCGAACTGATAAGCTTCAGTGCTTGGTTGTACCTGTGATAAACGCGAAAACCGCATTGACTTGCTTGTGTTAGTAAAGGCGTTGGTAGCGCGAAATCAACAGGTTCATTGACATCAGTGAGTAATAGCAAGTCAGCGTCACTGTTTGATAGCCTGGCCATCTGCCAAAGGTTCTGGCGATTTAACGGCTCGACAGAAGGCTGCGAGCAGATGAGCCAGCGCATTATTTTATATTCACTGCCGCTGCTGATGTTTTTCAGTTGTTTAGTTAGCTCGCCGATATGAATCACCAATGACAAGGCACCATCGTAGGCAATAACCGAGTGACAGCCATCGACCTTGCTATTACCTATCTGATCTAGCTGCGCTGCAAGTTCAGTCAAGTCACCTAGCGCGTTGGCTATGTGAACTAACTCTTTACTGCGGCTAATAAATACATGAATGCAAGTTGCTTGGGCTAGCTGTTTCTTGCTCGCGCTATGGGCAACGGCAGATATAACAGGTGCCATATCTTGTCCCAGTAGTGCCAAAGTCGCCGCTTCAGGAGTCAGTGAATTAGGCGATAAATCACTAAAAATAGCGTCAATATCACTTTTGTTTACACTAATTTGTGCTTTTTTTTCACGTTCTTTAGCCAATGAATTTACTCTCACGATGTAATTAGGCATTATTTTACCTGCCTTTATGGAAAGCTGACCACTTAATTGCTGTAAAAGCGCTACTATTGGCCCAGCAAAATTGGTACTAGACGTACGGAATGGATAGTAAATAATGAAAAGAGTCGTGATCACCGGACTTGGCATAGTTTCAAGTATTGGTAATAACAAGCAAGAAGTCACCGAGTCACTTAAGGCTGGACGTAGTGGTATTACCCACTCAGATCAGTTTGAAGAAATGAAGCTTCGTAGCCATGTTTGGGGCGACATTAAGTTGGACCCTAAAGAGCATATCGATCGTAAAGCATTGCGCTTTATGGGAGATGCAGCTGCTTATGCATACATAGCTATGGAGCAAGCCATCGCCGATGCGGGTTTGACTGAAGAACAGTATTCTAATCATCGCGTTGGTATTATCGCCGGTACGGGTGGCGCATCATCTGCCAACCAAGTTCAAGCCGCTGATATCTTGCGTGAGAAGGGCGTTAAGCGCGTTGGCCCCTATATCGTGCCTCGTATTATGTCGAGTACAGCAAGTGCTTGTCTTGCAACCCCTTTTAAGATTAAAGGCATGAACTACTCAATTAGTTCGGCTTGTGCAACGAGCGCGCACTGTATTGGCCACGCTGTTGAGCTTATCCAGATGGGCAAACAGGATATGGTCTTTGCTGGTGGTGCTGAAGAGGTCGATTGGACTCTGACGATGGGCTTTGATGCCATGGGTGCATTGTCGACAAAATACAATGATGAGCCAACTAAGGCGTCACGTACCTATGATGCAGACCGTGATGGTTTCGTCATCTCTGGTGGCGGTGGGATCGTGGTTGTTGAAGAGCTAGAACATGCTTTAGCTCGTGGCGCTAAGATCTATGCTGAAGTTGTCGGTTATGGTGCATCGTCAGATGGTTACGATATGGTTGCTCCATCTGGTGAAGGCGCTGTACGTTGTATGCAGATGGCACTTGCCGACGTGGATACACCTATCGATTACATCAACACCCACGGTACATCGACCCCAGTTGGCGATATGCGTGAACTTGAAGCCTTAGCTGAAACATTTGGCGACAAGCTTCCTCCAATCGCATCAACCAAATCGTTAACGGGTCATGCATTGGGTGCGGCTGGTGTTCATGAGGCTATTTATAGTTTGATCATGATGGAAAACAGCTTTATTGCGCCAAGCATCAACATTGATAATGTCGATGAAAAAGCCGTAGGCATGCCTATTGTTACCGAATATCGTGATGCAGAGCTAAATACCATTATGAGTAACAGTTTTGGTTTTGGCGGCACAAACGCTACGTTAGTGATGCGCAAATATAAGTAACTTCAGTTTTGAGGTTATTAAAAAAGGGAAGCTCATGCTTCCCTTTTTTGTTTAGTGTCAATAACGTACTCTATGAGCGATTATTGTGCGTTCAGCTGCTGACCCGTGATCTCTTTTGAATCATCACCCATTAAGTACAAGTAGGTTGGCATAATCTCTTCAGGGGTTTTTAGTGTCTGTGGATTTTCAGCCGGATATGCATTGGCGCGCATCTTGGTTCGGGTTGCGCCCGGATTAATACTGTTAGCGCGCAGATTAGTACCTTGATATTCATGAGCGATTGATTGCATCATGCCTTCTGTCGCAAATTTGGATATAGCGTATTCGCCCCAGAACGCACGACCTTGTCGACCAACACCGCTAGAAGTGAAGATGAGTGATGCTAAAGGTGCTTTTTTCAATACAGGTAATAGTGCTTTAGTCATCATGATCTCTGCAATCAGGTTTACCTGCATTACCTCTTTAACTGAGTCCATAGAGATATGCTCAAATGGTCCAAGCACTCCAAGTAGACTGGCGTTATGCAATAAACCATCGAGATGACCAAATTGTTGCTCAATTGTCTCCGCCATATCGATATAGTTTTGTTCGGTGGCACCTTTGAGATCAAGAGGGACGATGGCTGGAGTGGGATATCCCGCTTGTTCTATCTCGTCATAAACGGCTTCCAATTTTTTTACCGTCTTACCTAACAGAATAACCGTTGCACCATGTTCGGCATATGCCAGTGCAGCGGCGCGTCCAATGCCATCACCTGCACCAGTAACCAGAATCGTTTTATCTTTTAGTAAATCTTTTGCTGCCTGATATTCCAACATGAGTCAAATTTTCCCGTTCGCGGAATTGCCCGCTATTTCTGTGATTTATTCAAGCCTGAAACGCCTGTTTAAAACAAATGATTAATTAACGACCATTTATCTAGCCTGTAAGTGTGACAAAAATGTAGCTAACTCAATAATTTTACGTTAACTTGAGCAGAGCTAGGGACTTACAAAGTCCTATTGGTCACGCAAGGAAGACTATTGTGACCAATTTTTGGGGAAAACAAAATTATTACAACAAGATTTGGGGAAAAAAGATGAAAAGACTCTTTTTGGGTGTCGCAATTGCATCCGCATTGGGAATGGCAGGTTGTAGCGAAGACAGTGTTGATGAACTCGTTGATAAGACCGAACCGCTGATCCCTCAATCACATATGGTGTTCGATCCTGCAAAAGGAAAGGTGCCATTACCCAACGACCTATTGTTTAGCGGTACGCTCGATGGCACCATTAATATTCCTGAAAGCAAAGACCCTGATGCTCCAAGCGAGGCGAAAGGTGATTACACTGATCCCACAATCGCGCTAGGGGCGTTGGATGGTTGGTCTACTACATCCCCAATTTCTATCACAGTTGAACCTGCAACCGATCACGATGGCAATAAGTTATCACTCGCTGCTGCATCCGTGTATCAACCGGGTGCAGTGCGTATGTTTGAAGCCACTGTCGGTGGCCCATTATCGAGTGATCCAGAGTGTAAGGCCGCAGCTTCAGTTTCTGCATGTAAAGTGGGCGATGAACTTCAGTTTGGTGTTGATTTTGTCTCTAAAGCATCGGGCAACACGATTGCGATTGTGCCACTTAAACCGCTAAAAGCGGGTCAATCTTATATTTACGCGACCACAAGCCTTATCCAAGATTCTGAAGGGCGTGCAATTGCTCCCTCTTCTAGTTATGGTTTGTTAAAATTAGATATTGAGACCAAGCCATTAGAAACCCCTGATCAACTAATGCTACAAACCTTAGTTAATAGTTATGAAAAAGGTATGGCGGCAGCTCACGGTGTTGATAGTGCAACGATCAGCTATGCAGGTCTATTTACCACTCAGGCTATCAGCGATGTCTATGAAACGACTAAGCTGCTAATGCTACAAGAAGGCTCTCCATTTGCTCCTTCGATGACAGTCCCCATGCCACATCCATTAGGTTTTACCGTGGCCCAGGCTGCGGGTTTGACGGAAGCCGATGGCCTTGCTTATGTCGTATCGAGCCTTGCCGATGTTTATGTCGCACAGCTGACGTTGCCGACATATGGACAGTGTAATTCTGTCACATGTAGCAGTATCGATGGCTATTGGAAAGCATTAGGCGATAGTCCTGTTTCAGTGTTGTTAGCACTTCAGAATGGCACCATGAGTCAGCAAACTTACGGTGCGCAAGCTATGGGATATGGTATCGACCCCGCAGCAGGTATCGCAAACCCGGCATTACTCGCCGGTAAAACCTGGTTATTGGATGATGGTAGCGCGGCAGATAAAGCGAAACATCTGACTAAGTTTAATCCGATCCCAGCACCAACGGGGAGTGAAACTGTTCAAGTACTCATCTCTATGCCAAATGCAGAGAGATTAGCCGCTTTTTATAGCGCACAAGGTTTACCCTTTACTGCTCCTGCTGCAGGTTGGCCGACAACCATTGCTATGCATGGTTTAGGTGGTGGCAAAGAGATGTCTTTAGCCTATGCGGGAAGCTATGCCGCAATGGGCGTAGCCACTGTCGCTATCGACATGCCGCTTCACGGGGCACGTTCATTTGATGCTGATGGCGATGGTACCTATGAAGTGTCGGCGACAGATCCGTCATATGGCGCCGTCGTCGGGACGCCAGATGCATTTACAAAAGGAAGTCCACTTGTCTTTATCAACATCGGTAGTACCTTGTCGGTCAGAGATAACTTTAGACAAGCGACTGTCGATCATTTAGGTCTTCGTGCGGCACTGACCAGATTAGCGGGTGACCTAGCCGCTGCGCAGATGCCACAGATGTTCGACATTACTAAAATTAGCGCGCAAGGCTTGAGTCTTGGGGCGATAGTCGGTACTGACTTTGCCACCTATGCCAGCACAGGTTTAACGCACCCAGAAAATGGTGCCGATTTAAGCTATGTACATAAGCTCAATGCGGTATCGCTCGTGGCGCCAGCGGGTGGTGTAGCTGGTACCTTTATCGGTTCAGCGACTTTTGGTCCAGTACTGTTTAACAATGTTACTGCCACTGATACGTTCCAAGCTTTAGTGGATGAAGCCAATAAGAGCACAAACTATGAACCAGGTTCGCCTGAATATGCAGCGCTTGTTCAGGCGGTATATGCACAGTTCCTACCGACGTTTGCGTTTGCAGTACAAACAGCGGTGGATGGCATGGATCCCATTAACCACGCCGCAGCGTTAAAAGCGACGGGCTTGCCTGTTCACTTAATTGAAGTCGCAGGTGATGGTAGCAACTTACCGGATCAAGTATTACCCAATAGCGTTGAGAACTTCCCTGTTTCAGGTACAGAGCCGTTAATCGCAAATCTTGGTCTTGAGTGTGTCGATACGACAACTGCTGGCTCGGGTGCGGTGCGCTTTAGTAAGGGTCATCATAGCTCAATCGTGAGCCCAAGTGAGATCCCTGGTGTTACCGATGGCAAAGCGGCCGCTGCCACCGTTGAGATGCAACAACAGGTAGCGGCATTTGCATTAACTGCGGGCAAAGAGCAGGCGAATATTCTGGTTCAAGATAAGTCTGTGATCCTTCCTTGCCAATAATATTTATCTGTTAGTGATTAAAAGCCCAGCGATTGCTGGGTTTTTTTATTGCTGCGTTTGTTATTCAAAGCAGTGCTGATAGAATAGCCGCTAATTATTTATACATATTAGATCGGCTTAAAACGGAGCTTATTTTGGAATTTTTGTACGAGTACGGATTGTTTCTGGCTAAAGCGGTAACCATAGTGGTCGCGATTGCGGCTGTAGTCATCATTGTTTTGGCTTCTGCTGTAAAACAAAAGGCCGATAAGGGCGAGCTTAGGCTGACTAATTTGTCTGAAGATCTTAAATCACTTAAGCATGATTTAAAGGAAGAGTTACTGTCAAAGAAGCAGTTTAAAGCTTATGAGAAAGCCCTAAAAGCAGAAGAGAAAGCCAAAGAGAAGGCCCAAGATGGATCAGCGTCTGTACCTCGGGTGTTTGTGGTTGATTTTAAGGGGAGTATCGATGCTGGTGAAGTGGCATCTCTTCGTGAAGAGATCAGCGCCATTTTAGCGATAGCTGAGGACGGCGATGAGGTGATTGTTAACGTTGAGAGCGGCGGTGGCATGGTGCATGGCTATGGTTTGGCATCGAGCCAGCTTGATCGCTTAAGAAGCGCTGACATTCCTCTGACCATCTGTGTCGATAAGGTTGCTGCCAGCGGTGGATATATGATGGCGTGTGTGGCTAATAAAATTTACGCCGCGCCTTTCGCGATTGTTGGTTCTATTGGTGTAGTCGCCCAAATTCCTAACTTTAATCGTTTGCTAAAAAAGCATGATATCGATTATGAGCAGCATACTGCGGGCGATTTTAAACGTACTCTAACTGTGTTTGGGGAAAACACTGATGAAGGGCGTGAAAAGTTTCAGCAGGAGCTAGAAGAGACTCATGTGCTGTTTAAAGCCTTCATCGCTAAATATCGTCCAGAACTCGATATAGCTAAGGTCGCTACTGGTGAGCATTGGTATGGCCAACAAGCGTTAGAGCTGGGATTGATCGATGGCTTATCGACCAGCGACGATATTGTCATGAACCTTGCTAAAGATAAAACTGTGATAAAAGTACGTTACCAGCTAAAGAAAAAGTTAGCCGATAAAATTGCCCACGGTGCCTCTCTTTGTATCAATGCCATTTTTAATCGTATGGCTGAGAAGAACCAACCTATGAGCTAGTGAATTTATCTAGCGATTTCAGATAAACCCAATTAAAAACCCACATCGTGTGGGTTTTTGATTATTAACAGATCATTATTTAGCAAAGGGTTTCATTCCTTCCATAAATCTTATACAAAATTAGTACCTAACATCACTTTTTGACGCCTTTCTATCATGAGTCTTCGAAGCTATATCCCGACATTAATGGTGGGCGACCAATCTTATCCTGCCTACGAGTTGGGCAATATTCTTACTTTTATCGAGATAAATCATGGTATTGAACAACAATCGAAATTATGTGCGGAAATTGGCATCGGTGTAAATGAGCTTAAACTGGTGCAGTTTGTATCGGTTTGGCAGGTAGATTATGCCATGGGGTTCCTGTCTAAGTTAGACTCGGACCCAGAGCTTGGGGCAAAACTGGGCGCCACGTATCGTCTTCAAGATCTCGACTTTCTGTTAGGTCATTTGTCAAAGTGTGGCACTTTGGGGGATTGCTTAGATTTTGTGGTTAGCAGTCCAGCATTAGTCGGCAGTGTGTCCGATACCTTAGTGACAAATACGGAGCGATACCTTCATCTACGTTGGCTCAATACAGGAAAAATAGTGGGTCACCATTTTGGATTGCAGTTTCAAAACAGTGTTTGCTCTATGCTTGCATTGGCGAGACAGCTAACGTCACAGCCTATTAAGCTTGAAAACGTATCTTTGGTAGAAACAGAGTCAGACAGTGTTTTTCTGCAGAGCTTTACGCAAGCTAAGATAAGCTATGAAAGTGAATTTTATGAATGGTCTATAGACAGAAACCTATTATCACTTCCCATTACATTTGATTTTAAGCAGCTCTCTTTTGCTCAAAACGACAATCAAGCAAACTCTTTCATTGAGCTAGTACTAAATGAGATCAGAAGCCGCTTTCCTCATCCACCTAAACTCGAACAGATGGCACAATGCCAGCAGATATCATCTAGAACCTTTAGGCGGCGCTTAGCCTGCGCAGGAACCAGTTATCAAAGATTGGTTGACCAAGTGCGTTGTCAAACCGCTATAGCGCTAATTGTCGCAGGGGAAAAAAGTGTCGTTGAAATCTCGGAAGTCATGGGATTTAGTGATGTTAGCCATTTTAGACAGAGTTTCAAACATTGGTTAGGCTACCCTCCGGGTTACTTTATTCGCCAGTTATGAGTGGTGCTTATCCCTCAATGGGCGCAACAACTCATTGCTGACATGTGCCTAGCGTCGGAGATAAGGAATCTATCCACTGACGAATAACCTCCATGGCCTCCACATGGACTAAGGTACGTCCAATTGGGGGCATTCTATCTTTGGCGCTGTTTAGCTCTTGTCGATACAGCACAATAGAGTGCTCGGCGTCACCTGGAATAATGTCATAGGAGAGTCCTTTTTCGCCGCCATCCCACCCGGGAGGCTGTTTACAAATGCCATATTGATAACTGGTGTGATCCACATGAAATCCGAGCCTTAATCCTGAAATACTGGCAAACCCTTCGGCTCTATGACAGTGCGCACAATTGATATCTAGATATCCTTTCGCACGATTGATAAGTGATGTACTGGTATCGGTTATCGCTGAAGCGGAGGGGAGTAACGCAATATCCCCTAAGCCAGTTAGCCAATTCTGCTGTTGCCAATAGGTGAGTTGGTTGGTGAGCGTGCCAGCAATTTGGATATCATGATTGAGTAGCTGAGATTTAAGTCCTATGGGGTTGATGTGGCTGCGCCCATCGATTGTTCGTTGATGACACAGCTTGCACTCGGCTCTGCTGGGTACATGATAGTTAAAGGTTAGCTGTTCGCCTTGACGATTAAGCGTATGACTAACATCGGCGCCAGCGGATGCCAGCTTGGCTTCTCCTTGGTGCCAAAAATAGGGCAGTGCAGTCCAACCCGATTCTCTGTGGATAAGGAGGCGGGTTTCGATGATGGTTTCATGCTCACGGCCGCTAAGCGTGGTATCCAACGGAAGGGCAAACGTTTTACTCAGGACAGTTCCAACGGGGAGTTCAAAGGTATCGCTCGGATTAAATGTTATCTTGGCGCCGTCAGGCAGGAAAACAAATCGATATTTATTGGCGTAATTACTAAATAGTTGTGTTGATAGCTGATAGAGAAACCCACCTTGGCGTGGGTTCTGAGTCGGATCATTTTGGTTGCTAAACAAGCCATATTGCGCAAGTAGTGGACAGTCTTCAGTCATTAAGGCATCCCAGTTGATCTGGGTATCATCACCAATACAAAGGCTGTCGGGCGTCTCTGGTGTTGTTACTGGCACGCTGGTGCTTGGATTATTGTTAGGCTGATTATCATCACCGCCGCAAGCACTAAGGAGAGCACATTGAAAAAGTGTGGCGATGATAAGTAGTAATTTGGTGTCCATAACGGCTCTTTACTGAGGATGTGAGTAAAAAGAAAGGCTACCAACTGGCAGCCTTATGCTTAATTTACTGAGAGCAGCTAGCGAGCGGTAAACGCTTAATCCACTCAGCGATTAACGCTGTACCTTCAGTATGTGATAGTCCGCGGCCAATTTCAGGCATACGATCACCAGGTGTTGTGCTATCCATTCTAAAATGCAGGATGGAAGTGTCAGCGTTGCCGGGTACTACGTCATAGCTAAGAGAGCCACCGCCATAGGCAACAGGTGATTTACAGGTGCCGTGTGAATATCCACTATCCTCTTCGTAGGTACGCCAGAACTCAAGTTTTAGCCCTGTATTTGACGCATTTCCTTCTGGGCGATGACAATGGGCGCAGTTGATATCTAAGTAGCCTTTAGCTGTCTTCATTAAGGCTGTATCCGATAACGTGGCAATGTTTGCTTCATCGCTATCATGGAACGCAGGTACTGTGTCGATAGACGTTACGTCAGGCACGCCTTGTAAAATACCAGCAGATTGCCATTTGAGTAGCTGATTCATGCTGCCATCGCTATAGGGGTAGTCCTTATTGAGATGACGAGCCTTTGGACCGATTGGCACAAATACCGCCTGACTCGAATCGTCAGCCTTAAATTGGTGACACTGTTTGCATTGGTTCATGCTAGGCACGACATAGTCGAAGCTTAAGGTTTCACCTTTATGGATCACTTGTTTAGCTTGAATCGCCCCGGCCTTAGTCAGTACAGCGTCGCTTTGCTCGGCGTTGTAAACATAGGGCAATGCAGACCAACCCGTGGCACGCTTGATTAGTAGGCGAGTTTCAACCAAGGTTTCGTTAGCCACCCCGCGTTTAGTTGTATCAGCGGGTAAAGCGAAGGTTTTGCTGATCACCGTACCCACAGGGAAGTCCATGCTTTCATTTGCCGAATAGCTAGCCTTCTTTCCCGCAGGCACAAAGACGAAGCGGTATTTACTGGAATAATCGGTAAATAGCTGGGTATTGAGATCGTAAGGCATGCCACCAGAGTGAGCGCCTGCAGTGGGATCACTGCTGTTTGCAAACAGATTATAGTCTGAGAGGTTAGGGCAGTTTGCACCTAAAAGCGCATTCCAATTCACCTCAGATCCGCTCGATTGACACAGGGTCAGATCGCCGTCACCGACCAAGCCGCCTTCGCCCTCACCAATGGTACCACCACCGCCTACTAAGTTACCGCCGTCACAACCTTCAACGTTGTCATCGACACCACAGCCGAAAATTTGATCGCCAAAGGTAACGGTATGTACAGGTAGGCTGACTTGAGCACAGTTCATGATCTCTGTTTGGGTCTTTTCATATAGGACATCGGCGATGCTGACGTCGCTATTGTTGTTCGCGTAGAGTCTGCCAAATGACACATCACCGTTGTTTTTAGCGCAGACATTGTCACTACCATCGGCAGCAAAAGGTTGCTCTTGCAAGCCCAGGTAAGCTGCAGTGCCGTTGTTGGATAACATTTCACCCAGACCATCATAGAGTACGCCAGGGAAGGCGCCATGGGTGAATAGATAGGCCTTGATAATGTCATCAATCAGATAACCATTAGGTTTCTGACCATAACCCGTGATCACGTTGTCATGAAGATAGATGTTACGCGGCGTTGCGCGCCAACCATCTTCAATAGGCTGGCCTGGCTGACCGTAATTTCCCACAAAAGAGGCCATATCGGGTTCAGCGATGAAGAAACTCGATACCGTGATCCCTAAGGTATCGTGATTGGTGATCTCGTTGTTAAAGATCTCTACGTCGTTGGTAGATAAGATGATCATCCCAGTTCCTGGTGGGACAATATGAACGCCTGCGGGGTTAGCCGATGCGTTCGCGAAGTTGGGGGTATTGTTGTCGTAAACCTTGTTATTAAAGATACGCACACTTGAACCATATCGGTGGTTATTAATCGGTAAATCAAAGACTAAAATACCGCCAGTGTTGCCCATGGCTTCGTTGTCGTATACATCGGCATACTTAGAGTTTTCGATTTCAATCCCGGCAACGTTTTCTTTGGCTATGTTACGACGCACGACAATGTATTGTGATTGGCCAACATAGATACCCGCATCGGCGCTGCCACGAACATAGGTATCTTCGATAAGAATATTTTCACATTCAACAGGATAGAGGCCGTAGGCACCGTTGCCTTCATCTAGCTCTCCTTCCCAAACCGTTGCGAGGCGACGTAAGATGATGCCATTGGTATTTTTTAGTTTAATGCCGTTGTTTTTGGCCTCATTTACCGACATATCTTGGATCACTATGTTGACGGCATTTTGGATGAAGATACCATCACCCGTGATCGACTCTGAAAAATCAAGCACGGTATCGTTCATTCCATGTCCCATAATGGTGATGTTTTTCGCAAAGGCTCCATCACCATCGACATCACCATCAAAAAGGAGTGTCGATGCAATTTTAAAGTTACCTTTGGGTAATACGATCACATCATTACTTTGGGCATTGATAAGCGCTTCTTGGATGCGCATGGTGAGGTTTTCACCATCTTCAATGATGATAGCTCCCTCGGGGAAACCCGCTCCTGGATCATCGGGTACAGTCACTACCGGCGGTGTTTCTACATTTTGGGTATCATCCTCGTCAGACGAACAAGCGGCTAGCGATATGGCTACGGCACTCGCGACAAGGGTTGGGATAACCCAAGAAGGTGTCTTGTTGAACATAGTATCTCCTACTTATTTTTATTATTCCTGCCTTAGATTGCACTGACGTACTAGATATGCAATGTGAGATCTGGCCAACATTTTTGTAACATTGTGGTGTGGAGGCATACCTATGCCTTAGTCAAACTGGCTTGCTCTATAAAGTCATTATAAAACATGTGGATAAGCTGGTTTTTTAAACGTTGCACTTTAATGTATTACAACTGGTCAGAGGTCTGTGTTTTGAATGCTATAGCGTGGGTTGTTTCGAAGTTGTTTCATTTTAGGTTTGGCTTAGATTTGAGATTTGAAGTTTGAGTTAGGAGGGATATTGCCAACTCCCTCCCTATTACCTATTGCTGTGTTAACAGCGATTGCTTATAGGGTTTCAATATATAGCAGTGATCCTAAGCTTATTGTCGATGCGTATCTAACCAAGGTTGAATGAATTCTGCAATTTGGGGCTGTGCATCTTCATTTGGATGGATACCGTCGGCCTGCATTAGTTCGGGGTGAATAGCAATCTTGGTCATGAAGAATGGCATTAAGGTTATGTCATGCTCAACGGCTAGGTCTTGATATACTTGAGAAAACATCTTGGCATATCGTGGGCCATAATTAGGTGGAACCATGACCTCACTTAACAAGACTTTTGCACCAGACTGTCTGGAAGCCGTGATCATTTTTGTAAGATTTTCTTTCAGTTGTTTGGGTGAGAAGCCACGAAGTCCATCGTTGCCGCCGAGTTCAATTAGCACCAATTTAGCTTGGGTCGACTCAAGCAGTGCAGGCAATCTACGGGATCCACCTGCAGATGTTTCACCGCTAACTGAGCCATTGATGATGGTGACATTCGGCATTTTCTTTTGCAACAGATGCACCCAACCTTTGTCTTGCTCCATGCCATAACTTGCACTTAGGCTATCACCTAAGATTAATATCGGGTTAGCATGGGCAGGAACAGTGTGTAGGATTAAGGCCACGCTGAGCAGTCTAAATACGTTACTAAAGCGATGAGTGAATAAGGATTTTATGTCAGATAATAGCGCTATCACGGTTAATAATCTCATTAAGTCAGTGGCTACCCAAGAAGGAGAGCTTACTATCCTCAACGGCATTAACATGGATGTCAAGTTAGGTGAAAGTGTTGCTATCTTAGGCCCTTCAGGTTCGGGCAAGTCAACATTACTGGGGTTGCTCGCCGCACTAGATTCTCCTACATCGGGTGAAATTTACCTTGATGGGAGTGCGCTTCACGGTCTCAACGAGGAAGGGAAAGCGGCGCTGAGAAAACAAAAGGTGAGCTTTATCTTTCAATCCTTCATGTTAGTTGACACCTTAAATGCATTAGAAAATGTGATGTTACCCGCCGAACTCTCTGGCATTGAGCGAGCGAAAGAAAAAGCGGAGGCAATGTTAGCGCGAGTGGGATTAAGTCATAGATTGACCCATTTTCCCAATCAACTCTCAGGAGGAGAGCAGCAACGAGTCGCTATCGCTAGGGCATTTATTTGTGAGCCTAAAGTGTTGTTTGCCGATGAACCGACGGGAAATTTAGATGGCGCAAATAGTGAAAAAGTTGCCGATATGTTGTTTGAACTTAATCGAGAGAGTGACACAACCTTAGTGCTGGTCACCCATGATCTACAGCTCGCGAGTCGCTGTGAGCGGCAGTTTTCGATGCAAGCCGGAAAACTAACTGAGTCGAATGAGGGATATCAGCCAGGTGATAAAGGTGAAATTCAGCAAGCTGCGGCGTTGGCGGAGGCGACTTAATGGAAAAGCGTATTGCCTGGAAACTGTTTAAGCGCGAGTTATTCCAGGGGCAACTCTTGTTGATTATCTTGGCTATTACCCTGGCGGTATTATCAGTTACAGGCCTTGCTCGCGTGAGTGAAAGATTGCAGATCGCCATTAACGGTCAGGCATCTAAGTTTATTGCCGCCGACCGTATTATCAATTCACCCACCCCGATAGATCCCACAATAGTGACCACTGCTCAATCAATGGGATTAAAGCATGTGGCGAGTCTGCAGTTTAACTCAATGGCCTTTGCCAATGATAACTTTCAGTTGATCACTGTTCGGGCGGTAGGGCAAGGATATCCGTTAAAAGGAAAAATCGAGCTGTCGACTGGGATAACCGATTCATTACCCCAAGCCGGCACTCTCTGGTATGAGACACGCCTCGGGGGGATATTGGCTTATCCAAAATCGCTTGAGGTTGGCAATGCCGAGTTTAGTCTTAGCGCCGAAATCGCCAGATTGCCTGATGCAGGGTTTAACCCTTACGCATCGTCCCCCGTGGTCTTGATGCGTTTAGAAGATGTCGACAAAACGGGTGTAATTCGACCTGGCAGTCGAGTAAGCTACATTCATCAGTTTGCCGGTGACGAGTCGCAACTTAAAACATTTGAAGCGGCCGTTAAGCCATTATTGAATAATAGCCAGCGCTGGGTCGATGTCCAATCAGGTGATTCCCCTATCGCCAGTGCTGTGAAGCGGGCTGAGCGTTTTCTCCTCTTGGCGAGTTTACTTGGTATCGCATTAGCGTGTGCCGCCATAGGTATTGCGGCTCAGCGATACTGTCAACGCCACTTTGATGTGGTTGCGATGTTGAAAACATTCGGTGCTTCTAGCAAACAGATCCGTATTTTATTTGGTTTACATCTGCTGTTCGTCACCGGATTAGGGATTGTGTTGGGGCTGATTGGTGGATTGGCGTTAGATGCCCTCATCACTGCGTACTTGCCTCAGGCTATCGCCGATTATAGTGCGCCATTGGCCAGACCACTGCTGCTTGGTGTTGCTACTGGCCTCATCTCCGCCTTCATGTTTTCGGCTTATCCGTTAATGCGCTTGTTATCAATCCCGCCACTGCGGGTATTACAGCGTCAGTTGGAGGGGCTTCAGTTAGGGATGTGGTTGCACCTCTTGCTGAGTTTAGCTGCCATGGCGTTACTGGGTTATCTCTATTCGCAAAGTCTTACGCTAACGATGACGGTTGTCGCAGGCGTGCTGTTGTTAGGTGTGTTGCTAAGCCTATTTGGTTTCCTGTTAATCAGAGCCGGCCATAGTGTTGGTATGAAGACCACCAACCCACTGCAACTTGCATTAGCAGGACTTAGACGCCGAGCAAAGCAAAATGCGGTGCAGTTGGTCGGTTTTAGCAGTGCTTTAGTGCTGTTATTGACCATTATCGCACTGCGTCAGGATCTGTTGGATGAATGGCAAAAGCAATTGCCAGCGCAATCACCTAATTACTTTTTAGTTAATATCGGCCCCGATGAGCAGCAGCCGTTAACCGACTATTTTAGTCAAAATGATATTAACGCCACCGATATCTACCCTGTGATCCGTGGTCGTTTAGTGGAGATTAATGGCGAAACGCTTATCTCTTCTGACCAAGCCGATGAAGGTGTGGAAGGCCGAGTCGGGATCTCTCGCGAATTAAATTTGACGTGGCGTGATGAACTGCCGCCAAATAACGACCTACTCGAAGGCACTTTCAACCAAGCGGCTGATGAGGTGTCTATTGAATCTGGTGTTGCTGAGCGTCTTGGGGTTGGTATTGGGGACTTACTAACATACGTTATTGATAACCAAAGGTTAACGGTGAAAATCACCAGTGTGCGCGGCGTACATTGGGAAACACTGCAACCTAATTTCTTTATGATATTCAGTCAAGAGGCGTTAGCGCCTTTTGCGTATACTTCAATGGCAAGTTTCTATCTTGAGGATAGTCAAAAGCACTTGGTACTAGATCTTATTAAAGGGTTTCCTACGGTATCGATTATCGATGTTGGGGCCATGATCAAGCAGCTTAGGCAGATCATCGATCAAGTCTCTTTGTCATTGACCCTTGTACTCGTACTGGTGTTACTGGCGAGCAGCTTAGTGATGATAGCGCAAACAGAGGCTGGGATGGCGACTCGGCAGCGAGAGCTGGCCGTGCTTAGAACCTTTGGCGCGTCGGGTTGGTTACTGAGAATGGCAACCGCGCTGGAATTTGCCTTGTTAGGCGTTATCTCTGGCATATTAGCGGTCATAGTCGCCGAATTTACGCTCTATTTATTGAAAACCCAAGTATTTGAGTTAGTGGTCTATATGCACTGGAATTGGTGGGTGTTAGCGCCGCTGAGTGGCGCATTGATCGTTGCATTACTGGGAACCTGGCGATGTCGTCAGCTATTGCAAAAATCATGTAGTGAGTTGTTAAAAGCGTAACTTGGCTAAAAAAGCTAATCTTTTTTGGCGACTAGCTTTTTTGTGTTTGATATTTTGCACCCGATAGGTAGAGAGCTTAACTCTTGTGACTATTGCGCTGCGAATAACTGTTTAAATGCGCTATCAATGTCTGGGTACTTAAAATGATACCCAGCCTCTAATGCTCTGTTTGGATAGACATATTGGCCTTCAAGTAGCAGCTCCGAGAGTTCTCCAAGCGCGATATTGAGTGCAGCTGCTGGCATGGGGAGAAATGTCGGTCTGTGTAATGCGTTGCCAAGCGACTTGGTAAATGTTCGGTTATTAACTGGGTGTGGTGCGGTGCCGTTATAGATCCCTTGGCATTGATTGTTCTGAAGCAGAAATAGGAACAAGCCAATCAGATCCTCTTGATGGATCCAGCTCATGCCCTGTTTTCCACTACCAATAATCCCACCACCACCGAGTTTGAAAGGCAGTAGCATTTTTTTGAGTGCGCCGCCTTTTAGGCCAAGCACTAAGCCGATTCGAACAATGCAAACACGAGTGTATTCACTGGCTTCCTGTGCCGACTCTTCCCATCTGGCACAAACACTATGGGGAAATTTTTCCTCTTGTCCTGTTTCTTTAAAATGGGCCAAGCTGAAGTGTTCGTCTATCTTGGTATTGGCATCATGATCCCCATAAATCCCAATGGCTGAACCACTGATAAATACCGTTGGAGGCGTTTTACTTGCCTTAAATAGCTGCACTAATCTAGCGGTGATATCCCAGCGACTATGACAAATCATCTGCTTTTGCTCAAGTGTCCAGCGTTTGTCTGCTATGGGTTCGCCGGCAAGATTGATAACGGCATGGAAGCCATCTAATGAAGATAGCGCGCCTAAATTACCGAGTAGTTTGTGATGAGAACCAAGTTCAAGGTGCGCTTTTCCTGCAGAGCGAGTCAGTAAGGTTAGCTCATTTCCTTGACTCAACGCATTGACGAGTTGTTTTCCAATAAAACCCGTACCACCCGTGATGAGAATTTTCATTTTGACTCCACTTTTCCTTGGGGATATCAAAAATATACACTAACAAGCCAAGTTAGGATCATATTTAACCGGGGATTTTTCAGACTTAGTCCCCGTAGGCCATTCGCTCGCTGTTACATAATTTTAGCGAGCCGATGGATTCTGTAAAATAGGAGACTTAAGTATTGGAATGGTCTTTACTGTAACAAAGTTGCATAGAGACTGAGTCGGCAAACCTTAATGCATGGGGCTTGTCAATTTCGACTTTGGCAACATCGACCCATTCATGTTCACAGGTAATGCTGAGTACTTGGTCTGTTAAATGCTCAAGTAATGAAAAGCGATTGTTTTCAACCAAAGCGATGATTTTTTTAGTAATCGTGCGATAATTTAACGCGTCTTCCATGTTGTCGCTATTACGAGCTTTGGCAGCGCAGTAATGAATTTCGGCATTGATGGTGACATCTTGCTTATTATTTATCTCATCTTCTTTTATGCCAATATAGGTTCTTAGGCGTAAATTTTTGATGCGGATGATGGCTATTTCAGGATTCATAAACGTTAGGGTATTTTTGTTAGGTGAGTTAAGCCTATCAATTTTATGAGTAATTCAGAAGGACTTTATTTAGATGACTCGATTTGATAACCAAGGTGTCGCGTTAAAAGGATTTGCGATCATGGCGTTTATCGTTGTGATACTTGCTGGCATAAAAGCCGCGAGCCCAATAGTGGTTCCTTTTGTGCTTTCAGCTTTCATTGCGGTGATCTGTAATCCGGCGATTAATGGGATGACACGTCTGCGTATCCCTAGACTGCTGGCCGTTATGTTGATGATGGTTTTTATTGTACTAATGGGCTTATGGCTCGCGTCTTTAGTGGGCAGTTCAATTAATGAGTTTTCGAGGCAATTGCCAGTTTATAGAGGCCAACTTGTCGAACAATTCGCATGGATATTAGCCAAGTTACAGACCTTTAATATTGAGCTATCTCGCGAACAGATCCTTGACTATTTTGATCCTGGCGCCGCACTGTCGATGACGACAAATATGTTGTCTAGCGTGGGCGGGGTGATGGCCAATCTGTTTTTGATCATCTTGACGATTGTTTTTATGCTTTTTGAAGCAGAAGACTTACCAAAAAAATTACATTTTGCCCTAGATGATCCTGATATGCGTCTTAAGCAGATCGACAAGTTTTTGCATTCTGTGAATCAATATATGGTGATTAAGACCTTGGTCAGTTTGGGGACTGGTTTAATTGTTGGGGGCGGTTTAGCCATTATTGGTGTCGATTATGCACTTTTGTGGGGCGTTGTGGCGTTTCTCTTTAATTACATTCCTAACATTGGATCTATCATTGCTGCCATCCCTGCCGTATTGCTAGCCTTTATTCAGATGGGGCCTGCCGTCGCTGGTGGCACCGCTCTGTTGTACTTCGCTACGAATATGGTGATGGGAAATGTAGTAGAGCCTAGATATATGGGGCGAGGATTGGGCTTGTCGACCTTAGTGGTGTTTCTATCACTGATTTTTTGGGGCTGGTTACTCGGCTCCGTCGGTATGCTGTTATCTGTGCCACTCACTATGATCGTAAAAATTGCATTAGAATCGAGTCAAAGCGGGCGCTGGTTAGCGATATTGCTAGCCGATAATGTTGATGATCTGGTGCCTGAAAAATCCCAAGAAAATGTGCTCGAAGAGCAACAAGAATCTTAATACTGATAAGGGTTATTAACGTTAATGCAGTTATTTGCTAAAGCATTACAAGCTGTCACCTTAGGTGATGACGCTGAGCGTCTATTTCATGGGCGTGGCGGTATGTATGATGGATGTGAACATTTATGTTTAGATTGGTTTCCTCCCGTATTGTTACTCACGAGTTTTAAATCGATCGAGGAAAATGAAGTCGCTCTCTTGACGAAATGCATCGCTGAACGTTGGCGACAGCTCAAGGGTGAGTGCCAGCTCAATCTTGTGTTTCAACATCGCTGTGCCGGACAGACTCAGACGCATCTCTTGCAAGGAGAGGTACCAGAACCTCATTATGTCGATGAAAATGGTGCTCAGTTTCAAGTTCATCTTCTTCGTGGTCAAAATCATGGTTTGTTTCTTGATATGCGTGCAGGCCGAGCTTGGGTTAAGCAGCATTCAAAGCAACGTAAAGTGCTAAACCTATTTGCTTATACCTGTGGTTTTTCGGTCATGGCACTGCAAGGTGGGGCTGATGAGGTGGTGAATATCGATATGAGCAAAGGCGCATTATCGATAGGTAAACAGAATCATCTGCTCAATGGCTTTGCCCACGGGGCGCGATTTTTAGGCCATGACATTTTTAAGTCTTGGGGTAAGTTAACCAAGTTTGGTCCTTATGATCTGATTGTTGCCGATCCACCGAGTAATCAGCGTGGTAGCTTTGTCGCCACTAAGGATTATGCCCGTTTGCTTAAACGTCTACCCAGTTTATTAGCAGAGCAGGGCGATCTACTTTTATGTTTGAATGCACCTGAGCTTGATATTGCATTTTTAAAGCAACAGGTTGAGGAGCAGAGCCCTTCGTTGATGTTTATCGAGCAGTTAGCTAATCCAGAGGTGTATCTTGATAAGGACCCGAATAAGGCCCTTAAAGTGCTTCGTTACCAACATAAGCCAACTTAAACCGTACATATTAGGCTGACATCGTTAGCGGTCAGCTTGCTAGAGAGAGATTAAGCGCAAGCGCCATAGGGCTCTTATGGAACAGTGACATTTCATGAGCACTATGGCTAATGTTCTTTGGACATTTGCAGATTAAAACCCCAAAAACTCATTCAGAACCGAGGTACCATGTGACTCGATAAGTTGAGCGACCAAATGATGATCTGGACTTTTTAATGCTGATATTTCGTTGAAGAGTTTATCTTGCACATCGAACGGCATCGACATCGAATCCATGAACATGTGGATCGACAATATATCCCCTTTATGAAACAGGTCGACTAAGGTTTTTGCTTCAAATTCTACTAGTGTATTCATTTTCTACCTCTCAATAACCAGTATCGTGAAACTGCAACCGATGGAATAGGTTCAATTTTAGCTTGCCAATCATCTAAGCTTTTCACTTTACAGTTCAGTCTACATTTTTTTACTTCATGAAGTTAAACTTCTGTTTTTATTGGTTAGATCTCCATTTTGATAATCGTGTGACACTTTTAGTTAAAGTTAACTTGTCATTTTTTGCCAACTATTAAGCCCTGTATTTTGTAAGCCATTGTTTGTTAATTGGCCTGTGAGGGGGTAAAATTCTGCCCTTATCTACCGTTGTTAGTGGCTTGGTTTATTTATAGTCGTCTTGATGGTTCAACTTTTGTCGATTTAGTTTTTAAGGATTCGACTTGTGAGAATTGACTGGTGACCGTTTGAGGCGTTTTTGTTATAGCTTTCAATCTTATTAACTATCGTTTTAAGTGCCAAATCGAATTAAAAAATGAAAGACTTTCATGTGAGCAATCTAAAACATCCATTTTTTTATCGTTTTTCGAATGATTTAGGTGTCATTTCTGAAAGTTTTCTGTAAGTTTGTTTTTTTTGTGATATCATCTCGCGCAGATAGTTTGTTGATAGGCAGATTAACACCCAAGGCTAAATGCATTACAAAAAGGCATGCCTGTACCCTACTTAATATCTGGAGTCGTTATGGAAGCTCGTGATTACGAAAGCGCATATTACCAAGTACAAGATGATGTTCTTGAGTCATTACCCGTAGAGATGGATGAAGAGGCGTATTTAGACTGATTTACAGCCTAAATCGCTGACAGATGAGGTAAGCGTTTTATTGAAATTTCATCTGACTTTAGATAAAAAAATAGCAACCAATAGGTTGCTATTTTTATGCCTGTAAAACCTTAATTACGATTGCCTTTTTCTGGCAGTATCTCAACGATCATCCATCGGTTTTTCACTTTATGTAACCGAATCGTGCGATCATCAATCCAATCTTCGCTGCCTCTTATTCCTGTCAGTTTTACAATGACGGTGACATCTTTCGTAAATTTTCGGAAGAAGTCGATATCAATCTCTTCAATTTCAAGGGTAACGTCGGTCATTGTTAGGTTCAGTACATGTCGCTGCACTGCTGATGCGATGTAATAGTGCGACAGCACTTCCTGCATGGGGTCATCGACAAACTGTTTAGCTTGCTCGACGTTTCTATCGATATAAATAGCCTGAAAGAAGCCTAAAGATACCTGCTCAGGCGTCTGTACGTTGGCGTTTGTTTCTGATTCTTGGCCGCAGCCTGTAATGAAGACCGCTAATATAAAAAGGATATATTTCATATATTTCAACAACTGGAGTTTGCCATTAGTATCGCGATTATCATCATACTTAGCAAGAGGGATACAAGATGTCTATTGATGGGAATATGTCGAACATGAATTATTGATATGGCTAGGTCACACAGTATCAAATATGTGCTTGGTTCTTTGTGCTAACTAACGGTTGTTCTGAGAGGCATTAACAGTGCTTGACTTATGTGATGAGATCCGTCATATCTGAATGAATAATCTATTATGGTTATCCACAGAATCTGTGGACAAGTATGTTGAAGACTAGATGCATAACCCTTAAGTTGTTGAACTTATTTGGTAAATTTTTCTGGTTAAATTTTGACGCATTAACTTAGTAGGGTATGTTTTTAACCCATTGTGGATATATCTGTCTAATTCTCATAAAAAAGCCTGTCATTTCGACAGGCTTTTTTTTGTTGGTCGGCAGTCGCGTTCTTTAGCTCTGTGATGCTTGAATCGCCGTTAGCGCAATAGTGTAGACGATATCATCTACGAGTGCGCCACGAGATAGATCATTCACAGGTTTACGCATCCCTTGAAGCATTGGACCAATACTGATGAGGTCTGCGCTTCGTTGTACGGCTTTATACGTCGTGTTACCCGTATTTAAATCTGGGAACACAAATACGGTTGCTTGACCCGCTACAGGGCTGTTTGGTGCTTTAGATTGCGCCACATTCGGCATGACCGCAGCGTCATACTGTAGTGGACCATCGATGATGAGATCTGGACGCTTTTCTTTAGCGATGCGGGTGGCCTCACGAACTTTATCCACATCCGATCCCGTACCAGAGCTACCCGTAGAGTAACTAATCATAGCAACACGAGGTTCAATACCGAATGCGGCGGCACTTTCTGCCGATTGAATCGCAATATCAGCCAGCTGTTCAGCATTTGGATCTGGGTTAATGGCACAGTCACCATAAACCAGTACTTGATCTGGCATCAACATAAAGAAGATAGAAGAGACTAGGCTAGAACCAGGTGCGGTTTTAATTAACTGCAGTGGCGGGCGAATCGTATTGGCCGTGGTGTTAACCGCACCAGAGACGATACCGTCAACCTCTCCTTGAGCCAGCATCATGGTGCCTAACACCATATTGTCTTCAAGTTGTTCGCGGGCAACGACTTCAGTTAATCCCTTGTGACGACGCAGATCGAGCATAGGTGCAACATAACGCTCACGTGCTGCCTCCGGCTCGATAATTTCAACGCCTTCACCAAGTGCAACCCCTTGTTGCATCGCGATACGCAAGATCTCTTCACGATTACCAATGAGTACACAGCGGGCGATGCCGCGCTCAGCACATATGGCAGCAGCTTCGATAGTTCTTGGCTCATCACCTTCAGGAAGCACGACAGTCTTATGGGCTGCGCGAGCAAGCTCGGTGAGTTTATATCTAAATGCCGGAGGAGAGAGTCTATGCTCACGAGGCGAATTCTCGGTCACACTTTGAACCCAGTTTTGATCTATGTGGCTGGCGACATATTCTTGTACTTGTTCGATACGCACAGCGTCATCTACAGGGACCTCATGGTCAAAACGCTGGATATTAAGCGAAGTCTGCCAAGTGTTAGTGTCGATTAAGAATACAGGTAAACCCGTTTCAAATGCCTGTTCACATAACTCCATGATCTCAGTTTCAGGCTCGTAACTCCCTGTAAGCAACAGAGCGCCAACTTTTACGCCGTTCATCGATGCAAGGCAAGCCGATACAATCACATCTGAACGATCACCTGAGGTGACTAACAGAGAATCTGTTTTAATATGCGTGACCATATTTGGAATGCTGCGAGCACAGAAAGTCACCTTACGAAGACGACGTGTGTGCATCTCACCAGCATTGATAATGCGAGCACGTAAGTGTTTGGCAAGATCCGATGCGCGTGGGGCGACGAGATCCAAGTTGTAAGGAACGCTACCTAAAATACGTAGCTTGCTTTTACCTGGTAGTTGGAACATTGTCGCAGGATCTGGACGCTGAACCTCTTGATGATCGAATACTTCAGAAAGATCGGGGCGTGCACGCCCTTCGTCATCAACTGGAGCTCCAATTTTGTTGATGATAGCGCCAATCAGACGTTTGTTTTTGCTACCACCCCATGCGTTGTGAGCAATCTCAAGACGATTCATTAGTGCTGTCGGTGTTTCATTGCCAGGCGCGGCAACGAAGATAATATCGGCATCGAGTGCTTTTGCTATCTTGTAGTTGATGTCGTCAGAAAAAGGGTGGTTACGGGTTTGTACTAAACCTTCAACGATTAATGTTTCGCTTGGATCGGCAAACTCGGTAGCGCGAGCAATAATTTGCTCCATAAGCACATCGGTTTGGTCGGTGCGGATGAGATTTTCAGCATGATCCATATCGAATGGTTCAAGCGGATTAACCGTAGGCGACTTACTAAGAATCGTGGTTGAACGTTCTGGACCAGTATCGGTTGGGCGCTGCTGAGCAATCGGTTTGAAAAAACGAACCTTTACACCATGGCGCTCTAAGGCACGAACCATACCGAGACTGATAGACGTTAAGCCTACGCCAGTGCCGTTTGGTATGAGCATAATATTGCGAGACATAATTACCTCTTTTTACCTTGCTAGTCTTTGCTAGCAAGTCTGTTAACGCTTTAAGTAAGGTGGAGATCTCCCCACCTCCAGATAATTTACTTCAGCAGTGATACTGCATCTTCGGCGATAACCCACTCTTCATTAGTAGGAATAACCAATGCAATAGGGCCATTGTCTGTTGTGATCTGACCTTGATTGCCAAAACGTGCCGCTTTATTGCGCTCGCTATCCACTTCAAAATTAAAAATTGAAAGTAGGTTAAGCACTTTTTCACGAATGAGTTCAGAGTTCTCACCAATGCCACCGGTAAAGACGAGAGCGTCTAAACGGCCTAGTGGCACTGTATATGAAGCAATGTACTTAGCCAGACGATAGCAGAATATTTCGAGTGCTAATGTCGCGCCTTTATGGCCATTTTGATAGCCTTCTTCGATGCCACGACAATCGTTAGTTAGCTCAGAAATACCTAATAGGCCACTTTGCTTGTTCATCAAGTTATTGACTTCATCGGCTGTGTAGCCAAGCTGATGGATCAGGTGATAGACGATAGAAGGGTCCATATCACCGCAACGAGTGCCCATTACAAGGCCTTCTAGCGGAGTTAACCCCATAGAAGTATCTACGCTCTTACCACCTTTGATGGCAGTAACGGATGCACCGTTGCCTAGGTGAGCACAGATAACATTGGTGTCGGCGGTATCTTTGCCAAGGACTTTAGCTGCTTCACGGCTGACAAATAGGTGGCTAGTACCATGTGCGCCATAACGGCGAATACCATGTTCGCGGTATAGTTTGTACGGTAGGGCATATATGTAGGCGTGTGCCGGCATACTTTGATGGAATGCGGTATCAAACACTGCAACTTGTGGCAGCTTAGGGAAAGATGCTTGAGCCGCTCGAATACCGATCAGGTGAGCTGGGTTATGAAGTGGTGCAAATACTGCGCTGTCTTCAATACCCTTAAGTACAGTTTCATCGATAATAACTGACTGGGTGTACTTTTCGCCGCCGTGCACGATACGGTGACCGATAGCTTGAATCTTTTCAGCAATCTGAGGGTGTTCACCTAAAATTTTGGTTACGATGAATTCAACCGCTTCACGGTGAGCGGTAAATGCACCTAGTCTAGCTTCGGATTTGTTGCCGTCGACTTTCCATTTAATTCGTGAGTCTTCTAGACCAAAACACTCTGCTAAGCCAGAGATCTGGTCGTCACCTGTGAGGGCATCAATAATAGCAAACTTCAATGAAGAGCTGCCGCAGTTAAGTACCAAAACCAGTTTATTTGACATGTTAAAACCTTTTGCAAAGTAGATGAATCAGTGGCGTTCACCAAAGTTTAATGGCTGCTCTAATATGTAGTGCATGCCACGTGATTTGCCCAATTTAGGGGCTGATAAACTGTCTTAGACAGGCTTGGAGTACTTGGGACTCTTGAGCCGATTGTGCTATTGTAAAGACAGTGTCTCAAAGTTCAGGTGTCATCATTGACAGTTAAAGTGTTTAAGACCTTAGGTGATGGTCGTCGTTATATGAAGACGTGGCCTATGGTTAAACAACTCAGTTTTTACTTTCCAGAATATCGCGTTGTTAAGGCGACACAGCTGGCAATTCGTCTTATGCCGCTACTAGCCATAGCTGCTGCGGCCAGTCAGCTTTATCTCTACGGATGGGATTTTTTACCCCAATCAATTACCGTAGCGCTGTTTTTTGTCAGTTTACCCATCCAAGGTTTATTGTGGCTCGGTTGGCGAGCAACACATCCTTTACCCTTAACTTTGCTTGACTGGTGCAATAATTTATCAACTAAACTGCAAAGCATGGGTATTGCCTGTGCGCCACTTGGCGCCAAAGCTTGTTATCTCGATATGGCAGTGATTTTAAAAATAGCCTTTGAACGTCTTGATAACAGTTACTGGGAAGAACTCTAGTCGTTAATAAACGGCCGTGATCCCAGCATCTATAAATACCCGTTTTATTTGTTCCATTGTTTCCCGACTTGGTGGCGAGATAGTCGCAAGTTGATACTCTTCACCTAGGGCTTCCCATTTGTGTTTGCCGAGTTCGTGATAAGGCAATAGCTCTACCTTTTCTACATTACTCATGGGTTTAATAAACTCAGCTAGGCCTTTAGCTGATTCGATATCATCAGTAAATCCGCCCACAACGACATAGCGTATCCAGGTTTTTTGTTGGCGTTTTTGAAGATACTGCGCAAATTCTAGTGTGCGATGATTACTGACTTGAGTTAATTCTATGTGTTTGGCGTCATCAATATGTTTGATATCGAGTAGCACTAAATCTGTGTTATCGAGTAGTTCATCGATAATAGGGCTGTATTTGCGCACAAAGCCGTTGGTGTCGAGGCAAGTGTGAATGCCTTCAGCTTTGCATGCGCTAAAAAGTGCTGCGACGAATTCAGCTTGTAGTATGGCTTCGCCACCACTGGCTGTAACGCCACCACCGCTAGATTCAAGAAAAGGGCGATAGCTAATGATCTGCTCCATTAGCTCATCGACCTCGATTTCCCGTCCGTCGTGCAGATCCCACGTATCTCGGTTATGGCAGTATTGGCAGCGCATTAAACAGCCTTGCATAAAGGTGATAAACCTGATGCCTGGGCCATCCACTGTACCAAAGGATTCGAGTGAGTGAATCCGACCTTTTACTGTCATTGCGACTCCGTTAACTTAATTAAAGTAGGCTGTACTAAATTAGTGACAGCCTAGCTTAAATTTACTAAAAATCTACCGTTAATACGCGAAATTGTGCAGCTTTACATACCTTTAGTGAAAGTACGTGTGATAACGTCCTGTTGCTGTTCTGGCGTTAGGGCATTAAAGCGCACTGCGTAACCAGAAACACGTATGGTTAGCTGCGGATACTTATCTGGGTTAACCACTGCATCTTCTAACATTTCGCGGTTCATCACGTTAACGTTTAAGTGTTGACCACCTTCACGTGAATCGTTATGAGCAAAATAGCCATCCATCAATGCTGCAAGGTTTGCACGGCGACCATCGTCATCTTTACCTAGTGCATTTGGCACGATAGAGAAAGTATAAGAGATACCGTCTTGAGCGTGAGCAAATGGCAGTTTAGCTACCGATGTTAAAGACGCTACAGCACCTTTCTCATCACGGCCATGCATTGGGTTTGCACCTGGCGCAAACGGAGCCCCTGCTTGGCGTCCATCAGGTGTAGTACCTGTTTTCTTACCATAAACCACGTTTGAGGTGATGGTCAGAATTGATTGAGTTGGAATAGCATCGCGGTACATTTTCATGTCACGGATTTTGGCCATAAAGCGCTCTACAAGCTCTGTGGCTAAATCATCAACACGTGCGTCATTGTTACCAAACTTAGGATAGTCACCTTCGATGTCGAAATCGATTGCGATACCGTGCTCGTCACGAACAGGCTTCACTTTAGCGAACTTGATTGCAGAGAGTGAATCGGCAGCGATAGAAAGACCTGCGATACCACATGCCATGGTGCGACGAACATCTCTATCATGTAGCGCCATTAGGGCTGCTTCATATGAGTATTTGTCGTGCATGAAGTGAATGGCATTGAGTGCAGACACATATTGTTTAGCCAACCAATCCATCATGGTGTCTAAGCGACCCATAACATCATCGAAATCTAATACTTCGTCAGTGATCGGTGCGAACTTAGGACCAATTTGCGTCTTAAGTTTCTCATCTAGGCCACCGTTAATGGCGTAAAGCATTGTCTTAGCTAAGTTTGCACGTGCTCCAAAGAACTGCATGTGTTTACCCACAACCATTGGGCTTACACAACAAGCGATAGCATAGTCATCCGACTCGAAATCAGGACGCATTAGGTCGTCGTTTTCGTATTGGATAGAGCTGGTATCGATAGATACTTTTGCACAGTATTTTTTAAAGCTTAGTGGTAACTTTTCTGACCAAAGTACAGTGATGTTTGGCTCAGGGCTTGGGCCCATGTTGTACAGTGTATGTAAGAAACGGAAACTGGACTTGGTCACTAACGTACGACCGTCTAGGCCCATACCCGCGATAGATTCAGTTGCCCAGATTGGGTCACCAGAGAATAGCTCGTCATATTCAGGAGTACGCAGGAAACGAACCATACGTAGCTTCATGACGAAATGGTCAACCATCTCTTGAGCTTGTTCTTCGGTTAACACGCCATTGTTGATGTCGCGTTCGATATAGATATCAAGGAAACTTGAAGTACGGCCAAGCGACATTGCCGCGCCGTTTTGGCTCTTCACTGCAGCTAGATAGCCGAAGTAAGTCCACTGAATCGCTTCTTTTGTATTAGTTGCAGGGCCAGAAATGTCACAGCCATAGCTTGCTGCCATCTGTTTCATTTGACCTAATGCTCTGTGCTGCTCAGCGATTTCTTCACGCAGTTGCATCGTTGCTGACAAGTCTTCACCCGCTTCAAATCGCTCTTGTAGTGAGGTAAATTGAGCGAACTTGTCTTGCATTAGGTAATCGATACCGTAAAGTGCGATACGACGGTAATCACCGATAATACGACCACGACCATAGGCATCAGGTAAACCAGTTAAGATACCTGATTTACGACAACGCATGATCTCAGGGGTGTAGATGTCGAATACACCTTGGTTATGGGTTTTACGTAGTTCTGAATATACGTACTTGATTGTAGGATCTAATTCGCGACCGTATGCTGCGCAGGAACCTTCGACCATACGGATACCACCGTTTGGTAGCATGCCGCGCTTAAGAGGAGCTTCGGTTTGAAGGCCAACGATAGTTTCTAGGTCTTTGTTGATGTATCCAGCTTCATGAGAGGTAATGGTTGATACTTTATCAGTATCAAAGTCAACAGGTGCATGGGTGCTATTTTCCTGTTTGATGCCTTCCATTACTTTGTCCCATAGCTGGTTGGTCGCATCAGTTGCGCCAGCTAGGAAAGACTCGTCGCCTTCATAGGGTAAGTAGTTGGCTTGAATAAAGTCACGTACATTTACTTCAGACTTCCAATCACCAGGAGTAAAACCTTCCCACGCTTTGGTGAACAGCTCAGTTTTTTCAGTCATCGTACTAATACCTTCTGTTTGAGATAAAGGTTATTGGGTATCGATTTTGGCTGCAGTAGCAATGATAGCGATACACCAATAGCTAAGTCTTAATAGCTCCCCTCAATATGTTGCCCTGATGATGGGAACTGATTATCGAACCGCGTTAACGTTTCGATGAAAAATCTATACTTCTAATTGTCGATACGATTGAAACATTGTATCTATATCGGTAACTCAAATTGGTAAGACCAATTTACCTAGATGATATTACCATATCCCACTAATTGCTGCACAATAATCGGCTGAGATAATGCTAAAACTGTTATCGACCTATCATTTTTGAGCTCAATTTCTATTTGCATCTCATCTTATTGTCGGCTATTTACGCACGTGCGTTTTTGTCTATCGTCAATCAGTGCCTTTTACAATATTGATCTGCTATGACATTGACTGAACTTGAAGGTCTGATATTTGAGCGTGAGTGCGTTATCAGCAAAATTGATAATAAGTATAGGAGAGAAAATAGAGAGAGCCGTGGCTCTCTCTATTTGGAAGTGCTTAAAGTAGTGCGGGTATACCTTGGATCATGCCAACCGCTAACATCGCGGCAAGACAGATAACAAATGCAAGACCAGGAATGATTAATCTGTCAGCTGTGCTCAGGCTAGCTGCGCGCTCTTTATCACCGATTAGCCCATTGTTATCTAAGAACATGGTTAGTGCCCATGCAAGAACAGGATTGGCAACAAATGAGGCGAAGATACAGATCCCTGCCGCTTGGCTGCTCTGAGTGTCTTTCACCATCTGCATACCCGCTTCGAGTAGTGGCAAGAACACACCAACAAGCAGAGCGATTGACATTACCGGGCGCCAAACGGTGACATCCATTGGATAACCGATGACAGCAACAATAATACACAATGAACCAAGTAGGATAGCGCCTGCAGGGATAGGACGCTTTGCGATAGCAGCAGGGATCATATAAGTTCCCCAAGATGAGGTGATGTTACCGCCACCAACCGCAGTACCGACGATTTGACGTAATGAACAGGTTGTCATGGTGTCATCAACGTCCATCAATACTTTTTCAGTGCCTTTTGGATAGTTCAGCTCTTGGAAGATACGATGCCCCAAGAAATCTGGTGACCACATAGCAACGGCTAAAATTGCAAAAGGTAATGATGCAACAAAATGCTCAAAATTAGGTAAACCTAGTTGCCAACCGTATTCGGTTGAGCCCCACCAGTAGATAGGGTTAAGGTTTGGAATACCAGGTTCAGTCACAAATTGAAGATCTAGACCTGCGCCGAGTGCAAATGCCAGTGCTATTGCAGCAATAGAGCATAGTGGAATCGCTAGCCAGCGCTTACCGACCTTAGCTAGATAGGCATAAAGAATAACGTTTGCAAGTAAAATGAAAAACGCCACATAGCCTAAGCTGTAATCTAACTCATGTTTGGATTGCAAACCGCCGGCCCAATCAAATAACGATGTGATCTGACTTTTAGCCCCCATGAAACCGAGGAATACCAGTAGACCGCCTGCTACGCCGCTTGAGGTGAGATTCACGAGTCGCGATCCTCCTTTGAAGTAGCTGAGGATCAGACCAAATATACCCAGTAAAATCGCTAAGGCTAATGGATGCGCACCAGCTAGGGCGATGGCACCAATTAAGGGGATCATAGGGCCATGGTTGCCGCCAAGGTTGGCGCGAGGGTTGATAAAACCAGAACTGATGATACAAAAGAGTAAAGCGGGGATGAGCATTTCTACGCGAACGACTTGAATGGCAAATTCGGCACCTAAATTCACATGTTCCCAGCGTTCTGAAAGTCCAGAAGCCCATGCTGCCATTACGGCGGAATACATAACGGTAATGCCAATGGTTCCTGCTATTGCGGGAACTAAGTCTTCCCATTCAAAGCGGAAATCTCTACCAGGTAAATTCAGGCCCCAACGTCTAGGCTTCATGATTTGTAACTCATGGTCTAGGTATTCTTCACGAGTATTAAACTCTGAAGCGGGACGATGAAGCTCTTTATAAGTCAGCTCAGAGGCTTCCGTTTCTTCGTGTTTGACTGTTTCTGACATAATTTCTCATTCTCCGAAAAGAACTTAGTGATTCATCTATTTGATGATGACTTCGACTGTATCCTTGGAAGTTAATCAAGTTGTCGTGGCCATAATGCCGAACATCTAACTTGAAAAACTTGTCCGCTTCTCTCACATGGAGTGCCATTTTTAAGAGAGCAGTTGTGTCCTTAACATTGCTTGAAATTGGTCTGACCAATTTACCTCATAAATATTAACACAGCAAAATGGTGTCGGCATTAAGTATCAATTAACTTGAAACTAATGATTAGGTGATTTGAGACCTAGTTAACAACTTGTGTCCAGATCCGTTATCGATTTTTACATTAGGCATATAAATTGCGTTGATACGACGATCTCGTTAAGCCTCACTTTTGAGAGCGAGTTGGCTTACTCGTCAAATTTTAGCGTTGTATCGATTAACGCCCAACTTCGAATATGACGCGCATCACCAAGTGTCGTGTCGTTGTGAGCGCTATCGCGATTTTTGATTGTTCATTTATCAATAGGCTTAATGAGTTAACTGTACTTATCGCTAGTCATCTTCGAGCTATTTTTGCTATCAACTTGCTTTATAGCTTAGGCAAGTTTGATTTTCTTGCCATGAAAGATCGTTTTAAGACGTTAACAATTGACTGACTCATCTGAACGCTGTCTTAGATTAAATAGGGCTAGATAGATTTAAATATAAATAACATCTTTTAATTCAATGCCTTAATCTGTTGCTGGTTTGTTTTACATTTATGCAACGCAAGTGGCTTTCCATCAATAATCTTGATTCTCTCTATCATTATTATCAGATTTTCTTTTACGTGTTGTAGCGATACGTTTGTAGCCACGGAGATAAGCCTAGTGGCTGCCAACCTTTCTATAACGATAAATAGGAGAAGATGATGTTACTTAGTTTTAGTCAGCGAATTTTTTACCGAGAAGGAGTCAGTTAATGGCGCCTCCTTCGTTTAACAGCGCGGTGTCTGCTTTGCAAAATCAGGCCGACAGAGTACCTATTCAGCCAGCGAGTACAGCATTAAGTATGTATCAACAGGCAGAGCGCTATGGCGTGACAAAAGTGAAGAAAGCCTATTGGCAATCGCTTGGCTTAGCAGCATTTGCTGGTGCATTCATCGCTTTAGCCTTTGTGTTTTATATCACTGTAACGACAGGATCATCGAGCTCATGGGGCTTGGTTCGTCTTGCTGGTGGCTTGGCTTTTAGTTTGGGACTAATGCTGGTGGTCATTTGTGGCGGCGAACTCTTTACTAGCACTGTGCTCAGCAGCGTTGCCTGGGCGCAAAAGCTCGTCAGCACTAAGGAGTTACTTGCTTGCTGGGTACGGGTGTACATCGGCAACTTATTCGGTGCCATGTTGATGTTGACGCTGATCATTACCGCGCGTATGTATGAGCTTGATGGTGGCTTGTGGGGCGTCAATGCGCTCAACATTGCTCAGCATAAATTGCATCATGGATGGGCTCAGGCGTTTGCGCTAGGCGTGCTGTGTAACATGTTGGTTTGTCTTGGTGTATGGATGACCTTCGCGAGTAAGGATGCACTCACTAAAGCCATCTTGCTGATGTTGCCTGTGGCTATGTTTGTTAGTAGTGGTTTTGAACATAGCATCGCTAACTTGTTTATGGTGCCTCTTGGGATCGTTATAGCCAATTTTGCCCACAGCGGATATTTCGACGCGGCAGGTATAACGGCTGCGCAATATAGTGATCTCACCCTAGCTAACTTCATTTGGAACAATCTTATTCCTGTGACGCTTGGCAATATTGTTGGCGGGGGATTATTGGTGGGCTTGGGTTATTGGATCATTGAGCGTAAGCCACAACAGACTAGCGACCTACATATTGCACCACCCACATTAGCCGAGTGTTTATCTCCCTTTAATTCACCGTCAATTCAATCATTAACTAACACAGTTAACGGCACCCATTCATTATTAGTCACACCCTCTGGAGATGTATCAATGCCTAAATCAATTCAAAAGCTGAATGTCAGCGAGGTTATGAATCAAACCCCTTTTACGTTAACGCCTGAACTATCCGTTTATGAGGGCTTAAAGCGTTTAAGTGATGCCAATGAACGCGGCGCTTCAGTGGTTGACGCTCAACAACGGCTACTGGGTTATATATCACAGCAAGATCTGCTCCGTAGTTTGTGGTCTGAAGAGTATGTCAGAGGGATTGCTTATAAAGTCGCAGACTTGATGCAAACGCAAGTGCTTACGGTGGCGCCAAATGATGCAGTGGCAGACTTAATTGAATTAATGGTTGTCGATAGAAACAAGTTGTTCCCTGTTAGTGAAATGGGGATCTTAACCGGAAATACCTTTGCTAGTTATGAGGAGCGTTTAAGGCGAGCTCATGCCAGTAAACCTAGCAGTTTTCCAGTCGTCGACGAGGGTAAGCTAGTTGGGGTTATAACTCGAGAGGCGATCGCCGCTAAAGTGTGTGATGTTTATGCTTAAGGCATGTAGTTGATAAAACTATTTTATCGACAAAGAGATGGGGCTAGTAGCCCCATCTCTTATTGTAAGACTATCTTGAGTGTTTGTGAGCTTGGCGATTTTTACTCAGTCTACGCGCTTCTGTTATTACGCAATCCCTTAACGGGTTCTCTCCCGAATCACAGCGCCATACAAATGAAAGATGTCTTTGCATATTGAGCTGAGGCGTTTCAAGGATAACCAGTTCACCCGCGGCAACTTCTTTTTCTACATCTAAGAAAGGTAAGCTACTCAAGTATGGCCCATTCTTAACGAGCGCCTTGAGCAGTGATACATGCTCATATTCCTTCCATACATTGAGCTTCTCTATTACCCCGTGAATGGCGCCCTCAAAAATCCGCCGCGTCCCCGCACCTTGCTCACGTAACACCCATTTCGCTTGCTCTAACTGTGACAAGCTGGTGGTTTCATATCTAGCGTAAGGGTGGTGTGGGGAGGCGATAACGACTAAATGATCATCTAGCCATTGTTCCTGATATAGACGGCTATCGTCATTACGGCCTTCAATAATGCCAAAATCATATTCGTAGTTGAGTAAACCTTCGACGACATTCTCGGTATTTTCAACTGTGAGATCGATCCTAAGTTCAGGAAAATCGGTATCGATTTTACTGATAAGTTCGGGGAGTAGGTGCTCAGCCGCTGTTTGACTTGAGCATAATCTAAACCGGCCGCTGATAAGGTGTTGTTCGTGAAGGCCTAATTCTATTTGCTGCGCATCTTGTAATAGCCTTCGCGCCTTTGGGCGTAACCAGTTCCCCCAGTGGCTCAAAGTGAGCCGATTGCCTTGTCGAATAAAAAGCGGTCTACCGAGTAGGTTCTCGAGTTGCCCAAGTGACATGCTGACTGCCGACTGAGTCATGGAGAGTTTTCTTGCTGCGGCGCTGACACTTTCTAAGCTGGCTACCGCATCGAAAACCATTATTTGCTTGAGTGAGTATTTCATGACGGCTATTTTGTCCCTAACTGAAACTAATATAAATTGAAACTATCAATTAAATTGATGGCTTATTGAGTCTGATTCTATGGCTTGTTAACGACCTAGACAAGCAAGCGGCTGATTTTAATGGTGGAATCTAGAGGTGGTTCACTCTTTTCGGCTAGCTGTGCGTTTCGTGGGATTTATCGTGATCGTTTTTAGAAATTTGTAATGTAAAAATAATGTGTTACAGGTCTTGATACTTAAGACTCTTCTAGTATGACGCTAGCTCTGACCGCTGCTTTTGTCTAGAATCGAGTATCTGTTTCTCTGTTCGTATGACTCTCTATGGCTTCATTGTCAAAAATGGCATTAGCGCTAACTGGCGGTTACTTCATATTATGGTGCTTGGGGCCGCTACTGCTCAAAGATGCTGGCAGCTGGATTGGTCTGCCTCTGTGGTTTTGGTTCTCCTGTATTGGGGCTCCTTTAATTCTGATCCTATCCTTAGCTGTGTTCCTGAGAGGACAAGATGACTAATCTTATTCCAGTTATGGGTTATCTGTTATTGAGCCTGATCATTACTCGCTGGTGGAGCCATAGGCAGAGTCAAAAGGGGGATAGACTTTACGGTGATAAGGCAAAACGTTTCTTTATCGGTGGCGCCTTTTTAAATGGCCCTTTGCTGGCGTTAACCCTTGTTGCAACATACACCAGTGCCAGCTCCTTTATCGGCGGTCCAGGCGCCGCTTATAAAATGGGCTTAGGTTGGGTATGGCTTGCATTAATACAGGTGCCTGTCGCTATCTTAACCCTAGGGGGATTAGGCCCCAAGTTTCTGAGCCAGCGCCATGGACATGCCACCTTGATTGAATGGCTCGATGCTCGCTATCACAGCCCATTACTGAGCCATATAGCGGTGGTAAGTTTAGTCACGGGTTTTATCGCGATGATTGCGGTGCAGTTTATTGGCGGCGCGAGGTTATTCTCTGGCGTGAGCGGTATTAGTTATGAGTTGGGGCTCGCTCTGTTTGTTGTCACTGTGCTCGTCTATACCTTAACAGGCGGGTTTCGGGCAGTAGTGCTAACCGATGCGTTGCAAGGGATTGTGATGCTGCTAGGCTTGCTACTCCTGTTTAGCGGTATTTTGTTTCAGGCTCCACTACCTGAATTAATGGCAACCGTTAGCCATTACTCTCCTCAAATGCTCGAGCCACATGGCGTAAGTGATGCGCTTGGCTGGCCTATGATGCTCTCTTTTTGGGTGTTGATCTGTTTTGGCACCATGGGGCTGCCCCATACCTTAGTGCGTTTACTGGCAGTAAAAGATAGCAGCGCCTTAAAGCGGGGCATGGTATGGGGAACCATTATCTGTTTTTTGATGACCTTGCTGCCGCACCTGTGCGGTGTTCTTGGTCGGGCGCTTTATCCTGATTTGTCGGTTCCTGATGAGATCATGCCAAGTTTAATATCGGGGATTTTTCCTCCTTTTTGGGCTGGAGTGCTGTTAGCGGCGCCAATCGCCGCAGTCATGTCATCGGTCGACTCCATGTTATTACAATCGGCGGTTAGCCTTATTCGCGACGGCGCCTTGAAGAAGTGGCCTAGCTTAAGCTCGGCCATGCAAGTTAGGCTGACTCGAATGGCTCTCTTACTGGTCACACTCATCGCTAGCTATTGGGCATTGGATCCACCAGAGATGATTGTTTGGATCAATCTTGCTGCATTTGGTGCGCTTCAGGCGGTATTTTTGTGGCCCATAATCGCCGGAGTGTTTTTACCCAGTGTCAATGGCGTTAGCGCATTAACATCGATGGTGGCAGGGCTGATTAGTTACTTACTGCTGCAAATAGCTGCGCCCTTTATGTGGCATATTCATCCTATTGTGCCAGCATTACTTTTGTCGTTATTGGTGATGCTTGCGAGTCATCTTTGGCAAAATAGATCTAAGGCTGTGACTTCCGAATGTTAATGTTAGTCTCAATGATAGTGTTGATGTTACTGCTTGCTAATGCTTGAGTTATCAGCTGACACCGCAGTGTAAACCTAGGTTGAATTAGTTTATATTTGCGGCCAGATAATCTTTATTCTGGCCATAAAATGAATGCTAATCCTACAAACTCATCAATTGAGTCTACCTCGTCTGTTCAAACCTGGCAGATGCCAGACACTTTAGTGATCATCTTTTTTGTCGCATTAGCGGCAATGCTACTAACCTATATTGTTCCTGTTGGCTCCTTCGAGACCCAAGATGTTATCTACGTGAGTGATGGTGTCGAAAAGAGCCGTAGTGTTGTTAATCCTAGCTCATTTCGTTATCAAGTTGATGATAGTGGAACTCCTGTTCTTCAGCCTATCTCCCTGTTCGAGGGTGGCGGTGATGTCGGCTTTTTTAATTTTGCCTTTGAAGGTTTAGTCTCTGGTTCAAAGTGGGGAACAGCCATCGGTGTCATCATGTTCATGTTAGTGATCGGCGGTGCATTTGGCATCGTAATGGAAACGGGCACTATAGATAATGGCATCTTGCGGTTAATCGATAGGACTCGAGGTAATGAAGGGCTATTTATCCCCGTTCTGTTTACCTTGTTTTCTCTTGGCGGCGCGGTTTTTGGTATGGGGGAGGAGGCGATAGCCTTTGCGATTATTATTTGCCCTTTGATGATCCGCCTCGGCTTTGATGGCATTACCACGGTTATGGTGACTTATGTGGCGACCCAAGTCGGTTTTGCCAGCTCATGGATGAACCCTTTTAGCGTGGCTATCGCTCAAGGTATTGCTGGCATTCCTGTGCTTTCGGGGGCGGGAGTGAGAGGTGTTATGTGGGCTGGATTTACCCTGATGGGGATAGTTTTCACCATGCGATATGGCGCTAAAATTAGAGCAACTCCATCATTATCTTATAGTTATAAAAGTGATCAGTATTTTCGAGATCACCAAGCTAGCGCTAGCTTAGAAAGCCGATTTAATCTAGGTGATATCTTAGTGTTACTGACCATATTACTCACAGTGATTTGGGTTATTTGGGGCGTGGTTGCAAATGCTTGGTTTATTCCTGAGATAGCGAGTCAATTTTTTACCATGGGGATAGTGGTTGGCGTGTTTGCTGTGGTGTTTAAGCTTAATAAGATGACAGTCAATCGCGTTGCAACCAGCTTTAAGCAAGGTGCTGCAACTATGCTAGAGCCTGCGATATTAGTCGGTTGCGCTTCTGGCATTTTAATTATATTAGGAGGCGGCGACCCGACGAAGCCGAGCGTTCTCAATACGTTACTTAGTAGCGCTGGCGGTTTTATTGGTGCGCTGCCAGCGGCATTTTCGGCTTGGTTTATGTTGTTGTTTCAATCGATATTTAATTTCTTTGTGACCTCGGGCTCAGGACAGGCGGCATTAACCATGCCCTTGATGGCGCCGCTTGCAGATATTGTGGGGGTTAGCCGTCAAGTTGCGGTGTTGGCGTTTCAGTTGGGCGATGGTTTTACTAATGTCATCGTACCGACCTCGGCGTCATTGATGGCGACATTAGGTGTATGCAGAGTCGATTGGGGGGCTTGGCTTAAGTTTATCTGGCGCTTTATGGCGGCGTTATTTGTTGTATCGAGTATTGTGGTAGTCGCTGCGCACTATTTTGGCTTTGTGTAATGCTTATTTTGCTTTTAGTTTAGGAAATCGAGCAATAAAAACGGCATCCTAGGATGCCGTTTTTGTAGTTATTACATCGCGAAACTAAAGGTTGCGTGGTAGTAGCGACCTACGTTGTCGTAAGAGGCTGAACCTGCACCAGTCCCAGTCGTACCGTACGGAAGATCACGGTCAAATAGGTTATCGACGCCAAATTTTAATTTAATACCGCTATCGAAAGCATACGATACCGATGCGTCAGAGATGAAATATTTTCCATATGACATGCTACTGCTAGGGTTAGGGTTCTTTTCAAGCTCTTGTGGAGTATAGAGAGAAACTCCATCAATGAATCTTGTTCTCCAATATACGCCCCAGTTATCTTTACTATAGGTTGCAGTAAAGTTTGCTTGCCAATCAGCTTCTCCAGTCATACCTGCATACTCATTGCTCGTACCAGGTTCATTTTGGAACGGATATTCGTTGCGTTTAAGCAAGTGAGTCACCACCATGTTGGTGTTAACATCACCATTGTATAGATCAAATACATAGCCGATATCAAAATCGATACCAGCAGCTTCAAGCTTGGCAATATTTAATGATTGCGACGTCAAACTGGTTATTTCACCAGTGGCTGGATCGCGAGTAATACGCTGACAATATACGTTGTCGATGCCTGTAGTCGAGTCAAGACATTTATCAATCATGTCTTGTGCGCTTACACTTGAAATAGCGTCATCAATTACGATATTCCAGTAATCAGCTGAAATCGAAAGACCATATATGAAGTCAGGTTGATAAATGGCACCAATGGTGTAACTTGTTGACGTTTCCTCTTTTAGATCTTCGTTACCACCACTTAGACCTTCGACTGTTGCTGAATCATAATCAGAGTTAAAGTCAGCTGGTACACCAAGCGCTGCGCAGCTAGTCTTACGAATAGCAGCTTGTTCTGGTGTTAAATCATTAAGATTGTCGAGTTTGCAAGAATCATCAATGTTAAAGAAGTTTTGCCCTAACGCGCCAAATAACTCACCAATATTAGGGGCGCGAATAGCGCGAGAATAGGTGCTGCGTGCTCGAAGTTCATCATTAAGCTGCCAGCTTAGACCCGCTTTCCAAGTTGTAGCATCACCAATAGTGCTGTAGTCCGCATAACGAGCGGCCAGTTCAAGATCGAGTTGCTGAATAGCCGGAAGATCTGCGAGTAAAGGTATATTCACTTCCGCAAAAATTTCTTTTACATCGTATTCGCCGCTATCTTCACCTAACACATTGAAGAAAGTACCTTCAGCATTTTTCGGCTCTTTCTGTATAGATTCTTCTTTACGGTATTCAACCCCTGTAGAAAAGCCAATTTCGCCAGCTGGTAACTCATAAAGCATAGAGTTAGTCAAGGTTCCGCCTAATACCGTTTGTTTAATGACAGAGGTTCCTGTCGATACAGTATTGATATAATCTTGAGCTTCAGATGAGGCATTGCCTGCACCAAAAATATTGATCGGAACGCAACCATCAGCTCGTGCGTCAGCATCGCGACAAACGGCAACACCATTTTCAATGACTGAATCTAGGGCATAGGCAAAGTTCTTCTTGATCATGTTGTTTTTATTAACACGTTCAAGATCTGTTTGGCCATAGATAGCATATGTATCGTATTCCCAGTCATCGCCGATGTAGCCAGTGAGGCCTAATACATATCGCTGTGTTTCGCGAGTATCATCTTCGATGCGTTGCCCTATACTATCGGTAAACAGTCTAACACCGATAGAGTCTGCATTTTGAGCATCCATTAACTCGGTAACGCTGGAATGTAAAAACGCATTGTCGCGTTTTACGTTTAACGGAGTGCCAAAGAAAAACGCGGGCTGACCATAATCACTTGATTGGCTGTTGACATATTTAGCTTCAAAATAGGCTTTCATGTCTTCATTGAGCTGATAATTAGCCTTAAAGTTAATGTTATATCGCTTAAATTCAGGTTGTAAGTCTGTATATTCTCTCAAGTTAAAAGAGTCACAATCGGCGCACTTAACGCCATCAACATTACTACCTGTATAGACATCTCGAACAGAGCCATCTGGATTAAAGGTTTTCCACCCATCTAGATTAAATACACCATCTCTATTGATAGCGTAATAACCTGCATTAGGTGTTAATATTTTGTCTGGATCATTGGGATCTACACTTCCAGGAGCCTGATTTTGATTACGTAATTCACTGAAGGAAATTGCCGTTTGCTCTCGATCTAAGCTGCGTAATCTATCTTGGCCACTATATTCTACTGCAAATGCTACGTTACCATTGCCGCTATCAAAATCGGTACCGTATGATAATGAGAGTTTTTCTTTTGAGTGGCTGCTCTCGCCTGCAAACCCTTTGGTTGCAGAGAACTCTAATCCTTCAATATCATCTTTTAAAATAAAGTTAACTACCCCTGTTACGGCATCTGCACCATAAATGGCCGAGGCACCACCAGTGATAACTTCTACTCGTTCAACCCAGCTACTTGGAATGGTATTAACATCCACTCGCTGCGAACCGGCTGAACTTGATACGTGGCGTTTCCCATCAACTAGAACCAAGGTTCTCGCAGTACCCATGTTACGCAAATCAAGAACGTTAAGGCCTGCTGTGCCAATGTTACGGCCAGAATTGGCCAATGAGTAAGTGCTGCCAAGAGCGGGTAATTGGTTTAGCGCTTCACCAATATTAGTCGCTCCAGTTGCTAATAATTCATCACCACTAATGACGGTTACCGGCGTTGGGGCTACTGCACCTTCTCTAATAATACGAGAACCAGTAACTTGAATCCGTTCTACCTTGTTTTCATCCGCTGCGTAAACCGCTGGTGCACTTAATGCGGCAGTTGCTGCCCCACCAATTAACACAAAGTGAACAGCTTTGGCCAATATAGAATTTGGCTGCATTTTTTTCTCCCTGAGACTTATTTTGTTTTTGATTTAATATTGATTAGTAAAAACTTTTCAAACATTTACTTATATTGAAATATCTTTACTTCATCATTGATATAATCATAGCGAGATAACAACTGCAACATCCTCGACACAGATGAAACCTATGATAAATAGCTGTTTGATTTATCATTTTATTAACCACGTGTTAACCTTGATGGGGTGGTGTTTATTTATTGTACGGTTTCTTGTATATCACTCTGGTTTAATTGTTATTAAATTTGATTGTTTGTGTTTTTTGTGTTTGCTTTTGACTTTTTAGTTGTTGTTAATTGTTTTTGTATTTGTTGGTTTTGGGTTTGTTAAATGGTGAGTATGTTATTTAAAAATAATCGTTAAAATTTGAAAAATATTGTGGAAATCGGTTATTTGTGAGCGCTATCTCGATAATTTTTGTTCATTACTCATTGGTAGATAGGTTGTTTTTGTTAATAGTTTGGTGTCACCATGTTGCGTTTTTGATGTTTTCCCGCTTTTAATAAACTCCAAACTCTAAAGTAGAGACTATTTGATCTTTTATTGTTGTTTATTCTATTGTTAATGATCTGGTTTGGTGATCTGAAGCTGTGAGAAAGGAGGGTTTAATCTATTACTAGCGGTAATGGTCGATATATTTATAAGAAACATATGCAACGATAACACTGGCAACGATTAATTCGATGATGGCTGTCATTTCTATTCCAACAGCGAAATTACTCATTCCGTATTTGGTTAGCATCCACTGATATGTTTTTAATAGGGCGGTAGCTCCTATCACCATAGGAAAAGTAAAAGCGGCATATCCTGGTGAAAACGGCAGTTTAAGCAGATGAAAAAGCGCTAAGTAGATTATGCTTGTCATCAGAATGGCGACGGTGAGCAGTAGTGTCACCACAGTCGCAGAAGGCTGTTCAACAATGGTAAGGTATCCGGCCAGACTCAGGCTTGCTGGCGCCGCCAAAATGGCTATGGTGGGTTTTGCTGCATCTGGTATTTTTGGGCAAAAAATCAGACGATACAACATGAGTGGTAGCATGACTAAATAGCAGCCCATACCGAACATCAATGTGGCGGTTGCGAGCCAGTGGTAACCATCGTTAGGAAAGCTTACCGCTGCGACAATAATACCTATGGGGGGAACAAACCAGCTAGGTACCATCTGTTCTAGTTTGAAGTCAAGCGCGCGGTAGTAGGCAAAAATACTTAAGAAGATTAAGTGAATAGCGATGGCTATTAGCCATAGATATTTTCCTGCTACCGGATTGTGGTGCCAAAGTGTATTAGAGACTACCATCAATGCCATCGCAAAAGTCGGAATGACGCTGCCAACAACGGGGTGGGTTAACTCCTCCTTTAATACCTTAGGGTGTAGCAGAAATTTAGCCATCAATGCCGACAACAGCATGCAGGCAATGAGTGTTCCTATCGTTTGTCCCAGACCATCATATTGTGGGAGTAAACTGTCCCAAGCCCAGCCAAGGCTAGCAATTGCCAAGGCTAGACCTGCCATGGGGCTTGGTAGACTTGATGCACTACGATGAAGTGCCGTTATTCTATTTTTCATGGTAACCCCATTACTGATTCATTCTATGTTGCTCATAATAGGGTCTGTATATTGATCATAAAATTTGATTATTTTTAATTACAGATTAATAAAACCTTATGGCTTGAGCTTGCAACGTAACAGGGTATGCCCTAAACCAATGTTGTCGATGTCTTCATCAACGTATAATCCAGCTTGAGAGATCAGCTTGAGCATCTCTTTGGAGTGATACATGCGGCTGTTGCCATTGGCCATGGCGGTAAAATAAAGAGATGTTGCGTTGACACAGTAAGCGCCAGCTTCAAAAGGTTGTCTGTCCCAATAGGTTTCTAAAATGCATAACTCGCTATTGGAATGCATATTGGCGGCGGTACTGCGTAAGATGGTAAGAATTTGTTCTTCATTAAAGCAGTCTAAGAACTGACTCATCCAATAGAGATCACCACCATTAGCAAAAGGACTGCTTTCGTCTAACAGATCACACTCAAAACCCTTAATTCGGCTGATGAGATTATGTCGCTTAGCATTAGATAGGGCGACGCGAAGTTGTCCTGGAAGATCCATAATAGTGACGACGACATCTGGATCATAAGTGGTACAGGCAAGGGCCCACTTCCCCGTATTTCCGCCAATATCGACTATGGTTTTAGGGGTATTCTTAAAGATCAATGGCAGCAATACATCAAATGCGTGATCAGAATAATAGTGGTCAAACTCAAACCAGCTTTTTTTTACCTGTTCGGGGAGCTCGCTTAAACTCGGATAGATAGTTGGCCAATCTCCAAAGATTTTAAGGCCGTTGGCTTTGCCTTCGACTAAAGACGATTCTAATTCAAATAAACCTTGGTAGCAGACATCGTGGATGAAATTGAGGTTAGTTTGCGCCATATTGTCATGAAGCATGAAATGGCCGATCTTATCTAAACGGTACTGGTCGTCTTCCTTCCACAGCAATCCCATGCTTAAACCCATATCCAGTAGAACGGTAATCGCATATGTGGACAGCTGACACTGAGATGCAATCTGCTCTTTAGTACTGTCTATGCCGTTAGCGCTATCGATATACTTTAAGATATTAAATTTTAGCAAGCAGCGTGCAACTTGAAATGCCACGGGGGCGAAGGCTATTTTTTGTGCTTCGAATTTTGCATCAAATGCATTGATAGATTTTGGTTTTTGGTAAAATGTCATTAGTAAGAAAGCTCTGTGAATAGGAGGTGGTCAATTGCTAACTGGACTTTACTCTTATCTTTCACTCGAGGCATTAGGCAACTTATTGTTAGTCGAGCTAGCTCTCGAAATTACTATTTAACCTCCACTTTTTGACAATAGATCTGTCGTTTATTCCTTTGTAGGTGCGATACCAAGATGTTAAACAAGGTGCTATTCGTCTAGTCGCGCATGATACCAAGTGATAATATCATGCCGATAATAGGATGCGAAACCATGTGTTGAGGAGTTATTGATGCTGCTGCCGTTACGTTATGTAGGGAGAAGAACACATAGATCAGATGGTGAGGCTAGACGTGTTGCCATTTTAGAAGCCACTCTGAGGCTAATCGTCAAGGAGGGGATCCGTGGCGTTCGTCATCGCGCCGTGGCGCTGGAGGCTAATGTTCCTTTGGCGTCGACGACCTATTATTTTAAAGACATTAAAGATCTCATTAGTGATGCTTTGACTTACTTTGCCGAAAAAACGCTGTGGATGAACAACACACTTGAACAAAAAAGCTTTCAATTATTACAAACCCTGAAGCAGGCGGGCGATCAAGTATCGCGTAAAGCGCTCGCGGATAACTTATCGTTGTTTATTTGTGAACATATTAAAGAGCAGGTTAGTCACAGAGACGATCGTATATTGGAGGTTGCTTTCCATGAAGAAGCATTGCGAAATCCGCAGCTCGCCTCGGCCATTCAGTCGTTAGATAATGCATTGCTCAATACTATCGAGCAGTTTTTTGTACAACTCGGTTCCTCTCAAGCAATGGCTGAGGCACACCAAGTATTAGGCCTAATTCGTTGGGTCGAATATCAAACGGTCGTCAGTGGTAAGTTAGATGAAGCGCAACTGAATGAGATCATTACTGTCTGTATTAATAATATTTTTACTAGCCCAATAGAAAGCCCTATTAGTGATAGTACCAATAGGGCTTTAACATCTAGCTAATGTCAGGATTGGGTGTTACTGAACGTTTTCAGCATCCCCAAATTGGCCTTGGAACAGTACTGAGGAGAGATAACGCTCTGCCGCAGAAGGCAGAATAACGACGATGTTTTTACCTTCAAACTCAGGCAATGACGCGATACGGTTTGCTGCTACAACCGCTGCGCCAGAGGAGATACCGACCAAAATGCCTTCCTCTTTCATTAGGCGTTGAGCCATCTCGATAGCATCTTCATTGCTTACCGCTTCAACGCGATCAACCATCTCTAAATCTAAGTTACCAGGAATAAAACCAGCACCGATGCCCTGGATCTTATGCGGACCAGGCTGAATGGCTTGTCCAGCGAGAGTTTGCGCAATCACTGGCGAATCAACCGGCTCTACCGCGACAGAGGTAATGGCTTTACCTTGTACATTCTTAATGTAACGGCTGATACCTGTGATGGTTCCGCCTGTACCGACACCAGCGACAACAACATCGACTTCGCCGTCGGTGTCATTCCAGATCTCAGGTCCAGTTGTTTTCTCATGGATCTCTGGGTTGGCTGGGTTATCAAATTGGCCAAGAATAAGATACTTCTCTGGATCTGATTGGCGAAGCTCTTCTGCCTTATCGATAGCACCTTTCATTCCTTTCGCACCTTCTGTCAGCACTAAGTTCGCACCTAGGGCTTTAAGTAGCTTACGACGTTCTAGACTCATGGTGTTAGGCATAGTCAGGGTTAACTTATAACCACGAGCCGCTGCAACATAAGCTAGCGCAATCCCCGTGTTTCCTGATGTTGGTTCGATAAGCTCTTTATCTTTTGTGAGTAAGCCTTTTTTCTCAGCATCCCATATCATGTTTGCGCCGATACGACATTTAACGCTAAAGCTTGGATTACGCGCTTCAACTTTTGCGAGCACCTGGCCGTTGCTAACGCGGTTTAGGCGAACAAGAGGTGTATTACCAATAGTATGTGAATTGTCTTCGAAAATTTTACTCATGGATTGCTTGCTCCTTAATTTATACAGCTAAATCATAGTGTGCTTTTGTTGCTTTAGAAATCATAGTTTAATCTTCTTTATTCCATTTAGTTATTAATGATGTAATATCTATCATAATTAGAAAGTGGTTAATCCTAGTGCAAAATGGATCTGATTGCTAAGTTAATGATTAAACATAGTTTCGTTAATTCTATCGTCAAGAGATATTGCCGATTGTCTCACATGGAGTGGATGCGTGAGCCCGACTAAAGACCCAAAAACAATGGTAACCCCATTTGCATTTAATATCGCTCCCAGCGTGTTGTATACGCCGCTGGCCTCACCAGTAAAGCGCGGCATAGCCATCGCTATCGATGGCTTATTAATTAGCGTATTGGCCGAGCAGGCTGGTTGGCTGTTTATCTTACTCGTTGGGTTAACCCTGTTGATTGAACGCAGAAGTCATCAAATTGGTAAAGCGTTTAAATGGGCGCTCTATTTCTCCATGTTAATAATGACGATTTGGGTGACCAGCGATAACTTGATTGAATATAAACGTGGCTCAAATGCTCAAAGTGACTCAATCAACGACACCATAGGGATACGTGAGCCCAGTGTGAGCGCATCGTTAAAAATATTGCCCGATATTTTGGCGTTAACTATGTGTGAGACTCGTTCCTGCGCAGAGACTAAGCTCGTCAGCCTGATGGCAATCGTCGAGGGAATGTCGATAACTGCGCAAGAAAAGCGACAGATGTTGCTGCAGGTCATCTCAGAACTTGAACTTTCTCAAGAGGATATCAGCGAGCTATCACAGCTTGTCGTTAATCGATTTCCCATGGCGGCAGACTCTGAAGCCGCTTCCTCGTCTGAAGTATTAGACAGTCAAGCAGATAAGAGTAGCGATAATCTATCGCCCCAAGAGGTTGGTGCTCAATCGCCTAGTTCGCCGACTTCGAATCTTGATCGCACCCAAATATCGGGCGCCGAACCGTTAGTTGCCGCTTCTAATGAGGTAAAGGAACAAGATAACCCGGTTGTGTTGCCTGCCAATGACCAAGATGGAATTGAGGATAATGACAAGCAACCCTACAGCGTACTCGGATGGGCTAAAGGACTGCTCAATGACTTAGGCTTAGGTTTTGGTTGGGCGGCCTTCTATTTTACCGTGTTTACCGCGTGGTTTGACGGGCAAACATTAGGTAAGAAGCTGCTTAATATTCGGGTGATTCAGCTCGATGCCTCTAAGATATCGCTCTGGGATGCCTTTGGCCGCTACGGCGGTTATGGCGCAGGATTTGCCACAGGTTTACTTGGCTTTATGCAGATCTATTGGGATGCCAATCGTCAGGCGATACAAGATAAAATATCAGCAACAGTGGTGATTGATTTGTCAAAAACGAAACAGATCCCAGATACCAGTGCTGTCTTTTTAGGTGAAGGACAAGGTTAGATTAGGAAGAGCATTTAACAGTAACAGGAGCGCGTCATGATGAGCGCGCTTCTTTAGTTTGTTGAAATGGAGTTTGTTTGAACGTAGCTAATTTGTATCACTAGGTTGGCTTCTTTTATTCTCGGCTAAACCTCATATTTCAAGCCTTGTCCTCAAATTACGACATTCAAAACGCCTTGCTAAAAATCACTTTATTAAAGCGCGTTATTAAAAACCGACAATTAGCACTATTCAGGGGCTATTTGATCGTTTTTATAAGCTGCACGATACTTATCGACCCACATGGAGGTGGCACCGCAAATCGCCACAGGCATGACGATAAAGTTCACAATCGGGATCATCGAAAATAGCGTCACCGCGGCGCCGAAGCTGAAGCTGCTGCCTTTGGTTTGATTAAGGGCAAACTTCATATCTTGAAACGGTACCTTGTGGTTATCGAATGGATAATCACAGTATTGAATTGCCATCATCCACGCACTGAACAGGAACCACAACACAGGGGCTGCAGTTTGACCTATAAAGGGGACCCAAAACAAAATTAAAAACACGATTGCCCGAGGCAGATAATATTTAAGTTTTATCCATTCGCGTCCAAGGATACGGGGCAAATCCTTAATTAAATCTGTGGTAGTGCCTGTGTTGAGATTTTTACCAGTAAGGAACTGCTCGACTTTTTCGGCGAGCAAGCCATTGAAGGGCGCCGCTATCCAGTTCATGACCGAGCTGAACACAAATGATAAGACAACTAACAAGGTCAATACGGCTAGTGGCCATAATAAAAAGTTAAGCCAGCTCAGATAATCGGGCAGTTGGCTACTCACCCAATTAAATACCTGTTCAAGTTGCCCTATCGCAAAGTAGATCACGCAACTAAACAAGATGAGATTGACCGCCAGCGGGATAAATACAAATCGTCTTAACCCTGGCTGCTTTATTAGTCGAAAGCCATCTAGAAAATAGTTCACGCCACTTTTGGACGTAGAGCTTGCTTTTTGATTCATAGTGTTATCAATGTCATCCTTATCTGTGTTAGCAACGATTGTGTGTCAGCACAGAGCTAAAAACAAGCGCGAATTGGGCCTATTAGTGATAAAAAACGTTACAAAATGCGGCGTGCTTTGCTAAAGTGGCACCCAATAATAACGGGTGCATTTTAAGTGCCCCTAAAGATAACGACCTAACGGGCTCAATGAGACTCAAACAGATAAAACTTGCTGGATTTAAGTCGTTTGTCGATGTTACTAAAATCCCTTTTAATCAACCATTAACCGCCATTATTGGTCCAAACGGCTGTGGTAAATCCAATGTGATTGATGCCGTGCGTTGGGTGCTTGGTGAAAGCTCAGCCAAAAACCTCCGTGGTGATTCGATGGCCGATGTTATTTTTAATGGCTCATCGGCCCGCAGACCCGTGTCAGTTGCCAGTGTTGAGCTCTCTTTCGACAACCAAGATGGTCGGTTAGCCGGGCAATACGCTAGCTATCAAGAGATCGCGGTTAAGCGTCAAGTGAGTCGCGATGGTGATTCCTCCTATTTTCTCAACGGCCAGAAATGTCGCCGTAAAGATATTACCGATCTGTTTATGGGCACAGGTCTTGGTCCTCGTAGTTATGCGATTATCGAGCAGGGGACGATTTCTCGTCTGATCGAATCTAAACCCCAGGAGCTGAGGGTCTTTATCGAGGAGGCGGCTGGCATCTCTCGCTACAAGGAGCGCCGCCGAGAAACCGAAAACCGCATTCGCCATACCCGAGAAAACCTCGAGCGTTTAGGTGATATTCGCCAAGAGCTAGGACGACAAATCGATAAGCTTGCCGAGCAGGCGCAGGCGGCCAAACAGTATCGAGAATTAAAGCAGACTGAACGTCGTCAGGACGCTGAGCTCAATGTGTCTCGCTTGCTTGAGTTACAGGGACAATTAGAGAAGCTCAGTGGAGAAATTGCCGCACAAGAACTGAAAAAAAGTGAACTCGATGCAGCCAATCAATCACTGCAAGTCGAGGCCACTCAGCTTAAGCTTAAACTCGATGAACTCGATCAAGAAGAACATAGCCAAGTCGAAGCGTTTTATATCAATGCCACTCAAATAGCCAAACTTGAACAGTCGCTAAAACATCGCCAGCAGCAAGATGCCCATTTAAATGAGCGATTATCGACAACCCAACAAAAGTTGGCGTTAACTCGTGCTCAGTTGCTGGCGCTCGATGTGGGATCAAAAGCACTCGATGAGCGTTATCAGGATGCAGTGTCTCAGCAGCAAGCGGCCAAGCAAGCTATAGAGATTGTCGACGAGCAGGTTAACGAGGCGCAGTTGAGTCTAGAGCTACAAAGTGAACGCTTAACTCAGGTGAAACAGGCGCTGCATCAGCATCAATTACAATTTCAAGTTGCCCAGTCTGAACATAAACATTTAACCAGTAATCTTGCTCAAAAATCACATCAGAAATCGGCATTACAGAGCCAAATGAGTAAATTTAGCGCTGTTGATGGCGAGACAACACTGCAATTGCAACAGATCCAATGGGATAACTTAATCGCGCAAAGTGAGCAGTTAACACTCAGTAATCAGCAGAAGAGTCAGCAACTCAATAGTTTAGAGCAACAAGATAAGCGCTTGCAGCAGCAAATTGATGCCCTATCGCAATCGCTAGCGGAAGAGCGGGGGCGCTTTAATATTGTGGAGCGACTACTCCCCCATATGGAGGAGACTGATAGCCGAGCATTATGGCAAATGCTCGAGGTTGAGCCCGGCTGGGAAGTTGCGGTTGACTTGGCGCTCGATGGTGTCTTGACGCAAAAGGTGGATGTCGACGAGTCACAAGTTGGCTTCACCCCATATACCACTAAGCAGTGGCAAGGAGTACGTGCTCCAGTTAACTTAGCGCCTTGGCTTGAGCATCTGCGCTGGGCGACCGATCTCCCCAGTGCTAAGACAATGTTAGCAAACATAGCGCCTTATGAGCGCATCGTTACTGCCGATGGCTATCTGCTTGGTCACGGTTTTTTATTGCAAAAGAGCGAGCAAAGTAGTGCATTAGTCCAGCTAAAAATGGAAAAAGAGGCCTTAGTCGCCAGTATTGCTAATAGCGAGGAGAGTCTTGGGCTTTTACGTGAACAATCCCAGCTTATTGCTCAGCAGCTCATCGAATGCCGCAGCTTAAGTCAGCAAGGTGCCACTCAGCTACAAGGCACTCAGCTAGAGCTTGAGCGCATTAGGACACAAGTTGATGCGACCAAAGAACGTATTAGCCATGCGCAAGAGCAACAAGGGCATATCAAGGAGCAACTAGAGGCGCTGGCCGAAAGTGCGTTGATTGATGAACAGAGATTGCAGAGCATTGGGGAGCGTTTAGCCGAAGATCAACAACAAGCTCATGAGCTGCAAAAGCAAACGGAAACGGCATCAGTTAATTACAACGAAAGTAGTGCATTAACCAAGCGACTTAGATCCCAGCGTGATGATAGAGTGGCCGAGCTTAATAAGCATCAAACTTTGCTTCAGTCGCTTAATACAGAGATAGCCCTTAACCAGCAGCAATCGGGTCAATATCAACAGCGAATCCAAGAGTTAACCGCGAGTCTAGAGGCGCTTGGGCAGCAACTCGACGGCAGTCATCAAGCCGATGACGAATCATCATCTCAGATGCAGCAGCAATTGACCTCCGCGCTCAATATGCAGCAGCAAAAGCAGCAATCACTCGACAAATTACGCGCACGACAAGCCGAGTTGCAAACTCAACTAGATCAAATAGTATCGAAACAAAAACAACAGCTTGCAAAGATAGAACACTTGATTCAAGCTATTAGTGCATTGTCCTTACGTCGTGAGGGGATTAAAGGTCAGGCCGATAGCCAACATGCATTATTGGTTGAGCATGAAATTGATGTGCAAAGTGTTAAGAGTGAGTTAGATCCAAGTTTGTCCTTAGGTTCGAGGCAGAAAGCATTAGAGCGCACTCGTTCACGCATCGAACACTTAGGTGCGATTAATTTAGCGGCGATCGAAGAGTTTGAGCAGCAGAGCGAACGTAAGCACTATCTCGATAGCCAAGATGCCGATTTGACCAAGGCGCTAAATAGCTTAGAAGAAGCGATTCGCAAGATAGATAAAGAGACCAAAACCCGTTTTAAAGAGACCTTCGATAAGGTTAACCAAGACTTAGGCGTGCTGTTTCCCAAAGTCTTTGGCGGGGGGAGTGCGCATTTGGCGTTGACCGATGATGATCTGCTCGAGACAGGCGTGACCATCATGGCCAGACCGCCAGGTAAAAAGAATAGTACGATCCACCTGCTTTCGGGTGGAGAAAAAGCATTAACCGCTTTATCATTGGTTTTTGCTATTTTTAGACTCAATCCAGCACCTTTTTGTATGCTTGATGAGGTCGATGCACCGCTTGACGATGCCAATGTGGATAGATTTTGCCGCTTGGTAAAAGAGATGTCTCAAAGTGTGCAATTTGTTTATATTAGTCACAATAAGATCACCATGGAATTGGCTGATCAACTGATTGGTGTCACTATGCATGAACCTGGGGTTTCGCGTATAGTGGCCGTAGATATTGATGAGGCGGTGGCGTTAGCCGACGCAGGATAATTATGGGAAAAGCAGGATAATCAATGGAAAATTTGCAACTGGTATTGTTCGTGTTAGGAGCGATAGCCATTATCGCGGTACTTGTGCATGGTTTTTGGTCCATTAGAAGGCAGCAGCCTAAGCCGCTAAAAGAAACGCCGATGGCTGGACTCTATAAAGAGCAAAATAGAGATCGTGATGGCTTCGACGCTGACGGTATCGGTGCCGTTCGAGTGCGTAAGCTTAATACTGAAGAGCTTGACTCTTCGACTGAGATTGCGCCAGAGCAAGCTGATCAAAGTATGTCGGCTGTGACGCCCTCATCTGCCAATTTTGCTGGCGAACGTCAGTTCTCTTTATCAGATGAACCTAAGCAGAAAGCCCCCCGTCAACGCCAAGAGCCTACACTCTCTGGGAGTGCCAATGACGAACTAGAACAGATGGAGTTAGGTTTAGGTCAAGCACCTGCTCAGCCTTCGCTGTTTGAAGATCCTGTTTGTTCGCGTAAACCAGAGAAGGTGAAACCAAAGCCTGCTCCTCAAGAAGCCGCCAAGCCAGCGCCAGATGTGGTGGAAGCTCAAATCGCACAGGCTGAAGCCGAGCTGAGTGTCGAGCCACAACCTGAGATTGAAGAGGTTAAAGAGCAGCCTTTGGGCGACCCACAAGATGTATTAGTATTGCATGTGGTAGCAGAAGAGGGCGGTGAATTAAACGGTGCTGAGCTGTTGCCGAGTCTACTGACGTTACACTTTAAGTTTGGCGACATGGATATATTTCATCGTCATGAAGACAACGCAGGAACGGGTAAGGTTCTGTTCTCATTAGCTAACATGGTTAAGCCTGGGGTGTTTAATCCCGACGAAATGGAACAGTTCACCACTCAAGGTATCGTGTTATTTATGACATTACCCTGCTACGGCGATGCGCTAATGAACTTCTCCAATATGCTTAATTCGGCACATCAGCTTGCCGATGATTTAGGCGGCGTATTACTCGATGGCGCTCGTTCCCCTTGGGATGAGCAGAAAAAGCAGTCTTACCTGCAACGCATCCGCGCCCAAGCATAAACTAACTGATTGATATTATTTTAGAGGCCGCATCAGCGGCCTCTATTGCTTAATCTGGACGACATATAATGCAAGCTATACAGCAAGAGATACAACAACTTACTAATGAAATTAACCAACATAACTATCGTTATTATGTTGATGATGCGCCATCGGTTCCAGATGCCGAGTACGATAGATTAATGCGCCGTTTGCAAGCATTAGAAGCCCAGTATCCCGAGCTAGCGTTGGCCGACTCGCCAACCAAGAGAGTCGGTGGTGAGGCCTTAGCTAAATTTGAACAAGTCACTCACCTCAAGCCAATGCTGAGTTTAGATAATGTCTTTAGTGAAGAGGAGTTTAACGCTTTTCATAAACGGGTTAGTGATAAGACCACCGCATCGCCTCAGTTTTGCTGCGAACCTAAGCTCGATGGTTTAGCCGTGAGTATTTTATATCGTGATGGTCAGTTTGAGCGCGCGGCTACTCGGGGGGATGGCGCGGTAGGTGAAGATATTACTGAGAACGTGCGCACCATAAAATCGATCCCACTGAGCCTGCGAGGCGATAATTATCCACCGTTACTCGAAGTTCGTGGTGAAGTGTTTATGCCTAAGGCGGCATTTGAGGCGGTCAATGATAAAGCCCGCCAAAAGGGTGAAAAATTATTTGTTAATCCGCGTAATGCAGCAGCAGGGAGTTTGCGTCAGCTCGATAGTAAGATCACCGCGAGCCGTTCGCTGGCATTTTATGCCTATGCCCTTGGCGTGGTCGAGCCGGAGTCTTGGTCGTTAGCTCCAAGCCATTATGATCAGTTGATGCAACTAAAAAGTTGGGGCTTTCCCGTCAGCAGCGAGGTGAAGGTTTGTGACAATATTCCCGCCGTACTCGCATATTATCAAGATATTCTCGAGCGCAGAGCAGCCCTTGCATATGAAATCGATGGCGTCGTGCTGAAAGTAAATGATATTAGCCAGCAGAAAACCTTAGGTTTTGTCGCCAGAGCACCGCGCTGGGCGACCGCCTATAAGTTTCCTGCACAAGAAGAGATAACACTGCTAGAAGGGGTCGATTTTCAGGTTGGGCGTACTGGCGCTGTGACGCCAGTTGCCCGTTTAAAACCGGTATTTGTTGGTGGTGTAACCGTCTCTAATGCGACCCTACACAACGCCGATGAGATAGCGCGTCTTGGGGTACAAATTGGTGACAGCGTGATCATTCGCCGCGCAGGCGATGTAATTCCCCAAATTGTTGCCGTCGTAGCCGATAAACGTCCCAATGATGCTCAGCCTATTCTCTTCCCTACGGCTTGTCCTGTTTGTGGTAGTGATGTTGAGCGTATCGAAGGTGAAGCCGTCGCGCGATGCAGCGGCGGTCTATTTTGTGAGGCTCAACGTAAAGAGGCGATAAAACATTTTGCTTCTCGCAAGGCGCTGAACATCGATGGTATGGGCGATAAAGTTGTCGAGCAGATGATCGACAAAGAGCTAATCGAAAGCCCCGCCGATCTGTTTAAGGTCACCGCGTCTGCACTCACCATGTTAGAGCGTATGGGGCTTAAATCGGCTAACAATTTGGTTGCCGCGATTGAAGATGCCAAGCAAACGACCTTTGCGCGCTTCTTGTATTCACTGGGGATCCGCGAAGTGGGTGAGGCGACCGCAGCCAATTTGGCAAATTACTTTAAAACCTTAGATAGACTGATACAGGCCGATGCCGAAGACTTTATCAAGGTTGATGATGTAGGTGTGATTGTTGCCCAGCATTTAGTGCACTTCTTTGCGCAGCCCCATAATCTTGAAGTGGTCGAGGGTTTGATTAACGCTGGAGTCCATTGGCCAGCTATCGAAGAGGTCGCTGAAGAGGCCCTGTCTCTTAAAGGCCAGACTTGGGTATTAACTGGCACCTTAACTCAGCTAAATCGTAATGATGCCAAGGCGCAGTTGCAGGCCTTAGGCGCCAAGGTGGCAGGTAGTGTATCGAAAAACACCGACTGCGTGGTGGCAGGTGAGGCAGCAGGGTCAAAATTGACTAAGGCGCAAGAACTTGGCGTTAAGGTTATCGATGAAGCACAACTATTAGCGCTTCTCAATGGTTAACGATTAACCATCTGCTTAAGCAATATAAAGCGCCATCTATCGATGGCGTTTTTGTTTATAGGCTCGTTAGATATTGAATTTGGAGGAACTGCCTCCATATTGTTAACAAATAAAATAAAAAGAGAGCAGGATTTGAATTTTAGTCATATCAATTGGCTTGATGACAATGGATATTTTAAACCCCCACTGATGCTATACGTTATGTTGGCATTTGTTGGTCGTGGTTGGTGTGTATTTATTGCCTCATTAACCCAAGCCAGTGATAGGGCTGGACTCGTTGCGCTGATTTACCCACAAAAATCTGACTTTCTGCTGTCACTTGTGGCTGGCTTTGGCGCCTTGGTGTTATATGGATTGGTGATCGCAGAGCGTAAACGGGGGCCTTTATGGCTCAGGCCGCTGTTTAATCAGCTTAAGTGGTTGTTAACAATGCTGTTATTGATAGACGGTGGATTGTTATTGCAACGCTTGGTGCATAATCACTTTCTGTATACTTGGAGTTTCGGTCTTGATGCGCTGTTTCTATTTTGGAGCTTTATCTATATCGGTAAATCTAAACATCTCGCTTATTACCTAGGTGATTGGCGAACTGAGCAGCTCGATGATCGGCCTAAATAATATTGAATGCTAATGATCGAGTCTGGACGTTGTATGTAAAATAATCTTTTGTGATTCGGTGTAATTTTAATGCATAACATATAACCAAATAGTGAAAAGGGCAGTTCATGCGCCTCAGTAATGACCGTGTAAAATCTGTGCCAAATTCGAAATCTATTGTCAATTTTATGGCAATTTGTACAATTTGAGTTGCTATTGACTATAGTTATGTTATTAAAGTTAAGCTGGTTTTCATCTATTATGTTGTTATGTGCCAGTTTGACTCACAATCGATAAATAATCATAAAACGTGGGTTCATAATGGAGTTACTTCGCGTGGCGAAAGAAAAGCCGATCCAAATACCACTCTCGAAATTGCAAATTGGCCTTACGGTCAAGCTCCCCTTGTCTTGGAAGAACCATCCGTTCTTATTAAATCGCATAAAGATTGAAGAGGAAGCACAGATTGAGCTGATTAAAAGCTTAGGTGTGCCCTATGTCATTGTGCTCTCTGGCAATGAATTGATCGAAGAGGAAGAGAGCGAAGAAGTTAGCCAAGCTCAAGTGGAAGAGGTGGTTGCTGATCCCGTGACTGAAGCCAAGCTACAAGTGCGTAAATCGCTGCGATTAAGTCAAAAGCGTTTCATCGACTGTCTTAACGATAGTCGTTCTATGTTTAGTAAAATAGCCAGCGATCCTGAGGGAGCCTATCGAGAAGCGGCGACCTTGGTCGAGAACTTACTTGAACATATGTATGAGTTCAAACATCCACATCTCGCGCTTGTTTCTGCGGGGGAGTCAGATAACAGTGTGACTCAACATGGTATATCGGTGGCGGTGATCTCATTGATGATCGCCAAAGCGATGGAAATGTCAAAGTCAGATATGCGTGATATCGCCTTAGGGTGTCTATTTCACGATATTGGCAAACTAAGGGTGCCCGAAAGCATTCGACGTAAGAACACGCCATTAACGCCATCTGAAGCCAATTTTTTAAAGATGCACCCTAATTTTGGTAATGACATGCTGTCTAAGACAGGGTTATTTAATAAGGCCGTGCTCAATATCGTGTTGCATCACCATGAGTTTATCGATGGTTCTGGGTTTCCCGATGGACTCACCGAGAAGAAAATTCCTATTAGTACTCAGCTAGTGAGCCTAGCCAATGATTATGATGACCAACTTTGGAGCGATGTTAGTCGTTCGCCTCAAGTCGCACTAGGGTACTTGTTTAAAAACCATGCCGGCAAACATTCAGAGACCTTAATTTCAGTGTTAGTGAAGCTGCTTGGGATCTATCCGCCAGGGACTTTAGTGCAACTTTCCGATGGCTGCGTCGGTAAAGTGATGATGACCACCTCATCGGTTAAGCAGCCTCAAGTTTGGGCTTGTAATAGTGACGGCGGTGAACCTGGTTTGCGCTTTCTTATGCAAGAAGAGGTGTTTGTTGAGAGCGTATTAAAAATAGAGGAGCTTAAAGAGGGTGCCTTGAAGGTATTGCAGGTCGATAACGGGATTAGTTTTTATTTCAGTGGAATGCAATAACAGCCTTTTATGAGCGCGCCTATTAAGGTATTTTAGACTGACTATCCGTTTGTAAAGAAACTCCTATGATTCATTCTGTTGCCCTAGTTGGATGCGGTTGGTTTGGCTTACCTTTAGCACAAGCTTTGGTCGATAGAGGCTTTTCTGTTAGTGGTTCAAAACGAGAAGCAGCACAAGCCTTAGCACTGAAAGAGCTGGGCATCGATGGATTTGTATTAGATCTCGATGCTCAGCAGCCGCTCGACAGTGACCAATTAGCTAAACTTCACGCCGATGCGATAGTTATTAATATTCCCCCTGGACTTCGCCGTGGTGACAATGGCTATCTTGCACGGCTTGAACATCTTCGTACGCTGATGGGCGATCATCTCTATCAGCGCATTCTCTTTATTAGCACCACAGGCGTCTATCCCGCTAATGGTAAGGTGCAATATGAGGCGGATGCCATCGCGCACAACGATACCAGTGAGATACTGCTGCAGGCCGAAGCCATGTTTAGAGGCGCTGTTATTGTTCGATTTGCGGGATTGATGGGGCCTAAGCGTCATCCTGGGCGTTTTCTTGCGGGTAAAACGGGCTTAACTGGCGCAATGCTATCGGTCAACATGACTCATCTTGATGATTGTGTCGGCGGCGTCATGGCTATACTTACCCATAAAGGGCAATTGGCACCTGCTTATAATATCTGTTCACCGGATCATCCATGTAAGGCGGCGTTTTATCAGCGCGCAGCGGCAATGTTAGGTTTAGTTGAACCTGAATTTACCTCATCGGGCGATGATAGCGAGGATAAAGTGGTCGACGGCTCGCTCATTTGTCAGCAGCTTGGCTATCAATATCGCCATCAGGATCTATTTGAAATGCTCGAGTCTTGTTGAGCGCGTTTTAGCGGATCGATTGCTAAGCGCTATTTGTTAATATCTATTTTGTAAAAGAGTGAAATATGAAAAAACTAACCCAAACAATACGGTTTATCACATTGGCATTGACGGCGTTTTTTGCCACTCAATTAGCGGCGCAAACGCAGTTTATTGAAGGACGGGATTACATTAAGGTTGCCGGTATTCCAGAGGCAAATAAGCCTGTGGTGCGTGAGTTTTTCTCATACAATTGCCCCCACTGTTATCGCCAAGATGGGTTATTTAGTGCGACGATGGCAAAGCTTGATGCCAGTGTGGATTTTGAGCGCACGCCTGTAGGGGCTGGCCGCCCAAGTTGGCAGTTGAGTCAAGAAGCCTATTATCTTGCGCAAAGATTTAAAGTTACCTCTCAGGCGCACGGTAATCTGTTTAAGCGTATTCACGAAGGAAAAGGCGCCTTTACTCGCCAAGATGAGTTGATACAGTTTTTTGTTGAGCAAGGTGTTGCTAAAGCAGAAATCGATCAGGCGATTGCATCGGCTGATAGCAAGTTAGCCCTATCTAACTATGATACTCAGGCGCAGCTGGCTGGTATTCGCGGCGTGCCTTCACTATTGGTTAATGGTAAGTATCTGGTGACCTCTAAAACCCATTCTGCCGATGAGTTGTCGGCGCTGCTGAAATATCTTTCCTCACTTGAATAGTTGATACTTATTGCCTGTCCGGCGGGTGCAGTGCATGGAAGCACCAATGTCGTGATCACAGGGTCAGTGATGTTCCCTACACCACACTGATATTTCCCATATCCCTATGGGTCAGATGTGAGGGAACGACGTATGTGCAAGCGCTCTTTTGGCTCGGTGAGTGAAGCGTAGCTTCGTGCTTACGAACGAGAGGCAGGGATTGCCGAACTGGCTTTTAGATAGGGATATCGTTGTGAGCACTTCCATGTGGGCTCTGCGAAATCATCTGACCTCCAAGGACGGAGGGAATGCCGAAAAATGTCTGGAACATTTTCGGCCATGATTTCGAAGGCCAAAACCGTGCTTACACCTATCTCTAACGCTTCTTCGATTGGACTTCATTTGATACGACTAATGAGTTAAAGGCTAAGAAGCTTTTGCCCCAAAGTGTGTAGGCCTTGGAATGAAGGTATGGCATTTTTTGGATTAGCCTTAGTTGCGTTTGGCAGCATCTTATTTGTTAAGTGTATTTGAAGGTCACACCTTCACTGTTACTAATCGCCTGTCCGGCGAGGAATGTGCAAGCACTCTTTTGGCTCGCTGTGAATATGTCCCTATACGCTCCACGGCGGCATCCCTGCCACCAAGGGCCAAAACCGCGCTTACACTAGGTGATTTTATCTCTGCGATTTAGCTTCATTTGGTGTGAGTGGCGAGTAAAAAGCTAACGTGCTTTTGCCCCAAAGTTTGGTGGCCTTGGAATGAAGGTTTGGCATTTTCTGGATTAGCTTATGTAGCATTTGGCTGGGTGGGAATGGGTTAAGTGAGCTGAAGGTCGTACCTTCAATGGGAGTTAATTGCCTGCGGCAGGCTCATGTGCAGATACTGCTTCGGGACGCTTTGCGCCATCCTTGGCCGCTTAACGAAAACATCCATGTTTTCGATACCCTCAGCTGCATCTACACTAGGTTATTTTCTCTCTTCGATTTAGCTTCATTTGGTATGAGTGGCGAGTAAAAAGCTAAGAAGGTTTTGCCCCAAAGTGAGTTACGCCTCCAAATTACACAATCGTACTCAATCAACTTTGATATACAAAAAGTAATAAGAGTCAAAAGACAAGACCTGACCCCGAAGTTCGGGAAAAATACTAATTAATAGGGTGTCAATAATATGCTTGCTGATAGGCAAGTGATATACGATAATGCTGTTTGTATATACAGTTAAGTGGCATAGATGACAGAGCTAGAAATTAAAAAACTAATAGTAAGGTACTTTCTAGAAAAGTATGAAAATTTTGTTGTTGGTTCTGAATTTTCATTTCAATTTGGTGAAAGACGAGCGGATCTAGCATTGCTGGATGATGGCTACTTAACTGCCTTTGAAATTAAAGGTTCTCGTGACACTGTATCTAGATTGAGTTATCAAATTGAAAGCTATAAAAAGTTTTTTGATTTTTGCTTTGTTGTGTGTGAACCAAGCAATTTGGCTGAAGTACGAGCAACGATTTCAAGAGATGTAGGCATCTTACTGGTCGAAAGAGGTACAATTACTCATGTTCGCCAATCAAAACAGTTCAAACGACACGATAAAAGAGTGTTATCCAGTGCGCTAAGTGTTCAAAAGTTGAGTGCGCTATCGAAAGGAAGCAATTTAAGATCGAAGCATGAGTTATGCGAGTACGTATCAAAAAACAATACTTTAGATTCATTAAGACAGTTATCAAGAAACGATTTTAATGAAAGGTATGGAGTGGCCTCAAAACTATTGAAACAAGAAGCCACTCTTCATTTGACGTCGGATGATATATACACAATTACAAAGAAAGCCCCGTCATCACTAAAGCGAAGAGTCACCTGACTCTCTAAGTAAAATTCGGCTTTTAATGTAGTAGTTCATGCGAACTGATATCCAAAATGCAGGGCTGATACCTGATGGATTATCATTTGCTGCCGCTTGAATCTCTTCATCAGCCCAAACACCAAGCGGTTTATATGATGTTGTATCTATAACGGTGTGCTTTGCGGCTCTTACATACCCACCATTATTTCTACGATACCTCTTATAAGTGAATGATTTTCCATTTAAAGATGCAATATCAACCCTAGGGACAAAAGTGCCGCCTTTCATTTCAATTTGCTCTGTGTTAATTGAAACGTAGTCACCATATTTGATTGGGAACTCTTCACTAATACCCTGATAGATATCTTCTTCACAGATCCTAAACTCACCTGCAATATCTTCACCACCAGTTTGAGCGACATTCGATGGGAAACTAGAGCAGAGCATAACAACGGCTTCGATTTTATCTTCGAATGGCTTCGTACCTGAACACGCATCAAGGAAAGCATCTACTACATCTTGAATGGGTTTATTTCTTACAAATTCAGCATCTAAAATAACGTAGAGTTTACAATTTTCGCTTAGGTTATTTACTATGGGTGTTAGGTAATACTCAACTTCTTTGTCACTTAAGTCATATGGTAATCTAACCGCTAGAAAATCCGTCCTAACAGAAGTACTTCTTACGAATTCTTCAACATCTTCGAACTTACCGTTATCATCTTCATACAAATGAACCATAGGAACGATATTCAAATCACTATGAAGATCAAATAGAAAATACTGCCACTCTTTAAAGCCATTATGTTCTGACAATAATTGTTCAATTTGAGGATTGGTGTAATTTTCGTCTGTACTCAAATCAAGTATAAATGGTCGTTTCTTTTGAATTTCGGCAATTTTCGACATACGACGATATATATCGCCATCAGGTGCTTTTTTCGTTTTTCTCGATTTGGTTAGTTCATAGATTGGCAAAATCTTTGAAAAATCATCATCATTGATGTGTTCAAAACATCGAAGTTCGCCATCTCTCGTCTTTATGATCGGAAAATAGACAAATTCACTCATAGATTATGTCCGTCATAGCCAAGAACCTTGGCTCTAATTCGAACGGCATGAGATGACACTTGGAAGTGCATAGCAACATCTTCAACCTTTGAGGATACGTTTGCAATAAAATTCTCGAAGGCATCTTTTGGCATCAATAGTGATGCCGCGAAATTATTGGCCTCGGCCTCCATCCAGTTTGTATCCCCATTTCTAAAGAAAGTTTTATCTTCAAAGCAATCACTGTTAGCAGCATGGCGTATGCGGTGTGCAATTTCGTGGGCTATCGTAAATCTTTGTCTATGTGGATGGTGTAGTGAGTTAACAGTCATAACCCAACTACCTGACTTTTTCTCTTTCTTTAGTGAGCCTGATTCTTCATCTTGCATTGGCTCATATCTAACGGCAATCCCTAGGTGTCTGGCCAATTCAGATACATTGACAGGGTCAGTCTCTAGTCCCTTACTTTCAGCAAGGGTTATTAGATGTTCAGGTGTAGACAAATCTTCAAATTCAGTATCCGCTTGAGTTTTTCTACCAGATTTTCTAACAAATGCCATCTATTGTTCCTTTTTGACAAGTAGGGTTTCTTTGTCTTCAGCTTCGGTCATATCTAACTGAGCAACACGTTCTGAAATGATTTTTATTTGTTGGCGTAAGCTTTGGTTTTCTGTTTCTAAGAGTTGCAAGCGATCAAAAGCACCACCTACAGTCCTTACTGACGCTTCATACTCAGAAACAGTAGTTTCTAATTCACTTTGTACAACTCGTAGTCGCAGCTCCGCCTCATTTTCAACCTTTGAATTGAGCACGTGATTGAAAGTGTCACTATGCATATACTTTTTTGTGATTTCTTCGGCTTTTTCTTCTGATGTGCTTTTGATGTAAATCACTGATATAGCGGCGATCAAACCGTTAATGGCAATAAGAAAAGTAATTATTGTTTGATAGAAGCCTGTTTGAAATGACCACACATCTTTCAGGCTAATCAATGTCCCACTTTTAACTAATTCGCCAACAATATGTGAAGTAAACGGGTCATTGATATTATCAGCATTAGCAAGCGCAACGGAGTCGGCATAACCAAGGTAAGATAGTAATGATGGAGATGGCAAGCATACAAGTAATGTCAGTAGCGCAATACAGAAAATTAAGCATGTGATTACGCTTACAAAAAAGATTGTCTTGTAGCTGCTAGGGCTAGTGGGGGTATCCTCTGACATGCTTCCGTTTCATCTGTTGTAATTTTTTGTAGCTTACTATACATCTGATTCATATAAAATAATTTAAGTCAATGTGGTTGCATATTTCAGAGTAAAAACCGATAGGGTCAGGTCTTGTCTTTTGCTTTTTGGTGGCAGTTTTCTATCAGGTTTAGCTATTTGTCATACCTGAAGTTATTAGTCATTTGCTAATGTTTGATTTTCCAAAACACATTTTTGTCCAAAAATGATTCACCATTGACAGTCCTGTGGATACAAAATAAAGCTAAATCGAAGAGACAAAATGACCCTGTGTAGATGCGGCTGCGGACGTTGATGGCAGGGATGCCATCGTCGAGCCTCCACGGATGGATTCACGGCGTGTAGCAGCAGTATCTGCACATTCCTCGCCGGACAGGCGATTAATTACAGTAAAGATACAAATTTCAAAGACACTCTACCAACACTAATTCAGCCAAATGTTAAACCACAAAAATGCCAACCTTCATTCGAAGGCCAACAAACTTTTGTCCAGAAATGAGTTAACTTGTGATTGCCCAAGAGGTACCAGTAAGGTCAAATCGAAGAGATAGAAAACTCGGTGTGAACACAGTTGTGACCTTCCGAGGCATGGACGCCGAGGTAGAGCTCACATGGAAGTGCTCGTAGCGCGTCACAAATGTGTTTGCACATGAGGCCTGCTGCAAGCGATTCAAAACAATGAAGGTTAACGCTACCATCAGCCATACCAAAAACCAATTCAGCCAAATGTTATAAGCCAAAAATGCCAACACCTTCATTCGAAGGTAAACCCTCTTTTGTCCAAAAGCTTCTCACAAGGTCAAATCGAAGAAATAGATAACTCGGTGTAGGTGCGGCTGTGACCTTTCGTGACATGGATGTCACGGCAGAGCCTACAGGGAATGTACTTGCGGCGTGTCACAGAAGTACCTGCACGAAGAGGTCGCTCTTTCACATTCTGTGATCACGACATTTTCGCATCCATGCACTTCACCTGCGGCAAGCAATTCATAACAATATAAGTTAACGCTACCATCAGCCATACCAAAAACCAATTCAGCCAAATGTTACAAGCTAAAAATGCCAACACCTTCATTCGAAGGCCTGCATCCACCTATGCACTGCACCTGAAATCCACTCTAGAGTTAATAATCTAAACCGCATTAGGACTGTTTTTTTGTACATTTTGTTTACATTTTAGCTCGACCTTAGTCTAATGTAAGCGTTTGATAAAATTGATGCTTTACGTGCGCGTAAACTAGTATCTATTTGTTTTTAAATTGTTAATTTAGGTTTCTCTGAAAGGTTTACGTTGGCGTTAGACTAAGGTCGCGATTGTTGTTATATCCCTGCTTGCTAGATTAATCGATGACTTAATAATAATCAGCACAGGGGAGTCGCAATGGCTTTTGAAAATAACGAAAAGGCAGAGGGTTACTGGCGTGAGAATTTACGCTTAGTTCTTGGACTGCTAGCAATATGGGCCGCAGTATCATTTGGCTGTGGCATTTTACTGGTTGATGTACTCAATGAAATCCATTTTATGGGCTTCAAGTTAGGCTTCTGGTTCGCTCAACAAGGGGCAATGTACGTATTCGTTGCACTTATATTTGTCTACGTGGCGAAAGCTAATGCGTTAGATAAAAAATATAACGTTCAAGAAGATTAAGGAGTAACGAGTATGGATGTGCAAACTTTAACCTATCTTATTGTCGGCTTTACCTTTGCGTTGTATATCGGTATCGCCATTTGGTCTCGTGCTGGTTCGACTAAAGAATTCTATGTTGCAGGCGGTGGTGTACACCCTGTGATGAACGGTATGGCAACTGCGGCTGACTGGATGTCTGCGGCATCATTTATCTCTCTGGCGGGTATCGTCTCGTTCGTGGGATATGATGGTTCGGTTTACCTTATGGGTTGGACCGGCGGCTATGTGTTGCTCGCCCTATGTATGGCGCCTTACTTGCGTAAGTTCGGTAAATTCACCGTGCCTGACTTTATTGGTGACCGTTACTACTCACAAGCGGCGCGTACGGTTGCGGTTATCTGCGCTATCTTTATCTGCTTTACCTATATAGCAGGTCAGATGCGTGGTGTGGGCGTGGTGTTCTCGCGCTTCTTAGAAGTGGATGTCGAAACCGGTGTTTATATCGGTATGGCCGTGGTGTTCTTCTACGCCGTACTCGGTGGCATGAAAGGGATCACTTACACTCAGGTGGCGCAATACTGCGTACTGATCTTCGCTTTCATGGTGCCAGCTATCTTTATCTCTGTGATGATGACAGGTCACATCATACCTCAGCTTGGCTTTGGCGCTGAATTGGTCGATGCCGCAGGCAATGGGACTGGGGTCTATTTACTCGATAAACTCGATGGTCTATCGGCTGAGCTGGGCTTCTCCCAGTATACCGAAGGCTCAAAGAGCATGATTGATGTCTTCTTTATTACTGGCGCACTGATGTTTGGTACTGCTGGTCTGCCTCACGTTATTGTGCGTTTCTTCACTGTACCTAGAGTGAAAGATGCGCGTATCTCTGCAGGTTGGGCATTAGTATTTATCGCTATCATGTATACCACTATTCCTGCTCTGGCTGCGTTCTCTCGTGTAAATATGATTGAAACCATTAATGGCCCAGAGTCTACTGGTGTTGCTTATGAAACGGCGCCTGAGTGGATTAAGAACTGGGAAAAGACGGGTCTAATTAAGTGGGACGATAAGAATGCCGATGGCAAGATTTACTATGCTAAAGGCGACACCAATGAGATGAAGATTGACCGCGATATCATGGTACTTGCGACCCCTGAAATTGCTAATCTTCCTGCTTGGGTGATTGCGTTAGTGGCAGCAGGTGGTTTAGCGGCGGCGCTGTCAACCTCGGCTGGTTTGTTGTTGGTTATCTCAACTTCGGTATCACACGATCTACTGAAGAAAAACTTTATGCCTGATATCTCTGACAAGAAAGAGTTGATGTATGCTCGTATCGCGGCGGCATTAGGTATTGTGATGGCTGGTTACTTTGGTATTCATCCTCCTGGGTTTGTGGCTGCAGTAGTAGCGATTGCCTTTGGTTTAGCAGCGTCATCACTGTTCCCAGCGATTATCATGGGGATCTTCTCAAGAACCATGAATAAAGAGGGTGCGATTGCGGGTATGGTAACGGGTCTAGCCTTTACAGCGGCCTATATTGTTTACTTCAAGTTTGTGAATCCTGCCGATAATAATCCTGCAAACTGGTTCCTTGGTATTTCACCAGAGGGGATTGGTATGTTGGGCATGATCATCAACTTCGGTGTGGCATTTGTTGTGAGTAAGGTGACAACAGCAGTACCGCAAAATGTGGTTGATATGGTTGAGTCTATTCGTTTCCCTAAGGGGGCGGGTGAAGCTCACGATCACTAGATGCTGACATCTAAACGCTGATATAGCGATATAGATATCGTGATTAGTAACAAAGGAGCGCTTGCGCTCCTTTTTGCTATTTACTATTTAACTGTGTGGATAGAAGGACTGTGTGGATAGAAGGGTGATTGATATTTACCCGATTTGTGTATTAGAGTGAGATAGAATAATTTTGAGGCTAAGCTATTGGATCATAATCAAATAAGCGTTAATACTTTTAATAAGCTGGCGCAAGTTTATCAAGATAAGTATATGAATTTGCCTCTATATCATCTCACTTATAACGCGTTGTGCGACCGCATCTCTTCCCATGATAAGGTTCTCGATATTGGCTGTGGTCCGGGCAATATTAGTCGCTATCTATTAGACCGAATGCCTAGTATTGACCTATTGGGCACAGATTTAGCGCCTAACATGGTTGAGCTGGCACGTCGTAATAACCCCGAAGCCCATTTTGAGGTGATGGATTGCAGGGCGGTTGCCCAGCTGTCAGGAAAGTTCGATGCGATCGTGTGTGGTTTCTGTTTTCCCTATCTTAATAAAGAGGAGGTTAACGCCATGATAGGCGCCATGTCATCACTCCTTACAGACACTGGGGTCTTGTATCTCAGTACCATGGAGGGAGATTACTCCGCTTCTTGTATGCAAACCTCCAGTCGTGGCGACAAGGCATTTATCTATTACCATGATGGCGACGAACTGACTCAGCGACTGCATGACAATGGTCTCATTCTTGTGTGGTCGCATCGTCAAGATTATCCTGAGCGTGGTGATGTCGACCTGTTTTTAATCGCCAAAAAGGGGCGTGATAGCGCGCCATCTGGCCTTTAGTCGAATAGCAAGTGGCTGCTTGCTAAGGCTATAGTGCTAGTATCATCGCTAAATCATGAGACAGATTATGGACGCTAGCGAGTTACAACCGATCACCCAGTTTTTAAGTCAGTTAACCCCATTTGATAGCTTGTCGCCGACAAGGCTTGAGCTGTGTTGCCGTGCATTAACCGTTGGCTATTATGGTAAGGCTTCTATGTATGTGCCCCTCGATGAGGCGCATCCGCAGCTCTATATTGTTCGCAGTGGTGCTTTTGAGGTACGCAGCGAAGATGGCGATCTGATTGATAGACTCGGTGACGGCGATTTTTTTGGCTTTCCGTCGTTACTCTCTGGCGATAAAGTGAGTAACCGGGTGCAAATTTTAGAAGATGGGCTGGTTTATCATCTCGATCCCGATACCTTTAATCAGCTTCGTAGCGAGAGCCGTGAGTTTGACCGATTCTTTAATCGTGCTTTTGCAAAGAGATTGCGGCATCAGAGTCGCTTCAAAGCAAAAGAGCTTGGTTCGACAAACCGTGTTAGCAGTCTCATGTCAAAACAACCATTGACCTTAGATATTAATGCTACGGTGACCGATGCGTCGAGAATGATGCGTGATGCTAGGGTCTCTTCTGTGCTTATCATAGATAATCATAAGTTGGCCGGCATTTTAACCGATAGAGATCTGCGTAATCGGGTGCTTGCCGAAGGATTAGACGGCCAGTTACCGGTTCATCAGGCCATGACTCGCTCGCCAACCACCTTAGCCTCTAGCGCTTTGGTATTCGAAGCCATGCTGTTGATGAGTCAGCATAATATTCATCACCTGCCAATCATCGACAATGATCAAGCCGTTGGGGTGATCACCAGTACCGATATCTTACGTGGTCAAAGCTCACAGCCGCTGTTGCTCATTGGTGAGATTGAACGCCAAAATAACCTCGATAGTCTTATTGGTGTGAGTAAGCAGATCCCCCTCTTGTTGCAAAACCTGATCAGTGCCGATGCCAGAGCCGAGGAGATAGGTCGAGTGTTAACCTCGGTTACTGACGCGCTAACGCGGCGACTTATTGTGCTTAATCAACAAATTCTTGGTGAAGCACCTATGCCATTTTGTTGGTTGGCGTTTGGCTCTCAGGGTCGACAAGACCAAGCTGCCTGCTCCGACCAAGATAATGGCTTATTACTGGCGCATGAGATGGATGAATATGCCGAAGGTTATTTTGAGGCACTGACTAAGGCTGTGTGTGCCGGCCTTGATAAGTGTGGCTATGTTTATTGCCCCGGCGACATTATGGCGCAAAATCCTAAGTGGCGAATGACATTGAAGCAGTGGCAAGCTAAGTTTGAGAACTGGGTTGTCCGCCCCGAGCCCAAAGCATTAATGCATGCCAGTATCTTTTTTGATATGCGCAGCGTGTACGGACCGTCGAGTCTGTTTGATAGTTTGCAATCGAGTGTGCTTGAGTCGACTAAGGATAACGATATCTTTTTAGCGGGCATGGCTGGGAATTCACTGCAAGTATCACCACCGCTGGGTTTCTTCAAAAAGTTTGTCCTTGAGCGTGATGGTCAGGAAGTGAAGGGGATCGATCTTAAGCATAAAGGCAATGCGCTGATCAATGATATTGCTCGGGTCTATGCGTTGTCGGCGGGGATCAAAGAGGTTAATACCGCGAAACGCATTCGATTACTGATGGAGCAAAATATCATTAACCGTAAAGATGCGCTCAATCTTGCCGATGCCCATGAGTTTATCGCCCATATGCGTCTGTCGAATCAAGGCTATCAATTTACCCATAACCAGCCGTTGAGTAATTATTTGATGCCGCAACACCTTTCGTCCTTAGTGCGGCATCAACTGAGGGATGCGTTTAAGGTGGTGCATGATGCTCAGGCTGGCATAAAGCTCAAGTTTACTCGGAGTTTCTAACTTGCTTAATCATCAACTGCTCAAGAGTCGTTTATGTTGGCGCGCCTTTAAAGCGCAAAATCCCACGCTTAAACGCTATCATCAAGCATTGATAGAGACCCTTGGTAAGCCTGTCTGTGATGTATCCTTTGCGGCTGTAGATCTCGAAATGACAGGGCTTAACCCAGTGTTCGATCAAATCTTGAGTATTGGCATAGTCCCGATTCGGCATAACCAACTTATTCTAAGCGAGGCGGATCATAAGTTGGTGCAGATCGATGGCAGCGTAGGGCAGAGTGCGACGATTCATGGCATATTGGATGTGCATTTACAGCAAGCGATCACAGTGGATGAGATGATGCAGTGGTTCTTGACCGAGACCATGGGCAAGGTGCTGGTGGCCCATCATGCGCCGTTAGATTTAGCCTTTTTGCAGACTGCTCTGGTACAAATGAGTCATGAGAAGGTAAAACTCATGGCCGTCGATACCTTAGCGCTGGAGAAAAAACGCTTACTGCGTCAACACGAAGTGCTCAAAGAGGGAAGCTTGCGACTTGGCGCCTGTCGAGCGCGTTACGGATTACCTGTCTACGCCGCCCATAATGCGCTCATTGATGCGCTTGCCTGTGGTGAACTACTCCTTGCTCAGATAGCGGCCAAGGGGGATGCAAAACACCTTAAGGTGAGTGAGTTGTTTTGCTGAATATGTTAACGCAATAATCTAATCGATAGAGTTGGTTACATTTTATTCGTTTATCTTTTATTTCAAACTGCCATTATTGGCGGTAATGATCAGGCTGATAGATGGAGTGACACATGGCATTACCGTTGATCTGGTTGGGTGGTGCAGCGTTGGGCGCGTTATTGGTTGCTGATGAGCGTAGCAATCAGAAAAAATTAACCTTAGATAGGCGGCTTGGCAAGGCTCCTAGGGCGCACGATGACAAGCGAGCATCACCGCTACCCCCTAGCGTATTTCATTTAGGAGAGGTAAAAGTGAAGCCTGAGCCTGGTGCTGTCATCTGTTGCTTTGTATTTGGGGTGATTGAACATACTGGTATTTGGCTGGGGGAAGATGCCTTAGTTGAGCTTCATGGTAGCGGCTTAGTCAGGCCTATCTCCTCTAAACGTTTTTTAGCTGGGCGCACGGGCAGCCGAATTTTTCAGGCATGTGATCATCAGCATCGCGCGCTCATTGCGCCTAAAGTCCTTTCGCGTGCAGAGCAGGCTATCTATCAATACCGAAACTACGATCTGTTTGACAATAATTGCCATCGATTTGTGTGGTCATGTATTACGGGAGAAGAGCTGAGTATTTCGAGTTTTGATAAATTTAACAAAATCTTAGGTAAGTATTTTCAGCAAGCTATCTATTGGGATGAGATAATACCTGCTTAATAAAGGTGATCGATTATTGATTCAGATTGATATAAAAAACGCCAGCAATTGCTGGCGTTTTTGGATGAATTATCGCTACGAGTTAACCACAAAAATGCTTAACGGCTCCAGCAACTAACTCAATCCCTGTCTGCTCACAAGGTGGAAGCTCAGCATCAGATTCATTAATTGGTGTAACGCGATCGCCCCATTTGAACAAGACTGCCGCAGAGGTTAACCCTGCACCAAATGCACAAGATAATATAGTTTGATTAGGCTTGATCATCCCTTTTTCTAACGCATCGCAAATCGCAATTGGGATAGTAGCCGCAGAGGTATTACCGTAGTTAGCAATGTTTACCACAGCTTTCTCTTTCGGGATCTTCATGCGGCTAATTAGGGTATCGATGATACGCTCATTAGCTTGATGTGGAATAACCCAGTCGACGTCATCTTTATCAACGCCACATTTCTCAAGTACGGTTTTACTCAGTTTACCCATGCCAGAGATCGCACGCTTAAAGATCTCTTGGCCATTGAATTCGATAAAGAAATCAAGTGATGCAGCGTTGAATCTGTCCATCGCAGTACCGAAACCAGCCTTAAGAATCTCACGGCCAGCAGGATCATTGTTAAGCTCATAGCCTAGAACACCGCCAGGTTGGTCGGTCGCTTCAACCACAACCGCACCCGCACCATCGCCGAAAAGTACCGCAGTTTCACGGCGAGACCAGTCGAGATAGAATGATAGGCGCTCTGCACCAATCACAAGTACGCGCTTAGATTGGCCGCATTTAATCTGTGAACTTGCTAGGCCAAGGCCATAGAGGAAACCACTACAGGCGGCATTGATATCAAATGCACCACAGCTTGCGCCGATGTTGGCCTGCACGGTAGAGGCGATATTAGGAATTAAGGTATCTGGGCTAGCAGTCGCTAAGATAATAAGATCAATATCGCTGCCTTCAAGACCCGCTGCAGCAAGCGCGCGTTTAGCGGCAACTGACGCGAGCTCAGAGGTATTAACATGACTAATGTGGCGTTGACTGATCCCTGTACGCGGCTTAATCCATTCGTCAGATGTATCGATAAATGTCGCAAGGTCATGATTTGTAAGCGTTGCGGGGGGAACACATTTTCCCCAACCTGTTATGGTGGCGTACTGCATCTTATATTCTCTCAAAAATAATAAAGGCAGAAGCGAACGCTCTGCCTTATCGAACTAATCTAATAAGCCTAGCAAGAAGTCAACAGATCAACTGTGATCTAGTCCACTTGTTGTGCAACCAGAGTACGTATTGCCTCTGCTGCATGTAATATGTGTGCCTTAAGGATAGCCACGGCTTTAACCGTTTCTTTACTGCGACAGAACGCGAGGATCTCTCTGTGATCTTGTGCCGCTTTAGGTATGCCGCCAGCAAGCAAAAGTTGCAGACGAATATAACGATCGCAGTTTGTGTTTAGGCCATGTACAACGTCCAGCGTATGCGGACGATTGGCGGCTTGGTAAAGACAAGTATGGAATTTAGTATTAAGTTCACTCCAACTGCTCACCGCATCTTCTTTTTTGAACGCTTCTTCTAACTCGTCGAGATAACCTCCAGCCTGATCTAATACCTCTTCGGTAAGATTGGGAATGGCTTTTTCAAGCAGATCTGTCTCGATGAGGGCACGTAACTCAAACAGTTCAGTTACCTGATCAACAGACAATTCGCTCGCCGTTGCTCCCTTGTGGGCTTCAAACTTAACAAGACCTTCAGCTTCTAGTTGGAGTAAGGCTTCTCTAACTGGAATTCGACTGACATTTAACGCTTCGGCCAATGCACTCTGACGAAGAGGCTCTCCTGCAGCGATTTCGCCGGAAAGAATTTTCTCTCTAAGGACTTCTACTACAACCTGGGTGCGTGTTTTATGAACGATAGGTGTTGTTCGGCTCATAGTTCCCATAATGTCTTTCGTGATTGTATGTGATCCGCATAAGATTACCGCTTATAACACTATAAATAAAGGGAAACCGTGGTTTCCCTTATATAAAATGTGTGTTTTAGAACCGTTTTAGGTTTGGTGCGCCATCTGATAACTCTGGCGGTAATAAGGATTTGGGCATGTTTTGATAGCAGATGGAGCGCTGGAATCGCGCGATTGCCGCGCTACCAACAGAGGTGCTACGGCCATCAGTGCTTGCTGGGTAGGGGCCGCCGTGATCCATCGAATGACATACTTCAACTCCCGTGGGCATTTGATTGAAAATCAAACGCTCAAAGCAATCACTGACCGCTTCAATCAGTGACAGGGCCGATGGCAACTCCTGTTCTGTGCCATGACCGTCACGGTGAGTTGCCCCGCTAGTTGCCCCGCTAGTTGCTCTGCTAAGGTCTGCATTTGCGCTGGATCTTCACACTCAACCACCACAGCACATGGACCAAAGACTTCCTGTTGTAGGCTTGGTGTTGCTAAAAATTCTGCTGCCTGAACACGAATCGTCATCGGACGTGTTCATTAGCTTGGAAGCGCCTGCTAATCGCATTGATAGCAGGTTTAAGGGCTGGTAAAAGTGTGATGGTGAGTGAGATAGGCTGGTGAATTTACACTATTTCGCCTGTCTATCTTAGCTCTTCGATCTCAATTTATCGTATAACTTAGGCCGCTTTCAGGTTAAGCTTAAAACCGTAGGTTGTAATGGTTAGTCTCATTTTTAGCGGGTTAAGGTTAGGTAGGGTGATACAAGATATTGATCAGTTAGTGAGCGACCTCAGAGCTTGCCGAATGTGCGCCGCACACTTGCCTAAAGAGGCTAGACCCATCATACAAATCTCACCACATGCGAAAATAGTCATTGCAGGGCAGGCCCCTGGAGCGGTGGCCAATAGCAGTGGCATCCCATTTGATGATGCCAGTGGTGAACGCTTACGCCAGTGGTTGGGGGTGAGTCATCAGCAGTTTTACGATGAGACTCTGTTTGCGATATTGCCAATGGCGTTTTGTTACCCAGGTAAAGGGACAAGTGGCGACAAACCACCGATAAAAGCCTGCGCCCAAAAGTGGCGTGCGACACTACTTGAGCATCTAACAAATGTGGAGCTGACAATTGTCATAGGGCAATATGCACAAGATTATCATTTTAACGATAAGCAAACCGTTACCGAGCGCGTGAGAGACTGGCGCAATAATAGTGAGTCGTTAATCGCTTTGCCACACCCTAGCCCCCGCAACAACATCTGGTTAAAACGTCACGCTTGGTTTGAACTCGAGCTGTTACCTGAAGTGAAACAAAGGGTCGCTAGGATATTGGCTTCGCATAACGGCATTGCACGTTAGCGCCAGGGTTATAGCGCCAGCGATAAATGTAAAGCAGTTAATACGGCCGCCCAGCAAAATTAGCTCTTTTGAAGAAGGGCGGCAGCAACGGGATCAGCGGCTCAATCAACATTATTCATCTGGCAGATCATTAAAGGTTTCTGGAATATAGTTCTTAGGCTCAATGGTGAATATCATTCCAGCCGTTAAGGTCCGACAGTTACCCGCTTCGTCATGGTATGGGTCGACATCGTGGGCATCCATCCCAAGCCAATGGCCAGTTTTATGTACCGTGAAACGTTTATAACTTTCAGACGCCATGACTTCTTCAATACTACCTTGTTATAGGCCTATCTCTATCAGCCCCTCTGCCATCACCCGCATGCAGGTTTCATACATCTTTTCCACGCTGGCTTGACCTGCGCAATAGCGTTATTGAGTGCATTAAGCACGATTTGACTAACCCTTGCTTGTGCGGCGCTAAACTTTCCATTGACTGGATAACGGCGCCTGATGTGTGACGCATAATGATTGAGCTCGGTGTCTGCATGATTAATAGTATCTGCCCAGACAGGGTTTGGCAGCCGTTTTTCTCGTAGTTATGCAGCAAGTATTGTTGCCTGATGCGACGATATTGGGGCTGGCGACCTCAATGGCACCGTGTTTCGCGATCTCGTCATTAAAGGTCGCAGCCAATATTACTTCGTTTACTGCAGGCTTACATGCTTTCATTGCAGCAATGTGCCCGTCGATTGAAGTAGCACCTTTTGCTGATAGCCAGCAATGCGTTTATCAACGTATTACGGCGTTGGTCATAGCGTTGTGGCATCTAAACGGCTCTTTATCTAAAACATGATAAGGCTACTATAATTGTGTATTTTATTCGGTGCTGGTTGTGCTTAATTTAATTGATTATTCTGCGGTGCAATTTTTAGATTCTGGTGGGATAATAATGCAAATTTTTTTACGTTGTTTTAATTAGGGGTATTTCCTGTGAATTCTGCTGTATTCTTAGATAGAGATGGTGTCATTAATATTGACCATGGTTATGTCCATCAAATTGACGACTTTGAATATGTGGAAGGGGTATTTGAAGCCTGCGCCGCGTTAAAGCAGATGGGGTATAAACTTGCTGTTGTGACTAATCAGTCAGGCATCGCTAGAGGCCTTTACAGTGAAGATCAATTCCATACTCTCACCGAGTGGATGGATTGGAATTTTGCTGATAAAGGCGTTGAACTCGACGGCATCTATTATTGCCCGCATCATAGTGAGAAGGGGATAGGTGAATATAAGGTCGATTGTGATTGTCGTAAGCCCAAGCCAGGCATGCTAAACAGCGCCGCACAATTTCTCAAGCTCGATCTATCACAGTCTGTCATGGTCGGCGATAAACGCGACGATATGCTAGCCGCCCAAGCCGCAGGCGTACCCATTCGTATATTGGTTCGCACGGGCAAAACGGTGACCGACGAGGCAATCGCCGCTGCAACCGTTGTTTTAGACTCGATAGCAGATGTTCCAGTTTACCTAAAATCACTTTGAGTGGGCATTATATTGCGTGAATAGTCGCTAAAATGCTTACTGGATAATCTGTTTGTTTGATATTTAATCGTTTGAGTGCGTTTTATAAAACAATTGAACAAAAGGGGTTGACGCAAGAAGCGTAATCCGTAGAATACGCAGCCCAAGCCAACGACGAACGTCTACGGCGATGCAAGGTAAGTGAAAAACTTTCCTTATAATAAGCATCACGCTCTTTAACAATTTATCAAGTAATCTGTGTGGACACTCACAGGTGTTGAGTTATTCGAAATTGCTTTTCTGTCTTCGGATGTAAAGCAATCAAAAATTTTACTCAATGTAAGATGAGTGTTCATAGCAATATGTACAACATGTTAGAGATTCTTCCGAGTCTTTAATGTGGAATCAGAATTCATTGAGCCGAAGCTTTAAGCTTCAACAAAACTTTAATTGAAGAGTTTGATCATGGCTCAGATTGAACGCTGGCGGCAGGCCTAACACATGCAAGTCGAGCGGTAACAGGAATTAGCTTGCTAATTTGCTGACGAGCGGCGGACGGGTGAGTAATGCCTAGGGAACTGCCCAGTCGAGGGGGATAACAGTTGGAAACGACTGCTAATACCGCATACGCCCTACGGGGGAAAAGAGGGGACCTTCGGGCCTTCTGCGATTGGATGTACCTAGGTGGGATTAGCTAGTTGGTGAGGTAATGGCTCACCAAGGCGACGATCCCTAGCTGTTCTGAGAGGATGATCAGCCACACTGGGACTGAGACACGGCCCAGACTCCTACGGGAGGCAGCAGTGGGGAATATTGCACAATGGGCGCAAGCCTGATGCAGCCATGCCGCGTGTGTGAAGAAGGCCTTCGGGTTGTAAAGCACTTTCAGCGAGGAGGAAAGCTTAAGCGTTAATAGCGTTTAGGTGTGACGTTACTCGCAGAAGAAGGACCGGCTAACTTCGTGCCAGCAGCCGCGGTAATACGAGGGGTCCAAGCGTTAATCGGAATTACTGGGCGTAAAGCGTACGCAGGCGGTTTGTTAAGCGAGATGTGAAAGCCCCGGGCTCAACCTGGGAACTGCATTTCGAACTGGCAGACTAGAGTCTTGTAGAGGGGGGTAGAATTTCAGGTGTAGCGGTGAAATGCGTAGAGATCTGAAGGAATACCGGTGGCGAAGGCGGCCCCCTGGACAAAGACTGACGCTCATGTACGAAAGCGTGGGGAGCAAACAGGATTAGATACCCTGGTAGTCCACGCCGTAAACGATGTCTACTCGGAATTTGGTGTCTTGAACACTGGGTTCTCAAGCTAACGCATTAAGTAGACCGCCTGGGGAGTACGGCCGCAAGGTTAAAACTCAAATGAATTGACGGGGGCCCGCACAAGCGGTGGAGCATGTGGTTTAATTCGATGCAACGCGAAGAACCTTACCTACTCTTGACATCCAGAGAACTTTCCAGAGATGGATTGGTGCCTTCGGGAGCTCTGAGACAGGTGCTGCATGGCTGTCGTCAGCTCGTGTTGTGAAATGTTGGGTTAAGTCCCGCAACGAGCGCAACCCTTATCCTTATTTGCCAGCACGTAATGGTGGGAACTTTAGGGAGACTGCCGGTGATAAACCGGAGGAAGGTGGGGACGACGTCAAGTCATCATGGCCCTTACGAGTAGGGCTACACACGTGCTACAATGGCAAGTACAGAGGGTTGCAAAGCCGCGAGGTGGAGCTAATCTCACAAAGCTTGTCGTAGTCCGGATTGGAGTCTGCAACTCGACTCCATGAAGTCGGAATCGCTAGTAATCGTGGATCAGAATGCCACGGTGAATACGTTCCCGGGCCTTGTACACACCGCCCGTCACACCATGGGAGTGGGCTGCACCAGAAGTAGATAGCTTAACCTTCGGGAGGGCGTTTACCACGGTGTGGTTCATGACTGGGGTGAAGTCGTAACAAGGTAGCCCTAGGGGAACCTGGGGCTGGATCACCTCCTTACCTATACGACTAACTTAATGTTTGTTGAGTGTTCACACAGATTACTTGATAGAAAGAAAGAGCAAAATATCGAAAGATAATTTTTGAGGGATTTGATTCAGTTAGAATTAAATAACCAAAAAGAATGGGTCTGTAGCTCAGCTGGTTAGAGCGCACCCCTGATAAGGGTGAGGTCGGTGGTTCAAGTCCACTCTGACCCACCAAATCTTCGTTTACTCTACGTTAACTTGTTACTCGTTTAGTGAACTAAACGTCGCAACAAGTTACCTTGACTAAACTCGATTTGGCTTCGCCAAAATTATTTGGCATTCGATATATTTGTTTGACTGCATGTAAATGGGGCTATAGCTCAGCTGGGAGAGCGCCTGCCTTGCACGCAGGAGGTCTGCGGTTCGATCCCGCATAGCTCCACCATTTACTTGCACATGGATAGAGATGCCAAAGATAAATGAAAAATTTATCTTTGGCTTTTTTAAGCCCGCTCTTTAAAAATTTGGAAAGCTGATAGTGTTAATGTGAAAGGGATAATGACGTACTTGTACGTAATTATTTGTAGCATTGACGCGAAAATTAAAATTGAGTTCTCAAACACTTAAATCAAGTGCCGAATCATTCCCTTTAATTAGGATGATGATTCATGAGTATTCTTTTGGCGAAAGTAAACACCATTAGTTGCGATACAACATCAAGCTTACCCGCTTGATAAAGTTTGTTTCCTTGTGAAACTCATTTGGGTTGTATGGTTAAGTGACTAAGCGTATACGGTGGATGCCTTGGCAGTCAGAGGCGATGAAGGACGTAGTAACTTGCGAAAAGCGTTGGCGAGCTAGTAACAAGCATTTGAGCTAACGATGTCCGAATGGGGAAACCCACTAGCATAAGCTAGTATCACAACATGAATACATAGTGTTGTGAGGCGAACGAGGGGAACTGAAACATCTAAGTACCCTCAGGAAAAGAAATCAACCGAGATTCCCCTAGTAGCGGCGAGCGAACGGGGATTAGCCCTTAAGCGTAGAGGGTGTTAGTGGAATGTGTTGGAAAGCACAGCGGCACAGGGTGATAGCCCCGTACATGAAAACTAACTTTACGTGAAAACGAGTAGGACGGGACACGTGACATCTTGTCTGAACATGGGGGGACCATCCTCCAAGGCTAAATACTCCTGACTGACCGATAGTGAACCAGTACCGTGAGGGAAAGGCGAAAAGAACCCCTGTGAGGGGAGTGAAATAGAACCTGAAACCGTATACGTACAAGCAGTGGGAGCGGTTCTTGAGACCGTGACTGCGTACCTTTTGTATAATGGGTCAGCGACTTACATTTTGTAGCGAGGTTAAGCGAATAGCGGAGCCGTAGGGAAACCGAGTGTTAACTGCGCGTTTAGTTGCAAGGTGTAGACCCGAAACCCGGTGATCTAGCCATGGGCAGGTTGAAGGTTGAGTAACATCAACTGGAGGACCGAACACACGTATGTTGAAAAATGCGGTGATGACTTGTGGCTGGGGGTGAAAGGCCAATCAAACCGGGAGATATCTGGTTCTCCTCGAAAGCTATTTAGGTAGCGCCTCGAGCGAATACCATTGGGGGTAGAGCACTGTTAAGGCTAGGGGGTCATCCCGACTTACCAACCCTTTGCAAACTCCGAATACCAATGAGTACTACTCGGGAGACACACGGCGGGTGCTAACGTCCGTCGTGAAAAGGGAAACAACCCAGACCATCAGCTAAGGTCCCAAAGTTATTGCTAAGTGGGAAACGATGTGGGAAGGCTTAGACAGCTAGGATGTTGGCTTAGAAGCAGCCATCATTTAAAGAAAGCGTAATAGCTCACTAGTCGAGTCGGCCTGCGCGGAAGATTTAACGGGGCTAAGCAATACACCGAAGCTATGGGTACTAGCGCTTGCGCTAGTGCGGTAGAGGAGCGTTCTGTAAGCCGTTGAAGGTGAAGGGGTAACCCACGCTGGAGGTATCAGAAGTGCGAATGCTGACATGAGTAACGATAAAGGGGGTGAAAAACCCCCTCGCCGAAAGACCAAGGGTTCCTGTCCAATGTTAATCAGGGCAGGGTGAGTCGACCCCTAAGGCGAGGCCGAAAGGCGTAGTCGATGGGAAACAGGTTAATATTCCTGTACTTTTGCTAACTGCGATGGAGAGACGGAGAAGGCTAGGCTAGCGCGGCGTTGGTTGTCCGCGTTTAAGGCAGTAGGTGGTGCACTTAGGCAAATCCGGGTGCACATACACTGAGAGTTGACGACGAGGTTCTACGGAACTGAAGTAGTTGATGCCATGCTTCCAGGAAAATCTTCTAAGCTTCAGGTTAGCAGGAATCGTACCCCAAACCGACACAGGTGGTTGGGTAGAGAATACCAAGGCGCTTGAGAGAACTCGGCTGAAGGAACTAGGCAAAATGGTACCGTAACTTCGGGAGAAGGTACGCTCCTGTTGGTGATGAGACTTGCTCTTTAAGCTGACGGGAGTCGCAGATACCAGGTGGCTGCAACTGTTTATCAAAAACACAGCACTGTGCAAACTCGCAAGAGGAAGTATACGGTGTGACGCCTGCCCGGTGCCGGAAGGTTAATTGATTGGGTTATCTTCGGAGAAGCTCATGATCGAAGCCCCGGTAAACGGCGGCCGTAACTATAACGGTCCTAAGGTAGCGAAATTCCTTGTCGGGTAAGTTCCGACCTGCACGAATGGCGTAATGATGGCCACGCTGTCTCCAGCCGAGACTCAGTGAAGTTGAAATTGCGGTGAAGATGCCGTATACCCGCGGCTAGACGGAAAGACCCCGTGAACCTTTACTATAGCTTGGCACTGAACATTGACCCTACATGTGTAGGATAGGTGGGAGACTTTGAAGATGAGACGCCAGTCTTGTTGGAGTCAACCTTGAAATACCACCCTTGTAGTGTTGATGTTCTAACTCTGGCCCCTGAATCGGGGTTGAGGACAGTGCCTGGTGGGTAGTTTGACTGGGGCGGTCTCCTCCCAAAGAGTAACGGAGGAGCACGAAGGTTGGCTAAGTACGGTCGGACATCGTACGGTTAGTGCAATGGCATAAGCCAGCTTAACTGCGAGACATACACGTCGAGCAGGTACGAAAGTAGGTCATAGTGATCCGGTGGTTCTGAATGGAAGGGCCATCGCTCAACGGATAAAAGGTACTCCGGGGATAACAGGCTGATACCGCCCAAGAGTTCATATCGACGGCGGTGTTTGGCACCTCGATGTCGGCTCATCACATCCTGGGGCTGAAGTCGGTCCCAAGGGTATGGCTGTTCGCCATTTAAAGTGGTACGCGAGCTGGGTTCAGAACGTCGTGAGACAGTTCGGTCCCTATCTGCCGTGGGCGTTGGATGATTGAAGGGAGCTGCTCCTAGTACGAGAGGACCGGAGTGGACGAACCGCTGGTGTTCGGGTTGTCATGCCAATGGCATTGCCCGGTAGCTACGTTCGGAATCGATAACCGCTGAAAGCATCTAAGCGGGAAGCGAGCCCTAAGATGAGTCATCCCTAGAGCTTTAAGCTCTCTAAAGGGCCGTAGGAGACTACTACGTTGATAGGCAAGGTGTGTAAGCGTTGTGAGGCGTTGAGCTAACTTGTACTAATGACCCGTGAGGCTTAACCATACAACCCAAAAGGGTTTCTAACTAAGTGAATACTTAGCGAAAGAATACAGCCACTTGATTTAGTGTGACTCAATTTTAAAACTTCCTGCTTAGGCGGGAACAGCTTTCTAAATTTCCAATTTTGTCTGGAAACCATAGCATTGTGGCACCACCTGATCCCATCCCGAACTCAGAAGTGAAACGCAATCGCGCCGATGGTAGTGTGGGGTCTCCCCATGTGAGAGTAGGTCATTTCCAGGCGCCTAATTATTCTCGAAAGAGAGTCGATAAATCCCCAGCACTTTGTGTTGGGGATTTTTCGTTTAACCGGTTTGAAATGACGACTCGAAGATGGGGAAGTAAATAGTCCGAATGTAGTGAGGCTCAAACCCATGTAGAGTAGGGTGAAGCGTCTGCGCTTATCAAGCGCAGCTTGATGCTGGAGCTGAACGCGGAGAGCTAGCTCGAAGCTGACCATTTCCAGACGCCTAACACTTCTCGAAAGAGAGTCGATAAATCCCCAGCACTTTGTGTTGGGGATTTTTTCGTTTAACCGGTTTGAAATGACGACTCGAAGATGGGGAAGTAAATAGTCCGAATGTAGTGAGGCTCAAACCCATGTAGAGTAGGGTGAAGCGTCTGCGCTTATCAAGCGCAGCTTGATGCTGGAGCTGAACGCGGAGAGCTAGCTCGAAGCTGACCATTTCCAGGCGCCTAACACTTCTCGTAAGAGAGTCGATAAATCCCCAGCACTTTGTGTTGGGGATTTTTTCGTTTAACAGCTTTTGAAATGACCACTCGAACATGGGGAAGTAATACCAATTATACCAATCAGTATAAAGATATGATCGCTAAGCGAGAATTTAGCGCTTATGAGGCAAGGCCCTTAATTGCTCCTGCATTAAGGGCATTCACAACATCCCTGTTGATTGCAACGAGTGAAGAGCATAGTTGTTCTACGGTCAAACTCGTTAATACAGCATCGAAAGCGCTAAAACTCGCCTGTTAGGCGTGTTTTTGGCTTCCTACTTCTGCGTTGAATGGTCTCACAAGGGAGCAACTATTCCATCGTTCATTCGCCTTGGATTAGTTGCCAAAAAACACGCTGAGTAGATCACTTTCTTATACTCATTGGTACTAATGGCATCGCCTAAAATTATCGATATCAGCAATCAAACCGTGATTGCTAGCCACTTTATTTTGAAAAGAGTTTCTCTTCTAATGTTCGCCCACGTTGTATCGTTCTATAAGTCCAACCTTGCACCGAGAACAGTTCGAGTAATGCCATTTCAAACTCAAAACTTTTAGCTAAATTATAATGTACAACAAACTCATTATATTGAGCTGCTTTTACGTTTTTGACTTGTGGCCATTGCGATAGTGTTTCCATAAGATGGGCACTATCGCACTGCTGCATCACTAAGGTTAAGTAATCGTCCGCTTGATTGTCCTGTATTGATACCGATTGATTAAGCATGCCTTTGTCTAGGTAAAGCACCTTGTCACATAGTTTTTCGAGTTCATCGAGATTATGCGAACTAATTACAAAGGTGGTTTCATTTGAGTGAGAGCGGACGAGCTCTCTGATCGCTTTAGCATTAGCGGGATCTAGTCCCGCAGTGGGCTCATCTAACAATACCAGTTGTGGTGAGCCTATTAATGCTTGTGCTATTGAGATTCGTTTACTCATTCCATGACTCAGCGACAGAGGCTTTTGGTTTGCCGTTTCACTAAGACCCACTAGGTCGAGTACACGTTGACATTCAGCCTTAGCACCTTGAGTGTCAAATCCTTGTAATTGCGCAAATAGGATCAACTGGGCTTGTACGGTTAAATTGGGATCGAGACGGGCATCTTGTGGCAGTGCGGAGACTTTTCCTAATAGGGGAGTACTTCCTGGTCGATGTCCCAAGATCGTTATCTCACCCTCTGTTGGTGCGATATAACCACATAATAAAGAGAATAATGTCGTTTTACCTGCCCCATTAGGGCCAACGAGCGCGACGGCCTGACCTGGAACAATATCAAAACTCACTTGGTTTAGCGCTTGTTTACTGCCATATGATTTGCTGACATTTTGACAACTGATGATATTCATATTGCAATCCTCGCCATGTAGGTACGTCCTAATAACAGCAATATTGCTGCTTGAATCAATGGAATGGCGGCAATGGGTAGGCTGCTAAAACCATGGGTATTGATCATCATTGATAGCTGGGCACCGGGTACTATCCACTGTAAAACAGCGCTTAAACTGGGGAGGTAGTAGTTAATAATGCCATTAACTATGGATATTCCGGCAAGTAGTAAGATGGCGTATATCGTTGCTTGACGTGCCGAATTTGCATATAGCGACAATATTGCCATTAACGCCGTGTAGGGTAGGAGGACAATCATGATGTTAACGAAAATAAACAGTGATGATCCCACGGCTGAAGGCAGTAAGTTGGGATCTCTGTAGGCGATTAACAACAGTGTGGCGAATAGGGTAAAGGCTAATAATATCGCTTGAATAAACAGATAGCCGGCGACGCGGCCAAAAAACAGCGTATCTCGGTTGGCTCTGAGCGTGAGAAAGCGAAAAGTACCACGAGTTTTGTCCGATGCAAACTGATCGGCAGTCACAAAAATACTAAATAACGGAAACAGATAAAGCGCTGCCACCCATAAAATAGCCATCTCCGCGACTTTCCATGAGAACAACTCACTGACGGAAGATTCACCAAATAACGCACTGAGTAATTGCTTAAAATCTGGCGAAAACAGATAGACTGAGGCGTGTTTTACGGGGTACCAAAGGATTAAAAACCAAACTAAAGCGAAGGCCGCAAGTGCGACTAATCCTCTAGTGCTGAATAAGATTTTTTTGAGTTCAAACTTGGCTAATAATATCGCGCCCGAGAGTGAACTTCGAGGGGTAACGGTTTTCAATGATAAATCCCTTTTTTGAAATTAATAGGGCTAGCTTAACACTTGTTATTTGTATAAGTTGCAGCAGTGCATGTCAGATTGTCTCTAAATGTTACTCGTTAGTGTAGAGACCAATTGTTTTAGTTCTGCAACCTCTTGTTCGAGTCGATTTACCCTTTCGGTAAGTGAATCTTGTGGCTGTTCATGCCCAGTAGCGCTATTTAGCGATGGTGTTTCCGTTTGGATTTGCTCCGAAGTTTCACTCAATAGCTCAATAAAACGACACTCTCTTTTTCCGGGTTCTCTTGGCAGCTGGCGTACCAAAGGTTCTGTCATCTCAGACAATGCCGTGAGTGCATGTTCAACTTCGGTGACATCGCTAAAGGCGTGAAGGCGATTACTGCGAGTTCGCAATTCCCCTGGTGTTTGCGCTCCCCGTAGTAGTAGCAAGCAGATAATGGCTACCTGTGCGGAACTCAACTGCAATGCGCTGAATTCAGTGTTGCAGAATCGATGTTTGTATTTTACGACACGGGAACCAAAACCGCTTTGTTCTGAAATGAGTCGCTTTTTGTTGAGAGAGTCGATCGTCGCTTGTACCTCCGATTCGGTGTAATTAACCACAGGCTCTCGGCTGGATTTTTGATTGCAGGCTAAGGTTAAACCGTTAAGCGAAAGGGGATATTGTTCTGGTGTGGTTCTCTCTTTTTCTAACAGACAACCGATAACACGTGCTTCGTGAGAGGTAAGTTTCATTTCAGTAAAAGTATCCGCATAAAAAAAGCATAGCTTGTTATAACAGAGCTATGCTTCTATGCAAAGGCAATCGACAAAGTCAGTGGGCTACTGACTAGTAACTGCCCAGTTTTTCAACTAACAGCTTTGGCTATTACTCTTCAACTAATCGAATACCATCTTGTTCGATAGTGATTTTCTGTAGTTTATACAGGCCACCAATGCTTTTCTTAAAGGCTTTTTTACTCATAGCCAGTTCAGCATAGATCACTTCTGCATCGGTTTTGTCGGTAAGAGGCAAAAATCCGCCCGCTTGCTTTAGCTTGATAATAATCGTATTGGCATGCTTATCAAGTTCCTCTTTTGCACCGCGTTGAAGCACGAGATCTATCTTATCGTCACTTCTGACACGTTTAACGAATCCTTTTACTCGTTGGCCAAAACGCAGATCGCGAAACACTTCATTTTTATAGATAACGCCCCAGTGACTATTATCAACAATGGCTTTATAGCCGAGATCTGTAGTGCCGCCAATGATCAGACTCACTTCTTGGCCATTACGATATGGCGGCGGCGTTTTGTCTAAAAACTTATCGACTTTAGAAGAGGCGACAATACGCTCGTCGGCATGGTTAACATCGACATAGACTAAATACGAACGACCGACTTCAATCTCTTTGTGCTGCTCACCGAAGGGTAAGAATAGATCTTTATCGAGTCCCCAATCGAGAAACGCACCAAATGGACCCGTTGCAATGCATTTAAGATAGGCAAATTGGCCCACTTGAACTTTAGGGATCTTGGTGGTGGCAATCACCTTATCTTCAGAATCAAGATAGAGAAATACCTCTACATTATCGCCAATTTCAAACTGTTTTGGCGCGACCTTTCTTGGTAATAATACTTGGCCTAATTCATGGGCATTAAGGTACACACCAAAATCGACTTGCTTAACGATCTCGAGGGTACAGGATTTTCCTATCTCAATCATGGGATTCTCTATGGTATTGACTAACAACTTCGACAGCGGATTATAGTGGAATTTTGGTTAAGATGCTGTAGCTCCAACTGGTTTAAAGCGTTTTTTTTTAATTGAATAAAATCATAACGATCATTGACAGAAAAACTCGGATATCTTTGTCGGAAAATGTGCAATACAGATCGTAATCTATTAATGTGTTATTCATGCTTGCAATTAGGTAATTTCAAGGGTTTAATTGCGCGCCTTTTTTTACTAACTCATTTGCTAAATTGAGGCGATAAAATGACGGGGACTCGGAGGACTAACTTCGATAGCTGACACCCAAAAATGGTGTTGATATTGTGGCTTATGTATTAGATAAGGCGTGATATTGGATAACATTCATGTGTTGGTAAGCATTTAGCTTGCTGAATATAAATGTAAATAGACAGGTTGAGAGAATATGAGTAATTGGTCTATTAAAGATGCTTATGCTGGATATAACGTAAATTACTGGAGCTCTGGGCTCTATGGCATAAGTGAGGCCGGTGAGGTGACGGTGTCCCCCGATCCGAGTCATCCTGAGTACAGTATTGGTTTAAATGAACTAGCAAAAGATATGGTTAAGTCTGGCGTGGCTTTACCAGTACTAGTACGATTTCCACAGATCTTGCATCATAGAGTTAACAGCCTCTGTAATGCGTTTAATCAAGCGATTCAAAAGTACGATTATCAATCCGATTATCTACTTGTGTATCCAATTAAGGTTAATCAGCAGCAAACTGTTGTTGAAGAGATTTTGGCGAGTCAAGTCTCTAAAGAAGTACCCCAGTTAGGTTTAGAGGCGGGAAGTAAGCCTGAACTTATGGCGGTACTTGCTATGGCGCAAAAAGCTAGCTCAGTGATCATCTGTAACGGCTATAAAGATGTTGAGTATATTCGTCTTGCCTTGATTGGCGAAAAGCTAGGGCACAGCGTCTACATAGTGCTAGAAAAGCTATCTGAGCTAAAAGTGGTGCTTGAAGAAGCCAAGAAGCTTGGCGTAACGCCACGTCTTGGCTTGCGTGTGCGCTTGGCATTCCAGGGCAAAGGCAAGTGGCAAGCGAGCGGCGGTGAAAAGTCTAAGTTTGGGCTATCTGCGGCGCAAGTGTTGAATGTAATCGACTCGCTCAAAGAGCAGCAAATGCTAGATTGTTTGCAATTATTGCATTTTCACTTGGGTTCTCAAATTGCCAATATTCGCGATATTCGTAGTGGCGTAAGTGAAGCGGGTCGCTTCTACTGTGAATTACAAAAACTGGGTGCTAACGTCAAGTGTTTTGATGTGGGCGGTGGTTTGGCTGTCGATTATGATGGGACACGTAGTCAAAGCAGTAATTCGATGAACTATGGTTTAACTGAGTACGCCAATAACATCGTCAGCGTTTTACGTGACATGTGTACTGAGCATGAGCAGCCCATGCCCAGACTGATCTCGGAATCGGGTCGCTATTTAACGGCGCATCACGCCGTGTTGATTACCGATGTTATCGGTACCGAAGCCTACAAATCTGAAGATATCGATGCGCCAAGTGAAGAAGCACCACAGCAACTTCAAAACATGTGGCAGTCTTGGACTGAAGTAAGCGCGAGAGCCGATCAGCGTGCGCTAATCGAAATTTATCATGATGTACAAAGTGACTTAGCGGAAGTTCATTCACTTTTTGCTTTGGGCCAGATGAGCTTGAACGATAGAGCCTGGGCTGAGCAGATGAACCTGCGTGTGTGTTATGAGTTAAAAGGTGTGATGAGTGGTAAGTATCGATTCCATCGCCCTATCATAGATGAGCTTAATGAGAAGCTTGCGGACAAGTTTTTCGTCAATTTCTCCTTGTTCCAGTCATTACCTGATGCCTGGGGGATCGATCAAGTATTCCCTGTCATGCCACTCAGTGGTTTAGACAAGGAGCCCGAGCGTCGCGCGGTGATGTTAGATATTACCTGCGATTCTGACGGTATTGTCGATCAATATGTTGATGGTCAAGGTATCGAAACGACCTTGCCAGTGCCTGCATGGAGCGCGGAAAGCCCTTATCTAATCGGCTTTTTCCTCGTAGGTGCTTACCAAGAGATATTGGGTGATATGCATAACCTCTTTGGTGATACTAACTCAGCGGTCGTGCGTTTAGATGACGATGGCTTGGTGAACATTGAATCCGTTCTCGCTGGCGATACGGTGGCTGATGTGCTGCGTTACGTCAACCTAGATGCAGTATCATTTATGCGAACGTATGAAGAGTTGGTTAATTTACATATTCAGGAAGATGAGCGTGCTAACATCCTTGAAGAACTTCAGGTGGGTTTGAAGGGTTATACTTACTTAGAAGATTTTTCCTAAAGGGTGATCTGTTTTAGAGTAAAGTGATAAAAGCCAGCTTTGAGTAGCCTCAAAGCTGGCTTTAAACCGTCTGATGATACAGGAGTGACATTCATCGATGTTTTTTGAAGGTGCAGAGAAACGTATTGAGATTGTTGTTGATGAGTTTACATCCAATCTACGTGAGCTTGGCGATCTGTTTTGGAAAACAGCTTTAGCTAAGGCTGGTGCATCGGTACTTTCAACAACATCTAACGATTGCTGCGACGCATACGTATTAAGTGAATCTAGTCTGTTTGTCTGGAAAAATAAGATTTTGCTCATCACCTGCGGTAACACAAGCCTCATTGATACCAGTGTGCAGATCCTAGAATCTGTTGGTGTAAATCATTTAAAATGGTTTAGTTATCAACGCAAAAGTGAGCTTTACGCTCATCTGCAGACGAGTCGTTTCGAAGACGATGTCATAAGATTAAAGCAATATATAGATGGCCACGCCTATCGGGTCGGTCATTTAGATGGTCACCATCACTACCTATTTTATAGCGAACCATTGCCATCACTGCAGCGATTCAGTGCGTTACAGATGTACCATATAAAAGGCGGCTTGGCTGACTATCTGCTAAGTGAACAACAGCATAAGAGCCATATTTTGACTCAACTGCAGTTAGACTCATTGTTGCCTCAGTTTAAGTTCGATGATTGGTTATTTAGCCCCTGCGGTTACTCCATTAATGGCATCTATCAAGATGACTATATAACAATGCACATTACGCCTCAGGAGCCCACTTCTTATGTCAGTATTGAAACCAATCTTGCTGACATCCAACGGGTGTTTAATATATTCTCCTTCATGTTAAATATATTTAACCCTGGTAGCTGGGATGTGATAGGGTTTAACGCGCATTTGCCTGCTGGTGGAATGGGTAGTTCAGTCCCATTAGCTCAATGCCGTTTAGCGTTGAACAACAAAGATAATCTATACATTACTCAATACAGAGAGCTGGCTTGCGAACAATTAGCTCCTGTTGAACTATTACTCTGATATGGAACAAGTATGACCACGATTGCAGATAAGCCTGATTATTCGCTTTTTTCCAATGCATTTGGTTATTTAAGACAACCACTGGATTTTAAACCTCTGGACAGCGATGCCGACGTTGTGGTTATTGGGTTACCGTTTGATATGGCAACGACGGGGCGTTCAGGTGGTCGTATGGGGCCGGGGGCTATACGTCAAGCATCGGTTAATTTAGCTTGGGAAGACGTTCGCTGGCCATGGGATTTTAAATTAAGCGAGCATCTTAAAATTGTTGATGCGGGAGACTTGGTTTATAACTGTGGTGATTCTGCGGATTTTACTCAAAGAGTAGAAGCGTTCGCGACCGCAGTTGTCGAATCGGGTAAGGCGATGTTGAGTTTGGGGGGCGATCATTTTGTGACCTTGCCTTTGTTAAGGGCTCACTACAAGAAGCATGGTAAAATGGCTCTTTTACATTTTGATGCACATACTGATACTTATAGTCAGGGCAGTAAATACGATCATGGAACCATGTTCTTTCACGCGCCAAATGAAGGCATTATCGATGCTTCTCATTCAGTTCAAGTGGGTATTCGTACTGAGTATGATCAGCGCAATCATCTGTTTAAGGTGATCGATGCAGCAACGGCGAATGAATTGACAGCCGATGAGATTGTTAAACAAATTAAAGAGCGTGTTGGCGATATGCCACTCTATGTAACTTTTGATATCGACTGCCTAGATCCAGCCTATGCTCCAGGTACCGGCACGCCAGTATGTGGCGGCTTAACCAGCGACAAAGCGATGAAAATTGTTCGTGGTCTACGTGGTATGAATATCGTAGGTATGGATGTTGTGGAAGTTGCTCCTGCTTACGATAGCGCTGAAATCACGGCTTTAGCAGGTGCAACACTTGGTTTAGAGATGCTTCATGTGTGGGCTTGTGCTCACAAAGGTGCTTAGTTGTAGGTGACTTCAATATCACCCGAGGGAAGGTTGATTGATGGCAAAATTAGATGATATCAGGCGCGAGTATACATTAGGAGGATTGCACCGTGAGGAGCTTCCTGACGATCCTATGGTGTTGTTTGAAAAATGGCTCGAAGAAATTCGTGACTCAGAAGTGCTCCCCGATCCTACAGCGATGTCGGTGGCGACGGTAGATGATGCAGGGCAACCATTTCAACGTATTGTATTGCTCAAGCGATTTGATCAAAATGGCTTTGTGTTTTTTACTAACCTTGCTAGCCGCAAGGCGGAGAATATTGGTAACAATAGTAAGGTGAGCCTGCTATTTCCGTGGCATTCACTCGACAGACAAGTTGCCGTGACTGGTGTTGCAGAGCCGCTATCTACCGCTGAAGTCTTAAAATACTTTATTACTCGTCCCAAAGATAGCCAGATCGCTGCTTGGGTATCTAAGCAATCGAGTAAAATATCCGCAAGGCAAGCGCTAGAAGGCAAATTTGCAGAGATGAAGGCAAAATTTAGCCAGGGAGAAGTTCCTCTGCCCAAATTTTGGGGAGGCTATCTAGTTCGGCCGACCAGTATTGAGTTTTGGCAGGGGGGCGAACATCGGTTACACGACCGATTTCTGTATAGCAAGACTGAAACGGATTGGGATATTGCTCGCTTAGCGCCCTAATGGTTAACCAATAATAAAAAACCACCTTCGCAGGTGGTTTTTTATATCTATATGATCAAATCAATAACACTCAAATCTTCTACCATTTCTTCTTAGGCTGGAATAACACATCAATATCATCTTCTTCGTTTTTTTGCCTAGGAGCGTTTGGCACCGACAGTTTTTGTGCGCTCATAATTTCATCTAACAACACTTTTGCTTCATCAACTTTTCTGGTAATGAAAGGATCATTAGGTGTTAGCGCTTTAATGGTATGCAATGTGGCTAATGCTTTTGTTACCATCTGTTTAGAAGAGCCATATTGTTTCATAAAACAGGCTGTACGAGCGCGAGATAACATAGATTCAACATTGATTCTAAGTTGCAAGCTGTCGACTCGTGCTTCTTCTTGGGCAAAAATGGTGGGGTCGATTTTACCTTTATTATGTTCTGCGCGTAAAATCGCTTTAAGTTTCTTAAGCACCTTAACTAAGTTTAAGATCTGCTTATCTGTATCGGGTAATCGAAAATGTTCAACCGCTGGATTCTGTTTAGGGTTGCTATTTAACGCGTCAATTTGAGTGTTGAGATCGTTCAAACGACGTCGATAATCCCCGGCTTGGCTACCCGCTAAATTTGCAGCTTGGCTTAGCGATTCCTGTACACGTCTGTATAGAATCAGAACAATATGAGTGGAACATGGAAACATACCAGTACAAGACAATACATTTTCAGTTTCATCAATAATGGCGCGTTGCCTAGCTAATTCCGTTCTTCTCTCTGCTTCCGCGCGTTCTTTATGTTGTTGGATAACATTGATACCGATAACCAATAACAGTAATGCACCGATGAGGATCAGAACCAAAGTAAATATCATAGATCTACCATTTTTTATGCAATTCCATTAATGCTACTATAAATCAACACGCTAGCATAGTTATCTTAGTCTAGCTTTGCCGTTATGTCGTGTGATTAATTATAACTCTGTGCTATATTCCCGTTTGATTTAATTTTTCCCATGTACTATAACTAATTCATATACTAGGGTACCTAATTTTTGGGCTGTGATCACCCACAGAGCATATACCTTTTCAAAGGATAGAAGATGAAGCTGCAGCAACTAAGATATATCGCCGAAGTGGTTAATCATAACCTAAATGTGTCGGCGACTGCCGAAAATTTATATACGTCGCAACCGGGTATCAGCAAACAAGTGAGGATGCTTGAAGATGAGCTTGGTATTCAGATATTTGGACGTAGTGGTAAACATCTTACCCATGTGACGCCTGCGGGCTTGCAAGTGATTAGTATTGCTAATGATATTTTGGGGAAAGTCGAAAGTATCAAGAAGGTTGCTGAAGAATATACTAAACCGGATCAGGGCGAGTTAAATATTGCAACCACGGATACTCAAGCGCGTTACGCACTGCCTACGATTATTAAAGGCTTTATTGAACGTTATCCGAAAGTCAACTTACACATGCACCAAGGTACCCCATCACAAATTAGTGAATTAGCCGCGAGAGGCGATGCCGATTTTGCGATAGCGACAGAAGGAATGCATCTCTATTCTGATCTCATTATGTTGCCATGTTACCACTGGAATCGTTCTATCGTGGTAAACCGAGATCATCCGTTAGCTTCACGAACGCAGATCAGTATTGAAGACTTAGGTCGTTTCCCTCTAGTGACCTATGTATTTGGTTTCGATAGAGAGTCTGAAATTGAAAAAGCATTTAATCGCGCTGGTATCGATCCTAGAGTGGTATTTACCGCAACGAGTGCGGATGTATTAAAAACTTATGTGCGTTTGGGCTTAGGTGTTGGTGTGATAGCTTCAATGGCTATCGATCCCGTTATTGATAAAGATTTAGTGGCAATTGATGCGAGTCATCTATTTGCCTATAGCACAACCAAGATAGGTTTTAGAAAAGGTAACTTTTTGCGTACTTATATGTATGAGTTTATTGAGCATTTTGCGCCGCATTTAACTAAAGATATTGTAGAGAAGGCTGTAGGTCTGCGAGATCAACAATTAATTGATAATCTATTTGCAGATGTAGAACTGCCTATACGTTGAAAATATGGGTATGGATTAGGTAATAAAAAACTCGCCAAATGGCGAGTTTTTTAGTTAGAAACATTCAACATTTAACATTCAACGATGTTAACCGCTAAGCCACCCTTGGCCGTTTCCTTATATTTACTGCGCATATCCTTACCAGTATCCATCATGGTTTTGATCACCTTATCCAGTGATACTTTATGGTTACCGTCACCGCGCATGGCGAGTCTAGACGCATTAATCGCTTTTACGGCGCCCATGGCATTGCGCTCGATGCAAGGAACTTGAACTAATCCACCGACAGGGTCACAGGTTAATCCTAAATTATGTTCCATACCAATTTCTGCTGCGTTCTCGACATGTTCGATTGTGCCGCCCATAATTTCGGTCAATGCACCCGCAGCCATGGAGCAAGCAACACCCACTTCACCCTGGCAACCCACTTCAGCGCCTGAAATCGAAGCATTCTTTTTGTATAAGATGCCAATCGCGGCGGCAGTTAGCAAATATTGACAACAGATATCGATATCAACTTCTTGAACGAAGGTATGGTAGTAGCAAAGCACGGCAGGAATAATACCGGCAGCGCCATTTGTCGGCGCTGTAACTACTCGATCGCCTGCCGCATTCTGTTCATTCACCGCTAGCGCAAAGAGGTCAACCCAGTCTAGTGCTGTGAGCGGGTCGACACAGGTTTTCCCTTCGGCTTTTAAACGGCGATAAAGGGCTGGAGCCCTGCGACGCAGTTTGAGACCGCCAGGTAAAATTCCCTCTTTTTGATATCCGCGCTCGATACAGGTCTTCATCGTTTGCCAGATATGCCATAGACGTTGTTTTATCTCTTGTTCTTCGCCGATAGACAACTCGTTTGCCATCATGAGTGCTGAGATACTGAGTCCATTTTCAGCACACATGCTTAATAGTTCTGATGCGCTATTGAAGTCATATGGAGCCGATTGTATCGGCGATGCAGGAGAGGCATCTTGGGCTAAAATTTCATCTTCATCGAGAATAAAACCGCCACCAACGGAATAGTAAGTGCGCTGGTATATACACTCATCTTCGGCATAGGCATATAGCGTCATCGCATTGGCGTGTGCAGGAAGACTCTTACGTCTATGGTAGGTGATGCCGTGTTCACGACTGAACTTAACTACTTTGTTATTTGGCATAATGAGTGTTTGACTATCACTCACCTGCTCAAGAACACTGTCTATGGAATCGGTATTGACGGTTTCTGGCTCTTCACCCATGAGGCCTAAAATGACAGCTTTACCAGTACCGTGCCCCTTTCCCGTTTGACCAAGTGAACCAAATAACTCAGATCTGAGTTCATCAGTTGCCGCCAAATGACCATGTTTTTCTAGATCTTTTATAAAGATATTGCCCGCTTTCATTGGGCCCACGGTATGGGAGCTCGATGGCCCAATACCAATTTTAAACATGTCAAATACGCTAATCATTGAAAAGTCCTGCTTGTCTTCATTGTTATCATTATTCAATCTCAGTGATTTTAGGCCAATTATGCCTTTTTTGCTGACCGTATAATGCTGAGCCTTGTGCTACTCTTGCCAGCAAATTAAGATTGAGTGCGGGTGAGTATCCCATACTTTAGTACTAACTTTCGCATTAGTTATTCTTAAGTGTAGACTTCGCATTAGACATATTAGTGCATCGTGAATTTATGTTAGTTAGATGGAATGGCGATATCCATTATTGTTGATTTAATACAATTGCTTATAGAATTTCTTTCTTTGGGTTTGTTTATTTTATTTAGTAAGAACAGTATTTATTTATCAGTTATTTTAGGGGGAAGTGTGGGCTATTTGATGATGGATTTGTTATCAACTCAGGTTTCTGAGTTAGAGAGAGAACAACTACAACACCCCATGGTTGGCGGTATTATTTTGTTTAGCCGCAACTATCAAGATCGGAATCAACTCTGTGAACTTATCAGCGTGGTTCGTGACATCCGGCCCGACTTACTTATCGCTGTCGACCATGAAGGAGGCAGAGTGCAGCGCTTTGTTGAAGGCTTCAGTAAGATCCCTGCGATGGGAGATATTTTACCCATGGCCAGTAACGATATGGCGATTGCGCAACAGTGGGCAGAGGAACTTGGTTTTTTGATGGCGATAGAGCTATTGAGTTGCGATATCGATTTGAGTTTTGCCCCAGTGTTAGATCTAAATGGCATTAGTGAAGTGATCGGTAAACGGGCTTTTAGCGATAAGCCTAATGAGGTGATCTCCTTAGCCACATCTTTTATTAAGGGAATGAATAGCGCAGGCATGGCCGCGGTTGGGAAACATTTTCCAGGGCACGGCAGTGTCGCCGCTGATTCACATATCGCAAAACCGGTTGATTCAAGAAGTGAGCAGCAGATCCGAGCATTAGATATGGTGCCATTTAAATCGCTGATGGCAGAGCATATGCTGCAAGGCGTTATGCCTGCTCATGTTATTTTCGATCGTGTCGATCCCAATCCTGCTGGCTTTTCCTCATATTGGTTAAAAGAGGTGCTTCGTGGTGAGTTAAATTTTAATGGGGTGATATTTTCCGATGATCTAGGGATGAAAGGTGCTGGTGTTGTTGGTGGATATAAGGAAAGAGCCCAAGCGGCGCTGAATGCCGGATGCGATATGATATTAGTATGTAATGATAGCCAAGGTGTCGCTGAGCTTTTAAATGAGTTTGAGTGGCCTTTATGCAAGCCTCATGTTGCTGCAGGCTTGTTACGTGCAAATGCCGAGCAAGTAGAGAATGCACTTCAAAATGAAACTCGTTGGTTAGCCGCTAAAGCGCTAGCAGAGCGGCTTGTATTGAACTAAGTTTGATGTAGCGCAAAATACAGATGAGCTCAGTTAGCTAAAGTTAATATTCAATGTTTATCAATAGGTGACAGGATGATCCTCTATTTTCATGGCTTCGATGCTACTAGTCCAGGTAACCACGAGAAGATGCGACAACTACAGTTTGTCGATAACGATGTTCGTTTAGTGAGTTACAGTACATTACATCCTAAGAATGATATGCAATATCTACTCAATGAAGTCAGTAGACAACTGAAGGAGTGTGACGATCCTGCACCGTTGGCGATAGGCGTGGGATTGGGCGCTTATTGGGCCGAAAGGGTGGGCTTCTTAAACCAACTTAAAACCATTTTAGTTAATCCAAATCTTCACCCTGAAGTGACTATGATTGATAAAATCGACCGCCCTGAAGAGTATGCCGATATCGCCAATAAATGTGTGAGTCAATTTAGGCATAAGAATAGTGGCAATTGCCTATGTATTTTGTCTCGCCACGATGAGGTGAATGACAACAAGGCGGTAATGGAGGAGTTAAGCCCATTTTATAAGATCATTTGGGATGAAGAACAAACTCATAAATTTGCGTCATTAGCAGCACACCTTGCAGAAATTAAAGAATTTAAGGTTGTATAGTTAATCAGTTTATGGGGCTGAATTTATCGATGCTATTGGCATAAACCTGACCGTGATGACAGGTACACGGTCTGGTTTATGGTCAATGCAGAAAGTAAAAATCTTTTGACTCTTAAATTCTCTAGCTCTTTTATGGTGTTTTAGCTGTTTAAAGGCGATTTGGTAAGGCGGAGCCAGTAAGATTTAATATTATCCACTTATTATCTTAGTCATTTATCTTCAATGCTTGAGCATCCAGCATCCAGCATCCAGCATCCTGTATCGAACATATCGCTTGTGGTTCAGTTTTTGATGATTGTGCATGTAGAGCTGTAGAGCTGTAGAGCTGTAGAGCGGATAGGGAAGGAGTGGACCAACGGAATTTCGATTTTTTTATGTGGCGAGTGTAGCATCGTCCTGCCATTTTGTGATACAAACTGATACAGATTGCTACATAATGATCTATCTGATCGTTTCCAATTTGCGTATGTCGCCCGATGCAGCTAACCACTTTATTAGTTAGCTGTTTTTTTTGTCTAAATTTTGCCCATATTGAAACTTTAGGTTATCTTCAAAGGGTCAACTTGGCAGATAAGAGGCGCAAATGAAGCGTGTATTACTCACTATTTCAGGTAAAGTTCAGGGTGTCTGTTTTCGGCGTTATAGTCAGCAAAAGGCGCTGGAGTTAGGCCTTACTGGTTATGCTAAGAATTTAGACAATGGTAAGGTGTCTATTTTACTTCAAGGGGGCAGCGCTGCCGTCGATCGATTTATCGCTTGGTGCGATGAAGGGGCTCCTCAATCTAGGGTTGATGATGTATTGGTCGAAGAAGATGAGGCTGATGATATCTATCTCGATTTTTCAATATGTTAAGGCTAAGTGTTTAATCATTTAGAATGAATACAATCTTATTGCGTCAGATTCATTATTGGTCGTTTACGGCTAATGGTCCTTATATTCGATCTCTTAAGGAATGTTTATCACTAGATGTTCCGATAGGGCGCCAGAGGTATGCAGCCTTTATTGCTAACGATACTTCATAGCGCTACTCGTAGCATCAATTAGGGATTAATAAACATTATCGCTAATAGTTTTGGGCTCAAGTGTTGATTTACCAGCGACTTGATTGGGATGTTCTAGTATGACTCCTAGCTGGTTTAGGCTACTCTGATCGATTTCATTGGGTTGCATCATTTTTCTTATTTGCAACAGCATCCCCATATTGGGGTGATCGAAATAATGAATTTCATCACTGATGACGCGTTTATTTTGTGCCATCCAGATATTGAACAGGTAAGGCACTGGTGTCGATGAAGCTGAGTCGTCGGTATAAAGATCGATCTTAAGCGGTATCTTGGTCCCTTCTTCGTGCAATGTGAGCGCGGTTTCAACATGTAAATAGTGATTGAGGTAGATGTTTATTGCGCCTTCTAACTGCCAAATAGGTGCTTTAGTCTCTGAATTACCCAGCCCGTAATCGAAATTAAATTGCGGGATATCTGACGCAGCCACTTGGTGGCCAATTAAGTAACCATCTTTCCCATAGCGCTCGGAAAAATCGTCACCTGCAAACAATCGAATGGGTGTCGCTCTATGTCTTGGTTGCATAGATTGTTGCCAAGTCATATGTAGCAAGCTCTTATGGCCAGGTTCTCGGTTTAAGGTGGCGATCATATCGTTAAACTGTGCCTGAGATGGGGCGAGTAGCACTGTAGACTGCCCCTCTTTGGCATATTGTGGTGTCGCCGCACCGATAGATGCTGGAATTGAACTTGGGTGACTTACCAGGGCTGAACTCAACTGTTGATTGCATCTTTCAGCATCTTCTATCCATTGCTGGGCTGTGCACCCTTCGAGCCCTACGCTTGCGCCTGTGATATCGGTACTAAATAGCGGTGATATCATATCTATCGGCTGACGCTTATTCATATTGGCTGGGTTATTGGTCATCTCTTCGAATGCATTCCCTTGACGTTCAAAGATGTAGATCTCAACTTCAAACCAACGCTCGGCATCTGCCAAGGCATAGTTAGAGATTGAAAATAAGCTGGCGGCCAATGCTAGACTCTGTTTAAGCACGTAGTTCTCCAAGACGATGTTGCATAAGCTGTGAGATGATCAGCGATAATAAGGCTAAACGATCTTTATCTGCTTCAGTAGGCATAAGGAATTTTAACTTACTTGGGCCATCCATACGATAATTTTGTGGCTGACTTTGCAGTAGGCCAATAATAAAGCCTGGATCGATAATGTGGTCATCCCTGAATTCCATGCTGCCACCTTTCGCATGCATCTCAATTTTGGCAATGCCTAATGCTGTTGCTTGATGTTTGTATAGGGTCAACTCTAATAGATTCTTCGTGGCTTGTGGCAATAATCCAAAGCGGTCGATCAGTTCGACTTTTAGCTCATCTAGTGCATTTTCACTCTTACAATTGGCGATTCGTTTATAGAGTGATAAACGGACATTAACGTCGTGTACGTAGTCTTCAGGCAGCAAGGCGGGAATACGTAGGTCGACTTCACATTGGCCTCGCAGCATCTGATCGAGCGAAGGCTCTCGACCCTCTTTTAATGATTTTACCGCGTCTTCCAACATCTCCATGTACAAGGTGAAGCCAATTTTTGAAATGTGACCACTTTGTTCATCACCTAAGAGTTCACCTGCACCACGGATCTCTAAATCCTGGGTCGCCAGCATAAAGCCCGCGCCAAGGTCTTCAAGGGCGCCAATCGCTTCGAGTCGTTTGCGTGCATCTTTAGTCATTCGTTTCGGGTGCGGGGTCATCAAATAGGCGTAGGCTTGATGGTGAGAGCGGCCCACTCGACCACGCAGCTGATGCAGTTGTGCTAAGCCAAAGTGGTCGGCGCGTTCTATGACTATGGTATTCGCGCTTGGGACATCGATACCAGTTTCAATAATAGTTGTACAGACTAATACATTGTATTTCTGGTGATAAAAATCAGCCATCACCTTTTCCAGATCCCGTTCACGCATCTGGCCATGAGCGGTGACAACTCTAGCCTCAGGAAGCAGCTCTTCAAGTTCCCGTGCGCGTTTCTCAATGGTTTCGACATTGTTGTGCAGAAAATAAACTTGACCGCCCCTTAAGATCTCACGCAGTAGTGCCTCGCGTACCGTTGTATCGTCATACTCTCTAACGAAGGTTTTTACCGCCAATCGTTTCGCTGGTGGCGTAGCGATAATCGATAGATCTCGCATGCCAGACATGGCCATGTTGAGCGTTCTAGGGATGGGGGTTGCAGTGAGCGTCAAAATATCAATATTCGCTCTAAGGGCCTTAATTTTCTCTTTTTGCCTCACGCCAAAACGGTGTTCTTCATCGATGATCAGTAGGCCTAAATTTTCAAATTTGGCTTCGGATTGCAGCAGTTTATGGGTGCCTATGACGATATCGACCTGACCATTGGTCAATTGCTCCAGTACCGCTTGTTGCTCTTTTGCCGTTTTAAAACGCGACAATACTTCAATCTTAATCGGCCAGTCGGCAAATCTATCCTTAAAGTTCTCATAATGTTGCTGAGCGAGCAGGGTGGTAGGGACTAAAATAGCGACCTGCTTATCATCATTTACCGCCACGAATGCGGCGCGCATTGCCACTTCGGTTTTGCCAAAACCCACATCACCACAGACCAAGCGGTCCATCGAGGTGGGCGAGCACATATCGGTGAGCACAGCGTCGATAGCCGTTTCTTGGTCGACGGTTTCTTCATAGGGGAAGCTGCTGGCAAACTGAGCATATTCTTGTTGGTCGAGCTGACACGCTTCACCTGGTCTAGCTTGCCTTCTGGCATAAACATCAAGCAGCTCTGCGGCGACGTCACGGATCTTTTCAATCGCTTTGCGTTTTGCTTTGCTCCAGGTTTCATTACCCAGTTTGTTGAGATGGGCTTCTTCATCGGGGCCGACACTGTAGCGACTAATAAGATTTAGCGAAGAGACGGGGACATAGAGTTTATCGCCGCCTGAATACTCAAGTTTAAGGTATTCGGCAACAAGCCCTCCAGTGTCTAGGGTTTCTAATCCTTGATAGAGCGCCACCCCATGATCTAAATGTACTATGGGTTGACCGACTTTTAGCTCGGCCAAGTCTTTAATGAGTGCATCGTTGCTGATCTGGCGCTGCTTATCTCGTCTGCGTTGCTGAGAAATACGTTGACCGAAAAGCTCGGTCTCACACACTAGCGCCCAAGGTTTGCCTTTATTACCACTTATGATAGCCCCTTGAGATAAGGGCGAAACGATTAGGCCAAATTGTGCCGGTTTTTCAGCAAATTGATTAAAGTGTTCAAATAGTTGGGGCTTTATTTCTATCTTAGCAAGTAGCTCTATGAGCGCTTCGCGTCGACCTTCCGATTCGGCGCAAAACAGGATTGAAATACCTGAGTTTGCATACTCTTGCAGGGCGATAAGCGGCTGCTTCAATTTGTGATTTGAGGCGATATCTGGCAAGGCTTCAACTTTGGCTGGAATACAGGTGCCTTGGAAATCTCGTCCCTTACACAGTAGCCTTGGCAATTGCTTAAATGCTTGAAATACTTGCTCTGCAAGTAAATAAAGATCTTTTGGCGGCAATAGTGGCCTTAAGGGATCCACGCGGCGATTTTCATAACGCTGAGCGACTTCATTAAGATGGGATTTCGCCGCAGTTTCTAAGTCACCGAGGGCGACCAGTTGAGTCTGTTCTGGTAGGTAGTCAAATAGGGTGGCAGTTTCATCAAAAAATAGCGGCAGATAGCTTTCAATACCCGCAGGCATTACTTTGCGGCTGACCATCTGATAGATAGATTCTGGCTCTTTAACGACCACATCAAACTGACGACGGTAACGCTGTCTAAACCCTTCGGTAGCCGCATCATCAGTGGGAAACTCTTTTGCTGGTAGTAATCGAATTCCCTCTATTTCACCACTTGAACGCTGAGTTTCGGGATCAAACTGGCGGATAGATTCCACTTCATCGTCGAAGAGTTCGATACGATAGGGGTTATTGGAGCCCATCGGGAAAATGTCGATGATAGAGCCTCGTACGGCAAACTCACCATGTTCATAAACTTGTTCGACTAGATGATAACCGGTATTCACCAATTGCTGACGCACTTGCTCGAGTTGGTAGATATCGCCCTTGTTGAGCAGCAGCACATTACCCGTTAAAAATGATTGCGGCGGCAGTCTCACCATCAGGGTGCTTATCGGAACAATCACTAGACTCTGCTTTTCGGTGGAGATCCTAGATAGCGTCTCTAACCTTTGTGATACCAGATCTTGATGGGGTGAGAAACTGTCATAAGGCAAGGTCTCTCTGTCTGGGAACAGGAGCACCGGGACTGATGCTGGTCTAAGCAGATATTTAAGCTCAGTTTCCAGCTGCAGCGCGCTGGGAGTGTCGTGGGTAACGACTAACGTTAAACCGTTATAATTAGCGCCGATATTCGCTAAGGTGATCGCCTGAGCCGCGCCATGCAATTGACTTAGGGTTTGAGGCGTTTTTACCCCTTTAACTTTTGGGGGCGTAAGGACAGAGAAAGCATTCATGGAGAAGAGACTAATAGCCAAAAATCGACAAAGATGCGAGCCATTGTAGAGGCTTAGTCTCCCATGTGCCAGTGAAAACTAGCCTTTACCTAGACTTGTTTTGATTGTCTTTTTTACGCTGCTGTAGTTGTTTTTGTTGAACATTGAGGCTGGCTTTTACCAATTGTTCAATATCTTCGTCCAAAATTTGGCTAAATTCGAGTTCGCTTTCGAAACCTGCTTGTTGGTTGCCCGATCCGCTCATTGGCGTTGAGCTTATGCATTGAGCGATACAAAGCATCGACAGTAGGGCATCTTTTATATGCAAGGTGACCCGATATTGTTTGCCTAATTCCAGTTGGGTATCGCCAATGATTTGAATGCCGCTACCACCAAACTGCTGGCCGATACATTTATCGCCTTCGTTGGGTTGCTGTTCGAGCACATATTGCAGAACTAAATCAATTTTACGCGATTGCAGCTTTAGATAATCAACCACGGTGCGCGCTTCGTCATCGAGGTTTCTCAGTTGCAATAAACAATTGGCTTCCATCGCTTTGACTTCGCTTATTAGCTGCAGGCCGAGAGGTAACATGCCCTTGAGCTCTGATTCTGAAGGCAAAGGTTGGTTTTCAGGCCAAGGCGATAGGTAAGCTGAAAACCTATGTCTGACGCTAAAATAGGAGTTTGATTCGTTGTTCAACGGATTGCCTCTTGTTTTTATGGTGCTATTACCCCTATTATCGTGCGCATCTCAATGATTTATCAAGGCTCCTGAGCAAAGAGACCCTGCCACACATGAATTTAGCGTTATCTTGGAACATAGGTTATCGATATTGGCGAGCGCGGAAAGCCAATGCTTTTGCCTCTTTTATCACAATTTTTGCCGTTTCAGGCATTTTACTTGGTGTAGCGGCGTTGATTATCGTCAGTTCGGTGATGAATGGATTAGAGGGACAGCTAAAACAACGCATTTTGGGCGCGGTTCCTCAGTTAACCGTTTATAGCGAACAAAATCTTAACCAGTGGCAGCAAAACGCTGATGCCTTAGTTAACCTTGATGGTATCGTCGCCGTCAGCCCTAGTATCTCCACCCAAGCTATGTTGCAAGCGCCTAAAAGTATCAGCGCGGTGCAGATCTACGGTATTTATCCTGAGCTTGAAAAGCAAAATCTAGCCTTAATCAATCAACATTTTAACGGTTCATTGGCGGCACTTAAGTCAGGAGAATATAACATAGTGCTAGGGGCCGAATTGGCGCGCCGTCTGGATGTTGCCCCTGGTGACAAAATTAGAGTCTTGAGTGGCGATGGCGTTGTCTATTCGCCGTTAGGGCCTGTGCCAAGCCAACGAAATTTTCATGTTGTCGGCGTCTTTGAAATGGGTTCTCAGGTGGATGCGAGCTTGGCCTATGTTCACCATGATGATGCGCAGCGCTTGATGAGGCAGAAACCGGGTGAGATAAAGCAACTCAGACTTTATCTAAATGATCCGTTTAACGCCGCTAAGATAGCTCCGACAGTGACTGATATATTCGCACATTCGGGAGTTAGCGTTACAACCTCTGATTGGCGCGACAGTTATGGTCACCTGTTTGCGGCGGTAAAAATGGAAAAGAACATGATGTCGCTGATGCTTAGCCTGATCATTGCTGTGGCGGCGTTTAATATCGTATCGGCACTGGTGATGATGGTGGTCGATAAAACCACAGATATTGCCGTATTAAAGACGCAAGGACTGCGCACCTCGAGTGTCATGAGTATTTTTATGATCCAAGGCTCGTTAAATGCCCTGTTAGGTTTGCTCGGCGGTTTGATCATTGGGGTTCTTATCACCCTCAATCTAAATACCATTATGGCGGCCCTTGGGATCTCAATTTTAGGAGCTGGACAAACACTACCCGTACAGTTGGAGTTTACACAGTTAAGCGCGATTGTTATCGGCACCCTAGTGATTACTTTTCTGGCCACGGTTTACCCTGCATTACGAGCCGCTAACATTCAGCCCGCTAGCGCATTAAGGTACGAATAGAATATGACCCAACAAGATAATAAGAGTTTGCTGTTACAGGTAAAAAACGTCACTAAACGTTACCATGAAGGCAGTATCGATACTCTGGTATTAAATGGCGTAGATCTCGATGTTTATAGTGGTGAGCAGCTCGCGATAGTGGGCACTTCTGGCTCGGGTAAGAGTACCTTATTGCATATTATGGGTACGCTCGATAAACCCAGTAATGGTCAAGTCACCTTGCAAGGAGAAGATCTTTATACCTTGTCGGCGAGCCGTCAGGCCAAGATACGCAATCAAGATCTGGGTTTTATCTATCAGTTCCACCATCTACTGCCCGAATTCAGTGCATTAGAAAATGTCGCCATGCCTGGACTTATTCAAGGGCGCGATCGTAAGTCGGTAGAGCAAGAAGCGAGTGCTTTACTGGAACGCGTGGGCTTAGGGCATAGACTAAATCATACACCAGGGGAGATGTCTGGCGGTGAGCGCCAACGTACTGCGATAGCAAGAGCGCTGATAAATAAGCCTAAATTGGTATTAGCCGATGAGCCGACGGGTAACTTAGATGCCGCCAGTGGTGAGTCGGTTTATGAGTTGATACGTGAGCTAGGCAGTCAACTCGGCACGGCATTTGTTGTGGTCACTCATGATCCTAAATTAGCCGCGCGTATGGACAGACAACTGCGAATGAAAGATGGACACCTTTATCATACCAAAGAGGCTTCAGAGGTTAACGCGCAGGAGCTTGCATGAGTCAGATGTTGTCATTTTGGGTAGGCTGGCGCTTCTACATGGCGAGACAGTCCAATCGTTTTATCAGTTTTATCTCTTTTGCCTCAACTGCAGGTATCGCCCTTGGCGTCGCCGTGTTGATCACTGTGCTGTCGGCGATGAATGGTTTTGAGAAAGAGTTAGAGCAACGTCTGTTAGGTGTTGTGCCTCATGGTGAATTGACCGGGGTTAATGAACCTATCCGCGATTGGCAAAAAATTGCCAAGGATGCCCAGTTAATCGAAGGGATTAAAGCAACGGCTCCCTTTATTCATTTACAGGGATTGATTCAAAAACCTGGAGGTTTTCAGGGGCTTTCTGTCATTGGTATTGATACAGCCCTTGAAGCTAACGTATCAAATATCGCCGATTTTATGGATGCTAAAAGTTGGCTCGCGTTAGGCCAAAGTGGTAACAATATTGTACTTGGTCGGGGGTTAGCCGATAGCTTGTCCCTGAAAGTAGGTGATAGTATTAGTTTATACACGCCTGATTTTGCTGCAAAACAGACAGAGACGAAACGCATTGGTTCGGCGAAGAGCCATCGCTTTGTCGTTGCAGGGATATTTGATATCGGTGGTGAGTTAGATCTGACCACAGCGTATATTCCGCTGACTTATGGCGCACAGATTTTAGGCTTCAGCGACGGGGTGAGTGGTGTACGTATTAAAGTCGATGATGTATTTGCTGCGCCTAGGTTGATAAGGACCTTAGGCTATAGTCAGCAGCAGTATATGTATTTGTCTGATTGGACTCGAACTCAGGGGCATCTTTATCAAGATATACAGCTGGTTAGAGCTGTAATGTATCTGGTTTTGGCGCTAGTTATTGCGGTTGCTTGCTTTAACATAGTGTCGACCTTAGTGATGGCTGTTCGTGATAAACAATCAGAAATTGCCATATTACTCACCATGGGAATGGCTAAAATTACCGTGATGGGAATTTTTGTTGTGCAAGGCGCGTTAAATGGGATCTTAGGCTGCTTAATTGGTGGTGTGCTTGGGGTTGTCATTGCGTTAAATTTGAGTGTCATGGCAAGTTTTATCGAACAGGCTTTAGGGGTCCAACTGCTTTCGGCCGATGTTTACTTTATCGACTTCCTCCCCTCACAGCTGCATTGGCAAGATGTGATTTTAGTGGTTAGTTTAGCGTTTATTATGAGTCTGATCTCTACCTTGTATCCAGCATGGAAAGCAAGTCAAACCATGCCTGCCACAGCATTGGCGGGCAGATAATAGAGTGTGTTAGTAATTGCGCCGTTAACGTTAAATCGTAGGATGGGTTAGGATTAGCTAAGTTGCTATCGGATAAAAGAGGTTTGATATATTGCGATCGTCTCTTATGCTGATCAACTATGATGCTTTCTTATTTCTAGCCCGGCGCTTGTGTGCGTACATGCTCTTATCCGCATTGGATAACAGCTGTTTAACTGTAGTGATTTGGCCTTCAAACATGGCAAAACCTATGCTTAACGACGGGATGATTTGTGTCTCGCCCCAGCTAAGGTAACTCGCTTCTATGGTTTCACGGAGTTGAGTAATAAGCGCTTCTATCTGTGAAGCATCGGAAATATTTCTTAATAGTATTAAGAATTCGTCCCCCCCAAAGCGAGCCACGGTTCCGTATGGCGAGGTTTCCGAGACCAGGAGTTTGGCGATATGTTTGAGTAGCTCATCTCCGGCCTCGTGTCCTAATTCGTCATTTACCTGTTTGAAACCGTTTAGATCAATATTGAGTAGTGTAAACGTCGCATTATTGCTGCCCTCGGTGATTAATTTATTGAGTAGATTAATCATGAAGCGTCTATTGGGTAATTGCGTCAGTTCATCTTCAAGTGCAGCGTTATGGGTATGTTTATAATGTCTGTAGAACAAGATCATCATGGCGTAGATAAGCAAAGTTGTCAGCCAGCCAATGACGAGCGCAATGTTATTAATGCGTTGAATTTGTTGGTGATTGTCAATGTCAAACTTAGCTGCAAGTTGCCAGATTCCGCTGGGTAGTTGGATGGGATATTGTATGTCTGGCTGATCAAATATGGTATCTTCGCCGTAAAATACCTGGCTAGTTTCATCGGGTAATACTTGTTTACGCAATGCAATGTTAGCGCCTTGAAAACGGGTTAATCCCGTTTCGTTAAGTAGTTTCTCATAGTCCATGACGACGCTGACCGTTCCCCAATAGTTAGTGTTTAAGGGAGAGTCTGAGAAAATTGGGTAGCGAGCAATGAGTCCTATGCCTCCTTGGACTAAGTTAACGGGGCCCGCAATAAAGACGCCTTGTCTTTCCTTCGCTATCAAGACGGTTTTGAGTTGCTCTGGCTGGGTCCTGAAATCAAACCCTATTGCTCGCTCGTTTCCTTTTTCGGGATAAACCAGGGTGATCACGTTGTTGGGGGCGAATGCGACGCTGCGAACATATTTGGCTTTAGCTAATAATTTTGTCGCTATCCTCGCCCAATTTTTCCTGGCAAACTCTGGGTCAATGGTGGTTACTGTGGCTAAGCTATCGGCTAGGTAGCTATCCATATAGACGGAGGCTTCGAAATTAAATCGAACTAATGTCAAATTCTTACGAATATCTTCTTTCTCTTTGGAGATCGCATGCTCTACCAAGTACTGACATATTGTGTTCACGGTAAAGGTTGCGAGGGTTATAAATAATAAAGAGAACAGTAAAAAAATCGCTAAATGTCTTTTATTTGAACCTAAATGCATGGCTTCCAACAGTATTTTTATATTTAGAAGAAGCAAATCAACATCAATCTGCTGATAAGGTTGCTGATACAAACGGTAAATAATGTTGCTATTTGGTTATTCTATAGCAAGTTTGTTTTATAAGCTAAGGTGATTTTTGTCGAGACGCCGCTGAGTATTATGCTGTTAGCACTATTTTCTTATCAGCCAAAAGCTGACGAATGAGGCTCGGGTGAGGGGAGGTATCTCAAGCCATGGGCTATTTTATAATATATAGCCATGGCAAACGTGGTGACATTATATCGCCCACCAGCGATTTATGCCTCTTTTAAGGTTAAAAAGGCCGTAGGTTCGAGAGTGAGTGTCGATGATGTGGCTACTATTTTGTGCGGTTTTTCCATTTAAATAAAATGGAGTATTTCCACAGATTATGGACCGTAAAATAGCCTACAGCAGCAAAAATAACCCCAAAAACCAAACAACCTAATAGAAATGGTGGGCCTATGGTAGAGAGTGATGATTCAATCCATTGCCAATTGGCTTCGAATACGAATCGCTGTGGTGGATGACTTAGTAGCTTTGCACCAAATAGATAAGCCGCGTAGAACATAAATGGCATAGTGATTGGATTCGTTATCCAAACCAATGCAACGGCTATGGGGAGATTACAATTGAATACAATAGCAAGTGCTGCGGCTAACACCATCTGAAATGGCATAGGTATCCACGCAACAAATAATCCGACGGCAAATGCCATCGGAGCTGAACGGCGATTAAGCGCCCATAAATTTGGTTTATGTAGCAGTTTACCAAACATCTGCAAGTGCTTATGATTTTGCAGCGTTTCAGGCTTTGGCATAAACCTTTCAATGATTTTTTTTGGCATAGCTTAGTATTGCAGTCTTAAATTATTCATTATGAATCGATTTATGTTTGGCTACTGTGCGACCATTATTTCGGCACTTCTGTGGCCGTCTTTACTTTCTGCGTCCCAAGCTTGGTATTGTATTGGGGCTGCGCTTGTACTTCTACGCTGGTCAAGGCTAATAGCGGGTGGTTTGTTCGCTGTAGCTTGGATCAGCTTGTTTTGTCACCAATTATTAGTATTTAATTCTATCGATAATGACGCAAACATATCAGTAAGGGCCGAAATCATATCACTAGTTTATCGAAACAGCGACTGGATAAGTGCTGATATTCGTGTATTGGATAACAATTCTTCTATCTTAGTAACTCAATATATGCGAGTTGCTTGGCCATTAGCGGCAAAAGCGAATGTGGGTGAACAGTGGCAATTGAAAATAAAACCCAAGTCTATTTCAAGTCCACTTAATCAAGGGGGCTTTAATCGTCAACGTTATTATTTGTCTAAACATATTATAGGAAAAGGTAAGGTCGTTGCCGCAGAACGTATTGAGGTCGCGGCAGGAGTGCGTTCATCGTTGATTAGCCAATTCACTCAAACGGTTAGTGGGTTTCAAAATGGTGATCTAATTTTGGCGTTGATGCTTGGAAATAAGCAATTGATCACCACAGATCATTGGCAAGGGCTGAAACAGAGTGGTACTGGGCACCTTATCTCTATTTCAGGATTGCATCTGTCGGTGTTAGCCCTGTGGTGTATTGCTTTGATGCGTATAGCCCTGAGTCGATTTCGACCGACTCCGACGGCGAACAATCTTCACCTTGCTGCCATGTTTGCGCTATTAGCGTGTTTCGTTTATGCCTACCTCGCTGGATTTGCCTTGCCGACTCAAAGAGCGCTAATCATGCTTGGGCTTGTTATTATACTAAGCGTTTTACGGCGATATTCGACCCCTTTTGAGCGCTTGCTTTGGGCATTGTTTGTGGTGTTGTTGCTTGATCCTGTCAGTATGATGAGTGCAGGCTTTTGGCTCTCTTTTAGCGCATTGGCCATTATATTAGGCTTTAGTCATGCACAGAGTAGAGAAATATCAACTGAGGTCACCTCCCTTTGGCAGCGGTTCAAGTTAAGTGTTAGCCAGCTCTGGTCACTGCAGTGGCGCTTAAGTTTACTGCTGGGGGTGTTGCAGATGTTGCTGTTTGGCGGTGCAGCCCCTTTATCTTTGCTGTTTAACGTAATCTTTGTGCCTTGGTTTAGCCTAGTGGTTATCCCGCTGACGTTTATCCTTATGCTTTGCTATCTGATCTCCGGAGGTTCGGAGGTGGTCACTACGGCGCTTTTAACACTGTTAGATAGCACGATAAGCCCACTTACTTGGAGTTTTTCGCTGTTGCAGTCGTTTCCCTATGGCTGGGTCTCGGTGTCATCTCAATTGTCTGTCGTTGTCGTCTACGCCTTACTCGCCCTTCTTATATTGCGGATCATCACCAAGTCTATGTGGCGTTGTCTCCTTACCATATTGTTGTTACCTGGTTTGTTGCTATTACTAAAGCCTTGGTCTGATGATTTTCGTCATGACTGGAAATTACATTTGTTAGATGTTGGTCAAGGCTTAAGTGCTGTGATTGAAAAGCAAGGTCGGGTCGTTATTTATGATACTGGGGCTGCTTTTGGCTCCAATTTCAGTTACGCGAAACAGGCTATTATTCCATTTTTGCAATATCGTGGGATTACGGATGTAGATTATTTGATCCTGAGTCATGGAGATAATGATCATGCTGGTGGAGCAGATGACATAATCGCGCAATATCCTCAACTTCAGTTGATCACAGATCTCGACTATCACCAAGCGATGGAGTGCAGGCCATCGACGTTTTATTGGCAGGCGTTAACGGTGCGCATATTAGGCCCGACTTCCCCTATGTCTGGCAACAATGGCTCCTGCGTCGTGCAATTTAGTGATGGCGTTAGGGAGGTGCTCTTGCCTGGGGATATTGAAATCGATGCCGAGCAAGCGCTAATTAAACAATATGGCGACTCGCTGAGCAGTGAGCTTCGCAGTAGTGTGTTAGTCGCGCCGCATCACGGCAGTAATACCTCGTCCAGTAACGGCTTTATTAGCGCCGTATCGCCCGATCTGGTTTTCTATCCAGCGGGATTAAATAATCGCTATGGGTTTCCCAAATCTGAGGTGGTGTCTCGTTATGAAAATGCAGGGGTTACTCAGTACAGCCTTGATGTTAATGGCCAGTTAAGCGTGATTTTTGAACAAGATGGCGTAAAAGTGAATAGCTTTCGGTACGATATTTCGCCATTTTGGTACAATAGGGTGTTTGAATTTGGTGTGTTCGGTAATACAGAGTAGAATGTGGTTCTTTGCACCAACTATAGAATCTTGAATGACAAAGTCTTCTAAAAGTGAAGTGAGAGCCGTTTTTGCTAGGCTACTGACTTATCTTATTCCCCTTAAAGGGGTGTTGTTTCTATCTGTATTTGGCCTAGTGTTATATGGCCTAGTGGACGCGACATTTATCTATTCCATCAAACCTTTCATCGATCAAGGTTTTGCCAGTAATGTACCCTCTACGCCCGGTTTAGTGAGCGGTGTTGATTTAGGCTTGAGTGGTGGTTTCGACTCTGATAGCGATGTGCTGATGGTTGCGCCCTTTGTCGTTATTGGTCTGTTTACTCTGCGTGGATTGGCGAACTTTTTGTCAACCTATGGTATCTCCTATATTAGTGCGCGGATGATTATGGATATGCGTCAACAAGTGTTTGAGCATTACCTGAGATTGCCTGTGAGTTACATCGACTCCGAAAGCAGCGGCAATCTTATCTCCCGTGTTACCTATGATACCGAGCAAATAGCCAGAGCATCGGGTAGCGCATTAATCACCATAGTGCGTGACGGCATCACGGTTGTTGGCATGTTAGGGGTGATGTTTTACAACTCTTGGAAACTCTCGCTCTGTATCTTGGTTGTCGGCCCATTAATTGGCATAGTGATCACCGTCGTTAGCCGTAAGTTTCGTAAGGTATCAAAGCAGATCCAAACCGCTATGGGTGGTGTTACCTCGGTGACGGAGCAGATGATCAAAGGCCATAAAAATGTATTGGTGTTTGGTGGGCAGAAAACCGAATCGGAACGTTTTGGCAAAGTGAACGATGATAATCGTTCTCGCACCATGAAGCTTGCGATGGCGCAAGCGGTTAGTCAGCCCTTAGTCATGGTCATAGGCTCATTTGCGTTAGCCTTTGTACTTTATGCATCAAGCCTAGATAGCATGAAAGCCGATTTAACCGCAGGTACCTTTGCGACGATCCTTGCGGCGATGTTGGCCATGTTGCAACCGATTAAAAGCTTAACTCGTGTTAATGCAGAATTTCAGCGCGGTATTGCGGCATGTAGCACGATTTTTGAAATTTTAGATACGCCACCAGAAGTCGACAATGGAACCTATGAAACGAAGCGAGTTGAAGGCAAACTCTGTTTTGATAAGGTTAATTTTCGCTATAACAATCAAGAAGGCTTGGCGCTCAATGGGGTTGATTTTAGTGTTAATCCCGGTGAAACGCTGGCTTTAGTGGGCCGCTCAGGTTCTGGGAAGTCAACCATTGCCAGCCTTATTACCCGTTTTTACTCAGATTTAGAGTCTGGGGATATTACCTTAGATGGGGTCAGTCTTCGGGATTACAAACTGGCTTCACTTCGAAGCCAAGTCGCACTGGTTTCGCAGCAAGTGACCTTAATTAATGACACTATCGCGGCCAACATTGCTTATGCCTATCCAGGCGAAGTGACTGAAGCGCAGATTTTGGATGCGGCTAAACTTGCAAACGCTTATGAGTTTATCGCCGATATGCCAGAAGGGATCCATACCCAAGTGGGTGAAAATGGCGTGATGTTATCGGGTGGGCAGCGTCAACGCATCGCTATCGCTCGGGCAATTTTACGCGATGCGCCCTTGCTTGTGTTAGACGAAGCAACCTCTGCGCTGGATACCGAATCTGAAAAAGCGATTCAAGGTGGTTTAGACAACCTGCGTCAAAACCGGACCTCGATTGTCATTGCACATCGTTTATCGACCATTGAGAATGCCGATATGATTTTAGTGATTGATCAAGGCCGAGTGGTTGAGCGGGGTTCTCATGCTGAACTGCTTGCGAAAGAGGGTATCTATTACAACCTTTATCAGATGCAATTTGGTAATTAACTAGATGCAAAATTTTGTCAACCGTCTTTGGTATGGCAAGCCCAATATTGGTATGCAACTGCTTGTTTGGTTGCTATTGCCCTTAAGTGGCTTGTTTTACCTTGTATCTCGTTTTAGACGACTGTTATTTAAGCTCGGGATTAAAAAAGCGCATACATTGCCAGTGCCGGTTATCGTCGTCGGTAATATCACTGTCGGCGGCAGCGGTAAAACCCCAACGGTTATCTATTTAATTGAGATGTTACGCCGTCATGGCTATCTCCCTGGGGTAATAAGCCGTGGTTATGGTGTCGATTTTAGTGGTACTCGAGAGGTGTTACCCGGCATGTCGCCAACAGAGGTTGGTGATGAACCCGCAATGATAGTGGCTCGAACTCAAGTCCCTATGGTCATAGGACGCAATCGTGTCGAGGCGGCAAAGGCGTTAATCGCATCCCGAGATGTGAATGTGATTATCAGCGATGATGGCTTACAGCATTATGCGCTTAATCGTGATATCGAATTACTCGTTCTAGATGGTGAGCGCCGTTTTGGTAATGCTTACTTGTTACCGTCTGGACCATTGCGTGAAGGGATATGGCGGCAAAAAGAGGTTGATTTTACTCTTGTTAATGGTGAAAGTTGCCGTGAGAACGAGTTCTTAATGCAATTAGAACCAGGTCATTGGCAGCGCGTGCAAGGCTCGCAGACAGATGAACTTAACTCTTTTTCAATTGATGCAGAGTCCGTTGCCATCGCGGGTATTGGTAATCCTCAGCGTTTTTTTAATACATTAAAGCAGATGGATATCCATGTCGATAAGCAACACGCTTTCGATGATCATCAAGCATTTCTGCTCGAGGATATAATCGCTATTGCTGGTGAGCATCAGGTACTGATGACCGAGAAAGATGCGGTTAAATGTCGCGAATTTGCAAAGCAAAACTGGTGGTACCTGCCTGTTGATGCCAAGATAGACTCTCGATTTGAACAGCAGCTAATTGCACAGTTACAACCGTAAAAAGAAGTACAACAAGGAAACTCAAATGGCGTTTGATAAGAAACTTTTAGAGATAGTTGCCTGCCCAGTGTGCAAAGGTAAACTTGAATATGATAAAGCAAAGCAACAGCTTATCTGTAAGGCAGATCGTTTAGTTTATGCCATCGATGATGGGATCCCCGTTTTGCTTGAAAATAAAGCTCAGCCTTGGATTGAGGAAGCTTAAGTTGTGATCGGCGCGCTTATGTTGAGCGCGCTACTATAACCCTGCATTTTAGTTTCCCTCTGAATAATCGCTTATAGTTGCTGCACTTGGTTTTAGTGTTGTTGATTTTATATGAGCAACTCCTCATAATCACGCCTCATTCTAATCGGAGTTAATACCGTGACTAAACCTGCCATACAAGCTGTTGTCGACCAAGTCTTAGCCGCAAACAAGGGTAAAAGAGTGGTTAGCTTTGAGTATGAAGGTAAGACGTATTGGCTGAAGCAAACCGAGCAATTAACTGGTGCCATGCGACTGTTAAAGTCACAGCCCGGTCAGTCTCTGCAGCTGGAAATTGCGACGCTGCAATCATTGGCGCAGAAGGGCGCTCCCGTGCCTGAACTCGTTGCCTTTGGTGACAATTATCTTGTGGTGGCAGATGTAGGAAGCCCTGTAAATCATTGGCTCGATAAGCGCTCTGATAGCGATATGCAGGCACAGATCCTCAAAGACAGCGCGATTGGATTAGCAAAGTTACATCAAAAAGGCTTAGCCCACGGCAGACCCGCGTTACGGGATATCTGCTGGAAAGAGGGCGAAGTGTCATTTATCGATTTTGAAGCTAACCAAAAAGACACAGATATAGAGAAGCAACAGGTAAGAGATCTGTTGGTCTATATTCATAGTCTCTACCGTTATATCGGTCCACATCCTGAGCTGGTTGAACCTGCGATATGTGCCTATCGAGAGGCTGGTGGAGAGTCATTATGGCAAGCCAGTCGAGTTCGGATCCGTCGCTGGCAATGGCTTAATTACCTTATTGCTCCGCTTAAAACCATAGGCGGAAAAGATCTCCGCCCGGTTTATTGGTTACTTAAACACTTTGCCAGTGCCTAGTTTTTTGTTCCTCGTGCTTTGTAGCAAGAGCTTAAAGTTTCTTACTCGAAAGGTCTTGATATAAGGTTTCAATCCAACGCTCGTCGGAAATAAAATTCCATCCCCAACCCTGTAAGTTCTCTGGTAGACCATCTTGTTTGAGCGTCTCTAACGATTTTGCCTTTATTAACTGGCTCTCCATCCAGTTAATGGATCCATCGAGTATATGTTTAAAGCGAATGAGGTCATTTTTCGTCGCGAGCGAACCATGCCCTGGGATCACTTTAGTGTCATTATCAATTCGGTTAATGATGTTAGCCACACTGTCACGATAGCCTTTCACTGAACCGCCAGCTTCCAAGTCCACATAGGGCCATTTATCTTTAAAGAATAGATCGCCCATATGCACGACGGATTTATCATCCCACAGCACAACGCTATCGCCATCGGTATGGCCGGCGCCAAGATGGATAAGATGTAAAATATCCCCATTAAAATGGATAGAAGTCCCTTGTTCATAAGTAATGCTTGGCAGTGCGGATTGGGTGTATTTATCGTTGTTTGCTAGACGCTTAAGTACATTACTGTGTGCGAAAATGGTGCTGCTGACACCAAAGGTATTGTTGCCTCCAGTATGATCGCCATGATAATGGGTGTTGACTACATAGCGGGGTAAGCCTGGTTGAATCGTGTGGAGAGCCGCACTAATTTTGCCTGCAAGTGGTGCGAATTGGTTATCGATAATGATAATGCCATCTTGCCCAGCAGAGACGCCGATATTTCCGCCCGATCCCGTAAACATATAGGTATTGGGACTGAGTTGCTGGCTTACTATTTCGACATTGGCAAATCTATCGTCAGTGGCGAATGCGCCGTTTCCTAGCAAAAAACAGCATCCAAGTAGACTAACACAAGGAATGGCGGAAATGAGTTTGGTCATATAGCTTCTCTTTGGTCATATAGCTTCTCTTAGTCGTCTTATTCTGCTTGTTGGTATTTTGTTAACTTAACCTAAGTGACAGATAAAAAGAAGGGCTACGAAAGCAGCCCTTAGTGGTTGGTTTAATGTGCCCAGGGCATTAATCGCCTCGTTCTCATATCGGCATTGCCAAGCTTAATCGCCGCATTATGGCGCATACGATATAAGGCTTGATAACATAAGGGCACTAAATAGAGACTCGTTACCGTGGAGAAGGTCAGTCCGCCAATAATCGCAATCGCCATGGGTGAGTATGGTGGTCCACCACCACCAATCTGAGTATCACCCATAGCAAGGGGAATAAGTCCCAGTACCGTGGTAGCTACAGTCATTAATACTGGGCGTAATCGAGTAATACATACATCATGGATAGTTTGAGATAACACTTCTAAATCAGGAGTTTGTTGATTTATTTGGTCAACTAATACAATCCCGTTGTTAACCACGATCCCCATCAAAATTAAAATCCCAATCATAGACATTATTCCCATCGGGGTGCCAGTAATGAGCAGCGCCCAGAATACGCCTGTGATTGAAAATAAGATGGAGGTAATGATTGCCGTTGGTAACAAGAGTGATTCAAATAGTGCTGCCATGACGATATAGATCATCGCAACGGCTAGGATCATATTGGTTGCCATAATGGCTTGATCTTCATCTTGGCGTTCAAATCCACCACGTAGCGAATAGTCATATCCTGGTGGAAATGAGACCGCTTGCATAACCTGTTTTATGGCTTTCTGTGCTTCTTCTGTGGTCATTTCATCTAGGTTGGCACCAATAGATAGCGCGGTTTGGCGATCGTAATGACGAATGGTGTCAAAGCGTGGTTGGATGCTAATCGTCGCCAAGCTTTGTAAGGTGTAGACGCGATTATCGATCCTAACAATGGGGAGTTGCTTAAGCTTTTCAAGCGATGCTTTCCATTGCTTTTCGAAGGCTAGCTCAATACGCAGCTCTCCATTGGGATCGTGTCTAAATGAGCGCAGTGGCGAGCCTCTCAGTGCCATTGATACGTTTTGTGCCAACTCGCTTAAGCTAAGGTCGAGTCTTGCTGCCATGGTACGATCGAGTTGAATAATTACCTCCTGCTGGGTGCCATTAAGTTCTGATCGCACATCGGCAAGACCTTTAATATTTGTCAGCAGCGGTATGACTTGCTCACTGAGGTTGATTAGTTCAGATGTCGAGCGTCCTGTTAATGTTACTCGAATACCGCTGTTTTCATCTCCCCAGCCAAATTGTGGCTTTGCGATTGAAAACTTTGGAAAACCTTCACGGATCTTACGTTTCAACGCCTTTAAGTCGATATCCTCATCTTCTTTAAGTAGCAGCGTCGATTGGCCACGGTCGGCGGCAAAATAGCTGTAGACAGAGTCGATATAAAACTCATCTTTGTTGGCGTAAAGGTAGTCCTCCATCCTGTTAATCATAGCTTCGGTAACCGCTAGGCTATGACGTCCTTCCACTTGGTAGTTGATATAGAGACGATTATTGCCTTCGCCGTCTGATTGATCTTGTTGCACCATGCTAAGGGGTAAAGCGGTTGAGGCGAGAAGTATCACAGCTACGACACCAGAGCGCTTCGGGCGGTGTAAAATCCAGCTCAGACTGCGCTCGTAGTAGTGTTGTAACTTGCTCTCTTTCGGATCCATTTCAATATCGAAATGAAACTTGCTTAACATTAATGGGATCAATGTTTTAGCCACAAGTAAAGAGGAAGCAAGTGAGATGCAGATCGCGATAGCGACATGCTCAAGGAAGATAGTGAGTTGGACTTTTACCCCAAAAATATTTGGTAAAAATACGATTGCCGTTGTGAGTGTTCCGGCTAGGACGGCTAATGCGACTTTGTTTACCCCTCGCAGTACCGCTTGCTCTGGAGCTTCACTGTTTGAATGCTGCTTCTCTTGTAGCACACTTTCACTGACTACCACGGCATTGTCGATCAACATACCGACAGCGAGTAGTAAACCCATCATGGATAAGATATTTAGGCTATAACCTAAAAAGTACATCCCGGCCAATGTCATGCACAATGAGATAGGCACAGAGGAAACCACAACTAACGTCATTTTTAGGTTACGCAGGAATAGATATAGCACTGCAAACGAGAGCAGGGCACCGATGAGTCCCGCCATGAGCAGATCAGACAGCGATGATTTTACACCATATGCTTGATCTTCCATGATAAAGAGTTTGATCCCTTGAAACTGAGGATCTTGCTTAGCCGCTTCGATGACCTTAAGCACTCGGTCCGATACATCGACCAAATTAGCCCCAGATTCTTTAAAGACATCGAGCCCCACTGCATAGTTTTGGTCAAGATGACGCCCGTCTAAGCGCTCTGGCAGGGCATAGCGTACGCTGGCGATATCACCGAGTCTGATCCCTGGCGCTAATACTAAGGCTTCTATTTCATCTAGATCTCGAAATTCGCCTTTGGGTGACACTTGATAAACTTTGGCATTCGCTCGGAGCGTCCCCGCGCTAACGATAAAGTTTTCTTGGCGCAGACGCGCTTGCAGTGCTGCGGTGCTGATGCCGCTTGCGGTGAGTTTTTCCGCATTAAGGCGCACTTCAATCTGCTTCTGCTCAACGCCATAAAGGGTCACTTGCGATACGCCTTCGACGCGCTCTAGCGGCTTCTTAAGCTGCTTGTCGAGTAAGTCGAATGCACCTGAAAGTTCTCTGTCGCTGGAGATACGAATCGTTAGTACGGGCATATCTGCGGTTGAGAACTGCCTGATAAAGACACGCTCAACATCTTTTGGCAGCTGATGGCGCACCGCATCGATTTTCTCTCTGGCTTCAAGACTCTTAGTCGAAACATTCTCGCCCCATTTCATACGCAGCTCAATCTCAGCACCATTTTGAGAAGAGCGAGATCTCAGCTCTTCGATGCCGCCCATGGTCGCCAGTGATTCTTCGAGCACATTGGTGATCTCCCGTTCAACCTCGGCTGGTGTTGAGCCTTTATAGGGCACTTCAATCAGTACCTGGGGCATTTCGATGCCCGGAAACATCTCTAGCGGTAATAGTCGACTCGATGCGAGACCAAACAGCAATATTGCAACAAAGAACATGCTGGTGGTTACGGGACGGGCAATGGCTAAGCGGGTGATATTCATTGTGCCTCTCCCATGACCGACTCGGCAGATTGAGGAGCAGCTTCCACTCGATACTGCTTACGGTCAAATAGCGAGTAAAGGGCTGGGATCACCACCAAGGTCAATAAGGTCGCAAGGCTTAAACCAAAGATTACGGTTATCGCCATAGGCGCGCGCACTTCACTACCGTCACCTAGGCCAAAAGCCATAGGAGCTAGACCAAGGGCGGTTGTCATGGTTGTCATAATGATGGGTCTAAGACGAGATTTAGCCGCTTCTTCAATCGCCATCGCCTTTTCCATACCTTGCTCACGCAGTTGGTTGATTCGGTCAACCAATACAATGGCGTTGTTTACCACGATACCCGCCAACATGATCAGACCGATAAACACCACTACACTAAGATGTGTTTGAGTGATATAGAGTCCCAAGATACTGCCACCAACAGCCATAGGTACGGCGATCAGGATAAGCAGGGGATGAATGAGTGACTCAAACTGACTCGCCATGACCAGATAAACTAAAAATATGGCAAGCACCAATGCTATCTGTAATGATTGGAACGAATGCTCCATCTCCTCATTCTGGCCACCGAAACGCACTTGAATAGAGCTGGGTATCGTTTGTTTATTCAAAATAGTTCTTGCTTCTGCTACCGCTTCATTTAAGTCACCGTAAGCTAGGTTTGCGGAGACAATAGCTACCCGTTGCTGACTGATACGGTTAATGGCAGAAGGGCCTAAGTTCAGTGATACCTTAGCGACAGCGCTCAGTGGAATAGGCTGATTGCTATTGGGGTTAATAATCATTGAATCGATATCGCTGATCTGGTCGCGCTCCTCGATTTCACTGCGTACCAAGATATCTATTTTTCTATCTCTCACCGTGTACTGGCTAGCAACTGTGCCACCGATACGCTGCGCAATACGGTTGGCAACCGTTGGAGCATCCATACCTAATGCGGCTAAACGCGCATGATCAAAACGTATGCTGAGCTCAGGTTGACCATCACGTAGACTGGTATTGAGGTCGGCGAAGCGATCTGAATCCGATAGGGCGCTCACTAAATTATCGGCGGTCTGTTTTAGTTGGGTAAGATCATAACCAATAACTTCAATTTCGAGCGGCGTCTTAAAGCTGAATAGTTCTGGGTGTTGGATCTTTGCTTCAAGCTCAGGTATGCGCATTGCCGTGGTTCGTAACACTTGGGTAACGGCATTAAATGCTTGGTGATCGGCCAGTACGACTTGTAATCGGCCCCAGTTTTCGCCGCCGCGCGAGGTATCAGATGTCATTAGTCCACCGCTACCTGCTTGACTGTAAGCATGCTTTACATCTTCTCTATCTTTGATCGACAACGCGAGTTTTTGCAGAATTTTGTCGGTCTCATTTACCTCTGTACCAGGTGGAAGAAGCACTTCAACGTAAAACTCTCCTTGGTTCATTGGTGGGATCAGTTCCATGCCTAAACGTGGCACTAAACTCATGGTCGCTGCTGTTACGGCAACTGCAATGGCTAGTGTTAACCATGTCATTTTAAGCGCTTGGCGCAGTAAGCTGTGGTAAACCGTTTCTAACCAATTATAAAGCCAATTAAATAAACCGCTTAACGGACGCATAACTAATCCTGCCAACCAAGACAAGGTACGAGTCAACATCAGTCCGAGCGTGAGTAATAATGATGGCAGATAGCTAAATAGCACCACAAATGGGAATGAACATATGGTAGCTCCATAGTGCTTAAACTTGGCCATCTTAGTATCAAGGACAGGTTTTTCACTCTTTTGCATAAGGTGTGGTAGTGTCTTAAAGCCTTCACGAGAGGCGAGCATCGGAATTGTGGTTAATGCGACTAACAGTGACGCTAGCAGTGCAAAAGTGACGGTTAAGGCTTGATCCGAGAACAGCGCACCTGCTACACCATCGACAAAGACTAAGGGTACGAATACCGCAAGGGTAGTCATGGTTGACGCGAAAATCGCGCCAGCTACTTCTTTAGTTCCCGTCACTGCTGCATCTAGTTTATTCATTCCGAGTTTTTTACAGCGGTCGATATTTTCAAGCACAACGATGGCGTTGTCGACGAGTAAGCCGACCGCCAGCGCTATACCGCCTAGTGACATGATGTTTAAACTAATGTCGGCAAAATACATCATGTTAAATGTGGCGATGACCGAAAATGGAATCGAGATGGAGATAATAAGTGTTGGCACTATGTCGCGTAAGAAAAGGTAGATCACCAACATAGACAGTAAACTACCAATTAAGGCCGCAGAGGTTACTTCACTGACCGCACTTTCGATAAACTCAGATTGGTTATAAATCACTTTTAGTTCTGCGTTTTCACTGAGCTTATTGAGTTTTTCTAGCTCTGCGGTAACTTTACGTGCGACAGCGACGGTATTGGCATCACCCTCTTTATAGATGGCAAGTTCAATCGACTCAGCCGAGCCGATGCGGGTGATATCATTACGCTCTTTATGGCTATCTATGATATCGGCAACTTCGAATAGGCGCACTAAGGTTTGGTTGTCGCGATAGATAACGATTTGACCGAGTTCTTCGAGTGAATTGAACTGGTTTAGCGTACGAACCAGATACTCTTTTTCTCCTTGAACCACTTTACCTGCGGATAAGTTGATGTTTTCTGCAGCAATACGCTCACGGATCTTGTTAGCGTTGAGATTAAGCTGAGTTAACTTTTGCTGATTTAGCTGGATATGAACCTCTTGTTCAAGTCCACCCGATAATCTTACTGCAGCCACGCCAGTTAAGGACTCTAACTGACGCTTTAACTCCTCTTCGGCAAAGGTGCGCATCTGTTTTAGCTCACTAGGCGTCGCATCCGGCACAGAAAGCGCCAAACGAACGATGGGGTCAAGATTGGGGTTGAAGCGCAGTAATAATGGTTTTTTCACGTCTAAGGGAAGCTCAATGGTGTCGAGCTTTTCTCGCACATCTAAGCTCGCCATATCCATGTCAGTGCCCCACTCAAACTCGAGCACAACATCCGACATACCCGAGCGTGAGATAGAACTGATCTTTCTTAAGCCCTTTACTATCCCTGCGGCCTCTTCGATAGGTTTTGATACTAACTGTTCAACCTCAACAGGCGCAGCCCCTATGTATTGAGTACGAATAGTGATCGTTGGGTAGCTTAGATCCGGTAACAATTTAACCGCAAGTCGTGAAAAACCAACCATGCCAAATAGTATGACCGCGAACATAAACATCCATACCGAGACGGGACGCTTTACAGAAGTGTTAATTATCGACATAAACTTGCTTCCCGTTACTGTTGTGCCTGAGCAACATCAAGCTCGCTGATCACTTCCACTAGAGATTGATCTTTAAGATTCTGATGACCGCGAATAACGATCTGTTCTCCTGGTTCGATACCCGATGTTACTTCTACCGTGTCAGCTTCACGATAGCCTAGGGAGACCTCTCTACGGGAGGCATTCTCTCCATCAATAACATACAGCGCGAATTGATTATCTTGGTTGACGACGGCGTTGTATGGCACAGTGATCACATTGGTGTGGGTATCATAGCGAAGCTCTACTCGGGTAAACATTCCCGCTTTGAGTTTTGCATCTTGATTTGGCACCGAAAGGGTGACTTTGAAAGTACCGCTTTGAGGATCGACAATCGGGCTGATACGCAGGACTTTTGCGTCGATGCTGTTATCAGTTTGCTTGTTGGCAAAGAGTTGAGCGTCTTGGCCTAGGCGTAAACTATGGAGTTGAATTTCAGGTAGGTGGACAATACCGTATAGTTCATCTTGATTGACCACATAGAATAGATCATCAAACTCTTTGGCCATATTGCCTTGCTTAACAAAACGTTTAGCGACCACACCTTCGATAGGTGAGCGCACCATGCTTTCCTCTACTTGTAGCGCGGCTAAATCACGCTTAGCGATAGCGGCTTGGAGGTTGTATTCGAGCTTTGCCATCGAATCAGCGCTGATAAACTCTTTATTGCTCATTTTTTTCAAGCGGTTGAGTTCTTGTTCAATGATTTCTACTTCAGCTTGTGAGCGTGCTAAGTCGTATCGTTGGCGCTTGGCATCAATCACAGCTAGGAGTTGACCTTTAGTGACACGATCGCCTTCCTCTACGTTAATCGATTCGATTAGCCCTGATATACGAGTGACTACGTTTGCCTCTAATGGTGCTTCTAGGGTGGCGGTTGTGCTGTAGAAGGAGGACACATCCCCTTGAATGACGGTTGTGGTTTCAACGGGTATGGCGTACTTCTCTTCCTCTTTGGTTTGTTCCTCATTTCCACAGGCACTAAGAACGGCAACAAAAAGTAGTGGAAGGGCGAGTTTAAATTTTGACAGAGATTCCATGTGAGCTTACCTATTTTATTTATCCAATTGCAACAGAATAAGCATTAAACGTGCCAAATTTTAATTTCATTTAAATACAGTGGTTTATCGTTTTTGTGCTTAGCGTTGGCAAATCGAAACTTCTATTTTGTAGTGATTTCATTTAACACTTGGTTAAATTTGCTAACAAGAGTAATAGCGCTATCGCTGCAGGATGCAAGTTGGATTTGCTACAAAATGTGACGAGTTAGGTCAGGTAAGCTCATCTACTCAATTGAGGAGAAATCATTACTGATTTAAGGAGAGGGAAGTTCTCGCGACATTGTCTGAAGAGATATTGGTTTTTAAGGTAATAAAAAAGGCACTAAATAGTGCCTTTTTAACCTATGAGCCGTGACTAGCCTAGCGTTTGTCTAATTTGACAAAACTACGTTCGGCTGCACCAGTATAAAGCTGACGTGGACGACTGATCTTATGACCTGGTTGGTCTAACATCTCTTTCCAGTGAGCAATCCAACCAACAGTACGCGCAAGTGCAAATAGCACAGTAAACATACTGGTAGGGATACCGATAGCCTTCATGATGATACCTGAGTAGAAATCTACGTTCGGATAGAGTTTCTTCGATACGAAGTACTCATCTTCCAGCGCGATACGTTCAAGCTCCATTGCCACATCAAGCAGTGGATCATCCACTTTTAGTTCAGCAAGTACTTCATGACAGGTTTCACGCATGACTTTAGCACGTGGGTCGAAGTTCTTATAAACGCGATGTCCAAAGCCCATGAGACGGAAAGGATCATCTTTATCCTTAGCACGTGCGATGAACTCAGGAATACGGTCAACGCTGCCAATCTCTTCAAGCATCTTCAGGCAAGCTTCGTTAGCACCACCGTGTGCAGGTCCCCATAGTGAGGCAATACCCGCAGCGATACATGCAAACGGGTTAGCCCCAGACGAACCCGCTAAACGTACAGTCGATGTTGATGCGTTTTGTTCGTGATCGGCATGAAGGATGAAGATACGATCCATAGCGCGTTCAACGATTGGGTTAACTTTGTACTCTTCACAAGGGACTGCGAACATCATGCTAAGGAAGTTACCCGCATAGCTCAAGTCGTTGCGTGGATATACGAAAGGTTGACCAATTGAATATTTGTAACACATTGCAGCAATCGTTGGCATCTTAGACACTAGTCTAAATGCTGCAATTTCACGATGATGCTCATCGTTAACATCGAGCGAGTCTTGATAGAATGCAGATAACGCACCTGTCACACCACATAGCATTGCCATTGGGTGGGCATCACGACGGAAACCACGGAAGAACGAAGCCAGTTGTTCGTTAACCATAGTGTGAGTCTTAACCGTGTATGCAAACTTATCGTATTGAGTCTTGTTTGGTAACTCACCGTAAAGCAGTAAATAACAAAGATCTAAATAATCTGATTCGACAGCAAGTTCGTCGATTGCGTAACCACGGTGTAAAAGTATACCTTGGGCGCCATCAATGTAAGTGATAGCGGATTCGCAGGATGCTGTTGCTAAAAATCCTGGGTCAAATGTGAAATGACCTTTGCTACCTAGTTTACTGATGTCGATAACATCAAAGCCTGCCGTTCCTTTCTTTATAGGCAGTTCAATCGAATCGTTCCCTGGTAGTTCCAATTTGGCTATATTATCAGCCATACCCCGTTCTCCTTACTTCATTCTTATGTGAGTGCGGCTTTGTCAAACGCCAATACTTTACAGTGAATGTAGATCACATTTCAATTTAAATAACTGTTTAAATTTCTTAGACCATGGTCTTAATAGGGGTAAAGCGCCTGCCAATACAGCCACTTGGCAGATTTTTTTACCAAAAAAACAAAATTTGCATAATGTGATGTTTGTATTTGACATTTCTGCGGCGTATACTTGCCACGGCTCGAAAGGGCAACAAACAATCCAATTCATAAACCATTGTTTAGTTCGCTTTATTAGTGATTTTTGAATTAGTTAACTGTTTGTTTCAACTTTTCTTTCGTGGCGAGATGAGGTGGTAAGTTTGCTTGCTGGTCGAATTTCGTGCGAAAGAGGTTCAATAACAAAAATAATGCTCAATGGAGCAGAGTGAGCAGAACGTGAAAAAGCAAAGACCTGTCCATCTAGATCTGCAGACCATTCGCTTTCCTGCAACAGCGATTGCGTCAATTCTTCACCGTGTATCCGGTGTCATCATGCTGTTTGCCGTCGGCATTCTTATCTGGTTGTTGAGTGAGTCACTCGCATCTGCTGAGAGTTTCGCAGGCATTCAATCTCTATTTGATAACTTCTTCGTTAAGTTTGTTTTCTGGGGAATTCTAACCGCCCTCGGTTACCATCTCGTGGTTGGCGTACGCCACCTCATTATGGATACCGGACGCTGGGAGGAGTTGGACTCAGGTAACGCTTCAGCGAAAGTCGCTTTCGTTATCGCAGCGACACTGTCAATCATTGCGGGGATTTGGGTATGGTAACAAATGCAGCAAGTCTTGGACGCAGCGGCGTTCATGATTTTATTCTTATTCGTGCTAGTGCAGTTATCCTTACTTGTTACACATTATTCTTAGTAGGATTTATCGCCGCTAGTTCTCCTCTCACTTATGACGTCTGGCATGGCTTATACAGCACTTTGCCGATGAAAGTGTTTACCCTTTTAGCCTTGGTTTCAATATTGGTCCATTCATGGATTGGTGTTTGGCAGGTGCTGACGGACTACGTTAAATGCGTTAGTCTGCGTGGTGTACTCCAATTCGTCTTCGTCGTGGCTGCCTTCTCTTATTTGGCTGCTGGCATTGTTATTGTGTGGGGTGTTTAAGTGAGTATTCCAGTTCGTGAATTTGATGCAGTAGTTATCGGCGCTGGCGGCGCAGGTATGCGAGCTGCACTACAGATTTCTAAAGAAGGTAAGAGCTGTGCGCTGTTATCTAAAGTGTTTCCAACACGTTCTCATACCGTATCGGCGCAGGGTGGTATTACCGTTGCGTTAGGTAATGCTCATGAAGACCATTGGGAACAACACATGTACGATACCGTTAAGGGTTCCGATTTCATCGGTGACCAAGACGCTATCGAATTTATGTGTCAAACCGGTCCTGAAGCCATTATCGAACTTGAGCATATGGGTCTTCCATTTTCTCGTTTTGACAATGGTAAGATTTACCAACGTCCTTTCGGTGGTCAGTCAAAGAATTTTGGTGGTGAGCAAGCGGCGCGTACCGCAGCTGCTGCTGACCGTACAGGTCATGCGCTATTGCATTGTCTTTATCAGCAAAACGTTAAGCATAAGACCCAAGTCTTCTCTGAGTGGTATGCACTCGATCTAGTCAAAAACGAAGACGGCGCTATCGTTGGTTGTACCGCAATCGAAATTGAAACCGGCGAAATCGTTTATTTCAAAGCGAAGGCGACCATTCTTGCAACTGGTGGTGCAGGGCGTATCTACGCATCTACCACTAATGCTCATATTAATACTGGTGACGGTGTTGGTATGGCGATGCGCGCTGGTGTGCAGATGCAAGACATGGAAATGTGGCAGTTCCACCCAACAGGTATCGCTGGCGCTGGTGTTTTGGTGACAGAAGGCTGTCGTGGTGAAGGCGGATACTTGCTAAACAAAGATGGCGAGCGCTTCATGGAGCGTTATGCGCCAAATGCGAAAGATTTAGCATCACGTGACGTGGTAGCACGTTCTATGATGACTGAAATTCGTGAAGGTCGTGGCCTTGATGGTCCATTGGGACCACACTGTCTTCTTAAGCTTGACCATTTAGGTAAAGAAACCCTAGAAGCACGTCTTCCTGGCGTTTGTGAATTGTCTCGTACCTTCGCGCACATAGATCCAGCCGATGGCCCAATCCCAGTATTGCCAACATGTCACTACATGATGGGGGGCTTGCCAGCTAAAGTGAGTGGTCAAGTTATTCGTCAGAATGAAGATGGCAGCGAGCAGGAAGTTGTCGGTTTGTTCGCCGTGGGTGAAATTGCCTGTGTATCAGTACACGGTGCTAACCGCCTAGGTGGCAACTCACTACTCGACTTAGTGGTATTTGGTCGTGCAGCGGGTCAGCACTTAGGTAAAGCGCTTGATGCGACTGCCGATCCAAAAGATGCGACTGATGCAGATATTGCTAAATCTCTTGAGCGTCTAAATCGCTGGGAAAGCAACAAAGACGGCGAAGATCCTGCGCAGATCCGTAAAGATCTCCAGCTTTGTATGCAGCTTAACTTCTCGGTATTCCGTAGTGGTGAAGCGATGGCAGAAGGTCTTGCTGAACTTAAGTCAATTCGTGAACGTCTAGCCAATGCTAAACTGTCTGACAACTCACAAGAGTTCAATACCCAGCGTATTGAGTGTCTTGAGCTGGATAACCTGATGGCTACCGCGATTGCAACGGCTTATGCGGCTAACTTCCGTACCGAGAGTCGTGGCGCGCATTCACGTGAAGATTACCTCGACCGTGATGATGAGAGCTGGTTATGTCACAGTGTATTTGACCCTGTAACTGAGCAGATGACTAAGCGTGAAGTGAACATGGAGCCTAAGCTTCGTGCCGCATTCCCACCAATCAAGCGTACCTACTAAGGAAATATGATGAATTTGAAGATTGCTATTTATCGCTATAATCCTGACGTAGACACTAAGCCTTACATGAAGGATTACACGTTGGAAGTGGCTGAAGGTACCGATATGATGGTGCTTGATGTCCTAATGCAGCTTAAAGTGCAAGATCCAACGTTGGCGTTCCGCCGCTCATGTCGCGAAGGCGTATGTGGTAGTGATGGCGTGAATATGAATGGTAAAAACGGCCTAGCGTGTATTACGCCAATCTCAACCTTTAAAGGGAAGAAGATTGAGATCCGTCCGCTGCCAGGTATGCCAGTCGTTCGTGACTTGATTGTAGATTTGACTCAATTCTACAAGCAGTACGAAAAGATTAAGCCTTTCTTGATTAACGATGAAAAAACGCCTGCGCGTGAGCATCTGCAATCACCTGAAGAACGTGCACACTTAGATGGTCTTTATGAGTGTATTATGTGTGCTTGTTGTTCTACAGCCTGCCCATCATTTTGGTGGAACCCAGACAAGTTCGTCGGTCCTAGTGGTCTGTTACATGCGTATCGATTCCTTATCGATAGCCGTGATACTGCAACTGAAGAGCGTTTGTCTGAGCTTGATGATGCTTACAGCGTATTCCGTTGTCACGGTATCATGAACTGTGTGGATGTCTGTCCTAAAGGACTAAATCCAACTAAAGCAATTGGACACATTAAGTCTATGTTGCTGAAGAGAGCAGTGTAAATGCAACAAATAGAGCTAATTTTAATAATTATATAGCTCAACGAGAGTCACTTCTTTATTTGAGAGAAGTGACTCTTTGTGTAATGGAACTACAATATGCCGTGAAATCTGGACTCTAGGGGCGGCAGATATTTTGCAATTGCAGTGCGTTTAACTGGGATTGCATTTTTAAGACTTTGGCTAAACACGTGTATAAAGTTTGAAAGGAATAGAAATGCACCAAGGCATCATGAAAGCCTGGCTCGATTCGTCTCACTTGAGTGGCGCGAACTCGACCTATGTAGAAGAGATGTATGAAGCCTATCAAGAGGACCCTCAGTCAGTTTCTGAAGACTGGCGAGTGGTGTTTGATAACCTCCCATATGCCAACGGTGCAACAGCAGATGTGCCGGAAGCTGCCCACTCCAAAGTACGTGAATATTTTCGTAGTTTAGCGTTAGAAGGCCGTCATAAGAGTTCGACTCGTATGACAGATCCTGATGTCGATGCTAAACAAGTTAAAGTCCTACAGTTGATCAACGCTCACCGTTTTCGCGGTCACCAGAATGCGAATCTGGATCCCCTTGAAATTTGGAAGCGTGATACCGTCAACGAATTGGACCCCGCCTTCCATGGCTTAACTGACGAAGATATGGATCGTGAATTCAATACTGGTTCGTTTGCTCATGGTGGTGACACTATGAAGCTTCGCGATCTAGTTAAAGCGCTTAAAGCCACATATTGTGGTGCGATTGGCGCCGAATACATGCATATCACGGATACCGATGAGAAACGTTGGATTCAACAGCGTTTGGAGCCATCCTTAGGTAGAGCTAATTACGATAAATCCACTAAGACCCGTATTCTCGAAGGCCTCAACGCCGCCGAAGGTATGGAAAAGTATCTCGGTGCTAAGTTTCCTGGTGCCAAACGTTTCTCGCTAGAAGGCGGTGATGCGTTAGTCCCTATGATGCGTGAAATCATCTATCGTGGTGGCGAAGCGGGTACTAAAGAGATTGTCGTGGGGATGGCTCACCGCGGCCGTTTAAATCTTCTTGTTAACATTTTGGGTAAAAAGCCTTCAGAGCTGTTTGATGAGTTTGCTGGCAAACACAGCGACGAGCTCAATGGTTCTGGCGATGTTAAATATCACCAAGGTTTCTCATCTGATTTCGAAACGCCCGGCGGCAACGTCCATCTAGCACTTGCGTTCAACCCATCGCATCTTGAAATTGTAAACCCTGTGGTTATGGGCTCTGTTCGAGCGCGCCTCGATCGCCGTGGTTGTAAAACAGGTTTACAAGTGATGCCAATCACCATTCATGGTGACAGTGCGATTGCGGGTCAGGGGATTGTGCAAGAGACATTTAACATGTCTCAAACCCGAGCTTTTAAAGTCGGTGGTAGTATCCGCATCGTGGTGAACAACCAAGTTGGTTTTACCACTAACTTAACTGAAGATACCCGTTCAACAGAATACTGTACTGACATCGCGAAAATGGTTCAGGCGCCAATCTTCCACGTCAATGCTGACGACCCAGAAGCGGTTGCTTTTGTGGCTCAGGTAGCGGTTGATTATCGTAACGAGTTTAAACGTGATGTGGTTATCGATCTGGTCTGTTATCGTCGTCATGGTCATAACGAAGCCGATGAGCCGAGTGCAACTCAGCCATTGATGTATGCCAAGATCAAGAAACATCCTACACCGCGTAAGATCTATGCAGATCGTCTAATCGAAGAAAGTACCTTAGCCGCTGATGAAGTAACTGGCTTAATCAACGACTATCGTGATGCTTTAGATAAAGGTGACTGTGTCGTAAAAGAGTGGCGTCCTATGACGTTGCATACTGTTGACTGGACGCCATATCTTAATCGCGAATGGGATGAAACTTATCCTGGTGAGATGTCAAGTGAGCGTCTACAAAACTTAGCGAATAAGATTAGCTACGTACCAGAAAGTCATAAGTTGCAATCTCGCGTTGCCAAGATCTATAAAGATCGCGCATTAATGGCTAGCGGTGAAAAGCTGCTCGATTGGGGCTTTGCCGAAACCTTAGCTTACGCCTCGATTCTTGAAGACAAGAAACGTGTGCGTATTACCGGTCAAGATTCTGGTCGCGGTACTTTCTTCCACCGCCATGCGGTGCTGCACAACCAGAACGATGCGACAGCTTATTTGCCGCTTCGCCATGTTGCCGATGAGCAAGGTCCGATTGATATTTCTGACTCGGTATTGTCTGAAGCCTCAGTACTGGCGTTCGAATATGGTTACGCGACTGCAGAACCTGGTGGACTCACGATCTGGGAAGCGCAGTTTGGTGATTTCGCTAACTGTGCCCAGGTGGTGATCGATCAGTTCCTCTCTTCTGGTGAGCAGAAGTGGGGCCGTCTGTGTGGCTTGACCATGTTGTTGCCACATGGTTATGAAGGTCAAGGTCCTGAGCACTCGAGTGCACGTCTAGAGCGGTTCTTGCAGTTGTGTGCTAATCACAACATGCAAGTGTGCGTGCCATCGACACCGGCACAGGTTTACCACATGCTACGTCGTCAAGTCGTGCGTCCAATGCGTCGTCCTCTTGTTGTGATGTCGCCAAAATCATTGCTGCGTCATCCTCTCGCGGTATCGAGCTTAGAAGAGTTAGCAAGTGGCACTTTCCAGAGCGTCATTGCTGAAATCGACGAGCTAGACAGCAGCAAGGTTGATCGCGTGGTGTTCTGTAGCGGTAAAGTGTATTTCGAACTGCTTGAGAAGCGTCGCAAAGAGAACGTTACTAATGTTGCCCTTATTCGTGTTGAGCAACTTTACCCGTTCCCGCATGAAGATATGTTGCAGATCCTTGCCCAATATCAGCACGTTAAAGATTTCGTATGGTGTCAGGAAGAGCCTCAGAACCAGGGAGCTTGGTATTGTAGTCAACACCATTTCTGGTCGGCAATTCCTGCTGGAGCTCAGTTAACCTATGCTGGTCGTGAAGCGTCTGCTGCGCCAGCTTGTGGTTACCCATCACTCCATGCTCAGCAACAAGAATCTTTAATCAATAGCGCATTAAAACTGTAGTAATAGACAATTTATAAAAGGATAGCTTTCCATGAGTATCGAAATTAAGGTACCCGTACTGCCAGAATCCGTTGCTGATGCAACCATTGCCACATGGCATGTTAAAGCTGGCGAGCAAGTGTCTCGTGATCAAAACTTAGTCGATATCGAAACCGATAAAGTGGTACTTGAAGTGGTTGCGCCAGAAGATGGTTCAATCGTTGAATTTTTCGCTGAAGAAGGTGATACCGTACTTGGTGAAGCTGTCATTGCTAAGTTCGTTGCGGGTGCGGTGGCCGGTCAGGAAGTGTCTAAAGCACAAGCTGAAGCTGCATCGCCTCAAGACGCGACTAGCGATGAGTCTAATGATGCGCTAAGTCCATCTGTACGCCGTTTGATTGCAGAACATAATGTTGATGCATCAAAGTTAAAAGGTACTGGTGTTGGCGGACGTATCACTAAAGAAGACGTTGAAGCTTTCGTGAAATCAGCTCCAGCGGCTAAGCCTGCTGCAGCGCCAGCGGTTGTTGCGCCACTAGGCGAGCGTAGCCAGAAGCGTGTTCCAATGACGCGTCTACGTAAGACCATTGCTAACCGTCTACTTGAAGCGAAGAACTCAACAGCAATGTTGACGACTTTCAACGAAGTGAACATGAAACCTATCATGGACATTCGTAAGCAGTATCAAGAAGTGTTTGAAAAACGTCATGGTATTCGTCTAGGTTTCATGTCTTTCTACGTGAAAGCCGTGACTGAAGCCCTGAAGCGTTTCCCTGAAGTTAATGCATCAATCGATGGTGATGATCTTGTTTATCATAACTATTTTGATGTAAGTATTGCCGTATCTACACCTCGTGGTTTGGTTACACCAGTACTGCGTGATACCGATATGATGAGCCTTGCGGATATCGAGCGTAATGTTCGTGAGCTAGCAATCAAAGGTCGTGACGGTAAACTAACTGTTGAAGATATGACTGGCGGCAACTTCACCGTGACTAACGGTGGTGTGTTCGGCTCGCTCATGTCTACCCCAATCCTTAACTTGCCACAGAGCGCGATTTTAGGCATGCATGCCATTAAAGATCGCCCAATGGCAGTTAATGGTCAGGTAGAAATTCTGCCTATGATGTACCTAGCATTGTCTTATGACCACCGTATCATCGATGGTCGTGAGTCTGTTGGCTTCTTGGTTGCCATTAAGGACTTCCTTGAAGACCCAACTCGTCTGCTATTAGACCTGTAAGACGACGTTGATTCGATGCCTATCGATAGGTAGGCATCACCCTCGCTACTGGCTCATATGAGCTGGTTGGATTTGATAAGAAGTATACGGATAGATCATCATGAATTTGCATGAGTATCAGGCAAAAGCCCTATTTGCCGAATATGGTTTACCAGTGTCAGAAGGTTTTGCATGTGACACCCCTCAAGAAGCGGTAGAAGCAGCAGGCCATATTGGCGGAGATATGTGGGTTGTTAAGTGTCAAGTACACGCAGGCGGCCGTGGTAAAGCAGGTGGCGTTAAAGTTACCGGCGATAAAGAAGAGATCAGAGCGTTCGCTGAAAATTGGTTAGGTAAGAACCTTGTCACTTATCAAACTGATGAGAAAGGTCAGCCAGTTGCTAAGATTTTAGTTGAAAGCTGTACTGATATCGCTAACGAACTTTATCTTGGCGCCGTTGTTGATCGTGCGACTCGTCGCGTGGTGTTCATGGCATCAACTGAAGGTGGTGTTGAGATTGAGACTGTGGCTGAAGAAACGCCAGAGTTGATCCACAAAGCGATTATCGATCCTTTGACTGGTCCTCAACCATACCAAGCACGTGATCTTGGCTTCAAGTTGGGCCTTACTCCAACGCAAATGAAGCAGTTCACTAAAGTGTTCATGGGTCTTGCTAAGATGTTTAACGACCATGATTTCGCACTGCTTGAGATCAACCCACTTGTTATCACGACCGAAGGCAACATTCATTGCCTAGACGGTAAGATTGGTATCGATGGCAACGCTTTGTTCCGTCAACCAAAAATCCGTGATATGCACGATCCATCACAAGATGATGCTCGTGAAGCGCATGCGGCTAAATTTGAGCTTAACTATGTTGCACTCGACGGTAACGTAGGTTGTATGGTTAACGGTGCAGGCCTTGCAATGGGTACTATGGACATCGTAAACCTACACGGTGGCAAGCCAGCTAACTTCCTAGACGTTGGCGGCGGAGCGACTAAAGAGCGCGTAGCTGAAGCGTTTAAGATCATTCTTTCTGACGACAACGTTAAAGCCGTTCTTGTGAACATCTTTGGTGGTATCGTACGTTGTGACATGATCGCTGAAGGCATCATTGGCGCCGTTAAAGAAGTGGGTGTTAAAGTGCCAGTTGTGGTTCGTCTTGAAGGTACTAACGCAGATCTCGGTCGCGAAGTATTGGCTAACTCTGGTCTTGACATTATTGCAGCTGAGTCACTAACTGACGCTGCAGTTAAAGTTGTTGCTGCTGCGGAGGGCAAATAATGTCTGTATTAATCAATAAAGATACCAAAGTTATCTGTCAAGGTTTCACTGGTGGTCAAGGTACTTTCCATTCTGAGCAAGCGATTGCTTATGGCACAAAAATGGTTGGTGGTGTATCTCCTGGAAAAGGCGGTCAAGTTCACTTAGGTCTTCCAGTATTTAATACTGTTAAAGACGCCGTGGCTGAAACTGGCGCAACAGCGACAGTTATCTATGTACCAGCACCTTTCTGTAAAGATGCAATTCTTGAAGCTATCGACGGTGGCATAGAGCTAATCGTTTGTATTACTGAAGGTATTCCTACTCTGGATATGCTTGAAGTTAAAGTTAAGCTTGAAGAAACTGGCGTTCGTATGATCGGTCCTAACTGCCCTGGTGTTATCACTCCGGGTGAATGTAAGATTGGTATCATGCCTGGTCACATCCACAAGCCTGGTAAAGTCGGTATTGTTTCTCGCTCTGGTACTTTGACGTACGAAGCGGTTAAGCAAACTACCGATGAAGGTTTCGGCCAATCAACTTGTGTTGGTATCGGTGGTGACCCAATCCCAGGTACTAACTTCATCGACGTATTGGAAATGTTCCAAAACGATCCATTGACCGAAGCCATCGTTATGATTGGTGAGATCGGTGGTACTGCTGAAGAAGAAGCGGCTGAGTACATCAAAGCTAACGTGACTAAGCCTGTTGTATCTTACATTGCTGGTGTTACTGCTCCTGCCGGTAAGCGTATGGGTCACGCTGGTGCGATCATCGCTGGTGGTAAAGGTACTGCAGAAGATAAGTTTGCAGCATTAGAAGCCGCAGGCGTAACGACAGTTCGTTCACTTGCTGATATCGGCAGTGCACTGCGTACTAAGACTGGTTGGTAATACCGGTTTTTCAGTATTAAAAAGGCGCCTTAGGCGCCTTTTTTGTTTGAGTTTAAGCTCGAACCGTTATTGTTTGCGGTTGAGGCCAAATTCGGCGGGAGTCAAGATATAGGTATCTTCACAATAAAACGCTTCGGCATTACATTGCTGCCACCAAGATGACCAAGCCGTATCGTTAACCTTCTCCTCTATGATGGCATTGTGTTCTAGCGGAGCCACTAAGCTACCCGTTGAGATCAATAGCCCGTATGGAGAGCGTCTCTTTATCATCCTAGGCTTTAGTTTACTGGGGTTATCTAACCCCATACTGCCGACCAATTCATAAAAGCTTTTCAAGGTATTTTGTTGGTAGTTTTTGACTCGCTCACTTTTGACTTCGACTTCTAATGCCTTAGAGCGGGCAGGATCTTGGGTTGCTATCCCCGTGGGACACATGTTGGTATTACAGTTTCTCGATTGAATACAACCTAGGGCGAGCATCATGGTGCGCGCTGCATTAACGATATCGGCTCCCATGGCTATCTTTGTCAGTAGATCGAAACTAGAGGCGGTTTTGCCCGAGGCGATAAGGGCGATTTTATGTCTTAGTCCAACACCAATTAAGGCATTATTTACAAAATATACGCCCTCAAGGCACATCATGCCTAAGCGGTTAGTAAACTCAACTGGCGCCGCGCCAGTGCCCCCTTCGGCGCCATCAATGGTGATAAAGTCGGGGGTTATTCCGGTTTTTAACATGGCTTTACAGATCGCCAAAAATTCTGCGGGATTACCAATACATAACTTGAAGCCAACAGGTTTACCGCCGCTGAGTTCGCGCAGTGTTTTGACAAAATTTAGCAGTGCAATAGGTGTTTTACATTCGGGGTTTACTGCCGGTGAGACACAATCTTTCTCCATTGATATATGACGGATCATGGCGATTTCGGGGGTGATTTTTGCTTTGGGGAGTACGCCTCCATGACCGGGTTTGGCGCCTTGACTTAGCTTAATCTCGATCATCTTTATCTGTGGCCGTTTAGCCATCTCTTCAAAGCTGTCAGGATTGAAGTTTCCATCATCATCTCGGCAACCAAAGAGACCTGAACCGATTTGCCAGACAATATCGCCGCCATGCTTGAGGTGATAAGGGCTAGCACCCCCTTCACCAGTATTGTGATAACAATCGGCTTTTTTTGCGCCGAGATTGAGCGCCTCGATGGCGTTGGCACTTAATGATCCAAAGCTCATTGCCGAGATATTAAAATAAGATGCATCATAGGGTTGGCTGCAATCTGGGCCGCCAATACGCACCCGTTTCGCCTGATCTTCGATATGTTTGGGAGACAGGGAGTGCCAAAGACTTAAGTAGTTCTCTTGCAAAAGATCATGCTGAGTACCAAATGCAATGGTATCGCGTACATTTTTAGCGCGTTGATAAACTAATGAGCGTTGCTCGCGGTTAAACGGGGCCTCTTCGGTGTCGTTGGCTATAAAGTACTGCTGGATCTCTATTCGGTATGATTCAAGAAAATACCTAAGATAGGCGACAACTGGATAAAGCCGACTCAAGGTATGGGGGCTATAAAACATATCGTAACTACCGATAATGGTGTAAAGCAGAGTCACGCTTAATAGCAGCGAACTCGGCCAGCCTCCTATCTGAGTAAAAAGATAGAGTCCGGTAATGTTGCCTAAGGTGGCGATAAGCCAAAAAACCTTTTGCATGATTGTCATAAAGCATTCCTTTTGCTGACATTAATCATAAGTTAGCTTATTGAACGACATAGTCAGTATTTTAGCAATTAAGTTTAATACTTTCTTAATTAGCCCAATTATCGGTATATTAGATAGTTCGATAGGGTAAGGAAAAAGGAGTTGGTAGTGATCATTGCACAAACAGACAGGCTCATATTGCGCCATTTCGAAGCTAAAGATATAGAAGCCATCTTTTTATTAAACAGTATTCCCGAAGTCCTCACCTATATTCCCGGCGAGCCAATGACCAGTTTATCTCAGGCGCAGCAGATATTTGAAAATGTTGTGCTTAAGAGTTACCAAGAACGTGGATACGGTCGCTGGGCAGTAGAACATAAGTTTGATGGTAAAGTGATCGGTTTTTGTGGGCCAACCTATATCAAAGAGTATGATGAGGTGGAGTTAGGTTACCGTTACCTTCCTGAGTATTGGGGGCAGGGCATAGGTAGTGAAGCTGGGCTTGCTGCCTTATCGCGCTTTAAAGAACATGGTATAGATGAGGCGATTGCGTTGATCCTCATAGGTAATAAGGGTTCTGAAGGCGTTGCGCAAAAAGTGGGTATGAGCTTACGGGAGCGCAATAAGTTTATGGGACATAAGGTCAATGTTTATCATAAGGTGCTGTAGGTTTTATTCACCAATAGAAATAAAACATAAAAAAACCAGCTTAAAAGCTGGTTTTTATTGATTTATTGACCCTATGCATCGCCGTGATCGCACTCATCATTAGTACAAACACCGTAAAGGTATAAACTGTGATTAGTGAGTTTGATGTTGTGTTTCATGGCAATTTCATCTTGACGACGTTCGATAACATCATCAGAAAACTCAATAACTTTACCGCAAGATAGACATACCAAATGATCGTGATGATGCTGTGATGAGAGTTCGAAAACGGCTTTGCCACTTTCAAAGTGATGGCGGCTAACAATGCCTGCGTCATCGAATTGGTTCAATACGCGGTAAACGGTTGCTAACCCAATCTCTTCACCAATATCGAGCAGTTTCTTGTATAGGTCTTCTGCACTGATATGTTGGTTTTCGGGTCCCTGCATCAGTTCGAGGATCTTGACTCGTGGTAAGGTGACCTTTAATCCCGCTTTCTTTAGCGCTTGATTTCCATCTGTCATTATTAATCTCTTGATTGCAGAACCATTAGCAAAGCCAATAGAGGTTCAGTTGTTGATATTGGGAACCATTATAGGGGCTGAATTTGAAAACTTAAACCTTTGATCTTGCATATTGTTCTTTCAAGCAATAATTTGGCTCAAAATGTTACTATCTGTGCGATAAAGACTGCATTTTTCACGTACTTTTTGTAGTGTTATTTATACTAACGCCCAATAGTCATGTTGGCGTAATTCTGGCAGGCTTAACAAGCCGACAAACCTATCGCTTACATGAGCCTATAACAATAAAAGGAATGCCGATGTATCGACAGATCGTGATATTAACTGGAGCAGGGATCTCTGCCGAGTCAGGATTGAGAACATTTAGAGATCAAGACGGACTATGGGAAGAACATAAGATTGAAGATGTTGCGACGCCAGAAGGCTACCAGCGTGATCCTGAAATGGTTGAGCGTTTTTATAACGAGCGATGGCAGCAATTACATGATGGTCATGTAGAACCCAATGCCGCCCATCTCGCACTAGCTAGGCTTGAACATGAGTTTGATGGCCAACTACTAGTGGTGACACAAAATATCGATGATCTTCATGAGCGAGCGGGTTCCCGTCGCTTGCTACATATGCACGGCGAATTGACCAAGGGGCGCTGTCCTCGATCGCAACAAACTTTCCTGCTGACCGATCATTTTGGTGTTAATCATACTTGTACTTGCTGTATCCCTGCCCAGCGTTTACGTCCGCATGTGGTTTGGTTTGGTGAGATGCCAATAGGCTTAGATCGTATTCAACATGCATTAGATACCTGTGATCTGTTTATCGCTATTGGTACCTCTGGCTCTGTATACCCCGCAGCTGGTTTTGTCGATACGGCTAACCATCATGGCGCGCAAACCGTTGAGGTTAATTTGATGCCAGCCGATAGGCATAGCCAATTCCAATATCACCTTCAAGGTAAAGCCAGCGAGATCTTACCTAAATTAGTCGATGATATTTTAAGTGGCCAAATTGTGAGTGATGCTGTTGCCAATAGCGATAAAGCGGCCAAGTAGATGGAATTAGAGATTCATTCATTGGTACCCAATAGCGCGTTACCCTGTCAAACTAAGCTGGCCATCATTATGCGGGGTTTACCTGGAAGCGGGAAGAGTTATTGGGTTGAGCAGTTTATTGACGCGCAGCCGACAGAGATCGCTAACGATATTAGGCTGCGTGGTTATTTTTCCACGGATCAGTTGTTTTATACCGATGGCCAATATCGATTTAATGCAAATTGTTTGAGTGAATACCATCAGCGTAATTTAACCGCATTCATTCATGCGCTGAGCAGAGGTGAGCCCGTTGTTATTTGTGATAATACCAATATGGCTAGGTGGGAGTTTATGACCTACGAGGCGGCAGCAAAAGCCTTGGGTTACCAAGTGCGTGAGGTGTTAATCGGCGATCCGCTCGATGAAGCGCATCAACGACTCTGCGCCCAGCGAAATCAACACGGTGTCTCGTTACATGATATTCAATCGATGGCGATTAAGTTTGAACCATTCTAGCGAGGAGCAAACTGTGTATGCGGTAATTTTTAGAGCCAAAATAATCAAACAGACTGATGAATATTCACGTTTAGCGTCTAAGTTGCGTCAGTTAGCGTTTGATAAATACCGCTGTATCGATTTTGTTGCGGTTACGCAAGAGGACCAAGAGATCGCCATCTCCTACTGGCACGATGAAGCTGACATATTAGCATGGAAAAAAGACAGCGATCATCAGATGGCGCAGTTGCTAGGCGCAAGAGAGTGGTACAGTCATTATCAAGTCGATGTGACGGAGGTGAAGCGCCATTATTTCAAGAATTGACAAAGGAGTGTTGAGTTTGAAACTTGTCCTATTAAGTGATCCGCAAAGCCGCGCTGCACAGCAGGCGATCTCCCATCTGTTTAATGATTCTAATGCCCCATTACGAGTAGGTTATCTCGCTTCTGAGCATGAGTCAGAACGACACTATTATCTGCAAACTCAAGCTTTTTATTCACAGTTTAATACGCAATTGAATTGTTACGTCGACCTACAGCAAGGCTATAGCGATGAAAAGTTTAATGCCCTTTGCCAAGCGGACGTTATTCACCTTGCGGGGATGAAAACAATGTAATGCTTGACGATTTTTCGGCAATGGCGCTGCTTCCCTATCAATTTGTTCCCCATGTGGATTTTAGCCAAAATGGTGTAGATCTCAGTGTGGCGGCATCGCGTTTGTTTAACCATGATGACTTAGTTCGCTACCCACTTATTTTATGCTCAGACGGCGATGCCGTTGTTTATCAAGATAATGCGCTTACTGCTTTTGGGGCGCCGTTATTATTTGATGGTATCTCGGTACTCGCGCTGAACTAATATCTCGGATGTCACTAATATAAAGTGGCCTAGCTAATATCTAGTGCTTTAGTGGCTCCTAATTACACCATTTTCCCCCTGCGTTAAACCAGCATGTCCGCTTTCGCCATACTTCTTGATTGGATTAGAAAAAACAATCTTTGCAGCTCACACTTGATTTAAAAAGGCTTTATTTGAATTAAGTGACGCTGCTGTAAATCCAAACTGACAATACCTTAGACTAAAGTTAATCAAATTCGACCAGTTAACACTTGCTTTACGTTCGCGTAAACGTCACAGTGATGTTATTTGAGCATGATCACAGTTTGTCACTTATAGAATGTGACCCGATCGCATAGGTACCTTAATTGGAGCGGAAGATGACTACAGAGCAAACAAACCAAGATATCGTGATTGTCGCGGCGAAGCGCACCCCTATGGGCGGCTTTCAAGGCGCACTGTCGAGCGTGACATCGCCAACACTTGCAGCGACAGCAATTAAAGGCTTGATGGATTTCACCTCAATTGCAGGCAATGATGTGGATGAAGTCCTTATGGGGTGTGTTTTGCCAGCGGGTCTTGGTCAAGCGCCAGCTCGTCAAGCCACTTTAGGCGCCGACTTGCCATTATCTGTGGGCGCCACGACAGTCAATAAAGTCTGTGGTTCTGGTATGAAGACGGTAATGTTAGCCCATGACCTCATTAAAGCGGGTAGCGCCAATATCGTTATCGCTGGTGGTATGGAAAGTATGAGTCAAGCACCTTACCTGCTGGATAAAGCCCGCGGTGGCATGCGTATGGGTCATGGCAAGGTGATGGATCACATGTTCCTCGATGGCCTCGAAGATGCGTATACTGGTGGTGCTATGGGCACATTCGCTCAAAAGACTGCTGATGATTTTTCCATTACCCGTGAAGCGATGGATAACTTTGCCCTAAGCTCACTGCAAAAAGCCAATGCCGCGATTGAATCTGGCGCGTTTAAAGATGAAATTGCCCCGGTGACAGTATCGAGCCGACGTGGTGATGTCGTGGTCGATACCGACGAACAGCCAGGGAATGCTCGTCCAGAAAAGATCCCCACACTACGCCCGGCATTCGCCAAAGAAGGCACTATCACTGCCGCAAATTCAAGTTCAATTTCAGACGGCGCTGCCGCACTTATGCTCATGACCCGCGAGCAGGCCGATGCGAAGGGACTCGAGGTGCTGGCGACCATTAAAGGTCACACGACTCACGCTCAAGAGCCATCGATGTTTACCACAGCCCCTGTTGGTGCCATGACTAAGCTGCTCGACAAGGTTAACTGGACTAAAGCCGATGTCGATCTATTTGAGATCAACGAAGCCTTTGCCATGGTCACCATGCTCGCGATTTCAGAACTCGGCTTAGACGAAACCAAGGTTAACGTCAACGGCGGTGCTTGCGCATTAGGCCATCCCATAGGTTGCTCTGGCGCCCGTGTGCTGGTGACCTTGATTCATGCCTTAAAAGCAAAAGGGCTTACTCGCGGCGTGGCTTCATTGTGTATCGGTGGCGGCGAAGCCACCGCTATGGCGATTGAAATCTAATCCATTGCTCGGGCTGATAGATGTGCTATTGGCCCATTTGCATAACCTCTGTTAACGATGTGAGTTTTTAGCTGTCACTTACATTTTTGTCTTAGTTAAAAAGATCTTAGGAAAGCAATATGACTATTCAAGTTAAACATTATATCGATGGTGAATTTACCTTAGGCCAAGGCACTCAGCAGATCTCGGTAACTAATCCGGCTAATAATGAAGTGATCGCGACCATTAACGCTGCGACTACATCAGAAGTTGAAATTGCCATCGCTAGTGCGAAAAAAGCCTTTATGACATGGAAAGAGGTACCCGTATCAGAGCGTGCTCGGGTAATGTTTCGCTATCAACATCTACTAAAAGCTCATCATGATGAGATTGCCACGATTCTGGCTCAAGAAACGGGTAAAACTTTTGAAGATGCCAAAGGTGATGTGTGGCGTGGTATCGAAGTGGCTGAGCACGCTTGTAACATTGCTAATCTTATCATGGGTGAAACGGTTGAAAACGTGGCGCGCAGTATCGATACCTATAGTTATACCCAGCCTTTGGGCGTATGCGCTGGTATTACGCCATTTAACTTTCCTGCGATGATCCCACTGTGGATGTTCCCATTGGCGATTGCCTGCGGCAACACCTTTGTACTTAAGCCGTCGGAGCAAGATCCGATGACGCCACAGCGCTTGGTCGAACTGTTTGAAGAGGCGGGCGCACCCAAAGGCGTTCTACAGCTAATTCATGGTGACAAGACGGCGGTCGATGTGCTGCTGACCCATCAAGATATCAAGGCCATTTCCTTTGTCGGCTCAGTCGGCGTCGGTCAATATATCTACAAGACGGGTACCGATAATCTTAAGCGTGTACAAGCCTTTGCAGGTGCTAAAAATCACTGCGTGATCATGCCCGATGCTAATAAACAACAAGTCATTAATAACTTGGTTGGTGCATCTGTCGGTGCAGCGGGTCAGCGTTGTATGGCACTGTCGGTAGCAGTATTTGTGGGTGAAGCGAAAAACTGGATCCCTGAGCTACGTGATGCCATAGCCAAAGTCAGACCGGGCTTATGGGATGATAAAGACGCAGCCTATGGTCCTGTTATCAGCCCTGCGGCGAAAGCGCGCGTGCTTAAGCTGATTGCTCAAGGCAAAGAAGAGGGCGCGGAATGTTTGCTCGACGGTAGCGATTTCACCGTCGAGGGCTATGAAAGCGGTAACTGGGTCGGACCGACTATGTTCACTAATGTGACCACAGAGATGAGCATTTACCAAGAGGAGATCTTCGGCCCTGTACTCTGCTGCATGGAAAGTGATTCTCTTGAAGACGCTATCGAGATAGTCAACGCCAGCCCATATGGTAACGGTACCTCTATCTTTACCGCGAGCGGCGCGGCGGCGCGTAAGTATCAGCATAATATTGAAGTGGGCCAGGTAGGGATTAACGTACCGATTCCTGTGCCGCTACCTTTCTTCTCGTTTACGGGTTGGAAAGGCAGTTTCTATGGCGATCAGCACGCCTATGGAAAACAGGCGGTCCGTTTCTATACTGAGACCAAGACCATCACCGCGCGCTGGTTTGAATCGGATATCTCAGATGCTGAGCACCATGCGCCGAATATGACGATTGCCCTGAAATAACGTGAAAGCCTTGGACTAATGAGTCCAAGGCTTTTCATCATATGTTTACAGTAAATAATCAACAAGCAATAACCACAATCAACAAGTTACGCACCGATATTAAAAAATGCCGCATTATCATTAGCGGCGAATAACCATAGGTGCTCAAGGAGTTAATCAGATGGATTTTAATCTGAATGAAGATCAACGCCAGTTTGCCGAACTGGCAACTCAATTTGCCAACGAAGAGCTAGCTCCATTCGCCGCCAAGTGGGATGAAGAGCATCATTTCCCTAAAGATGTCATTCAAAAAGCCGGAGAGCTGGGCTTTTGCTCTTTATACTCGCCAGAATCGGAAGGTGGTATGGGCTTATCTCGCCTCGATTCGTCGATCATTTTCGAGCAGCTTGCGATGGGCTGCACCGCCACCACAGCCATGTTGACTATTCATAATATGGCGACCTGGATGATCACTAGCTTTGGCTCTCAATCCCTGCGAGATGAATGGTCAGCACCATTGACCACAGGTGAAAAACTGGCCTCTTACTGCTTAACTGAAGCGGGCGCCGGGAGTGATGCGGCGTCACTCAAAACCAAAGCGGTTCGTGAAGGCGATGAATATGTGATCTCCGGCGCTAAGATGTTTATCTCTGGCGCTGGTTCGACGGAGATGCTAGTTGTTATGTGCCGCACCGGCGAAGCGGGTCCTAAGGGGATCTCGGCCATTGCTGTGCCTGCAGACACCGACGGCATCAGCTACGGCAAAGCGGAAGATAAGATGGGCTGGAACGCCCAGCCAACCCGTGAAATTACTTTCGATAATGTTCGTGTGCCAGTAAGCAATCTGTTAGGCGAAGAAGGTCAAGGTTTTACGTTTGCCATGAAGGGATTAGATGGCGGTCGCATCAATATTGCCACTTGCTCAGTGGGTACGGCACAAGCGGCACTCGATCGCGCGACTCAATATATGAATGAGCGTAAACAGTTTGGTAAGCCGATCGCGGCATTTCAAGCATTGCAGTTCAAGTTAGCGGATATGGCGACAGAGTTAGTCGCAGCTAGGCAGATGGTGCGTTTAGCCGCCTTTAAACTCGACAGTGGTGACCCTGAAGCGACGGCCTATTGCGCCATGGCAAAACGTTTTGCCACCGATATTGGCTTTAGCGTTTGTGATAGTGCATTGCAGCTTCATGGTGGTTACGGCTACATTCGTGAATATCCGTTGGAGCGCCATTTCCGTGATGTGCGTGTACATCAAATCTTAGAGGGAACTAACGAGATCATGCGCTTGATTATTGCTCGTCGTCTACTCGACGAAAACGCTAGCCCGATCCTGTAATTGTCATAAAGGAGCATAAAGATGACAGCGATTATCGAGAAAATTATTGGCCATACCGCGGTACTCACAATGAGCAATCCGCCAGCAAATACATGGACAGCATCGAGTTTACAGCTACTTAAGCAAAAAGTAAGTGAACTGAATGCCAACAAAGAGATTTATGCTTTAGTGCTAACAGGTGACGGTGAAAAGTTTTTTAGTGCTGGTGCCGATCTCAAACTGTTTGCCGATGGCGATAAAGGTAATGCGGCTTCAATGGCCAAACATTTTGGCGAAGCGTTTGAAGCCCTCAGTGGTTTTCGTGGCGTATCCATCGCTGCTATCAATGGCTATGCCATGGGCGGCGGGCTCGAAGTGGCGCTTGCTTGTGATATTCGCATCGCTGAAGCGCAGGCCGTGATGGCATTGCCTGAGGCGACCGTTGGCTTACTTCCTTGCGCTGGTGGTACTCAAAATCTCACGGCCTTGGTCGGGGAAGGCTGGGCGAAGCGGATGATCTTATGTGGCGAACGTGTCGATGCCGACAAGGCTCTTCAGCTTCGATTAGTCGAAGAGGTGGTGGCTAAAGGTTCAGCCTTAGATACGGCGTTAACCTTAGCTGAAAAAGTGGCTAATCAGAGCCCTAGCAGTGTGACTGTGTGTAAGCAGCTTATTCAGGCGGGCCGAGCGATGCCACGAACGCAGGCGCTGCCTGTCGAGCGTGAGTTGTTTGTTGGCTTGTTTGACACCAAAGATCAGGCCGAAGGGGTTAACGCGTTTTTAGAAAAGCGTCAAGCAAAATGGACCAATAGCTAATGAGTATTGAGCAAAGCAATAGCGTGGTATTTCAAACCTTAGGCACCTTGTCAGGCAAGTTGGTCGGTATTGCCACTCTGAACATGGAAAAGGCACTCAACGCGCTTAACTTGGAGATGATCCAAGCGCTTACTCGTCAACTCTCCGCGTGGGCACAAGATGATAGCATTGCTATGGTGGTGCTAGATGGTGCCGGCGAAAAAGCATTCTGCGCCGGTGGTGATGTGCGCGCACTTTATCACGCTTCTAAAGAGGCGCCGGGTGAAGTGACCACCATGGCAAGTGAGTTTTTTACCGACGAGTACTATTTAGATCATCTGTTGCACGTGTTCGACAAACCCGTGTTGGTTTGGGGCGATGGTATTGTGATGGGGGGCGGACTTGGGCTCATGGCGGGTGCTAGCCATAGAGTTATCACTGAGCGTTCACGTATTGCTATGCCAGAGGTGACCATTGGGCTTTATCCTGATGTGGGAGGGAGCTACTTTCTCAATCGCATGCCTGGTCACATTGGCCGTTTTCTTGGCATGACAGCTTACAATATGAATAGCGCAGATGCTTATTTCGTCGGCCTGGGAAATCATTATCTTAATAGTGATGATAAACAGCCGCTGTTTGATGCGCTAGCCAGTATCGATTGGGAAGGCGACATCGGGGTTAATCACACTAAACTTAATGCGTTATTAGAAGCGATGACGAGTCGCTGCGCGATCAAGATGGGTGAGAGTGTGCTTGCACAGCATCAAGCGCTGATTGATCAATTGATGGAGGGCGATTTAAGTCAGATCATGGCAAGAGTGGCCGCCTATGAGACTGATCAACCTTGGCTAGAACGCGCACTTAATACTATGTTAGCCGGAAGCCCATTGAGCCTGCATCTGGTTTATGAGCAATCAGGTTTAAGCACCAAATTATCACTCGAACAAGTATTTCAGCGCGAGCTGGGTATGAGTTGTAATTGCTGTGCTATCGGTGACTTTGTTGAGGGTGTTCGAGCGTTATTAATTGATAAAGATCGCCAGCCAACGTGGAAATATGCCAGTGTCGATACCGTCGACGCACAAGCGGTTGCACAGCTATTGGCTTCACCATGGTCTGAGGATCGACATCCACTAGCTAAACTCGGCTGATAGGGCGAGTAAGTTACAGTTTTTCATCAGGGTAATGTCCTAGGGAAAAGGAGTAAGAGATGAGTACAGTTGCATTTATCGGTTTAGGTAACATGGGTGGACCAATGGCGGTTAACCTAGTGAAAGCAGGTTTTACGGTTAACGCGTTCGATCTGTCTAAAGATGCGCTGCATCATGTGAGTGAGCAAGGTGCTATTCCTGCGCCGAGTGCATGTGCAGCTGCGGCAGCGGCAGATATCGTTATTACCATGTTACCCGCAGGTAAGCATGTTCGCGGTTTATATTTAGGTGATGACGATAATAAAGGTATTGTTGATGTCGTTGCTGCTGGCACATTATTAATCGATTGTTCGACTATCGATGCCGAGAGTGCCCGCTTTGTTGCTGAGCAGGCTAAAGCCAAAGGGCTTGAGTTCATCGATGCGCCAGTATCGGGTGGCACCGCAGGCGCGAGCGCGGGAACGCTCACTTTTATCTGTGGTGGCAGCGATAGTGCTTTTGAGCAGGCGCAAGGCGTATTAAATGCAATGGGCGCTAATATTTTCCACGCGGGCGGCGCTGGCGCTGGTCAAGTTGCCAAGATCTGCAATAACATGTTGCTGTCGGTATTGATGGTCGCGACAAGCGAGTCGTTACAGATGGGGATCGACCATGGGCTAGATCCAAAAGTGCTTTCTGAGATAATGAAAGTCAGTAGTGGTGGTAATTGGACGCTAGATAAATATAATCCTTGCCCAGATGTGATGCCAAGTGTGCCCTCATCGAACGGCTATCAAGGTGGATTTATGGTCGATTTGATGGTGAAAGACCTTGGTCTGTCCCAAGAAGCGGCATTATTGTCAAACTCAAGCACTCCAATGGGGGCGCTAGCACGCAGTTTATATGTCAATCATGCTCGCCAAGGTAACGGTAAGCGCGATTTTTCCAGTATTTTTGAGCAGTTTAATAAGAAAGGGTAAGTTGATGGATTTAAAAGATAAGGTAGTGGTCATTACAGGTGGCGCCGGCGGACTCGGTTTTGCGATGGCCCAAGAGTTGGCCGCTGCTGGTGCGAAATTGGCGCTTATCGATGTCGATCAAGAAAAACTCGAACGCGCTTGTGCGGATATTGGCGCAATGACCGAAGTGCAAGGTTACGCTTTCGACATTACTGATGAAGAAGATGTAGTTGCGGGTTTTGGTTACATCTTAGAAGATTTTGGTCAAGTTAACGTACTGATCAATAACGCCGGAATTTTACTCGACGGTATGTTAGTCAAGGCAAAAGATGGCGTGGTGAGCGATCGCATGTCGTTAGCACAATTCCAAGCAGTGATTAATGTTAACCTGACAGGCTCCTTCTTATGTGGTCGCGAAGCCGCGGTTGCCATGATTGAATCGAAGCAACAGGGCGTTATTATCAATATTTCCAGCCTTGCCAAGGCAGGCAATATTGGTCAAACCAATTATGCAGCCTCAAAGGCTGGCGTTGCTGCGATGTCAGTGGGTTGGGCCAAAGAGTTGGCGCGTCACAATATCCGTAGTGCAGCCGTAGCTCCTGGGGTAATTGAAACAGAGATGACTGCAGCCATGAAGCCAGAGGCCCTAGAGCGCCTCGAGAAGATGGTGCCGGTTGGCCGTTTAGGTCAAGCGAGTGAGATAGCCTCGACTGTGAAATTTATTATCGAAAATGATTATGTTAATGGTCGTGTGTTTGAAATTGATGGTGGTATTCGTATCTAATCGATACCCAAACATTGACTGAAAACGGGCATTAGCCCGTTTTTTATTGCCATTTCAAATAGGTCGTTAAATGGGTGATACTTTATACTGATAGTATTGAACAGTTCAACAAGTGACAGAAGGGGTTGTTATGTGGATAGAGAGAGTGACCAAGCGTCTGATGCTACTTGTGGGTATTGTTGGCGTATTGGTGATCTATTTTGGATTCTTTTACCTGCTGTTTCAGCCACAAGCGGCCGGTACTCTACCTTGGTATATACTATTGTCGCCTTGGCTTTGTATCTACTTTGGATTGAGTGCCGATAAGCAGCGTAAAAGTATCGATTGGCTTAGCCAAAAACTGATGTTTAAACGCTAATGTATTTTACAGCGGCAAGGCAACTACTTAGCGCAGTGCTCATACTGGTAACGGCGTTGATTCTGAGCTCCTGTAAACCGCCGTTAGATAAGCAAGAGATTGATGTCCGCAGTGGTCGTATTATTGCCGATTATGGTAGTTGGCAATCAGTGGTTAATCCCAATGATGTGTATGGTCTATCAGATAATATTACGGCTTTGCAAAGTGTCGATGATGCTATCTATTTTACTCAATCGGATGCCGAGCAGGAGGGGCGAGTCGGCCTCTATCGTATGGAAGCTGATGGTGACGTTACCCAAGTCATCGAGGCTTCATTTGACGTCAAAAGTCGGGTTCATGAATATGGCGGCGCGCCATTTCTGGGGATTGGCCATAGCTTATTTGCGGTAAACTATCTCGATCAGCGTTTATACCGGATCGCACCTAATCAGCAGCCAACGGCTATCACACCAGAAGGTACAAGGCATGCAGATTGTGTCTCTTTTCCCAAAGGTTCTCGTATTATCTGTGTACGAGAGGATCATCGCCAGCAAGCCTTGCCTAAGGCGAGTATCGTTGCCTTAAATTTAAACTTTACCAATGAGGGACAAACGATCGCCTCGGGTAAAGATTTTTATGCCGCTCCTCGGATCTCTCCAGACAACAAACAGCTCGCTTGGATAAGCTGGCAGCAACCTAATATGCCTTGGGACAAAACAGAGCTATGGTTGGCCGATATCGATGTTGACGGTGCAGTGACTAATGTTCGTCAGTTGCTTAAAGGGTATGAAGGCGCGATCACTCAGCCGCTTTTTAGCCCTTCGGGACAACTCTATTTTATTGCAGATTTTGATAATTGGTGGAATCTATATCGAGTTAAGTCTGATGGCACACCAGAGAAACTACTGGATATGGGGGCCGAGTTTGCGGTGCCAGATTGGTATCTTGGTAATCATAATTATGCGTTTGAGTCGCAGAGAAAGATAGTTGCTAGCTATATGAGCAAAGGTGTCACCTCCTTGATCCGCATCGATATTGATACCGGGACATTTGAGTCAATAGCCGCCGAATTTGCGCAAGTAAAGCAAGTGATTAAAGCCGCGGATGGCATCTATTTTATTGGTAACAAAGTGACGCCGGAAAAGGGCGTCTATCGCGTTGTTGGTCGCGGCGTCGAGTGGGTTTATGTGCCCAAAGTGCCAGTAATGAAGCCTGATTACATCTCAAGATCCGAGACCATCAGTTGCCCATTAGATCAATCTAAGCAAACGGTCTATGGCTATTTCTATGGTCCCATGAATCCTCATTTTATTGCGCCAAACGATCAGCGTCCGCCGCTTATTATTATGCTCCATGGTGGGCCAACTGCCAGTGCAAGTTTGAGCTTTCGCCGAGACATTCAATTCTGGACCAGTCGTGGTTTTGCTGTGCTCGATCTTAATTATCGAGGCAGCTCAGGTTTTGGGCGCGACTATCGCCAGAGCCTTTATGGTTTATGGGGGCAAGCCGATGTTGAAGATGCGGTGCAGGCCGCCAACTATCTGGTTGAGCGAGGATGGGTTGATGGTGAGAAGCTTGCCATTCGCGGAACCAGTGCTGGCGGGTTTACGGTACTCTCGGCGCTGGCTTTTTATGATACTTTTAAAGCGGGCGTGGTTTATTCTGGTATCAGCGACTTGGATTCTCTTGATAAGAATACCCATAAGTTTGAGCTAGGGTATTTGGATCAGCTGGTCGGGGATTTAAAGCCAGGTTCTGCGCTTTATCGTGATCGCTCACCGCTTTATCATTTAGATGATCTTAAAGAACCTCTGCTGCTTATTCATGGTATGCAAGATCCACTAGTGCCGCCGGAGCAATCTTTGGCCATTTTTAACGCCCTGAAACAAAGAGGGGTGCCCACTGCCTTGCTTCGTTTTGAGGATGAGGGACATGGCTTGCAAAAGCCGCGTAATCAAGTCGCAGCCCTAGAGGCCGAACTCTCATTTTATGGTCAAGTATTTGGGTTTATGCCTGCAGGATATATTCCCATGTTGCCACTTGAAAACAGTGGTGGTTTGCCGTTCAACCTTGATACTAAAATCAATCCTAAATGATAGCTTAAGATGATGTCGGTGACTTAGCACTGAGCTCCTTTAAAATGGCACAATCAGGTTGTTCTCCGCCTGCGCAGGCATGGATCAATTCGCTGAGTTGTTGTTTGAGGTTATGTAGTTGTGCTATGCGACGATTAACCTCTTGCAAGTGAATATTAGCAATCTGTTTGACATCTTCCGCGCTACGGGATTTATCGCTTTTAAGGCTTAAAAGTGCGCGACAATCTTCTAAGGTAAAGCCTAGTTCACGGCAGTGATGCAGAAAATGTAATTCATCTATCTGAGCCGTACCGTAACTGCGGTAGCCATTAGCCCCTCGCTCGGCGCAGACTAAGCCAATATCGTGGTAATAACGAATACTTTTTACCGATAGGCCTGTTTGTTTCGCTACTTCACCGATTTTAATCATATTTATGTTCCGGCTTATTGACTCTCCCGTTGGGGGAGCGTTTATTCTGAATAATATCTCAATATAGTTAGCATTGGTCAACGAGGAAAGTTTCTATGGATAAGCTCATTTTTTACGTGCCAACGATGAATTGTGCCAGCTGTGTGGCAAAAATCACCAAGGCGATGGACGCAATAGTGCCGTCCGATAGTCAAAGTATCGAGACCATGGTTAATCTCGCCGATAAGCAAGTGATTGTGACTGGGGTTGATGATGCTGACATGGTCGCCAAGGTGCTCGATAGGGCTGGATATCCAGGTAAGCAGGTCATAGATCAGCAGCTGGCGATAACCCAGCGCCAAGAGAATGAGCACAAAGAGTACCGTAAAAGGTTGTTGCAATCGATAGCGGCGTTAGCTGTTGGTATTCCTATGATGTTATGGGGAATATTGGGTAATGAGATGATGGTCAATACTTCAGGTCAACAGTTGGCTTGGGGAGCGATGGGACTTATTACACTCTTGCTGATGGTGTTTACGGGCGGGCATTTTTATCAAGGTATGTACAGTGCGCTTAAGGCAAAAAGTGCCAATATGGACACGCTTATTGTTTTGGGTACCAGTACTGCTTGGCTCTACTCCATGATGGTGGTCCTTATACCTCAGTGGTTTCCACAAGAGACCCGTCATGTCTATTTCGAAGCGAGCGTGATGATCTTAGGTTTGATTAACTTAGGCCATGGGATGGAGTTGCGTGCGCGTGGTAAAACCAGCGAGGCAGTGAGTAAGCTTATTGGCCTGCAGCCAACCAGTGCGGTTCGGGTTAGCGATAATGGTGACGAAACAGTTGATATCAAACAGATTAACATTGGCGATAGGTTGCGTTTAAAGCCTGGGGATAGAGTGGCACTCGATGGCAGGGTAACTGAAGGCGATGCGTTGATTAATGAGGCGATGCTGACTGGAGAGCCTGTACCTGTGAATAAAAATCCAGGTGATAGCTTAAGTGCTGGGACGGTAAGTGAAAATGGTAGCCTGATTTATCAAGTGATCGCCAGTCATCAAGAGACTAAATTGGCCAAAATTATTGCGTTAGTGCAGCAGGCGCAAACCTCTAAACTGCCGATAGGGCGCCTTACCGATCAGATAGCCGCGTATTTCGTACCAGCTGTGGTGATTATCGCTATTGTGGCCTCTGCAACTTGGTTTTTCATCGGCCCTGCGCCGCAGTTGAGTCACGCGCTAGTGGTGCTAACTTCAGTGCTTATCATCGCCTGTCCCTGCGCATTAGGTCTGGCGACACCTATGTCTATCATGGTGGCAGTCGGCCGCGCGGCGCAGATAGGTGTGCTGCTTAAAAATGGTGAAGCGCTGCAAACCGCGAGTAAAGTCACGACTGTTATATTAGATAAAACCGGCACCATCACAGAGGGAAAACCTGCGGTAACCGATGTGGTTAACCTCTCTGCTGATAAGTGTGGAGAGCAACTTGATGACAATAAACTGCTGGCGCTATTTGCCAGCGCTCAGCAGCGCTCCGAGCATCCTTTAGCCAGCGCAATATTAGCCTATGCAAGCGAGAAGGGATTGAGCCTGTACGAGCCTGAACACTTTACCAATATTAAGGGCCAAGGCATTAGCGCCGATATTGAGGGTTATGCCATTGTGGCGGGAAATGAGAAGCTGATGACCGAAAAAGGGATTGACGGTTTAGACAGTGTCGCCTCCCTGGTCAATGAGTTAGCGGCGAAAGGTAAAACGCCGATCTATTTAGCCCTTGATGGACAGTTGGCCGCGATGGTGGCGGTGGCCGATCCGATAAAACCAGATGCTAAGGCCGCAATTACCGCAATGTTGACCCAAGGACTAAAAGTGGTGCTGCTCAGTGGAGATAACAAGCATACCGCCAAAGCGGTGGCGAGTCAGGTGGGGATTATTGATGTCGTTGCAGAGGTTAGTCCCGAGCAAAAACAGCAGCTGGTGCTCGAGCGTAAGCAAGCTGGTGAAGTGGTGGCCATGGTTGGTGATGGCATTAACGATGCGCCAGCGCTTGCTGAGGCAAATGTGGGTATTGCGATGGGAAGCGGTACAGAGATCGCGATAGAAAGTGCCGATATCACCTTACTCTCCGAGCGCGTGATGACGTTAGCCGATACTTTCATATTGTCCAAAGCGGCCATGGTCAACATTAAACAAAATCTGTTTGGCGCCTTTATTTATAACACCTTAGGGATCCCAATTGCCGCAGGTGTACTGTTTCCTGTTACCGGATGGTTGTTGAGTCCTGTGGTTGCTGGCGCGGCCATGGCGCTTTCATCGCTAACCGTCGTCACTAACGCCAATCGCCTTAGAAGGGTAAAGCTGAGTGATTCTCAAGCTACTTTGACTAAATAACTCGCGGCGTTGTCGTTAGCGCTTATCGTTTTAGCGCGAGTTAAAGTTGCTAAATTTAGCCTAAATCGCTATAGTAGCGCGCTTTAATTTGTCCTTTTTAGCGCGCTTTTTAATCAGGTGGTGATCGATAGGGTTTATACTATCGTTTGCTAGGTTAGATTTTGAGTAGCTAGCAGCGCTTCGCTTAACTAAATTTCGGAATTTCACATTGATCACTACAGCTAATATCACCATGCAGTTTGGCTCAAAGCCGCTGTTTGAAAACATCTCAGTTAAATTTGGCGGCGGCAATCGTTACGGTCTTATCGGCGCTAATGGTTGTGGTAAGTCAACCTTTATGAAGATCTTAGGCGGAGAGCTTGAGCCAACCTCAGGCAACGTATCACTCGATGTCAACGAGCGTCTGGGTAAATTGAGCCAGAACCAGTTTGGTTATGAAGAGTTTAATGTGGTTGATACCGTGATCATGGGACATGCTGAACTTTGGAAAGTCAAGCAAGAGCGTGACCGTATCTACTCTTTACCTGAAATGACCGAAGAAGATGGCATTAAAGTCGCTGAGCTTGAGATGGAATTTGCCGAGATGGACGGTTATACCGCAGAGTCTCGCGCAGGTGAATTACTGTTAGGTGTGGGTATTCCGCTAGAGCAACACTTTGGCTTAATGAGCGAAATCGCTCCTGGTTTTAAGCTACGTGTGTTACTCGCTCAGGCACTATTTAGCGATCCTGATGTATTACTGCTCGATGAGCCTACCAACAACTTGGATATCGACACCATCCGTTGGTTGCAAGAGATGCTTAATCAGCGTAACAGCACAATGATCATCATCTCCCATGATAGATATTTCTTAAACTCTGTGTGTACACATATGGCTGACTTGGATTACGGTGAACTACGTGTTTATCCAGGTAACTACGATGAGTACATGATGGCGGCAAACCAAGCTCGTGAACGTCTGTTATCGGATAACGCTAAGAAGAAAGCGCAGATCTCTGAGCTTCAGGGCTTCGTTGCTCGTTTCTCTGCAAACGCTTCAAAAGCTAAGCAAGCGACTTCACGTGCTAAGCAGATCGATAAGATCAAACTTGAAGAGGTAAAAGCCTCTAGCCGGGTGAATCCATTTATTCGTTTCGAACAGGAAAAGAAACTGTTCCGTAATGCGTTAGTGGTTGAAGAGTTGAATAAAGGGTTCGACCAAGGTCCTTTGTTCAAAGACTTCAATCTGATTGCCGAAGTGGGTGAGCGTATCGCGGTACTAGGTGAAAACGGTGTGGGTAAGACCACCATGTTACGGACCCTTATTCATGATATTCCGCAAGATAGCGGTACTATCCAATGGTCTGAAAACTCTGCTATCGGTTATTACGCTCAGGATCATGAGTCAGATTTTGAAAACGACATGACATTGTTCGATTGGATGAGCCAGTGGCGTAAACCAGAAGATGATGATCAGAGCGTTCGTGGTTATTTAGGCCGCATGCTATTTGGTTCTGATGATATCAAGAAGTCTGTCAAAGTGCTATCTGGTGGTGAGAAGGGCCGCATGTTGTTTGGTAAGCTGATTATGCAAAAGCCAAACATCTTGGTCATGGATGAGCCAACCAACCACTTGGATATGGAATCGATTGAATCGCTCAACAATGCGCTAGAGATGTATGAAGGCACATTGTTGTTTGTCAGTCACGACCGCGCATTTGTATCATCACTAGCAACTCGCATTATCGAGATCACCGCCGATGGCGTAAACGATTTCAGAGGCACGTATGATGAGTTCCTGCGCAGCAAAGGCGTAGATGCTTAAATCTTAATCGCGCTCGCTAAATTAAATAAAAAAGCCCAAGGCAGTTAATCTACCTTGGGCTTTTTGTATCTGTCGCTAAATGGCTATTTAGCGAAGCGTTGATTTAGATATTTAAATACCGCACGAATACCGAATGCTTCACCGCCAATAGGGCGACCCGGCAATTTACGGTTATTCCATGCCATTACGTCAAAATGACTCCAGCTAATATCCTCATCGACAAATGCTTCAAGGTAGAGTGCAGCCGTGATAGCGCCGCCAAACGGCGTCTTACCGCAGTTGGCTAAATCGGCAATGTCACTACCTGTTTGATCAAAGTAAGGCTTGTGTAGCGGCATGCGCCAGACGGGATCTTCAACATCAAGGCCTGCGGCGGTTAAACCCGTGGCGACCTCATCATCATTGCTGAAAAAGCCGGGAAGTTCTGTACCCAAGGCGATACGCATAGCACCGGTTAAGGTGGCAAAATCGATGAGTAGCTCAGGCTTATCATTGTTGGCCTCAGCAAGCGCATCACACAAGACTAAGCGGCCTTCGGCATCGGTATTATCAATCTCAACGGTCAGGCCTTTGCGAGTGGTGATCACATCTCCTGGACGGAATGCATTGGCAGACACCGCGTTTTCAACCGCAGGGACTAATACACGCAAGCGGATAGGCAGATTGCTGGCCATAATTTGATGGGCTAAGCCAATTACGTGAGCGGCGCCGCCCATATCTTTCTTCATCAAGCGCATGCCTGCACCAGGTTTGAGATCTAGCCCGCCAGAGTCGAAGCAAACCCCTTTACCTACGAGAGTGACTTTAGGGGCATCTTCATCACCCCAAGTTAAGTCGATAAGGCGTGGAAGGTTCTCACTGGCGCGTCCGACCATATGAATAGTCGGGTAATTTTTATCGATAAGCTCATCGCCTACGATCTGAGTGACGCTAGCGCCAAACTCATCGGCTAAGGCTTCCATGGTTTGTGCTAGATGCTGTGGCATCATGTCGGCGGCGGGGGTATTAACCAAATCTCGTACTATGGCGACCGAGCGAGTGAGCTTTAATGTTTGCTCTACTATGGTGTCGCTATTAATGACCAGTGTTGGATATTGCTTGTCATTTTGCTTATAGCGATCGAACTTATAGGCACCGAGTGCCCAGCTGAAAGCGGCAGTTTTGAGCTGCTCGTCACTGGCATCAAGATAGTAATGATTCTCGGGTAACTCATTGACGATATCGCCGAAGATCCAATAAGAATCGATCTCCTTAGTAACATAAATAACCTGCGCAATTGCGCCGTCTGTGTTTGGAATAATACTCAGGCCTTTGCCGCTAAACTTAGTGTTGTTTAGCCAGTTTTGTTGCGGGGCAGGCTGTTTGGTTAGCCAAGTAGGGTAATCATGAGTCGCTATTATCGAAAGGGGGATCCCTTCAGTACCAGATAGAAGTAGTTGGGTCATTGGGTACCATCTTATGTCAGTGTGTAAGGTCAAAAATTACCTAAGATTAGCATGCTGGGGTAGAGAGGTGAAAGCGATGACTTATTTACTGCTGACTTTTTCAACAGTGCGTTTATGTTGTTGGGCCATGCGCCCAAGATGGGCTTTTCGCTCAGATAAGTTATTGAAAGAACTAGGAAGCACTTCGACGCCAACCCATTTACCTAGCTTGACCACCACTGGGATAGTAATGGGGGCGAATGGCAACACCGCAAAGACACCAAGGCCCAGACCTTTGACAAGATCGGCAAGCTGCATATTCGCTAGCTTTAACTCCTCTTTACTCGCTTGTTTGCGACTATAGCGCTTATAGGTGACCAACATATCTTTGGTTTCCTGTTTCTCCTGCGCTAAAGCGTCCTTGAGCACTAACATGTCACGTTTTAAACGCAGCCCAAAACGGCGACGACTAATGCGTATCACTCTCAAAGGCGCTTTGTGTATTTTACGGTAAAATTTCATGAGCTGATTGTCTCATAAGCCAGAGTGAAGACATATCTTTATATGTGAGCTTGTTACGCTTTTTTCGATATCAGCATCATGTCATTACTGATACAAGCTAGTCTCAGCGCATCGAGTAATACTTCATCTTATTTAGTGGAGTAGCTTTAGTTACGGATATTTGGATCTTAAGCGTACTCCAGTTAAACTTGGCCAAATTTAGGTATTTATTTTTACTGGGATATTAAAAAGGAACTGCTCATGCCTCATGGAATAGAAGCACTCTTGGATATCAAACTGCCAATTATTCAAGCGCCCATGGCGGGGGTTCAAGATAGTGAATTAGCAATAGCGGTTTGTCAAGCGGGGGCGTTGGGCTCCTTACCTTGTGCCATGTTAAATGCTGAGCAATTGCAACAACAAATTGGCCAGTTAAAGGCGGCGATCAATGGGCCTTTTAATCTCAACTTTTTTTGTCATCAGATGCCAGAGGATAGTCCTGCGATTCAAGATAAGTGGCGCGCAAGGCTGCAAGGCTATTTCGACGAATTAGCCATACCTGATGAACAGAAAAACAGCGCACCAACAAGAATGCCGTTTAGCCATGAGATTGCCGATGTGATTGAACCTTTCTCTCCGCCTATCATCAGTTTTCATTTTGGTTTACCCGAAAAAGCATTGATGAATCGCATAAAAGGCTGGGGGACAAAAGTCATCTCAACGGCGACCACTTTAGCTGAGGCCAAGTGGCTTCAACTAAACGGGGTTGATGCTATCATCGCTCAAGGTGTCGAGGCAGGCGGTCACAGGGGGATGTTTTTAACTGAGGATTTGAGCACACAAGTTGGATTGTTTAGCCTATTGGGTCAACTTAAAGGGCAAATAGAGGTGCCCATTATTGCCGCTGGCGGTATTGGTGATAGTGAGAGTGTACAAGCGGCCTTACTGCTTGGTGCCAGTGCGGTTCAGGTGGGCACGGCTTACCTATTGTGTCATCAAAGTAAAACTAGCCAGCTTCATCGTGATGCTCTGCAAAGTGAGAGGCGATACCATAGCGCATTAACGACACTGTTTTCTGGCAAACCAGCAAGAGGAATCGTCAATCGAGTGATGCATGAACTGGGGCCACTTAATCCATTAGTGCCGCCATTCCCTTACGGTGGGGCGGATATGGCGGTCTTACGTCAGTACGCTGAACGCATGGGTAAAGATGATTTTTCACCACTGTGGAGCGGTCAGAATCCCGATGCTTGTCAGTCTATTTGTGCCACCAAGCTGACCTATCAGTTAGCTGAAAATTTACGAGAGAATTAAGATTTTTAGATGAAAAAAACAGCCTGTTAGGAATTGCGAACAGGCTGTTTTTTAGCGATAAGAGTTTCTTCTAATTATGGTTTAAGAATGACTTTTACTGTGTCATCTAGATCGGCTTCATCTATATAACCAATAGCATTGGGATTTGCTGCAATCGTTGATTTCATTGCAGAGGCACTACTAAGTGTTGCAGGAGGGTTTCCTTTACCAGTAAATACCTGTTTGGACCAAAAAGCCTTCAACTGAGAGTCTGATTTGCCCGTTACTTTACTGTGAAACTCTGAACGCGCGGGATTTCCTTCCTCGAGTTCGTAGACTGTCGCAGAGGATGCGCCTTTACCTAAAAATGCTTTCTTAGCTTCAGATGCGGAAATATCACTGGCCCCTGGAGCACCAATAACAACAACTGCAGCCTCTGCCGACATGGCAACAGCAAGACTAAGCGCGATAATTGATAATATATTTTTCATTATTGCGCTCCTTAAAATACGACATCAAACTTAACGGTATACACCGTTACGTCATCATATTGCTGAAGAATGTTACTTTGGAAACCTCCAGATGTGTCACCGAAGTCGTTTGCATAGGTAACATCGAATTTAAGTGCCAGATTATCGAGTGCATCCCAACGAAGGCCAGCACTATAAGCCGTTCGTTGACCATTGAATATTGCGGCAATCAATGCACTTTGTGCATCAACAACCACTCTTTCATTATCATCTTGTGACTCATAGTAAGCCGCCGTAATGTAGGGTGTAAATGCATTGATACGATAACCGAGAGTAACGTAACCTGAATCTACATCGGTATATTTGCCATCGACCTCACTGCGAGTCCACTCGGTGATAGCTAAGAATTGTCCGTTGTCATAACTTGCACCAACACCACTAAAGGTTGCTTTTTCATTGTCGAGTGTCAGTAATGTTAACTGAGCATCGATTTCAATAGGAAGACCTGATGAGGGATCTTGTGATGGAATTTTTATCGTTCTTGAGATTGAACCATCTAATGTTGTTTGTCCATATACTGCACGTAATGTCCAGGTTTCATCAGTCCACATCACATTTGCACCTATGATGTTTTTGATGTCGGTATTATCTTCTTCTGATTCGCCCCCAAAGGCTTGTATCGTCAGCGTCGAATCATCAAATTCAACATCATAGCTGACATCGCCACCGATGTAAGTCGTGAAGGGGACAGCTCCATAAACTTCTTCAGGAGGCCGGGCGAAAGGTTGAGCGTATCCAACGTCTAGGTAATCTGAGTACATAAATAATGGAACACGTAGTTTGCCCCCTCGTATCTGCACACCGTTGTTAAATCGGTGAGAAACGTATGCCCACTCTGCTTCAACATCCCAGTCGTTTTCACCTTTCATCATCAGTTGCATGACAGCCTGAGTTTGGTCACTGATACTGAAGGTTGCTTGAAATCCTAATTTACTCTCTTCACTAAAGTCAGCGGAAGTACTTGTGCCTAAGTAGCCAGAGTTATTGTCGGCAGTGACGTAGGCACCGCTCATGAAGCCATTAAATGTAAAGCTGTCAGTTAAACTTGCCGTTTGTTGTTTTTGTAAGTCTCTTACTTGTTGCTCTAGCTGCGCTATTCTCTCTTCTGTTGCTTCATCAGCTAACACTTGTGACGGTAGCAGGACGGCTGTAATAGCGAGTGGTAAAGCTTTTAGCGCGAAATGTAACGGGTGTCGTATGTGCATTTTATTTCCCTCGATAAGGTCTTTTTAGAATAAATAGTTAAACTCTGAATTGTTCAGTAATCGTCCGTAGCTGTTTGCTGACGTTTTCTATGTCGTAACTCACCCCACCTAACTCGTCGGTGGTTACTTTTACTTTCTGCGCATTGCTTTCTATTTCTGCAACGAATTGTTGTATTAATTCCGAAGTAGTGTGTTGCTCTTCTGTTGCCGCAGCAATTTGTTCATTAACGACGACAATGGCACTGACTTTGTCAGTAATACTGAGGAGGGCTTCACCTGCGAGAGAAGTGCTTTTAACACCGTCATCAGCGGTTTCTATGCCTCGTTGCATAGCCTCTACAGCCTGTGTTGATGTTGTGCTAAGTTCTTGCAGAACTTGTTGGATCTCTTCGGTCGATGTTTGTGTTCTAGATGCTAATGTTCTAACTTCATCGGCAACAACCGCAAAGCCTCGGCCTTGCTCACCAGCTCTCGCTGCTTCAATTGCTGCATTGAGGGCGAGGAGATTTGTCTGTTCCGCTATGCCTCTGATGGTATTGAGAATATTGTGGACGTTACTGGTAAATGCATCTAATTGGTTGACGACAACGGCTGTTGTTCTTACTTCTTCGGATAGTCGGTTGATAGTGGCAATAGCGTTGGCGACAACCGTTTGTCCTCGCTGTGCCTCTTGATTGGCATCGTCGGCTTCAGATGCTGCATTGGTTGCATATGCAGCAATATGTTCAACGCTGACGAACATCTCTCGCATCGCATTTGAAATTTTGCTCACCGATTCATTTTGTTCTGATACTGACAGTTCACTGTGTTTACAGCTGGTTAATAGAGAATTTGATACCAGTCCTAAACTTTCTGTGGTTTTTTGTGTGTCAGCGATAGAGGACTGTAATTTTGACACGAACTGATTAAACCAATGTACTAATGCTGCGATTTCATCTTTCCCGTCATACTGAATCCGAGCTCTTAGGTCGCCTTCACCCTCGGAAATATTTCTCAGCGAGTCGGTGACATTATTGATCGTGACGATAATAGATCGATTGACAAAGAAGCCAACGACAATGAGGAACATTGATGCGGCAATACCTATCGTTAACATTGATATGGAGGCTCGTTCTGAACTATCTAAGGTATTTTGAATCGAGCGTTCAAATTGATCTGAAAAACTAAGCTGCTTTCCATTGAACTGTTTGAGAAGTTTGTTATACCGATCAGCATTATTAGCCGCTTGATTCTTGATTAGATTAAAATCGACATCATCTTTTAAAAATTCAGCCACTAAGCTCTTGGCATTGCGATGGTAAACAATAAGTTCTTCACGCATTGCTTGTGCTTCGTTTGATTCTTCTGGTAGTAGTTGACTGATATTATTTAAGTTATCACCGATTTGCTTAATCATTTTATCAACGATGATAAGAGTGTCTTCTTCACCTGTGGTGACCGCAGATTGAATATTTTGTTCCAGTTGGATCATTAAGCCTTCGTTGACGGTTGCCAGTTTCATTACGGGAAATAGTTGCTCATTAACGCGGTTTAGACGCTGGGCGTTGTCTTGAACGCTGTTGTTATTGATCACGAGAGAAATAATGAAAGATAAGATGGCTACAAGTGTTAACAACACGATTCGATGTTTGATTTTTAGCATGTTTAAATTCATATTTAAAACCTTTAGTTGGCTCTATTTGGCACTGATGTCAACTAAACTAAAATCGTGTATACAATTGATTTATATTTAGTTTAATGGAAATTAAAATAAAGTTAGCGCTACATAGGTACTAGTATAAAATCGACCTTTAAGCAATCTTATCTTTATAATTAATGGCTAAATTTATTTGAAACGGAGAAAAGAGGTCGTGATAATAAAAGAGGCGGATAAATATGTTTATGGTCTGCTAAGCAAAACCTTTCCATGTAAATTGTAGTCACTTTACTATGCTTTTTTATGAGGCATAGGTGGGGCTCTCTTCCTTAAGTAACTTGTTTTGATAAGAGGGAATATTAATCATGTTTTCCCTTAGCTTTCCACAACAATTAGTTCAGCCTTTAACTTAGTTATAATCACGAAGACTTGACTCAAAGTTAAACCAATACAGTTTATTAACTGTGCCTTGTTACTAATGTTTACAGGCGTTTATTTTATACTTTGCGTCTAAGTATGTACACAACTATGTAACAATTTGTGTCAGCTTTTAGCATTGGCGCCACTTCAGCGAAGATAATACAAGGCTTGCGAAGTTGAATCGTTAATTGATACGACAATAGCGCCAGCACGTTATGCCCTGATGAGGAAAAACGAAAATATTATATCTGACTGTGCAGACTAATAATCTATTGGGAGATGTCCGGTTTTAACCCAGATGATGGTGTCTTGTTCCACAAAGGGGAAATGCTGGCTCATATGTGGGCTACGGAGCCAAGTGCCTTTTGGGTAAGTGCCAAATTCATCGCAAAATGTGCCTGCAAGAACCAAGATCTCCTCACCACCAAAATGGCGATGAGGCTGGAATCGCTCGCCCTTTGGCCACTTAACTAAGGCGACATGTTGATGTTCAAACTGATGTAATTCCATCACTTGAAGTCCGCCAATGCCCGCTTGCCAAGGCGTATTGCGGGTATCAAGCCTAACCGTCGTTGTATCTCTAGGAGCAAACTGATTGAGCTTGACCAACAGGGTGCTGCCCTGTTGGCTAAAGGGGGCATGATGACTACCAGGAGGATTGCGGATATAACTCCCTTGAGGATAATCGCCATGTTCGTCAGAGAACACACCATCAAGGACCAATATCTCCTCGCCTAAAGGATGATTATGGGTCGCAAAGGCCGAACCTGCTTCATATTTCACTATGCTGGTCGTGTGTCCAGACTCTTTGGCTTCACGCTCAAGGGGCTTGCGCCACACGCCCTTAGCTGGACTCGGCTGCCACGCCTGCTGCGCAGTATCGATAACTAATCGCTCAGTAAAGTCCATGTTAATCATCATTATTTCCTGTGTGTGGAGAGTGAGCCATTATCCTGCCCGTAAGGCCAAAATGTCGGCGAGAACGAAAGGCTCAGGATAGCGGATGAAATCCCGGCTTTGTTGATCAACTGCGTAGATTGACATACGGTCGGCGAGTTCATTTCCTTCAATACCCACATGAGCGGCCACATGGGAAATGATGAGCTTCTCTTTAAGGCTGTCATAGAGTGCATGGGCGCTTTGGATGATCGTTAAGTTGGCGATATCACCAGCGGTTTTTCGCTTCCAGCCTTTGGCCTTCCAGCCATATGCCCAGTTGGTAATACAATTAATGGAATACTGCGAATCACTATGAATATGCACGCTGTGTCCTTGTTCAAGCTCAGTTTTTGCAATTAACAATGCTTGGTATAGTGCATTTAATTCGGCCGTATTATTGGTGCCATTGGGATTATATAAACCATACCAAAGTTCAGAGAGTTTGCCATGGCGATAGAGCGCGAGTCCCGAGCCAGCTTTACCTGGATTTGGCTCACAACCGCCATCGGTGTAAATATCGACATCACTATTGGCTATAGCGCTAGTGGCACTGACGCTTTTTGTGGCTGTTTTTGTGACGGTTTTAGTTGGCGATTTAGTTTGGCGTGAGCTGCCTTTGCCGAAGGCGGCTTTTGCTTCGGCTTCGGTTTTAAAGGATTTGTATCTGGCGCCAGCAAACCCATCGACTAGGGCTTTCGTTTGCGGCCAACTGGTAAAAATACCCGTTTCTCGTCCAGCCCAAACGACATAATATTTAGTTGCCATCTTTGTCCCATCTATTTCTAATAGTTAGCTTAAATAAGCCTAGCCCAATCAATTCAAGCTTAAATTAATACTGTATTTTATTGCTTGCAGCTTTGTAACAGTTTGACGAAGAACTCACTGCCTTTACGCTCGGCGAAGGCAATATTACGCTCTGGGATTGATTCTGGATCATTGTACTGCGCCAAGGCCTTTTCCATGCTTTCTTCGCGAATAATATGCAGCGTTGGATAGGGGGCTCTATTGGTGTAATTCGCAGCACTATCTTGAGGTTCGCCATCGAAGCAATAATCTGGATGGAAGCTAGCCAGCTGATAAACACCTTCATATCCTTGTTCGATAAGCAGGTCATTGGCGATATCTACTAGATCAAGATAGAGATAAAAGCCTTCAAATCCTTGCGGCAGAATAAACAGGGTGGTTTCTAACTGTGGATGAGCATCGAGAAACTGGCATTCATCGATAAGGACAGTTAATACATGATCAAGTTTTTTCTTTTCAATCACTTGATAACGAATCGAGTCCCTCATGACCTCCTGACGTGCGAACGGACAGATATTGTATTTCATGATGACGCGCTCCACCCAATTTTCCATTTCGGTTGCAATGGCTTGGGTAAACTCATCAGAGGCTGGTCGCTGCAGTGTCACCTTATTTCTCCACTATCACATTTAATTAGGCGTGATCATAGGGACGATAGACAGCACAAGCAATAGTGCCATAGTGATGTTAAACCATTTTTGTTGATGTTGGTTTTTTAGTAGGCGTTTTAAAGCAACACCAAAACCTAACCAGACAATGGCACAGGGAAACGCAACGCTCAGAAAGACGCTCGCTATGGTGACTACTTGGGGCGTTAGTGGCAGATCGATTGAGGTGAAGGTTGCGACGGCGCCAACAGCCATTATCCAACCTTTTGGGTTAACCCATTGAAAAGCCGCAGCTTGAACAAAACTCAGTGGTTTACTGGTCTGTTTGCCCTCCATTTTGCTACTACTGTTGGCGATAAGCCAAGCAAGATAGAGTAGATAGGTGATCCCCACATATTTAATGACCAAATGGAGTATTGGATAACTTTGAAAGAGAGCGCTTAGCCCCATGCCAATTGCCAGCACCATGCATGGGAATCCAATACAGATCCCTGCTAAGTGAGGCAAACTTGCTTTCACCCCAAAATTGACCCCTGAGCTCATTAACATAATGTTATTTGGGCCAGGAGTGATTCCAGATGAAAACGCAAACAGCGCAATGGCAAAAATCAGTTCCATTAATCCTTCAATCTCTTCAACGCGATAATCAACAAAGTATGATCGCCGACATTTATCTTCCTGACCAGCAAAATATTCTCAGAGGCGAGTGCTTTTTACAATTAGCTGAAAATTAGAGGGTTGTGGGGACTTTTAACATTCGAATGGCAAATGGGTTGCCTGAAATGTCTCTCGAAAATCTACAGTCATATGTTGCATTAGGCATAACAATATTGCGGCAGAAGGTTAGCCGAAGTTTAATGATTTTTACTAAATAATTGATCTAAAAGCCTCAAAGAATACGTATGGTCTACACTCTCAATGAAGAAAGAAGCGAGTCGAAGAAGGCATCAGTCGATGAGCTAAGCCTTCTTCGATCTATGGTTAGCTAAAAAGATGAGGATTAAAAGTGAACCTTGACCCCAACATTAACCGTGGTACCTAGGCCTTTGGTGTTATAGCCTTTGTAGGTGTATGCTTGAGAGCGCGCCGAGTAGTAATCTTGATTGAGCAAGTTCTCTACCCCAAGGCTAAATTGCCATTGTTTCCATTGGTAACTGCCGCTTAAATTTATCAAGTTGTAGGCGCTAATAGGCCCTTGGGCACCGACATATTGGCCATCTAGCTGTTCAAAACGTTTGCGATCGCCTACATACAGATAGTTAACCGTAATATTTGCCTCATCTACAGGTTGCCAATTAAGCGATGTGGTAAATTTAGGGGCTGAGATCACCTGACCATCTAGATAACTATCTTTTTCGGTATCCTTACCCTCTACCCAGCTGTAGCTAAGGCCGGCGCCGAGGTTATCGAGTAGCTGGTAACTGAGCTCCGCTTCATAGCCCCAGATTTTTTGCGGCGATCTTACTGGCATATAGACACCTGTCTGGGCATCATATTTATTACTGGTTCCGAGTTCTGATGTGCTGCGATAGGCGGCAAATTGATAACCTAGATCTTGGTAGCGTCCAGCGAATCCTACTTCATAGTTGTCGACTATCGAGGCTTGGGTTTGGATCAGCGAGATATCATTGACAGTGGCCGTACGCAGTAGGCTACCGAGATCGGAAATATCAGCTCCCTGTGAAAAACTCACAAAAGGGCTGATATATTCTGATGCACTGTAGCGTAGGCCGAGATTGTAAGTGGTCGAGGTAAAGTTGAGTTCACCGCCAGTGACGTCGAAAGGCACGGAGCAGGTTGCTGACGTGCTGCATAGCTTCAGTGTAGTGTAGTCATCGACACTGATATCCACTCTGTCGTGACGTAGGCCTGCCTTTACAATCCAATCATCATGGATCACCCACTTAGTTTGCAGATAAGCCGCCAGATTGCTCATGTCCATCTCGGGAACCCAGATGCGGCCATCATGCAATGGCTGCGAACTGATATCATTGAGGGCGTCTATGCCGTAGATAAAGGTCGCCGCGACATTATCCCAATCGACGACAGTATTGAAGTTGATGCGCAGTCCGCGTTTATTAGAACGGATTAAAGACTGACCACCATCATAACCTTCGCTCGGATTGGCTAACGCCGCCGAGTAGAAAAACATGTTTTCAATTTCTTGGTAATAGGCGTCTAAGGTCAGCTGAGTATTGTCAAATAGTGCCTCGTCTGTGTATTTCAGCATCAGGTTATGGTTACCGCTAGGCCCCTGTGGAACACCGGGTTTATTACCACCACTATTCTTTATTGCATAGGTCTTAACGCCCGAGTTAACACTGCCAGTCACATCCAGCAGATCGGCATTTTGTTGGGCTTCATAGTAGTTGTAGGTGAGTTGCAGTACCTTTTCGCCGTCGAAGTCATAGCTTAATTTAGTGAACAGGTTTTGCGACTTGGTTTCCGACAGACCATAGATGAGGCCAATAATGTCGCCCTCGGCATCATATTCGAGCCCTGTTTCCTCGACTGAACCATTGAGCACGTAGCTAACCTTGTCTAGTGTGCCATTGATGCTTGCGTTATAGCGGTAACCGGCGCTGTCTTCAAACTTAACGGGGCTGAACTTACTCGATGCCGCCAGTTCGATATTGGCCTTATCACCGCTTGATGCTTGCTTAGTTATATAGTTAATGATGCCGCCCGATGCGCCGTTGCCATAGATTGAGGTGGCTCCCTTAATTACCTCAATACGCTCGATAGCGCTGGGGTCGATGGAGCGGATACCAAGCTGACCATTGCGTAGTGGGGTCGATTGCGGCACGCCATCTATCATCACTAATGCTTTACGTCCACGCAGTGTTTGACCTGAGTTGCTTGAGGTGCCAGTGCTGGGAGCCATACCTGGTACGCGAAAAGCTAACATGTTTTGCAGCTCCGAACTGATCTGCATGTCTCGGCTGAGGGTCTTGTTGTCGATTAGGGTAACTGAGGAGGGGACTTCTTCGATACTTTCTACACTGCGACTGCCTGTCACTATGATCCGTTCTATATCGGTGACGTCTGCGACCGCTGAGTTATTGATTAAGCCTAAACAAAACAAGCTGGTGTACAGCGCGATTCTAGACTGTCTCGGGGGAATTTTTTTCATCCGTATTTCTTTTAACGACACTTTAGTCAACATCAAAGATTCCTATTTAATACAGGTAATAATTTGATGCGAATGATATAGATTCTCATTGGTAATTGCAGAGAATTTACATATGTTGCAAGTTTGTTGGTTCATTCGGGGGAGGGGTAGTCTAAATCGTGTTGAGGTTCGCCATAGATGAAAGTGTGGGGATGGATGACTGGGAGAGAAAGGGCCTTGAAAAGCTAGCTCACAAGGCCCTTTAATGGCTTAGTCGGTGCTGAGGTTTATCTCATAAGAGCTAAACTTGCGTAGGTTAATTACCCCTGTATCGAAAATCAGATATTGCCCCTTAATCCCCATTAGCTTACCTGTCACGATTGGATCTTTATCGAAGTTATGGGAGGAAATTTTTGTCGGAAACTCGCTTACTGGATACTCAATAGCAAGGATCGCTTCATCGAGTTGCTCGATGGCGTACTCCCCGTGCTCCATCGACAGTTCATGAATACGTTTTTCGATGTGCGGCAGTAACGCTTTTGCCTGTTCAACTAAATCGAGTGGCTCGGCATTGCCTTTAAGCATGGTGCGCCAATTGGTTTTATCATTGATCATCTTAGCCAGTTCAACTTCGATAAGGCCTGAAAGTTGTCGTGTAGAGACTTTTAAAATAGGCAAACCTTGGGTGGCGCCTTGGTCTATCCAACGTGTAGGAAGCTGAGTATGGCGGGTAATGCCGACTTTTAGGCCTGACGTGTTAGAAAGATATACGTAGTGAGGCACAAAACAGTTAGCCTCTCCCCATTGCGGCTCTCTGCATGTTCCTTGTGCAAAATGACAGGTTTCAGGTTTCATGATGCACATGTCGCAACTCGCCAGTTTTTTCATGCACACAAAGCAGTGTCCTTGAGAAAAACTCTTCTTGGTTTTCTTTTTGCAGTTGCAGCAGTAGATGTTTCCAGTATGGGTCAAAGTCACTTGGCGACCAATAAGCGGATTCATCTCGACTAAGTGCTCTGATAATGGTAGCTGGTAATTGACTTGGCCGTTGGTGTCGAGTGAGGAACGCATCTTGCTGATGTTTCCGATAAGTGGAGCGTTGGGCATCATGATATCCGGAATTAACTAATGAAACTTATGCAGGTGAAAACCTAAGCAAGTTTCATGGTGAATGTGGTTTATAGAGCGAGTATATCAGATTGATGAGTTTATCTTTGATAGGTTTTATCGATTGTATTCGTGATTATCTTCTCCTTGATTGCTTTAGCCCAGCTTATATCGCTGGGCTAAAGGTCGAGATAGCTAGATAGATCAAGCTATGATGTCGAGTACAACATCGTCACCTATGGTGTATAAGGCTTTCGTCAGTTGTTGCTCTGTTGCTTCATCGGGAATATTGAGACTGAAATTAGCCCGAAACAGTTCAACACCTGTGTGACTTGCGGTTTCATAATGGGTGGATAGGCGCTCGATGTTTATTGCTAGTGCATTGATCTTATTTGATATGTCATGAACCAATCCCGGTCTGTCGTAGGCGACTAACGAATAGTGTTTGCTTGGTACTACAGGTGCTGCGTGGCTTGTTTTACTGTAGGTAAGCGTAAGGCCTTCTATACATTCTAAATTTTCTAGTAGTGTTTCCCAATTTGCCGCCGGGACTTCAAGTAGCAATATGGCGGCAAAAATTCCGTCTAGGTGGCGGAGTTCTGAGTCGAGCCAGTTGCCTCCGTGGCGACTGACAATATGGGCTATTTGTTCGACTAATCCTTTTTTATCGGTAACTTGTAGCGTAACTAAATATCGTAACATTTGGTGAAGGCTCCATAAGTAATTGATGACATTTTCTCGCTGTAACAATAGTGTCATCTTTGCGTCATATAATCCCGACTGTCAGAAATGGGGTCGTATTAGGTTCACTATAGTTAACATAGCCTAGACGACAATCCCAGCAAAACTCTACTGAACAAAAATATACGAGGTTCTTAATGGAAACTCAGGTAACTCAACCTGGTTCTACAGCAACAAATTTGTTGATGGGGAAGGGCTCAAGTAGAAGAGCTTTTAAAGATAAGTTAACCCAATTTGGGGTAACGCTCGGCGGCACCATGGTGTTTGTCGCGTTATTGCTGATCTTTTTCTATCTACTTTACGTGGTTAAACCAATTTTTGATGGCGCCAGTGTGACGCCAGTGATGACCGCCGAGCTCCAAGATAGCGATGTTGCTACCCTAATGGTGGGCAGCGATGAACAAAATGAGATCCTTTATCGCGTTGGAGCAAACGGAAAAGTTACTTTTTACAGTGCAGCAACGGGTCAGGTTGTCGATGTGGAATCTATCGAATTGCCTGAAGGCGTGTCTATTGTTAGCAGCGCATCGGCAGTGCCAAGTGAACAACGTTTCGCATTTGGCCTCTCAAACGGCCAAGTGGTGATAGCTGGCATTAATTTCTCAGTCACTTATCCAGATAATAAAAGGGTGATCACGCCGAGCTTACGTTATCCGTTAGGTAAACAGCCTTTACCGGTGGATGATAATGCATTGCCACTTAATCAACTGAGTTTTGCCTATTCATCTGACAAAATGAGCTTTACCTATCGTGATGATAGTGGCCGCTGGCATCTTACTCGCCAAGAAGGTGAGGAAAACATGATGACAGAGGAGGTTGAGTGGGCATCGACATCAACGATTATCGATGATGCGCCGCTACAAGTGCAACAAGTGTTGATGACACCCGACCAGCGCCAGTTATTATTACGCTCGTCTAATCGCTTATTTGTCTATGATATTCGTGACGCTGAAGAGGTGTCATTGAGCCAAGTGATTGAACTTGAGCGCGCAAAGACCAAAGTAACCGATGTATCCTTGTTAGCTGGTGCCAGCTCGGTACTGGTTAGTTATGATAATGGCCTAATTTTGCAGTATTTTCAGGTTAACGGCGACAAAGGCCGTCAATATCAAGAGATACGTGAATTTAGCAACAAGGCCGGCGTTAAACGCATCGCCAGTGAGTTTTATCGTAAAAGTTTTGCAACGATTAGCGACTCTGGTGAACTCAACCTGCTTTACACCACTAGTCAGCGCAAGTTGTTTTCAGAGGCCTTTGATTTAAAACAACCGGGTGTGATGGGCTTTAGCCCTCGTTCGAATGCGTTAGTGGTTCAAGCTGGCGGAAAGCTGCATTTATTTGCGATTGAAAACAGTCACCCAGAGGTGTCTTGGAGCGCGATGTGGGACAAGGTGTGGTATGAAGGGTATCCCGAGCCACAATATGTTTGGCAGTCTACTTCGGGGTCTGATGACTTTGAAGCTAAGTTAAGCTTAATGCCACTGGCTTTCGGCACCATGAAGGCTGCGCTCTATGCCATGTTGTTTGCAACCCCTCTTGCAATTGCTGGCGCCATCTACACCGCTTACTTTATGTCGCCCAAAGTGCGTGCGGTCGTTAAGCCTACCATCGAAATTATGGAAGCCTTACCTACGGTTATTCTCGGTTTCTTAGCGGGTCTTTGGTTGGCACCACTTATTGAAGATAATCTGCCGGGGATCTTGATATTACTGGTGATGTTACCGGTGAGTATATTGGTGACGGCATTTGCGTGGCATCAATTGCCTGGACGTTGGAAGCAGCGTTTGCCAGAAGTTTACCAAGAGCTGATGTTACTGCCGGTGATCATCTTTGTTGGTTGGTTCGCTTTCTATATCAGTCCGTATGTTGAGGTGGCACTCTTTGGTGGTGACTCACGTTTATTTATCACTAATGAACTTGGTATTACCTTCGATCAGCGCAACGCTTTGGTTGTCGGTATCGCCATGGGCTTTGCGGTTATCCCAACGATATTTTCTATTGCAGAAGATGCTGTGTTCTCAGTACCTCGTCACCTTTCAAATGGTAGCTTGGCGTTGGGCGCAACCAACTGGCAAACCTTGACTCGGGTTGTGTTATTAACCGCGAGTCCAGGCATCTTCTCTGCGGTAATGATGGGTCTTGGCCGCGCGGTTGGTGAAACCATGATTGTACTGATGGCAACAGGTAATACGGCGATTATGGAATGGAGTGTATTTGAAGGGATGCGGACATTGGCGGCTAATATCGCGGTTGAAATGCCAGAATCTGCCATCGGTAGTTCCCATTACCGTGTGCTGTTCTTAGCTGCATTCGTCCTGTTTATCTTTACCTTCTTCTTTAACACCATTGCTGAAGTGGTGAGACAGCGTCTTCGTGAACGCTACAGCTCACTGTAATGGAGGCCAATATGTTTTTGATTTCGATATTTTCGCCTGTGACCTTAAGAGGCTTATGTAATGGGTAAGTGGTTTAAATCGGGTTCGCCCTGGATCTGGATGACAGGTGGCGCGGTCAGTATTAGTTTGATTGCTGTGATTGGTTTGCTGCTGTTAATCGCATCTCGTGGTTTGAGTTACTTCTGGCCTGCTGAGATCTATCAGTGGGAGTTAGTCGATCAGCAAGGTGTTCGTTCGACGCTGATTGGTGAGATTTACGATAAAGAGGAAGTGCCAACAGAGCGCTTGATCTCGGCGGGACACAAATTTAACCAACATCCTGGTGAGATGGTGACTCGATATCTTGTCAAAACGGGTAACCGCGAATTTGTTGGGTTAGATTTTCGCTGGATATTAGCAACCGATATTGTCTCTCGCACGACACCTATCGAGCTGGCTAAGTTAGAGCGCTCTAAAAACGGTGATTTCTACGGTTATCCAGTTGCGATTATCGAAGATGGTAAGCGTCTTGCGCTGGATAATGACCACCTTGAAGCATCGTTCAAAGAGCATATTGAACGGGCGGTTGCATTAAGTGATAAAGCGGTTTCATTGCAGAAGGGCGATATCGGTTCAGTTAACTATCAACTCGAGCATTTACGTTTAAAAGAACGTGGTTACGAGTTAGATAACGCCTTAACTGATGCGCGTAAAAGGCAACTCGATGCGGAGCGTACAAAACTTCAAGCCGACTACCAAGAGATGGAGAAGGCATTCTTTGCTCTTCGTCAAGAAGCTGCTCGTGACTCGGTGATTATCCGCGATATGCGCGGCGAAGAAGTCACGCTGCCACTTGATAGCATCTTAGATGTGACTTACTCAAATCACTTGAGCTTACTCGGCAAGGTGGGTCATTGGTTCAAAGGGATCGGTAAATTTGTTAGTGATGATCCTCGTGAAGCCAATACCGAGGGCGGGGTGTTCCCAGCTATCTTCGGTACGGTATTTATGGTGATGCTCATGGCGGTGATTGTGACGCCATTTGGCGTTATTGCAGCGGTTTACCTACATGAATACGCTAAGAAAGGTCCCATCACTAAGATGATCCGCATCGCGGTGATTAACTTAGCGGGCGTACCATCGATTGTGTATGGTGTGTTTGGTCTAGGGTTCTTTGTCTATATGTTAGGTGGGTCGCTCGATCAGCTGTTTTACCCTGAAGCGCTGCCAACGCCGACCTTTGGATCTCCCGGTGTCATTTGGTCGGCATTGACCTTGGCGATCCTTACATTGCCAGTGGTTATCGTGTCCACCGAAGAGGGGCTAAGTCGTATTCCAAGCTCGGTTCGTCAAGGGAGTTTGGCTTTGGGCGCGACTAAGGCTGAAACCTTGTGGCGCATCATCTTACCCATGGCGAGTCCTGCGATTATGACAGGCCTTATTTTGGCGGTAGCCCGGGCCGCTGGCGAAGTTGCCCCATTGATGTTGGTGGGTGTCGTAAAGCTTGCGCCGACTTTGCCTATCGATATGAATTTCCCATTTGTGCATTTAGAACGTAAGTTTATGCACTTAGGCTTCCATATTTATGATGTGGGGTTCCAGAGCCCGAATGTTGAGGCTGCGCGCCCCTTGGTTTATGCCACTTCGTTCTTATTGGTGACTGTAATTGTGAGCTTGAACTTGACGGCGATTGCTGTACGTAACCATTTACGTGAAAAGTATCGCTCACTAGAGCACTAACCCAAGCTAAATTAATACCCGCCCGGGCCGAGCTTGGGCGTGAATAAACCTTTATCCTGAAGTGATTAGGAACAGATATGATTTCGATAGATAGTTCGGTAATGAAAACAGAAACATTAGACTTAAATAACTTAAGTAGTGAACAGACCGCACTAGAGATCCGCAATTTAGATCTTAAATATGGCGATAAGCAGGCGCTATTTGATGTATCAATGAAGATACCTAAGAAAAAAGTTACCGCATTTATCGGCCCAAGTGGTTGTGGTAAGTCGACACTGCTTCGCTGTATTAACCGTATGAATGACTTAGTCGATAACTGCCACATTGGTGGTGAGATCTTGCTTCATGGGCAAAATATCTATGATAAGCAAGTTGACGTAGCCTCACTGCGTCGCAATGTCGGTATGGTGTTTCAGCGTCCAAATCCATTCCCTAAATCAATCTATGAGAATGTAGTTTATGGATTACGTCTGCAGGGGATAAATAACCGTCGTCAACTCGATGATGCCGCTGAGCGTTCGCTTCGCGGCGCTGCAATTTGGGATGAAGTAAAAGATCGTCTACACGATAATGCATTTGGTTTATCAGGTGGTCAGCAGCAGCGTTTAGTCATTGCCCGCGCCATTGCCATTGAACCTGAAGTCTTGCTACTCGATGAGCCAACGTCGGCACTAGATCCTATCTCGACGTTAACCATTGAAGAGTTGATAACCGAGCTAAAATCTAAATATACCGTTGTTATTGTGACGCACAACATGCAACAGGCGGCTCGCGTCTCTGATCAAACGGCATTTATGTATATGGGAGAGTTGGTTGAATACGCCGATACTAATACCATTTTTACTACGCCGAAGAAAAAGAAGACCGAGGATTACATTACGGGTCGCTACGGCTAAGATTCGCTTGAGAATCGATGTCGTCACACAACAGATTGAATTGAAAAGGTTGAGCTGCAATGGAAAACATGAATTTAAATAAACATATCTCTGGTCAGTTTAATGCTGAGTTAGATGATATTCGTAATCGCGTACTAGCGATGGGCGGTTTGGTTGAACGCCAGTTAGAGCAAGCGTTAGATGCTCTTGGTAATCTAGATGCCGAGTTGGCGCAGAAGGTGATAGATGGCGATCATACGGTTAACGGTATGGAAGTCTCTATCGATGAAGAGTGCACCCGCATTATCGCCAAACGTCAGCCGGCAGCGAGCGATTTACGTTTAATTATTGCTATCTCTAAAACCATTGCCGATCTAGAACGTATTGGCGATGCCAGCGTGAAAATTGCCAATGCGGCATTAGATAAGCGTTTGAAAAATCAACAACCGTTATTGGTTAGCATCGAGAATATGGGCCGTCATGCAACCCGCACCTTACATTCAACCTTAGATGCGCTTGCACGTATGGATGCAGAGGTTGCGATGGAACTGCATAAGGAAGACGCTAAACTCGACAGTGAGTATGAAGGTATTATTCGTCAATTAATGACCTATATGATGGAAGACCCGCGTTCAATTCCTGAAGTATTAGATGTACTGTGGGCAGCGCGTGCGGTCGAGAGAGTGGGCGACAGGTGTCAAAATATCTGCGAATACATCATCTACTATGTTAAAGGTAAAGATGTTCGTCATATTACCTATGAAGAGATGAAAAAAATCTAATCCCGTCGGCTAGGCGTTATCAACAACTAAGCTATTGTTAAAAGGCAACCTTAGGTGAACTCAGTTCACTTGGTTGCCTTTTTATATCTGTTGGTATTAGCCCTACCGTTATCCGTTTGGGGCGCATTGTGATACGGCACTTAAACACACAGCTTTTTGTTGCTCTTGTTAATAGCAGTGATTATTCTTGCAGGCAGTTTTTAAACAAGAGTACTTATTGATGTCAACCAATCAAGGTCAAAGTAAATTAGATCGCGTACTAGCAGAGGCGCGTGAATATAAAGCCAAGCGTGAGACTGGCTATCGTGAACAGGCGTTAAAACTCTATCCTTGGGTTTGTGGGCGTTGTACCCGCGAGTTTACTCACTCAAATCTACGTGAGTTAACTGTGCACCATAGAGATCATAATCATGATAACAATCCCTCTGATGGTTCCAATTGGGAGCTACTCTGCCTCTATTGCCATGACAATGAACATGCAAAATATGAAGAGCTTATTCAATATGGCTCGACGACTGAAAATAAAGTTGAAGCGGCGACGTATAATCCATTTGCCGACTTAAAAGGGATGATGAGCAAGAAATAATCTTTGCTTATAAAAGCCTTACGCGTCTTGTTCTGCAAGGCGCTTTTCTGCCTCTAACCATTTTTCTCGGCTGATTATCTGGCTGTTTTTACCTCGCTCTTTTTCTTTGCTGCGATGATGTTCTTCACTAGCGTATTGCGCCTTACGCTGTGCAAGGTTTTGCCAAATCTGCTGCTGTTTAATCTCGCTAGCGCTACTCCAGCCAACGATTTCATCAATATGGCGAAAACAGCCCATGCAGATCTCATCATCATTTAGTCCGCATCGTGCAACGCAAGGTGATTGCATAAAGTTATACTCATTTAGCTTTGATTGACGGGGATTTTACGGCAGTCGGCAAAGTGGTTCAATCTTATTGGTTAGGAGCCTATCGAGAACAATACTGCGCGGCTAACTCCTTGTCGCAATTCCTTGTCGCAATAGATTGGCACAAAAACTGAGCTCGTACCATCAGTGGGTCAAGGTATTGGTTTCGTCGTAACCGTGAGTTGTTTACAATAGCGCGGGGTGCTCGGTGAGTACTTGTCGAGCTTAAGGAATATCATGTCTTACCGCGAATTAATGCATAACTTAGATCAACTCTTATTAGCCAGTCGCTCGTTGTGGCAGGTTAAAGCGTTCGATTGTGAGGCTTTGCCCTGGGAGGCTGAATTTCCGCTGCTGGCTAAACGGGTGTGGCAGATCAGCGATGATGAGATAGACGCCATTGATCTTGATAACGCCCGCTTAGTCGAGACATTATTGCCTGCGTTGCAACAAGATCTTGATAATAGATCTTGTGACGACAATAGCAATGATAAGGGCGATGGGGCAGAAAGTCGGTCATTCTCTGAGTCATTGTCTCTGCTTCGCTCATCTTTGCCGCCATCGATACCAACGATGAGAGCATCAGTCACCAGTTCATCATCTTCGAGTGTGTTATCAGATAGTGATGGCAATAAGACACTATTCGGTCTCGATGACGATCTGCTTGCTCATTTTAGTGCTCATATCAAAGGGCGGAAATGGCAACAGATCACCGCATTTGCCAGTGCGATTGCTGGTGATCAAACCGAGATACTCGAATGGTGTGCGGGCAAGGGGCATCTTGGCCGCCTGATCGCTAAAGCGCAGCAGCGAAATGTCACCAGCTTAGAGTGGCAACAAATCTTATGCGATAACGGCCAAGCCTTTGCTGATAGGTGGGCACTACCGCAACGTTTTATCTGTTCAGATGCTTTTAGTAAGCAAGCAGGGGTGTTGTTGAAGCCCCAGCAGCAGGCGATAGCGCTGCATGCGTGTGGCGATCTTCATGTGGCATTATTGCGTCATGCATCTAAGGCCAATACGGCTTCAATTGCCATATCGCCCTGTTGTTATCATTTGATCAATAGTCAGATTTATCAAGGGATGTCAGAGGTCGCTAAAGCCAGTCGTTTGCGCTTAAGTCGCCATGATTTGCAACTGCCACTGCAACAAAGCGTGATCGCCAACGACAAGGCGAAAAAGCTGCGTTTACAAGAGGTGGCCTGGCGATTAGGTTTTGATAGCTTGCAGCGCCATGTGACTGGGAATAATCACTATTTGCCGATACCTTCGATTAAACAGAGCCAGCTCAGTGGTGATTTTGAGGCCTTTTGTTATTGGGCGGCGAAGCAGAAATCGGTCACTTTGCCGTCAGCTTGGTCGGCTGAACACTATTTGACCTTAGGGTTAGCGCGCCAGCGATTGACGAGGCGTATCGATCTGGTTGCTCATCTGTTTCGTGAGTCGTTGGAAAAATGGTTATTGCTCGATAGAGTCTGTTTTCTGCAAGAGGCAGGTTATCAGGTAAATTTGACCGAATTTTGTGCGGCAACGATTACCCCCAGAAATGCGTTAATTTTAGCCAAAAAGGCAAATTAACGTCATTTAAGGTCAATTTGCTGGCTAATAAACTGTTTAATAAGAAATAATTGGTTGGTAATGGGCTTGTGTAGAATGAATTGACACGATAAAAATGTTGGATTTATAGACGTAGTACCGAAAAAAGCGCTCATATTACGGTTTTCTGTTGAATCATGCGCGGTTTCTTGCTCAAATGTCGGGCTATTACTGAATAATAATAAATATCGGTGCGTAAAGTACCTATATACAGAGCGAAATAAACGGTTTCATGAAATATTCTCGCGTTTTTATAAACAGTCTGGCCTATGAGCTGGCACCTGAAGTGGTCTCCACCTCAGAACTTGAGTCTCGATTAGCTCCTTTGTATCAAAAGTTCAGGATCCCTATGGGGCAGCTTGCTGCACTGACGGGTATTCAAGAACGCCGCTGGTGGCCAAAAGGACACCGTTTGTCTGACGGCGCATTAGCTGCGGCAAATAAGGCGATCGACGAAACGGGGATCAGTGTCAGTGATCTTGGAGCCGTCGTATATACCGGGGTTTGTCGTGATCAACACGAGCCAGCGACCGCTTGCCGAATTGCTGCAGAGCTTGGGGTGTCTAAAGATACCGCCATTTATGATATCAGTAACGCCTGCCTTGGAGTCTTGTCTGGTATTCTCGATATTGCCAATCGCATTGAGCTTGGACAGATAAAGGCTGGCCTTGTGGTTTCCTGTGAGTCGGCGCGTCATATTGTGGATATTACGATCGACAATATGTTGGCCGAACCAACCATGCAAAACTACGCCCAATCATTAGCCACCTTAACTGGTGGCTCTGGCGCCGTGGCGGTACTCATCACAGATGGCACACTGTCATTAAAGGGCGAACGTCAGCACCAGCTGCTTGGCGCAAGTCATCTGTCGGCGCCTGAGCATCACAACTTATGTCAATGGGGCCTACAAGAGGCTGGAACTCAGTTGTATCGTGAGTTTATGCGTACCGACGGCGTCGCCCTGTTGAAAGAAGGGGTGGAACTAGCTCGTCATACTTGGAGCCATTTCCTTGAGCAGCGTAACTGGGTCGTTGAGCAGGTCGATAAGGTCATTTGTCACCAAGTGGGCGCATCAAACCGCAAACAGGTGCTCAGTGCGCTTAACATTCCTCAAGAGAAAGAGTTTCCGACTTATAAATTGCTTGGCAATATGGGCACGGTATCCTTGCCAGTTACGGCGGCAATGGCACATGATCAAGGATTCCTGCGCAAAGGCGATCAAGTGAGTTTCCTTGGGATAGGCAGTGGTCTAAATTGCATGATGCTTGGACTTAAGTGGTAATTCACCATCTCGTTTAGTCTTAATAAAACAGATTATCTCGATAGGGGCTGCAGCCCTTCATCGAGGACAAAACTTGGATATAGGAAAGTTCATGCTCGATACGCTATTTCCCTTTAAGCGCAACTATCTCGATAGAAACGGCAATAAATTACATTATGTAAATGAAGGTCAGGGCGAGCCCGTTGTGATGGTACACGGTAACCCTAGCTGGTCGTTTTATTACCGAAACGTGATCTCAGCGCTCAGTGCTAACCATCAATGTATCGTGCCTGACCATATAGGTTGCGGCTTATCGGATAAGCCCGATGATGCTGGTTATGATTACACCTTAAATAATCGTATCGATGATTTAGAAGCACTGCTTGACCACTTAGATGTTAAGCAAAACATCACTCTGATTGTGCACGATTGGGGAGGGATGATCGGAATGGGTTTTGCTGCCCGTCATCCTGAGCGGATTAAAAAGTTAGTCATTCTCAATACTGGCGCATTTCATCTGCCTGAGAGTAAACCGTTTCCTTGGGCGTTATCTATCTGTCGTAATACCCTGCTAGGCACCGTATTGGTTCGTGGTTTTAATGCATTTTCATCGATAGCGTCTTATGTTGGCGTTAAACGTAAAGCCATGCCTAAAGCTATTCGTAATGCCTATGTGGCACCGTTTAACTCATGGGCTAACCGCATCTCGACGCTGCGTTTTGTACAAGATATTCCGCTAAAAGAAGGGGATAGAAATTATCAGCTGGTATCGGATATTGCAGCCAGTCTTGAACAGTTTAAGTCACTGCCTATGATGATCTGTTGGGGCCTACAAGACTTTGTGTTTGATAAGGCATTTTTAGATGAATGGAAGCGTCGTTTCCCTGATGCTAAGGTTCATGAGTTTGCCGATTGCGGTCACTACATTTTAGAAGATGCAAGCGATGAGGTTGTCGCTCATATCCGCGAGTTTATGGCACAGTAATTTTACCGAGGTTGAAGCCCATGTCTGATAGTCCAATCAAGGGATTAGATAATCACACCGCTGGCGTCAACCTCTGTCGCCATCTGCAATTAGCCGCCCGCCAAACGCCACAAGAGCTAGCCGTCGCAGTTCAACAAGCTAAAGGTTTGCCCTTTTTCAATAAGACGCTGAGTTACCAAGAGCTGGATTTTAAGCAGCTCGATGAACTTAGTGATCGCCTCGCATTTGCACTCAATCAATTTGGCATTAGTCGTGGCATGAAAGCCGTATTGATGGTCACACCTAGTCTGGATTTTTTCGCACTGACTTTTGCGCTTTTCAAGGCGGGGATTATCCCAATCTTAGTCGATCCAGGTATGGGGGTTAAAAACCTCAAGCAGTGTTTCGAAGAGGCCGAGCCCGATGCCTTTATCGGCATCCCAAAGGCGCATCTGGCAAGAAGGCTGTTTGGTTGGGGGCAAAAGAGCCTTAAAAAATTAGTCACCGTTGCTGGCTCAGGTTTCTGGGGCGGTCGCTCGCTCGATAAGCTCTTAGCCAATATTCCATGTGATCAAAATAACAGCTACCCTATCGCGTTGCTAAACAGTGATGAGATGTGCGCAATCTTATTTACTAGCGGTAGTACGGGAACGCCCAAAGGGGTTGTTTATTCTCATAAGATGTTTGAGGCGCAAATTAATGCTCTTAAACATGATTATCAAATCGTTCATGGTGAGCGTGACTTAGCGACGTTTCCGCTGTTTTCGCTTTTTGGCCCAGCGCTGGGTATGGCATCCATTGTGCCAGAGATGGACGCCAGTAAACCTATTACTGCGAATCCAAATTACATTTTTGCCGCAGTTGAGCGTTATCAGTGCACCAATATGTTTGTTAACCCAGCATTAATTGAGCGTTTAGGGGAGGCAGGTTGTAACAAGATTAAGCTTCCCAGTCTGAAACGAGTGATCTCTGCTGGTGCGCCTGCAACTATAGCCTCTATTAAGCGATTCAGTCAGATGCTCAGTGATGATGTTGATGTGCTTAACTCCTATGGTGCGACCGAGTCACTGCCTATCAGCAAAATAGGCAGCGGAGCACTGTTTGCTACCACAGATATCACAGATAACGGCGGTGGCATTTGTGTCGGTAGCGCCATTGACGGGGTCAATATTGCCATCATCGGCATAACCGATAATACACTTGCTCAGTGGAATGATGATTTGTGTCTACCTGTTGGCGAGATTGGTGAAATCGTCGTCAGGGGAGAGATGGTCAGTCATAGCTATTACCGACGAGATAAGGCCACGGCTGAGGCAAAAATTGTCGGGGCAGAAGGTCAGCTTTATCATCGTATGGGTGATTTGGGCTATCTCGATAAACAACGGCAGTTATGGATGTGTGGCCGAAAAGCTCATAGAGTCGATGCCGAGCTTGCCAGCGGTATACAGCGCTATTTTTCGATCCCCTGTGAGCGTATCTATAACACCCATCCTAGTATCAAGCGTTCTGCATTGGTCGGAATTAGGATTAACGGTAAGCTAACGCCGCTGGTTTGCCTCGAACTTAAGTTAGGAGTGAGCTGCACCAATGCGGCGCAGCTATACCACGAGTTAACCCTGCTCGGGGAAGAACATGATCAAACCCAAGGGATCACGCGCTTTCTTATTCACCCTAGCTTTCCGGTTGATATTCGCCATAATGCTAAGATTTTTAGAGAAAAATTAGCTGTTTGGGCACAAGCAACATATAAAGAATAAGGTAAGCTTTCGATGACGATAACTCAGTTGCATCCTAAAGAGCAGGCCGCATTGACTCAATTATCAGCCCGTTGCCAAAGAGTATTAGTCACTGGCGCGGGTGGTTTTTTAGGTAAAGTAATTTGTGAACGTCTTATCGCAGCAGGGATCGAGGTTATTGGCCTTGCCCGCGGCGCGTACCCTGCGTTGACCCAAATGGGCGTTAAGATGATCGCCGGTGATATGAGCGATCCTCAAACCGTCAATGACGCGGTTAAGGGCTGTGACGCGGTATTTCATGTGGCGTCAAAAGCGGGCGTGTGGGGGAGTAAGCAAAGCTATTATCGGCCAAATGTTGATGGCTGCAGTAACATTATTAATGCCTGCATTAGCAACAATGTGGCCAAGTTAATCTATACCAGTACGCCCAGTGTGACCTTTGCGGGTAGCGATGAGTCGGGTATCGATGAATCACAGCCTTATGCGGCGAGCTATTTAAACTATTATGGTGAATCTAAAGCGAAAGCTGAGCAGTTAGTAGTGGAGGCCAATGGCAAAGCCTTAGCAAGCACGGGTCACTTATCGACCGTGTCACTTCGGCCGCATCTGATCTGGGGGCCAAATGATCCTCATTTAGTGCCAAGGGTGATTGAGCGAGCAAAAGCGAAGCGATTAAAACTGCTCGGCAGCGAAGATAAACTGGTTGATACGATTTATGTCGACAACGCTGCCTATGCCCACATACTGGCGGCACTTGCTTTGTTTGACGATAAACCAAGCTGCGCAGGGAAGTGCTATTTTTTGAGCAACGATGAGCCGATAACCATGGCTACAATGCTTAATAAAATCTTAGCGAGCGCCCAATTGCCGCCAGTCACGAAACGCGTCCCTGCTGGGGTGGCCTATAGTATCGGTGTACTGTTAGAGGCAGTTTATGGACTGCTCGGTAAGCAACAAGAACCCATCATGACCCGATTTGTCGCCAAGCAGTTATCGACCAGTCACTATTTTGATATCTCGGCAGCTAAACGGGATCTTAGTTATCAGCCCTTGGTCTCTATTGATGAAGGAATGCTAAGGCTGTCATTCTGGTTACAACAAAAGAAATAGTGTTGGTCATTCCACCTGTTGAACAAACGGCCAATACAAGGGAAGAAAAATTGGCTGTATAACGTCGGTGTAGATAACCCCTTTTTGATTTTACGTAAAGCAAAGCAAGGTCTTAGTTAATTGACTTCACCGGACACTGATTATAGAGTCAGCAACATATAGATAATAAAAACAAAACAACTCAAATAAAAAACCAACGAATGACATCATAAATGATGTTTTGGTAAATAAAGTCAGGGCTTCTTTCTTACATGGATGAAAACCGCTATTTTTTTGGTGATTGGCAAGTCGTTCCCAGCGCTAATACCCTACGTTCTGGCTCAGTTGTAAAACAACTTGAGCCCAAAGCGATGGATGTATTGCAGCTGCTCTGTCGTCATCATGGTGAAGTGCTCAGCAGTGACGACATTGTCGCACAGTGTTGGCCTACTGCCGAAGTCGGTGATAATCCCCTCCATAAAATAATCAATCAGTTACGCCGAGCATTAGGCGACAGTGCGACTCAACCCACTTATATCGAAACGATACGCAAGCGTGGTTATCGCACGCTTGCCGAAGTGAGTTTTCCTGTCGGCAGCGAGGAAGCGGCAAAAGAGCAAGGTTGGCAAGGTGATTCTCCTTATCCAGGTCTTAAGGCATTCGGCCCCGAGCATGCTGGGGTCTTTTTTGGCCGTAGCCAGCAGATAGCCACCTTACTCGAACGTATCGGCCAGCAAATTCAATTCGGTCGAGGTTTCTGTTTAGTACTTGGTCCAAGCGGCAGCGGTAAGTCATCTTTGGTTAGTGCGGGGGTCATGCCTAACCTAATGAGCGAACACGGCTATAATGGCCTTAATGTTAAGTCTTTTGCTAGCTTAGATCTTGCAGATGTGTCGAGTCAGCATTTACTAATAGACTTAGCTAGTGTGATGTTAGATTGGGAAATCAATGATGTCCCAGTATTTGATGGGTGGAGCGCAGAGCAGTTAGCGCACTTATTGCAAACCGAGCCTAAATCTGCGATAGCGCACTGCAATAATGTGCTTCGAACCCATGTCGATCACCTGTCGCAACTGGCACTGTTTATCGACCGATTAGAAGTACTGCTCTCTTCGCCACTTTTTAGTGATGCAGAGAGACATCAATTTGTTGATTTAATAGAGCAACTTGCTAGCTCGGGTAGTGTATTAGTTATTAGTGCCTGTCGTAATGACTTTTACCCTTTGTTGGTGGAATATCCTAGTTTAATGGCGGGTAAATCTCGCGGTGCACATTTTGACCTTGCGCCGCCGACTCGCCAAGAGTTATTACAGATGATCCGTTTACCCGCTATTGCGGCTAATTTAACCTGGGAGTTTGATCAAATAAGTGCAATGCCTCTGGATGAACTTATCTGCTCCGATGCGGCAGGCAACCCCGATACCCTGCCGATGTTGCAATTTATGTTGCAGGCCTTGTATCTGCAACGCAGCGAAGATAATCAATTAAGCGCCAGTGTCTACCGTCAACTTGGCGGTATCGAAGGGGCTATAGGCAAACAAGCCGAAGAGACGATTACCTGTTTAACTGCGCAGCAGCAAGCAAGTTTACCTAGCGTATTATCGCTGCTAGTGACCTTAAAGGAAGATGAAAACAGTATTACCAGCCGCAGCGCGCGTTGGTCGCAGTTAAACAGTCAAGATGAACGTCAGTTAGTACAAGCCATGGTCGATAGCCGCTTGTTTGTCTCCCATCTGCAAAACGACAATCCCTGTTTTAGCATCGCCCATGAGGCGCTGCTTAGGCGATGGCCTAGAGTTACCGAATGGATAGAGGCTCACCATGACAGTTTGAGTGTAAAGAGCCGTCTGTTTCACCTATCTCAGCGCTGGCTGAGCGAAAACAAACAAAGTGCTTACTTGCTTGCTGCAGGTAAACCGCTAAATGAAGCTGAGCAGCTTTGTGATAACCCGTTTTTTACCCTAGATAAACCAGAGCTGGCGTTTATAGCTGCCTCACGGCGTCGCACCCAAGTTAGGCGCTGGACGGGGCGCGCGACGGTCGCACTCTTATGTCTGCTCACGTTTATCTCTATCTTAATGAGTGTTAAAAGTCACGATGCCGAGCAACAAGCCCAGCAAAAGCGCTTGGCTGCAGAAAACCTACTCGGGTTTATGGTGGGGGATTTTGCTGACAAGCTGCGTGGCATTGGCCGAATGGACCTGCTCGATGGGATCAGTAATAAAGCGCTGGAATATTTCAGTGACTTTTCGGTGGATGATGATGAGAAACACCTCAGTTTCGATGCCCGTTTTCAGCATGGTCAAACCTTAGAGGCGATGGGTGAGGTGGCTTATTCGCGTAATAAAGTCGATGAAGCCCGCAGCGCACTGTTAGCGGCTCAAAACAAAATGGCGCCGCTGTTAAACTTGCAGCCCAATCATTTAGATTTACTCAAAGCCTTGGGGGCCAATGCCTTTTGGCTAGGGCAACTGCACTACGATAACAGCGATTGGCGTGCTACACAGCCTTGGTTTGAACAGTATCTCAATTATAGTCAGCGGATGTATCGAGTGGCGCCTGATAATGTAGACGCCATGATGGAGCTCTCTTACGCTCATAACTCGCTGGGCTCTGTGTATATGAAGCGAAAGGATTTTAGTCGCGCTACCGCCGCTTTTGAGCAATCACTGCAACTGAAGCTACAAGCGCTAACGCTAGAACCTGATAACAGTCAGCGAATTGCCGATGTGGCTAATGCACGATCTTGGCTAGCAAGTGCCATTTTATCAACTGGTGAAATTGATCGCGCACTAGACATCCATCAACAGATCCAAAGTGAGTTTGAACTGCTCCAGTTTAAGAAGCAGCCTTATTTACTTGACAGAGTAACGAGTAGTTATTATATATCATCAAAGTTATTGTTTTATAAGGGTAATATTGTTAATGCTTATGAGAAGGCATCCAAAGGTTTAGAAACTATTGACGAGGCGTTAGTGGTAGATCCCGATAATCAAGTTTGGAAGTCAATTAGATATTATTCATTGTTCCAGTTGCTGGAGCTGAGCGATCAATATTTTGACAGCGACAATGCCTTTAATATTGAGAGATTAGCGGTTTTGTTAACGGCAGATGAACAACTGACTCGCTCAGCTAAAAATAGGGAAGTGTGGGCCGCGTTTCAATACGCGGCGGCGCGGCACTTGTTTAATGTTGGCAAGCATGAACAAAGCCAGCGCTATATCGAGCCTGCTATTGCGTCCTATCAAGCGTTAACCAAAGAGTTTAGCCAAAATTCTAGCTATACCCTGAGATTGGCAGAAAGCCAGTTATTACAGGCGCAGCTATTACAAAAAAAGTTATCACAAAAAACACCTGTTAACCCAACACAGCACAGCGCAGAGATCACCGCACTGTGCGCTAAGGCCCACAGCCTGCTTAGCCCGATAGTGTTACAGGATAAAGATCCCCGTTACGGGATCCCGCTGGCTAAAGCGCTCGACTGCTTGGGCGAGTTAGACAACAGCAGCGAGCTAGTGCAGCACCTCAGCAGCGCAGGCGTTGGCAGTATAACGTTTTAGTGCTTGGCTTTATTTATTCTGTCGTCAGCGAGTAGTAAACCTGTAGTTCAACCATTATTCGCTAATAGCACTGCTCATATAAGCGATTTAAATTGTTAATCAAGTTGTAAACATTAGCTGTATAGGTAAAAGTTGTAACAAAAGACAGTTAATTTATAGGTAGTGATGTCAATCATCATTTTGTTCTAGTGCTTAGTTTCTAGTGCTTAGTTTCTAGTTTCTGGCGTAATTTAAAAGGAAATCAAATGTCTAAAGCACCCGGTCAGGCCCATTATGTGAAAGTGAATGTCGATTTAGAAAACGGTGAACCCGTATTCAGTTATCGCCATTTTAACGGCGAGCCTTGTGAAGGCGATGTTACTATTACCGAGGCGGGTACGATTACCTACCAGCTTAATGATAATACCGGCAAAGGCCTTAAATTCACCGGCGTGGGCTTTATAACTCCCTTCGATGGTATTGTCGATGCGGTAACGATTAGCAGTGATGGCACCTTAATTCAAATGGTGGACCTAGATAACACCCCAGGCACCACCAAATTCCAGTTTGTGTTATCCAATGCCGCCAATACATTGCTAGTGTTAAGTCCCGATCCAGAGGTTATTAATCGAGATGTAAAATAATGTAAATGTTAGGCGCTGCAACTCAATGCAGCGCTTTTTGAGCTTGATATTGAACAGACATTACAACATGTAAGACAATGTATTGGTCATTGATGTTGCATAGTGCTGTGTTTTTAATATGTTACTCAGTTATTCTCAGAAGTCTGGCCTTACCTGAAGATGGCCAGCGTAAATTAACTTAACTAAAAAGGAATTATGATGAAATTATCGACCTCACGACTATTTGTTGCCATGTTGCTTGTATCACCGTTGATGAGCCAAGCGGCGACTCAGAAAGAAATTGATCTGGTAATGGCGCCGTTACAAAATCGTGTTGATTTGCAAGTGATGTTAAGTGATGACTCGCCGTTAGATGCCCTTGGTGACGAGCTCACTGATTTTGTGAATAGTGTCGTTTATCGCGCTGATTGCAACCATCAACAGGGAACGGTTGTTAGCTTTGACCAGCAGATCCTACAAGATAACCTTACTGCTAGTGAGATTTATCGAATACTGTCATTATTTGGTCTGCAAAGCACCATTAGTCAATATCAAGGTGCTGAAATCGTTAATGATACCGATCGACTGTTACTGACTGGCTCAACTCTACCCCGTTGTGATGTTGCTACTCCTATCGCATTAACTGTGACCCTAGATGAAAACAAGCAGGCTGATTTTATCTATGAACAACAAGGCACACTTTGTGATGGCAATGTTGAATTAACTGAAAATAGCACGATAACTTATCAATTGGTAAGCACCAAGGATTCACCGGCTGATCTACGTTTGCTTGGAGCTGGATTTGCCAATCCGTTCGATGGGCATATTGAATACGTCAGTGTGAGTGATGATGGACAGACGATTACGTTACGAAACAATATTGAAAATCTAGGTGTAAGTAAATTTCAGTTTATATTTGCATCGGCGGAAAATGATTTACTGCTGTTAAGCCCAGATCCACAGGTTAAGAATGAGCCTACCAAGTAATATTTGCTGAACGAGAAATTGTCATTGCTGGTATTGATATATTTTCACTTAAGGTAGCTATAGGCTGCCTTTTTAGGTTATGTATCAAGTTTTAAAGTCGTGAATAGTTCTGTAAGCACATGTTTAATTGTTTTTTGTTAACCTATCGCTAGGTTAAAGTATAATAAAATCAACAGTTAAGTTGAGAAGGTTGTCGGAAGGTTAAAGTTGATCCTCTGCTGTAGTCTAGATCCCATAAGGTGAATACCGTGACACCGATTATGGATGAGGGACGAGGCATGTTAGCAAATAGACCAGAAAATATTGTCGATAAATACCGAGACGATAGCATTGAGACACTTGAAACCATTGGCCAATTTTTATCGGTTCACGGCGGTACCTGCAGCGATGGTGAGAGTGTCAGTATTGGTGGTCGAGCTTCACTTGAAAAGAGTAAGGTTGCTCATTCAAATAACGCTCAAGAAGTGTTGAATTCAGATGGTCTGAATAATCAGTTTTTAAATACATTAGCCAATGTGATCAACCATGTGAATGAGGCCATTTTTGTCATTAATCAAGATGGCATTTTTGAGATGCTCAATCCAATGGCGATTAAGTTATTTGGCGCTTCAAGAGAGGCCTTAGTTGGTCAGCATTGGTGTGATTTTCTCGGTAACCAGTTTAAAGATGAGTATTTATCTTTGCTACTGCAATGGAAAAAACGTCAAGATCAGATAGGTAATCATGGACCTAAAGAGGTGGTGGTTCACCGTGCTGATAGCTTGATGTTAGATGTGGATCTATCGTTATCTTATTTACCCGTTGAGCAAACAGGTCATAGCCCAATGTATATCGGGGTGATGCATAACCTAACCAACCATAAAGCCGAATATCAAGCGTTAAGACGTCAAGCGCGCACCGATAGGTTAACAGGTTTGGCTAATCGTCATGCATTCGATGAAGAGATGCAAAGCTGTTGGATTGATTGTATTAATGCTCAGCAGCCACTTAGCTTAGTGATTATTGATGTGGATTATTTCAAGTTATTCAACGACAGATATGGCCATGTAAATGGCGATGTTTGTTTGCAAAAAATTGCTGAGGTGATTGATAAAGCCTTACCATCGAGACTGTGTTTGGCAGCACGTTATGGCGGGGAAGAGTTTGCGCTTATTCTACCTAATTGTGATTCCGATACGGCTGAGCTGACCGCTAAGCGAGTGCAGAAGGCGATTAATCAACTGGCGTTTGTTGATCTAGGCTTGCATCCGTCGGTTAGAATTAGTGTTAGCCAAGGCATTGCCGTAGAAACATTAGGTCAGTATCGAACGCCAACGGCGCTACTTTGCGCGGCAGATACTGCGCTGTACCGCGCAAAGTCTGATGGTAGAAATAGAATCAATGTTAGCGTTTAATGTACTTGGTGTAATGTGCTATCGCCAGCTCGATAAGCGCTAGAAACCATCACAATAGACCTTGTCGATAACGGAGTCGTTTGCTCCGTTAAAGCAGCTAACACTGATCTGTATTAACCGTGGCTGATAAACGGTTTATTTTCGTCAATATCTGTTGGCTCTGTTATTGTGCTTGCTACCGATAACATTGCACTGGTAAGTTGACTGAGTTGCGCGGCGCTAATGCTGTAGGGCGGCATAATATAGATAAGGTTAGCAAAAGGGCGCACCCACACACCAAGATCGACAAAGGCTTGCTGTAACTGGGCGGTATTCACTGCTTGGTGCATCTCTATCACCCCCACAGCACCTAATACACGCACGGATTTTACCCCTGTTAAGCTTGTTGCTGGGGCAAGCTCGGTGGCCATTTGCGCTTCTATTTGAGCCACTTGTGTCTGCCAATCATTCGTAGCAATAAGATCTAAACTTGCACTAGCAGCTGCACAGGCAAGCGGATTACCCATAAAGGTTGGGCCATGCATAAATACACCTGATGGTGAATCGCTAATGCCTTGGGCCACCTCGTCGCTACAAAGCGTCGCCGCCAGTGAGATGTAACCGCCGGTGAGGGCTTTACCGACGCAGAGAATATCGGCCTCAATATCGGCATGCTCATAGGCAAACAGTTTACCTGTGCGGCCAAATCCTGTGGCAATTTCATCTAAGATCAGCAGCACATTGAACTCATTACATAGTGCTCGCAGGGCCTTAAGGTAATCAGCGCTGTAGAAGCGCATCCCCCCAGCACCTTGCATAATAGGTTCTATGATCACGGCGGCAATGGACTCATGCTGGTTTGTTAACATCTGCCTCATCGCGTTGAGATCATCTGGCTGCAACGGCTCGCCAAAGGGCGTTTTTGGTGCGTCCACAAAAAGTTGTTTAGTGACGGCATTGCCAAACATGGTGTGCATGCCGCCCTCAGGATCACAAACACTCATGGCGGCAAAAGTGTCGCCATGATAGCCATGTTTAACCGTTAATATGCGCTGCTTGTTAGGTTGCTGACGGCCTTGCCAATATTGCAGCGCCATTTTCATGGCGACTTCAACTGAGATGGAGCCCGAGTCGGCCAAGAATACCTTAGTTAAGTTGGCGCTGGTCATGGCCAGTAATTTTTTGCTGACCTCAATGGCTGGATGATGAGTGATACCGCCAAACATCACATGACTAAGGGTTTGCAGCTGCGATTGCATTGCATTAACAATATAAGGATGACTATAACCATGGACACACGCCCACCAAGAGCTGGTGCCATCGATAAGGCGTTTGCCATTGTCGAGAGTGAGTTCACAACCATCAGCGCTCACCACACCAAATGCAGGTAGCGCATGTATCATGGACGTGTATGGATGCCAGATGTGTTGTTTGTCAAATTCGTAATCGATAGGGGGAATCGCGGTCATTGCCTCTCCTCGTCTAATTTGTAACCATTAGTCAACCTGCCTAACTGGTTGGCGTTGACAGGTTAAGACCTAAAGGTATGCTAAGCAACATAAATGTCGATGTTTTAAATAAGTTCATCGTAATAATATTAACTGTAAGGGCCGTTATCCATGTCTCAAATACCATTACGTCATGATTGGCAACGTGATGAAATCGAATCACTTTTTGCATTACCGATGAATGATTTGTTGTTTAAGGCCCACTCGATTCATCGCCAAGTTTATGATCCTAACGAAGTGCAGATCAGCCGTTTGTTGTCGATTAAAACGGGGGCTTGTCCTGAAGATTGCAAATATTGTCCTCAAAGTGCGCGTTATGACACAGGCCTAGAAAAAGAGCGTTTGATTGAAATAGACAAGGTACTGACTGAAGCTCGCGCAGCAAAAGCCGCTGGCGCATCACGTTTTTGTATGGGCGCTGCGTGGCGTAATCCCCATGAAAGGGATATGCCCTATCTGAAAGATATGGTGGCAGAAGTCAAAGCCATGGGTATGGAAACCTGTATGACCTTAGGGATGCTGTCGCCATCGCAAGCGGAAGAACTCGCGGGTGCGGGTCTCGATTATTACAACCATAACTTAGATACGTCGCCCGAATATTATGGTGATATCATCACCACGCGTACCTACCAAGATAGATTAGATACCTTGTCGAATGTGCGTGCGGCGGGCATGAAAGTTTGTTCTGGTGGTATTGTGGGGATGGGGGAGCAGGCGACCGATCGTGCAGGCTTGTTGCAGCAATTAGCCAATATGGAAAAGCATCCTGACTCTGTGCCGATCAATATGCTGGTTAAGGTTGCTGGCACACCGTTTGAAAAGCTTGATGATCTCGATCCACTTGAGTTTGTTCGCACCATAGCCGTTGCTCGTATCATTATGCCGCTTTCGCGAGTGCGCCTGTCCGCTGGACGCGAGAGCATGAGTGATGAGCTGCAAGCCATGTGCTTCTTTGCCGGGGCTAACTCGATTTTTTATGGCTGTAAGCTATTGACCACCAGTAATCCTGAAGAGAATGATGATATGGCACTCTTTAAACGCTTAGGGCTGCACCCTGAGCAAGGTAAAGCGGCGACCATTGAAGAGGATAAGGCGGTATTTGCCAAGGCTGAAGCGATTAAAGATAAGCAGACGCAGCCTTTTTATGATGCGGCCGCTCTCTAGCATTATTGCAATTAGATCATAAATAGAGTGAACGCCTTAAATCGTAAGATTGAACAAACCATGCAATCGGCTGCTGACGCGGGTCTTTTGCGTCAGCGCCGAATGATTTCAGCATCAATCGACGTTACTGAGCCTAATCAAATATGGCTTGGTGATAAGCCTTATATCAATTTCAGCAGCAATGATTATTTGGGCTTGAGTCAGTCGAGTCAATTGATAGCGGCGATGGCTGAAGGAGCTAAACGCTTTGGTGTCGGCAGCGGCGCATCACCATTGGTGACTGGCTATAGCGATGCCCATCGGCAGTTAGAGCAAGCATTATGCGAAGCGACAGGACATGAGGCGGCGCTGCTGTTTTGTTCCGGTTTTAGTGCCAATAGTGCCTTGATGAAAACCCTTTTTGGTAAGGCAGAACGTGTGGTTGCCGACAAGTTGGTTCATGCCTCCCTTATCGATGGCTTGCGTGAAAGTGGTGCCAGCTTAAAACGGTTTGCGCACAACGATATTGATGCCGCCACTGCAATGATAGCTCAATATCAGCCACAAGCGGTCGTCACCGAAAGTGTATTTAGCATGGATGGCGATTGTGCGCCGTTAACCGAACTTTATCGAGCGTGCCAATCATCTAAAGCTTGGTTAATCGTCGATGATGCCCACGGGTTTGGTATTTTACCCAATCAAGAAACATGTCGTGCCGATGCCAGCAATTGTGACGTTCAAATTGTGACGTTTGGTAAAGCGCTCGGTTGCCAAGGGGCTGCGGTGCTAGCTTCACGTACATGTATTGATTTTCTGGTCGCCAATGCGCGCCATTACATCTATTCTACCGCGTTGTCGCCAGCAAACGCCTATGTAGCATTTAAAGCAACTCAGATGGTGATGCAAGCTCCTAAACTTTCCAGATCCTTGGCTGATGTCATCCATTACTTCAAGCGGGCTTGTCAGGAGGCGGGCGTGCCATTAACGCCATCGGTTACCCCGATTCAGCCGATTGTAGTCGGCGAACTCGATAGGCTAGATCGAGTCGCATCTCAATTAAAAGAGCAGGGGTTGTGGATTGGTGCCATTAGGCCGCCGACTGTGCCCAAGGGCAGTGCACGGTTGAGGATCACCTTGAATATAAATCACAGCCAGTCACAGATTGATCATTTAGTTGCAACCTTAAGCCGGGTGTTCACACCTAACTTGCCGTAAATAGGAAATATTGCTTCGTGAAAAGTGGTTCGATACATCCGATGATAGACATCGAGGACAGGTGCATACCGCTTCAGAATACTGCCGATAATAAGCGTGCCAGCCACAATACGGCGCAAATCGCGCAGCAGTTTTCTCAAGCGGCTAACAAGTATCAATGTCACGATGTGTTGCAGCGTTTAACGGCGCAAACGTTACTCGATGATATGACGCCATTGGGGCGATTATTAGATATTGGCTGTGGACCTGGAACCGATTTTAATCGCGCCAATATTGAAAGCGTTATCGGGCTCGATATTGCTCAGGGGATGTTAACGCGCATGCGGCAAACATTTGCTGATTATACCCCTTTATGTGCCGATGCCAGCGCTCTGCCGTTAGTTGATGGCAGTATTAATACTATCTATTCCAATTTAGCCTTGCAGTGGTGCGCCGATCTGGTGGCTGTGACCGACGAAATGGCGCGTGTGCTGAGTGTTGACGGCGAATGTCATTTAGCCATTGTAACCGACGGCAGCCTTAGTCAATTACAGCATTTAGGCTTTACAGTGAATGAGTTTAAGCAAGCCGAGGAGATCATTAGCTGTTTTTCTGCTGCGGCGTGGCAGATCGAATGTCAGCAGCTCAAATCGATGACGGTTCATTTTGAGCAGTTGAAAGACTTACTTTATTCCATCAAAGGTGTGGGCGCGTCGGTTAAGAGCTTAAGCGATAGTGATGATAGTGGTATCGAACAAAGTCCAGCAAAGCTTCGTGGGCGCCAAGACTGGTTAGCTATGCAGCAAAAAGCTGAGTTGATGCGAGAGCCAGCAGGTCTTCCGCTGACCTACGAGATCCTGTTTATTCGCGCAAAATTAAAAGGGTAGAACAGAGATGCTGTATTTTGTTGCAGGAACCGATACCGATTGTGGTAAGACATTTATCGCCTCGGCGCTGCTGCACCGGGCTAAGCAAACGGGCAGCACATTGGGGATTAAACCTATCGCATCAGGTTGTGAATTAACCGAGCAAGGCCTGAGAAATTGCGATGCGCTGTGCTTAATCACAGAGTCAACTTATGAGCTTGACTATCAACAGGTTAATCCATTTGCTTTTGCTCCTGCTATCGCTCCCCATATTGCCGCTGAGCAGATGGGGATGGTATTAACGCCGAGTGCCATTGCCGAGCATATTAATCAATTACCCTTTGGCGAGGTTGATTTTGCCCTAGTCGAGGGTGCTGGAGGCTGGCGTTTACCATTAGGCGAGGGTAAGTTCCTCTCTGATGTGGTTAAACAGTTATCGCTCCCAGTTATTTTAGTTGTCGGTGTAAAGCTAGGTAGTCTCAATCATGCCTTGCTGACCCAAGAAGCGATGTTAGCCGATGGGATCCATATTGTGGGCTGGGTGGCAAATATGGTCGATCCGAATATGAGTTGTCCTCAAGAGAATCTAAACAGTCTTAAAACCATGATGGCGAGTCCATGTTTAGGTGTGGTTCCGCATCTATCTTCGATGGATATCGCAAAGGCGGCAAGCTATTTGGACTTGAATGCGTTGGCTTAATCTCCCTTAAGCTGTTCTTTTAAGGCTATTTCAACGTTATTAATTAAGATTCATCAACTATCTTTTCAAGCTTAGCGAAAATTAATATTGGCTTAATACTTGGTTCCTAGACTGCGTACCTATAATTAACGAGATCTGTTTAATGCTGAATTGGATCAGCGATAGATTTTTTTACGTTTACCCTTGATATCTACTTTTTTGGACATATTATGTCATTAAGAGAGTGGCAATGACACAAAGGGTGTCTAACAGGAGCTTAAATGAAGCGTATTTTTTTATTGATTGCGACAAACATGGCAATTTTGCTAGTTGCTTCAATTGTTATGTCAATTCTAGGTGTGAACACCTCAACCATGGGCGGCTTATTAGTATTTGCGGCTATCTTTGGTTTTGGCGGCGCATTTATTAGTTTGGCTATCTCAAAGTGGATGGCGAAAAAGACCATGGGCTGTGAAGTGATCACTACACCTCGTGATAACACTGAACGTTGGTTAGTTGAGACCGTTGCTCGTCAAGCGCAGCAAGCGGGTATCAAGATGCCTGAGGTTGCAATTTATCAATCTCCTGAGCTGAACGCATTTGCGACGGGTCCGAGTAAAGATAACGCTTTGGTCGCAGTGAGCAGTGGCTTGTTATATGGTATGACGCAAGATGAGATTGAAGGCGTATTGGCTCACGAGGTTAGCCATGTGGCTAACGGCGACATGGTCACTCTGACTTTGATCCAAGGTGTGGTTAATACCTTCGTTATCTTTGCGGCGCGAGTCGTCGCTGGGATCATCAACAATTTCGTTGCCAGTAATGATGAAGAGGGTGAAGGCTTAGGCATGTTTGCCTATATGGCTGTGGTATTTGTACTCGATATGTTGTTCGGTATTTTGGCATCCATGATTGTGGCTTACTTCTCTCGCGTTCGAGAGTTTAAAGCCGATGAAGGTGGCGCTAAACTCGCAGGTAAGCATAAGATGATTGCGGCGTTAGATCGTCTTCGTCAGGGACCAGAAACTGGTGCAATGCCGGCTCAAATGGCGGCATTTGGTATTAATGGTAAAAAGTCGATGGCTGAATTAATGATGAGCCATCCACCACTTGAAAAACGCATCGCAGCGCTAAAAGCACAATAATTAATTGTCTATATCAATAAAAGGGAGCATTAGCTCCCTTTTTTGTGGCTATTAATCAGTAGATAGCCCTGTAACAGCTATACTCATTAACTCTAATTCGGGTTAACAGACAAGACAATCCTACCTGTATCAATCGCTTTGTTATGATTTAAGTTTGACACTTGGCATCTACTTTGTTCACTCATTAAGGGTGAGTCTATTGCTATAGGAGACAATATGGTTGAAAGAGGAAAGGCCTGTTTGAGATGAATCTAGGATACCTAATAAGGTTTACTGGCTGAGGCGTTAAAGATAGCACAATGCTAATTTGCATCATTAGGGTGTGATGTAAGTCAATGTTGTGGGGTTTTTGGGTGGTTGAACGGTAGATATTTGATTAAGTGCACATTTTTACGGTAAATCAAATGTTAACCTCCCGCCAATTAGAAAAGTTGCTAATTTGTGTTTCCTTCGCTATTTTAAGCTTAGTTGTGCAATTTAGACACTGGCGAGATGAGCGGTAAGAATAAACCTTCACTGTGCCAAACATAAAGAGGATATCATTGTGAGCAAGAAAATTTTAAGTGCATTATTTGGTGCAGGTCTAGCAGCACTAGCCCTATCTCCAGTCGCTATGGCTGAGCCACAAGAGCTTGCAGAAATGCATGCTGAGATGGAAGGTTGTGAAGCTTGTCATGCTAATGGTGAACCCTCAGCAGATGGCGCTCATGAGTTTGAGCAGTGTCAAAGCTGTCACGGCACATTGGCTGAAATGGATGCTGTGCATAAGCCACATGACGGTAATCTAATGTGTGCAGATTGCCATGCGCCTCATGATTCAAATGTTGGTGATAAGCCAACTTGTGATAGTTGTCATGACGATGGTCGTACTGCAGAGTCAACACTGAAGTAATCGGTATTGGCGGTTAAGTCAATTTGCTGTAAGTACAAAACACCAGCTAAACGCTGGTGTTTTTTATGATTAAAAATTGATATCTCTAATTATTATATTTGTAATACCAAATCAGTATATAGATGTGATCGCTCAACGAGAATTTAACGCTGATGAGGCGAGGCCCTTAATTGCTCCTCGGCTCTAACATCCTCGGTAACTGCTCCATGCATTACCCTACCTCTTAAATCTCTTTAGTCGTGCTTCGCCTTATTTCCTATATTCATATAGTTGTGCATTAAGGGCATTCACAAGATCTGACCTCCAGAGATGGAGGAAATGTCTTAAGTATGTCGGGAACATGCAAGCCCCTGTTGATTGCAACGAGTGAGGAACATAGTCGAACTAGGTTTAAGCTCGTTAACATTGCATCAGATGTGCTAAAACTTGCCTTTCAGGCGTGTTTTTGACTGCCTACTCCTGCGTTGAATAGACTCACAAGCGAACAAGCATTCTATCATCTATTCGCCTTGAATTAGTTGCCCAAAAACACGCTGAGTAGATCACATTCTTATACTAATTGGTATTACAGCTGGCCGTCGACTGGCGCTGTTTCTCGCAATGTTCTCATGGTTTACGGTTCAGCCGAGTGCCTACGTGATTGCTGAACTTCGTAGCCATTTATTAAAATGGTTCTGGACATGGTGTAATTGTCACTCAGTGGGAAGTAATTGGAATAGCACCGTTACAGGATACGTTGGTCAATAGATAATGCTATAGACGTTTGTCTGTATGTTAGGTCATGTTTTGATAAATAATACTGTTAAAAATGGTCATTTTAGCGCTATTGGGTAGTTATTATTTATTTCTATAGTTGTTATGATAAGCACTAATTAGATGGATATAAGCTAATTGGTAGCAACATGGAGTGAGCAGGATGTTCAAAGTTATAAATTGGGTAGTGGTTTCTCGTTCGCAGTTATTAACTGATTTATTGGAGACCCGTTGGCCTCAGGAGTTTTTGGTTAAATTAGCCAAAGTGGCTCCTGAAAGTGTAGAAGCAACGATGAATGAAGGAAGCTACTCATTGGTCGTCATCGACCTCTCCACAGTCGATGTTCAGCGTGCTTATCAGCTACAAAAACTGATAGAAAAACGGCATTCGGCTCGAGTCGTATTCCTACATTATCCTGAGCAAATTGATGCAAAATTCCTCATTTCCCCGATCACAGCGGCGGTTTTTTATCGCAATGTCACTCTTGAGCAGATCGGAAAATCATTAATAAATGTCCTTCGCGGTCAAACGGTTATTCCTCAATCGCTATTGTCTGATTCTGGTCAAGCACTGTTAGATGGAGCCGACAATTTAACCATTCGTGAGCGAGAGGTGCTACAGGCTTTGCTGACTGGATGTACCAATATTGATATCGCTAATCAGTTGTTTGTTAGTGAAAGTACCATCAAAACCCATTTATATCGTGTGTTTAGAAAAATTGGGGTATCAAGCAGAGGCCAAGCCATTGCCTGGGCACAAACGCACTTACACGAGGTGCAGCAGTGAACCCATTTAGCCGATCTATCTTGCGGCTGATATAAGGATGAAAGAGTCTGGTCTAACATTCATCGCTAAATACTGTTAAAAGGCATTTGGCGGTGGTTTTCTGTCATGCTGTTCACCTTATTGTATTGAATCGTCCTGTTCTCTTAGTGTCTACACATCTTCCCCAATTTTGAGCCTGCCTATTAATCCTTTAATCCTTTGATTGATCACAAATGATCAATTTGTGAGTATACTAGCTGCATAAGATATTTCATGAACAGCATAAGTTATTCCGAGAGGATTCTAAGATGGCAGAAGAAACAATTTTTAGTAAGATCATCAGACGTGAAATTCCAGCCGATATTTTATATCAAGATGAGTTAGTCACTGCATTTCGAGATATTGAGCCTAAAGCGCCTACTCATATTTTAATTATTCCTAACCATTTGATCCCAACAGTTAATGACGTTAAATCCTCTGATGAGAAGGCGCTTGGACGGATGATCACAGTCGCTGCCAAACTCGCTGATGAGGCGGGTATTGCAGAAGATGGCTACCGGCTAGTGATTAATTGTAATAAGCATGGCGGACAGGAAGTTTTTCATATTCATATGCATCTTTTGGGTGGCCAGTATATTGGCCCTCTAGTTTCTCCTCGTAAATGAGTAATGGTTGAAGATGAAAATCAATCCTGAATTTTTTCCCCTAACAGATTTAGCTCGACGCTTTGTGGATCAGTTAGCTCAATGCCGCCGTTTAAAGCTCGGCGTGCTTGAAGCGAGTGAGCATCATGTGTTGATAGAGTTGCCCTATAGCACTGAATTAATTGGCTATCCTGATACTGGTGTCATACATGGCGGAGTGATCACCACCTTAATGGATACAGCCTGTGGCAGTGCTGTAGTCTGTAGTATTTTTGATAAGTATAAGTCGCTAGAGTTGTCGCCTACGTTGGATTTGCGGGTTGATTATATGAAACCAGCAGAGCCACATAAAAGCGTATTTGGATTTGCTGAGTGCTACAAATTGTCTTCTAGTGTCGCCTTTACCCGCGCTATTGCCTATCAAGAATCGATTGATGATCCTATAGCCCATGCCGTAGGTTCATTTATGCGCATTAGTCCAGATCTGGTCGGAGAACCCTTTAGACGTGCTTTAATGGGAGAGAATGAATGAGCCAGATGCGACACACAGGCGAAATGAATGTTAAAGAAATAGTTAAGAAGGCGACCGAGCTCAATGATTTTAGTCATCTGCTTGAACACGTTCCCTATGCCAAGTTTATTGGCATGGAGGTGGTGCGTTTTGGTGATGAACTCGTATTCCAACTTCCGGCTAAAGATGAAAATATCGGAAATCCCACTCTGCCAGCCATTCATGGTGGTGTTATTGCTGGTTTTATGGAAATGTCAGCAATTGTCCAGCTGATGGTATTTATGCAAACGACTAAAGTGCCTAAAATTGTCGACTTTTCTATCGATTATTTGAGGGCGGGATACCACAGAGACAGTTTTGCTGAGTGTAAGATCACCCGTCAAGGGAGACGCGTAGCGAACGTTAATATCAATTGTTGGCAGACGAACCGTAAGGCGTTAATAGCAACGGCTAGGGCTCACTTCTTGATTGATTAGGTGATTGACTCGCTGAGCGCAGATAATCTCAACTTAGATTTTTTACACTGGCCAGTGTATTTGGATGAATTGGAGACTTCATGAATATGAAAAAGATATTTTTGCTCGCCGTGATCATTTATGGTGTCGCGGGGTGTGCCCCCCATACCGCAGGACTCATGGCCAGTTCGACGGGTGAGCAGCGAGTCGATAATAGTGCTTTTAATAGCGAAGTTTCTGTTCAGCAAGTGATGACTCGACTTAATGGCGATCTGTTAACCGCTGCGGGCACCATTAGTAGTAAAGTCGCCACAGATCTGCGTTTGCAGTACAAATTTACTTGGTATGATCTAAATGGCTTAACAATCGAAGATGAAGGCGTTAGCTGGAAATCATTAAAGCTGCATGGTAAACAACAGATGCAAGTTAGTGCGGTTGCGCCAAACATCACTGCCGTGCGTTGCGAACTGTATGTGCGTAAAGCCTTCTCTAATTAGGTCATTTCTAGATTAAGGTGCCAGCTCTGCTGGCATTTTTTTGCGATATAAGTCATTTTCTTCATTAAATGTGTCAACAATTTGTACGACTTATGTATAATCGGCCTTGCCAAGGGGTGTTAGCGGCGACTTATTTTTAAGTATCCGACTCACTGAGATGTCTATAGACAAACCCTTAGAACCTGATCCGGCTAATACCGGCGTAGGAATGGGCCACATTAGTTGATTACTACAATTTGATTGTGCTTTCTTTCTCGCTTTTTTAAGTGCCGGATCTCAAAAACTTATTTGAGGTCCTATGTTTACAATAAAATCAATATCTCCAGTCGCAATTGCCGTCTGTGCAGTCTTAAATCCGACCAGCTTACTTGCTAATGACAACCCCGTAACGAATGATGAAATGGAAGTCATTGTTGTGACATCTGATTTTCGTCAATCCACCTTAGAAAAAATGCCTTCGAGTATTACCGTCATCGATCAACAACAGATTGAAGATGAAGGTGCGCAACATTTCGAAGATGTGCTCAACTCTATCGCCAATTTTAACTGGTCTGGTGGAAGTTCAAGGGCGAAGTATTTCCAAATTCGTGGTGTGGGCGAACAGGAGGAGTATCAGGGCGCGCCAAACTCTTCTGTTGGTTATATCATCGACGATATCGATATGTCTGGTATTGGCATGATATCGAGTATGTATGATCTGCAGCAGGTTGAGGTGCTGCGTGGACCACAAGGGACCAGATACGGTGCTAATGCACTAGCAGGTTTGATCTATCTAAAGAGTAACGATCCTACGGCGATATTTGAGCACGGCGCTGAGGTGTCTTTAGGCGATGATCAATTGCGTACCCTAAGTGGATTCAGCTCTGGACCACTGACAGACTCTGGAAAATTGTTATACCGCGTCTCGTTGCAGCAACATGAGCAAAATGGTTATCGCGATAATCTTTATCTTGGACGTGATGATACCAATGGCCGCGATGAGTTTACTGGTCGTGTAAAATTACGTTGGTATGCAACCGATGATCTCGCTATCGATTTTAACTTAATGCATGCCGATTTCGATAACGGTTACGATGCATGGACGTTAGATAATAACGGCTTTAATACTCTTACCGATGCACCGGGTGTCGATAAGCAACGTACCACTGGTAGTTCTCTCAAATTTACCTATTCTGGCGCAGAGCAGTTTGAACTAGTGTCATTGACCTCTATGGCACAAACCGATACCCATCATGGTTATGACGGTGACTGGGCCAATCCTGAATATTGGCAAGCCAAAACTTGTTACGGTGCACCATGCGAATATGATTACACTTGGGACAAGATCGGAGATAGGCAAACGGTATCACAAGAGTTTCGTTTGAGCTCTACCGACGCAGGGCGGATTTTTAACGGTAGTACCGATTGGTTAGTGGGGCTTTATGGAATGCGGCTTGATGAAGATAATCATACTGCTGAGTTTTATAACGGTTGGGTAGATGAATTGCTTGCCGATTATAGCGCAACGAATATGGCAATATTTGGCCAATTAGACAGTGATTTAGGCAATGATTATGCCTTGTCGTTTGGTTTACGTGTCGAACGCAGACAAAGCGAATATCAAGATAGTGCAGGCGATAATTTTGAACCTTCAGAAACCATGTGGGGGGGACATATCGCCTTAAGTAAAGCGCTAAGTGAAGATCACGAGAGTTACTTCCGTGTCGCCAGAGGTTATAAGGCTGGGGGCTTTAATATGTCACTGCCGACTGAACTGAGTGACAGAAAGGAGTTCCAGACGGAAACCCTTTATAACTATGAGCTAGGCCTTAAGTCTTCATGGTTAGCGGGTGATGTGGCGACTAATTTCTCTCTGTTCTACATGGATAGACGCGATCAGCAGGTGTCAGCTTCTCAGCAAAACCCGTTAGAGCCTCAAAAATTTATTCTCTATATTGAAAATGCGGGTAGCTCTCATAACTACGGGGCTGAACTCGATGCTAATTGGTATGCCACAGATAATTTGAAATTGTATGCAACATTCGGTTGGTTAGAAACCGCCTATGGTGATTATCAATATCAGGATAAATATGGTGGTTTGGTCGATTTAAGTGGCAGAGAACTGGCCCATTCACCTAATTTTACTTATAGTGCTGGGGCCACTTATCGCAGTGATAATGGCTGGTTCGCCAACTTAACCACCAGTGGAAAAAGTGATTTCTATTACTCCGATAGCAACGAGTCAAAATCTGATCCTTATACGATTTTTAACGCCAGAATAGGGTATGAGACCGATATCTGGTCAGCCTATCTGTGGGGACGCAATCTGTTTGATGAAAACTATGGTGTACGAGGTTTCTACTTTGGTAATGAGCCCGACATTGATTGGGCGGATAAGCAATACATTCGCTATGGCGATCCGCGTCAGCTAGGCTTAACTGTTAACGTTAAGTTTATGTAGCTATCCATGTTGTTAGGGCGCTCGATTACTCCAGCGTCCTAATCACCCCAATTTATAAGTATTTATTGAAATTAATAGTAATGGAATTAAGCACGATGAAATTGACTGCCGAAATTAGTATGTATCCATTTAAAGAAAACTACATCGAGCCAATTCAGTGGTTTATCGACCGAGTTGACAGTTACAGCAACATTGAGCGGAAAACGAACGCTATGGCAACGCAGATCTGTGGTAACTACGGCGATGTGATGACTATGCTAGCGGTTGAGATGCAAGCCGCTCATCAAAAGTGGGGCAAGGCTGTTTTTGTGGTGAAGTTTATTGGTGGGGAGTTAGATCTCTCTCACACGCAGTAGATTCACCATGATGTTGACCTATTTTATGGTAGAAATTTAATATGACGGATTTTTGGTTAGCGCTATCTGCTACGCTGTCAGGCGCCTTTGTTGAGGCGAATGGCTTAACCGCCTGGGAAGCCGTGGCAGTTATTCTCGCCATCGCTTATCTCTGGTTAGCGATGCGCGGCAGTGTCTGGTGTTGGGCAGCTGCACTTTTCAGTACAGCGATTTATACCATGCTGTTCTGGGAAGTCTCTCTGTTGATGGAGTCGGTATTAAACGTCTACTACATGCTGATGGCTGTCTATGGCTATTGGCTGTGGACTCGGGGAGGAGGCGATGACAATGGTGTTGAGGTCGTTAGTTGGTCGCTGCCTCGACATTGCGTGCTGATAGGTGTCACGGCGGCGATATCCGCCATCGTTGGACATCTAATGGCAACCTATACTACGGCGTCTTATCCTTACCTTGATGCCGCTACCAGCTGCTTTGCTGTAGTGACAACCTATTTAGTGGCGAAAAAGGTACTTGAGAATTGGCTATACTGGGTTGTCATCGACTTTGTTTCTATCTATTTGTACCTCAATAAGGGGTTAATGCTAACCTCGATGCTGTTTATTTTATATGTGGGTATGGCGATTGGTGGTTACTTCTTATGGCGTACCAGCATGCGGACACAAAGTGATCGAGAGTCAGGTGATTATTCTTATGAATAAGCCAGTTCACTATGATTAAAGCGTTACATTCGTATAAGGCATTGAGGCTTCCGGCAGATATTATCGCCGAACTAGAGTGCCATGGATGCATGCTTACTGATGATACTCATGTGTCGATGCTTTCTCGCGGTTTGAGTAATCAAAACTATCTTATCAGATCAGAAGATCGGCAATATGCTCTGCGGATTAATAGCGATGCCAGCAGTGCTATTTGCCATCGCCAGAGCGAGGTCGCGAACTGGCGTTTGGCACAAGATGCCATGCTGGCCCCACAGCTACATTATGTGTCAGCCGACTACAAATATTACTTAAGTGATTTTATTCAAATAGATAGTGATTGGAGTCAGCTGATGACAGCCAATTCTGCTCATCCTTTGATTGACTGTTTTGAGCCGTGGCCTCAAGCGGAAAGGTTACTCTTATCATTATTAAACGGGTTGAGTCGCTTGCCGCCACCAACTAATGCCGTTTCGGTGACCGAGCAGTGGACTGAATATTTAGATACGCTGACCGATTTTTCGACTCGTCATCAGTTAACTTCGCCTAGGCTAGTGCAATGGTTTGGGCGTTATCAACAATTGATTAGCCGTAAGGCACAAGTAACCAGTGTGCTCACGCAACTGGATGCTTGCATGATTTTACCCCAGTTTAGTCATCGGGATCTTAATCCACACAATCTGCTATTAAAAAATAATCAAGTTTGGTGTATTGATTTCGAGTACGCCTGTTCATCGCATCCTTTAGTCGATCTCGCCAGTGTTTTAGCGACGCATCGATTATCAACCTCCCAGCGGCACTGGTTGATCTCAAATTACCTTAATAGTCATCCGCATCTAACGTCTGACGCCTTAAGCGCAGTACCTGCCGCTATCGAGTTGTACTGGTATTTTGGTTGCTGTTGGGCACTGCGGATGACTAGTCATATACTCGACTCAAATCATAGTAAAACAAGTGAGTCGACCACAGGACAAGCGAGTTCAAACCCTCATACATTTGACAACTATATTGTTTGTTTTGATGATTTCTTATCCCTATTACCAGAAAGCTAACTTTTAATTCACCTAACTACCGGCGCACCGATTTATAAACTAGCGAATGAAATAAAATAATCTGATGCATGGTCTATTCTCTCAATGATGATATTGAGGAACTCTCATGCAACTTATTCAAGTATATAAATCGTTTTTAAATGGAATTAAGCATACCGATGGGGTGCTCGCATTAGGCTTACGTCTATATTTAGCACCAGTATTAATGCAAGCTGGATATAATAAATTGTCTCACTTTAGTGATACGGCGGCATGGTTTGGTAACGCCGAGTGGGGATTGGGGTTACCACTGCCTGAGCTTATGGTCTCTCTAGCCGCAGGCTCAGAGTTCTTTGGCGCAATACTATTGGTGTTAGGGTTAGGAACTCGATTAATCTCGATTCCTTTGATGTTTACCATGTTGGTCGCCGCTTTTGCGGTGCATTGGGGTAATGGTTGGCTGGCTATTGCCGATCCCAGCTCTTGGTTAGCCAATGAACAAGTACTTGCCTCTGCTGATAAGTTACAAGCGGCAAAGTCACTACTACAAGAGTATGGCAATTATGATTGGTTAACATCCTCGGGTAATTTAGTGGTGCTCAATAATGGTGTCGAGTTTGCCATTACCTACTTACTTATGTTGTTTGCGCTAGTTATTATTGGTGGTGGGCGTTATACCAGTGTTGATTATTACATCGCAAAGCATAATCAATTGCTATAGCAACTTGCTGGGTGTAAATCCCACTAAATTAGTGGGATTTTATAAGTCAATTTGCTAATCTCTGAGCATAATTTCTCTGTTGGATTAACTCGTGGATGCCATTGAACTGCTTTTAACTCGCCAATCTTCACCAAGATTGGTTGCTCCAGCCCCAGATGAATCTCAACTCACCACAATTTTAAATGCCGCCGTTAGAGTGCCTGATCACGGCGGGCTTAATCCGTGGGAGTTCATTGTTGCCAGCGGCGATGGGCTTGATAAGTTATCTCAGTTGTTCGTAAAGGCGACCGCAGCCGATGGCGGGGATGAGGCCACCTTAGCCAAAGTGGCTAATATGCCGCGAAGAGCACCTATGGTTGTTACCGTTGTCGCGAAAGTCGTCGAGCATCCCAAAGTACCGGAGATTGAGCAGCATCTGGCCGTTGGGTGTGCCTGTATGGCAATGCAACAAGCTTCGTTTGCGTTAGGTTTAGGTGGAATTTGGCGAACTGGAAGCTTGGCATTTAATGCTCAATTACATCAAGATCTGGGCTTGGGAGCTAATGATCAGATCATCGGTTTCTTGTACTTAGGTACGCCAGCAGTTAAGGCGCCAATAAAACCTACAAAACCAGCTGAAAACTTTGTTCGTTATTTGTGAACTAAGGGTAATAGACTTTAGTCGGGTTTACTCTTTTTATAAATCTGTCACAGTAGCCATGAGCCTGCATTAACCTATGCATAGCTTTTCACCCTAAGTGATTTTGTTGTTGCCCGCCGTTTGAGCGGGCATTTTTTTGCTTGTCTGTTGGGCCTGTTGATCTTTTTCGGGTCGAAGTTTGTGTGAGAAAAAGCGTTTTAATCGAGGCGAGTGGATCCCAGCCTAATGATCTAAGCAAAATTCACTTTACAGGCTGAATGCTTACCTCACCATGATTGCATTGTTATTGTTACCACTTCCTATGAAGCCGCGTTCGCAGTATAGTCGAATGCTAATTGTGTCAAAGGCTTATAGGAGAATGAAATGCTTATCGCGGAAACACCCCGTTTAATACTGCGAAGAATGACCTTGTCCGATGCGCCATTTATGCTGGAATTATTAAATTCGGATGATTTTATACGTCATATAGGTGATAGGGGCGTGCGAACCATTCCTCAAGCCGAGAACTACCTCATCGAAGGCCCAATGCACAGTTATCTTGAGCATGGGTACGGCATGTACATTGTGGCGCTAAAATCAACGGGCGAAGCTGTGGGGGTTGCTGGTTTGGTGAAACGCCCCGAGCTGACCGAAACCGATTTAGGCTATGCATTATTGCCTAGGTTTTATCATAAAGGATACGCAATTGAAGCGGCGCAGGCCGTATTAAGACACAGCGATGGATTGGGGGTGGATCCGGTTGTTGCCATCGTCAATCCTGACAATAAGGCGTCGATTAATCTATTAGAAAAACTGGGTTTTTGTTTCCTGCAATCAATATCTTGGCAAGATGAACAACAAGTATTAATGTTTAAACGAGAGCTTGAAGTTACCTAGACTTTTTTGGTAGCGTGAAGACTCTGGTTCCTGTTAACCGACAGCGATGCGGAAGGTTTATTGGGAGGCTCTGTAATCATTGAGATGAATAGCGTAAACATGGCTTCATCAAATTTTCATATGGTATTGCTATAACCAGATTGTAGGGAGTGGATCATGAATAGTCAGTCACAATCAGGTTATCTAACAGGCGAATTAGTTATTCTAGAGCCCATGCAGCGTGAGCACATTGCAGCGTTGTCGATTGCGGTGAGTGATGGGAAGTTGTGGGAGTTGTGGTTTACCAGTGTCCCGCATCCCGATGAGATGAAAGGTTATGTTGATGATGCGATCGCAGCTGAGGAACGCGGCGAAGCACTTGCATTTGTTGTTCGGGATAAGTTTTCAGGGCAGGTAGTGGGTTCAACGCGTATTATGTCTTGGGATCAGGCCAATCGCCGTTTAGAGATCGGACATACTTGGTATGCTAAGAGTGCCCAACGAACAGGTATCAATAGCGATACAAAATATTTGTTACTTAGCTATGCCTTTGAAGTACTCGATGTGATGGCTGTGGAGTTCAGAACCCATTGGCATAACGAACGTTCCCGCGAAGCAATATCGCGCTTAGGTGCCAAACAAGATGGTGTGCTGCGAAATCACCGAATTTTGAAAGATGGCTCAGTTAGAGATACCGTAGTGTATTCAATCATTGAGGCGGAGTGGCCAGAGGTGAAGCAAAATTTGCTTCACCGAATGAATCAGTTTGAGCTCAATCGATAGATATTTAAGGAGGATAGATGTCGGGTGAAATAAGGCGGGTAACATTGGAAGACGTTGATGTGGTTGCCCAACTATTTGACGAGTATCGTCAGTTTTATCATCAGGAGAGTAATATTCCATTAGCCACTCAGTTTATTTCAACTAGGTTGCTTAACCGCGATTCAATCATTTTTGTGGTGCTCGACAATCAAGGCGTAGCTCTTGGTTTTTGTCAGTTATATCCTTCGTTCAGCTCTATTTCGGCTCAGTCTATGTTGATCCTAAGTGATCTGTATGTGACTCAACATGCCCGCTGTGTTGGTTTAGGGAGGCGTTTAATGAATACGGCGATGGAGTACGCGAGAACTAAAAATGTGAAAACGATATTTTTGGAAACTCATAAACAGAATCACCAAGCGCAAGCCTTGTATGAGTCTTTAGGTTTCATTCAGGAAAAAGAATTTTTAAGCTATAACCTTGATATTGAGTGATATCTAAAGTAGAAATGGTTCATTATTTATATATTGTTAATGGTCAAGGAATCTCTTCATGCGTTTTAATACTCTACTCTCCGTTTTAACTTTGGCATTATGCGGTACAGCATCTCAAACCGTATTGGCCGCATCCGATGCTGAAGTCGCATTCAACAAAGAGGTGCTTCAATGTGCGGCTTATTATCACATTGCCTCAGATGCGATTGGTAATATGAACGCTCCGCAGATGCAAGCTGTCGGCGAGCGTCTGAAAAAGTCCGGTGAAGATGCTATTGTGTTAGCCAAAAAATATCAAACGGACGCTGAGGTCGAGGCACTACTTGAAAAGAGTATTGCTGAGCAGCAAGCGAGCTTACCGAGTAATAAAAACTTAGGTGGGTTAATGAGCCGCTATAAAAGCCCTTGCCAAAGTTTGTTGGCTAACCCACAGCAAAGACTGGATTATTGGATAATGGCCACCATGTGAGCCAGTATGTTAGATATTATCAGAGTGCCAAAGTGCACTCTTTTTTTTAACGCCTGAAACTTCAGTGCACCTAAAACGGTCTAGTTAGTTACAAAAGAGGGTTTCGCTGGAGAACCTATGAATATCTACTTTCTAATTGCCGCTATAATATCCTTGCTCACCTGTATTGCTCATCTTACTTTTGGGCATAGGCAGTTTTTAAAGCCGATGCAGCAGGCTCAATTCGAGCCTGTGGCAAAAGCTGCGATGAGTTGCGTGTTTCATTACATCTCTGTGTTCTTACTGCTATCGACCATGGTGCTATTTGCCTGTGGTTTAATGCTAGTGTCCGATATGCAAAGTTATTCGTTAGTCTTGTTTATCGCGCTTAACTTTATTTTGTTCGCCATTTGGCAAATCTATATCGGTTACTTTTCCTATGTCGCCAATGGTTTTCGTTACTTGTATCAATGGGTGTTATTTCTACTTATTAGTGGTTTTATTCTATTTGGGACTTATTCTAGCTAATAGAACTAGATTAATTAGATGTTATACCGATTATCATGTGAGGAAAGTCAGCTCTCGTTTGAGGATTTTGTTGTGTAAAAGGGGGAGTTGCAGATAATGATTCTAGGGGGAACCGTATAAATAAAGAGTATATCGCTTAAATCATTTATCTACTGCGGTATCAAAACGGTTAACGACCGACAACATTTTTATTTGCAGGGCAGGCAAATCCCACCTGGGATTGAGTATATGTTTTCTCAAGATTAATGAAATATCTCTGTTAAGCTCTAGCTTGCGACTTATTCACCCATTGGCATTTGTTGGGCATAACAGTTTTGATTGGTTTCACAATTATCTGCGGTTAGGGTGACCTTTAATTGGCTGAGCTCTTGATTTGGTATCGAGTCACTTTGTTCATCTATCCAAGCACTTTTAATATCCGATAGCCAGTTGCTACCCGTACCTTGCTCAAAGTAGTCTGAAACGTCGACAAACGTTAACCAAAATGCGTAAGCAATGATGGAGTAAATTGTAACACGAAACATGGTTTGTACCCTGTAGGACCTAATTTAGCTTCGCACTATACTCGCTAATTTTTAAGAAAGAAACTGTCAATGTTTTGCCGCTATTTTGTACTAACGAGGTGTTTTTTTATTGTTGATTTTAAAGTAAAAAGTCTGATGTAGTAGATTTTCGCGCCAATAAAAAATCAGTGTCAGATTCTTAACAAATAGCGAAATTTTGACGATGAATAATCTATTAATGGCCGTTGAAGGAATCATACCAGTCAGTGTATAGACGTGATTGCTCAGTGATAATGTAGCGTTTCAGAGTCGAGGTTTTTCGTTAGGGATTTATTGTCGGGCAGATATTTGCAAGATGTAAAATGAAATAGCTTACCCTGTGGGTTAAATAAACCTATTTAACCCACAGGGTGCAGTTATCAAACCCAATAACAGCGCTAATTCAATACACTAATCGACTTTCAATACGCAATCGAACATACCATATCAATGGCACTATTTGCGTCGTCAGTTCGTATTCTTACTCTGTGATCTGATTCAGTATTGTTAGTTGCGTTTTTTCCACACCATAATACCTGCCACTATGATCACTAACGCGACGATAGGTAACAGATCATTAAGATGATGGAATAAACCTATACCTTGGTGTCCGGGATGTGCCCAAGCCGCAGCGGGTAACAAACTGACTAATAGTAGTAGGGCTCTGTTCATTTGACTTCTCCATATTTTGTTTGTGTAGGTTGTTAATCGGTTTCCAGCTCTAACTGCATGAGTAGCATCTCTTCACCATCAGTAATTTTGGTGTCGAAGCTATTGCAGTTAGGACAAATTACGGTGCGCTCAGTCACTTCATCTGTTGTGTGACATTGGTTGCACGCTATAACAATCGGTTGTATCTCAATAACAAGCTCTGCTTCTTTGGCGCGACCTTCTAGTTTGAAGGTATCGAATGCGGTCGCTAACAGAGAGGGTTCAACACCACTGAGTACCCCTATTTTTATTACGACCTTTGTTATTCGGGTTGCCTGATTTTCATCGGCATGTTGTTCGCACTGCTCTAGCAATGCACTGACAATGGAATATTCATGCATTAGCAGATCCTTGGTAATAATTCTCCGTGGGGCAGGTCGAGATAACGACTGCTTCCCCAAGGGGTTTTTAACACCACTTTACCCTGATGATCCGCGTCCACTCGACCAATAATTGCGGCTTGGTGACAGTGGCCATAACGCTGAATGATCTCTACTACACCTGCGGCGATATCACTAGGCACGGCGAGAATAAACGTACCTTCGTTGGCAAGATCATGTGGTTCAAAGCCATAGAGTTCACATAAACCTTTGACTTCATCACTGACAGGGATGAGAGACTCTTCGACGTTTATGCCCACATTGGATGCCACAGCCCATTCGTTAAGTACGGCAGCAAGGCCGCCGCGGGTCGCATCTCGCATCGCGTGAATATCAATATTTGCCGCTATCAGTTGCTCGACGATTGGCCAAAGATTCGCGCAATCACTGGTTAATTCAGACTCAAGGGCTAAGCCCTCTCTTGCCATTAAAATTGCCGCGCCGTGACGGCCAATATCACCCGAGACGATAATCGCATCGCCAACTTGGAGGTTTTTGACCGAGATATTGGGTTTTAAGATGCGCCCAACACCTGAGGTATTGATAAATAGACCATCGGCACACCCTTTGGGAACGACTTTAGTGTCGCCGCAGACAACACGGGTGCAACTTTTGTGAAGTTCCTTGGCCATGGTGTCGACAATCTCTTTAAGCTGGCGGATAGGGAAGCCCTCTTCAATAATAAAGCTGCAGCTTAGATATTGAGGCTCAGCGCCCATCATAGCTAGATCGTTCACCGTACCAGCAACCGCTAATTTTCCTATGTTACCGCCGGCAAAGAACAGCGGTGCAACGGTAAAAGAGTCAGTGGTAAAGGCGGCTTGTCCCTCAATATTAACAATCGCTGCATCCTCTTCATTGGCAAGGATAGGGTTGTTAAATGCCTTAAAAAAGATGGACTTGATAAGGTGATTCATCTCTTTACCGCCGCCGCCATGGCTGAGCTGAACGGATTTCTCTGTTGCGTTATCAAATGCTTGAGACATGGTTACACTCCGTTATAGCGGTAATAGGCATTACAGGCGCCTTCTGAGCTCACCATACAACTGCCTAGGGGAGACTCTGGCGTACAACCTCGACCAAACACCTTGCAATCTTTAGGTTTTGCAATACCGCGCAATATGTCGCCGCACTGGCAAGCCTTATGATCATCGATGTCGGCTACATCTAGCTTTTCGGCATAAATAAGCTCTGCATTTCTGTGCGCATATTCCGGTCTGAGCATCAGCGCCGAATCGGCCAAGGGACCAAGCCCTCTCCAGCGAAATTGCGGGCGTACCATCATGTATTTGTTCACTTTTTGTTGAGCGTGAACATTACCATCTTCGCTGACTGCGCGGCTATATTGCACATCTAGCTCTGCGACATCGGCCACTTTCTGCTTCACAATACGTAAGATAGACTCCATGACATCGACAGGCTCAAAGCCGGCAACGACGACGGGGGTGGCATACTGTTCAACGGTGTGGCGATAGAGCTTAGCACCACTGATCACGCTAACATGGGCGGGTCCTATAAAGGCGTTTACAGTGGCTTGTGGATCGGCCATGACCGCATCGATAGCTGGTGGCACCAGTACATGATTAATGTGAAACAATAGGTTGTCGATATTTTGGCTTTCGGCTTGTTCGATAAGCACTGCCGTCATCGGCGTTGAGGTCTCGAATCCAATAGCAAAGAAGATCACGGTTTTATCAGGATTTTCTCTGGCGATAGTGAGCGTATCGAGCGGATCGTAAATTGGGCGGATATCACAGCCTTTAGCTCTAAACTGCGCAAGACTGCCTTTTGAACCCGGTACTCTGATCATATCCCCAAGGGTGACCAAAATGACGTTATCCTGAGAGGCTAAAATCGCCGCATGATCGATGCGTTCTTTAGGCATAACGCACACAGGGCAACCAGGGCCATGAACAAACTCAATATTGCTTGGCAACAGTTGATTTAGCCCATACTTCATTATGGTATGGGTATGACCGCCACACACCTCCATGATATTGATCTTGCCTGAATAGCCATTGGCTAAACGGTGGATCTCCTTGGACAGATTGTTAATGGTGTCAGGATCTCTAAAGCCTTGGTAAAGCTGTTTGAGCTCAATCATGGTTAGTGCTCCTGTTCATCCATCTTATCGACGATCTCTTGATAAAGCGCCAAGCTCTGCTCTGCATCAGCCTTATCGATTTTATTCATCACAAAACCGATATGGATTAACACATAGTCATCCAGTTCGAGGGGATCACTGAGCAGGTGACTGCTGACTTTTCGCTTAACCCCCATGGTTTCCACGGTAACCGCTTGTTCATCGGGATGAAGTGCGACAACCTTGGACGGTATCGATAGGCACATGGTTAGGTTCTCCGGTGGGCGTTTAGCCAGTTGGCAACAGCAAACATACTGTTACTGTCTTTCACCGACGTCACTAATACGTGTGCTTGTGGGTTAAGGCGTTTGACTTGAGCTTTGGCCTCTTCAACATCGAAATCGAAATGAGGTAATAGATCCGCCTTGGTGATCAGCACTAAATCGGCTTTACGGAACATCACTGGATACTTTTCGATTTTGTCGTCACCTTCTGGCACAGACACCAACACCACATTCATGTGAGTGCCCACATCATAGGAGGCGGGGCAGACTAAATTGCCGACGTTTTCCACAAAGCAGATATCCAGCGGTTTAAGATCCACATGATGCAGCGCGCTATGCACCATAAAGGCATCAAGATGACATGCCGATCCGGTTTGAATTTGATAGGCTGTAATGCCCTTCGCGATCAGGCGGTCGGCATCGCGTGATGTTTCTAAGTCGCCTTCTATCACCGCATAATTAAGGTCTGTGTACTCTTTAAGATGCTCAAGTAGGGTGGTTTTGCCGCTACCTGGGCTGCTCATTAGATTAAATGCCGTGATCTGATGGTCTTCAAAATGAGCTCGGTTATGCGCCGCTTCATGATCGTTCTTATCGAGGATCTTGTGAATAACCGACAAGGTTTTCTTATCATTGAGCTGAGGATTGCTATGAAGCTCATCATGGGAATGATTATGATGCTCATGATGATGAGAGTGGGAGTGGCTATGGGCATGATCGTGTTCATGATGATCATGTCGTGTAATGGAACAGCCGCAATCTTTACACATAAAAAACTCCATTTAATCTAATGCTAATACACACAGTTTGCGCTTTGACAAGGATAACTTCATTGATACTGGTCACTTTTACGCAAAGTCATGAATGATTTATTGTTCAAATTTACTGCTGATGATGAATGCCATACCACAGTTGGCCTAACGCGATGCCACCATCATTTACTGGTACTTGCTTTGACGGCAATATTTGCTGTTGTTTAAGCAAATCATGACAGCGGCTCAGCAGATACCTATTTTGAAAAACGCCACCAGATAACACCAGAGGTAGCGATGGATATTGAGCCGCTAAGTCAGCGACGGCGCGCGCTAAACAGTCCATAAAAGCTCGTGCGATGAATGCGTTTTTGTTATCAAGCGGTTTAGGTGCTAATAACAGCGCCACGATCTGTTGCCACAGCATATCCGTTTGCCAAACACCATCGACTAGAGGCAGGTCAAAATGGATATTGGCTGCAATCAATTGCTGCGCCGATATCTGGTTGGCACAGGCCTCAATTAACATTCCAGCTTGGCCTTCAAATTGGGTCTTTTGCATTAGGCCGAGTAAGCAGGCTAATGCATCGAATAGGCGGCCTATGGAGCTCGTTTGCTGGCTTGCGACCTTCTTGTGCCAAAGTTGATATAGGTTACTAATGACGGATGTCGGTAACGATTGAATCGGCGCAATATTAAGCGCGATGAGTTCATCAGGCGTATATTGCTCAAACAGCAGTGCGAGCATTATACGGCGGGGATCTTTAATGGCTTGCTCGTTACCTATCAAGGCAAACGGTTTAAGATGGGCGATACGTCGATAGCCGTGGACATCGGCAAGCATGGCTTCGCCGCCCCAAAGTTGCTGCTCATCGCCAAGCCCTGTGCCATCGAAACTAAACCCTAATACCTTATCGGTATATTGATTTGCCGCCATAATGCTAAGAATATGGGCGAAATGATGCTGTACTTGGCTGTTTTCGGTATTGTCATGAGTTTGGCAATACTGTTTAGCCCAGCGGCTGGATGCATACTCTGGATGTTTATCACTCACCAAATATTGTGGTGTGAAACGATACAGACGCTTAAATGTGGCGAGAGTGTTGATGAAATATTGCTCAGCTTCGAGACTAAATAGATCGCCAATATGGGGGCTGAGAACCAGATTATGACCAAAGCCGAAGGCGATGCTGTTTTTCTGCTGGGCGCCTAGCGCGAGGGTATGAGCGCTCACCTGTTGTTGCCAATGCAGCGTTAGCGGCGCGTATCCCCGCGCTAAACGGATAACTTGTAATTGGCCATTAATCATCTGGACGACACTATCATCGCAGCCGTTGAGTATAGGCCGATTATGATCCAATACCGCATCAACCACGTCGCCTAAATGGGTATAGATCTCATCTGCCGCTGTGATGATTGGCTCTCCGCTGCGATTAGCACTGGTGGCAACGAGAGGGCGATTAAGCTCGCTAAGCAATAGATGGTGTAAAGGGGTGTAGGGCAGAAACAAACCTAATCTATCTATGCCTGGTGCGACACTTGAGCTTAAGGATGTATCCTGCTCATTATTGCGTGCTAACAGGGTGATAGGGCGCTCGGCGCTACTTAACAATTGCCACTCAGCATCTGAGCCCTTGGCTAAGGTTTTTGCCATGGCGAGATCGCTACACATCACCGCAAAAGGTTTGGCTGGGCGCTGTTTACGCTGGCGTAGCTTAGTGACCGCTACCTCATTGGTGGCATCACAGACTAGATGAAAGCCCCCGAGTCCTTTAATCGCAAGAATATCGCCTTGCTTCAATAAGCTAACGGTTTGCTCTAATGCAGTCTCTTTTGTCGCGAGAATGTCACCTGTTGCACTGGTTAAGCTGAGTGATGGGCCGCAGCGTGGACAACTAACAGGCTGTGCATGATAACGCCGGTCGAGCGGGTCATTGTAGGCCTTGGCGCATTGGTCACACATCTCGAAAGTGGCCATTGAGGTGTTTTTACGATCATAGGGCAGTGCATTAATTAAGGTGTAGCGGGGACCGCAGTTAGTGCAATTAGTAAAGGGGTAGTGATAGTGGCGGTTATTGGGATCGTTTATCTCATCTAAGCAATCTTGGCAGCTACTTTTATCTGCCGATACCGCGACTTGGGCATCATCATTAGCTTGGCTCTGTTTGATTTCAAATTTGCTGCACTCATGCTGTGTGGCGATAACTTGCTCACTAAAGCTATCGATGCGCGCCAGTGGTGGCGGGGTTTGCTTAAGTGATCGTACGAATTTATCTATGTTTAAACGGGTGCCCTGAAGTTCAATCGTTACCCCTTGGCTGTGATTAAAGGTAAAGCCGCAAAGCTGCAACGCTTTGGCGAGGCGGTAGACAAAGGGGCGAAAGCCGACGCCCTGAACTATACCCGATACCGTTAATTCTACGCGCTCAATCTTGCTTAATGAGCGCGCGTCTATGTCATGAACTTGACTGGGAATATCCATGACTATTTTCTGCGTTTTTTCAGCATCAAGGCACCAATGGCATAATTGTTGCCATCGATTTCAAGTTGTTGATTACATTTTAAAGCAAAGTTTTTACCGACGCGCAGCGCGACTCTTTGGCTGAGCACTGGGTTACTCCATTCACTTCCGGCAAGGGCTACCGCTTTTATGCTGAGGTTCAGATCCAGATGTTCTATCCAGTTAGCGAGGTAATCGGCTAGTGAGTCATGCATTCCAAAAGCGAGTTTAGCGTTATCCCTGTCATCAGCAAGTCGGAAGCTCATTAAAGTACCCAGCGTTTTACACCAGTTTAGGCTGCGGTATGCATGGCCGCGAGTTAAGGGATAATCGATACGCGGTGAATTGGCACCGCGGTGCGTCATAGCCCTAGCAATAAGCGCATCGCTAAGATCTGCAACATGCATTGAGCGACTCTCCAAGCCCAAGATCACGGCGCCTATCGCCCACAATGAAGTGAGGTTGTCACTTGGTGTATCCAGCTTTAAATCCAGCAGTCTTAGGTAGTCATCGGGGTAGCGCTGTTTAAATTTCTCTAATACCTGTTTTTGTGGGCTTTGCTCTAACTGATGATAAATCTCATAACCGCTTTGCGGTAGCTCGGGAAGTGCAAAGAACAGCTCTGGCTCGCCTTTACCATCTAGGGATTGTATTTGCCCACCGTGATACTGGCTGAAATAGAGTATGGCGCTGTGTTTGTTTAACCCATGTTCAAGATTAATACTGTTTAGGGCGCATAGACTATATTCAGCATTAGTCAGCTCTATTGGCGTTGATTGGGTGAAACCAGTTTCGTCAATGATCTGCTTAACCGTAAATAGCTCTTTTTTATTGCTGGCTAAATAGTGATTACCATGACTTTCGACTATTGCTTCATCATGTAGCGCCTTGACGTTACTGGTAAGGCGAGTGGTTGATGGGCCGGTGTGGTCCACCTCTGCCCAAGCGCCATCAATAAAGGCTAGTGGCGTCGACTTCTGGTTATCGTGAATAAATAACCAATCTATGCCTTGTTGACGTAATCGTTCGGCAATCACAATGAGTAGTCGGTTGTAGGCAAAGCAGAGGTCGTATAAAGGGGCGTCGAGTTTGGGATGATCGCTAATGGGTCTGACAGTAATTAGGGGTTTTTCAATACTCGATAGGGCTAAAACTTGGCGCTCATTGAGGTGAAACTGAGCGTTGAGCGTGTTGGGGTTGCATACCAGCAATCTAGGCCGACAATGAATATGATTTGTTTTAACACCCTGATCTTTAAGGTTGAGCCGAATAGGCGAGCTACCTGCGAGCGTGATCTCTCCGAGCGTCATGAGTTCGTTGCAAATAGCGTTAATGTCTTCTGTGGTTAATCCGCGGTAGTCTGGACTAATCCGCTGCTCTCCATGACAACAGTCACAAGCCAGTGCCAGATCGCCAAATTGAGCCGATTGATTGTCACCAAATAACGGCGTGCACCGTTGACAAAACTCTTGTTCAACGCCAGCGTTTAGTAGCCGCTTTTTGTCGCCGATCGGTTTATCGACAAGTGCAATCCGAGAATCCGTTAGCCATACCGAAATTAAAAAGTCATCTGCTATTGCGTCTGCAAGGGATTCCAAATCGGCTTGTTCGCCGTCAGCTTCGATAGCGTAACAACCCTGTTGATAGCTAATATTAATGTTTAGCGCATTATAATTTAGGTATTGGTTACATAAGTGTGCGTAGAGCGGCACCTGCCGTGAGCAGGTAAATTCAAATTTGATTGTTTTCATTTGTTGTTACACCGCGCTTATAAGAGTCAGGAATGAGGTCTTCGATAGCTATGTTGTTGACGCGAGTGACCGTGAAATCGAGTGAGTTTAGGTGATTAATAATGGTTTTTTCCATTAAGGGAACTGCCGCAGCGACACTAGGCGTAAGCCCTAATACCATAGGTTCCAGTACGGTAGGGGTACATCCCAACACAAAGGTTTTAGGACGATCGCCAACCATTTCCATCATGGTGAGGGTTTGCAGCATTTCAACTTCGTGGGCGCTGCCTTGCCAATCAATTTCGCTTGGTGCTTTGTCAAAATCAAAAAAGTACACTTCGCCAGGTCCAACACCATTGGCATTTACCGTATCGACAACGATGAGGTAATCGTATTTGCAAATAATGGGAATAAGACCCTGGGCGAGGGTGCCCCCATCCATCACATCGAGTTGATGCTGCGGATGGGAAAATTGATAGTTTTCTTGCAGGTAATTAACGAAATGTACGCCGATCCCTTCATCGGCGTACAGCACATTACCAATACCGAGTAACAGTATTTTCATGTCGTCCTTTCTAATGTTTCTTTGGATGGTAGTCGTATCCAGAGACGATAGAGTCTACCGAATTGTGTTTAAATCGAATGCCAGTCCAAACCGCCATATAGACGTGGATCACCACAAAGATAATAAACACCCAAGTAAAGTAGTGGTGCCAAATACGTACTGGTGCCAGTCCGCCCATGATACCAGTGACCCAAGCCGCGAAGCCTCCTAGCATGCCGCCTAGGCCTAGATGATAAACATTAGCATAGAGAGCTAAGCCTGTGACGCATATAAGAACGGCAAAAACGGAAACTGCCAAATAGGTCACAAATTGCAGTGGACCATAGACGCCTTTCTTGTCTAAATGTCCCATCCATAGGTATGACTTAAGTTGCACTATCCAACTGTTTACGCTGGTTACATCTTTAAAGGAGCGCCGCTCGATATCGCTTTTACTAAAAAAGAACAAGTAAGCGCGAACAATCGTAATGGCACATAAAATAAAGCCGAAGATCAGGTGAGATAATCTCACCCAGCCTTGTACCAATATATCTGAGCTACTGGGCGCGACCAAAAATGGCCAAGCGATATAGAAGCCCGTTATGACCAGAACCAATATGGACAGCGCACGCAACCAGTGAAATATTCTGATCGCGGCGCTAAAGATAAAGGCTCTCTCATAGGGTACATTTTGCGTATCCATGAGCTGCTCCTTAAACGTTTCCGTTTGGATCGATTCTAAATTCACCTAACTCTTGGCCCTTATAATCCATCACATGTACCGAACATGCCATGCAAGGGTCAAACGAGTGGATGATACGAATAATTTCCAATGGTCTGGTTGGATCTTCAAGCTTTAGCCCTAATAAAGAGGCTTCATAGGGACCGACTTTACCTTCGTTATCGACAGGACCTGCGTTCCACGTTGTGGGCACCACGGCTTGATAGTTCTCAACTAAACCATTTTTTATACGGATCCAGTGACTGAGCATACCGCGAGGCGCTTCAATCATCGCATGACCGACATATTCACGATTAGGATCCATATTGGGATTCACATAGGTAGTCTCATCAACTTGAATATTCTTGATAAGCGCATCGAATGTTTTTAACCCTTCCTGAGCCACAATAACGGTTTGTAGCATACGTGCTGCGGTTCGACCTAAGGTGGTAAAGAGTGCTGCTACTGGTAGTCCTGTGACTTCGAGTAAGCCATTAACCGCATCGACAACCACCTTATTACCGCGTGCATAGCTGACTAATAGGCTTGCTAATGGGCCCACTTCTACTGGCTCACCTTGATAACGCGGTGATTTCACCCAACTATATTTACCATCACCATCGAGAGTCGGCAGCTTGCCATAAACGGTATCGCGTTCGACAAACCCTGTGTAGTTAGGGATGGTTGTACCATCGTAAGGGTGTTGTGGTCCGTCTGCATCGTACCAAGCGTGGCTAACATCCTCTTTGATTAAATCAGGGTTAAGATCGCTAACGCCAGCGAGATCGCCGTTCATGATCACGCCTTGGTCGAACATGTACTGACCATCGGCTAATACGAAGTCATTGGTCGCCATGAAGTTTTTAACGTTCACTCCACCTAATACACTTGGCTCACCACCAAATGCTTCGGCGGCCATCACGATATCGGCTTTATAGGCACGATGAATGAAGTCGGTCACTGTGGCATGTTTTTGCTTCCATTCTTGCAGGCGGGCAGGGCTCAACATGTCACGTACTGAAGTTACACCACCAACCACAAGTGATTGTGGGTGAGGTTGCTTACCACCGAAAATGGCGAGCATCTCAGCGGCAACTCGCTGCACTTCAAGTGCTTTTAAGTAATGCGATAGGGCAATGAGGTTCTGTTCTGGGGTGAATTTATAGGTGCCGTTGCCCCAATAGGCGTTAGCAAATGGCCCAAGCTTACCGGTCTCTACAAACCCTTTAACCCGCTCTTGTACTGCACGAAGTTCACCTTCGCCAGCAGCGATCGGTTTGTCGGTGTATTTTAGTGCGACTTGCGCCGCTGCAGCTGGATCGGCACTCAAGGCCGAAACCACATCAACCCAATCTAGACCATGAAGATGGTAGAAGTGCACAATATGATCATGCATATAGAGAGACGTTTGCATCAGCGAACGTAAGTACTTAGCGTTAAGTGGAATTTTCACACCTAATGCATTCTCTACAGCTTCAGTACCGCAGCGATAGTGAGAATAAGTACATACACCACAAATACGCTGAACTATGAGTCCAACATCCATTGGGGTGCGGCCTTTGAGGATGACCTCAATACCACGCCAGAGTGTCGAAGAGGACCAAGCCTTCTGAACAACATTACTTTCATCAACTTCAACCTCGATGCGCAGATGGCCTTCGATGCGAGTGATGGGGTCGATAACTACACGTTTGCTCATTGAATTAGTCCTCTTTCGAATTGGCAAATACGCTGGCAACAGCGTGAGCGCCGATACCTACAGCTGTGGCACCCAAAATAACCGCGCCTACGGTGTCGGCGGTTGCATCTAGCCCATGAAGTAGCTGTCTGCCGAGGGGTTTTTCAAAGTCAGCCATGTCATCCCAGAAATTTGGCTCTGAGCAGCCCATACAACCGTGGCCCGCAAGAACAGGCCAACTGGTGTGGTGATTAAAGCGCTCAGTGGGGCAGTTGTTATAGGTATAAGGTCCTTTACAACCGACCTTGTATAAACAGAAGCCTTCTTTTGCTCCTTGATCGCCAAATTCTTCAACAAATTCGCCCGCATCGAAGCGACCACGACGTTCACAGTTGTCATGTACGCGTGCGCCATAAGCCCATTTGGGACGGTTAAACATATCCAACGCTGGTAACTTGCCGAACATGATGAAGTACATCAGTGTACCGACGATATTTTTCTCACTTGGTGGGCAGCCACCTAAATTTACGACGGTTTTATTGATGACTTGATCGACGCCTTTAGCACCTGTAGGGTTCGGAGCGGCGGCTTGAACGCCACCAAAAGATGCACAAGTTCCTACGGATATAATGGCGGCAGCGCCTTCGGCTGCGTGTTTAATGATCTCTAACCCTGTATGGCCTTTACAGCCAACGGTGAGGAAAGCACCATTGTTCGCAGTTGGAATAGCGCCTTCTACCGCAAGTAGATAGTTACCTTTGTAGGTCTCTAACGCATGTTCCAAATTTTCTTCGGCTTGCCAACCCGCAGCAGCCATTAAGGTTTCATGGTATTCCAATGAAACATGATCGAAGATGAGTGAGTCTAAGTTGGGCGTATCGGCACGAACGAGAGATTCAGAACAACCTGTACACTCGGCCATGTGTAACCAGATCAACGGAACTCTATCAGCAAGTTCAGCCGCTTCGGCTACCAGTGTGCTAAAAGGAAGAGGCAGAGCTAACATTGCGGTGACCGCTGCGCTCCATTTCATAAAGTCTCGTCTAGATATACCATGCTCTTCCATCTTATTTTGCAAAGACTGAGCATGACGAGGTGCTAAGCTGCGTAACATTTTTATACGCGCTTGGCCCTGTTCATATAAGGCGGCATGTGTGTCCATGGTTAACCCTTTGTTGTCATTTTGAAGCGAAAATGTAGTGGCACGTTTCGATTATTAAGTGTAGGCCTCAATTTGCGACCGATTATTGATGTATATCAACCTTTTGATAGCTTGTGAACGGCTGGAAGCTTTACAATTAATTCATATGAACTAGATCATGTTTCACTGTTTTAGTTGGACAAAATGTCGCAACTGAATAGTTGTCTGTGATTGATGTCATATTATTAAATCTATGCTAATCACTTGTTTTTATAGCTTATAAATAATATTGATTAAAACTTCGGCTTTTTAGACCAACCTTATATACACTTAAGGAGTAATGTCTAAAAAGGAGTTAGGTTATGGAGTCGATGAAAGTCGTTGATTATATGGACCGTCAACCTGTGTTATTACATGCTGATATGACACTGGCGGCTGCGGTAGAAAAGCTGCTCACACAAAAAAAACTCGGGGCAGCTGTGGTCGATTTACAAGGTAATTTAGTGGGATTTTTGTCGCAACAAGATTGTTTGGCTGTCATGTTAAAAAGTACCTATCACTGTGATTTAACTGCGAATGTTAGCGATTGTATGCGTACCGATGTGTTAACAGTAACGAAAGAAACTCCCATAATCACTTTGGCCGAGCAGATGTTGCAAGCTAAACCCAAAATATATCCTGTTGTCGATCAAGGTAAAGTCGTTGGGATCATCGATAGAAACTTGGTACTTAGAGCTATCAATGTTTCGATGCAAGAGTGTTATCTCAAGCCCGCTTGATATTGTTCATAAAATAGCCCGCAAACGTCCACCTTTTGACAAGACACATTGTTTGACAAAAGGTGAACGTTATTAAGGGATAAATACGTCATTTGCCATACCCAAAGGCCCTGTTAATTGGTAGGATCATCTCTTTGTGTCTTTCGTTAATGGGTTTTGCATTTGAATTCGCCACTTCATCCCCTGTCTAATGCCTTTTTAAAGCTGTGTTATCAAACAGATGCGTCTAAAATAAGACGTCGCCTTTTTCGCTTAAATAAGCAAGCTGACTCAGATAAGAAGCGTGACGAATTAAGCAAACTTGAAGAGCTCGCTGTTGCTGCTGCCGCTAAGGTTGAGCAGCGCCGCGAGGGTAGACCTGAGATCCGTTATCCTGAAGAGCTACCTATTTCGCAAAAGCGAGATGAGATCGCCCGAGCGATAGCGGGTCATCAAGTGGTGATTGTTGCAGGTGAAACGGGTTCGGGGAAGACTACCCAGTTACCTAAGATCTGCTTAGAGCTAGGCTTAGGTACTCGAGGGCTGATTGGTCATACTCAACCTCGTCGTTTAGCCGCTCGCAGCGTTGCCACTCGTGTGGCAGAGGAGCTGAACAGCCCGCTTGGTGAAGTGGTGGGCTTTAAGGTGCGTTTCGCCGATGCGATAAAGCCAAGTTCTTACGTTAAATTGATGACCGATGGTATTTTATTGGCGGAGCTGACCTCCGATAAGTTTCTCGATCAGTATGACACCATCATTATTGACGAGGCTCACGAGCGTAGCCTCAATATCGATTTCATATTGGGGTATCTAAAAAATGTTCTTAAGAAGCGTCCCGATCTAAAAGTGATCATCACCTCGGCAACCATTGATGTTGAGCGTTTCTCCCAACATTTCAATAATGCCCCCGTCATTGAAGTATCCGGGCGTACCTATCCGGTGGAAACTCGCTATCGCCCGTTAGTGCGTGAGCAAGATGAGGATCTGGATTTAACCGAAGGAATTTTTGCGGCGGTCGAAGAACTGATGCAAGCAGGCCCTGGCGATATTTTGATCTTCATGAACGGTGAGCGAGAAATTCGTGATGTCGCCGATCAGCTGAATAAACAGCAATATCGTGATACAGAAATTCTCCCTTTATATGCGCGCCTCTCCTATGGTGAGCAGTCAAAAGTATTTAAGAGCCATATTGGTCGGCGTATCGTGTTGGCAACCAACGTGGCCGAAACCTCGCTTACTGTGCCAGGTATTCGATATGTCATCGACCCTGGTACGGCGCGTATTAGCCGATACAGCTACCGCACGAAGGTGCAACGACTACCCATTGAGCCCATTTCTCAGGCCAGTGCTAATCAGCGTCAAGGCCGTTGTGGTCGTGTGGCGCCAGGGATCTGTATTCGGCTTTATGATGAGCTAGATTTCAATAATCGCCCGGAGTTTACCGATCCAGAGATACTGCGAACGAATCTCGCGTCGGTGATTTTACAGATGCTCGCTATTGGACTCGGCGATATCGAAGGCTTCCCCTTTATTCAACCGCCCGATTCACGTTATATCCGCGATGGTTTTTTGCTGCTTGAAGAGCTGCAATCGGTTCAAAAAAACAAGGGACAGTTGCAGTTAACGCCTCTTGGTCGCCAATTGGCGGCTATTCCTGTGGATCCTCGACTTGCACGAATGGTGATTCAAGCGAACGAATATGGCTGTTTACATGAGACGTTGGTGATCACCGCTGGCTTGTCGATTCAAGATCCCCGTGAGCGGCCGATGGATAAAAAGCAGGCCGCCGATGAATGCCACCGCCGCTTTAATGATAAAGATTCTGATTTTATGGCATGGGTGAATCTCTGGGAGCACATTAAGACAGAGCAAAAAGCCTTATCGGCTAGTCAATTTAGAAAGCTGTGTAAACAGGAGTTTTTAGCCTATTTGCGTGTGCGCGAATGGCAAGACTTATACGCCCAGCTACGCCAAGCCGTGCATGATCTTAAATGGAAGCTCAACAGCGAACCAGCAGATTATGAATTGCTGCATAAATCCTTGTTAACGGGTTTGTTAAGTCATATTGGCTTTAAAGACAAAGATAATGAGTATTTAGGTGCCCGTAACCGTAAGTTCTTTGTGTTTCCAGGTTCTCCTCTAGCAAAGAAAGGGCCTAAATGGATCATGGCGGCGGAGATGACTGAGACCTCGCGGCTGTTTGCGCGTTGCTGCGCCAAAATTCAACCTGAGTGGGTAGAGCCATTAGCCGCGCACCTCGTTAAGAGAAACTATCTAGAGCCCCATTTTGAGGCGAAACAGGGCAGTGTAGTCGCGCTGGAGAATCAGCAGCTTTATGGACTCACGATAGTGAATCGGCGCCGCACTCAATATGGCCCGATAAACCCTGTCGAAGCGCGGGAGATCTTTATTCGCAGCGCTCTTGCCGATGGTGAATTGCGTACCAACGAAGCCTTCTTTGTTAAAAACCGTAAGTTGCTCGAGGACATTGAAGCGTTAGAGCATAAATCTCGTCGCCGGGATATTTTGGTCGATGAGCAGGCGTTAGTGGACTTTTATGAGCCTAGGATCCCGCAAGGGATCTATAACGCGCCTAAACTGCTGAGCTGGTGGAAGCAGCAAAAGAAAACCAATCCCGATCTGCTCGACTTTGAACGAGAGCAGCTGATGAAGCGGGGCGACGAGCATGTGTCTGCGCTGGATTTCCCCGACTATTGGCACCAAGGCAACTTAAAGTTGAGCCTGAGTTACCATTTTGAACCCGCAGATCTTGATGATGGTGTCTCGGTTCATATTCCTGTTGCACTTTTAAATCAAATTGATAATGCAGGTTTTGACTGGCTAGTTCCGGGTCTGAGAGAAGAGAAATGTATCGCATTAATCAAGTCGCTACCTAAGACCTTACGGCGTAACTTTGTGCCTGCGCCCGATTACGCGAAAGCGTGTTTACAGGCGATGAATTCGACCGGTATGAGTCTACTCGATGCGATGTGCAAACAGCTACTACGCATGAGCGGCATGCGGATCTCACCCGATGATTTCGATACATCTCAATTGACAGCACACCTGTTGATTAATTTTAAGGTGGAAGACGATAAGGGACGGTTAGTCGCCCAGAGTCGCGATTTAGAATCCCTAAAAGGTCAACTTCAAGGTCAAGTGACGCAAGCAATTCGAAATGTCGCAGAGACAGGCATAGAGCAAAAACAGCTCACTGAATGGAGTTTTGGTGCTTTACCTAAACAATATGAAAAGCGTAAAGGTAACTTTGAGGTTAAAGCTTTTCCTGCTCTAGTGGATGACAAAACCAGTGTGTCAATCGCGCTGTTTGATGATGAAAATGAGGCTAAGCGAGCCCATCGCAGCGGATTGCAGCGACTGTTATTAATCAATATTCCCTCACCGGTGAAACATCTACAAAATACCTTGCCCAATAAAGCGAAGTTGGCGATGTATTTTAATCCCTTTGGCCAAGTGCAGATCTTAATTGACGATATTCTTTCGGCAGCGGTGCAGCAGCTATTGGATGAAAAAGGCTTAGATGTTCGCAGCGCAGAGCAGTTCGATTCCGCAAAAGAGTGGGTTCGCCAAGAGCTTAATCCGACAGCGGCTAAGATAGCTTTGCAGGTTGAGGAAATTTTGACCTTATATCAGAAAGTTAAAAAACGTTTGAAGGGTAAGATCAGTCTAGATATTGCTTTTGCCATGAGCGATATCCAGACTCAACTCGATAAGTTGGTCTTTAAAGGATTTGTCGAGCAATGTGGTTGGCAGCGACTGGCTGACATAGTGCGCTACCTTAAAGCGATTGATAATCGATTGGATAAACTGCCGGTCGATCCCAACAGAGATAGATTACATCTGCACAGTATTACCAATGTGCAAAATCTGCTGGATCAACAGTTGGCGAAGGTCCCGAGAACATCACCAGTGCCAGAAGCACTGCTTGATGCGCGTTGGATGATAGAAGAGTATCGAGTGTCCTGTTTTGCACAGGTATTAGGTACGGCGTACCCTATTTCAGAAAAGCGGATCATTAACCGAATAAATGAAGTTTAGCCCTCGTTTTTATTGAACTTAAGCACCTGTTAGCAGGTGCTTTTTTTATATCCGTTTTTTCCAACTACCTCTATCGATATATTTTGTCATTTTAATCCACCTTATCGCTTACAAATTAGCCAATTAAGAGCTATGTTTCAGTAGATTATGAATAGCTAATTCATTCATTTTGTTGTTTTCTCAATCGAAAATTGTAGTTATAGCGAGTGATCCAGGTTTTATCTGTATTAAAAGGATGATCCAGATCAAACATGCGTACTGTTTACCGATTAAGAGGTATACAGAATGTTAACTCATTATTGCTAACATGATGCGTAAGGAGATTGGTGCTGCAATAGGCTGTCTTACTTAACAAAATTTGGCTCATGTCGTCGTTCTGCACGTTAGGTGTAAAACCGACATGAACTGTTGGAGGATGCATGAGTTCCACATCAAATGAAGAGAAAAGTTTAGAACTAAGAATATTTGTGTTTCTAACCGTTTTTCTTGCACCACTGCTTTCAGTGTTACTGGTTTCTGGATTGGGTTTTGCTATCTGGTTTAGTCAGATCATCATGGGGCCGCCTGGCGCTGGCTAATCTACAGTCATTAAATTAGTAAGCAAAAATTATTAAATAAAGAGTGATTTTATCAATGAGCAAAGAACTTCACGTAACAAGCTTGGTGGTTCAGGTTAAACCTGAACATATGTCTAGTGTTAGGCAAGCCATTATGAAGATGGAAAATGCTGAGTTGTCTGTTAACGATGAGGTGAAACTGGTTGTGGTGCTAGAAGGCGAGACTCAGAAAGGATTATTGGCAGACATTGAAACCATTAATCATATCGAGGGCGTGTTGTCGGCTGCCATGGTGTATCACCAAAGTGAAGTGCTTGAAGAAGGTGAAAAATGAACATGAATAGACGCGAATTTATGAAGGCAAACGCGGCAATGACTGCTGCTGCCGCTGCTGGACTAGCGCTACCTGCTGGCGCGAGCAACTTAATTACCAGTTCAGAGCAAACTAAACTTGAGTGGAACAAAGCACCTTGTCGTTTCTGCGGCACTGGGTGTTCGGTGATTGTCGCTACCCGTGATGGCAAAGTTGTCGCCACCCATGGCGATGCAGAGAGTGAAGTTAACCGCGGCTTAAACTGCATTAAAGGTTACTTCCTGTCGAAAATCATGTATGGAAAAGACAGACTCAATACGCCTATGCTTCGAATGACTAACGGCAAATATGATAAGCATGGTGAGTTTACGCCTATTAGTTGGGATACCGCTTTCGATACTATGGCGCAGAAGTGGAAACAGACCATCAAGGCCAAAGGTCCTACTGCGATAGGCATGTTTGGTTCGGGTCAGTGGACGGTTTGGGAAGGTTATGCGGCTTCGAAACTGATGAAAGCTGGTTTTGGTTCAAATAACATTGACCCCAATGCGCGTCACTGCATGGCGTCTGCCGTGGGTGGATTTATGCGTACCTTTGGTATTGATGAGCCAATGGGATGTTATGACGATATGGAACATGCCGATGCCTTTGTGCTTTGGGGATCGAACATGGCCGAGATGCATCCTATCTTGTGGAGCCGAGTAACAGATCGTCGTTTAAGTGCGCCTCATGTCAAAGTGTCTGTGTTATCGACCTTTACCCATAGATCATTCGATTTAGCCGATTTAGGTATTGTCTTTACACCACAAACTGATCTGGCGATGCTTAATTTTATTGCCAATTACATCATTCAAAATGATGCGGTTAACTGGGATTTTGTTAACAAGCATACCAATTTCCGTAAAGGTGAAACCGATATCGGTTATGGGCTTCGTCCTACTCATCCGTTGCAGCAAAAAGCCAAGAACGTAAAGACTGCTGGTAAGTCGACGCCAATCGATTTCGAGGCATTTAAAGCCTTTGTTGCCGATTATGATGTGACATCTGTGAGTAAGCTCTCTGGTGTTCCAGAAGATAAATTAATCGAATTAGCGAAGATTTATGCCGATCCGAATACCAAGGTGACCTCATTTTGGACCATGGGTTTCAACCAGCATACTCGTGGTGTGTGGTGTAACAACCTGATTTATAACATTCACTTGTTAACAGGTAAGATCTCAACACCGGGTAACAGTCCGTTTTCGTTAACGGGTCAGCCATCTGCTTGCGGCACAGCACGTGAAGTGGGCACTTTCTCTCATCGTTTACCTGCAGATTTAGTGGTTAACAATCCCGAGCATCGCAAGATTGCCGAGAAAATTTGGAAGATCCCCGATGGTATCATTCCACCTAAACCAGGTTATCACGCCGTAGAGCAGAACCGTCGTCTTAAAGATGGCGATATCAATGCCTATTGGGTTCAAGTGAACAACAATATGCAGGCGGGACCGAATATTAATGAAGAGGGTTTGCCTGGTTACCGCAATCCTGAGAATTTCATCGTAGTATCAGATGCGTATCCAACCGTTACCACTCAGGCTGCCGATCTTATTTTACCGACGGCGATGTGGGTAGAAAAGGAAGGGGCATACGGTAATGCGGAGCGCCGCACTCAGTTCTGGCACCAAATGGTAAAAGCTCCTGGAGAATCGCGTTCAGATCTATGGCAATTAATGGAGTTTTCTAAGCGTTTTACTACCGATGAGGTGTGGCCAAAAGAGGTGCTTGCAGCGAATCCACAGTACAAGGGCAAAACCCTGTTTGAAGTCCTTTATCAAAATGGCAATGTTGATCAATTCCCATTAGAGCAAGCCGACCCTAAGTACATGAATGAAGAGGCTCATCATTTTGGTTTTTATGTCCAAAAAGGTTTGTTTGAAGAATACGCCGCGTTCGGTCGTGGTCATGGCCATGATTTAGCGCCGTTCGATACTTATCACCAAGTACATGGTCTACGTTGGCCAGTGGTCAATGGCAAAGAGACTAAATGGCGTTTCCGTGAAGGAAGCGATCCATATGTCAAGCCAGGTGCTGGATTTGAATTTTACGGTAAGCCTGACGGTAAAGCGGTTATCTTTGCCTTGCCTTATGAGCCTGCAGCCGAGTCGCCAGATGAAGAGTATGACATCTGGTTGTCAACGGGGCGCGTATTAGAGCATTGGCATTCAGGATCGATGACACAGCGTGTTCCTGAGTTGTATCGTGCTTTCCCTGATGCCGTCTGTTTCATGCATCCTGATGATGCTAAGAAGCGTGGGTTGCGTCGTGGTGACGAGGTCAAAGTGATTTCACGCCGTGGTGAGATTAAGACTCGAGTCGAGACTCGTGGTCGAAACAAGCCGCCAGTGGGACTCGTATTTGTGCCTTGGTTTGATGCAAGCCAGCTTATTAATAAGGTCACTCTTGATGCGACAGATCCACTGTCAAAGCAAACAGACTTTAAGAAATGTGCGGTTAAAGTGGTTAAGGCGTAAGGAGCATCACCATGAAACTAATAATAAATGTGACTTTAGCCGTGATCATGAGTGCAAGTGCTTTTGCGGCTTTTTACAGCGATGCGGCAAGTGTGCCAGATGAAAAAATTGCCACGTTAAGGCAAGCGCCAATAGCGACGAACCCTACGCCACCTGTGATGCAAAAAGTGCGCAACACAGATGTAAAAGAGGTGCGTAACTATCCGATGCAGCCGCCAGTTATTCCTCATAAGATTGATGGCTATCAAATTGATCTTAAAGTGAATAAATGTATGTCTTGCCACGCTCGCAAGCGTGTAGGTGACTCACAAGCGCCTATGGTGAGCGTGACTCACTATATGGATAGGGAAAATAATTTCTTGGCAGATTTGTCGCCAAGACGCTATTTCTGTACTCAGTGCCATGTGCCGCAGCTCGACGCGAAGATGTTAGTTGAAAATGATTTCATTGATATTGATCATCTCATTAAAGCTGAAGCGGCTAAGCACTAGGAGTTAACCCATGTTAGATAAGTTAAAAAAAATCTGGCAGGTATTAAGAAAACCGAGTGTGCATTACAGCTTAGGCTTTCTAACCTTAGGTGGATTTGTCGCTGGGGTGATCTTTTGGGGGGGATTTAACACCGCTCTAGAAGCGACAAACCAAGAGGCATTTTGTATTGGTTGTCATGAAATGGAAAATAACGTGTATCAGGAGCTAAAAACCACGATCCATTTCACTAACCGAAGTGGTGTGCGTGCAACCTGTCCTGACTGCCATGTGCCACATAACTGGACAGATAAGATCGCACGTAAGATGCAAGCATCCAAAGAAGTTTGGGGCAAGATATTTGGCACGATCAATACACGTGAGAAGTTTGAATCTAAGCGACGTGAACTCGCTGAACATGAGTGGGCACGGTTAAAAGCCAACGATTCTTTAGAGTGTCGTAACTGCCATAACTTTGATTATATGGACTTTACGCGCCAATCGACACGCGCAGCTAATATGCACTCCACATCATTAGCCAGTGGCGAGAAGACTTGTATCGATTGTCATAAAGGTATTGCTCACCACTTACCCGATATGCAAGGTGTAGAAGGTTTCTAACTTTTTACTTTTATCTCCGCTAAGCAAACGCCAGCAATCATCTCGCTGGCGTTTTTATTTCTACTTATACCATTCTCTTTATCATCGATTCGCTTCAAGAGGTCACCGAGTTGATGATCATCTCTCGCAACCAGCGGTGGCTGGAGTCGAACTCAAAATGCTCATGCCATAACAGCACGTAGGAGCCTGGTATTAACTCAGTTGGAACGGGAAGGGTGACCAACTTGAAATGCGGTATCATCTCTTGTGCGTATTTAGCTGGCGAGCACAGAATTAAGTCACTCTGCTCACATAGTTGCATTGCACAACGAAAATCAGTGAGATTGACGGCGATGTCACGTTTTAAATGTTTTATCTGCAATACATCATCGAGTAGCCAATGGGAGATCCCACCAAATGTCACTTGCAGGTGACGATATTTTAAAAAGGTGTTCAAATTCCACTCTTCATCGAGTAGTGGGTGTCCCTCACGCACAAGGCAGAGCGAATGATCGCGAGTGAGTTCGGCATAGTTTAAAGATTTTGGTAGGTTTTTAATGTGCAGTAATGAGCGGTCATCCCTTTCTCGGACGGTAATACCAAGATCATTGTCGCATCTTAACAGCCGCTCCATGCTGTCGTTATGCCAAGTATGGCTATCTATCGTGACGTTAGGCGCTTGCTTGAGGAGTTGGGGCATAAAATGGGGGTAGGTGAGTGAGTATGCCGTTTCAACCAGCTCGATTCGAAAACGTCTGCGGCTCTTTGAGGGATCGAAATCACTAGGACGCGTTAACTTTGCGACTTGATTTAATATCTGTCTTATTTCTGGACCTAACTGCTTTGCTTTAGGGGTTGGGCGCAGACCACGTGCTGTGCGTTCAAAGAGTTGGTCGTCGAAGGATTCTCTGAGCTTATTGAGCTGTTTACTCACTGCGGATTGACTTAAATGCAGGCGCTCTGCTGCTGAGGTGACACTTTGCTCCTCGAGTAATACTTCGAGTACCGTGAGTAAGTTGAAATCAAATTGCTTCAAAAAATCGCTCCCATTAGCGCTTAGGGTGAATACGCTTAGAATAATATCGATTTATTGTGGCTTTCGATATAGACAATAGATCCGTACACAAGTTAACCGTTTGATTAACCTTAGACAATAGATGTCCAAATGGATGGACAAATGGAATTTACCAATAGGCTTGAGATCTGTATTATAACCATCGGTTACTATTGTACTTTGGATACACATATTTAGTACTAAAACTCAGTATCAAAAAATTGGGCAGTAAACTAGCTGCTTCACGAAAGGGACGATCTAGGTTTACTAGATCTTATTTTTATGATCTTGGTCGAGATCATATGACATAAATGGAAATCGTCAGTATGAAAAAAATTATTCTTCTTGCTCTATCTTCACTTACTCTTTTCTCGTCATTTGCGTTTGCGAGAGATGATATCGGCGCTTATTCAATTACGGAAGTACTGAGCTCTGAAACCGCAAAAGCTAAGTTAGGTAGCGATGTACAGTTTTACTTTGGCGAACAAACTTACACTGAGCCGCTGCAAAAAATGGGTGATCTTAGAACAAACAAAAAAACGAACGCCTTTAATAAATCAGATAAAGAAGCTTGCGAGTGGGTATTTCTTTCTGCACTGATCGCACTTAAGAAGAGCGCGGTTAAGCAAGGTGGTAATGCGATAGTTAATATTAAATCTAACTATAAGAATCATCTGACATCAAGCGAAGAGACATTCCAATGTGGTGCCGGTACCATGATTGCAGGTGTGGCGCTGACGGGTGAAGTGGTTAAGCTAGCCGAATAGGTTTTGGGACTAGAATCAAGTATCTGAACTATTAAGTATAAAAACGCCAGCTATTTCCTGCTGGCGTTTTTTATGTGCAGTGTTTTGGGGTTTAGACTTTATACTCGCATCGATTTCTCGCCGCGGCACAGTCCCACAACGCCGGAGCGCGACACTTCGATGACCTTAGTCACTTCGCCAATTGCCGTAATAAAGGCATCAAGTTTATCTGAGGTGCCTGTCATCTGAATGGTGTAAAGCTCAGCGGTGACATCGACAATTTGACCGCGGAAAATATCGGCTGTTCGTTTCACTTCTTCACGGCCTGCGCCTTTAGCTTTAACTTTAACCAGTGCAAGTTCACGCTCGATATGGCTAGCCTCAGTAATATTAGATACTTTAAGAATATCGATCAGTTTATGTAACTGCTTTTCTATCTGTTCTAATACCGCCTCATCGGCAACCACCGTAATATTGAGCCGAGAAAGGGTTATATCGTCGGTTGGTGCAACCGTTAAGCTTTCAATGTTATAACCACGCTGAGAGAACAGGCCTACAACTCGTGACAATGCGCCAGGCTGGTTTTCAAGTAATACCGAAATAATACGACGCATTAGCTTTTCTCCGTTTTGCTTAACCACATTTCATTCATTGCACCGCCACGAATAAGCATAGGATAGACATGCTCAGTTTCATCGACACTAATATCGACAAATACTAGTTTGTCTTTCATTGCTAAGGCTTTAGCAAGACCTTCCTCTAGTTCTGCTGGATCGCTAATGGTCATGCCGACATGGCCATAGGCCTCGGCAATCTTGGCAAAATTGGGTACAGAATCCATATAAGAGTGAGAATGACGGCCTGAGTAGATCATATCTTGCCACTGCTTCACCATACCGAGGAAACGGTTATTTAGGTTAATGATTTTAACCGGCGTATCATATTGAAGTGCAGTAGATAGCTCTTGAATATTCATCTGAATCGAGCCATCACCCGTGACGCAAATTACCGTCTCATCTGGCATTGCCATCTTAACGCCCATGGCGGCGGGTAAGCCAAATCCCATGGTGCCTAGTCCACCAGAGTTGATCCAGCGACGGGGCTTATTAAAGGGATAATAGAGTGCGGCAAACATCTGATGTTGGCCGACATCGGATGCAACATAGGCATCACCATTGGTTAGCTTGTGAAGTGTTTCAATGACTTGCTGTGGCTTAATACGACCGCTGGTTTTGTCATACGCTAAGCTATCACGGGAACGCCATTGGTTAATTTCACTCCACCAATAATCGATAGCCGCCTCATCGTTTTTACTTGCATCATCTTCTTTAAGTAGTTCAAGCATACTGTCGAGGATATTATCCGCAGAACCAACGATAGGTATGTCAACACGTACAGTTTTGGAGATCGATGAGGGGTCGATATCGATATGTAAAATAGTCGCATTGGGGCAATATTTTTCGACGTTATTGGTGGTTCTGTCGTCGAAGCGAACTCCTATGCCAAAGATAAGATCTGAATTATGCATCGCCATATTGGCTTCATAACAGCCATGCATACCAAGCATCCCTAAGCTGTTCGCATGGGTGCCCGGAAAAGCGCCAAGGCCCATAAGCGTACTCACCACCGGGATGCCTAATTTTTCAGATATCGCTAAAATCTGTTGATCACACCCAGAGATCACCGCACCACCACCGACATAGAGTACCGGCTTTTTCGCCGCCAATAAGGCTTGTAAGCCGCGACGGATCTGGCCACGGTGTCCTGTGGTTGTGGGGTTATAGGAGCGCATGTTGATTTCATCAGGATATTGATATTCATGCAGTATTTGTGGATTTAAGCAGTCTTTTGGAATATCGACGACCACAGGGCCAGGGCGGCCAGTTGACGCAATATAAAATGCTTTTTTGATGATCTCGGGAATGTCTTTGGCATCGGTTACAAGAAAGCTGTGCTTAACCACAGGGCGTGAGATGCCTATCATGTCGCATTCTTGGAAAGCATCATTGCCAATAAGATTGCTGGGTACTTGGCCTGACAATACCACTAGCGGGATTGAATCCATATAGGCGGTCGCTATGCCTGTAATGGCATTGGTTGCGCCAGGTCCAGAAGTCACTAAGACTACGCCAACTTTCCCCGTTGCACGGGCATAGCCATCGGCCATGTGAACGGCGGCTTGTTCATGTCTAACGAGTATATGTTCGATGCCAGATTTTTGATGAAGTGCATCGTAGATATCGAGCACTGAGCCACCTGGGTAGCCGAAAATATGTTTAACGCCTTCGTCGATTAACGATCGGACGATCATGCTGGCGCCGGATAACTTCTCCATTTTTGATCCCTCATAAGTCACCGCTACGGTATGCAGTATCTTGATACAGCGACGGTAATCGCTAGAAATATAAGTTTGAAGGGTAATTCAAACTCGTTTACCACCCTGAAATTGTTTTCGAGCTAATAAGCTTGGGTGACTGTTTAAAAATGAACAGATTTTCATCATATAAAATAATCTTGTTAATTCAAACCTTTTATTGAAAAACTTTATTTAGATGAATAAAACTCAAGATCAGGCGATAAAATGAAGCCGTTTGGTGGGATAGGGCGAATTGATTTGGCTGCGATGTTATAACGGCAAACAAACGCTAAACCTAAAGCTCAATGATTTTTGACAAGTTTGGTGCAGCAAAAATAGCCTGCACCAAATAATCTCGTTAGGTTGCATCCCCCAAGGGATTGGAATGATGTGCGATAAACTGAAACAGACCCACAAGACAAACGGCACCTAGCATCAAGGCTGAAAAGGGGACCGCCGTGCCTGTATAAAAGAGCGCGAGCAGTGGCCCTGCGAGCGCACCAAAGCCAAAGCGCAAGGTGCCAATGACCGCCGTAGCCGTGCCCGTTTCTTGTTGAAACTTCATTAATACTATGGCATCGGCATTGACCGACATCACGCCGAGAAAGCCCATAAAAGGGATCAGCATTGCTACCGTATAGTGAAAACTTAATCCCAATAGATTGACCGTGAGTAACGCACTTCCTGCAATGGCGGCTAAAAAGGTTGAGACTTTTAACATTCGCCTTGAGCCAAATCGACCTACGATGCGGCTATTAATCACGTTGGCTAACATTAACGCGCCGACGTTGGTGCTAAACAAAATCGCAAACAGTGATTTATCTAAAGCGAACACCTCCATATAGACGAAAGGTGATGCGGTTAAATAGCAAAAAAAGGCAAAAGAGGTCATCACTCCGCTGGCGATATTCAGCTTAACGCCGGGTTTGGTAAACACCACTGCATAGGCGCCAAAAAACGACTTTTGACTGCGGCTTTCGAGTTGACTATCTGAAGGCATTCTTAGCTTGGTTGATACCAGTATCAGTAAAGCTAAGGCGTAGAAAGCCAGAATAAAGAAGATCAGGTGCCATTCTCCTAACTCTAAAATTAAGCTTCCTATCGTGGGGGCGATGAGCGGTGCTAGCATCATGATGAGGCTGACATAGGACATCCCTTTTGCTGTATTACTGCCATAAACCTCTTTGATATAACCTGGTACGACTACAGTAGCACCAGCGCCAATAAAGGCTTGTAAGAAGCGTAATCCTAAAAAAAGCTCAACATTGGTGACAAATGCCAATGATAGACTGATGAGCATAAAGCCAGATAAGCCAATAATGACTAAGGGGCGACGCCCTATACGGTCAGCGATCGGGCCAAAAGTCAGCATGCCTAGGGCGTAGCCCGCTAGATAGAGGCTTAATGACTGCTGTACCGTGGTGATGCTGGAGTTAAAGCTGGCTGCCAGGGTTGCCATTGCGGGCAGATACATATCAATTGCTAACGGCGTAATCGCGACAATAGCCGACAGCATAGGGATTAGTAGTGCCAAACTGGGAATGCTTACTGGAGCACGGTTGCTTGATTGCGGGATCGAAGCTTTGTTCACTTGTACCTCTTGTGACCGATAGAAACTTATATTAGGGGTGATAACAGAGATGGGATGTTATCTAGGAGAAAGCCAATTGTACGGCATCCTGAGTTGGTTTAGCTAATGGTTTATTGTGTTAGCACCGCTGCCTGTTATCGGGTTTTGTAACAAAATTTTGCGAGTTATAGAGATAAATACCGCCCCTGGGAGAGCGGTATTGTGGCACATCATTTGGGTCATAAACTTTTGCTGTTAACTTTGTTATCCAAGTTCGGCTTGGAAAGGCAAGTTGATCGGTCTTTGATACACCTTGTGATGACCACTGGCGCAGACGATATGGTTGCGATGCACCTTAGTCCAGCGACCATTGTTTTCTGTTGGTGGCTCTGAGCAGATAATAATGCACGCACTGTCGCTAGTATTGGGAGTAAAATCGATCACTCCCTTGTTATCAGATATGATGCCTTGGCCAAAAAACAGAGATGCCGGTTTCGCTTCCTCGTGCGTAGCAAACCGAGTTGCCAGGGTATGATAACCATCGGTAATGGCGAAATTAATAAATGCATTACTGTCTGCACCAACCTCTTTCCGTAACAACATAATGGTTTTTATAGTGGCTTCCATCGCCTGTTCGAGCTGACTTAAACTGGCGTTGGATATAAACCCAAGTTTATCCATGAAAAGTGCGAAGGCGTACTCCGAATCAGTATTACCTTTGATTAAATCGAACGCTCTATTGGTCAGCATATTCAGTAGAGGACGGCGAAACTTTTCGAACTGATCTAAGCGACCGTTGTGCATCCACAAGTAATGCATGCAGCCAAATGGGTGACAATTTGCCTGACTCACTGGCATGCCTTTCGATGCGTCGCGCACATGAGCAAAGTAATGTCTTGTCTCGACCTTCTCGGCGATTGTCTTCAGGTTGCGGTTACTCCATGCGGGATCGACGTTAACAAATGTCGCTGGTATGGGATCGTCTTGAGTTGGGTACCAACCCAAACCAAATCCGTCTGCATTGGTGGGGACTTTACGCTTTTGCGCATATTTACTTTGCATCACCAGTGAATTTGTCGCTTGAAATACTAATGGTGACATCAAGGCTTTAGGGCCACTATAAGTTAAGAACCTGCACATGAATTCTCTTATCCAGACTAGAGTTAAAGTTGAAACGAAAGGGTTAAAGTCAAATTTAGCCCGATAAATGGGACTTACAAAGTAATATTGTCAATTGGGCTGTAAATAGCTTAACCCGGACTAGTGCGGCGAACTAGGGACACTAGATTAGGTGCGTTATTCTGTCTCTTAACCTGAGCCTATTTTAAGTGGCTCTATTGGCCACTAACTATTGGTCAATATATGGGGCGTAAAAGGGTCATCGATAGTTTATTCTGTGCCAAATAGTACGGATTTTCCGCTTTCTAGCCAAGTCGGATACTTTGTCATTATCCTCGAGAATGCTTCACTTTGAAGGTGCCTATCGAGCCACGTTTTGACATGGGGATAGGGGGCTTTGTTCCACCAAGTTAGATTGACGTGGGCAAATTGGCGTATAAAAGGAAAAATCGCAACATCGGCGATAGACACTTGTTGCCTAACAAGATTCTCTTTATCTAACAGTTGTGCTTCTAGCAGAGTCAAATAGCTTTCTGCTTTGTTTCGATAATAGTTTTCTTCATGTTCAGGATAGCGATCGGCATATTTATATCTATCGAGCCAAGGTTTAAAGTCAGTGTCGTTCTGCTTTATTAATTCAGCTGCCGTGGTTTGATGGCTAATCGAGTTTTGCGTCAGTAGATCAAGTGGATCATCTTGCTCAAGCGCCCAGCGCATAATATCTAAACTCTCATCAATCACTTTATTATCACCGAGTACCAAAACGGGTACAGTGCCCTTAGGGCTTGCTGTTAGCATAGCTTCGGGCTTGTGTTTGAGCACTATCTCTCTTAGCTCAACAGGGCGAGTTGCTAGCAAAATACCGAGTCGTGCTCGCATCGCATACGGACAACGTCGAAATGAATATAATATTGGGCGGGGCATAAACTCTCCATCTTCGAGTCGATCTTTTGTTAAAGAGATAGGTTTGACAAAAGTGCTCGCTGTTCAAATGAGATAGTTTTCACTGCTTTGAATAAGATAGCAATTAGAAATCAGAATTTAGTGGTTATTGAGTGTAAATCGTTAGTGCTGGCGCCGTTATCATTTTTGTCATAACGCCTTTGTTAACCCAATACCCTTACTTTTTATCCCTGTTTATCTGAGTGTGATTTGGGTATGATTCCGCTCCATTTTGCGCGAGAAATCACATGTTCTTGCGAGTGACTATGCACTGGGGATTAAGCCTCAGCGAGCAGATAGAGGAAAGTATGTCTCAAGTTGTTGTTTGTGCTTTATATAAGTTTGTTTCGTTACCTAACTATGCCGATATCCAACAGCCGTTATTGGCTCAGATGGAGCAAGCGAATATCAAGGGAACCTTGTTGCTTGCGACTGAGGGGATCAATGGTACCGTGGCAGGAACTCAAGCCGCCATAGATGAATTACTGGTATGGTTAAGCCAACAACCAGGCCTAGATAACATAGTTCACAAATTGTCATTCGATGATGAAATGCCATTTTATCGCACTAAGGTGAAGTTAAAAAAAGAGATCGTGACCATGGGCGTTGAGGGAATTGATCCCCGTAAGGTGGTCGGTACTTATGTTAAGCCAAAAGATTGGAACCAGCTTATTTCTGATCCCGATGTGTTACTGATCGATACTCGTAATGATTATGAGGTCAGTATCGGAACCTTTAAAAATGCGGTTGATCCTAAGACTCAAACCTTTAGAGAGTTTCCCGACTACGTGAAGGAGAATCTCGATCCAGCAAAGCATAAGAAAGTCGCTATGTTCTGTACTGGTGGTATCCGCTGCGAAAAATCCACGGCCTACCTTAAAGAGCAAGGTTTTGATGAGGTGTATCACCTTGAAGGTGGTGTACTTAAATACCTTGAAGAGGTAAAACCAGAAGAGAGTATGTGGCAAGGTGAGTGTTTTGTGTTTGATAATCGCGTCTCGGTTAATCACAGCCTTGAAAAAGGGGATTACGATCAGTGTAACGCTTGTCGTTTACCTATTACCGAAGCCGATAAAGCCAGCGAGCACTATGTTAAAGGGGTTAGTTGCCCTCGCTGTATCGACAAGGTTAGTGAGAAACAGCGTCAGCGTTTCGCGGAGCGTGAGCGTCAAGTTCAGCTTGCTAATGCTCGTGGTGAGTCTCACATAGGTAGCGATGTCAACTCAGTGATAGAGAAACGCCGTCAGTATAAACTTGAGTTAAAACAAAGCCAAAACGATAGTAAAAAGTAGCCGACTTTTTTTCGTGTTAATAGTGTGCAGTTTGTGGGGGACTGACTATACTCAAATTACTGCCATTGATAAGTTGCATCGGGCGACATATAGGTTTTAAGGCAGGGTTAATAGAGTTGTAGTGGTTGGTTTTTAGGTTTAATTTCTATTAACTTTTTGAGTAAAAAGCAAAGGCGAGTATTGTATTAAGCAATGCTCGCTTTTTTATTTCTCTCTTCTTAATCTGGCGTAACAATGATCGTTATCCTACTTCGCCTAGCTAGCCTAAAATCACAGCAGTAAAGCAATAAACTCTTTTTCCTTAGGTATCAGTCTCTTCTAGTTGGAACATCTTTTTAAATTCTATTTTCCTACTCATAATCCTAATTATAGATTTACTTAGCATGCTAAATATATATAATGCTTAGCATGCTAAGTAATGAGTAACGACTATGGAAAGTATCAATCTGTTAGAAGAGTCATCTATTGGTGAGCGTTTAGGACGACTTGCGCGGCTATGGCGTATGGTTGCTGACGCAGAGTTAGCACCTTTGGGGTTAACGCATTCACGTTGGAGTGCACTATGGAAACTCTATCGCATGGGTCAAGGCATCAGCCAAAAAGAGTTGGCTGATGCCTTAGAGATTGAGTTGGCTTCATTGATGCGCACATTGGGTCAATTAGAACAACAAGGATTAATTGTTCGCCACTCTTGCTCTCACGACAAACGTGTCCGGCGAGTGTCGTTGACGACTGCTGGTGAAGAGCTACTCGATTTCATTAAACAGCGCATTATTGCGATTCGAAAAGAGTTATTTGATGGGATTAGTGTCGATGAGTTGGCCATATTTGAGAAGACGTTAACTCAGATCAGTGATAACGCGATTAAAAAGTTGCATCGCAACATGTTAAAAGATGAGGAATGAAGAGAAAGTATGACACCAGATCAACAGTTTACCCGATTAGTTAAGTTTGCCGTGGTTGGCTTTATGCTGTTATTTAGCTATTTCCTACTAGCCGATTTAAAGATGCCACTGACGACGCAGGCAATGGCGACACGAACGATCACTCTAGTCGCTCCGCAGATCAGCGGTCGTGTTATTAAGGTTGAAGTCAAAAACAATCAACACGTGAAGCAAGGCGATCTGTTATTTAGCCTAGATGCGACACCCTACCAATTAGCACTTGAGCAAGCCGAACTTTCATTAGAACAGGCCCGCCAAGATAACGCTGAACTGGATGCTTCTATTGCAGTTGCAAAAGCCGATGTAAACGCTAGCGAAACCAATTATGCCCTCAAGCAACGTGAAGCTAAGCGTTTGCAGTCACTTTATGCTAATAACAGCGTCTCGCAGCAGATGATTGATCAGGCTCAGACAGAAGTTAAGGCCAGTTTGTCACAGTTACTGGCGGTTAAAGCTCAGCTAGCTAAGGTAATGACGCTTCGAGGAGAGGCGGGTGAGGGAAATCTCAAATTACGTCAGGCAAAGAACAATGTCGAAAAGGCGAAATTGTCGCTAAGTTATGCTCAGGTTCGTGCCGAACATGATGGCGTGGTAACCAATGTGCAATTAGCGTCTGGCAACATGGTTAACAACGGGGCTGCTGTCATGGCGCTAGTGCTCGGTGATGTGGATGTTATTGCCGATTTTCGGGAAAAGAGTTTGCGTCATGTCTCGCCAGGTTCTATCGCAATGGTCACTTTTGACGGTCAGCCAGGACAACTGTATCAAGCGAGTGTGACTAGCGTTGATGCTGGCGTCAGTAATGCACAATTCGCGGCTGACGGCCGCTTGGCTACACCAACAGAATCTAATCGTTGGGTACGTGATGCCCAGCGTTTTAGATTGCATCTTGAACTCGATAAACCATTGATGAATAGTTTACCAGCAGGAGCAAAGGCCACAGTACAGCTACAGCCTGAAAATAGCTTATTTGGTATCTTGGCAAAGCTGCAAATAAAGTTTATTAGCTTGCTGCATTTCATTTACTGAGACGAGTATGCAATTGATACGTCACCACCCAATGAGCCATAACGACTTGAGGCAATGTCTTCGCATTGCAACTGGCGGAACACTGGGTTTTCTGATTAGTAAAATGATGGGGTTTAACTACGCGGTCTTTTTTACTGTGACTCCCATGCTATTGCTTGGACTCGTGCCTGTGCTCTCGGCTACTGTCACGAGACAAGTTCTTGCCTCATCGGTATTGTCGATTATTGAAGTGGGTTTGTTAGGGGGGCTTTTCGGGGGACAGCCAGTTGCGATGACCTTAATTGCGTTCGTGCTTTTTCTGTATCGCTTTGCTTGTATGTCAAAAGGCAGTTTATTCCTATTTGGTGCCAACGGCGTGATCAGCCTAAGTATCATGCTGCACTTTGCTAGCTATCCAGATACTAATGTCAACGATTTGATATTTTGTAACTTTTGGGGACATATTAGCTCCATCTGCATCGCTTTTTTAATGATGACGATCTTCCCTGATGTGATGCCACGAGCCACGACTTCAGGGGGGACTAAAGCGCCACATCGTATGCGTCATGAGGCCTTACTTGGGGCTACCGTTGCAACAATTTCGTTTTGTGCTTTTCAGGTGTTTGACCTTCGAGATTCACTATCGGCCCAGGCAACGACCTTGATTTTGCTTTTTCCCATGCATTGGAATGGCGCCTTAGGATATGCTCGCCGTCGAGCTATCGGGACGATAATTGGCGTGAGTTGTGGTTTATTAATCCAGCTCTTGCTGTATAACTGGTCGCACGAACTATTGCTGTTATTACCGCTGTTTTGGCTATTCACTTTATTGTTTAGTCAGGCGCATATTACCGAGGCGATGGGTTCTGGCGTAGGATTTGCCGGATTAACCACATTTGGAATTCTATATGGACAGAATTTGACCCCAAATAATGATCTTATCTTTAGTGGTCTTTACCGTGCTAGTAGTATCTTAGTGGCCATCGTCGCGACGCTTATTGCTTGTTATCTTGTCCATAGAATATTAAATCGCTTCGAAGTGACTCGCTTTGGTCATTAACGCTCTGTGTTAACTCTTTTCATCAATTCCGGTACATCATTTCCTATATGTCAAAGAATATGAGCCTAAGCTGGGTTGTTATTGCTTAAGCTCGTTTGCTAACTTGGCTTTGAGCCTCGCTCTAGCGCATTTATCTTCCATCACTGTCATCTGGCTTAACATTGTCGCCAGTAGCACTATGTGGGTCGCTAGGCATGGTTTTATCCATGACACCTTTGAGTAACTCCATCGGTAGAGGGAACAAGATGGTTGAATTTTTTTCGCCCGCGATCTCCGTTAATGTTTGCAGGTAACGCAGTAAAATCGCATTAGGCTCTTGGGCCAAGGTTTGCGCTGCGGTAACCAGTTTAGCCGAGGCCTCCATCTCACCTGAGGCATGAATCACCTTGGCTCGCCTTGTTCGTTCAGCTTCAGCCTGCCTAGCGATGGCGCGCACCATGGTCTCATTTAGATCCACATGCTTAATCTCGACATTTGATACCTTGATCCCCCATCCATCGGTGCGACTATCTAATATCGCTTGAATGTCGGTATTGAGCATCTCTCGATTGGCCAGCATTTCATCCAGTTCGTGCTGTCCTAGCACCGAACGCAGGGTCGTTTGTGCCAGTTGCGATGTGGCTTGCAAGTAGTCTTCTACGTTGATTATCGCCTTTTGAGCATCGATCACCCTAAAGTAGATCACCGCATTGACCTTAACGGACACATTATCCCGGCTGATCACATCTTGGGTGGGCACATCCATCACCACGGTACGCAGATCCACGCGTACCATTTGTTGGATCAACGGAATGACGATAATCAGCCCAGGTCCCTTTACTTGGTAAAATCGCCCCAACATAAAGACTACGCCTCGTTCATACTCTCGTAAGATTTTGAATGCACTAAAAAGTAACGCCAGCAGTAAAAAACCGAGCGCCATAAAGAACACCGAGGGGTTGTAACTAATTGTGTCCATTGGCTATCTCCTTAGGTGAAGGGGGAGTTGGGGTCACTGTTAGCGTGAGGTGCTCTCTTGCGACCACCTGAACTCGCTGATCCGTATGGGTCGGTTTATCGCTCACCGCAGCCCACTGTTCGCCGTCAAGGCTGACGAATCCCTTTTCAATGAATCCTTCTACAACTATGGCCACAGCGCCGACAATTGCCTCGTCACCACTGACTGGCCTATGATGACGCTGCCGCCATAGGGTGGTTAATATCCACAATGAAAACAGCAAGGCCGTAACGGTGACGGCGGCAATAAGCGGCAGCGAAATGGAAAAACGCTCGACTTCACTGTCGATGAGGAAAATTGAACCTAGGGCAAATGCGACCGCGCCGCCTAAACCAAAAATGCCGAAGCTTGGTACCATAGATTCGGCAATCAACAGGCCGATACCTAAAAGCATTAATCCCAGTCCAACATAATTGATCGGTAAGAGCTGAAAAGCATATAAAGCGATAAGCAGTGAGATGGCGCCAGTCACCCCTGCAATGCCTACGCCGGGGCTATAAAACTCGAGCAGTAAGCCGTATATACCAATTAACATTAATATATAGGCGATATTAGGGTCGGTGATGGTTGCAATAAAATGATTACGCCAACTACGATGATGCTCGATGAGTTGGGCATTGCCTAAGGTTAGTGTGAGCCTCTGATCGCCCATATCGACTTGGGTGCCATCAAGTTGAGCCAGCAGATCGGGCGCGTCATCAGCGATAAAGTTAATCACGTTTTCAGCCAAGGCTTCAGTTGCGGTCAAGGTTGCGGCTTCGGTCACCGCGCGCTCGGCAAAGTCGATGTTACGATTGCGCAGTGTCGCTAATGCTCGAATACTTGCAAGGGCATCATTTAAGATTTTGCGCTCCATTGCACTGCTATTATCTGTTGGGGGCTGTTTATTACTATTCTTATCACTATCTCCTTCTCCGTCATTTTTACTGCCTTGCTCCACTGCACCGTCGTCACTATTTGGAGAGGGCGGATTGGGAGCTGGGGACATAGGCCCGCCGAGCTTGACTGGCGTTGCAGCGCCTAAGGTGGTGGCTGGTGCCATTGCGGCGATATGACAAGCGTACAAGATATAGGTTCCGGCGCTCATGGCTCTGGCACCAGATGGCGAGACTAAGCATGCGATAGGAATGGTTGATGTCAAAATGGCTTGGTTGATGGTGTGTAAACTAGTGACAAGGCCGCCAGGCGTATCCATAGTGATCATCAGTAATGGCGGCTGCTGCCCTAAAGGCTGCTGATTAGCCTTAGTGATCTCATTAACCAAGTATTCGCTCACCGCTGGACCTATTGCCCCCTCAAAACGTAATAACGGCACCTTCTGTGGCGTGTGCTCCTGCTGCTTGATAACGGGTTGTTCAGTAGCTTGCTGAGACAGATCATTGAGCCGCTCAGATGCGCCGGTGTCAGCTAAGGTCATAGCAGTGCTTGAGGCACTAACACTCAGTAATAACAATATAAACAGGCCTATGATGTTGGTCATTATCTCGCTTCGTCGCCCTTGGTTAACCCAAGGCCAATTCATCCGTCTGCGGTGGATGATCTTTTCACCCTTGCATCCCCATCTTGCAGATCTTAATTGTGCGGTCATAACGGCATCCTAAGTCGAGCTAATATTAAGCTTAGTCGAATTAACTTCATCGGACAGGCGGTTATGCTCGAAATGACAATGGAACAAGGCTGTCAGCAGATTCCCGTTGTTGCGGTGATACCCGTTGCGACGTGTAAGACGGTGGCCTATTGGTTCCTTCAGTCAGGTGATTTAGGTGTTGGCCCACTATTATTTTATGACGCTGGTTGTCTTTTAGTGGGAGTGTGCTATTTTGCACGGCTTTTTATTAGTTGGAGCCTTTTAGCATGTTTGTTGGATTCGATTACGGCAGTGCCAACTGCGCCATTGGCGTGATGGAGCAAGGCGAAGTCAAATTACTACCGTTAGCCACTAATTCTAATTACTTGGTTTCAACGCTTTACGCTCTCGATCGCGATTTAATTTGCGAAGCTGTGCTTAAGGCGCTGCCCAGCGATCAGCAAGCCGATTATGCCAAGCTTCGTGCCGCCCAGCTTAGCCGTGCGCGCCATGCACGCCATACATTAGATCTCGACAACGACGAGCAAGCCGTCTTTGTGGGTGAGGCGGCAGTGCAGCACTATCTGGATATGCCTGAAGAGGGCTTTTATGTCCGCTCACCTAAATCATTTTTAGGTGCGACCGGGCTACGCGCGGATCAAGTGGCCTTGTTCGAAGATATCGTCACCATGATGATGCTGCATATTAAAAAGCTTGCCGATAAACTACCCAGTAGCGCTTCTAATGGCATCACTCATGCGGTCATTGGCCGTCCGGTAAATTTCCAAGGTATTGGCGGTGAAGAGAGCAACCAGCAGGCTGAGCGTATTTTAACCTTAGCCGCGCAGCGGGCGGGCTTTACCGCTGTGGCGTTTCTGTTTGAGCCATTAGCTGCGGGGATGGATTTCGAAGCAAGCCTAACGGTCGACAATACGGTATTAGTGGTCGATGTCGGCGGCGGTACGACCGATTGCTCTGTCGTTAAAATGGGGCCATCTCATATCGATAAAGCCGATCGCAGTGATGACTTCTTAGGCCATAGCGGCCAGCGCATTGGTGGTAACGATCTTGATATCGCATTGGCGATGAAAGCCTTTATGCCCTATTTGGGCTTAGAGACTAAAATGGTCAATGGCTTACCCGTTCCCAGTAAGCCATTTTGGAATGCGGTAGCGGTAAATGATATTAGTGCACAGCGAGAGTTTGCTACTCTCGGCAGTAGTAATATGATTAAGGACCTGATTAAAGATGCCGAGCGTACCGATCTTTTACAGCGCTTATTAAAAGTGCAGCAAGAACAGTTGGGTTACCGCATTGTAAGGAGCGCCGAAGGGGCAAAAATTGCGCTGTCCGACAGTACCCAGATCCAAATCTCGTTAGATTATATCTGTGATAAACTCCATGCTGATGTGAATGAGTCTATGTTTGTTGACGCCATAAGTCAGCCTGTGCGTCAGATCCAGAGTTTAATGGCTCAGGCGTTAAGCGACGCCCAAGTCACGCCTGATATTATCTATGTCACCGGGGGCACAGCTAAGAGTCCCGCGATTTACGCCAGTATTGCGGCTAACTATCCCGATATCGAGATAGTGGTGGGCGATCATTTTGGTAGTGTCACCGCGGGATTAACTCGTTGGTCACAAAAAGTATTTGGGTAGGGGTTATTCATAGATATTTACCCAGTACAGAGGATGTAAAATGGGAATACTAGAGATGAAAAGTAACGGCAAACTCAGCAAAGCGGTACTGCTTGCGACCTTATTGTTTAGCATGAGTGGTTGTGGCGATGATGTTGGTAAGGTCAGTCTTGGGATGTTTACCACCAAGGATGTGATTATCGACGCGCGCAGCGATCCAAAAGTGCCAGGTGTGACCTGCCATATTAGCCGAATAGAAGCGAATCTCGACTTTGCCGACCCCTCAGATATGGGGATCGCCTGTCGTCAAACTGGGCCGATTACTGCTGCAGATATTGCGGCTATTGATAAAAGCCATAACGGTGAGGTGGTGTTTAAGGCATCGCTGAGCATCTTATTTAAAGTACTTAAGGTTCGCCGCATCTATGATGCTGAAAATCAAACCCTGATCTACCTGTCGTACTCAACGAAAGAAACCAATGGCAGTCATAAGCATGCGATCTCGACCGTGCCTTTATACGGCACACAAGCTTGGCAAGATCCTACTAGCGTGGCTGGTAAACCTGCGCATTAGGACCGCTTAAAGGCGAGTTGAAAGGACGTTAAACCAGAGTTTATAGCTTTTAATCAAATACGTAGCTTTACTATTAAGTGATGGGTGAAGCTTAATGCAACATGTTGAAACAGTTAAGAGTCTATGAAACTTGGGACTAAGCTGTTTTTGTGTGTGGCTGGCAACAAGGCTTGTTATAGAGAATTTACTGCGCCGTTAGTCCAAATTTCGCATAAATGGAATCTACTCTTCCATTTTTCACCATGTCCAATATAGCATTTTGAAGTGCTTTTGCCTGAGGGTGGTTTTTAGGCATTCCATAATAGTTTCCTATTATGTTTGGATAGTAATAACCAGCTATTTGATAGCCAGTATATTCAACTACTTTTAACTCAGCTTCAAGGGCTGGTAGATCTAACACAATAATCACATCTATTCGTCGTGCTTCTAACATTCTCGCGAGGTTGAAATCATCGTTAACGATTGTTTTTTGTATCTGGGTATCGCTATCAAATTTTTCGAAATAAGCCGTTCCTCTTTTCACCCCAACGTTTAGATTTTTTAAGTCTTCATAACGGTTTATTATTGGCCCATCATCGCGGGTAACAAAAACGATATTACGTTCCTGTTGACTTATTGGGCCGATAAAATCAATAAACATTTGCCGATCATTTGTGCGTATTACTCGGGGAACAATGTCAACATTACCAATCTTTCTAAGTTTGGCCAGACTACGGGGAAAGGGGGCTATACGCCAATGAATACTGAAACCTATGTTGTTAGCAGCCTCTTCAATAATGTCCTTAAGTGGCCCACTAATGTGTTGATTTTCAGCGTCGATAACCATTTCTGGTGGTCGAGGCCTAAAGTCAGCGTTGAGAACATTGGCGAAAGTTATTGTGCTAAACAGTAAACAGGTCAGTGGTACAAAAATATTCTTAATACATTGCAACATGTTTGGTACCGCTTAAGAATTTGCTCTAGTTAGTATAAACAACTTTGAGAAGAGGACAAAAGCAGATCATAGGTTTATTTTTCATAAAACAATGCGTTATACCAATCAGTATAAAGATGTGATCGCTCAGTGAGAATTTACCGTTTATGAGGCAAGGTTTTTAACTGCTCCTCGGCTAGCATCCTCGGCTAGCATCCTCGGTAACCGCTTCATGCGTAACCCTACCTTCTAAATCCCTTCAGTCGTGCATTAAAGACATACAAGACCTTTTTTGTTTGCAACGAGAGAAGAGCTTAGTTGAACTAGGGTCAAACTCGTTCACCTTGCATCAAAAGTGCTAAAACTCGCCTGTTAGGCGTGTTTATTACCTTTCTACTTCTGTGTTGAATGGTCCCGCGAAGGAACAACCATTCCCATCAATTCGTCTTGAATTAGTTGCCAAAAAACTTGCTGAGTAGATCACTTTCTTATTCTGATTGGTATAACGATAAAATATTAGGCTTAGTGTCGCTGTTGACTCACCGCCAAGCCTAATTTTATTGTTCTCTCTGACGTTAATTCTTAACTTATCGGAGTTAACCTTGTACTCGATTTAAACGCTCAAACCCACCGCTGAGATCGGCAATGAGATCATCTGGGTTTTCAAGTCCGATATGTAAGCGAATTAATGGCTTACTGTTGTCCCATTGGGTTGCTGTGCGTAGCTTATCTATGCCAAAAACGCCGAGAATAAGGCTTTCATAGCCGCCCCAAGAGAAGCCCATCTTAAAGTGCTCCATGTTCTCTACAAACGCGGTAACCGATTTGAGGTTGCCTTGCTTTAATACAAATGAGAATAAGCCATTGGAGGCACTAAAATCCCGTTTAAAAAATTCGTGTCCAGGACAGGTTTCAAAGGCTGGGTGGCGGATATGGTCTACCTCGGGTCTCGTTAGCAACCAATTAGCGACTTTAAGGGCATTCTGTTCATGTTGCGCCATACGCACGCCTAGGGTACGCAGTCCGCGACTGGCGAGATAGACGTCATCAGCAGAGGTGCATTGGCCCATCAAGTAGCTATTTTCTCGCAGTTGATCCCAGTGCTGACTATTGGCCGTGGCGGTGCCCATCATGACATCTGAGTGGCCAACAATATACTTGGTTGCGGCCTGAATTGAGATATCAACCCCCATCTCGAAAGGGCGGGAGTTGATAGGTGATGCCCAGGTATTATCTAACATGACCACAATATTGTGCTGATGGGCAATACGACTAAGGGTCGGAACATCTTGTACTTCCATGGTAATAGAGCCAGGAGATTCGAGAAATAACACCTTAGTATTTGGGCGAATAAGCGCCGCGATATCATCGCCGATCATCGGGTCATAGTAAGTGGTTTCTATGCCGAATCCTTTAAGCAGTTTATCGCATAGATCACGAGTAGGTTCGTAGGCGCTATCGACCATTAATAGATGATCGCCCGCCTTGAGAAAAGAGAGTAGCGCACCAGAAATCGCTGCCGAGCCTGAAGGATAGAGGGTTGTGCCTACGCCGCCTTCGAGTTCAGCTATGGCTGCTTGAAATGCAAAATGGGTTGGTGTGCCGCGACGACCATAAAACATCTCACCGTTAGCACGATTTTTGGTCGCAAAGCGCATCTCTTCCATAGTGTCAAAAACCACAGTAGATGCTCTAAACACCGGCGGGTTAATCACCCCTTTGCTCCATTTTTTATCTCTGCCAACACTGACTATTTGAGTCTCTTTTTTCATCGCTTCATCCCACATCTTAATTGCTATTTTAGCCATCTTAACATCTAAATGGCTAAATGAAAGTGAGTTATTTACAGCTTATTTCCATATCTTATATCAGGTTTATTGGGAGCCTGATGGTGAACTCTACTCCGAGGTGTTTGCCATCGATGACCCTGTCTTTAGCACTAATACTGCCATGGTGGAACTCTGCGATTAACCGCGCAATATAGAGTCCCAGCCCAAGGTGAGGTTTGTCTTGGGTTTGTTGATGCCTAACCGACACCATAGACTCAAAGATCTGCTCACTCATGTTGTCAGGTAGTGCAGGGCCTTGGTTATAGATAGATAAGATAGCCATTTTGCCTTTTGCACTAAGTTTAACTTCGATTGCAGAGCCTGCTTGATTAAATTCAATGGCGTTGGCAATAAGCTTGTCCATTAACTGCGCGATATATTCAGGAACCCCATGCATCGACAAGGGATCTTGACAGATATCGACCTGAAAACGCTGTTTAGGGTAGGTTATCTGATAGCCTTGCATGCAACCTGAGACGACCTTGGAAAGTGGAAATAGATCGACTTCTGCGTGGGTTAGTGCCTCTTCAAGCCGAGTGGCTTCACTCATGTTGTTGAGGATCATATTTAGCCGACTAACCCCTTCTTGCGCGCGATCTACGTACTTTTGATGTGATGGCGATAGTTCTTGGAGCGCTAAGTGCTCAAGTGAAGAACGGACAACGGCAACTGGTGTGCGCAGTTCATGGGACAATCTCGATGACATATTTTCCAGATAATGGGTATATTGCCCGAGGCGGCTTACAATACTGGCAAAGCTACGGGAGAGATCGCCAATTTCATCGCGTACTTTTGAGCCGACAATGGCTTGTTTAATCCGGCCTTGGCTATCGATAGCTTGCTCGGCTTCATCCCTGAGTTTTCGGATACGGCTAGAGATGCTAGATGCGAAGAAGAACAGGGCTAATGTGCCCATGCTCATCACTGTGAGAATCACGTTAAACAGTTTTTCTAGCGCTTTGTTGCGCAGGGTTCTGATCCCGTGCGTGGTTTCCTCTGCGACCACCACGCCCATTACGGTATCATCTATCCAGATTGGGCTGGCGGCCGCTAGTACAACGGCTTTGCCGTCAGGTGTCAGCCGCCAAGTCGAACCAAGGCGCCCCGAGAGCGCGCGACGAATATGGCTTCCTTCCAATACGGTTGAGTCTTTTAACGAGTCGACAAAATCCTTAGGTGGCGTAGTTAGAATTCGATAATAAAAGGGGTGAAGATAGTCTCGCTTAAAGCGTCCCCAGTAACTGTCATCTTGTTGCTCTTTGGTGGTCTGCGCCCAGACATTGGTGCTGGTATGAATATCGCCAGATTTTGCCAGCACACGTCCATGTTTATCAACTACCCAAATTCGTGAGCTATTATGGCTCATCCCTTTGATAATACTTTCAATTTCTGGCGATGGAACTAAGACTGTGCCTAAGTTTTCGACATCATCGGTACTCGATGTCCCTACAATAGCTTCTACCTGACGAGACTTACGATCGTTGACATCAATGACTGCAAAACCGAGTTTACTCCCAACCATTTCCAGAGGGATCCGTAACTCTACATTGTAGCCTTTGTCGGTTTTTAGCCATTTACCCTGGATCTTAATCTCGGGCGTGACAGGAGCTCTAAGCTTCGGATTTTCTGGTAGTTCAAATGCGCTGATCCAGCCATCTCTGATGGTTGCGACTATGTAGCGGCGAAACTTACCATCTGGTGCCAAAGTCGCGATAGCTAGGTGATCGTTATTGTCGATACGCAGGCTATTGGTGCCGCGATAAACCACATTAGGATCGGTAACCTCAAAGAAACCATAGAGATAGCCGGCGTACTTGCCGACCATATGGGTAAAATCAACCTTCAGGGGTTTGGTTTCATCGGCGCTAAATAGTTGATGATGTTCTCCATAATGAAGGGCTCGATGACGATAACTTGACCAATCGCCGAGTTTACCATCAAGCTGGATCGGCCCCGCTAATGGGTAAGCGTAAAGGTCGCGTCCTTGCTCAACTTGCGACAGGAAACTGGCTTGTTTATCGAACAGTTTTGGCCGTTCATGTAGCGCGGTGGCCAATGCTTGGGTGGTCCCTTCGAGGGTTTTTTCTTGGCCATGTCTAAGGTATTTTTCCATCTCCCAGACATATTGGTACCCAAGCCAAGGTAGGCAAAGCAAAAACAGCGATAAGATGGCCACTTTTGTGCGCAGGCCAATAGGAAGATGGAGCATGATTAACCTTGATTGTCCCAACGGTAACCCATGCCATAGACGGTATCGATACAGTCAAAGCTATCGTCTTGGGCAATGAATTTCTTACGGATCCGTTTTACATGTGAAGTAATGGTACTGTCATCGACATAAATTTTCGCGTCTTGCATCAAGGCTTGACGACTACGAACATGGCCAGGATGTTTGGCAAGCGCATGAACCATCCAAAACTCGGTCACCGTTAGTTCAATGGGTTGCTGTTTCCAATAGACTTGGATCCGATTGACATCTATGGTGAGGTTGCCATGTTCAATCAGGTTCTCCATTAAGCTAGCGCTATTTTGTAGTTCCGAACGTCTAAATAGTGCCGCTAAGCGAGCAATGAGATGGGGAAAGCTGACATCTTTACTCAAATAGTCATCGGCGCCTAAGCGTAGGCCGCATACCGTATCAAAGTCGCTGTCTCTTGCAGTTAAAAAAATGATTGGCAGACTGCTCGACATCGCTCTAAGTGACTGACAAAGCGCAAAGCCTCCATCTATCTCGTTTTCTAAGCCAATGTCGATAATCGCAAGATCAGGCAAGCGAGTTGTAAATGCTTGCAGTGCTGTGGGGCGGTTAGCATATGCCTGGACACTGTATCCCTGCTGCTGAAGCACCTCTTTGTAATTTTCGCGGATAGCCGCTTCATCTTCCACTATAGCGATACGTTTCATGGTCCACTCATTGGGTTTTAACTGATTAATTGTTTGTGACTATACAGTAATTTTTTACTGAAAAAAGTGGTTGAAGCCAATTGCCATTTTGTTGCCACAATTGGTAGCTGCAATGCCATTTTTGCTCCCTGTCCGTGCCATTTAGCTGCGGTTTAATGAGCTCATCGAAACGAACCTAGCGGTTCACTTATTCAAGCAAGTTAGTTAAGACCACACACTTTAAGGAAGACCATTATGAAAAAGCAGATCCTAGCAGCACTTATCACTACCACCTTAGTGACCAGCTCTATGACCTATGCAGCATCTGTTCAAGGCCAAGAGGTAGCGTCTGAATCTTCAGATCAAGAGGCGTTAATTGGTGTTGGCTCGGGTATTGTACTGGGGGCCGTCGTTGGCGGGCCTGTTGGCGCCATTATCGGCGCATTTACTGGCGGAATGATTGGTCAGTCGGTTGCCGATGACAGTGAGATAAAGTTGCAACAGGCGCAGTTGGCGCAGCAAGAGAGTGAAATCGCAGTGTTGAATCAAGAGAAACAACATTTCGAAAGTCTCAGTGAGCAATATGCGAGTGCGCAACGAGAACTTGAAAGCCTTAAGCAGCGTCAAGGTACGCGATTAGAAGAGCTCGCACTCGGGCTTAATGTGCAGTTTAAGACGGGGTCTTCTGAGGTGGAATCACACTTTAAGGAACAACTTAATGAGGTGGCTGATGTGATGGCGATGTCACCAGAACTTAAGCTCGATCTAACAGGTTATGCCGATAGACGCGGGGAATCTAGTTATAACCAAGCCTTGTCGGAGCAACGCGTCGCCGAAGTTAGGCGTTATTTGGTTAAGCAAGGCGTTAACGAGTCTCGTTTAGATGCCAAAGCATTTGGTGCGACGGCGCCAGTGAAAGATGAGCAGAGCTTTGAAAATGACTTTTTTGATCGCCGGGTAACCATTAAGTTGCTGCCAGCCGATACCGCTATCGCCGCCAACTAGACGTCTCAAATAGAAATCAATCTTAGCGATGTAGCAGTGAGGAATTTGCACATGGAAACCGTGTCTTATCGTTTAACCAACCTTTGCCCCCCGAGGGGGGCGTTTTTTCACCGTCTATTAAAACCAATAAGGTTAACAGTAACGAAAAGTCTGCTCGTGGTATTCACTCTGTTATCACCGTTTAGTGCATTGGCGATGACAGAAGATGAAACTCCTCTGGGTAGCGCACAATTAGTTTATAGCTATGCAGAGAGTGATGCAGATAGCGATACCAAAATCGGTAGCGCAGGGGATTCACGCGAGCGTTTTACGGCATTACCTGTAAACACCCAAGTTGAAATGCAGGTCTCGGGTTGGCTTAATCGAGTCAGGGTAAAACAGTATTTTCATAATGACAGTGAACATTGGCTAAATGGTACTTATCAGTTTCCTCTACCCCATGATGCGGCGGTTGATTCGATGACATTGCGCGTTGGTGAGCGGGTATTGGAAGGGGAGATAAAAACTAAGCTTGAAGCTAAAAAACAGTTTGAGGTGGCAAAAGCCGCTGGTCAAAAAGCCAGTTTGGTTGAACAACATAAGCCTAATCTGTTTTCTACTCAAGTGGCTAATTTGGCCCCAGGTGAGACCCTTGTCGTTGAGATTGCCTATCAACAGCTAGTCAACTACCAACAAGGAGAGTTTAGTTTACGGTTTCCTATGGCCATCACGCCTCGTTACTACCCACAAAATCAGTTCCCCATTGAGCCGCAAGCGCAGTTTGTGGCATCGCCTGCACCGTCTTTTGCTGATCCAATGTTAACCGCAAAGGGGACTAATGCTAGCGAGTCCAATAATGTGAGTTTACATATCGAGTTAAATGGAGGGATAGCGCTTAGCCATATCAAAACGCCTTATCATTTAATGCAGCAAACTGTCACTAACGGCGATGTGATTGAGCTTGAGTTGACCCAAGTGATAAAGCCAGAGCGAGACTTTGTATTGAGCTGGCAACCTATATTATCCGAGCTTCCTACCGCTGTTGCTTTTACTCAGCGGGGGAGAACTCATCAACCAGCGAGTCTTGGCACTAACACTGCGAACACAGATCCAAGTGATGATTCATTCCCAAACATCAATAATGACTTTGGTGCTAACCATGACTATGGCTTAGTGATGTTGATGCCTCCGCAAGACAGATCGCGCCACGGGATGGCTCGTGAACTGACCTTGGTTATCGATACGTCAGGCTCTATGAGTGGTGACTCAATTGTACAGGCAAAAAGTGCACTGTTACATGCGCTTGCGGGCTTAGGTGCTGATGACACGTTTAACATTATTGCCTTTGAATCAAAAATCAAGACTTTGTCGCCAAGGCCGCTAATTGCAACGGCTTCGAACTTAGGGCGCGCCAATCTGTTTGTCAGAGAACTCGTTGCCGATGGTGGCACAGAGATGGCACCAGCCTTCATGCGAGCATTGAGCGCCTCTCCATCGAACTCGTTAGATAATGCTAGTCGGTTAAAGCAAGTGGTGTTTATTACCGACGGTGCGATCGGCAATGAGGAGCAACTCTTTAGTCTAATAGCGGATCATTTAGGCGACAGTCGTTTATTTACCGTTGGTATCGGCGCTGCGCCTAATGGCTACTTTATGGAGCGAGCAGCGCAGGCGGGCCGAGGTACCTATACCTACATCGGCAAGCTTAATGAAGTTGATCAAAAGATAGCTGAGTTAATGGACAAAATTGAGCATCCCATAGTGAGTAATGTGGAGTTGAGGTTAGGGGATGGCAGTATCCCCGATTATTGGCCTGTAAATATTGGCGATCTCTATGCTCAAGAGCCTGTGATGGTCGCGGTAAAGCTGAAATCTTCACGCCATCAATCCCATAACGATGAGCTTATCGTTTCTGGCACCTTGGGCGGACAGTTTTGGCAAAGACGCTTAACCTTGCAACGCGATGCTAAGGCCAAAGGATTAGATCTGCTTTGGGCGCGAAAACAGATCGCTGCATTGTTGCTCAGTAAAAATGGCAGTAATAGCGACAGGATAAAGCGCCAAGTAACCCAGATCGCTCTGGATTATCACCTCGTTAGCCCATATACCAGTTTAGTTGCGGTCGATAAAACACCATCGCGTCCCAATGGTGAGGCGAGTGTGGATGCACATTCCAGTACGATATTACCATTAGCAGGCCCCGCCAGCTGGCCGCAAACGGGCAGCGAGAGTCGTCTGTATATGGCGATTGGTGGAATGTTACTGTTCTTAGTTGGCGCTTATTCATTGAGTTTTTCTGGCGTGTTGTTTCGAGGTCGTTTTGGTGTTCGGGCATGAAAGGGCTAACGAGCTTGGTTTCACGTCAACGAATGACATTACTTATCACCATTATCGCTTGTGCATTATTGTTTAAGGGAGGATATATGCAGGCAAAAGCCCATTTTGCTCAGTTTCTAATTGAGCAGGCGTGGAATGAAACCTTAAGCCATGGCGGCTCAAACAAACCATGGAGCTGGGCTGATACTTATCCTATTGCCAAGATGCAGTTTATGAACTCAAAAAACAGCGTAACGGGTGATGCGCTTTATATTCTTGCAGGCGCATCAGGCCGAAATTTGGCATTTGGCCCTGCAGCTATCATGTCAAATAGTCAGATGAATGCGTGGGGGAATACTGTGATTGCGGGCCATCGCGACACCCATTTTGCTCGGTTAAAAGGCATAAAGCCCGGTCAGTTGATCTCGCTTCAAGATAGTTCGGCTAGGGAGAGATTATATCGAGTCGATACGATAGCGATCCTTGCTGAAGATGATACCTATCTGATGGGTTTGCATGACGAATTGCAGCTTACATTAGTCACTTGCTATCCGTTTGAGAGCCTAGGTGCGCAAAGCCGCTGGCGCTTTGTTGTTGTGGCAAAGCCAATTGAAACCGAGGCGCTGGATAGCGCCGCGCCCGTTGCTTGGCTAGATCGGCATTACGCGATTTCGACCTAGGCGTTTAGCCTCGTAGAGAAATTTATCGGTACGTTCGAGCAATTGGCCAGCCGATTCATTTTTCTGCCATTCACATACGCCAAAAGATGCGCTTATGTTGTCGATTCGCTGATCTTTTCGGCGGTCTTTCAAGCTAACCTTCTCGAGTGAGCGACGCATCGCTTCGGCAAGGTGACGTGCCTTACGTTGATGACTATTAGGTACAAGAATGGCAAACTCTTCACCACCATAACGATAAATTTTGATGCCATCGCGACATGCCTCACTAAGGCGTTTCGCGACCGCTTTCAATACATTATCACCGAGCTGATGACCGTAGTTATCGTTAAATTGTTTGAAGTAATCTATGTCAGCCATGATAAGGCAGGTCCCTTCAGGTGCTTGGGACAATATGCCATCGAGTTCTTTGTCGAATGCTCGACGGTTAAGTACACCCGTTAATGCATCGTAGTAGACATCTTTCTCTGAGCGTTTCAGTTCGGCTCGCAACGCATCTATTTCGTTCTGGGCTTTCTCGAGGCGTCCAGTGAAATACTCGGTGCTTGAACGGATCTCTTCGGACTCTTTGACAAGACTGCGGATGAGTCCTAGCACCTTCTCTAAACTCAAACCCTCCTTTTCGATTTGATTCAGTTTATTAAAGTTATTGTCGACTTTTTGCTGGAATTGGGTCGCGTCATGGTTAGTATCTTTCAGAGACTGTGAAAGTTCGACTGTCATCGCCTCTAGATTTTGGCGCATATCCAGTACATCTATCTCAACGGGATCAGAGATATGTTCGCGGTAAAGTAGCTCGGCATTGACGGGGGGACATGTGTTGTATTGTGAGACTATGGTATCCATCTTTTCTACGAGTGCAGGGTGTTGTTCACCCACATAGGCGTACCACAATGCATAGTTTGTTGGCGTTGTTGGGATCTGATGTTTTAGCATTAGGGGTACGGCTTTTTTTAAGTTTTTTGCCGCGGTTTGCATCAACTCTTTCGACATAATTAGCTGTTTCCTAGATGAGCATAACGCGCCATCTATCAATTGAAATCGTTTACTAAGTGCTGATCTTAGCCAGTGTATCGACCATAGAGACTTATATACCAACCACATTAATAATAAGCGAGCTTATTTAATGTGATTGGCGTCTAGGTTAAAGCGTATCGGTTACTGCCAAGCATAGCGCGAGGAGATAGGCTTCTCCATATTAGTTGCTACTTTGTTGAGCTGGCGCCCACTCCGACCATTGCTGCTCTGTCTTCTGATGCAAGGTAAAGCGTTTGTCTGCGCTGATCTGATTGTCAGTTGAACTAATCTGTTCGGTCACGACGCCAATGCCACCTGCTAGAATATTTTCCAGAGAACCAGTTTCAATTTGAGCGCCAGAAAACAAGCCTACATCGACTTTTATGCCAGAAAGATCCCAGAACTGACTACTCTGATTGACCAGATGTTTATAGTTGGCATCAATTTGAGCCAATATGAGCACCTCAACACCATCGTCTGTGAGGCGATAATCTCTCACATCGCCGATCTTAATGCCGCGGAAAATAATCGGCGTGCCCACTTTAATTGAGCCGAGACTCGAGTCCACTAAGGTGATCGATAACGTATCTTGGGCGATTTGCACCGGCGCGTCAGTGGTGCCAATAAATTGAGTTATAGCGAGTGTGCTTACCCCAGGGAGGACTGCAACATAAGGCCCGGTAAGTAGTGTCTCTGCAGCAGTGATCCCTGAAAGGGATATCTGCGCGTCGACCAGGTAATACTGCGAATCTTCTCGGGTAAAAATGTTGGCATAATCGCCATAAAGATAAGCATCGAGGTGTAAACTGCTCAGGTCGGCATTGAGTTTTACTCTCTCGACTTCACCAATTTTATGACCCATATATCGGATAGGGGCATAGGCGGCAATTTTACTACTGGCAGGGAAAGTTAACTGAATGGGCTGAGCCTTTGCGAGTGCCAATGACTGTGAGCCGTAAAGGTGGTGTTGATCGCCTGTTTCTCCCTCTTTTAATAGCCCTAGGGAGACACTGCCTTTGAGCGCTCCTTCTAACGGAGCAACATCAACTTTGACGCCAGTTAAACTGGCGTCAATGGTCATCGCACCATTTCGCCAAAATACGGTGTTTGACTTGATTAAATTACGAAAGGCTTTGTCTATTCCTAAAACGATAGCAAAATTTTCGTCACTGGCATTCCAATCAAGGCTTAGCACTTTCCCTATCTGCATTTTTTTGTAATAGATGGGCGATTTTGGCGTTAAATCGGCGCCATCAGGACTCGACAGCGTGATCGTTAACATCTCACGCTGTTCAATGGTTTCTTTTGCTTGTTGCATTGAGGCAAATAATGACAGACCCGTGCCACTTGCGAGCCGTTGGGTGCTTTTGCTTCTTATTAAACTAATTGCACCTTTAGTCAAAGTCGTTAAATCTCGGGTGCTGACTGACACACCATCAAGCGAAGCCTCTATGGCTAACGCCGATTCCGGAATAAAGTAGCTGCCTTTGGTGATCAATGAGCGATATTCTGACCAAATCTCTATTTGGTATTGGATGCCACTATAGTCAGGTTTGAATTTAACGCCTGTCACTGTACCTATCGGCAGCTGTTTGAATCGTACCTCTGCGCCAGCTTTGATACCGGGGTTATCCTCGGCCGACAGCGTTAACTGCACTGGTTGAACGCGACTCTCAGGTGCCGTGTTAAGCAGTATATATTCCGATTTAGCTTCTCCGACGCCTGGAATGAAATTAATCACGCTGCCTGTCACTAGGCGTGAAGCGTGTTTTATGCCAGCAAGTGATATGTCTGCGCCTTCGACCCAAAACTGCGCCGTTCCGCTGAGTAAATCGGCATATTGGGTATCGATAGTGGCGTCGAAACGAACGCCTTTATCGAGTAGGTGGGTTTGATTAATCCGTCCTATCTCTATGCCTCTAAAGATAATACTCGCACCGGTTTGTATTGCATCTGCATTGTCTGCGAGCAAACTAAAGGATGCACCACCGAGTGCTGAATCGGCATCTTCATAAATAACGAACTTTTGATTAGCTGTGGCTTTTGTACCATTAGGGTCAGAAGAGAAGGTGACTCCTCCTGCGAGGATCGCCGCAAGACTTTCTGTTTTTACTTTTAGGCCTGAAAGTGAAGCATCGAGTGTTAATCCTGATACATTCCAAAAGGCGGAGTTTTGTTTAATCAAGTGCGCATATTGCTTCTGGATATAGGCATTAAACAGTATGCTGTCATCGTTGACGAGTCGGTAGCTGACGATTTTACCAACAGGGATCTGCCGATAAAAAACTTGTGAGCCTACATCCAGTGAGCCAAGGCTCTTGCTGGTCAGCTCAATCATAAGTCCATCGCTACCTGGTGCGACCGGCGGAGCCTGATCTTCGGCAACAAAATCACTTCGGTATTCACCATCCCCTGGTTGGATTGCAATGTAGTTACCAGAAAATAGCGCATCTAGACCCTCAACACCGGTAATAGAAGCTTTGGGCATCACTAACCAAAATTTGGTTTCATCACGCAGGAAAGGGGTTGAGCGATAATCCATAATAAGATCAACATAAACTCCTTGTAATGCATCATCGATACTAATGTCGACTACCTTACCAACGGTCAAGCCTTGGTAGCGGACTAAGGTCTTACCGACGTCGATTCCGGTTGCACTCGGGAAATGGATTCGAACTTCAACACCCGATTCGCGAATACTTTTAATACCAAGCCAAGCGCCTAATACGAGTGCGACAATAGGCAGTAACCATATAGGAGAGAAAAGCTTTTTCTTTACCACTTTAGGTGCTTCAAGTTCTGTCATCGTTCGATTCCAATCGGTCCCAGAGTAAACGTGTATCTAATACTTTCGCCGCTAGTTGAGTCAGTAATATGACTAATGCAAACGCTGTCGCTGCAGGCGCAGGCTTTGCGTCGAATAGCTGCCCCATATTGACGAGCGCAGCAGTGATGGAGATGACGAAAAGGTCTAACATCGACCAGCGGCCAATCCATTCTATGATATGAAAACCAGCCATTAATTTTCTTTTCGATATTGGCACTTCAAAACTAATCGCGAGCAAATAGATGCACAGGCCAATAATTTTTAACATCGGCACTAATATACTGGCAGTAAACAAGATAATAGCAATGGGTAAAAGATCTAATTGAATTAGGTGGTTAATACCACTGAATATGGTGTCTTTTCTCACTTGACCTTGGCTGGTCATAACGGTAATGGGATAGAGGTTAGCGGGAAACAACAATATGGCTGCTGTGATCAGTAATGCCCAACTTTTTTGTATACTGCTGTAATCTCGGCTGGTTACTTCTTGTCCACATCTTGGGCAGGTTTTATTCTGCGTCTGACACAAATTGGTACAAGTAGGGCAGCAGGTAAGCCCGAGGCGCTGCCCTTGAGCAGAGGTGTTACTTGTACTCATTAAGGACGCTCCACATATGTTCTATGTCATATTCTCTTTGTAAAAATATCACCACGATAAATAACATCGTAAAGCAAAAGGTACCAATGCCGAAGTAGAGGTCCGTATAGTCAGAGAGCTGAAACACAGAAACGAAGATACTGATCATATAAATTTCTAACATGCTCAGTTGGCTTATGAGGTTGTGTTGACACAAAAATCCCTTATAAATTTTACGAAAAAAGGGATTATGTAACTGATATTTTACGATAAGCACTTGCAGCAATACCGATAGGATCAGCAGGCCTGGTGCGATCACCGCCGCCGTTAATACCGCGATAGCCACCACCCAATATCCTTGGTCCGCCACCGACATGGCGCCGCCGAAGATGGTCGTGGTTCTTACACTGCCAAGAAAGTGAAGTTCGAGTACCGGGAAAAAATTAGCGGGAAAATACAGCGCAAGTGCCGCGAGACATAAAGCCAGCATACCGTTAATCGAACAATATGGGGTATCGTAGAGGTAGCTATTGCAGCGAGGGCATAAGGCTCGAACTCCGGAGGGGAGGGCGCGCTTTCTGACGACCAAATCGCAGGAACGACAAAGGACGATACTCTTATCTAACACGTCTCTATCCATAATGCGTATCGATATATTCCTATCATTGAGGGTCGTTATGAGAAAGACACTTTATTGATATAGACCAGTAATCTGTCGATGTTAACGTATTACTATGATGCTGTTGGACATAAATTTTATCGCCTTGGGCATACAGAGTCTAACTATTTATATAGCATAAGATTCTATCAGATAAATTTGAACACTTGCATAAGAACTTATAATTGTGAGATTCTACAACTGTATATAAAAACAGTGTGAGGGCAGGCATGGCAGTAATAACTAAATTTGTCGTTGTCAGAGAAGGGGTTGAGAAGATGACATTCACATCTAAGAAGGAGGCTGACGCCTACGATAAGATGCTCGATATCGCGGACAATCTTCTTCCTTTTATCGAGCAATCAGCTTTAGAGCTCGATGACAGCGCGACAGAGAAGCTTTGTTTCTATTTGGCTGAAAACAAAGATCAACTTATGGGCTTGTTAAAAGGTAGTGCAGCACCCAAAGCAGCGCCAACGAAAAAAGCGGCTAAAAAGCCAGAATCTAAAACGTAAAAATAGTTAGGATAATTTTATGACGTCTGTGTGTTACGACACCTTAGTGAGACAAACCGATGCGCTGTTTGCTGGAGAAGATAATCTAATTGCGGCTATGGCTAACTTTTCAGCATTGATTAATGATCACCTCGATGATCTCAATTGGGCTGGTTTTTATCTCGTCGAAGGCGAACAGTTAATTCTTGGCCCTTTTCAAGGGAAAGTCGCCTGCACGCGAATTCCAATGGGAAAGGGGGTTTGTGGCACGGCGGCGCTAACCAATACCACACAGCGAGTCGCAGATGTACATCAATTTGAAGGGCATATTGCCTGTGATTCGGCGAGTAACTCCGAAATTGTCATCCCGATGCGACGAAATGGCAAAGTTATAGCGGTATTAGATATTGATAGCCCCTCGTTATCAAGATTCGATGAAGCCGATCAAATTGGCCTAGAGTTAGTCCTTAAAAGCTTGGAAAATGCTTTATTTGCTTAAACTACAACCAATTTTGCGCAATTGATGGTCGCAATCGTCTCCGGCACGCTTATAATAGGCCGCTCGACGAACATAAAAATGCCCAGTAACATTTCATTAGTTGAAATGAATACTTGGCGTTTGTTAAATGTAATTGATAAGGTATGTTGGATTGTGCTGGAGAGATGGTTAGTATCCTTTAAAGAAATGGCCTCTTAACTTAAGTCTAACAAATATGAACGACACGCCTACCAACACTGTTTTGGTTTGGTGATAGTCCCTTTTAAACTGTGGAAGTAATGATGGAATCAACAGAAAAGTTGACCGACACCAACGCTATTCTTGCGTATTTATATGAAACATTTCCTTTGTGCTTTATTGCTGAAGGTGAAACTAAACCTCTTAAAATTGGATTGTTTCAAGACTTGGCTGACAGGTTAGCTGATGATTCTAAAGTCAGTAAAACTCAATTGAGAATTGCCTTACGTCGTTATACGAGTAGCTGGCGTTATCTTAAAGGTGTAAAAGCTGGCGCACAGCGTGTCGACCTTGACGGTAATGAGTGTGGTGAACTTGAGCAAGAGCATATCGACCATGCGCAAGCTACACTGAAAGATAGTCAAGAAAAAGCTAAGGCTAAACGTGTTGCAAAAGCGGCGGCCAGTAAAGGTGAAAACTCTGCGCCTAAGGCAGAGAAAAAACCATTTAAGAAACCTGCTCCGAAGCGCAAGCCTGTTGCGACAAAAACGGCTAAGCCAGAGACTGTCGTTGAAAATTTAGTACCAGCAGTGTTGACCGAGCTGAAACAAAATCAGCGCGTCAGTGTCAAACTAGGTAAATCACCCGTTGCGGGTGTGGTATTAGACATCAAAAAAGAAGATGTGCAAGTACAGTTAGATTCAGGATTGACCATTAAAGTTAAGATTGAACACATCCTGTTATAGCTGTCTCATAGTGAAAGGAGTAACTTGTTGATGCGAAAACTAACTCTGGCTGTCTCAATTGCCAGCATTTTTGTAGGATTCTCGGCTTGGGCATTGACGCCTACAATTCCATCGAGCGAGTTGCCCTCACTAACCCAAGAGCCACAACATAAAGTGGCGAGCAAGCGAGTGACAGGTCTGTTCACTCGCGCTCATTATCATAGATTTGATCTTGATGATGCCTTTTCCCAGCAGGTATTTGACCGTTATCTAAAACAGCTCGATTACCGTCGTAACGTGCTGTTGCAGAGCGATATTGACGGTTTTAAAGTTTATTCAACCCAATTTGATGACATGCTCAAAAGTGGTGATTTAACGGCGGCGTATAAGATGTTTGATCTTGTTCAGCAGCGCCGTTATGACCGTTTCGCTTACGCGCTATCTTTGCTCGATAAAGAGATCGACTTCACTGTTGCAGGCGATAGCTATCAATATGATCGCGATGATGCCGCTTGGCCAAAAGATGAAGCCGAGGTGAATGAGCTTTGGCGTCAACGGGTCAAATATGATGCGTTAAACCTTAAGTTGACGGGCAAAAATTGGGATGAAATAGTTAAGGTGCTTGAGAAGCGCTACAACAATGCCATCAAACGCTTGAGCCAAACTAAGAGCGAAGATGTGTTCCAGGGCGTGATGAATGCATTTTCTCGCACGGTAGAGCCCCATACAAGTTATCTCTCTCCTCGCAACGCTGAGCGTTTCCAAATGGAAATGAACCTCAGTCTTGAAGGCATTGGCGCTGTGTTGCAGATGGACGACGACTATACCGTGATTAAGAGTCTGGTTGCCGGTGGTCCCGCAGCAGGTAGCGAAAAGCTTGCGCCAGAAGATCGCATTGTCGGTGTTGGCCAAGAAGGCGAAGAGATCGTCGATGTCATTGGCTGGCGACTTGACGATGTTGTAGAGCTAATCAAAGGACCTAAAGGCAGTAAGGTTGTATTGCAGATTTTACCTAAGAAAGGGGGATCTTCAGCTAAGCCAACGAATGTGACCATAGTTCGAGATAAGATCCGTCTTGAAGACCGCGCAGCTACATCAGAAGTGATTGAACCTAAAACCGGAGATTATGCTGGACGTAAAGTCGGCGTGATCAAGGTGCCAGGTTTCTATATGAACCTTTCTCAAGATGTTTCAAAAGAGTTAGCAAAACTCAACGAAGCAAAAGTTGAAGGTGTCGTGATCGATCTTCGTGGTAATGGTGGCGGTGCATTAACTGAAGCGACACTACTAACGGGGTTATTTATCGAACAAGGCCCTGTGGTTCAAATTCGTGATGCTAATGGCAAGGTATCTCAAAACAGAGATAATGATGGCCGAGTATCTTATGCTGGTCCATTAACGGTAATGGTTGACCGTTATAGTGCGTCTGCTTCTGAGATCTTCGCTGCAGCTCTTCAGGATTATGACCGTGCCCTTATCGTCGGTGAATCGACTTTCGGTAAAGGAACGGTCCAGCAGCACAAGAGTTTAGGTCGAATCTACGATATGTATGATAAGCCTATCGGACATGTGCAATATACTATTGCAAAGTTTTACCGTATTAACGGTGGCAGCACTCAGCTTAAAGGGGTTACCCCAGATATTCCATTCCCAAGTGCGCTTGAACCTGGTGAATATGGTGAAGCTGAAGAAGATAACGCATTGCCGTGGGACAAAGTACCTGTTGCACAATATGGCACTTTAGGTGATATCAATCCAAACTTAATCACGAATTTGGATAAACGTCATCAACAGCGTGTCAAAAAAGACGTTGAGTTTGGTTATATCTATCAAGATATTGCTGAATTTAAGAAGAGCCATAAAGAAAAAAGTGTCTCTTTAGTTGAGAAAGAGCGTATTGAAGAACGCGAGACAAATGACGATAAGCAGTTGGCACGTTTAAATGAGCGCCGCGCTGTCGATGGTTTAGCACCTTTGGCTACGCTCGATGGTGCAGAAGTTGACGCTAAAGCACCAGATGCTTTCTTAGATGAAACGGTCTATATCACCCTTGATATGGTAGATATGGACAAAATGGCCAAGACTCAGGTTAATTAAGCCAATATAAGTCATCAAAAAACGCGCTATTGGCGCGTTTTTTTTATCAAATTTACACAGATAAGAGGAACTGTGATGACACAAGTTCAAGCGAAATTCTTAAAAGACTACAGAAGTCCTGATTACACGATTACTCATGTTGCCCTTGACTTTTCCCTAGCGGGTTCAAGCACTAAAGTTACTGCAACTAGCAAAGTTCGCCGGCTTAATGAGAGTGCATCCACTTTAGTGTTAGATGGTGACGACCTTAATCTTGAGTCGCTCACCGTCAATGGCGAGGCTTATCAATATGATATTAAGGCGGGACAGTTGATCCTTAACGAGCTCGATGAAGAGTTTGAACTTTGTATCGTTACTTTGCTCGACCCTGAAGCTAATCTTGCGTTAGAAGGTCTGTATATGTCTGATGGTGCTTATTGCACCCAATGTGAGGCAGAGGGATTTAGACGCATCACTTATTTTCTCGATAGGCCAGATGTGCTTGCCACCTATGACGTACGTGTTGAAGCTGATAAAGCGGCATTTCCCTATCTATTAAGTAACGGCAACAAAATTGATGCCGGTGAACTTGAAAATGGCCGTCACTTTGTCTGTTGGCAAGATCCATTTCCAAAGCCTGCTTATCTATTTGCGTTAGTTGCGGGGGATTTTGACCTGCTCAGTGATAGCTTTACGACTAAAAGTGGTCGAGACGTTGCCTTGCAAGTATTTGTCGATAAGGGGAATTTACATAAGGCGGACCATGCGATGGCCTCGCTGAAGAAGTCGATGCTTTGGGATGAGCAACGTTTCAATCTAGAATATGATCTCGACATCTATATGATTGTCGCCGTTGATTTTTTCAATATGGGCGCGATGGAAAATAAAGGCCTAAATGTATTTAATACTAAATTCGTGTTAGCCGATACCGCATCTGCAACTGACGATGACTATCATGGTATTGAATCCGTTGTTGGTCACGAGTACTTCCATAACTGGACGGGTAACCGTGTTACCTGTCGTGATTGGTTCCAATTGAGCTTAAAAGAGGGCTTGACTGTATTTCGCGATCAGGAGTTCAGTTCAGATGTTGGTTCGCGGGCGGTTAATCGCATTCACGCCATCAAAGTAATTAAAAATCAACAATTCGCCGAAGATAGCGGTCCTATGGCGCATGCAATTCGTCCTGAGTCAGTTATCGAAATGAATAATTTCTATACGGTCACCGTCTATAACAAAGGTGCTGAAGTTATTCGTATGATGCACACCTTATTGGGCGAGGCGGGTTTCCAAGCCGGTATGAAATGTTATTTTGAGCGCCATGATGGTCAAGCGGTTACCTGTGATGATTTTGTCGCGGCGATGGAGGATGCCAGTGGCGTCGATCTGACTCAGTTTAGACGCTGGTATAGTCAATCGGGTACGCCGCAGGTGACGGTAGAGGAAGAGTATAACCATACGCTTAACCAGTATCGCCTGCATATCTCCCAGCATACCGCACCAACGGCAGAGCAGGCCGATAAATTACCACTGCATATCCCATTTGATATTGAGCTACTCAGCGCTGACGGTCAACCATTACTCAGTCGCGTGCTGGATGTGACTAAAGATAAGCAAACCTTTGTATTTGATGGCATCCAAACCAAGCCTATCCCCTCGTTATTGCAGAATTTCTCAGCACCGGTAAAGCTTGTCTTCGAACATACTATTGAGCAGCTAATTCACCTCATTCGTTTTGCAACGAGCGAGGTCGCTAAATGGGAAGCGTCTGTTGCTTTGTTCAGTCAAGCTGTGTGGCAAAACGTTGGTTATCTGCGTGCTAATACTGCAATGCATATCGATAGTCGTTTAACTGATGCAATAAGGGGATTATTACTAGACGAATCTCTAGATCGAGCATTATTGGCGGAGATCCTTAATTTCCCTAACGTGGCAACCCTGATAGAGCAAGAAAATGATGTCGATCTTGATGCATTGATCACCGCTCGTGCCTTTGTGGTGGAAGAGATTGCCAGTGGCTGTGAAGATGAATTGACAGCGCGCTATAGGGAGCTAGTGCAGATAGATAATGCAGGTGCTAGGGCGCTGAAAAACGTGTCATTGCAACTGCTGTTAAAGCTGTCCGATCAGTATCAAGTCTATGCTAAGACTCAGTACGATAGTGCAACCAATATGACCGATAGTTTGGGAGCTTTGTCTGCGCTCAATGGTGAAGAGGGCGAGTTAAGACAAACGCTGCTAGATGACTTTCAACAACGCTGGCTGGACACTCCTTTGGTGATGGATAAGTGGTTAACGCTACAAGCGACATGCCCTGGAGAGGAGCGCATTAACGCGATAATGGCGTTGACAGAGCATCCTGCATTTAGCTTCTCTAATCCAAATCGTGTCCGTTCACTATTTGGCGCATTCTCAGCGGCAAATACTGAAGTTTTCCATCGCGATGATGGTGCCGGGTATAAGCTTTTGACCGATGTGATTATTAAGCTCAACACCCTGAATCCGCAAGTTGCCGCGCGGATAATCACGCCCTTGATCCAGTTTAAAAAGTTCGATAAATCGAGACAAGAATTGATGAAAGCGTCTCTTGAGTCTATTTTAAGTTTACCCAATTTATCGAAAGACCTTTATGAAAAAGTCACTAAGGCGTTAGCTTAAATTCAACACGGCGAGGTAAGTTTTACCTCGCCGTTACTCTCTATATGTTGATGATACTATGGTTTATTTATTTTCTGTTTCTATAAATTATCGTGATTTTTTAGATTATTACCAAGGGTATGTAGATAAAGTTGAAGTCAAAGAAACTGGTGGTAAAACCCTATGGATCCATGCTAGGCATTTTAGACCCTTTTTAACACCATCTGGATTATCCGGTCACTTTAGGTTGGAGTTAGACAGTAATGGTCATTTTCATTCACTGACTCGGACATCCTAATTAGAGTTAATGCTCCAAACAGGTGATTGCATTTTTGATCACCGCATCCATTTCTACGAAAAAATATAATCACCTGTTTATTATTGCTTTTTTACATCACATTATCTTAGGTTAATTGATTGTTGAGATTGGTTTCAATCAAGCGTTTGAAAATATTGTGTTGTTATGGCTTAAGTGTACAAATCTCAAGGTAATTTTCTCTCTTTTCATCTTGCTCATCGATGGTAAATGCTGTAACAATGGTGTTACCTGTACGCTAACAAGATGTTGGCCATCATTCCTATAACAAAGAATCCAGCAGGTTACGGAGAAGAGCTAAAATGAAAAACCTAAAAAAGGGCTTTAATAAGTCAACGCTTGCTTTGGGGATCGTCGCAGCGTTGAGCATTGGGACGGCACCTACCGCTACCGCGGTGTCGTTTGATTGGGGAGAAGTAGAAGGTTCGTTCGATTCGACATGGAGTGCTGGCGCAAGTTGGCGGGTTGAAGAGCGCAACTGGGATGACAACATAGGTAAAGTTAATCACCCTCGCTTTGACTGGTCTAATTATTCTGCGTTTAACAATACTAAATATACCTCTGCTGAGATTTGGGCTCAGTCTGGTTCTTATTCTAGTAACGGTGACTTGAGTAATATGTTGTATTCTCAGGGAGACGTCACCTCTATGGTGTTTAAAGGGCTGCATGAGTTGTCCTTGAAATATAAGAATTACGGTTTATTTGCTCGTGGGATGTATTTTTATGATCAAAAAGCCAATAACGGTAGCTATGGATATAGCGATCCTATTACTGGTAAAGAGTATGACCCGTGCGCCGACTCAGAAGCGTCAAAAGTTCAATGTAAAGATGTCAGATTACTCGATGCCTTTATTTATGGTGACTTCGATTTCAACGATGGCGCTAACCCGTTAACGGTTCGTGTCGGTAACCAAGTGGTTTCATGGGGTGAGAGTACGCTGATTCCCCATGGTATTGGCGTTATTAACCCAGTTGACTTGAATATTCTAAATGCACCTGGTGCTGAGTTAAAAGAAGCGTTTAGACCCCAAGGTATGGTTTGGGCGTCATTGGGTGTGACAGACGGTTTGTCTGTTGAAGCTTTCTACCAATATGACTGGGAACCAGTTTGGGTGCCAACACCTGGTTCGTACTTCTCCTCTAATGACTTCGCTGGTTATGGTGGATATGCTCAAAATGCACAGTTAGGTTTCAATGCTAACCCTGATATGAATCTGGATTTCCTCATTTCAGAATATCAAAACCTTGCGGCTATGGTGGCTTCTGGTCAGTATGATGCGGGAACCTTGGGCGCATTGGCATTGGCTTATCCTACAAAAGCAACGCTGATTCAAGATCAGGCAAGTGCCAGCAATTCAGGCCAATACGGTATTAAGCTCGGTTACTATGCACCAGAGTTAGGTGAAACTGAGTTTGGTTTGTATTACATGAATTACCACAGCCGTCGTCCATTGATCAGTGGTACTACAGCTAACTTTACCGCCGAAGCGATCGGTCGTGACCTTGCTCAGCTTGGGGTGATAGGTGCTACGGGTGGAATGGTTGACCGTGACACAATTCTGGGCTTAGAGACCTTCTCAAAAGCACAGATCGTTTATCCTGAAGATATTCAGCTCTACGGTTTCAGTTTTAATACCTTAATCGGTGATACCTCTGTTGCAGGTGAAATCGCTCATCGCCTTGATGAACCATTACAAATTGATGATGTGGAATTGTTGTTTGCGGCTATGCCACAGCAATTGGCAAATGTCGATCCTAATCTTCCGCACTATAGAGCCGATCTCGATGGGATTTCGCAGGTCCAAAATTATGGTCCAGGCGAATATGCAGAAGGTTTCATTCGTTTAGATACCACTCAGGCTCAGGTGACATTTACCCATCTTTTTGGCCCGACATTAGGCATGAGTAATTTGGTGATGCTAGCGGAAGTCGGTGGTGTATGGATCCATGATATGCCTGGCTTTGATGAACTTAGACTTAATGGCCCTGGTACCGCACGTTCTGGCGGTAACCCAGATATGCCAGGCATTATTGAGGCCGTTCATAATGGTCCGGAAACTAACCCGTTCCCAACCGATTTTGCTTGGGGTTATCGTTTGGTGGCTAAGGCTGATTACAACAACTTATTTGCCGGAGTGAACATGTCTCCGCGCATTATTTTCTCTCACGACGTAGAGGGTATCACGCCCGATCCTATGTTCCTGTTTACCGAGGGGAAAAAGTCTGTCGCGATAGGTGTTAATTTTGATTATCAGAGTCGTTGGGGAGCCGATTTCTCCTATAACTCGTTCTTTGGTGGTGTAGGTACGACTAATCAGATGGCTGATCGAGATTACGTGTCATTTAACATCAAGTATTCAATCTAACTCACAAGGACAATAATAATGAAAAGATTAACTATATTGTCGGCGGCTGTGATCGTTGCATTAAGCGCGACATCTTCATTTGCTAAGGTTTCAGAGGCCGATGCCGCTAAACTTGGAACGACATTAACGCCATTGGGCGGAGAGAAAGCGGCTAACGCAGACGGTTCGATTCCAGCTTGGAATGGTGGCATCACCAGTGCACCAGCGGGTTATACCAAGGGCATGCATCATCCTGATCCGTTTGCTGCTGACAAGATTGAATTTACTATCTCGAATGCAAATAAAGATCAGTACAAAGAGAATCTCACTGACGGCCAACGTAAGCTTTTCGAGCTTTATCCCGATACTTACAAAATGAATGTGTACCAGACGCGCAGAACTGCCGCAGTGCCTCAGTTTGTTTATGATGCGACTAAGGCTAATGCATCTCGTGCGGAGCTTATTGCAGATGGTAACGGTATTTCAGGTGCGTCTATCGGTGTGCCATTTCCTATCCCTCAAAATGGTTTAGAGGCCATTTGGAACCATATTCTACGTTTCCGTGGTGTAGATGTTGAGACCTCTCGTAGTCAGGCCGCGCCTACAGCTTCAGGTGGTTATACACTGGTTGAAACTGCTGAAGAGATCCGCTTTGAATATTCTCGTCCAGAGATGACGTTGGATAAGTTAAAAGAAAGCAATACGTTGTTCTACTTTAAGCAAGTGGTGACGCAGCCAGCTCGTTTGGCGGGTACCGCACTACTAGTTAAAGAGACCATGGATCAGGAGGCTTTGCCTCGTCAAGCTTGGACTTACAACACAGGACAGCGCCGCGTACGTAAAGCGCCTAATGTTGCATTTGACACGCCAGGTACAGTATCAGATGGTCTTCGCACTACAGATGACTTTGATATGTTCAATGGATCGCCTGTACGCTATAACTGGGAGCTGTTAGGTAAGAAAGAGATCTACATTCCTTACAACGATTACAAGTTGCATTCAGATAAGCTTAAATATGATCAGATTTTAACTCCTGGCCATATTAATCCTGAGCACGTCCGTTGGGAGAAGCATCGTGTTTGGGTTGTAAAAGCCCAGCTGAAAGAAGGTATGCGTCATATCTATAAGACTCGTGTTTTTTATATCGATGAAGACTCTTGGCAGGTGTCATTGACTGATATCTATGATAACCGCGATGAGCTATATCGTGTCGCAGTCGCTCATGCGATTAACTACTATGAAGTGCCTACACATTGGACGACGTTAGAAGTGATTCATGATCTACAGTCGCGTCGATACTTAGCTATGGGACTTGATAACGAAGGCAGAATGTACAATTTTGATGCAAGCTTGAGTGAAGCTAATTTCACCCCAGCGGCATTGCGTCGTGCAGGTATTCGTTAATCATCGTTTGGATAGGGGTGGCTATCGCTGCCCCTCGTCTTATAAAAGGAAGTTTGTATGTCGTTTAGCATGCTTCGACTGATCTCGTTTTCTCTTCTTATTTTTTTGAGTGTTATCCCTGTTTATGCCGACGAGGGTCAAAGTGAATTACAACCGTTAGCCACTCAATCGATCGTGCTTGATATGGTCGTCAAAGGACAAACCGCGATAGCCGTTGGTGAACGTGGACATCTGTTTAGATTCGATAATGGTTGGCAACAAAGGCCTTCGCCTACCAATGCTCATTTGACTAAAGCAACGCTGCTCACGGATCAATTAGGTTGGGCTGTTGGTCATGATGCCACCATTGTACATACTCAAGATGGTGGACAAACGTGGCAAGTACAGATGACTTCGCCTGAAATTGAAAAACCCTTGATGGATATTTTATTTTTCGATACCCAGCAGGGAATTGCCATTGGCGCTTATGGTTTGTTTTATCGCACCCTTGATGGTGGTAAAAACTGGCAACAAGAGTTCCATAGTGAGTTATTGTTTGAGGAAGACAATGCTTATCTTGAGGAGTTAAAGGCCGAAGACGAAGCTATGTATCTTAGTGAACGTAGTACTTTGCTGCCGCATTTTAATCGCGTTGTTCAAATTGATGATCAGCGACTTCTTATGGTCGGTGAGTTAGGTTTGGCGGCGGAGTCTACAGATCTCGGTGTCACGTGGCAGCGTATCGATTTTCCTTATGAAGGCTCTTTATTCAATGTGTTAATCGCTGAGCAGGGCACCTATGTAATGGGCTTGAGGGGGCACCTGTTTAAGAGTCAAGATGGGATAGAATCTTGGCAAGAGATCTCTTTGCCAATTAATTCGACATTAAATGGCGGCCTAGTTTTGGATAAGCATACCGTTAGATTAGTCGGTAATGCAGGTATTGTTATCGACGTAGACAGTGATGATTCGGTTAAAATGATAGAGCAGCGTCAGGGGGAAAACTTAGTAACGATCAGTATGGATACTGAAGGTAAACAATGGGTTGCGGGTACAAAAGGTTTCGTTGAGTTAAAACAAAAATAATAAGGCCCAGACATGTTAGATAAATTAGTTAATGGATTAGAGTCGTTCCTGTTTAGGCAACGCGGATACGTGATTTTTGCGTTTGTGCTGGCAACCCTGTTTTTAGGATTTCAAGCCAGCCACCTTAAGATGGATGCGGCATTTGTTAAGAATATTCCACTGAATCACAGCTATATGCAGACCTATTTGAAACATCAAAAACAGTTTGGTGGAGCAAATAGCATTATGGTTGCGGTCGAAGATACTAGTGGCAATATTTTTAATGCTAACTTTTTCGATACCTTAAAACAGGTTCATGATCAGCTGTTTTTTATTCCTGGTGTCGATAGGGCGCAAGTCAAATCGCTTTATTCACCGTCGACACGCTTTACCGAAGTGGTTGAAGATGGCTTTGCTGGCGGCCCGGTTATTCCCGCCAACTTTTCAACGACATCAGAGGGACTGGAGGTTGTTCGAAGTAATATTGAAAAGGCCGGTATTGTTGGCCGCCTGATCGCAGAAGATTATTCTGCGGCAATGGTTACCGCGCAGCTAATGGACTTTGATCCGCAAACGGGTGAGCCGCTTGACACGCTCGCGTTTGCGGAACAACTAGAACATGAGCTGCGTGGGCAGTATGAAAATGAACATATTAAGGTTCATATCATAGGTTTCGCTAAGATGGCCGGTGATGTTGCCGAAGGCGCAAAAGGAGTGGTGCTGTTTTTCCTTATCGCGATTCTTGTCACTGCGGTGATGGTGTACCTATTTTCAAAGTCGGTGAAATTAACCCTGTTGCCCTTAGCTTGTAGCTTAGTGGCTGTGGTGTGGCAATTGGGCTTGTTGACTGTAGTTGGCTTTGGTTTAGATCCTATGTCTATTCTGATCCCATTTTTAGTCTTTGCGATAGGTGTAAGTCATAGCGTGCAGATGATTAATGCTGTGCGCCGCCGAGTCAGTGAAGGCGAAACGACCAAAGCGGCAGCGGCATTGGCTTTTCGAAGCCTGTTGATCCCAGGTGGAATAGCCTTGTTATCAGATACCGTTGGCTTTATGACCTTACTTGCCATCGACATCGGTATTATTCGTGAATTGGCGATTTCGGCATCTTTGGGCGTCGCGGTCATTATCCTGACCAATTTGATTCTGTTGCCACTGCTGATCTCCTACATTGAAGTAAAACCTCTTGAAGTCAAGGCTGACAACAAGATTGATAAGCTATGGTTACGCTTATCCTATTTTGCAACACCTAAATATGCTGCGGTTGTTCTTGTCTTAACGGTATTGCTTTACAGCGTAGGTTTGCAGCAAGCTAATGAGATGAAGATAGGTGACCTTCAAGGGGGCGCGCCTGCATTGCATGTTGATAGTCGCTACAACTTGGATACTTTTTACATCACAGATAATTTCTCGATTACCACAGATGTAATGACGGTGATTGTCGAGGCATTCCCTGAGGCGTGTACTTATCACGATGCATTAATGCAAATCGATGAGTTTGAGTGGTTAGTTGCCAATACGCCTGGGGTTGAGTCAACGGCGAGTCTAGCGTCGATAGCCAAGCGAGTTAATGCCGGATTTAACGAGGGTAACCCTAAATGGCAAGTGTTGCCTCGTACCACGGCAAGCCTAGTGCAGGCAGTTGGGCAAATACCCACGACGTCGGGTTTGCTTAATGGTGATTGCTCTGTGATGCCCGTTTATCTCTTTTTGAAAGATCATAAGGCGGAAACCATTGAGGTCGTTATCGACAAAGTCAAAGCTTTGGCTGCGAAAATGGATAATGACAAGTTGAGCTTTAAATTGGCCTCAGGACCCGTTGGAGTGATGGCGGCGACGAATGAAGCCGTCGCTGAGGCTCAGCTACCTATGATGCTTTATGTATACGGCGCCGTGTTTGTGTTATGCCTTATTAGTTTCCGCTCACTGCGCGCCACTGTAGCGGTTATCTTACCGCTTTATGTGGTATCGACACTGGCGCAAGCGCTGATGACTCAGCTCGATATTGGTCTGGCGGTGAGTACCTTACCAGTGATTGCACTCGGTGTTGGCATTGGCGTCGATTATGGGATTTACATCTTGTCGACGATGGCCGTTAAGCTTCGAGATGGGATGCCAGTACAGAAGGCGTATCATCAAGCGCTAGTCGAGCGCGGCAGCGCGGTGATCTTTACTGGGTTAACCTTGGCTATCGGTGTCAGTACCTGGTTCTTTTCTGCTCTTAAGTTCCAAATGGACATGGGGATTTTGCTCACCTTTATGTTTTTGGTAAATATGTTGGGGGCAATAATTATTTTGCCTGCGATAGGGGCCATTTTTTGGCGAAACCCTAAGTAGCAATGAATTAGGAGAGCATGAGCTCTCCTTTTTTATGCATAAAAACGCTATCAGAGCGATTGTTTTTTCATCTAGTGCGAAATAATGGCGTAATAACTGACGTTGAGGAGGATCTACCACTAAAATACTTCTCGAAATATGGCACATTTAGTAATAGACTTCCCGCATGACCTAGGTCACACATTTTGGCCGGTTATATGCTCAAGCATCCAAAAAATTACAAAAAGCGCTGCCATAGACCCTAAAGGAAACAGCAACATGGCCTTGAAAGATGCAATGCCTTCAGTACTACTTGAAAATGTAGTCAACCTAATTCACTCCAAAGTTCCCAATGCACAAGCCAAACAAGTCGAACAGTTCGCGACTTGTATCTATGCACACATGTCAAAAGACGACCTGCACGCCCGTAACGATAGTGATCTTTATGGCGCTGTGCTCAGTCTTTGGAATGTTGTTAATAAAACGCCAGTCGGCGAGAGTCATATTCGCGTATTCAATCCGAGTCAATCTAAGCATGGCTGGAAATCTTCACACTCAATTATTGAAGTGATCCACCCTGATATGCCTTTCCTAGTTGACTCTGTCGGTATGGCACTTAACCGAATGGGGATCACCACCCATATGATGTTGCACACACCGTTAACGGTGCAACGCGAGCAAGATGCAATCGTAAATGTAATCTATGGTGATGATCAGGATAACGGCGAAAAAGTGGCGGTTTTTCTAGTAGAAATCGATCGCTTGAGTAGCGAAGCTGATATCAAAAGTTTAGAGAAAGAGATTGCATCGGTTCTTGGTGATGTATCGGCATCGGTTAGCGATTGGCAAGTGATGTCAAATAAGTTAACTAGCACCATTAAAGAGATGGCAAAACGTCCGTTCCCAGGCGAACAGTCTGAACTTGATGAAGCGATCAACTTCTTAACTTATTTGAATAATCATCATTTTACTTTGCTGGGTTATCGCCGTTATAACCTCAACAAAGTTGAAGGTGATTTAGAGTTGGTTCCCGAGAATGATACCAGCCTAGGCTTGATGAATGTGCCTGGTAAACCAAAATCCGATAAAGGTTTAATGTTATCGACATTATCACAGACCGCTCGTAAAGAAGCGTTAGATAACAGCTTGCTGATTTTAACCAAAAGCAGTGAAAAGAGCCGAGTCCATCGTCCTGCTTATGTCGATTATATTGGAATCAAGCGATTCGATAAGAAAGGCAATGTGATCGGTGAAGACAGATTTATCGGTCTATATGCGTCTAATCTTTATAATCGCAGCCCAAGAGAGATCCCACTGCTGGCAGAAAAAATCCAGCGCGTCTTAGATGATTCAGGATTGACTCCGCTGTCACACGATTATAAAGCCTTGATGCACATTCTCGAAACCTTACCTCGAGATGAAATTATTCAGGCTCGTGAATCTGAACTAGCGAGCATGGCTCGTGGTGTGCTTGAGATGCAAGAGCGCGACAAGCTAAAATTATTTGTTCGCAAAGATGGATTTGGTCGTTTCTTATCTTGTTTGGTCTATGTGTCTAAAGATAGATATAACACTAAGTTGCGCCAAGATACCCAACGTATCTTAGCTAATCATTTTAATACAACAGAAGATGTTGAGTTTACTACGTATTTTTCTGAGTCGACACTGGCTCGTACTCACTACATAGTTAAAGTCGATAATAACAATACGGATGTCGATGTGGCCGCTATCGAAAATAATCTTATTGAAGCCGCGCGTTCATGGGAAGATAAACTCAGCAGCGCACTCATTGCAGCTCAAGGCGAAGAATCGGGTAATCATCTGGTTAAGCGTTATGTTAACGCATTCCCTCGTAGTTATAAGGAAGATGTACTGCCAAGTTCTACCGTTGTCGATGTAGATCACTTAGAAGCGTTGGATGACGACCACAAGCTCGGAATGTTGTTCTATCAGCCACAAGAAACGGCATTAAAAGACAACAAAGTACGTCTTAAGTTGTTCCATAAAGATGAGCCAATTCATCTTTCTGATGTGTTGCCAATGCTTGAAAACTTCGGTCTGAGAGTGATTAACGAGCGACCATACGAAGTGAAGACGGTCGACGGTGCGACATTCTGGATCCTTGACTTCTTGATGACTGTGCAAGGCGCAGCGGTGGATAACTTAGCCGACAGTCAAGATCGCTTCCAAACTGCGCTTTCACAGGTGTGGAACAAACAGTTAGAAGACGATGGCTTTAACCGCCTCGTATTAGCAACTGGGCTTTCTGGACGTGAAGTCTCTATTTTACGTGCTTATGCTAAGTATATGCGTCAAATTGATGCGACTTTCAGTCAGGCTTACATCGAAGAAACCTTTAGTAGCTATCCTCAGATAGCCGATCTCTTGGTTAAGATGTTTATTCGTAAATTCAATCCAAAGCTTAAGACTCGCACCTTAGCTAAGTTTGTCGAACAGATTGATCTGCGTCTTGATGATGTATCAAGTCTTGATGACGACCGAATTATCCGTCGTTACCTTGATTTGATTAACGCCACCTTGCGTACCAACTTCTACCAAGTGTTACCTGATGGTAGCAACAAGCCCTACGTCTCGTTTAAGTTCTCTCCTGCAGAGATCCCTGAGATGCCACGTCCACTGCCAAAGTTTGAGATCTTTGTTTACTCACCTAGAGTCGAAGGTGTTCATCTTCGTGGTGGAAAGGTCGCTCGTGGTGGTTTGCGCTGGTCTGATCGTCGTGAAGATTTCCGTACCGAAGTACTTGGGTTAGTAAAAGCACAGCAAGTTAAAAATACAGTTATTGTCCCAGTTGGTGCTAAAGGCGGGTTTGTTTGTAAACAGTTGCCCACTGAAGGCGGTCGTGATGCCGTCTTTACCGAAGGGCAAGAGTGCTATCGTTTATTCATCCGTGGCTTGCTCGACATCTCTGACAATATCATCGAAGGTGAAGTGGTACCGCCTGTGAATGTGGTTCGTCACGATGAAGATGATCCGTATTTAGTCGTAGCTGCCGATAAAGGAACCGCTACCTTCTCTGATATTGCAAACGCGATTTCTGAAGAGTACAACTTCTGGTTAGGTGATGCATTTGCATCAGGTGGTAGTAACGGTTACGACCATAAGAAGATGGGGATCACTGCCCGCGGTGCTTGGGAGTCAGTGAAGCGTCATTTCCGCGAGATTGGAATCGATTGCCAGACCACAGACTTTACTTGTCTAGGTATAGGTGACATGGCTGGTGACGTGTTTGGTAATGGCATGCTGCTGTCTGAACATACCCGTTTGGTTACAGCATTTAACCATATGCATATTTTCATCGACCCAACGCCAGATGCCAAAACCAGCTATCAAGAGCGTGCACGTTTGTTCGATCTACCTCGCTCAAGCTGGGAAGATTACAATAAGGAGTTGATTTCTAAAGGCGGTGGAATATTCCTACGCTCGGCGAAGTCAATCACTCTAACGCCTGAGATCAAAAAGATGCTTGATACTAAGAAAGCATCTATGACGCCTAATGAGTTGCTCAAAGAGCTACTTAAGATGAAGGTGGATTTGATTTGGAATGGCGGCATCGGTACCTATCTTAAGGCGAAGAGTGAAACTCACGCGGAAGTAGGCGATAGGGCTAATGATGCGCTACGTGTTAACGGTGAAGAAGTTAGAGCCCGTATTATCGGTGAAGGCGGTAACTTAGGTTGTACCCAATTAGGGCGTATAGAGTACACAGCTAATGGCGGTCGCATGAACACCGACTTCGTTGATAACGTAGGTGGTGTAGATTGCTCTGACAACGAAGTTAATATTAAGATCTTGCTTAATGCTATGGTTGCAGAAGGTGAGATGACAGTTAAACAACGTAACCGCTTGTTGGTCGATATGACTGATGAAGTGAGTCGCATTGTACTACAAGACTGTAAAGACCAGACTCGTACCATTTCAGTGACTCAAGTACGTGGTGCTGAGCAACTGAAAGAGCAGATCCGCTTTATTCACTATCTTGAAAAAGAAGATAAGCTCGACCGCGCATTAGAGTTCTTGCCAACCGATGACGAACTCGCCGAGCGTTTGGCCAATGGTAAGGCGTTGACCCGACCAGAGCTTTCTGTGCTAGTTGCATACGCGAAAATGGTGTTGAAAGAACAGTTACTGACACCTGAAATTACCGATGACACCTTCTTAAGTCAGTTGCTTATCGAGTATTTCCCTCGTCAATTGCAAGAAAAATACAGTGAGCGCATGGTTAACCATCCGCTGCGCGCCGAAATTATCGCCACATCGTTAGCCAATGAATTGGTTAACGATATGGGACTTAATTTTGTACAACGTATGCAAGATGAGACAGGTGCCTCAGTAGCCGAAGCTGCGATTTGTTACACTATGGCTCGAGAAGTGTTTGGTTTAGCTGATTTAACTAAGTCAATTACTGCGTTAAATGGGATCGTTCCTGCCGTTGTTCAGGGAGAGATGTTGCATCAGCTTCGCAGAAATCTTCGTCGTGCTTGCCGTTGGTTCTTACGTCACCGTAATCGTAACCAAGGCATTGAACAGACTGTCGCATTCTACAGTCCAGTATTTGAAGAACTTCGTGAAAATGTTCATCAATATATGGTTGAGGATGAAGTACAAGGTCTCTGCGCTGAAATCAATTCCTTGGTTAAAGAGGGCGTTTCAGAGAAAGTGGCGACCGATGTCGTTAACATGAGCACGCTGTTCTCAGCACTGGATATTTCCCAGATTGCTGAAGTTGAAGGTAAGCCTGTGGCGTTAGTTGCAGAAGCCTATTATAAACTAGGCGCTCGCATAGACCTGCATTGGTTCCTTGAACAGATTAGTGCTCAACCTGTGGCGAACCATTGGCAAGCCCTTGCACGAGCAGCATTTAGAGAAGAGCTGGATTGGCAACAGCGTTCATTGAGTTCTGCGGTGTTACGTACCTGCACCGACAGCTGTGATGCTGAAACCATTATTGCTCAGTGGATCGAATCCAATCAGGGCTTATTGGAGAGGTGGTTCCATATGCTTGCAGACTTTAAGACCTCGCAAACTCATGAGTTTGCGAAGTTCTCGGTCGCGTTACGTGAGCTGAATCTGTTGATCCTTCATTGCGAAGGTCAATCATAAAACGTTATTATAATAATAAGCCCTGGCAATAGCCGGGGCTTTTTTCGGTCTAGGAGAAAGCATGTTTTACAAAATCGCGCAAAAAGTGATGTTTCAGATGGATCCAGAAAAGGCGCACAATCTGGCGATTAATAGTCTGAAATCAACATCCAATTCTCCGTTAGATTGCTTCTACGCTCAGAAGTTTGATCCTGCACCAGTTGAGTTTATGGGGCTCACATTTCCAAATCCAGTCGGCTTAGCTGCCGGAATGGATAAAGATGGTGAGTGTATAGATGCTTTTCATGCAATGGGGTTTGGTCATATCGAAGTTGGTACGGTAACACCAAGGCCACAGCCTGGAAATGATAAACCTAGGTTGTTTAGGCTTAAACCTGCTAAAGCGATTATCAACCGTATGGGTTTTAACAACAAAGGTGTCGATAGTCTAGTTGCTCACCTTAAAGCGGCTAAATCTGGTGCAATGGTTGGCGTCAATATTGGTAAAAATAAAGATACGCCAGTAGAGCAGGGAAAGGATGATTATCTCATCTGCATGGAGAAGGTGTATCAATATGCGGCTTATATCGCTGTCAATATTTCATCTCCAAACACACCAGGCCTGCGCTCTCTGCAATACGGGGATCTACTTGATGATCTATTAGGATCACTAAAAGCTAAGCAAAAAGATCTCGCAAACAAGCACGGGAAATATGTTCCTATAGCGCTTAAAATTGCTCCCGATTTATCAACTGAAGAGATTGAGAAGATAGCGGAATCACTGATCCGTAATGAATTTGATGGTGCTATTGCAACCAATACCACGTTAACTCGAGATGGTGTTAGTGGGCTGGTTAATTCAAATGAGGCCGGTGGCTTGAGTGGTAAGCCATTGAATTCATTGTCGACTAAAGTAATAAAGCAACTTGCTGATAGCCTTAAAGGCCAGATCCCTATTTTAGGCGTTGGTGGAATAAATTCAGCTGATGATGCCATGGAGAAATTAGATGCCGGCGCCACTATGGTTCAAATATATTCAGGGTTTATTTATCGCGGACCTGAATTAATTAAAGAGATAGTGGAAGCTTACCGGTGCAGATAATTAATAAGATCTCTTTTTGATCTTATTAAACGATCGCGCGATCTAAATTTGATCGCGCTTGATCAACATAACATACTGTTATCTATGTTATATTTTGAAGAAAAATTTTGATATTGATTGAAATATCATCTATTATCGAGCTGTATTTACAGCAATGGGTACACGTTATGTTATTAATGCCACAAAGGGATTGGCAATGGATATATAACGACGCGTATGGAGTATTAAGCGTTTCGTTAGGTTCGGATATGGAATTTCTGACTCCCTATAAAATTAAAGCGCTAATTCCTGATGCACTATCTATTGTGGAATTTAGTGTAGAACATGCGAGATTCTATATCGACTTTATTGAGCGTTTAGGTAAATCTGTGAATGTCGCTGACGTGATAAAAGTTCAACTCAGTTTAAATGCTACAGCGGCTCATTTTATGTTGAAGCCACAAATGCCAAAGTCATGGTTTTTTGATAGCTCTGCAATTTGCGTTTATTCTGAGCTCGGAAAAGTTTTTCAGCTAAGATGTCAGGGTGTCGATGCCGATGTGATGGTTGTGGAAAGTAATCTACAGGCGTCATTGGTTATGCTGCTCTCTTCACAACTTATGCTAAATGATAATAAGTCGCTGAAACAGTTTGAGTGCATCAAAGTGATGAATGACCGTCTTCATCCTAAAAAAATAAAAAGGCAAACTGCTGCGGCGTAGCATGGTTTATTATAAAACCAATAATATTCTTGAAAAGATTGACAGAAAGGGAGCTAATGCTCCCTTTTCGTATTTGTTTTTTAGATCTCTACCTGAATTATTTTCGGTTGGAATTTTTTTGGAAGATTTTTTCTAGGTAGATAATTTTCTAGGATGATAATTCGCTCAGGAAATTGTTTGAATTCTTTAGATTAAAAGAATTGGTTGCGGGAGCCGGATTTGAACCGACGACCTTCGGGTTATGAGCCCGACGAGCTACCATACTGCTCCATCCCGCGTCCGTATTTCTATAATAAGAAACGCTGTAGTTGTTTTAATTCTGCTACTAAAAGAATTGGTGGGGAGCCGGATTACTAATTTAATAACTTGGCGACGACCTTCGCTTCTTTATATAAAGCGCTGAGCCCGACGAGCTACCATACTGCTCCATCCCGCGTCCGTATTTCTATAATAAGAAACGCTGTAGTTGTTTTAATTCTGCTACTAAAAGAATTGGTTGCGGGAGCCGGATTTGAACCGACGACCTTCGGGTTATGAGCCCGACGAGCTACCATACTGCTCCATCCCGCGTCCGTAATGCTAAAGGCTGAATCTACAGATAACATGCTGTTGCTAGCTGACTGTGTAATGCAATGTCCTTCAAAGCGGGGCGAACTATAGCGATATGATTCGCCCAATGCAAGTAAGATTAGACTTTAGCTCTTCAAGCGTTCATTAAAACGGCAAACTGCACTGTTATTGAGCGTGCAGGGGGATTTATCTCTGCCTATTAGCAGAACTTTTTATCTTTTAGATGTTGGACAATGTATAATAACGAATTGATTTTTGAAGTGTGTCTATTTATCCATGTTGAATTTTTTTGCTGCAGCCCCTCGAGGCTATGAATACGCGTTATCACTAGAGCTTGCCGAGTTAGGTGCCTGTGATATTAAAGAGAGCGTAGCGGGGGTTTATTTCTCTGCATCACTAGAGCTCGCCTACCGTATTACACTATGGTCCCGTCTTGCCAGTCGGATCATTTTGGTTATTTATAAAGGTCCCTGTGAAACGCCAGAGCAGCTTTATAATGCAGCTTATTGTGTTGATTGGCAGACTCATTTTTCAAATAAGAGTACCTTCAGCATCGATTTTCATGGCATTGGCGGCTTCATTAATAACTCGCAGTTTGGTGCGTTGAAGGTTAAAGATGCGGTGGTTGACCGTTTTCGCGATGATGGTTGCGAACGTCCTAACGTCGCTAGAGTGGACGCAGACTTTAAGATTGATGCGCACTACAGACGCGGACAAATCACACTAGGGGTTAACTTCTCTGGCCCAGCACTGCATCAACGTGGTTACCGAGCAACAACGGGTGAAGCGCCTCTAAAAGAGAACTTAGCGGCAAACATGCTAGTCAGAAGTGGTTGGAAGCAGCAACCTCAAGATCTGCTCGATCCGTTTTGTGGTAGTGGAACCATTCTAATCGAAGCGGCAATGATGGCGTGCGACGTTGCTCCAGCACTTTATCGGGCTAAGTTTGGTTTTCAAAAATGGCTGCGTCATCAAGATAATATTTGGCAAGGCTTAATGGATGAAGCTAAAGCGCGAGCCTCTTTAGGCATTAGTCGTTGTACGGTTAAGTTCTTTGGTTCTGATATTGATTCTCGCTTGGTTGCGCTGGCAAAGCGCAATGCTGAAAATGCCGGAGTGGCGGGGCTAATTGAGTTTTCTGTTTCAAATGCCTTAAATGTGAAACCACCAGTAGAGAATGGTTTTCTTATTACCAACCCTCCATACGGAGAGCGTCTTGGCACGGTAACCTCATTGCTACAGCTCTATTATCAGTTGGGTGACAAATTTAAGAGCGAGTTTGGCGGCTGGAAAATTGCCGTACTGAATAGTGATATTGAGTTACTTTCGGCATTGAAGCTTAAAGCCGACAAGCAGATGAAGATGTTTAATGGTGCGTTAGAGTGTGCTTTTAATTTGTATACGTTACATGCACAAAGCACTCGCCGCATCGATCCTAGCCAAGTGTTGGCACAAGGTGGAGAGGTGAGTGACGTTGCTACGCCTTTTGCCAATCGGATTAAAAAGAATTACAAACAGCTAAGTAAATGGGCTAAGCGAGAAGGTATCGACAGCTATCGTTTATATGATGCAGATATTCCTGAATACAATGTGGCAGTCGATAAATATCTTGATTACGTGGTGATCCAAGAGTATTCGGCGCCCAAGGATATTCCAGAGGCGGTCACTAAGCGCCGCTTAACCGATATCTTGTTGGTGTTGCCTAATGCTATTGGCGTCGAACCTGACAAAATTATTCTAAAGACCCGTGAACGTCAAAAGGGTACTAATCAATATCAAAAATTAGATGCTGAAAAGCTAGAGCTTAATACCATCGAATACGGTGCTAAGTTTAAGCTCAATCTTAAAGATTATCTTGATACGGGTCTGTTCTTAGATCACCGTTTAACAAGAAAGCTGGTTGGCGAAAAATCGAAAGATCGCTCTGTGCTTAACCTTTTTGCTTATACTGGTACAGCTTCGGTGCACGCTGCATTAGGTGGCGCAAAGTCGGTTACAACGGTTGATATGTCCAATACTTATCTTAATTGGGCGCAGGATAATTTTGCGCTTAATGGCTTATCGGGTCGTCAGTATCAGTTTATTCAAGGCGACTGTTTACAGTGGATCGCCGACTGCCAAGAAAAGTACGATCTCATTTTTATCGATCCACCGACGTTTTCTAACTCCAAGCGCATGGAAGATTCGTTTGATGTGCAGCGTGATCACGTAAATTTATTGAGTGGTTTAGTTAAACTGCTTAACGCTAACGGTGAGATTATTTTTTCTAACAATAAGCGTAAGTTTAAGATGGACAGTGATGCGATCGCTCGTCTAGGTTTTACTGTGACCAATATTGATGATCAGACATTACCGTTAGATTATAAGCGTAACCCTCAGATCCATAACACTTGGCTAATTACCCATGCCTAATATTGCCTCTTATATTTTGTTTCACACCGATGTTTGTCATCTGTGTGAACAGGCGCAGGCGTTAATTGATCCATTAGGTATCAATTATATTAAACAAGATATTTGTGATGTCGACGAATTAGCAGAGCGATACGGAACGCGTATCCCTGTCCTGTTACGTCAATCTGACCAATCAGAGTTAGGCTGGCCGTTCGATATCCAACAATTGCAACAGTTTACAGGAGCTTAAATTGAGTCTGGTTCGTATTAACAATGGCTCATTAGCCTATGGTTACACTCCGTTACTTCAACATGCTGACTTTGCGATCGAACCTGGAGAACGGGTCTGTATCGTTGGCCGTAATGGTGCTGGTAAGTCGAGCTTAATGAAAGTGCTATGCGGTGAAGTATTACTTGACGAGGGTGAGTTTAACATTGCCACCGATATCAAAGTGAGCCGTTTACAGCAAGATCCACCCAAAGCTGAGCAGGGCAGTGTTTACGCCTATATTTCTGCAGGTTTGCAAGAAGTAGGTGAAAAATTAGAGCGTTATCATCAGTTATCCCATGATGTGGGCAGTGCATCACCAGATCAGATGGAAAGAATGCTTAAGCAGATGGAGCGTCTGCAAGAGGATATCGATCATCTTAATGGCTGGCAGCTGGACTCACGGATCAATCAAACCTGTGAACTGTTGGGGCTCGATGCCGATGCGAGCCTCACAAGTCTGTCTGGTGGTTGGCAGCGAAAGGTCGCGCTAGCGAGGGCGTTAGTCAGTGAGCCAGATCTCTTGTTACTCGATGAACCGACGAACCACCTCGATATCGATACTATCGAATGGTTAGAGGAGTTTCTATTAAGCTATCGAGGCGCCATTGTCTTTATCAGTCATGACCGTGGTTTCATTCAACGTATGGCGACCCGTATCGTCGATTTAGATCGCGGCGTGGTCACCTCTTGGCCTGGTAATTATCAAACCTACCTCGATGGAAAAGCGGAATGGCTGCGGGTCGAAGCTGAGAAAAATGCCCAGTTTGACAAGAAACTTGCCGACGAAGAGACTTGGATCCGTCAAGGCGTTAAGGCGCGTCGAACCCGAAATGAAGGTCGCGTTAGAGCATTGAAAGCACTGCGTATGGAACGTATGGAGCGAATCAATCGCCAAGGCGGTGCTAAGATGGCGGTGGCCGATACCGATCGATCCGGTAAGCTTGTTTTCGATATCGACAGCCTCAATTACAATTTACCCGATAAAAACCTAGTCAAAAACTTTACTACTAGTGTGATGCGTGGCGATCGCATTGCGCTGATCGGCCCCAATGGTTGTGGTAAATCGACCCTGATTAAATTGCTTATTGGTCAGCTCGAGGCGCAATCGGGTGAGGTTAAAGTAGGAACAAAATTAGAGATAGCCTACTTTGATCAATACCGAGAAGCACTCGACCCTGAAAAGACGGTTGAAGATAACGTTGGCGAAGGGAAGAAGACGGTGACTATTAATGGTCAGGACCGTCATATTCTAAGTTACCTACAAGACTTTTTATTCTCACCCTTACGAGCTCGGACACCCGTTAAAGCCTTGTCTGGCGGAGAGAAAAATCGTTTATTGCTTGCGCGTTTGTTATTACGTCCTGCAAACCTAATTATTCTCGATGAACCGACAAACGATCTTGATATTGAGACCTTAGAGTTGTTAGAGTCTCTGCTGACCGACTACCAAGGAACATTGTTGTTGGTAAGCCATGACCGTGCTTTCATTGATAATACCGTGACCAGTTCATGGTGGTTTACAGGGAATGGTGGCTGGAGTGAGTATGTTGGCGGCTATGAAGATGCAGTGTCTCAAGGAGCAAAATTTTATTCTGAGGAACCAGTTGCCGCGGCCGCTGTCCAACCCAAGGTTGCCGAGCCTGTAAAGCAGCAAGCTAAGCCTGCCGCAAAGCAAGAAAAGAAGTTATCTTATAAATTACAACGAGAACTCGAGTCACTTCCAGCAAAGATGGAACAGCTGGAGGCGGACATTGAAGCACTACAGCTGGTGATCAGTGAACCAGATTTTTACGCTCAAGAACAAGATGTCGTGAGTCGTCGTTTAAGTGAGCTTGCCGCGCTAGAGCAGCAATTGGAAGTTTGCTTTGAACGTTGGGAAGAGTTAGAAGCCCTTAAGTAAGCGACAAATAAATAGGAATAAAATTAATGAAGTTGAAGTTTGATAGGGCCTTATCGTTAGTTGCCATCGGAGTTATTGGTGCACTGCAAACCGCTTATGCGGCGCCAGTTTATGAGATCCAAAACATTGAAGATTATGATCTAAATGGTACCTTAGAATCAACGATCAACGGATATGGGATATCAGTGAATCAAAACGATCAGATGCTTGGTATCTCTAAGGGTAAGAAGAAATTAGAAGTTAACAATGAAGATGGTGGTGTCATCGATATTGAAGATGGTATTCCGCCTGAACAGTTGGTCACTTACTCGGTTGATAAGCCCATTTTAGCTAACAACTTTACCTTTTTTGCTGAGGGTAATGGCTGGCTGCCAACATTTGATTCGGTATTTGGAACCACACCACCAAAAGATACCGATGAAAATGTACCAGAGTCCGTTAATTCGGTTAATGCCTACTATTATGGTATCAACAGTGCGGGTGTAAAAGTCGGCGCTTACAGTGCACCAGAACAAAAAGTGGAATATACCGGTGACAAAACTGGTGTTCATGAAGATCAAGAGTTCTGGTATTTCCGTGAGTTTGAAGAGCGGGGTTTTGTTAAATCGGCTGCGGGTAATGATGTACCATTAATCCCACCATATACGGTATATACAAAAGACGATACTAACGTCACGGTTGGCGGTGTATCAGTAGCCTCTGCAATCAACGAAAATAATGTGATCACAGGTTACGCCGCGACGGATATCGCATCATCTAGCGCAAGTCGCGTAGATAGCTGTATTACTGGTGAAGCCTATCCTGTCGATGTCTGTGTTCAGAAAGATCAGTATCCTGATAGCAATGGCTATCGACGTATTCTTTATCAAACGCGTGCATTTGTTTGGCAGTTTGATGGTAGCGATTCAGTTGTTGCGACTGAGTTAGCGTTACCTGAGAACTTAGATACAACTGGTGATCGCGTATATACCGCTCAAGGTTTAGGTATTAATGCTGAGGGGACAGTCGTTGGCCGCTCTCACATCAATCGTAACGGTGATACAGATAAGTTTGCCTATGATGCTGCGTATTGGATGAAAGATGATACCGGCAACTATCAGTATAATTGGGTCAAGATGACCAATGAGCAACTTTCATCTATTGCTTACGATATCAATGATAACGGCATCTTGGTCGGCAGTTATAAGCAATATATTGAAGGCTATTTGCGTGATAAGTTCTTCTATTTAGATACTAATCAAGCCGATCCTGCCTTAGTGACACCAAACGATTTCTTTAACGTAATGTCAGACCGCAGTTCGCGTCCGAAGGGGATCAATAACAAAGATCAAGTGGTCGGTTATGTTGAAGTCAGTAGCGAAAAGGAGAAGCCACGTATAAAGGCGGGTTTCCTTTTTGATAAAGCTGCCGATGAATTTAACGATATTAATGACCTGTTAGTCTGTGGTTCTAGAGGTTACGTTCAAGACGCCGAAGGCAAATGGGAACGTAATAAAGTTACCGTGATTGACGATAGTGGAGAAGAGCTCTCTTATGACAGCGATATCCGTATCGTAGAAGCGAATAGTATTAATGATGACGGCACCATCGTCGGTACGGCATTTATTCGTAAGCCGTCTTATCAATTTGATATTAATGGTGAGCTTGTAATTGGTGAAAATGGTAAGCCATTGTTTTTGTTAAATGCAAATGGACAACCCGTGACCTCCTATATTCCTAGAATGGTGGTGTTGAAGCCGACTTCATCTGGTACTGCTTGTACTGAAAAAGATGATGATAACAGTGGCAACGAAGATTATGAGCGTAAAGGTGCAGCAAGTTTCGCTTGGCTTTTCGCGCTACCTTTGGTCTGGTTTAGACGTCGTCGTCATAGCTAATTGCTGTTAGAACTATTTGAACTAAAAATCGAGGCAAATGCCTCGATTTTTTTTTAATAGAGAACTCATGAGCTTAAAAAATAAGCAGACCAAAAGACAAATTTTTAATTGATCTCAGTTGAAAAAAGTTCTATTTCTATCAGTGAGGCTTCGGCTTCTCGGATTTTTGAACAGAGGATGCTTGCATGAAAAGACAAAAAAGAGATCGTCTAGATAGAGCTTTTTCGAAAGGATTTCAGGCTGGAATTGGTGGACGTTCCAAGGAGAATTGTCCTTATTCAACATTAGACTCTAAGTCGCATTGGTTAGGGGGGTGGCGTGAAGGCGTCGATGGTCGCCTCAGTGGGTTATTTAACAAGTGACGCAGAGTTGCCCTCTAACAAGAGGGCATTTTTATATCTTTAACCGATAGTAGGTGGTTGACTAGAACGTCGAAGTGTCACTGAAGATGCCTACTTTCAAATCTTTAGCTGAATAGATCTCACGCCCATCAACTTCCATGACAGCATCGGCGATCCCCATTACTAGCTTGCGATACACTTTACGCTTAATAGTTAGCTTGTAAGTCACTTTTTTAGCATCGGGTAATACTTGGCCTGTAAATTTGACTTCACCTACGCCTAACGCTCGGCCTTTGCCCTCAGCTCCTTCCCAACCAAGGAAGAAACCAACGAGTTGCCACATAGCATCTAAACCTAGGCAACCAGGCATGACTGGATCGGTTTGAAAATGACAGTCAAAAAACCAAAGAGAAGGGTCAATATCTAGTTCGGCTACAATTTCACCTTTGCCAAACTCGCCACCATCATCGTTAATTTTTACGATCCGGTCGATCATCAACATGTTGTCGATAGGAAGGCGAGGAGAGTTGGCGCCAAATAGGTTTCCGTGGCCGCAAGCCACTAATTCTTCTTTGCTGAAACTGTTTGCTTTATTCATTATTAACTTTACTCCGTAATAAGAGCTGCAAGGTTAGCGAACACGTGTACGCTAAACAACTCCGATCAGCTAGAAAGTTTCAATTTTTCGAGCAGCTTAGCAAAAAAAGAGGGCTCTTCATCTGGATAACCCGCTAATCCTTCAAGGCGAGTCTGCACTAATCCATATAAGCTATTCTCTTCGAACTGGCCATTATCATCACGGGCACCGGCTGGCTTCTTCATCAAAATGGTGACAGCTTCGTCAATATGTTCGACTTGGTACAAGTGGAACTTATTTTCTGAAATCGCTTGAACTACCTCTTGATGGAGGTTGAGCTGCTGGACGTTGGATTTTGGCAATATAACCCCTTGGGTTCCCGTTAAGCCACGTCGCTTACAAAGACTGAAAAAGCCTTCAATTTTCTCGTTAACGCCGCCAATCGCCTGTACTTGACCAAACTGATCTATCGCACCTGTGGCCGCAATGCCTTGATCGATCGGTTGCTCGGCAATGGCTGACATCAGGGCACAGTATTCTGCTAATGAGGCACTATCACCATCAATCTCTTGATATGATTGTTCAAAGACGATGTTGGCGTTGAGGTGCAGGGGCGCATCTTTACCAAAGATTCGATATAAGCAAGATGAGAGGATCATTAATCCTTTCGCATGAATATTACCGCCTAGTTCTGACTTTCTCTCGATATCGGCCACTTCTCCATCACCGTAGTGTACCGATGCCGTGATACGAGCGGGCTCACCGTAGCAGTATTCTGCGGTATCGAGCACCGTTAGGCCGTTGATCTGACCCACCATGATCCCGTCTGTGGGAAGATTAATAAAGTTATCATCAAAACTCTGCGCCGATAACTCTTGAGATGCATCATGACGTTTTGTGTGCTGCTGCAGCGCATGCTCTATGGCTTTGCCATTAATCGTTCGAGAATGACTATAAGCACAAGCTTGTTCCATTAATTGCACTAATGGGACCGTTAAAAGTGTTAGATGCTGCTGATGATCGGCAAGTCTTGAACTATAAGTAAACAGCGGAGCTATGGCCGATTGTTCAAGCGTGACATTGTGATCATCTGCCAGTGTCAACAGCCAGCTTAAATAATCGTATTCGCTATATTGTGGGGTAGTTATTTCGGTAACCAATTCGCCAAGTAGGGGGAAATGATTAGCGAACAAACGCTCTTCAACGTAGGAAACGCTATATAACGCGCTACTGCCGACCAATATGATTTTGCATTGCAGTGGCACGTGCGGCCAATCAGAATGCACAGCATAATGACCTTGGTCGATGATCTGCAGTAATAGCTCCCACATCGACTCGCGTTTCCACAAGGATTCGGCGCAAACAAATAGATAGTGGCAGTCAGCTAATGCGCCAGCGTGATACTGTTGTGGTGTAGTTGTGCTGAGATGTCCTAACAGATCTCGCCGTTTGATGTTGCCACTAAGGTAGCGATAGGGTACTCGTGTTTGGCTAACGTTATCTTCGCCTATGCTCGTTTGCCACTCTAACTGCTGGTTTTGATTATCGCTGCCGTCGTTAATCTGGTTTAAATACAGATCTGATTTAGCATGCTGGCTATTAACGAGCGCCTCAATCAATTTAAGACGATCGATACCACGTTGGTCGGCAAGGTACATATGTTGGCCTTGGGTGTTCGCCAACAGCTTAAATGCGTCGAGAGTACGTTCTTGGCCAAGTAATCTCGACTGAATACTCGTGTCGATACTGGTAACAGATGGGATAGTAAAACTAGGTGATAGCGAAGCAGTCGAGATTGGATTTGCGTTCATATTGGAGAGCTTTATTTAAACATGCTCAGATGTTAGCACAATTTTGAATAGCCCCTATTAAGTTTCGTTACTTTCAGCTTTATGCTGTTTGGTTTTGAGCTCATTGGTTAAAAGGTGACTGACATGGATTATTTATTGGCCGATCAGTTTAATTTTCATCAAGGGAGCGGGTTTTAGGCTTTACATCTTATAAGGATACTTATACTATCACCGCCGCTGGAGAGATGGCAGAGTGGTCGAATGCACCGGTCTTGAAAACCGGCACGGGTTTATAGCCCGTCTAGGGTTCAAATCCCTATCTCTCCGCCACATTCAAACAAAAATCCCGTTATCGAAAGATGACGGGATTTTTGTTGCTTGCACTGCCACCATTTGCACTTTCGCGACAAGTACTCGCTAAAGATAGCGACTTGAACCCTCGGGTCAAATTTTAAACTTTAAATAAGGCTAAATTTCAGTTTGATCCTAATGGTAAGCTTTAGGTTTTTTTATCTGTCCAGTGGGCTGGCGATACCAGTTTGGTTGATGCCCGCAGCATGAGTATAATACCAATTAGTATAAAGATGTGATCGCTCAGCGAGAATTTAGTGCTTATGAGGCAAGGCAACGAGTGAAGAGCATTGTTGTTCTACGGTCAAACTCGTTAACACAGCATCAAAAGTGCTAAAACTCGCCTGTTAGGCGTGTTTTTGGCTTCCTACTTCTGCGTTGAATGGCCTCACAAGGGAATAACTATTCCATCATCCATTCGCCTTGAATTAGTTGCCAAAAAACACGCTGAGTAGATCACTTTCTTATACTGATTGGTATAAATCTGGGTGGTTTTAAGATCTTTATGTCCAAGCTGTTCTTGTACGGTTCTTATATCTGTTCCGTGCAGTAAAAGTTGAGTGGCGAACGAATGCCTGAATGTATGGGCAGTGACTCGTTTACCTACCTGAGCCTGCTCTGTAGCAACTCTTAATGCTCGACCAAACGCAGATGGATGGATGTGATGACGGCAAATATAGCCATCAACTGGGTGAACACAAAGCCGAGAAGCTGGGAATATATACTGCCAGTGAAACTGTTTAATGCTCTGCTTATACTTTCTAAACAATGAGGTAGGCAATGAAGCAAAACCAAACCCGGCCTCAATATCTTTATGATGTACCCCTTTCACTTTTTCAATTTGCCCCTTAAGACTATCAATGGTGCTACTTGGTAGCAGATAGACTCGATCTTTTTGTCCCTTACCTCGAAAGACAAAGATTGTACGGTGAACGAAATCAATATCTCTCCCTCTTAACCTGAGGGCTTCATTTAGCCTGAGGCCACTACCGTAAAGGATACTGGCAATCATGTTGTACTCACCACTCATTTGATTAATGATAAGTTTCGCTTGTTGGTTGTCTAATACTTGAGGAACACGAGTTGGGGCTTTGGCGTAGGGGAAGGTAAGAACATCGGGATCAACTCTAAGAACATGTTTGAATACAAAGACTATTGCACACAATGCTTGTTTTTGTGTACTAGCGCTAACACCTCGTTGGCTACTTAGATGATATAGAAAGAACTCAATATGTGAGGGGGTCAACTCACTTGCTCGCTGAACCTGGCTATATCTGATGAGATAGCGCACCCAGTAAAGATAGGATTTTTCCGTTTGCAAACTGTAATGTCGGACTCTAATTTGTTCTCGGATAGCTTCAATAAAAGAGGGTTTTGTCATTGGAGTTGTACAAATTTTTGCTGTATACATACAGTTACAATTGGTTTTTGAGAAATTGCGTAAAATATTGAGCAAAAATTGATATTTATCGCTCGATAAATCCCCGTAGATTAAGTAAGGTATTGAAAATAGGATATTTAGTAAAAGGTTGTAGAGACCTCCACATCAACTTGCTCACTTTTGCGGGTTTGATTTTGATAAAACTAGATGTAATTTATATAATTTTTTATAAACAGTCGGTTACGTTAGGTAGACTACGCCTAAGTTGTAATTTAAACCGGAACATTATCGAGCAGCTAGATAATAAGACGTTAACTGAACTCAAAGGTGTCATTATCACAATTCTTATCGAAACAAAGCGCCTTCAGATGCGAGAATTCACATTGGAGGACGTTGATGCTGTTTATGAGTTCTCGACTTGCTCTGATGTTACGCAGTTCACTGGGGACGCCGACGCCATAAAAAGTAAGGCTGATGCTGAAAATATAATCAGAAAAGTATGGTTGGCAGAATACAGAAGGTATGGTTATGCCCGCTATGCCCTAGTCCACAAGGATGACAAAAAGGTAATAGGTTTCTGTGGTGTTAAATATGAGCCGGAACTTGGTTGCCCTGACATAGGCTACCGTATGTTACCCAAGTACTGGGGACAGGGTCTTGGAACTGAAGCAGTGGGTGCAGTTTTTACTTACGCGCGTGAAGTGCTGGGCCTCAAAAAAATTATAGGAGAAGTCGTAGAAGAAAACGTAGCTTCAAATAAGCTGCTATTAAAGCTTGGCTTTTGCCATACAGAGACGTATGAAAAAGATGGTTTCGTAATAAACCGATATGAATGATACGTCACTCAGTTAACAAGCACGGGCAGGCGTGACGCAGCAAAGCTGCGCCGCTGCCGTGAGCGTTAGGCATCAATTTATATAATTGAGTATTTACAATGAAAATGAATTATTTTGTGTTTGGAACGAATGATAAAGAAAAGTCCGTTTCGTTTTATGATGAGTTATTTGACGGGTGTGGATTAAATAAAATTCACGATCAAGGACGAATGACACTATGGGGAAACGAAGAGTTTATGTTTGCCATAGCCGAACCGTTTGATGAAAATCCAGCCTCCAATGGAAATGGCACGATGCTTGGCCTTCATGTTGATTCAATTAATGAAGTCAATAGATTACATGAAAAAGCCCTAGATTTAGGCGGTTTGAGTGAAGGTGAACCTAGAATACGTTCTAATATGCATTCTGCTTATATAAGAGATTTAGACAATAATAAAATATGTTTCTATACGAGTAATGCCTAACAAATAAGGATAGGCCGCGCGTAGTCGCGTCCTTATCCCGATTGTTGAACAAGCCCGAGCTTGCTGAAAGTGATACCTTTTATATAGTAAATATCGGCGCGAGAGTTCACGCGAGTTTAGGTGTGATGTGTAGTTGCTCTTTTTGCAGCTCACAGCGATCCCTTAGCATCGCTAGCGAATCAATTAACTTCACTATATTAGTGCCTTAATCACCTCCTTTGGGTCCATCTATTTCGGCCTCTTAAGTCTATATACTTGTACTTACCCGCTTAAACAGTGGCGTTAGGCAGTGTTGCCGATTGGTGTTTTTAAGCTTGTCGGTCGTGCATGCTTATTCTCATGTACTCCCATAAATTTCATAGGCTGTTGGCAGCAGGGACAAGGTCGTATCGCCACCACTCGCTTTAGTTCAGATATTATTGGAAACACCTCACCTGCGACAGCGAGCATCAGCTGTATCTGTTGCCTGAGCTTGCTGCAATTACCGCTCAATAGTCCATAGTCTCTCACTCGTCGCAGTCCTTTGGGTAATATGTGTTGCAGCACTAACCATAAGAACTTCACTGTAGGTAAAGTGCGTATTTCAGTGGCTTTGGATTTGGTTTGGCTATTTTGATACTCGAAGCTGACTTGGTAATCCCCCCCATTTTTAATGGAGTAACTGTCGTTTATCGTCTACATCTGTTGCCTTTATGTCGCAATCCAAGCTTCTATTACTTATTACTTATTACTTATTACTTATTACTTATTACTTACTACTTGTTACGACTTTAGTCTAAAGTTTAACAATATTGTCGACAAAAGTGGCCGTTAAGCTTGTGTTTGTATTAATTGATGGCTATATTGTCGACAACGTGATTTTCTAATTGAGTTTTTCATCAAGATGGCATTCGAATCCAAACCGGCTGTGACTTCGGCAGACAAAACCTTTTATCAGTTAAGGCAAGATATTGTTGAAGGTGTTGTGCCGGCAGGTTCTAAGTTAAGTGAAACCGAATTGTCGACAACTTATGGTGTCAGTCGTGCGGTGATACGTGAGGCGATAAACCGCTTGGAGTCATGTCACATTGTCGAGCGTAAAGCCAATGTAGGCGCCAGAGTCGTTGCGTTGACGTCAGATGGCTTACTTGAACTGTACCAAGTTCGAGAGTCTCTAGAGGGGATGGCGGCGAGGCTGGCGGCAAAAAATATGACGCCTGATGAGGTTGCTGAATTAGAGGCGCTACTTCAAAGCCATTTTCAAGATGTTAAACAGGGCGAGTCTTACTACCAAGAAGCCGGTGATGTCGATTTTCACTACCGCATTATTCTCGGCAGTAAAAACAAACACCTTATCTCAATGTTGTTTGACGGGATTTATCACCTTGTGCGCATGTATCGCGTTCAGTTAGGAATGGCGGGACCGCGAGTAACTACCGCCTTTGATGAACATAAACATATAGTGCAAGCCATCGCCAATCGTGATGAAGAGTTGGCCGAGATGCTGATGCGACGTCATATCATGTATTCAAAAAACAATATTAAGAACAAGCTTTCATAAATCAAACCGAAGAGGAATCTAGCATGAGCGCAGGAAAAAAATTCCGTCAGGCCTTGGCTGATAATAAGCCACTACAAATCGTTGGAACGATTAACGCCTATACAGCCATGATGGCTAAGCAAATTGGTCATCAAGCTATCTATCTTTCTGGTGGCGGGGTCGCGAATGCGTCTTATGGATTACCCGATCTCGGTATGACATCACTCAATGATGTAATTGTCGATGTGCAGCGTATTACGTCTGCCTGCGATCTCCCCTTGATGGTCGATATCGATACCGGTTGGGGCGGGGCATTTAACATTGCTAAAACCATTCGCGATATGGAGAAAGCCGGTGCCGCTGCGGTACATATGGAAGATCAAGTGGCCCAAAAACGCTGTGGTCATCGCCCAAATAAGGAGATAGTGTCAACTGAAGAGATGGTTGACCGTATTAAGGCGGCCGTCGACGCCCGTACCGATCCGGATTTCTTTATCATGGCGCGAACCGATGCGTTTGCACAAGAAGGGTTAGACGCGGCTATTGAGCGAGCTAAAGCCTATATCGCTGCCGGTGCCGATGGCATTTTTGCCGAAGCGGTACAAACAGAGGAGCATTACCGCGCGTTTGCTGGCGCAATTGATGCGCCGCTACTGGCCAATATCACTGAGTTTGGCCAGACAGAACTTTGGAATAGAGAGCAGCTGGGAGAGTGGGGAGCAGATATGGTGCTTTATCCACTTAGTGCCTTTAGAGCAATGAATAAAGCGGCTGAAAATGTCTATACCGCGATATTACGTGACGGTGACCAAAAAGCCGTTGTCGATACCATGCAAACCCGTATGGAGCTATATGATTACCTCGGTTATCACGATTATGAGCAAAAGCTAGATAGCTTATTTGCCGAAGGTAAAAATAAATAGTGTGGCTTGAGCTGCGCAGCTCATCGCTAAGAGATGAGCGGCGCTCAGTTAAGGACAGTTTAAACCCTACGACCAAGAGTGATACTTGGTGAAACAGATAATTTAGATTCCAAAAGGAACACATTATGGTTGATAAAAAATTGAGTGGTGCAGGTCTTCGCGGACAAAGTGCAGGTGAAACAGCGTTATGTACTGTGGGCAAATCTGGCTCAGGTCTAACATATTGTGGCTATGACGTATCCGATTTAGCCGATAATGCGACCTTTGAAGAGGTCGCATATTTACTGTTTAATGGCGAGCTACCTACTGCCGCGCAGCTAGATGCATACAAAAGTGTATTGATGTCACAGCGCGATCTGCCTCAAGCCCTTAAAGAGGTACTGCAGCGTATTCCTGCTGATGCTCATCCAATGGATGTGATGCGCACTGGTTGCTCATTTCTCGGTAACCTTGAGCCTGAAGCGGATTTCTCTGAGCAAAATAAAGCCGCTAACCGCTTATTGGCAGCGTTTCCTGCCATTATGTGTTACTGGTATCGTTATAGCCATGAAGGCGTTGAAATTGAGTGTACAACCGATGAAGACTCGCTCGGCGGCCATTTCCTTAAGCTACTAAATGGTAAGACACCATCAGAGCTGCATCGCAAAGTGATGGACGTGTCGCTTATTCTTTATGCTGAGCATGAGTTTAATGCATCTACCTTTACTGCGCGCGTATGTGCATCAACCTTATCTGACATGTTCTCGTGTATCACAGGCGCTATCGGCTCGTTGCGCGGTCCACTGCACGGCGGCGCTAACGAAGCTGCAATGGAGATGATCCAGAAGTTTAGTTCGCCAGAAGATGCCAAGGTGCAGATGGCGGGTATGCTTGAGCGTAAAGAGAAGATCATGGGCTTTGGCCATGCTATCTATCGCACATCGGATCCACGTAACGTGATCATCAAAGCTTGGTCTGAAAAGTTGGCGCAAGAGTTTGGTGACAGTTCGCTATACGATATTTCAGTCGCCTGTGAAGAGTTCATGTGGGACACCAAGAAGCTATTTTGTAACGCTGACTTCTTCCATGCATCGGCTTATCACTTTATGGGGATCCCGACCAAATTATTTACCCCTATTTTTGTCTGTTCACGTCTAACTGGCTGGGCAGCTCATGTGATGGAGCAGCGTGCCAATAACCGTATCATTCGTCCAAGTGCGGATTATATTGGGTCTGAGCCACGTAAAGTCGTGCCGATTAGCCAGAGATAAGGGCGCTGGTAAATAGAATAAATAGCTAACCCCCAGCTGCTGATATTAAATAGCTAAGCCAGATAAATAGCCATGCCACTTAAATGGCTGAGATGTATCTGGCCTTTTTATCATCAGTTGGGTCATATTCTCGCGCAACATAAAGTCATTTATGCTGCGCATCACGCTACTAGGTAACTTGGTCATCAGCATAGCGGTTATCACCGTTAGCGACTAAAACTCGATGTGGCGTGAGCGTAAATAATTCAGTGGATGATGTTATGAACACGACACACCGTAAACCGCTTGCCGGTACCACGCTAGATTACTTCGACACTCAAAGTGCTGTCGATGCTCTAGTACCTGGTGCCTACGATAAACTTCCTTACACCTCAAAAGTGCTTGCCGAGAACTTAGTTAGGCGATGTGAACCATCGATGCTTAATGATGCGTTACTGCAGCTTATTGAGCGTAAGCGCGATCTTGATTTTCCTTGGTATCCTGCCCGCGTCGTTTGTCATGATATTTTGGGGCAAACTGCTCTGGTTGATTTGGCTGGGCTTAGAGACGCGATTGCCGATAAGGGGGGCGATCCTGCTGAGGTTAATCCTGTGGTGCCAACTCAGCTAATCGTGGATCACTCATTAGCCGTCGAACATGCTGGTTTTGACAAAGACGCCTTTGCTAAAAATCGCGCCATAGAAGATCGCCGTAACGAAGACAGGTTCCATTTTATCAACTGGACCAAGAAAGCCTTTAAAAATGTGGATGTGATCCAGCCTGGTAATGGCATCATGCATCAGATCAACCTCGAGAAGATGTCGCCCGTGATTCAGTCTCGTGATGGCGTTGCCTTTCCTGATACCTTAGTGGGCACAGACAGCCATACTCCGCATGTAGATGCACTTGGGGTTATCGCTATCGGCGTGGGTGGCTTAGAAGCCGAAAACGTCATGTTAGGCCGCCCCTCATTTATGCGTTTGCCTGATATTATCGGGGTCGAATTAACGGGTAAGCGTCAAAGTGGCATTACTGCAACCGATATCGTTTTAGCCTTAACCGAGTTTTTACGCGCGCAAAAAGTGGTGTCATCTTACTTAGAGTTCTTTGGTGAAGGTGCGGCGAACCTCACGCTTGGTGACCGCGCGACCATTTCTAACATGACCCCCGAGTTTGGTGCATCGGCGGGCATGTTCTATATCGATCAACAGACTATCGATTATTTGACTATTACTGGTCGTGATAGTGAGCAAGTGAAGCTGGTTGAGAATTACGCTAAGCAAACGGGTCTTTGGGCCGATAGCCTCAAAAATGCTGAATATGAACGTGTGCTGAGCTTCGATTTATCCAGTGTCGTGCGTAATATCGCAGGTCCTTCTAATCCTCATCGCCGAGTCGCGACCAGTGATTTAGCTGAAAAAGGGATCTCAGGTATCGTCGAGAATGAAGCTGGGTTGATGCCTGATGGCGCAGTAATTATTGCGGCTATCACTAGTTGTACTAATACCAGTAACCCTCGTAATGTTATCGCGGCGGGTCTAATCGCTAAGAAAGCCAATGAACTTGGATTAACCCGCAAGCCTTGGGTGAAATCATCGTTTGCTCCAGGTTCAAAAGTGGCCGAGCTCTATTTGAAAGACGCCAACTTGTTGCCTGAACTTGAGCAACTGGGTTTTGGTATTGTTGGCTTTGCCTGCACGACCTGTAACGGCATGAGCGGCGCACTTGACCCAGTTATTCAACAAGAGGTGATCGATAGAGATCTGTACGCGACGGCGGTATTGTCGGGTAACCGTAACTTCGATGGCCGTATTCATCCTTATGCTAAGCAAGCCTTTTTGGCATCGCCTCCGTTAGTCGTGGCTTATGCGATTGCTGGTACGATCCGCTTTGATATCGAAAAAGATAGCCTAGGGCTCGATAAGGCTGGCAACCCAATCTTGCTTAAAGATATTTGGCCAAGTGATGAAGAGATCGATGCGATCGTTAAGGCAAGCGTTAAGCCTGAGCAATTCAGAGAGATCTACACACCCATGTTTGATATCGCTGTCGATTATGGTGAGCAAGTCAGTCCGCTTTATGATTGGCGCGCCCAAAGTACCTATATTCGTCGTCCTCCCTATTGGGAAGGAGCACTTGCCGGTGAGCGAAGCTTAAAAGGGATGCGTCCTTTAGCCGTACTTGGCGATAACATTACTACCGATCACTTATCGCCATCGAATGCGATTCTGGCGAGCAGTGCAGCGGGTGAATACTTAACCAAGATGGGTTTGCCTGAAGTTGATTTCAACTCCTATGCGACTCACCGCGGCGATCATCTTACGGCTCAACGTGCGACGTTTGCTAACCCTAAATTGATCAACGAAATGGCGGTCATTAATGGCGAAGTGCAGCAAGGCTCGTTAACCCGTATTGAGCCAGAAGGTCAAGTGACGCGTATGTGGGAAGCGATTGAAACCTATATGCAGCGTAAACAGCCGTTAATCATCGTTGCTGGTGGTGATTATGGACAAGGCTCATCACGAGACTGGGCCGCCAAAGGGGTGCGTCTTGCTGGCGTTGAAGCGATTGTCGCAGAAGGGTTTGAGCGTATTCATCGCACTAACTTAGTCGGTATGGGCGTGCTGCCACTTGAGTTTAAGGCGGGTGATACACGCAAAACCTATGGCATTGATGGTACAGAGACCTTTGATGTAGTGGGTGAGCCCACACCAAGAGCCGATCTGGTACTGGTGATTAACCGTCAAAATGGTGAGCGTATCGAAGTTCCTGTGACCTGCCGCCTAGATACCGCAGATGAAGTCTCTGTCTATCAAGCGGGTGGCGTGTTGCAGCGTTTTGCTCAAGATTTTCTTGAGGCTAAAAAGGCATAGATGATCTTAGCGGTGGCATGAAGTCATTTATGCCGCCGCTAACGATGCTAAAGGAATGATCATGAAACAGATAAAAATAGCCGCTACTTATATGCGCGGCGGCACGAGTAAAGGGGTGTTTTTTGCCCTAAACGACCTGCCTGAAGCTGCAAAGGTGCCAGGCGCTGCGCGTGACGCTATGTTATTGCGGGTGATTGGTAGTCCCGATCCTTATGGTAAACATACCGATGGCATGGGCGGGGCAACCTCTAGTACCAGTAAAACCGTGATCCTATCGAAAAGCAGTAAAGCGGATCATGATGTTGACTACCTTTTTGGCCAAGTCGCAATAGATAAACCTTTTATCGATTGGAGTGGTAACTGCGGTAATTTAACGGCGGCTGTGGGCGCGTTTGCGATTAGCAAGGGATTAGTCGATCCGATAAATGTTCCCGATAATGGGGTTGCAGTGGTACGAATTTGGCAAGCCAATATTAGTAAGACCATTATCGCCCACATCCCGATGCAAGATGGTGAAGTGCTTGAGCTAGGTGATTTTGAACTCGATGGCGTTACGTTTCCTGCGGCCGAAGTCTTAGTGGAATTTGTTGATCCTGCCGATGGTGAAGGAGCCATGTTTCCCACCGGCAATTTAGTCGACGAGCTCAGCGTACCGGGTGTTGGCACCTTTGCCGCGACCATGATCAGTGCGGGGATCCCAACGATATTCTTAAATGCACAGGAACTGGGGTACGATGGCACCGAATTGCAAGAAGCGATTAATGGTGATGATGCGGCTTTAGCTAAGTTTGAGTTGATCCGTGCATATGGTGCGCTGAAGATGGGGCTTATTGAGGATGTTGAACAGGCTAAAACTCGGCAACACACCCCCAAGGTGGCCTTTGTTGCGCCGCCCAAAGCCTATATATCATCGAGTGGCAAATCTGTCTCGGTGGATGATGTCGATCTGTTAGTACGTGCCTTATCTATGGGGAAATTACACCATGCGATGATGGGCACGGCTGCTGTTGCTATCGGCACAGCGGCTGCTATTCCCGGAACTTTAGTTAATTTGGCCGCTGGCGGTACTGAACGCAGTAACGTGCGCTTTGGTCATCCGTCTGGGACGCTAAAAGTCGGCGCTACAGCAGCTCAAATGCAAGGCGTGTGGAGCGTTGAGAAAGTCAGTATGAGCCGCAGCGCGCGGGTGCTGATGGAAGGGTATGTCAGGGTTCCTCCGCTGAAATAGTGGCAATTCATCGAGCGGCAATGACGCTTAAGTGTTGAAATCGTTACCGATAAAGGGATGCTGAGTTAGCATCCTTTTTTATAATAAAAATAAGTATTTGCTAATTTGCTTTGATTTTAATCTGCAATAGTTAACACACTTAAAGCTTAATTTTTGCACCGTATTTTTTTAAAATAGATTACTTATAAATCATCGATTTAGCGATGGACAATTTGTCCTTTCCAATTCAGGGTAATTGGGCTAAATTACCGTGTGTATCGTACGTAAACTAATGTCGGTTTAGTATTAGCTATCAGGGTAGAGTGAAGTTGATAACTGTATATTTGGTTGATGACCATGAGTTAGTAAGAACCGGGATACGTCGTATTCTCGAAGATGAGCGTGGGATTAAGGTTGTTGGCGAAGCAGGTGATGGAGAATCTGCGGTGCAGTGGAGTCGTAACAACGAAGCTGATGTGATCTTAATGGACATGAATATGCCTGGGATTGGTGGACTCGAAGCTACGCGTAAGATCCTGCGCTACCAATCACACGCTAAAATTATCGTGTTAACGATACATACTGAAGATCCTTTTCCAACCAAAGTCATGCAAGCTGGTGCATCGGGATACCTGACTAAAGGGGCAACTCCGCCTGAAGTTATTCAAGCTATCCGTCAAGTTGCCGTGGGGCAACGTTATCTATCTCCTGAAATTGCACAGCAGATGGCGTTAAGCCAGTTTAATCAATCTGAAGATAATCCATTTAAGTCATTGTCAGAGCGAGAGCTACAGATCATGATGATGATAACCAGTGGCGAGAAGGTAAGTGACATCTCTGAGCAGCTCAATTTAAGTCCTAAAACGGTTAACAGCTATCGTTACCGTTTGTTTGCAAAATTAGGCATTAGTGGCGACGTGGAACTTACCCGATTAGCTATTCGCTACAAGATGCTTGATACTGGTCAGTTTTAATCTTTACCCAGTAGATAAGTAACATAATGTCAGTCCCAGTATTCGATTCAGCTCAATTTCTTAAAACGGTTTCCTCTTCGGCTGGCGTCTATCGTATGTACGATGCCAGCGGTACCGTTATCTATGTCGGTAAAGCAAAAGATCTTAAGAAGCGTCTTAGCTCCTATTTCCGTAAAAACCTAAACAACGTTAAAACAGAGGCCTTGGTATCACATATTTGTGATATCGATGTTACCTTGACCCATAGTGAAACCGACGCGCTCATTTTAGAAAATGACTACATCAAACAGTACATGCCTAAGTACAATGTATTGCTGCGCGATGACAAGTCGTATCCTTACATTTTGCTTAGCGGTCACCAGCACCCTAGGTTAGCCTATCACCGCGGTCCTAAACGAGAAAAAGGTCAATATTTTGGTCCTTATCCTAACGGCGGGGCGGTAAGAGAGAGCTTGCATTTGATGCAAAAACTGTTTCCTATCCGTCAATGTGATGATCTTTACTATAAGTCGCGTTCTCGCCCCTGTTTGCAGTATCAAATTGGACGTTGCAGCGCGCCGTGTGTTGGCAAAGTGTCCGATGAGGAATATCAAGAACAGGTAAAACTAGCCACGCTGTTTTTAAAGGGTAAAGACCAGCAAGTGATGGGCAGTTTAGTCGGTAAAATGGAGCATGCGGCTCAAGCCCTTAATTACGAAGATGCCGCGCGTTACCGCGACCAAATTGGCGCGCTAAGGCGGGTGGTTGAGCAACAGGAAGTCTCTGGTACGAGTGGTGATATGGACGTTATCGGTGTTTATTTTACGTCAGGTATTGCCTGTTTTCATCTGCTGTTTATTCGCAATGGAAAAATTTTTGGTAGCCGTAGCTACTATCCTGCGGTGCCCGATAAAACCGAGCTTGATGAAGTGCTCAGAGCCTTTATGTTGCAGTTTTACTTGAATGTTGATAGCCACAGAACATTACCCGCTGAGATTATTGTCAGTTATGAATTTGATGATATCCACGAGTTAGAACATGCCATAAAGCAAGCACTAGAAAAGAGTGTGCTGATTAAGACTAAAGTACGCAGTGAGCGAGCGAGCTTTTTAGCGATTGCCGACACGAATGCCAAAAATGCGGTTGAAACACGTCTTTCCCACCAAAATACGGTCGAGCAGCGCTTCTTACTGTTAGAGGAAGCACTCGAGCAAACTAAGACGATTGGCCGCATGGAGTGTTTTGATATTAGCCATACTATGGGTGAAAGTACGGTGGCTTCTTGTGTGGTATTTAATCGTGAAGGGCCACATAAGGCTGAGTATCGACGTTATAACATCGATGGTATTACGCCGGGTGACGATTACGCGGCAATGAAGCAAGCAATCGGTAGGCGCTTCGATAAGATTGATGCGACAGGCAAAATCCCAGATATCTTATTTATCGATGGTGGTATAGGGCAGCTTAGAATTGCGCAGAAGGTCGTCGATGAGAAGTTTGCCGAGCTAGATGTCGCCCCAACCTTAATTGGCGTTGCGAAAGGCGAGGGGCGTAAACCCGGTCTTGAGACTTTGATCTATGGTGAGAATGAGATCGCCTTTAATCTTCCAGCCGATTCGGGGGCGTTACATTTAATTCAACATATTCGAGATGAGTCCCATCGTTTCGCGATAACGGGTCACCGCAATAAGCGCCAGAAAACCCGTAACACCTCGAGTTTAGAATCGATTGCGGGAGTGGGCCCTAAACGTCGTAAAGCACTGCTGCAATATATGGGAGGCTTGCAACAAGTTAAGGCTGCAAGTGTCGCTCAGTTGACAAAAGTGCCTGGTATTAGCTTAGAAATGGCACAAACAATACATGATGCATTGCGAGGGTAACAAAATTAAGGCAAGATTGGCGCTGCTTTTAGATAATTGGTTTCATCATGCCGTTTAATGTTCCAATAGCGCTGACGCTATTCAGGTTGGTTTTACTACCTATTTTTGTAGTTGTTTTTTATTTACCTTACAGTTGGTCGCCGTTCGCTGCAGCCTTCGTGTTTTGGCTTGCGGCCGTTACCGATGCGCTTGACGGTTACGCAGCAAGAAAGCTAAAGCAATCGACTCGATTCGGCGCTTTTCTCGACCCGGTCGCCGATAAAATCATGGTCACGACCGCATTGGTGTTATTGGTCGCCCAGTACAATAGTATCTGGCTGACCTTACCCGCGTTATTTATGATAGGCAGAGAGATAGTGATCTCGGCGCTACGAGAGTGGATGGCTGAAATTGGCAAGCGAGGTGCGGTAGCAGTATCTTGGATTGGTAAGTATAAAACCGCCGCGCAAATGGTTGCGATTGTTGGGTTGATTTGGCGACCGAATGATTTTTTAACTTATACCGCAATTGCGCTGTTTTATGTGGCGGCGATTTTGACGTTCTGGTCTATGGTTAGCTATATTATGGCGGCCTGGGGCGATTTAACGGACGAATCGAACAATTAAAATGCAATGCGATCACTTAGTGTTCAAACGGCTCGGTAATCTAAAATAGAGCGTTGACACTGAGAGGTAAATCGGTAGAATGCCATTCCGCAGTCAGGGGAAAGCTTCTAAGTAAAAACTTGATTGAGATTGAAAGTTTTAAATAAGGCGACATTAGCTCAGTTGGTAGAGCGATACCTTGCCAAGGTATAGGTCATCGGTTCGAACCCGATATGTCGCTCCAATCTCTTAGATTGGAATTAAAACATTCGATGATGGCGCGATGGCAGAATGGCTATGCTGCGGATTGCAAATCCGTCGATCTCGGTTCGACTCCGGGTCGCGCCTCCACTTTTAGTTTTAACGTTGTTAACGGTAAAACACACATTGCCCGTGTGGTGGAATCGGTAGACACAAGGGATTTAAAATCCCTCGCTGAATAAGCGTGCCAGTTCAAGTCTGGCCACGGGTACCATCTTTAGATGACAAAAAAGCCTCAACACTAGTTGGGGCTTTTTTGTTTGGAATTTTCGTATCACGTAGTTAAGCATGCGATGGTTTGTAACTATCTAGCGTTTGTTCGTTGGATAAATTTTATTACATAACGGTTAATTGTATTCGTGGTCACTCAAGGCGTTGAATTCGTAATCCTTATTCATGCTGATTGGTATGGCACTTAAAATACATCTTTAGTTGCCTAGGCTAGAACCGTATCTATGCACCATAATAAATCGAGGAGGATTTATGGTGCGATGGGCTATTTTTAGTTTGCTGTTGGTGGTTAGCTTTACGTCATTGGGCGACGAGCGACTTGAGGCTGCGAATAAATTGCTGTTAAATCAGCTCAATTTTATTTTGTTAGCTAATCCAGATGATGAGTTGCGTCAGCTTAAAGCACAGCTGTCTTCAAACAAGGTTATTTCATTCGAGCGAATTCAACAGACCAGCCAAGCTATCGCTGATTTTTGGCAGAGAAATGCAATTGAAACTCGCTATGAGCCGTTGGCTCGTTATCAAGACCCCTATTTTCAAGCGCAAGCTGCCGAGCCACTTGTCGCAAACTACTTATCAGTCAATAACCGGATAAGGTATCTGCTATGGCTAGATGATACCCAGCAATGGCCAAGACTGACTCCTGAGGTTTGGCTGCATTTAGGTGATAGGCATTCCGATATTGCGTTGATCTCAAGCCGGTTAAATTTATTGGGTGATTATCCAAGTCCTGAGCTAGAAAACTCTGTCTTTTCTGAATCCTTACGCCAAGCGGTGGTGAGGTTTCAACGACGCCATGGCCTAAAGCAAGATGGTATTATCGGGCCCGCAACCATTAAGTGGCTAAATTGGACGCCTTTACAACGCGCCCAGACATTGGCGAGAAACTTTGTCGAGAAACATAGGTATCTTGCTCAAGTTGAACCGCGTTACTTGTTAATCAATATTCCTGAGTATCAAATGGTGTTGGTCGATCAAAACCGTATCGCCCTGCGCTCTAAAGTGATTGTCGGCAAACCTTATAGACAAACACCATTAATCAAAGGCCAAGTCAGCAACTTAGTTATCAACCCGAGTTGGCGAGTACCTCGTCGATTACTTAAGTATGATCTGCTACCTAAAGTGAGAGAGGACGGTAGCTACATTAGTCGTCGTAATTTCGAAGTGTTTGACTATTCTGGTGAGCAGGTAATTAAGACCGATGAAGAGTGGCGAGATATGGCTAAAGGGCAATTTCCTTATCGATTAGTGCAAAAACCGGGGGAGGACAACACTCTGGGTCGGTATAAGTTTTTCTTTCCTAACCAATATAATATCTACTTGCATGACACTACTGATAAGCATCTATTTGCTAAAGAGGTTAGGGCACTGTCGTCTGGTTGTATTCGAGTGGAAAAAGTGGAGCAGCTGGCAAACTGGATGGCGTCCAATTTAGTGAGGGACAAACAAACCTGGGTCGATATGCAGATCGAACGAACCAAAACCCAATGGTTTGCATTTGATGAAAAGCTCCCGCTACATCTGGTGTATTGGACATCATGGCTAGATAGTCAGAACATTCCCCAGTTTAGGGACGATATATATAATATAAATCAAAATATTACTCCAGTATTACACGCTGGAAATTAGCCTCTATCCCTTGCTGGTAAAGGGCTAGCGAAAAACAATTACTTGATCTCAATACCGATAACGTTTAATTTAGCGTCTGTGTTGTATAAAAAGTAATCGGTGGTATTAATGTCAATAGTGTGTCCTGCGCGTAGGCAGTTGTTGTTAGGCCTAGGTGGTGTAGCGATGTTTTCTATGGTATCTCCAAAAGTACAAGCGAGTCGTTCGACCTCAGGGGTTCGCTCTCTTGGCTTTTATAACCGACATACCGGAGAAAGAGGGCAAGGAAGCTATTGGATTGATGGGGATTACCAAGCAAATACCCTTTCAGATTTTAACCATATTCTGCGTGATCACCGACAAAATGAGGTGGCACCGATGGATAAGAGATTGTTTGATTTGCTTTATTCCTTAAAGCAAACATTAAATGTTGATCAAGAATTTCACGTGATCTCGGGTTATCGCTCGCCTAAAACCAACAATATGTTGGCCCAGAGAAGTAATGGAGTGGCGAAGAAAAGTTACCATATGAAAGGAATGGCGATGGATATTGCTATTCCTGATGTCCATTTAAAAGACTTACGTGATGCTGCGATATCGCTAAAATTGGGTGGCGTTGGTTTTTATCCTGATTCTGGTTTTGTCCATGTTGATACAGGCCCTGTTAGAAGATGGTGATTTAACTAAGCGATCTTCTATTTGTGCTGTAGACAAGCTTATGCTAGTATTCGCTCGCTTTAAATGAGGTCATCATTGGTCGAAAATGATGACCACCTAAAATTATTTTTAATAAGTGAGTCTATTATGTCTTATACAATCGCCGCACAAACCCGCACTGCAGTTGGGAAAGGTTCGAGCCGCCGCCTACGTCATGCTGGTAAAGTTCCTGCTGTTATCTATGGTGCGGGCAACGAACCTGTTTCTATCGAATTCGAACACAGAGAGATCATTAACATTCAAGCGAATGAAGATTTCTACACTTCAGACATCACTATCGTTTTAGATGGTAAAGAAGTTAAAGTTCGTGTTCAAGCTATGCAACGTCACGCGTTCAAGCCTCTAATTGAGCATGTGGATTTCACTTTCGCTTAATGCGAAGTGAAACAATAAAAAAGCGCCTATAAGGCGCTTTTTTATTGTCTGCTTTTAGTCGGAAAGCGTAATTTTGTTGCATTAAATGCTATCTAGCTCGGCCTGTTTATCAGGACATGAGGCAATGATCTGAGATTCGCCCTGTTCATCAAGTTGTTCTAACGTGACGGAAAACCCCCAAAGCCGATGCAGATGTTTCATCACTTCATTACAACTGTCATCTAGTGGAATTCGATTGATAGGGATATAACGTAATATCAATGAACGATCACCAGATACGGCGACACTTTGTACTTGGATATTGGGTTCTAGGTTTGACAGGTTATATTGCTGAGACAGTTTTTGACGTATATCTTGATAGCCCTGTTCATCATGAATTGCCGACACGTTGAGATAGTTTTTTTTGTCATCGTCAAGAATACTGAATAATTTAAATTGACGAATGATATTGGGTGACAAGTATTGGCTAATAAAACTTTCATCTTTAAAGTTTGCCATCGCAAAGTGCAGAGTCTCAAGCCAGTCGCTCCCCGCGATATCTGGAAACCAACGCTTATCCTCCTCTGTTGGTGATTCGCAAATTCTGCGGATATCAACGAACATATTAAACCCCAAAGCATAGGGGTTAATGCCACTATAATAAGGGCTGTTGTAACTTGGCTGCGCAACAACATTGGTGTGATTTTTTAAGAATTCAATCATAAACCGGTCACTAACCAAGCCATCATCGTAGAGGTGGTTGAGTATGGTGTAGTGCCAGAAAGTTGCCCAACCTTCATTCATTACCTGAGTTTGCTTTTGAGGGTAAAAATACTGTCCCATTTTTCTGACAATACGAACCACCTCGCGTTGCCAAGGTTCAAGCAGAGGTGCATTCTTTTCGATGAAATAGAGAATATTCTCTTGAGGTTCGGTTGGAAAGTTAGCCCTGAGTTCCGCTTTTTCTGCCGCAGGATTTAGAGGAATCGTGCGCCATAGGTCGTTCACCTGACTTTGCAGATACTCTTCGCGCTCTTTTTGGCGAATTTTTTCCTCTTTAAGTGAGATCTCACTTGGACGTTTATAGCGGTCAACACCATAGTTCATCAAAGCATGACAGGAGTCGATAACGAGTTCTACTTGCTCTGCACCATAACGCTCTTCACATTCGCGGATATAATTTTTGGCAAACACAAGATAGTCAATGATTGAGCTCGCATCGGTCCAGGTTTTAAACAGATAATTACCTTTGAAAAAGCTGTTATGGCCAAAGCACGCATGGGCCATGACTAATGCTTGCATCGTAATGGTATTTTCTTCCATGAGATAGGCAATACAAGGATCTGAGTTAATTACAATCTCATAGGCAAGCCCCATCTGTCCACGCTTGTAGCCTTGCTCCGTTTCAATGAACTTTTTGCCAAAGGACCAATGGGTATACCCAATCGGCATACCTATCCCGGCGTAGGCATCCATCATTTGCTCTGCCGTGATAACTTCTATTTGATTGGGATAAGTATCGAGGCGATAGTGCGCTGCAACCCTTTCAATTTCAGTGAGATAAGACTGTAGTAAATCAAATGTCCAATCCGGACCATCATCCATTCTATTGCGCTTTTTTGAATTCATAAGTCCCCCTTAAACAGCTTGCTTTTTAAACAACTCTCTAAATACAGGATAGATATCTTCAGCTTGTTTAATATGTTGAACGGCAATGTTATCGTGAGTCTTTTGTAGCCCTTCATATTCGCGCCATAGTGTTTGGTGGGCACGGTTAGTTATCTCTATATAGCTAAAGTAGCGCACTACTGGGAGTAGTTGTTTCTCTAATAATTGTCGGCAGGTAGGGGAGTCATCGGCCCAGTTGTCACCGTCAGATGCTTGTGCTGCGTAGATATTCCATTCGCTCTGGGGATAGCGTTTTTGTTGGATCTCATGCATTAACTTAAGTGCGCTCGAGACAATAGTTCCGCCAGTTTCTTGAGAATAGAAGAACTCATGTTCGTCGACCTCTTTTGCTTGGGTATGATGACGGATATAGACAACGTCTAGGTTTTTATAGGTTCGGGTAAGAAACAGATAGAGCAGTATGTAAAAGCGTTTCGCCATATCTTTTGTCGCCTGATCCATAGAGCCTGATACATCCATCAGGCAGAACATCACAGCCTGACTCGACGGAACCTCTCGTTTGGCAAAATTGTTGTAGCGGAGATCGAAAGTATCGATAAAGGGGACTTTTGCAATTCGGGCCTCGAGTTCGCAGATCTGCTCTTTTAAGCTGATGATCTTTTCTGCTTCAGAACCAGGCGTTTGTTCCAATAGTTCCAGTTCCGCTTTTAATTCGGCCAATAGGGCTTTCTTTGACGATGACATGGCAATGCGTCTCGCAAGCGATGAACGCAGGGATCGAACGATATTGATATTGGCTGGAACACCATCATTAGTAAAACCAGCGCGATAAGTTTGGTACTCAACTAATTTATTGAGTCGATTATTCTGTAAGTTGGGTAACTCTAGATCTTCAAATAGCAGTTCCAAATACTCATCTTTTGAAATTTGAAACACAAAGTCATCTTCTCCCTCTCCGGAATTAGAGGCATCCCCCTGACCACTACCTTTACCGCCTCCTTGAGGAGGACGGTCGAGCTTGTCACCGCGAGAAAATTGATCGTTGCCAGGATGAACTCGTTCTTTTACTCCGCCGCGACCTTGGTGAAAAGAGGGCTCACTGATATCTCTAGTTGGAATACCAATCGTTTCTCCTTTATCTATATCGGTAACACTGCGTCTTGTTACCGCATCGCTAACCGCTTTTTTTATTTGCTGTTTATAGCGATTGATAAACCGTTGTCGATTGACTGTACTTTTACCCTTGGCATTTAACCTTCTATCGATAAAATTAGCCATGCGCACCTCCTCAAGACTCGTGGGGAGCAAGCTCCCCATTGGGGATTATCAAGATGATTTACGCACCCGTAGATACCACTCTGATAATAGCCTTACTTGTTTTTTGGTATAGCCTTTTTCCATCATACGATTAACGAAGTCATCATGCTTTCGTTGATCATCGGTGGATGTTTTTGCATTAAAGGAGATCACTGGCAGTAGATCTTCGGTATTAGAAAACATCTTTTTCTCGATAACGGTACGCAGTTTTTCGTAGCTGGTCCAAAGCGGGTTTGAACCATCGTTGTTTGCCCTAGCTCTGAGTACAAAGTTAACGATCTCATTCCTGAAATCTTTGGGATTACTGATCCCAGCCGGTTTCTCAATCTTCTCTAGCTCAGCATTGAGTGCTTGGCGGTCAAATAGTTGCCCAGTTTCAGGATCGCGATACTCTTGATCTTGAATCCAAAAGTCGGCGTAGGTGACATAGCGGTCAAAGATATTTTGACCGTATTCGGAGTATGACTCTAGGTACGCAGTTTGGATCTCTTTACCGATAAATTCGATGTACTTAGGTGTTAAATAGCCTTTTAAAAACTCCAGATAGCGTTCGGCAGTTTCACTGGGAAATTGCTCTTGCTCAATTTGGCGCTCTAATACATAAAACAGGTGGACTGGGTTTGCTGCGATTTCACTATGGTCGAAGTTAAATACCTTGGATAAAATTTTAAATGCAAATCGAGTCGATAATCCCTGCATCCCTTCATCGACCCCTGCATAGTCACGATACTCTTGGTAGGACTTCGCCTTAGGATCTGTGTCTTTTAGACTTTCGCCATCATAGACGCGCATTTTTGAGTAAACTGATGAGTTTTCGGGTGTTTTTATCCGAGACAACACACTAAACTGAGCTAGTGTTTCTAGTGTATAAGGGGCGCATGGTGCTTGAGATAACTCAGAGTTAAATAACAATTTTTTATAGATCTTGATCTCTTCAGATAGGCGCAAACAGTAGGGGACTTTGACTATGTAAACCCTGTCTAAGAAGGCCTCATTGGTTTTGTTGTTTCTAAAGGTTGTCCACTCAGATTCATTCGAGTGCGCAAGAATAATTCCGCTGTAGGGAAGTGCCGATAGTCCTTCAGTACCGTTGTAGTTACCTTCCTGTGTTGCAGTTAGTAAAGGATGCAGCACCTTTATCGGTGCCTTGAACATCTCTACAAACTCCATCAATCCTTGATTGGCGCGGCAAAGGGCGCCTGAATAGGAGTAGGCATCGGCATCATGTTGGGCGAAATGCTCTAACTGACGAATATCAACTTTACCCACGAGTGAAGAGATATCTTGGTTGTTCTCATCTCCAGGTTCAGTTTTAGCTATGCCAAGTTGATCTAAGATAGAGGGATAGACTTTAACCACTTTAAATTGCGATATGTCGCCACCAAATTCATGTAGGCGCTTAACCGCCCAAGGTGACATGATCGTCTTTAAGTAGCGCTCAGGAATGTTGTACTCCTTTTGCAATAGCTCTGCGTCTTCCTCTGGATTGAATAGACAAAATGGATGGTCATTCACAGGACTTCGAACGCCGTTCGCACTCAATATATAGATGGGAACATGTTGCATTAAGGATTTCAGTTTTTCAGCGAGCGACGACTTACCACCACCGACAGGGCCGAGAAGGTAAAGGATCTGCTTCGATTCCTCTAACCCTTGGGCCGAGTGTTTTAGGTAGGCGACGATCTGTTCAATCGCTTCTTCCATGCCGTAGAAGTCTTTGAACGCGGGATAACGTGAGATCAATCGGTTAGAAAATATTCGACTCAGCACGGAATCTTTAGAGGTATCGATCACTTCGGGTTGACCGATCGCGATTAATAATCGCTCCGCTGCGGATGCATAGGCGGTACGATCTTCTTTACATAAGGTTAAAAACTCTTGTAAAGAATACTCTTCGTCTAATTTTTTTTCATAGCGCTGTTGATAATGCTCAAATATGCCCATTTTTCACCCCCTGAAACGCCAACGATATATCGTAAGGAACAACTGATATTCAGCGACCTACTCTTAATAATAGACGTTAAATGTGACGAGGCTAGGAAAAAAGTATAATAAAAACAATAACAAAACATTGCAAATGCAACAGTTGCATATGTTGTATTACCTTAAACTGATGAGAATAGTCTGTTTTTAGACATAAAAAAGGGAGCCATTAATGGCTCCCTTTTCTGTGTGGTATCGATTAACCAGCGAAGTTACTGTTAACGAATTCCCAGTTAACCAGTTCCCAGAAGTGTGCTAGGTAATCTGGACGCACGTTACGGTAATCGATGTAGTATGCATGTTCCCACACATCAACTGTCATTAATGGTGTTACACCTTCATCAGTTAGCGGCGTAGCAGCATTGCTGGTGTTTACGATAGCAACGCTACCATCAGCATTTTTAACTAACCAAGTCCAAGCGCTACCAAAATTGTTCACAGCTGCATCTGTGAATTGTGCTTTAAATGCATCGAAAGAACCGAACGCAGCATCGATTGCTGCCGCTACTTCACCAGTAGCCGCGCCGCCACCGTTAGGTGATAGGCAGTTCCAGTAGAAAGTGTGGTTCCAGATCTGAGCAGCATTATTGAAAATACCACCAGTAGAAGTTTTGATGATCTCTTCTAGGCTTTTTTCTGCAAGTTCGGTACCTTCAACTAGACCGTTTAGCTTCACGACATAAGTGTTGTGATGCTTACCATAGTGGTACTCAATAGTTTCTTGGGAAATATGGGGCTCTAGTGCGTTTTTTGCATAAGGAAGTGCTGGTAATTCAAAAGCCATGTTTTTTCTCCATTGACATTCAATTGTCTTTTTAGGTTTGCTCACTCGGCACATTCTACCTGATAAAATTGTGATGTGAATCATTGTTTGGCCGATTTCTTCGATTAATTCAATCGGCATATTGCTTGGTTTAAAAACCATAAAAAAAGTAGGTTTTTGTTCTGGCCTTTCCTGACGTACAATAGACCAAATTGTTTAAGTAGCTTAAGTTGCACTATTTAGGAAAGAATATGGAAACGAATGAAACCGTAGAAAAAATCAAACTGCAAATTGCTGAAAACCCAATCATTGTCTATATGAAAGGTTCTCCTAAGTTACCTAGCTGTGGATTCTCTTCTCAAGTTGCTCAGCTTATGATCAATTGCGGTGCACAGTTTGCGTATGTCGATATTTTGCAGCATCCAGATATCCGCAGCGAATTGCCTAAGTATGCAAACTGGCCAACCTTCCCACAACTATGGGTTGAGGGTGAACTAGTTGGCGGTTGTGACATTCTGACCGAAATGTATCAAAAGGGTGAGCTACAAACCTTGATTAATGACACTGCGGCTAAGTATCCAGCTGCGCAAGCTGATGCGTAAATTAGCTTAAGTGCATGTAAGCCCTTCAATTGAAGGGCTTTTTTATTGCTGCTGTTGTTCCGTCCTGAGATAAACTGACACTTTGGCGGCTTATTTATGAAAGTTCAGTGTCCCATCTTGAGACGGATATAAACAATGATTATTCGGTGATGGTTTGACTAGGCTTAGGCATAGGCAATAGCAGATTCATCGTAATGGCGACGATGCCGCAAAGACTGATCCCTGTAAGGCTAAATGAGCCTATACCAAAGGCCATACCGCCAATTCCGAAGACCAGCGTGACTCCAACAATACAGAGGTTTCTTGGTTCACCAAGATCGACGTGATTCCTAATTAGCGAGTTCAAACCTACCGCAGCAATAGAACCAAAGAGTAAACACATGATGCCGCCCATCACTGGCACCGGGATAGTTTGCATTAATGCGCCTAATTTACCGACAAACGCTAAGGTGATTGCCGTAATGGCTGTCCAGGTCATGATCCGTGGGTCAAAGCTTTTAGTGAGTGTTACCGCGCCAGTGACTTCAGAGTAAGTAGTATTTGGTGGTCCACCTAATGCGGATGCGGCGATTGTCGCGATGCCGTCGCCACTGAGAGTACGATGCAGTCCTGGCTTCTTAATATAGTCTTTGCCTGTGACATTTGATATTGCCAAAATATCACCGATATGTTCAACCGCTGGGGCAATTGCTACAGGGATCATAAAGGCTACGGCGTGCCAATTAAACTCTGGCGCAACGAAGTTTGGTATAGCAAACCAATTGGCATTATGAACCGGTGAGAAATCGACAATGCCAAATATCAGGCTGAGACTATAGCCGACAATGATCCCTGCTAATATCGGCATCAATTTAGCAATGCCTTTAGCAAATATAGCAACGCCAATGGTCGAAAGCAGAGATGCTAATGAGATGATGAGTGCGTGGTTACCATCGACTAAGGTTAAACTTCCGTCACCGCTCTTACCCAGTGCCATATTGACGGCAACAGGCGCGAGTCCTAGGCCAATAACGATAATGACTGGGCCGACGACGACCGGTGGCAGTAAGCGTTTAATGAAGTTATCGCCGCGTAATTTAACCACGCTTGCTAATATGAGGTAGACGAAACCCGCGGCCATGAGTCCGCCCATTGTTGAGGGGATCCCCCAAGTTTGGACGCCGTATAGTATTGGCGCAATGAAAGCAAAAGAGGAGGCCAAAAATATCGGGACTTGGCGTTTGGTCACGAGCTGGAAAAGCAGGGTTCCAATACCGGCTGTAAATAGTGCGACATTGGTATCTAATCCGGTTAATAGCGGCATGAGCACCAGCGCACCAAAGGCAACAAATAACATTTGTGCGCCTTGTAGCGGAATAGCTAAACGATTCATTATTAATCTCTTTTTATAAGTTTTTGTAGGGTAAACCGGTTAATGTTAACGTCTTGATGCTTCTTTTGCATCCTTGTTGATCACATTCTGGTGTTCTCACTAAAAAAAATCGTCATGACAGGTAAAGCGAACAGGCATGATTTAGGCTTGTGTGTTACACTGCCGCCATTGTATTTGGTTGAAGAATTGATACGGATGTTCAAGAGTCTTATTTATGTTTTTTATATGACGCTGTTGGTGATGAGCGTTAATCTTGCCAGCGCCTCGGAGTTGCTTCAGCTCAATGAGAGTGCTGTTAAGGTAGAGAACCGTACAACGCAAACTAAAAATGACGCTCTGAAACAAGCATTTAAGAATGTCTTGTTGAAAAACTCGGGGAGCCCAAACGCATTTTCAGTTCCTAGTATTGCCGCTGCGATAAATAATCCAACTGCGTATATTCGTCAATTTGGTTATCAAGAGATTGACGGGCAACTCTATTTGAACGTGTCATTTGATCACCAAAAAATCATTAAACTGCTGCGTGATGAGCAGTTACCCGTTTGGGGCAAGCAGAGACCATTAACTCTGTTTTGGTTGAGTCAAGAACAGCACGGCGAACGTGCTGTTGTAAGTGATGCCTCGATTTTAGAGAGTCGCCGCTATATTGGTGAACTGACAGCTGAGCTTGGGGTGCCGGTGTTATTGCCTATCATGGATCTAGATGATTCTATGCTGGTCAGTGTGACCGACATTCGTGGTATGTTTGCTGACCAAGTTGCGGTTGCGTCCGCACGGTACAATAGCGATTATTTTGTTATGGCTTCGATAGATGCCGCTGCTGACAGCCAAGTCAGTTATAGTATGGTACTGTATCCCACTGTATCGGGTGATGCATTGTTTAACCCCTTGGCGCAGCGTTCCGGCACGGCGCTTGATGCCAATGCCGCGATTAATGAGATATTCACTGCTCTGAGTGAATACTATGTTAGTCGCTATGCGGTTGCTGATAGCGGCGAGTCATTGATGACTCAACTGATCTTTACCGATATCACAGAGCGAAAGCAGCTTGTCGATATTGAGAAATATCTTGCCCAGCTTAGTGCTGTCAAATCCGTGCGCCTAACTCAGTTACGTGGTGTTTCCGCTGAGTTTTCTGTCCAGCTATTTGGTACGGAAGACGATCTCTTTCGGCTGCTAAAGTTAGAATCAAAAATTAAATCGCAACCTGTGACTGTGCCTGTATCGCTTGGAAAGGGCGATCCGTTAGCACCATCACAGAGTGAGACCATTAACTATATTTGGCTGGGTCATTAATGTAAGCTGGGTTCAATTGTGTTTGGATCCAGTTGTGTCGTACCAGACAAATGATATTGAGAGTTGATTAGTGGCATCCCATTCCCCGTTACAATTGTCGTTACCTGTCTATCTGCCCGATGATGAGACCTTTAAAAGTTATTATCCTGCGGCGGGTAACGATGAGTTAATTCAAAGTTTACAAGGTTGTGCCGACGGCAGTGCAAATAAAGCAGTTTATTTGTGGGGACCAGTAAAGTCTGGTCGTACACATTTGATGCACGCAACTTGCGCTCGCGCCAATGAACTTAATCGTAATAGCTTTTATCTGCCCTTAGGTATACACGCGAGTATTTCGACAGAACTGTTAGAAGGATTAGAGCAGGTGGATCTTGTCTGTATCGATGATATCCATGCTATAGCGGGTCATCCCTTGTGGGAAGAGGCGTTATTTGATCTATATAATCGAGTCGCTGAGCAAGAAAACTGTTCGTTAGTGGTTAGTGCGAGCGCATCTGCCGTAGAGAGTGGATTTGCGTTACCCGATCTTATTTCCCGCATGCAATGGGGATTAACTTATCAGTTACAGCCCATGGCCGATGATGAAAAGTTAGCGGCATTGCAGCGCAGAGCTGCGATGCGAGGTTTACAACTTCCAGAAGATGTTGGTCGCTTTTTATTGAAACGTTTAGCACGAGATTTAAGAACCCTATTCGATGTACTCGATAGGTTAGATAAGGCGTCGTTAGTGCATCAACGTAAGCTAACAATCCCTTTCGTCAAGGAGATGCTGCGGCTTTAGTCTTTGTCAGTGTTGTTGATATAAATAGTAAAGGCGCCAGTAGGCGCCTTTACTATTTATACCAATTGGTATGATTACTTTTTCTTCTTTAAGCCCAGTCCTAATTCTCTGCCGCGTATACGCGCATAGAATGGCAGGCTCACCAATAATACTGACAACAAGAGTACTTCAACGATTGCGAATATGAGGTCAGTCTCGGTGACGTACAATAAGGTCAAACCATGGAGCATATAGAGGCACACGATAAAACTGGCCCAGGCATAGGTATAGGGCGCACCAGTTAAGATCCCTTTTAGCGGAGCGAACAGAGGCAAGATCCAAAGCAGGCTGAACGCCATAGAGTACTCACCGTTTAATCCTTGATGACCAAACCAGGCTGTGAGTAGCAGTAATAGCGCTACGTAACAGGTACGGCTGATTTGAAATAGCATGGTTGAGCTCATTCGCTGGTATCGCCTTATAAAATGGTTAATACGTTTTCTGGTGGACGGCCAATAGCAGCTTTGTCGTTAGCCAAAACGATAGGGCGCTCAATAAGCTTTGGTGTGTCTACCATAGCTTGAATGAGTACTTCATCATCAAGGACATCGGCTAAACCTTGTTGCTTATATTCATCTTCTTTGGTACGCATTAGCTCTCTTGGGGTGATAGCTAATTTTTCTAAAATACCGTTAATCTCTAACTTTGTCAGCGGTGTTTTTAGATATTCGATGATCTGGATGTCACAGGCTTTCTCTTCAAGTAAAGCAAGGGTTTGACGGCTTTTTGAACAGCGCGGGTTATGAATAATCGTTACTTGAGTCATAGTCTCTCTGCTTATCGTGAAAATTTGCCGACATTCTACTTTAAAAGGTGAGCAGAGTCACAAAGAGTTATGTTTGTTTGATAGCGTTGATGACAGAAGTTGATTAGCCTGTTGGAAGCGGAGCCAGATAGACTGGCTCTCGTTCGAAAGAGATTTTATCCGGTGTTAAAGCAGATCTAACGCCTTCTTTGATTGCTTGAACTGGCGGATCCGCGCCTCTATGCGGGCTAGTTGCAATGGTTTTTGCTCTGATAGTCGATAGGCAAAATTAAGTTGATCGATCGCACCATCATAATCTGCTGCAAGGGCCATCGACTCGGCTTTTGCATAATACTCCATCGCTTTATTGCCCGCTTTCTTATAAGCGTCACTTAATAGCAATAGTGGCAGCTGATTTTGTCGGTCGAGAAAAATCATCTCTTCTAAGATAGGGATCGCTTTTTGGGGTTTGTCATCTTCGATGTAAGCATTGGCTAGATTGATATTGATCACCTGAGAGGTGGGCTTTAATTGGCGCTCCTCCTCTAAGAGTGCGATGGCTTTAGTGTGTTGATTGCGTGCTAACAAGAGATCGGTTTTAGTATCGATATAAAATAGATTATTGGGATCTTGTTTTAATAAGCTATCGATGATCTCTTCCGCTTGTTTTGCCTTGTCTGAGCGAAGCAGGGCAAGCGCTAAGCCATACTGGGCCGCCTGCTCGAATGAGTAGCTGCGTTTTTTAATTTGTTCTTGAAATAGCAATAACGCAGACTCTTCGCTATAGCTAGAAAAACGCACCTGAATCCGCGCTTTTGCAAGTTGAAAATCAAGACTGTCAGGTACATATCTATGGGGGTATTGAGCCGCGCGGTTTCTCGCTTCGGCAATACGAGATTCGGGTAAAGGGTGAGTTAACAGCATTTGTGGCGGTTTAGACGTAAAGCGATATCGGGTCGCAAGTTTAGCAAAAAAATCGGCGGCACCATCTGGGTCAAACCCAGCATCGACTAGAATTTGCATGCCAATGCGGTCTGCTTCTTTTTCATGTAGACGGGTATAGTTAATTTGTGATTGGGCCGACATCGCCTGAGTTGTTGCGAGCGCTGCCATCCCCGCTTGTGGCACGGCTATCGCGAGTAAGATAGAACCTAACATTGCCGCCATAGTCGCTGTTGAGCTTTTCTCTTTTGCTTCAATTGAACGTGCCAGATGACGTTGGGTAACGTGACTAATTTCGTGACCAATCACAGATGCTAGCTGGCTTTCGTTGTCTGCATTAAGAAAAAGGCCTGTATGGACGCCCACATGACCACCGAAAAATGCAAATGCGTTGATCTCATCATTACGTAATAGGAAAAAATAGAAGGGTGTCTTCACTCCCGTTGCGTGGGCAACCAGTTTATTACCCAGTTCCGTCATGTATTGGCTTAGTACGGGATCGTTTAGCATAGGCGCAGATGAGCGAATGACTCGCATGTAAGCATCGCCGTAGCTGTTCTCTTTTTCTAAGCTGAAGGTATTAACTGCAGCGGTGCCTAAATCCGGTAAATCGTTGTTGGCAAACCCCTGTGGAGCTAAAGAGAAAAGGGCAAATGACAATGCGCCTGCAACTAGGGATTTTGCTGTATTTATTTTTCTCAAACTTTTCCTTAGCGGTTTATCTGCAGATCATCTTGCTTATTGGAGCGAGTCGAGGGAGATAAGTTCATTCATCTACTGCAATAAGTTGTTGAGCTAATAGTGTAAAAGGACAATATACGATCGGCTCATAGATAACTTGTGGTTTAGTCAGAGACTTAGGATAATAGCGACAGTTTGCCTTTAGCAAGTTGATTATGACTTTTATTGATTTGACCGCCTATCGATGCCCGCTTGCCTTAGTTAAGCTTAAGTTAGCACTTAAGCACGCTGGTGAAGGAGAAGTGTTACAGATCTCCTTAGTTGATTCGGGATCTAGGCAAGATGTTCCTCGCTTTTTATTAAAGCTTAAGTATCCTTTTACTGAGCTACGAAATGATGACCAAATGTTAGTATTATCCGTTGTGAAATCCACAACATCTTAATTATAGAGTGTTATTTGAGTAGGAATTGTGAATGTTATCCTTATTGACAAATTGGTATAAAGAGCGATTTAGCGATCCTCAAGCCGTGACGCTGGTATTTATTCTCGTGGGTATCGCGATGGCTATCTATTTTGCCGGAGGCTTGTTGGCACCGCTCCTCGTTGCGCTTGTACTGGCATTTTTACTCGAGTGGCCGGTAGCACAGATGGTTAAAGTGGGCATTAATCGAACTACTGGTGCCTCATTAGTGCTAGTGCTGTTTATTGGTGTCATGTTACTGCTGACCTTTGGATTAATTCCAAGTGTTTGGCATCAGGGGGTTGCGCTCGTTACTGATCTTCCAAGTATGTTGGATAAAGGCTTAATTACCGTAAAGGGGTATGCTGAACAGTACCCTCAGTTTTTGGGAGTTGAGCAGCTTGACTCGACAGTCGGTGAGTTAAAAAAAATGCTCGATACTCAGCATATTTTTGATTTGGGTAAGCAGTTAATCGGCTACTCTGCATCGTTATTGGTACTCATGGTTTACGCGATTTTAGTGCCGTTATTAGTGTTCTTTTTCTTAAAAGACAAAGATATGTTGTTACGCGGTAGCAAACGGTTTATCCCCTCTAACAGGGAGTTAGCTCGTAAAGTGTGGTTAGAGATGAATCAGCAGATCTTTAACTATATTCGTGGCAAGGTAATAGAAATTGTCATCATTGGTGTCGCCAGTTATATCTTCTTCGCCATTATGGATTTGCGCTACGCGGCCTTACTTGGGGTGTTAACTGGTTTTTCTGTGTTAATCCCATATGTCGGCGCTACGTTAGTGACTTTACCCATCGCGCTGGTGGCATTTTTCCAATGGGGAGTCAGTCCAGAGTTTGGCTATCTTATGCTAGGTTACGGGATTATTCAGGCGCTAGATGGTAATCTTTTGGTCCCTATCTTGTTTTCTGACGCTGTGGATCTACATCCTGTCTTTATTATCGCTGCGGTATTAGTCTTTGGTGGGTTGTGGGGAGTATGGGGAGTATTCTTTGCGATCCCGTTAGCCTCCTTAGTTAAAGCTGTGATAAACGCATGGCCAAAGGCCAGTAGTGGCGAAGGTAGTGAACAAACTGCTTAGCAAGTATGTTGATAAAAAAGGAGCTTAGGCTCCTTTTTTATTGTCAGTCTTTAAAGGATAACGTGTAGCCTTCTATGGCTGAACCAATACTTGTTTTGCAGCAATAGCCAGCGCTCGATATACCAAGGTTGTTTGTTTGGCCTTGATGTTCCAGTGTTGCCAATACAAAGGCACTCGCATCGTTTTCGCTGGCGTTAATAGTTGTAAACGTCCACTGTCGAGTAGCGGTTTCGCTTGAAGGTGCCCGACGAGTCCGTAACCCATACCCAGCATGATAGCATCGAGAAAGCTTTCAGAAGAGGGGATTTGATGCTCATTCCAAGCTTGAGGCTCCATTGCAAAATACTCAGCGAGAAATTTTTCGTGGAGTTTATCTTTGGTTGAAAAGACCACAGCGGGTGCCTTGGCTAGACTCTCTGGTGATAGGCCATTGGCAAAATACTGGGCGATGAAATCATTAGTCGCCACACACAGGTATTCCATTTGTCCTAAGTATTCACTAGAGCAGCCCGTAAGGGGAGATTCAGTCGTGGTAACACAGCCAACCGCTGCGCCACTTTTTAGCAGATGGTGAGTATATGATTCATCATCAACAATGAGCTCTAGCAGCCATTTATGTCGTTTAAAGACCTCAGACACCGCAGGTAGGAACCATGTCGCGAGACTATCGGCGTTAACACCAATTTTGACTATGGTTGGTAGGCTAGGATCGTCGGCGTCGATTTCTGCGCTTAATTCGCTTTCTAGCAGACTGACTTGCGCGTAATGTCTAAGCAGTCGTTTTCCCATCGGCGTAGCTTCGGCCGGATTACTTCTGATTAGCAGGGTTTGTCCTACTTTTTCTTCTAATTGTTTAATACGCTGAGATACCGCCGATTGAGTAATAAACAAGGCTTTTGCGGCGCGATCAAAACCGCCTTCTTCAACGACAACACTTAGCGCTCTGAGATGGGCATAATCTAGCATCTCTTCCTCTTTACACTGAAATTACATTATTAATTTTACTAATGATACATTAAAAATATTAGTTATATTTATTATTATTAATCCACTATTCTGCCGCTCTATTAAATTGTTTAGCTTAGTTGGAGTCGTTGTGCAGGCATTTATTCAAGGCATTGGCATTGGTGGCAGTTTGATCATGGCGGTCGGTGCTCAAAATGCATTTGTATTAAAACAAGGGTTAAAGCGGTCCCATTCACTGCCGATTGCGGCCTTATGTTCGTTAATTGATGCATTAATGATAACCGCTGGTGTGGCTGGACTTGGGCATTTGATCATCGCCTTTCCGGTAATCAAAGATATTGCGAGCTTTGGTGGTGCGCTATTTTTGTTTGTTTATGGCAGTCGCGCATTGAGATCATCATTTCATCCTCAGTCGCTAGATTCAGAATCAACCATTGGCGCAGAGACGCTAAAAGCGGCGGTGTTAACAACCTTAGGAATTAGCTTACTTAATCCGCACCTTTATCTCGATACCCTTGTCTTGCTCGGCAGTATCAGCACCCAATTTGAGGGCTCCGATAAACCTTGGTTCGGCGCAGGTGCGGTATTAGCGTCATTTGTTTGGTTTTTTGGCTTGAGCTTTGGCGCGAGATATTTAAGTCCGTTATTTAAACGTCCTAAAGCTTGGTGCTATTTAGATAGACTTATTTGTTTAATCATGTGGAGCATAGCGAGTGCGCTGTTATGGCCTTACTTGAATTAATTTGATCACAAAAAAGCCAGCTAATGCTGGCTTTTTTGTTGCTGAGGTGAATTATGCTTATTGCTGTTCAATATAATTCAATACAACTTGATGGTGATCTTTGGTTTTAAATTTGTCAAACACATGAGCTACTTTACCATCTTGACCAATTAAAAAGCTTAGACGATGTATGCCATCGTAGATCTTACCCATGAATTTTTTCTCGCCCCAAACACCAAAAGCATCTGCAATCTCGTGATCCTCGTCGCTTAATAGTGAAAAGTTAAGCTCATGCTTATCGGCAAAGCGTGCCAATTTTGCCACGGGATCTGGGCTAATGCCAAACACGGTCACTGCAAGATTATCGAGTTGCGGCTTAGTATCCCGTAGTCCACATGCCTGTACAGTGCAGCCAGGGGTCAGTGCCTTAGGATAGAAATAGACCAATACAGGGCCAGTTTTTAGTGCCTCTTGCAGTGAGATGGTTTGGTCATTTTGGTTTTGTAGCGTAAAGCTTGGTGCAGTATCACCAGTAACTAAGGTGTTCATTCATGTTCCTTTATTGTTGGGTTTCGATACCTTGCATACGTTCTATGCTACAGCTTAGGTTCAATTCGGCCGCTAATTCGTTAAGACTTTGCTCAAGTTTTTCGATATCCACTTTTTCTGGAACATTAACCGTAAGCGATACATTTTGTACGGGTTCACCTTCAAGGTTCTCTTCTGCATGGGAGCGCACTGCGGCAAGATCCAGTGACCTATCTGCCATAAATTGGGTGAGGCGTCCCATGGTGCCGCGTTGATCTTTACCATTGAATGTGACCAGTAGGCGAGAGACGAAATTAAGTGGCGTATGTTTAGAGGTACGCTTCATTACGGTCAATAAGCCTAGTTCCACACTCAATGCTGGCAGACTGGTTTCCATTTTGGTGATTGAAGCCCAGGCACCAGAAATCATCATGATCAAAGTAAACTCGTTGCCAAATATTGCCATTCTGCTGTCGACGATATCACAGTCACATTCACTTGCTAATCGCGCGAATTTACTGACAATACCAGGACTATCTGAGCCCAGCGCGGTAACGACCAGATGATTTGACATGAAATTCCCCCTCTAAGTTACTGCTACAAATTGTACAAATACACACCAAATGAACCCTGTGTCATTTTGAGGAGCGTTATGCTACCACATGTTCGTTGTTTTGAGATCCCTGTCTTAACAAACAGTCAAAGAAATGGTTAGCATCGCTCTGAGATAAAATTCTAATAAATCTCAAGAGAGTTATGCTTGTTTTTACAGGTTACCATCAGTACCATAGCGAGTCCTGAACCCTTGGGGAAGTCACATGATAAACGGAAGCATTGTAGCCTTAATCACACCAATGAATAGTGATGGCTCGGTTGATTATGCAAGTCTAGAGAAGCTCGTCGAATACCATATCGAGCAGGGAACTGATGCCATTGTCGCCGTAGGCACAACGGGTGAGTCAGCCACATTACCACTTTCAGAACATATAGAAGTTGTTGCTCATACAGTTAAATTTGCCGCGGGCCGAGTGCCTGTCATTGGCGGTAATGGCGCGAATGCAACAGCCGAAGCAATTGAATTGACCAAGGCACAATCTAAGCTTGGCGTAGCCGCTATGCTTGGTGTGACCCCTTATTACAATAAGCCAACACCTAAGGGCTTAGTCGCTCATTACAAAGCGGTAGCGGCTGCAACCGATATCCCGCAGATATTGTACAACGTACCAGGCCGTACCTCGGTGGATATGTTGCCAGAAACCGTAGCTCAGCTTGTTGAAGTACCGAATATCATAGGCGTTAAAGAAGCAACGGGAGAGGTGAGCCGAGTTGCTCGTCTACGTGAGCTTTGCGGTAATGATTTCAAATTATACAGTGGTGATGATGCCACTGCGCGCGAGTTTTTGACCCTTGGTGGTGACGGCGTCATTTCTGTGGCCAACAATATTGTGCCTAAACAGTTTAAAGCCATGTGTGCGGCAGCGTTAAATGGCGACATAGCGGGTGCGCTAGCAGCTGAAGCAGAAATTAAGGGCTTGTTTAGCGCTTTGTTCTGCGAAGCGAATCCGATCCCGGTTAAATGGGCCGCTCATCGCATGGGATTAATCAGTAATGGATATATTCGTTTACCGTTAACGGAACTTTCACCCGAATATCATGGTCTGTTGCTAGAAGCGATGAAAAATGCCCGAATAGAGGTTCAATAATAAATGCTAAAGCAAGTAACTCCAATTTTGCTGATTGCAGCTGTCACGGCTTGTAGTTCACCAATAGATAGACGTCAGGCTAACGGTAATGATGATTATGCTGTGTTGGAGCCTCAACAAAGATTAGTTATTCCCGAAGGTTTGAACGAACCTAAGTACAGTACCGAGTACGAGATCCCTAGTGTTAGTAGTAAAGCTGATACCGATCTTGTGGGTAAAAAGCTTGATATCAGGCCGCCATTGCAAGTATTGCCTATGGCTGAAGGCACCCATGTTGAAGAGTCAAGTGACAGTATTAAAATTGTCGTCGAATCTATCGATAATGATGTCGATCTCAGGCAAGAGTTATTTACTATTTTGACTGAATATTTAAATAGTAAATCAATCAAGATGGTTAAAGATGATTATGCCGCTGGCATTATCGAGACTGACTGGATTGAAAATCAAGAAGTGATTGAATCTAACATGTGGGGCAGCGATGAGATCTACCTTGTCCGTCAACGCTATCGTTTTACTCTAGATGTTAGACCTCACGGCCGTAGTGGTAATTTAGCGATTGAACTTGTTGAACATGAAGAAAGCTTCGACGGTAAAGATCAAGACATAGTACTGAGTGGCGAAGATAAGCGTCGTTATACTGTCGATATGCTGAATAACACCATTGCTTACATGAGTGTTAAACGGGCTAAAATGCTTAAGGCTAAGCGTTTACGTGAAAGTCTCGGTATCGATGTAGAGCTCGTTAAGGCTAAACCCGTTGCCGAAGGCGAAAAGGCTGAAGTGAGCTATTGGTTGGCACAAGCACCGTATGCTCGTACATGGGAGCGTTTACGTATCGTGTTGCCAGAAATGGGCTTCGAGATCGTCGATATGGATAGTAATAAAGGCCTATACTACATCAACGTGAACGATGACTCTGGTTTCTGGAGTTCATTATGGAACGATAAGAAGTTACCTGTGAAGGAAGGTTCATATCGTCTTCGTGTTGAAGAGGACAAGCTCGACAGTAAGATGTCACGGATTTACCTAAATGATATGGCTGATGAGCCTGTCGGTAATGATGTTGTCGAAGCCGTTTATGACGGATTATCTGAATTGATGAAAGAAGATCGCAAAGTCAGATAATAGACAAGAATAGATAAAAAGGAGGCTGATATAGCCTCCTTTTTTTTGGCTATTTTTTAGCTTTTTTGAGCCCATAGCATTGCATGAGCCCATTTTTGCCATATAGTTGAGTAATACTTTTAGCGTATTTCGATCTAGGTGAGATTGAGCTCAATGGAGAGTAGATGGCCGCAAAATTGCAGCTGCAAGATATCGAAGCGAAATATTTAAAAATTGTCAGTGAGTTTGCTATCGATATGTTATCCCTTCAGGGGATAGATAATATATTGTGGCATCTTGCACAAAATGTCGTCGCGCAACTTGGCTTTGATGATGTGGTCATCTATCTGCTCGATGAAAAAAGGGACGTCTTGATACAGAAGGCGAGTTTTGGGGCAAAAAATCCGAAAGACCATGAGATATTAACGCCAATCGAATTAAAGTTGGGCGAGGGCGTTGTTGGCCAAGTCGCCGAGACTAAACGGCCGCTCTTGATAGGTGATACCCGGCTGTACGCTAACTATATTGTTGACGATGCCCCTAGACTCTCCGAGTTAGCAGTGCCTATGCTCGTTGAAGGCGAAGTTGTCGGCGTGATTGATACCGAACATCCCAAGAAGAACTTTTATAATGAGCAGCACGAGCGCACTCTCTTTGCTTTAGCGTCTATTACCGCATTAAAGATTCATAAAGCAAAAACCTTAGTAAAATTACAAAATACCATCGAAGAACTTGAATATTCGAGCAAAATCCAAGATACCTTATTTGAAATCGCCGAGATTATCTTTGAAACCGACAATATCAATACGTTTTATAGTCGATTACATCAATGTATCGGTAGGTTAACCTTTGCCAAAAATTTCTACGTTGCCATCTTAGACGAAGATGGTAGTACATTAAGCTTTCCCTACCATGTGGATGAGTTCGATAAGATTGAGCAAAATGCAAGAATCGCCATCGATCCAACATTTTTAAGTATTACTGGCTATGTATTGTTGAAAAATAAACCCTTATTGGCTACTGAAGCTCAGCTCAATGCTATGGTAGCAGCGGGTGATATTCATATTAACGGTAAAGTGCCAAATGCGTGGTTGGGGGTTCCCTTCGGTGATGAGTACTTTAAAGGCATTGTGGTGGTGCAAAGCTACCTCGATAGCGACCAATTCGAGCAGAACGATAAACAGCTTCTGGTCTTTGTTGCGAAGCATATTCGTAATGCCATAGAACGTATGAACGTTAAATCTCGGATGGAGTTCTTAGCTTTGCATGACTCCTTAACTGGGCTACCTAATCGGACATTATTTGTTGACCGGCTGACAAAGGCTCAGCAATCACTGACAAGCGATGGACTTCAAGGCATTGCCTTACTCTATATCGATATCGATAACTTTAAAGCCATTAATGACACTTATGGCCATCATCTTGGTGATGAGTTACTCAGAGGGATTGCACAGCGTCTTCTAGAGGGAGTCACCGAACATGATACCTTGTGTCGTTTTAGCGGTGATGAATTTGCTGTCTTGTTAGAGTTGATTGACTCACCGCAAAAGAGTCACGAGGTCGCATCTCAGTTACTTGAGCTCCTTGACGAAGTCATTGATCTCGGCGGTATACGTATTACAGTGTCTGCTAGTGTGGGCATAGTTAACTGTTTCCAAGCGAGTAGGTCAATTCCTCAGATATTAAGTCAAGCTGATGAGGCGATGTATAAGGCCAAGTTACTCGGAAGGAATTGTTTGTATGTCTATGAGGCTGATGCGAACCAGGTGCTTTCTTTACCTTATAAATTGGAAGCACAATTTGAGATGGCGGTAACAAAAAAGGAGCTGTATCTCGAGTACCAGCCAATATATGATCTTAAGACCGAGGTCATAATCGGTGCTGAATCTTTAATTCGCTGGCGGCACCCACAACTGGGCAAAATACCTCCGAATCGATTTTTGCCTGAGTTTCAACGTGAGGGTCTACTCGATCGTCTCGATATTTATGTGGTAGAGCAGGCGATCCAGTTTATATCTGAGCATCAAGAGTGTTTACCTAAGGGGTTCAAGCTCAGTGTTAATATCTCTGGAGCGGGCCTTAATTCGGCCCGTCTTTTAGCACTGTTTGAAGCGCAATATCAGCGTCATCCAAACATAATGGCTCAATTATGTATTGAGATCACAGAGCAGACCATAGTTAGCTCTGTGGATGAAACAAAGTTGACCATAGCGAGATTGCGGGAGATGGGATTGGCGGTATCGCTAGATGACTTTGGCACAGGGTATTCGTCATTGAGTTATTTGCATCAATTTACCTTCGACCAATTGAAAATTGATCGGGCGTTTATCAGTCATATGGATTTGGCCCATGACAATCGAGTGATTCTTGAAACCATTATTAATTTGGCCAAGACGCTTAATATCAAAACGGTTGCTGAAGGCGTTGAGACCCAGGATCAGTTTATGAGCATGCAACAACTCGATTGTGATTTTGCCCAAGGCTACTTAATGAACCCTTCACTATCTGGCACAAAGCTAATTGCTAGCCTCAAGGACAAACGGTCCTATAGTCGCGTCGACCAAACTAACTGTCTTATAAACTGAAAGTCTTGAAAGCAAATCAAGTCTATACAATTGATTTTATTTGTAATTGACGGGTTGATTTAGCGTTTGAGTCACAAGGAGTCGACAGACTCATTTAGGTCCATTCTTTCGTTTAACACCCAAGGGACGATCCATTGCTGTGAGTATTACGTATCACTCATGCATTGATCTATTGTTAAGTTTGTAAGCAAAAGTAAAACATCTTGATGCGTTATCATTCATAGGTAAACTAGCGTTAATTAACTGACGTAATTCGGAATATTGATGAAAAAAATTATAACAATCTCAATACTACTAGCGGCAGGTGCCGCGGCTTATTTTTACTTAAATCAACCCCAAATGTCTGGTTCAGCGAATGCCAGGCCAACCCCTAATGTCGTTGTTGCCAAAGCCGAGATGCAACCTATTCGAGACGAGGTGGAAGCCTTGGGGACTGGAAAAGCCAATGAGTCTATTACGGTGACGCCAAAAGTGACTGATGTGGTGACAGATCTGAATTTTGATGATGGTGATATTGTAGAGAAGGGGCGTCTGTTAGTGCGTTTGCAAGATAGAGAGCAGATAGCTCGTGTCACTGTGGCAAATGTAAAGATGAATGATCATAAAAGAGAGCTTGCCCGTATTAGCTCTTTGGTGACCAGCCAAACTGTTGCGGCTCTTGAACGTGATAGATTACAAACCCTAATCGATACGGCAAAAGCTGAGCTTGAACAAGCCGAGTCGGCGCTAAAAGATCGCCGTATCATAGCGCCGTTTTCAGGACGCCTAGGTTTACGTCAAATCAGCCAAGGGAGTTTAGTCACCCCAGGTACAGTGATCACCACCTTAGATGATATTTCGACGATTAAGCTCGACTTTTCTGTTCCAGAACGCTTTTTACAAGCTTTGCAGATAGGAAAGTCTGTTGAGGCGACAGCCGTTGCTTTCGATGGTGAAATGTTTAAGGGCAAAGTGGTGTCTGTCGATAGCCGTGTTAACCCTGTGACTCGCGCAGTCGTGGTTCGCGCCGAGATCGCCAACCAAGATTTACGCTTGCTGCCTGGTATGCTGATGAAAGTTAAACTCATCAAACAAAGCCGTGAGGCGTTAATCATTCCTGAAGCGGCAATCATTCCAATTCAGAAAGATCATTTTGTCTATCTTGTTAATGATGAAAATGTCGTTGAGCGCCGCCAAGTGCAGCTAGGTTTACGTAAACGTGGCTGGGTTGAAATTATTGAGGGTGTTGCCGTGGGTGAGCAGGTGATGATCCGCGGTATTTTAAAGGTGCGCCCAGGGGATACGGTCAAGGTACAAATGAGTGAGCATTTTAGCTTTCAAGAGCAAGCTAAGGTGGAGCCGATAGTATGATCTTGACGGATTTGTCGGTAAAACGGCCGGTTTTTGCTTCCGTTATTAGCATCTTATTGATCGCCTTTGGTTTAGTGTCATTCGATAAGCTTCCACTGCGTGAATACCCCAATATTGATCCACCTATTGTATCAGTGCAGACCAATTATCGCGGCGCGAGTGCAGCCGTGGTGGAAAGTCGAATTACTCAGCTGGTGGAAGATAGGATCAGCGGTGTCGAAGGGATCCGTAATATTAACTCATCTAGCAGTGATGGGCGTTCGTCGGTCACCCTTGAATTTGATGTCGGCCGAGATATTGAGGCGGCGGCGAATGATGTTCGCGACCGTATTTCTGGTTTGTTAAATAACCTGCCAGAGGAAGCCGAACCACCAGAGGTACAGAAAGCCAATGGTGGTGATGAAGTGATCATGTGGTTAAACCTAGTGTCTGATCAGATGAATACACTGCAGTTAACCGATTATGCTCGGCGCTATTTGGTCGATCGATTCTCGGTTATCGATGGCGTCGCCAATATTCGGATCGGTGGCGGTAAAGTCTATGCGATGCGGATTTGGATCGATAGACAAGCGTTAGCGGCACGTAACTTGACGGTTGCAGATATTGAATCGGTACTTCGTTCTGAAAACGTTGAGTTACCAGCGGGATCTGTGGAGTCGCAAGATAGACACTTTACCGTTAGGCTTGAGCGGACATTTAAGAATGAGGCGGATTTTTCCAACTTAGTGCTTGCTCAAGGCGCCGATGGGTATCTGATTAAACTCGGCGATGTGGCGAGAGTGGAGATTGGCTCAGAAGAGGAGCGGATCACCTTTAGAGGTAACCGCGAAGCAATGATTGGCCTTGGTATTTCCAAGCAGTCAACCTCTAACACTCTGGAAGTGGCACGAGCGGCAAATGCACTCGTCGATAAAATAAATCCCACCTTGCCAGCAGGTATGGAAATTAAACGCTCATACGATAGCTCTGTCTTTATCGAAGCCTCGATTAGCGAAGTTTACCAAACCCTGTTTATCGCGATGTTTTTAGTGATAGTGGTGATCTATCTATTCCTTGGTAGTGTGCGGGCGATGTTGATCCCAGCATTAACGGTTCCGGTGTCACTGATGGCAACCTTTATCGTGCTCTACGCCCTTGGCTACACCATTAATCTGTTGACATTGCTGGCGATGATCTTAGCGATTGGTATGGTGGTCGATGATGCGATTGTGGTGCTGGAAAATATCCACCGCAGGATAGAAGAGGGCGATTCGCCATTGAAGGCCGCCTATCTAGGCTCCCGTGAGGTTGCGTTCGCTGTGGTGGCTACAACCTTAGTGTTAGTTGCGGTCTTTATGCCAATTACTTTCCTCGAAGGGGATTTAGGTAAGCTATTTAAAGAGTTTGCCGTCGCGATGAGCGCAGCGGTTATTTTTTCGAGTCTTGTGGCGTTAACCTTAAGTCCTATGATGTGCTCTAAGCTGCTTAAACCCGCAGGGCAAGACTCTTGGCTGGTGCGCAAGATTGACGCAGGTATGAATAAGTTATCAGCCAGCTATCGTACCACCTTGTCTAAAGCGATGACCCATCCTTTTATCGTCAGTTCGTTAGTCATCATCGCTCTCGCTGCCAGTGGCTATTTGATGACTAAAGTGCCGCAGGAGTTTGCACCACGGGAGGATAGGGGCTCTATGTTCCTTATCGTCAATGGTCCTCAAGGAGCTAGCTTCGAATACATCACGCCTTACATGGATGAAATTGAAAACCGTTTAATGCCATTAGTCGAAAGCGGTGATATTAAGCGTTTGCTTATTCGTGCGCCACGTGGCTTTGGCAGAAGTGCAAACTTTTCAAATGGTATGGCGATTATTGTCCTAGAAGATTGGTCGCAGCGTCGCAGTGCGTTTGAGGTGATTGGTGATATTCGTGCAAGATTATCCGATTTGGCCGGAATAAGAGCCTTCCCCGTTATGCGTCAAGCTTTTGGTCGCGGAGTAGGGAAACCAGTACAGTTTGTGCTGGGTGGACCAAGCTATGAAGAGATCGCTAAATGGCGTGATATTTTGCTGGAGAAAGCCAAAGAAAATCCAAATCTTGTCGGTTTAGATCATGATTATCAAGAAACCAAGCCGCAACTTAGGGTGGTTATCGATAAAGATCGCGCCGCCGATTTAGGGGTGTCTATTTCTCATATTGGCCGGACACTCGAGTCGATGCTGGGTTCTCGTTTGGTGACTACCTTTATGCGTGATGGTGAAGAATATGATGTGATCATCGAAGGTAATCGAGACAATCAGAATACGGCGAATGATTTAAGTAACATCTATGTCCGATCCGATAGAAGCAAGGAGCTTATTCCGTTAGCAAACTTAGTCTCTGTTGAAGAGTTTGCCGATGCGAGTCAGCTCAATCGTTATAATCGCATGCGAGCCATCACTATCGAGGCTAACTTAGCCGATGGTTACAGTCTTGGCGAAGCTTTAGATTACTTAAATGATCTTGCTTACACTTACTTACCCGCAGAAGCTGTAATTAGCTACAAGGGGCAATCCCTCGATTATCAAGAGTCGGGTAGCTCAATGTATTTTGTGTTCTTGCTGGCGCTAGGGATCGTATTCTTAGTCTTGGCCGCTCAATTTGAGAGCTATGTTCATCCAATCGTGATCATGTTGACCGTCCCGCTTGCCACATTAGGTGCACTCATTGGCCTTTGGGCGACGGGGCAAAGCCTCAACATCTATAGTCAGATCGGGATCATTATGCTGGTGGGCCTAGCGGCGAAGAACGGTATCTTAATCGTAGAATTTGCCAACCAATTGCGAGATAAAGGCGTGGCGTTTAGCGATGCGATTATTCAGGCGTCGAGTCAGCGTCTACGCCCAATCTTAATGACGGGGATCACCACCGCAGCGGGTGCAATTCCGTTAGTCATGGCGACAGGTGCCGGCGCCGAGACACGCTTTGTTATTGGTGTTGTGGTGCTGTCGGGCATTATATTGGCGACCTTTTTTACCTTGCTTGTTATTCCTGTGGCTTACTCTCTGCTTGCTCGTAATACTGGCTCGCCAGAGGCGGTCGCTCAAGCATTAGAGAAAGAACTTAAGCAAAGTTAAACTACATAAATAGTAAAGACGAAGGGCCAACCTAGTGATAGGTTGGCCCTTTATTTTCAGGCGGCGTTTTTGTCAGCTTCTTATACTATAAATCACGCGATCAAAGCATTTAACTCAGCTTGCCACTTATCTATCTGATTGTAGAAAGATAAGTGGGGTAGTGCCTTTAGGCCGCTTGTGGTTTCTGCGATCAAAGTTGGAAAACCTTGTACGCCCCATTGGCTCATTAGTTGGCGGCTAATTGCTACCTGCTCCTCTATCTGGTTATCATTAACGAAGCGAGCAATCGCAGACTGATAAACATCAATGTCGATACTCAGCTCACTCGCTAAATCCCTGAGTACACCAATGTTACTGACATCCAAACCGTGCTGATAATGCGCCGATTGAATCGCCTCTAGCATATCAATGCCTCGGCTTTAGTAAAACCTGTATCGATGAGCGCCGCTTCGGTTTGTCCTTAAACTAATGCTGAGTTGACGCTAAAGCTGATAGGCATGGCGTTATACACTTGTAGTGTCAATTCGCTCTGTGCTGTATCGATTAGTACCGCAGCATGAGCAGAAGTGGCAAGCATAATATGTTTTATTCCTGTTTGGGATGATTTGGAAGCAGGAGCAAGTTTAGCGCGTGGAGAGCTTATTGAAGTGTTGTCGTAATGGGGCCAACAAGAGATGGATATGTCTTGTATCCTTCAAGGAAACATCTCTCGTTAACGGTTAGAGCGTTAATCGACTTTTTAATTATCGAACATGGGTGGGACTAACGTGGGACTAAGTTGTTTGGTCACCAAGTACACCTACTAAACTCATCTCCAAATATATTGCTCAATCAGTACCTTGTGCTAAATTTCGTGCTAATAGCTAATCAATTTTATCAAGCCTCATTCAAAGGCTGATTAGCGTTGAATAAGCTGCATCAATACCAGCTAATGCTCATTAAGGTCTGATATGTGATCCTAATAAATATTGCATTATCGCTAATAAAAGAAACCATTATTTATGGATCGAGGCTCTTTAATTATCGCGCTACAGATCACAATAAAATGATCTTAAATCGCCGCTAATTCATATAGACTCACCAGCTTATTTCTAACGTACTTGCTAATTTGACTAAGCGAGGCTTGTGGTCCTAAGTATGTAGGGGCTAAATTGTTAATCGAAAACCTACAAGCATCAAATGAAGATGAATAAAGGCTGTTAAATGAAGATAGTGTTACTCACCCATGAGCGAGAGCTCTCGCGGCCAACCAATACTGGCCGTTTGGCGTTAACGCATTTTCCCGAGTATTGCCAACAAGTGATCTGGTCTCGGGTTAATCCTGAGCGTGCATTGCAGCAAGCTTGTGAAACGGGTCAAGCGTTACTGATGTTTCCTGCAAAGGATGAGTCGAATAATGACGCTGAAGTCTTAGGGGCGGGAGTGACGGCAGTCAAGGCAACATGGACAACCTATAGTGAGATTGATCAGATAGACGCTATGGAAAACAAACAGATCATTATTTTAGATGCAACATGGCAAGAAGCACGAAAAATGATGCGTCAAAGCCCCTATTTACAACAGGCAGATCGACTTGCCTTAAGCGTTGTTGGCGATTCATCCTATCAGCTACGTCGCAATCAATTAGAGGGGGGCTTATGCACTATAGAGTGTGTTCAATTACTCTTCAGGCAAGCTAGCATGTTAAAACAGGCAGAGCAGCTTGAGCTGGCATTTACTCAATTTAATCAGCGTAGGTGATAGCGAGTCAGCTATCACACTGAGTGTTCAATAAGAATACGAGTAATGACAGGAGTATAAGCTAGGTTGCTGATAACTGAGCTTAAGTTATTTTATCTTGACCTTATATTACCGTTAAATAGACGCAGAGGAAGTGACTGAGTGCGCCAGCAAGCACAAATAGGTGCCAAATAGCGTGATTATAGGGAATACGTTTTACCACATAGAAAATCACACCAACGCTGTAAAAGAGACCTCCAAGCAGTAATAGCTGAAATCCAAGGGGAGTCATTGCTGCGATAAGGTCCTCTAATACCAACATACATAACCAACCCATGGTTAAATATAATATGACGCTAAAGGCCTTGAAGCGGTGGATGAAAATGGTTTTAAATAATACCCCGCCCAAGGCTATCCCCCAGATCGCCGCTAACATTATTAAGGCTGTATCACCGCCAAATTCGATAAGCATTAATGGGGTGTAGGTGCCAGCAATGAGAAAATAGATGGCACAGTGATCGGCTATTTTAAGCTTATGTTTTAGTTGTGGGTCTTTAACGCTATGGTATAGCGTCGAACAGAGGAATAAGAGAATGATGCTAAAACAGTAAATGATTACACCTGTAAGCTGAATGTTGCTCAAATGCCCCCAGCCTTTAGCAACGGAAGAAATTAACGCTAATACCCCAGCAACAATGCCAAGTCCATGGCTAACACTATTAGCCAATTCTTCTTTTTCACTATATTGTTTATTTAAATCAATGGTTTTGCTTTCGACTGTCGATAACTCTTGCGCGGTCATAGAATATCATTGTATCTGTTTAGGTATCTGAACCGCAGTGTAACAGTTCAGATTGATAATCGCCATATTTAGATAACGAATGTACGCTCAGCCTTGCTAAGCTTATTCCGAGTTCAGGTGTGCGAATATTCGCCCATATCTGCCGTACAGATGAGAGGCAGATGTAAGTGGTTCATTAGAAGGGAACTAACATCTGCTGAGCCACTCTAATGGTCACTTATTAAAATGAGGTCAAGGGAAGGATACTTTGCCGATAAGAATAGTGTCAGGCTTTAACTTTAACGGGCTAAAACGGCGTTCTAACTTAGTAGAGCCTTCATTCGATAGAACATTTAGCCTGTATTCCGATAACCCAATTCTGGCTAATCATAACTATGATAGACGACTAGTCGATCATAATATGGGTCACTGTTTCAGTGGCCATTTATCATTTTTTGCGGTCGTGCTGACTCATGTACTATTGTTATGGTGCTTGCAATTAGCTTGGCGCCCCAGTCTGAATACTGCACACCTTGAGGCAACGGTAGAAACGAGTCATCCAAAGACTAAAAAGGTCAATGCTTATATCATTTATCAGCCTGCAACGCCTTTAAGGGACGATTCGATTGAGCCTAGCATCGCCGAAGCGCCAGTTCAGGTTACCGAGAAATCTAAGTCACAGCGGTTAATTCAGGCCGATACACAGATTGAGGCATTGGCGACAAATAAAACGGTTAAACAAGCCCCCATTACATCAGAAAGCGCGATTTCAGCAGATAATAAGCTAAGCTTGCGGGTTAAAAAAAACAGTAACCAAAGTCAAACAGCGAATAATAGCGTCATTCAAACCAATAGACCTGCTGTCAATGTCAGTCAGTTCACTCAAGGATATGTTGAAAGGCAGCGATTAGCAGCCCTGGATTCTTTAGTGGTTAACGAGGCCAATCTCTATACCCAAAACCGTTCACTAAGTGAAATGGATGGTGATATGGAGATCTTGCAACTTAGTACTCCTGATGAATTTACTACTGCGGTAACCTTAGATAGTCACATCGATCCTAATCGAATTGTTAAGCAAGGTGATACCTGCTATCGGATTGTTAAAGTGGGTACAGTGTTAAATCCCCATGCCGAGAATTTAGGCTATCCGTTTAAGTGTGGCGGACAGACCATTGAGCAAGCGTTAAAGGCCGCGATCGATAAGCGTCTTGCCATGATGGGGGTTAAAAACTGATATTTTATCTGTGACTATTATTCACTGCACTCGTGATATTATGAATAAACCCCGGGGCGTAAGAGTTTAATTTATTGTATTTAAAGATTTTTTTGATGTGATTTAGTTTGGTTTTTCTGCTTACTTTAAGGCTTGTTTATTTCTCTAACTTGAGACTATACTGACCACCTCTTGTCGGAGTGCCATTTGGCTGAGACCGTTTATTCGGGATCCGTTGAACCTGATCAGGTTAGTCCCTGCGAAGGAAACAAGCATGATATTAACGCAATATTATTATAAAAATGACAGATTGGACTAAGTAATAGGCTTGCACTAAATCGTCCTCTAAGACTAAAGCATCAACAAGTTTTATCTGCTCGTTTGATAAAAGATGTGAGTAATTTTAAGCTGATTTCGAGTGATAGTTTGGATTACTGGCTTTAGGTTTAGTCGTTTTATCTAGATTTTACCGCGTTACTATTTGAGCCGTTTAACAGGCAATGATTATTGCTAAGTGTTAATAGACTCGCTCTATGCCATCAACTCTCAATTCTCCTGACAAGCAACTTCATATTCATAAAATAGTGAGATTGCTTATGTCAAATCGTCGTGAAAACCGAGCTCAGGCTCAAGCGTTTATTGATAATCTAAAACCCTTACAACATCCTAATTCTGAAAAGGTTTACCTAACTGGAAGTCGTAAAGATATTCGCGTCGCAATGCGGCAAATTTTTCAAAACGATACCCTTATCGGTAGTGCCGAGCAAGATCAAATTGTTGAAACTAATCCACCCCTAAAGGTTTATGATTGCGCTGGTCCTTACTCAGATCCTAAGGCTCAGATTAACGTCAGGAAAGGATTACCTAAATTACGCCAATCTTGGATTGCTGAGCGCGCAGATACTCGGCAACTCGATGGGGTTAGCTCTCGATTCACTCAGCAACGCCTGCAAGAGGAAGGCCTAGATCATCTACGCTTCGAATCATTACTACCTCCCCGTAAAGCGATCGCTGGTCGATGCGTTACTCAGATGCACTATGCTCGCCAAGGGATCATTACTCCTGAGATGGAATATATCGCCATTCGCGAAAATATGGCGCGCAGTGAGGTGAGTGATGAAGTGCTTAATCGCAAGGCTAAGGGGGAAAGTTTTGGCGCAACGATTGGTGAGCCAATAACGGCTGATTTTGTTCGTCAGGAAGTGGCTCGTGGGCGCGCGATTATTCCGCTAAATATTAATCATCCCGAAGCAGAGCCAATGATCATTGGCCGAAACTTTTTAGTGAAGGTGAATGCCAATATTGGTAACTCCGCGGTGACCTCATCGATTGAAGAGGAGGTCGAAAAGTTGGTGTGGTCAACGCGTTGGGGCGCAGATACCGTTATGGATCTCTCTACAGGGCGTTATATTCACGAAACCCGTGAGTGGATAATACGTAACTCTCCAGTGCCCATTGGAACCGTGCCCATCTATCAAGCCTTAGAGAAGGTCGGTGGCGTCGCCGAAGATCTCACATGGGAAGTCTTTAGAGATACCTTGATTGAGCAAGCCGAGCAAGGAGTCGATTATTTTACTATCCACGCAGGGGTGTTATTACGCTATGTGCCGATGACAGCCAGTCGCCTGACTGGGATCGTATCGCGCGGCGGTTCTATCATGGCTAAGTGGTGCCTTTCTCATCATAAAGAGAACTTTATCTATCAACATTTTGAGGAGATCTGTCAGTTATGCGCTGCCTATGATGTGTCTCTTTCCTTGGGGGATGGCATGCGTCCTGGCTCTATCGCAGATGCAAATGATGAGGCGCAATTTGCCGAGTTGGAAACGCTAGGTGAGCTGGTCAAAGTGGCCTGGCGATATGAGGTTCAAACCATTATTGAAGGTCCTGGACATATTCCAATGAACTTGATCAAAGAGAATATGGATAAGCAGTTAACGCTTTGTGATGAGGCCCCATTTTATACATTAGGTCCCCAAACGACTGATATTGCGCCCGGTTATGATCATTTTACCTCGGGTATTGGCGCTGCCATGATCGCTTGGTATGGCTGCGCCATGTTGTGTTATGTCACGCCGAAAGAGCATTTGGGACTGCCAAATAAAGAAGATGTGAAGCAGGGGTTGATTGCCTATAAAATCGCGGCTCATGCTGCAGATGTTGCCAAAGGGCACCCAAGTGCTCAAATGCGTGACAATGCCTTGTCTAAGGCTAGATTCGAATTTCGTTGGCAAGATCAATATAACCTCGGACTCGATCCCGATACTGCGCGTGCTTATCACGATGAGTCTTTGCCACAAGAATCAGCCAAGGTGGCTCATTTTTGTTCCATGTGTGGACCAAAATTTTGTTCGATGAAGATCACTCAAGAAGTCAGAGATTATGCAGCGGCTCAAGCGATAACCGTTCAAGCTGCTAGTGACCTTGCAACTTCCCCAGTAGCTGAGGGGATGGAGAAGATGTCCCAAGCATTTAAACGTCAAGGTGCTAATATTTATCAAGCTGTGTCAAAGCCTAGCGCTGCTGAAACGACGGTGGAAATCGCCAAAGCGGAGCATTGCGATGGATAGTCAACTATACGAGGCTGCCAACGCAAAGCCGCGTAGCAAACCTGTGGTATGGACCATTGCAGGCTCCGATAGTGGAGGCGGCGCGGGGATCCAAGCCGATCTTACGACGATGAATGATTTGCAATGCCATGCCTGTACCGTGATAACCGCCGTAACGGCGCAAAATTCGGTTAGCGTTGACCATATTTATCCGTTAGATGACAGCATATTACTCGCCCAACTTAACTGCTTGTTAAATGATCTGCCACCGGATGCGATCAAGGTAGGTTTGCTTGTCAATCAAGCACAACTGGATTGTTTGGTTCGTTGGTTTCGCTCTGAGCTTGCAACCTATCAACAAAACGTGGCTAAAAAAATCCCGATCATCCTAGATCCCGTGATGGTCGCCACTTGCGGTGATACTTTAGCTTCTATGCTGGACTATTCCGCGCTTAGGGGCGTGCTCACCTTGATCACTCCAAACGCTAAGGAGCTAGAACAGCTTAGTGGTGAAGGGTTAAAAAGCACTGATAAGTTTTCCGATGCGGCCGAACAGTTAGCGATCGATTTAAATACGAATGTGTTGGCTAAAGGCGGTGATAGAGGGGGATTTTGGCACGATAAGTATGCAAAAGATCTGTTTATTTGCCGCAGTGCATCACACACATCGCTGACTCATCAGCAGCGACCGTTCGTGTTATCGAGCCCGCGATCCGATAACCCTAACAATCACGGTAGTGGCTGTACTCTATCATCGGCCATTGCCGCGTTCATGGCCCATGACTATGTACTTCACGATGCCATCTTACTGGCAAAAGCTTATGTCAGTGCAGGCATTGCTCATGCTCAGCCAATCGGCAGAGGTGCTGGTTCTTTAGCTAGAATGGGTTGGCCTACTGATTTAGCGTTATTCCCCACAATTTTATCTAATGATGATAGACCCATATTGCCAGATGATCTTAATTTTACGCGACTAACTTATGGGTTAGATATCTATCCGGTTGTCGACAGTGTGGAGCTACTTGAGACATTACTTATAAACGGGGCTGTGACAGTGCAGTTGCGAATAAAAATCGCTGAAAACTTTAATGAGCAGATGCTGGAACAACAGATTGTCCGAGCAATTGCACTGGGGCGGCGTTATAAAGCGCAGGTTTTTATCAATGATCATTGGCAATTGGCATTAAAACATAAGGCCTTTGGGGTTCATCTTGGCCAGGAAGATCTGTTTGATGCAGACTTGGTGCAGATAGCGAGTAAGGGCTTAGCCCTTGGACTATCGAGTCATGGTTATTTTGAGCTAAAGCTAGCAGCGCAGATCAATCCCTCTTACATCGCGATAGGGCATATCTTTGCTACAACGACCAAATCTATGCCATCTCAGCCTCAAGGAGTGGTAAAGCTCCATCGTTACGTGAATTTACTATCGGGCCATTTTCCGAGTGTTGCCATTGGAGGGATTGATGCACACAACCTCGAAGATCTGGCGGTTACAGGCGTAGATGCGTGTGCGGTGGTGCGGGCGATCACCCAAGCAAAGTCGCCAGCTGTGGCTTATCAATTTCTGTCTCGTCTGTGGATGCACTCCTCAAAAGGCTCATTTAACCATTTGCAGGAGGTGGCAAGTGGTCATTAATGCTCGTCAGTATATTCACTATTCAAGGCAGATCATGCTGCCAGAACTGGGTGAACAGGGACAACAAGACTTGATACAGTCGAGGGTCGCCATTGTCGGTGTTGGTGGATTGGGTCAGCTCAGCTGTCAGTATTTAGCCGCAGCCGGTGTGGGAAGGCTTACCATTATCGATGGCGATGATGTAGAGCAAAGTAACTTGCCTAGACAACTTTTGTTTGATGAAAACGATATAGGAAACAACAAGGCATTGGTGAGTAGTAATAAGCTAATGGCTCGTTATCCCGAGTGCCAAGTCTCGGCAATCGATAGTTTTTTAAACGAAGACAATGTTACTGCTTTGCTAGCCGATGCAGACATAGTGCTCGATTGCAGCGACAACTTTGACACGCGTCATCTGGTTAATGATTCCTGCATTAAATTGTCGATACCCAATGTTATGGCATCAGTGGCGCATTTTAGCGGTCAATTGATGATTATCGATCTTCAGCGTTACCCGCAATCGGGTTGCTATCACTGCCTGTTCCCTAAATCGCTACAGAGTACACAAAACTGTACAAATTTGGGCGTTCTCGGTCCCATGGTTGGGGTTATGGCATCAATGCAAGCCTTGGTGGCGATAAAACACTTAGCAGGGATCTATGATGAAAATGCGCGGCTTTATCGTTTCGATGGCATGGAATTCAGTCAAACATCTTCATTACTAACCCGAGATCCAACGTGTCCAGTTTGTGGCAAATTAGTTAAGGAAATACGTTATGAGTAAGGTACAGATCACTATCAATGGGCAAGCATTATCGATTGCCGATAACAGCAGTTTGCAACAAATATTGTTGGACCGACAGGTGGCGCTTGATAGCGTCGCCTTACTCAAGGGAAGTAGAGTCGTGCCTAAATCACAATGGGCATTCACCACTTGTGTAGATGGCGATGTGATCGAACTTTTTGGCGTTGTTGCGGGAGGTTAGTATGTTGATGTTAGCAGATAGTCAGTTTTCTTCACGCTTGTTTACAGGTACTGGCAAATTTTCCTGCTCAAAGACTATGGTGGCTTCAATCGAGGCGAGTGGCTCGCAGCTGGTGACGATGGCAATGAAGCGCATCGACCTGAAAACGGCTAGCGATGATATTTTAGCGCCCCTTAAAGCATCAGGTGTAAAACTCTTACCTAATACATCGGGTGCGAGGAATGCTCAAGAAGCCGTATTTGTTGCAGAGTTAAGTAGAGAAGTGCTTGGTACCTCATGGGTAAAGCTTGAGATCCATCCCGATCCCAAATATTTAATGCCCGATCCAATCGAAACACTAAAAGCCGCAAAAATGCTTTGTGATAAAGGCTTTGTTGTATTGCCTTATGTACACGCCGATCCTGTATTGTGCCGACATTTGGAGGAGGTGGGTTGCGCCGCGGTTATGCCCCTTGGCAGTCCGATAGGTTCTAATCAAGGCTTAGCGACGCAGACGTTTTTAAAAATCATCATAGAACAGGCAAATATTCCTGTCGTTGTCGATGCCGGAATAGGGGCGCCATCACATGCTATGCAGGCGATGGAGATGGGCGCAAGCGCAGTACTTGTTAATACTGCGATAGCCAGTAGTCGCGATCCGGTTGCTATGGCGCGATGTTTTGAAAGTGCGGTGAGTGCAGGAAGAGATGCTTATCTGGCGGGATTAGGCGTCACTTCTTGCTACGCGCAGCAAACCAGCCCGCAAAAGCCATTAACTGCATTTTTGGAGTCCTAAGATGAGTTTTTATGATGAGTTAAGCTCGCTCCCCCGAGAGCAGCTTAAACTATCGCTCTATTCTATAGGCCCTAAAGAGGTGGAGAGCGCATTGGTTAGTAGCGAGGGTTCATTATCAAGTTTAATGGCCCTATTATCACCTGCAGCTGAGCCCTATATTGAGCAGATGGCCGTGCGAGCAAAGGAGATCACTCGGCGACGTTTTGGCACCAATATTGGAATGTATTTGCCCCTTTATTTATCTAATTTGTGTGCCAATGAGTGTGATTATTGTGGCTTTAGCATGAGTAATAAGCTTAAACGTAAATCTTTAACGTCTGATGAATTAAAGCAGGAGATAAGCATCATTAAGCGGCAAGGCTTTGATTCTATCCTATTGGTCTCTGGTGAACATGAAACCAAAGTGGGCATCGATTATTTTGCTTCTATGCTGCCTCTGGTAAAAAAACAGTTTAGTTACGTGGCGATGGAAGTGCAGCCGTTAAGAGAGGATGAATACAAACACCTAGTCAATCTTGGATTAGATGCAGTTATGCTGTATCAAGAGACTTATAATCCAACGACCTATCAAGAGCACCACACTAGAGGAAACAAGCAGGACTATCGTTATCGAGTCGATTCACCTGAACGTATTGCCCGCGCTGGCGTAGATAAAATAGGTTTAGGTGTATTGCTCGGCTTAGATGATTGGCGCTTTGATGCTCTGATGCTTGGCTACCATCTACATTATTTAGAACGCCATTTTTGGCGTTGTCGTTACAGTCTCTCCTTACCACGGCTGAGACCTTGCACTGGTGGTATCACGCCCAAAATGCCCCTAACAGACAAAGGCTTAGTCCAATTAATTTGTGCTTTTAGGCTATTTAACCAACAACTAGAGATAAGTTTATCTACCCGGGAGCCAGCCAGCTTACGGGATAATCTCTATGGCTTAGGCGTGACTCATATTAGTGCGGGGAGTTCAACCGAGCCTGGTGGTTATAGCAATCCTCAAAGGCAACTAAATCAATTTGAGATAAGCGATGATCGCAGTGTATCAGAGACGGTAAGCGCTATGGTGGCCAAGGGTTATATTCCTGTATGGAAAGATTGGCAATCTGAGTGGATTAATTTGTCATAAGACCGAGGTTAAATATTATAGGATCTGCGTTATCGCTGTACATTTGGCTTGGTTTGACTAATAATTGACCTACAGGTTTATCAAGCGAACGGAGCCAAATGTATGGAGATCCAATCAAGTTTCTCATCGGGATTATCCGGATTGCAGAGTGCTCAGTCTGGGTTAACTCAAGCGACCGTTGATGTGGCTAAGCCATCACAGCCACCTGCGACAACGACTGAAACATTAGAAGCAGAGACTGCAACACCCGTTGAAGCAACGGATAAGACTCAAGCTTTAGTATCGGCTGTCGAAGCACAGAATCAGGGTGAAGCGGCAGTAGAAGTATTAGAGGTTTCATCTGAAACCCTTGGTACTGTGATAGATATACAGGTGTAGTAACATGAGTGGCGTTATCTCTACGCCTACGAACTCGGCGGTGCATGCAAATGCAGCGCTTTTTGCATTGTCGAGCCCCCGCGGTGCCAGTTCTGCTAATGTAAACACTGCAACATTGCATGCGCCTGTATCATCAGCAGCGTTTTCTAATTCTGCTACACGCCCAAATATAACACCCGTTTTCAATAATACAGTTGCTCGAAATAATGGCGCCATTTCTGCGCCAAGCTTGCCTGCGACTTCTGTCGTTAAAGCGAACACTCCAAGTACAGGTAACAGTTACAGCCTTTCTCAAGGTGCCTTGAATTTATCGGGTATGATCAACAGCAACACGGCGCCTGATACTAGATCCCAGAGGGATAGTCGCAGTGACATTGGTGCTATTTTTAGCCGGGGTGCTACTGTTAGTGAGGCGGGTAAGAGTTCTGGGATTGGAGAGACGGCTCAACGTTCCTCCATTTTTAGTGATGAAAACGCATCAGAGTCTCCAGCTAATGCCGCTGTTGTCGAGCCAGATAAACAAGCCGAAAAACAGTCAGCTTATTCACCTTTTGAGCAACAAAATGATCAGCAGCAAAAGGCGCAAGAACTAGCAGAACAAGCCCAGTTGGAGCAACTCAGCAAACGTGATGCAGAAGTGCGTGCTCATGAGCAAGCCCATGCCAATGTCGGTGGGAATTTTGCTCGTTCTCCAAGTTTAACTTATGAGCAGGGCAGTGATGGTAAACGTTATGCCGTCGATGGCGAGGTGTCTATTGATATCTCGGCAGTTCCGAATGACCCACTTGCTACCTTAAACAAGATGAAGCAAGTCTACGCTGCCGCTATGGCGCCTGTTAATCCTTCGATGGCAGATATTCGTGTTGCAAGCGAAGCGCTACGTAAGATGAATGAAGCAAAGAGTCAATTGGCAGCTGAACGTGTCGAGCAAGCGCCATCTTTACAAGAGATAAACCCCTTGATTGATGCAGGCAATGCCATTAAAGGGATTGTTATCCCCGATCCCATCATCAGCCAGGTATTTGGTAAGGTTAATGAAAATGGGGTGATTTCTGGTAAGCGCGTAGATTCGCCCTCTGCTATAGATAATGATAGAGGCCCTTCACAGACTATCGAGCGTTTAAGCCGTTATATATTAGCAAATGACGCCTCGAAAGCCAGTTCTTATCGTCGTGGTTATCCTGTTTATCAATCTAAGGTGATCGACAGCCAGTACGGCAATATCAATAATGAGAAGCGCTCATCGCAACTGGACTTTAGCGTTTAGTCCCGAGTCTAGTGCAGGTGTCTAATATTAGTTTATCTATCTGTATTTGGACCTGTTGATCTGTGCGGGCTGAATGTTGTGTGAGACAACAACTTGCTAATTGAGGCGAGTGGGTTGCTGCCTAGTGATCTAAGCAAAATTTACTTAACAAAGGCTAAAATGTTTTTAGCCTAATCCTTAGGGCAGCATTTGTGGGCTATTTCTACTGCGTTCTCAGCTTTTTATGTTGAATAACGACACCACAAAGCTTCTACCTTGTATAAATACCCAATAATTCGCTGAAAAAACAACCTTGAAAGATCAACAGGTTCTAGTCATGATGTTGCGCCAGAATGAGCTGCTCGAGCAGTTGTGAAGCAGGTCCTTGATTATCCCTATTAGGAATGATCAGATTAAGCGCCGCTTGACGATGGCTACTGCCCTGTAAATCTAATCGATATAAACAGCCTTTGTCTAACAAGTCAGATACTAGGTGCGATGGGATCCAACAAAAGCCTAGCCCGCGATTTAAAATCGCAATTGCCTCATGAAAATTTGCCACCGTCCATCTTTGCTCGGCTTTTAGCCAACCGAAATCAGCTCGGGTGACTTGGCCTGTATCTTTAATCACAATCTGTAGATGCTCTGCTAATGATTGATCGTCGAGCGGTTCATTTCTATTGGCCAACGGATGGTCGGGATGGCACACTAGTAAAAACTCCACATGACACAATGGCTCAGCAAGATAACCCTTAGGTGGCGTTCCCGCGATGGCGATATCAACTTGTTCAGATTCGATCAGCTCCAGTGTTCCGTTGATGACCGAGTCGAGAATAATGATCCTTGTGCCGCGACCTTGAGGTTCAAACTGGCTTAAGGCATCGACGAGCTTATCCATTGGATAGATGATCTCTCGGGCGATAATGAGCGTTGGTTCCCAGCCTTTTTCAAGGTTTTTTGCTAACATTTCAAGCTCGGATACCGACCGAGTAATATGACGAGAACGCCTTAGTAACACTTCTCCCGTCTCAGTAAGATAAGCTTTACGACCTTTAACCTCTAGCAGAGCTACACCGAGTTGCGATTGAAGCTTCGCCACAGCGTGATTTAGGGACGACTGACTCTTGTTGAGCTTTTGTGCTGCTTGAGCGTAACCGCCATGATCGACGACGGCTTGAAGGATCCGCCACTGTTCTAATGTTGATTTTGCTTGGCTCATCGTCAGTACTCGATCCTTATGTTCAATAAATTAAAGGTTCATGCTTATTCAGCTTTAATCTTAACCTGTTTTGGCAGATATTTTTTCGTCGCTTTGAGTCTATGAAAATAGGGCCCTTGATGTAAGGTTGTTGGCCACTCAAGCAACATCATTGCTAGTACATTTCGATGTTCGCCTAAGGCCAGATCTGGGTTGCCTTTAGGAGAAGGGATGGTTTTTTCAGTCTTATCAAAAGCATTTATGATATGACGCTGAGTCTTACTCACCACCTCATTATTCGATAAGCCTGCGAGATGAAAGCTAATCCCCACCTCTGCGATAATATCGTCGGTAGCATCGGTTAATATTCTATCTATATTGGCCTCGAAGTAATCCAAAATCCAAGCAAACTCCTTAGCATCGACCTGATATTGATAGTATTCGCTGGCCGCAAAGATAAAATGGGTCATACCGTAAATTTTGTTTCTAAACTGCTTTTTGGTTAATTTTTTATCTCTACTTTGTGGATAGACTTGATTAAATGCTTGTTTATATTCGGCGATATAGTCTCCGGCACCAAGCTGCTTAGCCCAATACACATAATTGATAAGCTGCGCTGCCCAAGCTTCTATCATCGCTTTGTCTGTTAACCCTGGTTTTAGGTCGGTGGACTTTAGCGCAGTGAGTAGTTTGTCATGGCAGGGACCTTGTAAGCCAAATTCGTCTATACGGCTAGAAAAACGCAGTAACACATCGGTATAGAACAGAAATTCAGGGAAAGGTTTTAGTGCTTTCTTACGTGCTTTAGCGCGTGGACCATTACCTAAAACAGCAATTGCGGCCTTAGCTTCACTATCGATAAAACCTGGCTTATCTAATTGACACGCATAAAAACTCTGTGATTCTGTCACTGCATATAGGTCGACTAACGCAGCGTTAGCGTATTGCTCATCACCTGTCATGCGATAGAGGCGAATACCATAATGCCCTTGAACGCGAGGAGGAAGTTGATAAAGGTGATTTTCCAAATTGGATTTGATTGATTCTCGTACCAGCTGTGGGGTTAATGCTTTATTTGGGCTTAACGCTTCGCTGTCTTTTGTTGCGCCAATGCTTGGATAAAGCAATGCCGCTGCGATTGAAACCGAATAAACTAGCTTAGAAAGCATATGAGCGTTGATCATCTTGGATCCTTTCTATTAAAGAGGAGGGGGAGACCGGCCTTTCAAAGATTGTTGCTAATTGCTGCGAGAAGGACTGCTGCGTCTCGTTTATCATCAGAGTCGAAAATAGTCGTTGTTGATACTGATGGTCTTTATTTTGATGAAAAATAAGTTGAGCGAGGCTCTTTTGCCATAAACTTTGGTAATACAAAGGGCCTTGATTAATAATGCCTGTAAAGCTATAGACCGCATCTTGAGCTTGCGGCCATGTTTGGTTAAAGCTAAGTTCAAATTCATTTTGGTACTTCTGTGGGGTGAGCGCCCCTTGGTAGAAACCAAGTGCTAATTTACTTCTAAATACTTTCAATTGTGTCGCGTAGCGATAGAGATAGTCTTCTCGGCTACCGTCGGTAACTGCGGGTAATAATTTATAGCTAAGATAGAGCGATAACCAATGCTGGCCTACCTCATTACTGTCTTGGCTGTCGCCTAAAGTGTTTAACAGATAGTAATGGCCACCTTTTATTAGCTGAGCCAATGTCTCGGATAGGGCATAGATAAGCTGCTGCTGGCTTCGATAGTCGGTGAGGACATCAGGGAAGGCTAATGACACTTGACCAAACTGATGACCTATAACGCTCTGGCGTACTCTTTGGGCTTTTGGCGTATTGGCTTGAGAGAGGTAAATATCGCCGAGCAAACGTCGTTTATGCCAAACTCTCAATACTTGGGGATCGACTTCCTCTATCGTGACGTCAAACACTGCGAGTTCTTGGTAAATTTTTTGCAGTAATACTTGGCTGAAAATGGGCTCGATTGGGGTCGTTGACGCGACCGACAGGGTTTGGCCTATATCCCATGGCGCTGAAGCAGTTTGAGTTATCGCATCTAAAAATTGGTTAACTAATTCAGGGGTCGAGAGTTGTTGTCCAGCTAAGGCATAGTGAGCATAATCAGGAAAACCATGTTGAGCGGCTATTTGCTGTTTGGCGTCTAATAGGTGCTGCAACGCCTGCTGGTTTTTATCTTTTGCTCTAAGCTGGTATGCCTGCCATACCTGTTGGCGACATTGACTGTCTTGTTGTTCGATAAGGTAAGTCGCTATCGATTCACTAAAGGGAGCCGAGTTTTCAACTTGCGCAGTTTCATCGCTTGGGAGTGAACATCTATGCTCACCAATCACTAAAGAGAGTGATTGTTGGCCTAAGGCATGTTTTATCCCTGCTTCAGTGGTGTGCAAAATGGCCTTTAGCTTGAGTGAGGTTTGACGCGCTATCAGCTGAGATAGGCGTTGACCAAGGCGTTGCTCATGGGCTGAGGCACTTTGTTGTAATTGTTGGCTCAAGATCTCAACCTTTGGGTGTTGCGCTAATGCTGCAAACTCATCGGCTAAACGTAATTGGCACTGTAAAAGTAATTCTTTGTCTTCGCTATTCACGGAGAATTGACGATAGTAGTTGACGCTATCTTTAAGGTTAAAAAGCCCGATAAGCTGACGTTCAAGTGCTACCGCGTTTTCTGCAGCATCGTTTAAACCGTTATTATCGAGCACTACCTCATATTGAAGACATTGCTGAGCTAATAAAGTGATTGGCGAGGCGGCTTGCACCGCACTCGTAAGGCTAAGCGACAGAAGTATTGCTAAAATGTTTTTTAGCATATGCGACGCGCTCTTCCACTGACATGGACTTATTCTTCATCTGTTCGACATGTTTCAGCCTAGGTAAGATGCCTTGGCCATTTGCAATTTGAATCGCAAGTCCTGGGCGAGCATTAAGCTCTAAAAGCAATGGACCCAGTTTTTGATCCAATACCATATCTGTACCTAAATACCCCAGTTCGCTCATTTCATAGGCCTTAGATGCCGTATGTAATAGTGTATCCCAATGGGGAACGGCGATATCTATGAGTCTCTTATCGGTATCAGGATGAAGCTCAATAGGTCTATCGAATTGAACCGCATGTAAGCCTTTCCCGGTGGCGATATCGAGGCCGACTCCGACCGCTCCTTGGTGGAGGTTTGCTTTACCATCAGAGGCTGCGGTAGATAAGCGCAACATTCCCATGACGGGAAACCCCTTAAATACGATGAGTCGAATGTCTGGCACACCTTCGAAGGAGTAACCATCAAAGACAGGATCAAACTGAATTAATCCTTCTACAATCGCCACATCGGGTTTGCCTCCTAATGAAAACAGTCCACTGAGAATATTCGATACATGACGATCTATTTCACTTGGGGTTACTTCATTGCCATTGGGTTTAAAATAACGACCATTTTCGACCTTAGTTATTACCAAAATCCCTTTACCACCAGAACCTTGAGATGGTTTGATCACAAAGCCATCTTGGTTATTAACCATCTCAGGAATATGAGCTATATCATGTTGCTGAGTCACAGTGCCGATAAGTGCGGGTACAGCAATATCATTGGCCAGTGCTAGTTGCTTAGTGGTGAGCTTATCATCGACGCGCTTATAATATTTACGCGGGTTGTAGCGACCGATAAAATCGATGTTTCGCTTATTCATGCCAAGAACACCATTGTCCTTTAGCGTCTTAGGACGCGCGAATAACATGGTTACTCTCCCGCCAAAGGTCTAAAGCGTCGAAGTTCTAGTAATTTATAGCCAGTGTATTGTCCCATTAACAGCACGACAGCCAAAATGACTAAGTGGATGCCGAGGAAGTTAAACACCCAATGTTGTACCCACGCGGCGCTCATCGCTAGGTAAGCTAAGGTCGCGACAAACAAGCTACCGCCGCCTTGCACTACCACCTCTTTAGCACCTTCCTCTTCCCATAGAATCGACATCCTTTCGATAGTCCAAGCCAAAATAATCATCGGGAAGAAGGTGATGGTTAACCCTTCACTGAGACCAAATTTGTAAGAGATCAGGGTAAACAGGCCGATAATACCGATAACCACGATGATCACGGCCGATATTCGCGAGATCAATAGGAGGTTGAGCTCTGATAAATAGGAGCGGATCATTAGACCGAAGGCAACGATTAACAGGAAGCCGATAAGCCCCGTTAACAGGGTCGTTTGAATAAACGCCAGTGCAATCAGCACAGGCATAAAGGTTCCCGATGTCTTTATACCAATGATTACCCGCAAAAACACGACCATCAATACGCCAATAGGGATCAATAGGATACCTTTAAATAGACTCTGCTCTTCGAGAGGTAACTGATACAAAGAGAAATCAAGCGCATCTTTGTTCTTTAACACGTCGATAGAGGTCGCAAGTGCCGAGCGGGTGTCTTGTAGCATGGAGAAGTTAACTTGCGAGTTAACGCCACCGACAACATCTAAGGTTGATTTACCTGTTCTGTCCCAAATCATCAAATTGGCTGGACGACCTTGTGTGCCGTCAGCAGGATTAAATAAAATCCATTGGCCCTGATGATAGACTTCGACAAAGGTGGTCAACTGTTGGCGGCGACGTTGATCTTCAAGGAATAAAACACTGACTTTTTGTGCAGGGATCCCTTTACTGTTTAGCATATTAACAAACAGAGAAGCGGGAGAGTTACCAGATAGCAAGAGTTCAATATTTTGGCTACGCTCGGTCGCATTAAAGCTTTTGTTTAATTGCTGGGCAAACGAGAGGTTGGTGGCGCTGCGAGACCAGATCTCATCCATTATCTGCTCGGCGGCTGCTTTTTCTGTTGCTGGCCAGCTAAAGGGCTCGGGTTGTGCTGGTTCGCTGTTTGCTTGGATCTCATTTTTGCCCGTTGGGACTAAGGTCACCTTGTAATAGAGGTCTTGTTGGCCAATGGCATTGCGTGTCGACCAAGTGGCATGCCGACCAAACTCATCATCGGCAATGGTCAGCCCATATCCAGGTGAGGTGGCATTTTCGACTAAGATCTCGAATGCTGGATCACTCGGTAACGAGAAGGTTACCTCAGCCGCTTCGCCAACACCCTGAAAGCTCACCTTGGCATCGACAGCCCAGCTTTGAACCTGTTTGCCAGGTAGAAATGGCACATTGTGTTCAATTCCACGATAGATGCTAGCAGCAACGCCAGCTAAAAACAGTAGTGCAACTAATATATAAAACGGCTTTCTAGAGTGCATCTTCAAATAATCCTATTTTACTTTACTGCCGATATAGGCGTGGTCTTTCCGTGAATGAAGCTTTGTGCAACGTCTACAACCGCAATATCTTGCATGAATTTGCGCCCGAGTAGGAGTTGATATTCAAGGTGGCTGCGGTCAACAAGGTTAAGATCGGTTTCTGCTTTATATTTACCTATTTGGAGATGAGCATGAATAACGGGGCGACGGTCACTGCTTTCATCTGAGTCTTGTTTAATTCGTACAAAGCGTTCGACTTTAGATTCAAATGTTTGCGCAGGCTTATCAGAGCCTTGGGTAAACACATCGAAACGTACCCACTGCTTACCATCGCGTTCAAATAAAATGATATTGTGTGCATCTAAAGATGAAGACTCTGCTCCCGTGTCGATACGAGAATGAAAGCCTGATTTAATTTCGTCAATATAAACATTTTCAACTTCGCCCAACACAAATTTATCACCAATTGGAGACGGGTCACACTGAACTGGGACTTCAATTATTCTGTTTTCTTGCTGCTTGCTGTTGGTGACGGTTGCGGCTAACTCATCGACTTGACTTGCTAATGCCATTAAGGCTGCAGATTGGGTCGTCTGATTGGTATTAATCAGCTGCACCAACTCACTTTGTTGTTGGCTTAAACTGGCGTTGAGCGTTGCGGCATCAATTGGCGCAGGTTTATCGACGTTATCTGTGGTGGCGCAGCCGACTAAGGCAGAGGCAAGGGTAATAGCAATTATCTTTTTTAACATAGTGCGTCCCTACTGTTTAAATTAGACTAAATCTTTATTTGGTTGGTTTTTGGTGGCAATAAAAGTGGCTCGCTTTGGCGCGGGGTAGCCTTCCACTGTTAGACTTACATCATTGGGATCAAGGTAATCTACTAAAGATTCATTTGGCATCCATTCGGTGCTGCGCTGCTCTGCTAATGAGGTAACGTCGACATCGACGCAGCGAATATCCACAAAGTCGGCCTTCTTTAACCAAGCTTCTAGTGCTTTTACCGATGGCAAAAACCAAACATTATTCATTTTTCCATAGCGATCGCCTGGGACGAGTACGGTATTTTCATCACCATCGACCACCAGTGTTTCTAACACTAACTCACCGCCAGCCCGCAATTGATCTCTTAACTGGAATAGATGATCGATAGGTGAGCGTCTGTGGTAAAGCACTCCCATTGAAAATACGGTGTCGAAGGCATCCAGTGGCGGCAGAGATTCTATCCCTATGGGTAATAGGTGGATAGGATGATGTTCACCCGCAAGGCGTTTAACTGCTTCAAACTGACATAAAAACAGTGGGGAGGGATCGATACCGACAGCATGCTTTGCACCTTCGCCTAACATGCGCCACATATGGTAGCCGCTACCGCAGCCAACATCGAGAACGGTGCGATTAGCCAGTGGCGAAATATGGGGCTGTACTCGTTCCCATTTCCAATCGGAGCGCCATTCGGTATCGATATGAATGCCGTGTAGATTAAATGGACCCTTACGCCATGGCTTAAATATTTTTAATAGATTCTCAAGCTTTTGTTGCTCACCTTCGCTTAATTGTTTACCGCTACCTATGGTCACAGTCGATAACAGATCAATATGATCGGGTGCTGGGTAATGCAATTTATTAAGCACTTTTTCCCACTTGGGGAGATCGCCATGTTTGTTGTCTCTTTGCCATTGTCCCAGTATAGCGGGCAAGTTTTCTAACCAATGTTGTAGGCTAGAATCGGCTATTTGTTTGTAGAAAGAACTAAAATTAATCACTTTATCGCCACCATAGATGCAAAATTAAAACATTGAAACCAAACGCTAAAGTGGCTAAAGCCTTGTGCGTTTAAACGCCGCTCATGTTGCTGCAGCGAATCGGGTTTCATTACGTGTTCGAGTGAACTACGTTTCTGGCTTATTTCCAGTTCGCTATAGCCATTAGCACGCTTAAAGTCTAGATGCAGTTCATCGAGCAAACTCTGTACAGGAGCGTCTTCGAATGTGAGTTTCTCTGATAAAACCAGTAAGCCACCAGGTAAGAGTCCATCATAGATGTTTTTGAGGAGTGTTTCTCTATCTTTGGGGGCGAGGAACTGCATGGTGAAGTTAAGGATCACCATCGAGGCGTTTTCTACTTTAATATCTCGAATATCGGCGCAGATAAGATCCACCGGAGTTTCGCTGACATAGGCATTTAAGTTCTGCTGGCAACGCTCTATCATCGACTCACTGTTATCGACCGCAATAATGGTACAATTACGACCGTCGAGTTTTCGGCGTACACTTAAGGTTGCAGCGCCTAAAGAGCAACCTAGGTCATAAACACGGCTGTTTGGCACCACGCACTTAGTTGCAAAGTCACCCAGTGTATTGATAATTTGTCCGTAACCAGGCACAGAACGTTTAATCATATCATTAAACACCCCAGCGACTCTTTCGTCGAATTTAAAGTCGCTGATGTTTTCGCAGGCTTGGGCGTATATAGTGTCTTGAGAAGAGTTCATTAGAGTTTTTTAGATTAATTCGATTTTTCATTCTAGCGAATGATAACAGCTAGCAGCAAGTCTAGTACTGGAAATTCTAGATAAAATTCTGTCTAATATCTTTTTTATAACATACATTTCACAGCGACTTGACGTTCTAGGGAAATTCATTGAAGTCACTTATTTATTTTATCGTTGGATCGTTTCTACTCTTGTCTAGCTCTTTAATCGCTGCAGAAACTGAGCGTCCATTGATATTAGTGATGGGCGAAGATAGCTACCCTTATCAGTTTGTCGATGATAATGGTGATGCCAAAGGGGTTTTGGTCGACCTATGGCGCGAGTGGGCTTTGCAAACTAAAACACCAGTCGTGTTTGTTGCCCGTCATTGGAAAGACTCTCTGGTGCAGTTAGAAGAGGGCAAAGCCGATATTCACCTTGGTATGGGACGCACTGTAGAAAGAGAAGCTGTTTTCGATTTTGCCGACTCCGTGAGCACGGTAAGTACCTACCTTTATTTACGAAAGTCACTTAAAGATAAAGCCGCTTTTAGCGATCTGCTACCTTATAGGATCGGCGTAGTCAGAGGATCTTCTCATGAGTCTATTTTACATGCGCAAATTTCGGGGCTTAACTTTCGTTACTATAAGAGCAGGGCGGCTCTGCTAAATGGTGTGATTAATGGTGAAGTCGATGTGTTTGCGGGCATGGAAGGTTATCTGCGTGATACTGTAATTAGTCGCACTGTATTGGAAGAGTTTCCACTCGATAATCGTCTATTGATTAAAAAAACCTTGATCTTACCAGCCGTGACTAAGGGGAATAAAGCTTTACTAGATAAAGTGAATCAAGGATTCGCCGCTATGTCTCAGACTATTCGAGATGAAATAGATAAGCGATGGCTGGGTTATAATCACGATGTCAATACGCTAGTGATTGCTACGACGACAGGGATCCCACCTTTTGTCGATTTAGGGGGAGACGGCGAACCTCATGGTATGTATATCGATATCTGGAAGTTGTGGTCTAAGAAAACAGGCATCAATGTGTTGTTTAAACCTGCGTCGATGGCTGACACGTTGGAAGATATCAACTATCGACGAGCCGATATTCATATTGGTTATCCAGAAAGTGACACCATGAAAACCAATTTGACTCGTGCTTGGCAAATATATCAAGTTAAGAGTCGCCTGTTTAGTTATCAGCAATCTTTGAAAACTGTTGACGAGTTAAAAGGTAAACGAGTTGGAGCCGTTCCGACTGCGCCCTATTTAGATAAACTTAAAGCATCGTTACCCGATTCTGAATTAAAGCTTTATGCCAATGTCACTCAAATGATAGCGGCTGCGAAGCAAGGGCATATCTCCGCATTTGTGGCTTCTTCAACATGGACTCAGCATTATTTGTTGAAATTAGCTTCTTGGGGCGATTTTCATCAATTCCACGAATTGTCGTTTTTAACCAATATTTATGCGTTGACTCGCAATGAGGATAAGGGACTTGCCCAGCGTATTGAAGCGGGGTTTAACTTGATCACTCAGCAAGAGTTAGCGCAAATTGAGAGCAAATGGGTGTTAGACCCAGAAGACCGTACTATAGCTAAGAGCCAAGAGAGTTTGGAGTTTACGCCAGAGCAAATGCGTTATTTAGCAAGCCTTAAGCCATTAAAAATTGGCTACTTAAGAGATTGGCGTCCGATGGAGTTTCAGGGCGATGACAAGCAGTTTATGGGAATTAACAGCGAGATCAGTCAACTTTTATTGGCGAACAAACTTAATCTACGACTCGAACCGATAGTATTTGATGAATGGAACGAACTACTCGACGCGCTCAAGCGTGGTGATATCGATATTGCAGGAAGTGTCGCTCAGACACCTGACAGAGAGAAAGAGCTGTTATTCTCAGCCTCCTATTGGCCATCACCTTGGGGGCTAGTCACTAATTTAAGTCAAATTTCGATATTTAATTTGTCTCAGCTTAGTGGCAAGCGATTAGCTATCGTGGCGGGTTATCATCTTATTCCTAATCTAATGAATAATGGGTTGGGGATAGAGTTAGTCCTCGTACCCAATACTCGGGCGGGGATCGATGCGGTAGCGCAAGGTAAGGCCGATGCGTTTATCGAAAAAGTGGTCAACATGGGCGTTGAATTAAAAGGAGACGATTACCGAGGATTAAAGATGTCGGTGTTGGCTGACTACGCCGCAGAGCAAAGTTATTTTGGTGTTAATCCAAGTTTGAAGCCATTAATGCCGATCCTTGATAAGGCGATCGCTCAGTTGTCAAAAGATCAGAAAACCCAAATTTACCAGCATTGGGTCGCTGATGAGCAAACGAGTAAATTGGATTATCTCTCATGGCAACATGGCTTTTTTGCGCTCTTGACTATCTCACTGTTTGCACTCTTGTTTGTCGTTTGGTGGATTCGTCGACATAATGTCGCTGAGATCTCTTCAGTTAAACAACAGTTAGCTAATTTGGGGCAGTTTGATCCACGAACCGGGTTACCCAATCGCAGCTTACTCGATGATAGGCTAGAACAGGCGCTGTTGTTACATCGAAGAGAGATGCTGCCTTTTGCGGTACTGTTTATATGCTTTGATAACATACGCGAACTTAATCAAGAATTTGGTCATAAGCTTGCAGAACGAGCATTGCTGTTAGGGGCACAAAAATTGAAAGCGACCGCACGTAAGTCTGACACTTTGGCCAAATTTAGTGAAAATGAATTTGTTATGGTATTAAATCGCGTCAAAGATTTAGATAAGGTCTGCCAAGTTGCCGATGGCATCGTGGGCGGATTTGGCACCCCATTTGTTATCGATGGCAAGGATGTCGCACTATCGGTAAGCATTGGTGTCGCTATGTATCCAAATGATGGAGATAATGCTTTAGAATTGCTGAAATTTGCGGATAAATTGATGTCTCGAGCGGTTCAAAATGGTGGCCGATGTTATCGAAGTGCATAACGCGCGGCTAAGAAGCCCAGCGTTTATCGGCTCATATAACAGTTAATTAATTGGTCGAATAGGTATTGGTTGTTCGTGCTTTTTATTCGTTGGTTTATATCGATCGCTTTGATTACTAAAACGGCCAGCTTTAAGTACTGTTACTGTAGAAGCGTAAATTCTTACTCAGCGATCACATCTTTATTCTGATTGGTATAAGATATTAGGCGATTTAGTTAACCTGAGCGCAGCGTTCAGTTTAAGATACTGACGTTGGGAAGCCCTCTTTGGGATGGTTTTTAGTGCAGAAAAGTGAATCAAATTACGACATTTAGTTTCAGTTGGTGGATATTTATCCAACCCAAGAGTTTACTTCATTTTAAGATGATGAAGTTGTTTTGAAATCGGCAATATTTCACTATAATGCCGCTTTTGTCATGTATTGAATATTCCCCAAGCACAGCTTTGTGGATGAAAGGAAAGTGTTAGATGCGCAGTCATTATTGTGGAGACGTCAATGGGTCTCATGTTGGAGAAGAGGTCACTTTAGTCGGTTGGGTTAATCGTAGCCGTGATTTAGGTGGGGTTGTTTTTCTAGATCTCCGCGATCGTGAAGGTATTGTTCAGGTTGTTTACGATCCTGATTTACCAGAAGTATTTGAAGTCGCAAGTACGTTGCGTGGTGAATTTTGCGTACAAGTAAAAGGTGTTGTACGCGCTCGTCCAGAGAGCCAAATTAATGATCAGATGCGTACTGGTGAAATTGAGGTGCTCGGTAAAGCCCTGACGATTCTTAATAGTGCTGCGCCGCTGCCTATCAATATGGACAAGAATCAGCACAACACCGAAGAGCAACGTCTAAAGTATCGTTATCTCGATTTGCGTCGCCCTGAAATGGCTGAACGTATCATTTTCCGCTCTAAAGTCACTAGCGCAGTACGTCGTTTCTTAGATGGCAATGGTTTCCTTGATATCGAAACGCCAATTCTGACTAAAGCAACGCCAGAAGGCGCCCGAGATTATTTGGTACCGAGTCGTACTTATAAGGGGCAATTTTTTGCATTGCCACAGTCACCACAGTTATTTAAACAGCTGCTGATGATGTCGGGCTTTGATCGTTACTACCAAATCGTTAAATGCTTCCGTGATGAAGATTTACGTGCTGACCGTCAACCCGAATTTACCCAGATCGATATCGAAACCTCGTTCATGACATCTGAGCAGGTGATGGACAAGACTGAAGAGATGGTTCGTGGTCTGTTTAAAGAATTACTCAATGTTGACTTAGGTGAGTTTCCTAAGATGACATTTGAAGAAGCAATGCGTCGCTTTGGCTCTGACAAGCCAGATCTTCGTAACCCGCTTGAATTGATCGACGTTGCAGACTTAGTGAAAGATGTTGATTTTAAAGTATTCCAAGAACCTGCTAACGATGTCGATGGCCGCGTAGCGGTATTGTGCGTACCCGGCGGGGCTTCACTTTCTCGCAAGCAGCTCGATGAATATGGCAAATATGTCAATATTTACGGTGCTAAAGGTTTGGCTTGGATGAAGGTTAATGAACTAGAGAAGGGCATGGAAGGTATCCAATCGCCTGTACTTAAGTTCCTTAGCGAAGAGGTTGTTAACGCCATCTTAAGCCGCACCAATGCTGCCAATGGCGACTTGATCTTATTTGGCGCAGATAAAGCTAATATCGTTGCCGAGGCGATGGGCGCGTTACGTCTTAAAGTCGGTGAGGATTTTGATCTGCTTGAAGGCGAGTGGAAACCATTATGGGTTGTCGACTTCCCAATGTTTGAGCGCACATCTGATGGTGGCTTACATGCGATGCACCATCCATTTACCGCGCCAAGCAACATGACCCCAGCTGAACTTGAAGCGAACCCAGTTGCCGCGATTTCAGATGCGTATGATATGGTGCTAAATGGCTGCGAATTAGGTGGTGGTTCGGTGCGTATTCATAATAGCGATATGCAGTCTGCAGTATTCCGCATCCTGGGTATTAATGATGAAGAAGCGCAGGAGAAGTTTGGCTTCTTACTTGAGGCGCTTAAATATGGTACGCCGCCACATGCGGGTCTGGCATTTGGATTGGACCGTATTATCATGTTGATGACTGGAGCGAGCTCTATTCGTGACGTGATGGCATTTCCTAAGACAACGACCGCGGCATGTCCGCTGACGAATGCACCTGGGTTTGCTAACCCTGTCCAGCTAGAAGAGCTTGGTATCGCAGTAGTCGAAGCGAAAAAAGAAGCAGAATAAAGTAGTAAAAAAGCCGAGCGAAAGCTCGGCTTTTTCGAGAGATTCTCGAATAAGGAGTCATTTATGGCAGGTCATAGTAAATGGGCCAATATCAAACACCGCAAAGCAGCCCAAGATGCGAAACGCGGTAAACTGTTCACTAAATTCATCCGCGAATTGACGGTCGCAGCCAGAGAAGGTGGTTCAGATCCTGATTCAAATCCTAGACTTCGCGCCGCAATAGATAAAGCGCTGTCCAATAACATGACTCGCGATACCGTGGAGCGTGCGATTAAACGCGGGGCGGGAGAGCTCGACGGTCAAGTACTCGAAACTATCATGTATGAAGGGTATGGGCCTGGCGGAACTGCTGTTATGGTTGAAACCATGACTGATAATCGTAATCGTACGGTATCGGGTGTGCGTAATGCTTTTAGTAAATCAGGCGGCAATTTAGGGACTGATGGTTCGGTCGCTTATTTGTTTGATAAACGCGGCGTGATCTCCTTCGACGAAGGTGCAGATGAAGATGTGATTATGGATGCAGCGCTTGAAGCGGGGGCTGACGATGTTGTCGTTAACGATGACACATCAATTGATGTCTACACCACGCCGGAAGATTTTGGCGCCGTAAAAGATGCGTTAGATGCGGCAGGTATTGAAGCGATTAACGCTGAAGTGACCATGGTACCATCGACTAAAGCAGACTTGGATGCAGACACTGCTCCTAAATTTTTACGTTTGATTGATAACCTTGAAGATCACGATGATGTCCAAGAGGTTTATCATAACGCCGAGATCTCAGATGAGATCATGCAGGAGCTAGAGTAACTTGTTGGATATTACATGCCAATTATATTAGGTGTTGACCCTGGTTCTCGGATCACTGGATATGGGGTGATCAAGTGTCAAGGTCGGCACCAAATCTACCTTGGAAGTGGCTGTATACGCACCCAAGCCGATGATTTACCTTCTCGTTTGAAGATTATCTTCGATGGAATAAGCGAGATAATCCGCCAATACCAACCCGACGAATTTGCTATTGAGCGTGTTTTTATGGCAAAGAATGCCGATTCTGCGCTCAAATTGGGTCAAGCTCGGGGGGCGGCGATTGTTGCCGCGACTAATGCCGATTTGCCTGTGGCAGAATATTCAGCAACCCAGATTAAGAGCGCAGTGGTAGGGACTGGCCGAGCACAGAAATCCCAAGTGCAGCATATGATCCAGCAGATATTAAAGTTGCCTGCGGCGCCTCAAGCTGATGCTGCCGATGCATTAGGGGTTGCAGTATGTCATTTCCATACTTATCAAAGTCTGATAGCACTAGGTGGTAAAGCAAGTTCAAGAACATATGGAAGGTACAGATGATCGGTCGTCTACGTGGATTATTGGTTGAGAAACAAGCGCCTGAGATACTCATTGAAGTAAGTGGTGTCGGCTATGAGTTACAGATGCCATTAACTAGCTTTTATGAATTGCCAGATTTGAACCATGAAGCGGTGATTTATACTCATTTTGTGGTTCGCGAAGATGCCCAGTTACTCTATGGGTTCGTGACGAAACAAGAGCGAGCGCTATTTCGTTTATTGATTAAAGCCAACGGCGTAGGGCCCAAACTCGCGTTGACTATACTCTCGGGGATGACTGCCGCCGAATTTGTTAAGTGCGTTGAGCATGATGATATCGCGACTTTGGTGAAACTGCCTGGCGTTGGAAAGAAAACCGCAGAACGTTTGCTTGTCGAAATGCGCGACAAACTGAAAAGTTTAATGGAAGCCTCTCATGGTTCAGAGCGAGAATTTGTCTTGCAATCCAATTACACGCCAGCCGTTCAAGTTAACAGTGCAGAAGAAGATGCGATAGCGGCACTGTTGACCTTAGGGTACAAACCTGCACAAGCAAGCAAAGCGGTATCTGGGGTTTACCAAGATGGCATGGACTCAGAAACCTTGATTAAAGCAGCACTAAAGTCGATGTTATAGCGCAAAAAATGAGGATCAGATGATAGAAGCCGATCGGTTAATTCACGCGCAGCCTCAAGGCATTGAGGAGCGTGATGAACAGGTAGACAGAGCAATGAGACCTAAGTTACTCGACGAGTATACTGGTCAAGATGATACTCGCGCCCAACTTAAGGTATTTATCGAAGCTGCGCAGAAGCGCGGTGAAGCATTAGATCATATGTTGATTTATGGTCCGCCAGGTTTAGGTAAAACCACCCTTGCGATGATTGTTGCAAATGAAATGGGCGTTAATATTAAGTCGACTTCGGGGCCTGTGCTGGAAAAGGCGGGGGATTTAGCGGCATTGCTGACTAACCTTGAAGAGGGTGATGTACTGTTTATCGATGAGATACACAGACTTAGCCCTGTGGTAGAGGAAATTCTTTACCCAGCGATGGAAGATTATCAACTCGATATCATGATTGGTGAAGGTCCTGCAGCCCGCTCTATTAAATTAGAACTACCGCCATTTACGCTAATTGGCGCGACGACCAGAGCTGGCGCTTTAACCTCGCCATTAAGGGCTCGATTTGGCATCCCGCTGCGCCTCGAGTTTTATAACGTGACCGATCTCAGCACCATTGTGACACGTTCGGCAAACGTCTTAGGATTGCCTATCGACGATGTTGGCGCTATAGAAGTTGCACGGCGCTCAAGAGGCACTCCACGTATCGCTAATCGGTTACTGCGCCGAGTTCGAGATTACGCAGAAGTCAAACATGATGGTGAGATCACTAAGGCGGTAGCTGAAAGTGCACTCGATCTACTTGACGTTGATGTTGAAGGTTTCGATTACATGGATCGTAAGCTCTTACTAGCGATTATCGATAAGTTTATGGGTGGCCCTGTAGGACTCGATAACTTAGCGGCGGCGATAGGTGAAGAGCGCGAAACCATTGAAGATGTATTGGAGCCATTTTTGATCCAGCAGGGCTTTATACAGCGTACGCCCAGAGGACGAATAGCAACGCCAAGAGCCTATCAACATTTTAACTTAATCAAACCTGAGCTGTAGTAGCCCAGACTTGATAGGACACTTTCACCATAGCTCAAGCTGATAGCCTCAGTTTGAGCTATAAAATTCTGCGATGAGACGTTGATGCTTTTTTTCTCTTCTATTATCCATCCCATTTTATCTTTCATTAGTTAATACAGTTCAATATTATCCCAATCTGTATAAAGGTTTGATCGCTCAGCAAGAATTTAGCGCTTATGAGATGCCGCCCTTAATTGCGCCTAGGCTCTAGTATCTTCGGTAACCGCTCCATGCGTTAGCCTATCTCTTATATCCATATAGTCGTGCATTAAGGATCTGACCTCCAGGGATGGAGTGAATGTCTTAAGTATGTCGGGAACATACAAGCCCTTGTTGATTGTAACGAATAAAGCCCATAATTGAACTAGGGGCAAACTCGTTAAACAGCATCGAAAGCGCTAAAACTGGCCTGTTAGGCGTGTTTTGGCTTCACAAGGGTAACCATTATATTGTCCATTTGCCTTGAATGAGTTGCCAAAAACACGCGGAGCAGATCACTTTCTTATACTGACAGGTATTACACCTGATAGCGCCTAGTGCTTTAGTTATGGTTGCGGGTGAATTGTCTGTGTCAAATTACTCTAAAAGCGTCACTATCTATCACCTATTTTCCATAATACCTTAATGTTAATTATGTGGTGCTTAGAGTAGGGATGAATCGATTTATTTCAGTAATAATTATGATTACTAATCGGTCTTCAGAGTTGAATTCTACGACACTGATTGGGTCACTTCTTTATTAATGTTATTGGAAATATATAAACAGATTCATTTATGACATTTGATAAGATTAATAATAGTATTTTTAGTAGAGTAATTGTTTAGTCGTGAATGCAAAATGTTTTTATATCATTTATTTAAATAGCATTATTAGTTAGCTTAAATATGAGTTAAGCAGTTAAAACCGGTAAGTGATGAGTTGTTTTTACTTGCATAACCAATAGTCATAGCATGATACATATGTTGGTTTTATGTATTTTAACGGTTACTAACCTAACGGTTCGTGCATAATTAAATCATTGTTAATAAGATATTTTAAGTTCCACTGTTGGCTGGGCGTGTTGTTTTTATCTAAATAAATATGCATTTTAATTGTTTTGCTATGCTTAATATTTTTAAGTGTTATGTGATCCGTGTCACATAAATTGACATTGTGCGTGTTGCGCCTATGTTTAAATTGATGCCGTCATAATCACTGAAAAAATCATATTTTGTTAGCGAAATAATCTGAATTTAAATATACAACGTTTCTTATTCGCTCCGGTTATTAATCTGTAATACATGAATTAAACATTAAATTTACACTGTAAAGCTATTCGTTAAATATTTGGTGGATTGACGAGGTGCAGGTGAAACTACAGTATCGAATGTAACGCATAAAATCAGGCGTGTAATAATAATTAGATAACTAGGGAGTTTCACTAGAATGATAAGAACAACTAAATTGGCCTCTGCGATTAAACTGGGATTAATTGCTTCAGTGTCTACAAGTAGCTTTGTTATGGTAAACAGTGCCGTTGCTGCAGAAGATAACAATGCCGCTGTAGAACGTATCGCGGTAACGGGTTCTCGCATCCAGCGTCAAGATATGGAAACCGCTTCTCCAGTAACAGTGATCGATGCTGCAACGATTAAAGCTGAAGGTTTTACTTCGGTTGATCAAATGTTGCAAGTACAAACCTCTATGGCTGGTGCCGCTGTAGGTTCGAGCACTAACAATGGTGCCGATGGTGTTGCCCAGGTTGATCTACGTGGTATGGGATCGCAACGTACATTGGTACTGCTTAACGGCCGCCGTATGGTTAACTCTGGTTCTGGTGCCGATAGTGCTGTCGATTTGAACTCTATTCCTGTGGCTATGATTGCGCGGGTAGAGATTTTAAAAGATGGTGCATCGGCTGTTTATGGGTCAGATGCCATTGCTGGCGTAGTTAACATCATCACTAAGAAAGATTTTGAAGGCTTTCAAATTGATGTCACTGGTGGCATGACTGATAAGAGTGACGGTGAGAATGGTGAAATAAGCGCACTATATGGCTTTAACACTGAAAAAGGTAACTATACTATCGGCGCGGCATATTCTGAGCGTAGAGGTGTTATTCAATCGGACCGTGATTTTACCGATCCAGGTAATAGCTCATTTATTCCTAAAGGTTCACTAGGTGGATTAATTAAGGATGAAAACGGTAATTGGATTGCGCGTGATTCTGGCTACGATTACACCCAAGACAGCTACTATCAAACGCCAAGTAAGCGTTATAGCTTATTTGCCAATATGACCCAGGAATTAAGCTCTGCTCTCGTTTTTACTGGCGACATTTTATATACCAAGCGTAAATCAAATCAGCAGATGGCGGCGCAGCCAGCCGATATCATGTTAGATGTTTGCCAAGCGGGTGATGATCCTGTTACCTGTATGGAACTTGATCAAGATATGATTGATGCAGGTATTAAGGCTGATGACAAGGGCCAAGTTAATTACAGAAAACGGATGAATGACGTTGGCCCACGTATCAATAAGCAAGATACCGATACGCTTCGTGTTTCTGCTGCTCTCGAAGGTTCGTTAGATATCAATAACGGTATGAATTGGGATCTGTCATATGCCTATGGCAAGAACAAGGCTGACACATCAGTCGAAAACTCAATTAATGCTAAGCTAATGACTAACGCAATATATGCCGATCAAGATGCTTGGTTCACGGGCAAACCGATGACAGATCAAGCCTTGCTCGACAGTGTCGCTTACACTGAGCAAGCTGATGGTGGTAACGAGCAGCATGTGTTATCAGCAGGTATAAATGGTGAGCTTTTTGACCTTGATGCTGGCGCTGTAGCCTTTGCGGTCGGAGCAGAATACCGTTATGAGAGCGGTTATTATAATCCAGATCCTATCGTCGTTGCCGGTGACAGTACTGCAGCTCAGCAAGATCCGACTGATGGTAACTACAATGTTATCTCGGTATTCCAGGAGGTGAGTGTACCGTTCAGTGATAAACTGACGGGTGAATTTGCACTACGTTTTGATGACTATTCAACATTTGGTAATGCATCAACTTGGAAAATAGGCTTAACCTATGAAGCCACTGATGACCTAATGCTTCGTGCCGTTGCTGCAACTGGTTTCCGTGCACCAAGTGTTAGTGAACTATATGGCGGTAATTCAGGTTCATTCGATTACCTAACGGATCCGTGGAAGAATGAGCAAGATCCACAGATCTTAGTGATCCGCACATCAGATGAAGATCTTAAGCCTGAAGAGTCTGAGTCGTACACTGCTGGTTTAGTGTACTCACCAAGTTATGTTGATGGAATGTCTCTAACGCTCGATTATTGGCGCTTTAAAGTGAAAAATGCCATTGCTCGTATGGATACGCAGGCTGGTTTAGATAACTGTTTTGCTGGCGATGTGAGTGCGTGTGAAGCATTTAATATTGGTCCAAATGGTGACTTGTCTAAGCTTACTAATTCGCTGACTAACGTTGGTTATCAAGATACCAGTGGTATCGATTTCAACCTAGCATACAGATTTGAAGCCTTAAGCCTAGATTGGACCGTGAGTAACGACACCACTTATTTGCTTAACTTCGAACAAGATGGCCTTGATTATACCAATACCATCGATGGAAATTTTGGTGCTTACGCTAAAGTACGTAACAACTTCAGTATCAAAGCGGGCCAAGGTGATTGGAACGTGATGTACTTTAACCGTTACATCGGTGAGATGGACGACCTAGGTGAAGGTACAAAAGTCGATGCGGTTCTGTATCATAATATCTCAGCAAGCTACTTTTTCAACGACAGTTGGATGATGAGTGCTGGTGTTAAGAACTTAACCGATGAGTTACCATCACGTGTATCTAACGGTAGTGACGGTGGTACAGTACCAGAAGTATACGATACGGTTGGCCGTCAATACTTTGCAGGTGTTACCTTCAAGTTTTAAGCTAGGAGTTGGCACTTAAGTTTACGCTTTTAAATCTAAGTTTTAAGTGTAGGCTCTTAGGCAAAGCGAGATAACCCGAGTTCAGGTTAGATAATAAAAAAGCGCCAATTTGGCGCTTTTTTTAAATCGAAAGTACCCTGTTAGCCTAATCCGTGTTGTGCTGATTTAAGTTGAATAAACTCAATCTTATAGCCATCAGGATCTTCAACGAAAGCTATTTCTGTCGTTCCGCCAGCAACGGGACCGGGTTGACGGGTCACTTTGCCTCCTGCCGCTTCAATGGCCGCGCAACGGCTGTAGATATCGGCTTCTCCGATAGCGAGATGACCAAAGCCTGTGCCTAAGTCATAGTTTTCAGTATCCCAGTTATAGGTCAGTTCAACGACGGCAGCGCCACTGGCTTCTTCGTCAAATCCAACAAAGGCTAAGGTATAACGATATTCAGGGTTTTCTGATTTCCTGAGCAGCTTCATACCAAGAATTTCAGTATAAAAATGGATACTACGCTCTAGGTTGCCGACTCTGAGCATGGTATGTAGAAGTTGTGCCATGAAGACCTCTAGTTTAGTGTTAGGAGATTGACTATTATAACAATAATCTAAGCGTAATGAGCATACATGCTTTACAGCAATAAATCAGGACTCGCCTTGTCCTCTGCCTCCTAAATATGCAGAGTTAAAGATAACGATTAGGGTTAAAGCTTGGCGATTGAGCTCCCATTGTTTCATTGGTTAACGGGAATTTACCTTGGATCTCCAGCTCCTCTCATATTGGTTAGCAATAGCCTATGACTGGCGTCACATATTTAGGCTAAATCCTTGGTATAAAGAGTGAGGGTCAGGATAATGGGATTAAATAATTAAGGAGTATAACTATGGCTAGTGAATTAAAAATGGCACTTGGGATCACTGTGATTGTTGCTTTAGCTCTATCAGTATTCTTTGTTTGTATGTTCTAAATGTAAAATAAACAAAAAGCCGCAATTGCGGCTTTTTGTTTATTGTTTCTGAGCAATGGCTACTCGTCGGGATAAACCTTTTCTTTGTATTCACATAGCTCTTCGATTAAACAGCTACCACATCTAGGTTTACGGGCTAAGCAGGTGTAGCGTCCGTGTAAAATAAACCAATGATGCACATCAACTTTAAATTCTGCAGGCACCACTTTTAACATCTTTTGTTCTACTTGATCTACATTTTTACCCATGGCGAATTTTGTGCGGTTAGCTACGCGAAAGATATGGGTATCTACTGCGATTGTCGGCCAACCAAACGCGGTATTGAGTACAACATTGGCGGTCTTTCTGCCCACTCCAGGCAGGGCTTCTAGCGCCTCTCTGTTTTCAGGGACTTCACCGTTATACTTTTCAATTAAGATCTCACATGCCTTGATGACATTAATCGCTTTATTGTTATATAACCCAATGGTTTTGATGTATTGCTTTAAGCCTTCGACACCTAAGTCAAAGATAGCTTGCGCCGTGTTAGCCACAGGAAAAAGCTTGTCAGTGGCCTTATTCACACTGACATCGGTGGCCTGCGCCGACAGGGTCACAGCGACGAGTAATTCGAACGGTGAGGAGAAATTAAGCTCTGTTTCCGGTTTAGGGTTGTTGTCTCGTAAGATATTAAGGATCTGATGGCGCTTATCTGAATTCATCCGTTAACTCACCTTGGTTATTCTGACACGGGTAACAGCTTGCTCAGTCTCTGGAGCTGGTCGCTGCTCGGCAACCTTTTTATCTATTACATTTTTTGCAGCGATCAAAAAGCCCATCGCGATAAAGGCACCAGGAGGCAACATAGCCAATAGAAAGTTGGTATCTACTTGCCACAGGTGGATCGTTAATCCTTTGGCCCAATCGCCGAGCAGCAGATCGGCACCATCAAATAGAGTGCCTTGGCCCAAAATCTCTCTGCACGCGCCGAGTACCATTAACACAAGGGTAAACCCACATCCCATCATTAATCCGTCGAAAGCAGCCTTAGCAACGGTATTACGTGAGGCAAAAGCTTCCGCTCGGCCGATAATTACGCAGTTGGTGACGATAAGTGGTAAAAAGATCCCTAAAGACAGATATAAACCATAGGCATAAGCGTTGATCAGCAGTTGAACGCAGGTCACGAGCGCTGCAATGATCATTACAAATACGGGAATACGGATCTCTTTAGGAACATAGTCTCTTACCAGAGAGACCAAAATATTTGAGCCGATGAGTACCAGCATTGTGGCTAGGCCTAAGCCTATGGCATTAGTGAGTGTGGCGGTGACGGCAAGTAAGGGACATAATCCTAAAAGCTGCACTAAACCAGGATTATTTTTCCATAACCCTTGCCATGCGATTTCGTGATAATTACTCATATGAAACCTCACAATTTGCTGGGCGAGTAAGGAGTTCTGCTTTATTAGCATTGAAATAGAGCAGGGTACGTTTTACCGCGCCGACATAAGCCCTTGGGGTGATTGTCGCACCAGTAAATTGGTCAAACTGGCCACCATCTTTCTTTACTGCCCAGTCAGAATCATTGTTATCGTTTATCTCTTGACCGCTAAATGCAGTAACCCAAGTGGATTTGCGTAAATCAATTTTATCGCCAAGACCCGGGGTTTCATTATGGTTTAAGGTGCGAACGCCCAGTATTTCACCGTTAATATCTATGGCGACAATAAGCTCAATTTGACCATTATAGCCATTAGGCGCGATTGTCTCGATAGCAATTGCAACAGGCTCCTGCTGGCGTGTGGCGATATAAGCGGGCAGAGGTTCATCAATCCCTAAGGCCGCTTCATTATGGATCAATATGCAGTGTTCAATTAGCGCATTATCATGCAGCTCATCGGGAATGATTTGATGTAAAGTGCGCATCAACTCCAGATCTTGCTGCTCCTTTATCTGCTCAAAGGTCAAATGATTCACCATGGCAACTAGGGCTGTGCAACCAAGTGCAAAGAGCCCGAGTAAACTGCCATTTTTTGCTATAGATCGTTTCACTTATTACTCCTGCCTGCGACTTAGCGGCTAGTTCGGTGGCCGTAGGCTCGAGGTTTGACATAATAATCGATAAAGGGCGCGCATAAGTTAGCCAGTAGCACCGCAAATGCGAATGCATCTGGATAGCCGCCGAATGTGCGGATCACATAAACTAACAAGCCAATTAGGGTACCGAAGACCAGCCTGCCTCTGGTACTTGTTGCCGCAGTAACGGGATCGGTAGCAATAAAAAACGCCGCCAACATGGTTGCACCAGAAAATAGGTGTAGCAACGGACCTGTATGGGTGTCGGGGCTGAGTAAATATCCGATACTGGCGAAGGTAAATAGACTTGCGATAATTGCAATGCTAATCTGCCAGCGGATCAGTTTGAGTCTGAGCATACAGAGACCGCCGAACAGATATGCAATATTTATCCATAGCCAACCTATCCCAAACCCACTTTCAAAGGTTGGTTTGGCAAGTGCTTCATTAATGGTTAATCCCGTCGATAAGCTGGTCTTTATCGCATCGAGTGGCGTTGCCATGGTTACACCATCGACTCCGGCTCGATAAGCGAGTATCTCAGCTGGGCTAGCACCTTGAAAAACAGTTTGTAGGCTCGATAAAATGCCTATTTCATTTAGGGCTCCGCCAGTGGGAGCGACCCATGTGGTCATCTGCAGCGGGAACGAAATAAGCAGCATGACGTACGCCGCCATAGCAGGGTTGAAAATATTATTGCCCAGCCCACCATAGAGCTGCTTTACCACTAAAACGGCGAATACCGTACCGATAACGGCTATCCACCATGGCGCAAGGGCAGGAATCGCAAGGCCAATAAGTAGGCCTGTTAATGCGGCGCTGTTGTCTTTTAAGGTGATGGCAACGGCGCGGTTACGTAACCTTAATACCAAAGCTTCTGTTAATACCGCGGTCAGTATTGCTAATCCCACTTGGATTAACGCGCCAGCACCAAAAAAGTAACATTGGGCGATAAGGCCGGGTAGGGTGCACAACATTACCTTGAGCATCAAAGTATTAGTTTGTGAACTGGTGTTTAAATGCGGCGATGACGCCAACTTAAAAGCCATTATGAATCCTTTTGCTCGAGTTGCTGCGCTGCTTCAATTGCTTTTGCTTGCTTTTTAGCTTTGGCTTTCGCGACCGCTGCGGCAATGCGTTGTTGCTTGATCGCTTCAGGCGATAATGAAGGGTCACTATCCGATGGTGTATCTGTGGTTAACCTTGCATTGTCATCTGTTTTATCTTGGCTCTTAACTTGATTTGCCGCCTTCTTGGCTTTTGCCTTGGCGACAGCCGCAGCAATTTTCGCTTTCTTTAACTCGGTATCGCTTGTTGATGCTTGCGCCACTGGCGAGCCAACAGCTGTCGATAGTTCCGCAGTCGGTGGTATCTCTGCCGACGCAGATATCGCAGGAGTTGAATCTTGAGTAGCCACTTTCTTTGCTTTGGCTCTAGCGACTGCCGCCGCTATCTTAGCTTTTTTGGCATCAGCTTCACTCAAAGTTTGTGTCGCCTCTGTTTGTGGTAAAGTCTCATCGAAAGATTGTTTATCCGTCTCAGTAACCTTACTACTCGATACTTCACTATTTTTAGCTGCTTTCTTGGCTTTGGCTCGGGCAATCGCTGCAGCCACTTTCTCTTGTTGAGTAAGTGGTTGGCTCGCAGCAGCTTTAACATCCGCCGTACTATTCACAGCATTATTTACTGCTCGACTCACAGAACTATCAGCTTGACTATCAGTTTGATTATCAAGTTGATCATCCGTGGCGGCTTGCTGTGCGGCTTTTTTGGCTTTCGCCCTTGCTATTGCGGCTGCAACTTTGTCTTTGGTTGCCGACTCAGCGGCTTTATCCGTTGGTATCTCTCCTGCTGCCATTTCAGCTTGTTGCGCGGCCTTTTTGGCTTTTGCTCTTGCAATAGCGGCTGCAACCTTATCTTGCTGTGGCTCGGATACCGACGTCGCATCTAGTGATTCGGCCGCTTTCTTCGCTTTAATACGTGCCATTGCCGCAGCAATGGCATCTTTATCATTGCCTGACATTGCTGCCTTACGTTTTTGCGCCGCTTGCTTTGCTTTCTCTTCACGGGCACGTTTTTCCTCTTCGAGGCGCAACATTCTGGAGTCAAATCGCTGTTTAGCTAGCTCTGCTTGTTTCTTGTCTTCGGCTTCAACGCGCAGTGCCGATTTAGCAATTCGATAGTATTCGACTAACGGAATATCGCTTGGGCAAACGTAACTGCAGCAACCACACTCGATACAATCTCGTAGATTGTAACTTGCGGCTTTATCGTACTCTTCAGCTTTTGCATGCCAAAAAAGCTGTTGCGGTAGCAGTTGTGCTGGGCAGGCTATTGCACACTCTCCGCAACGAATACAAGGCTTCTCTGTTGACGGGGGAGCTATCTCTTCGCTACTAGGCGCGAGTACACAGTTGCTGCCCTTGAGTAGCGGAGCATCTCTATTTGGCAGCATATAACCCATCATTGGGCCGCCAATGATGACAGGAGAGTGGCTATCGCCCTTAAATTGTGTGCAGCTGAGAAGATGCTCAATGGGCGTACCGATGGGAACCCAGTAGTTACCTGGTTTAGCAATATTGTTACCCGTTAAGGTAACAACTCGCTCAATAAGCGGGATATTGCTATAGACGGCTTGTTCTACACTGAAGACGGTTCCGACATTTTGCACCAAGATCCCAAGATGTGCAGGTATTGAGCCTGATGGCACTTCTTGTCCGGTCAATATTTGGATCAGTTGCTTTTCGCCGCCCGACGGATAAAGGGTCGGGATCGCAGTAACACGAGCACATTTGTTCGGTAATGCACTGCGATTGAGTGCATGTTTCATCTGCTCTATGGCTTGAGGTTTATTGTCCTCAATCGCAATAATGATGCGTTTGGGGCTGAGCAACTGATGAATGATCTCGATACCAGCAATAATTTCATCACTGTGTTGCTGCATCAAAAGATCATCTGAGGTGATATAGGGTTCACACTCAACGCCATTGATGATTAACAGTTCAATGTCACTCGCCGGTTTTAGCTTGATATGGGTCGGGAAAGCGGCGCCGCCAAGCCCTGCAATACCCGCGCTTTGCACTCTTGCGAGTATCGCTTGTGAAGACATTTGCCGAACATCATCGCGGCTAAGGCGATTATGTACTGTGCTGGCTAATCGCTGCTGGTGATCATTTTGTATCACGCAGCACATGACTGGTAATCCTGAGGCATGATTGCTCGGACGCTCTTCTATCGCAACAAGAGTACCTGAAACTGGTGCGTGCACGGGTAAGTGTCTAAAGCTATCTCCAACCGTCAGTGGCTGGCCTTTATCGACAGTGTCACCGACATTAAGGTTTAACGTACAGTGTTCACCTACGTCTGGAATCGGGACGATAAAACGATCGGCAAGTGGTAACCGAGCGATCGGAGACTGGCTCGATAAGGTCTTAAATTCGGGGGGATGTATACCGCCAGGGACCTGCCAAAGTGTTCCTTTATCAATTTGTTCAAATAAAGCTAACACTTTGATTCCTCACTAATGTTCATAACTGGTATTGCATTAAGCTTCCAGTTCCACGTTTGTACGGTTTGTTCTACTGGCAGCATGTCGATGCAATCTACCGGGCAGGGCTCGACGCATAGATCACATCCAGTACAGTAGTCGGTGATAACGGTATGCATCTGCTTGCCAGTACCCAAGATCGCATCGACTGGACATGCCTGAATACACTTAGTACAGCCTATGCATTCTGCTTCTCGAATGTAGGCCACTTTTTTTACTTGTGCTTCTTCTGTCGCGGATAGTGGCTCAGGGTCAACTCCCATGAGTTCGGCTAACTTTTCCATAGTGGCGGTACCACCAGGAGGGCATTTGTTGATTTTCTCGCCATTGGCGATGGCTTCAGCATAGGGGCGGCAGCCAGGGTAACCACATTGTCCACATTGAGTTTGAGGCAACAGCGCTTCAGCTTGGTCGATAACAGGGTTGCCTTCAACCTTAAACTTTTCGGCGGCGTATCCAAGCAGTGCACCAAAAACGAGGGCCAATAAACCCAAAAGTGCGATGGCGATAACAATTTCAAACATGTTTAATTTACCAAGCCTGTAAAGCCCATGAATGCAAGTGACATAAGCCCGGCGGTGATCATGGCTATTGCGCCACCTTTGAACGGCGTAGGGACATCCGCGGCGGCCAGTCTCTCACGCATAGCAGAGAACAAGATCAATACAATAGAGAATCCCACCGCAGCGCCAAAGCCATAGATCGCAGACTCGATGAAATCATGCTTCTCATTTATGTTGAGTAGGGCAACTCCTAACACAGCGCAGTTTGTTGTGATAAGTGGCAGATAAATACCGAGAGCGCGATGGAGTGAAGCGCTGGTCTTCTGGACTAACATTTCTGTAAATTGCACTACGACGGCAATTACAAGAATAAAAGCCATGGTTCTGAGGTAACCAAGTTCGAACGGATGTAAAAGGTAGCTATCGACGAGGTAACTCAATATTGAGGCGAGCGTGAGCACAAAGGTTGTCGCCATGGACATACCTATCGCTGATTCTAATTTACTCGAAACCCCCATAAAGGGACATAAGCCGAGAAATTTGACTAATACAAAATTGTTGACCAGCACAGTGCCGATCAAAAGTAGGAGATATTCGCTCATCTCAAATGGTTATCTATATCTAATTTAACGGCTATTATCGACCTTTCGGCATGGATAAACAACACATAGAATGCAGGGATTATTTCAAATAGGGTTTAACTGGTTGCAGAGTGTTCATCTGTTACGGCAATTGGTTTCGGTTTTGCGATGTAATAGCCTTGCAGCCCATCAACGAGAAGATGTTCAAGCGCAAACTTCTCTTCTTGGCGCTCTACACTCGATGCAATCACTTTAATTGATTGTTTTTGTGCTACATTGACAATCATTTTGACGAAAAAACGATTGTTATCATTGATATCAATTCCCTCAGTGTAACTACCATCGAGCTTAACAAAGTCAGGTCTTATCTCCTTAAAGAACTTAAAGGAGGTAAATCCTAGGCCAAAATGCTCGACCGAGACTCTAGCGCCAACACCGTGCATATCTCTGACAAATTGGTGGGCGACGCCTATATTACTTTGCATTCCCGATTCGTTAACTTCTATCACTAATCTGGCAGCAATATGACGATGCCGAGTCAATAGATCTTTGACCCATGCCGAAAAATGAGCTTGATGCATCGAGGCTGTACTTACATTTATACCAAATGAACCACTTAAACTTGGGTTATCAATCAATAATTTCAGGGTGCTTTGAATAATGATTTTATCTAGCTCTACATTGAGTCCATGGCGCTCGGCCATGGCTATCACAGTGGCTGTGGGTAAAAACTTTCCTTCGCGACTATAAAAACGGGAGAATAGTTCTCGATACACTTTATCGGCGCCGCGGCAGGGTTGAATATCCTGAGTATGAAATTTTAATGCTTGGCGCTGGATAATATCTTCGATTGCGGTTTTCCAATGAGAGTCGCCGATTAACTCATCTCCATTGAGCTTTTCTTGAATGTGACAACTGTTAGGCCCCATAGTTTGCGCTATGCTAACAGCGGCATCGCCTAAGTAAACGAGAGAAAGGGCATCACTTCCCTGCCTGTATGGTACTAATCCCGTATAGGCAACAGATTCGGCATCGATAGTTTGTTGGAAAGCGTCGAAATTACTTTTTAGATTTTTTAATAATCCGTGTGCGTCGCTAATGAGCAAGTTTGGAACAAAGATGGCAAAATCACTAGCAGAAATTCTAAAGTATTCAGCTTGTTGGTCATTGCCAATACTTTTTCGTATACAATTGGCTATGCTTGCCAGATAGTTATCACCCGCAACCCGCCCTTGAGATTGGTTTATATTGGCGAGCTCAGTGGCTTTAATCATCGCCATTATGCCGTAGTTATCTTTTCCAGCCTTGGCAAGACTGTCTAGTTTTTCAGTAAATTTGGGACGTGTGTTAAATAGGGTTACAGGATCTTGATAAGCTTCTTTATTAAGTTGAATGTTGTGGTTCTGTATTTCATCAAATTTGTCGTGCAGCGTGCCTCTTACTTTATCCAAGGCGACGCCGATTGGCTTAAGCTCCCCACGAAAACGTGAGTGCGCCAGTGCTTCAAATTTTAGTTCCGATAGGGCATCAATATAGCGACTCGCATAACCAATACTGCGCCTTAACCTCATCATCAACAAGCTAAATACAGTTGCAATTACTAGATAGAGCAACCAAATAATTGTTAACTTGCTAACGAAAGCCTGTTTGGCTTTGTCAGCTATTTTTGAGTCATCAATTTTTACCTGCAGACGTCCTTCAGATAAGTTGCGAGTATTACCTAAGCTTTGAGTAAATAATGAGGCAATAGCATCGTCATTGCCTGACAATAACTGCCCCTTTGTATAGTTCAGCGTGCCGTCTTGACCGTGAATATATTGAAAAAAATAGAAAGGGAACTGACTATTTAAGGTTGTAAAAAGCGACTTACCATCAATAGGTAGTGTCGTTTGCCAGATAGGGCTATTGAGATATTGTTGCAATGCTTCATCGGCTGATTTTGATGCCTTATCATACTCATAGTTAAAATTTACGAGCGATAAACTGCCAAATATGACGAGGAGAATTAAATGAAAGGTTTTCGCAATGCTCATAAAACGTGTACCCACTGCATTCTGCAAACTAATTATAGTTAATTATGTTGCTAATAGTGTAACTGATTATGTAATAAAGCGAAATTTTATTCTGGAGTGGGGTTTTGTGAAATCTTGCTTCTGACGTGGTGCTTGTTAGAGTGGCTCCCCAGACTGGACTTGAACCAGTGACATACGGATTAACAGTCCGCCGTTCTACCGACTGAACTACTGGGGAATACTCAAAATGACATGGTACGACTTACGTTTTGCTCGAAGTGGCTCCCCAGACTGGACTTGAACCAGTGACATACGGATTAACAGTCCGCCGTTCTACCGACTGAACTACTGGGGAATTGAATACTTCAAACAATAATATTTTATAAGTGGCTCCCCAGACTGGACTTGAACCAGTGACATACGGATTAACAGTCCGCCGTTCTACCGACTGAACTACTGGGGAATCGAGCGTTACTTATAAAGTATCTATCTAAAATTGGCTCCCCAGACTGGACTTGAACCAGTGACATACGGATTAACAGTCCGCCGTTCTACCGACTGAACTACTGGGGAATCGAATTTTAGTTTTAAATGCTAACCTACATTAACATTTTTGTCTTTCGCTTTGTTGCTTTGGCTCCCCAGACTGGACTTGAACCAGTGACATACGGATTAACAGTCCGCCGTTCTACCGACTGAACTACTGGGGAATCGTTAAAGCAACTCGTCGTTGAAGACGGAGCGCATATTAAAGCGCTCTTACACATGAGTCAACTCAGGTTAGAAAAAAAAGTGTAATTATGCGGTTAAGTGCTCACCTAATGCTCACTGTGATCGCTTCTTGTGCATTTTGATTATCTTATCAGCGTATTTCGTTTGGGAGGCGATAAGAGTCTGTTGAATATAAGAATAAAGTGTATTTGTTTCTGCTTAATATTTGCTCAGCTGTCAAATGTAGTAAAATTACATCCTTTACATCAGAATGCACTAATAAACAAATATCGCGTAAAGCTACGGAATCTCTAGGGTTGCATGACTTATCCACTAAATCTGTGGATAAACCTGTGGGTTAGCGTAAATATCGCCCTTCAAAGCCTTATGGATTGGGGATTGTACTTAAAATGACTATATTTTTTGGTTTGAGATATAGGTTAGTATTTTCAATGGGTTATAAAAAGCAATAGCCAGTTTTAATTTGTATCTTAACCGTTACAATTATGTAATGGATTTATTCGCTTATCTTGTGTATTAAAGTGCCTAATTAGCTGGGTTTTAGCTCTATTATTGATCTGTGAACACAGATTTTGTCTCTGTACTAAAGTTTCATGACAAACCTATTAAAGAATGTAAAAAGCGCTCAAATAATTTAAGGCAAGTTTGCCCCGATTTACCTATTTCATACTATCTGGGTTTGTTGAAACCCTTTAGGTCGATTAAGATAGACAGCTACATTATTGGGAGTGCTTCATTGAGTGATTCGACATTTCAGCTAGTTTCGCGATATCAGCCTGCGGGAGATCAACCTACCGCTATCCAAAAGTTGGTCGATGGCATAGAGTCTGGTCTCGCTTGTCAGACATTGCTTGGGGTAACTGGATCGGGTAAGACGTTTACGGTCGCCAATGTAATTAAACAATTACAGCGGCCGACGATTATCATGGCGCCAAATAAGACCTTAGCGGCACAGTTATATGGTGAGATGAAAGAGTTTTTTCCTCACAATGCTGTTGAGTATTTCGTTTCCTATTATGACTACTACCAGCCCGAAGCCTATGTCCCTTCAACGAACACCTTTATTGAAAAGGATGCGTCGGTTAATGCACACATAGAGCAGATGCGTTTATCTGCGACCAAAGCGCTTTTAGAGCGTAAAGATGTGGTGTTGATTGCTTCTGTCTCGGCGATTTATGGTTTAGGTGATCCTGATTCATACCTCAAGATGTTGTTACATCTTCGTCAGGGTGACTTTATGGGGCAGCGTGAAATATTGCAGCGCCTGAGTGAGCTTCAATATACCCGTAATGATATCGAACTGCAGCGCGGTACTTTTCGGGTGCGCGGCGAGGTGATCGATATTTTCCCTGCAGATTCAGATAAAGATGCAATACGTATCGAGCTATTCGATGATGAGATCGATCGCTTAAGTTTATTCGATCCATTAACCGGGCATATTCTACAGCGTATTGCTCGCACCACGGTTTATCCCAAGACGCATTATGTTACGCCGCGAGAGAAGATCCTGGCCGCAACCGAAGATATTAAACAGGAACTTCGGGATCGGAAAAAGTATCTGTTAGATAATAATAAGCTCATTGAGGCTCAACGCATCTCTGAACGAGTGCAGTATGATATTGAGATGATGACCGAGCTAGGTTATTGCTCCGGGATAGAAAACTATTCACGCTATCTGTCAGGGAGACGACCAGGAGAGGGGCCACCGACCTTACTCGATTATCTCCCGGCAGACGGATTACTTATTATCGATGAATCCCATGTTACCGTGCCGCAAATTGGTGCCATGTATAAAGGTGACCGCTCTCGTAAAACAAACTTGGTCGAGTATGGTTTTCGCTTACCGTCAGCGTTGGATAATCGTCCGTTGAAGTTTGAAGAGTTTGAATCCTTAATGCCGCAGACGGTATTCGTATCGGCGACACCGGCGCAATATGAGATAGATAAAAGCGATGGGGAAATTGCGGAACAAGTTGTGAGACCTACTGGGCTGCTCGATCCCGAAATTGAAGTGCGACCCGTTTCTATACAGGTAGATGACTTACTGTCAGAGGTGGGTAAACGAGTTGCCGTTAATGAACGGGTGTTGGTGACGACATTAACCAAACGTATGGCTGAAGATCTGTCGGAATACCTTGATGAACATGGCGTTAAAGTGAGATATCTGCATTCTGATATTGATACAGTAGAGCGAGTTGAGATTATTCGTGATCTTCGCCTAGGTGTGTTTGATGTCTTGATCGGTATTAACTTGCTCAGGGAAGGCTTGGATATGCCTGAAGTCTCGTTAGTGTGTATCTTAGATGCAGATAAAGAGGGATTCTTGCGTTCAGAGCGGTCCCTTATTCAAACGATTGGCCGCGCCGCCCGTAATGTTAATGGTAAGGTGATTCTCTATGGCGATAAGATCACTAAGTCCATGGCTAAGGCGATCGATGAAACTGATAGACGAAGGGAAAAACAGCGTCAATATAATCTTGATAATGGTATTACGCCTCAAGGATTGTTGAACAAAATCACCGATGTTATGGATATTGGCGGTCATAATGAACATACGGCGAAGGTGTTACCTCGTTATCAAAAAGTCGCTGAGGCTAAGGCTAACTATCAGCTTGGCGACGCCGCTAGCTTGAGTCATCAGATTGATGAATTAGAAAAACGTATGCATCAACACGCGAGAGACCTTGAGTTCGAACAGGCGGCAGCATTACGTGATCAGGTGCTGAATTTAAGAGAGGCGTTAATTAAGGCATGATCTGGTGGGCATCAGCTAAGCTAATTAACTAAAGAAGCCACCTGCGGAAGTAGGTGGCTTTGGGCTAAAAACAAAAGCTCTGGCGCTCAAGTTAAGTCTTTGAATTAGGCCTTACTCTGCCAATGTATTTCAATGAAGAACATGTTTGAAATGCAATGAACTAGCGCGATATAGGAAACAACCTGACTTATCTTGCTCGTTACTCGTTATTTAATAAATTTTCTAATCACTTTATAAGTAACAAAAACCAAAATGCCCGTCACTACCCCTACAAGGTGAGCTTCAGTTGCAACTCGTGCGCCTATCAATTGGGTGATCTGATCTGTAGCGCCATAGATTTGCTCATAAGCCACTTTTGCGCAAACCCCGGCAAACAATAAGTAGCCAGAGCGCATTCCGGCTTGAATATCTTTAAGTGCACCATAGGTAAATAGACCATGTAACATACCACTTAGCCCAACATAGCCTCCCAATGCAGGAAAACAAAGATAGAGGCCAATGCCCTGCAATACACACAGTATGACAAATAGCAGGGTAAAATTAGTTGCCCTGTAGTGGCATTCGTGTAAGAAGCTGATCACCCAAAGCCCTGCAAGATTCATTAACAGATGCCATTGATTGGTATGAAGCAAATTTCCGGAAAGCAATCGCCACCATTCGCCGCCAGAGATCGATGAACGTCGATAGGCAAGCTGAGGGTCAAAGTCCATAAAATAAAACAGGGCACAGACTATGGTAATGCCTAATACAACGCCGTAGGGCTTTGACGTTGATTTTAAGTGATTTAGCATTTTTGGTTCAACTCAGCCATGATGCTTGTCTTGTTATCGAGATACTCTTGTAATCCCTTGCTTCTGAGAATACACGCAGGGCAGGTGCCACATCCTGCGCCTACAATCCCGTTGTAGCAGGTCAGCGTTTGGTCTCGAACTAGGGTTAAACTATGGTATTTGTCAGCAAGGGCCCAAGTTTCAGCTTTATTGAGCCACATTAACGGGGTCTTAATCGTTAATTGTCGATCCATTCCTTGTTCAAGCGCCGACTGCATCGCTTTAATAAATTGATCGCGGCAATCTGGGTAACCAGAAAAGTCAGTCTCACAGACTCCTGTTATTACTGTATCGGCACCGATCTGATAGGCGTAAATTCCCGCCAATGTCAGAAAGAGGATGTTGCGTCCAGGGACAAAGGTGTTGGGTAATCCATTTTCCATTAACTCATTTGAAACGGCAATGGCATCGCGAGTTAATGCCGAAATTGCCAGTTCATTCAGTACCGTCACATCGAGTACCTTATGACTCGCCACCCCAAGCTGCTTGCCTAAGCTCTGTGCTATCGCGATCTCTTCTCTATGGCGTTGACCATAATCGAACGTGATTGCGTGTACTTCATCATATTGACTCAGGGCCTGGATGAGACAGGTTGTGGAGTCCTGGCCTCCACTAAAAACAACGACTGCTTTAGACATAGTGATTTACTAAGTATGAAATTTGGCGTTAGTTTAACTGACCATCGCAAGGTTGCAAATTATCTTACTCGCTCACATTCATATCCTAAAGTTTCGATTAGCAATAAAGTGGCTGCAAATAATGGAGTTATACTTGCTTGTAGAGTCAAAATCTTCTATAAAAGCCGACCCACAGCGATGAGGTTAACCATGAAGTATCCCGTGAATGAAGTGTTTGAAACAATACAAGGTGAGGGCGTCTACACTGGTGTGCCCGCTATTTTCGTGCGTTTACAGGGATGTCCGGTTGGTTGCTCTTGGTGCGATACTAAGCATACATGGGAAACCTTAACCGAAAATCGCGTCGATCCCGACCTTGTTATCCAGGTCGATGGTAAAATAGGTCGATGGGCGGAGCTTGACGCCAAGGCACTGATCCTGCAATTAGTGGCTAAAGGATTTACCGCAAAACATATTGTGATCACGGGCGGCGAGCCGTGCATTTATGATCTGCGCCCACTCACTCAAGCACTGTCTGAAGAGGGCTATCAATGTCAAATAGAGACTAGTGGTACATTTGAGGTGTTATGTGATCCGCGAACTTGGGTAACCGTGTCTCCTAAAGTGAATATGAAAGGTGGCTATAAGGTGCTTGAGCAGGCTCTTCATCGAGCCGATGAGATCAAGCATCCCGTTGCGAAACAAATGCATATTGATGAATTAGATCAATTGCTAGCGGGAATTGATACCCTTGGCAAGACCATCTGTTTACAACCAATAAGCCAAAAGCCACGAGCGACAGAGTTAGCGATGAAAGTGTGTATTGCGCGCAATTGGCGTTTATCTATTCAAACCCATAAATACCTCAATATCGACTAGATTTTGAGGAGGATGTAAGCATAAGGGCTCTGTGGTTGTAGCCCTTATAGCCATCGATAGTCACTATTTTCAATAGATTTGTTTGCTAATCTAAAAGACCCGTCTGATTAAAGCGCTCAAGTCTTGTTTGGTATTTAGCTATATCACCGATATTGTTGTTAACCCACACCTCATCATAATAGGTATCGAGGTAACGTTCACCGCCATCACAGAGTAAGGTCACTATTGAGCCTTGTTGGTTCTCTTGTTGCATTTGGGTTGCCAATTGCAAGGTCCCATAGAGATTGGTGCCGGTTGAGGGACCAGCTTTACGCCCAATAAGCTGCTCCAGCCAATAGATAGTCGCGATCGAGGCTGCATCTTCAATTTTTACCATATGGTCGACAACGCCTGGGATAAATGAGGGTTCGGCTCGTGGACGCCCAATACCTTCAATTTTACTTCCATTACAGCAGGTGACGCTTGGATCTAGGCTGTGATAATAATCGAAGAAAACCGAGTTCTCAGGGTCGACGACGCATAATTTGGTTTCTTCTCGCTGATAACGGATATATCTGCCTATGGTGGCCGAGGTACCGCCAGTACCAGGACTCATCACAATCCAGCTTGGCACGGGGTACGGTTCCCGTTTCATCTGATCAAATATCGAATTGGCAATATTATTATTGCCTCGCCAATCTGTCGCACGTTCGGCGTAGGTGAATTGATCCATATAGTGACCAGACAGTTCGTCTGCCAGTCGCTGGGATTCGGCATAGATCTGGCTAGAATGATCGACAAAGTGGCATTCACCGCCGTAAAACTCAATTTGTTGGATCTTTTTCTTAGCGGTCGTTTTTGGCATTACGGCAATAAAAGGCAGACCTAAGAGGCGAGCGAAGTAGGCTTCTGAAACCGCTGTGCTGCCTGAAGATGATTCAATTATGGGAGTTCCCTGTTTGACCCAGCCGTTACAGAGTGCATATAGGAACAGCGAGCGTGCTAAACGATGTTTGAGACTGCCAGTAGGGTGAGTGCTCTCATCTTTGAGATAGATATCAATGTCTTTTAAACAAGGTATATCGAGTTTAATTAAATGAGTGTCGGCACTGCGTTGATAATCCGCTTCGATTTTTTCGATGGCTTGATTAACCCATAAACGTTCCATGCGCTCTCCTGTTATTGATGTACGACAAGCCATTAAGCATGGGACGCCTGCCTTCTGTAATGATATGCACTTTACACCAATTAATATAAGAAAGTGATCTACTCAGCGTATTTTTTGGCAACTAATTCAAGGCCAATGGACGATGAAATGGTTGCTCCCTAGTGAGGCCGTTCAACACGGAAGTAGGAAGCCAAAAACACACCTAACGGGCGAGTTTTAGTGCTTTCGACGCTGTGTTAACGAGTTTGATCCTAGTTCAACTATGCTCTTCACTTGTTGCAATCAACAAGGGCTTGTATGTCCCTGACATACTTAATACATTCCCTCCATCTCTGGAGGTCAGATGTTGTGAATGCCCTTAATGCACGACTAAAGGGATTTAGGAGATAGGGTAAAGTATGGAGCGGTTACCGAGGATGCTAGAGCCGAGGAGCAATTAAAGGCCTTGCCTCATAAGCGCTAAATTCTCGCTGAGCGATCACATCTTTATACTGATTGGTATTAGCAATGAATTATAACTAGAAATGCTATAGGAAGTCGTACTAAATATGGATTGATAAAATAGAAGATTTAATCAAATGAACTAAGTAGTGTCGTTATCGATGAAAAATGGAGAGATGAGGCAGAAAATATTACGATCAACAATGGATGGCGAATGGATGAGATTAACGCAGGAGAATAATGTGTTAGATGGCTGGCTATATGAAACAGTTTTAGCGAGAACATTGCTATACCAAACTATCTGGTGTGAAATGGTGGAGGGAGAAGGATTCGAACCTTCGAAGGCTGAGCCGTCAGATTTACAGTCTGATCCCTTTGGCCACTCGGGAACCCCTCCACATATGTCACTTTTTACCTTTTAATGTATCTCACAAGCTTGATTAGGAAATAAAGATGGTGGAGGGAGAAGGATTCGAACCTTCGAAGGCTGAGCCGTCAGATTTACAGTCTGATCCCTTTGGCCACTCGGGAACCCCTCCACGAATATCTCTTTATCAAATTGTGTGCAAATGGTGGAGGGAGAAGGATTCGAACCTTCGAAGGCTGAGCCGTCAGATTTACAGTCTGATCCCTTTGGCCACTCGGGAACCCCTCCTCAATTGCGGCGGCAATAGTAGTCACAAACTCGGCCGCTGTAAAGAGCATTATTGAACTTTTTACTAAAGTTATGCTTCCAGCGGTCGATTATATTACAACGAGTTGTTTTATTGTTGTTTTTTTATGCGAACCAATCAGTTATTAATCAATGAAGCCAATCTAGGCACGCGATTAAACCAAGCTGTCACATCCGACAGACGGGGAGAGTTTGGCTTGCTGTTGGCGATGTTATCGACTGATGCGCGTGATATGGCACAGTTTCATCTTCAATCGCAGACAGAAGACCTTAATACACAGTTACGAGATAGATTTGAACTTGCGGCGGAGCAGCCCTTAGTTGTAAATATGGCGGAAGTCGACGTTGTTGATAATAGCCCTCAGTTTCACTCGGCGGGCCTAGTCAATTTTCATCTACAAGAGTACCTCACACCGGAAGCCTTGGTCATAAGGGGGAGTGATTCGCTTGAAATGAGTAGAGTGCTTGCCAATTGCGATCAGGTGACCCGCTCTCGTTATCGTGGTCAGATTGAGCCTCAATCGATGATCGGTGATTATTTACACTTTGGTGACCAATTGGTTGCTCAGCGGGCAATGGCAGAGATTTTGGCATAGTTTAGAGCTACATCTCGAACTAAAAAATTAAAGCCACTATAATTAAGCTCTTTGAATACAAGACAGTTGTGAATTATGAAAAATATTGAGAAAGGGCAATCAGCACTGGTTAATGATACGTGTACAGACTGCGGCAGCTACGCCGATATTGGTGCTGTAATAGATGAACACGATACTGTACTCGTGATAGAAAAACTTGGCGCAGAGGCACTTGAACAGCTAGAGACCTTAGTCAAGCTAGCCAAGGTCAGATTTGATGCGGTCCAAGCCGATATAGTCGAGATAGAGGGTGGTCAGCAACTCTCGTTAACATTTGCATTTAGTGCGGAAAAGATGATTTTTCAGTTACAAAATAATCTGTGATTTTATAGTGTTTAACTTGTTGCTAATCAGTTAATTATTCCTATAAAATGGTCTATAGCCACTTATTAAAACAAAAATGTGTGGATAAATGTCTTAAACCCTCTGTTTTAGAGTGTTTTTACCTCGACAGCGACTTTTAGGCTGCCGGTTGTAGGGATGTATGGCGAAACGCAAATATCAACACTTGCTCGAATCGATCGTTAATTCGGTAGAGAAGCAGGAAGGACAATTTAATGAGACTGCAACGCTAGCAACAAGTTTGCTTAGTGAGCAGCTTGTTGTCGACTATGTTGGTGTGTGTATTTTGTCTATCGAAGCCAATACTATCGAACAGGTTGCCCATATGGGAAACGCCATCGATGTTATTCGCCCTAAGCCACTACTTTCCTCCCAATACTTAACCGATCTAAAACAACATCGAGTAATTGATGTAGTAGAGGTCAGTGAAGATATTCGCGTTAAAGAGCTTTTTGATCGTTATTTCTGTCCAAAGCAGATAAAAAGTTCTCTTGATGTCGCTATTCGTATAAATGGACATCTTGAGGGCGTACTGTTCTTAGAGTCGACCACGCCAAGGTATTGGTCTGAGAGTGAACTTGATATCGTCGCTCAAGTTGCAGATCAGCTAGCATTGACATTAGCGACTCGACGCGCTTATGAAACCGATGAGCGTTTAACACTTTTTTTAAAAGCGATTGAACATTCAGAGCAGGTGAGCATGGTTGTCAATTTACATACTGATATCATCGAGTATGTAAACAGTGCTTATCATTCAATATCAGGTATCCCGAAACAGAAAATATTGGGATGTCCAATTTATTGCCTTGATTTTTTCAAACAGTTTCCCGATCAGGCTCATTCCGCACTAACCGATGTTAAGCGAGGCAGAATCGCAAAAGGCGATACCAAGATCACTCGTTCCGATGGTAGTAGCTATTGGATCCGTTATTCTGTAAAGCCTTTTACCACCCAAAGAGGGAATTATTACGCATTAATTACCGCTGAGGATAGCTCTGATGAGCGAGAACATAAAAATGAGCTCGAGCGCTTGGCATGGCGATGTTCGCTTACTGGTTTGTATAATCGCAGTTTCTTCAATAAGGCCTTAGAGCGTCGAACGACGGGCCATTTAATGTTAATCGATCTGATGGGCTTTAAACGCTTTAATGACACCTATGGCCATGAGAAAGGGGATAGGTTATTGGTTGAGATTGCTCGGCGTTTGCGCCATTTTGCAAGTATTAACAAAGCGGAGCTTATCGCTCGTGTTGGTAGTGATGAATTTGCGGTCGTTGTCGATGGTTTAGATGACAGCCAGCATCTGGATTACCTTATTAAACGTTTATATCATCAATTGACGCTTCCCGTTACCATCGGACGCGAAGCATTTGACGCTAAGCCAGCATTATCGATTGTTGAGATCGATTCCCTGGAACAGATGTTTTCGGCATTAACTTGCGCCGATATTGCAGTGCAGTATGCTAAACGCAAGCAAGGTGATGCGATTCAGTTGTTTAACAATGCCTTACTTAATACATTTAAAGAAAGCGCGCAGATTGAGCGCGAGTTACAATCAGCATTAAAGAATCGTGAGTTTGAACTTTATTATCAACCATTAAGAGATCTTAATACACAGCAGTATATTGGGGCTGAAGCGCTAATTCGTTGGCATCATCCTAAACGTGGGGTGCTTTATCCTGGCGCGTTTATCGACATTGCCGAGCAGACGGGAATGATTGGAGCGATTGGCGAGTGGGTATTGGAGACCGCATGTAGGCAGTTAAATTTGTGGCAGCACCATAATATTAATATCTCAATGCATGTTAACGTGGCTGCGCAGCAGTTCTTTAGTACAAGTTTGTATGATCAAGTTTGGCAGTTGGTGACTCGCTATCGGATAAAACCACGCACTCTGATTATTGAGATCACCGAAACGGAATTGATGGAAGATATTATTTATGCGACCAATTTATGTAAGGAGTTGGCTGAATTGGGTGTCGGCTTAGCCATTGACGATTTTGGCACAGGTTATAGCTCGATGCGCTATCTTAAGCAGTTTCCAATTTCAAAATTAAAAATTGACCGATCATTTATTTCGGATCTGAGTGTGAGTCATGAGAGTCGAGAGATTGTCAGTGCGATCATTGCAATGGCATCGGCATTAAATATCTCTTTGACTGCTGAAGGCGTAGAAACGATCGAGCAAGAGCAGTTTCTAACTAAGTTAAGGTGTCATCACGCCCAAGGGTTTCTTTACAGTCCCGCTTTAAGAGAGGCTGAATTTGGCCAATTTTTAAAAGCAAATACCCAGCTTACAAATAGGTTACTTTCGGTTTCTTAGCTGTTGTCACGCTGCATTATGTTGATGCCCAATTGTGTTAACCTTAAATGCTATTATTTAACCGATTTTAGAACAGCATTGTTTAAATTTTTTGCCACTGTTACAGATGCAGAGGTCATTTCGCTTAGGCATCACTGCTTTTAATTGTTTGCCTGTGGTGTATAGCCATTTTTCGTCTTGCTTCACAAATTGTGAAATTTCATGAATCGCGTCAATTCCATCTTCCTTGTACCAAGCATGAAACTCGACACAACCTTTACAGCCATTACTCTCACTATCATTGATGGTTAAACCAAGCCAATTTGTGTGGTTGTCTTGATCTAATATGGCCTTAGTTAGGCCGTTTAGGTGACGAGTATCATGTGTTTCAATTAAATAGTCATGAATCTTGAGTACAAAAGCACTATATCGACTGCGCATTAATTGTTCGGGCGTTTGTGCTCTCTCTCCCTGGTGATAGGGCTGGCAACAGTCAGAATAGCTCACACGTTCTATTGTTAATTCAGTGGCTATTTGACGACCACAAGGGCAAGGTTGTTTATTACTACTCATGCTGTAGGGGATCTTCTGTTTTAGTAAACTGGCTGCCGTAATACAGGTTCGGCGATGGCTTTGCACTGTAGTAAAATGACGGCTCTGACCGATTATTGGTATCGACAGTTAAATACCATTTACCATCGGCTTTCTTTTTTGAAACGGTTACAAATTTCCCTGCAAATTCACTCATAGGCTCTTCCGTTTCTTTGGGCGGATAAAAGCGAATAAGGTAATAGCCAATATCGGTAGCACTTTGGCCTTCAATTTGGCGTTCTACCACCCGAAAGTCGACCTCAATTTGTGCATTTTTGTGCTTAATCTTACCAAAAAATGCTTTGTATAAAGTGACGATATTTTCACGGCCTATTGTGATCTCTTGGCTTTGTTGTTCAGGGATATAACAGGCATTTTCAGCATAGAGTTCTTCTATTACCGCTGCGTCAAGCTGTTCAAATGCTACAGAAAATTGGGTATAAAACTGATTTAATGCGTTATCGTCACTGTTCGAGCCTTGTGCCGTTACCGGTAAACAAAGTAAGGAGAAAAGCGTGAAGATGACAAATTTCATAAATTTCATTTAGCTATTCATTTTTGCTAATATTCTGTTCACTATAATCTATGCACTTTTGATGGGAAAGATTTAGTTCTTAACAAAGTGTGTATCATCTGCTAGATGTTTAAATTTCAGTCTTTGTTAGCGTTTTGGCTCGGTTGGATAAGACTCTACGGTTGCTTTATCAGATGGTTTAACTCACTTGTCATTGCGGGTTTTGATCATAGATAATTCATAAACAAGATCCATTAACTGTGCTTTGCTCATTAGAGAAGAGGGAAATAAGATGGCAGAAGATGAGTTAGCGCTATTTTTCGCTTCAATGGCTGATGTGGTGCCGCTAAAGGCCGATGTCAATGTCAATTTTTGCAACGACAAGGGACGCGAGGCTCAGCGCGCCAAGCAGGCTCAGACGAAAAGAAGAGAAATGCTTTCGCAATTAAGTCTCGACTTTAGTGAGATTATCCCAGTCGAGCCAGATGAGATCGTCAGTTTTAAGCATCAAGGTGTTCAGAGTCAGGTATTTAAATTGTTTCGCCAAGGGAAGTATCCCATGCAAGCAGCCCTAGATCTGAAGGGCGTTGGAGTGAGTCGTGCGCGCGAGGCGCTGTATGATTTCATCTTACAAAGTCAGAACAGTGATTTTCGAAACTTGCTAATCATTCATGGTACAGGAGTGCATAACAAGCCGTTTCCAGCATTGCTTAAGTCATGTTTAGCGCAGTGGTTGTTACAGCTTGAAGGCGTAATTGGCTATCATAGCGCAACCAAAGGGTTAGGAGGATGCGGCGCCTTGATGGTGATGCTCCAGAAATCAGATAATGCACGCCTCGATACTCGAGAGATGACCAAGAAAGGAGCGAATTCTCGTTAATCTTCTTTAAATGAGATGATGCAATTACTGTGTTAACAGCCCATATGGACTAATCAATTTAATCTCTTCCAGGTTGATTTAGTCGTATTTTTGAACAATAGCGCTAGGTTTTATGCTTATGCTTGGGTTTAGTTGTCGGGAGTTATGTAAATTAACCATGTCAACAGTCCATGTTCATAGTCGCTATGATGCTAAGTTTGTTAATCTATGGCTTTCAATGCTTACTCCTTTATTAACAGGAGTAAGCATGACACTAGTTTAAAGGCGGAGCCTTAGCTGCTTTGGCTGTGAATCGGCTTTTGGTGGCGATGATTTTATAATGTCGCCGTAAGCGTATTCCAATAGCCAAGACTATCTTAAAAAGCCATCGCCACAGTTAAAAATCAATGGCTAGGCGCTACCAACCGCATTGGCGATTTGCCGATTGGTTTTGCTCATCTAACCATACCTTGAGCGGCGCAAAATAGTCGAGTACAGCTGAAGCATCCATCTCTTTGCTACCCGTTACCACTGATAAGGCTTCTGGCCATGGCTGACTTTGCCCCATCTCTAGCATTGCGTTGAGCTTTGCGCCAGCGTCCTTGTTGCCGTATATACTGCAGCGGTGTACAGGACCTTTATCACCCGCGATTTCACAGAGTGCTTTGTGAAATTGGAACTGTAATATGTGGGCTAAGAAGTAGCGAGTATAAGGAACGTTGCCTGGAACATGGTACTTAGCGCCTGGATCGAAGTCCGCTTCGCTACGTGCTATTGGCGCTTTTACACCTTGGTACTTTTCTCTCAGCTCCCACCAAGCTTGGTTGTATTGTGCAGGCGTTATCTCGCCACTAAATACCTTCCAGCGCCATTGATCTATCATTAGGCCAAATGGCAGAAATGCAATTTTATCTAACGCTTGCTTAAGCAACAAACCGATATCTTTTGATGCATCTGGAACCTCATCTAGCAAGCCAATTTGTTTTAAATAATTAGGCGTAATAGAAAGGGCGACAGTATCGCCGATCGCTTCATGGAATCCATCATTAGCACTATTTTTGAAGATAAAAGGCTGATTTTTATAGGCTCTTTGATAGAAGTTATGCCCAAGTTCATGATGAATAACGGTAAAATCTTCAGCTGTTTTTTGAATGCACATCTTAATGCGAATATCGTCAAGGTTGTCGAGATCCCATGCAGATGCATGGCAGACGACGTCACGATCTTTGGGTTGAACGAAAAGCGAGCGACGCCAAAACGTGTCTGGCAGTGGTTCGAAACCTAGTGACGTAAAGAAGCCTTCAGCCTGCTTAACCATTTTATGTTCATCATAACCTTGCTTAGCAAGTAACTCAGTAACATCGTAACCAGGATCGGCGTCTTCAGGTGCTACCATGTCATAGACATTGCCCCACTGCTGCGCCCACATGTTTCCGAGCAAATGAGCTGGAATTGCGCCACTACTTGGTGCGACCTCGTCGCCGTACTTTTGGTTCAGTTCTCCTCGCACATAGCAATGTAGCGATTCATAAAGCGGTTGAACTTGATCCCAAAGCCTATCTAGCTCAGCAGAGAATGCGTCGGGTGCCATGTCATACTGGCTTCGCCATAGTTCTGACAAATTCGCATAACCTAAATCTTTAGCGCCTTCATTGGCAAGTTCGACTTCTCGTTCAAATAGGGGACGCATTGGTTTCGCAATTTGGCGCCAACCTTGCCAGACATCGAGCAGTGTTGCTGGATCTCTAGACTCGCCCATGATCCCTGATAACTCTGGTTGAGTAAGGCAACGACCATCGGCTAAACAGTATTTACCTTTACCATATAATCCATTTAGCTCGGCGCTAATGTTAGCCAGCTCAGCATTCTTAACCGGATCAAGCGGAGCGGGTAACACCAATGAACTGCGTAAAATATTGAGTTTACGTTGTTCATCTTTTTCTAAAGGAAGCATGGCAAACTCTGCGGCTTTAGTTGCCAATCTTACTGATGTCGCCGTTTGGCGCTCTGCGACTGAGGCTGATAGCGCGGCAGTGTCTTCGGTTATGAAATTACTGTAGATCCACTCTGCGCGATTTTGCTCTATTGAGAGCTGTGCAAGATTGGCTTCGGCATCTTGAATAAATTGTTTCGCTTCGGCTGCTGGCTCGCTTTTTACTGGCGCGGCATTAACTTGCTCGTTGCAAGCCGTCGTAGAGATGGCTAAGGTGACGATGAGTGATAAATAGGATAATCGTGGAGATATCGATGACATACTGTGTTCCTTGATTGTTCGAGTGTCGTTGTTATTCTTGTGTGATCTAGTTTACTTAATTTGGTTAAATAATGCAGGCTGTTATCAAAATGCATTTGCACTATTGGGAGTAAACTTAGTTCAGCAGTGATTTATCCGTGCTTACAACCGCATTACATCTGAATTTCATTTGACAAAAAGTGTACCAGTGTTTAATTTAAACGCATGTTTAAATCAGAGTTAAGGTCACGGAATGGCAAATCGATCCGATACTAAAACAAGAATACTGGACGCCGCAGAAAAGCTGTTTGCTGAACGTGGATTTTCAGAAACCTCTTTACGACTTATCACAAGTAAAGCTGAAGTGAATCTCGCTTCCGTTAATTATCATTTTGGCTCGAAGAAAGAGTTAATTAGAGCCGTGCTTGCTCGCTATTTAGATCGTTTTATGCCTGATGCATCGAATGAGCTAGAACTGCTAAAACAGAGCTCAGAGCCATCACTTAATGATATTTTTTCATCGTTGGTAAAACCTTTACTGGAGTTAAACAAGGTAAAGGTTGAAGGCACCCGCACTTTCTTACAACTACTTGGTCGGGGTTATATTGAGAGTCAAGGCCATTTGCGCTGGTTTATCACGACTCATTACGGTGAACATTTAACTCGATTTGTCGACGCGGTAGCAGAAAGTGCACCACATATTCCACCTGCAGAGATGTTCTGGCGGCTACACTTTACGCTGGGTACCGTTGTATTCACTATGGCATCCGCCGATGCACTAACAGAGATCGCAGAAGCCGATTTTAACGAACACAACGATATTGAAGCCGTTATTCGTAAAGTTATCCCATATATTGCTGCAGGCGTAGCAGTACCAGTAAGTACCCAGTAGGGGAGGCGTTATGACTGTTTTTATTTTAGTACTATTGATTTTGATAGTGCTGCTAGGTGTTAAAAATATTCGGATGCAATTTATCACGCGTCCAGTGTTCTCGTTTTTCAAAAAGGTATTGCCACCGCTCTCTAATACTGAAAAAGAAGCGATGGAAGCGGGTGATGTGTGGTGGGAAGGCGAACTGTTTAGAGGAAAACCTAATTGGGACACTCTCCACAGCTATGGTAAGCCGCGATTAACCGAAGAGGAGAAGTCTTTTATCGACAATCAGGTGATGACAGCGCTCACTATGATTGATGACTTTGATATTGTACAACACCGCAAAGACCTGCCGCCAGAGTTATGGGACTACTTTAAGAGAGAGGGGTTCTTCGCACTTATTATCCCCAAGGAATATGGCGGTAAAGCATTCTCGGCCTACGCCAACTCCACTATTGTCAGTAAGCTTGCTAGCCGCAGTGTTAGCGCAGCCGTTAGTGTGATGGTGCCTAACTCTTTAGGTCCTGGAGAGTTACTTACTCACTATGGGACCAAAGAGCAGCGTGATCATTGGCTGCCATTGCTCGCGACAGGTGAAGCCGTTCCTTGTTTCGCGTTAACCGGTCCAGAGGCTGGCTCTGATGCTGGTGCGATTCCAGATGTTGGTGTGGTATGCCGACAAGAGTTTAATGGTGAAGAGGTTCTTGGGATTAGCCTGACGTGGGACAAGCGTTACATTACATTAGCGCCAGTCGCTACAGTACTTGGCCTCGCGTTTCAAATGCGCGACCCTGAAGGCTTGCTTGGCACTAAACAAGATATAGGTATTACCTGCGCGTTGATCCCTACCGATCATCAAGGGGTCAATATCGGCCAACGGCATAATCCGCTAGATATGGCTTTCATGAATGGGACGACTGACGGAAAAGATGTCTTTATTCCCTTAGATTGGATCATAGGTGGCCCTCAATATGCTGGTCGTGGCTGGCGAATGCTGGTTGAATGTCTGTCTGCGGGGCGAGGGATTTCCTTACCAGCACTTGCGACGGCGACTGGACACTTGGCTACCAAAACGACTACGGCATATAGCTTTGTTCGACATCAGTTTGGTCTGTCTATTGGCCAATTTGAAGGTGTTCAAGAAGCGATGGCGCGAATTATCGCCAACACTTATCAGCTTGAAGCCGCTCGACGTTTGACCACAACCGGGATTGATTTGAAAGTTAAGCCTTCAGTGGTTACCGCGATAGCCAAGTATCATATGACAGAGATGGGACGTGATGTCATTAATGATGCGATGGACATTCAATCTGGCAAGGGGATACAACTGGGGCCTAAAAATTATCTTGGTCATGGCTATATGGCGACACCTATCTCCATTACGGTTGAGGGAGCGAACATTCTCACCCGTAGTTTGATGATCTTTGGTCAAGGTGCTACTCGCTGTCATCCTTATGTACTAGCCGAAATGGAAGCCGCCGCAATGGAAGATCAAAGCGCAGCGCTCGAACGTTTTGATAATCTCTTGATTGGTCATATGGGCTATGCGGCGCGTAATGCGTTTAGTGCTTTGTTTAGCGCACTTTCGGCGAGCAAGTTTAATTCAGCCCCTGTTAGTGGTTGTACAAAGCAGTATTATAAAGATATGACGCGTCTGTCTGCTGCGCTTGCATTTATGACCGATCTTTCCATGTTGATTATGGGCGGCGATCTTAAGCGTAAAGAGATGCTTTCAGCCCGTCTTGGCGATGTACTCAGTGAGTTGTATTTGGCTTCAGCGACGCTGAAATTGTTTGAAGATAATGGTCGTCAGCAAGATGACTTACCAGCGGTACATTATGTGATGCAAACACGGTTACATAAGGCGGCAAAAGCATTACAAGATACATTAAGAAACTTTCCAAATCGTCCTATCGCTTGGTTAATGCGAGCAATCGTTTTCCCTATTGGTAATCACTTCAATGGACCTGATGATAAATTAGCGATTAATCTTTGCCAGGGAATGTTAAAGCCCAGCCCTGCTCGCGATAGATTGACTTTCCTTTGTCCTGATTTTGATGGCGATGAAGGTGGTATTGCCGAAGTCGAAAAGGCATTCTTGGCACAATATCAGTGCCGTAAGCTTCATCGTCAGATCAAAAAGGCACAAAAAGAAGGTGAGTTACCTAGCAAGTTACCGACATTAGTTTTGTATCAACAAGCACTAGCGGTTGGTGTCATTTCCGCTGACGAACATCAGCAACTAATTGATGCTGATAAACTTCGTAAGGCGGCTATTGATGTGGACGACTTCGAGCGTTTGTAACCTATGAGGTAAATTTTAGGTATAAAAAAGGTACGCATGATGCGTACCTTTTTTGTCTCTAAGGAGATTTAAGCTACGATAAGTACCTTGCTGGTGTTAGTACCACCAATGGTCTCCATCGCATCGCCTTTAGTCATTAGCACCATGTCACCGCTATTTAAATAGCCGGCGGCTTGCAATGCTTCCAATGCTTTCTTAGCAAGTTCATCTGCAGGGTGTGCAGTCGAATCGAAGTAGAAAGGTTGAACACCGCGATAAAGCGCCATCTTAGCCAGTGTCGTATCATGACGAGATAAGGCCAAAATGGGTAACGCTGAACTGATGCGAGACATTAACTGAGGTGTCGCTCCAGATTCAGTTAGCGCGACGATCGCTTTAACGCCTTCTAAATGGTTAGCAGCGTACATAGTAGAAAGCGCGATCGTTTCTTCAACAGAAGTAAAACGCTCATCTAATCGATGCTTGGACACTTGCACGCTTGGGTGAGCTTCGGCACCTAAACATACGTTTGCCATTGCTAAAACAGTTTCTTCAGGGAAATCGCCTGCAGCAGTTTCTGCTGATAACATTACCGCATCGGTACCATCAAGTACAGCGTTGGCTACGTCCATCACTTCTGCACGAGTTGGCATTGGGCTAGTGATCATCGATTCCATCATCTGGGTCGCAGTGATCACTGGCTTATTGAGCTGACGTGAGCGGCGGATGAGTTTCTTCTGAACGGCAACTAATGCCGCATCACCAATCTCAACACCCAAATCACCACGAGCAACCATGACGGCATCAGATGCTAAGATCACATCGTCCATCGCTTCGTCAGTAGCAACGGCTTCAGCACGTTCTACTTTAGATACAATCAATGCATTGCTACCGGCTTTTTGAGCTAGCTCACGAGCATAATTCAGATCAGCACCAGAGCGAGGGAATGATACCGCGAGGTAATCCACTTTAATTGCCGCTGCAGTGATGATATCGAGCTTATCTTTTTCTGTCAGCGCTGCTGCAGAAAGACCGCCGCCTTTTTTGTTGATCCCTTTGTTATTTGAAAGAGGACCCGCAACGGTGACAGTAGTGTGAACCTTGTTACCTTCAACTTTTTCAACTTGAAGTTGAACACGACCGTCATCGAGCATCAAGATATCGCCAATGGTGACGTCTTTTGGTAACTCTTTGTAATCGATACCAACTTGATTCTCATCACCTTGACCTTTCTCTAGATCGGCATCTAAAACGAATGCTTTCCCTAGATCAAGTTGGACTTTCTTATTGTCCTTAAAGGTAGATACGCGGATCTTTGGACCCTGTAAGTCACCTAAAATAGCAACATGTACACCAAGTTCTTTGGCGATGTTTCTAACATCTGTTGCGCGTTTTTGGTGGTCTTCAGGTGAGCCGTGAGAAAAGTTGAGGCGAACAACGTTTGCACCAGCTTTGATGATACGACGTAGGTTGTCGTCACGATCGGTAGCTGGACCGAGTGTTGTTACAATTTTGGTTCTGCGGAACATGAGATACTCCGTTAAGTTTAAAAAAATCTTACTCTATATTAACAGACAAAAATGACTTTTGTAGGAAAATTACAAACAAAATGATCTATCTCAAGTTATTATTTTTGTGAAGTACTACGACTAAAAGGTAAAAAAAAGGCGGAAGGATATACCCAAGCCGCCTTTTATCCTTACAAAACCGAATTATAGTATCGATTCTTTCTCTATGCGCGACTCTTTTAAAGCTTCTTTTACACGTTTGAGACTTTCTCTAAAACGCGGTCCTCTGCGTAGGGTAAAGCCTGTCGCTAACACGTCAACGATAACCAGTTGAGCAAGACGAGATGCCATAGGAAGATACATATCGGTATCTTCTGGTACTTCCATGGTTACTGGTAATGTGCACTCGTTCGACAGTGGTGAGTTGCGAGAGGTTATTGCAATTACCGCGGCACCATTTTCACGGGCTAGACGCGCAATATCGATAAGTGATTTTGTACGGCCGGTATGTGAAATAAGGACGACAACATCACCCTCTGTACTGTTAATACAACTCATACGTTGCATAAGCACATCGTCAAAACAGATCACGGGAACGTTAAAACGGAAAAACTTATTTTGCGCGTCGTGTGCCACAGACGCTGAAGCCCCTAAGCCGAAGAAAGAGATCTTGTTGGCTTGGGTCAGTACATCTACAGCCTTGTTGATTGCCGCTGTATCTATACTCTGCCTTGCTGTATCTAGCGCTGCCATTGATGATTCAAAGATTTTCGTCGTATAGGAATCAGGACTGTCATCCTCTTCAACATGACGGCTCACATAAGGTGTACCGTTTGCTAAGCTTTGGGCCAGATGCAGTTTGAAGTCAGGGAATCCCTTCGTATCTAAGCGACGACAAAAACGGTTAACCGTGGGTTCACTGACATCTGCCATCTTTGCTAGGGTTGCGATGCTAGAGTGAATTGCTGTCTGAGGCGATGCTAAAATGACCTCAGCGACTTTGCGCTCCGATTTACTGAATTGCGTTAGGCTTTTTTGAACCTTTTCTAGGGTATTCATATGCGTACATCCACTCGATAGTAATGTAATTATATTTATTCTTTTATGTCGTTAAAGAAACAAACAAAAAGTGCTAAAGTTTGGTCTATATAACGAATTATGATCTAACTTCAAAGCAAACTTTCTACTACATATAGTAATTTAATCACGAAAAGCATATCAGATTTTGAGGCCTTGTTGCTAGTTTACTAATAGCGCAATTTTCACAAAATTATGATGCAATAATCAAATTCTGTTGTTATATTACAACAAACGTGTGTATTTCTCATTGACTCGATGGGGCACAGTGACATAGGAGATTTTTAAGCTATGGGCATGACATCACCAGAAGCCAAAGCTTGTGATTTTGTATTGTTTGGAACTAAAGGCGATTTAGCACGACGTAAGTTACTGCCTTCTTTATATCAATTAGATAAGGCGGGTCTGCTTAATGAAGAGACCAAAGTGCTCGGTGTTGCTAAAGATGCGTTTACTCAAGATGAATATCAAGCGATGGTTATCAAGGCGCTAAATAGCTTTGTTAAAGAACCGCTTTGTACCGATACGCTTGAACGTTTCTTAAAACGTTGTATCTATATTGGTACGAATTTTACCGACCCAGAAGGTTACAAAGCGTTTCATGAGGTGTTAGAACCTGAAAAGCGCGTCATGGTTAATTACTTCGCTACTCCTCCTGCTATTTTTGGTGATATCTGTCGTTGCCTCCACGAACAAAATCTGATTTATCCTGATACCCGTGTTGTTCTCGAAAAGCCAATTGGTTCCGATCTCGAATCGTCAAAAGTGATCAACGATCAGGTCAGTGCCTATTTTAATGAGAATCAAGTTTATCGTATTGATCATTATCTTGGTAAAGAGACGGTACAGAATCTCATCGCGTTACGTTTTGCTAACTCACTGTTTGCATCTAAGTGGGATAACCGCACCATAGATCATGTGCAAATTACCGTAGCCGAAGAAGTGGGTATCGAGGGGCGCTGGGGTTACTTTGATAAAGCTGGCCAGATGCGTGACATGATTCAGAATCATCTGTTACAGGTTTTGACATTGGTTGCTATGGATCCGCCAGTTAACCTGGATGCTGATAGCATTCGTGATGAAAAGGTTAAAGTCCTTAAGTCACTGAGAAAGATTGACGCCGATAACATTTACGAAAATACCGTTCGCGGACAATATTCCGCTGGTTTCTTAAAAGGCACACCTGTTCCTGGTTATTTAGAAGAGGAGGGTGCTAATACCCAATCTCATGCCGAAACATTTGTAGCGCTACGTGTCGATATCGATAACTGGCGTTGGGCTGGAGTACCTTTTTACCTGCGAAGCGGTAAGCGCATGCCGACGAAGAGCTCTGAGATTGTCGTCTACTTCAAAAATCCGCCTCACAATCTGTATCGCTCTAGCTATAGAAATCTGCCTGCAAACAAATTGACTATACGCTTGCAGCCTCACGAAGGCGTCGAGATCCAGATGATGAACAAAGTCCCTGGTCTTGAGCAGAAACAGCGTCTACAAACCACTAAATTGGATTTGAGTTTCTCTGATACGTTTAAAAATGATCGTATTGCCGATGCCTATGAACGTTTGTTGCTCGAAGCTATGCTGGGTAATCAGGCGCTGTTTGTACGTCGTGACGAAGTGGAGCAAGCCTGGAAGTGGGTTGATGGCATCATTCAAGCGTGGGAAGAAAGTAATGAAAAGCCAAAACCTTATCCTGCTGGCAGTTGGGGCCCTGTAGCATCAGTTGCTTTGATAGCAAAAGATGGCCGCTCGTGGGATGAGTAAAGGAGTTAGATTATGATTAAAGAATCAGTGTTCAAATCATTTGATAGCAAAGCTGCACTAGAGTCACAGTTAGCCGACCGCATTGCTAATCAATTGCAATCGGCGATTGATGCCCGTGGTAAGGCGAGTCTAGTCGTTTCTGGTGGCTCGACGCCGCTTGCATTATTTGAGCTACTTAGTCACAAAGCTATCGAATGGAACGATGTTTATGTCACTTTAGCCGATGAGCGTTGGGTCGATACTGAGTCTGATGATTCAAATGAATGTTTAGTCAGACAGCATCTGTTGCAAAACCGCGCGAGTGCAGCAAAGTTTCGCGGCTTAAAGAATATGTTTTCGACGGCTGAAGAGGGCGTTGAGATGGCTATTGAGCAACTCGCTAACTTTCCAAAGCCTTTTGATGTGGTTGTTCTTGGTATGGGCAATGATGGTCATACATGTTCTTGGTTTCCCTGTTCACAAGAGATAGATCAAGCATTATCAACCGATGCACTGTGTCTCGCGGTAAACCCAGGAGCGGCGCCACATGGCCGAATGACTATCTCTAAACAGGGCATTTTAGCCAGTCGCCAAATATACTTACATATTGTCGGTGAACAAAAACTGACAGTTTACCGTCAAGCGCTTGAAAATGAAGACGCCAAAACGATGCCAATACGGGCTGTATTGGGTCAACATCGCACGCCTGTTGATGTTTATTGGAGCGCTTAAGGAGCAATTATGCACGCAGTAGTACAGTCGGTTACCGACAGAATCATTGAGCGGAGCAAACATTCTCGCGCTCAGTACCTTAAAGCCCTTGATGAAGCTAAAGCCAATGGCGTTCATCGTAGTAGCTTAAGTTGCGGGAATTTAGCCCACGGGTTCGCCGCTTGTAGCCCTGCGGACAAGAGCACGATTAAGGCGCTCACTAAAGCCAACATAGGTATTGTTACCGCATTTAACGATATGTTGTCAGCACATCAGCCTTATGAAAGTTATCCGCAGTTACTAAAAGATGCTTGCCAAGAAGTCGGCAGTGTTGCTCAAGTCGCTGGCGGTGTTCCTGCTATGTGTGATGGTGTGACGCAGGGGCAACCAGGAATGGAGCTTAGTCTGCTGAGCCGTGAAGTCATTGCTATGTCGACCGCTGTTGGGTTATCTCACAACATGTTCGATGGTGCTTTGCTGTTAGGCATCTGCGACAAAATAGTTCCAGGTTTACTTATTGGCGCCCTAAGTTTTGGTCACTTGCCAATGCTATTTGTGCCAGCAGGTCCGATGAAGTCAGGGATCCCTAATAAGGAAAAAGCACGTATTCGTCAGAAATTTGCGCAAGGTCAAGTCGATAGAGCTGCGCTGCTAGAAGCTGAGTCAAAATCTTATCACAGCGCTGGAACTTGTACCTTTTACGGTACCGCAAATAGTAATCAGTTAATGCTGGAAGTGATGGGGCTGCAATTGCCTGGTTCCTCATTTGTGAATCCAGATGAGCCTTTGCGAGAAGCGCTGAACAAGATGGCGGCTAAGCAAGTGTGTCGCCTAACCGAAATGGGCACTCAATATACGCCAATTGGCGAAGTGGTTAACGAAAAGTCTGTTGTTAATGGCATTGTGGCATTACTGGCGACGGGTGGCTCAACTAACCTGACGATGCACATTGTAGCGGCCGCTCGCGCAGCGGGCATTATCGTTAACTGGGACGATTTTTCTGAGCTCTCTGATGCGGTGCCGTTACTTGCTCGTGTTTATCCTAATGGTCATGCGGATATCAATCACTTTCATGCTGCAGGCGGCATGGCGTTATTGGTTAAAGAGTTACTCGACGCGGGTCTGTTACATGAAGATGTCAACACTGTCGCTGGCTATGGTCTTCGTCGTTACACCCAAGAGCCTAAACTGATCGATAATGAATTAGTTTGGGTTGATGGGCCTACAGTATCGCTCGATAAAGAGGTGTTAACTGCTGTCTCTGAGCCATTCCAAAACAATGGTGGTTTAAAATTACTTAAGGGTAATTTGGGCCGTGCAGTGATTAAGGTATCGGCTGTAGCTGAGAAACATCGTTTAGTGGAAGCTCCTGCGATTGTTATCGATGATCAAAACAAACTCGAAGCGATTTTTAAAGCCGGTGAGCTTGATAAAGATTGTGTTGTCGTCGTCAAAGGCCAAGGTCCTAAAGCGATAGGCATGCCTGAGCTTCATAAGTTGACCCCGATCTTAGGGACGCAGCAAGATAAGGGCTTTAAAGTTGCCTTGTTGACTGATGGACGTATGTCAGGTGCGTCAGGTAAGGTGCCCGCTGCTATCCATTTGACTCCAGAGGCGTTAGATGGTGGTCTAATTGCTAAAGTACAAAATGGCGATTTGATACGGGTTAACGCGAATACTGGGGAAGTTAGTCTTTTGGTGGATGAGAGCGTTTTGGCTGCTCGTGAAGCTGGCAAAGTCGATCTTCGCCGTACCAGTTATGGTATGGGACGGGAGCTATTTTCGGCACTTCGTTCTAACTTAAGTAGTCCAGAAACGGGTGCCCGTTGCACTACGACTATCGACGAAAACTATTAATCATTAGGAAGAGTAAAGCAATGGCTGAGAATAACTGGTCAATTCAACCGCAAGATATTTATAAACGTAGCCCAATCGTTCCGGTAATGGTGATTAACAAGATAGAAGACGCCGTGCCATTAGCGCGGGCTCTGGTCGCAGGTGGGATCAGTGTATTAGAGGTGACTTTACGTACGCCTTGTGCGTTAGAAGCTATTGCCAAAATCGCAAAAGAAGTACCAGAAGCCCTTGTCGGTGCGGGAACCGTCTTAAATGAAGCTCAGCTTCAACAAGCGGTTGATGCAGGTGCCCAATTTGTTATTACGCCAGGCGCGACTACGGATCTACTTAGAGCCGCTATGGCAGGTAATGTACCGTTAATTCCTGGCGTTGCGAGTATCTCAGAGGTCATGGCAGGTATGGAACTGGGTTATACTCACTTCAAGTTCTTCCCTGCAGAAGCGTCTGGTGGCGTCAATGCGTTAAAAGCATTTTCAGGCCCGCTTGCCAATATCCGATTCTGTCCAACGGGTGGTATTACGCCAAGTAGCTATAAAGATTATTTAGCCTTGAGTAATGTTGACTGTATCGGTGGCAGTTGGATTGCTCCAACGGATGCCATGGAACAGGGCGATTGGGAACGTATCACTAAGCTATGCCAAGACGCTATTGCAGGTATTTAGTAGACTAACGTTTCATCTAAATTAAAACCTCTGCTTAGCAGAGGTTTTTTTGGCTATTTTTCAGGAGAATAGTAATATTCGCCGTCAGTATTCCACACTTTGTACCTTAGCTGTGCGCCTTGAGGCAAGTAAAATACTTTTGGTAATCGACTATCATAGTTAAGCATTAATGATTCTGGGATAGTTAGGAAAACTTCGGTTTTTGCTTTATCAAAACAGGCCATCATAGTACTTGGGCCCTCAGTTATTGCATCAACTTGATAGTATTCATATCCCCAACCATTTAGTGTTAGCCGTTGCAAGATCCCTGTTAACCCATGCTTGTTACAATCAACCCATCGCTTTTGGCCAATGCTAACCTGAAGCATATAGTGTTGCTCGTCAGCTAATTTAGGTAAGGTGATAACATGTTGCACCATACCTTCTGTTGGTATGGGGAACATTTTACTGCTTTCGTTCTCTTGATAGTTGTTACTGTCATAAACGGTGATCATCGTTGATGAATCCATACTGATATCAGTCTGTTGTAAAGTCGTAGATTGCGCTACCGCTTGTGTGGTTAACGCAAAACCACTGACTAGGATCGTCAATTTTATCGATTGGATCAGTGTTTGCTTCATGAATGCTCCTAAGGCGTAATAAGCTTATTTTACGGTATAAACGGAGGTGACTAATAAAAGGGTTATTTATTATCAGGCTTCGGCATAAAGATTATGTTTTGAGATCTTTTCTTATACCTATCAGTATGAGTAAAAGCGTTTGTCAATGTAAGTATAAACATTTAGTTTGACTATCAAAGTATCTTGATCCAATATATTTTGATTATCAAACTATATAATTTGACTTTATTCCAGGACGCTTACTCGATGACAAATTCAGCACACAGCTTAGAACACAACATAGAGCCTTGGCAGCACCAGCATCGTTTTTCAAATATCAATACCAGCGGTGAGCGTAATACTCGTTATGTTTTGTATTTAACCCTGATCACCATGATCGCTGAAATCGTTGCCGGCACTGTCTATGGTTCGATGGCGCTACTGGCAGATGGATGGCATATGGGCACCCATGCTGCGGCATTTATGATCACCTTATTTGCCTATCGCTACGCCAAGAAATACGCAGACGATCCTAAATACGCGTTCGGTACCGGTAAAGTCAGCGTCCTTGGTGGCTTTACCAGTGCAATCGCTCTTGGATTGGTTGCGTTACTAATGGCGGTAGAATCGATAAGCCGATTACTCAACCCTGAGCATATTCAATTTAACGAAGCTATTCTAGTCGCGGTGATTGGTTTGACGGTGAACGTAGTGTCGGTTTTTTTGTTAAAAGACCATCATAGTCACGAGCATCACCATGGACACCATCATAGCTACAGTCATGACTATGATGAACATCATCACAATCATGATGCCCATCATCATAGTGGCGATGATCACGACCATCATGCTCCCCACAGTGATAGCCAAACAAAGCCAACCCATGATCATAACCTTAGGGCTGCCTATTTTCATGTTTTGGCAGATGCCTTGACCTCTCTATTGGCGATTGGCGCACTATTGTTCGGTAAATATCTAGGGTTAAACTGGCTTGATCCGGTAATGGGTATTGTTGGTGCGATTATTATTACGAGCTGGGCATGGAGCTTAGTTAAACAGACTGGACCTATATTGCTCGATGCCAGTATCGATGACGAATACATTTCAAAGATGGTGGCCGCAGTTGAAGAGGAAACCGATCATCAGGTTACTGACATTCATGTGTGGCCTGTCAGCGCTGACCACCATGCTGCGATGATCTCCATTGTGAGTCACCAGCCAAAGGATACTGACTATTTTAAGGCCAAGTTAAGTGCTTTTGAGCGTATCGACCACCTGACTGTTGAAGTGTTTACTTGTCGACAGCAAGAGTGTGGTGTTTACCAAAGTAAAACGTCAGATAAATAGAAGGAACTGAGCGTTGGATAAGTTAAGTCATGAAATTGTAGAGTTTTATGAAAAACTCTCCTCTTGGGAACACGCTGTCGTAAAAAATGCGGGATATTCATTACCCCAAGTTCATGCTGTTGAGATCTTAGGGGCCAATGGGGCGATGAGAATGAAGGAGCTCGCAGAGAAGATTGGTATCACCACTGGTACCTTGACGGTGCAGATCGATAGGATGGAAAAAGCGGACTTGGTGACTCGTAAAGCTCACGCGAGTGATCGGCGTGCAATCTTGGTCGATCTAACCGACAAGGGATTGGCCATTTATAAAGAGCATGATCAGTTACATCACAGGTTAACCAATCAAATCACTGCTAAGTTTAGTGATGACGAAAGGCAACAGTTGTTAACATTCTTTGAGCGGATCAATCAAGAGTTCTAACCTTTTTAAAACCTTGTTTATGGACAAAGATTAATCTTTAACGTTAATTGAGTATTTGTAGCGCCTAACAATGATTGGTAATATTCCCCCTTTGTTGTCAGGGGTTGCAAGTAAGGTTGATTTTACTTGTCAGTAATCTAGTATCTAACAGGAGAGAATACTCTGTGCTTTCACGCGTTAAAACATTAACGACTAACCAGTTTACGTTATTTATAGCCTTGTTCTATGTGTTTGTTTTCAATATTCCTTTGTTTGGTATTGTAAAGCAGGGGATAGAAAAACAAGCTGAAGTTAATTACCTCTTTATTGCTACAATTCCACTGTTTCTTATTTTTGCGTTAAGTATTATTTTTTCGCTGTTTAGCGTTAAATTTTTGCTAAAGCCGTTTTTTATTACGGTTACCTTAATTTCATCCAGTGTGTTTTTTGCTGCACTACAGTACGGCGTCGTATTCGACTATGGCATGATAGAGAACACGATGCAGACCAATAAAGGGGAAGCATTAACCTATCTTAACTTCTCTTCGGTACTCAATTTTGTTGCTACAGGTTTACTGCCTGCACTTTTGATTTATAAAGTAAATATTGCCTACAAACCCTTTTTTAAAGAGCTCCTTCATAAGCTTGCTTTCATCATGGCTATGGCAGTGGGTATTGCAATAATAGGTTTCTTTTTCTATCAAAACTTTGTCGCCTTTGGCCGTAATAACGATCAAATGAAACGTTATATCATCCCGACTTACGCTATAGGTTCGATGATCAAATACGTAAAAATAAATTATTTCCAAGAACCTTTGGTCTATAAGCAACAAGGGCTTGATGCTAAAAATCTAACTCTAGATACCAACGATAAGCCGAACCTAGTTGTACTTGTGGTTGGGGAGACGGCGCGGTCGATGAACTATGAATATTATGGTTATGATAAGCCAACAAACGCCCACACGAAAGGGTTTGATTTGGTCGCTTTCAATGATACTTATTCTTGTGGCACGGCTACGGCGGTTTCGCTTCCCTGTATGTTTTCTAGTATGGATCGTGACGATTACGATGCCCGTCAAGCACAGGCACAAGACACCGCTATAGATGTTCTTGACCATGCTGGTATTAAGGTCAATTGGTTAGATAATGACAGCGGTTGCAAAGGAGTATGTGATCGAGTTGAACATATCAATATTGATTTAAATAGTGATCCAGAGTTATGTGATGGGCATTACTGTTATGACCAAGTATTACTTAATCAATTGGATAAAGTACTCGAATCGCCTATCACCGAAGACACCTTATTAGTGCTACATATTATTGGGTCACACGGCCCGACCTATTATCTACGCTATCCTGATGAACATAGAAAGTTTGTGCCAGATTGTCAGCGCAGTGATATTCAGAACTGCAGCGATGAAGAGTTAATCAATACTTATGATAATACGATCTTATACTCTGATTATATTATTGCCCAAGTTATCGAACGTCTTCAGGCACAAGAGACGATTGCCGATACTGCTATGATGTACCTGTCGGACCATGGTGAGTCCCTTGGCGAAAGTGGCATGTATTTACATGGTGCGCCATATGCTATAGCGCCAAAAGAGCAAATTTCGGTCCCTATGCTGACGTGGTTATCTCCTGCGTTTGTGTCAGAAAATAAGATAGATACAACTTGTTTAAAGGCACATGCCGATAAAGGTGGATTCTCTCATGACAACCTGTTCTCGACGCTTTTGGGGTTAATGAATGTTAAGGCCAACATTTATCGTCCTGAGATGGACCTATTTTCCAGTTGCAGAGTTCAGTAACTTGCATGCAATCAACAAATAAGTAACAAAAAAGCTGTATTAAGGTGGATTTTTGTTTATTGTAGATTATGCCGTTAACGATATTTAAGTTGTAGGGTTAACGGCATATTTGCGCTAATGAATATCCATGATAAAAATAACGGCGACTATCTATGAATTTAGCCCAACGCTTAAGTGAAACCGAGCTCTCGGCTCGAATTTTGCGTCATGCTGTACCACGCATGTCTGAACTCAATATCCCCGTGACGCCTGATAATTACGCCGTATGGTATGAGTATTTTCGTGGGGTAAACCTTGACTTGAAACGAGCCATTGACGGTTTGCTATCTAACAAGGTGAGTTTTACGCCAGAGGTTAATGCGGGTTTACACAGTAACTTTATTCAGGAAAAGTCACCTGAGATCATCGAGAGCGTGCAGGTTGAAACCCAAATACTGATCAATAGTTTGATGTCTAAGTTGACCGCCGTAACAAAGGGAACTGCAAAGTTTAGCCTGAGCCTAGATGTGTTTCATCAGGACCTGTCCAAATCGCCCGATAGACAGACGTTAGATCGCTTGATTGATTCCTTGGCCGTAGAAGTGGTTGATGTAGTCAAAAGCAACAAAGAGATGGAGCAAAGCCTTAATGTAATGAGTCAAGAAGTTAGCTCGCTTAAGTCTGAGATGGAAAATCTCAGTCTAGTTGCGATGACAGATCAGTTAACTTCTCTGCATAATCGTCGAGCCTTCGACGAAGAGATCCTCAGTCATATTCAATCTTTTAGGCAGAAGCAGACTAATAGTAGCTTGCTATTGATTGATATCGATAATTTTAAAACCTTTAACGATCTTCATGGTCATCTGGTTGGCGATAAAGTCCTTGCTTATATTGCTATCGCATTGCGGCAGGGAGTTAGAGGAGAGGATTTTGTTGCCCGTTATGGCGGTGAAGAGTTTGTTGTTTTGTTGCCCGATACGGATCATTCTGGTGCCCTGGTAGTGGCGGAGCAGCTGCGTTGCAGAATCGCGGAGCGAAAGTTAACTGTAGGTAAAGATAAAAAGCTTTCTCTCGGGGCGATAACCGTTTCAATTGGTGTCGCAACCCTTTGCAGTGATGATGACAAAGAAAGCTATTTTGTTCGTGCAGACGAGGCGCTCTATCGCGCCAAGTCTTCTGGTCGAAACTGTATTAAAGGCTAGGGCACATGCCTAATGTCAGAGGTTAGCTTTGAGCTGGCTTTAACTGCATATCCATTTTGATAAGATGTTCTTCCATATCAAAGGTTACCGTGAATCCTAAACTCTTGGCTAAGCTTGCCATATTACGATTTTCAAACATGGTAAACCCCGTTAACACTTCGGTATCGTTGGCTTTGTAGTAGGTAATTAGCTTCTCGAGTAGTAATTTACCTAAGCCTATACCTTGATGATCACTTCTTACTGCCATGGCGAACTCTGCTTCGGTGTTGTCGGGATCGATTGACGCTCTAATCGCGCCAAGGGTAATATCATCGCCGTCTTGCCCCTTAGTCGTTGCGATAAACGCCATCTCTCTGGCGTAGTCAATCTGAGTTAATACGGCCATCTCTTCGTGAGTCATTTTGGATCTGACACCAAAGTATCGCTTATACCTATCTTCATCAGAGAGAGAATTATCAAACGCTAAATGCTTAGGTTCATCTTCAGGTAAAATTGGCCGCAACATGATTTCAAGACCATTTTTTAATGTGGCGTGTTGCTCCAGCTCTTTAGGATAAGGGCAGATAGCCAATCGGTTAGGATTATCGGCAGCCGATTTTTGCAGTTGAATATTGACATCTAGCAGGGTGATCTGTTCTCCAGCGCAAAGTACGGGATTCAGATCTAGCGCAGCGATTTCCGGGCAGTCGATAATAAGGTGAGAGATCTGAGTTAACATGACGCAAAGCGCGTTCATGTTTAGCCCCAGGGGTAGATGTCTATCTTTTAACTTATGGGTTTTGAGCGCTTGAATCACCATATATCGCGCCAGAGTCATGTTGAGCGGCGGCAGAGCGACCGACGCGTCGGTCGCTGGTTGCCATTCTGAGCCACCTTCTCCAAGCAAGATAGCGGGGCCAAACACAGGATCGTTAATCACGGCTACACGGATCTCTTGAGCGCCAGCCGTTAACGCCATTTTTTGCACGATAAGTCCTTCTATGGTGGCATGCTCATTTAGGCTATGTACCCGACGGACAATGGCTTCGGCGGCTTGCAGCACATCGGCACGAGTTGTGAGGTTTAGCATTACACCGTGAACATCGGACTTATGATGAATATCAGGGGATTGCACTTTTAACGCAACGGGATAACCGATACGCTCTGCAATATCCGCAGCCTGCGGCGCCGTTGTTGCAAAATGGGTTTCTATGGTGTTGAGTCCATATGCTTCTAATATTGCACTGGATTCATGGGTTTCTAATACTTTTTTATTCTTGCCAAGAGCTTCACAAAGCAGAAAGCGAGCAAGCTGTGCATCGGTAGGGATGTTGTCGGGGATTGATTGCGGCACTTCCTGCAACAATTTTTGATTTCGACGATATTCAACCATGTGCATAAAGGCCCCTACGGCACCTTCTGGCGTTCTATAGGTAGGCACTCCAGCCTGATTAAAATGTTTACGGGATAGATAAGCGGAATCTTCGCCGCTCCAATTGGTTAATATATTAACGCGATTGCGACGCGGATGATTTGCAATAACGTTAGTTATACTCTTTGCTATTTCGACGCTGTCCCCAAGGGCGGAAGGGGAGTGAAGTACTAAAATAGCATCGGCAACATCGGCGTCCATTAAAATCTTAAGACATTGCTGATAACGTTTTGCATCTGAATCACCACCAAGATCAATGGGATTTTGTCCAGACCATGTACTGGGTAAAACCTTATCCAGTGCCTGTAAGGTGTCTTCATCCAGTATGGCGGCTTTACCACCACGTAACATCAGTTGATCCAGTGCCAATACCGCAGGGCCACCTCCATTAGTCAGTATCGCTAGGCGCTCACCGAGGAGCGGGGTTGAGTGTGCTAAGGTTTCAACCGCGGCAAAAAGTTCAACTAGATCGTTAACTCTCAGCATACCGGCACGTCTAAATGCGGCCTCATAGACAGCGTCATTTCCGCCTATGCCACCTGTGTGCAATTTTGCCGCGGTGGTGCCCTCAAGGCTTCTGCCTGATTTAATTACCAATATAGGTTTATTACGCGAAGCGGCTCTTGCCGCCGATAAGAAATGACGTTTTTCATTGATGGAATCAACGTATAGCAATATGGCATTAGTTCTTGAATCACGCCCCAAGAAATCAAGTAGTTCGTCAAAATCGATATCGGTCGCATCGCCTAGGGAAATAAATGATGAAAACCCAATTCCTTTGTTATTTGCCCAGTCTAATACGGTGGTACAGATAGCGGCAGATTGTGATACAAATGCAATCTTACCTGGCAGCGCCGTTATATGTGCCAGACTGGCATTGAGGCCGAGATTTGGCAGCATCATGCCGAGACTATTCGGACCTAAAATCCGCATTCCATATCTTTTGGCATATTGGCGAGTGAGCTCAAGCAGATTGTTGCTTTCATTATCAGCTTGCATCGACATTCCAGAGGCATTGATGATCGCCACTTTACAACCAAATTGTGCCAGACGTTCGACAATTGCCGGCACTTTGGATGCTGCAGTACATATGATGGCGAGATCGGGCTTTAATGGTAACGCTTCGATATTAGGGTAGGCCAACACACCGAGCACGGCTTCATATTTCGGAGTCACCGGCATTATCGGACCCGAAAATCCGCCCGACAATAGGTTTCGCATCACCACATTCCCCGCGCGATTCTTACCGTTCGAGGCTCCAATAATAGCGACCGATTTGGGTTGAAATAAAGAGTGTAACGTGCGTTGACTCATGCTTAGCTCCGAAGGCGATTGCTTTGATTGCAGTGTAACGCAGTTTATAAATTTTTCTCTAGGATTTTAGTAGGATGACACTTATATATTGGGCCAAATGCATTGAGAGAGATGCATTAAATTGACCGTGTATATTCTCAATATTGGCATTGCATAGACACATCTGGTTACTCACAGACACATAAAGATACTCTAATGGATGACTGGTACATCTACTCATACTTTGCTTACAGTTATTTAGTCGACATTGCCTATGATCATAGAGACTGGAATATAGGATTAGACCAATTTAGCCGTAATAGGTTATAGGGTCCTAAGGAATAGAGATGAAAACATTATTAGCATTTACAGCTGGGACGTTACTGATGTTGTCGCCAAGTTTGGCTGCAGTAACCTACCAATTTGTGGCAGTCGATAAAAGCGTAGAGACACAAATTTGCGTCGCTGCGGGTAATGATGAACGCGCCTTACTCCGCAGTAAAATCGGAAATTATAGCCATAATGTCAGATTGTCGACAAATCTAATCAATTGTAATGGCATGAGCATCACCCAGTTTTCATATAAGTATGGAGCGCTCCAATCATATGATTATCTTAATCGCTTTACCGCATTGAAAAATCGTGTTCAGCACAAGCCAAGTGTAACCATTAAAGAGCTCTCTTTACGAGATACTGGTGGGTTAGCCGATGTGGTGACCATTCGTGTATCTGCGAAATAGTTTACGCAGCATCAGGACGACTGAAATGATTTTATTGCGGTGCAATCGGTTGTAGAAGTGGAGCGGCGCTTAGCTGCTAAGGGGCTCTCGCAGTTGAGCGTTCAGTAATTTATCATGCACAACCTTGTGGTTAGCCCTGTAAATTTTGCGAGAGTTTACTCTGATTAGTATTACTGATTGATGTGTAGCGTAGAATATCTCGGAGGGGTATGGTATAAATCTCAGGTACAAAAAAACCAGCTTTCGCTGGCTTACGACTTAAAACATACATCCTAAACTAGAAATTGGTTGCGGGAGCCGGATTTGAACCGACGACCTTCGGGTTATGAGCCCGACGAGCTACCATACTGCTCCATCCCGCGTCCGTATTTAAGTCTCTATAGCTGTTTTACTTCGACTATAAAAGAAGTGGTACAACCGAGTGGATTCGAACCACCGACCCCTACCATGTCAAGGTAGTGCTCTAACCAACTGAGCTACGGTTGTATATCTGGTTATTCAAAATTGGTTGCGGGAGCCGGATTTGAACCGACGACCTTCGGGTTATGAGCCCGACGAGCTACCATACTGCTCCATCCCGCGTCCGTATTTGAACTTAGCTGTTTTAATTCTACTATTAAGAATTGGTACAACCGAGTGGATTCGAACCACCGACCCCTACCATGTCAAGGTAGTGCTCTAACCAACTGAGCTACGGTTGTACAACTTGTTGTTTGGCTGTTGCCATCGAACGAGCGCTATATTAAGGGGGATCTTACTGTTGTTGCAAGTAAAAAAGTTAACTTTTTATTTAAGCGGTGATTTGCTGTGCAACTTGTTGTTTTATCCTCCAAGATGGTGGATTAACTGCCACCATCTTGAGATTACCTGAGTTACTACTCGAATTGGCGAATGGCAGAACTATGGGTCTGGATGTATTTAAGACGTAATGCAAATAACATCGCAGCCGACGTTAGGCCTGCAATTAGCCCAATCCAAAAACCATGAGCGCCCATCGCAGGTACAATAAGGTTCGTTTGTGCCAGTAAGTAGCCCAGCACCATGCCAATAGCCCAATAGGACACTAGCGTAATATAAAACGCACTGCGAGTGTCTTTATATCCCCTTAAGGCACCTGCTGCGACAACTTGCACTGAATCAGACAATTGATATAACGCAGCTAAGAACATTAAACTTCCCGCAAGGGTGACCACTTCAGGGTTATTGTTATAAAGCAGCGCTATCTGAGTTCTGAAGGCTACTGTGATTATTGCGGTCATCATCGCTAGGGAAAACGCTATGGTTAACCCGACTTTAGTGACAAGTTTGGCGATAAGCTCTTTTTCCTGACCTAAGTAGTAACCAACTCGTATCGATACTGCGATACCGATAGAGAGGGGGAGCATAAATACGATCGATGAAAAGTTAAGGGCTATTTGATGGCCTGCAACTACGTTTGCCCCCATCGGAGCAAGCAGCAACGCAATAATAGCAAACAGACTGACCTCGAAGAACAGTGCCATGGCAATAGGCATTCCGTGCTTGGTCATTGTCCAGATGGTCGACCAATGGGGACGGTGAAATGCGCTGAAAGGCGCGAGTTGTTTAAAGCGAGAATGCAACTGCATATAGATAGTCATGGCAATCAGCATAGCCCAGAATACCAATGCAGTAGCTATACCACAACCAGCGCCACCCATAGCTGGAACGCCCAAATGGCCATAAATAAAGATATAGTTGGCGGGAATATTAACCGCCAGCCCCACAAAACCAATGATCATGGTTGGCAGGGTGTAAGAGATCCCTTCGCTGCATCCACGTAATACTTGATAAAGCACAAAAGCGGGAACGCCCCAAGCGAAGCCATACAGATACTCAACACTCAGTGCGGCTAAATTAGGCTCAAGCGCCATCATTTTGAAGATCTCGGGCGCAAAAAACAGAAAGGAGATCACTATTACACTGCCAATTATGGCAATATAACCAGCTTGAAATGCGATAGGTTGTATCGCCTTTTGATCATCTGCGCCATGATGATGGGCGAAAACGGGTGTGAAGGCCATTAGCAATCCTTGCACAAATAGCAAAGCGGGTAGCCATAAGCTTCCACCTATGGCGACGGCAGCCATATCGACGGCACTGACTCTGCCAGCCATCACGGTATCGATAAAGCCCATCATGGTTTGAGTTACTTGGGCAATGAGTACGGGCAATGCTAGTTGGACGAGCTTTTTGGCTTGAAAGCCGAATTGATTCATGAAGAAAGCCTTAATACAGCGAGTAAAATATGTTTACAGGTATTGTTCAAGCCACATGTAATGTTGTGGCAATTACTAAAAATGTTGGCCTTAACACGATTGAAATTGCCTTACCGCCACATCTAAAAGACGGATTAGTTACTGGAGCGAGTGTCGCAAATAATGGAGTTTGCTTAACCGTAACTAAGATTGCCGATGATAGGGTGTTTTTCGACGTAATGGAAGAGACCTTAAGCGTGACTAATCTCGGTCAGATAAAGGTCGGATCGTCAATAAATATTGAACGCTCGTTGACGTTTGGTAGTGAAATTGGCGGTCATATTCTTTCCGGCCATATTCATGCCCAAGCTACAGTCGCCAGTGTTAGTGATACCGACTCCCATTTCGACCTAAGTTTAACGGTCGAACCTAAGTGGATGAGCTACATCTTATACAAAGGCTTTGTTGGGGTTAATGGCTGTAGCCTAACCGTAGGTGAAGTAAGTGATATCGGCTTTAAGCTGCATTTGATTCCGGAAACCCTGTCGCTGACAAACTTGAGTGAATGTAAAATCGGAGACACATTAAATATTGAAATTGACAGTCAAACCCAAGCAATAGTCGATACCGTTGAGCGAGTGTTGGCGAAACGTTTTGCGTGATCGCTGTTAGTAAACCTGTTCATCGTCAGCATCAATATAGAGCTCGATCTTTTGATGCTGTGGGTCGATATGGGTGCGCATATGGATAGGGTTGCAACATATTCTACAGTCATCGTAATAATCTTGATCGCCACAAGAAACGTCGATATTAATGTGCTGATGATGCCCGCAGTGAGGGCAGTGGATCACCTTGTCAATAATGTTCATCCGTCGGCTCCTTGGTATGGTGTTCTACTCGTGACCTCATTATTTTGCTGCTATTTGTTTATGGGATAGCACCTACATATAAACTAGCTGATGGCACGAGTCATATCATCAATCGGGCTATAAGGTTCAAAGGGAGCAACTTGAGCTCTATTTGCTTTCCTTGACCAAGATATCATCTTAATAAAATGTTTATTTATTTGATACCGCGGCCAACTTTGAGCGATAAGCAATCGTTGCCATCTCTAATGCTGCCTTTGATATAGAGTATAGTCTATGTCGATATAGTGACCTGTTTAGATGCATAGCCGTTAGCTAGCACTAGCGTCAATTAATTTTTTATGTCAGCTGTTTCTCGGTAATAAATATTGCTCTGTAAGCGGGGGGAGACTATTTATTGACCCACATATTATTGTCACCAATTTCATCATTTAGATTTTGATGCAGCTTAAGTATCTCTTGAATCAACTGCTGTTCAATTTCAGACTCTAAACCCTGTTGATCAAATGTCTGAGGTATTAAGGCTGCCTGCAATGTTGAAGGTGCGGGAGTTTCCACTTGCTGAAATTCCCTTGTTACGTCAATTAATGAAGATTCAAAGGATAGGGTCGCCGTAAGCAGTATGAGATTTAACATGTTTTTACCTCCTTGACTTGAGTGCCGCCAGCTTAAAATGAATTGATGACTTATCGATGACACCTAAATTGAAAAATGATGACAAAGTGGATTATTAATAAGTGTGTAATTCTGTCGTGTTGAGCCCTTATCCCTTGCGATTTGGTGCCTAGGCACCTAGAATGGCAGCCTGCATTGAGGAATACCAAAACTTCAGTAATGTTTTGCTCTTCATATGCTTATTTTTCTTTTTACTAGATAACCAAGTGGCCCTACGTGGGGGTCACCACTGGATAAGGAATATTCATGCCTGTAATTACACTTCCTGATGGCAGTAAACGTGAGTTTGCTGAGTCTGTTTCAACTCTCGATGTCGCTGCTGATATTGGTCCTGGTCTTGCTAAAGCTTGTATCGCGGGTCGAGTTAACGGCGAGCTAAAAGATGCTTGCGATCTTATTGAAACCGATGCAGAGCTATCAATTATCACAGCCAAGGATGACGAGGGCGTTGAGATATTGCGTCACTCATGTGCCCATTTATTAGGTCATGCGATTAAGCAGATGTGGCCAGAAACGAAAATGGCGATTGGCCCGGTGATCGATAATGGCTTCTATTATGATATCGACCTCGACCATAAATTGACCGAAGAAGATATCGCTGAACTTGAAAAGCGCATGCTGGCATTGGCTAAAACCGATTATGCAGTAGTTAAAAAGGTCGTTAGCTGGCAAGAAGCCCGTGATACATTCGAGTCTCGTGGCGAAGTGTACAAAATGGCGATTCTGGACGAAAACATCAGTAAAGATGATTCTCCAGCACTTTATCACCATGAAGAATATATCGATATGTGCCGTGGACCTCATGTACCTAACATGAAGTTTTGTCATCATTTTAAGTTAATGAGTGTCGCAGGTGCATATTGGCGTGGTAATTCAGACAATAAGATGCTGCAACGTGTCTATGGTACTGCTTGGGCTGATAAGAAAGCACTGAAAACACATTTAACACGCCTAGAAGAAGCCGCTAAACGTGACCATCGTAAAATTGGTAAGCAACTTGATCTATACCATATGCAAGAGGAAGCGCCTGGAATGGTGTTTTGGCATAACGATGGCTGGAGCCTTTTCTTAGAACTTGAGAAGTTTATTCGTCAAAAGCTTGGTCAATACACTTATCAAGAGGTTAAAGGTCCATTGATGATGGATCGTGTGTTGTGGGAGCGTAGTGGTCACTGGGATAAGTATTCAGAAGCCATGTTCACGACGCATTCGGAAAACCGCGAATATGCTGTTAAGCCGATGAACTGTCCTGGTCATGTACAAATTTTTAATCAGGGTCTTAAATCTTATCGCGATCTTCCATTGCGCATGGCGGAATTTGGTTGTTGTCATCGTAACGAGCCTTCAGGTTCACTGCACGGTTTGATGCGAGTCCGCGGCTTTACCCAAGATGATGCGCACGTTTTCTGTACAGAAGAGCAGGTCCAACAGGAAGTTAGTGGCTGCATCAAGATGGTTTACGATACTTATGAAACTTTCGGCTTCAAAGATATCGTGGTTAAGCTCTCAACTCGTCCAGAGAAACGTATTGGCGATGATGAGATGTGGGATCGTGCTGAACAAGCATTGATGGATGCATTAAAGTCAAATGAGATCGAATATGAGATCTTACCAGGCGAAGGGGCGTTCTACGGACCTAAAATTGAATTTACGCTTCATGATTGTTTAGACAGAGCATGGCAATGTGGAACTGTTCAATTGGACTACGCATTACCTGGTCGTCTTGGCGCAACATATGTCGCTGAAGATAATAGCCGTCAAACACCGGTAATGATCCACCGTGCAATTTTGGGGTCGCTTGAACGATTCCTTGGTATTTTGATTGAAGAGTATGCAGGTAAATTCCCGACATGGTTGGCACCTGTGCAAGCGGTAGTGATGAATATTACCGACAAACAGTCAGAATATGTTGACGAAGTGGTCAATTTGTTTAAAGATCTTGGAATTCGTGCCTCTAAAGACTTGAGGAATGAGAAGATAGGCTTTAAAATACGCGAACACACCCTAAGGCGTGTTCCCTATTTGTTGGTCGTTGGTGATCAAGAAATGGAAAATAGGGAAGTAGCGGTGCGAACCAGAGATGGTGTTGACCTTGGCAAAATGCGAATCGAAGATTTCGCCGCTAAAGTTAAAGAACAGATTTCGCTCCGTAGTCTAAATATGTTGGAGGAATAGGTCATAAAGATCAAAAAAACAGATGCGCGCAAAGCAGCGGCAAACAGAATTAACGAACTCATTGTAGGTGTATCAGAAGTACGTTTGAGTGGGTTAGATGGTGAAGTAATTGGTATTGTTAGCCTCAGCGAAGCGCAAGAAATCGCTGACGAGGCTGGTGTTGATCTCGTAGAGATCAGCCCAAATGCCGAGCCTCCTGTATGTCGCATCATGGACTACGGAAAGTTTCTTTTTGATAAAGCAAAATCTCAAAAAGAACAAAAGAAGAAGCAGAAAATCGTACAGGTGAAGGAAATTAAATTCCGTCCCGGTACTGATGAAAACGACTATCAGGTAAAACTACGCAACCTGAAGCGTTTTCTTGATGACGGCGACAAAGCGAAAGTAACGCTGCGTTTCCGTGGTCGCGAGATGGCTCACCAAAGTCTTGGTATGAATCTTTTGAATCGTATTAAAGATGATTTGGCAGAGATTGCAGTTGTGGAGGCTTTTCCAAAAATGGAAGGTCGTCAAGCTGTAATGGTTCTTGCGCCGAAAAAGAAATAGTAAGGCAACCAGAAAAGTAGCAGGGACCTGTTAGGGGCTCTGCTCGCCTTGCGTTTTATTAATGTCCCAATGCGGAGTTTTAGCAATGCCTAAAATGAAAACAGACAAGGGTGTACAAAAGCGTTTTAAGAAAACCGCTAACGGTTTTAAGCGCAAGCAAGCCCATTTACGTCATATTTTGACAAAGAAGAGCACTAAGCGTAAACGTCACTTACGTGCAAAATGTTTAGTTGCAAAGTCTGATGTGCCAGCAATCGCACGTCAACTACCATACGCTTAATTAGAGGAGTAAAGAACAATGCCTAGAGTTAAGCGTGGTGTAACCGCTCGTGCTCGTCACAAGAAAGTACTTAAACTAGCTAAAGGTTATTACGGAGCTCGCTCACGTACTTACCGTGTTGCTAAGCAAGCAGTAACTAAAGCTGGTCAATATGCTTACCGTGACCGTCGCCAGAAGAAACGTCAATTCCGTCAACTATGGATTGCACGTATCAATGCGGCTTCTCGTCAAAATGGTCTGTCTTATAGCCGTTTCATTAACGGTCTTAAGAAAGCGTCTATCGAAATCGATCGTAAGATTTTGGCTGACATCGCTGTATTCGACAAAGTTGTATTTGCAACTTTAGTTGAAAAAGCAAAAGAAGCATTAGCTAAGTAATTAGTATGTATTGCTTTAAAAGGGACCTCAGGGTCCCTTTTTTTATTTTGAGTCAATACTGATATTAGTCGCTGAATTTTAGAGACAAAAAAGCAGACTATGTCTGCTTTTTCATTATGCTCATCGGTTATTTCAATGCGTCTAAATATCTTTCGGCATCAAGCGCGGCCATACAACCCGTACCGGCTGAAGTGATCGCTTGACGATAATGTTGATCCATCACATCGCCTGCGGCAAATACGCCTTCGATACTGGTTTGAGTCGCGTTTCCGTCGAGCCCACTCTGTACCTTGATGTAACCATTATTCATGGCTAATTGGTCTTCGAACATTTGGGTATTGGGTTTATGACCAATAGCAACGAATACGCCCATAACGTCAATCTCTTTAATTGACCCATCTCTAGTGCTCTTCATCTTTAGGCCGGTAACCCCCATTTTGTCACCAACAACCTCGTCTAAAGTGTTGTCTAAGTGCAAAATAATATTACCGTTTTCAACTTTATCCATCAGACGCTTAGTGAGAATTTTTTCAGAACGGAAACTATCACGACGATGAATAAGATGGACTTCTGAAGCGATGTTACTCAGATAAAGTGCTTCTTCAACGGCCGTGTTACCACCACCGATCACGGCAACTTTCTGGTTGCGATAGAAAAAACCATCGCAGGTAGCACAAGCAGATACGCCTTTACCTTTAAATGTTTCTTCTGATTCCAAACCTAAATACATAGCAGAAGCGCCAGTTGAAACAATTAACGCATCGCAGGTGTACTCACCGCTATCACCCTTTAGCTGGAAAGGACGGACTTGTAGATTAACTTCATTGATATGGTCGAAAATGATTTCGGTCTCAAATTTCTCAGCATGTTTCTGCATACGTTCCATGAGTGCTGGACCAGTAAGATCATCTGCATCACCTGGCCAGTTTTCGACTTCTGTTGTGGTGGTTAATTGTCCACCTTGCTGCATACCAGTGATCATAACCGGCTTTAGGTTAGCTCTGGCAGCATAAACTGCAGCAGTGTATCCTGCAGGGCCAGAACCCAGAATTAGTAAGTTACAGTGTCTAGCTTGGCTCATCTTTTTCTCCGTGCCTTTAGCGAATTGCAGCGATTGTAGGGAATTTAGCGCTTAGGGTAAAGCCAATCTTTTAGATTGTCCTAATCGAAAAAGGGAGCCGTGTGGCTCCCTCATTTAATGCTTAAAATCGATTAGCCAAGTAAAACACTAGGATCGACAAATTCTAGGTTCAGTGCTTCGGCAACCTCTTTACAAGTGATTTTACCATGCATAACGTTGAGGCCGTTTAGCAAGTGTTGGTCTTGAAGTAGCGCCTTACGGTAGCCAAGATCGGCTAACTTGATGATATATGGCAATGTTGCGTTATTTAGCGCAAATGTTGACGTACGGGCGACCGCTCCTGGCATATTGGCAACACAGTAATGGACGACATCATCAACAATATAAGTTGGATCTTGATGGGTAGTCGCGTGAGAGGTCTCAACGCAGCCACCTTGGTCAATGGCAACGTCAACGATGGCGCTGCCTGGCTTCATGCGCTTGATGTGTTCTTTAGTTACCAGCTTAGGTGCGGCAGCACCAGGAACCAATACGCCGCCAATTACAAGATCGGCTTCAAGGACATGTTTTTCAATGGCATCTGCCGTCGAGTAGATAGCTTTGACGCGATTATCGAACTGTACGTTTAATCGACGAAGTGCGTCGATACTACGGTCAATAATAACAACATCAGCACCAAGGCCGACAGCCATCTGCGCTGCGTTCGTTCCAACCATACCACCGCCGATGATAACCACTTTAGCAGGCTCAACACCTGGTACGCCGCCGAGTAGCATGCCGCGGCCGCCTTTAGATTTCTCTAACGCCATCGCCCCAGCTTGAATTGACATACGGCCAGCGACTTCTGACATAGGTGCTAGCAGTGGTAGTCCGCCGCGATTGTCGGTAACTGTTTCATATGCAATACAAACGGCACCACTTTTAACCAGCTCTTCCGTTTGAGGTAGGTCTGGTGCGAGGTGAAGATAAGTAAATAGCAGCTGGTCTTCACGTAGCATTGCACGTTCAACCGCTTGTGGTTCCTTAACTTTTACAATCATTTCTGCTTTAGCAAAAACTTCAGCTGCAGTGTTTAAGATAGATGCGCCGACATCGACATAGTCCTGGTCATCAAACCCAATTCCTGCACCCGCATTTGTTTCTACATAAACTTCATGACCTTTAATGGTCAATTCGCGAACACTTGACGGAACCATACCAACACGATATTCGTGGTTTTTGATTTCTTTAGGTACACCAATTATCATCTTCGAGCCTCAAAATGCATAAAAACCCATTTAAAGTGGGTTGAATTGTTATTTTATTACCCCTGAACGTGATTGTTTCAGGGAAATCTAGTATAGTATCAGTTCGGTAGTTAATGCTGCTGAAGTTTTGACATACGTAGTAATAAATGTTGTTTTAGTGATAAAGCAAGGTTAAAAATATGGTTAATAATAAAAAGAGTCCTATAAAAGACTTAGATCGGATCGATCGTAACATACTTAACGAGTTGCAAATTGATGGTCGCATTTCAAATGTTGAACTATCTAAGCGTGTTGGGCTGAGTCCTACACCCTGTTTAGAGAGAGTTAAAAGACTCGAAAAGCAAGGTTACATCAATGGATATACGGCGCTAGTAAACCCCCATTATTTGGGTGCGTCTCTATTAGTGTTTGTTGAGATTACGCTAAATCGCGATACCGCCGAAGTATTTGATAAATTTAATCGGGCAGTTCAGCTACTAGATGATATTCAAGAATGTCATCTAGTTTCGGGCGATTTTGATTATTTATTGAAAACTCGTGTATCGGATATGTCTGCATACCGCCGCTTGTTAGGTGAAACTTTACTGAAGTTGCCTGCTGTTTCAGATACGCGTACTTACGTTGTGATGGAAGAAGTTAAGCAAACCAATAGAGTTGCAATTAATGTAACGTTAGAGTCATAAATCGATTTGTATCGATAAAAAAGGAGCTTTCGTAGCTCCTTTTTTTTCTCCCCGCATATAATTTCGCCAGTAATTCATCAATCTAGAGCTATTGTGCTGTATAGGCAGGGAAAACGCTGCATCTAGCAAATTATTTTGATATCTTAGCTTCACATATCATTTTCTTCATCGTGGGTTTTCGTTTGACTAAAGGAAATAGTGTAAAAACACTCAGTGGAGTGCAGCGCCTTCTTGAAGGAGGGCTCATCATCTGCTGCATGGCTGCGACATTTATCTTACTTGCGCTAAGCAGCTTTCATTCTTCCGATCCAGGTTGGAGTCAGTCTAATTTTGAAGGCGAGATAAATAACCTTACCGGCGCGGTAGGTGCTTGGTTGGCCGATGTCTTGTTTTATTTTTTTGGATACACGGCCTATATCATTCCGTTAATCGTTGCGTTAACGGGCTGGTTGCTTTTCAAGCGGATCCATAAATTACTCGAAGTGGACTACTTTTCGGTAGGCTTAAGGCTAATTGGCTTTTTGCTTATCATGTTCAGTCTAGCGGCGCTGGCAAGCATGAATGCTAATGATATTTACGAGTTCTCAGCCGGTGGAGTATCTGGAGACGTTATTGCTGGCGCCATGCTGCCTTATTTTAATCAGCTCGGGACCACCTTATTATTACTCTGTTTCGTTGGCGCAGGATTTACTCTGTTAACGGGTGTCAGTTGGCTAACGATTATCGATGCGGTTGGATTTGCCACGATTTGGTGTTTCCTACAACTTAAGACTATCCCAGAAAGGTTTTCAAGCGCGCCAGAAACAGATGATACTAAAGGGTTTATGTCAGTATTTGATCGTTTTAAGGAAAAACGCTCACAAAGAGATGTGTCCGATCAAGACGAAGACTTAATTGACGACGTTGCAGAGCAATCACCACAGGAGATTGAATCGTCATTCAGTTTACCTAAAATTCGTGTTCGACCTAAGGTCAATCAATCTGACAAGCTTGCTGATCAGTCTGAGTCATTTGAAGCCTATGATGAACCTGAACTGCAGGGTGATATTGAAACTATCGATTTTGATACTAAGCATTCAGTCGGCGCCGTTGTTGATTCAAAGCGTAAAGATGACAAGGCTAAAATTGTCGATGGCATTGTCATTTTGCCAGGTGGTGAGGCGGCGCAACCGAGTAAGCCTACAACGCCGTTACCGGACATCTCCTTGCTCGATGTCCCTGACAGAAAAGCTAACCCAATTAGTACCGAAGAGCTGGAACAAGTCGCCAGATTGGTTGAAGTTAAATTGGCAGACTTTAACATTGTGGCGAATGTTGTTGGGGTTTTTCCTGGCCCCGTAGTGACACGATTTGAATTAGAGCTAGCGCCAGGTGTCAAAGCATCAAAGATCACTAATTTGTCTAAAGATTTGGCCCGCTCTCTGCTTGCTGAAAGTGTCCGAGTGGTCGAGGTTATTCCTGGGAAAGCCTATGTAGGGCTTGAATTACCCAATAAATTCCGCGAAACCGTCTATATGCGTGACGTACTAGACAGTGACGCTTTTGCTAATAGTCAATCTCACCTTAGTATGGTATTAGGGCAAGATATCGCCGGTGAGCCTGTCGTTGTTGATCTTGGTAAAATGCCACATCTACTGGTTGCAGGTACTACGGGTTCTGGTAAATCGGTCGGCGTAAATGTGATGATCACCAGTTTGCTGTATAAATCAGGACCCGATGACGTTCGTTTTATCATGATCGATCCTAAGATGTTGGAGCTTTCTGTTTATGAAGGGATCCCGCATCTGCTATGTGAAGTTGTCACCGATATGAAAGAGGCAGCCAATGCGCTGCGTTGGTGCGTAGGGGAGATGGAACGTCGCTATAAACTAATGTCTGCATTAGGGGTGCGAAATCTTAAAGGCTATAACGCCAAGATTAAAGATGCAAAAGCACGTGGAGAGGTGATAACCGATCCGCTTTGGCGTTCACAAGACAGTATGGAACCTGAGGCCCCCGAGCTAGATAAACTGCCTTCAATAGTTGTGGTAGTCGATGAGTTTGCCGATATGATGATGATTGTTGGGAAAAAAGTAGAAGAACTGATAGCACGGATCGCTCAAAAAGCGCGTGCAGCGGGGATCCACTTAATCTTAGCAACCCAGCGTCCTTCGGTGGATGTTATCACAGGTCTTATTAAGGCAAACATACCGACTCGTATGGCATTTCAGGTGTCATCTCGTATCGATTCGCGCACCATATTAGATCAACAAGGGGCCGAAGCGCTGCTTGGTATGGGAGATATGTTATATCTGCCGCCTGGGACGAGTGTTCCAAATCGCGTGCATGGCGCATTTATCGACGATCATGAGGTTCATGCAGTGGTTGCCGATTGGCATAATCGTGGTAAGCCACAGTATATAGATGAAATTTTGCAAGGTTCAGCGGAAGGTGAGCAAGTGCTATTGCCTGGCGAAGCAGCTGAAAGCGATGAGGATACCGATGCGCTTTATGATGAAGCCGTTGCGTTTGTCACCGAAACTCGTCGAGGTTCAATTTCGAGTGTGCAGCGTAAATTCAAGATTGGTTATAACCGAGCCGCACGTATTATTGAACAGATGGAAGCGCAAGGCGTTGTCAGCTCGCAGGGGCACAACGGTAACCGTGAAGTATTAGCGCCTCCACCACCTAAAAATTATTAATTGGTAATTATTCAGCAATTTAGAAACCATATAGGAAACCAAATGTTGAAAACAATTTCTTTATTAACATTGAGTCTTGCGACATTGTTTACAACAAGCGTTAGCGCAGATGACTCTGCCACATTAAAACAGAAATTAGTTGAGCTCGATAGCTTAAAAGCTGAGTTTAACCAAACCGTGGTTGACATTAACGGTAAGCTTATTCAACAAGGTACGGGGCAGTTTGCATTAGCGGTGCCTAATCAATTTTACTGGCATTTAACGGCTCCTGATGAGTCGCTTATCGTTGCAGATGGCAGCGATGTCTGGATCTATAATCCCTTTGCCGAAGAGGTTTCTGTACTCGATCTTAATCAAGCCATTGATGCATCACCAATTGCGTTACTGGTTCATCGTGATGAAATCACTTGGCAGCAGTATAACGTGACGTTGTCAGATGATTGTTATCAGATCGAACCTAAAAGTGTCGATTCAGGAGTGGCTGAAGTTGAGGTTTGTTTTTCAACGGATAGTTTGACCTCTATGAAGCTTGAAGATCAGCAAGGCAACATCAGCCAGTTTCAGTTGAGTGAGCAGCGAAAGCTAACAGCTAGTGATAGTGCCTTGTTTAAATTTATTGTTCCAGAAGGCGTTGATATTGATGATCAGCGTCTTAAAGCCATTAATTAAGGTTTTTTTGTGTCGAGTTTGAGCTTTGATTTTGCACCTGATTTTAGGCCGCTAGCTGCACGAATGCGGCCTGAAACGATTGAGCAATATATTGGTCAAGGTCACTTGCTAGATGACGGCAAGCCTTTGAGAATGGCGCTTGAAGCTGGCCGCGCGCACTCTATGATGTTGTGGGGGCCGCCAGGCACTGGCAAGACGACTCTCGCAGAGTTAATTGCAAAGTATACCAATGCTCATGTAGAGCGAATTTCTGCGGTGACATCGGGGGTAAAAGAGATCCGTGCTGCGATTGAACATGCCAAAAATGTCGCTCAATCCCGTGGACAAAGAACATTATTGTTTGTCGATGAAGTGCATCGCTTTAATAAGAGTCAGCAAGATGCGTTTTTGCCCTTTATCGAAGATGGCACCGTTATCTTTATCGGCGCCACCACGGAAAACCCATCGTTTGAGATCAATAACGCCTTGCTATCGCGCGCACGGGTTTATCTGATAAAACGCTTAGAGAACGATGAAATCGTCGATATTGTCCAGCAGGCCATTGCTGATATAGAGCGTGGGCTGGGCAAACGTCAGCTTGTTATGCCAACAGATGTGGCGTTAAAACTGGCCAACATCTGTGAGGGGGATGCACGTAAGGCGCTCAATCTTATTGAGTTGATGAGTGATATGCTCCCAGATGCCGGCACCTTCAACGAGCAATTGCTTATCGAGGTTGCGGGTCAACAACTCGCGGGTTTTGATAAAAATGGCGATCAATATTATGACTTGATCTCCGCTGTACATAAGTCGATTAGAGGCTCCGCGCCAGATGCCGCGCTCTATTGGTTTTGCCGAATGCTCGAAGGGGGCTGTGATCCGCTTTATATTGCGAGGCGACTACTGGCGATAGCCTCTGAAGATATTGGCAATGCCGATCCTGTGGCGATGACGGTCGCGCTCAATGCTTGGGAGTGTTTTCATCGCGTGGGGCCATCAGAAGGAGAGCGCGCCATTGCCCAAGCGATTGTCTATCTCGCTAGTGCGCCTAAGAGTAATGCGGTTTATACCGCGTTTAAAGCGGCACGAGCGTTAGCGAAAGAAACTGGGCAGGCAAGTGTGCCGAACCATTTGCGTAATGCGCCAACAAAATTAATGGCTGATATCGGTTTAGGTGAAGGGTATCGATATGCTCACGACGAAGATCATTCTTACGCCAGTGGTGAATGTTATTTTCCCCCTGAACTTGCGCATAGTCGGTTTTATTATCCTAGTGAGCATGGATTTGAAAAGCGAATTAAGACCAAGTTGGAGTCGTTAGCTCAACTGGATCAGCAAAGTGAGACCAAACGTTATGAATAATTTGCTGTTTGTGGCACTTGGCGGATCAATTGGTGCTGTTTTTCGGTATCTGATCTCAATATTCATGATTCAGCTATTTGGCTCAGCATTTCCTTTTGGTACACTGGTCGTAAATGTAATTGGCTCTTTCTTGATGGGGACTATTTATGCCTTCGGTCAGGTCAGTGATGTCAGTCCTGAATTAAAAGCTTTAGTAGGTGTTGGCCTTTTAGGGGCACTTACCACGTTTTCAACTTTTTCTAATGAAACCTTGCTGCTTATTCAGCAAGGTGATTGGTTGAAAGCATTTATAAATATCGCTCTGAACCTTTGTCTATGTCTTTTCATGGTCTACTTAGGGCAGCAGTTGGTTTTTTCTCGTATTTAACTATTAAGAAACTAAAAACATGTTAGATCCCAAATTTTTACGAACGGAATTAGAAGCGACAGCAGAGCGCTTAGCGACTCGTGGTTTTATCTTAGACGTCGGTCGTTTAAGCTCGCTAGAGGAAAAGCGCAAGTCACTGCAAGTGGCTACAGAAGAGTTACAAGCGTCACGAAATGCGATTTCCAAGTCTATTGGACAGGCAAAAGCAAAAGGCGAAGACGTTGCGCCAATCATGGCTCAAGTTGGGGATCTAGGTGCTGAGTTAGAGAGTAAGAAGGCAGAGTTGGCCGTTTTACTTGAAGAGCTTAATAGCATAGCGATGAGTGTGCCTAATCTTCCTGATGAGTCAGCGCCTATTGGTGCCGACGAAAATGAAAACGTTGAGATCCGTCGCTGGGGTGAACCTAAGCAGTTTGATTTTGAAGTCAAAGACCATGTTGATCTTGGTGAGCTTCATAGCGGTTTAGACTTCAAGAATGCAGTTAAGATCACTGGTTCTCGTTTTATCGTCATGAAAGGTCAAATTGCCCGTATGCATAGAGCATTAGCGCAATTTATGCTTGATCTGCATACAACAGAGCACGGTTATACAGAAGCCTATGTGCCACTTTTGGTGAATGAAGATAGCTTACTCGGCACGGGGCAGTTGCCAAAGTTTGGTGAGGACCTGTTCCACACTAAACCTGCAACTGAAGAAGGACAGGGCTTGAGCTTGATTCCTACCGCAGAAGTGCCGTTAACAAACCTAGCACGCGATACCATAATCGATGAAGATGAATTGCCAGTTAAATTAACAGCACATACGGCTTGCTTTAGAAGTGAAGCTGGCTCTTACGGACGTGATACTCGTGGTCTTATCAGGCAGCATCAGTTTGATAAAGTTGAACTTGTGCAGTTGGTTAAGCCTGAAGATTCGATGGCGGCGTTAGACAGTCTGACTCAGCATGCTGAAACGGTATTACAAAAGTTAGGTTTACCTTACCGTACTGTGGTGTTATGTACTGGCGATATGGGCTTTGGTGCGGCGAAGACCTTCGATATCGAAGTGTGGTTGCCGGCGCAAAATACTTATCGTGAGATCTCTTCTTGCAGTAACATGCAAGACTTCCAGGCACGTCGTATGCAGGCACGTTTTAAGGCTAAGTCTGCTAAAAAGCCTGTATTGTTACATACGCTTAATGGCTCTGGCCTAGCTGTGGGACGTACATTAGTTGCAGTGCTTGAAAACTATCAAAATGCCGACGGCTCGATTACCGTTCCTGAAGTATTGCGTCCCTATATGGGCGGCTTGACTCAAATAGGCTAACACCTAGAGAAAATATGCTAAATGAATAATGGTGGACGCTATTTTCAATGGCTGAGCTATGTAGTGATTATTTGTATATTTGGTGCGGTAATGTTAGCTACATTTGGTAAAGCCTTACTACTCGTTTTACAAAATTGGTCTTGAATCGTCGATAAAATAAAGCCTAGCAAATGCTAGGCTTTATTATTTTTATGGCTATAATCCGAATCTAGGTTAAATACATTTAGCAGGTTTTGGTAAGCCAGCAATCTTAGTCGCCTGCTTGGCTGGACCGATAGGAAAAAGGGTATACAGGTATTTTGAATTGCCTTTGTCAGGTCCTAATGTTTGTCCGATCGCTTTAACCAACACACGAATAGCCGGGCTGGTGTTGAACTCTAGATAAAAGTTTCGCACAAAATGTATCACTTCCCAATGGGCTGGCGTTAACGCGATATTTTCACTTTCAGCGATAACGACGGCAAGCTCCTCATTCCAGTCTGAGACCTTTTTTAAATAACCTTGAGGGTCGACTTCAATTTGTTGCGATTGATATTGAATATAGTTCACCAGCTAATTACCTTTGAGTGCAGCATTGTTTGTTTAACAAACTCTGCCAATGAGATCTGTTTGTATTGCCTCAGAAAATGAGTCAAACCTCGCGCGCTTACGTCCGTTTCGAGTAGCAGTAAGTTTCGAGGTAGAAGTTGCTCTTGCCAATAGGGATGCAGTAGCGCATATACACTATCACCAGTCAGTAGAAGCGTGTCCTCTAAGCTGCAATAACGTAAGCAGCAGGATAGGGCGGCATCTTGAGTTGGAGAGTCTTGAATAGTATGTAAGATCATCAGTATACCAACACTTCATCAGCTTGCTTAAGTTGCTGTTGTATTTGCTCGGCGCTTAATGCTTGAACCGCAATAAAACAGTCCTGTGTGCTCAGTCCCATTGATGTTAAAGAGCTTTCACACACAAAGACATCTTCGATGTCGTAAAGCGGTAAGGCCTTAAATGTCGATATAAAATCTCGACCACCGATCTGGGCCGGAGTTTGGTTCGGCAGTAGATTCAATACGCCATCGTCAACAAATAATAAAGTTACTACCTGCTCGAAACTGGCACTTAGAAGAGCAAAATCGAGTGCTTCTCTGCTATTGGCTTTTCCGTGAGGCGCATGCCTAAATATTACGGTAATTTTTTTCACAAATATGCCTTAAAAACTGACTACCCGATCGGCGTGTTCAATGCCGGTGACCAGTTCGCCAAGCCCACCCATCACAAACGGTGCTGCTAGGTTCCAATGTTGAAGTTGGTTTTCTCTCGCTTCGACTTCAGACAGGACTCCACGCCTTAGCGCTGCGGATACGCAGTTGATTAATGGCACCTTATGTTTAACACCAAAATCAGCCCAAGCCTTGGTTAGATCAAATTCATCCGATGCTGGGCTATTTAATGCATTCGTGGACAGGACACCATCTTGATAAAAAAACACTCTAATTATTTCATGACCTTGCTCAACGGCAGCTTTTGCAAAACTGAGTGCCTGATGGCTATTAGCATTGCCGTAGGCAGGGCGGTTGACTTGAATTAATATCTTACTCATCAGATCCACTGTAGTTCATGTTGAACGCAAAAAAAATAGCTCCCATTACAGGGAGCTATTCTATCGCAGTTTAGCGTTATATCTCAAACCTTAGGTCAGATATAAACCACCAATTAATCATCACCGCCCACACCCATAAGGTGCAGAATAGAGATAAATAGATTTAAGAAATCTAAGTACAAGGAGATTGTTGCGCGAATATAATTGGTTTCACCACCATTAACGATACGGCTGGTATCAAATAAGATAAAGCCCGTCATTAACAGTGCAACACCTGCGTTAAGCGCCATAAAGACGGTGCCGCTACCGATAAAGATATTGGCAATACCTGCAACGATAGCAATCACAAGTCCTGCAACTAAAAAGCCTCGCATAAAGGAAAAGTCTTTCTTAGTCGTGAGGGCGTAACCACTAAGGGTAACAAATACGACGGCAGTTAAACCGAGTGCTTGCATAATTAGTTGAGGTCCATTAGCCATACCAGCGTAATGATTTAGCATGTAACCTAATGACGCACCTTCCATACCCGTAAAGGCAAAAACCCAAAACAGCCCTGCAGCGCTTTCCGCTTTACGTAAGGTGACAAAAAGTAAAACCAGTCCCCCAATTGAAAGACCAAGCGATAGCATTGGACCTATCTGCATTACCATTGCGAGTCCCGCGCACAATGCAGAAAATGCTAATGTCATTGACAGTAACATATAGGTGTTCTTCAGTAGCTTGTTTACTTCTTGGGTCGAAGCGTGTCCAGCATAAAGTGTTTCTTGTGTCATCGTAGTCTCCAGTGACTCTAAATAACTTGATGTTCTATTTGAGTATAAATTTACCCATCGGTTCCATTAGATGAATAAGCTTTAACCCTAAATAAAATCAATGATACCTGAGCGGTTCCTCAGGTGAAAGCGATTAAATATTTAAAATACAAACTAGTTAAACCAATCTTTCTGTAGTTTTTCGCTATCGCCTAGATAGTCGAGTACCCATGCCATCGCGGGTGAGGTATTGGTGTCATTCCAGGCTAAACAGCATGGGCTAGGAGCCTTAGGACGTTCGAGTTGTTTTTCGATCAAAGCGCCAGCAGCCACAAAAGGTGTGGCAAAATGCTTCGGCATATAGCCAATCCCAAGTCCTTCACGAAAACAGTTTATGGCGCGTATCCAATCAGGAACCACCAGCCTGCGTTGATTTTCCAGCAGCCAAGTCATTCGCTTCGGTATTTCTCTAGATGTATCTTCTAAACAAATTGAAGGGTAGGACCTAAGCTCATCATCGTGAAGCGGACGATCAATTGATGCTAGAGGATGGTTCTTACTGACGAGGAAGCTCCACTCTATATCTCCCATATCCTTAAAATGATACTCGCCGCCAACGGGAATCGCGGTAGTTGCACCAATCGCAATATCACTTCGTCCCGTAGCAATAGCTTCCCATACGCCATTAAATACTTCGATACGAATGATCAATTCGACATTATCAAAATGGCGATAGAAATCGGCAATAAGCACACTGATTTTGTCTGCCCTGACGATATTATCTAGCGCAATCGACAGGGTCGGCTGCCAACCATTTGCAACTTGTTTAGTATCGACTTTTAACGATTCTAGATTTGTTAGTATCTGCCTGACTTGTTTTACAAAATGCAGACCAGCAGGGGTGAGACTGACGCTTCGATGATGGCGTTCGAACAGTACAACTCCGAGTTCCTCTTCCACTTGTTTGACTGCGTAACTCACAGCGGAAGGGACTTTATGAAGTTTATTCGCTGCCGCCGTAAAACTGCCTACTCTTGCGACCATATCGATAAGTTGCATGGATTGTTCTGAAAGCATCTTGCGACCTCTGCTGTGATTAATTTTGAAGGCTGTAAGCAAAAATAACCGTTTCACAAGCAATTGGCAAGTATCTACACTGCGGTTCTTCTCGTTAGTTACAGTGTGTATGTATGAAATTCATTAATAAAAGCGGTAATTTGCTGTTTCTCGGATATTTAGCGTTACTCAGTATGTTAGGTTTTGTTGCAACTGATATGTATTTACCTGCGTTCAAATCAATTGAACAGACATTTGATGCAAGTGCGAGCCAGGTGGCAAGCTCATTGACCTTTTTCTTAGCAGGCTTAGCCATTGGTCAACTACTTTATGGCCCACTCGTTCAACGCTATGGTAAGCGTGCTAGTTTGCTTATTGGTCTGTTACTGTTTGGTGTAGCAAGCTATACCATCGCGATAAGCGATTCAATGTTAATGTTCAATATAGGACGTTTTTTCCAAGCGCTGGGAGCCTGTAGTGCTGCGGTTATTTGGCAAGCTATTGTGATTGACAAATATGACGCTACGGAAGCACAAAAAGTATTTAGTAATATTATGCCTTTGGTTGCATTGTCACCTGCAGTAGCACCGATCTTAGGTGCCTACGTTCTGGAACATAGCCAGTGGAGAACGATTTTTATCATGTTAACTGTGCTAACCGTATTGTTAATGTTAGCCACGGTATTGTGGGTTAAAAAGGACCCCGTAAAGCGTGATGTTAACGAAAACCAATCTATACGCGTTAGTTATTTAGATATGTTTAAAAGCCCTAAATACCTAGGGAATGTGATGATTTTTGGTGCTTGCTCAGCTGCATTTTTCTCCTATTTGACCCTATGGCCGATTGTGATGGAGCAGCATGGTTATCAAGCTACTGAGATCGGCTTAAGTTTTATCCCGCAAACCATCATGTTCATCGTGGGGGGGTATACGAGCAAGATGTTAATCAGAAGGGTAGGAGTAGAACAAAGCTTAGCGATACTATTGCTATTATTTGGGAGCTGCGTTGCTGGTATTGCGTTTAGCACCTTAATTTTAAGAAGCGATACCATATGGCCATTATTAATCATTTTCTCCATCCTAGCGGCAGCAAACGGTGCCTGTTATCCCATCGTTGTTAATTGTGCGCTACAAGTTTTCAAGCAGGCGTCAGCAAAAGCTGCAGGTTTACAGAATTTTCTTCAGATAGGCATGGCCTTTGGTGCGTCTTCATTGGTAGCTGTATGGGCCCATGAGGGAGAGGTGACTATAGCGCTGGCAATAATCGTAAGTTCTGTCGGAGTATTAGCTGGGTATAAAGTGAGAAAGCTGGCCAATTGGAAAGTGTTAACCAAGGAACTTCAGGCGCCAGATCCTGCAAATATCGCACTATATCGAGATGAGGAGCATAAAGATTGATTGATAGTTAAACGAATAAGTGGCTGTTGGTAATTTTCGCTTTACATCAGGGGGAGTCAGCTATATTATTCGCGGCGTTCGGAGAGATGGCAGAGTGGTCGAATGCACCGGTCTTGAAAACCGGCACGGGTTTATAGCCCGTCTAGGGTTCAAATCCCTATCTCTCCGCCAGATTAAGAAAAAGGCTACTCATTTGAGTAGCCTTTTTCGTTGAGCGACCACAAAAATATTGGCGGCTTGCTTCTATGCAAGGGTTCAATTGACCTAATCACAGCTATTGGGCGGCTTAAATGAGAAGAGGGTAAAACAAGAATTACGCTTCGTTGGTGGCGTATTTGAGGGTTGGATTCGGCTGTTGAGCCTGTTTATGATCTTGGTTTTGGTTACGGTCTTGTTTTGATTGTCGCATGATCACGACGTCGGCCCCTTGAGGTGACAATGACAAATCAAGATCGCCGTCAGGGTGACAACAGCAGGGCAGACACTCATCTGCTTCGAGTTCGACTAAGGGCTCGGTGTGGTAACTGACAGCACCTCGAATGATCTTGGTTTTACAGGCTCCACAAAAACCATTGCGACATTCAGAGAAGATCTTGACTTTTTTTTGCTCTAACGCCTGCAGCAAACTTTGATGCTGCAGGGTATATAACAGAACGGGTTGACCTTGAAGGCTCACAATAGGAGCCTTCTTGAGTGTCAGCTTATTCAAGTTGGTTTTATTTACGCTCATTGTTACAGGTTAAAGTCCGCAAACTCACTCTCATCGATTGAAGAATCGATTTGACCCACAAGATATGAGGAGACTTCAACCTCTTGAGGTGCGACCTGAACAGAATCACTCTCTAGCCAGCTCTTCATCCAAGGCAATGGATTAGTTTGCTCAGCATAAGGACTGACTAAGTTTACTGATTTCATGCGCTCGTTAGTAATGTATTCGACATACTGGCACAGGATCTGCTCATTAAGACCAATCATTGAACCATCTTTGAATAGGTATTTCGCCCACTCTTTTTCCTGCTCGGCGGCCTTAACAAAAATATCGGTCGCGATCTGTTCACACTCTTTGGCGATCTCACCCATCTCAGGATCATCTTTACCGGCTTGCATGATCTTCAGCATGTGCTGAGTACCATTAAGATGTAGTGCTTCGTCACGAGCGATAAGACGAATAATCTTTGCATTACCTTCCATGACTCTACGCTCGGCAAAAGCAAAAGAACAGGCAAAGCTGACATAGAAGCGGATCGCCTCTAATACGTTAACCGATACGGTACAAAGATAGAGTGCTTTTTTGATCTCTCTCCTTGTCACTTCAAGCATCTGGCCATCGATCTCATGCATGCCTTCACCGAGTAAGTGATACGCTTGGCTCAACTTGATCAAATGGTCGTAATATTCTGCAATATCACTGGCACGTTTAAGGATCTCTTGGTTTTCGACGATATCATCGAACACAATCGACGGATCGTTAACGATATTACGAATAATATGGGTATAAGAGCGCGAGTGGATTGTCTCAGAGAAAGACCAAGTCTCAATCCAAGTTTCTAGTTCAGGTAACGACACTAAAGGTAAGAATGCGACGTTGGGTGAACGACCCTGAATCGAATCAAGCAGCGTCTGATATTTCAGATTGGAGATGAAAATGTGCTTTTCATGATCGGGCAGCGCCGCATAATCGATTTTATCTTTACTGACATCAACTTCTTCAGGACGCCAAAAAAAGCTCAATTGTTTCTCAATCAGCTTTTCGAAAACTTCATACTTTTGAATATCGTAACGCGCGACGTTAACCGATTGCCCAAGAAACATAGGTTCTAGTGCGGCGTTATTTGGTGTTTGACAAAATGTTGAGTAGGCCATTTTTTCTATCTTCCGATAATGGGGGCATCAGCCCCCTTAAATTAACGTGTTATACCAATTAACAAATCTATGGTTAGATTTTACATGCGCCGCCAGCGCAACTGTCATCTTCTTTCTCGATAGCGGTGATATCATCGTGGCTATCTGAAGCACCATCACGAGTGTTGTGATAGTAGAGGGTTTTTACACCATATTTGTATGCGGTCAATAGATCTTTAAGCAATACTTGCATAGGTACTTTAGAACCTGGGAAGCGGCTAGGATCATAGTTAGTATTGGCCGAAATAGATTGGTCGACGAACTTCTGCATTAGACCGACTAATTGCAAGTAACCTTCATTACCTGGCATTTGCCACAACAGCTCATAGCTGTATTGATATTTTTCAAAATCGGGCACGACTTGCTTTAGCTGACCATCTTTACTCGCCTTAACGCTAATCAAGCCTCGTGGTGGCTCGATACCGTTGGTCGCATTAGATATCTGCGAGGAGGTTTCCGATGGCATAAGCGCCGACAGTGTCGAGTTACGTAATCCGTGAGTCTTTATCTCTTCGCGCAGCGAATCCCAGTCCAGATGCAGCGGCTCATCACAAATTAAGTCCAAATCACGCTTATAGGTATCAATTGGCAAAATACCTTTCGCATAGTTAGTTTCATGGAACAACGGGCAGGCGCCTAGTTCCTTCGCCAAATTAACCGATGCCTTTAACAGGTAATACTGAATCGCTTCAAAGGTTCTATGAGTGATCCCATTTGCAGAACCATCTGAATATCGAACACCTTCTTTTGCTAGATAATTAGCAAAGTTAATCACACCTATACCTAAGGTACGGCGATTCATAGACGCTTTATGTGCCGAGGTGATCGGGTAATCTTGATAATCCAGTAGGTTATCTAAGGCTCGTACCGCAAGATCCGCTAGAGGTTCTAGCTCTTCAAGATTTTTAATTGCACCTAAGTTAAGCGCCGAAAGGGTACAGAGTGCAATTTCACCATCAGGATCATTAATGTTGTTAAGCGGCTTAGTCGGTAAGGCAATCTCTAAACATAAGTTAGATTGACGAACTGGCGCCACTTTCGAATCGAATGGACTGTGGGTATTACAGTGATCGACGTTTTGAATATAGATACGACCTGTCGATGCACGCTCTTGCATCATTAATGCAAATAACTCTACCGCTTTGATCTGCTTCTTACGTACAGTTTCATCGGCTTCATACTTAAGATAGAGACGTTCAAATTCGTCTTGATCTTCAAAAAAAGCATCATACATACCTGGTACGTCAGATGGGCTGAACAAACTGATCATCCCACCTTGGATAAGGCGTTGATACATAAGCTTGTTGATCTGAACACCATAGTCCAAATGACGGATACGGTTATCATCGACACCGCGGTTGTTTTTAAGTACAAGTAGCGACTCGACTTCTAAATGCCACATAGGGTAGAAGAGGGTCGCAGCACCGCCACGAACGCCGCCCTGAGAGCAAGATTTTACCGCAGTTTGGAAATACTTATAAAAGGGTAAACAACCTGTGTGGAATGCTTCACCACCACGAATAGGGCTTCCTAATGCGCGAATACGTCCAGCATTGACCCCGATCCCAGCACGTTGTGATACGTATTTGACGATCGATGATGCCGTCGCGTTAATGGAATCTAAGCTGTCACCACACTCAATGAGTACACAGGAGCTGAACTGACGTGTAGGCGTGCGCACACCCGCCATAATTGGCGTTGGCAATGAGATTTTAAACGTAGAGGTCGCATCATAGAAACGTTTTACATAATCTAAGCGGGTCTCTTTTGGATATTTAGCGAACAGACATGCTGCCACTAAAATATACAGGAATTGCGCGCTTTCATAGATGTCATGGGTAACTCGGTTTTGGACTAAATATTTCCCTTCCAACTGCTTAACCGCAGCATAAGAGAAATTCATGTCGCGCCAGTGGTCAATATAGCTATCGAGAATATCAAGTTCGTCGCGAGTGTAATCGTTTAGAATATGGGTATCGTATTTGCCCATCTCAACTAGCTTCACAACGTGGTCATAAAGTTTTGGCGGTTCAAATTGACCAAATGCCTTTTTACGTAGATGAAAAATCGCTAAGCGTGCAGACAGAAACTGGTAATCAGGTGATTCTGGCGAAATAAGATCCGCCGCAGCCTTAATGATCGTTTCATGAATGGCTTCAGTTGGAATGCCATCAAAAAACTGAAGATGTGAACGTAATTCAACCTCAGAAACTGAGACGTTGTTGAGTCCTTTTGCCGCCCAAGTGATCACTCTATGGATCTTATCCAGATCGATGATCTCACGTTCGCCACTGCGTTTAGTGACCTGCATATTGCTGTTCATTGAAGATAAGCCTTGAATTAAATATCGCGATGAGGTGAGCCAATATGTTCACCCGACGTTTCCCTGTAAAAACAATCGAAGGGTTAAGAAAAGTGCCTATGCACAACCGATGTTCTAGTGGCTTCGATTATCACCCACACACAATATATGGTGTTTTATATTTTCTAGGATACAAGATAGTGAGGTTGTAGACATATTGCAAGCGTGAATTTAGGGGACAAGTTGTGGATATCTTGGGGGTAAACCTTAGTGTTAGTGACGGCTAACCTTTAAGCCTTGTTTTTAATTGCGATACATGCCAAAGGTTAACTTTTAGCCTGCTGAATTTAAACTTAAGGACCGCTAGTTTTATAATCGATCGAGCAGATCATCATTGACATCAACATTGGTGGGATCGTTTTAACCAAGATAACCTAAGCTTGTTCAGGTATAACTGTTATTCGATGCAGCGTTATTGTATGGATGGGATTGTTTTAGTAAAGCGATAATCTCTTCTGGACGGCTAAAGCTAAAGTCTTGTGGCCAAGTGGCTGGATCATCGTGTTCGGCAATATAACCCCACATGGCAATAGCACCAAGCATATTCGCGTTATGCGCCGCTTCAAGATCGCGCCTAGCATCCCCGATATATAATACCGATCTCGGCGTACATTTTAGTTGCTGCGCCGCCAGTAACATAGGTGCGGCATTGGGCTTACTATAATAGGTCGAATCTCCGCTAATCATTGCTGGCATCAGGGATATCAAATTAAGTTTTTCCAATAAAGGTCTGGCAAAGCGCGCCGCTTTATTGGTTACCACGCCAAAAGGAATTCGATGTTGCTCAAGATAACCAAGCAGTGCTGCAATTCCATCAAATAACAGTGCATGATCGCCATTGACGCGAGCATAATGTACTAGCAGGGCCTGCTGGATCAGCGCCTTGTCCTCGTTACTGAGTGAAGGCTGCGCTGCATTAACCAGTGCTAAGCTACCATTTGATGCTGCGTCTCTAACTTGCTCAAGTGATTTGGTTGGGTAGCCATGTTCAGTGAGGGCAAGATTGAGTGCGTTGACCAAATCGGGGGCGGTATCGACTAAGGTGCCGTCTAAATCGAACAGCACCCCAGTGATATCTATAGAATTTAAATGACGATTAATTATCGTCATTTTTGACCGTCGCTATCATGTAGTTGACGTCAAGATTCTTGGTATAACGGAAGATACCCGTTAGCGGGTTATAAGTGATCCCGGCAGCATCGGTACAGAACAAGTCCGCAGCATCTGCCATCGAAATAAGCTCAGCCGGCTTGATATACTTATTATGATCATGAGTACCAACAGGCAGCATCTTTAAAATATACTCTGCACCAATAACCGTTTCTATATAAGCACGGATATTACGGTTTATTGTCGAGAAGAAAACATAACCGCCTGGTTTTACCATGTCACTGCAGGCTTTTATTACAGAAGCAGGATCGGGAACATGTTCAAGCATCTCCATACAGGTGACGACATCATAATGGCCTACATGGTTATCGCGATGGGCTTCAGCGGTATCTTGGATATAGTTAATTTCAACTCCCGTCTCCAATGCATGTAATCTCGCCACATCTAATGGCTCTGTGCCCATATCTAACCCGTCGACCTTGGCGCCGATGCGAGCCATACTTTCAGAGAGAATACCACCGCCGCAACCGACATCTAATACTCGTTTATCGAAAAGACCGCCGACGGTTTGATCGATAAAGTTTAAGCGTAACGGGTTGAGTTTATGCAGTGGCTTAAATTCACCTTCGGGATCCCACCAAGTTTCGGCCATCTTTTCAAACTTTGCGATTTCTTGCGGATCAACATTCATCGAATTAGACACTTTTAGACCTCTGTCGAGTCGTTATTTTGTAGCCATTATACCGATAGCATTTGATAAACAAAGGAGAATCAATCTGTAACTGGCGAGATATTCAGCAGATCGGTTTTATAGGCGTGAGGTCATTGACCTGAATCAATGTTTATCGGCCTAATCAGTTATTTGAAGGGAAATTTCAATAGGGTCTAGCGACAATAATTATCTGTGTTAGAATGCCAAATCACGTTTTCAGGCTTGACGTAATATTGTCTGGTTTCTGAACAGTATTTTGTCAGCTAAATTTCAAGGGATCGAGCAGTTTATGACTGATCTGGCTTCATCTATAACACCAATTAATATTGAAGACGAATTAAAGAATTCATATTTAGATTACGCCATGAGCGTTATCGTTGGCCGAGCTCTACCTGATGTAAGAGACGGACTAAAACCCGTTCACCGTCGTGTTCTTTTTGCGATGAACGAACTTAAGAACGATTGGAATAAACCTTATAAAAAGTCGGCACGTGTTGTCGGTGATGTTATCGGTAAATACCACCCACATGGCGATACCGCAGTTTACGACACTATCGTTCGTTTAGCGCAGCCTTTCTCTATGAGATATCCACTGGTTGACGGCCAAGGTAACTTTGGTTCTGTCGATGGTGACTCTGCTGCTGCGATGCGTTATACCGAAATTCGCATGGAAAAGTTAGCCCATTCATTATTGGCTGACTTAGAGAAAGAAACCGTCGATTTCGTGCCTAACTATGATGGCACTGAATTTATTCCTGCTGTGCTACCTACACGCGTACCTAACCTATTAATTAATGGTTCATCGGGTATTGCTGTTGGTATGGCGACCAATATTCCGCCACACAACTTAAACGAAGTGGTACAAGGCTGTTTAGCCCTGATTGAGGAGCCAAGTCTCTCAATCGAGCAGCTGATGGAATATATTCCAGGTCCAGACTTCCCAACGGCTGCATCTATCAATGGTCGTAAGGGCATTATTGATGCGTATAAGACGGGGCGTGGACGCGCCGTTATGCGTGCCAAGGCTGAAGTCGAAACTGAAGACAATGGCCGTGAACGTATTATCGTGCATGAGATCCCTTATCAAGTTAACAAGGCTCGTATGATCGAAAAGATCGCCGAGCTAGTAAAAGATAAGAAAATTGAAGGCATTAGCGGTCTTCGCGATGAATCTGATAAAGATGGTATGCGCATCGTTATCGAGATCAAACGTGGAGAAGTGGGCGAGGTTGTACTTAATAACCTTTATGCTCAAACTCAGATGCAGTGCTCTTTTGGTATTAACATGGTGGCATTGACCAACGGTCAGCCTAAGTTGTTCAACCTTAAAGAGATGCTAGAGTGCTTTATCCTTCACCGCCGTGAAGTGGTCACTCGCCGTACCGTATTTGAACTCCGTAAAGCCCGTGAGCGTGCCCATATCCTTGAGGCATTAGCGATTGCGTTAGCTAACATCGATCCGATTATTGCGGTCATTAAAGCCTCACCAACGCCAGCTGAAGCGAAAGTCAAACTTGTCGCGCAAGGTTGGGAGCTGGGTAATGTACAAGGCATGCTTGAAAAAGCAGGCGATGATGCAGCGCGTCCAGAGTGGCTTGAGCCAGAGTTCGGTATTCGTGATGGCAAGTATTTCTTAACTGAGCAGCAGGCTCAGGCCATTCTCGAACTTCGCCTACACAGATTAACTGGGCTTGAGCACGAGAAGATCCTATCTGAATATGAAGAACTCTTGGTTCTTATTGCCGGATTACTGCTGATCCTTCGTAGCCCTGAACGTCTGATGGAAGTGATCAAAGAAGAACTCGAAGAGATCTTAGAACAGTATGGTGATGAGCGCCGCACTGTGATCAACGCCAATGAAATTGATATGAGTCTTGAAGACCTGATCAACGAAGAAGACGTTGTAGTGACATTGTCACACTTAGGTTATGCCAAGTATCAGCCGTTAACCGACTACCAAGCTCAGCGTCGTGGTGGTAAAGGCAAAGCGGCTACTAAAGTGAAAGATGAAGATTTCGTCGAGAAGCTATTGGTGGCCAATACCCACGACACCATCTTATGCTTCTCTGATTTTGGTAAGATGTATTGGCTCAAAGTTTACCAGTTACCGCTAGCGAGTCGCACCGCTCGTGGGCGTCCTATTGTAAATATTTTGCCGCTCTCCGAAGGCGAACGTATTACGGCAATCTTGCCTGTACGTGAATACGCGGAAGATAAGTACATTATTATGGCGACTTCTCACGGCACGGTGAAGAAGACTGCCTTGACGGCTTACAGCAATCCACGTTCAAACGGTATCATCGCGGTTAATCTTAAAGATGGCGATCAGTTGATTGGCGTAGACATTACTGATGGCAATGATGACATCATGTTGTTCTCTAACGAAGGCAAGGTCGTTAGGTTTAACGAGAAAGCACGCAGTTCAGAAACTGGTGAAGTTAAAATCGATCCAGAAACTGGCGAAGAAGTGATAGCACTGCGAGCGATGGGCCGTACTGCAACGGGTGTTCGTGGTATCAAGCTTGAAGATGGCCAGCAAGTAGTGTCTCTCATCGTACCTAAGGGCGATGGCGCCATCTTGACCGTGACAGAAAACGGTTATGGTAAGCGTACAGATCTTGCAGAGTACCCAGCTAAGAGTCGTGGTACTAAAGGTGTGGTTTCTATCAAAGTGAGTGAACGTAATGGTGCTGTTGTCGGCGCCGTTCAAGTTGGCGAAAACGATGAAATCATGTTGATCAGTGACAAGGGAACTTTAGTTCGCACACCTGCAACGGGCGTATCAAGCATTGGTCGTAACACTCAAGGTGTCACGATCATCCGTACGGCTGATGATGAAAAAGTGGTTGGTTTGCAACGCATCGATGAGATACAAGAAGAAGTAGAACTTGATGAAGAGGGAAATCCTATCATTAATAATACGGAATCTGTCGAGACTGACGTAGAGCAAACACCAGGTGATGAACCTGATACGCAATCTGACGCTGAGCAACCTGCTGAGTAACGATTTGCGAGTTTAACGGGCGTCCATTTGGACGCTCGTTTTGTTTCAGCAAGCAAAAAAAGAAACAGATAATTCTAATAATAATGCCAGTGGCACCAACTATTGTATCAACGCAATTGACCCTATGAGTCAAAGGAGAAGTAAGTGAGCGCGACATATAATTTCTGTGCAGGACCTGCAATGCTACCTGTTGAGGTGATGAACAAGGCACAAATGGAGTTATTAGATTGGAATGGCCAAGGTGTATCCGTTATGGAGGTCAGCCATCGTAGTAAAGAATTTATCGCGTTAACAGAGCAGGCCGAAGCGGATATCAGAGAATTAATGTCGATTCCCAACGACTACCATGTGTTATTTATGCATGGCGGCGGTCGAGGTCAGTTTGCTGCTGTTGTGAATAATTTTCTTGGCAATAAAGGTAAGGCGCTCTATTTAGTGGATGGTAGCTGGTCATCAGCTGCCGTTGACGAGGCGGTAAAGCTTGCAGGTAGTGACCAGGTAGACACCATTAATATTGTCGATAAAACTAATGGTATCAATAGAGTGGTAATACCGAATCTGCGGGCATTAGATAAAGATTATCGTTATGTTCACTATTGTCCAAATGAGACGGTTGATGGCATCGAAATTTTTGACGAATTAGATTCTCCTTGGCCGATTGTTGCCGATATGTCATCTAACATCATGTCGCGTCAAATCGACGTTAGTCGTTACGGTTTGATCTATGCTGGCGCGCAAAAGAATATTGGTCCATCGGGCCTCAGCATCGTTATTGTAAAAGATGAGTTGTTGTCGCATCCACAATTGGCGCAGGCGTCTATCATGGATTATCGCTTAGCGGTGAAACATGATTCTATGTATAACACGCCACCGACTTTTGCTTGGTATTTGGCGGCCGAAGTCTTTAAATGGTTAAAAGGTAAGGGTGGCGTTGCTGCCATGGAAAAGCTCAATCAGCAAAAAGCGGAGCTTTTATATACATTTATAGATAGTAATGACTTCTATGAGAGCAGAGTGGCAACTGAGAATCGCTCTAAAATGAATGTGACCTTTTATTTAAGAGATGAAAGCTTAAACGATGAGTTCATCAAGCAGGCCAAAGCGAACGGGCTGGTAGCATTGAAAGGCCACCGAAGTGTTGGTGGTATGCGAGCGAGTATTTATAATGCGATGCCGATTGAAGGCGTTAACGCGTTAGTTAAGTTTATGCATCAATTTGCAGCGAAACATAGCTGTTAATCTTCATAGTTAAGATAAAAAGAGTTCCTTGGCGTCATATCCAAGGAACTCTTTTTTGTTTTTTTACAGCACTTTAGCTATTGATTCGGCTAAGTAGTCTACGTTTCCTTCACCGATCCCGGCAATGCTGATACGGCTTGAATCTACCATGTAGATACTGTGATCGCGTTGTAATTGAGCGACTTGCTCTGGCGTTATACCAAGGAAAGAGAACATCCCTTTTTGCTGTGCGATAAAGCTAAAGTCGCGAGTCACGCCTTTCTCTATTAACTTATTGACTAGCATAGCGCGATTACCGTTAATGCGATCACGCATGACTTTAAGCTCATCTAACCATTGCTGCTTAAGCTCACTCGAACCCAAAATGGTCTCGACGATCGCTGCGCCGTGTGCTGGCGGCATCGAATAGATACAGCGTACAACGTAGAGTAATACTGAAAACGCGATATCTGCCGCGTGGCTGTCTTTAGCAACGATTGAACAGGCGCCAATACGTTCACGGTATAGGCCAAAGTTCTTAGAACATGAACTGCATAAGATCATGTCTTCGACGGCCGCCGCCATTTGACGGACACCGTAAGCATCTTGGTCAACACCGTCGCCAAAACCCTGATATGCCATATCGATTAATGGGGTAAATCCCTGCTGTTTAGTGAGTTCAATAACCTTATCCCACTGTTCATTGGTCAAATCCATACCGCTTGGGTTATGGCAACACGCATGCAATAACACCACGTCATCACTGCTGATTGTGGCGAGTGTGGCAAGCATCTCGTCGAACTTAAGCGATTTATTTTCATGATCGTAGTAGGGGTACGTTTTTACTGTGATCCCAGCCGCTTCAAATAGACCAGTATGGTTAGCCCAAGTGGGATCACTAACCCAAATCACCGAGTTCGGATTAATGCGCTTAATGAAATCGGCCGCCACTCTTAATGAGCCCGTACCGCCAGGAGTAGACACTGAGCGAATACGATTTGCTAACATTGCCGCATTATTGGCGCCAAACGCTAACTCGCCAATGAGTTGATTAAAGGAAGCCGACCCTGTAGGACCGATGTAAACTTTCGTTTCCTCTGTATCAATCCTATGTTGTTCAGCCTTCTTGACGCAGGCTAAAATCGGCGTATGCCCAGCTTCATCTTTATAAACACCAACACCGAGATCGACCTTATTTACATGGGAGTCTTCGCGGTATTTTGCCATTAAGCCAAGGATAGGATCGGCAGGCATAGGGGAGAGTTTTTCGAACATAGTGCTAACGACCTTATATTCTGTTTGTTGGCCAATACAGGCCTTTGTTAGTAGTGGACTTAGGATAAACTAAGTTTGTGTCCGATTAACAGTTAAACTCCTCAATTTATCAAACGATATCTGTGGCAAAATTTTATGCCAGCGATGTTAACTTCACAGTGTTAGTTAACGAAATGCTTAAGTTAAAACGCAATTTAGCCCATGAAGAAAGAAAATTACTCATTTAGGCATAAAAAAGTGAAAAAAGTATTGAATAGTACGCCCCAATCAGTAACTTTATAACCACGAGGTTCAAAGTCTTTTTGAACAGATCGCCATTTTGTCGTGATGGTACAAACGTTAATGATAACCCGCATGACTGTTAAGGCGTCATGCAATGATAAAAGAAGTGATTAATGAAGCAACTACGACTCGAACCCATCAGTAAAGTCCAAGGTACAATTAACATCCCTGGCTCTAAGAGCATTTCTAACCGTGCGCTATTGTTAGCGACGTTGGCGAAAGGTAAGACTAAGCTCACCAATCTGCTCGATTCAGATGATATTCGTTACATGCTTGCATCACTCGAGCAATTGGGAGTTAATTATCATCTCTCCGATGACAAAACCGTTTGTGAGCTTGAAGGGCTAGGTGGCGTCATCAATGCGGCGCAGCCCCAAAGTCTGTTTCTAGGTAATGCGGGAACGGCGATGCGTCCCTTATGTGCTGCGCTTACATTGGGAACGGGTCAGTTTACCTTGACGGGCGAACCTCGAATGGAAGAGCGTCCGATAGGCGACTTAGTTGATGCGCTACGCGATCTTGGTGCTGAGATTCACTATCTTAAAAATGAAAATTTTCCGCCGTTAACTATTAATGCAACCGGCCTTAACGGTGGTGATGTCGAAATTGCTGGTGATCTGTCGAGCCAGTTTTTAACCGCTTTATTGATGGTTGCACCGTTAGCAACCGATACGGTAAATATTAAGATCAAAGGAGAGTTGGTTTCCAAGCCCTATATCGACATCACAATCGCGATGATGGCCCAATTTGGGGTCAAGGTGATTAACCATGACTATCAAAGATTCGAAATTCTCTCTGGTCAATCTTATGTCTCTCCTGGTTCCGTACTCGTTGAAGGAGATGCGTCCTCTGCGTCTTACTTCTTAGCCGCAGGCGCCATAAAAGGCGGTGAAGTGAAAGTAACCGGGGTTGGTCTTAAGAGTATTCAAGGTGACGTTAAATTTGCCGATGTGCTGGAGAAAATGGGCGCAGAGATAGAGTGGGGCGATGATTATATTATCGCTCGAGCAGGTAAGTTAACGGCTGTCGACTTAGATATGAATCATATTCCTGATGCCGCCATGACCATTGCAACTACCGCACTCTTTGCCGAAGGAACGACCATTATTCGCAACATTTACAATTGGCGTATTAAAGAAACTGATCGCTTGGCTGCTATGGCGACAGAGTTGCGAAAAGTCGGTGCGACTGTCGATGAAGGTAACGATTATATTGCGGTCACGCCGCCAGTGAAGCCTCATACAGCTGATATCGATACCTATAATGATCATCGCATGGCCATGTGTTTCTCTATGCTTGCCTTTGCCGATTGTGGTATCACCATTAACGATCCAGATTGTACCTCTAAAACCTTTCCTAATTACTTTAAAAAGTTTGCTGCGCTAGCAGTCTAACTTTTGTTAATCAATGAGAGGTTGGTCCATATAAACCTCTCATTGATCTGCACTGATTAAGTCTACGTACCAATAATCTGAAGTTTTTACCGCTTTGTTATCAGATTTGGTTTATAATGCGCGCGCGCTTTTTCAGTGGACGACATTCGAGATCTTTAGGGAAGATAGATTTAATTTGGAGAAACATATGTCACAACGGGCTCCTATCGTCACTATTGACGGCCCTAGCGGTGCAGGTAAAGGTACAGTAAGTCAGATACTTGCAACAAAATTAGGTTGGAAGTTGTTAGATAGCGGCGCCATATATCGTGTGCTTGCTTTGGCGGCTATTCATCATAATGTAGAACTAGACAACGAAGCATCATTGGCCTTGTTAGCGGCACACTTAGATGTGCAATTCATTACAACTAACGCAAACGGCATCAAAGTTGTGCTAGAAGGAGAGGATGTCTCTCATGCAATTCGTAGCCAAGAATGCTCTAACGCTGCGTCTAAAGTGGCTGCTTTTCCAAGTGTGCGAGAAGCACTATTACGTCGCCAGCGAGCTTTTGCTGAAGCGCCTGGCCTAATCGCCGATGGTCGCGACATGGGAACAGTGGTATTCCCGTCAACACCCGCTAAACTTTATTTAACTGCGTCAGCAGAGGAACGGGCGCAAAGACGCTATAATCAGTTGCAGGACAAGGGCTTCGATGTTAATATCGACCGTCTTTTAGCTGAGGTCATTGAACGCGATGAGCGTGATATGAATCGTCCCGTTGCTCCTTTGATACCAGCTGAGGACGCGCTTATTATCGATACAACGGCAATAGGCATTGATGAGGTTGTTGAGCTTGCGCTTGCCCACATCATACAAAAATTACCTAACGTTAGCTTGTAAAGGCTAGCGTTTTACTATTTGTCATATGGATGTGACGAATTATTAATCTGACTCCACGTCTAGGATGGGCTGTGGTTTATTACTTTAAGTAAATTAAACATGACTGAATCTTTTGCTGATCTATTTGAACAATCCCTTGAAACACTTGAGTTCCGTCCAGGTTCTATCGTTCGTGGTACTGTAGTATCAATCCAGAATGGTATGGTACTTGTTGACGCAGGTCTTAAGTCAGAAAGCCCAATCCCAGCTGAACAGTTCAAAAACGCTCAAGGCGTTCTTGAAATCGCAGTTGGTGACCAAGTTGACGTAGCCCTTGACTCTGTTGAAGATGGTTTCGGTGAAACTCAACTTTCTCGCGAGAAAGCTAAGCGTCACGAAGCTTGGATCGTTCTAGAAAAAGCTTACGAAGATGCTGAAACTGTAATCGGTATCATCAATGGTAAGGTTAAAGGCGGTTTCACTGTTGAATTAAACGGTATCCGTGCATTCCTACCAGGTTCTCTAGTTGACGTTCGCCCAGTTCGCGATACCGCTCACCTAGAAAACAAAGAACTAGAATTCAAAGTTATCAAGTTAGACCAGAAGCGCAACAATGTTGTTGTTTCTCGTCGTGCTGTGATCGAATCTGAAAGCAGTGCAGAGCGTGATGCTCTTCTTGAAAACCTACAAGAAGGCCAAGCAGTTAAGGGTATCGTTAAGAACCTTACTGACTACGGTGCTTTCGTAGATCTAGGTGGCGTTGACGGTCTTCTACATATCACTGATATGGCTTGGAAGCGCGTTAAGCACCCATCTGAAATCGTAAATGTTGGTGACGAAATCAACGTTAAAGTACTTAAGTACGATCGTGAGCGCACTCGTGTTTCACTAGGTCTTAAGCAACTTGGCGAAGATCCATGGTTAGAAATCAGCAAGCGCTACCCAGAAAACACTAAGTTAACTGGTCGCGTAACTAACCTTACTGACTACGGTTGTTTCGTTGAAATCGAAGAAGGCGTTGAAGGTCTAGTACACGTTTCTGAAATGGATTGGACTAACAAGAACATTCACCCATCTAAGGTTGTTAACCTAGGTGATGAAGTTGAAGTTCTAGTGCTAGACATCGATGAAGAGCGTCGTCGTATCTCTCTAGGTCTTAAGCAATGTAAAGTTAACCCATGGGATGATTTTGCAGAACGTTTCCAAAAAGGTGACAAAGTTACTGGTAAGATCAAGTCAATCACTGACTTCGGTATCTTCATCGGTCTTGACGGCGGCATCGACGGTCTAGTTCACCTATCTGACATTTCTTGGAACGGTACTGGCGAAGAAGCTGTATCTGATTACAAGAAAGGCGACGAAATCAACGCAGTTGTACTTTCAGTTGACCCAGAGCGCGAGCGTATCAGCTTAGGCGTTAAGCAAACTGAAGACGATCCATTCAACGCTTATCTTGCAGATAAGAAGAAAGGTGCTATCGTAAACGGTACTGTTGTTGCTGTAGACGCTAAAGGTGTAACTATCGAGCTAGCAGACACTGTAGAAGGTTATCTACGTGTTGCTGATATTTCTCGTGAGCGCATCGAAGATGCATCTACTGTATACTCAGTAGGTGACGCTGTTGAATCTAAGTTCATGGGTGTTGATCGCAAGAACCGCACTATCAGCCTATCTATCAAAGCGAAAGATGAAGCTGATGAGAAGGAAGCGATGGCTAACTTGAACAAGCAAGATGACGTTGCTATGAGCAGTGCCATGGCTGAAGCGTTCAAAGCAGCTCGTAAGTAAATCGCCTGAAGTTCGGGGATGTTGCATCCCCGTTAGGTGACTGTGTTTGGCTTGATTATAGAGGGTACAGGATGACTAAATCCGAACTGATCGAAAAACTTGCCACTAGGCAGTCGCAGCTGTCGGCAAAAGAAGTAGAAAGTGCAATCAAAGAGATGTTGGAGCAGATGGCAACAACATTAGAAGGCGGCGATCGTATCGAGATCCGTGGTTTTGGTAGTTTTTCTCTTCATTATCGTGCACCGCGTGTTGGCCGTAACCCTAAGACTGGAACGTCAGTCGAGTTAGAAGGCAAATATGTACCGCACTTTAAGCCTGGCAAAGAACTGCGTGAGCGCGTTGATTCAATCAACTCGTAAATGACATTGTTTTAAAAGCCTCCGAAAGGGGGCTTTTTTATATCTAAATTCTCGGTATCGCTAGCTAGTTAGCTAAAATTCTTAGATAATCAACCCATCATTACGCGTATATGGAGTGTAACGTGAAGTCATTTATAGCCACTGTGCTTGTCGCGTTGTTTTTCGTGCTAGCCCTGTTATTTGGTGCTCGCAATGAGCAGTTGGTGACAATCAGTTATTTTGTTGCTCAAGGTGAATATCGCCTTCCTGTTGTGTTGGGCGCTGTATTTTTGGCAGGTTTCCTTGTTAGCTGGCTATTCGCCATTTATCACATTAGTAAAATGAAATTAGTTGTGCGTCAGGCAAACAAAAAGATAGCGCAATTGGAAACAAAACTATCACCTTTAGTTCCTACCACGCAATCAGCTCTAGTGGATTCTAACGCTAAGGAACGAAACGCTTAATATGTTAGAGATCCTGTTTCTGTTACTTCCCATTGCAGCGGGTTATGGCTGGTATATGGGGCGCCGTAGCATTAGGCATAAACAGAATAGTAAACGTAAACAATTGAGTCGGGACTATTTTACTGGGCTTAACTTTTTACTCTCTAACGAATCAGATAAAGCGGTTGATCTCTTCATCTCGATGCTTGATGTCGATGATGACACCATCGACACCCATCTTTCCCTTGGCTCACTATTTAGAAAACGAGGCGAAGTCGATCGCTCTATACGCATTCATCAAAACCTAATTGCGCGACCTAGCTTGACTAACGAACAACGCGATATCGCCATGATGGAACTTGGCAAAGACTACTTGGCAGCTGGTTTCTACGACAGGGCAGAAGAGATATTTCTTAACCTTGTGCGTCAAGAAGATCACAGTCAAGAAGCGGAAGACCAGCTAATTGCCATTTATCAAGTGACTAAAGATTGGCAAAAAGCGATTGATATTATTCAGACGTTAAAACGTAAACGTCAGCAATCGCTGAAACACCTGTGCGCTCATCTTTACTGCGAGCTCGCGGATGAACAACAAGATCTTGAGTTAAAACTGAAGACACTTAGCTTGGCGCTGAAACAAGACAATAATTGTGGCCGAGCGCTATTACACTTAGCTAAACTCTATCTCAACCAACAAGATGTAGCGCACGGTAAAGAGATGATAGTTCGTCTTAAAGACGCTGACATTGAACTCTTTCCAGAAGCCCTCGCTATCGCCAATGAATTGTATCAATCACCCGATGAACGTAGCGCCTATCGTGAACTGCTTCGTGAAGCACTAGAGCAGGGCGCAGGTGCGAGTGTGGCGATAACCTTAGCACAGCACATGATTGAACATGGTGAGCTGCAAGATGCAGAAAAACTGATCTTAGATGGCCTCTATCGTCACCCGACAATGAAAAGCTTTCAGCATCTAATGAAGATGCAATTACAACATGCTGAAGATGGCCAGGCTAAGCAAAGCCTCAATATGCTATCTGAGTTAGTAGAACAACAAATCAAATATCGACCGAGTTACCGCTGCACCGAGTGTGGATTTCCGTCACACACACTTTATTGGCATTGCCCCTCCTGCAAAAGTTGGGGTTCTATCAAGCGGATACGCGGTCTAGACGGTGAATAAATTAGCAAAAAATGCAAAGCATCAGGAGAGATTAATGAGCAACAAACCTATCATAGTGGCATTAGATTTCGATAATAAGGCCGAAGCTTTGCAGCTCATTGATCAGTTAGACCCAAACATGTGTCGTCTGAAAGTCGGCAAAGAGATGTTTACCTTGTTTGGTCCAGAGCTGGTTAACGAGATCCATAAGCGCAATTTCGATCTGTTTTTAGACCTTAAATTTCATGACATCCCTAATACAGTTGCTAAAGCGGTTGCTGCGGCTGCAGAACTTGGGGTTTGGATGACCAATGTTCACGCTAGTGGTGGCTTAGCTATGATGCAAGCCGCTCAACAAGCATTATTGCCCTACGGTGACAAAGCCCCACTATTGATTGCGGTTACCGTATTGACTTCAATGAGTGACGACGATCTCAAGTTGCTTGGTATTAATGTTCCTGCAGCCGAACATGTTAAGCGTCTTGCTGCACTGACTCAACAGGCGGGGCTTGCAGGCATCGTGTGTTCTGCTCAAGAAGCGACTATGTTAAAAGCAGAATTTGGCCGAGCATTCAAATTAGTTACACCAGGTATTCGTCCAGCGGGCAGCGATAAAGGTGACCAACATAGGGTGATGACACCTGTTGAGGCGCTGGCTGCTGGCTCTGATTATCTGGTAATAGGTCGCCCAATCACTAAAGCTGCCGATCCTTTAGCAGCATTGACAGCAATACACGCATCGCTAAGCTAGAGCATCCGAACAATTAACACAGAAGTTGACCTGACTGAAACATAATCCAAGGAGTTGAAAATGTTTAATTACCAAGGAAAGAATGTCGTTGTCGTTGGCGGTACGAGTGGGATTAACTTAGGGATCGCTAAGGCATTTGCTAAAGCAGGGGCTAACGTTGCTGTTGCGAGCCGAAGTCAAGAAAAGGTCACCGCTGCAGTTAGTCAGTTACAAGCGCTTAATCCAGAAGGCAAGATGATTGGCGTTGCCTTTGATGTCAGGGATGTCGATGGATTAAGCGCAGGATTTGGCGTTATTGCTGACAAGTACCATCATATCGATGTCCTTGTCAGCGGCGCAGCAGGAAATTTCCCCGCTACCGCGGCTAAGTTGACCGAGAATGGCTTTAAGTCTGTTATGGATATCGATCTGCTAGGCAGTTTTCAGGTACTTAAACAGGCCTATCCGCTGATGTCGAGACCTGGTTGTATTGTGCAGATCTCTGCACCTCAGTCTTATATCGCAATGCCAATGCAAGCACATGTCAGCGCAGCTAAAGCCGGTGTCGATATGTTGACGAAAAGCTTAGCGCTTGAATGGGGCGTAGAGGGGATAAGAGTCAACTCATTGGTACCTGGGCCGATTGCCGATACCGAAGGGTTCAATCGTCTTGCTCCAAGTGAGGCACTGCAGCAGAGCGTCGCTAAAAGCGTACCATTGCAGCGTAATGGCCAATGCCAAGATATTGCTAACGCGGCACTTTTTTTAGCTTCGCCATTGGCGAGTTATATTACTGGTACTATCTTGCCTGTGGACGGCGGATGGTCCTTGGGCGGCGCAAGTATGGCAATGAGTGAGCTTGGTAAACTTGCTCAAAAGAGCTGATTTTTTGAAAATAGATAGCATGAGAGATGCTATTGGATAAGCGAGAAAACTAATGGCAAACCCATTTCAAGAACAACTGTTAAAGGCGGGTTTAGTAAGCAAGCAGAAAGTGCGTGATACTAAAACCCAAAAGCGTCGCGATCGTAAAGCGAAAGTAGATGACGGCTCCGAAGCGCTTAAGCAGGAGATCGCCGCGAAGAAACAGGCACAAATCGATAAAGATAGAGCCTTAAACGAACAGCGTTTTGCCGAAGCGACTGAGAAAGGGCAAGTACGGGGGCTTATTACAGAGTTTAAGCGTCTCGCTATTGAGGTCCCAAGAGATGCTGAAGTTAAATTCAACTACACCTTAGGTACAAAAATTTACTCGATTTATGTCAATGATAAATTGCAGAGTCAGCTTCTAAATGGTCAATTGGGTATTGTGCGCCACGAAGAGGTCAGCTATTTGGTGCCCCATAAGTTAGCCGAACGGGTGCAACTATTAGTACCTGAGTGGTGTGGTTACTTGTGGCAGCAAGATGATAATCTGCAAGCAGTAGAAGAAGATGATCCCTATGCAGATTATGTCATTCCAGACGATCTCATGTGGTAATGTTTTTATATAGTTTGAGTCTAATCGCCCTGCATTCGTTGCGGGGCTTTTTTATGTCTAGCTGCAAGCCAAATCACGCTAATTAGCGACAAAAGACTTTATTCTAATGGCTATCTAGTATAAGTTTAAACAAGTGTTTTAATCCTACGTTTAAGAGTGAAGATATGAATCCATACCAAGCACCGTTAGCCGATATGAAGTTTTTATTAGAGAAGGTATTTGATGCGCCTACAACTTGGGCCAACTTGCCAGAACTTACAGACGCTGTAGATATGGATACGGCACAGGCCATCATGGATGAAGCAGATAAGATTGCTCGTGATCTTATTCATCCCATCAACCGCAGCGGCGATGAACAGGGTGTTCGTCACGAAGGTGGCAAGGTGATCACCCCTGATGGCTATAAGGCGGTATATGATCAGTATGCCGAGGGTGGTTGGGTTGGACTGTGCGGTGACCCTGAGTTAGGTGGTATGGGGATGCCAAAAATGCTTGGGGTGCTGGTCGATGAAATGGCTTATAGCGCCTGTAATGCATTTACGCTCTATGGCTCATTAACGGCTGGTGCCGCGCTGTGTATTAACGCTCACGGCACTGACGAGCTCAAGCAAAAATATCTGCCAAATCTTTATAGTGGCGAGTGGGCGGGCGCGATGGATATGACCGAGCCGCAAGCGGGCTCTGATCTGCGTAACATTCGTACTAAAGCCGTACCACAAGATGATGGTAGCTATTTGATCAGTGGTAGCAAGATTTTCATCACTGGTGGCGATCATGATTTGACTGAAAACGTCATTCATCTGGTTTTAGCCAAGTTGCCTGACTCAAACGGGATCTCACTGTTTTTAGTCCCCAAGATTAAGGTCGATGATAATGGTGAGCTGGGTGAAGCCAATGGTGTCACGGTTGGTTCGATTGAACACAAGATGGGGTTGAAGGGATCTGCGACTTGCGTCATGAATTATGATGAAGCGCAAGGCTATCTCATTGGCAAACCCAATCGCGGCCTAGTGTGTATGTTTACCATGATGAACTACGAGCGCTTGGCAATTGGCATCCAAGGATTAGGTACATCACAAGCAGCCTATCAGATGGCGGCAGACTATGCCAAAGAGCGCACCCAAGGGGTTGCGGCTGGCGGATCTGCAACTGGTGCGATTAGTGATCCTATTATTGTTCATGGTGATGTGCGCCGTATGCTGTTAACGATCCGAAGCTACACCGAAGCTGGGCGTGCCTTATCTGTGTTTACTGGTCAGCAGCTTGATTTAGCAAAATATGCCGAAGGCGAGGTCAAGGCAAAAGCGGCTCGTTATGTTGGTTTACTGACACCTGTAGCTAAAGCCTTTCTCAGCGACCGAGGACTCGATGCGGCCATTATGGCGCAGCAAGTATTCGGTGGTCATGGATATATCCGCGAGACAGGCATTGAGCAGCTGGTACGAGATACTCGCATTGCCCAAATCTACGAAGGCACCAATGGTATTCAAGCCATCGATTTCTTAGGCCGTAAAACAACTGGCGATAACGTAACGGCGTTGACCGAGTTATTAGCTGAGCTAGAGGATCAGCTACAATCATTCGCTAACGTGAGTGACACTCATAAGCAGGCGATCTCATCGCGCTTTAAGGCTCTGCTAACAGCTGCTCATCATATTAATGACAATAAAATAACACAGCCAGCGCTAATCAATGCGTGCGCCGTCGATTTCTTAGATGCGTTCGGTCATCTCATTTATGGTTATTTCTGGCTACTGATGGCAGAGCGCTCGGTAGATCATGAAGACACTGACTTTACAACAGTGAAAAGCCAGCTCGCCGAGTTTTACATGGCGAAGATTTTGCCTAAGGTCGATTACCATCTCGCTCAGGTAAATGCGGGAGATAGTATGATCATGGCAATGGAAGAAGCCATTTTCTAATTCGCATTTCGACAGCTGATGTTTTATTAAAATATCATACTTAACAAGCCCTAAGAGTGCGCTCTCAGGGCTTTCTTATGGGATAAGCTAGGGGCTAGCGGTTTGTTGAATGGCGTCAGATGAGTCTAGTAATGTTTGTAAAAATAGGGCGCTAAACGGCGCTAGTTGCTCTTGCTGCGTCTTAGGGCTTTGGCCATTTTCCAATACGACGAATGCAATTTTCAGTTCGTTATCAAGGGATAAAAAGCCCGCCAGGTTATCTACGCCTTGCATAGACCCTGTTTTAGCGATCACCTTATCTTTTAGTGGCGCTTTATTGTATGCGGTTTTATAACGCAAGGTACCGCTTTTACCCGAAACGGGTAATAAGGCGATAAGATGCTCAAACCGCGGATCGCGATAGATGAGTTGTAATACTTGCAGTAATTGATTTGCGCTAAGTAGGTTATAACGCGAAAGTCCAGAGCCATCCACTATCTGTGCGTGAGTCAAATTCACTCCTGCATCAGTTAAGACGGTAGAGACAGCTTTAGCACCATTAGCAAAGGTTCCTGGTTGCTCATAGACACTCTCGCCTATGGCTTTAAATAGTTGATCGGCAATCAAATTATCTGACTTCAACAGCATGGTTTCAATCAAGGATGCTAAAGATGGCGATTTATGCAAAGCGATCAGTTTAGCTTTAGTATCAATAGCATTGGTTAATTTTACCTTACCCTTAACCCGTATTTTGGCCGACTTTATCACCTGGGCCACCAGCTGCTGCGCGTATAGACCAGGCTCGGTAATGGCGATAGCCAGCTTGACGGGGTGAGCTCCTGTAAAGCAGCCACCGATATGAAACTCATTTTGGGGTAGGCGTTGCAACGACAGCTCACAAAACGCTTGCTGGTTATTTTTATCGAAATAGGCTGTGGTGGTAATTTTCACTGGCAGGTAACGGGGAAAGCTGAGTTTAGCGCCATTATTGGCTAACATAGGGCTTAGCTGACCCAAGATACAATTTTTATTGATCACGAAACGAGACACGGGGGCCGCGTAGCAAATTCCCAAATCATCCCAAACGACGCCAGGCGCCTTAAGCTGCTCGTTAGCTTGTCCAACTAAGTAGAGATTACCTGAGATTTCATACAGACCTAAATCGTTAAGTTGTTTAAACAGTTGCCGCAGATCATCGCTTGTTAAGGTTGGATCGCCGCTAAAACGCAGATATAGATCGCCTTGCAGTTTGCCATGACGAATCGATGCGCTTGAGTGTAAGCTGGTGTCGAAAGTAAACTGTTCACTTAGCTGAGTGGTCGCCGCAACTGCGGTAAGTAACTTTTGGGTACTGGCTGGGACCATTAAGATGTCGGCATTGTAGCGGAAAACGGACTTGCTCGAAGTTAAGTCGACCGCTTCGAGCCCAATTTGAGAGTGAGGTGGTTTGATCACCGACATCATATTGTTTAGGTACTGAGTCGTGTCTGCATCCGCGATCGCAATGGTAGTTAACATTAAGTACAGCACAAGTGCACTTATCAGTGCATTAACACTCAGTATTTGGGTTAACTTGACAGTTAGCGTCGTAAAAAAAATCATAACCTCACTATCTGCCTCTCTGCTTGTTAGACCTAACGAGATTATTGTTGCTTGTTACTTTTTGTAGAACGTTGCTCTGGAGCGTCATCTTTTTCCATCAATCGATATAACCTTAAGGTCACAAAGGCGACCAGACCAATAAATAATGGCAGAATAAATATTCCAAGCTGAGTTTTAAAATGAAAAATTGCCCACGCTAAAATCAGCGTTATGGCTAATGTAATAAGGATGTTTCTGTTCATACCATGCCCAATAGTGAGAAATAACACATTGTATATCGTCAGTGTTAAAAAAGCCGTAATCCACACTGCAAAAAAGGCTGAGTCCTCAAATTAGCGAGCTAAATATGGCTATTTGGTTAAATTAAAACCACTATTTGCTGACGCCACTCCCATTACAGCAGAAAAACCTTGCCCCTAGAGGCTTAAATCGGTAATTTCTATCACCTTAAGAAAAGGGATGGGATCACTATGCCACATATTCGTATGCGCGGCTTACCGCAAGAGGCGGTTATAGAACTCAGCAAGACGTTAATTGATGAATTAGCGCTCCTTTGCCAGACAGCGCCCGGCGGCTTTACATTAGACTGGGTGCCGAGTATGAGTTACCGCCACGGAGAGGTGGACAGAGATTTCGTACAGGTCGAAGTGCTCTGGTTTCCCAAAGACCCTGAAACGCATCACGTAGTTGAGCAAGCTATTCGTCAAGCCATATTATCGGTTTATATGTCGGCGAAACACATCTCAATCATGTTCACGACATTATCGCCAAGTTGCTACTATCGTGATGGACACCATTTTTAAAGGAGGATGCCTTGCTGGATAAGCTAGGTGGGATTGCGTTACCAGACGATGCTATTCGTTGGTTGTTAACGCCACAGGCACTAAAGGCCGAATTATTAAAGCAGATCGCTCAGGCTAAGTTTGCCATTACTATTGCAGCGCTCTATCTAGAAGATGATGAAGCGGGACGAGAGATCCTCACAGCCTTAATGTTAGCGAAAGCCAATAATCCTGAGTTAGATGTGACAGTGTTGGTCGATTTTCATCGCGCACGACGCGGCTTGATCGGTCACAAAGGTGATAGCGGTAACTATTTTATGTACCGTGAGTTTACCCAGAAGGCTGAACATCCGATCAAGATCTTAGGTGTGCCGGTTAAGTCTCGTGAATTTATGGGCGTGTTGCACCTTAAAGGTTTTGTGATTGATGATACCGTGATCTTTAGCGGGGCCAGTCTAAATAATATCTACTTACATCAAGGTGATAAATACCGTTTTGACCGTTATCATGTGATCTCGTCGCCTGAGCTAGCACGCTCGATGAGACAGATGGTTAAAGACTATATTGAAGATGACAAAGCGGTAACCTCGTTGACTCAATCGAAAGAGAGTGAACAGTTGCCAGATAAAGTTGATGTGCGCACTCTTAAAACACGTCTTAGCGCGGCTAAGTATGAGTTTAAGTCGACCAAAACAGGAAATCGGATCACCCCGGTAGTTGGTCTAGGCCGTAAGCGCAATAAGCTTAATAAGTTAATCATTGATCTGGTTAGCCATTCAGCAGAGTCGCTGTTTATCTGTACCCCGTACTTTAATCCGCCGTATATTTTATCTCGGGCGCTATCAAAGCATCTTAAACAAGGTAAGCGTATCGATATTGTTGTCGGTGATAAGACGGCTAACGACTTCTTTATTCCGCCAGAAGAGGCGTTTTCGACGATTGGTGCATTGCCCTATTTATATGAACAGTCGTTACGTAAGTTTGCTAAGCGTCAGCAGTGGGCCATTGATTCGGGCCAGCTGAATATCCATTTATGGAAACATGGACGTAACAGTTATCATCTTAAAGGCATTAGCGCGGATAATCGCAACCATCTGATCACAGGCTCTAACCTTAATCCAAGAGCCTGGGCGCTTGATTTAGAAAATGGTCTACTGTTACAAGATGAAACGGGTTGCTGGAAAGAGCAGTTTAACAACGAACAGCAACATATCCTCGAACATACGGAGCGTCTGTATCACTACAGTCAAATAGAGACGTTACATGACTATCCTGCGCCAGTTAGAAAGATCATGAATCGTATTCGACGTATAAAGGCCGACTTTTTACTCCGAAGAATACTTTAGCCCTGGTATCTTTAGCTCGTTAGCTAGCTAAACTGTGACTGATAAAACAGCGAGCTTAAGGCTCGCTTTTTTATCATCCTAACGCGTTATGAATTAAGCGTGTTACTTCAGATCGGGGATCTTGATATATAATCAAGTTTGCAATCAAAAATTTTAAAGGCATAAATGGCAGTTCTCGACGTTAAACCACATGCGGTGCATCTACGCTATCGATATAGAAAAGCAATTTCTACTAGACCCTATAATGCAAGGGGGAAAAACCTAGTGCGCTGCGATTCATGTTTATTGGCTAAAGCATTTTGCACCTGTGAATTTCGTCGACAGCTAAACTCTAAAGTCAGCTTTTTATTGATCATGTATGATGATGAAGTGCTAAAACCAAGTAATTCAGGGCGGTTAATAGCCGATCTTATTCCCGATACTCATGCCTATATTTGGTCGCGTAACTACGCCAATCGCAAGTTATTACAACTGTTAGCCGATCCAACTTATCAGCCCTATCTTGTGTTCCCAGGTGAATATGCCGCAGCCGAACAAAGAGTGGTTAATTCCGTTTCACCAGCTAGCGCAGATGAGCCACAAAGTAAAAGGCCTTTATTCATCCTACTCGATGGTAGCTGGCGTGAAGCGATTAAAATGTTCAATAAAAGCCCTTATCTTCATGATTTGCCCATGCTGTCATTTACACCAGAAACGGCCGCTCGTTACGGTTTAAGAAAAGGCAGTCGTGACTTTCAATTGGGCACCGCCGAGGTTGCCGCACTCGCTCTAGGTTGCGCCGGCGAAGCGAATAATGCGGCCAGCCTCAATGCCTGGTTTTCTCTGTTTATTGAATCTTCACTTTTCAGTCGCAGCCGAAAGAGCACCCATGATCTTTCACCACTAAATGAACTTAGACGACAGTTTGAGCAAAGCCTTGTCAAATAGTGATTGCTTCTAGGGGACAAAAGTGTAAGCGGAGTTGAGGCCATTTTGCCTTTTAGTCTCAAACTTCCTATATTTATCGTTAGAACAACTGAATAGGCTAGGCTTTTGATTTTATGGCGTCACAAATTTAGCAAGCATCGAATACTTTGTCTTAAACTGGTTTTAGGCGTGACTTGTGTTGTCTATGCTACAGCTGCTGAAGACAAGCAGAACCTATATCTTCAGGATCCCGAGTTGATCGTACTTAACCCCAGCCATGATGTTGACCTTGCGTCGTTCCCCCAATCGATATCGAAATCAATCCGACCAGATCCTAAATGGCTATCGAAACATCAGCAGAGTGCATTTAACCGTTACCATGCCATCTATTTTTGTAAAAAATATCGATGGGAGTTTTGTGAACGTTGGGGTTCGTTGACCGTTACTCGAGTTGCTTAATGGGGTTACCTTCTATTACATTTGGCTTTTTAGTGGCGTTCATAAAATCAACTTAACCATATACAACATCAGCTTAACGTGGCTTAATAGTCGTTAGGTTATTAAGGAGTTACAGTTAGGGATAGTGTTTTGTCATCGATAGAGCGAGCTGAGCATCATATAGCACAGGGTGAATATTATTTAGCAGAGCAGATTTTTACTGCGCTTACCCACAATCGACCCACCTCGAAAGAAACGGGTTATGCCTATATGGGATTAGGTAAACTAGCCCTTATTGCAAAAAAAGGGGATGAGGCTGTCGAGCGACTCAGCCAGTCCTGCGAGTTTTTAGCAGGGGACATTCAGCCATTATCTTTGCTAGCTGAGGCTTTTAATTTGGTTAATGCTAAAGAAGATGCGTTAACTGTGCTCAATTATGCTAATCAAATTGTGCCAGAATCACCGGCATTACGCTACCAACTGGCCAAGCAACAAATCGTGATGGGAGAGTTAGAGCAGGCTAAATCGCATCTGCTACTTGCGATTGAAGCATTAGACCTTATACATAGTAACGACCTTACAGCACTCTCAATTGAACAGGTATCGATTTATTCCCATTGTTTATTGTCACTTAGTCAGCTAATTACGACTGGGCGCCCAGTCGATACAAATACAGATAATATCAACACAATCACGAGTGATAGGACACAAAGCCCATTATTGAAAAAGGCATTTGCGCTCAACCAGTTTTGTGAGAGTCTCAATGACGACTCAGAGACGTTAGTTACCGCTCGGATCGTACTCAACTACAGCTTGGGGCATCTGTTTCATTACAATGGCGATCACAGACAAGCGTTTGGTTTCTATCGCCAAGCCAACATCTTGCAACATCAGCATTGCAACGTCACGACCAGTGAATTAGCCGCCTATGTTCATTCGATTAAATCCTTTGTTAATAATGACACCCTAGCGATTGGTAGTGATAGACAGTTCAATATCACGCCTATTTTCATTTTCGGGCTGCCGTGCACGGGTTCGAATTTACTTGAGCAGATGCTCGTCAATCACCGACAAGTAGATAGTGCTGGTGAGTGCGACTATCTCGATGAAGATATACTTCGGGCTGCTTATAAATCGACTGCTAAGTTTTATCCTCGCTGTATTGGCGATTTAGACATCTGCCAGCTAAATAGTCTTAGTGAGCAGTATCTAAGGCAATTGAAGCAATATGTAAATCCTGAATTCGATACTAAGGCCGTTAGTGGTCATAGTCAGATATTTCATCCCGACATAACCCATATAATCGATAGTTCTCCAGCTAACTTTCAAACGGTCGGCCTAATATACAAGCTGTTTCCAAGCGCAAAAATTATTAATATGACTCGTGGGGCTGACGCAGTCTCATGGTCCGTCTATCAACACTATTTCCCTCAGAATGAACCTCATTTATGTTGCCAAAAAGAGTTTGAGTTATATCGGCAAGAGTATGAAACCTTGATGGAACATTGGCGTCAAACCTTGCCTAGTTTCGTGCTTGATGTCAGTTATGAAGCGTTAGTTGCTCATCCCGAAGCGCAAATTAGTCGTGTTTTAGCTTTTTGTAAGTTACCTTTTGGTGATACACAAGTTAAGCAGATGAAAGCTATTATCTCAGTGTCTAATATGGCTAAAGATGTAAGCTGGCAAGATTATCAGGGCTTTGTTAACGGTAATGCTTAGCACGATATTAATACTTACTCTTTGTATTTAATGCTTATTAAATAATTGATTTTAATAGTGAGTTTTCTTAATGAACAGTTTCTATAACGACAATGCAAATATGCTTGCTCGTCGATATCTATCAACCTCTTTTGAAGAGGTTCACGCGAGCTGGTTACATCATCTTAACGCCTTGTTGGAGAAGCAAGATACTATCTTAAAGGTGTTAGATGTAGGCGCTGGTAATGGTCGCGATGCGAAATATCTTGCAGAACAATCAACCAATCGTCAAATGGTTGAGGTAGTTGCCGTAGAGCCTGCGCTTAAGCTTGCCAAATATGGCGCAATTTATACGAGTGGACTTAATGTTAATTGGATCGACGATCAACTGCCACGATTGAATAAGCTCACTATCTATCGAAATGGATTTAACCTTATTTTGTTGAGTGCGGTATGGATGCATATTCCCGCAGAGGCGAGACTTTCGGCATTACAAACCTTAGCAAAATTGCTATCTCCTCAAGGTAGAATTGTGATCTCACTTCGATTTGGTCCTAATGAAGATGCAAGAGTGTACTATCCTGTCAGCGCGGAAGAGATCGAAGCATTAGCGAAGAAAGCACACCTAAGGGTTATCGAATGCAGCGATAGAGACACAGATAAACTTGGGCGGACACAGGTGTTTTGGCAAACGTTAGTGATTCAAAGGGATAGTGATTCAGTAACTTAAATTGATTAAGTTTTACCACTATCGATTAGATTAATGTCGATTAGGGCGAAATAAGCTATCAGGGCAGACGAAGTAGTGAGGTGGCAATGGAAAGCCGTTTAAGTCGTTACATTATCTTTGTGCTGGTGATTGTTGTACTGCTGTTGTACCTAGATCATTATCAGGGCCGCTGGATTAAGCTGTCTTTTTTAAGTCAGCTATTGACTCACTTCACCACAGAATCACCTGGTGACTCAGGTGACATTACCAATCTTTCCGCTAAAGCACTATCTATTACAAAAGCCCCCACTAGAGCCAGTGAATATTATCAACATGCTGTCGATACGGCTAACTGCGACATGTTAACCGTGGCTCAAGGGAAAAAGGCACAACAGCAACACAATAATATTTATCGCTGGGTAGATGATAACGGCCTAACTCATTATTCAGATAGTACGGCAATGATAAGTGAAAGCGATCTCACCCAATATACTCAACCTAGCTATAATTTTGAACTCAAGATCAATAGCACACTAAGCTATCCTCCAGCTTTCTATCGAGATAAAATTCGCTTCACCTTAAAACAGATCGATAAAACCTATCGTAGATATCTGCCAAACGCGGCGTTACAGCCAATCACTGTTAATCTCATATTAGCGGGAAATTTAAAGGCTTATGATAAGTTGAAAGCAAAATTCGGCAACGGGGTAGGTGCCAGTCAGGGTTTCTATTCAAGTAAACATAATGTAGCGGTGGTTTGGTACAAAGAGGAGTCTCAGGCATATACTACAGCCATCCATGAGGCGGTACATGTGATGAATGCCGGTCAATTTGGTCAGACGCCGCGTTGGTTCAATGAGGGGGTAGCCGAGTATTTTGAGTCATCAAGGTTTTTGTCCAGCATCAATCAAGACAGCCGTTATCCACTGATAAAGGCGAATGGCAGATCGAACGTAAAATCAGATAATAGATACTCGCATATGGCATTAGATTCGCTACTGGATGCAACTCATGTTGATTGGCAAGGCACTCAGCAAGCTTCGCTTTATTATCATGCGCATGCTTTTATCACATTTTTGATGACATATCCGACAGCAGTTCCCACATTTAAGAAACTCATCAATGAATATAGTGCGCAGCGTTGTAAACCAAAATCATCAATAACAGTGTTACGCCAATACCCTGGAGGCATTACTCAGTTAAATATGGATTGGAAACGCTGGTTAAATCGACAAAAGGATAAGTTCTAATGGTGTCAGATGAGTAACTATTCAAAATAATGAATATCAGTCAGAAAATTATCGGAGTTACATTTTTAAAGTTACATAAAGCTGAATAGTTATTCTTTGTAATTGTAGTCTATTGGATACAGCAAACATCGAAACGATCAACAACAAAACCCACCCAAGTCAGCTATTAATAAGCAAAGGTTCAGTGTTTGACCATGTTTGGTACAACTCAACTCTTCAATTCAGCTCACGCTCAATCATTAACTCATAATCATCAGCGCTTGAAGAGACCTACCTCCGGTCTCTTTTTTTGACTCAGATTAGGGCAATTTAACCGAACCGTTACATAGTCTTTGGTTGGATCTGAGCAGCAGAACCGCAGATATTTCTCGAAGGTTTTTGCGCCCAATGGTTATCTTCTGGCGTTAACGTTTAGCCATTCCTTGCGCCATTTTTTGGGTTGTTTTTGCATTAGCAAATAGGGCATGCCAAAAATCGGCACCTAGCTCTGCAATCACTCGCGACTCACCATTGAGTAGCATGGCCATACCCACATTGAGCTCTGGAGAGTAGGCGACTTCGGTGACATATCCAGCTACCCATCCTGCATGGTAAATAAGTGGATGACCTTGGAAATCATACACGCGCCAACCTTTGCCATAGTGAGCATCGTCTAAATAGGCTTTCCATTCACGACGCCTGAGTTCTTTGGTCGTGCGAACTCCCGGTGTTGTAATATCTTCTATCACCCGCGCCGAAATAACATCAGGGCGATAGCCCATATTGGCCATTAACCACTTGGATATATCGGTAATACTGGCATTGACGCCCGCAGCAGGTAACAGTTGATAGTAATTGGGTTTAACATTTACCTGCTTGAAGCCCAAACGTGTTTTGATGTGGGGCTCCGCACGATTAGCTACCTGTCGAAATGCATCAAAACCGATAGAGGCGGTTTTCATACCAAGTGGTTCGAATAGTCGCTGCTTGATTATCTGCTCATAATTCTGACCGCTTTGTTGTTCTATCGCTTGCTCTATAAAAGAGAAGGCGACATTTTGATAGCTATAACAAACCCCTGGCTCACACATAGGCGTTAAATCTGCAAATTTAGGTAAGATCCTGTCGAATTTGATATTGGCATTGATTAGATTGTCATAACTGTTCGGCATCAGGCCCGTACTTTGACCAATAACATGACCTAGGGTGATGTCGGAGCCTTTAGCGGGCGGGGCAAGTGAAAATTCGGGAAGGTAGGCCGTTATGGGTTGCTGCCAACTTAGCTTATGTTCATGCACTAATAGACTAGCGAGAGTTCCTGCAAATGTCTTAGAGACAGAGGCCAAGCGAAACACTGTATCTGCGTTGATCTTTTTCTTACCGCCTTTATGACGTTTGCCATAAGTGCCAAGGTTAACAACTTTGTCGCCCTCAACAATAACAAATGCGCCGCCAGGCACCTTATTCTTTTTTAAGCGCTTATGAAACTGCTGTTGAAAATCATCGCTGACGGTTTGATATTGAGAGGCGTCAACAGAGGAAGCATACATTGTAGCGCTACAAATCAGTGTTAACGACGATATGACCGTTTTTAAAGACATGAAATTACCTAAAAATCCGTATGTGTACGGTATTAATTATTATGGTTGCTCACCGTTACCTTTCATAGATTTTACGTAATTTAAGGCAATTGGTCGCACTTCTAGCTTGGTCATACTAGCCAACCCACAAACAAGATGTAAGCCTAATCCGAAAGTTTCACATTAACTTGTATAACAATTAGACAAAGCACTACCATTTGCGTGCTATTTAATCAAAGCTGTTTACTGCGATGTTGTCGTTTCAATTGGTACTGCCAATCTCGGACTTAGGTTTGCGTTACGACTTTTAAGATTTTTTTGTTCTCTCCCTGCAAAGCCGCTCATGGATGTGCCCCTCAGGGGCTTAACGCCAATCTTGATCCATCGACGCCATCTTGCCTAAGTTACATGCTTCACACAAAATCTGTAGGTTATTAATATCGAGCGCCAGTTCTGGATAAAGCGATCTCGGCTTAATGTGGTCGACATGCAATACCGCGCCAGTTTGCAGCGAAGCGCCACAGGAGACACATCGGCGACCATATCGCTCTAGCGCTTGTAGACGCAAGTTAAGCCAAGCTTTGGTTTTATAAAAATCGACGGTTTCATTGAGTGGCGATTCTTCAAAAGGTGCATCAAAACTTAAGTGCCCTTGGGTATCACTGAAAAAAGAGGCATTAATATCGCGCTCATCTTGATGTTTTATTAGCCACTTGCCAATGCCGCGCAGGGCACTTTGCTCGGTTTTATAATGTTTAGTGCGGATCTTGTTGGCAATTCTAAATGTAACGCTAAAACATCGCTCCACTGACCGACTCCTTTTTGTCTTGTTTCATTAAGTTACCTTTGTTTTCATGATTAATTTGAGGCTATCATGTCAAGCCATAAAATAGCAGTCGAATAGATAAGATAACAATAAGGATCACTTTATGGAGATCACCAATAGCCCACGTTTACGTTTTGAGATGATGACTCAAGAGGATGCCCAGTTATTATTTGAACTGGATCAAGACCCAGAAGTGATGCGCTATATTAACGGCGGTAAGCCCAGCACCATGGAGGATATAGTCAATATCTTATTGCCACGCCTTAAGGTTTATACCGATCCAGATAAAGGCTGGGGTATATGGAAAGTCACCACAAGGAGTGACAATACCCCTTTGCCATCAAGCTTCATTGGTTGGATTTTAGTGCGTCCAATGGACTTTTTCAGCGATAGCCCTAAGTATCATGATATAGAACTCGGCTGGCGCTTCAAACAGTGTAGCTGGGGTAAAGGATATGCAACGGAAGCGGCAAGAGCGATCGCAACGAAAATAGCGAATCAACAAGGGGTTAGCCATCTTTCCGCCGTTGCCGATGAGGATAATTTAGCATCAATAAAGATCATGCAAAAACTGGGGATGACTTTTAAACAGCTCACTCAATATCCGACGCCAATGGGCAGTGTTGAGGTCGTTCACTACCAAATACCGGCTGATAAGCTTTAATCGCCTATTTAAGTCAGCCAAATTTTGCTGAGAAAGTGTTTTGGTAAGCAGATGTGTACTGGTCTAGCCATAAAGAGACTAATTTTGTAACATCTGCCACAAAATCGCCACATGACTAGGCAATAGTGATCAAGCCATTGTCGATGGCTAGCTCATTAATACTAATTAAATTATATAGATGGTCTTTTTGGGGTGAAAAACTGGCTTATATCAGGCGCAACACTTGGTATAAGCCCAACTTACGCCAATTAAGAGGGACAAGCTAAATAGTGAGATTGGTAACATTATTAAAAAAGGAATCCCATGTACCGTATCGTCACTTCAACAATCGTGACAGCGGCGCTATTTAGCAGTGCATCGCTAAGCGCTAATGAATATGTCTTAAGTAAAGTCGCCAAGCCACTTTCTCAAGCGATAAACCTCACCTTAGATCCCAAGCTCGATACCTTCTCAGGTTCGACCCAGATCCAGATAGAAGTCCTTAGCCCAACACACATCATCGATATTAGTGGCGTCGCATATACGGCAGCGAACATTAAACTCGATGGCGCATTTCAATGTGATATGACGGCTAATATGCTTGATACGGGTATCGTTAAACTCAAGTGTGGCAACGAGATTGCCCCCGGTAAATACACCTTATCGATGGACTTTACCGCACCTTATAACCGCCAATCTGTCGGGCTATACAAGACAATCGATGCGGATCTGCCTTATCTGTTTACTCAATTTGAGATGAGCGATGCCCGCAGAGCTTTCCCAGTATTTGATGAGCCTGAATATAAAATTCCGTTTCAAGTGACGATCACATCCCCAAGCAAGGAAAAGGTCTACAGCAATACACCTGAAGTCGAAACTGTGGTTGATGGTGATGTAACTCGTCATCGCTTTGCTCAAACTAAACCGATTTCATCTTATCTCGTGGCGTTTGCGGTCGGTCAGTTTGAAGAGCTTGAAGTCACTGGAATGAAAATCCCTGGCAGGGTGATCACCACCAAGGGCAAAATCGACATGGCTAAGTATGCCGCAGAGCAGATGCCTGTCATATTAGATGCGTTAGAAACCTACTTCGGTGTGGACTATCCTTATGCCAAACTCGACTCTGTTGCTGTTCCTGAGTTTCCTTTCGGTGCAATGGAAAACGCAGGACTCGTTACTTATCGTGAAGATATCTTATTGTTAGACGACAGCAACGCAACCCAAAATGCACGTCAAAGAACGGTGTCAATTGTCGCCCATGAGCTTGCTCATCAATGGTATGGCAACTTAGTGACCATGCAGTGGTGGAATGACTTATGGCTAAACGAAGCGTTTGCCAGTTGGATGGCGTCAAAGATCACCCATCAGACTCACCCTGAGTTTGAGTCTAATTTACGCTTATCGAAAAATCGCGTAATGGGCCTTGATGCACGTCTCTCAACTAAGCCGATCCGTAAGCCAATCAAAACCGAAGCCGATATCATGGATGGACTAGGACTGGCGTACAGCAAAGGGGAATCCGTGCTTTCGATGGTAGAAAATTGGATCGGTGAAGATGCCTTTAAGTCTGGCATACGCAGTTATATAAAGGCCCATGCCTACCAAAATACCACCGCCGATGATTTGTGGAATGCATTAGCTAAGGCCTCGGGCAAAGATGTGGCCAAGGTCTTAAAGACCTTTATCGAACAATCCTCTTACCCTTTGATCAAGGTAAAGGTCTCGGGTAACCAATTAACCTTAAGCCAGCAACGCTTCGTCTCATCGGGTACTGAAGCACCGGCGCAAACTTGGACTGTGCCAGTATCGGTAAAATTTGGACAAGATACCCATGTCAGCGAGCAAACATACTTGCTTGATGCGCCGAGCAAAACATTTGAACTGCCATTTGAACCAAGCTGGGTATTTCCTGATGCACAAGGTATGGGATACTACCGCTGGGTTTTAGAAGCTGAGCAGATGGCGGTCTTGCTAAGCAAGAGCAAAACCGTACTTAGTCCAAGAGAGCGCAAGGCATTGATATCGGCCGCAGATGCGTTGCTTAAAGCTGGCTATGTCTCTGGTGGCGATCTATTAAATATCTTGGGTGAGTTTGTTAACGACAGTCATCCGCAAATCGTCTCTGATGCACTCGGTTATCTGCAGGCGCAGAAGGGCACCTTTATTGATAACAGTAACCAGCAACTCTGGGCTAAATTTGTCACAAAAAAAGCTCGGTTGGCGCTAGAGGTTTATGGGTTATCAACGAGTGCAGGTGAAGATCCTCAGATCAGTAAATTACGTCCATTACTCATCGCATTGTTAGGCTTTGAAGGTAAGGATCCTAAGATCATTGCTACGGCAAAGACCGAAGCACTGCTCTATTTAACTAAGCCTAGTGCAGCAGATCCCTATCTTATCGGCACCTATTTACAACTGGCGGTCTTTAATGGTGATGAAGCATTAATCAAGCAAATAATGCAGGTTTTTGAGAGCACTAAAGATCCGCAACAAAGAACAAATTTGCTCTATGCACTAGGCTATGCGCCGGCAGGCGAAACACAGCAAAATATTTTGGCCTATAGCCTGAGCGATAAGCTAACCGCACCGGATTTAAGTTATCTGTTTGCGGGTCAAAGTTATACTAAGGTTCGTGAAAAGGCTTTTAGGGACTGGGCTTATACCCATTATGAGCAGCTTGCGGCTAAGCTACCACCGTTTGCATTGCCTCGTTTACCAGCCTTTTTAGCTAGCGGTTGTGAACTAGAGCCATTTGAGCGCGCCAATGCATTTTTCTCAACCAAGACAGATAAAGTACCTGGTTATGCTCGCAGCCTATCGAAGCTTAATGAGCAAGTTAACGACTGTGCCGAGCTCAAAGCCCGGGAGCAAGCCAGTGTCGATCGATTTTTAAATCATCATTAAGTTGGTCTTTAACAAAGATCGTTTAAAAAAGAGCTCGCTAGGCGGGCTCTTTTTTTGCTTATGTTAGTGCTTATCTTAGTGATTATTTTAGGTCCATTAAGGAACCAAGCTAAGTTAACGTCTTTTCCTAAGTGGATTTATCGTCATGTAAGGGCGTTCTAAAAATGATCCGCGTGATCAATATTTGCCGTTAAAGAAAACTTTGTCTCAACGAATTAATGTTTTTTAGCTAATGTAAATTGAATTCTTCTTTGGTAAAATGCGGCAAATTTTACCGTGAGAATTAACTATGCCAATGTACGTTGTGGGACATAAGATCCCAGATTCAGATTCAATTTGCGGCGCTATCGCACTTGCTTATCTTAAAAATCAGATTGGTGAAGCTGCAATTCCAGCGCGTCTTGGTGAACTCGCTCCAGAGACAGCATTCATACTAGAGCGTTTCGGTTTCGAAGCTCCGGAATTCAAAGAGAGCTACGCGGGCGAAGAAGTTTATATTGTTGATCACTCAGAGTTAACACAAGCACCGGATGATATTGCTCAAGCAACGATTGTCGGCATCGTCGATCATCATAAGTTGGGCGACTTAACCACATCGACTCCGCTTGAGTGTTGGATCCGTCCGGTAGGTTGTAGTAACACAGTCATTAAGATGATGTATGACTTCTACAATGTAGAGATCCCGAAAGATATTGCTGGCATCATGCTATGCGCTATCTTAAGCGACACGGTTATCTTTAAGTCACCAACCTGTACCACTGCCGATATAAAGTGTGTTGAAGCATTAGCTGAAATCGCTGGCGTTGAGGATTTCAAAGCACTGGGTATGGAGATGTTTAAGGTTAAGTCGGCAGTCGAAGGCACTCCAGTTCGCGATCTTGTTATGCGCGACTTTAAAGACTTCAACATGAACGGTAACTTAATCGGTATTGGTCAGCTTGAAGTGATCGATCTATCAGTGTTTGACGACATCAAGGCCGATCTTGAAGCGGATATTGCGGCCCTGAAGGCTGAAGGCAAGCGTCATAGCGTACTGTTATTACTGACAGATATTATGAAAGAAGGTTCTGAAATGTTAGTGGTTTCAGATGACAGCGAGTTAACCTCGCGCGCCTATGGCAAAGCAACTGAGAATGGCCGAGTGTGGTTAGATGGTGTTCTTAGCCGTAAGAAGCAAGTCGTTCCACCGTTGCAAGATGCGTTAGCCTAATCATGTTATCGATTAGATAAACCGAGTTTTTCAGTTAAAAACTCAATGAAAAAGCCGGTGAACCACCGGCTTTTTGCTGCAGTAATGTGCAACGATCGTCGCGTCTATTTAACCGTCTTAGCTTGGCTCTTTACATGTGCTCTGAGTTTTTGTAGTCGTCTATCGGCTGTACCAAATACAGAATCTGCAGCATAATCCTCAAACTCAAAGTCCCGCTCACCAGCCTTTATCCCAGTTAATATTTCAATGGCTTCGGTCACATGGTCAATCGCCCAAATAGAGAAGGTGCCTTTCTTAACCGCATCAACAATATCGGATCTCAGCATCAAGTTTTGAACATTAGACTTAGGGATGATCACCCCTTGGGAATCACAACGTCCTTTTATAGTGCAAACATCGAAGAAACCTTCGATCTTTTCATTCACGCCACCAATAGGTTGAGCTTGGCCAAATTGGTTCATCGACCCCGTTATCGCAACATCTTGGCGAAGGGGCAATTTGGCAAACGCCGAGATAATGGTGCAAAGCTCAGCCATCGAGGCGCTATCACCGTCAACCCCGCCATAGTTTTGTTCGAAGGTGAGGTGAGTGGTCAATGGGATCTTATCGGTTTGCCCCAAGATTGTGGCCAGATAGGCGGTCAAAATCATCACCCCTTTAGAGTGAATACTGCCACCGAGTTCAACCTTCCGCTCAATATCAAATACAACGCCTTCGCCATAGGCAACGGTTGCGGTGATCCGGTTCGGCGCGCCAAACTGATGATCAGATGTGGACAATACCGATAGGGCGTTGATTTGACCCACAACCGAATTTTGAGTGTCGATTAGCGTAGTACCATTAATAAAACTCTGCATAATGTTATCTTTGAGACGACACACTCTATGCTCATGATTTTTCAGTGCTTGCTCGACATGACCAAGCCTTATCATGTTAGCATTACTGGATTTGGCGACATAGTTAGACTCACGCAGTAGGTTGGCGATATCAGCAGAATGCAGCGAAAGCTTATTTTGAGCATCGGCCTGACGTGAACTAAATTCGATGATGCGTTTGATTGCGCCGCGATCACAGTGCAGCATTTTATTACCATGAACTATGCTAGAAATAAATTTCGCATACAGTGCTTCTGACTCATCGGTTCTTGGCATTTCGTCTTCAAAATCGGCAGTGACTCTAAACAGCTCTTTAAATTCAGGATCGTAATACTGTAAAAGTTGGTAAGTTTGATAATCGCCAAAGAGGATGATTTTAACATCTAATGGAATAGCTTCAGGATCGAGAGAGATAGTCCCTGACAAAGTAACCTCGCGTTCGAGGGAGCTGAGACTTAGCTTTCTTGAACGCAATGCACGTTTTAATCCATCCCAAACATAAGGCTGTTCTAACACCTTAATTGCATCGATCATCAATACGCCGCCGTTCGCCTTGTGCAAACTGCCTGCGCGGATCAAAGAGAAATCTGAAAAAATGGTGCCCTTAAATGTGGCGTTTTCTATGTAACCAAAAATATTGTGATAGTTAGGGCTTTCCTCTATCACGATGGGCATCACTTGATCACCGTGATTAACCAACACATTAACTTGATAACGCCGAGGCATTTTCTTTTCGAGTGACGCGTAAGATAGAGCTACTTGCTCCTCATTTTGTTCTAAGAAAATATCTAAATTATCAATAATATCCTTATGCATCTCATTCAGGTAAGTTTTAATTTCGCCCTGATCTGCATAGGATTGTTTTAAAGGGTCGATAAGATGGACTAATACATCTTGTGCAACTTGCTCGTCATGCTTTTGCTGCTTTTCGGAATAACGCTCTTCCCATGCAGTAAACTTTCGCACCACTTCCCGCAGTTTTGACTCCAATTCGCCAATTTGCTGTTCCAGCTGCTCCTGTTCCTTGTTGCTTAGTGCCGCAAAGGAGGCTTCACTGTGAGCTTCTTCCCCATTCATCGCCACTAATTCATAACTACCTTGGGCGGTTATGCTAAGACTAATGTTTTTCGAGGCAGCCTCTTTAGTGAGCTGGGTGAGGGCGTTTTCTTGTCTGTTCGCTAACTGACTTTTTAACTTTTCAGCTCGTGCATAATACATTTCATTATCGAACGCCAACGGTAGTGCTTTTACCAGCCGTTTCATTAGCAGCTCAATATCCTTCTTAAATTGAGTGCCTTTACCCTGAGGAAGCTTGAGTACTTTAGGGGTTCGAGCATCATCGAAGTTTACGACATAACACCAGTCATAAAGTTGATGATGACCATTGGGATCATAACGATCTAAATATCGCATCACCATGGTGCGCTTACCTAAGCCGTTACGGCCAATGGCATAGATGTTATATCCTTTGTCCTTCATTGACATGGCAAATTCAACAGCGCCTTGAGCACGCTCTTGACCAACGATTTCATTAAGCGGTGTTAGGTGTTTTGTCGATTTAATATCAAGGGCTAATCCCTTAAGATCACAATGGCGATAGAGTTTGTCACTGGTAAGAGGGGAAATTGGCATAGATGAATTACCTTTTATGACAGAGATTAATCTCAGTGTAGGCATAAGATTTTTAAATTTCAGTACTTTATTAATCGATAACCCGTTTTGAACCAAATATCCTAGCTAAATGCTCAATATGTGACCAAGACATGTTACTTGCGGAGGCAATCGACTTAAATCTGCTCGATATTGCCTACAGATTTACTGTGAGCGTCTATCACAGTGAAACATCAAATCTTTAGGTGGTTGGCGAAAATTATAAGTGTTAATAATAGCCTTGCTTACCAGATCAGTTTTCATCGTAATTCCCGTCAAACTTCGTGTTAGCGAGATCTACACTGACCCATTTTGCCCCTAAGTTTGTTACCTTCGAATGAAGGTTTGGCATTTTTTTACTTTGTCTGGGTAGTGGTTGGCGAAGTCTTTTTTGGAAAGTGTATTTAAAGGTCGAACCTTCACCATTTGAAATTGCCTGCCGCAGGCCTTATGTGCAAGCGCTCTTTTGGCTCGCCACGAGCACTTCCATGTGGGCTCTGCGAAATCATCTGACCTCCAAGGATGGAGGGAATGCCGAAAAATGTCAGGAACATTTTCGGCCATGATTTCAAAGGCCAAAACCGCGCTTACACCTATCTCTAACGCTTCTTCGATTGGACTTCATTTGATACGACTAATGAGTTAAAGGCTAAGAAGCTTTTGCCCCTTTATTGGTTAGAACAAACATTTCTCCTCATTTAATTAACTCGTCATTTGACCAAATTTTGTTTATGCATGAAATGTGTCTACAGAATTGAGGGAACATCAGTTTGAAGTCGGAAAATTATGTAAAGTAATTCAGGTGCTTATCATTGTTTAGATTTAGTGCGATAATACCCGTAAATTTAATGGTGGTGTTGGTATGACAATAGGTAAGGGAACCGAACAGCTTCGTACTGGTGAGTTGGTTTTGCATTGCGTTCAGGTCGAAGTGTTTCAAATAATTGATGATGGACTCAAAATGTCGGGTCACGGCACTATTAAGGTTAACAATGTCGGGACAATTTACATGGAGTTCATTTGCACCACCAGTGAGAATGTACCTCATGCGTTGTTTAGTGAAAGACTACCTAAAGACCCGTTAAATGAAGAGCACAAGTTGTATCTCCGCGCTCAAACAATAAGCGGTGACGTGTATGTGTCTGACGATTTCTCTATCCAAATCAATATGAACTCATCGTACCCACCAGTCCATCACTACATCTTCTTATCGTCGATTAATTGCTGTTCTACCGCTGAGCCGCATCAATCAAAAGAAGGTAATTACCTTTACTTTGAATTTGCAGAACATTGCAATATCCCTGCTAACAAGTCTAATTCAGTCGTTTCTAGCCTTGGTGATGAGTCACACAGCCGGAATCAGACAGTACTGGAAATGGATGGTTATTCAATATCTATGGTCAAAAAACTAGACTACACAGAAGTGCGTGTAACGGGATGTTTTGACCCTGAAGAACTATTGCAATGTTTGAAGTTCTATATTGGGTTTTCTAGCGCATCTATGCCTCAGTTTGTTTATATGCTGAAGCGCATGGGTGAAGACACACAAGAGATTATTTCCAGTATAGTTAACAATCAAAAGCGCCAGCTGTCATCTAGCCCAATGGTCAAAAATGTTGCTGATAAAAAGTACAGAGACGCTGTTTACCACTACAAGTTATTAGACAATATAATCAGTCTGCGCAAGAAGAATCCTAGGCAATTTGAGAGTATGTATTCTCAATGGGAGAGGGTGTGGTATTCCTTCCAATCAAAGAATAGCATTATGATTCTAACCCTATCGGTCGCTATCGAAGGGCTGTTAAATGATATCTATATCCCTGCTATCAAGGTAAAACAAAATAACTTAGAGTTGGAAGCTGAGATAAAGAAGGTCAAGCAACAGATTAAAACGCTTGAGCTAACCGAAGATCAACGCAATCGAATTCTGAATAGCGTGAGTTACTGGAAGAATATTACAGCAGCTAAAGCTCTAGAATACTTAATTGAACAGGGTGTAATAACAAGTGCAGATAAGAAGTTGTGGCAAGATCTTCGCAATGAAAGTGCTCACCCTAAGGTCCGAGAAGATAATTTAGCTAAAGAAAGACTGGAACGTGAGAAAGTATCGTCCTGCTTAAACTTATTCCACAAAATCGTGTTGAATACATTAGCGTTTTCTGGGCCTATTTGGATCTTACAAGCAGGTAAAGAGCCTGTTTGTGAAGAGTTGATCCATATCGAAATCTTAAATTGATGTGCACTGATTAACTTGCTTTGTCAAATTGTTGAATGGATTCCTAGGCATCAATGATAGGTATTATACTGTGTTGAATTACTAGCAAAAGGTTGGACAGTCATAACTTCCAATGTCAAAAGTTGAGATACTTTTTCTCATCTAAGTCACTCGGGATAGACCAGAGACTCTAACGTGTTTCTGTCCAGAAATGAGTTAACTTGTGATTGCCCAAGAGGTACCAGTAAAGTCAAATCGAAGAGATAGAAAACTCGGTGTGAACACAGTTGTGACCTTCCGAGGCATGGACGCCGAGGTAGAGCTCACATGGAAGTGCTCGTAGCGCGTCACAAATGTGTTTGCACATGAGGCCTGCTGCAAGCGATTCAAAACAATGAAGGTTAACGCTACCATCAGCCATACCAAAAACCAATTCAGCCAAATGTTATCAGCCAAAAATGCCAACACCTTCATTCGAAGGTAAACCCACTTTTGTCCAAAAATGGGTTAGGGGACTTAACTCACTAATACCAAAGTGTACTAGCATCTATTCTTTGCGACAGGACGAATAACTTCATTTAACCCATAGGACCTAATAGTTACGGCCAGCTTCACTGTTCTAGGGGCTTACCATACCTTCCATCCTGGAATAATCACATATTCATAGATAATCAGGCCGTTGATATAGAAACCTAGAGCAGAAAAGTACATTCCCGATACATTTTTATCACTATCAACAATTCTATCCAAATTGAAATTGACACATTTTACAAAGAGGTTGTCATAACGCAGCGCACATTCTACTGGGCAATAGTGTGGTATCAATGATTTCGTGCACGTAGCGACGCCTAATCTTTAATCAATTCAATTGCCTTTCATCATTTGAACAATCTGAACTAAGGTCGAGAGGCTATTGACTGTCAATGCTTGAATTGCGTCTTGATTCAGAATCTGAAATTAAGTGAAACTTTACAAATTTCCCGCACAATTACTTAAGTCACACACCCAATTTAACATAATATACATTGTGCGCATTTTTAAAATAAACAAACCAACTCAAACTGATTAAGAAACCTTCCCACTGACGTGGGCCCCTTCCTAATCAGTTTGCTCTGGTGTCGAATCAGGTAAATTAGCAGCTAATGCAACCCTAGGTGAGTCGCATGTTATCCAATCCTCATAATCCTCATAAGTAACAAGCACAGCGCAATCACCAAACACTTGAACGTCATAACCAGCAAGACGCAAATCTTTAGTTGAGATTGTAAACATAGGCTGACCGTTCTGTGCGGCAACAAAATACACCTCTTTAACCAAATAACGCTTAAGAGTGAATTCAGCAACACTATCAATATGAAGAGATACCTTATAAAAAGGATGTTTTTTTGATTCCGAAGACTTTTTAGAACTTGGTAGAACTGGTGAAGCATTAGCATTCGAAACAACAGAGGAACTTGAAACTGAAGGTTTAACCTCAACAGGTACAGAAACTGACTTTGAAGAGTCAAGACCTAATGAGTCAGGAATTAAAATCTTTTTACCTGTATAAAGCGTAAAAACAACACCAATAACAATCAGAGCTATAGATAGTTTTCGATGAGGAATAAAATTAGCTTTAATGTCTTTTGTTTTAGCTTCATCAACAGGCTTACTTGATTGAGTATGGCTTTGGTAAAACTGAAAATATTGCTTTTGATATTCCCTTTCTTCCTCATGAATATAATCAGAGTTACGACCTGAAATACCATGATAAGTCTTTTTAATATAATGAGTATCATCGCCAAAAACAGACTTTTTAATACAGCGAAAACAAACTTCAACCATATCTTTTAAATCTTTATGCAACTTGGCAGGACTCTGACAAAGAATAATAATGTCATGACCATAATGACCATGCATCGACAAATATTCTAAAACTTCTTTTTTGGCATCACGACCAATCGATAAATGAGCCTCATCAACAACGAATAAAACACCTTGACCATTTTCAGCCTTCCAATCATACCGAGTAAAATCAGAAGGAACAGAAAATGGCCTAACCATGCCGTACTGGTTAAAATTCGCCTCAACAACAGTAATATTATCAGCTACATCTTGGCTATAAAATTGAGCAATCTTTTCTTTATTAACAGGAATATTAGTTACAACTTTACGACCATCCTTAGCAGCAGGAATTATATGATAAACAACGCTTTCATAGCTTTTACCAGCTCTAGGGCGACCAAAGATACCATTAATCACGAGCCCAACCTCACAAAAGGAATTAACTGAAGCATCATGCGTATTATAAGAGCAGTAACTATTGACGACATAGAAGCGCTAATACCACAAACACCCATAAAATACTGAGTTTCAGGAGGTATTGCTGAAATATACTGCAACGGGTTCAAACCTTGAAATAAACTAGCTAAACCATCTAAAACAAATATTACAGCACCGAATAACATATCAAGAGTCCACCACAAAAAGTCTTTTAAAAACTCAACAAAGCTAATGAATATTTGATAAAGATAATCGACAAACTGATTCCATTTATTTGCAAACCAATCCAACATAATTAACCTCCAAATATAATTTTACGCACAGCAAAAGCCGTGCAAATCATATTAATAGCAAAAAGAAAACCAAGAACTCTAGCGTCAAGCTCAAGCGTATTACAGCCATAATTCATTAAAGAACCTAAATTAAAACAAAATTCCATTGGAGGCGCGGAACCGCTAACTGCAATATTTTCAAACTGTTTAACAAACTCAAAAGGAGCACTGCTTTTTAATGCAGATGAATTTTTACTCCAAACATCAGAAAAACCATTAGGATACTCGGGTTCATAAAAAGACTGAATACCCTGACTAGGCTCTGAATCAGTTTCAACACCAGTTTCACCTAAAGACTCACCAAGGCCGTCAATAGCAGAAATAACACCATCATTTGAACTGCCGCCACCGCCAGCACCAGAACCACCAGAAACAATAGCCTGCCTCACCCCCTCAAGACCATCGACAACTTGCCTAGCATCATTGCTACGAGCAGCCTCACGCTCTGCAATCTGACGCTCAACATATTCAGTTATCTCCTTTTGTTGTTTAATCAGCTTGTTGTGACGCTCAGCAGCATCTTTTTTCAACTTATTACTTTGGTCTGAAATCGCGTCAACAATATTTTTACCAATACACGTTGTTTTATCGCCAACTGTAGAACAATCAACACCGTCATAAGGTGAGTCAGTAGAAGTCTCTTCAACCTCGTTTTCAGTTGTATCTATACCATCGTCAATACCACCACCATTATTATTACCATCACCTTCATCGGGAACTGTAACATTGGAGCAGTCTTGATAAGTAAGACCGTTAGATAATTCGTGAGTTGTACAGTCACCCTCTTTGTCTTCGGGTGTAAAGCTAGCATTCGATTCGATTTTACCATTACCGCAAACCGCACCGTTAGAAACACCCGTTGTCCACTGAGCGCCCTTATAGCTAGCACCATTGTTGATGGAGTAAGAGCATTGGCCATCGCAATACGTACCAGAACCAGCAACAGGAACCTTTCCAAAAGTTTGTATGCTAGAACTTACTTCACCCTTGCTTGGACACTGGATAGGGACGCAGCCGTATGGTTCAACAGAATATTTAAAATAACCAAGTGGACAAAGAGGGAAATTGGGAAAACAAACCTCATGCGATTCATTGCCGGGTTCAGGCATAGGCCCCTTTTTATAATCTGGAAAATCATTAGGCGGACATATTTTAGAATCAGATTCAATTTTAGAGTGAGCTTTTCCGTAATTTACATTACCGCCCGTAACCCAAGGATAACTAGGCACTTGTCGAACCTCAGTTCCACAAATCAAATGAATTTCACGCGAAATATCAACATTATTACACTCAGTAATACGCGTAGTCTCAGAACCTTGTGGGCCAATTGAGCGCAAAGTTTGAATGCAATCAGAAAGCGACATTCTAGAATCTTGAACATAAGAAGGGTCATAAGAAATGTAATTAGAGCGACAAGAATAGGTTTCACTATTATCAGATTCAGGTTCAACCCAATCAGGCATATTTTCGCTAAATTCAGCATTACAAAAAAAAGAAAAGGCCGACAATGCAAGCATTAACGACCCTGTTATTAGCTTTGACATTTATCAGCCTCCAAATAAATTTTGGCTAACTACGTAGCCGCAAATCGCCCCTATCAATGCGATAATCGTAAAGATAAGGGCTAGTATTAAACTAGCCACATATCCGCCTTGTTAAGCTTTATTGACAGCGCGTTTAGCAATGGTAATACCCTTAAGCGCAAGAGCAATACCAACAATCAACACACCTGTTGCACCGATAAAAGTAGCAACAGAAGCCAAATCTACAGCAGCAAAAATATCAGCCATTTTAAATCTCCAAATATTAATTTAATGCGCTTATGCGCGTTTAATAACACCCTTAGCTATCTTGACTTGATAAGAAAGATAACCAAGGAAAACAACCCAGCCAAAAACAATGCCAAAAACCTCGAGCATATCGGCTGGATTAATTTCAATCGACTGAACAGCTAAATTGTATTCAGTCGGTGAAACCAAGATGTAACCCGTACAATCATCAACAGATTGAGCAGATTGCATTAAATAACCTTCAGCAGTGAATGCTACGCATTGAGCCATTGAAAAACCTCATAACTCAAAAGCAAATCACCAAAATAACAAGAAGAACAAAGAGGAATATTGCACGGCTGAGCAAAACCAGCAGGTTGCTGTTCTTGACCGTCGTAGAGATTGCCGCAACAAGGGCAAGTCCAAACAGATAAGAACGCCACGTGAGCCATATTAAGCCGCCTTAATGCCAGCTTTCAGCGGAGTAAGCAAAACATTGAAAGGGTTAACCTCAATCTTGCCAAAACGCGAAACCTGAAAACTAGAAGGATGAATTTCATATTCACCTGCGGGATTAGGTGGTACACCCTCCTCTAGCGGAATTTGAACCTCAACAGGATAACGACCACCGTTATACATATAGCCACGTTGCCAATAGATAGTGCGGTCAGGCTTGCCATCTTGACCCTTAAAAGAACGTTGTTGAACAACACAGTCTTGGCTATCAATCTCAATTTTTACTGACATATTTTTTCCTTAACTTGCTAATCGCATAGTTTGTCTTAGTTGCTGATGTAATGGTTTTGGCTCATGCCAATTTGCTGGATGTTGCTTTGAAAAATCGACATTTACAAACCGAACTAACGGAACCACATTAGAGGACGCAGATGCTTGTAAATTTTGAAGATAGGACTTAGGAATAACAGAGGAAACCTCAGATATTGTTCTATAAAAAGTACGCTCAGGCATAGTGGCCTTGACTTCGTCCCACCCTTCGTGCTTAAGGCTACGAACAAAGCGAAATAATCTATCTGCCTTTGAATAAGTCGTTTTACCCGTTTTAGTCACTGTAAAATATTCGGCACGCAAAGCCGCTCTGACATCGTCATCGTTATATATGTTCACTTGTTTGCCCTCGAAAGTTTTAAATATGTCTTTCCAAGCGTAATCCCATAGATATTGAATCGGACAACAGCGCCTTGACAGGTTTTCACAATGACGAACGAAGTCACCCACATGAGTAGGAAACCCCAAACGCTTAAACGTCTTAGGCAAAATAGAAGCCTCAAAACGTAGCGAGTTTTGCGCAAAAGCTAATACCTCTGGCGCTGTCATTGCTTCAAGCTGTCGTTTATATACGTCCTTTTTTGTGATCTTTAATTTATGCTCGGTTTCTTTAATTTGATGCTGTAACTCAAAATGCTTTAAATATGCTTTTAACTGTTTACGTCTAGATGATTTTTGGCCGTCATTAGAGCTTTTTACACCCCAATAGGCAGTTGTTTCATGTGCTGACTTACTAGAGCGAGTTTGGCCTGATGATAAATTTCTTAACACAGTAATGATGTTTCTTGCGTCAGCTTCACTATCTAAATGGGCCGTGAAAGTGCAATCTATTTGCTTAATCTCGGCACTTCTAAAATCAAGCATTTCAGCCAACCTAGGCATACCCATATTGAATGTGGTCACCAACGATTCAACGCATAAACGAACATCGTCAGAACCGTAAACATTATGACCTTGGAGTAACTTTGCAGGGCTGGCTTTTATCTCAATAAACGGCCAGTAGGTAGAACCACCCGCATGAATCTTAAATGAAAGCGTTGACCAGCTTGAAGGGAGCGATTCGTATGGGTGGCGTAGTGACTCGAAATCATATTGACCGTCATTAAAAGTCACATTGCCAGACTCTAATTTTGCACCGCGGAGATTGCATTCTTTGAGGTCGATAAGGCCAGAAATGCGGTCAGATGCCGTATCTCCAACAACAAAAACCTCATCAAATGGAATTGCAATCCGTAGCAAGTCAATCATCACATGTACACATAAATTAAATAATGATGGTGGATTATAGACACAATATTTATTACATGTAAACACGTATGAAATAAATATATTTAATGATGTATAGTTACACGACCCAGAGAAACATAAGACGAGTTAATTAATGGTAAAAAGAAACGACACGACGGTAGCAATAAACGGCGATAGAAAGGACGCATTACAAGACGCCGCTGTCGATATAACCATAGCAACAAGAAAACCAATAAAACCATCGGTTATTGTCCATTATCTCATTGATAACTATCTGAAAGATGCTGTAAAAGACCTGAAACACAAAGAAAAGTAAACTGTCAATTTGGCAGTAGAGACCACTGTTAAAGTATGTGGTCTCTTTAATGACCCGACCATCATAATTCAAACCCTGATATTGCCTTCGGCCGTCAACATTCATTTCAAAACATAACCAATCAAAAAAAGCGTCTGTCAGGGCGAAGGATTAGCGCAGCAAGCTGCTACATAACTGCTTTACGCTACGCTTCCATCAAGGCTGCGCCTTAATAATCCCAAATAAAAAAGATAGCATTTTAGAAAAACAATTGATTATTTTGATATCATTTGCTTGCTTTATTACGTAGTTTTGCTATCATTAAGGGGTAGAGAGAAACTTAATTGATAGCAGAGGAACAGCAAAATGAAAACATGTTCAATAGAAATTCAAATGCTAGAAAACGGAAGTGTAATGTATACAGCGCAAACTAATGATAGGAATTGGTCAGTAGTAAAGGGTTCTGATGAAGTTATAACTAGCCCAAATGATAATAGCTGTGAATTCATCTTCTCACCTACCCCGATATTAGATATTCAGCAATTCAACGATTTCATGAGAGACATTCTAACAGAGGGAGGAAATATCTAATGGCAATTACAATAAGACTCAACGAAAAACAAGAACAGCAGCTGCAAGAAGCAATGAAACTAACTGGAGAAGCAACAAAATCTAAAACTATTCTTTATTTGATAGAAAACGCAAAGCGACACATTACTGACAGAAAAGAGCTAAACGAACTAAGAAGCGATATTGATAATTTATTTTTCACAATAGACAAGATATCTAAACATAAAATACCCTATTGATAGCAAAAAAGTGTTACCGGTTCGAATTTTTGATTGCAATAAAGAGTTTCCAGGAACAAATATTGATAGCAAAAAATCGTTACCGGTTTCAAATTTTGATAGCAATAACTTCATCCTGGAAAGCAATAATGATGCAATTCGCACAATGCATGTTATGTATAAATATCTACTACGCATCCCTCTCACTGCTCCGCATTTTAGTTCAAGGCAAGTATTCAACATAACATTAATACATTGTGCGCATTTTTAAAATAAACAAACCAACTCAAACTGATTAAGAAACCTTCCCACTGACGTGGGCCCCTTCCTAATCAGTTTGCTCTGGTGTCGAATCAGGTAAATTAGCAGCTAATGCAACCCTAGGTGAGTCGCATGTTATCCAATCCTCATAATCCTCATAAGTAACAAGCACAGCGCAATCACCAAACACTTGAACGTCATAACCAGCAAGACGCAAATCTTTAGTTGAGATTGTAAACATAGGCTGACCGTTCTGTGCGGCAACAAAATACACCTCTTTAACCAAATAACGCTTAAGAGTGAATTCAGCAACACTATCAATATGAAGAGATACCTTATAAAAAGGATGTTTTTTTGATTCCGAAGACTTTTTAGAACTTGGTAGAACTGGTGAAGCATTAGCATTCGAAACAACAGAGGAACTTGAAACTGAAGGTTTAACCTCAACAGGTACAGAAACTGACTTTGAAGAGTCAAGACCTAATGAGTCAGGAATTAAAATCTTTTTACCTGTATAAAGCGTAAAAACAACACCAATAACAATCAGAGCTATAGATAGTTTTCGATGAGGAATAAAATTAGCTTTAATGTCTTTTGTTTTAGCTTCATCAACAGGCTTACTTGATTGAGTATGGCTTTGGTAAAACTGAAAATATTGCTTTTGATATTCCCTTTCTTCCTCATGAATATAATCAGAGTTACGACCTGAAATACCATGATAAGTCTTTTTAATATAATGAGTATCATCGCCAAAAACAGACTTTTTAATACAGCGAAAACAAACTTCAACCATATCTTTTAAATCTTTATGCAACTTGGCAGGACTCTGACAAAGAATAATAATGTCATGACCATAATGACCATGCATCGACAAATATTCTAAAACTTCTTTTTTGGCATCACGACCAATCGATAAATGAGCCTCATCAACAACGAATAAAACACCTTGACCATTTTCAGCCTTCCAATCATACCGAGTAAAATCAGAAGGAACAGAAAATGGCCTAACCATGCCGTACTGGTTAAAATTCGCCTCAACAACAGTAATATTATCAGCTACATCTTGGCTATAAAATTGAGCAATCTTTTCTTTATTAACAGGAATATTAGTTACAACTTTACGACCATCCTTAGCAGCAGGAATTATATGATAAACAACGCTTTCATAGCTTTTACCAGCTCTAGGGCGACCAAAGATACCATTAATCACGAGCCCAACCTCACAAAAGGAATTAACTGAAGCATCATGCGTATTATAAGAGCAGTAACTATTGACGACATAGAAGCGCTAATACCACAAACACCCATAAAATACTGAGTTTCAGGAGGTATTGCTGAAATATACTGCAACGGGTTCAAACCTTGAAATAAACTAGCTAAACCATCTAAAACAAATATTACAGCACCGAATAACATATCAAGAGTCCACCACAAAAAGTCTTTTAAAAACTCAACAAAGCTAATGAATATTTGATAAAGATAATCGACAAACTGATTCCATTTATTTGCAAACCAATCCAACATAATTAACCTCCAAATATAATTTTACGCACAGCAAAAGCCGTGCAAATCATATTAATAGCAAAAAGAAAACCAAGAACTCTAGCGTCAAGCTCAAGCGTATTACAGCCATAATTCATTAAAGAACCTAAATTAAAACAAAATTCCATTGGAGGCGCGGAACCGCTAACTGCAATATTTTCAAACTGTTTAACAAACTCAAAAGGAGCACTGCTTTTTAATGCAGATGAATTTTTACTCCAAACATCAGAAAAACCATTAGGATACTCGGGTTCATAAAAAGACTGAATACCCTGACTAGGCTCTGAATCAGTTTCAACACCAGTTTCACCTAAAGACTCACCAAGGCCGTCAATAGCAGAAATAACACCATCATTTGAACTGCCGCCACCGCCAGCACCAGAACCACCAGAAACAATAGCCTGCCTCACCCCCTCAAGACCATCGACAACTTGCCTAGCATCATTGCTACGAGCAGCCTCACGCTCTGCAATCTGACGCTCAACATATTCAGTTATCTCCTTTTGTTGTTTAATCAGCTTGTTGTGACGCTCAGCAGCATCTTTTTTCAACTTATTACTTTGGTCTGAAATCGCGTCAACAATATTTTTACCAATACACGTTGTTTTATCGCCAACTGTAGAACAATCAACACCGTCATAAGGTGAGTCAGTAGAAGTCTCTTCAACCTCGTTTTCAGTTGTATCTATACCATCGTCAATACCACCACCATTATTATTACCATCACCTTCATCGGGAACTGTAACATTGGAGCAGTCTTGATAAGTAAGACCGTTAGATAATTCGTGAGTTGTACAGTCACCCTCTTTGTCTTCGGGTGTAAAGCTAGCATTCGATTCGATTTTACCATTACCGCAAACCGCACCGTTAGAAACACCCGTTGTCCACTGAGCGCCCTTATAGCTAGCACCATTGTTGATGGAGTAAGAGCATTGGCCATCGCAATACGTACCAGAACCAGCAACAGGAACCTTTCCAAAAGTTTGTATGCTAGAACTTACTTCACCCTTGCTTGGACACTGGATAGGGACGCAGCCGTATGGTTCAACAGAATATTTAAAATAACCAAGTGGACAAAGAGGGAAATTGGGAAAACAAACCTCATGCGATTCATTGCCGGGTTCAGGCATAGGCCCCTTTTTATAATCTGGAAAATCATTAGGCGGACATATTTTAGAATCAGATTCAATTTTAGAGTGAGCTTTTCCGTAATTTACATTACCGCCCGTAACCCAAGGATAACTAGGCACTTGTCGAACCTCAGTTCCACAAATCAAATGAATTTCACGCGAAATATCAACATTATTACACTCAGTAATACGCGTAGTCTCAGAACCTTGTGGGCCAATTGAGCGCAAAGTTTGAATGCAATCAGAAAGCGACATTCTAGAATCTTGAACATAAGAAGGGTCATAAGAAATGTAATTAGAGCGACAAGAATAGGTTTCACTATTATCAGATTCAGGTTCAACCCAATCAGGCATATTTTCGCTAAATTCAGCATTACAAAAAAAAGAAAAGGCCGACAATGCAAGCATTAACGACCCTGTTATTAGCTTTGACATTTATCAGCCTCCAAATAAATTTTGGCTAACTACGTAGCCGCAAATCGCCCCTATCAATGCGATAATCGTAAAGATAAGGGCTAGTATTAAACTAGCCACATATCCGCCTTGTTAAGCTTTATTGACAGCGCGTTTAGCAATGGTAATACCCTTAAGCGCAAGAGCAATACCAACAATCAACACACCTGTTGCACCGATAAAAGTAGCAACAGAAGCCAAATCTACAGCAGCAAAAATATCAGCCATTTTAAATCTCCAAATATTAATTTAATGCGCTTATGCGCGTTTAATAACACCCTTAGCTATCTTGACTTGATAAGAAAGATAACCAAGGAAAACAACCCAGCCAAAAACAATGCCAAAAACCTCGAGCATATCGGCTGGATTAATTTCAATCGACTGAACAGCTAAATTGTATTCAGTCGGTGAAACCAAGATGTAACCCGTACAATCATCAACAGATTGAGCAGATTGCATTAAATAACCTTCAGCAGTGAATGCTACGCATTGAGCCATTGAAAAACCTCATAACTCAAAAGCAAATCACCAAAATAACAAGAAGAACAAAGAGGAATATTGCACGGCTGAGCAAAACCAGCAGGTTGCTGTTCTTGACCGTCGTAGAGATTGCCGCAACAAGGGCAAGTCCAAACAGATAAGAACGCCACGTGAGCCATATTAAGCCGCCTTAATGCCAGCTTTCAGCGGAGTAAGCAAAACATTGAAAGGGTTAACCTCAATCTTGCCAAAACGCGAAACCTGAAAACTAGAAGGATGAATTTCATATTCACCTGCGGGATTAGGTGGTACACCCTCCTCTAGCGGAATTTGAACCTCAACAGGATAACGACCACCGTTATACATATAGCCACGTTGCCAATAGATAGTGCGGTCAGGCTTGCCATCTTGACCCTTAAAAGAACGTTGTTGAACAACACAGTCTTGGCTATCAATCTCAATTTTTACTGACATATTTTTTCCTTAACTTGCTAATCGCATAGTTTGTCTTAGTTGCTGATGTAATGGTTTTGGCTCATGCCAATTTGCTGGATGTTGCTTTGAAAAATCGACATTTACAAACCGAACTAACGGAACCACATTAGAGGACGCAGATGCTTGTAAATTTTGAAGATAGGACTTAGGAATAACAGAGGAAACCTCAGATATTGTTCTATAAAAAGTACGCTCAGGCATAGTGGCCTTGACTTCGTCCCACCCTTCGTGCTTAAGGCTACGAACAAAGCGAAATAATCTATCTGCCTTTGAATAAGTCGTTTTACCCGTTTTAGTCACTGTAAAATATTCGGCACGCAAAGCCGCTCTGACATCGTCATCGTTATATATGTTCACTTGTTTGCCCTCGAAAGTTTTAAATATGTCTTTCCAAGCGTAATCCCATAGATATTGAATCGGACAACAGCGCCTTGACAGGTTTTCACAATGACGAACGAAGTCACCCACATGAGTAGGAAACCCCAAACGCTTAAACGTCTTAGGCAAAATAGAAGCCTCAAAACGTAGCGAGTTTTGCGCAAAAGCTAATACCTCTGGCGCTGTCATTGCTTCAAGCTGTCGTTTATATACGTCCTTTTTTGTGATCTTTAATTTATGCTCGGTTTCTTTAATTTGATGCTGTAACTCAAAATGCTTTAAATATGCTTTTAACTGTTTACGTCTAGATGATTTTTGGCCGTCATTAGAGCTTTTTACACCCCAATAGGCAGTTGTTTCATGTGCTGACTTACTAGAGCGAGTTTGGCCTGATGATAAATTTCTTAACACAGTAATGATGTTTCTTGCGTCAGCTTCACTATCTAAATGGGCCGTGAAAGTGCAATCTATTTGCTTAATCTCGGCACTTCTAAAATCAAGCATTTCAGCCAACCTAGGCATACCCATATTGAATGTGGTCACCAACGATTCAACGCATAAACGAACATCGTCAGAACCGTAAACATTATGACCTTGGAGTAACTTTGCAGGGCTGGCTTTTATCTCAATAAACGGCCAGTAGGTAGAACCACCCGCATGAATCTTAAATGAAAGCGTTGACCAGCTTGAAGGGAGCGATTCGTATGGGTGGCGTAGTGACTCGAAATCATATTGACCGTCATTAAAAGTCACATTGCCAGACTCTAATTTTGCACCGCGGAGATTGCATTCTTTGAGGTCGATAAGGCCAGAAATGCGGTCAGATGCCGTATCTCCAACAACAAAAACCTCATCAAATGGAATTGCAATCCGTAGCAAGTCAATCATCACATGTACACATAAATTAAATAATGATGGTGGATTATAGACACAATATTTATTACATGTAAACACGTATGAAATAAATATATTTAATGATGTATAGTTACACGACCCAGAGAAACATAAGACGAGTTAATTAATGGTAAAAAGAAACGACACGACGGTAGCAATAAACGGCGATAGAAAGGACGCATTACAAGACGCCGCTGTCGATATAACCATAGCAACAAGAAAACCAATAAAACCATCGGTTATTGTCCATTATCTCATTGATAACTATCTGAAAGATGCTGTAAAAGACCTGAAACACAAAGAAAAGTAAACTGTCAATTTGGCAGTAGAGACCACTGTTAAAGTATGTGGTCTCTTTAATGACCCGACCATCATAATTCAAACCCTGATATTGCCTTCGGCCGTCAACATTCATTTCAAAACATAACCAATCAAAAAAAGCGTCTGTCAGGGCGAAGGATTAGCGCAGCAAGCTGCTACATAACTGCTTTACGCTACGCTTCCATCAAGGCTGCGCCTTAATAATCCCAAATAAAAAAGATAGCATTTTAGAAAAACAATTGATTATTTTGATATCATTTGCTTGCTTTATTACGTAGTTTTGCTATCATTAAGGGGTAGAGAGAAACTTAATTGATAGCAGAGGAACAGCAAAATGAAAACATGTTCAATAGAAATTCAAATGCTAGAAAACGGAAGTGTAATGTATACAGCGCAAACTAATGATAGGAATTGGTCAGTAGTAAAGGGTTCTGATGAAGTTATAACTAGCCCAAATGATAATAGCTGTGAATTCATCTTCTCACCTACCCCGATATTAGATATTCAGCAATTCAACGATTTCATGAGAGACATTCTAACAGAGGGAGGAAATATCTAATGGCAATTACAATAAGACTCAACGAAAAACAAGAACAGCAGCTGCAAGAAGCAATGAAACTAACTGGAGAAGCAACAAAATCTAAAACTATTCTTTATTTGATAGAAAACGCAAAGCGACACATTACTGACAGAAAAGAGCTAAACGAACTAAGAAGCGATATTGATAATTTATTTTTCACAATAGACAAGATATCTAAACATAAAATACCCTATTGATAGCAAAAAAGTGTTACCGGTTCGAATTTTTGATTGCAATAAAGAGTTTCCAGGAACAAATATTGATAGCAAAAAATCGTTACCGGTTTCAAATTTTGATAGCAATAACTTCATCCTGGAAAGCAATAATGATGCAATTCGCACAATGCATGTTATGTATAAATATCTACTACGCATCCCTCTCACTGCTCCGCATTTTAGTTCAAGGCAAGTATTCAACATAACATTAATACATTGTGCGCATTTTTAAAATAAACAAACCAACTCAAACTGATTAAGAAACCTTCCCACTGACGTGGGCCCCTTCCTAATCAGTTTGCTCTGGTGTCGAATCAGGTAAATTAGCAGCTAATGCAACCCTAGGTGAGTCGCATGTTATCCAATCCTCATAATCCTCATAAGTAACAAGCACAGCGCAATCACCAAACACTTGAACGTCATAACCAGCAAGACGCAAATCTTTAGTTGAGATTGTAAACATAGGCTGACCGTTCTGTGCGGCAACAAAATACACCTCTTTAACCAAATAACGCTTAAGAGTGAATTCAGCAACACTATCAATATGAAGAGATACCTTATAAAAAGGATGTTTTTTTGATTCCGAAGACTTTTTAGAACTTGGTAGAACTGGTGAAGCATTAGCATTCGAAACAACAGAGGAACTTGAAACTGAAGGTTTAACCTCAACAGGTACAGAAACTGACTTTGAAGAGTCAAGACCTAATGAGTCAGGAATTAAAATCTTTTTACCTGTATAAAGCGTAAAAACAACACCAATAACAATCAGAGCTATAGATAGTTTTCGATGAGGAATAAAATTAGCTTTAATGTCTTTTGTTTTAGCTTCATCAACAGGCTTACTTGATTGAGTATGGCTTTGGTAAAACTGAAAATATTGCTTTTGATATTCCCTTTCTTCCTCATGAATATAATCAGAGTTACGACCTGAAATACCATGATAAGTCTTTTTAATATAATGAGTATCATCGCCAAAAACAGACTTTTTAATACAGCGAAAACAAACTTCAACCATATCTTTTAAATCTTTATGCAACTTGGCAGGACTCTGACAAAGAATAATAATGTCATGACCATAATGACCATGCATCGACAAATATTCTAAAACTTCTTTTTTGGCATCACGACCAATCGATAAATGAGCCTCATCAACAACGAATAAAACACCTTGACCATTTTCAGCCTTCCAATCATACCGAGTAAAATCAGAAGGAACAGAAAATGGCCTAACCATGCCGTACTGGTTAAAATTCGCCTCAACAACAGTAATATTATCAGCTACATCTTGGCTATAAAATTGAGCAATCTTTTCTTTATTAACAGGAATATTAGTTACAACTTTACGACCATCCTTAGCAGCAGGAATTATATGATAAACAACGCTTTCATAGCTTTTACCAGCTCTAGGGCGACCAAAGATACCATTAATCACGAGCCCAACCTCACAAAAGGAATTAACTGAAGCATCATGCGTATTATAAGAGCAGTAACTATTGACGACATAGAAGCGCTAATACCACAAACACCCATAAAATACTGAGTTTCAGGAGGTATTGCTGAAATATACTGCAACGGGTTCAAACCTTGAAATAAACTAGCTAAACCATCTAAAACAAATATTACAGCACCGAATAACATATCAAGAGTCCACCACAAAAAGTCTTTTAAAAACTCAACAAAGCTAATGAATATTTGATAAAGATAATCGACAAACTGATTCCATTTATTTGCAAACCAATCCAACATAATTAACCTCCAAATATAATTTTACGCACAGCAAAAGCCGTGCAAATCATATTAATAGCAAAAAGAAAACCAAGAACTCTAGCGTCAAGCTCAAGCGTATTACAGCCATAATTCATTAAAGAACCTAAATTAAAACAAAATTCCATTGGAGGCGCGGAACCGCTAACTGCAATATTTTCAAACTGTTTAACAAACTCAAAAGGAGCACTGCTTTTTAATGCAGATGAATTTTTACTCCAAACATCAGAAAAACCATTAGGATACTCGGGTTCATAAAAAGACTGAATACCCTGACTAGGCTCTGAATCAGTTTCAACACCAGTTTCACCTAAAGACTCACCAAGGCCGTCAATAGCAGAAATAACACCATCATTTGAACTGCCGCCACCGCCAGCACCAGAACCACCAGAAACAATAGCCTGCCTCACCCCCTCAAGACCATCGACAACTTGCCTAGCATCATTGCTACGAGCAGCCTCACGCTCTGCAATCTGACGCTCAACATATTCAGTTATCTCCTTTTGTTGTTTAATCAGCTTGTTGTGACGCTCAGCAGCATCTTTTTTCAACTTATTACTTTGGTCTGAAATCGCGTCAACAATATTTTTACCAATACACGTTGTTTTATCGCCAACTGTAGAACAATCAACACCGTCATAAGGTGAGTCAGTAGAAGTCTCTTCAACCTCGTTTTCAGTTGTATCTATACCATCGTCAATACCACCACCATTATTATTACCATCACCTTCATCGGGAACTGTAACATTGGAGCAGTCTTGATAAGTAAGACCGTTAGATAATTCGTGAGTTGTACAGTCACCCTCTTTGTCTTCGGGTGTAAAGCTAGCATTCGATTCGATTTTACCATTACCGCAAACCGCACCGTTAGAAACACCCGTTGTCCACTGAGCGCCCTTATAGCTAGCACCATTGTTGATGGAGTAAGAGCATTGGCCATCGCAATACGTACCAGAACCAGCAACAGGAACCTTTCCAAAAGTTTGTATGCTAGAACTTACTTCACCCTTGCTTGGACACTGGATAGGGACGCAGCCGTATGGTTCAACAGAATATTTAAAATAACCAAGTGGACAAAGAGGGAAATTGGGAAAACAAACCTCATGCGATTCATTGCCGGGTTCAGGCATAGGCCCCTTTTTATAATCTGGAAAATCATTAGGCGGACATATTTTAGAATCAGATTCAATTTTAGAGTGAGCTTTTCCGTAATTTACATTACCGCCCGTAACCCAAGGATAACTAGGCACTTGTCGAACCTCAGTTCCACAAATCAAATGAATTTCACGCGAAATATCAACATTATTACACTCAGTAATACGCGTAGTCTCAGAACCTTGTGGGCCAATTGAGCGCAAAGTTTGAATGCAATCAGAAAGCGACATTCTAGAATCTTGAACATAAGAAGGGTCATAAGAAATGTAATTAGAGCGACAAGAATAGGTTTCACTATTATCAGATTCAGGTTCAACCCAATCAGGCATATTTTCGCTAAATTCAGCATTACAAAAAAAAGAAAAGGCCGACAATGCAAGCATTAACGACCCTGTTATTAGCTTTGACATTTATCAGCCTCCAAATAAATTTTGGCTAACTACGTAGCCGCAAATCGCCCCTATCAATGCGATAATCGTAAAGATAAGGGCTAGTATTAAACTAGCCACATATCCGCCTTGTTAAGCTTTATTGACAGCGCGTTTAGCAATGGTAATACCCTTAAGCGCAAGAGCAATACCAACAATCAACACACCTGTTGCACCGATAAAAGTAGCAACAGAAGCCAAATCTACAGCAGCAAAAATATCAGCCATTTTAAATCTCCAAATATTAATTTAATGCGCTTATGCGCGTTTAATAACACCCTTAGCTATCTTGACTTGATAAGAAAGATAACCAAGGAAAACAACCCAGCCAAAAACAATGCCAAAAACCTCGAGCATATCGGCTGGATTAATTTCAATCGACTGAACAGCTAAATTGTATTCAGTCGGTGAAACCAAGATGTAACCCGTACAATCATCAACAGATTGAGCAGATTGCATTAAATAACCTTCAGCAGTGAATGCTACGCATTGAGCCATTGAAAAACCTCATAACTCAAAAGCAAATCACCAAAATAACAAGAAGAACAAAGAGGAATATTGCACGGCTGAGCAAAACCAGCAGGTTGCTGTTCTTGACCGTCGTAGAGATTGCCGCAACAAGGGCAAGTCCAAACAGATAAGAACGCCACGTGAGCCATATTAAGCCGCCTTAATGCCAGCTTTCAGCGGAGTAAGCAAAACATTGAAAGGGTTAACCTCAATCTTGCCAAAACGCGAAACCTGAAAACTAGAAGGATGAATTTCATATTCACCTGCGGGATTAGGTGGTACACCCTCCTCTAGCGGAATTTGAACCTCAACAGGATAACGACCACCGTTATACATATAGCCACGTTGCCAATAGATAGTGCGGTCAGGCTTGCCATCTTGACCCTTAAAAGAACGTTGTTGAACAACACAGTCTTGGCTATCAATCTCAATTTTTACTGACATATTTTTTCCTTAACTTGCTAATCGCATAGTTTGTCTTAGTTGCTGATGTAATGGTTTTGGCTCATGCCAATTTGCTGGATGTTGCTTTGAAAAATCGACATTTACAAACCGAACTAACGGAACCACATTAGAGGACGCAGATGCTTGTAAATTTTGAAGATAGGACTTAGGAATAACAGAGGAAACCTCAGATATTGTTCTATAAAAAGTACGCTCAGGCATAGTGGCCTTGACTTCGTCCCACCCTTCGTGCTTAAGGCTACGAACAAAGCGAAATAATCTATCTGCCTTTGAATAAGTCGTTTTACCCGTTTTAGTCACTGTAAAATATTCGGCACGCAAAGCCGCTCTGACATCGTCATCGTTATATATGTTCACTTGTTTGCCCTCGAAAGTTTTAAATATGTCTTTCCAAGCGTAATCCCATAGATATTGAATCGGACAACAGCGCCTTGACAGGTTTTCACAATGACGAACGAAGTCACCCACATGAGTAGGAAACCCCAAACGCTTAAACGTCTTAGGCAAAATAGAAGCCTCAAAACGTAGCGAGTTTTGCGCAAAAGCTAATACCTCTGGCGCTGTCATTGCTTCAAGCTGTCGTTTATATACGTCCTTTTTTGTGATCTTTAATTTATGCTCGGTTTCTTTAATTTGATGCTGTAACTCAAAATGCTTTAAATATGCTTTTAACTGTTTACGTCTAGATGATTTTTGGCCGTCATTAGAGCTTTTTACACCCCAATAGGCAGTTGTTTCATGTGCTGACTTACTAGAGCGAGTTTGGCCTGATGATAAATTTCTTAACACAGTAATGATGTTTCTTGCGTCAGCTTCACTATCTAAATGGGCCGTGAAAGTGCAATCTATTTGCTTAATCTCGGCACTTCTAAAATCAAGCATTTCAGCCAACCTAGGCATACCCATATTGAATGTGGTCACCAACGATTCAACGCATAAACGAACATCGTCAGAACCGTAAACATTATGACCTTGGAGTAACTTTGCAGGGCTGGCTTTTATCTCAATAAACGGCCAGTAGGTAGAACCACCCGCATGAATCTTAAATGAAAGCGTTGACCAGCTTGAAGGGAGCGATTCGTATGGGTGGCGTAGTGACTCGAAATCATATTGACCGTCATTAAAAGTCACATTGCCAGACTCTAATTTTGCACCGCGGAGATTGCATTCTTTGAGGTCGATAAGGCCAGAAATGCGGTCAGATGCCGTATCTCCAACAACAAAAACCTCATCAAATGGAATTGCAATCCGTAGCAAGTCAATCATCACATGTACACATAAATTAAATAATGATGGTGGATTATAGACACAATATTTATTACATGTAAACACGTATGAAATAAATATATTTAATGATGTATAGTTACACGACCCAGAGAAACATAAGACGAGTTAATTAATGGTAAAAAGAAACGACACGACGGTAGCAATAAACGGCGATAGAAAGGACGCATTACAAGACGCCGCTGTCGATATAACCATAGCAACAAGAAAACCAATAAAACCATCGGTTATTGTCCATTATCTCATTGATAACTATCTGAAAGATGCTGTAAAAGACCTGAAACACAAAGAAAAGTAAACTGTCAATTTGGCAGTAGAGACCACTGTTAAAGTATGTGGTCTCTTTAATGACCCGACCATCATAATTCAAACCCTGATATTGCCTTCGGCCGTCAACATTCATTTCAAAACATAACCAATCAAAAAAAGCGTCTGTCAGGGCGAAGGATTAGCGCAGCAAGCTGCTACATAACTGCTTTACGCTACGCTTCCATCAAGGCTGCGCCTTAATAATCCCAAATAAAAAAGATAGCATTTTAGAAAAACAATTGATTATTTTGATATCATTTGCTTGCTTTATTACGTAGTTTTGCTATCATTAAGGGGTAGAGAGAAACTTAATTGATAGCAGAGGAACAGCAAAATGAAAACATGTTCAATAGAAATTCAAATGCTAGAAAACGGAAGTGTAATGTATACAGCGCAAACTAATGATAGGAATTGGTCAGTAGTAAAGGGTTCTGATGAAGTTATAACTAGCCCAAATGATAATAGCTGTGAATTCATCTTCTCACCTACCCCGATATTAGATATTCAGCAATTCAACGATTTCATGAGAGACATTCTAACAGAGGGAGGAAATATCTAATGGCAATTACAATAAGACTCAACGAAAAACAAGAACAGCAGCTGCAAGAAGCAATGAAACTAACTGGAGAAGCAACAAAATCTAAAACTATTCTTTATTTGATAGAAAACGCAAAGCGACACATTACTGACAGAAAAGAGCTAAACGAACTAAGAAGCGATATTGATAATTTATTTTTCACAATAGACAAGATATCTAAACATAAAATACCCTATTGATAGCAAAAAAGTGTTACCGGTTCGAATTTTTGATTGCAATAAAGAGTTTCCAGGAACAAATATTGATAGCAAAAAATCGTTACCGGTTTCAAATTTTGATAGCAATAACTTCATCCTGGAAAGCAATAATGATGCAATTCGCACAATGCATGTTATGTATAAATATCTACTACGCATCCCTCTCACTGCTCCGCATTTTAGTTCAAGGCAAGTATTCAACATAACATTAATACATTGTGCGCAGTTACGTGTGTGAGGATAAAGAGGTGCCGATAATGTCACTTATCGGCATTAGCGCGTCATTTCTCCTGCGCTCAGGCTTCGCTCGTCGGCATTCCTTGCTATGCCTTAACGATGTCTAAATGGTTCTTCTGCTGTGACTCTACGCAGTTCGCCTTGGCAATGCGGACACTGAATAAAGATTGAGTCAAAATCATCATACCACCACGGCTTATTACAGTTGTTGCATTGCAGCTCTGGCTTATCAGTCCGTTCGACCATGCTGTAGCCACCTTTAATATTGGATAACTTGCATGATGCCTCCTTGATCTCATTAGCGTGTCATCGAGTCGACCCAGTAACACGCAAGCATGAGCAGTTAATCGATGTTGAACATCTTCAACATCGATGCCTTTGAGTAAAAACATCATTGATGTGGCCAATATCTTTGGCGAGTTCAATAGCTTGGTTTAGTTGTTCGTCCATGATGATTTCTCCTTAATTAGCCACTTTTAACGCGTCGCTGCTTGTCTGCTTTGAGAGTTTGCTAATGGTTAGTCCAAAGCGTTTAAGCTCGAGCCCACCAAAGTTATTAACAATGAAGCTTGAGGCATCGATTTGGTATTCGCCGACTGGATACATAGCAGCTGGGTTCTCGACTTGTAGTTTCATCTGAACTGGAAATGCTTCTCTGGTCTGCTCGTGTTTTTATCTCAAGATCTGTTTTAATTTTTGATGACCGGGTTGTTAATTCGCGCCTCATCGTTAAATTATCTGTTTCGCTCCCAATGTCTCCATTTTGTCATGCCGCTAAAAAACTAGATCTCTCTTCTAACTGAATCAACTCGTTAAAGCCTGATTCAATAATTAGGCGCTCACCACTTGGTTTAATTCCGTATTTTTGTAAAAGACATACAGGATTTTTTTATCAACTAAATAGTGATCACCTTTAACTGGATTACTCGATACCTGCTAACGAATCGATTGGCTTATGGACTGTACTCTGATGACGTTCGGTTTGTGTTGTGTGCAAATATTGAGATGTAGTATCGATACTTTCATGCCCAGCATCGGCCTGAACGTGTGAAAGTGGGCGCCTGTATATATTAATGTCGTGTGTAATGCCGGTATGGCGAATGTTATGAGCCGTTAGCTTTCTCATCGACTCTGCGTCTTCGAACATGCCTGCATTTTCAGCGAAGTTAGCGCCATGCTCAATGATCTTTTGCACTTCGTCCCTCACCTGTCTTATACCGAGATTGGCATTTACAAACCCGGCATCTCGACCTCTTCCTGCAGCTTTATGCCTTACAAATAGTGGAGTTTGTTCGTCTGATTTTGGTAAATCACTTAAACCAAGAAAGCGCCTGTAGTCGATTAATGCATCAAGTAATGCGTTAGATATCGGAATGCTGCGTGATTTTCCGCCTTTACTTTTAGGAATATTAAATCTCCAAATTCCGGTTTGCTTATCTTGCACAAACTGACTCATTATAGGGCTATAACCGATACGGGCGCTGACATCGGATACTCTCAAGTAACAGGAGTAAATTAGCTTTATCAGAAACAGACTGCGTTGATGGAGTTCTGGTATTTTCTTGGCTAACTCCTCGACTCCGGAGATAAGATAGGACCACTGCAGCTCAGTAAATGCCAATGTATTTAGATCATCCTCATTAGCTTTATACTTACGCCTTTGTGCAAAACGCGAATGGTTCATCCAAGCTTGAGCTGGGTTGTGTTCACAGAAGTCTTCAGCCATTAAAAAACCGTAAAATGATGATAATATGGCCATTTTCGTTTTCAGAGCGTTGTCGCTTAAGCTATATTGTTGCTCTTCTCCATCGAGTTTCTTACCAACAAATGGCCGCCATTGAGGATTAGGGACTCGTTGATCGCTGGCTTTATCGACCTTGAACTGTGCAACATTGAAATAGCCGATAAGTTCGTTGGGCGGATTTTGACAATATGCTACGAACTTATCCATATCCCGCCGACTGACTTCACCAGGTGACAGCTGCACTACATCGAAACACCAATGTAAAAAACAACTTAGTTCGCTCCGATAGCTTTTGTAGCTGTTCTCATTCTCTCGCTGAGAAAATAGTAAGTCGCAAGCCAATTCATAAACGATACCGGCATCTCTTATCTTATCAATGCTAATCGCTGTAATATGCTGATTAATGATCGGGTTCCCCCGTTCGATAAACTCTTTAGCTTCAAAAAGTGGTAAAACAGGAAACTCGTCTAAGGGATAACATATCTGATCATTTTTCATAGATAATAATGGCTTGGTTAAAATATATTACATGGAGTCTATCACATTTCTAATTTAATCTTACGTTAGCTGCTGATTAATATGCTGTTATTGTGAAAAGCCTTCTCCCAAACTCACCCACTCCATACTCTTTTTATTTGTCTCAACCAACCCTTGCGGAGCTGCACTTCCACGCAAGCATATTATTGTTTTACATGTTACAAGGTCATCCCCTTTAAGGAATGAACTTAAAAGGAAATTGCATTAAAACGCTTCATACATGATCGTAAAATAATCTTTTATTTCATTGACAAACGGCTACCAAAATCTGATGTTGTTCTACAATAACAGTTAGTAGATTATTTTTTAACTGCGGGGATGTTGAATGCTGATCGATATGGCCAAAAAAAGCCCTCTGTTTTCGGGCAGAAAAAAAGCGCCAGAAGAGTGTACTGGTCCAGCTTGGCGTATTTTGATTGTAGATGATGAACCCGATGTTCATACCGTGACTAAACTTGCCTTATCCCGCTTTCGTCTCGACAACCGCCCTATCGAATTTATTAATGCCTACAGTGGTGAAGAAGCTAAAAGCATACTTGAGACTCAAGATGATGTTGCAATGGCGTTTGTTGATGTTGTGATGGAAAGTGATCATGCCGGTTTAGAACTGGTACGCTGGATCCGAGAAGAGAATAAAAACAAGTCGATAAGACTAATACTGAGAACGGGTCAACCAGGTCAGGCACCTGAAGAAGACGTCATTGTAAATTATGACATTAATGACTATAAAGCTAAGGCAGAACTAGACTCAAGAAAGCTGATCACCAGCGTTTATTCGGCCCTTAGAAGTTATCGCGATATTATGGAAATAGAGCAAGCTAGACTAGCTCAATTACGGTATCGAATAGGTTTGGAGCGTGTAGTCGAAGCGACCTCAGGTCTGTTCGAACTTCGAACCCTGCAACATTTTGCCGACGGCCTCTTGACCCAAGTCGCTAATCTCCTCAATCTCAATAGCGAAACTATGCTCATAAGCTGCAACGGCATCGATGCGATGAGTGAGGTGGTAAATACCGATAAGCTCCATATTCTTGCAGGAACTGGTCAGTTTGCTAGTCATCAAGGTAAATCCATACCCGAGCCAATAGAGCAGTTATTAAAAAGAGCACTCAAAGAAAAACAATGCTTGTACGAAAATGATCTCTTTGTTGGTTATTTCCCTGCTAAAAGTGGTTGGATCAATCTGCTATATATGGACAACATCCATACCATTAGCGATCTTGATAAAAGACTCATTGACATCTTCGCTGTCAATGTTGGCGTCGCTTTTGAGAACTTGCTCCTTAACAAAGAGCTTGAAGATACCCAGTCTGAACTTATTTTTCGTTTAGGCGATGTCGTTGAAAGTCGCTCTAAAGAAGCTGCGAACCATGTCAAAAGAATGGCCGAATATAGCTATCGATTAGCACTACTTGCAGGCCTCGACGAACAGCAAGCCGTGTTGATTAAGCACGCCTCCCCTATGCACGACATCGGCAAAATTGCGACCCCTGATTCCATCTTATTAAAGCCTGGAAAGCTCACCGACGAGGAGTGGACCATCATGCGTCAGCATCCTGCTGTTGGTCATCAGATCTTGGGCAATTCAGAACGCCCGATATTGAATGCGGCCGCCATTATTTCGCTTCAGCATCATGAAAAGTTCGATGGTACAGGTTATCCAAGTGGCCTTAAAGGTGAAGATATTCATATCTTTGCTCGTATCGTTGCGATTGCTGATGTATTTGATGCCTTATCCCACGCTCGATGTTATAAACCCGCTTGGCCTATTGAAGACGTTATTGACGAGATCAAACGCGGTGCTGGGCATCACTTTGACCCTGAATTAGCGCAGATTTTTATCGATAATATCGCCATATTTAATAAAGTGAGAGTTGAGCTGTCAGATGAAAACTAACCTGTAGCCGAATGGTAACTGCATAGACGGCATCACCAATATGCTCCTAGTGACAAGTTGTACACTATTTTTGGTTCTCGTTACTGTCTGCTAAGAAATCGAATAGTACAGTCTGTGATTGTCCATCTAGACTGAAACTAACAAACATTCGCCAAACCATATAGTTACTGCTGCACGATCCATATATTAAATTTCCCTGATATCTATTTTCAGTCGTTTGGTTTAAAAAAACAGGGATAACTCCCATAAACATATCTCTTCCTTCGACTCTAACGCTTAGATCACCCACAGATTTAGAGAAGTCTAAATAGACATCTAAAGGCTTTTCGCTAGGGGTATTTGTTGGCGAAATAGCCAAAGATATTGTGAGTTCATTAATCGTTTGAGTACATGTTTTCAAACCGAATTCACATAAGGTTTTATCGACTAAAAATGGCGCTTCAGCACTGGATAAGACGGCTTCTGTTGCTGGTTTTTCTACCTTGGAACATCCAATTAACGTTAAGCTAAACCCTATTGTTAAAGCGGCGGTAGTTTTGTAACTCATCATTCTCGTTAGCACAATTTTTAACCTTTTGAATCAAAGTGTTTACATTCTATATATGTAGTTTGATCTGGATCAATGTTCAGAGCCGCATAATTCCTATCTTTTTTGATATTGCTCAAGTATCATTGCGTTACTCAGCATTAATTTGCGTTAATGTTGTGCAACACATTGACACATTCCAGTTTGTTTCGTAGGGAACAAGCTTTTGAGGTCACTTTACCGGGTAAAGCATGACTTTACTCAAACAATAAGTATAAGTAATAAGCAGTGGAAGCAATATGATGAACCATTCCCAGCCTCAAGGCGCTGATTACAATTACACCGTTGTCCGCCAATTTGCATTAACCACAGTAATGTGGGGAATTATTGGTATGTCAGTTGGTGTATTGATCGCGGCACAGTTAATCTGGCCACAACTGAACTTCGATACTCCATGGTTAACGTACAGTCGTCTTAGACCTCTGCACACTAACGCCGTGATTTTCGCATTCGGTACTTCAGCACTTTTCGCAACATCTTACTATATCGTCCAGCGTACCTGTCAAACCCGTCTATTTGCACCTAAGCTAGCTGCATTTACTTTCTGGGGATGGCAAGCAATCATTTTATCTGCAGTGATCACTCTGCCACTGGGTTTAACCAGTAGTAAAGAGTATGCAGAATTAGAATGGCCTATTGATATCGCCATTACTATCGTTTGGGTAGCTTATGCCGTGGTGTTCTTTGGCACCATAGTAAAAAGAACAACATCGCATATCTATGTGGCGAACTGGTTCTTTGGCGCCTTCATTATAACGGTAGCTGTATTACATATAGTTAACTCTATGGCAGTACCTGTTAGCCTATTTAAGTCATACTCATTGTACTCTGGCGCAGTCGATGCCATGGTTCAGTGGTGGTATGGACATAACGCCGTTGGCTTCCTCCTGACCGCTGGTTTCCTAGGTATGATGTACTATTTCGTACCTAAGCAAGCTGGTCGTCCTGTTTATTCTTACCGTTTGTCTATTGTTCACTTCTGGGCATTGATTGCGTTGTATATCTGGGCTGGTCCTCACCACCTACACTATACCGCTCTGCCTGATTGGACTCAGTCTCTTGGTATGGTGATGTCACTTATCCTATTCGCTCCTTCTTGGGGTGGTATGATCAACGGTATCATGACGTTATCAGGTGCTTGGCATAAGCTAAGAACGGACCCAATTTTACGATTCCTTGTTGTGTCATTGTCATTCTACGGTATGTCTACCTTCGAAGGACCAATGATGGCAATCAAGACGGTTAACGCCCTTTCCCATTACACTGACTGGACTATCGGTCATGTTCATTCTGGTGCGCTCGGTTGGGTTGCAATGGTCTCTATCGGATCGCTTTACCACCTAATCCCAGCTGTATATGGCCACGGTCGTATGTATAGCACTAAATTGATTAACGTACACTTCTGGTTGGCAACAATTGGTACCGTACTTTACATCGTATCTATGTGGATTTCGGGTGTTATGCAAGGCTTAATGTGGCGCGCAGTGAATGCTGACGGCACTTTGACTTATAGCTTTGTTGAGAGCCTTGAAGCCTCTTACCCATTCTACTTTGTCCGTTTCTTAGGTGGTTGTTTCTTCGTGACGGGTATGCTGCTAATGGCATACAACGTGACTAAGACAGTTAAAGCACCAAAAGAATCTTTGCCAGCACTTGCTGAAGCATAAGGAGTAGATCTGATGAAATTTAATCATGAAATAGTTGAAAAGAACATCGGTCTGCTGGGTATCTTCACCGTCATAGCAATTAGTTTTGGTGGTTTGGTACAGATAACTCCCCTTCTGTTCCAAAAAGATACGACTGAACCAGTAGATGGTCTACGCCCGTATTCTGCTTTAGAGCTTGAAGGTCGCGACATCTATATTCGCGAAGGTTGTGTTGGCTGTCACAGTCAGATGATCCGTCCATTGAGAGCTGAAACTGAACGCTATGGTCACTACTCAGTAGCAGGCGAGTCAGTTTGGGATCACCCTTTCCTTTGGGGTTCTAAGCGTACTGGTCCAGATTTGGCTCGTGTTGGTGGTCGTTACAGTGACCGATGGCATGAAGTGCATTTAACGGATCCTCGCGCAGTGGTTCCTCAATCTAATATGCCTGGTTTTCCATGGTTAGCTGAAAACATCCTAGACGGTAAGTTGACGGCTAAGAAAATGGAAGTGTTCCGTGGTTTCGGTGTTCCTTATTCTCAAGAAGATGTCGATAACGCTCAAAAGGCAGTTGAAGGCAAAACTGAGATGCAGGCATTAATTGCATACCTACAGTCGCTAGGTCACGCACTGAAATAAATTGGAGGCAATAATATGGATTACGGCACAGTACAAGGGATTATCACCATTGTTGTAATGTTGACGTTTGTCGGTATTTTTGCATGGGCTTATAGCGGTCGTCGCAAAAAACAGTTTGACGAAGCCGCTAACCTTGTTTTCTCAGATGATGAGGAACTCAAGGACTCAGGAGAACATAAGTGATGATGAGTAGCTTCTGGAGTATTTGGATTACCGTACTCACAATAGTGGTAATCGCGGGATGTTTCATCCTATTGAAACTCGTCTCTAAAAACACCACAGGTGTTGAAGAAGGCAAGTCTATGGGCCATGCCTTTGACGGTATTGAAGAGATTAATAACCCACTACCAAAATGGTGGAGTTATATGTTCTATTTGACAATCGTTTTTGGTGTGATCTATTTAGCGCTTTATCCAGGTTTAGGTAATTTTAAAGGTTTCCTAGGTTGGTCAAGCGCTAACCAAAGCATTGGTACTGAAAATGGCATTAAGGCCGACTCTCAAGCTGCGATTGAACTTGCAGTTAAAGAAGGTCGCTGGGTTCAGTATGACAAAGAAGTTGAGAAAGCCGATGCCAAATACAGCCCTATTTTTAAGGCTTATTTAGCGACACCTCTCGAAGAGTTAGTGAAGAATGAAGAAGCGCTTAAAGTGGGTGGACGTTTGTTCCTGCAAAACTGCGCCCAGTGCCACGGAAGTGACGCGCGTGGTTCAAAAGGCTTCCCTAACCTAACAGACTCTGCTTGGCTATATGGTGGAGAGCTTGCAACAATCAAGACCACAATCATGAACGGTCGTCACGGCATGATGCCGCCTAAAGGTGGATTGCCAATTGATGACTCTGAACTGAAAGGTTTAGCCGAGTACATTGTTAAGCTGTCGGGTCGTGAGCACGACGCTACACTTGCTGCTCAAGGCCAAGGTTCATTCATGAAAGGTTGTTTTGCTTGTCATGGTATGGACGGTACAGGTAACAAGTTTATGGGTGCACCTAACCTAACAGACAGCGCATGGCTCTATGGCGGCAGCCGTGGCGTGATCATGGAAAGCATCAAAAACGGTCGTTCAGGCGTGATGCCTGCCTGGAAAGACGTTTTAGGTGAAGAGAAAGTTCACGTGATTGCTGCTTACGTATATAGCTTGTCAAACAAGTAGTTACATAGATACAACATCAAGGCCTCGAATAGATCGAGGCCTTTTTTTTAGGTGCGATTCACCGTAATTAGCGGTAAAATGTGCCCAACAAAAACGACAGGTAGTACCCATGAACAAACCGCAAGCTTGGTATAAACAGTTTTGGCCTTGGTTTCTGATCATTTTGCCGCTTTTCGCCGTCATCGCCAGTGTTAATCTGTTGATGATCGCAATTGATAATAAAGACTCATTAGTGTCTGAGGATTACTATAAAGATGGTAAAGCCATCAACATGGATCTAGGTAAGTTAAAGCATGCAAAACAGTTAGGAATGCAGTTTGAGTTAACCCTCGACGATTCCGAAGTCATGCTGAGTCAGCATGGCGGAGAAGCCTATCAAGCAGCATTAAGCGTTGAGTTTTTCCACCCAACCATACAAAAGCGCGACTTTGGACAAATAGCGACCGCTGATGGCCAAGGCATCTATCGAATTAAATTGGATAAGCCGATCAGTGGCGAATGGGAAGTGCGACTCGAAGGATACGATAAATCATGGCGTATCCAAAAGCGCCTTGATCTTAAAGATGACGCGCAATACTGGCTAAATTAATGAGTCAGGTAGCCTGTTTTCATTGCGGCGAGCCAGTGCAAACTGGCTCGCAATTTACGACGCTGATCAATGATCAACTTCAACCTATGTGTTGTCCTGGTTGCCAAGCGGTTTCCGCTGCAATTATTGATGCAGGGCTCACTAATTATTACAAATATCGCACCGAACCCGGTAGTAAACAAACTGCGCTGGTTCCCGATGAGTTGACCACCTACTCCGCTTTTGATTTAAAAGAAGTCCAACAGGACTTTGTTCATACCAGTGATGCAACATGTAACGTGTCGTTGACCATAGATGGCATCACTTGCGCCGCTTGCGCCTGGCTCATCGAACATAAACTCAAGACAGTACCAGGTATTAATAGTATTTCGGTCAATACCACCACAGAAAGAGCGTTAGTTAACTGGGACCCTACAATAGTAAAACTCAGTGAAATTTTAACCCTTATTAGCCAGATAGGTTATCAAGCTGCACCTTATCAAGTCGATGACGAAGAGATCCAAAGTAAGAGCAATAGTCGGAAATTTTTATTGAGACTTGGATTAGCCGGCTTTGCGACAATGCAAGTGATAATGTTTGCACTCGCGCTATACTCTGATTACTTCACCGACCTTGATATCGAATATCGCGATTACTTTCGCTGGGTCAGCATGATATTTGCGGCCCCAGTCGTATTTTATTCTGCTCAGCCATTCTACTTTAGCGCGTTAAGGTCCATGTTATCGGGTCGACTCAACATGGACGTCTCTGTATCCATTGCCATATGTGGTGCCTATATCGCAAGTTGTATCGCAACGGTCAGTGGTCAAGGTGAAGTCTATTTTGAATCGGTGAGTATGTTTACCTTCTTTTTACTATTGGGCCGCTTCTTCGAACAAAATGCGCGCCAGAAGGCCTCTGTAAGTTCTAATAATCTTCATAAATTGATCCCGCTAACGGCCAACCTTATCGATGCACAAGGCCAGCATAGTGAAGTCCCCGCCAAGCGGCTAAAAATAGGAGACCTCATTTTAGTTAAACCTGGCGAGGTCATTGCTGCCGATGGTGAATTAGTTAATGGTCGCAGCAGTATTAATGAAGCAATGTTAACCGGTGAGCAGATGCCCGTTGCCAAAGTTGCAGGCAGCCAAGTGTTTGCTGGCACGATCAATGTTGACCATCCTATCGAAGTTAAAGTCACCGCCATAGGTCAAGATCAACTTGTCGCCGAGATCATCCGCTTACAAGAAGCGGCCTCCAACAATAAACCCAAAGTCGCACTCTATGTTGACACGATTTCCAATTATTTTACTTGGACAATCCTTATCGTTGCCGGGTTAACCTATATGGTATGGAAAACCTACTGGCCAGAAGACGCCTTTTGGGTGACCTTATCAGTGTTGGTTGCTACCTGCCCCTGCGCCTTGGCGTTAGCGACGCCCACCGCAGTAACCTGCGCTACGGGTCTATTTACTCGTATCGGCGTTGTGGCTAAAAAGCCTGGCGTCTTCGAAAAGCTACCCAAGATTGAACATGTGGTATTTGACAAAACCGGTACGCTGACATGTGGCAGTCTGACGATTGCCCATATCGAACTCTACAGTGATCTCTCTGAGCAAAGAGCCTTATCGATTGCAGCTGCATTAGAGTCCAGTTCGCTTCATCCTATCGCTCGCGCATTCGAAAAATACCGTGATAATTCGATTTTAACCCACAAAAACAGAAACCTTTCTGGCTTGGGGATCAAGGCCAATATCGACGATGGGACCTTCTTCATCGGCAGCGCACGTTTTATCAACGCCGAGCTCAATATAGAATTGCCAACGATCGGTCATCAGGCTGTTTACCTTGCTAATCAAGCCAACCTGATCGCGCGATTTGATTTAGTCGATGAGATCAGGCCTGATGCGGCTGCTACTGTAAACCAGCTTAAAGCGATGCACTGCGATGTCAGTATTGCCAGCGGCGATAGTTCATCACATGTTGACGAAGTCGCGGCATCGATCAGTATCAATAGCGTATATAAGTCACTAAAACCAAGTGAGAAACTCGCGCTGATTGAATCATTGCAAAAGAGACAAGCAGTGGCAATGTTCGGCGATGGCATCAATGATGCGCCAGTGCTTGCGGGAGCCAACTTGTCCATTGCGATGGGGAGTGGCGCCGCAGTCACTAAAAACAGCGCCGATCTTATTTTGCTTGGCGATCAGCTATCGCGTTTCGTCGATGCAGTGAAAATAGCCAAATTAACTGGTAAGGTTATCCGTCAAAACCTATTATGGGCGCTTGGCTATAACTTTTTTATTATTCCTCTCGCCGTGACGGGCCATGTTGTTCCCTATATCGCCGCCATCGGCATGTCCGCCAGTTCATTAATCGTTGTGGCAAACAGTCTTAGACTTCTAAAGGTTCGAGTATGAGTATTATCTATGTGTTAATTCCGATAGCCATGTTGTTTGTATTGATTGCCGTTGGGATTTTCTTTTGGGCGGTGAAATCTGAGCAATTTGATGATCTTGACCGTCAGAGTGTTTCTATCTTGTTCGACGATGACATAAAGAAACCGAAAGAAGCCGCTCAAGATGAGTCGAAACCACTTTGATTGATTTCACCATTACAGGCGCATTTCTCGTTGGATTGATGGGCGCGGGTCACTGCATCGGTATGTGTGGTGGACTTGTTGGTGCCTTCTCCCAGCAGCTACCTAAGCCGACAGGGCAAAATATTCTTGCGGCTCAGTTACAGTTTATATTGAGCTACAATTTTGGACGTATCTTAAGTTATACCATCGCAGGTGCGTTTATTGGTGGCTCCGCGAGCTTACTTAGTACCCTTTTTAGTCTTGATCTATATTTAGTCAGTATGCGAATTTTCGCAGGTTCGATGATGATCGCAACAGGTCTATATATCGCGCAAATATGGTCCGGCGTTGTACAAGTTGAAAGATTGGGTAAATGGATATGGAAGTATATTGGGCCTGTCGCTAACAAGCTGTTACCGATAAAAAATTTGAAACAGGCTTTCGTGGCGGGTTTGCTCTGGGGTTGGCTGCCGTGTGGCTTGGTCTATAGCACATTGACTTGGGCGGTTGCGGCAAATAGCGCTCAGCAAGGGGCATTAATCATGGCGGCGTTTGGACTGGGGACCCTTCCTGCCCTAGTTAGCGCGGGAGTTGCAGCGCAGTTTTTTGCGCAACTGGTAATGAAGCGTGCGGTACGTATATTCAGTGGTTTGATACTGGTAAGCTTTGGCATACACACTTTGTATATTGCATTTGCTCAGCTTAGCTAGCTCAGTTAATTAAATTAGTTTAACATAAGGCTAATTGTGAAATTCGAGAGAGATTATGACAGATCATATTAAAAGTCGTCGTTCGGCAGTACCCGGATGCGCCATTCATTGTCATGACTGCAGTATGGGAACCTTATGCATCCCTTTCACGTTAAATAACAATGAGCTTGATCAACTCGATGAGATCATTGAACGTAAAAAACCAATCCAGAAAGGCGAACAAATCTTCAAATCGGGGGACTCACTTAAGTCTCTCTACGCCATCCGCTCTGGTACCATTAAGAGCTACACTATTACCGAACAAGGTGATGAGCAAATTACTGGCTTTCATTTAGCTGGCGATGTGATTGGTTTTGACGGCATTCACTCTCAAATTCATCAAAGCTTTGCTCAAGCATTAGAAACATCGATGGTCTGTGAAATCCCCTTCGAGACACTCGATGATCTATCGGGCACTATGCCTAAGTTACGTCAACAAATCATGCGATTAATGAGTAACGAAATTCAAAGCGATCAGGAGATGATCTTACTCTTGAGTAAGAAAAATGCCGAAGAGCGCTTAGCCGCTTTCATCAGCAATCTTGCGAATCGCTTTGGTAACCGTGGTTTTTCACCTAAAGAGTTTCGTTTAACCATGACTCGCGGTGATATTGGTAACTACCTAGGATTGACTGTTGAAACCATTAGTCGATTATTAGGGCGATTTCAAAAGGCAGAATTGATAGAAGTAAAAGGAAAGTACATAACGATTATCAATTTTGACTCTTTGAACAAACTAGCTGGAAACAACAAGATCGGTCGCTAAATATACGATATAAAGGGCAAATTTGATCTAAAACAAGGCAATTTGCTCTATATCGATCATTATTAAATTACCACATCAGATAAAGGAATCATCTATGAAGGACTATAATAAAATCCTTGTTGTAGTGGATCCAACTAACGACAAACAACCTGCCCTCGCAAGAGCCGTTGAATTGGCTTCTAAGAATCAAGCCGCCATTTCGGTATTTCTGTCCATCTTCGATTTCTCCTATGAAATGACCTCGATACTTTCTGGTCAAGAGCGTGAAGCAATGCGCCAAGGCGTTATCGCCCAGCGCAAAGCATGGTTAGAAGATCTGCTAGAGGAATATGAAAATAGCGGTGTCTTAATTGAAAGTGAAGTTGTCTGGCATAATCGTCCATTCGAAAGCATTATTTTACATGCCATCGAAGGTGATTTTGATCTGATCGTTAAAGGCACCCATCAACACGATAAGTTAAAGTCGGTAATTTTCACGCCAACTGATTGGCATTTAATGAGAAAAGCGCCAGTACCTGTACTCTTAGTTAAAGAACACGACTGGCCCGTCAGCGGTAAAATTTTATGTGCTATCAACGTCGCTTCAGAAGATGACGATCATCAAACCTTAAACGGTAAAATTATTGAGCACGCACAGGATCTGGCCAAGAAATTTGATGCACAAGTGCACTTAGTTAATGGCTACCCAGGCACTCCTGTTAATCTGGCCATAGAGCTCCCCGACTTCGATGCGCATACCTATAGCGAAACGATTCGGATGCAGCATGAGCAGCGCGTTTGCTACCTAGCCAATAACTACGGTATTTCAAGTGACTTTTGCCACATAAAGGAAGGTTTACCTGAGGATGTTATTCCCGAGCTTGCAGAGCAACTCGATGCCGAGCTGGTGATCTTAGGTACAGTCGGGCGAACAGGTTTTTCAGCCGCCCTTATCGGTAATACCGCCGAGCATGTTATCGATAGCATTAACTGCGATTTGCTGGCAATAAAACCCGATGGTTACAAGTCGCCACTAGAAGATGAGTAAGCCTACAAGCTTCGCTTCTTAAGCCGATTTTTTTACGCTATACTACGCGCCCAGAATTTGATGATACTAGGCGCGTTTTTTATTATGTCCGATGATACCCTCTCAAAAAAGCAGATCACTAGGTTAAATAAGCTCCAAAAACGTCTTCGACGTGAAGTAGGCTCTGCTATTGCCGACTACAACATGATTGAAGAGGGTGATACGGTTATGTGCTGCCTTTCTGGCGGTAAAGACAGCTATGCAATGTTAGATATATTAATTAACTTGCAGCAGCGTGCTCCTGTATCATTTAACTTAGTCGCAGTGAACCTCGATCAGAAACAGCCAGGATTCCCTGAAGATATTTTGCCGGCTTATTTAGATACCTTGAATGTGCCTTATCATATCTTAGAGAAAGATACCTACTCGATTGTTAAAGATAAAATACCAGAAGGTAAAACCACTTGTTCTCTTTGTAGCCGTCTAAGACGAGGCACGCTTTACGGCTTTGCTCAGAAAATTGGTGCCACCAAGATCGCCCTTGGTCATCATCGGGACGACATCATTGAAACCCTATTTCTCAATATGTTCTATGCGGGCAAACAGAAAGCTATGCCGCCTAAGCTCCGCTCTGATGATGGTGCGAATGTGGTGATCCGTCCCCTAGCCTACAGCCGTGAAAAAGATATTGCAGAATATGCAGAACTGAAAGAGTTTCCCATTATTCCTTGTAACCTGTGTGGCTCACAAGAAAATCTTAAGCGCGCAGCAATCAAAGAGATGTTAAATACTTGGGACAAACAGTTTCCAGGCCGCTTAGAAACCATCTTTACTGCGATGCAGAATACGAGTCCTTCTCAAGGTGTTGATCGTTCTCAATTTGACTTTGTCTCACTCAAGCAAGATCCTGATGCACCGATGAAAGGTGATGTTGCTGAATCAGATCTGCCTGCATTCGACTTTCTCGATTTAGCGAACAGTGGTCACATCGATTTAGATGCAGCAAAGCGTAACACCGATAGTTTGAAAATTGATGTGGTCAGCACATATACACCGTAAATCACGTTAAAAGAGACGCGCTACCGTTAGCATTGGCTCTTTGAGAAATAGAAAACCCTCAAAGTAGAGGGTTTTCTAGTTTAATGAGGCCTACTTACTGACCCAGGGACTAACAACGCTAGGTTCATGACTGAAAGATAACTCAGTCATGTCATTGATATGCTGACGAGATAATCTAAATATCCCTTCGATTAACTCCAGCTTACCATCGATCGTAACCGTCGCAGGCTCAACAAACTCAAAACTGATACCCGCGATATCGTCAGTGAAATATCGCATCGGAAATCCCTGCATACTATGAAGCAATTCATCCATTTGTGCTTGAATCGCAAATAGATCTGCCTGACTATAATCAGTGCTCGTTCGCTTGGCTCTTATCTGCATCGCAACACCGCATTGGCGTGCATCATTTTCCATCTGTAAATTGATTAGTGCTCGATCAGATTTAAGCCGTTCGTCAAAGGGAATAAACACTCTTTGTTCTGCCGTGATGGTCAGTGGAAACTGCTCTTTTTCGGTGCTAATAAAACCGTCTCTAATGATACACCCATTATCTTTGGGCACCGAAAATGCGAGTTCGATGAGTGGATAGTGTCCTTTATTTACCTGTTTCAACCTTTGATAAAACCCTTGATATTCAAGAGATATAGGAGATGACTGTGCTACAAAACTAGCAGCAAATAGGCAACTAAACAGCAGGCCTTTGTTCATTATTTTCCACCAAATATTGATTGTTATGACGTAACATTTCAAGTAACTCATCGATGTAAGCTTCTTGACGTTCAGAATAATTCATTAAACCGTATACCAGTTTATCCGCGGTAACGTGCTGGTCTTCAGCTCTAAGATCTGCCCTTATTGCTCTTAATAAGGAATAAGCGGCATTTGAATTTAGATTTCGCATATAGGAGCCAACTGATTCATCGACACTCTTAAAAACCGCGACTTCATGACTCATTCCCGTGGTACGAGATTGTGGTACAAGCCCACAGCCCTTTTTAAAACACCATTGACCAAAAAAGTTAAGACCTTCTTTAGCAAATCGACTACTTCCCCAGCCAGTTTCATTAGCCGCCTGAATAAGTACAAGGTTTTCAGGAATAATATCAACGCGAACAAGCAGGTTATCTAAGGTGTCCTGATTAACACGGCGCATGGCATACTGGTATTTACTCGCAATCTTTAAGATCCGAAACTCTTCCGCCTCTGATAACGTTAATTCGTCAATAAGATGCTGGCGAGTCTGGAGCAGGAATTTTCTCTCATCAGTGATAATTGCGTTGTGATGAGATATAGCAGGACGCAGAAAATCAAAAAATGCTTGTTTCTTATCACCAACATCAGCAATGGCTTCAAAGTCTGGAATCGCACTGTATATGAGTTTATTTTTTAACAGTTTTCCACTTCTTTGTTGCTCTTGAGTCGAATCTTGCTCGATCAATATCAGTTTAATCGCTAACAAAGCCAAAACCACAATAGCTAATGACAATATGAGTTTGTTTATTAGTCCTGTTTTCAAATTAGCTCGCTCTTGTTTGTCCTATATCGCGATGATTATATGTCATCTGGCTATTTTAACAAAACCGCTATGCTAAGCGATGTTATTGGATATAATGAACACCGTTGGATCAGGGGATTCAGGAAGGAAAAACCCGAATGCAAGACTATGCACTTAATCAATTTTCAAATGTAGTAGCAATAGGTGGAGGCCATGGACTTGGCAGAGTTCTCTCCTCGTTATCGTTTTTAGGCCCACGTCTAACTGGAATTGTTGCCACCACAGATAATGGTGGTTCTACAGGCCGTTTAAGACAAGAGCAAGATTGTATTGCCTGGGGCGATCTACGTAACTGTTTATCACAACTTGCAAGTCGTCCCTCAATCGGCTCGTTATTATTTGAATATCGTTTCGAAGGTAATAGCGAATTAACGAATCATAATTTGGGTAATCTAATCCTTCTTGCGCTGGAACAGTTGTGTGTCAGACCACTCGATGCGGTAAATCTAATCCGTAAGTTGCTAAATATTGAGACAAAAGTGATCCCGATGTCTGAGCAACCAACTCACTTAGTCGCAATTCAATCTTGTGGTAACCGCATATTTGGTGAAGTGCAAGTTGATGAGATGAAGGAAGACCCTATCGCACTATCGCTTGAGCCCATGGTCGAAGCGACCCATGAAGCCTTCATGGCGATAGAGAATGCCGATTTAATTATCTTAGGGCCAGGTAGCTTTTTGACCAGCATTATGCCCCCGCTGTTATTACCTTTGCTTAGCCAAGCGTTAAGCCGATCTAATGCAAAAATTATCTTAATCGAAAATCTTACCGAAGAGCCATCGGCCGCCGCGAACTTTAGTTTGGAAAAGCGCTTGCATTGGTTTATGCAGGTGCTAGGAAATAAAGCTGTCGATCACGTTTTATGTGATGGTAAGTCGCACACCACTGAAGGTAATATTACATACTTTCCGCTACGCAGCAGGCATCATGTCGCTCTTCACGACCGTCAAGCATTAGTCGACGCCTTATCCTTAATTGTAAAATCACCAGCACTTAGCGCTGTAGGGTAAAAAAATCCCATTGTGAAGTGACAATGGGATTTTAAAATCATGAGTTCTACTAATAGATTAAATAACTTGTGCTATCGCTTTACAGATCACGGGCATATTGTCACGAGTCATACCTGCTACACTAATTCGCCCTGAACCGACGATATAGATACCAAACTCTTCTCTTAGGCGTTCTACTTGTGACTTGTTCAAACCTGAAAAACTGAACATGCCATTTTGACTAGAGATAAAACTGAAATCTTGTTCCACCCCTTCAGCTTTTAACATATCGACAAAAAGTACCCGCATCTGAGCAATACGTTCTCTCATCTCTTGTAGCTCTGATAACCATAGACTCTTTAACTCTTCGTCACCTAAAATGGTAGAGACGATCAACGCACCATGCGCAGGCGGATTAGAGTAGTTACCACGAATGGTACTTTTTACCTGACTAAACGCCGTATCTGCGGTTTCTTTGTCTTTCGCGACAATCGTCACCGCACCAATACGCTCATTATAAAGACCGAAGTTTTTTGAAAAAGAGTTAGCAACAATCAACTCTGGGACCACGTTCGCTACGGCGCGTAAACCTTGTGCATCTTCCTCTACGCCATCGCCAAATCCTTGGTAAGCAAAGTCAAATAGCGGAATCAACTCTTTTTCTAAACACAGCTGAGCAATGACGTCCCATTGAGTCGCATTAAGATCTATGCCCGTTGGATTATGGCAACAACCATGTAGAAGGACGAGATCGCCAATAGTGGCTTGCTCAAGATCGGCCAGCATCGCATCGAAATCCATAGCGTGCGTTGCGGCATCATAGTAGTTGTACTGTTTAACTTCGAGACCAGCCGACGAGAAAATATTGTTGTGGTTTGCCCAGGTAGGATTACTCACCCAAATGGTCTTCGAATTGGTATTACGAACCACAAATTCTGCCGCAACACGTAACGAACCTGTTCCACCAGGAGCTTGTGCAGTAGCAGCACGCTGCGCGTTAACAACATCGCTATCGGCACCAAACAATAGCGTTTGTACCGCATGGTTATATGCCTGAACCCCTTCAATCCCTAGATAGCTTTTACTCGTTTCCTTACCTAGCAGTTTTTGTTCAGCCAATTTAACCGACTTCAGTATGGGAGTCTGACCTGACTCATCCTTATAAATACCGACACCCAAATTGACTTTATCGGACCTTGGGTCCGCTTTAAATGAATCGGTAAGGCCAAGAATTGGATCTGCGGGAGCCAGTGCTACCTGGTTAAATATCATGACGGCATTCCTAAAATAACGTTTTAATGTAGGGTTCGCCGCTATTTATACCACTGTCATCTTATGCTTCATAGTGGATTTTATTCAACGTAACAATTTTTCCACTTCAATGAGATTTACCGCAATATTTGGGGGTTTTAATGCAGTAAAGCTGAAGAATGTTTGATAAAGATAGATATTATTTGAAAGCTGCTCTTGGCGATGAAAAACAAAAAAGCCTCAACAGGTGTTGAGGCTTTTTTGTCATCTAAAGATGGTACCCGTGGCCAGACTTGAACTGGCACGCTTATTCAGCGAGGGATTTTAAATCCCTTGTGTCTACCGATTCCACCACACGGGCAAAGTGTGCGTTTTACCGTCAAAAACGGGAAAACTAAAAGTGGAGGCGCGACCCGGAGTCGAACCGAGATCGACGGATTTGCAATCCGCAGCATAGCCATTCTGCCATCGCGCCTTATATCGAAGGCGTTAAACCAATATCTAGATATTGGAGCGACATATCGGGTTCGAACCGATGACCTATACCTTGGCAAGGTATCGCTCTACCAACTGAGCTAATGTCGCATTTTTAATACTTTCAACCTCAGTCATGTCAGCTTTAAAAAGCTTTCCCCTGACTGCGGAAAGGAATTCTACCGATTTACCCAAAAGAGTCAACGCTATTTTTAGTAATAATTGAGTTTAATTAACTGTTTGCTGCAATATTCACCTTTATGGTTTTTTGTTAATCAGCAAGATCACATTTTTGATAAAAAAACGCCCTAGTCGTTGCTAGGGCGTTTAAATTCTCTATCGGTTGTACGCTAAAATGTTTTATGCAACAGGCAAAGATTGGTAATTAAGTCCCAACATTTTCTGCATAACACCAACGACCTGGCAACTATAACCAAACTCGTTGTCATACCATACATAAAGAATCGTTCGATTGCCTTCGGCAATCGTCGCTTGTGAATCAACAACACCAGCATAACGTGAACCGACTAAGTCTGAAGAAACGATCTCGGTAGATTCGGTAAAATCAACTTGATTTTGAAGCTCTGAACATAACGCCACATTACGCAGGTATTCGTTCATATCTTCTTTATTCGTTTCGCCATTCAAATTCAAGCTAATAATAGCCATAGATACGTTTGGCGTTGGTACGCGAATCGCGTTACCTGTAAGTTTACCAGCGAGTATGGGTAGCGCCTTAGCAACCGCTTTAGCTGCACCAGTCTCTGTGATTACCATGTTGAGTGGTGCACTACGACCACGACGATCCGCTTTGTGGTAATTATCAATTAGGTTCTGATCATTGGTATAAGAGTGAATCGTCTCTACGTGACCATTAATAATCCCGTACTTGTCGTTAACCGCTTTTAAAACTGGCGTGATAGCATTTGTGGTACAACTTGCAGCTGACACTATCGTATCTTCATCTAAAATGTCACTTTCGTTAACACCATAAACGATATTCTTAATTGCACCTTTAGCTGGCGCGGTCAAAAGTACTTTTGATGCCCCTTTTGACTTAAGATGTAAACCAAGACCATCTTCATCTTTCCATATACCCGTATTATCGACGACTAACGCATCATTAATACCATATTGGGTATAATCGATTTCATCTGGAGAGTTTGCATAGATGACCTGGATGTAAGTGCCGTTTGCGATGATGGCATTATTCTCTTCATCGACTTCTACTGAACCGTTGAATGGTCCGTGTACAGAGTCGCGACGAAGCAAGCTTGCACGTTTCTCTAAATCCCCTTTACGGCCGCCACGAAGAACGATTGCACGCAAACATAATTTGTTGCTCACACCTGTTCGTTCAATCAGTAAACGCGCTAATAGACGTCCAATACGACCAAACCCATATAAAACAACATCTTTAGCCTGTTGGTTATCTTCATGGTCGATTGCAGAGGCTAATTCATGGGCCATATAAGCTTCTACTTGGCTTGCATCTGAGTGTTCACGCCAATAGTTAACCGCCAATTTACCGATATCGACTTTGCATTGCTTTACTGCAAGTTTGCTAAGTGCTTCTACAAACGGGAAGCTTTCGCGCAATCTTAATTTATCACCTACATGACGGCGCACTAAACGGTGCGATTTGATGATTTCTATTGTGGAAGCGTTTAGAAGAGGTTTACCATACAAAACCACCTCTACACCTTGATTACGATATAATTTACCCAGTAAAGGCTGCATAGCCTCTGCCATTTCGAAACGTTCTTGCCAACTTTGTAGGTGTTTATCAGCGGTCATTACAGATCCTTTATCTCACTTTAACTACATTTATTTGTAGAAATGTTTGAGTAACAAAAAGAAAAGACCAATACTCTATTATTATCGGAACGTGATTCCAGTTATTGGTCGGCGCCATTGTAATGAAAAGTCGGCTTTCGATCTAGTAAGATATTTTCTCTAACCATGTAATAATATTAGATAAAATCACATAAGGAAGGTCATTTGAGAATAAATTTTGTAATCATTACACCATTATTATCTCTTTTGGCTATTTTGGGGCTATTTGGATGTGATAATGCCGTTAATACAGACACTATATGTAAAAATAATCCTGAGCTTTGTGACGATTTACATCGCGACAGTTGGTGTCGTTATGAGAAATCCGATCTGATCCAAAAGCGCTATGCCATAAAGAACACCGCAGCGCCCTCTGGAAAGCAAATTTATCAACTCCTTATCAATCTCGAAAACTATAATAAGTGCATCGAATTGGCCGCCGGTGTTCAACACATACTTCATCCAGAACGGACTAATGATAGAGTGAGAGCATTTGGCATCAGTGCGCAAGACCTAGCCGAGCTGAGAGATTCAACCAAAAATAGCACAGACCTCTACCTTTCCTTTTACCATTGGATAAGATTGGGCGATCAACAAGCTCAAGCGAGAGTGATCAAAATGGAGCGCGCTAGTGAAGTGAAAGACCCATTAATACTGGCCCATCTAGCATCCTATTATCAAAAGACGGATCTCAACAAAGCGAAAAGCTTATATCTTGCACTGTTGGATGTTGCAACTGGAGAGGAGTTTGATCCTAATTGGTTACTCGGCCTAGCCAGTATTTACCGCGAAGAGAACAATTTGGAAAAGACCTACCTTTTTTCCAAAGCCAATGTCTTGATGACGTCTAATACCGCTTCTGCTGACAAGATGAGTGCGCTAGTTAACGGCGATACTAAGCTTGAGGCCTTGTTGACAGAACAAGCTGAGACCTTAGTCAATCATCTAAATAAAGGTGACTATACTTCTAGTGAAATTAGGCAGCAGCTAAATCGCGCAAATTAGGAAGCAGACGCTATGCAGCGTGCTCTCGGCAAAATGTTTGCCACTAGTACTTTTTTTACATAAAAAGACTTACTTTTTGTAAAAAACCTGACCATTGTAAAGAAAACAGTAAAATTGTTAACCTAAATTACCAAATATTGGGGATATTACTTGACGATAGCTGTCAATTTGGTAATTTTACTACCAGATTATTTTTATACATTTACCTGAGGGATATGAGATGACTATCCGCGTTGCAATTAACGGTTATGGCCGTATCGGTAGAAACGTACTTCGCGCGTTATACGAAAGCGAAAAGAACTATCCAATCAAAATCGTAGCGATTAACGATTTGGGCGATGCTTCAATCAATGCTCACCTAACCAAGTATGATTCTGTGCATGGTCGCTTCAATGCTAAAGTTGAGCATGATGATGAAGCAATCTATGTCAATGAAGATAAGATCGTTACCTTCTCTGAACGTGACCCAGGTAAATTACCGTGGGCAGAATTGAACGTCGACGTGGTATTCGAATGTACTGGTATATTCACATCTAAAGAAGCGGTTCAACCGCATCTCACTGCCGGCGCAAAGAAAGTGATTATCTCGGCTCCAGGTAAGAATGTTGATGCAACCGTAGTATACGGTGTGAATAACGATGTCATCACCGCTGATATGACTGTTATTTCTAATGCGTCTTGTACCACAAACTGTTTAGCACCGTTTGCTAAGCCACTAAACGATGAGATAGGTATTGAATCAGGTCTTATGACTACAATTCATGCATACACCAACGATCAACGTTTATCTGATGTATATCATACTGACTTGCGTCGTGCTCGTGCGGCAGCAATGTCAATGATCCCGACTAAAACTGGTGCAGCAGCTGCGGTTGGTTTAGTCGTACCTGAACTTGCAGGTAAGTTTGACGGTTTAGCGGTTCGTGTCCCAACGGTCAATGTTTCACTGGTTGATCTATCATTTATCGCCGCTCGTGATACAAGTGTTGAAGAGATCAACGCAATTATTGAAAAAGCCGCTAGCGTTGCGCCAATGAGTGAAGTGCTAGCAGTTAACAATGAGCCTTTAGTTTCAATAGACTTCAACCATAATCCATACTCATCTAACTTCGATGCGACACAGACTCGTGTTAATGGTCGTTTAGTTAAAGTTATGGCTTGGTACGACAACGAATGGGGTTTCAGTAACCGCATGCTTGATAATGCCGTAGCATTAATGTCAGCTAAGTAGTTTACTTAACGCATAAAAAAGGAGCCTATTTGGCTCCTTTTTTTATGCAAGAATTTGACTCTCGATTAACTGGCCAATATTTGAATTACCTATGGGATAAGATCAGAGCATGGATTAAAAGTACAAAAAAAACCAACATATGAGCGCTTTAACCTTGGATATTGTACAAGTTATCAGTTAAGCACCACATAAACGTAATTTTTTCATCAACTCCAGTCTTGTCAACAACGATATTTGCGTTGTCTATGCGTTGGTTATGCTTTGAAATATCAATGAGGCAAAATATGCAAACTCGTCTTCATCGACTCGTCTCAAGGTTATTTTAAGTTACACTGATTCTGGCACTTGAAAATGATTAAGTTTAAAACACGTTGGCTGTACTTAAGCTTAACTGATGGCCGCCTAACCTCCCCTACTAATAGCGTTTTATGCGCACCACCTTCATTATTTCGAAATCGAATCCCGCAACCGTTTCTGTTTCCGGATAATAGGTCATATTGACTTTCTGACCTTGAAGGCTCCTATATTTTTTTGTCCTTTTGAACTTGAATGGCGCATCACAGCCCTCTATCGTTACGGTATGTTGTACCCACTCTTCAATCTCACGCTGGGTGTGTGAAAGGATCTTGACACCTTCTGAATGTACCAAGTCACTGTGTGCATCAAGCATTTTATCTACAACATGTTTCATATCGGAACCTTAGAACGTGAGCGTTTCTATACCTAGGTGAGAGTGGGAATAAAAAATTATAGAACATTCAGGAAAATTTGCTTTCAGGGTCCATGATAACAAAACTGACGGTTAAAAGTACCTATCCTTTGCCCACGCGTAATGATAATAGGCTCGTTGAGCCAATCTTCTAAAGCGAGCGTAGGGAAATCTAGGTAGCGGGTTTTGATAGATAGGTAAATTAGGCAACGGCGTTCCTGCAACACTTTGGGCTAATCGAAAAGCCGCCTGAGCAGAAAAGGCAACCCCTGAGCCACAATAACCAAGGCTATAACCCGCTCCAGCGCTATTATGGACATGGGGCATATCGTCAATTGCCGCTGCTATCCACCCAGTCCAGTTATAATCAATTTCAATTTGTGACAACGCTGGGAAACTGTCACACATCGCTCGCTTAAGCCGCTCACCATGAATGGGATCTGCAGAGTGCTTGCCACTAATCGCTCCCCGTCCACCGAATAATAATCGGTTATCTGGCAATAATCGGTAATAGTATTTCAACAGCCGCGTATCCATGGTCACTTGGTGAGTGCTCAAGCCTGCATCACTGAGCTGGGAAGATGACAGTGGCTGGGTGACAATGATATTACTCAATATGGGTAAGAATCGATTATCCACTAATGATGAAAACTGTTTAGGAGTATAGGCATTGCCCGCTGAAATCACCTGTTTCGCAACGATTTCACCTCTGTCCGTAAGTAAGCGATGTTGATTGTTTTCTGTAATCCACTCATTTACACAGCTAGATTCATAAACTGCGACCCCGAGTTGACTCACCATCGCTTTGTAGCCCATGACCAGTTTTAATGGATTGACACCAAATCCATCAGCAAGCCTTAATGCACCATAAGCTTGGTGATTATTCATATAATTGGTACTCAGCTCATCCTTTGTTAAGAAATTAGCATCACTGCCAAGGTGAGTAGAGATAAAACTCGCCGCTGCTTTCAACTGTTGATACGCTTTAGGATTGTGAGCAATTTTTAGATAGCCTTTCGCTTGCATGTCGCAATCAATGCTATGAGTATCGATAAGTTGTTCGACCCGATCCACCGCCGCAGAAAACTCGCGATAAATCCCTTTGGTAATCTCCATGCCCCATTTTTGGTTCATCTGCTGATAGCCCAGCCGTCCAGATCCTTTAAGAACAAAACCCGCATTACGACCGCTGGCTCCAAAGCCAACTTGATTGGCTTCTAAAACACAACAATCAATGTTGTATAAGCTTGCTAAGTAATATGCCGTAAGCAACCCTGTGTAACCGCCTCCAACAATAGCTACATCAACTTGTTTAGTTCCCTTTAGGCTTATTTGCCTAGAGGGTTTATCTACAGTGCTAGACCAGTATGAGTTGGGCCACGCTTGCTGACTGGGAAAATCTGAAATCAAGGGATCGTATACCATGTGAAACACCTAAATAATAAATAACATTAATAAAGCAGCAGCATTTCACATGCAGTGCAGTGGCAAGTCGCTCCACATAACACGCAGATATAATCAGGATGGTCTGGATTATTATTCCAGCGGTCTGGGTGTGCTTTAATCAGCGTACCGCCTGCCCGGCTAAAATAGCCAATCGCGGCATTATCTGGGCTTTGTTGCCATAGATGACTAATGCCTCCAACTGCACCTTGTAATTTAGTCGCTGTTATTGATGCTTGTAATAAGGCGTTACCAATTCCTTGGCCACGATATCCCTCTGCAACGGTATTGCATTTAAAGTAACACAAATCTCCCGCCGCCGCGGGCCATAGCGATGGAGAACACCATCTATCTGGCTGCCAGTTGCCTGCCGCATAGGTCAATCTAAAACCGACAACCTTCTGCTTGTCTAGGGCGACAAAGTTGGCATTGATGCCAACTTTAATCGCTTTTATTGACATGATACTCAGCATAGATACATCGAGATACCCTTCTCCATGCACCAGATTCCCCAACGTAATGGCTTGTTCAAAAAATTGATCTGTAAGCGGGACTATCTCTATTGGCATAAACTGAACCTAACAACTTCATTATTTACCGACGGTTAACAGTACAGTAACATGGCGTGAGTGATCAATGGATGGCGAACGTTATAATCGTCTATGGCTAGTCAATAAGGGGTTATTGTGCAAAATGCTTTTTCGTCGTTAAATGTGCAGCACAAGTTAAAACTACTGGTTTCTCATCCCATTTCAACATGGAATGCAATTAAGCTTATTTGGCAAAACTTCTCCATTCCCCAACGATTTTATTTCTTAGCCGTTTTAATATTAGTGACCAATGAAGCATTGGGCCTTGTCGCTTTAGTTACTACCATTGCCCTCACCTTAGAATTTTGGCCTCTATTTAATCGGGTTTGGCATTCTCTGGCTGGCAAAGCGGTTTTATTACTGTTCTATGCAATCGTTGCAAATTTCGCGCTGGCGATGTCCAGTAGCATAGTCAATGAGATCGTTGGCGTACCAGCAGGGCATTTTACGTATACTCATAATTTTGCCATTTTGCTTTTCTTACCTGCATGGATCATAGTGATTAGCGCCATGGCGCTGCTATGTGCGCAAATCATTGTGCCTTTTTATATCGCCGTGGCGCTATTGCTCAAGCCTTTCGGCATTCAAGGTTGGCGATTGACACAAAACACTCATTATCGAATTATTACCATGATAGTCCGCTTCATTCTGTCGTCGATTCTACTCTATCACGTGTTTTTGTTGCTCGAGGACGTTGAAGAGATTGAAGATAAGCTTGCAAGTGCAGAAATTATTCGAAGCAGCGAAATAAACGCATCGCCTTTGAACACAAAACAGCTAACGACGATTGACACATTACAGGTTAAAGACGTCGCTTCACTCATTGACACAAAAAAAGTGTCAATGAAGGATGAGCAAACGAATAGGAGCCAAGTACCTTCGGATCCCGTCATCTATTCCCAAATTCGAAAAACCTATCAAACTCAAGTTAGACAGCTCATTGCCCATTTTGCTTTTTATTTAGAAGCCGATACTCGTTCTAGGTGTAAAAAATTGGAAGAGTCTTCAATCATGGAGCTTAATGATTATGAAATATTAGAAATAATCCCCGATAAGCAAGCGCCTTACCACTATCGTTTTGAAACTAAGAGATGCATCTCTCCTGCATTTCCTGAATAGCGATATCCTTAATGGGCCAAAACTTCATAGGCGTGATGGGGAAATTGCGGGATGATTAAAGGCTTAACGATAAGTTATCACTACAACGGTAACCTATTTCGTCGCTTTAACAGACAGATATCGATTGATCATTAAAGCGAGTAGATCATGAAATTGTTCTTCAAATTGAGCCAAATCCCGATTAAAGACCTGAAGATAAGCAGTAGCTTGAGCGCGAGACAATCCTTTATCACCAACGGAATATTCAATTTCAGCGAGTGATTTGTCATACCTTGGCAGCGGCAACCATTTGACAAAATGGTTTCCCTCGCCCTTTAATGCTTGATTGGCGTACCGACAAAAATCGGCAATATGATCAATACCATCGGGTCCTAAGCAACCAGGCTCTATTCGACATAAAATGACCAGCTTCTTATCATTATCAAGCATGTTTAACCCCAAGTTCCTTCACTGTCTTTGAGTATACGCTAGCAAGCAAGAATTTCACCCTTTATGCTACTGTTGAGCCTGATACATGATCAGTTCATTCAATGACCACTATTCCCTTTAACTCTCGCCAGTGTGTAACAAAACGCCCCAATATTACATACCTGTTTACACTATTGCGCTTTAACAATTAATTCATTTGGTTAACATCTAATACTACAAAATCTTTCGCCTTTAGAGTGATACTAGTATTATCACTGAATTACAATTACTTAGCTTCAAAAAGAGGAACTATTTGTGGCTACAAAAAAGCAGATCATCTTACCTATTATCGTTATTGCTGCAGGTTTGGGGGGATACGCAACATTTGCGTCGATGAAAAAACCACCAGAAGAGAAAGCCGTTGTCGATAATACCCCTGTGGTTTCTGTTCAGGTTATCGAAAAACGTCCAATGGTATTTTCGGTAAACTCCTACGGTATCGTTAATGCAAAATATGAAACAGAATTAGTTTCTCAAGTCAGCGGTGAAATCACCTTCCTTTCTGACGCCTTTGTCAGAGGTGGATTCGTTAAGAAGGGAGATATACTCGCCAAAATAGACCCGAGTGACTACGAAGCAGCATTAATCGATGCCGAGGCAAGCTTAGCCTCGGCTCGAGCAACATTGGTGCAAGAAAAAGCCTATGGCAAAGTCGCTGCCGAGGAGTGGAAACGTATTAAGGACGGCGTTCCTACAGAGTTGAGTCTGCGTAAGCCTCAGTTAGCCCAAGAGCTAGCTAAGTTAAACTCATCCGAAGCGGGACTAAAAAGGGCAAAACGTAATCTCGAACGCACTATGATCAAAGCGCCCTATGATGCGTTAATTGAAAATAGAAATATTGGATTAGGCTCTTATGTCAGCATGGGCACTCAGTTAGGAAACCTGTTAAGTACCGAGGTTGCAGAGATACGTTTACCCCTTGCAGACAAAGAGATCCGCTATTTAAATAATAAAGGGATCGGCTCTACAGTCACTATCACAGGTAACTTTGCCGGCCAACAGCAGCAGTGGCAAGGTAACATAGTGCGTAGCGAAGGAGTGATCGATAATAAAAGCCGCATGACTTATCTGGTTGCCGAAGTATCTGACCCTTATGGGCTCTCATCTCCAAAAAATGAGCTACGTTATGGAAGCTATATTACCGCAACGATACAAGGCAATGAGGCAGAAGATGTCACTACAGTTGCAAGGCACCTGATTATCGATGATAAAGTCGCAATTCTCGATCAAGACAACAAGCTAAAATATCAAACAGTTAATATTGTCAGGCAGCAAGGCACTAAAGTCGTCATTAGCGATGGCCTAGAAGATGGCATGAAAATTATCACATCCGCTTTAGATTACCCCATTGAAGGCATGAAACTGGCGCTCCCAGAAATGGACAGCACACCAGATGATCCCGAGCCAACACAGCTTGCGATGGACGAAAAGGAGTAGTCTAGATGTCTGATACAAACAGAGGTTTAATTGCTTGGTTTGCACGTAACAGTGTTGCTGCGAATCTACTCATGATCATTATTATTCTAGGTGGTTTGCTGACAGCAAATACGATTCGAAAACAGTTTTTTCCTCAAGTAGAGATCAATTGGGTCGAATTTAGCGCCTTCTATCCAGGAGCCGCGCCCCAAGAAGTCGAAGAAGGGATCACCATTAAGGTCGAAGAAGCACTTGAGCGCGTGCAAGGGCTTAAGCGCGTGATCACCTATTCAAATCGAAATTCAGCATCGGGCTATTTTAGAATCGAAGATTCCTATGATCCACAAGTGGTGCTTGACGAGATCAAATCAGAAATTGATTCAATATCGAGTTTCCCCGATGGAATGGAGCGTCCACGGGTTGAGCGTATAAAACTGCGTCAGGAAGTCTTCTATATCAGTCTCTATGGCGATATTGCGCCGAAGCAATTAAAAGAACTCGGTGAAAAAATTCATGATGAGTTAATGCAGCTTCCGTTGGTTAACATAACCGAGTTTTACGGTGGACTCGGATATGAAATAGCAATCGAAGTCAGTAAAGATAAACTGCGTGAATATAATCTGACGTTTAGTGATGTCGCTAAAGCAGTTCGAGGTTACTCTCGCAATATGTCAGCAGGACAGATTAAAGCAGAGAATGGCTATATTAACTTAAGAGTCCAGAATCAAGCCTATGTGGGTTATGAGTTTGAAAACTTACCCCTGATCACGCGAGAGGATGGCACCAATTTACTATTAGGTGACGTCGCTACGGTTGTCGACGGCTTTCAGGACGGCATTCAATATTCGAAATTTAATGGCAAAAATTCGGTGACATTTTTTGTCGGGGCATCAAATGATCAAAGCATGACTGATGTTGCTAAAGTCGTTAATCAGTATGTAAAAGATAAACAAGCCACCTTACCTCAAGGCCTTAAGCTAGATACCTGGGTAGATATGACCTACTACTTAGAGGGACGACTCGATCTCATGCTCGATAGCATGAAAAGTGGTGCCGTTTTAGTCTTCATCATGTTAGCCCTCTTTTTACGAGTACGCTTGGCATTTTGGGTAATGATGGGATTACCCGTCTGCTTCCTTGGTACGTTATTGTTTATGCCAATGGCGATGATAGATGTCACGATAAATGTTATCAGTCTATTTGCCTTTATCTTGGTGTTGGGGATTGTCGTCGATGATGCCATTGTGATGGGAGAAAGCGCCCATACCGAGTGTGAAGAAAAAGGTCAGAATATTGAAAATGTGATTAAGGGAGTCAAGAAAGTCGCTATGCCAGCAACGTTTGGCGTCTTAACCACCATAGCAGCATTTTTGCCTATTACGCTGGATGATGGTCCCTCCTCTGCTTTTGGCCAATCAATTGGCTATGTCGTGATCTTATGCTTGCTTTTTTCCTTGGTGGAATCAAAACTGATCCTTCCTGCTCACTTGGCAAGAATGAAGCATAAAACGCTAGTCAAACCCGGTTCCAAAAATCCAATAGACTTCTTAAGACGTGGCGTGAACTTCACGCAAGCTAAGGTTGATAAAGGCTTGCAGTATGTGATTAAGGATCTCTATTTTCCATCATTGACCCTTGCCGTTAAATATCGCTATGCCATTATCATGTTGTTTATTAGCTTTATTATGATCTGTGCGGGGCTTTATAGTGGCGGCATCATCCGTTATGTCGGACAACCAAAGATCCCCCACGACTTTCCACGAGTGAGCATTGAGATGAATGTCGATGCCTCTGAAAATGCAACTTTATCTGCAGCCTTAGCAATAGAACAGGCGCTCTATGATGTCGATAACGAGATCGAAGCTAAGTACGGTCAAAAGATGATCTCTGATATGCAGGTCGATCTTGAGGGTCGCACGCAAGCGAAGATTATGACGAAACTCGTCGACCCAGAGCTGCGACCTATGGATACTTTCGCCCTTGCCGAACTATGGCGTCAAGCCATGCCAACTATACCAGGGGTAAAGTCTTTTAAAATTCAAGATAACCTTTTTGGTGGCGGACGCGATGATGGCGATATTAGTTTCCGTCTCGAAGGAAAAGATGAGGCTCAATTAGTCGCCGCCTCACGTGAGCTTAAAGATAAACTGAACACCCTAAAAGGTGTTGGTGATGTCAATGACAGTCGCCAATCGAGCGCTAAAGAGGTTCAGTTTAAGCTCAAGCCTTTGGCCAATAGCGTTGGATTGACCTTAGCCGATATTGCTACGCAAGTCAGCGCCAGTTTTTATGGTATGGAGGCTCAGCGTATTTTGCGTAATGGTGAAGAGATCAAAGTCATGCTGCGCTACCCTGAAGCTCAGCGTAACTCGATCACCCATGTAACCGAGGTGATGATCCAAACGGCCAATGGAGCTGAAATTCCGTTATCGGAAGTGGCTGAGATTGAGGTAACTCAAGGAGTTAATGGCATTAGAAGAGAAAATGGCAACCGTACGATCAATGTCTGGGGCTCGGTTGATGCAGCGCAAGCTGAACCGTTTAAATTGGCACAAGACATTAGAGACAACTTTATACCCGAGTTACTTAAAAAGTACCCCAGAGTAAAAAGTGAAGTATCAGGAAACATTCAAGAGCAGATGGAAAGTGCGAATACGCAATTACGAGATTTCATCATCTCATTATTGGTGATCTACAGCCTGTTAGCTGTACCGCTAAAATCTTATCTGCAACCGGTTATGATCATGTCGGTTATCCCTTTTGGGGTTATTGGTTCGGTTCTTGGGCATATGATTTTGGGCATCGACTTAAGTGCACTATCGTTATTTGGGATCATTGCGGCGGCAGGGGTTGTCGTCAACGATTCGCTAGTGATGGTGGATTATATTAATCGTGCACGATTAGAAGGTGTCGCCATCAAAGTAGCTGTCATTGAGGCGGGTTGTCGCCGTTTTAGGGCGATATTACTCACCTCTTTAACAACCTTTATCGGCTTGGTTCCCATCATGGCTGAAACTAGCATGCAAGCTCAAATGGTGATCCCAATGGCAGTATCATTGGCATTTGGCGTGCTATTTGCCACGATTGTCACCTTAGTGCTTATTCCATGCCTATATGTGATGATTGAAGATATGAAAGGGCTTTTTGTTAAAAAAAGTGCAAAGGATGACATAGTATTAAATTCGCCTCAGTCAGCTTGACTTAAGCTAGGTTAATACCGGCCCATCAAATGCCGCTATACGCGGCATTTTTTTAAACGGCGCGGCATATACTCTACTCACAGATGAAAGCCACAGGCGTTTATCCATAATGGGGAATGTGGACAGTTGGAGTCATACGAGGATTGTGGGTGTGCTGAGTCCGAGATAGGTTTATCGATCCCAAAACAAGACAGTCGCTCAATGAAAAAAGCTAACTCATTAAAGTTAGCTTTTTAACAGGATTGCATCTACCACTCATAAATGGCTATCGCCGGTTGCACAGGCGGTGTAGCAACTTCTCCCTATAAGGCTATAGCCAACTCTGCGCCTTGGCGAATAGCACGTTTGGCATCTAGCTCTGCCGCAACATCCACCCCGCCAATAAGATGCACTGGCAAACCAGTGGCTTTCATCTCATCCACTAAGCTTCGGTTAGATTCTTGACCGGCACACAAAATCACATTATCAACGGCTAAGACCTGCTGCTTGTCGCCAACCTTGATATGTAACCCCTGCTGGTCAAATCGCTCGTAGCTCACACCGCTTAACATCTCAACTTGATGATGTTTAAGCACGCTGCGGTGGATCCAGCCCGTTGTCTTACCCAAACCTTTACCCATTTTGCTTGTTTTGCGTTGCAATAGATAAATCTTACCCTTTGGATGCTCCAGTTGAGGTTCGGTTAATCCGCCGCGCTCGGCGTAATTTTTATCTATGCCCCACTGTTTTAACCATTTATCTGGCTGCAACGTCGATGATTCACTTTCGCCCAAATAGTGAGCCATATCAAAACCGATACCGCCAGCACCAATTAGTGCTACACGCTCACCCACAGCAACTTCACCACTAAGTACCTGCTGATAGGTCACCACTTTAGGACTGTTAAACCCAGGTAGGTCGAGTTGTCGCGGTACAACGCCTGCGGCGATAACCACTTCGTCAAACTGCTCGTCTCTCACGACAGAGGCATCGAGTCGAGTATTTAAACGCAGCTCAACATGATGACGCTTCATCTGCTCGTTGAAGTAACGAATCGTTTCATTAAACTCCTCTTTACCCGGGATTTTACGCGCCAGATTAAATTGGCCACCCACCTCGGACTTTGCTTCAAATACCACAACTTTATGGCCCCTTGTGGCAGCATAGATCGAAAACGCCATGCCAGCTGGGCCTGCGCCCATTACGGCGATGCGTTTTTTAATGACTGCGGGCGTAAAGTTAAGTTCGGTTTCGTAACACGCTCTTGGATTAACTAAGCAAGTTGCCCGCTTCATGGAAAACGTATGGTCGAGGCATGCTTGATTACAACCAATACAGGTGTTAATTAATTCACTTTGGCCCGCCGCGGCTTTATTCACAAAATCGGCATCGGCAAGAAATGGCCTTGCCATAGACACCATATCCGCTTGACCAGATGCTATGATCTGCTCGCCGATCTCAGGGGTATTAATACGATTGGTTGCGATAAGCGGCAGACCCACTTCGTTTTTAAGGCGCTCAGTAACCCAAGAAAATGCACCGCGTGGAACACTCGTTGCAATGGTCGGTACTCTAGCCTCATGCCATCCAATTCCGGTGTTGATAATAGACACGCCAGCTTGCTCAAGAGATTTAGCTAAGCTCACCACCTCCTCCCAAGAGGAGCCATTATCGACCAGATCGAGCATTGATAATCGAAAGATAATAATGAAATCCATGCCGACTTTAGCCCGTATGGCTTTTACTATCTCTATGGGGAATCGAGCACGGCTGTCAAACTCACCACCCCATTCGTCAGTTCTTTTATTGGTTCTAGCGCAAATGAATTGGTTAATCAAATAACCTTCTGAGCCCATAACTTCAACGCCGTCATAGCCCGCCTTTTGTGCCAAGGCTGCCGAGGTCGCATAGTCCTTTATCGTACTTCTGACTTGACGAGATGACATCGCCGAAGGGGTAAACGGCGTGATGGGTGATTTTATCTTGCTTGGTGCCTGCGAAAACGGATGGTAGCCATAGCGGCCTGCATGCAAAATTTGCATACAGATCTTTCCGTCTGCCTCATGTACTGCTTGAGTGACGATTCTATGCTTGGCGACTTGCCACGGGAAACTTAGTTGGCACGCATGGGGCGCTAGGCGTCCGCGCAAATTGGGCGATATGCCTCCCGTCACAATCAGGCCTACACCACCTTTTGCACGCTCTTTATAAAATGCTGCCAGTTTCTCAAAGCCGCCCTTTTCCTCTTCAAGCCCGGTATGCATTGAGCCCATAAGCACACGGTTCTTAAGTTGAGTGAATCCAAGATCTAAGGGTTCTAATAAATGTGGAAACGACATTCAAACATCCTTTTTAAACAAGTGATTCAAACCAGCATACCCGTAACTTGTTTTAAGCTCAATACACAATCAACCGCCGGAGAAAAGATTCATTTACAATTGTGTTTCACCCCAAAGACTGTTTTCAGTTAGCATAGGAGCATCTCGGTTATATAGGAGTGGATGATGTCCGCTAAACCCTCAATTTTTAAAAGGATCTTATCTGTATTGTGGAAAGGCCTAAATGGCACCCGCAAAGTGATCCTTAACTTGTTCTTCTTTGGATTTTTGGCTTTTGTTGTCATCGCCCTAAGCAGCAGCGATTTGCCTGTTATAGAAGATGGTTCAGCTTTAGTGCTTGACCTGTCTGGCGCAATTGTTGAACAAAAGCGCCAAGTCGATCCCATAGAAGCTGCGATGAAAAGTGGTAACGGTACCGATAGTGATGCAGAAATATTACTCAGTGATCTTATCCACGCTATTGATAATGCCGCAGCGGACACACGGATCTCATCGATCATTCTTGATGTTGGCCAATTAAAGTGGACTGGGATCAGTAAACTACAAAGCATCGGTGATGCGCTAACACGTTTTAAGGCATCGGGTAAACCGATTATCGCCAATGGTAACTGGTACGGGCAAAATCAATATTTCTTAGCAAGTTTTGCCGATTCTATCTATCTCAACCCTCAAGGTGGCGTGGAGATCGATGGTTTAAGCCGTTACCGTCAATATTATAAGTCGGCACTCGATAAATTGAAGATTAAGGCCCATGTTTTTCGGGTCGGTACCTTTAAATCAGCGGTAGAACCTTTCTTACGTGACGACATGTCTGATGCGGCGAAAGAAGCAAATAGCGAGCTTTTAGGCGATATCTGGTCAAGTTACCAGCAGACTGTTGCCAGTAATCGCGATATTCCTGCAAGCGATCTGGTATTGAGCGCTGATCGATATATTACCGAGCTAGATAAAGCCAAAGGACGTTCTGCTGATATGGCGATAAACTTAGGCTGGGTCGATAAATTAGCCTCTGCTGAGCAGTTCCGTTTAGATATGGTGGACCAGGTTGGAAAAGCCAACGAAGGTAACCAATTTAAACAGATCAGTTATTACGACTATCAAAGCCTGATTCAAGAATTGCCGCCACTTATTATCCAAGATACCGTGGGTATCATAGTGGCCAAAGGCAATATTTTGAACGGTCAACAAGCACCAGGACAAATCGGCGGAGAAAGCACTTCAGCGTTACTGCGTAAGGCTCGTTTCGACGATGATGTTAAAGCCGTTGTACTTAGAGTTGACAGCCCTGGTGGTAGTGCTTTTGCTTCTGAGCAGATCCGCCAAGAAGTGCTGGCACTAAAAACCGCAGGTAAGCCAGTGGTTGTTAGTATGGGGAGCTATGCCGCATCGGGCGGATATTGGATTTCGGCTAGCGCTGATTATATCTTTGCGACACCGACGACCTTGACAGGCTCAATTGGTATCTTTGGCATGGTGACAACCTTCGAAGATTCGTTAGCATCACTTGGGGTATACACCGACGGCGTTGCAACATCAGATTGGGCCGCCTTCTCAGTAACCAAAGGGATCACGCCAGAGTTGAAGCAGATAATCCAGCGTCATATTGAACGCGGTTATCATGACTTTATCTCTTTAGTCGCCAACGAACGAGATATGACGTTAGAGCAAGTTGATAATATTGCCCAAGGTCGTGTTTGGTCGGGCAAGAAAGCCTTAGCACTAGGCTTAGTCGATGAACTTGGTGACATAGACCAAGCGGTGAGCAAAGCAGCAGAATTAGCTAAGCTGGACAAGTTTGACAGCCGCGTTATTGAGCAAGAGCTAACGCCGCAAGAGAAATTTATCCAAGAGATGTTCGCTTCAGTATCGACTTATCTTCCGCAAACATCGCAGCAACATAGCGTACTAGATAAATTTATGACCCAGTTTAGCCAGTTTGTCGACGAGGTCAGTGCCTTCGATGATCCAAATGGTGTCTATCTCTACTGCGATAGCTGTAACTATTGATAACTCATCGCAGTAACAAGATCAAAAGCCCGTAAATACGGGCTTTTTTATTCACGTTATCCCCAGTATAATCTCGCCAAACTCTGCCCCAAAAGCAAAAATAATCATGAGTAAACGTTCCATCTATGTAGCCTATACAGGCGGCACCATAGGCATGCAAAAAACCGACAATGGTTTCGCTCCAGTTCCAGGCTTTCTTACCGACTGCGTTAACGCAATGCCTGAGTTTTTCCATAGCGAGATGCCCAATTTTGTCATCAGCGAATATCAGCCCTTGATTGACTCATCCAACATGGCACCAACCGATTGGCAGATGATCGCAAACGATATCAAGGCTAACTACGATAAATATGATGGTTTTGTCATTCTTCATGGCACAGATACTATGGCCTTCACCGCGTCGGCACTCTCCTTTATGCTGCAAGGCCTGACCAAGCCAGTGATCGTGACAGGTTCACAAATACCTTTGGCGCAACTGAGATCGGATGGGCAGACCAACCTATTAAATGCCTTATATATCGCGGCTAATTATCCCGTAGCCGAGGTTTGTTTGTTTTTTAACAATAAGCTCTTTAGAGGAAATCGGACGACCAAAGCCCATGCCGATGGGTTTGATGCTTTTGCCTCGCCAAATTTTCCCATCCTGCTAGAAGCGGGGATAAAAATTCGCATGAAGGCAGGAAAAATATGCACCTCAAACGAGAATACCTTAGAGGTCGCTAATATTAGTCCCCAACCGATAGGCGTGGTTACTCTCTACCCAGGGATCACAACACAGATTATCGACAATATTTTACAGCAACCCGTAAAAGCATTGATTTTGTTGACTTACGGTGTAGGGAATGCGCCGCAAAATCCAGAGTTACTCGAATGTTTAAAACGCGCAAATGAGCGTGGCATCATTCTGATTAACCTCACTCAATGTATGCAAGGTAAAGTGAACATGGGCGGCTATGCGACAGGCAATGCATTGGCAAAAGCTGGCGTTATCAGCGGATATGATATGACGACAGAAGCGGCACTAACTAAGTTACACTACCTACTTTCCACCAATTACTCATCGGCGCAAGTACGCGATATGATGCAGCGCGATCTTTTTGGTGAGTTAACCGAAGATTAATAAAAAGCCCCTTAACCTTATTGGTTAAGGGGCTTTTTAATGTCTAATTATTATACCGCCTAACTATCACAGCTCTTGCTCTTTAAAAGCGGCAATATTTTCGCCTTTAAATTGCTTTTTAAGCTCGGCTTTTGATAGTTCGTTCAAGCCACCCCGACTATTGATGGTAAAATGATCCGTCTGGTTTAAGCGTCGCGCTTGATAAAGCATCACCAATTGCAGAGTCGAATCTTTCTGCTCTTGAGACAGCTCACTACCATCTTGCCACTTGCCTAACTCAACCGCACTAAGCAACCTTTCATAAACCTCATCAGGCATCTCATCGATGACTTTATTAATATCACTCATATACTTTTCCGCTTATGTAACACGATACGAATTCTTGTAATTAGGTAGCCTATAAAGCCAAAAACAAAGCAAACACCAGCGATGTTCGCTCTCATCCCCTCGGCAGGCTCACCGCCCCAAAACCAAATAAATACGCCTGCTATAAAGAGTGTCATAGCAAAGAAACTTTGGTTCATTAACTGATTACTACGCTTAATATGGGTTATCCGGTTTAGTGAGTCGTTATCTGAGCTGTTCTTAGCAGAACAGTGCGGGCAGCTCTTGGCTAAACTGGATATGCGTTTATTGCAAATGGGGCATTGTACCAACGCCATTTCGCTATCCCCTATTTTATATCGTTAATGACAACAAGCATTGCCAATAGCGACGCTTCACCAAGATAAATTGAACGCTCTGGTGACCAACCTGACATAGGATCAAGCATATTGGCATTGTCTTTAAAGGGCATCTCTAAGGTATTAGACAAACAACCAAATGTGTCAGCAACCCAATTTGACGCAACGGTGAGATTAGCTTTGCCTGGCTCATCTTTATCGTAACCAAACTCATTTTGAAAGTCTGCACTCGCCATTAGTAGTGCATTGACAAATTTGTCTTGAAGCTTTGCCATATCGTCACTATAACTCGGCACGCCTTCACATCCCGCTAAAAAGACATAAGGTAAACCTTCGTCACCATGCACATCATAATAAAGGTCGACGCCAGTCTCCTTCATCTTATTCACCACATGATAAACTTCAGGGCTCTTTTCCAACGATGGTGTTTGCCATTCACGATTGAGGTTGACGCCTACCGCATTGGTGCGTAAATGACCACGAACACTACCGTCTGGATTCATATTAGGTACGATATAGAAATTGGCCTTGTCGAGCAGCGCTTTCGCCGTCGGGCTATCACTATCGAGCAAATTGTTAAGTAACCCTTCGACCAACCACTCGGCCATTGTTTCACCCGGGTGTTGACGTGCAGTGATCCAAATATTGGCTTTGTCTTCGTCACCATTACCCACTTTAACTAAGGTGATGTCTCGTTCATCGAGAGTAAGACCTAGATGCTCAAGTGATACTAAGGGATGCACTTGAACCGCACTCAGTAAATCTTGATGGCGTTCATAGCTGTATGGTGCAAAGTAGGCAATTTGAATGGCATCGCAGTCGAGCTCAACCTCGATCGTTAACGTGCCATCTTGATAGCGGGTCGGTAAGCGAAACCACTGCTGTCTATCGTAGGTCGCCGCGGCTTGATAATCTTCCCAGCCCTTTGTGTACGATGCACTGCCAGCATTAATGATATTGAGGGTATAACGTTGGCCAACCGTGCCCTGTAGTTTAAAGTTAAACCATTGGAAAAACTCTCCGCCTTGGTCAGGTCGTATGGCCAGTTGTACATCATCAATATTATCTTGGTTAATGACTTCAATATTTCCGCCATCAAAATTGGCACTGATCTGCATATCCATTTCCTTCATTAGTTTCTATCTCAGAGAACTAAGCTCTGTTAGTGCCCCTAGGATAAACTAAATCAGCAAAGTTTCGCAGTGAATAGAGAAAAAAACCATTGAGTCGTGCTGAAAACATTATTCTAAAACGAAAAACAGTAACCTTGGCCTCGAACTGTGTTTATCCAAGTTTTAGGCAATGCCGTTTGAGCTAGTTTTTTGCGTGTATTACTGATGTGCATATCTAGATTTCGGTCAAATTGCCCAAGCTCCTTCTTTAACACACTCATTTGCAACTCCGCTTTAGGTACGACTTGGCCCTTACGCTCAAACAAGTATTTAAACAGATTAAACTCTGTCTGAGTCAAGATGACTGAGCGCTGATCAAATTTAACGAGACACTCTAACTCACTAAATTCGACATCTTTTATCATGAGTCGCTCGGCATCCACAAGATCCGTTTTTGCAATATCAACCCTACGTTTTAATGCCGCTATTCTCACGGTTAACTCCCTAACACTAATCGGTTTAGATATAAAATCGTCTGCGCCCAACTCAAAACCTTTAATCCTTCTATCTTCAGTATCTGTCGCAGAGACAAGAATGACCGGCAGATTATTATTGCGATGCGCTAGAAACTGATAGCCATTCATCGTCGGCATATCAACATCAAGAACGATAAGATCTATTGCTCGCTCGGCAATTATATTTATCGCTTCAAAGCCGTTACCCGCACAAACTATGATAAATCCCTGAGCTTCAAGCGCACCTTGTAGTACGTCCCGAGCAATGGGATCGTCATCGACTAACAACACCCTTTTCATCTGCCAACCTTAATGAAAACAATTATCATTTAGATTACATCGTTTAATTAACGCTGACTAGTGTTTTTATGTTGGTAGGCTAAAAATGAGTCGTGGTTCAAATAAAAAGGGCTGCAAATGCAGCCCTTAACCAAGTATTTTGTGATTATTTGGCTAACATAAGTTGGCGCACATATTTAACTGGCGCGCTACCGTAGCTTAAAAAGGTTTCATGAAATCCCTTTAAGTCAAACTCCTCACCTTCCATCCCTTTCAGCTCTTCCCTAAAATCATAGATCTCTCTATATCCTGAGTAATAGCTGGTAAGCTGAACTTGACTCAGGGTTGCCCGGCGCCATTTACCTTCAGCCTCAGCCTGTTGCTGGAATGCCTCTTCTGTCATCAACTTAATGGCTTCATCTTCAGTCATGCCTTTAACTTGAATACTGTAATCGAGGATCGTATTAGCGATAACGCGTAGATTCCATTTGTAATACATCAACCACATTTCTGGCTCAAAGTCACCATAGCCCTCTTCTAACATCATCCGTTCGGTATATACCGCCCAGCCCTCAACCATAGCGCCATTGCCAAATAGACTCTTCACTAAACTCGGGGATTCATTAGAGTACACCAGTTGAGTATAGTGCCCTGGTATCGCCTCATGAATATTGAGCACCTGCAAGATCCAGTGGTTATATTCACGTAAATAACTCTCGGCAGACTCATCGCTCATGCCGTCAAGCGGCGTTACATTGTAGTAGGTGTTACTCGACTTTTCGTAGGGACCAGGTGCACTTATCGATGCGCCAGCGAAGCCTCTCATATATTCAGGCGTTTCTCGAACCACCAAAGGTTTTTTAGGATCTAGCGTGACAAGTTGTTTATCGTTTACAAACTTAACCAACTGTGGAATTTGTGCCCTTACTTCATCGACAAAATCCTCACGTTTTACGTGTTTAGCAGACAGCTTGTCGATGAGTTGACGCGTAGCAACATTGCTTTGTTTCGGCATCGGCGTCGTAAAATACTTTGGCCAAAGCTGCTTAGTGATCTTCGCCATCTCTCCCTGAACATGAGCCTTATCGGCGAGGGCTTTTTCATATAGTGCTTTTGCCGTCATACCCGCTTGAATATCGAAGGCAAATTTTTGCTCATACAAGTTCTCACCAATACGAAAACTGCGAGCGCCCTCTTTCTGCAACTTATTCTCAAGCGACTCTAGCCAATCTACGTGAGACTTAATTGCTTTAGTTGCTAAATCAAAACGCTCATTAAACAGTTGCTTTTCTGATGCTGTGAGCCCGGATTGACTCACGGTTTCTAGCAATTTATCTGAAAATACCGAAAACGCCCCCTTATTTTGCATCACTGCCAGTTGGGTGTGCTCGAGCGTGGGGTCTGATATATTTTCTCTTGCTGCAGAATAATATGCAGGGACGTTTTCCATTCGTCCTAAGAAGGCACGTAAGCGATCATCTAGCGGTGCAAAATCTTCATTGATAATTTGCGCAAATCCGCCCGCCACATTGTAAGCAGACGGATCCCATTGCCATGATCTAAATGTGTTAATATCCCATTGATCTCGTAATAACAGGTTTTCGATAAGGTGATAATCGATCACCTCTCCTGCCGATAAGGCTTGCGTATCAAACTGCTTAAGTAGCTGCAGCTGCGTTTCAATAAATTGTAGTGATTTAGCACGATTTACCGCGTTAGGCACCTTAAGTACGGCATCATACTTATGATAACCGCTATACAATGCCCAAGTCGGCGATTCTTGCCACAAGGAATCGATAAATTGCTGTGAAAACTGTACAAAACTCTGTTGCTTAACTTCAGTCGATGGCGTCATCGATGTCGCTGATTGAGTTTGACAGGCCGTCAAACCACCGAGCGCAATTAAAATAGTTGCCGCGAGAAGAGATTTTTTCATTTTTATGTCCCTGATCGATATCTGTTTTTATTGTGTGTCAACTAACTCGCTAGTAAAGCATGTTCACGGCTAAAAATCAGCTCAAGCCGGAAGCCTGACAAGCTTTGTTACAAACTCGCATCAAAATGGTGTTCACACCAGTGTCTAACCTCTGCAAACGGATAGGATTCAAGGGCTGCAAATGAGCGAACACGGCGCATTTTCAATTGAGTAAATAATGGCGTGGTTAAACCGCAAAGCGCTCTCGCCAACATGTTCGCATCGGCCAGTTGAGACCCAGTTAACTGAACAATTAAATCATGACATAAGGATGAGAAGTCGAGCAGGCTTAATGGTGTAAGTGTGCCACTACTTGGCAGTATCGCGCCGCCTTCAATACATACAGAGCAATGACCGCAATGTTCAGGCACTTGAGGATCTGAAAAATACTCGGATAAACGCCTAGTAAGACAAGTATCACTTGCTAACAGATCGACCATAGCCTGAATTCTGGCTATCTCACTTTGCTCTTTAATCAGGAACTTCTTCGCCAGCATATCAACAGTTTCATCAATATTTTCGTTTAATACTAACAGCTGGTATACCTCAGTCATCTGCTTTGTTTGCAGCTCAATCAACCCTTTCTCTTCAAAATAATTAATCGCAGAAATAACCCGGCTTCGATCGCTTGGGTAAGCACTGTTAAGTGATTCAAAGTCTATGCTGTACCAGATTTTTGCTTTTTGAGAACTATCGAGTAACGCCTGAACAAATAGCTGCCGCTCACCCGTAAACAGGGTCACCAATTCTGATTCGCTACACAGCAACTTAAAGCGGTATTCGGCGTAATAGCTAAACGAGGGTCTAATAACATTGAGCATCTCTAAATACACGAGCAAGGTTTTTAAACTCAGTAAACGCACATTTGATTGGGTCGATAAGCTGTTTAATACCACTTCCCATTGATTTGAAGTTTGACTTGCTGTCAAAATTTCATTGAGCACATAGGCTATACCTCGTCGATCTGGTGTATCACCATAAACAAAGTTCTGTAACACATTGAGATTATCGGTATTGGCGAGCACTAAACATTCTGCCACTTGACCATCTCGTCCAGCTCGACCAATTTCCTGGGCGTAATTTTCGATCGATTTAGGCAGATCAAAGTGAACAACAAATCTAATGTCTTGCTTATCGACCCCCATCCCAAAAGCGATTGTAGCTACAATAATAGGACAACGCCCCGACATGAATGCTTTTTGAACCTGCTGACGCTTATCACTTTCCATCCCGGCGTGATAAGCTAACGCATTGATGTTCTGTCTGTTTAGCGCATTAGCAACCTCCTCTGCGCTTTGCTGTAATGTCACATAGATGATGCCATGGTGCCCGTCTCGCTTCCCTAGCCAATCAACCAATGTAGCTAACTTATCTTGCGCTTTAACCCCTTGGACATGAAGATTAAGATTTGATCGGTAAAATCCTGTCACCGCAATATCTGCTGGCGCAATAGTAAACTTGGCGCCCATGTCTTGGATAACTTTAGAGGTCGCAGTTGCCGTCAACAAAAGCACTTGAGGAATTGACAACTCTTGTACATATTGAGGTAGCTTGAGGTAATCGGGACGAAAGTTATGTCCCCACTCTGAGATACAGTGTGCTTCGTCAACCACAAGCAATGAGATCGGGATACTTGAAATAAATGCTCTAAAGCGCTCATTGTTAAAACGCTCAACCGAGATCATCAGAATTTTGATCTTACCTTGCCTTACACCACTCATCACAGCCTGACTCTGCTCACGGCTCAGGGTCGAATCTATGCTCGCTGCCGGGATGCCTTTTGCCTGTAAAAATGCCAATTGGTCTTGGATAAGCGCAAGTAATGGCGAAACCACAATAGTTAGATGAGGTAACACCAATGCGGGCAATTGATAACAAAGCGATTTTCCTGAACCCGTCGGAAAGATAGCGGCTGCGCTACGGCCAGATATTATGCTGTTAACCACTTGTTCCTGACCCGCTCTAAAGTGATCAAAACCGAAATATTGTTGGAGAAGTGCTTGCACGAATACCACCTAAATAGAAAACCAATACTAAGACTGCCTAACAGATTGATTAATCGCAAGGCGTGATAGCTATAAACCCAAGTCAGCAATGATGAATACCGGCTCATCTATCAGTATCAACATACTCCTCAGCGAATAAATTGACATTAAACCGCAGCTACCTAAACTGATATTAACACTATGTTTTGGAACATAATGCCTATGAGCACAATGATTAAGCAGAGGCGACATCGTCATTTTTACTCTCTTGTTTGTTGCATTCTTCTCTTCTCTTGCCCCATAGAAGCAGACAAGTTTCCAGATACCATAACCCTAGCGACGCAAGTTTGGCCACCTTATCAACAACAAGAGAATGATATACAAACAGGCTACAGTATCGATGCGCTTAAATGCGTGATGAATAAGATGAACCAAAAGTTCGAGGTATTATTTGTCCCCTGGGGAAGAGCGCAGAATGGGGTAAAGTCAGGAGTCTATGACGGTTTTTTTGCAGCCTCTCAAAATAAATGGCGAGATCAATTCGCCGTTCTCAGCAATACCTTCATCGAGCAACAATGGCGTTTCTATTTCAACAAGGATTACCCTATTCCAAACGATGTGAATCAATGGAAACAAACAACGATTTTCGGCGCACGACGCCATTCAAATACCTATCGGTGGCTAAACAGCAATAATTTTAAAAAAGTAAGGCAGTTTCCATCGATAGAATCGTTAATCAAACTGCTTTCAAACAAACGAATCGATGCAATCATGGAAAACAGCTTGCTCTTTGAAGAAGCGGCTAGACATGGCGAGATCCCACTGACAGAGTTCCAAATACGTGACAACATGCAATATGATCTTGGCATCTATTTTGGAAAAACCTTTCTAAATAACTACCCTCAATTTCTAGACACTTTTAATCGACACACCGAATCCTGTCGATTTAGTCATACTTATTAGACGTTGGCTCAACCAAAAACTTGGCCCAGATAGGATTATGATCTGATGCGTTCGTTTGCATAGAGCTGGCATTTACCAAAATGAGCCCTTTGTAATAGAGATGATCTAGCGGCAAACCGAATACTCGATGACGATGATCAACATGATATTTTGCCTCTTTTAACTTTAATCGCTCAGTCAGTTCTCGAACCAGCTTAACTCGGCCATCACGCCAAGTATTAAAATCGCCACCTAGAATGACTGGCCCTTGATGTATTGCAACCTTCTGCAAAACCCGTTGCCACTGAGTCTGAAATCGGTCAAGTTTCCAATCGAAATTGAGTCCATGCAGATTAATCACGAGCAATTGCTCGCCTGTCGATAATGGATAAGAGGTAATTAATGTTGATTTAGCAAAACGGATCCAAGGTTCTACCGTTTGATAAGCACAGGCATCTCCTGCCTGCTCGGTAGAGATATTCATTACCCCCATGGGAATATTAAGAAGCTTAAACCCCTTAGCCATCACTACATGGCGCTGAGTTTGTGCTAAATATGTTGAAAACCCTCGATTTAAGCGCGCTTCTTGCAACAAAACCAAGTCACTATGCTCTGTTAACTCATGCAGCTGCGATTTCCATTGTGGTTTCTGCTGTTTATATATATTCCATACACTAACGGCTATCTCGCCATGTCTATCTAATGGTGCTAGGTTAGATTGTGACACACACTGAGAAACAAACATCGGTTCTACTTCACTCATCATCACCTCTGGTTCACCGTTGAAGACTGTCACTCCACCTAAATATAGGACGATTAGCAAAATTAACGATATAGTTAAGCCAAATTTAATTTTGTCTGTTTGCAAGAGGTACTCTTTCATCTCAAACCTAAATTCAACATGTGAATAATTACGCTTTTGTTTTTTATATCAGTACAATTAGCATAACAAGCACTAAGATGACGATAAAGGAACTTTAATCATCGATGGAAAACATATCTCAAATTCTTACCATAGCTGGCGTCGTCGTATATTGGCTTATTTTAGCGGGTGTAGCGGTTAGAATCGTCATCAAGCGCCGTACTATTGGGGTTTCTTTTTCTTGGCTTTTAGTGATCTATTTTCTTCCTTTGGTTGGCATTCTAGCCTATTTCCTTTTTGGTGAACTGCATATCGGCAACAGCAGAGCAGCCCGCTCAAAATCAATGTTTAAGCCCTATGGTGATTGGTTCGCTAAACTTTATCGCCATCCAGAGCACCGACCTGAAAGTCAAAGTCATTACGCGGTATCCATTAGCAAGCTTTGCGATAGTCAGCTGACTATTCCGTCGTTAAGTGGAAATAATCTAGAGCTTCAGTACACTCCAACGCAGATATTATCTTCAATCGCTAAAGATATTGAAGCCGCGAAGCACTCAATCAACATGGAATTTTATATTTGGTATCCTGGTGGACTCGCCGATGATATAGCCATCGCACTGATCAATGCAGCCCAGCGAGGCGTTAAGGTCAAACTGCTATTGGATGCGGCTGGCAGTCGTCAGTTTTTTAAGTCCACTTGGCCAAAAAAGATGCGCCATTATGGCATAGAGGTCGTTGCGGCGCTTATCGTCAGTCCGTTACGAATGTTGTTTCGCCGTTTAGATCTGCGCCTGCATCGTAAGATTGTGGTAATAGACAATAAGATAGGATACACAGGTTCAATGAACCTGGTTGATCCCGCATGCTTTAAACAGAATGAAGGTGTCGGCCAATGGATTGATGTGATGGTGCGAATAACTGGGCCTGTTGTACCGATTATAAACACAGTACAAGCTTGGGATTGGGAAGTGGAAACGCATCAGCGTCAGCTACCTCAACCACCCGAAGCGCAAATTGCATCGCTACCCCCCACATCGTTAGTGCAAGTCATTCCATCTGGCCCGGGAATGCCGCAAGAGGTGATCCACAAAGTCTTACTGCAAAGTCTCTATGAAGCTAAACATAGAATTGTCATCACTACGCCCTATTTCGTTCCAAGTGAAAATTTAATTGATGCCCTAACTACCGCGGCATTACGAGGTGTAGAGGTCAATCTGATCATACCAAGGAAAAACGATTCCACCATGGTGAAATGGGCCAGTCGTTCCTTCTTCGGCGAGCTGCTCAAAGCAGGGGTAAAAATTCACCGATTTAATGGCGGATTGCTGCACACAAAGTCAGTCGTAGTCGACGATGAACATTGTCTTATCGGGACGGTTAATCTGGATATGAGAAGCCTGTGGCTAAACTTCGAATTAACCCTTGCTGTAGACGACTCGATGTTTTCAAGAAACTTAGCCCGGGTACAACAAGGTTACATCGATGATGCTGAGCAACTTGAACTTAAAAGATGGCAAAGGAGACCTTTATATAAAAGATTTATAGAACAGCTGTTCTATCTTTTTAGTCCTTTGTTGTAAACGCTTAAGGGTAAGCCATTCTCCACTTTTATGCGTTGAAATGAAACAGCAGCCAACTTAAATTGCAAACAAAAAAATACCTGCACTCGGCAGGTATTTTTAAACGCTCAAAGTCACAATTAGTTTTGCTTCTTCACAAACTGTGATTTCAACATCATTTGGCCATTGCCATCAACTTTACAGTCGATGTCATGGTCAGCATCGACAAAACGATTGATAACGGCTTTAGTACCCACTTTAAGAACCAGTGATGAACCTTTCACTTTTAGATCTTTAATTAGGGTCACTTTATCGCCTTCAGCCAATAGATTACCTACAGCATCTTTTAAGATGATCGCATCTGGATCAACGATCTCTTCGTTTGGGTTCCACTCGTTACCACATTCAGGGCAAATCAATAAAGTGCCGTCTGAATACGCATATGGAGACTCACACTTTGGACATGGTGGGATTGTATCGCTCATCACAAATTCTCTTTAATTTATAAAATATAACAACCAAAACTAACTAGCCGAAAAATACTGATAGACACAATGTCTAAGTATGACGCTAAACGCTGGTCTCAAATGATAATCACATTATAATAAAATTATCATGTTTCAGCTAGCCAACATTTATCATCAACGGCTAAAAATGCAAATTAGCTTTTGACCTTTGGATTATGAGTGGGTTGTTCTTGCCCGTATCCGACATCATGCTGCTCAAGATATCCTCTAATCAACTGACGTACCACCTGTGATGGCGTAAGATCTTGCGAAGCGCAGAGTTGCTCAAATGCTTGCTTTTTACTTGGGTCCATCAGCACTGTAAATCTGGCCGTTTTATTTTCCATCTTCAAACCTAGATTGAAATCATTATCATTTGATTATAATGAATCCTAACTAGCTTGCCTATACATTCACCAAACTATCTCCTCAACATGTTCTCAAATTCCCTAATGCCCAACACATAGTCTGAACAATTATCAACGGGACTAGGCTTTGGATTACAACGGCGCACGGTCTTAAAACGGTAAAAATCCGTAATGGCGGGTATTATGGAATAGATGCTAAGGAGGGGGATGTGTGAAAGTGCCTAAAACGACAAAGGGAACCAGTAATTAACTGATTCCCTTTGAGAATTTGGCGGTGAGAGAGGGAGTCGAACCCTCGATACGTTACCGTATACACACTTTCCAGGCGTGCTCCTTCGGCCACTCGGACATCTCACCGTATCGTTGAATGCGAGATATCATAGTCGATATAAACGCTGCCAACGGGGCGCTACTTTACGCAAATCACTAAACTGGGTCAAGCTAAAAAACAATAGACTCAAACGTTTGCGTAATTGATCACCAACAAATTCTGCAAACGGCTAAAATGCCGACTATTTAAACTTACTGACAAGTTCAGACATTGCGCTAACATCATTTAGCAAGACATCGTTCAATTCACTCAACTTATCAGAGACATCATGTGTTCTGCGGTAAATATCACTGATCTTCATCGCATTCTGATTTACTTCTTCCGATACGGCCGATTGCTCATGGGTAGCTGCAGCAATTTGTTCATTCATACTGTCGATAACGCTAACCTCTTTAACGATGCGCACTAACTCCCGACCAGCCTTAGTCGATTCACTGACACTGCTTTCCGCTCTCGCTTTGCCCTTTTCCATTGCCTTGACCGCTAACTGCGCCCCGCGTTCTAAACGTTCGGTCATGCTACGAATATCTTCGGTTGAGGTCTGTGCTCGCTGCGCTAGACTTCGAACTTCATCTGCCACGACGGCAAAGCCCCTGCCCATCTCGCCAGCCCTTGCCGCTTCAATTGCCGCATTTAACGCCAGTAGGTTCGTTTGCTCGGCAATACCGCTAATAACCCCCAGTACGTCTACGATCCCCTTAATATCTTGATCGAGATTATTGATGGTCAATGCCGCTTCGCCAATTTCAATCGCCAACTGATTAATCGACTGAGAAGTACGTTCTACCTCTTCACTGCCCTCTTTTGCTTCCTTATTTGCTAGTGCCGACGCTTCAGATGCTTGCACTGCATTCTGCGCTATCTCCTGCACCGTCGCGCTCATTTGGGTCATCGCCGAAGCCACTTGATCAACTTCACTGTGTCCTAAAGCGACATCTTCTCGCATTGCCCTGGCATAACCTTCCATCTCTTGGGATGCACTTAACAAACCTTTGGTATTTGCTCTGACGGTACCGATGACGGCTTCAAAGTCTTCCATCATATGATTAAACGCTTGACCTAGCTGACCGACTTCATCTTTACCATCTAAGTCGACTCTGACGCTGAGATCATAATGTTTTTGCGATTCTGTGACTTTATGGTGTAGTAGTCGAAGAGAACGATGCAAATATTGGCCAATCATAATAGAAACGATGATAACAATAGAGCCAGATACCACCATTAAGAGGATCACACCAATCATTAAGCTTGTTGCCTTAGATAGGGCCGCACGTGTATCAACGAGCAAGTTTTGAGACAGCTGTTGTTCAAATTTACGTATCGATTCAATTCGTGCGGTTGATTTGGCGAACCATTCCGTAGAACTTTGGTCTTTTAGTTGCTGGGGATTTTGGCTAAATGCAATATCACGAAGCTGCTTTACATCAGAAAACACCACAGAGTTCGTCAACTGATTATATGCTGTACGGTTCTTGTCGCTCGCCAACGCCTTAAAGCGCTCTTCGTAAGTGTTTTGCTCTGATACTAGAGTTGCAAACTTAAGGAACATATTAGGTTTGAATTCGCTGTTACCAAAAGTTGAGCTTAAGACGGCGCGCTCTATTCCGGCTCTTTCTTTCATTTGCAAGTAAGCTGCAAAACTGGCCGACTCGATCGCGATAGCTCTATCATCGCCTTGCTGACTTGCATTATCGACTATCGCGAGTAATGCACTATTAAGCTTGCTGTAGTAGGCAACTTCTTCAGGAACCCCTATCGTTTGCTGATCCACCCGACGACGGATATCAACTAACTGACCGAGTAAATCGTTAGCATTGCTCATGTAAGGGATAAATGCCTTTGGCATATCATGGGCGGCAACAAAAGATTTAAATTGATTGACCTGTTGATCACTTTGTTGACGCTGGACTGGTAGTTTGTCGCCAAAGGCGCGGCCTTTCGACCCCAAAAATCCGGCACTCATTCCCCGCTCTTTTTGCAGCTCATGTACCAAATCGCTATTAACTAGGGTTAGTTCAGCAAGAGTTTCCACTTGGCTCAAACCCTGATGCATTTGGTATTGGTTATACACCACAAATAGACCAAAAAAAGTCGCTCCGAGTATAGGAGGAACGATCACTAACAAAAGTTTGCTTCTAATACTGAGGCTACTGATCAATTTCATTGTCATTATCCGTTATCCCTAACATTGACTTAGCTATATCAGACTAAGTTAGAATGAGACTAAGTTAGATGAGTAAATTAATATTAGCTATCAATAATCCAGTATATGAACATTGAAAGTTTAGTAAAGCTGCCTTGCTTATAAACGTTAGCACAGATCTAAATCAAGTGCTCAATCGGGCCAATAAAACCTTAACTCAATATAGTCAAGCTCCTTAATTTAAATCCATTTTACGTGGTTACCGCTAAAACCCACAATGCCCAAATAGTCTAAGGCGTCGATGAATTTCAGTCATAAAAAAGCGCCTAAAGAAGGCGCTTCTATTATCGAATAACGGTTAAACTTTATGCATCTCAAATTGGGATAGATAAGTTTATCTAAGCTAAGCGTTGCCTTTTACTTGCATGTTGAGTGTATTGGCAAAATTAAGCATTCTATCGAGGGGGAGTAATGCGCGTTGTCGTAATGCTTCATCGACAAAGATCTCGTGTTGCTCTTCGCTGTTATTCAACAAGGCCTGCTCGATAGCCTTCAAGCCATTCATCGCCATCCAGGGGCAATGGGCACAACTTCGACATGTTGCGCCGTTTCCGCCTGTGGGCGCTTCAATCAGGGTTTTGTTTGGTGCCGCTTGCTGCATCTTATAAAAAATGCCCCTATCGGTTGCAACGATAAAGGTATCGTTATCCATAGTTTGCGCAGCTTTAATTAATTGACTGGTTGAGCCAACCGCATCAGCAAGTTCTACGACACTAGCAGGTGATTCAGGGTGTACTAACACTGCGGCGTTTGGATGTAATGCTTTGAGCTCGCGTAAGGCTTTAGCCTTAAACTCGTCATGGACAATACACTCACCTTGCCACATCAACATCTCAGCACCGGTTTGCTTAGCAATATAACTGCCAAGATGACGATCTGGGCCCCAGATAATTTTTTTACCTTCGCTATCGAGATGCTCAACAATTTCAAGTGCAATGCTAGAGGTAACCACCCAGTCGGCTCGCGCTTTAACTGCCGCCGAGGTATTAGCGTAAACGACGACGGTATGATCTGGGTGAGCATCACAAAACGCACTGAAGGTCTCAATTGGACAACCCACATCGAGGGAACAGGTTGCTTCTAGGGTTGGCATTAATACCGTTTTTTCTGGGCTCAAAATCTTAGAAGTTTCGCCCATAAACTTAACGCCAGCGACAATCAAGGTTTTCGCTGGATGATCACGACCAAATCGGGCCATCTCAAGGGAATCGGAAACACAGCCGCCCGTTTCTTCAGCTAATGCCTGAATTTCTGGATCGGTATAGTAGTGCGCAACTAAAACCGCTTCTTTCTCTTTTAATAGCTGCTTAATGCGCGCCTTATACTCCTGCTTTTCAATGTCACTTAGCGGAATAGGCTTAGCGGGAAATGGATACTGTATGTTTTCAATACTTGGGGCTGATTGACTCATGCTTAAACCAATAGGATACGACTGATTAGCGGCATTATACTTAATTCGACAGCAAAGATTAACTCTAGAAAAAAAAAAGAGCGCAGTGCGCTCTTTTTCTATAGATGAGGGTACTAGTGCATCGCCAACAACATCTCCTGTGGTTGCTCTAAATAGAGCTTCCAAAGGTTACAAAACTTAGCAATGGTTCCACCGTCAATAACGCGATGATCACCCGACCAGCTTACTTGCATGATCTTACGCGCTTCGACTTCACCTTTGTCATTAAACCTTGGCAAGGTTTGCAGCTTACCCAAGGCAACGATGGCGACCTCAGGCTTGTTAATGATAGGCGTTGCAACCGTGCCCCCTAACGCGCCAATGTTAGAGATAGAGATACTGCCACCCTTAAGATCTTGTGGGCTAACTCGGCCACTGCGTGCATCCTTGGTTAGACGCGTGATCTCAGCCGCGACTTCGACAATAGACTTATTTTGCACATCTTTAACGTTAGGCACTAACAAACCCACTTTAGAGTCGACAGCCATACCTATGTTGTGTGAGGCCAAATATGTCTGTTCACTGCAGTCGTCATTTACACGGCTATTAATGTCAGGGAACTGAGTCAATGCTAATGACATTGCTTTCATGAAGAATGGCATCATAGTTAGCTTTAATTCGTCAGTTGAGTAACGCTGCTTCATTGATTCTCGCAGGGCTACCAACTCAGTTAAATCTAACTCTTCGCAGTAGGTAAAATGAGGTATTGTCGACACCGATTCCATCATCATCTTAGCCATCACAGCGCGAACGCCGCGGATCGGCTCGACACGATCGCCAATAGTCATTGGCGTCGAAGTTGTAGCAGTCTGCTCGGCAGCTTCCACCTTAGCGGCGCGGGCCTTAATGGCTTCACCACCTCGATACTTTTCAACGTCCTCTTTATAAACACGACCATGCTTGCCCGTGCCAGGAACAAGGGCGAGATCGATATCATAACTTCGAGCAAGACGTCGCACGGCAGGACTTGCCAATGCCTTACCATTTGCCGGTAACACGCCTTCCGGGCTATCCACTTGGTGTTCATCTGTGGCAACCTCGGAAACAGGGGTTGCTGGTGCAACACCATCAGACTCGACTTCGATAGCAAATAAAGGTGAATGTACCTTTGCTAGCTGTCCTTTACGATAATGAAGCTTTACTACCTTACCGTTTTTTATCGCTGGAATTTGTACCAGTGCTTTATCGGTCATCACATCGGCAATGGGTTGATCTTCGACCACCATATCGCCTTCTTCGATTAACCACTCCACGAGTTCACATTCGACGATGCCTTCACCGATATCGGGCAGTAAAAACTCTTCAATCACCTTACCGCCGGCTTGTGTTACCGCTGCACTCTCTTGTGAACTATTTTCATCAATAATTACAGAAACAACGGATTCGTTCTCGCTACTAGCTCCCGCACCACCCTCTAACTCCACGGAATAAAGCGGGGCGTGGACTTTAGCTATGTCGCCTTTTTTATAGTGAAGTTTTTTGATGATACCAGCGTGAGGTGCCGGGATCTGAACTAATGCTTTATCGGTCATGACATCGGCAATGGGTTGATCTTCAGCAACCACATCACCTTCGCTAACGAGCCACTCTACCAGCTCACACTCGACAACCCCTTCACCGATGTCCGGCAAAATAAAATCTTTGATCATGCCTATCACTCCTAATATTTCATCGATGCTTTGATCGCTTCAAAGGTTTTGAGCGCATCGGGCATATATTCTTTTTCATGAACCAAAGGGTAAGGCGTATCAAGACCACAAACTCGGCTAATTGGCGACTCGAGGTGAAGGAAGCACTCTTCTTGAATCGTTGCTGCGATTTCGCCCGCAAATCCGCCTGTTAGCGGTGCTTCATGATTGATAAGCAAGCGTCCTGTCTTCTTCACCGATGCAGCGACCGTATCAACATCCCATGGTGCTAATGTACGCAAATCGATAATCTCACATGAGATCCCTTTTTTCGCGGCCATTTGCGCTGCATTTTCGATGATCTCCATCTGAGCGCCCCATGCTAACAGGGTGATATCAGTGCCCTCTTTAACCACTTCGGCTTTGCCTAGCTCAATCTCATAATCCCCTTCAGGCACTTCACCGACGCTGGCACGGTATAGACGTTTAGGTTCAAAAAATACTACAGGGTTTTTATCACGGATAGACGCTAGCAATAGCCCTTTGGCTTGGTAAGCATTACGGGGTACAACCACCTTCAAACCGGCTGTTTGCGTAAAATAAGCCTCTGGCGATTGAGAATGATAATGACCGCCGGCAATACCACCGCCGTATGGTGTTCTGTAAATGATCCCGCCGACATTAAACTCATTACCACTGCGATATCTGAACTTAGCCGACTCGTTAACTATCTGATCGATGGCGGGGAAAATATAATCTGCAAACTGGATCTCGGCGATAGCTGTCATGCCATTAGAGGCTAAGCCATTTGCAAATCCTGCAATCCCTTGTTCTGTCAGCGGGGTATTAAAACAGCGATCCCGGCCGAACTTTTCTTGTAGTCCCGACGTAGCACGGAATACGCCACCAAAATGGCCCACATCTTCACCAAATAACACTGTTTTATCATCGGCTTCCATAGCGATAGTCAAAGCATCATTGATGGCTTGTAACATATTAATCTTGGCCACGATTTATACTCTCCCTGCGCTATGTGGATAGGAATCCGGGTACTTTTTAATGTGCTGCTTCAATGTTGCGAGTTGCTGTTTCAAACGCGGCGTCGGCGTATCGTAAACATCATTGATTATTTCATCGACGTGCGTTACGGGTAGCTTCTCAGCAACCTTAACTGCAGCCAACACCTCTTGACGATATTTCTCATATAAACCCTGATCGTCACTTTCGGACAACCAGCCTTTATTCATCATCCACAATTTAAATCGTTTAACGGGATCGTGTTGTTGCCATTTGGCTTCTTCCTCTTTCGAGCGGTAGCCCGATGGATCATCCGAGGAAGAGTGCGCGCCTAAGCGATAGGTCATGGCTTCAATCAAGACTGGCGCATTATGCTCCAGCGCATAGGCTCTTGCCTGCTGAGTTGCCGCCAATACCGCTAACATATCGTTACCATCGACACGTATGGTATGCATGCCATAACCTATGCCACGGCTTGCGATACCATTGCCGGCAAACTGCTCGCTAGTTGGAGTCGAAATAGCGTAACCATTGTTACGACAGAAGAAAATGGTAGGTGATTTCAATACGGCGGCCATATTTAACCCCGCGTGGAAATCGCCTTCAGATGCAGCACCTTCACCAAAATAGCAAATAGCAACATTGCGTTTGCCTTGCATTTTTAAGCTGTAGCCGACACCCGTTGCCTGAGGGATCTGGGTTGCAAGTGGAGAAGAGATAGTTTGGTAATGTAACGCTTGGCTACCATAGTGGATCGGCATCTGCCGCCCTTTACCTAAATCTTTTTCGTTACTGAACATCTGATTCATAAACTGTTCAGTTGAGAAACCGCGATAACGAATCGCCGCATGCTCTCGATACTGGGCTAAAATCACATCTTCATTATCGAGCGCTGCCACGCTGCCAACGATTGATGCTTCTTCACCAGTACAGGTCATATAAAAACTGATGCGTCCCTGACGCTGAGCGCCTAACATGCGTTCATCGAGTACTCGTGTGAAAACACAAGTATCATAAATTCTTTCGGCTAATGCCTGATCAATAACTGGCAGTACCGCCTTTTCAAAGGTGGTTCCGTCGGCTTGTAAGATCTTCAAGATCGGAATTGACAGTGAATCCTTATCGAGAAAGCTGACACGATGGACAGTTTCTGTAGTGCTCGTTGCGTTGCTCATACTATTCTCTTATCAGCTGAGTTTTCTTGTTATCTGGTTGCGAAGGCTGACACCATTCGCTCTCTTTATTTATTACGCGGCCTTAAACTTACGTTAACGTAAACTACCTATCAAGCTTAACCACTTTAAAGCCGCTAACTAGCATACTCACAGGATGTATATCTAGCTTTACAATACCGTGTCTAACCCAGCTTAATCTAGGTTGTAGTCATTTGCAGGAATCAAACATAACACAGTGCGCTGGCCAATTGGCACGTTTGCATTTGGGAACACTATGGCTTCGTTTGGCGCTTCTACTTTTATATCTTGTCCGCCCTCTTTTGCTAATACATAGCCCTTAGGAAAACTAGTAAAGTTTTCAACATTATTAGCAAACGTAAATTCAAAATCATCAAAGTGCTTGTTAATAGAGCGATTTACTTGATAAAGGTTAAGCTTGTTCTCGTCAAATGTGTCAAGCTCTAATGCTTTCCCTGTGATTAAACGACACAACATCTCTTTTAACGAGATAAACCGCGTCATATCGTTTTGCCCCATAGGCATCACCTTGCCAAGTTCGATAGTAAACGCCTCGGCTTGATAGTTATTCCATGAAAAATAGCTAAAGGTGGTCGTAGGCTCATGATGAAACAGCACAGTGTTAATGCCACAAGCAGATAAAAACATTAACTGCTCTTGACTATAGGGCTTACCGTGACGATAGGGGTAAATAGCAAACTTCTCGTGTTTTGAGCCACGTATTGCTGTGTGTAGGTCATAGTGACAACGAGACCCGTTTGTTTTGTCGCTATTGAAGAACCGGTCAACATACTGCTCAAGCTTTTTAGCCCGCATCCGCTCAGCATTCACTAAGCCTTCGCCTTGTGAATGAGCACCGCTAAAGAGTCGATTTAGGTTCTCTTCCACAAACCGAGTACCATTGTGGATAGCTGGAGGATTTCCTATCAGAAACAACACTCGATGACGGCACACAAGTTTGCCCGTCAGCAACGCCGTGATTAGGCTATTACACAGTTCAATCGGCGCGGTTTCATTGCCATGAACGGCTGACGAGAGCACGATACTTTTGACAGCACCACCAGATGCATCAGCAGCTTCAATGCGAGGTTCAAACACTATAACCCCTGTATCCCACACTTCAACATCAGTATGTTCATCGATGTTGAATGATAGCGGCTCATCAATAGCTTTAGGGTTAGCCAGCGTGAATTGCAAAAAGTCTTTCGACAAATTCAGGGCTTGTGACACAAGAAAACTCCTTACATTTATCATTCCTTAAGGCTGGTTTCATTAGGCATTTAAGGGATGAATCCTTGGATTTATTAGAATTATTATTAGTTAGCGACATAGTATCATTTAACGGAAAAGACAGCTATTTATCCGCGTATATCCAAACAGGAATAACCAGTATAAATAGCAAAAATGATCTTGCATTACCATCACCAGCAATGACACAATAAAAGACATCCAGCCATCCATACGGATAAACATCTAAAAATGGATGGTAACATTGACACAGACATTTAAACGAACATAAACGCGAGATGACTGCTACATAGTCAGCAACTATCTCGGCAATTAAGTACAACGAGGTAATAGAAATGGCTTTAGCGACATTTGGTGCAGGGTGTTTTTGGGGCGTAGAATACTTCTTCAAGCAAATCGACGGCGTAACCGCAGCAACCTCAGGCTACATGGGCGGTGACGACAACGCGGCGACTTATGAGGAAGTTAAAGCGGGTAATACCGGCCACGCTGAAGTTGTACAGGTTGAGTACGATGAAACACGCGTAGATTATGAACAACTCCTTGCGGTATTTTGGTCCAATCACAACCCGACTATGCTCAATATGCAAGGCGGTGACATTGGCCATCAATATCGAAGTGCGATCTTTTTTCATGATAAACAACAAAAAGAGGTAGCAGAGGGCTCTAAGCTTGCGCTTGCTCGCAGTGGTAAGTGGGGACTGAGACCTATCGTGACTGAAATAGTGCCAGCCGTCACCTTCCATAGAGCCGAAGAATATCACCAGAACTACTTAGAAAAGAATAATCTGCCAACCTGCCACCTGACTTACTAAACTACCTCTGTTAATAAATTCAGTGCCAGCGATAAAAAGGCCCCATCAAAACTGATGGGGCCTTTTTATCGCTCTAATTACTATCAACTGAGCCTTGTTAACGATTGGCTACACAGTCACGCAATCACACTAGCAGGTTCTAGGCTAACAGGATATCAATCATCTCTTGCGCTTGGGTTAATACCTGCTCGAGATGGGCCCCAGACACAAAACTTTCACCATAGAGTTTAAACAGTGCTTCGGTTCCCGAAGGGCGCGCCGCAAACCAAGCATTTTTAGTCACCACTTTTATGCCACCAATAGCCGCTTTGTTGCCTGGTGCATGGGTGAGCACGTCCGTAATATCATCACCTGCAAGTTGATCACAGCCCAATTGCGCAGTTGTCACCTGTGCACTAATCAACTGGTTAAACTTCGCTTTACGCTTTGGTTTTACCGGACTATCAACTCTTTTATAAAAACTCTCGCCATGACGCTCTACCATCTGCTGATATAACTGCGCTGGCGTGTATCCCGTTACTGCTAGGATCTCTGCCGCCAGCAGGGCCAAAATGAAGCCATCTTTATCGGTGCACCAGGTACGGCCATCACGCTGTAGAAAAGCCGCGCCCGCACTCTCTTCTCCGCCGAAGGCAAAGGTTCCCTCGGCCAGCCCCTCGACAAACCATTTAAATCCGACAGGGACTTCACTCATGATACGATTTCGTTCGGCGCAAACTTTATCGATCATCGCACTAGAGACTAGGGTTTTTCCGAGAATGAGATCCAAAGACCAATCGGGGCGATGCATCAATAGGTACTCAATCGCAACCGCCAAATAATGGTTAGGATTCATCAACCCCGAGCCAGGGCAGACAATGCCATGCCGGTCATAGTCTGGGTCATTACCGACGCAAATATCGAAATCGTTCTGGTATCTCAGTAATCCAGCCATGGCATAAGGTGACGAGCAATCCATACGGATCTTGCCGTCCTTATCCAATGTCATAAAGCTAAACGTGGGATCGACCCTGTCGTTAACCAGTTCAATGTCGATATCGAAACGACTAGCGATCTTGCTCCAGTAATGGATCCCCGAGCCACCGAGTGGATCGACGCCGATCTTAATTCCAGCTTTACTGATGGCCTTCATATCGATGACATCATCGAGCGCGTCAATATAAGCAGACATAAAATCAGTCTCTACGATCAGCGCCGTGTGGACCGCAATCGAATAGCTAAGCCTTTTTACTCCTTCGAGCTGTTTTGCTAGATAGTCATTAGCACGAGATTCAATCCAAGCGGTGATCTCACCTTCGGCCGGTCCACCATGGGGCGGATTATACTTAATGCCACCATCTTGGGGTGGATTATGTGAAGGTGTGATAATAAGTCCGTCGGTTAAGGCTGCAGGCATATCTCGATTGGCACGGATAATGGCCTGAGATACTACAGGGGTTGGGGTAAACTCATCATCTTTTGCGACTAATACTTGGATAGCATTTCCGCTGAGCACTTCAAGAGCGGTAACATAAGCCGCTTGTGACAACGCATGGGTGTCGATCCCGACAATCATAGGTCCCGTAATATTGGCCTGTTGGCGATAATCGACAACCGCTTGCACAATCGCGAGAATATGTTTTTCATTAAAACTTTTAGTAAAAGCGCAACCACGATGACCGGATGTGCCAAACGTCACCTTTTGAGCATCAAGGCTAACATCAGGTGCGAGCCGATAATAATGGCTCATCAATTTAGGGATACTAACCAAATCCGTTTGCTGTGCGGCTTGCCCCGCGCGTTTATCTATCGCCAAAACTGACTCCTATCGTGAATATGGATGATCAAGAAACAACATACAATATAAGCTCTAAATGTTACCAATCATCGATTCGATCTGCGCTTCCGCGACGCCAAATTGAACTAGTACCTCAGTCAATATGGTGCGCTTTTTAGCTGTGTTATTGTTGGTTGTCACCCAGAAGCCGCTGTTGCCAATCTCTTTTGGATTAGCTGATTTACTGGCTTTTAGTAGCGATTCTTTTGAGGTCGCAAAGTAGAGACGATCTCTACCCTGGATCTGTAGCACTTGATCAAACTGCTGTGGCATCGCGTTATAGATAGCTTCTAGGCTATAAAGGAAACGACCTACCGCACCTTTCTGCTGAGCCAGTATCTCTTTATCAATCAGAGTCTCGATTGAACTAGGCGACATTGCGACTTCTGGTCTCGTTATCGTTGATGCCTGCTTGTTTTCTAAGCTTGGTTGGCTTATCTGTTTCGGCGTAGTCACTGGAATCGTTTCAACATCTAACCCGAGTAGTCGGCGTAGGATCTCTGAAGCACTCTCCCCTATGCGCTCGGTTTTGCTTGCGATATGGCGATATAGCTCTTCATCAATCTCAATATATTTCATGACTAAAATCTTCCTTTAGAAAGTGAAAATTAACTCGTTATTATTGTTTATAAACCGATCCGTACACCCAAGGCTCAGATCCGTTCCAGTGTATGCCAACTGCCCTCATAGAATAAAGAGCGATCCCACTAAATTTATCGCAGATCGTCGTTTGATCAATAAATTAACGCTCATTTGCTGAAAAACCATGCAAGTGATATTCGTCGATTTTCATAGTGCTGTCATTTAGCAGTATTTACAGGCACAATTTGGCGCAAATTTTCAACACGCGAACTCATGTCGACTCTTAACTATCAAATATCGGGTAATGGCACGCCAGTGATTCTGATCCACGGCTTGTTCGGTAACTTAGATAATCTTAAAACACTGGCGAACTCATTGAGCGATCATCGGGTTATACGGGTAGATGTTCCCAACCACGGCCTAAGTCCACATTGGCAGGTGATGGATTACCCCTCTTTAGCTAAAGCGATGACGCAATTATTAGCTGAGCTATCCATTGACAGCGCACATTTTGTGGGCCATTCAATGGGCGGAAAGATCGCTATGGCTGCGGCGCTTCTTTACCCACAATATGTAAAAAGCCTTGTGGCCGCAGATATCGCCCCCGTAGCATATAATCCGCGGCATCAGCTAGTTTTTGCAGCGCTGAATCAGTTGGATCTTAAAAATCTGCGCAGCCGCTCACAAGGGTTAACTGAACTACTCAATAGCGGTATAGACGAAGCCACAGCGCAATTTTTGTTGAAAAACCTACAAAAGGATGACGCTGGTTTTAGTTGGAAGATGAATCTTGCGGGCTTACAAGCCTGTTACGACAAGCTCATCGGTTGGGATCTTCGTTGTGACGATTTGCCCTCAAATAGAATAACGACGGAACTCAGTTATACCGGGCCGAGTCTCTGTATTCGCGGTGGTGATTCAGATTATGTTAAAGCTGAGCATAGCGCTCAATTTGTGCAGCAGTTTCCAGCCATTAAAGCCAAGACGTTAGCTGGAACAGGACATTGGTTACATGCTCAAAAGCCCGTAATATTTAATCGTTTGGTGGGTGATTTTATCGCTAGTAATGATTAGGCGCTGTTGCGGTTCCATCCTTATTTTCGTCGCAGTTTGTCGGCGATTTTAATCACTTATTTAGATCATTTTTTTCAAATAAGTGATGGTAAATCGTATAGCAGACATGGGTTAACTATGATATATTCTCGCCTCATTTTTTGGCCTGAGGGAACGCCGTAATGTTATCTCAGTATATGGAGCAGATAGAATCGATTGGATTGGATCTGTTTTTTGCTTCGATATTTTTCTTTATTGGTATGGCAATTCATGACGTGCTAAAGCAGGGAGAAGTTCCTAAATTTGGCCGCTTTATTGTATGGTTAGTATTGTTTCTCGGCTGCGCCGGGTTTATAGCTAAAGGATTAATACAGATGTCCTGGGAAGGCTCAGGCATAGGTTAAATGTAGTTTCAATGGCAAAAGAATCATCAGACAGAACAACGATAGACCTGTTTGCTACTGAAAAGCGTCGAGGTCGTCCTCGCAGTAATCCGTTATCCAGAGAGCAACAGCTAAAGATCAACAAACGTAATCAAATCCAACGCGACAAAGCGAATGGATTAAAGCGAATAGAGTTAAAGGTGTCACAAGATTTGTATGACGCCTTGAATGAAAAGGCATTGGCCAGTAACATCAGCCGCAGCCAGTTAATCGAGTCAATTTTGCTACAGCAGGTTAATAACTGATCTATAGCGATTTTGCATAAAATAAGTTAATGAACTAGATAAAGGAAAGACAATGGCAACTGTAGGTCTTTTTTTCGGCAGTGATACAGGTAACACCGAAGCCGTCGCCAAAATGATCCAGAAAAAACTGGGTAAGAAGATGGTCGATGTTAAAGATATCGCCAAGAGTACTAAAGAGGAGATCGCTGAATATGATCTACTCCTTTTTGGTATTCCTACCTGGTATTACGGTGAAGCTCAGTGTGATTGGGATGACTTTTTCCCCGATTTAGAGCAGATCGATTTCGACGGTAAATTGGTAGCAATTTTTGGTTGTGGAGACCAAGAGGATTACGCAGAGTATTTCCTCGATGCTATGGGCATGGTTAACGAAATCGTTGAAGCTCGCGGCGCCGTTGTGATTGGTCATTGGCCGACTGACAGCTACGACTTTGAAGCCTCTAAAGGTTTAGCCGATGACAAACACTTCGTCGGTCTGGGGATTGATGAAGATCGTCAACCAGAATTAACCGAAGAACGTGTCGATGCATGGGTTAAGCAGATCTATGAAGAGATGTGCCTAGCTGAGCTAGAAGATTAACCACTGATCTTATTCAAGCTATGATTTGTTCAAGATATGATTTGAGCGAAATTTAGTTTGTTAAAAGTGTAATAAAAAGCGGCTTATAGCCGCTTTTTTTAGCGCAGCTAATGTAAGTATGACAGATGGCAAATAACAATACATACGACCATGGGACACACGACCTCCGAGCCCAAGAGCACTGGGACATTTTTTGCGCTGTAGTCGATAACTATGGTGATATCGGTGTCACATGGCGACTAGCCAAACAGCTCGCCCATGAATACCAGATAGCCGTAAACCTTTGGGTAGACGATCTCAATAGCTTTTCACACATTTTGCCTGAGCTTAATCCTCGCCAAGCGATACAACGCTTTGATAATGTGAGCATTAAGTTATGGGATAAGCCTCTCTCGCTCGAATATCAGCCAGGCAGTGTGCTTATCGAAGCGTTTGCCTGTGAGCTTCCGGTCGAAGTCATAGATAGAATCACTCACTATCATGGTTCAGCCGAGCTGGCCGCCCCTTTGTGGCTAAACCTTGAGTACTTAAGTGCAGAAGATTGGGTCGATGGTTGTCACGCCCTTCCCTCTTTACAAGCGAGTGGATTAAAAAAGTATTTTTACTTCCCAGGCTTTAATGAAAAAACGGGCGGGCTTATCTGCGAGCGGGATCTTTTTGCTAAGCGAACAGATTGGCAATCAGACCCGAGCAACAGAGATAGATTATTTCAACGACTCGGTCTCAAAGGCATCGACGCTGCAGACACTGTTATTAGTATCTTTAGTTATGAAACTAAGACTTTAGATTCCTTATGTCAGTTATGGCACTCTTCGTCGACCAAAGTTCACGCCTTAGTGCCCATGGGGCGCAGTTTAAATAGCCTAACGGGCGTTATAGCGCAGCCGGAACAGGTGTGCCCTGGTCAGCAATTTACCTATGGTAATTTAACCATTCACATCTTACCCATGACAGATCAACAGGGCTTTGATCGCTTATTATGGAGCTGCGACTTTAATATTGTGCGCGGAGAAGACTCTTTTCTAAGGGCACAATGGGCGGCAAAACCCTTTATTTGGCACATATATCCTCAAGAAGATGACTATCATCTAATAAAATTACGAGCCTTTATGGCACTTTATTGTCATAATCTGGCGCCGGAAATCGCTGATAGCTGGCAGGCGCTAAATCTTGCCTTTAATGAAGCTGGCGAAAATGACGTGCAAACGCACTGGCAAAACCTCGAATTAGCCAATTTGCCACTCATGCATCATGCTCAGAAGTGGCCAATTGACGCATTAAATGACACAGATCTTGCTTCGCGACTAGTTCAATTCGTGAAAAATAGCTAAGATACTGCGTTGAAATAGAGAAAACCTAAAATAGGAAATAGTGAAATGAAAACTGCTCATGAAATCCGTCCTGGTAACGTGATCATGTTAGATGGCAGCCCATGGGTTGTGCAGAAGACCGAAACAACGCGTTCAGGCCGTAACGCGGCTATCGTGAAAATGAAATTGAAGAACGTGCTACAAGACTCTTCAACTGAAACGACCTTCAAAGGCGAAGACAAGATGGACGATATCATTCTAGATCGTCTTGATTGTACTTATTCTTACTATGCAGACCCTATGTATGTATTCATGGATTCTGAGTACAACCAATACGATGTAGAAGCTGATAACCTAGGTGATGCAGCAGCTTATATCTGTGACGGTATGGAAGACATTTGCCAAGTAACTTTCTACGACGGTAAAGCAATCTCTGTTGAACTGCCAACGACTATTGTACGTGAAGTCACTTACACTGAGCCTTCAGCTCGTGGCGATACCTCTGGTAAAGTAATGAAGCCAGCAACTATCACTGGTGGCGGCACGCTAAGTGTTGCAGATTTCGTTAAAACCGGCGACATGATCGAAATCGATACTCGTACTAACGAATTTAAAAAACGCGCTTAATTTTTTAACGTGTTTTAAAAAGCCAGCGTATATCGCTGGCTTTTTGCTATCTAAATGCAATTAATCAGATACAAACCCCATGATAATCTCCATATTCAAAATAAAACACCAAATTATTGTTAACCAAATATCAATATCAGCAGTATATTCTGTTATTGGTTGAGTTTTTCTTATTACGCCCCTTTTAAAAGCAGAATTTTTTCGTTATTGTTCGCAGACTTAAGTTCAACAAATTTTAATTCGAATGCATTTAAGAGGTTTCAATGCGCCCAATCATTAAGTCAAATAAGCTCGATACCGTCTGTTATGACATTCGAGGACCCGTACACAAAGAAGCCCGTCGTTTAGAAGACGAAGGCCACCGGATCTTAAAACTTAATATTGGTAATCCCGCCCCATTTGGTTTTGAAGCGCCTGAAGAGATTGTCAGAGATGTGATCCTCAACCTACCGAGTGCACAAGGTTATTGTGAATCTAAAGGCCTATTCTCCGCCAGAAAAGCCATTGTGCAACACTACCAAAGCCAGGGGTTATTTGGCGTCGACATTGAAGATATTTATATCGGCAACGGCGTATCTGAGCTTATCGTCATGGCGATGCAAGGCTTGTTAAATAGCGATGATGAAGTACTCGTGCCCTCGCCTGATTATCCACTATGGACCGCCGCGGTTCACCTCTCTGGTGGCAAAGCGCAGCATTATCGTTGTGATGAAGAGTCAGATTGGTTCCCGGATCTTGAGGACATCAAGTCTAAGATCACCAATCGCACTCGAGGCTTGGTACTCATTAACCCCAATAACCCCACCGGCGCCGTTTATTCGAAAGAACTATTGTTGCAGGTGATAGAACTTTGTCGTCAACACGACATCATTTTGTTCGCCGATGAGATTTACGACAAGATCCTCTACGATGGCGCGGTGCATATCCCGGCTTCAACGCTCTCGGACGATATTCTGACCGTCACCTTCAATGGTTTATCTAAATCCTACCGCGCAGCGGGATTTCGTGTTGGCTGGATGATGCTATCGGGGAACCTTAAAGCCGCCAAAAGCTATATCGAAGGGTTAGATATGTTAGCCTCGATGCGCCTTTGCGCCAACGTACCCAATCAACACGCCATACAGACGGCGTTAGGCGGCTATCAGAGCATCAACGAGCTCGTCGCGCCAACGGGTAGACTCACCATTCAGCGCGACACCTGTTTCGAGCTACTTAACCAGATCCCTGGTGTCAGTTGTAAGAAGCCCAAAGGCGCACTATATGCGTTCCCTAAGCTCGATGCGAAAAAGTTCAACTTACGCGATGATGAACGTTTGGTACTCGATCTGTTGAAAGAAAAGAAGATCCTCCTAGTACAAGGTACCGCATTTAACTGGCGTGAACCCGATCATCTGCGAGTGGTGTTCTTGCCCTACAAAGAAGATCTCGAAAAGGCGATAACCGAATTTGGGGAGTTTCTCGAAACCTATCGTCAGTAATAATCTAGGCCCTCTTTAAAGCGATCAAATTGATCGCTTTTTTATTTTCTCCGCCTCTATTTCTTCACTCAACGCCTGTGTTAATGTGTTGGCACCAGTCGTATAAATAGATTAGTTATGAGCCATTTATTTGCCCATTTAGCCAGAATGAAGTTAATTCAGCGCTGGCCACTCATGTATAACGTTAGACCCGAAAATGTTCAAGAACACTCACTACAAGTCGCTATGGTTGCACATGCACTTGTGGTGATCAGCAATAAGAAATTTGATACTGAGCTCAATGCCGAACGTGCCGCGACCATCGCTATCTTTCATGATGCCAGTGAAGTGTTAACAGGCGATCTTCCGACGCCAGTTAAGTATTTTAACAAGGAAATTGAAGCTGAATACAAAAAAATTGAAGCCATTGCAGAACATAGGCTTTTAGAGATGGTTCCAGACGAATTCAAAGATGATTATCGTGAACTATTGACCAGTGAAAACACAGATTTAAAATATAAACAAATAGTTAAGTCGGCCGATACTCTTTGTGCTTACCTAAAGTGCCTAGAGGAAGAAGGGGCTGGCAATCATGAGTTCAAAACGGCAAAAAAGCGATTGTCTCAATCCTTAGCCAACAATCCAGACCCAGCAGTGAAATATTTTATCGACACTTTCATCCCGAGTTTCGAATTAAACTTGGATGACATTAACCGCCTTTTATGATCAGATCCTTAAGGAACTAATCGCTCAAGAGGAGCAAAGATGACTTCCGTTCAATGGCATGAAAGACGTTTAGGCGAAGACAAACATCGCCGTAACGATCACCGCAGTCCTTATCAGCGTGATAGGGCTAGGATATTACATTCTGCTGCATTTAGGCGTTTACAGGCTAAAACCCAAGTGCTTGGTGTTGGCATGAATGATTTTTATCGTACCCGGCTCACACACTCTCTTGAAGTATCCCAAATAGGCACAGGGATCTGTGCGCAGCTAAAACAAAAGTACCCGCAACTGGCTGGCTTGCTTGATTCCATGAGCCTGATAGAGTCACTCTGTTTAGCCCATGACATTGGACACCCTCCATTTGGTCACGGTGGTGAAGTGGCACTTAATTACATGATGCGCAGCGATGGCGGTTTTGAAGGTAACGGCCAAACCTTTAGAATTTTAACGGCCTTAGAGCCTTATACCCAATCTTTTGGGATGAATTTGTGCCGTCGAACCTTGCTTGGGATCTTAAAATATCCGGCCTGCCATGCCCAACTGTATCAATCCTACCCCAAACCTGAAGTCAGTAGTTATCGGCAACTTAAGCCATCTCAATGGCGGCCAGTTAAAGGGATATTTGATGAAGATAAATCGATAGTAGATTGGGTACTCGATCCGCTATCGAGTAACGATAAAAACCTCTTTCTATCGACCAAGACAATTGATCCGGCCGAGCACAAGCGGACCCTTTATAAATCACTGGATTGTTCCATCATGGAACTCGCCGATGATACCGCTTACGCAATCCATGATTTAGAAGATGCGATAGTGATGGGGATTGTTACCCAGGCGATGTGGCAACAAGATGTTGCAGATAAACTAGGGGCAAGCACAGACTCATGGATAAAGCAGGAGTTTGCCAACATAGGTGACAAACTGTTTTCTGTTGAAAATCATCTACGCAAAGATGCCATAGGCACTTTAGTTAATGGCTTTGTCACCGCCATCATCATCCATGATAATCCCGATTTTACGGAGCCTTTGCTGCGTTACAACGCCGCCTTAGAACAGCCGTTCCAAGAGGCGCTAGACATACTTAAACAATTTGTCTACCAACGAGTGATACGTAAACCTGAAATACAGATGCTGGAATATAAAGGTCAACAGATAGTAATGGAGTTATTTGAAGCCTTCGCCTCAGATCCCCAGCGCCTATTGCCGCTCAATACCCAAGAGCGTTGGCAACAGACCTTTGACAAGAATGGTAATACTCATCGAGTCATTGCCGATTACATATCGGGAATGACCGATGAATTTGCAGCCAGACTACATCAGCATCTGTTTAGTGCTAGAGCGGGTTCATTGATTGACCTGCAATAACAAGCTGCTAGCTTTATAGCACAACAAAAAACGCGCTAATGCGCGTTTTTTTTATACGTTTTAAGTTAACCAACTAACGTGGGGAATAGCCCTTTAAAGCCTGCGGCAATAACTTCGATACCAATAGAAAGCATTAACAATCCCATCAAACGAGTTATCACGTTAATCCCTGTCTTGCCGAGTAGCTTAAAAATCACTGGAGCCATTCTAAATAAGGCAAAACTAGTTAAACCGAAAATAATCACAGTAATCGACATACCGATTAAATCGGTTAATGTTTTGTGCTGCGCGGCAGAGACAATAACCGAACTAATCGCACCAGGACCCGCCATTAAGGGCAGCGCCAACGGAACAACTGCCACCGATTCCATCCCTGAGGCTTCACGGTCTTCTTCTTGGTTACGTTTTACTTCACCCAGTTTACCTTGCAGCATCGACATTGCGATAATTGCAATAAGTGCCCCACCCGCGATGCGAAAAGCTGACAATGAAATGCTAAACATATTTAAAATATGCTGTCCCGCGACTATTGTGACCAACAAAATAATCACCACGGCCAGATTAGCATTCTTAGCAGTTTGATTACGCTCCAACTCAGTTTGGTGGCTGGTTAAGCTAACAAAAACGGGCAGCAGTCCTACCGGATTGATGATAGCAACTAGCCCAAGAAAAAATTTAACATATATTGTTAAATCCAATGTCATGTCCTCAGTGACTTTTACTAGGTTTTAATACTAGGTGATAAAAGTGAGATGTTGAAAAAACGCTACTCTACATTATTGTCAGGAATTCGAGAAATGAGATTTTCTATCACAATTCACAACTTTGACTTAAATTTTCTATTTTTAATGCCACATTGGGTATGAATCATCCAAACAAGTCAGTAACTTCGTTATTTTATTACATAACCGACCAAAAACGTGGTTAAGATCACGGATAAACCGACGCTTTGGGTGTAATTTTTCTTCACGGAGAACATTTAGCCAAAACCAATTTTGGCTAAATATTTTTCAAGGATCTTAATTATGAACGTGACAAACGAACAGGAACTCAACCTACTGGTAGAACGGGTCGCTAAGGCCCAAGCCCAATATGCCAACTTCAGTCAACAACAGGTAGACAAGATCTTCCGTGCCGCAGCATTAGCCGCCGCTGACGCCAGAATTTCGCTTGCTAAAATGGCGGCAACTGAAACGTCTATGGGCGTAATTGAAGATAAAGTGATTAAAAACCACTTTGCATCTGAGTACATTTACAACAAGTATAAAGATGAAAAGACCTGCGGCATCTTAGCCGAAGATCCGACTTTTGGTACCATTACCATTGCCGAACCCGTGGGCATTATCTGTGGCATAGTACCCACTACTAACCCAACTTCAACGGCGATATTTAAGGCTCTTATCAGCTTAAAGACACGTAATGGTATTATCTTTTCGCCCCACCCTCGCGCAAAAGCCTCGACAACCACTGCCGCTAGAATCGTACTCGATGCCGCAATCGCCGCAGGCGCACCAAAAGATATTATCGGTTGGATTGACGAACCGAGTGTTGCACTGTCAAACCAATTAATGACCCATGACAAAATCAACCTGATCTTAGCAACAGGCGGCCCTGGCATGGTAAAAGCAGCCTATTCATCAGGAAAACCCGCAATTGGTGTTGGCGCGGGTAACACGCCTATCGTGATCGATGAAACGGCCGATATTAAGCGCGCTGTGAGTTCAATATTGATGTCAAAAACCTTCGATAACGGAGTTGTATGTGCTTCAGAACAAGCTGTTGTCGTTGTCGATGAGATCTATGATGCAGTTAAAGAGCGTTTTGCTAGCCATGGCGGCTATATATTGTCCACCAAAGAAGCGAAAGCGATGCAAAAGGTTATCCTTAAAAATGGAGGTCTTAATGCCGATATTGTAGGCCAGAGCGCTGCGACCATTGCAGCTATGGCTAATATAAAGGTACCGGCATCGACCAAGGTCTTGATTGGGCAAGCCACGGATATTTCAGAAGCCGAAGCCTTCGCCCACGAAAAGCTCTCTCCGTTACTGGCGATGTACCGCGCGAGCAATTTTGAACAAGCGATGGATAAGGCAGAAGCCCTTGTTACCCTTGGCGGTATCGGTCATACATCGGGGCTGTATACAGACCAAGATACCCAAACGGATCGCGTCAGAGCCTTTGGTTTTAGAATGAAAACCGCACGCATCTTAATCAATACCCCGGCATCTCAAGGCGGTATTGGCGATCTGTATAACTTTAAGCTAGCGCCTTCTTTGACTCTTGGCTGTGGTTCTTGGGGCGGTAACTCAATCTCTGAAAACGTAGGGCCAAGCCATTTAATCAACAAGAAAACCGTTGCTAAGCGAGCCGAAAATATGTTGTGGCATAAACTTCCCTCTTCTATCTATTTCCGTCGCGGTAGCTTACCTATCGCCCTAGAAGAACTTAGCGATAAGAAACGCGCGTTAATCGTAACAGACAAGTATCTGTTCAATAACGGTTATTGTGATGAAACGATTAAGATACTCAAAGCGCAAGGTCTAGAAACCGACGTCTTTTACGATGTCGAAGCCGATCCAACCCTTGCTATCGTTAATCAAGGCGCCAAAATGGCACAGAGTTTCCAGCCTGACGTGATCATCGCCCTCGGCGGTGGTTCGCCTATGGATGCGGCTAAGATCATTTGGGTGATGTATGAGCATCCTGAAGTTGATTTTGCTGACTTAGCGTTGCGCTTTATGGATATCCGTAAGCGTATCTATAAGTTCCCTAAAATGGGGAAGAAAGCGATGATGGTAGCGGTGCCAACTACCTCAGGCACAGGCTCTGAAGTTACTCCTTTTGCGGTCGTTACCGACGAAAAAACGGGTATGAAGTATCCGATCGCAGATTACGAATTGACACCGAACATGGCGATCGTCGATCCCAATTTGGTGATGGATATGCCAAAGTCATTAACCGCCTTTGGTGGAATAGATGCGGTCACTCATGCACTCGAAGCTTACGTCAGTGTAATGGCAAATGAATATAGTGACGGTCAAGCACTGCAAGCACTTGAGCTACTATTTAAACACTTACCAGATTCATACAACTTTGGCGCGAAAGCCCCAGTTGCTCGCGAGAAGGTTCATAATGGCGCAACAATCGCTGGTATCGCATTTGCTAATGCCTTCTTAGGTATCTGTCACTCTATGGCACATAAGCTGGGCGCGGAGTTCCATATCCCTCACGGACTCGCTAATGCTCTACTTATCGACAACGTGATTCGATTTAACGCGACCGATATGCCAACTAAACAAGCGGCATTCAGTCAATACGACCGACCTAAGGCTCTTTGTCGGTACGCAAAGATAGCTGAACATCTAAACCTTAAAGGCGCTATAGGCGACGGCATTAGTGATGAAGAAAAAGTGGAAGCATTGCTCGAAGAGATCGATAAACTCAAGAAGACGATTGGCATTCCGGCTTCGATCCAAGAGGCAGGAGTCAACGAAGCCGATTTCTTTGCCAAGCTCGATGAGCTAGCCGAAGATGCGTTTGATGATCAATGTACCGGAGCAAACCCACGTTACCCCTTGATCGCTGAACTAAAAGCACTGCTTACTGCCAGTTTTTACGGCAAAAAGTATCAAGATATCAACTAGTCTCGTGATACATAAAAGTAGGGCGCCGTAAGGCGCCTTACTTTTATAGCCATCAGTCATTAGCACCCACGAGACTAGCGGCTCTACTAAACAAATTTTATTTGTCCACACCATAGAAATTATTCGCTGTCGGACATCGCCTAACTGAGATATAAAACCTGCCCCAGTTTTGCGAGCACCTTCTAATTGAACAGCTTACCCCCGATCGGCATAACCCAAGATATCTTTGACCATATTTGTGAAAATATCGCCGACAAAGGTTACGTCGTATTACACAATCTGTTTCCTATCGCTGAACTCAATCACTTAGTCGATAATTTAAGCCAAATGGATACGGCCGAATTTAAACCAGCAGCAATTGGCAGGCAAAAAGACCAGCAAGTTGTCGAAGCGATCCGCAGCGATAGAATCTGTTGGTTAGATCGCACAATGGACTTTGCTTCGCCCTACTTCGATTGGTCAGAACAATTGAGACTCGCGATTAATCGCTACTTTTTTTTAGGCTTATTCGATTATGAGACCATGTTTGCTTACTATGAACCGGGTGCCTTTTATAAGCGCCATGTCGATGCCTTTAAAGGCCAATCTAACCGCAAATTGACTAGCATTCTCTATTTAAACAGAGAGTGGCAACAGGGCGACGGTGGTGAGTTACTTATGTACCGCCATGATGAATCTGCGCCATTTGAAATCGTCGAACCTCGTTTTGGCACTATGGTTATCTTCTTAAGCGAGCTGTTTCCCCATGAGGTGTGCCAGTCTCATAAGGATCGTTACAGCCTCACGGGTTGGTATCGTATAAATGAAGGCATCCCGTTAGATTAACAACCCCATCTCACTTGAGCCATATCTGCCGATATGGCCTCGACTCGCTTCACGCCATCGCCTCTCCCTGTTAGTCACGCCTTCTTAACGACAAATGGTTTATCCCCCCAACAAATTCCACCTCTGAATACCAATGACGCATCGCGTCACACCTGCAAAAAAGTTAACCAAGTACACCTAAAAATCACCGCAAGTCATGTATTCTATCTCTATAAAACAGATCTGATCTGGCGCGTTAATCATCTCAGTCAAGCGGACTGGTTAAGTGATAGCAATGGATCAGACTATTACCTAAATTTTAAATATGGCGGGCAAATGAAAACTATTGGATTGTTAGGTGGCATGAGTTGGGAGTCGACGGCAAGCTATTACAAAGCCATTAATCAGGGAGTAAAGTCAAAACTGGGCGGTTTACATTCAGCAAAAATTTGTCTCTATAGCGTAGATTTCGATGAAATTGAAAAATTACAGCATCAAGGTAACTGGTCTGAAACCGCGAAAATTTTAACCAAAGCGGCTAAATCTGTTGAAAAAGGTGGCGCTGATTTTTTGATGATCTGTACCAATACCATGCATAAGCTTGTACCTGAAATTGAGTCTGCGATCACTATCCCAATCTTACATATTGCAGATGCGACCGCTGAACTATTGGTACGTAACAATGTGACCAAAGTGGGCTTGCTCGGCACTCGATTTACAATGGAGCAGGATTTTTATAAAGGCCGGATAACCGACAAATTTAACATTGAGGTTATTGTCCCTACGAAAGAGGATCAAACAAAGGTACACGATGTTATTTACAACGAATTGTGCCAAGGCATCATCAATCAAGACTCTAAGAAACAATATCTCGATATCATCAATAGGCTTTATGCTGAAGGCGCTCAGGCGATTATTCTTGGCTGTACCGAGATAGCTTTGTTAGTCCAGCAAAGTGATACCAAGGTCATTTTGTACGATACGACTGCTATCCATGCCAATCGAGGAGTGGAGTATGCATTATTAGGGAGCAATTGATCGACGAGAACGACGCCGTAAAAAAGCCAGAACAGTGGTTCTGGCTTTTATTATGATCGGGACTCAAAAGGTTACTTTTCTGTCCAGCGATCCATCCAACCTAACACATTCGCGTACCACTGCTCTAAGTTATCTGGGTTTAAGATCCAGTGGTTTTCATCTGGGTAGATAAGCAACTCAGATGGGATCCCTTTACGCTGCATAAAGCTAAATGCAGCAAGACCTTGACCATAAGGTACACGGAAATCTTTCTCACCGTGAATTACCAACATGGGTGTTTTCCAGTTCTCAACATAGTTAACTGGGTTAAACTTCTCATACAGATCTTTGTTATCTTGATAAGGGCCACCAAATTCGTATTCGGGGAACCACAACTCTTCGGTCACATAGTACATAGAGCGCATATCAAACAGACCAGCGTGGTTAACTAGACACTTGAAGCCATCGTTCCAATTACCTTGGATCCAGTTCATCATGTAGCCACCGTAAGAACCACCCAGTGCACATGCTCTATCACCGTCTAACCACTTCTGTTGTTGCGTCACTGCAGCTAAACCTTTTTGCAGATCTTCAAGTGGCTTACCGCCCCAATCTTTTGAGATGGAGTCAGTGAACGCTTGACCGTAACCGGTAGAGCCATGGAAATCGACCATAACGACACCGTATCCAGCGCCTGCCCATAACTGCGCATTCCAGCGACTGCTAAATGAGTTACCAAATGATCCTTGCGGGCCACCATGAACGAGGTAAGCAACTGGATATTTCTTACCAGCCTGATAGTTACTTGGCTTGATCCAGTAACCATAGACCTCTTCATTGTTCCAACCTTTGAAACTGAATTGCTCAAATTCACCAAACTTGATCTTCGCTAACTTGTCTTTATTAACCTCTGTTAAACGGCTAATATTTTGACCGTCCAGTGACATGGTATAAAGATCGCCAGGCTCAACTAAGCTTTTATGGTTAAATACAATTTTGTCCTGAGTTAAACCCACAACGCTGTTGCTGCCTTCGTTATACACTGTCTTAACATCGCCAAACTGAGTATTAACTTCGAAAATGCTGACTTGACCAAGATCTTGCGCAGTCACATACAGGGTGCGGTTATCACTAGCAAACATCAATGAGCTAGCACTGCGATCCCAAAGTGGTGCCACTTCCTTCTCTTGTCCTGTCACCGTATCACGTAGCATGATGCGGTAACGGTCGGCTTCGAAGCCTGGCTTAGTCATTGCTAAATAGGCCATATAGCGGCCATCAGCCGAAAATGTAGGCTGTGCATCCCATGCTTTATTGGCTTCGGTCAAATTTTTAGCTTTACCGCCAGTAACAGGGACTTGCCATAAATCATAGTTAGTCTCCCACGCTTGTGAGGTGCTTGGCGCTTTCGCACTATAGACAACATATTTGCCATCCGGAGTGAAAGTCACCTCTTCCATACCAGAAAATGGTTTTGGCGGCGTTTCAGTATCTAAGCCCATGGTCACATCGACAGGCGCTGTGATGGTTTCGCCGTTTAACGGCGCAACAAATAGATGACTGCGAGCGTGATCGCCCCAGGTATCCCAGTGACGAACCATTAACTGCTTGTATTCACGACCAGTGGATTGACGGTCGGCTTCGCTGGCAAATTTATCGGCAGAACAAGCCAGGTCTTTGCATTCAGGGAAGACGCGCATATTAAGCACAATTTGCTGACTGTCTTGGGACAACTTATACCCTTCAACATCTAAAGGTAGCTTAGATATTTGGCGCGCTTCGCCGCCGTCGAGAGCAAGTTCAAATAGCTGCGAGCTGCCATCGCGTGCTGCAAGGAAATAGACTTTTTTATCATCGCTGCTAAAAGAGACCGAATGCTCTGTTCCTTTTACCGAAGTTAAGCGTTTAACTTCACCAGAACCATCGACCATTTGAAGATACAGATCAGATTCGGCATCACCATTGTCATCAATATTTTTCACAGCGTAGACGATTTTGGTGCCATCATTGGACAAAGCTGTCGAATGTAGCTTGTTCATCTTGACAAGGTGCTGAACCTTAAAAGGCTCTGGTGACGCGGCATTAGCGCCAAAAGCAACACCCGCAGCCGCAAGGGCTAGTATGATTGCAGTTTTTTTCATTGTTATTGTCATCTTGTTGGAATGATGGTCAGGCTTTAGCCCAACACAGAAATTTATAAGCGCAAGCACACTAAACAAAAATGGGGAATTAGGCAAGACGCCTACTCCCCCAAGAACTTATTCAATGTGTAACGCAATATGTGAAAGCGCGATTAGCTAATGTTAGCTCAGTTTCACCTTCCAGGTTGCTGGCCCCGTTTCATGGGCATTCACCCCTTCACTGTCGACCGCAACGGTCACAGGCATATCTTGGACATCAAATTCGTAGATAGCTTCCATTCCTAAATCTTCGAATGCTACGACTCTTGATCTCTTGATCGCTTTAGATACTAAGTATGCTGCGCCACCAACAGCCATCAAATACACGGCCTTGTGCTTCTTAATTGATTCAACGGTCGCAGGGCCGCGCTCAGCTTTACCGATCATGCCCATCAAACCGGTTTTATCCAGCATAAGATCTGTGAACTTATCCATACGGGTAGCCGTTGTTGGGCCTGCAGGGCCAACCACTTCATTACCGACTGGATCCACAGGGCCAACGTAGTAGATAAACTTACCGGTAAAGTCGACACCTTCTGGCAACCCTTCACCACTTTCTATCAGGGTCTGAATACGCTTGTGCGCCGCATCGCGACCGGTGAGCATTTTACCATTAAGCAGCAGCACATCGCCGCTCTTCCACTGCTCGATATCGGCTTGAGTCACTGTATCTAGGTTAACGCGGCGAACATCTTCACCCGCTTCACGAGTGATCTCAGGCCAATCGGCAAGTGATGGTGGTGTCAGATCAGCAGGACCTGTGCCATCAAGATGGAAATGAACATGGCGCGTAGCAGCGCAGTTAGGGATCATCACCACAGGTTTTGATGCAGCATGGGTTGGCGCCGACTTAATTTTAATATCGAGCACCGTAGTTAAACCACCAAGCCCTTGCGCGCCTATGCCAAGTTTATTAGCACGTTCGAAGATCTCAAGACGCAGCTTTTCTTCTGTGGTTTCTGCTCCACGAGCTTGAAGCTCATGAATATCGACAGGGTCCATCAATGACTCTTTTGCCATAACGGCCGCTTTCTCTGCAGTCCCACCAATACCTATGCCGAGCATGCCTGGTGGACACCAACCCGCCCCCATGGTTGGTAAGGTTTTTTCGACCCATTCGGCGATATCATCGGAGGGGTTTAGCATGACCATCTTAGATTTGTTTTCCGATCCACCACCTTTTGCCGCGATTGCCACTTCAACATGATTACCTGGTACCATGTCGATATGCACGACTGAAGGCGTATTGTCTCGGGTGTTTTTACGGCTACCGGCAGGATCTGCCACAATCGAAGCACGCAGTGGATTATCAGGATTGGTGTATGCGCGACGAACACCTTCATCGACCATCTCTTGCACTGTCATATCGGTCTTGTCCCACCGAACACCCATACCGACTTTCACAAAGCAAGTCACAATGCCAGTATCTTGGCATAACGGACGCTTACCTTCCGCAGACATACGAGAGTTAATTAGGATCTGCGCTATCGCATCTTTAGCAGCCGCGCTTTCTTCTTTGTCATAGGCCTCGGCCATGGCATCGACGAAATCCTTAGGGTGATAATAAGAGATGTATTGTAGTGCGTCAGCAACGCTCTCGATAAGATCCGCTTGCTTGATGATGGGCTGTTCTATACTCACAGACTTTTCCTTTATCACAGTTTGGTTTGTTCATCGCCCTTTTGCAGGGTCGTGTATTTTTTTTGAATCCGTTCACATTATGATACTCTTTCGCGACTTTTAGGGGAACATCACATTTTAGATAAGGTTATTTGATGGTTTATTCGTCAACTCAAGGCATTGCAGTTAAAAATTTGGACTGGAATTTGTCAACGACGGAAGTTTTTAGCCATTTTGCAGACAAGCCATGGGCGATGCTGCTCGATTCAGCGAGTGCCAGTCATATCGATGCGCGTTATGACATTATCGTTTTTGATCCGATAGCGACATTAGTTACCCAAGGGCAACTCACCAGCTGTTGCCATTACCAGGAAGACGGCACAGCGACAACAGAGACTAGCGCCCGAGATCCATTTACCTTGTTAAAGCAAATTATCCAACGCTATTTCCCTACAACTTATGAGTGTGAACTGCCCTTTAGTGGTGGCGCACTAGGGTCCTTTAGCTATGATTTGGGCCGCGTTATAGAATCACTGCCTACCACGGCGACAAAAGATATTGATCTGCCCGAGATGAACGTAGGCATCTATAACTGGGCGCTGATATTTGATAGCCAAACTGCCACTTGGTCTATGGTGCATTACCTTGGGCAACAACAACTTGAACAGCAACTTGCTAAAATAGAACAATCCTTAGGACTATCCTTGTCTAAAGCACCATTTTCACTCTGTTCTGATTGGCGGCCACAGATAGACAAACAAGCCTATAGTGACAAATTTGCCGCCATTCAAACATACCTACACAGTGGCGATTGTTACCAAATCAACCTCACTCAGCGCTTTGAGGCGCAATATCAAGGTGATGAATGGCTGGCTTATCTAAAACTGCGCCAAACCAATAAGGCACCGTTTTCCGCATTTTGTCGCTTGCCAGACAATGCCCTGTTATCGATATCCCCCGAGCGTTTTATTCAACTCAAGGGGGACGCAATCCAAACCAAACCCATTAAAGGCACTATGCCGCGCGCTTCAGATCCTGCACTCGATCAACAGAGCGCAGCAATGCTGGCAAATTCAGAAAAGGATCGTGCCGAAAACTTAATGATCGTCGATCTACTTAGAAACGACATAGGAAAAGTCGCTCAGCCCGGGTCAGTCCGCGTACCAATACTTTTTGCGATCGAAAGTTTTCCCGCCGTTCATCATCTGGTCAGCACTGTTACGGCCAAATTAGATAAAGGCTACCATGCCACCGATCTTTTACGGGCGGCATTTCCCGGGGGCTCAATCACAGGCGCACCTAAGATAAGAGCGATGGAGATCATTGAGGAACTCGAACCATCTAGACGCAGTCTATACTGCGGCTCTATTGGCTATATCAGTCAAGATGGCCAAATGGATTCGAGCATCACCATACGAACCTTAATTGCCGAAGACAACAAACTCTATTGCTGGGCTGGCGGCGGAATAGTGGCAGATAGCCTCGTCGATGCCGAATATCAAGAAAGCTATGATAAGGTAAGTAAGATATTACCGATTTTGGCTAACTCTAATGACACTCGATGAGTTTAAGCGGCGCTATGCCCTACAAGTATTACCCAGCGATAACGCACCTAAAATTAACCGCGTGCTTCGTCAAGCCGCGGTTTTAGTTGCATTAATCGAAAAAGAGCAAGAGTTACACCTTATCCTCACTCGCCGTCCAACCCACCTTCGCGCCCATCCTGGGCAAATTAGCTTTCCTGGTGGCAAGGTGGAGGAGCAAGATGTCGATTGCGTGGCAACGGCACTGAGAGAAGCGTTTGAAGAGATAGCATTACCGACTCAAAACGTAGAAATATTAGGGCAATATCCCATATTTAATACCTTTACCGGATTTGCGATTTCCCCCATCATTGGCATCGTCAAAGAGGATTTCGAACCAGTGCTTGACCCAGGTGAAGTGGATGAACTCTTTACCGTGCCCTTAAGGTTTCTGCTCGATCCCGCTAATAGAATCGTCAAGCAGTTCACCCGAAGGGGAGTCACCTACCCCGTCTACTTTATCTCCTATGAAGAATATTTTATTTGGGGAGCCACTGCGGCAATGATCGACAAAATATGTCGCCAGGTCTCACCCTAGTTGCTAATGCCAACGAAATGAAAGCGGACGAAATAGAAGCTAACCAACTACAAACCCTGTTTTAAATCAGAAACTTAATATAAAGCCCAGCAGCAGTCGAGGTCAGCAGCAACAAAGGAATGTTAAACCAATAGCCCATTCGACTATGGTGCGCAACATAAAAGTTAACCGCTAAACTCACCAAGCTGATCGCAGCACAGGCCCATAATACATATTCGAGGCGTAAAGTTATGGTGGGATCCCAATCTAAACGAACACTCGCACCTTTGCTCAAGAAATAGCCTACAGCGCGATCGGGTCTGGCTTTATCAAACAGCAATAGAGCATAGACAGCCAATGACCAGCCTAAGATGGACAAAGTCCCTAAAAAAATCTGAAAAATTTTGATTTTTTTCATATCCGCCCTCGTACACTTGCTGTTAACGTCCTACTCAAGCCTACTATATTAAGTATAGCGTTTGAACAAAATTCAAACTGTTATAATAAGTTATACTGATCGTGATAAGAAATTGACTCGCTTTTCCCCAAAAAATGAGCTCATCGATTTAACCAATTGGAAGGTCGAGACAGGAATGAACCTGAATGAATTAGTACTTTAAGCTTATTTCATCCCAAACTTGTTATCAGCTATTTTTAACAGGCGTTGTTTTGTCCCTCAATAGGCAGAAGATTGCAACTGTTCACAACACTGCCAGCGGAATAAAGGGCTGTTTGAGATACCTTTATTATCCCAAGTTCTGGTGATTTACCAAAAGATTTGCCAAATCGACTCATAAACTCAAGATTATTTGTCACCAACAGCCTATATATACGGTTTTTCCCTTGAGAAAAGCCACCAGCAAGGTAATATAAACGTCCAAAATTTTTAATAAAACGATTCGTTGGAGAACTAAGCAACAATGAGCATTGCATCTGTCGCTTCTGTATTTAAAGGTGATTTTGCGGTTGGTTCGCAAGTTACTGTGCGCGGTTGGGTGAGAACTCGCCGAGATTCCAAGGCCGGCATCTCTTTTCTTGCCGTTTATGATGGTTCCTGTTTTGACCCAATTCAGGGCGTGGTGCCAAATAGCTTAGAAAATTACGATAATGAAGTCCTTAAATTGACAGCGGGTTGTTCTGTAGTCATGACAGGAGAAGTTGTTGAATCTCCAGGCCAAGGCCAAGCATTTGAACTACAAGTCACCAATGTCGAAGTCACTGGCTGGGTAGATGATCCAGACACTTATCCAATGGCTGCTAAGCGTCACTCGATTGAGCATCTGCGTGAACTCGCCCACCTGCGTCCGCGAACCAATATTATTGGTGCCGTCGCACGTGTACGTAACTGTCTATCTCAAGCAATTCATCGTTTTTATAACGAAGAAGGCTTCATTTGGGTATCTACACCACTTATTACCGCTTCAGATTGTGAAGGCGCTGGTGAGATGTTCCGCGTATCTACCTTAGATTTAGAAAACTTACCTCGCACAGACGATGGTAAAGTGGATTATAAAGAAGACTTTTTCGGTAAAGAATCATTTTTGACCGTATCGGGTCAGTTAAATGCTGAGACTTACGCGAGCGCATTATCAAAGGTTTATACCTTTGGCCCAACGTTCCGCGCCGAAAACTCAAACACCAGCCGTCACTTAGCCGAATTCTGGATGGTTGAACCTGAAGTCGCTTTCGCTGACTTAGACGATGTTGCAGGCCTCGCCGAGCGTATGCTTAAGTACTGTTTCAAAGCTGTGCTTGAAGAGCGTCGTGACGATCTTGCATTTTTCACTCAGCGTGTTGATAAAACCGTTACTGAGCGTTTAGAAAACTTCGTTAACAGTGATTTCGCTCAAGTCGACTATACCGATGCCGTTGAGATCCTTAAAAACTGTGGTAAGAAGTTTGAATTTGACGTTGAGTGGGGTATCGATCTGCAATCAGAGCATGAGCGTTACCTAGCAGAAGAGCATTTCAAAGCCCCTGTCGTGGTTAAAAACTATCCGAAAGATATCAAAGCATTCTATATGCGCCTCAATGAAGACGGTAAGACCGTCGCGGCTATGGATGTTCTAGCGCCAGGTATTGGTGAGATCATCGGCGGCGCGCAGCGTGAAGAGCGTCTTGATGTGCTGGATATGCGCCTAGCTGAGATGGATTTGAGCCAAGAAGATTACTGGTGGTACCGTGATCTACGCCGTTATGGCACAGTCCCTCATGCAGGTTTTGGCTTAGGTTTTGAGCGTTTGGTTTCTTACGTAACGGGTGTATCTAACATTCGCGACGTTATTCCATTCCCACGCGCACCTAAATCGGCTAACTTCTAATTATGGGATATGAGCTAGTTTAACTTCGAATATATTGATGGTTAAGCCTGCTTATCATATTCTTGATTTAGAAGATAAAGTTTAATTTAGAACGCCCTATATGGGCGTTTTTTTATGAATTTAATTTCTATGATGCAATTTTTTAGATAGATAAAGAGATAAGATTCAAAGGCAAAACGGTAGCCCAATAACACTGTGCAAATCGTCCACGTTTTACATACACGCTTTGCAAATCGACAGCCAAAAGCGCATCCTAGCGATTAAAACAATAACAAGAGTATATTTAATCATGTGGCTCCAACGACAGATCACCATTACGCGAAAAACTCGAGGGTTCCATCTGATCACAGATGAGATATATCAGGCGCTCCCAGAATTGCAGCACCTTAGCATTGGTCTTGCTCACCTCCTACTGCAACATACCTCGGCAGGACTCACCCTCAATGAAAACGCCGATCCTAGTGTCCGAGAAGATTTTGAGCGCTACTTTAACCAGCTAGCGCCAGAAAACGAGCCTTACTACACCCATACTTATGAAGGTCCTGATGATATGCCGGCCCATTTGAAATCTTCACTCCTTGGCGCTGAACTCACTATCCCCATTACCGATGGCGAGTTTAACCTAGGTACATGGCAAGGGGTCTACCTTTGCGAAGCACGAGATCGCGCCAGTGAGCGAACCGTGATAGTGACAATTCAAGGCGAATAGAGACTAGAGAGCAAGAGAAATGAAATGAGCCTTTCGGCATTCGCATTTTAGGTTATTTCATCTCAAGCTAAGCCTTAGTCTCTGTTGATTATTGCGTACCCGACAATCTATCCTTGCTCTAAGCTTGTTTCGTCGGAGAGTGGTTGCAACAAGGCTAACCAATCATCACTGTTCATCTCTGCAACAGAAAGACTCTCGGTTTGATACATACTCTGTGCCAAGGCCTTCTTGGTTTGTTGTAACTGCTGAATGCGCTCTTCAACGGTATTTTGGCAGATAAGCTTATAGACAAAGACCGGCTTCTGCTGCCCTATCCGATACGCTCTATCACTCGCCTGCTCCTCGGCAGCCGGATTCCACCAGGGATCCACATGAATAACTACATCTGCCTCAGTCAGATTAAGGCCAGAGCCGCCTGCCTTAAGGCTGATCAGAAACACATTCACCTGTCCACTGCGGAAACGGTCGATGATCTTATCTCTATGACGGCTTCTGCCCGTTAGCATCTCATAATCTATGCCTTGATCATCCAGTTGCTGAGCAATCAGATCGAGCATGGTTGTAAAGGATGAAAAAATGAGAATATTACGACCATCCTCAATCATATTTGGCAGTTTGTTTTCAAGCCAGGCCAGCTTAGAGGATTCCGCCACCAACAGCGCTTGAGGCACATCATGCTCAAGATGACTCGAACTGTGATCATCAACGCTTGGACTAAGTTTAAGCATCGCTGGATGACAACATACTTGGCGCAACTTTAACAATGCGTTACTGATCGCTAATCGGTTCGCTTTCGCCCCCGTTTGTAATAGGGCTAATTGTAACTGCTCTGCTACGGTTAACCGTATGGTTTCATATAGATCCGACTGAGTTTGACTCAGCTCAATTAAGGTATTGATCACCGTTTTTTTCGGTAATTCGGTCGCCACCTGAACCTTGGTGCGCCTGAGCATAAATGGCGCTATTCGCTGCGCTAATTTACGTCTGGCTGTATCGCAATTATCTTTTTCTATCGGTTGCTTAAACTGAAGTTGATATTGCCCCGCACTGCCAAGAAAACCCGGCATAAGAAAATGAAACAAAGACCATAATTCGCCTAAGTGGTTTTCCATCGGCGTGCCAGTAAGACACAGACGATGACTTGTATCTAAGCGATTCACCAGTTTAGTCACCCGGCTCCTGCTATTTTTGATCGTCTGAGCTTCATCAAGGATCACTTGATACCAATGACGTGTGGTCAGTTCATCGGCGTCTTGAGCCAAAATGCCGTAGCTGGTGATCACCATATCGACATTCGTTAGCGCCTGCAGGTGCTCATGTCGAGCACGACCACTCCAGACTAATGTGGTGAGACTTGGGGTAAAGTTACTGGCTTCACGTTGCCAATTACTGAGCAAACTGGTTGGCGCAATCACTAACACAGGCGCATTTAGCTTGCCCTGCTCCTTATCCATCAAAATACTACACAAGGTTTGAAGGGTTTTGCCAAGCCCCATATCATCAGCCAAAATCCCAGCAAAATGGTGTTGCTTAATAAATTGAAGCCAGCTAACACCTTGTTCCTGATAAGGCCTGAGCACAGCATTAAGCCCTTTAGGCAAAACGATATCCGTGCCGTGGGCTTTATTATTCACATAGCTATTTAATGCTAGCGCCTGTTTTCGTAACCAAGTGGCACCACTCCACTTCAGGGCTTTAGATCGCTTATCGGTCAGATCCTGTTTGAATGCACTGTCTAATTGGGGCAATCTTGTCAGTTGGTGCCGAGGTAACACCAACTGCTGCGACTCATTCAATGGCTGTTTATTAAAGAGTTCACCTAATACACTTAAGATCCGCGCCACCCTGTCGGCTGGCAGTGACAATAGCTCTCCGGTATCTAATTCCAACGAAATAGGCTCACGCCCCTGTTCTAGCGACAATTTACCTTGGCGAATTAAGTTAGTGAGTAGAGGTAATAGATTAACTCGCTCACCATCAACCTCAACCCCAAGACTGAGTTCGAACCAATCGGTATTGGGTGTTGCAACTTCTGCAAACCAGTTATTTGCGGCCACTTTTACGAATCGCTTCTTAGCGGCAAAATCGATCTGCCAGCCAGCCAGCGCCAATTTTCTAAAAAACACCACATGCTCACTGATGTCGTCGGGAACCAACCTAGTCCCAGCGGGCAAACTTCGACTAATAGGTAGCTCAAATCGTTGGCTTACTAAAGGGAGAATATTAAGCATGAGTTGGCACTTGGCCACTTGTGTCATCAAGGGCTGATGATTTGCTGCAATAAATAACAGTTGCGACAAGTTATAAGCCACACCTCGATGCACCATAGTAAACAAGGCGACATCCAGGGGCATCATGGCGGGGACTAACCAGGGAAAATCGACCCCATGACGTATCACTTCAATACGAGGTAACCATTCTCCATCGAGATCGATATTGGCTAAGATCCCCTGACCTATCTGTTCATTGTTCCCCTCATCAATGATCAAGGTATTACTCACCGGCTCAAGATAGCAGTTGTCTGCCAGATCGATTAAATAACTCGTATCGACAAAATCTTCATCGTATTGAATATCACAGCCCAATGGCCGCTGAACGTCTTGATAACATCCTCGTCCAGTAGCCCCAAGCAGTTGGTAAAAGTCTGCTGGCAAACCGAGCGCTAAAGGTAGCTGGATCTGCTCGGTTTGTTCAGCCAAGGCTTCGCCAGATACTAAGGTTTTAAGCTGATGGAAGAGTTGCAGATCAGTTTGGCTGACATACTTAGGTAAAGGCGTACTGCTGGTGACATCAAATCCCAAGGGACCACGTAATTGGTAGCTACCATTTTTATTAAGGTAGCCTTTGTGAACGCTTAATTGCAGCGCGTTTACCTCACCATGAATAAGATATAAGACTCGATGGCGAGCCATTGCAGGGAAAGGGTCAAACTGTTGGTTAGCTTCGCTTTTAAACAGGCGGATAGCGGTATCTGCACGACGACTACGAGTATGAGGATCGGGTTGACTCGCCTCATACTCGATAGCTAATGCTGCGACGTGAGCACATTGGCGCTGCGAACAAGAACACTCGCCTTTAACCCCTTCGCCCGTTAACAAGAGACGAGTCGTTTGCGGCCCTTGAGGATCGATAAATCGACCAGTAATGCTCTCTGCGTTGTAAGAAAAGTCGCTCAGTTCCTGTTGCAGAAGGAGTTGTAAACCCGCAAACCTTTGTTGATGTGTAAAATCGTGCGCAGTCTTTAACAATGAAACCATCCGTGACGATGCATATAGCCCATCAATATTTCGTCGAAAGGAGAAATGATATCACTAGTGACGCAATTAGACTAACCAAGGCCGCACACTTTGTGGACTCGGTAAGTGATAATAGGAGCAACAGCGGATTTTATCGCCAGAAGAGTTCTTTCTTTCTCAGTAAATCAACAAATTGTGCTTTTGGGATGGGTTTTGAAAATAGATAACCCTGACCTAAATCAATTCCGACTGAGTTAATGATCTCCAGTTGCGTCGAGTTCTCAATCCCTTCGGCAACAACCACCAGCTCAAGTGCCTGACTCATCTTAGCAATCGCCTTAATCAATGCCTGCTGCTTTACTGAATACTCGCAGCCTAATACAAAGCTTTTATCGATCTTGAGCTCATCGATAGGAAATTGGTTTAAATAGGCCAATGACGAATATCCTGTACCAAAATCATCGATCGCAATCCGGCAGCCTTTCGCTTTTAACTTAGTTAACTCGTCAATCAAGGTATCTTGATTACCCATCAACAAGGACTCTGTTATCTCAATAGTTAAACGTTCATAGGGAAAATTACAGTCTATTGCGGCAGCAGTCTTTTCGATCGACGCAATTAAGCCTTCTTGCAGCAAATGAGACCAGATCTCTTCAACGGAGACATTGATTGCGATGGTAAACGGATAGTCTCTATATTCGTGTAGAAAAGTAATGGCCTGTTTTCTTACCCATTCTCCAATACCAAGAATTAAGCCACTGGCTTCTGCAACAGGGATAAACTCCTGGGGTGAAATAAACTGGCCTCCATGGCACCAGCGTAGCAAGGCTTCTGCATGGACAATTTTACCAGTTTGTAAATTAATTATCGGTTGGTAATAGAGTTCAAACTCATTTAATTCAATCGCGGTTTGCAACCATGCATGGATCTTAGCCGCTCTGCTATCTCGCTCGCGGATCGCAAAATTAAATAATTGCGACCGGTTTTTGCCAGACCGTTTTGCTACGTACATAGCTTGATCGGCGCAGTTTAAGATGAGTTCTAGACTTTCCGCATCGTCTGGATAACGGGCAATACCAAGACTTAAGGTACTATATACATTAGTTGAACCGCTGAGTTGATACCGTGTCGCGGCTAAATTATCGATCCTTTGACTTACCTCATTAAGCTGGTCAATGCTCAACACATCTGGAATAAGTATCGCAAACTCATCGCCGCCCAATCGCGCCACAGTGAACCTATCGTCAGCAATGGATAGCAAGCGCTTGCCTATTTCGACAAGCAAACGATCACCCACACCGTGGCCTAAAGTGTCATTGACCTGCTTAAAGTTGTCTACATCCATCAACATCAAAGCAAATCCATGACGAGCATCGATATGTTGATTGATTAAGCCTAATAGCTGAGTACGATTGGGTAGTTGAGTTAACGCATCAAAATTAGCTTGATACTCAATCAAGTCAGAAGCCTGTTTACGTGCACTAATATCAGAGATAAGCCAGGCGTAAGCCCGATTATCACTGTAACTTTCATTTAATCTCATCGCCGTTAGATCGGCATAAAAGCTTGAGCCATCAAACCGTTTTATCAGGGCTTCCCCTTGCCAGTGTCCATTAGCCATTAGTGCATGGATCATATGCTGATTATTGGTATCGCAGCCGATCTGCTCGTTAGGGTTAAAATACCCTACATCACACCGAGATCCCTTTGTGGCCATTGCCCCCCAAAACGCATCATTAGCGTCTAGTATGGACCACTGGGCGCTTGTGGTGACTAACGCAATGGGAAGATTATTAAATATTGCCGTTGTTTGACGTTGAAACTGGAAAGATTTGCTACGCTCAATCGCAAGACTTGCAAGTCTTGCGGCTTCTTGGATCAGAATAAGATCAGTATCGCTGGGAGCATTGATGTTTTCGTAGTACATGGCGAACGTTCCGAGTACGTCACCATTACTCCCCTTAATTGGTTCTGACCAGCAGGCTAACAGCTTGTGAGCTAAGGCGATCCCTTTATAGTTCACCCAATTAGGATGGGTAGAGATATCGTCAACTATCACTCTCTGGCCACTAAAAGCGGCTTCACCGCACGACCCAACGCCGAGTCCTATCTCCACGCCATGAATTGCATCATTATATGCCTGAGGTAGATTAGGCGCTGCGCCTAACAGGAGGTGACGACGATCATCACTTAGCACCAACACCGAAGCGCGAGTGCCAAGTTTTTCCTTCTCAATCAGCAACACTAAGGCAGACAAAATGTCACTTAGTGAAGATCCGCTGAGCAACATGGTTAAAATGCGATTATAACGTTTTAGACTAAATTCGCGAGTTTGACCGTCGAACTCGTCAATCAATATCGGACAATAATCAAGGTGCACTGTTAACTCCTTTGGCCCTCAGTAACCGCTTAAAATCTACACCAATATAAGGCTTTATACAAAATTGTACATTTGTCTATTACACAGCGATTGATAAATAACCTAAGTTCGAGATAAATAAGGACAGCGATTAATACCAATCAGTAATAAGAAAGTGATCGACTCTGCGTGTTTTTTAGCAACTAATTCAAGACGAATGGACGATGAATGCTTGCTTCCATTACCAAGCGCCGCAGTGATAAGCGCTAATCGTCATCTGAAATGATGAGGTAAGATTCTAGCCGCTAGCTAACGGATAAAACTCAGGATAGAACTAGGACAAAACTAGGATAGAACTAGGATAGAACTGAGACAGTACTCAGACAGTACTCAGATACTGTATTGCGACACCCTATTTTTAAGTGACGCTTACCCTTAATCGAACAAACGTCATTAACGGGTAAGCCTGAATTTAAGGGAAGATCTCCTCCCCCTAAAAACTTGCACCACGGAAATATTTAAAACTGCCGCGATTAATAGGACTTAAGATTCGCTAACACGCTTCATTCGGGCTAAATAAAATCCATCGAATCCGCTATCGGCAACGCTAATGGTTTCATCGTCAATAAAGCTAAAATGAGGGTTTGCATTCAAAAACTCATCGACCTGTTGACGGTTTTCCTCTGGCATAATAGAACACGTGGCATAAATCAACATACCATCGACCTTAACCATACGACTGTAGCTCTGTAAAATCTCCTTTTGCAGCTGTACCAATACGGGTAAACGCTCTGGTGTGTCGCGCCACTTGGCATCTGGGTTTCGTTTTAACACACCAAGACCTGAGCAAGGTACGTCCAGTAACACCCGATCGGCAGTGAGCTTTAATCGTTTAATGGTTTTGCTGCTGGCAATGATCCGGGTTTCCACGTTGTGGGCAGCAGCGCGGCGCGCGCGTTGCTTGAGGCTATCGAGTTTCCATTGCTCAACATCCATGGCAAGCAACCGCCCTTTTCCTTGCATCTGGGCGGCAATAGAGAGCGTTTTACCACCCGCTCCTGCGCAGGCATCGATAACGCGCATCCCAGGTTTGGCATCTACCGCGGCAGCAACCAGCTGTGACCCCGCATCTTGCTGCTCAAACAATCCTTGCTTAAAACACTCGGTGCGAAACAGGGCCGAGTCAGACGTCACCTCTAGCGCGGTATCGACGCCAGCAACAACCTGAGTCTGAACACCTTCACGAAGCAACTTCTGCTGTAACTCATCGCGAGTACACTTTAATAGGTTGGTGCGCAAATAACGTTTTGGTGCCATCGCCAATGCCGCGCGTTCGGCAGGCCATTCATCACCAATTTGGGCTTGGCCTAACTCATCTAACCATTGAGGACAGCCGTCATAAAGTGCTGGGATAGCTTTAGCTTCTACCAAGCGACGTTGAAACGCTTCAGGCTCAACCGGCAGCGCATATTGCAGCTTTGGTAACTCCAGCTCATGAAAAAGATGCCAAGCATTGAGCAATCGCGTTCCTTCGCGTTCCATCTCTTGCGGTTTCATGTCCGCAAGATAGCAATAAAGGTTTAACCTACGCAGCAAATCGCCTGCGACCGAGGTGATCCTCGCTTGTTCAGCCGGCGCTAGCTTTAGTCCTGAGAAATGATGAGAATAAGCTCTATCCAAGGGCTTCCCTTCATTGAGAACCATAGCGAGTACATTAATAACTAGTTCAGTTGAACTTGGAGACAGCGACGCGTTTAACATGATAGAGCCTACTTAAGAAAAATCGGGGGGATCATAGGAGTTAAGGCCATATTACGCAAGTGATCCGCGCATTAATAACAATAAAAATGGCAAGCCCTTTAGCTTGCCATTTTCACCCTCGCTTTATCGGCTCTGTTTCTGTGCCTTAAAGCAGGCCATCAATCGAGTTCAGATCAGCCTTGCTGGCTATCTAAATCACGCAGCTTACTCGATATTATCAAGTTAATTTTTTTCACTTCAGCTCCGCATAGAAGCAACCAAATGGTGAAAATTGGATCTGTTCATGTAAAAGCACAGCACTTGGTAGATTGTGACCGCCGACAATCGCCCAACGCTGCGCATCCTGAATGTCAATATCAACATGGCTTTCAGTAAAGTTAAAGCCCACGAGCATAACGGAGCCTTGATATCGACGCTCAAACAATAAGACACTATCGGTTGATTGAATAAATTTGATATCACCATTAACCAAGGCGGGATATTGCCCGCGCCATTGGAGCATTGTTCGATAGCTGTTTAGCATCGAATCACCATCTGTATGTTGAACATCCACCGCAAGCGGTAGATGGGACGCAGCAACAGGCAACCAAGTGTCCCCCTCGCTAAACCCCCCTTGCGGCGCGTCATGTACCCAAGGCATTGGAGTTCGACAACCATCACGGCCTTTAAACATAGGCCAAAAAGCGATGCCAAAAGGATCTTGCAGCTGTTCATGACTGATGTCGACTTCGGTCAGGCCTAACTCTTCACCCTGGTAACTGCAAACACTGCCTCTAAGGGAACACAGCATGGCATTGAGCATCTTGCCCATGTCAGCATTAAAATGTGACTTACCCCAGCGTGATGCGACGCGCTGCACATCGTGATTACCTATGGCCCAACATGGCCAACCATCACCAATACTCTGCTCTAATGCCTCAACGGTTTGGCGAATATAACTTGGGCTAAAATCATCGGTAAGTAACTCAAAGCTATAGGCCATATGCAGGCGCCCTTCGCCTTGGGTATATTCAGCCATGGTGGCCAATGAATCCTCAGATGAGACTTCACCTAAGGTAACAACACCAGGATATTGATCGATTAACGTCCTTAATTCTTCAATAAAGCCAACCGTCTGCGGACGGGTATTATTGTAATAGTGGTATTGGTAGGCATAGGGATTATCTTCACTAAAGCCTCGCCCCTGGCGCTTATCTTCTGGTTTTGCAGGGTTATCACGCAGCAACTCGTCGTGATAACAGAAGGTGATAGCATCTAAACGAAAGCCATCTACGCCTTTATCTAGCCAAAATTTAACGTTGTCCAGCACAGCCGCGCGCACATCTGGATTATGAAAATTAAGATCTGGCTGACTGGTCAAAAAATTATGTAGATAATACTGTTGGCGTCGCGGCTCCCACTCCCAAGCGCACCCACCAAAAATCGCTAACCAATTGTTCGGTGCCGTACCGTCTTGTTTAGGGTCGGCCCACACATACCAATCTTGCTTAGGGTTAACCCTGTCTTTGCGGCTTTCGATAAACCATTGATGCTGGTCTGAAGTATGGCTCAGCACCTGATCGATAATCACCTTTATATTTAATTCATGGGCCTTATCAATCAGCTCTTCGAAATCATTCATGGTGCCAAATAGCGGATCGATTGCACGATAATCACTAATATCGTAACCAAAGTCTTTCATTGGGGATTTAAAAAACGGAGAGATCCATATCGCATCAACATTGAGGCTCGCGATATAGCCAAGTTTAGCGATGATCCCTTGCAGATCACCAACCCCATCTCCATTAGAATCCAAGAGGCTACGAGGATAAACCTGATAAATAACGGCCCCGCGCCACCACGATAGTTGATTCATTATTGCCCCTAGTGTGAAAACAAGTAGACAGGCTTTTTACACCTAACTCGTTATCCCAATGTTATCCACGCGTTACTGATAACATTTGTTATTAGAATGAAACGAGCATACGCCATCCCTCAAAAGAGGTTCAATATCTCTGCATACGTATGCATAAGTAGCCCACTCAAAACCACTCAAACCCAAACAGATAAAAACCAATAATAATCAATGCTATAAAATATTTATTACACGATAACTAGGTGTGAAAAATTGCTAATTTGGTAGGGGCGTAACTGGGCGGCATCCTTTGAATACGTATGCATAATATTGTTCCATACTTTAATGCGAGAGTAGTATCGACCTTGCAACATAACAACTCAGAAACAATTACAACAACAACCACTCTGGTTCAGCAATATTGATGTGTTAAAGCTCAGCAGTAATTGCACATATAACAAGTAAAATGAATCACTGAGTGAAAAGGGGAAGATGGATGTTTCAATTTAAACCGAGCCTACTGACACTCGCTATGCTTGCCGCTGGCGTATGTGTGAATGTCTACGCTGCCGATGCTGAAGATGTCAAAACAGACGCAAATGCTACAACACAAGACGAATCAATTGAAGTGATTGAAGTGCGTGGTTTCCGCACTAGTGTTATTAAATCGCTTAATAACAAGCGGTTTTCGGACACAGTATCAGAAACTATTTCAGCCGATGACTTAGGCGCCCTGCCCGACCAATCTATAGCCGATGCACTGACTCGTTTACCTGGCGTGACTGCGGTTCGTACTGGTGGACAAGCAAGTGGACTCAATATTCGTGGTCTTGATGGTGACTTCGTTTCAGCCACATTAAATGGCCGAGAGCAGGTCACTACTGGCGGCAAACGTTCTATCGAATTTGACCAATACCCTTCTGAACTCATCAATCAAGCCCAAGTTTATAAATCACCAAAGGCATCCTTAATTGAAGGCGGTGTTGCAGGTACAGTTGAGCTTAAAACAGCCGATCCGCTGCAAGCGCCAAATGAACACAACTTTACCGTCAATGCCCGTGGAAGCTTCAATGACAGAGCCGGCGAAGTCTCTGATGCTGAAGAGTATGGCAACCGCTTAAGCTTCTCTTACCAAGGTAAATTCTTAGAGGAAACTCTTGGGGTTGCTGTAGGTTACGCCCACCTGTACCAACCGTATGTTGCTAGTCAATTCATTGGTCTCAGATTTAACGATGGAAGCGAAGATCTCGACGGGAATGGTACCTTAGAGGCAATGAGCGAAGGGCTTGAACTGCAACAAAAAGGTGGCACCGACACCCGCGATGGTTATATGGGAGCCATCCACTGGCAGCCAAATGACAACTGGAGCATTAAAGGTGACATCTTCCACTCTAAATTCGACTCTGAAAACTTTGCCCGCGGTTTCCGTGTTAAATCACTGAAAAATGGTCAAATTACAGACCCAATTATCAAGGATGGTTCGATGGTTGGGGCGACAATCTCGACCGATGGCACCGATAACTTTGCAATATTTGTGGTCAACGATAATGATTCGAAGTTTTCAGAGCTCACCTCTGGCGCCTTTAATGTCGAATGGAATAACGGCGATAATATCACTATCTCCGCCGACGTTAGCTATTCGAAAGCGGATGGTGAATTTGTCAATGGCGGTACTCGCGCCGTAGTTTACGATGATATTGGCAATGAAGTGCGTTCAGCCGAGTCGATGACTTATGAACTCAATAACTTAAACGCCGCAGATATTAGTTTTTCGAACGATTACACGGATACATCAACTTTAGGTCTTAAAGAAGTTGGCATGTGGCCATACGATCAACAAAACGATCTTATTGCCTACAAACTTGACCTAAATTATCAGCTCGATAACAGTTTTATTTCATCGATTGATGTCGGCGTTCGTTATTCCCAGCGTGAATTTAATGCCCAGCGCTCACAAGCGGGCTACGGTTTTGAATTCGGCCACAACCCAGATAATCAACCCGTTCTAGGATTAACGACTGATATGACCAATGTGGTCAATTTTGGCGGAGAGCTATCTGGCTACCCTAGTTTCTTAGCGATCGATTTTGATAAAGCTGTTGATCTAGTTAACGCACAGCTTGCGGCAACAGGGCAAGATCCATTTGCACCTACCGCTAACTGGAACAACAACTGGACCATGATCCAAAGCGGCTCAGTCAATGAAGACGTATTGGCAGGTTATGTTCAAGCTAACCTTGATTTCGAAATTGGTGATGTCCCTGTAACAGGTAACATCGGGGTTCGCGTCGTAAATACCGACCAGTCGAGTAAAGGGCTACAACAAGTTGGTTTTGGCCTAGGTGAAGCGATTGCCGATGATAAAGGGGTTATTAGTACCGACTATATCCGCAACGAAGTGGGTAAATCTTATACCGATTACCTGCCATCCGTTAACTTGAACTTCCATCTTACTCAAAATGACCAGATCCGTTTTGCCGCAGCATCTGTCATGGCACGCCCTCCGATCGACAAACTCAAATCGGGTATGGGTTCTTGGTATGATGACGCATCGACACCAGGCTATAAAAAGTACAATGCCTGGGGTAATACTAGTCCGCTACTCGATCCTTTCTACGCCGATCAGTATGACCTGTCCTATGAGCATTACTTTGAAGAATCTGAAGGTGCTATCGTATTTGCATTATTCTACAAAGATATTAAATCGTTCATAAACAACTTTACCATTCAACCATTTGATTTTGAAGGTGCGGGATTCATCGTTCCGGATACCATTATCGATAACGGTGTTGAGTTCCCAGTGGTTAAGGATGAAGGTCAATATCAAACCGCTATCAACAACGATAACGGTGGTTATATCCGCGGTGCAGAACTTGCGTACACTCAAGTATTTGATTTCTTACCCGGTGCACTAAATGGTTTAGGTTTCACTGGTAGCTACTCATATTCTGACAGTGAAGTTGAATTTGAAACCGACTTAAGCGGTCAGTCGTTATCGATTCCACTACCTGGCTTGTCTGAACACGTAGTCAACACAACGCTGTTCTACACCTTAGATGGCTTCGATACTCGCCTAAGCATGCGTTATCGTAGTGAATATGTATCAGAACAAGTCGCAGTTGAATCTCAACTTGCCTTCTTCGATGCAGAAACTATCTTTGACTACCAAGCATCTTATGCAATGGATAATGGACTTAAGTTCCTTTTCCAAGTCAATAACCTAACCGATGAGCCGAATAAGACTTACTTTGGTGAACCTCACCAAACTGGGACAATTCAAAGCTTCGGGCGTCAGTACTTCTTAGGGTTAAGCTATACCATGTAATCGCCACCTAGCCTTAAGTATTAGTCAAAAAACGCCTGCTTCAGTTAGCTGAAACAGGCGTTTTTATAACATGAAATGGATCATTTCTTAATCACCCTAAAACAGCGATAGTTAATTTATTCTTAGATTAAACTGATGGATCACAGGAGTTGCAATGTTAAGCCATCCGAGAACAGCTAAACTTTTTCCCCAAAATATCCTAAAACAGCTGCTATTAGGCGTGTTAGTAACCACGCCATTAACAGCCAATGCAATGCCGTTATCCCCAAACGACTCGTTCAAGCTAAAGGTCGAACCCCTTAACTGGTGGGCAGGCATGAAGAACCCACAGCTGCAACTAATGGTACATGGTCAGAGCATTGCTGACAGTAAGGTGAGCGTTGAAGCAAAACAGGTCAAGGTGTTGGGTGTGCAGCACAGCGATAACAGTAACTACCTGTTTATTGATCTCGATACGACCAACGCGCCAGCACAAGCATTCTCTATTACGTTAACTAATATCGATGGTTCCAAGCATACCTTCGCCTACCAGCTAAAGGCTCGCGAACCCGGCAGTGAACAGCGTCAGGGGTTTTCCAACAAGGATGCTATTTATCTCATTACCCCCGACCGTTTCGCTAATGGCGATCCAAACAATGACAACCATCCAAACATGTTAGAACTGGCCAATCGCGCTGATAAAGACGGTCGCCATGGCGGCGATATTAAGGGAATTATCGATAATCTCGATTACCTTGAAGACCTTGGCATAACCCAGCTATGGATCAATCCTCTAACCGAAAATAATCAGCCACAATATTCCTACCATGGCTATTCAGTCACCGACCATTATCAGATTGATCCCAGATATGGCACAAACGAGGACTATCGCCAACTGTCACTGCGTGCCCGTAACAAAGGCATTGGCATCATTGCCGATGTGGTCGTCAATCATATCGGATCTAATCATTGGTGGATGAAGGATCTGCCAAGTAGTGATTGGATTAACAAACCACTCACAGCTGATTCGCCAACTGCTAACATCCAATTTACCAGTCATCGCCGCACCACAGTCCAAGACCCCTATGCGGTGAGCAGCGACACAAAAGCGTTTACCGACGGCTGGTTTGTTGACAGCATGCCCGATCTTAATCAAAGAAATCCGCTGCTCGCGACTTACCTCATCCAAAATAGTCTCTGGTGGATAGAACACGCCGGGCTTAGCGGTATACGTGAAGATACTTACTCCTACGCAGACAAAGGCTTTTTAGTTAAGTGGGCCAAGGCGATCATGGATGAATACCCTGACTTTAACATTGTCGGAGAGGAGTGGACCGCGAACCCCATTACCGTTTCTTACTGGCAAAAAGGTAAACACAACCAAGATGGCTATCAATCTGAACTGCCAAGCCTCATGGACTTCCCCCTATACGAAACCCTGATTAGTGCCTTGAATGAGCCCGAAGGATGGGACACCGGCTTTATTAAACTTTACGAGTTTCTTGGTAACGATGTGGTTTACGCCGACCCCACACAACTGGTGTTATTTGAAGGCAACCACGACACTAATCGCCTATACAGCCTGTTGGGCGATGATATTGCCCTCACGCAGATGGCGATGGCTTATGTACTCACCAGTAATCGCATTCCGCAGCTGCTCTATGGAACAGAAATTTTGATGCAAAGCCCAACAAAGGATAGAAATGATGGTGCAGTACGCGCCGATATGCCCGGTGGTTGGCAAAATGATGCTATCTCAGCATTTGATAGCAAAGGGCTAATGCAATCACAATCGGCAATGCAGCAGTTCACAAAACAGTTACTCAATTACCGCCGAACGTCATCAGCGATTATCGATGGCGGACTGCGTCACTTAGTGCCACAAGATGGCGTATATCTACAAGTCAGATGCGAAGATAAAGCCTGCGCTAAGGGCGCTAGTCTACTGGTTATCTACAACAAAAATCAGACGCCCACTGAGGTTGATCTGGCTCGTTTGGGGGAGCTTATCAATACCAGTGCCACAGGCTATAACATTATTACCCAAGCGCCACAGCCTCTAGATCAAGCTATTGTGTTAGCGGGCAAAGGCGTGACCCTCATTGACTTAACAGGAAAGCGCTAATGACTCATCACCGCTTTACGCCCCTTATCGCCTTAGCAGCCATCGCGGGCGCTTGGCTGCCATTTAGCTTAAACGCGGCCTCCAAGTCTGCTCCAACGCAGGCCTTGGCACCTAGTGCAGACATGACCACTGAAAAACCCGTTATCTACCAGGTATTCACCCGCCTTTTTGGCAATACCAATACCACCAATAAGCCATGGGGAACCATCGCAGACAACGGCGTGGGTAAGTTCAGTGACTTCACTCCCCTAGCCCTTGAAAGTATCCACGCCCTCGGTGTTAGCCATATCTGGTATACCGGTGTGCCCCATCATGCTGTGGTTAATGACTACCGCAATATCGGCATCACTTTAGACGACCCCGATGTAGTAAAAGGCCGAGCGGGATCACCCTATGCCGTTAAAGATTACTATAACGTCAATCCAGATTTGGCGGACAAGCCAGCTAATCGATTAGCAGAGTTTGAAGCCTTAATTGCGCGCACACATCAAGCTGGCATGAAGGTCATTATCGATATAGTACCCAATCATGTGGCTAGGAATTATCATTCCTTATCCAATCCTAAAGGTGTCATCGACTTTGGGAGGCAAGATAATACTGCCCTTGAATACGATAAAAACAACAACTTCTATTATGTTGTAGATACCCCCTTTAGCGTCCCAGATCTGCAGCAGCCGCCACTCGGTGGCCAACCCCATCCCTTAGTTGATGGCCAGTTTGTTGAGTCGCCAGCCAAATGGACTGGCAACGGCTCGCGTTTGGCCAAACCCGATGCCAATGACTGGTATGAAACAGTAAAAATAAACTATGGCGTTAAACCAGACGGAACGTTTGATTTCCCGCATCTTCCCAAAGGCTTTGATACTAAAACGGCTGCTGAACACTTTACATTCTGGAATAACATTTCCGAAAGCGAGATCCCAGACTCATGGAAAAAGTTTAACCAAATCGCCCAGTACTGGTTAGCTAAGGGCGTAGATGGCTTTCGCTACGACATGGCAGAAATGGTGCCCGTCGAATTTTGGAGCTACCTTAACAGTCAGATAAAACACGTCAATCCCAATGCACTGCTGCTTGCGGAGGTCTACACCCCGTCACGGTATCGAGACTATATTCACTTAGGGAAAATGGACTATCTTTATGACAAAGTTGGCCTCTATGACACCCTAAAGGCCATTATCCAAGGTCAGCAGTCAACCAGTGCCATCGAAACCGATCGCCTGAATGTTGTCGATATTGCTTCCCATATGCTGCACTTTTTAGAGAACCATGATGAACAGCGCATAGCCAGCCCTGAATTTGCCAGCGATCCGATTAAAGCACTGCCAGCAATGGTGGTATCGACCACCTTGAGTAACGCGCCCACCTTAGTCTATTTTGGCCAAGAGGTCGGTGAAGATGGCAGCGAAAACGCGGGTTTTGGTCAGCCCTCAAGAACCAGTATTTTTGATTATGTTGGTGTGCCCGCTCATCAGAGGTATATGAATCATGGTAAGTTCGATGGCGCAATGTCTTCAGAAGAAGAGCTAAAACTTCGGGATTTTTACGCAAAGCTGCTTAATCTGAGTCACCAAGCGCCCGCCTTACTCGGAGAATATACGCCATTAGATGACTTTAACCGTCAACTGACGACTAGCATCGAGGATAAAGGAGACCCTAAGAGATACAGCCAGGGATATGATGATCAAACCTTTGCTTTTGCTCGGTATAGCCTGCAACAAAAGCTGGTTATCGTGACCAACTTTTCAAGTGAGCAAGCCAAAATCCTCAATCTGGCGCTGCCTAAGCCACTCATCGACAAATGGCAGCTAAAAGTGGGTCAATACCAGATGACAGATCTGTTGACCGACCGAGTTATTAAAGCAAGGCTGAAGGTGGATCAAACAAACACGCACATCGCACTCGAGCTTGCCCCGCTTGAGTCCTTGATATTGCAAGTGGAACCAGAGTAAACGGCGTGTTTTAACTAACCTGAACTCGGGTTAACGATTAAATATGCAGCGAAAATCCCCCTCGAATGCGAGCATTGAGGGGCTTTCAATTCAGTTATTGCACGAGACTTGCGGCACTATTTTTTACTGTCTGTCCAAGGGTTAAATGCGGGTTTATCTTGGCTAACATCAGACTGACAGACTGAGTTAGCGTTAGACCTAGATTTAGCACTTGTAGGCGCTATTGAGCTCGGCTTTGGCTTCGCTTTAAAATTCGGCTTTAGCTTTGATTTAGAACTTGATTTTGAACCTGTCTTTAAGCTTGGATCTGCCACGATCCGTTTACCATTTTCATCACGCTTCGCCTTAGGCACATAATTAAGAATAGAATCGGGTACCGCCTTGCGCGGCACAAACCCCGTTATCTCACGGCGTTCGAGTAGATGCCCCAACCGGCTCTCAATCATACACAGGTTTTTAAAATCGTCTTTTGATACCAAAGAGATAGCTTGGCCCTGTGCGCCCGCTCGTCCTGTTCGACCAATCCGATGCACATACTCATCGGCGGGGAAAGGCAGATCGTAGTTGATGACTAAAGGCAAGTTATCGATATCGATACCACGAGCCGAAATGCCAGTAGAGATAAGATATTTGATTTTACCTGCCTTAAAGTCAGCTAAGATCTGTTCACGGATAGCTTGCGCGCGGCCACTATGAATACAATCGGCTTGGATACCACGCTTTTCCAGCTGAGTAACTAGTTTAGCTGCACCATGCTTTGTCTCGATGAAGATCAGCGCCTGTGACCAGTCATTGTCTTGAATTAACTGACTTAACAATGCTGATTTTTTATCCTTGTCGACTGTGGTGATCCACTGCTCAATATCAGGCGAACCTTGGCTATCCTTGGTAACCGACAAATGGATACCATTAGGAATATACTCCTTAGCAAGCTCTCTCACCTGACGAGACAAGGTTGCTGAAAACATCAGGTTTTGCCGTTCTTCGGGTAAGCTGTCGATGATCTTAGTGATATCTTCGATAAAGCCCATATCTAACATACGATCGGCTTCATCTAACACTAACAACGCTATCTCATCAAAATGGATAGCTCTTTGGGTATAGAGATCCCTAAGTCGTCCTGGCGTTGCAACAACAATATCAACACCTTCAATAAGCTGTTGCTTTTGTGGCGCTAATTCGACTCCGCCATATATCACCATCGACTTTAGATCCAGATATTTAGCATAATCTTGAATGCGCTTGTGGACCTGGATCGCTAACTCTCGTGTTGGCGTTAAAATAAGTGCTCGTGCACGTTTCTTTCGTTGGGTTTCGCCGCCGGCCAATTTATCCAATATTGGCAAAACAAAGGTTGCAGTCTTGCCGCTGCCGGTTTGCGCCGCCGCAATCACACTTTTACCTTTTAAGGCTAATGGTATTGCCTCAGCTTGAATGGGTGTAGGCAAAGAGTAACCGAGATCGCCGATCGCCTTAAGGATTAGAGGGTTCAAACCGAGTGTAGAAAATGACATGTAAGATCTCAAAATGATGCTTTTACGTTGGAATTAGGCTAATTGAATTTCAAAGTTCAATTAGCCTAAGATCTGAAGAAACAGTATAACAGTTTTATTTAGTCACCATAATACTAGAAAGCGGCATCAAGAGTTACCCTGGGATATTAATCCCTAGTCTTGTTTTTTGTCTAACAAAACAGGCTTATGTTTGGTTAAGTTTAAGATCAACGCCCCAATAAGAACAGAGATAACGATATAGACTAAACGCATAAACTCAGCTGACAATGACTCACCCCCTTGATGTTTGATCACTTGGTAGGTCAACACGATAAAGTTAGTGAACAACAATTGGTAAATGCTTAAACGGCACTGCCTTTTGATCGCAAAGGACGCAAGTTGTAGCCCAAGCACAATAGTCACTCCCAGCAGGACCCATGTGGCAACCCCAAAGGTATATAGCAACAATAAGGGTAAGGTAAATAATATACCTACTGCGGTTGTCACTATCTTTGTTTGACTGAATGTGCGGTGATCATCTGGGTTTGGGATCTTAATCATACTACTGATCGTGATAGCTATCAGTATAGACTGGGCGCTTCCAGTGCCCATTAACGCGATTAAGACCAAACTCATTGCCGTAGCCTTAAATATAATAAGGCCAATATGAGTCTCTGCCCCTTCATTACTGACTTCATCAGGTAAAATATCTTGCTCATCACCAGGAAACAGCACAAAGCTCAAATAGGTAATAATTAGTGCTACGGCAAACGCTTTAAACATCAACCACGGCAGCATATCAATCGGCACCCCAAACTGCTTGCTCAATACCGTCATTATGATAACCACCAAACAAACTAAGGTTGATATCAAGTCTTTTGGATCATGATGGCTTCGATAAAAACACCAGAACAGCATCGACCAACAAAAAAGTGCATACCCAGTAGGCGAGTCAATCAATAAACCACCAAGAAACACAACACCAAAACTGACAAACATCAGCACCAAAAAGAGTTTTAACAACATATTAAGCGGCGGCTTTGATGGCATTATCGTCAAAAAAATAACAACAAATATCGGCGATAAAATAGGCATGGCAATTCCATGAAACTGCTGATAAAACAGCAGTATCACTGGAAACAGCACCAACCTAATAATCGAATTCGCTGGACTACGAAACATAAGTCCACACACTCAATATATTCATCCAAATTCCAGCCAACCATTCGCCAAAGGAACTCTGCTCGGTAAAGAACGCCACAGTGGCTTGCGACCCATATCGAATATTTTTAGGAACGTCACCATTTTCGAACACAATATTAACTGGATAGCGCTGCGCTTTGATTGAGCTAGTATCCGCTGTCAGAAAACCGGTTGATTGATCAATATCATTGCTCCCACCAGTCCCCCAGCCAATACTGTCGACCTTACCATTAAGCACTCTTCCAGGTAAGGCATCGAGTACGATCTCCACTCGATTACCCACACGGATATGCTCAAGAGAGTTCTCTCTTACCAATGCAGATATCCATACACCACGAGGATCAATAAAGGTCAGTAATGGGAAACCGACTGCGGCATTTTGACCTTCGGTGAGTTGAAGATTTGTAACAACGCCTCTAGAAGGTGCGCTTACTTGGGTTTTTTGTAGATCAAGTTGTGCCTTCTCTAGCGCTGCCATTGCGGCCAAAATCTGTGGATTATTCTCACCTGCAGGCCCAAGGCTCTGCTTGGCTTGGATAAGTGATGCTTCTGCCGCTTCAAGGTTAGCTTGGGTACGATCACGCGCTTCAATCGCATTATCAAGCTCAGCCTTACTTAACACCCCTTGCCCAGCAAGTTCGCTGATCCGAGATGCCTGTTCTCTGGCATTATTACGTGCAGCCAAGGCGTCAACGACTTTCGCTTGAGCCACTTCGACTGCCGCCGTGCTAGCACCTATATTTTGTCCCGCTGTAGCAAGGTTGGCTTGGGCAGTTTGCAGGCTTATCTGATAGTTTCTTGGATCTATCTTAAACAACGGTTCACCAGCCTCGACGATTTGGTTATCCTTAACGCTGACATCGATAATATTGCCCGAAACCTCGGCAGCAACCCTAACCAAATAGGAATGCACTCTCGCCTCGCCAGTCATTGGTGTTACCCGATCGGCCCACAAGCTGTAGAGCCAGATCCCGACGATCAATCCAATGATATAGAAACTCATTTTTCGAGATGATTTTTCTGCTACAGACATGGTCATATACTCTTTTGCGTTTAGTCTAACATGGTAGATTCAGCTCAAAGTGGTATCAAGTCACTAGGGGCTATAGATCTTTGCCAGTTGAATTTTGTTCGAGATGAAAACGTTTGAATTGAGACGAGTGGATTACTGCTTAATAAGCTAAGCTAAATACCCAAGAATCTCGCAGCAAAAACAACCTTGAAAGATCAACAAACCCTAGCCACAACACCTGAACTAACATCTTGTTAAAAATAAAATTTGTAAACATATTTGTAAACTACTCCGAGCTAAAAAGCTAACGCCAACTATCATTAATAAGCTCAGCCTAAATAACCCTGAAACAACAGAAGCCATGGTTATTGGCTGATGGCTAACTTATACGTTGTCACAGAATAAAATTAAATTTAAGCTGAACTCACTTAAAAATAGGAAAATATCAACAGAAGTTTCTAAATTTGACTTAATTAACTACTATTATTGTTCAATAGCAGCTTTTAAATTAGCTGAAGGTGAAGGAAATCAATGGAATGAACATCCCATCTCGCTACTTTTCGAGGCCGATGCCACAAGGTTTAACCGATACGCTTCCCCTCTGGCGTCGCCTTATCTTCAAACGGTTATTTGGATTTCTAGCACTGCTGTGTGTTCCAGTTTATTTTACTAGCATCTACTTATGCATAGCGGCAGATCTTTGGTCAATGGCGGTCTTTGATACCCTAGCCTACGGGGTATTGCTATACATCTTATTGTCAAAGACCTTATCTGAGCGTAACCGATATATGACTGGGTGTTTACTGGCATATTGTATCGGTTTTGCCTTTCTGATCACGATAGGCCCAACAGGTGCAGGTTTTTTTTGGTTATTCCTTTTTCCTCCACTAACAGCCATTCTACTTGGGAAAAAGGCCAGCATTTTTGCACAATTTCTGAATATTTCTTGCTTATTGATTGTCGGAATCGCCTTTCACCTTGCGCCACTTAATTGGCCACAAACCGAAGGCTACACCAGCTTTATCTGGTTTGTTGTCAGTATCAATTTTATTGTCACCAATGCCATGGTTACCCTATCGACCTCATTTTTACTCGGTAAATTAACACGCTCCCTTGAATCAACCTTAGCCTCAAGAGAGGCAACCGTCATGGGACTAGCCAAATTAGCCGAATACAGAGACAATGAAACTGGGGCGCACCTCATTAGAATGCAGCATTATGCAAGCATGCTGGCCACCGAACGCAAAAATGACGAAGATACACCACAAGAGTTGACCGACGATTTTATTCATGAGATCACCCTGTCTTCGATATTGCATGACATAGGCAAAGTCGGCATATCAGATGCCATATTATTGAAACCCGGTCGCCTAACGCCTGAAGAGTTTGATCAAATTAAAGCTCACCCCACCATAGGTGCAAGCGTACTAGAAAGTCTGTTAAGTTACGCCCCACAATGCAAATTCATCCAAATGGGTAAAGATATAGCGGGTGGACACCACGAAAAATGGGATGGCTCAGGCTATCCCAAAGGGCTAGCAGGAGATGCGATTCCTTTATCTGCTCGTATCGTGACGTTAGTCGATGTTTATGATGCTCTGACCTCCCCACGTTGTTATAAGCGGCCCTTTAGCCACCAAGAGGCAATGTCGATCATAGTCGAGGGTAAAGGATCGCACTTTGATCCCAAGTTGGTTGAAAGCTTTATCAGAATTAATAAACAGTTTGAACAACTATCAAAAACTTCATTAGAGGAGTAGCGCTCCTTAGACTGCAAATCCACTGCTATCTTCTAGCATCACTTCCTCGTACATGACAATTGATTGTTATCCCGATCGCCCCAGTCTGAATACGTATGCAGATAATTGCTTGCACGCGCCGTTAGCTTCTACCATGGACTCAGCAAATAACGATAAAAACAATGACCACGGAGTGTCTATGCCACCCTTTACCAAAAAACCAGTAAAACAAGATATTGCCCAGTCCCCCAAGAGGATTTCGAGCCTAGCACTGACCCTATTACTAAGTATTGGTTTCATCACTTCATCGGGTATAGTGACAGCAAAAACTCTCGTGGTTAACTCGCCAAATAAGCAGATACAGCTTGAACTAACTGACGACAATCAACGCCCTGAATATCGTGTGCTATTTCACGGCCAGCCCATTATCAATAGTTCAAAGCTTGGCTTGGTATTTCAATCCTTAGGCGAATTTGGCGCTGAGTTTCTCATAGGAGATAGTCACGCCACCGAAGTGAACAGTAAATGGCAACAACCTTGGGGAGATCGCGAATGGGTCATTGATAAACATCATGGCTTAAGCACGCAATTGAGTAATGGTAAATACCACTTTTATGTCGACATTAAAGTTTTCGATGATGGGATTGGTTTTCGGTATAGGGTGCCTAAGCAAGGAGTACTTGAGGCTCTCAATATCACCCAGGAGTTAACCGAGTTTTCAATAGCACAAGCTAACAAGGCAACGGCTTGGTGGATACCTGCGCGTGGCTGGAATCGATACGAATATCTGTACAACAAGACTCCACTAACTGAGATAGACAGGGTACATACCCCGTTTACCTTTAAACTTGAAAATGGCGTGCACATGAGTATTCATGAGGCTGCGCTAGTCGACTACGCCGCCATGACCTTAGATCAACGTAGAGACGGGATCCTTCGCGCCGATCTTACACCTTGGTCAGACGGTCTAAAAGTGAAAACTCACGCTGGATTTTCAACCCCGTGGCGAACCATTCAAATAGCTGATAACGCTACTGGTCTGCTTAATTCAGATCTAATCTTAAACCTCAACGAACCCAATAAACTCGGTGATGTTACTTGGGTTGAGCCTGGAAAATATATGGGTATTTGGTGGGGAATGCACCTCAATGAAAACACTTGGGGATCGGGCGATAAGCACGGCGCAACCACCAAAGAAACGAAGCGATACATGGATTTTGCTGCCGATAACGGCTTTGCGGGTGTATTGGTTGAAGGCTGGAATACCGGTTGGGATGGCAGCTGGTTCCATAATGGCGATGTGTTTAGTTTCACAGAGACTTACCCAGATTTTGATCTACCCGAAATCGCGGCCTACGGGGCGAATAAGGGGGTACGGTTAATTGGGCATCACGAAACATCGGGCTCGGTGACCAACTATCGTAAGCAGATGAATGAGGCTTACGATTTGTATGAAAAGTATGGCGTGACGCAAGTTAAAACAGGTTACGTCGCCGATGGTGGCGATATCAAACGCGTCGATGATAATGGCATCATTCGACATGAATGGCACGACGGTCAGTTTATGGTCAATGAATACCTACACAGCGTAACCGAGGCCGCCAAACGCCATATCAGCATCAATACCCATGAGCCGATTAAAGATACAGGACTTCGCCGCACCTACCCCAATTGGATAAGTCGTGAAGGCGCCCGAGGTCAAGAGTTTAACGCATGGGGAACACCGCCGAACAACCCGTCTCACACAACCACCCTCGCCTATACTCGCATGCTCGCAGGCCCTATGGATTTTACGCCGGGGATCTTCGATCTCGCGCCAAAAGGGTTAGATGCCGTCAATCGAGTCCAAACCACATTGACGAAACAGCTAGCCCTCTATGTCGTGCTTTATAGCCCAATTCAGATGGCAGCCGATCTCCCTCGTAACTATGCAAAGCATCCTGACGCCTTTAAGTTTATTCAAGATGTGCCAACCGATTGGCAGCAAAGTATCGCGCTAGCAGGCGAAGTGGGTGAATATGTTGTTTTTGCCCGTCAAGAGCGAGGCGGTAAAAGCAACGGAAGTGACTGGTACCTAGGTGCAATAACCGATGATAACGCCCGAATAATCGAGATCGATTTAGACTTTCTTGAGCCAAACAAACGCTATGAAGCGCAGATCTACCGTGATGGTGATAAGGCTAACTGGCGAACGAAGCCCTACGATTATGTTATCGAAACTCAGGTAATTAACGCAAAAGATAAACTCACCTTAAGCCTGGCAAGTAGTGGGGGCACTGCGATTCGCTTTAAGGCACTCGATTAACCCTAAGCACTTAATACTATGTACTTAATACGGGCCCCTTAACACCAGGCAGTTAACACCAATCGGTTAATACTAGCTAAGACTCCCGATGCGTTCGCGGCCAGCGAGCTGCATCGGGAGCCACCAGCTGATGATCCTCTTCGCGGCACTCATTCTGCAGTCCCCTTATCCTCACAGCAACTATTACCAGCAAAGCAACTATCACCTGCAAAGCAATTATCACCTTCACAAAGATCAGCACCGCAGCAACATCTGCTAACTTTTTATCTGTTATTTTTTGTACCCTTATTACTCGTTTTTGATACTGTAACTGTTAATTTACTGCGCCTAATGTACCCCACATCGATAATGAACGATGTACTTACAAACAATATCGACAGAACTTATCTACAAATAAATGAGGTAATGATGAACATTCGCCCCACTAACCGCCGATTTGCTGCGCTATTACTGCTTTCACCTTTTTGGGTCACCCCTTGCTTAGCAACGGCGACCGTATCATCACAACAACTCGACGTCCCGCAGATGGCACCTTCAAACGAAGATTTACGCCTTTATGATATCGCCACCGCAACCCAAAGCGATCGCATCATGAGTGACATTCAAACCTTAGTCGATTTTGGTACGCGCCATACTCTGTCTGATACGACGTCAAATACTCATGGGGTCGGCGCCGCTCGCCGCTGGGTGAAGGCCGAGTTTGAGCGCATCTCTACGCAATGTGGCAATTGCCTCGATGTCATTGAAGTGGGCGCAAAGGTCTCTGGTAAACGTATTCCCACTGACACCCAAGTGGTCAATATCATCGCCATTCAAAAAGGTAAATCGGATCCTAATCGCGTTGTGATGATGAGTGGTGATATCGATTCACGGGTGAGCGATGTGATGGACTCAACCTCTATCTCTCCTGGTGCTAACGATAATGCCTCCGGCGTAGCTGGCGCGTTAGAAGCCGCTCGGGTGTTATCAAAATATCAATTTGAAGGCACCATTGTTTATGCGGCGCTTTCAGGTGAAGAACAGGGCTTATATGGCGGCGCAGCACTTGCTGATTATGCCAAAACCCAAGGCTGGCAAGTAGAAGCTGTGCTTAACAACGATATGATAGGTAACATCGAAGGGATCAACGGTGTGGTAAGTAATCATACGGTACGCGTGTTTTCAGAAGGCGTGCGCATAGCTGAAACGCCTAGCGAAGCAAAAGAGCGTTATTTCAGTGGTGGCGAGAACGATTCTGCCTCACGTAATCTTGCTCGTCATATTAAGTCCCTTGCCGATCAATATATGACGAATCTGGATGTGAAATTAATCTATCGCTTAGATCGTTTTGGTCGCGGTGGTCACCATTTGCCCTTCAATAAAGCCGGTTTTCCAGCGGTACGAATAATGGAAACTAACGAAAACTACAACCGACAGCATCAAGATATTCGAGTCGAAAATGGTATAGCCTATGGCGATGTCATCGAGGGCGTCGATAAGGTGCTTACGGCAAAACTCACCGCATTAAATGCGATTAGCCTAGCATCGATGGCTTGGGCACCCACACCGCCGAGTGACGTGAAGATCAGTGGTCAAGTCTCTGCTAACACGACCCTTAATTGGCAAAAATCGAACCAATCCAATGTGGCTGGCTACCGCGTGTATTGGCGTGAAACGACTGAGAGCGAATGGAGCTACAGTCGTTATGTTGGCAAGGTAGATCAATTTACTTTTAACAACTTGGTGATCGATAACTATCTGTTTGGCGTTGCCGCAGTGGGTAACAATGGCAACACTAGCCCAGTTGTATTCCCTGGCGCTGCGGGTCAGTTTTAGTACAAAGATCCCTTACGATAGATATCACAGCTGAAGGTATATGAGCGCTATGTTAGTGTTAGACATTGCGCTCTTAAGATAACATATTCATCGTTTTGTCCAATTTCCCTCCCCACTTCCCCCTGATTTAAGTTAACAACAGGCTACGCAAAAGTTAATGCATGATGATGAATACGTATGTAATCGGTTGTAGGTGAAATCGGCTCAGGGGTAACATGCAAGGGTGTTTAATTTCATGTTGTGAACTCCATATGGAATTGGCCAGGTCGAATCTATTCAGATTGAACGTGAACTGTTTCTCCTTCATTTGACTAGATCTAGAGTCTCTATCTGCTCATCTAGGCGACAGCCTTGAGAAAGTAGAACCCTAGCTTTTAGCGAATACCCGTTTAGGGAAGCGTGTATTCGCTTTTTTTTATCGAGACTCGGCCCTTAAGTTAAGCCTTTTGAAAACAGAGATGCTTAACGTAAGCTAGGCACAAAACCATGAAAGCTCAACAGCCCCTTATAATAACAAGAGAAAAATCGATGACTGACATTCGCTCAGATGATCAGCAAATTAGCTCCAAGCCCATGCTCAGCTTTTGGCAGATTTTCAACATGTGCTTTGGGTTTCTAGGGATACAGTTTGGCTTCGCGCTGCAAAATGCCAACGTTAGCCGTATCTTTCAAACCTTAGGTGCCTCGATAGATGATATTCCGATCCTGTGGATTGCGGCGCCGCTAACCGGATTATTGGTGCAACCTATCATAGGTTACATGAGTGATAATACCTGGGGGCGCTTGGGTCGTCGTCGCCCCTACTTTCTTATTGGGGCTATCTGCACCACACTCGCCCTTTTTATCATGCCGCACTCGCCTGTGCTTTGGGTTGCTGCTGGTATGTTGTGGATCATGGACGCGTCGATCAATATCGCCATGGAGCCGTTTCGCGCCTTTGTCGGCGATAACCTGCCTAACCAGCAGCGAGCCCAAGGTTATGCGATGCAGAGTTTCTTTATCGGCATCGGCGCTGTGGTTGCCTCGGCGCTGCCCTATGTATTGACCAACGACTTTAATGTCGCCAATACCGCGCCCGCTGGTGAAATTGCCGACTCAGTGCGTTACGCCTTTTACTTTGGCGGTGTAGTGCTGCTGCTAGCAGTGTGCTGGACTGTGTTTACAACCAAAGAATACTCACCACAAGAGCTTGCTAAATTTGAATCTCACGAGCAACTAGCTCGCCCAAACCAACATACCCGAACTTGGCAAACATACCGCAAAGCGGCGATTATCTGGAGCCTATTAGGCGCGGTATTAACCATGTTAGTTCTGGTTAAATCACTCGATAAGCAACTGTATATTCTTACCCTAGGCATTTTCGCTTTTGGGCCACTACAATGGTTTTGTAGCCATCGCTTACAACATCATAGCGACGTACATCGTGATAAGCAGGGAATGATATTCAGTGTTGTTGACTCACTATTTCATATGCCCAAGGCGATGCGTCAGCTTGCCGTGGTACAGTTTTTCTCTTGGTTTGCGCTGTTTTCTATGTGGATCTATACCACTGCAGCTGTAACCGACTATCACTATGGTACCCAAGATGTATTATCTAAGGCCTATAACGATGGCGCCGATTGGGTCGGGATGCTATTTGCGTCTTATAATGGTTTTTCAGCATTAGCGGCGTTGCTCATTCCCCTTCTCGCAATGGCAGTAGGACTAAAGTTTAGTCATTTAATCAACCTCTTCTGCGGCGGTCTTGGCCTCATTAGTTTCTATTTCATTAAAGATCCCAAGTTACTCTGGCTTCCTATGATAGGCGTAGGTATCGCATGGGCTTCTATTCTATCGATTCCGTACGCACTGCTCTCAAATGTATTACCTGCTGGAAAAATGGGGATCTACATGGGAATTTTTAACTTCTTCATTGTTATTCCACAACTACTCGCCGCTAGCGTACTTGGGGTTATATTAAATACCTTGTTCGATGGCCAACCTATTTTTGCGTTGATTATGGGCGGTAGCTTTATGTTGCTAGCAGGAATAAGCGTGTTATTTGTCTCCTTAAGCCCAGAAAAACAATAATTATTATTAACAGACAAGGGAATCGCCTAATGACTGTCAAGCCAACTCTTTTTAGCCGCTCGCTGATCGCACTCTCCTTAACTACCTTGCTCTGTGCTTGCGGAGCCGATTCGAACACACAAGTGGGCAGCAACACTGTCTCCCCATCCAAGATTGCACCGGGAGCGCCAGGCGAGTTACCCACGTGGGCATTTTCGGGTAAAACAGGAATTGGCACCTCCTATGAACCCTATATGGCAAGCGATTCACATACTGGGGAATACAAAGACAGCGTTGCCAACCCCATCAGCCGAGTTTGGTTCTCATTAGCTCAAGGCGTGCTAACCGAAACCATGTATGGGCTTATTCATAACGCCCAACTTAAAGAAGCGCAATTTATTATCGCGGGTAAGGATTTTGTCGACACGGAAAAAGACAACACTTTTACCAGCATAGATTATCTGTATAAGGATGACGCAGGCAGGCCACTATCACTCGCCTATAAGGTAATAAACAAGGATATTGAGGGTAAGTACCAGATAGAGAAACATTTCTTTACCGATCCCGATCGTGATGCCTTGATGATGAAGGTGATTTTTACCGCTTTTGAGCCCGGTATCACTCCCTATCTTTATGTTAATCCACATGTCGATAACAGCGGTGCCAATGATATCGCCAGCATCAGTAGCGACGGCAATACCCTATTTGCATCCACTGGCAGCAAAGACTCCACGGTTATCACCATTAAAGCCGATATCCCATTCGTAAAATCCAGTGCGGGCTTTGTTGGTCGATCTGATGGCATAACAGACCTAAAACAAAATGGTCAGATGGATTGGTTATATCAGTCGACAACTGACGACAATAATCAGTTAGGAAATGTGGCTTTAACGGCTCAGTTACCTAGCCTCAGCGTCAGCCAAAACGGTGCGCCAAGCCTAAGTGCGACTTTTGTCATTGGCTTTGGAGCAGATAAAACAAGCAGTATTAATACCGCCCAAGCGACATTAGATAGCGGCTATGACAAGGTGCTGCGCGCCTATAATGGCGAGGGCGAATCACTCGGTTGGCAAGATTATCTCTCCTCTCTCGACGCCCTTGCTCCAATGACAGCCAACACTGCCGATAACGGCAAACTCTTGTACGCCAGTGCCCTAGTACTAAAAGCGCAAGAAGATAAAACCCATGCGGGCGCATTGATCGCCTCCTTATCTAATCCTTGGGGGGATACGGTTTCTGCCGTTAAGGGCAGCACAGGCTATAAAGCGGTATGGCCACGTGATTTTTACCAATGTGCGATGGCCTTTCTGGCCATGGGCGATACTCAAACCCCAAAAGTGGCCTTTGAATACCTAAAGAAAGTACAAGTGTCGGCGCAAACTCCAGGTTATAAAGGCGTACCCGGCTGGTTTTTGCAAAAAACCCACGTTGATGGCGAAATCGAATGGGTTGGCGTGCAGCTAGATCAAACCGCCATGCCGATTATGCTTGGTTGGAAACTCTGGCAAGCGGGCGTATTAACCGATATCGAGATTAGCCATTGGTATCAAGAGATGCTTAAACCTGCGGCGGAGTTTTTGGTGACTGGTGGTGACGTTAACTTAGATTGGAACCAGACTCGCATTAGTCCGCTTAAGACTCAGCAAGAACGCTGGGAAGAGCAACAAGGCTACTCACCATCGACTTCGGCCGCTGTCATAGCTGGCTTAATTGCGGCGAGTGACATTGCTAAACACAGTGGTGATCAACAAGGCGCAGCTCGTTATCTAAATGAGGCCCAGCAGATGGAGTCTCGTCTATCGGCCCTAATGATCACGACTCAAGGATTGCTCAATGAGAAAGACAATGGACAGTCGAGATCCTCTGCCCCATATTATGTGCGCCTTGCACCAACGGGACAACCTAATAGCAGTGAGCAACTGGCTGACAACAATGGTAAAACAGGTCTTGATCAACGCCTAATATTAGATGGTGGTTTCTTAGAGCTAGTACGTTACGGAGTGCGCCGTGCAGATGATCCAACCATTAATCATACTGCAAGCCTAATTGATAATATGGCGCTTGAAGATAATCTCAGAGTAAAGTACTTATTTACCACTAAAGATGGCCAGCAAATTCCAGGCTTTAGACGTTATGGTAACGATGGCTATGGCGAAGATACTCAAAGTGGTGCGAGCTATGCCGAATCAGGCAGTAATACAAGCAATCAACGCGGACGAGTATGGCCATTCTTCACTGGAGAGCGTGGACATTTTGAACTAGCCAAAGCCTTAGCGACTGACACATTGACAGCCGAGCGCCACTCGCAACTCAAAAATCAATATGTCAAAGGGATGGAATATTTTGCCAATGATGGCCTCATGCTGCCAGAGCAAGCTTGGGACGGCATCGGCGACCCAACTCGATACAATTATCAGCTTGGACAAGGCACCAACTCGGCAACACCACTCGCCTGGACTCACGCTGAGTATGTCAAATTAGTTCGCTCGATGACAGACAATCAAGTTTGGGATCACTACCCTATCGTGGCGCCAGCGTTAAAGTAGTGATTTCTGTCATCTGATGATTAAAAAAGCCACCTAACCTCATCTGAGTTAAGTGGCTTTTTTGACACTCAAGCGCTAATCATAGTTAGTTAACCTCAACTCGGGTTAGTTAATATTGATATCTACAATACATTGACGTGTATGACTCAACCTAAAAACGATACATCCAAAAGGCGCCTAATGAGTCGAAATCATTACCAAAACGGGTTAATACACCCGTACTGTAATTTAGCTTAATGCTGTGTGAATGGTTTAACGCGATTGAATAAGTTAATCCAAAGCGTGAATTATCTTGTTTATCATTGGAATTCACACCGTTCTTGATGGTTTCCCCGCCAAAAAAATAATTACTATTGAGCGAAATCCAATGCCCCGGATCTATGATGTAAATAAGATGTGCCTGCAGTGTATATTGAGGTTCTTGCGCTAGCGCCCCTTTGCCTTGATATTCATCGTTATCGCCATAGAGGCGGACTGAGGCGATTAAGTTATAGTACCAATCGCCGAACTTTTGAGACATACCAATTCCCGGTCTCAGCACCCAGCGGTTGGCGCTAGCATTGAGTAGCTTATCAACATTATAGCTACCAATAGGTGCAGTTACTTCTAAACTGGTCCCCACAACCACCCCTTGTCGCCAAGTAGAAAACTCAGTAGCTTTCATCGCAGGGGCGCCGAAAAAGTTCCACGTCAATTTGAACGTAGGGTCGTTATAGCCACAGTTATCTGCTTCAATACGTTCGCCATTTGAGATGGCGCTACCTTCAAAACAGCTTCGAGCCACGGCCAGATCCACTTTCGCGCTACTCCCCGCTAATTCAAAAGAGCGCACGTAGGCTATCGCTGCAGTATTAATATTGAGTTGGGCATCTTCAAGTAGCACACCTGGAGAGGGTGACACTTCACCTTCGGAATGAAGATAACCAGTCGCAAGAAAATTCATATCAATAGGGATATTAGTGTAGCTACGAGGCTCTAAATCTTGAGAGTAAACGAAGTTTGGAAGTAGTACAGTAACCAGTAACATTGCACCATAAGGCTGAGCGCTATAACAGCGTGTACCATAACGATGCTTAACACCATTTTGTGATGCCACATTAGATAAGGAACGCAGTTTGATCTTGGACAATCGCATCTATAATTCCATTTAATCTACTAAATTCAATCTACTACATTCAATCTACTAAGGAGTGGATGTTTTAGTAACTAATTTAATATTTATTCTATAAGCTACTGCATAACTCTGCTTTTTCAATAAACATTTCACGGCAACGCCATTATATTCAGTTTAACCGATCCACAAGACAACATACTGTTTTGGCTCACCACAGATATGAATAACTACCTCATCATCTTGATAGCGCCCCATCAACGCCGACCCCAAAGGTGACGATGGCGTAATAACCATTAATTCATCGAGCTCCTGTGGCAGTTCTGCTACAGATAAAGGTAATTTGACCCTTACACCGCCCGCTGCGGGGCCAATAAGAAGTAGTTGAGCTCTCTCCTCACAATCGCAAACTATCACGACCGCGCCATAATCGATGGCATCGTTTTCGGTGAAATCTCTGATCTTTAATGCATCAAACATTCCCTCAGCAGCTTTACAATCCGCCACTCGCTGCGCTTGTCCATGGGCTAAATATGCCGCTTCAAGACCAAAGGTTTCATATTTACTTCGGGCTACAGTCTCACTGTGAGTAGCCGTTTCATGCGCTTGATTAGCCGCGGCAATTGCCACTTGAGTGAGCAATCTAAGCTGATCGCTAATGACAGCGAAAATGGCCGCTTTATCTAATAGCAAACGAGATCACCCACCAGAGTTAATGCTGATCAGCTTTTCGATAAAACGTTTTACCGCTGCCTCGTCGTTAAATTTGAATCCGAGGCCATAATGGATACCATTTAAGCTCTTTTGAATTCGTTTGGGAAACCGAGTCATTTCACTGTTATGAAAATAGCCCTCTTTATGGATCACCCCTTCAATAGCCGATAACTCAGATAAAAAGAGTTCATAAGCGGGACGGATCACCAGCTGACAGTCACGCTCGCTGCCATGAAGATAAATCGGCTCTTTCAATGCAGGTAACATATATTCGGTAATTTTCTTGATGGTAAAGTTGGTTCTACAATTGAGTAAACTCAAAACTGCGACTAAATCACTCTGTTCAATGGCCAAGATCAACGCTCCTAAATAGCAGATCGTATACTATGGGCAAGTTAGCCCAATTTGGTGTGGCTAGCACAATATCAAATATCCATGATTGCGGCTTGCATTAAATTCGACGTTAGCCTCGAAAGAAGTTTTCAGCAACAGTCAAATATTGTGATTAATCTGAGGTAAATACCAGCTTAGAAGCCAAGCGGCTTCTAGACATAATCATCGGTGCTGAACTAAGGTCACAATTGAACAAAATGATATAAAGGAAAATCCAGCGCCCGACAACTGAGTAAAAAAACAGCAAACATAGAAATAACAAGGCTTTTAGGAAACTTCGATGCGCGGTTATCCCAGCAAAAGAAGACCTAATTGGTGAAATTTGAACGATTTTAATAAAAATCTATAAAACAATTCTAAAAGTATTGATATACTTCCCCCCGAATTTTAGAACGTAACTCCAATAGAGTAGAAAAATGACTGATTTATCAAAGTACAGAAACATTGGTATCTTCGCTCACGTTGATGCGGGTAAGACCACCACAACTGAGCGTATTCTTAAACTAACCGGTAAGATCCATAAGCTCGGTGAAGTTCATGATGGTGAGTCTACAACCGACTTCATGGAACAGGAAGCTGAGCGCGGTATTACCATTCAGTCTGCTGCTGTAAGTTGCTTCTGGAACGATCACCGTTTTAACGTTATCGACACCCCTGGCCACGTTGACTTCACAGTTGAAGTTTATCGTTCTCTAAAAGTACTAGACGGTGGTATCGGTGTATTCTGTGGTTCTGGTGGTGTTGAACCACAATCAGAAACCAACTGGCGTTATGCGAACGAATCAGAAGTTGCTCGTATCATCTTCGTAAACAAGTTAGACCGTATGGGTGCTGACTTCCTACGCGTTGTTAAGCAAACTAAAGATGTTCTAGCTGCCGTTCCACTAGTAATGGTTCTACCAATCGGTATCGAAGATGAGTTCAAAGGTGTTGTTGACCTACTGACTCGTAAAGCTTGGATATGGGATGAAACTGGCGAAGCTGAAAACTACACCATCGAAGATGTTCCAGCTGACATGGTTGACCTAGTTGAAGAGTACCGTGAACAGTTAATCGAAACTGCCGTTGAGCAAGACGATGACCTAATGGAAGCGTACATGGAAGGCGAAGAGCCATCTATGGAAGATATTCATCGTTGTATCCGTAAGGGTACTCGTGACCTAGCATTCTTCCCTACATACTGTGGTTCTGCTTTCAAGAACAAAGGTATGCAGCTTCTACTAAATGCTGTTGTTGATTACTTGCCAGCGCCAGACGAAGTAGATCCACAGCCTCTTACCGACGAAGAAGGTAACGAGACTGGCGAACACGCTATCGTTTCAGCTGACGAGCCACTAAAAGCACTTGCGTTCAAGATTATGGATGACCGTTTCGGTGCCCTAACCTTCGTACGTATCTACTCTGGTCGCATCAACAAAGGCGATACCATTCTTAACAGTGCAACTGGTAAGACTGAACGTATCGGCCGTATGTGTGAAATGCAAGCCGATGAGCGTAACGAACTTGAAACCGCACAAGCAGGTGACATTATCGCTATCGTGGGTATGAAGAACGTGCAAACTGGTCACACTCTGTGTGATGTTAAGCACCCTTGTACTCTTGAAGCAATGGTATTCCCAGAGCCAGTTATCTCTATCGCTGTTGCGCCAAAAGATAAAGGCGGATCAGAGAAAATGGGTATCGCTATCGGTAAGATGATCGCTGAAGATCCATCATTCCGCGTAGAGACTGACGAAGACTCAGGTGAAACTATCCTTAAAGGTATGGGTGAGCTTCACCTAGACATTAAGGTAGATATCCTTAAGCGTACTTACGGTGTTGACCTAATCGTTGGTGAGCCTCAAGTTGCTTACCGTGAAACTATCACTCAAACTATTGAAGATAGCTACACACATAAGAAGCAATCTGGTGGTTCTGGTCAGTTCGGTAAGATCGACTATGTTATCCGTCCTGGTGAGCAAAACTCTGGCTTCACATTTAAGTCGTCAGTTGTTGGTGGTAACGTACCTAAGGAATTCTGGCCTGCAGTCGAGAAAGGCTTCGCAAGCATGATGAACACTGGTACAGTCGCTGGCTTCCCTGTACTTGACGTTGAACTAGAACTGACTGACGGTGCTTTCCACGCAGTGGATTCATCAGCAATCGCGTTCGAAATCGCTGCTAAAGGCGCTTTCCGTCAATCTATGCCAAAAGCGGGTGCACAACTTCTTGAGCCTATCATGAATGTTGACGTATTCAGCCCAGATGACAACGTTGGTGACGTAATTGGTGACCTTAACCGTCGTCGCGGTATGATCAAAGATCAAAACGCTGGTGTAACAGGTGTTCGTATCAAGGCTGAAGTACCACTATCAGAAATGTTTGGTTACATCGGTTCACTACGTACAATGACATCTGGTCGTGGTCAGTTCTCTATGGAGTTCGCTCACTACAACCCATGTCCAAACAGCGTTTCTGAGAAAGTTATTGCGCAAGTTAAAGAGCGTAAAGCTGCTGAAGCTAAGAAGTAATATTACTTTCTAAGCACGCTTGCTAGATACAAAAACCCTAACGGTGCAGATCGTTAGGGTTTTTCTTTTAGTCAATGTTTACAAATTAGAAATGTAAAAAGGAGTGACAGTGACAGAAGCAAACAGTGTTGTAATTCTCGACTTCGAAACGACAGGACTCTCGCCTACCCAAGGCGACCGAGCGATAGAAATTGGGGCTGTCAGACTCGAAAAAGGCATCGTCGTCGATACGTTTCAACAACTCATGAATCCAGGGTTTCGCATCACTAGTTTTATTGAGCAGTACACAGGGATCACTAACGAGATGTTAAGTGACGCTCCAAGCTGTAAACAAGCGATGGCTAACTTTGCTGATTTTATCAAAGATGCAAAACTTGTTGCTCATAATGCGAGTTTTGACCAACGTTTCTTAGAAGCTGAACTATCACGCATTGGACGACAATATTCATCGCCATTTGCTTGTTCCATGTTACTTGCTAGACGAATTTATCCAGATGCACCCAATCACCAATTGGGCACCTTAGTCAGTTACAATCGAATCCAACACGACGGCGTATTTCACCGGGCATTAGCGGATGCAGAGATGACGGCAAAATTATGGCAACATATGTTGGACACATTAGCCGAGCGTTGGCATTGCCATAATCCAAGCTTCGAGCTGATGTTAAGCTTACAAAAACAATCCAAGGCCAACATCGCCAAATTTTTAGCTAAGTAACCCAAGTTCAGGTTAAGTAACCCGAAATCAGATTAGCGCGCGCTTTTTAACGATTCAACTTCCGCACGATTGACGTTCCACTAAACTAGTCGCAATGAGTTGATTGGAGACCTGTTGACCTTTGATCAATTTCAACAGACTTTCGACCAATATTTCTCCCGCTAATTTGGTGTTTTGTTTCACTGTCGTCAACGGCGGATTCGCAAAACTCGCTACAGGAATATCATCATAACCCACAATAGCAATATCACTCGGTACATCAATCCCCTGCTCTTTCAAGGCTCGAATAGCGCCAATAGCAATGAGATCACTTGCGGCAAAAATGGCATCAAACTCAACTTTCGTTGCAATAAGTACTAGAGCAGCATCATAACCCGAGCTTTCAGTACTAATAGCATCGACTTGTAATGCCGAATTACACTTAATACCCGCATCTTTAAGCGCCTGTTGATGACCTAAATAACGTTCTTGAAACTCAGGACTATGGCTTGATGCATCACCAATGAAAGCAATTTTTTTACGGCCTTTTTTTACAAGATGCTCAGTAGCAATAATGCCACCTTGGCGATTATCACAACCAATCGAGAGCACCGAAGATTTACTTTGCGCGGCTCCCCAAATAACAAAATGGGTATTTTGCGCTAACAACCTTTCTAGCTTCTCCTCATAATCCATATAATCGCCATAACCCAGCAAGATAATACCATCTGCTTTATTACTGTCTTCATAATCGGCATGCCAATCACTGCTGAGCTGTTGAAATGATACCAAGAGATCATAACCTTGCTGGGCGGTTGCGCGAGTGATCGAACCGAGCATAGAGAGAAAAAATGGATTGATCAGCGAATCATCATTGGTGGGATCTTCGCACAACAAAAGCGCTAACGTTAAGCTACTTTGTGTGCGTAAATTACTGGCATTTTTATCTACTTTGTAATTGAGTTCCTTCGCTATTGCTTGCACTTTCAGACGGGTTTCTTCATTGACTAACGGGCTATTTCGCAGCGCTCTAGAAACCGTCGATTGAGACACGCCCGCTCTATAAGCAATATCTATTGAGGTCGCTTTTGTTGTCATCGTTATTGCTACCTTTACCTAAAACTATCGGCGAGCAAAACTCGCCGACCAATACTATACAACTTCAATACTTAAGAGGTTAAATCCCTAACTCCTTCATTAAATCATCGGCATCATCGACGACAACGGCACCTTTAACGCCTTGCGACCAAGTAGTCGAACCAAGAACATTGCTACTTCCGTGACCATGTTGTGCAAGTAATGCATCAGGATCGTGTTCTTCATCGTTTATAAAATCAGCTAACTTAATAAACTCTGTTTTATCCATCGCAAATTCAAGATAAAAAATATGGTTTCTCTCAGTCTTAAATGCCACTCTACGCGCAACAGCTTCATCTAGATTAGTATCGATCGAGATGGTGAGCTCTTTGTTAATAGTCAACATCTTAGGTTGACTCTGGTTAATCGATGTCTGCAGTTCTTTATTAACCTTAACGATAAAATCACCTAGGATCTGATTCATCAATTCCCCCATCACATCTCCGACCTCATCAGAGGTATGTGAAAAGGCGAACTCAGATTCAGGCATCCCCATCTGTGTCATATAAGCCTGGTAAATTTCTACTGCGGCTTGCGCAGAAAAATTAATTACCACTAAACCAGAAAACCCACCATCAAATATGGAGAAACAACCTAAATCAGGTTTTAGACAAGTTTTAGTAATACTCTGCACCATAGCCGCATGGGATACCTGGCTAGAAGTTGTGCTCGAAAGGACATGAGAAACCGAATGGCAAAGCTTTAATAAAATATCATCAGAGGTGATCACTTGAGATGTCATAGTCATGTTACAAACCAAAAAGAGTCAATGCTTAATTCTGCGCCCTATTGATGTAAAAATCAAAGCGAAAACAGCGCATTAGTATAACATCAAAACAAATTATCCTATTTTTCTATACAAGTGATTGAATACTTGTAAGTTACAAATGCATCACAAGCTACAACTTTAGTGCTCAATCGCTCAAAAAGTAACATCTAATGCATACATTACGGTTATTTATTGGTCTATTAGGTGACACTTGTGCGATAGCGTGAGCTAGTTCAAGTATTAGCTAATAAACACGTTAATCATGCACTATTCGTTCAATTCGATAGGGATAAAAGGTATATTTGCTGACGGTTATCTATTGATACAGTTTGAGGAATGTCATGCTAGCGATGTTAAGACGATTTACTATTTTGCAACGGCTTATTTTTATGTTGGTGCTTGCTGCGATAGGTACATTTGTATTTGGAAGCTTCTCTATCAACGAACAACGCAACAGCCTGATTGCTCAAAAATGGATACAGAATGATGCACAGCTATCAACCATATTGAGCCTGCTAGATGCCCACAATAATAGCGCTCAGCAGGGTGTTCTTACCCAAGCGGATGCACAAAAAGCTGCCCGTGAACTGATTAATCATATCAAATATGGCGCCGATGGTTTCTTTATCTTAATAGACAAGAGTCAGGTAGTGATTGCCAACGGTGCAAGTCCTAACACCATAGGTACTCACATTCGTGACTTAAAAGATGCAAAAGGACAAACGAGCATCAGTAAATTAGTGGCGCAAGCCAGTACAGAAGGGATTGCTCACGGCACGTTTGAAAGCATTAATCCACTGACCAATAAGCAAGAAACCGCATTAATGGAAGCGCGCAAGTTCGACTCATGGGGCTGGACCCTTGTGACAGCGTCATACATGAGCGATGTCAACGACACATTAATCTCACTATTGTTTAACTATCTTATTATTATGATGTTGATCTCTGTGCCGATCTTTGCATTTTTCCTTGTCTTAAATCATTCAATTAGTTCGCCCCTAAACCAAGCTATTGAAGCGATGAAAGATATTGCACAAGGTGAAGGCGACCTCACTAAACGGCTTCCGACAGTAGGTAAAGATGAAGTGGTTGAATTAGCCAAGGCATTCAATATCTTTGTCGGTAAAATCAATAAGATGGTGGCAGATCTCCAACCTGTCGGTCAGAGTTTAAATTTGGATGCAGACAGGCTATTGAGTTCAGTCGGCGAATCTAATGCCAGTGTTGATCATCTCCATCAAGAAACCAGCAGCGTCGCAACGGCAATTAATCAGATGTTGTCTACGACGCACGAGATGGCGAGCAGCACTCAACAAGCTGCCGATGCGGCCAACAGCGTCAAAGAGCAAGCGCTAGACAGTAAGACCCAAATGGACAGCACTGTACTCAATGCAGAAAAACTGGTCAATGAGCTAAGAAGCGCTGAGACTATCACTCAGCATTTAGGGGTATCTTCAGAACAGATCGGCAGCATTTTAGATGTTATTCGGGGTATCGCAGATCAAACCAATCTGTTGGCACTCAACGCTGCAATTGAGGCTGCTAGAGCCGGCGCTCATGGAAGAGGTTTTGCCGTCGTTGCAGACGAAGTCCGAGCACTGGCAAACCGTACTCAAGATTCTACCAACGAGATCCAAAAGATCATAACAGACATCCAAAATGGCGTCGCTAGCGTGATGAACAGTAACAGCCAAACTCAGGGGCAGTCTGAGCAGTTACAGAACCAAGCTCAGGCGGTTGGAGACTCTCTTAGCGCCATTTTAGATCTTATCGCGCATATCAGCGATATGAACACTCAACTTGCCAGTGCCACAGAGGAACAATCTTTGGTTACCGAAGAGATTAATCGTAATATCTGTAGCATTACTGAACTATCTGAAGTTTCTGTCAAAGCGAACGAAAGCAATCGTTTGGCGGCACAATCTTTACGTGAGATCAGTCAAACTAGCACTAAGATTTTAGGCCAATTTAAGGTCTAACCTTCGTCGATTTCTCACCCAAAGGAGAAGCAGATAGCTTCTCCTTTTTTTTGCCAAAACTATGATAAGCTTATTGTACTCAATAACTAAAGTGACCACGCGACCATGGCTCGAATGACCTTAGCTGTACACCCTCAACTCTATAGCATTCATAGCTTTACCCCAGATAGTCGAATCGATCCTAAGGTATTTGAGCAACAGATGTTTTTTATTGGCAAGACAAAAGATGAATTGTCAGTTGTTGCCCCCACAGATCTTGCATTAGATAGTCTGGAAGTAGAAAGCGACTGGCGCTGCTTGGAAGTACTCGGCCCATTAGGGTTTTCGATGACAGGGATCTTAGCCAGTGTCTCAGGGACATTGGCCAACTCAAAAATCAGTATTTTTGCTATTTCAACCTTCGATACCGACTATATTCTAGTAAAAAAAGATAAACTTGAACTCGCCATACAAGCGCTTAAAAAAACCAATTATCAGATTATTCATTATTAGCCGTTTAAGGTTAATATGATGCAGTAGAGTATTACAATGATATATGAAAAAACCGTTACCATTACGGCTGAGCATGGTATCCATACCCGACCAGCGGCACTGTTAGTCAAAGAAGCAAAACAATACGATTGTGATATATTAGTCGAATGCCACGGCAAACAGGCAAGCGCTAAAAGCCTGTTTAAACTGCAAACCTTAGGTCTTTATAAGGGGGTTTCGGTCACTGTGAGCGCTGAAGGAGCACAATCACAGCAAGCTGTAGAACGTGTCTCCGAACTGCTCATAACACTCAGCTAAAAGGATATTTGAATGATAATTAAAGGTATTGCCGTTTCAGCGGGTATCGCTTTAGGTCAAGCAAAAGTGCTTCAACCACTCGACAGCAAACTCGATTATCATCTACTTCCCCCTTCGCAGCTTCATTTTGAACAAAGATGTTTAGACAAGGCCCTCGCCGCACTCACGAGTCAGATAAAAAAAAGCGCATTACATCTACAGCCCGATAGCGATCATTATCAGTTAATCGAAGCGGATTTGATGCTACTCGAAGATGAAGAGTTGCAAGAGGAACTGCAAGTTGCCATTGCTAAACAGCAGTTTTCAGCAGCGTTAGCGGTAGAACATACCTTCGCGAAACATGCGCAAGCGATGCGTGATATGGACACGCCATACCTGAGCTGCCGCGCCGAAGATATCCTCTCCTTAGGACAGCGACTCATTCGTATTCTGCTGACCGGTGAATCGACTGAGCTGTCCAATATCCCAGATAACAGCATTATCATCACCCAAGATATCACCCCGGCAGAGTTTGCGACCCTGCCTTTAGAGCGGGTAAGCGGCTTAGTGTTACAAACAGGCGGCGTGACCAGTCACACGGCCATTTTAGCCCGTAGCGCCTCAATCCCGACGCTCATGAGTTGCCCTTGCGATTTGACCCTTATAGCCAACGGGGCACCTATCGCCGTCGATGCGATATCGGGGGAACTAATCGTTAACCCGACTCAAGAGCAGGTGGCACGCTTAGCGATCGCACAGCAGCAAGCCCTTGAACGTAAAGTGGGCTTGGAACAATTTAAAAATCAAGCAACTCAAACCCAAGACGGACACAAGATATCCTTACTCGCTAACGTAGGCTGTATCAGCGAAATCAATCATCTAGCGGATGTTGGTGCTGAAGGCGTCGGTCTGTTTCGTACCGAGTTTATGTTTATGAATAACCATGAACTACCGGATGAACACCAGCAATATCTGCTTTATTGCGATGCACTTCAATTACTTGGTGGAAAGCCATTAACAATACGCACCATCGACTTGGGTGCAGATAAGGAGGTGCCCTCTTTATCTATGGTAAAAGAGGAAAATCCAGCCCTGGGTTTACGCGGCGTTCGTTACACCTTGAGCCATCCTCAATTATTCAAAGCCCAGCTGCGAGCCATCCTACGTGCCGCTAATCATGGTCAGGTCAGATTGATGTTCCCAATGGTCAACCAAGTCGAGGAGTTAGAAGCTGTCTTATCGCTCATAGAACAATGCAAAAATGAACTCATAGAAGCCGAAAAAGGCTTCGGTGATGTCACCTTCGGCATTGTAGTCGAAACCCCAGCGGCGGTGATCAACTTAGATTCCATGTTACCTCTGCTCGACTTCATCAGCATTGGCACCAACGATTTAACCCAGTACACCATGGCTGCGGATCGATCTAATCCTTATCTCATTGACAGGTATCCTGTACTATCGCCCGCTATTATCAAATTAATAGGCCAATCAATAAACTGTGCTAAAGCAGCAAATGTACAGGTCTCCATGTGCGGCGAATTGGCGAGCAATCCCAATGCCACGGCGCTGCTGATCGGCCTTGGCATTGATGAGTTGAGTGTCAGCGTCGCGGCGCTGTTAGAAATTAAGCAGGAACTCACGCGCTGGCGCTATCAGGATTGTGTAAAACTGGCCGAACAAGCAATGGTGATATCGCGCATAGATACACTAAATGAATTGCTAACACGCTGTCACTCTTGATAATTATTGAGTATGCTATGAAAAATAATAAAAACGTCACAAGTGAATCAAAATAGGAAGTCTAAAATGGGATTTTTAAGCCGAATTCGACGTTTAATATCAGGACAAGCTCCCGTAAAGGGCGGTATCGATGTTTATGCGCCGGTATCTGGTGAAATTGTGGCAATTGAAAAGGTGCCTGATGTCGTTTTTGCAGAGAAAATTGTTGGTGACGGTATCGCGATTGCGCCTAAAGGGAGTCAAATACTCGCCCCGGTAGACGGCACTATTGGCAAGATATTTGAGACTAACCATGCCTTCAGTATTGAATCACCTCACGGTTTAGAGCTGTTTGTGCATTTCGGTGTAGGCACGGTAGAGCTGCGCGGTAATGGTTTTAAACGATTAGCCGAAGAGGGTCAAAACGTCAAAATGGGCGACCCTATTTTAGAGTTTGATTTAACGTATTTAAAAGACCATGTTGAGAGCCTACTGACACCGGTTGTTCTAGCGAATATGGAAGACGTTCAGAGCATAGATAAACGCCAAGGGTCAATTGAAGCGGGTAAAGACATCATCTTCTCTGTTCAACTTTAACATTCAGCTCATGTGCTCCGATACATTCGGAGCACATTGCCGACATATCTATGCTATTGAATTTAATTCACCCCGCCGAACTCACCCAATCGTGATATCCGCTTGAGCCGCAGCCGACTCAATGCCACAATGCACAGATAATATAAGCTCACACAATGAGCCCGCTCAACAAGGAGAACCGCTTTGACCCTATATGGCATCAAGAATTGCGACACGGTGAAGAAAGCCCGCAAATGGCTCGAGCAACATCAACAACAGGTGACCTTTCACGACTTTCGCGAAGATGGCTTAACGGCGACTGATATCGAATATTGGGTAGAATGTGTTGGTTGGGAAGCCCTATTTAATAAGCGCAGCACCAGCTTTAGAAACTTAACCGAAACCGAAAAATCAGATCTTAACCAAGATAAAGCCATAAATCTGATGTTAACTTATCCGACACTCATCAAACGCCCGGTCTTAGCCAAAAACGATAAGGTATTTGTCGGCTTCAAGCCCCAGCAGTATCAGGAGATCTTCCTATAATGGCCCAAGATGTGTTAACACTGGCGCAAGACCTTATATCCCGGCCATCGGTAACGCCACTCGATGAAGGTTGTCAGCAACTGATGGCCAACAGACTCGCCGCAAAAGGGTTTAACATTGAGCCAATGGTGTTTGAAGATACCACTAATATGTGGGCGAGACGCGGTAATAATGGGCCAGTATTTTGCTTTGCAGGCCACACAGATGTCGTACCTGTTGGCGATCTAAATCGTTGGCATACACCGCCTTTCGATCCTGTGGTGATAGATGGTTATCTCCACGGGCGCGGCGCCGCCGATATGAAAGGCTCCCTTGCCGCAATGCTGGTCGCCACCGAACGTTTTGTCGATGAACATCCCGATCACAATGGCTCCATCGCATTTCTAATTACCAGCGACGAGGAAGGCCCTTTCATCAACGGGACTACCCGTGTTATCGACACCCTCGAAGCTCGTAGCGAGAAGATCACTTGGTCACTTGTGGGTGAGCCATCGTCCACCCACAAATTAGGCGATATCGTCAAGAATGGTCGCCGCGGCAGTTTAACTGGCAACCTGACGGTTAAAGGCATTCAAGGCCACGTGGCCTACCCTCACCTTGCCGACAATCCGATACACAAGGCCGCGCCCGCATTAGATGAGCTCGCCCGAATGAAGTGGGATAACGGCAATGAATTTTTCCCACCGACCAGTTTTCAAATCGCTAATATCAACGGCGGCACAGGCGCTTCAAATGTGATCCCCGGTGCATTAGAAGTAATGTTTAACTTTCGCTACTCAACCGAAGTCACTGCGGAAATATTAATCCAGCGCGTGCTTAATATTCTCGATGCCCATGGCTTAGATTATGATATTAGTTGGATTTTTAACGGCTTACCCTTTTTAACCGAGGATGGGCCACTGCTTGATGCCACCCGAGATGCGATTAAGGAAGTCACCGGCACAGATACAGATCCACAAACCTCGGGCGGCACCTCTGATGGACGCTTTATTGCACCAACAGGCGCTCAAGTAATAGAATTAGGCCCTGTTAACGCGACCATTCATAAGGTCAATGAATGCGTTAGAGTCGAGGATATCGAGCTGCTTGCCAAGGTCTATCAGCGTATTTTGGAAAAACTACTGTGCTAGATGCGGTCTGCAATATCTATGGTCTTGGGGAGTTACCACTCGAAAAATACCAAGGCCATCTTGTAGAGCCAAGCGCACTGGCTGAATTTAAGTTGATGCAGATCGCGGCGGCTAAAGATGGTGTCTCGATCCAGATCTGCTCTGCTTATCGAGATTTGCCAAAGCAACTCTCCATCTGGAACGCTAAGGCAAGCGGCAAACGGACCTTACTCGATAAAAGCTCCCAGCCAATTGCGATAGCCTCACTTAGCGACGATCAACTGGTGGACGCCATTTTACTTTGGTCTGCGCTGCCCGGCATATCCCGCCACCATTGGGGAACCGATATCGATCTGTTCGATGCCAAGCTTGTTGACCAGAAGGATCTACGGCTAATTTCGAGTGAATATGCGCCTGGCGGCCCCTGTCACAATATGCATCATTGGCTCACGCACTATGCCAGCGATTTTGGGTTTTATTTCCCCTATCAGACAGGACTCAGTGGCGTAAGCCCAGAACCTTGGCACCTAAGTTATTACCCCAAAGCCAACGAATACCTAAAGGCGTTCGATCTTAAAACGCTGGCCGACATCTTGTCACTACAAGAGATGCACCTTAAGCACTCGGTACTTGCGCGACTAGAGAGCTTAGTCGACGAATTTGTCTACCGTATTGCGCCTTGGCCTAAAACGCCCAACAACGAATATTAACGCCTAGCAGCTAGGCTCTTTCAGAGTTTCAACATGAACTTAAATCAGCACCGTAATCGTTTTATTATTGATGATCAAACCATGAGTTATCTTGATGTCGGCCAAGGCCCAGTGCTACTGCTTGGCCACAGCTACTTATGGGATAGCGCCATGTGGGCGCCACAAATCGCAGAGTTGAGTCAGCACTATCGTTGTATCGTGCCTGAGCTATGGGGACACGGACAATCTAGCCAAATGCCGGCTCGCTGCCGATCGCTTAAACATCTGGCCGAGCATTATTTGGCGCTGATTGACCATCTTAATATCGACCAGTTTTCAATTCTGGGATTATCGGTCGGTGGGATGTGGGGCGCTGAATTAACCTTACTTGCGCCTAGCCGAGTTAAAAGCTTAGTGATGATGGGCTGCTTTATCGGTTTCGAACCTGAAGTCAGCCGTGCTAAATACTACGAAATGCTCGATATCATGACCAAGGCCAAATCGATTCCAACACCTTTGATCGACCAAATCGCACCGCTGTTTTTTGCAAATGAGGTTGACCGAGATAATCCTCAGCTAATTAACGCCTTCAAACAAGATCTCGCCAATGTCAGCGCCGAACAAATTGACACCATTGCCCGTCTAGGAAAAATTATTTTTGGCCGCCGCGATATCATGGAAGATGTTGAACGACTCACCTTACCCTGCCTCATCATGACAGGCACAGAAGATAAACCCAGACCCGCACTGGAAGGCTATTTGATGCACGATGCCATCGACGGCAGCGAATATATTCACATCCCCAAGGCAGGCCATATTTCTACCTTAGAGCAAAGTGAATTTATCAATCAGCAGCTACTCGGCTTTTATGCTAAACACTTAAACTAGACTAGTTATTTCGTTTATCGACTGAATAGACCAGAGCGCGGGATATTCAGTGGTAGAATGCCAGCAACAAAATCTTCTTAATAGACATGATTTTATATAATGAAACTACTTAAACCTTTGTTTGACAATAATCGCCGCTGGGCTGGACGCATTCTTGAAGAAAACCCCAACTTCTTCCAACAGCTAGCACAACAACAAAACCCGGAATATTTATGGATTGGCTGCTCCGATAGCCGTGTACCCTCCAACCAAATTATCGACTTAATGCCTGGTGAGGTGTTTGTTCACCGAAACATCGCCAATATGGTGATCCATACCGATCTTAACTGCTTGTCCGTTCTGCAATATGCCGTCGATGTTTTAAAAGTGAAACACATCATGGTCGTTGGTCATTATGGCTGCGGTGGCATAAAAGCATCCATGGGCAAGGAGCGTTTAGGTCTGATCGATAACTGGCTTGGGCATATTCGAGATATTCACCGACTTCATAAAGATGAATTAAATCAACTAGATGAAAAGACTCGATTCGATAGACTCTGCGAGCTCAACGTCATTGAACAAGTGGGTAATGTTGCGAGCACCAATATCGTTCAAGATGCGTGGGAAAAAGGTCATGATGTGGCAATCCATGGCTGGATTTACAGTGTAGAGAACGGCTTACTTTCCGATCTCGATGTAACCATAGATAAAGCCCTCGTGAATTCGAAAAAAACGGGCATCTAGCTATTTTTTCAGGCGCATGATGCCTAAAATCATGCGCTTTTATGCACAGCCTTTAAGCAAATACTAAAAAAGCGACGATATTGGATAAATAATCCTTAATAAACATCGCAGTTTATCCCTCATCCCAGTTATAATTCACTTAATTTTTTCGCGCGATGCGCGCAGCAAATGCTAAGGAAATTTTCCATGCCTGGTTTTGAATTATTTGGTCCTGAAGAGAAGCAGGAAGTTGCAGATGTAATGGAGAACGGATTCACCTTCCGTTACAACTTTGATCACATGCGTAATGACCGTTGGAAAACGCGTGAGATGGAAGCTTTGCTTTGCGAAAAGATGAATGTAAAACACGCTCATCTTGTTTCGAGTGGCACAGCAGCATTGCAGACGGCGATGGCTGCCGCTGGCATTGGTGCTGGTGATGAGGTCATTGTACCGCCATTTACCTTCGTAGCCTCAGTTGAAGCGGTTTTCATGGCTGGTGCCGTTCCTGTTTTTGCAGAAATTGACGAAACCCTTTGCCTATCTCCTGAAGGAATTGAGGCCGCTATAACACCACGCACTAAGGCAATTAACTTAGTGCATATGTGTGGTTCTATGGCAAAAATGGACGAAATCAAAGCCATCTGTGCTAAGCACAATCTGGTCATCTTAGAAGACGCATGCCAAGCCATTGGCGGCAGCTATAAAGGCCAAGCACTCGGTACTATCGGCGATGTCGGTTGTTACTCATTCGATTCTGTTAAAACCATCACCTGTGGTGAAGGCGGCGCCGTTATCACCAACAACGAAACCATCTATAACCATGCACATATGTTCTCAGATCATGGTCATGACCACGTAGGCAACGATCGTGGCGCAGAAGGTCACCCCATCATGGGGCTAAACTTCCGTATCTCTGAGATGAATTCGGCCATGGGTCTGGCTCAGCTTCGTAAGCTCGACACCATCATAGATATTCAGCGCAAGAATAAGAAGATGCTCAAAGACGCGATGGCTGAAATTCCAGAGGTTGCATTCCGTGAGATCCCTGATCCTGCAGGCGATTCAGCTGGATTCCTCACCTTTATGATGCCAACTGAAGCACGCACTATCGAGATCAGCAAAAAACTTGCTGAAAACGGTGTCGATGGTTGTTTTTACTGGTATGTAAACAACTGGCACTATTTAAGTAATTGGAAACATATTCAAGAGCTTAAGTCACCAGCTGCTCTACCGATCACATTAATTGAAGATAAGCCTGACTATACTAAGGTGTCTGTACCTAAGTCAGATGCCATTATGAGCCGCACCATTTCGATGCTAATCAAGCTTTCTTGGACAGAAGACGAAATTAAGCAGCGTATCGAGAACATCAAGCGCGCTTTTGCTTAATAACCTAAATACATCTATCGCGCTGTGGGGCAGCCCCTTGGCGCGATAGTACTTTTTACAGTAATGGTCTCAACGGAGAATGTTGTAATGAGTTTCAAAAATTTTAAGTGTGTACCTAAAATGATCTTCGGTCGTGGTTCGTTTGCTGACCTCGATAAAGTGTTAAGCGAAGAGCGTAAAGTGGCTGATGATTTCGTCGTGTTTTTAGTCGATGACGTACATCAAGGCAAACCACTCGGCGCTCGCGTTCCAGCTAAATCACACGACCAAGTGATCTATGTTAACGTCGATGAAGAACCAACAACGGTGCAAGTAGATGCCTTAACCGAGCAGGTTCAAGCGTTCAACACTAAGCTGCCTGTTAGTGTTGTTGGCCTAGGCGGCGGCTCAACCATGGATCTCGCAAAAGCGGTATCTTTGATGCTTACCAACCCAGGTGGTTCGGCAATGTACCAAGGCTGGGACTTAATCAAAAACCCAGCGATACATCATATTGGAGTTCCAACCGTATCGGGTACTGGTGCTGAAGCGTCTCGTACCGCAGTATTATGTGGTCCAGTACGTAAGCTTGGTTTGAACTCAGACTATACTGTTTTTGATCAGATCATCATGGACTCTGAACTCATCGATGGCGTACCAACGGATCAATGGTTCTATACAGGTATGGATTGTTATATCCATTGTGTCGAATCACTTCAAGGTACCTATCTTAACGAGTTTGCCAAAGCCTTTGCAGAGAAGTCGATGGATCTTTGCCGTGAAGTTTTCCTTGGCGATCATCCAGAGAAAGATGACAAATTGATGATGGCTTCCTACATGGGTGGTATGAGTATCGCCTATAGTCAGGTTGGCGCATGTCATGCGGTATCTTATGGTCTAGGCTATGTACTAGGCTATCATCACGGGATCGGTAACTGTTTAGCATTCGACGTACTCGAAGAGTTCTACCCTGAAGGCGTCGCAGAATTCCGCCAGATGATGGATAAGCACAACATTGTTCTACCTAAGAATATATGTAAAGATCTGCCTGATGAAACTATCGCTAAGATGGTCGCCGTCACCAAGAGCATGGGACCGCTTTGGGACAATGTTTACGGTAGTGGATGGGAAGAGAAAGTCACAGACGAAATGCTGACTAAGCTATTCCGTCGCATCTAAACTGCCTAAGTGATGAACAAGGGCTCACGATGAGCCCTTTTCTCTTGGCAAACATGCTACACAGCAACAACTATAGGTAAATCTATGAATGTAACTCTGTTAATCCCCGCACGCTATGGCTCTAGTCGTTTTCCTGGTAAGCCGCTAGCGCCGATTAACGGTAAGCCAATGATCCAGCACGTCTACGAGCGCGCCGCCCTAGCGAAAGGATTAACGGCTATCTATGTAGCGACAGACGACGACCGCATTAAAGATGCCGTCGAAGCCTTTGGTGGCAACGTCGTCATGACAGACGAAAAAGCAGCATCGGGAACTGACCGCATTGAAGATGCCATCACTCAGTTAGGATTAAAAGATGATGATCTGGTCATTAATCTGCAAGGCGACCAGCCACTTATTGATCCGATATCGATTGAGCAAATTATTACCCTTTTTGAACGTCATCCGGGTGAGTTTGGTATGGCGACCTTGGGCTATGCCATCACCGAAGAACATGAGCTTAACGATCCTAAACATGTGAAGATGGTGTTTGACAACGATTTTAACGCCCTCTACTTTTCCCGTGCCCGTATTCCCTTTGGCCGCGACACAGACGATTACCCAGTGTATAAGCATCTCGGTGTTTATGCCTATACCCGTTCATTTGTCTCCACCTTCGCAAAGCTGCCCCTTGGCCGCTTAGAAGATTTAGAGAAACTTGAACAGCTTCGTGCACTAGAACATGGCTATAAGATCAAGGTTGCCATCAGTGCCTTCGACTCACCAGAAGTCGACACGCCCGAAGATATTCGCATATGTGAAAGGCGTTTGGCCGTAGATTAACGCCGCTAGAGGATAAGGATGTCGAATTTAGAAGCTTGGCTCATCATCATCTTAGTGATCGGCGTGATAGCGAGTAATATCGCCGTGCTTAAATACAGCGCTAAGTTTAAGATGCCTCAGTTTGGTAAAGATGATTTACAGCAACCTAAGGTTAAAAAAGATGACAACAGCGACCCTGAAGGTAAAGAGAATCACACCGATATAGATAACGGCAGTGATACCGCTCCTAAAAAGGATTAGCAGACGTTATCCTCAACAAGGGCTTACCTCGGTAAGCCTTTTTCGTTTTTACTCTCACATCGTTTCCCCCTTAGAATGAAGGGATGGCATTTTTTGGATTAGCCTTAGTTGCGTTTGGCTGCATCTAATTTGTTAAGTGTGTTTGAAGGTTATACCTTCAATGGGAGTTAATTGCCTGCGGCAGGCTCATGTGCAGATACTGCTTCGGGACGCTTTGCGCCATCCTTGGCCGCTTAACGAAAACATCCATGTTTTCGATACCCTCAGCTGTACCTACACTAGGTTATTTTCTCTCTTCGATTTAGCTTCATTTAGTCTGAGTTGCGAGTTAAAAGCTAACGTGCTTTTGCCCCATTCCGTGTTTCGACTCGTTATCTCAATCGAAAATTCCTACTTTTGTGCCATACAAAATCTCATCCATTTACCTAGTGTTTGGCCTTACCAGAAATCCTAATAGTGTATGGGTATACAGTCGTATTTAAATTTAGGTGTTTTGGTATAAATTTCAGACAAAATCAGTGCGCACTAATTCCATTCGCAATAAATAAAATCCCATAAAATCAATTAACTATGGTGACAGATTTTTAGTTAATAGGTTTGGAAAACGCGCATGCGCGTTTTTCCTGATGGATTACTTATATGAAAAGCGGCAAAATGCTGATAAGTTCATTACATACAGATAGTTAACTGTGCGCGTTTTCACTGGTCTAACGAGGTAAACGCGCATGCGCACTAATAAAATGTTAAGTGCCTTGTAAGTATCGGCGATTCTAAAAAGGATTTACTAATGTCATCGTTGTCAGAACCTGACGATTTAAAGCAATTCGAAAAAACTACTTGGAAGTCAAATCTAACAAGGAGAGTTGATAGTTTTAGAGAAGTTATCAATGAAGGTAATAACTTCGAAGAATTTTTTGGGAAAGAGTACCTCGAAAAATTAACTGAAAAATCAGGAAGGTTAAACTCTTTAACATTTAAGCTTCTTATTTTTTACTTAATCATCATGGTTTCTTTGTATTCAGCGCAAAACTTACAAGACGTTGAGTTAAGAATTCTAGGGTATAGCTTTAAGAATCTAGGGTACTACAAAGAATTCATTCTTTTTATTGCTGCAATAATCACTCCAGTATCCGCACTTTTGACTGCGTATAAAAAGTATATTGATGCTTTAATTAATGAGTGCATAGCAAAAATAGCACCTAACGAAAATGTTCGAGATTTCTATAAACACATTTGGGTAGACTACGCTGCTGATGCACTATTCAAGAAGATCATGAAAGGTGAAAAGATCCATCAGCACGGGTTTTATGTTCTTTTAGCTGCGTTTCTTGCCCTAATATTAGCTTTAATCCTAATTACATTATTATTGGCATCTTTCTTCATTCAGATTGTTGTCATTTATGATGTATTTGTTAATCCGGCAACGCCGGGGTATATAAATAAATTTGTAATTGTATTCGCATTGTCATCAATTCTTTTTTCTTGGCTAGTTACTATCGTTCAACTGCCAATGCCAGAGGTTGATTACAGTAATTATGTAAAAATTGCTAATCTAGAAAAAGAAGATCCAGAAAGATATAAAAAGGTAATGAATGAAATATCTAAAGAAGAAGCTAAAAAAGACGCCAAGTCGATAATACTAACCTCTGCACTTGCTTATCTAATCACCTTTTCTGGATTTAGTTTTATTTGGTTCGGCTTAACTTTACAGGATATATCTGTCTTCCTGCCTAAAGCGGTTACGGGAGCAATGTTTGTTATGTTCTTCTCAAATGAGGTTCTTGCTCTTGTACGAAAAATATCATATAGGAGGTTCTTTAAGAGCTATCCAGATGAATCTGATAGTAGAACAAAGGCGTTTAGCAAGTTACAGAAATTCCTTTCATTCATGAAAATACTGTCTCCTATATTATTAACTATTATATATTCGCAATATGCTTATCGGTAAATAGAATGGTGTATCGCACTTAACAAACTGTTAAACAAGGACTAAATACAGTTGGCTTTTGCTCCTTCGTAGCATATTCTAGCCAACAATATTTAGCCTGTTAACAGGGCGTTAGTGGTCAAGGAGAGCTATGAACCAAGCTATACATTTTAAAACATCAATGTTTGATGTTTCTATAGAGAGGGATAACCCAATAAATCCGATCTACGGAATATCCCTGCTCGAATGGCTTAGGTCAGAGCTAGAGGGAAAGATCGAGATTACTGAGCCAGATGCCGAAGATTGGGGTTGGTATAGTGAGTTAGAGTTCGAAGGTAACAATTACCTGATCGGGGCGTGTGCCTACTTCGAAGAAGGCGATAATCCACAAGAACCAATAGATTGGGTGTTCCAAGTAGATAAATACCGCAGTTTTAAAGAAAAGCTCTTCGGCAAGAACAAAATGAGCGCTTCAGACAGCTGCTTCGTATTTTTCAAAAAGCTATTAGAAGAAAACCCAAATTTCAAAGAGGTCCAAGTTGCTTAGACCACTAACAAGGCGCACCAAGATCGCCACTTCGTGGCTGGACCTTCACTGCGTCGCTTGTGCGCGGCGTTAGCCATAGAAATATTAATCTTAAATTCACATAGTAGAGCAAAAGTCCTAACTCAAAAATGTCCAGAAATGAGTTAACTTGTGATTGTCCAAGAGGTACCAGTAAGGTCAAATCGAAGAGATAGAAAACTCGGTGTGAACACAGTTGTGACCTTCCGAGGCATGGATGCCGAGGTAGAGCTCACATGGAAGTGCTTGTAGCGTGTCACAAATGTGTTTGCACGTGAGGCCTGCTGCAAGCAATTCAAAACAATGAAGGTTAACGCTACCATCAGCCATACCAAAAACCAATTCAGCCAAATGTTATCAGCCAAAAATGCCAACACCTTCATTCGAAGGTAAACCCACTTTTGTCCAAAAACGATTTAACTTTTGATTACCCAAGTGATATCAGTAAGGCTAAATCAAAAAAATAGATAACTCTGTGTAGGTCAGGCGGTGACCTTCCATGCCATGACAAAAAAAGCCACCTCTTAGATATAGAGGTGGCTTTTAGTCGATAGCTTAAAAAATAGATAAACTTAAAAATTAACGAAACTTGCTGACTTTCTTTAGTGCTATTTGCTGTTTGAGTTTAGATAAGTGCTCAATAAACACTTTACCATCAAGATGATCCATCTCATGTTGCAACACGATTGCAAGAAAATCATCGCTCTCAATTTCAACTGGTTCCCCGTGGCGATTCAGCGCTTTAACTTTCACGCTTTCATAACGGGTCACTTTAGCGCGGTAACCAGGGATAGATAAACATCCCTCTTCACCGACAAATTCACCTGAACGTTCGATAAACTCAGGGTTGATTAGCACTAACGGCTCATCTCTATTTTCGGAGAGATCGATAACAATAATCGCATCGAGACTGCCAACCTGAGTAGCAGCCAAACCAATGCCATCATCGGTGTCATACATGGTTTCGATCAAGTCATCAATAAAAGGTTGTACCGCATTGATATCGCTAACGGGTTGAGCCTTACGCTTTAAACGCTCATCGGGAATGGTAAGAATTTCCAGTACTGACATTATTTCATTTGATGTTAAAAATTTGCCGTCATTATGACCTAAATCACACTAAAGGCAACTCGATCACCGTTTTATGTTTGTATTGGTCGTCGACATATCGCCTAGCGATACTCTGAACTGCACATTTAGCGATGCCTTTAGCAATGCGACTAGCTGCTATACCGCAGAACAAATTGCTCACAGGGATATAGCACCTCTTCTGTTACGCTAACCTTATTAAATTCATAGTCACATGCCTATTCACATAACCTTGATGATTCATAATATGACGAGGCGCTTTCGCAATTTTACCGATATATTACAGAGCGATAACTACCTTACCCTATTTTATTTAGCCTACGCCTCTTTGCTACCCGCTATCCATTTTTATTCTCAATTAACTGGTCTAGATTCAAGTTAATCGTTATATTTTGTTTATTACATAAAATTTGGGTTTATAAAGTGGTGCAAGGTTCGATTTCGCCTATGCAGCGAATTTGGCAGGTCGTTGGGTTAATTCCGAAAGGTAATGTGAGTTCCTATGGCAAGATCGCTGATTTAGCGGGTCTTCCTGGGAGAGCCAGATACGTATCTCGCGCGCTGAAATTGGCACCTGATGAACTAAATCTACCATGGCATAGAGTAATTAATAGTCAGGGGAAAATAGCCTTCCCTGAATCGACCCCAGCTTTTATTGAACAGATGCAGTTGTTAAGAAACGAGAATATCGAAGTGAACCGAGGCAAAATAAAGCTGTCAAATTACGAGTGGCAACCCGATCTCGCTACACTCATGTTTGAATTATCATTTTAGCTGACCCTTGTAGGAGATATTTTTGTCGACAATGAAACGTGAATTTATCCTGTTTTGCCTAGTCGTATTTAGCATTGACGCCCGGGCAGCCCAAGAGCCACTCACGCCGCAAACGGCGGAGTATCAGGTCAATTACGGTAGTATTGAACTCGGTAAGGCGCGCTATCAACTCCCTGCCCCGGAGGGCGATCTCTACCAATACAGATTTGATAGTGATGTGAGTCTGTTAATGCTTTCAGATAGGCGCACAGTAAAAAGCATCTTTAGTTTAGCTGGCACTAAACTTATCCCTATGCGGTACAGCCATGAACGTGATGGCACGGGCCCTAGTTATCAAGAGCAGTCTGCCTATGTGCTCAGTCAAAAATTAGTCCATAGCCGTTATAAAGATGAGCGAGCAAAATTCCCTTACACCGAAGATCTATTTGACCCGCTAATGGTTCAGCTGCAATTTCGACTCGATATTGCCGCAGGTGCTAAAACGATGCACTACAAGATGTTAAAGAGCGGCGAAATTGATGAGTACGACTTTAGAGTGGTGGGTAAAGAGCGCGTCAATATTGAAAGTGGTAGCTACGATACCGTTAAAATAGAAGTGGTCAGAGACAATAACAAACGTCAAACTTTGTTTTGGATGGCCCCCGATTTAGGCTACCTGCCAATTAGATTAACCCATTTCGAGAAAGGCAGTAAGCAGTTAGATATCAAGCTACTGACCTATCACTTTGATGCCATGCCAATTAAGGTTGAAACGACCAGCAAGGCGAGTCCTGAGAGTGAAACACCGATTCGATAAAGGCTGTAATTAACGTCAAGCTAAAGCCGAGAAGATCATAATCGCCCCAGAAAGATAATGCCTATGCGCGAGGAGCAACTCCTCGCGCACTATTACTCACCTAGTTTAACTGCCAAGCACCATCTCACCACGACAGAATAGTTTCCAGTCACCCGGTGCAAGAATATGCCACTGCTCATTATCGGTTAAGGGCCGTGTCGCAATAACGGTAACAATGTCATTAGGAGTTGTTTCTTTATTAAAATCAATCACGACATCGGTATCAATCAACTTAGCCTTACCAAAAGGTGCACGACGAGTGATATGACATAAGTTATTGGTGCAGTAACTCATCAAATGTTCGCCGTCACTGAGGATCATATTGAACACCCCAAGTGCACGAATTTCATCGGCTAATGTTGCCACGTAGCGATAAACTTCAAGCAGATCATCTGGAGCCGTATCGCCGAAACGTGCTACGATTTTTTCTAATATCCAGCAAAATGCCAATTCGCTGTCGGTATCTCCCACTGGCTGATAGCGAGAAACAGTAAACTTACTCTGATAATCACTGAGCTGACCATTATGGGCATAGGTCCAATAACGCCCCCACAACTCTCTGGTGAATGGATGGGTATTCTCCAAAGAGACACATCCACGATTAGCTTGGCGAATATGACTCACTACCACTTCACTTTTAATCGGATAAGATTTGATGAGCTTAGCCACATGGGACTGACTGCTTGGACAAGCATCTTTAAATGTCCGACTTCCCTTGCCCTCATAAAAGGTGATCCCCCATCCGTCTACGTGAGGACCTGTCACTCCGCCACGCTCGGCTAGACCTGTAAAACTAAATACGATGTCGGTAGGCACGTTGGCGCTCATGGCCAGCAACTCACACATAAAAGCGATACCTTTTACTTACAAATCTTAAATTAAAGTCATTCTAACGAGTTGACGCTATTTGTGGAATGGTCACTTTTATAAAAAATTTAAACAATTGTTTGAAAAGTGCTTGTATAAAAGTCACTAGGCGGGTAGATTTTATGCGACACAGGTCTGACCACAATCTATAATTGTGATAACAGTCATACAAAAAAGAGCTGACTTAGTGCCGTTATCTGTCGCATTAGTGCAGTTATCAGTCGCAATTGAAGGAGAATTAACAGTGACTACCTTACTTTGGATTTTAGTGATGCTCTTCACGCTAGGCGCCCTGGCCTATCTAAGAGTTTCACTACTCACCTCAAGCGTTCTAGCTGCCGTTGTTATGGCAGCAGGTACCGCTATGGGTGCTATCGCCCCACTAGCTTGGCTAGTATTTCTTGTCATTGCGTTACCACTTAATGTGGCAGGCTTTCGAAAAAACGTTATTACTCGTCCACTACTTAAGATGTACAAAGGCATCATGCCTGAGATGTCATCAACCGAAAAAGAAGCGATTGAAGCGGGAACCACTTGGTGGGAAGCGGATCTATTTGCAGGTAAACCGAACTGGAAAAAACTCCATAACTACCCAGTTGCACGCTTAACCGCTGAAGAGCAAGCCTTCATCGATGGCCCTGTAGAAGAAGTCTGTAAGATGCTCAATGAGCACCAAGTCTCGCATCAACTTGCAGACCTTCCCCCTGAGATTTGGCAGTACCTGAAAGATAACGGCTTCTTTGCGATGATCATCAAGAAAAAATATGGTGGTCTAGAATATTCAGCCTATGCACAATCTCGCGTATTACAAAAACTCGCTGGTGTATCGAGTGAATTGGCATCTACCGTCGGCGTACCTAACTCATTAGGCCCGGGCGAATTACTGCAGCATTACGGCACTCAAGAGCAGCAAGATCACTACCTACCTCGCTTGGCTAAAGGGTTAGAGGTGCCTTGTTTTGCACTAACCAGCCCTGAAGCGGGTAGTGATGCTGGTGCAATCCCCGATTTTGGCGTGGTGTGTAAAGGGCAATGGCAAGGCGAAGAAGTCCTTGGTATGAAGCTGACTTGGAACAAGCGCTATATTACCTTAGCTCCGGTCGCTACCGTATTAGGTTTAGCATTTAAACTGCAAGATCCTGACAAACTACTGGGTGGTCAAGAAGAGCTGGGCATTACCTGCGCACTTATCCCAACCGATGTACCGGGTGTTGAAACTGGTCGTCGCCACTTCCCGCTTAACTGTATGTTCCAAAACGGTCCGACACGCGGCGATGAAGTATTCGTGCCACTGAGCTTTATTATCGGTGGTCCAGAGATGGCAGGCCAAGGCTGGCGGATGCTGGTTGAATGTCTCTCTGTTGGACGCGGAATCACCTTGCCTTCTAACTCTGCTGGTGGCGTTAAGACCGCAGCGGTTGCGACTGGTGCCTACGCTCGTATTCGTCGCCAATTCAAACTGCCTATTGGTAAGTTAGAAGGTATCGAAGAGCCAATGGCGCGAATTGGCGGTAACGCTTATTTGATGGATGCGGTTACAACATTAACGACAACAGGTATCGATCTTGGTGAAAAACCGTCGGTTATCTCGGCAATCGTTAAATATCACCTCACCGACAGAATGCAAAAATGTGTTATCGATGCCATGGATATCCACGGCGGTAAAGGCGTCTGTTTAGGTGAAGGCAACTATCTTGGGCGTGGTTATCAAGCGGCGCCTATTGCGATTACCGTTGAAGGTGCAAATATCCTAACTCGCTCAATGATCATCTATGGTCAAGGGGCTATTCGCTGTCATCCTTATGTCTTAGCGGAAATGGAGTCGGCATTTGATCCCGACGCCAATAAAGCCTTGAATGATTTTGACTCAGCCTTATTTGGCCATATCGGGTTTACCACCAGTAACTTTATTCGTAGCTTCTGGTTGGGCCTGACATCAAGTCATTTTTCAAACAGCCCATATAGCGATAAAACCAAGCGTTATTATCAGCATATGAACCGCTTCAGCGCTAACCTTGCCCTGCTATCGGATCTTGCGATGGCAACATTAGGCGGTGGACTCAAGCGTAAAGAGCGTATATCGGCACGCCTTGGTGATCTACTGAGCCAGCTGTATCTTGCTTCTGCAACGCTAAAGCGTTATCAAGATGAAGGTCGTCAGACTGAAGATTTAGCACTTGTACAATGGGCTGTTGAAGATTCCCTTTATAAACTACAAGATTCACTCGATGATCTGTTAGATAACTTCCCAATGGGCTTAGGCAGAGCATTACGCTTTGTGATCTTCCCATTCGGCCGTCCAGTGAAACGTCCTAGTGATGTGCTGGATCATAAAGTGGCTAAGATCATGCAAACCCCTTGTGCTAGTCGCGATCGTCTAGGGAAAGGCCAGTTCTGGACTCCGTCTGAATTTAACGCCGTGGGTATTCAAGAGCAGACCTTTAAAGATATTCTTGCTTGTGAACCTCTGCACGATAAGATCTGCAAAGCATCAGGCAAACGTCTTCCATTTATCTGGTTAGATAAATTAGCAGCAGAAGGCAAAGCGTTAGGGATCTTAAGCGAAGATGAAATAGCCTTACTTGAGCGCGCTGAAATTGGTCGTATGAAATCGATTAATGTTGATGATTTCGATCCAGAGGAGTTAAAAGCCCAGGTGCCAGCAGCACAGAAGCAGCATCAAGCTGCCTAAGGCTAAACCTAATACCGAGTAATAACAAAGCCCAAACACCTTGTTTGGGCTTTTTGTTATAAGCTTATCGCACCTTACCTATGGCGCTGTATCCACATCAAGATGCAGTGGGTAACTAACCCGCCGATTGCATGTTAACCTTAGCCGCTCTCTTCTGATCCACTTTTTGTTCGCCAGCAACTTGAGCTTCACTAATGGCTTCATTTGATAACAAACTGATGAGTTCAATGCCCACTGGTAACTCATTTATTACCCCAGTGATCAACTTAACCTTACCCTCTTGCAGATAAATAAGCGGTAACGCTCCTTCGCCATAGCGATCTTTAAAGTCGGTAAAAGTGAAATTTTCGGTGATATTGGTACTCTTTATCACTCCCCCTTTAGCCATAGTACTCGCCAGACGCGCATAGGAAACCGACTCGCCAAATAAACACAGGCGCTTCTGATAAGACTCAGACAACTGATGACGAGCACTACCTCCCTCGCTGTTATTTAAACCAAATACCTTATTTTTACCGAGCAGATCCTGATAGTGAAATGTCACTAAGGGGTTAAGTTGTCGATATGGTGACAAGACTAACAATCGACCGACACCGTTCATATCGATCGCGTTATCAGCATGCTCTGAGGCGGGATTGCCAAAATAGACAGGAATGTTATCCATGCGTGATAAACGGATGTTATCCCAGTTATTATCCGCTAAGATCACCGGGACATTTTTACTCAGCAATACTTTTGCAAGCGCTCTTGCAAACTTAGATGCACCGAAAATGAGAAACCCTTGAGCAGAACCCGCCTTAACACCTAAAAATCGTGCCCATGCACCGGCCGTTAGACTTTGAGCGACCACGGTCCCAATAATGATGAGAAACACTAAGGGGACGATTTGATCCGCCCCCTGCACTCCTTGGCTTTCCAGCTTTATAGCAAACAAAGAGGACACAGCCGCGGCCACAATACCTCGAGGTGCAAGCCAGCTTAAAAACCACTTATCGGCTCTAGGTAATGAGGTGCCAATGCCGCAGATCCATACGCTTAAGGGTCTTGCGACAAACATGACGATCAACAACAACGCTATGCCCTGCCAGCCAAGATTAAGTAATGCCTGCGAATCTAATCTCGCGGCTAACAAAATAAATAGCCCAGAGATAAATAACACCGTCAGGGTTTCTTTAAATTCGATGATGTCTGCGATATCGACGCCGCGCATATTCGCGAGCCAGATCCCCATCACGGTCACAGAGAGTAGTCCCGACTCCTCTTGCAATAGATTAGAGCCAACAAAGACACCTAACATGATGGTCAACACAGCGGTGTTCTTCAAGTAATGTGGCACTAAACCACGGCGAATGATCAGCCCAATAGCATAACCAGCGGCTGCACCTAACCCGAGGCCAATTCCCAACATATACACTAATGAATGCAACACATGACTAGTGGGCTCAGCAGCGACCGCGATATATTCAAATACCAACACAGCTAATAATGCACCAATGGGATCGATAACAATCCCTTCCCACCGTAATATGCTAGCAAGTTGAGATTTAGGCTTAATACTGCGCAGCATAGGCACGATAACCGTAGGGCCTGTAACCACGACAAGCGCCCCGAACAGCATCGCCATTTCCCAATTAAATCCCATAATATAGTGAGTCGCAGAACCGATAACCGCCCAAGTTACCAGAGTGCCTATGGTAACGAGATGGGTAACCATACGGCCATGCTCTCTTATCTCAGAAAAATTAAGAGTTAATGCCCCCTCAAACAAAATTACCGCCACTCCGAGGGAGATGATGGGAAATAAAAGATCGCCAAAGATGAGATCGGGGTTGAGCACGCCAAATACTGGCCCAACTAACAAGCCACACAGTAGTAAGGGCAAAATAGCGGGTAGGCGCAACTTCCATCCAAGCCACTGACATAAGATAGAGAGGACACCAACGAGTCCAAGCATAGCAGTGATCTGCTCAACCATTTATTTATCCTTAAATATTGATAGCTAACGTTACAGTTTACAGCATGGGTGACGCAGTGCTTATTGTCGATGATTTTATCTAACAGAATAACAGCGCTGACGTTATAAATTATCAATCCATACCAATTGACAATTTGCAAAGATCAACTTTCATCTTTGTGTTGGCGGAGCGGACGGGACTCGAACCCGCGACCCCCGGCGTGACAGGTCGCCATCTGTTCATCAAAAGTCTAACCAACTGAACGATCTCGCTTGCTATTGTTGTTTCCACGTAACGAAAAAAGCCTCAGCATTTCTGCTGAGGCTTTCATCTTTGTGTTGGCGGAGCGGACGGGACTCGAACCCGCGACCCCCGGCGTGACAGGCCGGTATTCTAACCAACTGAACTACCGCTCCTAAACTTGCAACTGCTTCGTATTACTTCAAAACAATTTTAAATTAGGTACTTGAGTGGCGGAGCGGACGGGACTCGAACCCGCGACCCCCGGCGTGACAGGCCGGTATTCTAACCAACTGAACTACCGCTCCACATCAAGTTGCGATGGATAATACTGAGGTGATAAACCCTCGTCAATAATTTTTTTAATCAAATTAACCAATCAGTTAAAAAAACATCAATTCAGCCAAAATTCGTTCAAAACGCAAATCAAGGCTTAGGATTATTATCACCAATATCTTCAGGCATGGTTAGGTCAATTTCATCTAAGGTTGGGCCAATCTCTTTCGCCCTTTCCTCTTCAAGACGTGCTGCAGTAACCGCCAATGCACGCTTCAGATTCTGACGTTTACGCCAGATCAACAAACCGATAGTACCAAAAATGAGTAAAACTGAATTAATGGTAATGATCCAAAACATGGCATCTTCTTTGGCTTTCTCTTCGGCAATCGCGGCTTTTTTTGCCGCAATTGCAGCAAGTTCTTCAGCCGTTGGCGGCGGCTCGGGTGGCGGGACCAAATTGAAAAATTGTTCTGGCAGCCGTAGTAATATTTCTCGGCCCGTATGGGTGGTAGCCGCGGCGGTGCCCTTAATTCGATAACTGCCAAATTCAGAGACTTGGGGAAGTACTAACTGAATTTGATTTTCAGCTAATGCTTGCAGTGGAATACTCAGCTGTAACCCCGCAGGGCCAACTAATTCAAACTCAAAATAAGTATCATCCAGAACCAGTTGAGTTTCATCGATAGATAACTGCAACTGCCAGCGTCCCTTAAGGTGATCATCTGGCTCAATAACGTCTAACTTAACGGGCATCGGCAGTAGTTCAAAGTCGGTACGAACTTCGCGACGGAAAATATCGTTCTGCGCTACAACTTGAAAGTTGTAGTGTCCCCAAGGCTGATTGAGATTAATATCACCAGTAAAAACCCCATCATCTGGCTGCTCATCGAGATCTTCACCATTATCCTTGTAACTACCAACGATTAAGGTTCCTGCCGCAAAATTCTCATCTCCAGGAAGGTGCTGGCTCACGAATCGTGCAGTCCAATTAATGAGGTAATCAAGACCAGGCATCCGCATCCGCTGCTGGTCGCCCATTAGATGCGCGGTAACTTTAAGGCGTTCTCCCTGATAAAGGGGTTGTGGCATAGGGTCAACGACAATCTCTAGCTGAGAAACCTTTTCTAATTTTGACCCCGGAACGACTCGACCTAATAACTGCCAAGGGCCAGGCATAGGAGCCTTGATGGTAATAATATCGCCGCTCAAACCATCAACCCACTCTACCGTTTCAGGGTGACGAGAGGAATGCCATTTACTACCGTCGGGTAACACCACAATAACTGGCGCACTACCATATTCTCGTTGTACAAACAGCGTGAGCTCGTCGACCATATGATCGATACGAAAACGGTTTTTGAGTTCGCTAGCCTGAGAAGATGGCACTACTTGGGCGTTAGCACTCAGCCCCAAAATAGATAGCATTAAGCCAAGGCATACCTGTAATAAGCAGATTTTCATAGAATGACGTTTATCCTCGCCAGATACATTGTCCTGATTTCTCAACTAAATCTAGTCTTTGCTCGTGCATAGTTAATTCATCGGCAGAGGCAGCGATCACTTTAAGTTTTGCGCGATTTATGTCTAATCTTTGGATCCCGCCGCCCTCTTGACCCGGTTTTTCATTGGACAGTTCAAACTTAGTCTGTCCACCGGTCATGATAAGATAAACGTCAGCTAAGATCTCGGCATCGAGTAACGCCCCGTGCAGATCCCGGCGTGAGTTGTCTATGCCATATCGCTTACACAAGGCATCGAGGTTATTTTTCTGTCCTGGGTGCAAAAACTTTGCGATCTCAAGGGAATCCAAGACTTGGCAAATATCTGTGGTTTTCGGTCCTCTAGGCTGAAGCAGAGAAAACTCATGATCCATAAAACTAACGTCGAAGTTCGCGTTATGAGCGACTATCTCAGCGCCATCGATAAATTCAATGAATGAAGCGGCGACTTGCGCAAACGTCGGCTTATCGGCAACATATTCGTTAGTAATACCATGAACCGCAATAGCTTCTTCATCAATCGCCTGCATTGGATTGATATATTTGTGATAATGACGCCCGGTGAGCTTTCGGTTAACCACCTCAACACAACCAATTTCGATGATTCGATGACCAAAGAAGATCGCTCCTGCTCCCTGGTTCATACCAGTTGTTTCAGTATCGAGAATAACTTGGCGCTTTGCGCTAGAGATAATATTCATGTTTACATACACTTTTATTGAAATATTTTGGGTATACTGCCCGCATTATTGGCTATGGTAGCAACTTGATGACCGGACTGAAACAACTGTTAGTATTTACCGATGGATCCTGTCTAGGAAATCCAGGCCCCGGCGGTTATGGCGTGGTAATGAAATATAAAGCCCATGTTAAAGAGCTCGCTGGAGGATTTGCCCTCACCACCAATAATCGTATGGAACTGCTCGCGCCTATTATCGCACTCGAGGCATTAAGAGAACCCTGCAATATTATCCTCACTAGCGACAGCCAATATATGCGTCAAGGGATCACTCAATGGATCCATGGTTGGAAAAAACGCGGTTGGTTGACTGCAAGCAAACAACCAGTAAAGAATGTCGACCTTTGGCAACGTCTCGATAAAGCCACTAAGGGACACCATATTGATTGGCGCTGGGTAAAAGGTCATGCAGGTCATATCGAAAACGAACGCTGTGATACCTTAGCTAGAGAAGCTGCAGAGGCAAAACCGACAACAACCGATACTGGCTATATTGAAACAAAAACGATCAGTCAATAAGACGGTACTTTCCACTACGCAATACGGTTAACTTAAGGTGCTAGATTTAAAAATCGCTGGCTAAACTGATTAAAGGCATCACAGAGCGCGGTTGGATTTCGGCTTTTATGACGAATGCGATAAAACTGCCGCGCCAATGTAAGCCCCTTAACCTCGATAATTGCCAGCTCTTTACGGCTGAGCTCTTTTTCCAATGTCAGCTCAGACAATACCGCTAAGCCAGCGCCCTGCCTTACTGCTTGCTTAATCGCATCTGGAGTCGAAAAACTGAACTTTTCAATCGGCTGCAGATCGAGGGTATTGGCCGCATTAATAAAATATTCCCGCGTACCCGATCCCGCTTCGCGCATTACCCAAGGTAAACCACGCAACTCCTTAGGTTCTATCATTTGCCCCGCTAACGGGTGTCCTGGATGACAAAATACCAACAATCTATCCTTATGCCAGGCCTCGACTTTAATGCGACTATCGAGGCATTGGCCCTCAATAAAGCCGACTTCGGCGCGAAACTCCAATACCGCATTAATCACCGCTTGGGTGTTGTTGATATTGAGATCGACCATAGATGCAGTAAATTGCTGACAAAATGCCACGGTACTCTTTGCCAGTAAATAGTTGCCGATAGTTGAACTAGCAGCCACATTTAGGGTACCGCTTAACTGGGCTTCGGGTGATGAAAATAAGTGTTCAATTTGTTCAACCTTATGTAAGGCTTCGGTCGCTAACGGCAATAGCAGACTACCCTGACTATTAAGACGCAGTCGATTACCGACACGCTCAAATAATCTCGCATCGAGTTGCTTTTCGAGCTCCCCCAATGCCATCGATGTCGCTGGCGCTGAGAGGTTGACTAACTCAGCGGCGCGAGCTACTTGACCACTTCTCGCTACGGCTTCAAAAATTGCTAACTGTTTTAGGGTGATACGCATTAGATGATCTCTTTTTTATTAGCATGAGATCTTAGGTGACCCGTTCGACCCGCTGTCGGAGCGGTAGACCAATTAGGCCTGCGAACACGCTGCTTATCAAGGATTGGCGTGAGCGGCGTATCCAGTTTACGAGCAACGATAATATAAAGAGAGCCACTGCCAGGTAGCCAAGCTTGTAATGCATGTTGCCAAATACTCTCATCATAAATATTACTGAGTAGATGGTGATAGACTAAACGTTCATCTCCAATCACTTGATAGCCCAATAATCCCAGCCAATCTTTAACCCTTGCAGGTGTAAAAAACCGCCCGCACCATGGCAGTTGCTCTTGATATTTAGGCAATAGCTTACCAATAAATGCTGGACTTAGCGGGTTGAAGCCGATGATAAATAGATACCCACCAGAAATAAGGACTCTGTCGGTTTCTCGCAGTACTCGATAGGGGTCGAGTTCAAAGTCCAACAAGAGGCTGCACACCGCAGCATCGATCACGCCATTTTGCACGGGCAAGTTACAATAGCTACCAATGAGACTGGCATCTCCTTGCTGTACCATGGAGAATTCCCGTCCAATCGGCAGGTTGGGCTTTTCCAATGACGCACTCAAGGGACCCATACTCAGCAGGTGGTAGCCAAAAACTTTAGGCCACCAACTGGCTAACTTATCTTCCACCGCCTCCTGAAGCCAAGATCCATTAGGCAAGTCTTGCCATTGTTGTGGTTTAATTGCGTTTGTGGACACACTCCCTCCAGTGCTTTGCGAACAAAACCCGTTAGTCGCTAGACTATTAAATCCCTAAAGCCCTATACACGCAATAGCTTTGCTCAGTAAACTAAAGCCGTGCACACTTTTTAATTGGTACCCAAATTATGATATCTATCTCACCCATAGCCGCATTTAACGACAACTATATTTGGCTTATCAGCGACGCTCATAACAAACAACACTATGTCGTCGACCCTGGCGATAGTAACGTGGTGATCACCTATCTCAAGCAACACAACATTGAACTTAGCGGCATATTGATCACCCATCATCACCATGACCATACAGGTGGGATCTTAGGGCTACAAGCTCACTCTGGTCATAAACTTCATGTGTATGGTCCCGATGATGAAAATATAGAAGGGATCACCCACAGCATTTCGGCTCAAATGGATAGTATCACACTGCCACTACTCCCAACGCCGATAAAAGTATTTCATCTCCCAGGACACACCTTAGGCCACATTGCCTATCTAATCGATGGTCATCTTTTTTGTGGCGATACATTATTCAGCGCAGGATGCGGACGATTATTTGAAGGCACACCAACACAGATGCTGCGCTCCTTAAATCGTTTGAGTGAGCTAGATGATGACACCCTAGTGTATCCAGCCCATGAGTACACATTAGCCAATCTCAGCTTTGCACTCCATGTCGAGCCAGCTAACAAGGCATTGCAACAATATCACCAAAAAGCGATGCAATTAAGGACCGAAGAACAACCAACATTACCGACAACGCTGGCGCTGGAAAAGGCCATAAACCCCTTTTTAAGGGCAAACAGCGCAGATATACAGCAAAACTTATCGACCCATTTTCAACAACCTATTAGCGATGAACAAACCTGTTTCACGCTTCTGAGGCAATGGAAGGACAATTTCTAATAAATCATTTACAATAGCGCGCTAATTAAGTCCCCATTCTCATCTGAGGTTGTGTAAGAGGGACATATTGTAAGGAATATTTATAGATGCGCTTATCATTTGTCCTGATGGCGGGGGGACTCTCCCTGCTTGTCGGTTGCCAGTCATTCAATCAGCAAGCGACAACCACGCCAGCAACAACTGTTGAACCACCTATTATCGTTGATCCCATTACGCCACAAACAGAAATGCCGCAACCTATCGTGGTGACCGATGTATGGCAAAGAATTCGTTTGGGTTTGTCACTCCCTGTGCCCGATCAAAAGTTAGTCAATCAATATCGAGATTGGTACCTTAAACATCCACAGCACTTGGCTCGGGTATCTGAGCGCGCTCAACCTTTCATGTACCTTATCGTAGAAGAGATAGAGACACGGGGCCTACCCATTGAATTAGCGCTACTGCCTATCGTAGAAAGTGCGTTCGATCCCTTTGCCTACTCCCACGGGGCGGCGTCAGGCTTATGGCAATTTACCTCCCCTATGGCGCGGCACTTTGGCTTGCAAATGAACTGGTGGTATGACGGTCGACGAGATGTGCCAGCGGCTACGACCGCTGCGCTCGACATGATGGAATACCTTTATCAAAAGACCCACCAAAACTGGTTATACGCCATCGCGGCCTATAACACGGGTGAGGGTCGAGTATTAAATGCGGTTAAACGTAACGAACGCGCGGGAAAAGCGACCGATTTTTGGACATTAGATCTACCGAGGGAAACCGAGCGGTATGTACCACAATTGTTGGCATTAGCCGATGTGATCCAGCACGCCGAAGAATATGGTATTGAACTATTCCCTATCGCGAATCAGCCCCAACTTAGAGTGGTGAACATTGGCAGTCAGATCGATCTTGCACTGGCAGCTGAGATGGCAGGCATGAAACTAACAGAGCTTCATGCACTTAATCCAGGTTTTAACCAGTGGGCTACGGCACCTGAAGGGCCGCATACACTGGTCTTGCCAGTCGATAAAGCGGATGCTTTTGAAGCGACGTTAATAAGCAGTAACGAAGAAGATCGCCTGAAATGGCAGCGCTATAAGATCAAGTCAGGTGACAGCCTAGGTATTATCGCCAAACGTTTTCACACGACACCTTCAGCACTTCGTGCGGTTAATGATATTAAAAATAATACCATTATCGCCGGCAAGCACCTGTTAATTCCCATTTCGGCAAAAGATCCTTCCAAATATCTGCTGTCGGCTGATCAGCGTTTACATAAACGCCAAACCAGTGGTAAGGGACAAAAGGTGCAGTATGTTGTCCAAAGTGGAGATTCATTTTGGAAGATTGCCAAGCAATATAAAGTCACTGTCGCTAGCCTAGCCAAATGGAATGGTATGGCACCCAGAGATCCCTTAAAGCTGGGACAGAAATTGGTGATTTGGCAAGAAAGTGCTAGCAACGCGGTAACGAGGACGGTTAATTATACGGTTCGCAACGGTGATTCATTAGCCAAAATCGCCGGTAAATTTAAAGTGAGTGTTAATCAGTTAGTCCAGTGGAATGGTTTATCTAAACAAAAATACCTGCAACCAGGACAGAAGCTGACACTGTATGTCGATGTGACCAAATCACGAGTCTAACATGGCAACGCTAATAGACTGGAAATGAGCTTGATGCATAAAGCTTGACGCATAGGGGAGACACTAATATCAATTCCAGCGACTCTGAAGCTCTTTGAAACTTGGTATAACCCTACCCTTGCCATGCTCAGGTTAAAAAGAAAAAGCGATGCATAGCATCGCTTTTTCATATTTAATCTCTTAACCCCGAGTTCAGGTTGACTAAAAGCCACCTAACTTTTTAAACAGTTCATCCTTTAATTTATCTTTCGCTTTATCCGTTTCCTGCTTTAATTTTGCATCAAATAGCGCAGCAGTATCTAAAGCAAACTTTGGTTCAGACATAGTGCCCGAGATGGCAAAAGGTATCTCAACACCATAAAGTGCATCGCGCTCGCCACCACCTTGTCCCTCTAGTGATCCTACAACCGAAGTCGTCAGGGCGTAATCCAACACTTCGGATAACAGATTAACATTACCCTTGCCGCCTAAACGAATTAATGGCGACGCCATTGCTAGATCGGGATTAGTCACAACGCCTTTACTCATAGAGAAACTGCCACTAAGGCTGGTAAAGTCTGTCTTCTTTTCGCCAGTAGACGCTGCATTGAGATCCCCACCCAATTTAGCTTTAGCATCACGGATCATTTGTGGGATATTCACCCCATGGATAGCGCCATCGGCAACTTCAAATTGCCCCTTTGCTAGCAAGTTTTTCTTAATATTGTCTGGGATCAGACTGTTGCCTGAACCTGTAATAGTAAACTTCGTTGCCCCAGCAAGTAGATCGACTTCTGCCGCATCGGTCAGCAACGGCCGAATTTGAACCCCCGTAATGCTACTATCAAACTTGTAGCTCGCCACCGGCTTACGACCATCTAACCGCGCCGATGTCAGTAGTTTACCTTGATAGAGTTCGGTGGATAATTTACTGAGATCTAACACCCCATCTTTAATGGTTACATTCATCATCCAATTACTGGTTTTAATATTTTTTGCAGCAATCGACTTAGCCGTTAAATCAAATTTAAGGTTAACAGCCTTTAGGCCCGAAATATCCGGCTCTTGTGGCTGCTCTTTAGCAGTCACTTCTGCCGATTGATCTTTAGACTCTTCACTCTTTGGCAAAAACTTCTCTAAGTTAATATCGCCAAAATTAAGTGACGCAATCACACTCGGGACTCGGCTGCCATAATTAACATCAATTTTGCCCGTTGCCTTTATATCATCGACAGATAGGCTATCGAGCTGAGCACCAAGTTGCTTAACTTTATTATCGATCTGAACTTGTGTCGTTAGCGATACCGCCATCGCTTTATTTGGGATCGCGTCCCCTTTTATATCGTTACTAATAACAAAATCATTAATTGCGATCTGATCGAGTTCAGCTGATACCTTAAGCTGTCCTCTACCTTCACTGACGAGTTTCATCTCTGGCAAGCTTGCGCTAAATTTATATGAAAATTCCGCTAATTGACCGAGAGAAAACTCTCCTAATCGAAATTCATCTAAAGTGAAGCTTTGACTCTTGCCCGTTAATTCATCGAACATATTAATCTGCGTATCGGTGATCGCAACGCCGCCGATATTTAGACTACTAAGTTGGATTGAAGATGGCGCTTGGCTTGTCTTAGTCTCAGAATCAGGTTTAGCGGCTTGACTGCCATCTAAACCATCAAAACTTGAACGGCCATTTTTGTAAGTATCGAGGTTAACCGTTAAGCCATCTAAATTAAGCTGCGAAACCTCAACCTCTTTGCTAAACAGCGGCAGTAATGCCACTTCAGCGACGATACCTTTAACGCTAACCATGGTTGGGTTTTTAAAGCCATTAGGGTTAGAAAGGGTTATATCGCCAAGAGAAATACCGATAGAAGGAAAAAATGTCCAACTGAGATCTTGATTAATTTGTAAATCTCTGCCTGTCTGCTTTTTAACAGCATCGACTATTTGAGGTTTAAAATCATTCGGATCGAAGATGAGTGTAAGATAGGCAACGAGTAAAATAAACAGTGAAACAACAACAATGAGTGACCATTTAATAAATTTCATAACAGGTTCCATCTGGTAGATCTAGTTAACGTCTCTGACAACTAGCACAGGCTTGAAAAATCTAATCTCGATTCTGATACCGCAATACCATTATCGTCGGCATACAAGAACATGCCAGACTTAATTATAACGCGGTCTATCTCTATTGGCACATTCACATCACCAATGTCACGTTTATCGGTTTTAATCGGATTAGCCCCTAATGCTTGTATACCTATAGGCATCAAGTTTAATGCCGCAACATCTCTAACATAGCCATTAATCACGATACCGCTCCAGCAATTATCGACCGCACTTTGCGCAATCATGTCTCCAAGCAGTGCCCGACGTGAAGAGCCGCCACCATCGACGACAAGCACTTTGCCATCACCAGGCTGAGCGAGTAACTCTTTTAACTTAGAGTTATCTTCGAAGCATTTGACCGTTACCACTTCTCCCCAAAATATGCTTCGATTACCGAATTGGCGATAATTATGACCTAAGAGTGATAATTCTGATGGATAGAGATCAAACAGATCTGGGAGTAAATCGAGCATAAAAGCCTCCATGCGGCGATGATATTTTAAGCTACTATAACAAGGCTGCTTTAAAATGAAAATTTATGTGAATTTACAATGTTTCTATTTTAGATTTAAGTAGTACGCTCTATAATCAACGACACCTCGGTATATACAGTTATTGTTATAACCGATTTCAGTTTTAACCTCACAGCTAGCAATTGAGATGACATGAAAGAGACTTTTAATTTACAAGATGCAATTAGCGCAATTGACGAATATGGCTATGAAAAGAAGCAGACTAGCGGACTAGAGTTGGCCCGTAATGCAAGCCAAATGAAAACCTACCTTAAATCACTAGATTACAGCCTAAGAAGATTAACTATCTTACAAGAAGTTGTTAATGATTTAGTCGATGAAGAACAACTTAAGAAACTACAGCAAGAAAAGATTCAAACCTACAAAACAAAGATCATTAATTTATCTCGTGAGTATGGCATCTCTTTTGATGATGTTATTCAGATCATGCGCGAACAAGAAATTACCGATAAAGAATAACCTGCGAGCTTCACAGGTTATTTTTATATTCCAACTAACATTTTTATACTTTAAAAGATGATATTAGTGTCTCTAAATCTGAAGACCCTGTTTTAATCTGATCGCTAGCGCTACCGATCTGCTCACTCTTGTGTTGGTTTTCTAAAGAGATATCATTAATACGTGTTACGTTCATATTTAACTCTGCTATAACAGCACTCTGCTGCTCTGTCGCGGTTGCAATTTGAATATTCATATCTGAAATTTGTCGAATAGAAGCCTTAATTGTACCCAGAGCATCGACCACTTGAGTCGTCTCTTCTACCGTTTCTAATGATTGTGTTTTAGCCGTTAACACTGAGCGGTTAACATTTTCTATCGCTTCTCTTATCGCATCGATAATGCTGTTAATTTCCTGAGTTGAATCTTGAGTACGGCTTGCGAGAGTTCTCACTTCATCTGCAACGACCGCAAAACCACGGCCAGCTTCTCCTGCCCTTGCCGCCTCGATCGCCGCATTAAGCGCGAGAAGATTTGTTTGCTCTGCAATACCCACTATCACATCTAAGATCTGGCCAATTTTACTTGAACTTACCTGTAACCCTTGAGCAACTTGGGACGTTTTCTCTAGCTCACCGGAGAGTACTGTAATTTTAGACACTGCGACATCGACAACCTGAGCGGTCCGATCCGCCTCACTATCTGCACTGCCAGCACTATCTGCCGCTAGTTGGGCATTGGAAGCCACTTCAGACGCCGCCATCGACATTTCGTTAATTGCAGTCGCAACGCTTTCTGTTTCGCTTTGCATACTATTTGTTATCGTAGATGCCTCAGCAGATATAACAGCCAATCCCTCGGCTAATTCACGGCTATGACTCACTGATGTTGACGCGGACAGAATTAAAGATTGTATCTTAGTCACAAAGGCATTAAAGCTACTGGCGACGATACTTAATTCATCCTTGCCTGACTCGTTTAGTCTCAAGGTTAAATCACCTTCACCACGTGCAATATTTTCAAAGGCAGAAATGGTTTGTTGCATTGGAATAGAAATACTACGAGAGATGATCACCAATAAAAAGATAACCGGTAACCAAACAAGCACGGCGATTAAAAGGTACTCCCCCGTAAAAGCCATTTTTTCATCATTAATATCATCGACATAAATCCCTGTACCCACAATCCAACCCCATGGTTCAAAACGCTTAACTACGCTCATTTTCGGGCTAGGTTCGGTCGTATTGGGTTTATTCCACATATATTCGATAAGGGCGTATTCACTGTTTTTCGTCCCTGTCACCATCAACTCAAATAGCTTTACGCCATTTGGATCTTTCATGCCTAACACATTCGTACCGACAAGCTTTTTAGCAAAAGCGTGTTGCACCATTACGCCATCTCGGTCAATAGTCCAAAAATACTCATTACCTGAATATCGTAATCCATCTAACGCAGCGATTGCATTGGCCTTTGCATCGGCCTCACTCATTACGCCTCGCTTAGATTGTTCATAATACTGGGCAATCACTTTCTCACCAGTATCGGCAAGTGACGTCAACTTATCCTGTTTGTCTTGATACAGCAGACCTTCGATACTTAATAGCGCAAACATAAACATCAAGATGGTCGCGATCACAGCTAAACCTAACATTAACAGTAAACGACTTGAGATTCTGATCCTACGAAATAGGTTATTTATTACGGTCATGATAATAACCTCTGTGCTCTATGGTAAATAACTTAACATTACTTAAACGTCGTTCAAAGCGCCCTGTTTGTCAAAATTATTTGGTTATTTGAACTTAAGGTATAACTAGAAAAAGTTTAAATTTTTCTATTACCTAGTCTACTTTTACCACTCACTAACAGATAAATACAACTACACTAAGTATTGATATGAATCATCAGGAGAATGTCCAGCAATGAAGCGCTTAAGTATCGTCTTGACAGTCGTTGCAGCTTTGGGGATCTTGGTCATCAATTTATGGCCAGAGAAGTCACCCGCCTCGGTTCCACCAACGCCAATACGCATAGCTATGTCAACCACACCACTTAGCGCCCCACTCATCATTGCCAAAGAGTTAGCCCTGTTTAAACGTCACGACGTTGATGTAGAACTTGTTCCCTATCAAGGTGGACACCTCTGCTTTGATGCGATGATTAATGGTAATGCGGATTTGGCCACGAGTTCGGAATCGGTAGCTATGTTCAATAGTTTCAAGCGTAATGATTTTCGGTTGTTGGCCAGTTTTGTCGAATCTGATAACGATCTTAAACTACTCAGTTTTGGAAAAAACAGTCACATAGATCGACAAGGTTTCAACAATAAGCGGATTGGCATTATAAAAGGCTCTTCTAGCGAGTTTTTCACTGACTCACTTCTTATTATCACGGGACAAGAAAATAGTTCATTCGAGAAAGTATATATGTCTCCGCAAGAACTTGCCCCAGCCCTAATTGCTGGTGAAGTCGATTTCATATCAATTTGGGAGCCCTATGGATATCATCTCATCACAGATCAAGGCAGTAACATTTATCAATATCCGAGTAAAGGAATTTATAATCTGTCGTTTAATTTGATCAGTTCTGATACAAATACCAGGGTACACTTTGAACAGCATGTGAAGATTCTAAAAGCTTTAGCAGATACCCAACAATTTATTGCAGAGCACCCCAAACAGGCCAAAAAGATCATTAGCAACTACCTTAATATTTCAGATGCTGAACTCGAATGGGCATGGAGCGATTACATTTTTAGGCTATCTTTAAACAACTCTCTACTATCAATGCTTCATACACAAGCACGCTGGGCAGTCGCTAGCGGCGCAGTATCATCACCAATGATGCCCGATTTTCGAATATTACTGGACGATTCAGCCCTACTTAAGGCCATGACTAATTAGGATCTAGATGTCGAAATGATGATCACCACTCGATTAAAATCTCAATTGATCCTTAGTTTGTTGCTAACTGCAACGATTTTTGTGGCGTTCATGAGTCTAAAATCAATACAGCAACAAAGCCTCACAACGTCAAATTATATCATCGAACTGGAAGAATCCATTGATGTACTGCGTAGTAGGCTATGGATACTCCAAGAGTTTCAAGATCAAGATGCCCTCAATCAAACTCAAATAGCCCTTTTTTCGTTGCAAAAAAAACTGGCCGCTAATGACGCATTTTCCCCCAATGCCAAGTTACTCATGCTCAACTTACGCAGGGTCACCAACAACCTCAATGCCCTACTTTCACTGGCGAAGGAGAATGTGTCGGTACCACCGGATCATGGCATTACATCAAAAAACGGCATGCTAACGGTACGTTTTAATATCTCGATACAAGCCATGAGCGAAGATTTAACGAAACTACAAAGGTTAGAGTTAAAACACTCAGCAGACAAGCAAGCAAGCATTTTAATGTGGGTGATTATAATACTGACGGTAGGCTCACTTATTTTACTTCTTATTACGCTGTCGACGCTTAAAACATTTAACCAAAGCTTACATCGGCTTACCGCTGGTATCATGCGCTTATCTCAAGGAGATCTGCACAGTAAAATCGTCATTAACGCGACAAATGAACTTGCGACCGTTGCCCAACAATTCAATACCATGACCAATCGATTGATGGAAACCACGATTAAGAAAGACTCGTTACAACAAGAGGTCGAAAGACAAACGAAACAACTGCAGGTACAAACTGAAAAGCTTAAATATGTTGCAGAACATGATGACTTAACAGGGCTCTATTCGCGAAGTGCATTTGAAAGGCAGATTGATACCGCGTTAGCCCGTTGTCAACGCACAAATACCCACGCAGCAATGTTATTTATCGACTTAGATAAATTTAAAGAGGTAAACGACAGCTTTGGCCACGACATAGGCGATCGTGTTTTGATCACCATTGCAAACCGCCTACAAAGCGCCATTAGAAGTTCCGATATCTGCGGCCGACTCGGTGGTGATGAATTTGTCGTGTGGTTAGAGCCGATCAGCGACATGTTGGAGGTCAATATTGTTATCGAAAAAATTATTCAACACTTGTCACCAGTGATCAATCATCAAGACACCAACATCGCGCTAAATGTTAGTATTGGCGTCGCACTGCGACCTAACGACGACATATCTCGGCAAGCGTTGCTCAAAATCGCCGACGAAAACATGTATATGGCCAAAAAAGTGCCAGGTAATAGCTATCAATTTAGCCAGCGATCTACCATTGCATTAAATAACCTTAATCTTGGATAAGCGCCCCGCCACCCGTTTTTTCCACCGTAAAATATTGACGCGAAGCAACAACAGCGATGCAAATATCAGGATATAGATACTCGGCTCTATCACTTCAGACTTTACCGACCAATAAAAGTGAACGGGTGCCAATATGGCAATCACATAAACTCCATTATGTAGAGTCTGCCAGCGCCTTCCCATCTTACGCTTAAGACGGTTAAGCGAAGTGATACTTAACATAAGAAGTAATAGATAAGCGCAAGCACCGACCAGGATGTAGGGACGTTTAACGATTTCACTCGCTAAAAGTTGCCATTCAAACAATAAGTCTAAACTCAAAAATGCACTAATATGTAATGAAGCATAGGCAAATACATATAAGCCAACTAGACGTCGAGTTTGCATTAATACACCAAGCTTGAATCGCTTCGCTATCGGCGAAATCAATAACACTGCAACTAACGTATTTAACGCACCCATCCCAGTGTAGTGAATAATATATTGCACCGGATCGCCACCCGCGTCGCCACTACTCACGGTCCAAACTAGGTAGCCGATTGGTATTAACGCTAGCAGATGAAACAGACACTTTAGTGGCAACAGATGCTTATTTGTTAATGTAAACAAAGACTCTCCAAACTATCACTTAATCTAGAATTAGGTGCTCTAAAATCACTGACTCTAAAGTCACTTCCTCTTAGATCACTTTCTCTTAAATCACTTTCTCTTAAATCAATAGTACCGTGTCAGATCCATCCCCTTATAAAGGGATGCAACCTGTTCACCATAGCCATTAAAAGCTTGTGTCGGTATACGAGTCGCCGAAAATATACCACCTTCGCCAATACGACGCTCGGTCGCTTGAGACCAACGAGGATGGTCGACTTTAGGATTCACATTGGCATAGAAGCCATATTCATGACTAGCAAGTTGATTCCAACTCGTTGGTGGTTGTTTATCCATCACCCGAATACGTACAATCGATTTAATACTCTTAAAACCATACTTCCAAGGTACAACGAGTCGGATGGGAGCACCGTTTTGAGCTGGCAAGCTCTTACCATATAAACCAACGGCCATGAAGGAAAGTTCATTCATCGCTTCATCCAATCTCAGCCCCTCAACGTAAGGATAATGAATTCCGCCCCCCATTAAGCGGCTCTTTTGACCAGGCATCTGCTCTGGATCAAATAGCGTTTCAAATGCCACATGTGTTGCCCCAGCTTTGACGCCCGCTTTTTTTAGCAGCGCCGCTAACGAGAAACCCACCCAAGGGATAACCATTGACCACGCCTCAACACAGCGAAGCCGGTATATTCGCTCTTCTAATGAGAATAGTTTTGTTAAATCGTCTAGGTCGAGTGTTAACGGCGTATCCACTAAGCCTTCAATTTTTAACACCCAAGGGTCCACTTTAAAACTCTGAGCATTATCATAAGGATCGGTTTTACTGGTGCCAAACTCGTAAAAATTATTATGGGAGATCACTTTCTGTTCTGGCGTTAATATCTCGCTTTTCCCAAATAATTGATTTTGAATGAAGTTTAGCGGCTTGGTAACGAAAGGTGTCTGCTCCTTGGTTTTTCCAAAGAGATCGAACAACCCCGCCTGAACATGTCCAGGAATACTGGCTCCGATGGCTCCGAGACCAAGTGCCTTAATGATATTGCGTCTATCATTGAACACGGCTTCGGGTGTTACATGTGATTGTTTTTCATTCCAACTAGGATGAGTAATAGGAGCAATGTTTTTTGGTTTAGCCACGGGAAACCTCATATAGATCTTCTCTGTTGTTTATTAGATAGTGCAAACCGCAAAAAAATTTCACTTAAAAAATAATTAACGAATAAGAGTTAAGCATTTACCACTACGGCTCTTGAACCGCGTCCAAGGTCATGAGAGGCTTACAGCATTCAATATTATGAGTTCTTTGTCTATGCCTACCGCCATACCACTCTCTTTGCCTGAAATCATTGTGCTTTGTGCCGTCTCACTACTCTCCATTCTCATTGGCGCACTGTTAAACCAACGTCTTACTCGTCAAAAATGGGATGCAGTGAAACAGCAGCTTGTAGAGGAACATCAACTAACACTGCAAGATAGCCAACAACAATTTGACCTGATACAGGCTCAATTGGCCGATAGGCATGATGAGAATCACCTTTTGCAACAAAAATTTGAGCATCAAATATCCCTACTCGGCATGAGCCAAGCGCAAGCACAAAGGGCGATAGAGCTAGAGGAACAGCTGCACCAAGTGCAACGAAAACTGATGGAGACGCAACTGGCGCTATCGAAAGCCAATGCGATGCAGCAAACGCTAACGGTGAAATTTGAAACCGAACAAAAAGCATTAGAAGAAAAGGTTAGCCACCTAAATCAGTCTGAAGCTCGCCTAACCCAGCAGTTTGAGAATCTTGCCAACAAGATTTTTGATGCTAAGACCCAGAATCTGCAGGTTCAAAACGAACAGCAGCTATCTCATGTACTGTCACCTTTTAAACAGCAGCTAGAAGGCTTTAGAAAGCAAGTTCAAGAATCTTATACCGTTGAGCAAGCTGAAAGAAGCGCATTTAAACATCAACTCGAATCCCTAAAAGCACTCAATTTGCAAATGAGCCAAGACGCGGTCAATTTAACCAAAGCATTAAAAGGTGATAATAAACAGCAAGGCAACTGGGGCGAGGTGATCCTCGAGCGAGTATTACAAGAGAGTGGGCTTCGCGAAGGCCACGAATATGAAACCCAACAAGATCTAAAGAATGACAATGGTAAACGATTCAAGCCTGATGTGATTATTCATCTCCCAGAAAATAAAGATGTGGTCATCGACGCAAAAATGTCACTTGTCGCCTATGAACGCTACTTTAATAGCGAAGACGAATTGACTAAAACGAGCGCCATCAAGGAGCATTGCAACTCTATTCGCGCTCATATTAAAGGTCTCAGTCAAAAGGACTATCAACAACTACACGGCTTAACAAGCCTAGATTATGTGCTAATGTTCATTCCCTTAGAGCCCGCATTTTTACTCGCGCTAGAACATGAACCAGGTCTGATTAATTACGCCTTAGATAACAATATCATGTTGGTTAGCCCAACCAACTTATTGGTGGCCTTAAGAACCATCAACAATATCTGGCGCTATGAATATCAGAACCAAAATGCACAACGCATCGCCAAACAGGCAGGAAAAATTTACGACAAATTATGTGGCTATCTTGAGGATATGGAGAAAGTCGGCCGTGCCATCGAGTCATTAGATAAAAGTTATGTCAGCGCTATGGGTAAACTATCTACCGGTAAAGGGAATTTGTTACGTCAAGCTCACCAAATGCAACAACTGGGAGTGACAACCAGCAAACAATTAGATACCCAGCTACTTGAAAAAGCGCTAGATGAGCATCAAGGAAGTCAAACAAGTGATATAAAACTGAACTAATATCACCATAGCTACTGCTGGAACCAGTTTTATAAAAAGGAAGTTAATTCGTGCTTAAGAGTTTACGCCACAGTATTAATCATCGATTATGTTACCTAACGATAACATTGGCGTCGCTGTTAGTGGGTCAAGTTTCTGCCTCCCAGTTAACTGACTTACAGCAAAAATACTTAGAAGCGAGAGAGGCGCTAACGCAAAACGACTTAAGTCACTTCAAGCTGTTAAGGCAAAAGCTTGATGGATATCCTTTAACTCCCTATCTTGATTTCCATGCCGATATGGACAATATCCTCGGCTATCCAGGTACAAAAGCATTCGCTGCGATTGAAGGCTTTAAGGATACTCCTCTCTATCAAAGTGCACGCTATCGTTATCTCGTTAATGCAGGCCAAGCAAAGCGCTGGCAAGATTTTCTCAAAATCAGTCCAGATCTTCCCAATAATACGGCTTTGCAATGCTTTTATTACCGCGCTCAATTGGCACAGAATCAAGCAGAGATGGCTTATAACGGTGCGGAGAAACTCTGGTTATATGGCCGCTCTCGACCAAAAGAGTGCGACCCACTGTTCAAAGCATGGGAAAAATCAGGTCACCGAACCCAAGAGCTCCTTTGGTCGCGAATGCTGCTCGCCTTTAATGCGAGCGAATTTAGTTTACTCCGCTATTTAGCGAGCAAAACCACACCCCATAAAACTGAAGCTCAGCGACTGTTAGCGGTTTATAAAGATCCACGCAGCCTAAGACATAGCAAGCAATATATGGCCAAAGCCCCTATCTATGCAGATATTGTGGACGCTGGATTACGACGGTTAGCGAGAAAGGATCTCGACAAAGCGATAACCTTATTTTTAAGCTATGAAAAAGCGCATCGTTTTAATGACTATCAAGGCGCAAAACTCAGTCGATTTTTCATCAGGAAAGCACTTGTCCGCCAAGAAGCCAGGTTAAAAGGCTTTATTGATCAACGCCTACCATCAATTGACAGCGACGATCTAAAAGAGCTCCGTCTACGCTGGGCAATTAGAGAGAATGATCAACAGACATTAAATAGCCTACTGCCATTACTCACCAAAGAGAAGCAGGCCAAGGCTCGTTGGCAATATTGGTTATCCCAAAGCCAAATCGCACAAACTGACCAGCAAGAAATACTCGATAAATTAGCGCAGCAACGTAACTTTTATGGATTTACGGCGGCTAATCTTTTGATGCAAGATTTTCAATTACAACATCAAAATACCGCTCTTGATACGATGCTAACACCAGCACTTAACAAGGATCTCGGTCTTGCGCGTGTGGTCGAACTACTGGCTATCGATAAACAGATCGATGCGAGAGCCGAATGGGTGTTACTGCTAAATAGACACAATAAAGCGATGCGAGCCCAGTATGCCCTGCTTGCACAGCAAAACCGATGGCACGATTTAGCGGTGCAAGCCAGTATACAGGGACAGCTTTGGACCGATATGGATCTACGCTTTCCTCAAGCCGCCAATGACGCCTTTAATCGCGCGAGCAAACAAGCAGGTGTCGATATTGATGAGATTAGAGCCATCGCTAGGCGTGAGTCCGCTTTCTATCCCTACGCCACTTCAGGAGTTGGCGCACGAGGCCTGATGCAATTGATGCCAGCGACAGCAAAAGAGATAGCCAAGAAAAGCGGTATCAAGTATCGAAATCAAAAGAGCCTGTACGATATAGACATCAACACGCAATTAGGCAGTCGCTACTACGCCAGCCTGCTCGAGCGCTTTGATAATAATCGCGTGTTAGCAACCGCTGCCTATAACGCTGGGCCACACAGAGTCAGCCGCTGGCTAAAACAGAGTAATGGACAGCTAGATGTGATGGCGTTTATCGAGTCCATTCCCTTCACTGAAACCCGTGAATATGTGCAAGCCGTGTTGAGTTACAGAGTGATATATCAAATAAAGCAGAACAAGCCCGCTCAATTATTCTCAAAAGAGGAACTGTCATTTAAATATTGACCCTTGTTTAAATCCAAGATGAAAGCAAATTAAATTAGAGGGCGTCATCTATACCTAGCTGACAATTGATCTTGCTTAATTTAACAACAAACAGTGGTGTAACAGAGAACAGGCTTGGACATTCGACCAATATTGTGAATAATTATCATTTGCAACAAATTATTACTACTTCAATGATAAATATTTCCCAATTATATCTAGGCTGTGAATACCAACCCTTAGTCGATGTTCAAACGGGTGATATTTTTGCTTATGAGGCGCTATCACGTTTTTATAACAAAAACGGCATAGCCATTGCGCCTAATTTGGTCTTTGACCAGTTACATCACCACCTGCCCCAATTGAGTCAGATCGAATTTGCAGCAAAACATCTCCAACTAAGAAACGCCCCTAAGCGAGTGCCCCTATTTATCAATCTCGATCCTCATGCGATTAACTTAACTCGAATGAGTCACTTTATCGACCTACTGAGTACACACCCTAAGGTCACAGTCGAGATAATCGAAAATACCTGTGTTAATGATGCTAAACGTTCATTAGCGCTCGCGACTCATTTACAAGATGCAAAAATCAATGTTGCGCTAGACGATATTGGTGCATCGCATGCGATGTTGTCACTGTCACTGATGACTCAAGTGGACTGTTTAAAGTTTGATATGAGCTGGCTAGCTAAGATTGCCGAGTCTAAGCAAAAGAGCTTGCTCAATGCTTTAGTTCAATTTGGGCAATCATCAAATAAAATATCGGTATTAGAAGGCATTGAGTGTCATGAAATGTTATTAACAGCAAGGCAGTTAGGCGTCGACTTAGTACAAGGCTTCCTATATCGCCCCCAATTTATCACCCCACCAGCTCGCCTATCGCTGGCGACACTACTGGCAGAAAAATGACCGACTCATAACTCAGGTCCCAAGTAAAAAAACTAGCCAAGCGATTACATTTACCCCATAGTTAATTTCAATAAAAGATTCTAGAGTGCTTGTGGTTTATTTAACCAGAACTCGGGTTAAGAGATGAGATAACGCGAGATAAATTAGCCGTTTTACGCTTATTTCATCTCCAACTTGTCATTTGTTTTGCTAACAAGGCGTATTGACGCGTCAATAGCCCGACTATTGCAAGTGAATACAACGCAGTTTGCGGAATACAGGGCTGTTTGAGATACGTTTATAATCCCGAGTGCAGGTTATAGAACTTAGCTTTCGTTCATCATTCAAGGCAACGATGTCGGTGTTAGAAGGAGTTTCATGTCTGATTCAACCATTTCAACGCTATTAACTCAGCTCGATCGAGTATTACTTGGCAAGCCTCAACAAATTAAATTGGCACTCACCTGCATCCTAGCCAAAGGACATCTACTCATTGAGGATTTACCCGGCATGGGTAAAACCAGCTTGTCTCAAGCATTGGCTCAAAGCCTTGGACTCAGTCATCAACGAATACAGTTTACCAGCGACATGTTACCCGCTGACATTCTTGGGGTGTCCATCTTCGATAAAGAGCAATCCCAATTTGTTTTTCATCCCGGTCCCATCTTTAAACAGATGATATTAGCCGATGAAATTAACCGCGCTAGCCCTAAAACCCAGAGCGCATTGCTCGAAGCCATGGCCGAACATCAGATCACTGTCGATGGCATAACCCATACCCTACCGAGTCCGTTTTTCGTGATCGCTACCCAAAACCCCAGTGAGCAATCGGGAACCTACCCGCTTCCCGAGTCACAATTGGATCGTTTTATGATGCGTTTATCTATAGGTTATCCAGATGCCGATGCGGAATTAGCCATGCTTAAAGGGCAAGATCTCTCGCCACAAACCCATCAGCTACCCCAATGTTTAGATCCGATAACCCTGCAGAGATTGCAACAGGAGGTGACAGAGGTTAAAGCATCGGATGCGCTACTACACTATATCTTGGCGTTAATTGCAGGTTCGAGACAGCTAAATGAAGGTTACGGACTATCACCACGTGCCAGTAAGGCGCTATTAAATGCAGCCAAGGCTTGGGCCTATCTTGATGGCAGAAATTATATTGTTCCTGATGATGTCCAAGCGGTATTTACTGCCGTTGCTGAGCACAGATTACGCCGCACTAGCCAGCAACAGGGCGAAGCACTATCCCTGAAGCTACTCAGCAATATCAATCCGATCTTGTGAGCCTATGCCTGCCCATACAGAGAACACCAAACCAATATTAATAAGCCCCATACGTAAATGGTGGCTCAATTGGCTGTCAAGACGACTGCCCGCACAGCGCAGCGTTACTTTGGCCCATAAAAGCATCTTTATCTTACCCTCAGGTTTTGGTTTATTCTGGTTATTGTTAGTCGTACTGCTATTTCTGTTTGGTACTAATTATCAAAATAATCTAGTGATTGGCCTCAGCATATTACTCTTGAGTATTTTTAATACCTGTATTATCTACAGCTACCGCAACTTAGCAGGAATGACACTCCAAGCTAAGGCTGGACCTAACGTCTATGCGGGGCAAAGTGTTATCTACCCTATAGTGCTTAGTGCGACGCAAGTTCAGCATAAAGTGACTCTCAATTACCCGGCAAACCCGATCCAAACCATTGACCATCTTGATGATCAAAAACAAACAGCGTTGCTGCCTTTTGCCAACACACAGCGTGGCTTAGTGAATCCAGGTCGAATTAGGGTCGAATCTCGTTATCCCCTCGGCCTGTGCCGAGCATGGTCAAATGTTGATTTAGATAATAGCCAAATCGTGTTTGCTAAACCTAAACCGTCAGAGAACAGGTTAACTCAGCACCATACTCATTCAGCAGAAGAGTCACAACGACACGGTAAAACTATTATCGGCGTAGAAGAGTTCAAAAGCCTAAAACCCTATGTCACGGGTGAATCACTAAATCAGATTGCATGGAAACAATTAGCTCAAGGGCGCGGCATGTTGACCAAAGAGTTTGAACAGCCTCTCAGTGCCCCCCAATGGCTCGTTTTCGATCCAATAAACCACGACATCGAACAACAGCTGAGTGAGTTAACCTGGATGGTCGATCAATTGTCTCAGCAAGAACGGGTCTTCGGGGTAATATTACCAAGCAAAACCATCGCACCATCGGCCGGAGCGGCACATCGAGTGGCATGCTTAAAGGCGATTGCTATCTACCCTGAACACTTAGGAGATAGCCATGACGGATAAAGAACAGGAGATCATTAGCCGTCATACCCTACTCTGGCTACTTATCGTCAATCTTGCTGTACTGCTGCCGTTGTACGATAAGATGACCCCATGGAGCATGGCGATTTGTGGGATCTGTCTATTGTGGCGAGTCGGCATTTTTACAGGGAAAGTCGCTAGGCCGCCACGATACTTAGTGACTATCTTGGCGATAGCTTCAGCAACCACACTCGCCCTAGTGACATCACAGATCGGCATGTTAAATGGCTTAGTTAACCTGTTGATATTGGGCTACGCGCTTAAATATATCGAGATGAGAAATCGCCGTGATGTTCGTGCTGTGGTGATTGTTGGCTTTTTTGTTATCGCAATGACGTTTATCGAAAAACAAAGTCTCTGGTTCACGTTGCAATTAACCTTAGTGGCAACCATCAACTTGTGTGTTCTTGTCAGTCTATATAATAGCGATAATAAGCTCAGCAACACCGCTAAGCTTGGCGGCAAGCTGATGCTACAAAGTGTGCCACTGGCGCTATTGCTGTTCATCGTATTGCCGAGACTGCCACCACTCTGGTTAGTGCCTAAGGCCAACAACGCCCAAACAGGCTTGTCCGATGAGGTTTCATTTGGCGATATCGGTAAACTGACAAGATCGGCAGCACTTGCGTTTCGCGTTAGTTTTAACAATCAATCACCTACCAATAATCAGCTCTATTGGCGCGCATTAGTGATGGAAAACTATGATGGTAAAAAGTGGACCCAATCCGAACAAATTAAAAAAATAGAGGCGCAAAATCGCCGTGGGAACTATCGCCAAGCGCCTCAAGGCACCGCGATAAACTATGACATCATTAGCGAACCGAGTTACCAGCATTGGTTATTTGGTTTGGATGTGGCCTATAGCAGCGCAAACGATGTGATCAACCTACCCGATGGACGGCTATACGCTATCAGTTCCCTCGACCAAAAATATCAATATTCGATTAGCAGCTATCCTGATGCGATACTCGATAAAAGCCTGAGTGATGACAATAAAAAACGCAATTTACTACTGCCCGAGAACAGTAATCCTAAAACCACTCAGTTAGCGCTTGAATTTAAGCAAGAATACCCCAAAGCTCGAGAGCGTCTTAATGCCATGATGAGCTACTTTAATACCTCACCCTACTATTATACCTTGAGTCCACCAGCCGTCGGGCCACAGCAACTTGACGATTTTTTGTTTGAGAATAAAGCAGGTTTTTGTGTTCACTACGCCAGTGCCTTCGCTTTTATGGCGCGTAAAACAGGCTTACCCGCTAGGTTAGTCACTGGCTATCAAGGAGGTGAATGGAACCAAAGTGCTGGTTATATGAGTGTCTACCAATATATGGCTCACGCTTGGGTCGAGGTGTGGCTCGAAGGCCAAGGCTGGGTGCGATTCGACCCAACCGCGATGATCGCTCCAGAGAGGATCGATGATGGATTTGATGCTGTTTTCAATCCAACGCAAAGCTATCTGATCAACAACCCCTTTAGCAGTTTACGCCTACGACAATATCCGCTGCTCAATAACCTAAGACACTCCTTAGCCAGCATCGATTATTACTGGAGCAAATGGGTACTAGGCTTTGATAATGATAAACAAGAACGCCTGCTAAAACAGTTGCTAGGCGATATAACACCAACAAAAATCGCCATCTTTGTGATCTGTGCGATGGGCGTCATAGGCCTAGCCATCGGCTACAGTGTGGGACTATTACAATTTACTCGTCAGCAAGATAGAGTGATCGCGGGCTTTGAACAAATAAGTACTATGCTATCCAAAAAGGGATTAGCCCGATATACCAAAGAGTCACCGCAAGAATATAGCCAGAGAGTCATAAAGGCTTACCCTCAACTGCAACAACCGTTAAGCCAGTTTATCGACTGTTACATCAGCCTAAAATACAAACCGCTGGACGCTGATAATCAAAAACGACTGATTCATCAGTTCAAGCATCGACTAACACAGCTGCGCATCGCAATTTTAAAACTCAACGGCCAAACTAAAAATGTTTGATTTTTTTTCAATCTAACTCTTTCAATATTGATAAAATTTCCAAGAGTTTCAATAGACATCAAACGCCAATCCCCTAGAATAGATGGATAAATAATTGGCCCTTTGCATTAACCGCTAACTGGCCGAATAGGGAATAGGCAAAGTATGCTTTACTTGGTTCAATCTAATCGCATGGAGTCTCTAGCAGCGCTATTGGCCGAGGAACTCAAATCCCCGCTATCTACCGCTTCATTACTCGAGAGTGAGCAGATTTTGGTGCAAAGCCCAGGAATGTCAACTTGGCTTCGCTTAGCTATCGCACAACATAATCAAATTGCAGCAGCACTGGAATTTCCACTCCCATCGAGTTTTATCTGGCAACTCTGCCATACCTTGCTGCCCAATGTCCCAAAAGAGAATGCCTATACAAAACCTGCGATGACATGGAAACTGATGGAGCTGCTGCCTAGCCTCATTAATGATCCCATATTCGCCCCTTTGGCACATTATCTTAATGATGACCCGATTATTGACGATAGCCAAGCGACTCACTCTTTAAAGCTATTCCAACTTTGCGGCCAGATAGCAGATATCTTCGACCAATATTTAGTGTACCGCCCTGACTGGATCCAGGCATGGGAAGCCAATGAGCCCTTACTGCCCCCGAATAATGACAAACTAGCAGAGGCACAAGCGTGGCAACCTGTGCTTTGGCGAGCGCTTATCCACTACAATGATCAGCAATTAGCTCAGAGCACCTACCACAGGGCCAACCTGCACCAAGCACTATTTGATACCTTGCAAGATCCTAATTGCTCCCTAGATGGATTACCTAAGCGGCTATTTGTCTTTGGCATCTCATCTATGGCACCACAAACCCTGCAAGTGCTCTATTTTTTAGCGAAACGTATCGATGTGATCATGCTAAATCTTAGTCCTTGTCAGCACTACTGGGGTGATATAGTCGATCCGCGACTTCGCGCCAGAATGGCCCTGCAATATGCCGACAAGCAGCAACTATCTATGGACTGGGAAGATAAGCTGGAGGTGGGCAATCCGCTGCTAGCTAACAATGGTAAGATGGGTCGTGAACTACTCGATCTGATTTTAGAGTTGCCCGAAGAGGACACCAATTTTAATTTCGAGTGTTATCTTGATCCAGGCACTGAGACATTATTGCATGGCGTACAACACGACATTTTAGAACTCTGCACCCGCGGTGAAAGCCTAGGACCCGACGCTGATTTATATTTAAGCCTTGATGACAGGCGCGTACTCTTACCAAACGATGACTCGATTACGTTAAAAAGCTGTCATAGTCCACTACGTGAAATAGAAACCCTACACGATCATCTATTAGCCCTACTGTCGCAATCGGCTAATGATATTGCCCCGCGAGACATTGTCGTCATGATGCCCGATGTAGCTGCCTACGCACCTTATATCGATGCGGTATTTGCCGCAAAAACAGGCGCCCATTACATCCCCTACGCCATTGCCGATCGCGGCGCAGCCCAAGAGTCACCGTTAATTAGCAGCTTTCTCACCCTGTTAACCATTAATCAAAGTCGCTTTGCGCTGACTGAGATCTTAAGCATCCTTGAAGTACCCGCGGTGCTGCGTCGGTTTGAGCTTAGCGATGACGAGTTCGCCATTATCAGGCAATGGCTAGATCAAGCGGGAGTGCGTTGGGGCCGAGACGCCGAAGGTCGACGCGCTCAGCAGTTACCGCCATTTGAGCAAAATTCCTGGGCATTTGGGATCAAGCGTTTAATTCTCGGTTACAGTTTTAGCGATCAATCTGCCATCTATCAAGAAAACCTAGCCCTAGACGGTATCGAAGGCCAAGCCGCGCAAGCACTAGGTAAACTGCTCAACTTTATTGAAGCGATAGATGGGTTTTCTAACGCCCTTCACCACGACTGTCCACTCGATATCCGAACCGCTCAATTACAAGACCTAGTGGATGAGTTTTACAGCTGTGATGATGAGGAACTCACACAAGTTCAAGAGATCCGCGGCGCCATTTCACGCCTCAATGAAGAGTTAGCACAAGCGAAATACAGCAGTGAATTAACGATCAAGGTCTTACAAAATTGGTTTGTTAGTCACTTATCTGAATCTCGTGTAGGACAGCGCTATCTTGCCGGTAGCGTTAATTTTTGTACCTTGATGCCAATGCGTTCAATCCCCTTCAAGGTGGTCTGTTTGCTCGGAATGAACGATGGTGTCTATCCACGAGTTCAGCACCCCGTAGGATTTGACTTAGTCGCGCAATTTAGCCCACGCAAAGGTGACCGCTCCCGCAGGCTAGATGACAGATATCTCTTTCTTGAAGCCCTATTGTCGGCCAGAGATCAACTTTATATCAGTTACATTGGTCATAGCGAGCGCGATAATAGCGAGCGTATTCCCTCAATGCTGGTGTCGGAGCTCATCGAATATTGTCAGCTGTGCTACGTACCACAGGCGCTCATTGATGCCCCCACGTCAGAGAACCAAGATCTTGCACCAATTGAGCAAATTGAAAAAATTGAAAAAGCAATTTTTAACCAGCTCGTGTGCGAGCAGCCATTGCAACCGTTCGATGAGCGCCTATATCAATCATCTATAACCTCATCAGACGGTGCAAACGACAGCCAAAGATTAACGCAAAGTTATAATCCACAGTGGTGCCCTGTATCGATTGACACCTCAACATTACCCAAAAACGCTAGCGCTAGCCCAAGGACCCCGTTTATCCATCAAGCCTTTATTGTTGATCCATTATCTATCGATCGAGACTCAACAGATCATGAACTCGAGTTATCGGCACTGATCCGCTTTTTTAGAAATCCTGCGCAGTTCTTTTTTAACCGCACGTTAAAACTCGATCTAGGGCTAAACATTCAGGCCGATGATAATGATGAGCCATTTAGCCTTAATCCACTGTCCCGTTATCAACTGCAAGCATCACTCATCGATGACGCAATTAAAGCAGGTGAAGACACGCCCGATGAAATTCTGCTACATAAGCTCAAATTGGCGGGTCAACTGCCGCTTAGCCCCTTCGATGATCTGCTGCTTAATCAATATCTACACGATATCAAGCCGCTTATTGGCAGAGCGAACTACCTTAAGGGCGAGCAAACGCATTCGATTGAGGTCAATATTAGGCTTGATGATCGGCAAGAAAGCCGAGTTGTCGGGCGCATCGATGCCATTTCGGCTAAAGGTTTGATGAATTATCGCCCGGGTACCGCTAATGCTCGCGATCTGATCCGGGTTTATCTGCGACACCTGTGTCTATCTGCCATGCAAGAAGACAAAACTATCACCAGTGAACACGGCTTTATCGGTACCCAACCAAGTTATCTGTTAGATATAGGTCACTTCCATGCTTTTGCCCCCATCACCGCAGAACAAGCCGTCAACCAGCTAACGGTTTGGACTGATTATTTTTATCAAGGACAGAGCCAACCACTGATGTTTATTCCCCGCACGGCCATGGCCTATGTCGAAGCAGAGGGTAGCCATGAAGATAAGCTCATCGAAGCGAAGAAGCAGTGGCTAGATGAACAAGGCGAGATAGGCGAAGGACTCGAGCCCCATTACCAGCGTTTGTATCGTTTCCCCGACGATTTTAGCGAGTCACGGTTTGGCTTACTTGCACAGACTTTGCTTTCTCCCTTACTTAGCCTCTATCACAAGGCGCCTTTAGCTGAATTAAGCGATTTCGTGGAGGGGCGCTAATATGGCCAGCGAAAAACTCAATACCTTAACCCTGCCATTTACCGGCTCACGTTTAATTGAAGCCAGCGCAGGCACAGGAAAAACTTATACCATTGCTGGGCTCTATATACGCTTGCTGCTAGGTCACGGGATCCCTGAGCCGCTTCGCTGCGAACAGATCTTGGTGGTGACCTTCACCAACGCTGCAACGGGAGAGTTACGGGACAGGATCCGCAAGAAAATTCAACTCGCCTATCGTCGCTTTATCGGTATGCGAGTCAACGATGATCTGATTGAGCAACTTTATCAACAGACGGCAGAAGACGCCCTACCACTGGCACGTAAACGCTTAGATTTAGCGCTCAAGTCACTCGATGAAGCGGCTATTTTTACTATCCATGGTTTCTGCCAACGGATCCTCGCCGATATGGCGTTCGAATCTGCGTTGCTATTTGAATCAGAGTTCACCTTAGATGACAGCGAGTTTTTACATCATGCCGTTAGGGACTTTTGGCGTGAGACCTGCTATCCATTGCCGCCCTATTTAGCACAGATCATTCAAACAAAGTTTAGCGATCCCGATGCATTGGCTCAGCAACTACGTCCGTTATTGGGAGCCAGCCAAGCCAAAGCCAGCCCTGAGCCGAGTGAATTTGGTGCCCTGTCTGCCGCGTTAACTCAGAGCTTAAATCGACTTAAACTGATCTGGCCAAGAGAGAGGGATAACATAGAGCAACTTTTGCATCAGCTCCCTCTCAATGGCACTCGATTTGGTAAGAAAGATCAGGGTTACCCCAAGCTCGCAATCATGCTTGAGGCGATGGACAACTGGGCTAGGTTTAGCCAATCACTGCCCGATCTCAAGGTGTTAGATGCCCTGTCTCTCAATAACCTAAAGCTGAATAAAGGCGGGGAGAACCCAACGCCTGAGCGGGCGCCATTACTCGCGCACATTGAAAACTTACATCAATTGATTAAGCAATTTGTACCTAGCTTTCTATTTGCGGCGCGTAAGGGAATATTCCATCGTTTTGCGCAGCAGAAAACGGAGCGAAACCTGCTCACACCGGATGATCTGTTAATCACCCTCGCTGGTGCGCTGACGGCATCGCCGCATCTTAATGCTCAAGGCATTAATCCAAGCACAAGTGAGCAAACCGCTAGTGATGAAGCGGTAACTGAAACGCAAGCCAATATAGCCGCTCACAGCCAAACCTTAGCCGCGACGATTGCAAAGCGCTTTCCTATTGCACTCATCGATGAGTTTCAGGACACTGATCCACTTCAATATCAAATATTTAGTAGTATCTATCAAACGACACTGTCGTCACCTTCTGATGGCGCTCAAAGCCTTTTGATGATTGGCGATCCTAAACAGGCCATTTATGCCTTTAGGGGCGCCGATATTCATACCTATATCGATGCCCGCGTTAACACCGAGCACCATTACAGTCTCGATACTAATTTCCGCTCTAGTCGTCATATGGTTGAGGGTGTCAATCAGCTATTTAGCCAGCATCAAGACCCTTTTATCAGTGAGTCTATTCCATTTGAGCATGTGGCACCGTCACCATTTGCCGATGAGAAGCGCTTAATCGAAGCAACGGAAAATAATAGTGCACTGCGCATCAAACTCCTTAGTGAAGATCCCGAAAAAGGATTAAATAAAGCGACGGCAAGAAAATCGCTAGCTGAAGATGCCTGTAACGAAATTGCGCGACTATTGATCGAAGCACAAAATGGTAAGTGCTTTAAAAGTGACAGCATTAAAGGTGATAAGCCACTAAAAGCTAAAGATATTGCGGTATTGGTGAGAGACAGAAATGAAGCGGCTTATATTAAAACCGCACTGAGCGAACGCCAAATTGGGGCGGTTTTTCTTAGCCGAGATAGTGTGTTTAGCACGCTAGAAGCCCGTGAATTGGCGCTCGTACTCATCGCCATTGCAAATCCAAAAGATGAGCGGGCGCTGCGCAGTGCATTAGCCACTCAATTACTTGGCTTTGACGCCGCAGAGATCCATCAATTTAATCACCAAGAAGAGAGTCGCCAAACCCTGCTAGAGCAGTTTTATGAGTTGCATCAAATATGGCAACGCCGCGGCGTAATGCCGTGTCTGCTCGCGATGGCTAGAGACACCCACCTGATTGAGCGTTTGTTAACGACTGAAGAGGGTCAACGACGGTTGACAGATTTTAGGCACTTGGGAGAACTACTACAACAAAAGGCCACCGAGCTAGATGGTATTAACGCCCTGCTCAATTGGTATCAACAAGCCTTACTCGAAAGTCACAGCACAGAGGAAGCGCAGCTTAGGCTTGAAAGCGAACAAAACTTGGTACAAATCGTCACTATCCATAAGAGTAAAGGGCTTGAGTACCCAGTTTGTTTCGTTCCTTTTGTCAGTTTAGCTCGGGATAATCGCCGAAGACCCGCCCCTATGCTGTATCACCAAGACAACGAATTAATATGGGATATTGAACAAACCGATGACGGTTGGTCACTTAGTAAACGTGAAAATTTAGCAGAAGATCTGCGTCTACTATACGTAGCCCTGACCCGTCCTGTACTGGCCTGTTATCTCTATATCGCTAACCATAGTCGTTTTACTAAAAAAGCGGGCATTACCAGTCAGCTACATGAGACCGCCATAGGTTATCTGCTGGGGATTGAGGACGCTAACTGTGAGATTGGTGATATTGAAACTAAAGCTCAAAAGCTGAAAAGTCAGGCGATTAGCGTCAATTTGATTGAATCTATCGCCGATGCGACACCATTGCCGCAAGTCGTTAGTGACAGCCAAATCCTAGCGCCTAAACCCTTGCAACGCACACTCTCCACGCCTTGGCGCGTTGGCAGTTACTCTGGTCTGGTTAAAGATATGCCCCATGAGCGAGTGTCCCCCGGCAGTGACGATGAAGCATTTGCCGCGCTGGAAATGATCGACGATGACAGGGAGCTACAAGCTTCTCGCTTTACCTTTGAGCGCGGGGCCAATGCCGGTAGCTTTATGCATTTGGTATTAGAGCTTATCGATTTTACCAAGGCCGAGCAGGATCTCAGCGAGCAACTGCCAACTGCGATGGAAAAATATGGCATCGACAGCAGCTGGCAGGATATTTTGCAGCAATGGTATCTCGATCTGCTACGCGCACCGCTTACCTGTCATGATCAACATTCTAACGCCGGACATCCTAGCGCAGAACATAATCGCTCGGCACATGAGTTATCACTTAGCCAGTTATCACCTAAACATACCATGGTGGAAATGGAGTTTTATCTGCCCATTTCAACACTCCAGGCGCATGCACTTAATCAACTGCTAGCAGAGTATGGCTACAAGATGTCACTATCATTTGACACCTTACAAGGGATGTTAAAAGGCTTTATCGATTTAACCTTCGAGCATAATGGCCAGTTTTTTATCGCCGATTATAAATCTAATCATTTAGGCGACGATGTTAGTTGTTATCAACGACCTCAGATGCAACACGCGATCACTAGCCATAGATACGACTTGCAGTACATTATCTACACCCTCGCGCTCCATCGCTATTTAAGCGTGCGTTTGCCTCGCTACGACTATGATAGCCATATAGGCGGTTGCTATTACCTATTTCTACGCGGTATGTCAGCCCAGGCGCCAAGCTGCGGCGTGTTTTACGACAAGCCGCCCAAAGCGTTAATCGAACGACTCGATCAACTGTTAAAGCAACCTCAGGCCGCAACTCCTTTGGTAAAAGATGAAGCCACTGATGCCCCCGCTAATCAGTCAATACCTCAACAAACGGAGCTAGACCTATGATCGAGCTTCACAAGCCATTAGGCGACCTATTAAAAGAGTGGCAAGCACTGCGTATATTAACACCGCTTGATCGCCATTTTGCACTGCAGATGACCAGCCTACATCCGCAGAGTACGCCGCTGTTTACGCTTATCTGCGCCCTACTGAGTCGCCAGTTGTCTTTGCAACACACCTGTTTGCCCCTAGAGCAGATTAATTTAGCCAACCCGCTGAGTGAGCAGCACCCACAATGCAGCATCACGGCTCCGCTGCAGGCGATTATTGACACCTTAACCGCATCAGATGCGGTCGGTTTAGCACCAACACAGCTGGATAAACCCTTAATCCTCGATGGTTCATTGCTCTATTTACAGCGTTATTATCAATTTGAATCTAAGGTGGGAGAAAAGCTTAACACACTGTCACAAGTCATTGAATTAAATGATATTGAGTCATCGACTCACATGCTAAGCAGTCTCTTTCCTGACAACGATATGCAATATGATTGGCAGAAGATCGCCACCGCAACGGCACTGACGCAAAAACTGGCGGTGATCACAGGTGGTCCTGGCACAGGTAAAACGACAACCGTCACCAAACTCTTGTTGCTTTTGTGTCAGCAAAGCCCAATGACGATCCGCTTAGTCGCGCCAACGGGCAAGGCCGCAGCCAGATTAAGTGAATCGATCAAAGCCTCGAAGGCGCGACTGGTTAATGAATTAGCGCCATATGCAGATATCGTGGATCTCGATAAACTCGCCCTTGTCCCGGAAGAAGCATCGACACTTCACCGATTACTGGGAGTGATCCCCAACTCTCATCGTTTCAGGCACCATAGCGACAATCCTTTAAGGCTAGATTTGTTGGTGGTGGATGAAGCCTCTATGGTCGATCTGCCTATGATGTACAAGTTACTCGACGCCCTGCCCGCCCACGCACGACTGATATTGCTAGGCGATCAGGATCAGCTTGCCTCGGTAGAAGCGGGCGCGGTATTGGCCGATATCTGTGCAGGCTTAAAAGTTGAGGCTGAGCAGCCAGCCAATAATGCCAAATGGACCATGCGTTACTCTAGCGATAAGGCCATGCAGCTGAGTAAGCTGACCACGACCGATTTAAGCCCGTTCATCTCATCACAGCCCAAACTTGGCGATAGCTTAGCCATGCTGATGCACAGTCATAGATTTAAGGGCGATGCGGGTATTGGATTGCTTGCCGCGGCGGTCAATGGCAGTGATCTCGGCCAAATAAAACAGGTTTGGCAACGCGGTTATCAAGAGCTGTTATGGATTGAACATCAACCAACGACGCAAACTAATCTTGGCCTGAATGAGCTACTAACTCTCACTGTTGAGCAATATCGACATTATCTGAGTGCAATCATCGACAGCCAGCATTCACCAGTTGAGATCATTGAACGCTTTAACCAATACCGAATTTTATGCGCTATGCGTGCAGGTGAATATGGCGTAGATGGCATAAATGCCTCGGTAACTCAGGCATTGTCTGATGCCAAACTCATCACGCCACACGGTGAGTTTTATGCTGGACGTCCCATTATCATACAAAGCAACGATTACAATCTCGGGCTATTTAATGGCGATATTGGCGTCATTTTACCTGATAGCGAACATCATCAGCGATTAATGGCGCATTTTGTTCAAGCCGATGGCTGCCTACTCAAAGTGCTACCAGCAAGACTCCCCACTCACGATACCTGCTTTGCTATGACAGTTCACAAAAGCCAAGGCAGTGAATTTAACCAAGTCGCCTTGGTCATGCCACTCAAGCCGAGCGTCGCCCAACGGCAATTGTTAACAAAAGAGCTGGTCTACACCGCGATCACTCGGGCGAAGGAACATTTTACCTGTTTAGGCAGTCAACGTGTATTCGAGCAAGCGTGTAAGCAAGCCACACAACGCGCATCTGGCCTCGCCAAACGTTTATGGCAATAGGCGAACGAATACCAACAAATATAAGTGATACGCGAATATAAAAACAGCAATCGATCGATGACGATGGCGGCAATACTTGCATAAAACTATCAGCACGGCATAGTGAGCATGCGATTCGACATTAAGTAGCAAACGGAGACCCGATGAGTCCGATAAATCTTTTACTTTTGTGTGGCGGTGGTGGTGATGAACACGCCATTTCACTCTTATCAGCCAACTATTTTGAAACCTCATTGGCTAAACTCGACCACATCAATGTGTTACGTGTCGAACTGGATGCAAAAGGTCAATACATCACAAAATCCGGTGAGCCCTGTGAGCTGAACAACCGTAAAGAGATCCGTTTTGAAGACAATACCATCTCACCTTGGCCTGTGGATTATGTCATTCCCTGTATTCATGGTTATCCGGGCGAAACGGGCGATATTCAATCCTATTTTGAATTAATTAATTTGCCCTACTTTGGATGCGACTCTGAAGGTTCAAGCAACTGCTTCAACAAGATCACCGCGAAAATGTGGTTTACGGCTCTAGGGATCCCTAATACGCCCTATATTTTCCTCAACCAACTCGATGATAATGCAATCGCGCAGACTCACAGTGCACTTAAGCAGTGGGACTCTGTTTTCATCAAGGCGGCATCACAAGGCTCTTCAGTTGGCTGTTATCGTGTGGATGATGTTAGTCAAATTGAAAGCACTTTAACCGATGCATTTCGTTACGCGCCTTACGTTGTGGTAGAGAAAACCATCAAGGCGAGAGAGCTTGAAGTTGCTGTGTATCAATACCAAGGAAAGACAGTCGCGACATTGCCGGGCGAAGTGATCTGCGCCAATGATACTTTCTATACCTTCGATGAAAAATATGCCGCCGATAGCAAGGCGACCACTAAGGTGGTTGCAGAGGTTTCAGAGACCATCGCCTCACAAATTCAGCACTATGCCATCAAGGTTTTTGACGGCATGAAGTTACGTCATCTGTCACGCATCGATTTTTTCTTAACTGAAGAGGGTGAAATATTACTAAACGAGATCAATACCTTTCCAGGACTGACCCCGATCTCTATGTTTCCAAAGATGCTCGCTAATCATGGGGATGATTTTAGCCAGTATTTGAACGAAGCCATCAATGATGGCGTCGCGGCCAATCGTACTAAATCGTTAACCTGAACAGCTGTGCTAATAGATAGTGCTATATATTAGTGCTAAAAAGAGAGCCCAATTGGCTCCCTTTTTATATCCAGCTCAGTGATTAAAAGCCAGATTATTCGGCGTCGAGTAGCCTTGAACGACCAATCTCAATCTTCCGAGGCTTTAACGCTTCGGGGATCTCACGTTTCAAGTCAATATTGAGTAAGCCGTTTTCTAAATCTGCACCAATCACAGTCACATAATCGGCGAGCTGGAAAGTACGTTCAAATCCGCGCTCTGCAATGCCTTGATAGAGGTATTTACGCTCGCTTTCTTGCTCAGCCTTGATGCCTTTAACAACCAGCTTATCGCCTTCGCTGGTGATATCTAATTCTTGCATCGAAAAACCTGCAACCGCCATGGTAATACGGTATCTATGTTCATCTAGTAGCTCGATGTTATAAGGGGGATAACCTGAATTACCTTTATTGGACGCCGCATGCTCGGCCAGTTGTGCTAAACGATCGAAACCAATGGCACTTCGGTATAGAGGAGTTAAATCATAATTACGCATCTGTATATCCTTAAATTAAGCAATATCAATTTTAAATGGCCAGCTCTCAATGATAGATTTATCATCTCGCCGCACCGCTACATAAAACCTTAACCCTACAGCCCCGCAGGCACTGTCTAGCGGTTAACGTAGGAACCTCATTGAGCGTTCCATACTCACTATATGTGGATAGCATTTTATGATTTCAAGAGACTGTATCTAAATATTTTATTATTTTCATTTTTGATATCTGGATGCGATTAGGTGATTCTGTAGATATTGAATAAAAATAATCCCATCTCTTAGAACCTCTTGCAGATAAACTTGGAGTCAGTCTCAGCCATCAATTTCGATTGCCTTATAACCTCTGTATAGAGCAAAGATCATTGTTGAAATAGATAATAACTGGCAAGCAACGTAAATTATTTCGGCTTAAAAATAAAAAAAGCAGCCTTTAGGCTGCTCTTTTCTGCAAGGTCTAATTAACGCTTACAAGCTAATGGACTATTACTATTCAAGAACTGAATGTCACCCGCAACAGGGGCATAATCCGCAGCCTTGATATCGACTTTATCTTTAAAGTAAGTATAAAGCACTTCGGCATCAACATAACCAGTTTGAACTGGGTTTAGCTTAGGATAGCCATCACCACCAGCTGCGTTGTAGCTTGGAACTGTGAAGGTGTATGTCGCATCATCGGCATAGCCCTTTCCATTGATATCGTTGATAGAAACGGTTTTAGCTTCACAATCAACATCCATTTTAATACCCGCCAGCTGCGGATAAGCACCAGAACCAGACTCTCCCACATCAAATGTAGCGACAACATTTAAGTATTCAGTCAATTCGGCACCCGTCATAGTGCTTAAGGTGATCATGTTACCAAATGGCTGTACAGTCAGTACATCGCGGTAAGAGATATCACCTGCTTCAATTGATGCTCGCACCCCACCAGAGTTCATCACACCGACATCAGCATTCACTTTTGAACGCTGCGCTTCAGCAAGTAAGCGGCCAAGGTTAGTCTGCATGTTACGAACATTAGCACGCTCACCATCGAGTAAACCATCGGTGTTTGCAATGACTTCACCAAGTTGGCCTTGACCACGCTCTTGATAGTAAGAAAGTAGCTCTTTAAGCGCAGCATCAGGTTCAATAGCCTCGCCCGCTAGTACTTTAGTTTCTTCACCGTTTGCATCGGTCACTTTCTTAAGTAAGTTAACGGGTACTAGTTTGTAACTTGCTAAATGAAGTTCACCATTGAAATATTCAAAATCAGCACGGCCAACATACTTACCCCATTCGTGAGCTTGCATAATGTAGGTGCCATTTTGCTGATCTGGAGCACATTCATCACCAGGTGTGAAGTCAACGTATTCGCCACCTTCCATACACACAGGGTTTTGAGAGTGACCACCAATAACTGCTTGTAATTCACCTTTTGCCAATGCGTTAGCTAAAGCGACATCACCAGGAGCGTTGCTACCATTCTCTCCATTAGCGTAATGCCCCATATGAGTAGTCGCAAAGATAAGGTCTGCCGCTTTAGCATCCTTAATCTCTTTAATTACTTTTGCCGCTTCTTCTTTTGGATCGGTAAATGTAAGATCTGAGATAAATTCTGGATTGCCAATCTTAGCAGTATCTTCAGTGGTTAAACCGATAACCGCAATTTTCACACCGTTAACGTCAAATACTTTGTAAGCATCAAAATAGCGTGTACCGTCGGCTCTGTAGATGTTAGCCGCCAACATTGGGAAATTAGCAATTGAACGCTGTGAATCTAATACAGCCAATGGATTATCGAACTCATGGTTGCCAACGGCCATTGCATCGTAACCTATATCATTCATTCCGATAAAATCAGGGACAGCATCTTGTAGATCAGACTCTGGAACACCTGTATTAATATCGCCACCAGATAACAATAGCGTTTCACCACCGTTAGCGGCTACTTCTGCGCGGATCTGTTCGATCAACGTCTTACGAGCCGCCATACCATATTCGCCATCTTTGTTTTCCCAGAAACGACCATGGTTATCGTTAGTGTGTAATACCGTAAAAGTAGTACAAGCATCGCCAGCTTCTGCACATGTTGTCGGTACTTTATCATCATCGCTGCTATTACAACCTGCAAGAGCTGCAAGTACTGCAGTCGCAACTAATCCTTTAATAAGCTTATTTGTCATTACATCAACCCCTAAATTATCTTTTTTTATTAACCATCATAATTTTTCAACCAGCGAACCGCTTAATCTCGCTGCTGAGCGATAATAACAAACAATATCGACCAAATGTGGCATTTTTATGAACAAAGTTGTGGTAAATGTTTAATTTCAAAGCATTTTACATAGTTAATTGTTCATATTTAAGAACAGGCAGCTGACATGGATGTTAGGATCGAATCAAGTTAAAATTCACCAACAGCAACTAAAACTAATTAAATTTAGTAGGTTGAATACCACAACCATAGCCCCGCTATTCTCCCGTTAAAAAAACGACCTCTAGCGTACATAGATCACAAAATCAGAAAGTTTTCACACTAAATCAACTTTTACTAATCCAGCATTGGATGATGCACACAAGTTCCCCCTCATTTTTTGTCCCTCAGGAGTGGATAAAGGAACAACACGCCTGAATGAGCACAGGATGTTAATTAAATGTATATCGCGATGATGTGGACGAACTAACAAGAGAGAACGATATGAACTAGATCACAAAAAAGGCCTCGCATTAAGTTAGGCCTTTTAGATCAACTATTTATTATTAACAGATGCTATGCATAAACAGGCTTTGTCTAAGCCGTCACATTGAGATATGGATTACGATGATAAATTCCTTATCCATTGAACTATCCCATCCTTTACCTAGAGTTTGATTCAGGCTCAATACAGTGAAATGACAACAAAACCTAAGCTCATTTAGTTTGCTAGCCTATATCTAACGTAGGCGTTGCGTTAACCAGATGCCAATATCTTTCAATTGCTCAGGCAATACGCTGTGACCCATGATATAAGTCTGCCATTGAGTTGGGTAACCAGCCTGCTTAACTAACTCATAGGCTGATAACCCCGCCCCCACGGGCACCACTTCATCTTGCTCACCATGCAGCTGCAATAACGGCGTGTTGCTATTCGCCTCGCTAAGCGAGCTTGGTAACTTATTCCCCGTCGGGAGATAGCAAGAAAGCGCCATGATCCCAGCCAAGGTCTTAGGATATCTAAGTCCTGTAAAGAGGCTCATTACCCCACCTTGACTAAAACCCGCTAACACGATTTTATCAGCGGGGATCCCTGCAGCTATCTGCTCATCTATCAAGGCTGCGATCGCACATTCTGAATTAATCACACCAGGCATATCAGCTCGGTTATCAATATCCATACCTTTTATGTCATACCAAGCTGGCGTCGCAAATCCCTGATTGATAGTGACAGCAATACTCGGTGCGTGAGGAAAGATGAACCTAACCGCCAAAGACTCATCCATGCCGAGTAAAGGCACAACAGGCGCAAACCCCGCTCCAGAGTCTCCTAATCCATGTAACCAAATGACACAGGCTTTAACAGAATGTTTCGGTTCGATCGTGATCCGCTCCAACGGCAGCTTCGACATCAAGAGTTCCTTTTAAATGGGTAAAATATGCCGACGATGATAACAGGAACCATTACTAGCCCCAACTTTTCGATAAAATAGAATAAATAAGCTGTTTTTCTGGACTTTTCTTTTCATTAGTTCACTTTTACACTGAGCTAAATGGTTAACAGAGAGATCGAGAGATGGGATTATTACAAGGCGGAAAATGGGTTGATCAGTGGTACGATACCGATGAAAGCCAAGGCAAATTTATTAGAGAAGATGCCATCTTTCGCAACTGGATATCATGTCCTAGCGAGGTTACGCCCACGCCGCAATTTTCGGCTCAATCGGGTCGCTACCATCTCTATGTCTCATTAGCCTGCCCTTGGGCCCACAGAACACTCATCTTCAGAGAGCTAAAATCATTGCAAGCCCACATTGGCGTCACGGTAGTAGAACCTCACATGTTAAGCAATGGGTGGGAGTTTAGTGGACCTAAGCAAAGCGATGATGCATTTCATATCAACGGCGCCGAAACCGACAGACTCAATGGTCACAATTATCTGTACCAACTCTATCAACAAGCGAAAACAGACTATAGTGGCCGCGTCACTGTACCTGTACTTTGGGATAAGCAACTTAATACCATCGTCAGCAATGAATCCTCTGAGATTATTCGCATGTTTAATAGTGAATTTAATGAGATCACAGGCAACGTCGCCGACTTCTATCCATTAGCACTACGCAGCGAGATAGACGAGCTAAATGATTGGATATATGAAAGCATCAACAATGGTGTATATCGCGTTGGCTTTGCAACGACCCAGCAAGCCTATGAAGAAGCCTTCGAAATGCTCTTTACTGCATTAGATAGACTAGAGCAATTGCTATCGACAAGGCGCTATTTAACCGGGGATCAACTCACCGAAGCGGACTGGCGTCTATTTACCACCCTAGTAAGGTTCGATGCCGTCTACGTCGGTCATTTTAAAACTAATCGTAATAGAATTGCCGATATGCCAGCGATTTACGGCTATATGAAAGAGCTATATCAATATCCCGATATCGCCGCAACCGTCAATTTTGAACATATAAAACAGCACTACTATTTTAGCCACAGCCAGATCAATCCAACTCGAGTGGTCCCACTTGGCCCCACTTTAGATCTATTAGCCCCACATAGACGAGATAGAGTGAAAAGCGAAACACCTTGGAGTAGCGACTAAAAAGTTAGCTAAGAAAGCGCAAGAATGAGTTGATAATTACCGCTAATGCGGTGGCTGAAATTAGCTATCAATACCTAGCTCGGCGACGACTTCGTCAATCTGCTCGACGGAGTCTAACTTTAATGACCAACGCACAGCACCAGCGTCGGCGACTAACATTAATGCATCTCGCAGGACTTTTATATCTTCTGCCAAAGCATAAAGAGATAGACCTCGGTCGTTAAATTTAACTTGTATCTCATGCATCGAGATGATGATTTTGCCTTGGGAAAATGTAATAACCATAGCACGCCTTACATGTGACTGAAGACTTAAAATAGAAAACCCAAACTAATGCCTGGGTTTTCTTTGAAGGGCTAATGTCGAGACCGCATCAATTAGTGATGATGACCGCCAACGCCATGGGCATGACCGTGAGCAATCTCTTCATCGGTTGCATCACGAGCATCAACAATAGTGAGATCAAAGGTTAATTCTCGACCAGCCAACGGGTGATTAATATCCACGGTAGCCATAAACTTACCGACTTTAATCACAGTCACTTGACGCTGACCTTGATCGGTACTAATTATCGCACGCATGCCCGCTTTCCACACTTTAGCACCTTGAAGATGTTTAACCGATACACGCTGCTCGGCATTTTCATTGCGAACGCCATAGGTTTCTTCTGGCGGTAGGGTAACCGAAAAGCTTTCACCCACTTCGTGGCCTTCAAGTGCCTTTTCTACACCTGGCATCATATTGTCATGACCATGAAGGTATGCAATAGGATCGAGTCCTTCATTGGTTTCGAGCACTTCGCCAGTTTCGTCACGTAAAGTGTAGTTAAACTGTACGACCATATCGTCTTTAATACTCATCAAGTATCCTTTATCTTTCATCAAAATTTAAATTCGCCAGAGCTTAACAAATGTCACAAGATTGCTCTAGCGCTTTATCTTGGCTTGGCCCCTGGAACGATCGATAAGTGCTCGATTTCGGAAAGGATATCGAGATTTTCAAGCGCCAGTTGACACACACCACCGCGGATTTGATGATCTTTAGAGCAATCGACACTCCACTGCCTGAGCAGATAGCCAGCTAACGCGGCGCGGCTTTGTATAGTTAGTCTTCCATCTAACATCTGATAATCGAGTTCAATTGCTTCTGGATGAGGCAAACACGGGTGAGGAATTAACACGAGCGACACTAGCTGTTGCCACGCATTATCTTGATTGGCTAGCTCGTGGTCGAACGGTTCATTGACACTCAGTTTTACCGACTTAATGCGTGTCACTACAAAGTCAGTAAATGTCTGATGTGTGCGATCAAAACTGCGCACATGCCAGCGCTGACCATTATTCACTAAGGTATGAGGCACAATCTCTCGCTGGGTTTCCCCCGACGATACCGATACGTAGGTCACGACGGTAGCTTGTTGGTGCTGAATCGCGCGCATGATACCAGCAATAATATCGGTATTAGGATGGATAAGTTGAACGGCATCAACACACACGGCGCTTGGCTGTACGGGATGAGATAGACCATCACCAAAACCATTGGCAAGGCCATGAAGAATAACCTCTGGATCATGATTAAATAAAGGTACAAATTCACTGTTACGATGATAAGACTTAGTACGATGCATCAACTGCATATTATCAGGCGCTAACGCTCGGTAGCTTGCCAAGTCTCTCGTTGCCGCAGCTAAGCCCGTCGCAAATTTTGCAATTAGATCCTGACGAGATACTTGACCCAAATATTGCAAACTAAAATCGATAAATGCCAATCGCTGACGCTGAGCATGGGACAAGTTATCTAAACCATCCATCTTACCATCACCCTATTTGTCTAATTATTAGGTTAAGTTAACAGTACGTATTGTGAGTTAAAAGGAGTCAGTGCTCCCCTAGCCGAAATTAATCGATACCCATTCTCGAAAATGTTTCATCACTAGGGAAACCATCGGCAGTAAGACCAACACTGCGCTGATACGCTTGTAAACCGGCGCGAGAGTTAGCACCTAACACGCCATCTGGTTTACCCACATTAAAGCCCTTTTCATTCAGTTTTGTTTGCAATAACTTAAGTTTGTCACGGCTGATATTGTCATGCTGAGGTGGGGCGACAGCAAGTGACGCGGCGCCGTTTATGCGATCGGCTAAGTGACCTACAGCTATGGCATAAAACTCAGATCGATTCCAGCGCATGATCACGTCAAAATTGCCATAACCAAGAAAAGCCGGGCCAGTATGTCCCGCTGGCAAATAAAGCGCCGCTTGCATATCTGGCGTTGTCAAACTCTTGCCATCGGCCTTTTTAACACCCAGTTCAGCCCATTTAACCAGAGGTTGTTTATCCTTTCGGCCTAAAAATTGATAATCGTAGTTATTAGGTAACTTGACCTCTCGGCCCCACCTTTCGTTACGCGCCCAACCTAACTGATGTAAAAAATTAGCCGCCGAACTTAATGCATCTTCTGTACTGTTCCAAAGATCCGCCTTGCCATCGCCATCGCCATCAATTGCATACTTGGCATAGGCCGATGGCATAAACTGTGTGTGCCCCATAGCGCCCGCCCAAGAGCCGACCATGTCACTGGTCTCAAACTGATACGCTTCTTTAAGCTTAAGTGCTTGAATTAGCTCTCCAGTAAAGTAACTGGCACGCCTAGGATCACATGCCAGTGTCGTTAAGCTATCGACCACTGGCATCTTGCCTTTATAGCCACCAAAATTGGTTTCTAATCCCCAAAATGCCATTAAGTATTGTGGCGGCACGCCATAGGTCTGTTGCAGTTGCAACAAGAGTGTCTGATGTTTTTTCAGCAGTCGACGCCCCTCTTGTACACGCCAATCTGTCACTCGTTTACTAAAGTAGTTATCGAAAGTTTGGCTAAATTCGGGCTGTTTCTTATCGAGTTCGATCACCCGAGTCACATACTTTACTTGTCCTAATGTTTGATCGATCGTTTTAGCTGAAATTCCTGCGTCGGCCGCCTTTTGCTTTAAGGTCATAATGCAGGTATCGAAAGCCTCATTGGCGTGAGTTGCGGCGCTAACCCCACAAGCGAACATAAACGAGGCGATGGTAATGATTTTTTTCAAAGCAAGGACTCCAATAAAGGGGGCTGAACAGATCCACGACCGCAAAAACTAACAGCCTAAAAAAAAGAAGGTCGCGCCAGCACATCATAACGATAGAAACTATTTATACTAAGCGTTTTATGATGAAATATTACTGCGCATGTTAGATTTACCAGCATCTGTTTAAATAGTGCGCTTTTTCATAAAACTATCGCTTGGCGCAAGTTGCGCTTGGCGTATAATGGTGCCGTTTTTAACAGATATCTAAGAGATCCAACATGACTGATAGCAATCCCGTTTTAGCACGCTTTATCGAAAACGTAAAAGAGCACCAAGCCGTTTGGGGCCTTCAAGACGAAACTGGCGAAGGCTGGGTAGTATGTGATTCTTCTGAATATGAAGAAACTGATGTCATGCCTTTGTGGTCAAGTGCAGAAAAAGCCAAAGTGCATTGCACTGAAGAGTGGCAGGATTATCAACCTGCAGCAATTAAGCTTGAGGAACTTTTAGAGTACTGGATTAAAGACCTTCACGATGACGGTGTGCTCGTTGGTGTAGATTGGGTTGCAGAACAAGACTGTGTAGAGATCGATCCTATCGGCCTTGCTAAGAACTTAGTCGATATCGAACAAGAGTAACACTTGTTCATATCACGCTATTTTAAGTTAGCAGAGAAGTGACTTCATCTTGTCTGCTAACTATCCGCTTATCGACATCCCGTTTGAGCTGCGCCATACCTGCTGGTTTTGTGCAGAGCCTTGCGATCACATTTTTAACTATGAAGCCCAGCACTACACCCCGCATCCTTCGCTCGCCGTTCCCAGCTGTAAAGAATGCTTAAATCTTGCCACTAAGTCGCCGCTAACCTCTATCTGGGATTGCCATATGGCAGTTAAAGATGAATTGATGCGTATTTATGCTAAACATTTAGCCATAGGTGAAAACTGGACCGAACAGGAACTGGCTGAATCAGAGTTCTCCTGCAAAGTCTTTGAAGGGTTTAAAAAAAGTGCTTGGTTTATGTATCTGGTGGCTAAAAATAGAGTCACCTTCACGCCTTGGCCACTGAGCCTAAACGGCATAGCAATCGATACGGCTCAATACCAACTTGGCTTCCAGTTTGATGGGGTTAACTTTAGCTCAATATCAAAAGCTGTCACGCACTACAGTCAAATGCTTGGTCTAGACAAACCGTTCTTACAAGAACTCGTCACCTTAGTGGGCCGAGATAGATTCGGGTACGCGGTACGAGTCGCCCGAATCAATATCGCATCAACTAAAGCAGTAAAACGGCAAGTAGTACTCGATATCACTCACGAAAATTGAACTGACTGATTGCTATCGAACAGCCTAAGATCCAACAATTTCTCTCAGTCGGTCCTGCACCACACCGACCAATAGATCTGGTTGAAACTTCGAAATAAACTTATTACATCCAACTTTCTCTACCATGGCATTATTGAAACTGCCACTTAACGATGTGTTCAAGGTGATATACAACTCGCTCATACGTTTGTCTTTGCGAATTTCGTGGGTTAAACGATAGCCATCCATTTCAGGCATTTCGGCATCGGTAATTAACATCAAAATTTCATCATAGATGTTGCGCCCTTCGTCGCACCACCCCTGCAATACATTAAGCGCTTGCAGGCCATCTGATGTTTCGATTACTTCGATTCCCAGCGGCATTAAGGTATCTTTAATCTGACGCCTAGCGGTAGAGGAGTCATCAGCAATGAGGATCTTACGCCCCATCATACTCTCCACTAACGACTCATCGAGTACCCCTTCTGAAATGGCAATATCATAGTGGATAATCTCGGCTAACACCTTCTCGACATCGATAATAGACACCAGCTGAGTACGCCCATCAACCTCGACTTTAGTAATGGCGGTCAAGTAATTATGATTGCCCGCACTCTTGGGCGGAGGCATGATATCCCCCCAAGTCATATTAATAATATGCTCAACCTTACCCACCATAAAGCCTTGAACGCTACGATTATATTCGGTGATAATGAGGTTGGCATCACCTTCATCTGGCATAGCTTTAAAGCCTATGGCTTGACGCAGATCGATAACTGGAATGGAAGTACCTCTAATATTTGCCACCCCTTTAATGCTGCTATGGCTGCCAGGTAATTCGCTCAAAGCCGGTAACTTAACCACCTCTTTCACTTTAAAAACATTAATAGCAAAAAGCTGAGTGGCGTTAATCCTAAACAGCAGCAGCTCTAATCTATTTTCACCGACTAACTTGGTACGTTGATCAACGCTATCTAGCACTCTAGCCATAAACTTCTCACTATATGGTGGTAATATTTAGCTTACTTTAGCTTCCATTATAGCCCTTAATATAAAGCTACAACGAATAAGTATATCACTGTATTACTCGAGTTTTATTGACCAGGATTAAGTGCAACGGGTGCAACTGGAATAATTCGAGAACCATGTTTTGTAACAATATCCATGATCCCAAGATGTAACTCTTCGGAGACAACCTGGTACTTAGGAAAACTCTTTGTACCAATATAAGCAAAGATATTCACTTGCAGACCATGCAATCCAAACCCCTTAAAGGTGACTCTTAATGGCTCTTTCATTACCGATTCGTGGGATTCCAGCATCTCTTTAATATCGGCAATAATCCCTTTCAGTTTTTCGGTATCAGTCATTAAATAATCCAGACGTATATCCGCTTTAAAACGGATTTTTTCCCGCTCTGAAATATTTTCGATCTCCATCTCGACCAGTTTTGCATTGGGTACGTGAATGAGGGTGCGATCCAACGTCCTTATTTGAGTACAGCGCAAACCAATCTCTTCGACTGTGCCTCGAATAGATCCAAATTTACATAGATTACCCACTTTAATCGGCGCCGCAGAGTAAAGCGTGATCGTGCCAATAAAGTTCTCGATAGATTGCTTTGACGCTAACGCGATGGCAATGCCACCAATTCCCATTCCCGCAATAATAGCGCCAGCATTAAAGCCTAAGTGTTCTAACCAGATCAAAATAGCCAATATGACAAAAATAACCCGAATAAAATTTATAAGGGGTCTGAGCAGCGAAGCTCCCTGCTTTTGACCTTTATTTATCATTCGCTGCTTAAGGCCCGCTTGAATGATCCCCATTCCAGACCATCCTAACCAAACGATAGAGACAAATGTCAGAAATCCTGTGTCCATAGCTTCAAGGGCTGCAGCAGATATTGTACCGCTGCTCGACCATGTGCGAACGACTATCACAGCAAGGAAAAAACGCAGCGGGCCCGCCACGATGGAGGCTAACTCTGTTTTTAGATGATAGTCAGTGCGTAATATTAATAACTTACACAACCAAGTAATTGGTATAATGACGCAAAATGCGACAATCAGGTAGGTCAATATCAGTGCCCACTCCCATGTATTTACCTTGAGAATTCGTCCTTCAGGAAGATTGCTGATAAACCATTCTGCTACGGGTCCGTAACCCAAATTTTCATATAATCGAGGCACCTTAGCGACCGTTGCGTTAGAGATCTTCCAAATACTGCCGCTATCGCTAGGGACACGTTGTAGGAAGAGTGCAATTTCATCACTCGGCAACTTTATGCGACCAAAAATATCGCGAAAACTAGGAAGTTGATCACCGTCTGCGCCTTGAGGGGTATCATTTATCTGCTCAATATCGATCCAAATATTTCGATCGATAATCGCCTGTAATTGTTTGGCGTATTCGGCTCCTTTATCCCTTGACATGTTGTCTGGTAAGTAGCGCAAATCTAAATATTCTGCTGCCCTATTGTAATCTTGCTCATAGACAGCACGAGTAAATCCCTCTAACGTACCTCGGGGCGTATCCCTCTGTAAACTATCTTTATAATCATAAGCTTGATCAACCTGAAGAGCTTCGTTTTCACTCACATCTTCAACTGCAACCCCGTTCATGATATCTACAACATTCGTCGGTGTTGCCGCAAAGCCAGTAAAAGGGGTAATTGCCAAACCCACCCATAACAAAAGCCAATTTTTCATAACTATCCAAGCCTTTCTAAGAGTTAACAAGCGCTTACAAATTCTACCATTTATTAACAATAACAAAAGCAATCTTATTGTTACTTGATTATAAAAGTGAAGTTTTCATCAATCCCATAACACGTGTTGACATCTACTCCATTATCGATATACTCGCTTAACTTTGAAATTCCCTGCCCTGTTTTCTTGTATAGCCAGACCCATTCGTCACCGCATCCAACAAAATCAGCAGTATCCTCTTCGTCATAGTATTGTCATGTACTAGTGCTTTACTGTTTGGCGATCCTGTATCTCATAGATGGTATTTATAACAAACTTTTTAGTTTTATATCCATAGAGTGCTTGATTAGATATATAAAGGTGGGTAGTCTCAGGTGGTTAAAACTCATCTTTCGCAAAAAAGCTAAGGATATTTTATTGTTAAAATTCAACTGCTAATTACGCAGACAACATTAAGGAGTATGGCCTATGTCGTACAAAATGAACGGTCATGAGATCACGGTAAACTTTCCGGTGGCCTCTATATCAGTAAACAAATCCTCTATCGCATTCACCGATAGTTTAGGTAAAAATAGAGAAACCTTTTCTAAGCGCACTGAAGCACTTCAGTTCATGAAATGGTTACTCTCAAGTAATAAATAACCCTTTGCTATTCGATACATTGCCTCTCACTCGTATCGAAGGTTGCTACCGCAACAAGTAGGATTGACACCATTACGTCAACGACTCAGCATATTTCATTTGGTCTAGGTTGTATCACTTTCACAGATACCAACCTAGCCAAGTGGTATTACTCACCAAACTTACGCTTATATCTAGGTAACATAGATTGATTACCTAACAGTCCCCCTTGGTGTATATAAAGTATTTTTTCCCCAGAATTTTCCGTTAGATAATCCAGCAAAACTATCCATCCCAATGGATCATAGAGCAGTTCAAACTCAATTCCAGTCTCTTTCAACTGACGCCATATTTTAAAAAATTCCGAATAGAGTTTACCAAAATGATAGCGTTTCCTGCTCGGTAAAATCACGGGATGATATGCGGTATTAGGTGCTAGCTCGCTGAACTGTTTGCTAAGATACTCATCTCCTCCCACAACCGCACAAGTATAAACGCTTATATTTGGATCCAGCTCCACAAATGACTTTTGCAAAAACAGTGCAGTGGTTCCGGTTCCTGAAGGTAAGAACACTGACAGAGCAGATAGCCCTTGTTGCCTTTTCCACTGAATAATTTCAATGGCGAGTTGACGAACGCCATGTTCAGCATAAAGACATCTCCCCCCTTCCGGTATAAAGAGTTGCTCAGAATCTCCCGTCAACACACATTGCTGTAGATAAGTTAAACTATCACGGTTATTTCGGTCTTCGCACTGGCTTAAATTAATAATTTTGGCGCCATTTTCTAGCGCAGCACGATAATTACCGATCGGGTTTTCAACCAAATAAGAGCCAATATGATCAACATAGAAACGAAGTTTCCAGCCTTTAATTTTAGCTAAAGCTGACATCGAATACAGCGAGTTAGCCTGCGCAGAACCATAACCAACTAAGGTTTTGCCCCCCTCAAACTCGTTCTCAAGAAAGTAGGCAAACTTACGCGCTTTATTGCCAGAAAACTCCGGATGTAGAAGATCATCACGTTTAACAAACACGCAGTGATCATCAAGCAAGATTTCATGTACGGGAGTTTGAGCTAACTTCATATTCAACGGCTATGCTTACAGAGAGAGAGCCAATTTTACACTGCTCTATCGCGATGAGCAATTTGACCAATTCTTGATATTTTACATCAACAAGGAAGCTTGTCCGCGAACAAAAATCAGCATAATAGCTTTATAAACAACCACCTAAACCATGGCATGGTTCTTGAATTAAATCCCCCTAAATAGCGTAGTCGATACTCAATTAGCTCATTCTCGATTTTTATAAGGATACATAAATGCCATTACTTCGTTTAATTTTTAACATCGCTTGGTTTTTACTCGGAGGGTTTGTGATGGGCCTGGCATGGTGGTTAGCTGGGCTTATCTGCTTCATTAGTATTATTGGTATTCCATTTGGTCGTGCTTGCTTTGTTATCGGTGAGATGACCTTTTGGCCATTTGGTCAAGAAAGTATTAATCGAAAATCACTGACGGGAACAGAGGACTTAGGAACCGGCCCACTTGGACTAATAGGCAACATCATCTGGTTCTTATTTTTTGGGATCTGGCTAGCAATTGGCCATATTACCCATGCACTAGCCTGTTTTATCACCATCATAGGCATCCCTTTCGGGATCCAGCACCTTAAGCTAGCTATTCTAAGCTTAACGCCAATAGGGCAAACCGTCACAGCTAAGGCTTAACGATCTATTCGTACTCTGATAGAGGCCTAAACTTAGGTCTCTATCTCGCCAATTTAGCAGCTCGCTTCTATAGGCCTGTTGATTTTTAGCGTGGTAAACTGCAACTATTTCATCGACGCAAGATACTCTTCTACGATTTGCTCAGGATCGATCAAAGCGAGTCCATCATTAAAGACTTCCCGCCACCTGTGCCCTTCTGGGGTATTTTTAAATGCGATATAAAGTTGCTTTGATGCCAATAACTGCTTGTTCATGTCTAGCTTGTTTTTAAGTTCGACCAGATGGGGTTGATGAATATAATAGTTGTAAACGTATTTATCGATCACCGCACCATGGACTCTACCTGTAGCCACTTTACGAATATTATGCTCATCAGAGCTAACGACCTCAACATGCTGAACACCGCTTGTAATCATCTCATCTAGCTCAATAGTGTTCACGTAATCTCTAACGACACCCAGGGTATATTGATTAAGATCTTTGATACGTGACCATTTAATCGGGTACAAACGGCGCTCTAATAACCCTAAAGGGCTGCTGCCAATCGATGCAGAGAACACATATTGATCCGTAGGATAATAATATTCAGGAAAATAACCGCTATATATAGCGTCCTCACGGCTCACCATCCTGATCGTTCGGCTCCAAGGATAATAATCGACATGTAAATCATGCCCCTTCGCCTTCAACGCAGCACTGACGACCGCAGCCGATGCACCGCCATCTTTAAGTTGTTCCCCTGTATAGGGAGGCCAATTTAAAGAGGATAAAAAAAGTGTTTCCCCTTTAGCACTAAACACTAAAGCGGTAAAACAAACCAAAGCCCACGAGAATAGTCTACAGATAGCCATTTCTCCTCTTTTATCTCGCGCCATACAACCACTAAGCTGATATCCTTGCCAACAATTTACAATGTAAAACATTGAGTAATGTTCCTCGGATCCCCAAAAAACAGATCATCACATAAAAAGTCATCACCATATAACAAAGATGGGAAACACAGTGGAACCCGTCATCTGCGTAACATGATTCTGTGCCAACATCGTTATGCTGAGCGTGCTGACGACAAGTCGAATGAGTAAATGCAATCTCCTTCTCCTTAAAAAACACCCATGTATTTAAGGCAAAATCAGCATAAAAAAATAAACGACCTCCTAATTATAGTCGTTAGCTCAAAAAGCAATATAATCGTTTGTTACAGTTACCAGATAGCCAATAGTATAAAAATAGGGCAACTTAAATACTAAGCAGTTAAATACTAAGTAGGTCGTTATTTGGAGAGTGATTATGCTACGTAAACTCATAATAACTGTAGCTGGTAGCCTATTAACGCTTCTGGGGATTGCCCTTATAGTGTTACCAGGGCCCGCATGGTTACTATTGCCTATTGGCCTAGCCATCTTGAGTTTAGAATATGATTGGGCAAGAAAATGGCTTAAGAAAAGCCAAGGTTACATGACTCAATCAGCCTATTGGTTGGATAAAAAAATACGTCACATACGATATGGCCGCTAAGCTGTCGTCGTTAAGTTACCATTGAAAGCGTACAAAACATTTTACTGTTGATAACCATCTAATTTATCATCATTTTATTTTAATGCAGTCTAGAACCCACTGAGCTGATACTCCTCAAACTCCTTTAAAATTAGCTGGGTGAATAAGCGACCGGCACGCCCGAGAGGACGCTCCATGGTAGACACGAGTTGCGGCGTAAAGCTGTAACGACTGCCACCTAAAAAATCCAACTCAACCAGCTCACCACTTTCAAGTTCTGAACGAATTAAGAAATCTGGCATCCAGCCAAAACCGAGTCCCATTAACAAGGCATTTTTTTTCATAATAAAACCGGAAAGGTAGAACACCTTATCTCCGCCAAACTGCAACTCATCGCTATGATGTTTTCCGGGCGATGAGTCTTCAATGGTGAGTTCGACATGCTGCAATAACTCAAACAGTTTGACCCCTTTGATCTTGGCTAAAGGATGTTCCTTAGACACCACTAAGACACTGTTAATATTTGGCAAAGCTTGCTGGCGATAGTTTGGCCCCGTTCGATAATCTTTAACTAGCATCACATCGGCATTATCGCGCTCAAATCGATGCTGTACGCCGCCGAGAAACTCTACATTGAGCTGTATTTTAGTCGGGATTTTATGGGCTGATACTTGTTTAAGCGCTCGCATAATCGGTTCCATTGGCAGTGACCCATCCACCACTAATTCCAATTTAGGCTCCCATCCTTCACTGAATCTGCTGGCCAAATGTTCAATATTGCCAAGGTATTGCAGTAATCTTTTACCTTCGGCCAAAATAACTTTGCCTTCTGGAGTCAATTCAGCTCGGTACTGATCGCGACAAAAAAGGTTTACACCTAAGTGTTGCTCAAGCTTCTTGACCTGATAGCTAACTGCCGACTGCGCCTTATGCAAACGCTCTCCAGCCTTAGCAAAGCTACCCTCCTCAACTAATACTTCGAGCACTCGAAAAGCTTCAACATCAATTTTCATAACGGTTCCAAACTGTAAACAAAATAAGACCATCTGTTTTTTTGATAAAGATAAGCTATTTATTATTCTTTTTTTTGCTGATGCTAGCAACTAAATTGATAACTAGATCACAAAAAGATAAGTGTGCCCGCAAAAGCACCAAGGAATAGAGCTATGCCATTCTATGTAAAACAAGGGCAAATCCCTCATAAGCGTCACATTACTTTTAAAAAAGAAAGTGGTGAGCTTTATCGCGAAGAACTATTTTCGACTCACGGCTTTTCTAACATTTATTCCAACAAATACCATCACAACATGCCGACTAAAGCATTAACTGTGGCCCCTTATGACTTAAGTCACGGTGATACTTGGCAAGACACCCTAATTCAAAACTACAAACTAGACTCCAGACAAGTTGATCGTGACGGTAATTTTTTCTCTGCTCGTAATAAGATCTTCTTTAACAGCGATGTGGCGATGTATACCGCTAAAGTGACTCAGGATACAGAGGAGTTCTATCGTAACGCCTACGCCGATGAGGTGGTGTTTGTTCATGAGGGACAAGGCACACTTTACAGTGAATATGGCACACTAGAAGTGAAGAAGTGGGACTATCTGGTGATCCCAAGAGGCACAACTTATCAGCTCAAGTTCTCCGATCTAGACAATGTCCGCTTATTTGTTATCGAATCATTTTCTATGGTCGAAGTACCGAAACACTATCGCAATGAGTATGGTCAGCTAACCGAGTCGGCACCTTACTGCGAGCGCGACTTACGAGTACCAAGCCTACAAGATGCCGTGGTTGAAAAAGGCGAGTTTCCACTCATTTCCAAGTTTGGCGACCAATATCAAATAACCCAACTCGAATGGCACCCATTTGATCTCGTCGGCTGGGATGGTTGTGTCTACCCTTGGGCATTTAACATTCAAGATTATGCGCCTAAAGTCGGTCAGATCCATCTGCCGCCATCAGATCATTTAGTATTTAGTGCCCATAACTTCGTTATCTGCAACTTTGTACCAAGACCCTACGACTTCCACCCACAGTCGATTCCAGCGCCCTACTACCATAACAACATCGATAGCGACGAAGTGCTCTATTACGTTGATGGCGACTTTATGAGTCGTACCGGTATCGAAGCTGGCTATATGACCTTGCACCAAAAGGGAGTGCCACATGGCCCTCAACCTGGACGCACCGAAGCGTCTGTCGGCAAGACTGAAACCTATGAATATGCAGTAATGGTCGATACGTTCTCCCCACTGCAATTGACCCAACATGTACATGGTTGCATGAGCACAGACTACAACCGCTCTTGGTTAGAAGATTAAAACCGTTACGGCTAGGCCTAACATCGAACAAAACATTAACCAGATAAGGTCGCCAATGAGAGTGACTGTGGTTGTAATAAATTGAATGAGGATACTCACATGGCAAGCGAAAAAAATCCGTTAGGATTACTAGGTATTGAATTTACAGAGTTTTGTACTCCTGATCTTGATTTCATGCACAAGGTTTTCATCGACTTTGGGTTTTCAAAACTTAAGAAACACAAACAAAAAGAGATTGTTTATTACAAACAAAACGATATCAATTTTCTGTTAAACAATGAGAAAGCAGGCTTCTCAGCCGACTTTGCTAAATCACACGGACCCGCTATTAGCTCTATGGGCTGGCGTGTAGAAGATGCTAACTTCGCGTTTGAAGGTGCCGTTGCCCGCGGCGCAAAACCCGCTAGCGACGAAGTCAAAGACCTGCCCTATCCTGCTATCTACGGCATTGGTGACAGTCTTATCTATTTTATCGACACCTTCGGTGAAGATAACAATATCTACAATAGTGACTTTGAAGATCTTGCCGAGCCAATCATTACTCAAGAGAAAGGCTTTATCGAAGTCGACCATCTGACCAACAATGTCTATAAAGGCACTATGGAGTATTGGTCAAACTTCTATAAAGATATTTTTGGTTTCACAGAAGTGCGTTACTTCGATATCAAAGGCTCGCAAACCGCCCTCATTTCTTATGCACTGCGCTCACCCGATGGAAGCTTCTGTATTCCGATTAACGAAGGGAAAGGCAATGACAAAAATCAGATCGATGAATACCTAAAAGAGTATGATGGCCCAGGCGTGCAGCATCTGGCATTTCGCAGCCGTGATATCGTCGCTTCTCTCGATGCGATGGAAGGCAGCTCAATACAAACCTTAGATATTATTCCTGAATATTACGACACCATCTTCGATAAACTGCCACAGGTTACTGAAGACAGAGAACGTATTAAGCATCATCAAATCTTAGTTGACGGTGATGAAGAGGGATATTTACTGCAGATCTTCACTAAAAACTTGTTTGGTCCTATTTTTATCGAAATCATTCAGCGTAAGAACAACTTAGGTTTTGGTGAAGGTAACTTCAAAGCCCTATTTGAATCAATCGAACGCGATCAAGTACGCCGCGGTGTTCTGTAAGTCGATTAAACTATTAAAAAACCAGCTTTCGAGCTGGTTTTTTTATTGCAGTGAATTAATAAAACATTAAACTGGCTGACTCTTTTCCCTTCAATCACTGGCCAGTTGATTTCATGTCAGAACATATTCTTATCGCTGTATTTTTACCTACCTTCTTTTTTGTCTCAATTACCCCTGGAATGTGCATGACGCTGGCGATGACACTCGGAATGAGCATAGGTGTCAGGCGAACTCTCTGGATGATGATTGGCGAACTCGTTGGCGTAGCCTTAGTCGCTATCGCAGCAGTGATGGGCGTTGCTAGCGTGATGCTAAACTACCCACAACTATTTGAAATATTGAAGTGGATTGGTGGGCTCTATCTCGGATACATTGGTGTACAGATGTGGCGAGCTAAAGCAAAGATGACCCACTTAGATAACACCTCAAATACCATCAGTAATCGTGCGTTAATTATCCAAGGATTTGTTACTGCAATTGCCAACCCCAAAGGGTGGGCATTTATGATCTCCTTGCTGCCGCCTTTCATTAATGTCGAACAGGCGATCGCACCACAGATGCTGATGCTACTATCTATCATCATGCTAACCGAGTTTACCAGTATGCTGGCCTACGCCAGTGGCGGAAAGTCACTCAAACTGTTTCTAAGCCGAGGTGATAATATCAAGTGGATGAATCGCATTGCAGGCAGCTTAATGATCGCCGTTGGCTTCTGGTTAGCCTTGGGCTAACCTGCCGCAATTAAGCCTTCTTATAGGGCAAAACTTCTCTTAGTTGCTCCATATAGATGGCTATTTGACGCTTTTCTTGTTGCGTAAAATCTTCAATTGCCACTCGAAAGCCATCATGCATTATCTCATGAGCCGAATATGTCTCTATCGGCTCAAAACCTCGCAAGACCTTATGTTCTCCTTGGGCACCAGCATCGAAGGTTTGCAGGCCATGAGCGATAGCGTACTCTATCCCTTGGTAATAACAGGTTTCGAAATGCAAACCGTCAAGCTCGACTAATGTGCCCCAGTAACGCCCATAGAGGATATCTTCTGATACAAAATAGAGCGCAGCGGCAACTGGAACTATAGTTTGCTCGGTTTGATCGATCTGCTGAGTTTGTCCAGTTTCCTGACTAACGATAAGCAGCCTGATTGCATCCCCCATAGAAGCGACCAACTCAGTAAAAAATGCCAGATTGAGATAACCACTATGCCCCGAACGTTTATAATAGGTCGCTTGATAACACCGACTAAAATGCTGCAATTGAGCCGTACTCACATCTTGTCCCTCAATAAACTGGAAACTCAATCCTTTACCTAGTATTTGACGACGTTCTTTAAGGATATTTTTACGTTTACGACTGCTCATCTGTGCCAAAAACGCATCGAAGTCATGGTAGCCACGATTGTGCCAATGAAACTGGGTTCCCATCCGGGTAAGGTAACCTGCATTGGCAAGGAGTTGCTGTTCAGCTTTGGAGTGAAACAGATGATGCCAGCTTGAGCCACCTATTTTTTCCAAAAGTTGCCCTAAATAATCACCCAGTTGCACCGTTAGTTGCTGGCGCTGTTCCATACTTAAGCGATCACTGAATCCAATCCTTGTACCGCCAATGGGAGTGAACGGAATGGCACTGACAAGTTTTGGATAATATTCTAGCTGATGACGCTCATAAGCCTGCGCCCACGCCCAATCAAATACATACTCACCATAGGAGTGGGTTTTAAGGTACATGGGCATTACCGCAACGAGCTCGTTATCTCGGTATACCATCACATGCATAGGAACCCAACCGCTCGCTATACCTACACACTCACTTATTTCGAGTGCATGTAAAAAAGCATAACGCGTAAAAGGATTGTCTCGCCCCATCAATGCGGTCCAACGCGGCTCACCAATCTGCTCTATCTCACTGACTTGATGAAATTCGAACAACTCAGCTCCAAATACCCCTGGCTCAAATAGCTTTGACACTCAAAACTCCTGTGATTGGCGAATCAATTTAGTTACAATCATCGGCCACAGAGGAACAAATCAGACACAAAGGATTTATTGTGCGACCACTAAAAAGTTTAATCGTAGCACTATCTCTTTCAATACCCTTATTAAGCGGTCAGTTCGTCCATAGCGCCGAATCATCAATATACAGTAATAGCGCCACCGTCCAACCTATCTGGGCCCAACATGGTATGGTTGCCAGCCAAGAATCGGTCGCAACGCGCGTTGGTGTCGATATTCTAAAACAGGGCGGCAACGCCGTCGATGCCGCGGTCGCCGTTGGTTTTGCCCTCGCCGTTACCCTACCAAGAGCTGGAAACATTGGCGGTGGCGGCTTTATGCTGGTGCATATGGCGAAAGAAGATAAGACGATAGCAATTGACTACCGCGAAGTCGCACCGTCACATGCAAACAAAGATATTTTTCTTAATGAACAAGGCGATGCTGTCGCTAAATTAAGCCGAGAACATGGTCTCGCTGTCGGGGTACCTGGAACCGTTATGGGCATGGAGCTGGCGCTAAACAAATATGGCACCATGAAGATGGAACAGGTTATAGCGCCAGCGATTAGACTCGCTAAAGATGGCTTCACCATCAGCCCAGATCTTGCCACATCACTTGCAGGCCTGAAACGCCGTATCTCACAATGGCCGAGTTCTAAGGTTATTTTCTATAAAGCTGATGGCAGTAATTTTCAAATTGGTGAGGTATTAGTACAAGCGGAACTCGCTCACTCCCTTGAATTAATCAGCCAACAAGGAAGCAAAGGGTTCTACGAGGGCGATACCGCAGAAAAGATCGTCAATGCAGTAACTGGAGCCGGCGGGATCATGACCCTTGACGATCTCAAGCAGTATCAAGCAATTGAACGGGCACCAGTAACAGGTGAATATCGCGGGTATCAAGTCGTCTCTATGCCGCCGCCCTCATCTGGCGGTATTCATATTATTGAAATGCTCAATATGTTAGAACCCTATCCTATTGAAAAGTTGGGACATAACACAGCTGACACCCTACATATTATGGCCGAAGTGATGAAGCGCGCCTACAGCGATCGCAGTAAGTATTTAGGCGATCCCGATTTCGTTAAAGTGCCAGTGTCGGAACTTACCAGCAAAAGTTATGCTAAAAACCGTAGCCGTGACATCAGCATCAATCGAGCAACTCCGAGTAGCGATATTGGTCCAGGTAAAATCACTGGCTACGAAAGCCCGCAAACGACTCACTACTCAGTCGTCGATAAATGGGGGAATGCGGTTGCCAATACCTATACGCTCAATTTTAGCTACGGCTCTGGCTTAGTGGCCCAAGGCACGGGGATTTTGCTCAACAATGAGATGGATGACTTCTCAGCCAAACCCGGTGTACCCAATGGATATGGGCTCATAGGTGGCGACGCCAACGCCGTAGAAGGACGAAAACGTCCACTAAGCTCCATGAGTCCAACGATTGTAATGAAAGATGGTAAACCCTTTATCGTAACCGGTAGCCCTGGTGGTGCTCGTATTATTAACACCACATTGCAAATCATCATGAATGTGATTGACCATAATCTCAATATTGCCGAGGCCAGTTATGCAAGTCGCGTCCATCATCAATGGCTACCTGATGAGTTGCGTGTCGAGAAAAGCCTCAACCGCGATACTATTAATCTACTCGAGGCAAAAGGTCACAAGGTTTCAGTAAAAGATGCCATGGGCTCAACCCAATCAATTATGGTGACCGATGAAGGGATCTTCGGGGCATCAGATCCAAGACGTGCAGGCAGCGAGACGTTAGGTTACTAATATCAAGAACGTGGCTAATATTTAAAGCCAAATGGCTAGCATTCAAAACAGAAAGGGAAGCAGATGCTTCCCTTTTATTTTTACAGCTAGGTCACCCATATTTCGTATTCAAAATTTAGTTGCGCTTTACGCTTTGCTTCCAAAATTGCTGCGAAAGATGGTGAGTCTTGGCTGATAATCGAGAAACCTGCTGACCACGCTCTGCCGCATTCTGGGTTTGAGTCAGGCTTTGGCGAGCAAGCTCATTAATTAGCTGAATGGATTGACTAATATCGTTGGCAACTGCAGTCTGCTGTGACATGGCCGCGGCATTTTCATCGCTCATCACATTCATCTTATTGATCGACTGGCGTAGCTCTTCAAACGAATCGTCAACTTGCTGCGCTAAGGCAACCGATAACTCGGCCTTTCGCTGGCCCGCTTGCATAGTATGGGTCGCCTTAACGGTGCTATCTCTAAACTTACTCACGATCGTTTCGATATGAGATGTCGACTCACTGGTCCTACTCGATAGTTGCCTAACCTCATCGGCAACCACAGCAAAGCCCCTGCCCGACTCGCCAGCTCTAGCCGCTTCTATCGCTGCATTTAATGCAAGTAAGTTAGTCTGCTCAGCAATCGCTCTAATCACCTCAAGTACTTGATTGATCTCTTGGCTATCTTGCTCGATTGATGCAACCAACACAGAAAAGTTACCCACTTCAGAGTTGAGCTGATTAATTGCATCTATCACCTTCTCAAGCAGCTTATGTCCCTGCTCTGCAGACTGATGACTAAGCGACGTCTCTTCCGCCGTCTGCTGAATATTTTGGCTCACTTCAGCAAAGCTTGCGCTCATCTGCTCCATCGCCGTTGCAGCCTGATGGGTTTGTTCACTCTGACTGTCAGCCCGTTCGCTAGTATCTGAAATAGTGTCGTTTAAGCTTGCGCTTAACGACTCAATAGACTCGGCAGAATCAGCCATACGGCCAACCACACCACCCGTCTCTGTCAGCAAATATTCTAGGGTAAAACTTACCTTACCGATCTCATCTTGACGACCGCTATAGATACCGGTCGCCAAAGGATCGTCAATCAGTCCTGTGGCTTTATTGACTAATTCATTAAATGGCTTGAGTACTCGATGCAAGAATATACTGCCTACGACTGCACCAACGAATGCAGCCATCATAGTCGAATAGCTCGATAGCAAGGCGGTAAGTAACACTGAAGATATTAGGGCAGTAAATAACTTACCGTTAAAGTTCAGCAAAGGTTTTTTTAACGCCTTAGGTTGTTTACCCTCATTGAGTGCTTGATAAATTTGCGACGCCCGGCGAATTTGATCGGCCGTTGCTTTTTTACGAACGGATTGATATTCGTGTATTTCACCGTTTTCAAAGACAGGTGCAACATAGGCGTTCACCCAATAGTAGTCGCCACTTTTAGTACGATTCTTTATCACTCCTGTCCATGGTTTCCCCAGCTTAAGACGCGACCACATTGATTCATATACCGCAGAAGGCATATCAGGATGGCGAACGATATTGTGAGGTTGTTGGTGTAGCTCATCAAAAGTGTATTCAGAGGCTTGAGTAAATCCCTGATTAGCATATTTAACCTTGCCGTTAAGATCCGTTGTTGTGAGTAGGATACAATCGTCAGTCAACGCCCTTTCGCTTTTTGTCACAGGTTGATTATTGCGCATATTATTATTCTTAGTACCGAGATAGACGAGCTACATTGTTGCAAAAACAAGCATGTGGTTTTTTGATTACAGTCAAAAAGTTACAAGCTAGAAACTGATATTCAAAATAAATTTTACGATTAATGAAACAACTTTAGTTAAACCACAACTCGGCAGAGATTTCGCCTGAACTCAGCTAAACAAAGAGAAGTTTCAACTGTGTTCAGGTTATCGCTCAAGCTTGATCACACCTCATAACCGCTGTACGGCTAGATACTTTACGGCTACTTGTTTAGCGCTAGTGTTTTACCGCCAATTCCACAAAAGCTGCGGTATACATTTTAAGATTAAGCATAAACTGCTCCCGCGTAATAAACTCCTGTTCACTATGCCCTGTGTATTCAACGCCAGGCATCGCAGGACCAAAACTCAGCGCATTGGGAAATAGCTTGCTGTTGGTTGAGCCGCCGATAGCGACAGGCTTGGGGTTCTTAACACCAGAGAAGTGACCAAAGACGGATAACAAGGTCTGTAAATGGGGCGCATTATCCATCAGTTTAGGTTCGCCCCAGTAGGTCTCAATATGCTCAAGCCTGACACCATGATCTTGTTGCCATGCTTTTAGCGCTGCTTGAGTTTGACGTTCAAGCAGCTCAGGGCTTTTGCCAAGAGGACGTCTCAGGTTCATCACCAGTTCTGTGCCTTGCTCTGTGGATTTTACAACCGTCGGCGCCAATGTCATCTTGCCCATGAAATCATCGCTATAGCCAATATCACCAAACTGCTCAGCGTAAATACCCAGCCCTATCATTTGAGCAATGAAAGATTGGGTTAACGATGCTTGGTTTTTAGGCCATGAAAATCCCGCTAATACCTGAGCCAAATGAGTTACGGCATTTATGCCAACTTCTGGCGTAGATGAATGGGCCGATTTACCATCGGCCAATATTGTAACTCTGTCGCCATCGGTTAAAAATTGATAACGCATGCCCTGCTGCAGCTCACTGCGTTGTTTGAGTTGCAGCAATAACTTTGCATCGACATTAGCTATGCTAGCCCTAGCCTGTTGAGGAATTTGGCTTGCAAACGCCCCGCCGCTAAAGGTCATTAAACTTGGCCTTTTAGGATCCATGTCTGTGGTTTTATTTGGTACTAATAAACGGATCTCGCTCCAACCCTTTTCCGCAGTAACAACCGGATATTCTGCATCTATGGTGATATTGATATCGGCTGGAGTGAAACCCGTTAGAAATGTTTTTAATGGATCCCAATCTGACTCTTCCGCCATATAAACCATCAACTCTATACGTCTATCTAATGACACGCCTTTATCTTTAATCGCTTTCATTGCGTACATCGCGGTGACGATTGGACCTTTGTCATCTTCGGTTCCTCGGCCTATGAGTAACCCAGGGGTGGATGTCATATCTAATTCATAGGGACTCTTTTTCCAAAGTTTGGGATCCGCAGGCTGAACATCACCGTGGGTGATCACGCCTAACTTTCGATCATTATCACCAAGGCCGATCAAAACGACATAACCATGATCGGCGTAATCGAGCCCCAATTGGGCACTTAGGTGCTTAAGCTCCGATTTAAAATTTATAAACTCAGGATTGGTTTCAGGGGTTAAGCCATCAATGGCAACCGTATTAAAGCTGACCAGTTTTGCTAGACTCACGATAGTCTGTTCACCATATTTTGCCACGGCGTAATTGGCCAAAGTATCAGCCATGGTAGAAACAGAATTAAGTTGATAATGATCAATTGGTTGTGAAACAGCATTGGCATAAAACACACCAAATGGAGTTAACAACGCCGAGCAAAAGAGTGTAGATGAAACAAGTATGCGTTGTAAGAATAGCGGTCTAAGAGTGATCATGTTTTTAATTGTTATTAGCTAGAACATCGCATTTTGCCACAAATCGGCTCATTTAAAATGCAAAAACAACCCGCTCACAACATTTGTTACAAACAAAACACAGTTTTTATAGATCTATCGCCAATAACCATGATAATTAACGCCTTTAATGCCATGCACTGTGCATTTTGGCATTTAATTGCGGCAATGGGTTTCATTGATAGTCCATGTAGCAATACTCGCTTTTTAGCATCAATATCATCACCAAAACGGGGATTTATTATGAAGGGAACAACCCTCAAGCCACTCGTATCAGCTATGGCACTCACCTTTGCGCTGGGCGCATGCAGTTCAAATACCGTCAGCACTGGCGAGACAAACATAGCGCCAAATGTGGTTGCACAGCAGATTATCGATAACAACGCGAGCAACCCATTTTTTAAACCCTATGACACTTACATGGGGATCCCCGATTTCGATAAGATTAAGCCAGAGCATTATCTTCCAGCATTTAAAGCGGGCATAGCTCAGCACAAAGCAGAGATCCAAGCCATTATCGATAATTCAGAAGCCCCCACCTTCGCAAATACTATAGAAGCGATGGAGTTTTCGGGTGAATTGACCACTAAAGTGGCCAGCGTTTTTTATAATTTAACTAGCGCTGATACCAACGATGAATTGCAGGCGATCTCAAAAGAGGTCTCACCCATGCTCTCTTCTGCCGGTGATGACATACTGCTCAATGACAAATTATTTCAAAGAGTCAAAACCGTATATAACCAAAAAGAGACGCTAAATCTAACCGTTGCTCAGCAAAAACTACTCGAAGATACCTATAAATCCTTTACCCGAGGTGGCGCTAACCTCAGTAACGCCGACAAGATTAAGCTGCGTGCACTGAATGAAAAACTGGGCAAACTCAGCCTAGAGTTCGGCGATAACTTGTTAGCAGAGACAAATGCATTTGAGCTAGTCATTGACAATGAAGCGGACCTAGCGGGTCTGCCACAAGACGTGATTAACACCGCCGCACAAACAGCCACAAAACGTGGTCATGACGGCAAATGGGTATTTACCACTCAACGTCCATCTATCACGCCGTTTTTAACCTATGCCGACAACCGAGACTTACGTGAGATGATCTATAAAGGTTATATCGAACGTGGTAACAACAATAACGCCAATGACAACAAAAAAATCTTGGCTGAAATGGCAGCGCTTCGCGCACAAAGAGCACAGCTAATGGGTTACAAATCCCATGCACACTTTGTATTAGAAGAACGCACGGCTAAGACCCCAGAAAACGTATACGGCTTACTCAATAAGGTATGGCCTGCGGCATTAGGTCAAGCAAAGGCTGAAGTCGCAGAGATGCAGAAGCTTATCGACGCTGAAGGTGGCGATTTTAAACTCGCCGCTTGGGACTGGTGGTATTACTCAGATAAAATTCGTGTGGCCAAATACAGCTTTAACGAGCAACAGACACGCCCTTACTTTTCATTAGAGAATACCCTTAAGGGTGTGTTCTATACGGCTAATCGCCTCTATGGCATCACGGTAAAAGAGCGTACCGATCTGCCTAAATACAATGATGAGGTGCGTACATGGGAGGTCTATGATAAAGATGGCTCACTTATGGCCATCTTTATGGGTGACTATTATGTCCGTGACAGTAAGCGCGGTGGCGCATGGGCAAACGCGTACCGCCAGCAATTCAATATGAACGGTGTTGAGTCTAAACCCATTATTGTTAACGTGCTGAACTACCCACGCCCAGTTGGCGATGAGCCTGCGCTGCTCACCTTTGATGAGGCCAGTACCCTATTCCATGAATTTGGTCATGCGCTGCACGGCATGCTATCAAATGTGAAATATCGCTCACAGGCAGGTACATCTGTGCCACGCGACTATGTAGAGTTCCCATCGCAAGTCATGGAAAATTGGATGACTCAACCAGAAGTATTAGCCCAGTTTGCTAAACACTATAAAACTGGTGAGGTGATCCCTCAATCACTCGTTGAAAAAATTCAAGCCGCCAGCAAATTTAACCAAGGCTTTGCTACTGTCGAGTATATGGCCGCGACTAAACTCGACCTTGATTGGCATACCCTGACCGACTTTACGCCAAAAGATGCTGCACAATTTGAAGCCGATTCGTTAGACAAAATGGGCTTGATTAGTGAAATCGCACCGCGTTATCGCAGTACCTACTTCTCACACATCTTCTCAGGTGGATACTCTGCTGGTTACTACAGCTACCTGTGGTCAGATATTTTAGGTGCCGATGCATTTGAAGCCTTTAAAGAGAATGGTATTTTTGACAAAGCAACTGCTGATGCCTTTAGAAACAACGTACTATCTCAAGGTGGCAGTGAAGATCCTATGCTACTTTACAAGCAGTTCCGTGGTAAAGAAGCAGGAATAGAACCACTGCTTCGCAGCCGAGGACTATTGTCGAAATAATCCGTTATCAATAAAAAGATGATCGCTCAACGAGCGTTAAGACTGGTAAAGCAAGAATTTGATTATTCTTGCTTTACCTTGATTAATACCATATCAAAAGCGCTAAATACTCGCTGAGTCGGTCACTTTCTTACCTTTATCTGTATTGATGCTTAGCGTTGAAATAACGCAAATATAAGCATAATTTTTGATCTAAAACCTACCTTGAACACTATAACCTAATAGATAACCCGATCGGCGGCCCTGATAGAAGGGTTTAACGCCCACCACAGGCAAAACAGCGCTAAGCTTAAATCCATTGTAGATGCAAAATGTTGTACCGCGTTATAGAGATAAATATTGAGCAACAAGGTATAACCGACTCTTACTATTATGGTAAAACATTGATGTTAACGATGGGTTAACACACGCCGATACATGTTCGGTTTTGCTGATGAACTGAGAAAAATTGATGCTAAAACAATTAATTTTACCCACACTTTTCGGATTGATGCTTTCCGCTCAGGTTCATAGTGCGAGTATTAAGATCGACATTTCTGATAGTCAAACCCGCCCCATTGCCGACGCTGTAGTCGAACTGATATCGGCGCAAGAGACGCTAGCAGTGCCAAACGAAATAGTGACTGAACATTATGAGATACAGCAGCAAAATAGAACCTTCAATCCATTTGTTCTGGCTATTCCCCAAGGCGCTAAAGTCGATTTTCCGAACCTGGACAAAACACGCCATCACGTATATTCATTTTCAGAGGCTAAGCCGTTTGAATTAAAGCTATATGTGGGTAAAGCGGAAGCACCTGTATTATTCGATAAGCCTGGGTTAGTTGCCATAGGCTGTAATATTCATGACTATATGCAAGCCTTTATCTATGTGGCTAAAAGCCCTTACGTCGGCGTTAGTGACGACAGTGGACATTTAGTGTTCAATGATATTCCCAAAGGCAGTTACCTGGTCAAACTCTGGCACCCGTGGCAACTAAGCGCTTCAGAACCGCTCCCGCTGACGGTATTTGATGACCCTCAGTCACTTTCTCTACAGTTGCAAATAAAGCACCAACCAAAACCCTCTTCGCCCCCAGCGGGTTTTAGCCAGCTCGCAACCGAAAAAGTCAATGATGATGCAAAATAGCTTCCGTAACCGACTTATCATCGTTTTTCTGTTTTTGCTGACATTAGTGCAGCTCGCTACCGCCGCCTTCGTCTTAAGCGCGACCCTAAAGGATAATCGACAACAGCAAAAACAGAGTTTAGTGATCGGTACCAACGTATTTGCAGAAATGTTATTAAATCGAAGCATACAGCTCAATCAAAGTTTATCTGTGCTCAGCGCTGATTTTGGCTTTAAGCGAGCCGTTGCAACCAAAGAACAAGATACGATCGAATCAGTATTGAGTAACCATGGCATGCGTATTGGTGCCGCGGCGGCTATTTTACTCTCTCCAGATGGAAAACTCCTTTCAACAAGTCTCGCACAGCTCCAGCAGCGTGACATAGACTCACTGTTTAAGTTGACCCAAAGTGCCAATAGTGACTTTGCTGTTCTCAATTTCGACCATGCTAGCTATCAATTTGTACTGCAACCCGTAAAAGCCCCTACGCTGATCGCATGGGTCGGAATGGGGTTTCTGCTCGATGCATCAGTCGCAAATCAGGCCAAACGGATCACGGGGATCGATATCAGCTTTGTCAATCAATCGGATGACCGCATAGAGATGGTGTCAACCTTGCCGTCCGCACAACAGCAAAGTGTCCTGAAACAACTGCAAACCGTCGAAAATGTCGACAGCACAGTAAAAGACAATTTACCCCGTGATTATCTTTCCGTGGTACAACAACTCGATAAACACGGATTGAATCAGTGGGCGATATTGCATCAATCCGTGGATAAATGGCAGCAAAACTATCTGTCACTCCGAAACAACATGCTGTTGATTTTTGCCATTACATCCCTGCTTGCATTTGCGATCGCCACTTGGTTTGCTCGCGGGTTAACACGGCCAATATATTCGCTAGTCAACTTCGCTCGGCGAGTTGGTCAAGGTGAAAACCCCGACAAAATCGACGGCGCACCCGCCGAGTTGCAAGTGCTAGCAGATACCCTTTCAATCATGCGAGGCAACATTGAAGCCCGTGAAAATGCATTGCTTTACCAATCACAACATGACGCGCTCACAGGACTTTATAACCGCTTCGCGGCAAAACAATTGTTAACGGATAAAATAGGTATGCTTAATGGCTGCTTAGTCCTACTCGATATTAAGCATTTTCGGCATATCAATGACATTATCGGCTTTGCCAATGCCGACAAGTTATTGTTGCTTTTCTCTCAGCGTTTAACGACGTTCGGCGACAATATCAAGCTTATTGCACGCTTAGATGGGGACTCCTTTTTACTGCTTTTCGGTGAGCCATTAACCGAAAAAACGCTCGAACAACTCCTACTAAAACTGGCAGTTCCCTTTACCATTGAAGGTTCGAAAATCAGCCTAACGGTAAGAGCTGGGATGATCAATTTGGTTAATCAATATCATAATATCGACACCTTGTTACGCCATGGTGAAATAGCACTAAACCACGCTTGCTTATCCAATCTCAGCGTTGCTGAATATCAGGTGGGAACCGATGAAAAATATCAGCGTGAACTCGCACTTGTCAGAGATCTACCCGAAGCCTTATCAGATAGACAACTGCATCTGGTTTATCAGCCTAAAATCAATATTCAACAGGGTATTTGTTATGGCGCCGAAGCCTTGATCCGTTGGCAACACCCGACTCTTGGTTTTATTCCACCAGATGAGTTTATTCAACTCGCTGAAAACTCGGGTAACATCTCGATAGTGAGTGAATGGGTAATATCAGAAGCCATGTCTCAACTGGTAAAATGGCACGCTGACGGGCTAGATTTATCCGTTGCAATCAATCTATCGGCACACGATTTAATCGATGAAAGTTTGCCATCGAGGATTTGCGCGCAATTATCGGCGAACCAGCTTCCCCGCTCTGCATTGGCCATTGAAGTGACTGAAGGTGCTGTTATGACTGACACTCAAGCCGCCATTGATGTATTGACGCAATTTAGGGATCTCGGGATCCACGTCTCTATTGATGATTTCGGAACGGGGCACTCATCACTCGCCTACCTAAAAATGTTGCCAGTAGATGAAGTTAAAATCGACCGCAGCTTCATCAAAGATATCCACCTCAATGACACGGATCTGATGATAGTGCAAACAAGTATTCAACTCATTAAAGGGCTAAATCTGTCAGTCGTCGCCGAAGGGGTTGAGTCCATCGCGGGTATTGATATTTTACGAAAGCTCCAATGCGACAGCATACAAGGATATGTGTACGCCAAACCGCTAAAAGCCCCTGATTTCAGGCAATGGGTGCAGAAATTCAACTCAGTGACTAAGCCAGCCGAACATGAATAAGGTGCCTCTATGTGGAAATTAAAAACTGTCTCCTCGTTAATATTGCTCACCCTATTAAGCGGCGGCGCACTGGCCAATACAAGTAAAGTCATCGCAACTGGGGGCGCGAGTACGATAGAAGGCGCCGCGGGGGGAGGTATCGTTCCTTGGGCGGTGATTAATGGTTATGCGAGTAGTGGTGAATGGTCCGCGACCGCGATGGTGACCTCGGTATCGGTCGAGGATTTCAGTTTACGAGTGGTGGGTGCATCTTTATCGATCGATAATCTATTTGAATTCAGTATTGCCAAACAAACCTTCGATTTAGACAGTTTAGGTGGTCAACTGGGACAAGATATTGTTGGCGTAAAATACAAATTGGCTGGCGAGTTATTATATAGCGCAGTCCCTCAACTAACCCTTGGGCTGCAATACAAACGGGTCGATGATTTTACGATCCCACAAGCTGTAGGCGCCCAAGATGATTCGGGATTAGATGCCTATCTTGCGGCCAGCAAACTTTTTTTCGATACCATCGCAGGAAGAAACCTCTTACTCAACGCTACCGTTAGAGCCACAAAAGCCAACCAAACAGGCCTCTTGGGCTTTGGCAACACTAAAGACGACAGTTATCAGTGGGTATTTGAAGGTTCAGCCGCACTCTTGCTCACCGATAACTTGGCTATTGGTTACGAGTATCGACAAAAGCCAGATCCACTCAGCTTCGCTACCGAAGATGACTGGCAGGATATCTTTCTCGCTTGGTTTGTTAATAAGCACCTTTCGGTTGTCACCGCCTATACGAACCTTGGTAGCATTGCCGGCTATGAAAATCAGCAAGGCTGGTATATTTCGATTGAAGGAGCCTTGTGATGAACCTCATTAAGAGTATAAATTGCCATATAAAACAACATAACTTTCTCGCCATCGCCATATTTTTTTGCTTAATCTTGATACAAACAGGTTGCGCTAGCAATCATGCGACCTTGTACGAAAAACTGGGAAAAACAGAAGGGATCACCCTTATTGCCGATGACTTTTTAACCAATATTGCCAACGATAAACTCATTCGTCACCACTTTGAACAAACTGACATCGCGATTTTTAGGCAGCGATTCATTGAGCACCTATGTGTAGTCACAGGCGGGGGCTGTAACTATCAAGGTGAAACCATGTTTAATTCCCACCAAGGACTCAATATCACCCAAGCTGACTTCGATGCTATTGTTGGCCATCTGATCACAGCAATGAAGCAGCAGAATATGTCGATCTCAACAAGAAATGCCCTACTCGCAAAGTTAGCTCCTATGTATAACGACATTACCTACCATTGATGCCGCTTTTTTAGCATTAACTTACAAACCCAATAAAACACCCAAAAAGAAACAAGCTGTTAACAGCTAAATAACACACCGCAAACCAACCGAACAAACAAGCAGCAGTTAGATACATATTGATACCGAAAGGACGTTAGATGTCATAGTTTTTACATATCATCTATCTATAATTAAGCCCGAACTTGAAGCAAAAGCTCTAATCATAAAGAGCGCATGTGATTAAGTTCACACATGAAGCTAACTACGTTGGCTTTGGGGTCAAAAAATAATTGAGATTGATGGTTATGTTTAATAAAAAAATCTTGGCGGTTGTCATTGCTTCTACTGTAGGACTAACTGCTTGTAACTCGAACGACGATGACAAAATCACTTCTGCCAACGTTGATCTTCGAATTTTAGAAACTACCGATTTACACACCAACATCATGGATTACGACTACTACCAGTCAAAAGTCGATCCTAAGATTGGCCTAGCTCGCACGGCAAGCCTTATCCATGCCGCTCGTAAAGAAGCCGATAACTTTGTATTAGTCGACAATGGTGACCTTTTACAAGGTAGCCCAATGGGCGACTATATGGCCAAAATCGGCCTAAAAGCGGGAGACGTACATCCTGCATACAAGGCAATGAACACATTAGACTATGATGTGGCTAACATAGGTAACCACGAGTTTAACTACGGTCTAGATTATCTTGAAAAAGCCCTTAGCGGTGCAGAATTCCCCTATATTAACGCTAACGTATACTGCGCGGCGGATGATTGCTGGAATGATGTGAAAAAAGGTGACAACTTATTCACACCTTACCTTATTAAAGAAAAAGTGGTTACCGATACCGAAGGCCGCGAACATACGATTAAGATAGGTTATATCGGTTTTGTGCCACCACAAATTATGCTTTGGGACAAACAGAACCTAGAAGGTAAAGTTGAAGCCAAAGATATCATCGAAACCGCTAAGCTGTTCGTCCCTAAAATGAAAGCTGAAGGCGCCGATGTTATTATCGCCATTCCGCACTCCGGCATAGGATCATCGGAAAACCCTGGCGATGCCATGGCTGAAAATGCCACATTTGCACTAACTAATGTTGACGGCATCGATGCTATCATGTTTGGTCACAGCCACTCTATTTTCCCACATGCAAATTATGCCAACTTGCCTAACACTGATATAGAAAAAGGCTTACTTAACGGCGTTGCAGCCGTCATGCCTGGACGTTGGGGCGACAACTTAGGCGTAGTTGATTTAAAACTTGAGCTCAAAGACGGTGCCTGGACTGTTATTGATGGTCAAACCGAAGCACGTCCTATCTACGATGGTGCTAACAAAATTGAACTTGTTACTGCCGATAAAGATATCCATGACGCGGTGCAATTGGAACACGAAGGTACCCTCGCCTTTGTCGATGAGCCTATCGGTGTTGCTGCTGCTGATATGTACAGCTTCCTGACCTTAGTTCAAGATGATCCAACGGTCCAGATCGTATCAAATGCGCAAATCGCTCAAGTTACCGCTAATTTGCCCGCTAATTTACAAGGTATTCCTGTTATATCCGCTTCAGCACCGTTTAAAGCAGGCGGACGTCATGGCACTGAAGCAGATGCATCACAGTTTGTTCAAGTTGATGGCGGTTCGCTAACCTTTAAAAATGCAGCCGACCTCTATCTTTATCCAAACACTATGGTCGCGGTAAAACTTACTGGTGTTGAACTTAAAGATTGGTTGGAATGCAGCGCAAACCAATTTAACCAGATCGATCCAAACTCAACTCAGCCGCAAGAACTCATCAACTGGGGTGGTCATCCAACCTATAACTTCGATGTAATGGATGGCGTCACCTACAAGATTGATGTGACTCAACCGAACAAGTTCGATAGAGACTGTGCTGTCGTTGCAGGTAATGAAAATGCGCAGCGTATTGTTGATCTTGCTTACACCACGCCTGAGGGTAAAGTGATCACTGGTGATGAACTTAATGCTCAAGAGTTTATCGTTGCCTCAAATAACTACCGTGCTTTCGGTGGCAAATTTGCGGGCACTGGCTCTGACTTTGTGGTAATGGAGCTGCCAGATACTAACCGTGAAGCACTCGCTGCATATATTTCGGCAGAGTCAAAGCCCAATGCTGAAGGTGGTTACGATGCCATGGTGGATCCTCGCGCCGACTACAACTGGGACTTTAAAACCATTAACACAGGCGTAACGCTAGATATACGTTTTGAAACCCAAAACAGTGAAAAAGCAGATAAATTCATCGCTGAAAATCAACTGCGTAAGATGGAAAAACTAGCTGAGCCAGACTCACTTGGTTTTGCCGTCTATAAAATTGATTTAACGACGGAACCAGCTGCTAAATAAGTTAAATTTTAGCTTCAATCAAAGCGCCTTCGGGCGCTTTTTTATTAAAAACAATAAGATTAAGATGATATATCGATAGCACAATCAACTCATCTAAGCTTATCTAACCTGAGCCCCAAGTTGAGATCAAACCTTAATAATCCGCTTTATTGAGCTAGCGTAAGTGAGTTAGAGTGAACTAAACCTCGGCAACCAAACTTATTAAATGAACCACATAAGTCAGCTTCCCTACTCACAATCTTGTGAAAACAATAAACACGCTATCTTATCAGTCCTTAGCAAGCGCTTTGCAAACGCCACTAATATATTGGAAATTGGCAGCGGCACAGGTCAACATTCGGTACATTTTGCCGAGCATCTATCCCATTTAATTTGGCATCCCAGTGATCAAAATCATTATATCGAGCCCCTTGCGCTAAGGATTACGTTAGAAGGTTCTGCCAATATCGCATTACCCATTCCACTGGACGTATTACAGCCCTGGCCCTGTGACCAACTCGATATCGACGGCATATTTACCGCCAATACTCTGCACATAATGAGTGAAGTCATGGTTGAAGCCTTCTTTCAAGGCATAGGGAAACATCTAATACCTGGAGGCGTTTGTTGTATCTACGGCCCCTTTAACTACAAGAATCAATATACTAGCGAAAGCAATCGTCAATTTGATATCTGGCTAAAGCATAGAAATGTTAACAGTGGGATACGCGAGTTTGAATGGATTAACCAACTGGCTCAATTAGCTGGATTAACCTTGTTATCAGACACCGAGATGCCTGCCAATAATCGTTTACTCTGTTTCAGTAAAACCTAGACAGTTTGTGACAGAAACATCTCTGAGCCATCTCTAGGAAAAGCGCTGAGATAGCTAGGGCCTGCTGATCTTTGCAGGTTGAATTTTGTGTCAGACAAAAACGTTTTAATCGAGGTGAGTGGATTGCACCCTAGTGATCTAAGCGAAATTCACTTAACAAAGAGTAAAATGTTTTTAGCCGCCCCTAAGGGCAGCGTTTGTTGGTCATATCTACTGCGTTCTCTACTTTTTATGCAGAATAACTACACCACAAAGCTTCTGCCTTGTATAAACACCCAACCAATCGCTGTAAAAACAAGCTTGAAAGGTCAACAGGCCCTAGGTACTCACATCTTTAAAAATTGTCGTTAGACAGTGTGGTCAGTTGCAGGCTGGCACTCTCTACCTGCTTACGAAGACTGCGCGTTTGCACCGCCCAATAGTTCATATAAAACTCAGCCGTAGAGAGTTTAGTGCGGTAAAACACCTCATTCTCGGCGCCCTCTTGCAGTGCTTGTATTGCCACAGCCGCCATCCTCGCCCACATCCAAGCCAAAGAGGTAATACCAAAAATCTGCATATACGCCATAGAGGCTGCGCCGATAATATCCGGGTTAGTCGCCACATGGGTGGAAATAAAGCCTGTGGCCTTTTCTAAATCATTAGACGCATCCATTAACGGCACCAGATAGGGCTTCATTGCCTCATTATTGATATGTTCGGCAACAAAAGGTTTGACCATGTCCGACCATATCGTGAGTGCTTCACCTCTATCAGACAATAGCTTACGGCCGACTAAATCCAGTGCCTGCACCCCATTAGTACCTTCATAGATCATTGCGATACGGCTATCTCGAACAAACTGCTCCATGCCCCACTCATGAATATAGCCATGACCACCGAATACCTGCTGGGCATCAACACATGCTTTAAACCCTTGGTCAGTGACAAAGCCTTTTACAATCGGAGTAAACAGCGCCGCGAGTTTACTCGCTTTAGCTGCGGCTTCTTCGCTGCTATTGCGGTGAGACTCATCGAGCCACAGAGCTTGTTGCCCCATTAACGCCCTCGCACCTTCATTAAAGGCTTTTTGGGCCATCAACATACGACGAATATCACCGTGAACGAGAATAGGATCTGCCGCCATGTCTGGGGCCTTCACTCCGCTGAGCGCACGCCCCTGAATGCGATCTTTGGCATACGCTAAGGCATTCTGATAGGCAATTTCTGACACGCCTAAGCCCTGTACGCCAACCCCAAGCCGCGCTTCATTCATCATGGTGAACATTGCCCGCAGCCCCTGATGAGGTTTGCCCACTAACTCGCCGATAGCGCCATCGAAAAGCATCACACAGGTGGAATTACCATGAATGCCCATCTTGTGCTCTAACGCGGTCGCCTCAACACTATTCTTGCTGCCTAAGCTGCCATCATCCTTGATGAGATATTTGGGTACGGCAAACAATGAGATCCCTTTAACCCCTTCGGGCGCATCGGGAAGTCGAGCTAAGACTAGATGCACTATGTTGTCGGTAAGATCATGATCTCCCGAGGAGATAAATATCTTTTCACCGCTTACGGCGTAGGTGTTTTCTCCCATTGGAACGGCTCTTGTGCGCAGCAGCGCAAGATCGGTCCCCGCATGAGATTCGGTTAAATTCATCGTCCCAGTCCATTCGCCAGAGACGAGCTTCTCTAAATACTTAGCTTTTAACGCCTCGCTGCCATGGGCATGAATCGCCGCATACGCGCCATGAGTTAAAGCTGGGTACATGGCAAATGCCATATTGGTTGAGGTATTCATCTCGGTGGCGAATATCCCCACCGATTCGGGTAATCCTTGGCCACCATAATGTGGATCGCTAGTGAGCGTCGCCCAGCCATTATCAACATATTGCTGATAAGCTTCTTTAAAACCATTAGGAGTAATAACTTGGCCTTCTTTAATCTGACAACCTTCGACATCGCCACTGCCATTTAAAGGCAGCATGACCTCAGTGGTAAAGTCGGCAACCCCTTGCAAAATGGCGTCGACCAGCTCTGCATCGATCTCGTCAAATCCTTGAAGATCGGTGCGATTATAGATAGTGAGTAATTCGTTGAGAATAAATTGATAGTCTCTTAACGGAGCTTGATAGATAGGCATTGAATCATCCTTTTTTTACAACTTCACCGAGAACTGTTACCCATACCTTGATTATTATTTAGGTGGGAGCTCTGACCACTTTAACTAACTCAGAACAAAAATACAGCACTATTTATACGCTTGTTTTAATTTACGAACAGCAAAACCATAAAAACATGCAACACACTACTTATCGTGACCATTAAAACTCTGTAAGCTAAACGCCACAATTCCGGCTAAACGCCAGCATTAGGGAATGAGGTAAAAAATGGGTTCTGTAACCACTAGGCAAGATACAAACGGCTTAGAATATGTCGATGTAGACACCGAGCTGTGTAAGGCTCGGATCTTTATGCAAGGCGCTCAAATAGACAATTTTGAGCCCAAAGGAAAACCGCCTCTTTTGTGGGTGTCTACTGCAGACGACTATCAGCCAGGTAACGGTATACGTGGTGGGATCCCAGTGTGTTGGCCATGGTTTGGCATGAGTGAGACCGCCGATTGGCCTCAGCATGGCTTTGCGCGTACCCGCATCTGGTCATTAGATTCAGTGCAGATGCGAAATCAAGCCGTTGAGCTAATATTTAGTTTACCCATCAGTGAGGAAGACCGCCTCTATTGGCCATATAACACCAAAGTCGAGATGCGATTTACCCTTACCGATACTCTCGAAGTCAGTCTAATCAATACTAATCTTGGTGATGAAACCGTTAGCCTTACTCAAGCCTTGCACACCTACTTTCCTATCGGTGATATTCACAAACTTAGAGCGACTGGCTTTAGTCACGCCAAATATATCGAATTTGGCCAAGGGCCCCATGATCAGCAAGGTGATGACGTTTATTTCGATAGGGAAACTGACCGCGTTTATACTCAGCTAGGACAAGTTCAACAGCTTCATACCCCTCAGGGCGTGATCAAGGTACGCCGTGAAAATAGCCGTTCTGCGGTGCTGTGGAATCCTTGGATTGATAAATCCCAGCGTTTATCACGTTTCAATAGTGATGATTACCTCACTATGGTCTGTCATGAGGCTGCCAACGTTCTCGAAGACAAAGTGACACTCACGCCACACGCCAGCCACACCTTAACCACAATCATCAGCTGGGCTGACTGAGTTAACGGCTCCCATTAATGACAAGACTCTCTTGTGGAGTCTTGTCATTAATCTTTGCAGTTGAAAATTTCAACCATCCCCGAGGATCAGTAAAAAAATCGGCGGCTTAGCATCCACCCCATACATAAGGATGATAGACTACATGACGGATGGATATAGTTAAGAGATAGGGACACATGGGGCGGGATATTGCTAAATCGAGTCGTCAGATGCTGCGAAGGATATCGCTGATCCTTGTGAGCAGTGCGATTGTGCTCGCCATAGCGGTCCTCATTACCATCGCTAACCTGAGCGCCATCACCCAATCTTCTGTCAACCGCTATCTCGCATCATACAATAGCGAATTAACACAACTAACCATTACCCCATCCTCTATTGTTAATGGTCGGATCCCTGCGTTATCGGTTAGGGTCAACGATAGTCTTATCGACATTAAAGATTTACAGTTCACATTTGCAAAAGAGGTTTCCTGGTTCGGCTTATCGATATCCGATATTGCATCGATTTCAGTCGGCCAAATTGATGTAACCTTGTCTGCTAACTTTTTTACTGGCTCCAACAGCAAAAGTAACTCGGGCCCCTCTTCAGCGTTAAATCTTGACGCGCTGCCAAGAATTGCCGTGGGTAACACACACCTTCACCTAAAGCAGCGCACTGACGACAGCATTAGCCTCGACCTTGACTATCTCAACTTAGATAACCAAGGGCGCCTCACCAGTGCCATCAGTCATCAAGGAAATAAACTCTTTAAACTTAATGCATTGCTAGGTAAAACGCACTGGACTGCGGACACCTATCTCTCCTTCGATGTATTAACACGACTTATCGACCAACTGCCGCGATTACACAATGATAAAGAGATAACGTTTGGGCCATTAGCCTCACTCATCTCAATGCAAAAATCGCTCGATAAGCATCATATATCGCTCAAAGGGGAGCTACGTTCTACCATTGATCTCGATATAGCCTTGGCGTATTTAACCTCTACCCATCAGCTGGAACAATTAACCGTCTCGCTCGACAAGATTGAACAAGTAGTGCTTCCAACGCCAATCGACATCACTCCCCAAACCGATCTAGGCAATCACGCTGACTTTCAAAAACGCGTGTTTTTCGATGTTTCCGGGCCGTTATCGCAATTAACATTGACACTGCAACCCATGCAGGTATCACTACCTATATCAGCGGCGCAGCAAAAAGCGTTATCTAAATTGCTCGGTAAAAACCTCAGCGGCGCGATAAATATGTCACGCGCTCAGACGGCACAGCAAACAGAAATCCTGTTGCAGCTGGTCGACCCTTTGACTTATGAGCTTAATTCGCAAAAGCTTAGCCTAAATCAGCTCAGGGCATCAGCAACAATTGGCGATAATAAAATCAGTGGTCGTTTAGATGATTTGTCGCTGATCAATACCGACGGCCTACATAGATTACATACCGACTGGCAAGTGTCATTGGCGCACAAGACTAGAGTGTGTATCTCACTAGATTCCTTTGATCTCAAGCTCAATGTTAACCATGACTCAACTCCCCCTGATAATCAAAACAACCAGATAACCACCAACTGCACTAAAACGCCCCCACATAACGTAACAATAAGTGCGCTAAACCTATTGCTGCAAGGTAGGCTCAATATCAATGAACTGCCGCTAGCTAGCGCTGAAACAGCCAATGCTAAAACTGCCCCCCAGACATATCAGGGTGAGCTCACTATCGCGCCAGCAAGTGAGTTCAGTATGAGTCAACCTTACTACATAACCCCCACTGTAGCCGTTAAGGCCGATAGGATCTCAGCAAAACTGCTCCAGCCACTGACACTCAAATTCAATGAACATCTCATTAACAAAAACGCCAATAGAATGAGCCTCACCTTTGGTGAGATCGCCGTTAATGTCGCTGGAAATCAACTTAAATTTGGTGGCTCTGATGATAATCCACCTTACAGTTTAACCAGTCACAACAGTGAACTGCTAGCAAGTGGCGGCGAGATTGCCCTAGATAATAATAAGCTAAGTAAGATAACCTTATTGCCGCTGTCACTTAAGACCATCAACCCAGTATTGATAACGAGTAAGCTCACCGCAACCACAAGCGAACAGCCAGTCAATACCCAGTCCTCTATGACACAACCCCAACATACACAGCTCTCAAATACACAAATCTCAAGTGCACAAGTTGAGCTGCAGAACCTTGGAAAGTTGAATTTGAAGGTCAATACCAATAGCAATCAAGATAGCGTTAATCTGCCCGCATTTAGGGCCAACATCAGCGAAACGACCCTCACGCGCAATGGCGTTGATGATAACCATCAGCCTTTAGTCACCATCATAAATGTAGAGAAGCTATCACTGACAACGGGAGCCATGAGTGGCACAGTCTCTTTAGAAACAAACAAAAATGCCAGCATATCGCCAAGTTTAGCGGCACTGATAAATCAAGACTGGCACACACATCTTGATTATCGCCTAGCCAATCTTAGTGCCAAGGAGCGCTATTATCGACTTGGGAAACAAAGACAGCGTACGCATTTGATCTTAAATAACTTTTCATTAAACCAATCTCTCAACTGGAACGCAGATAAGCAAGCTTCTTATCTAACAACTAAGGAGCAATGGCAGCTCGATAATTTAGCAATAAGTAGCTCACACCGTTTCGCCTTACCTAAAGCTAACCAGTCACAAGCTAAGCCGTCAAACGTGCAGGAAAATAACCTAATGCCAAGCAAAATGACGACACCGACGCTAGACGGAGAACTCAAGTTTAATAGCGACGCGAATCAACTCATCGATCAGCTGGAGCGTTGGCTCAAAGTAACGGTACCAGCAAGCGTTATTGGTGATGTAGGCCTTGATGCTCATTATCGACTGTTGTGGCAGGAGGAAGCGGTTAAACTCGCTGGCACTATCACACCACAGCTAGTGATTAGCGAAGGTGAGGTAAATGCGCTGCCATTTAAACAAGCTACTATTGGTGGTAAGTGCGATGTTAGCGCAAATGTCGTTAATAATAGCTATCAAAGCCAGCTCTACTGCGATCCACTAAAACTCAACATACGCGCTTTTAATCCCGGGATCGTAATTACCGACATAGACGCTATCGCCAAAATTGATATCAATGACGAACTCAGCACAGACCAACTAACTACAATGCGCTTAAATCGCTCACAGGAGAATGCTGATGTTGGCAAGAAAGCGGATATCGATGTGACAGCCAAGGCCAACACCTTAGGTGGCAGGGTATTGCTGCCTAAATTTAACCTCAATCTCAATGCCCCTTCAGATGCCTACCTAGTGCTGCAGGGGCTCGATCTCGAACAATTACTCGCTGTGCAACCACAAGTGGGGATCTATGCAGATGGGATATTTGATGGTGTTCTGCCAGTGGAGCTTGCGCAGGGTCAAGTATCGGTGAAAGATGGTCGACTTGCTGCGCGTGCGCCAGGAGGATTAATAAAGGTCGACGATAATCCCGCCGTCATGCAAATGCGTTTATCGCAACCCTATTTAGACTTTGCCTTTTCAGCACTAGAGGAGCTCCACTATACGGAACTTTCCAGCCGTTTGGATATGGCACCCAATGGCGATGCCCTGCTCAAAGTCAATGTGAAGGGGCGAGCGAAAGATATCGAGAGGCCGATACACTTAAACTACACTCAAGAAGAGAACTTGTTGCAATTACTTAAGAGCCTGCAGATTGGTGACTCGTTACAACGGGAAATAGAAAAAACCATGGAGCAATAGCAATAATATAGGGCTTAGATATCATCTATTGGTTTAGCTTACCGCTACATTTGCCTAAATTGTTATGCTCAAACTTGTTCAGCTTATAGTCATCTAAAGTAAGATAAGTTAACGTTATCTCAAGGGACCATGAAGGTCTTAATACATATAAGGAAAGATCTGTGAAGATATTGCCGACATTACCCACCGCAGCAATTGGACTTGCGGCACTCATCTCCGTTACGGGATGCACACCAACGGTCAAAATTGAGCCACCCGATAAGCCAATAGTGATCAATCTCAACGTAAAAATTGAGCATGAAATCAAGATCAAGGTCGATAAAGAACTAGATGAATTACTCAATAACGATGAACTATTTTAACTCATCGAGGTGTAAGGGAATGAATATGAAACATAAACTACTATTACTTGCTGCCAGCTTGCTGCTTAGCCTTAATGCATTCGCCATCTCACTGCAAGATGCCAAAAGCCAGGGTCTGGTCGGTGAGCAAATCAACGGCTACCTTGGCGTCGTGGTAAGTAACAAAGATGCCACTGAATTAGCGGACTCAGTCAATGCCAAACGCCGTGCACATTATGAGAAAATCGCCAAGAAAAACGGCATCAATGTCGATGATGTGGCTAAACTGGCCGCTGAAAAAGCGATTGCGGCGGCCCAGCAAGGTCAATTCATTCAGACACCGCAAGGTAAATGGATCAAGAAGTAATTAATGAATAAGGCGCTTTCATTAGCGCCTTTTAACTCAGTTAAAACATATTAGGCAACTATCGGTAGCTGTTACCATCAGCTGTTAATGTGGCATTAATGCTTGGTATAAGCATCATGATAACCTTACTGACTCATATTGATTGACCCGTTTCATTCATACTAAGTTAACCTCTGTCTTGGCTTGATGGCTGTTATGAGCTTACAAATAGATTCTATCATTACCATTTGAAGGTTCAGCTAAGGCTATTGATATGCCGATGTACTCGGTTTAACCACTAACAGATCGCAACCAATACGATCAATCACCTGCTCAGCAACATTACCGCACATATTGGACAGTAAGTTCGAATGCCCCATATCTCCGACAATAACGAGTTCTGAATCCACCTGTTTTGATATGCTCTCTATCGCATCTTCAGGAAGTGCTTTGGCGACATGTAAATGGTCATTAGGAAACTTAATATTATCGGGTAACAGATGATACTGACTCGAGTAGAGTGACATCTGCTTGAGATGATACTGCTCATCGGCCTCCGGAGAGATTGGTTGATGAAATGAGATACTCGCTGTCTCACCATAATAACAATCGATGAGATGACAATCACCATCAAGCAGTTGGGTAAAATGCTCTGCAGTTTGCAATACTGCTTCATTCAATGCTCTGTGGTCCTGATCATCAGAACAGGGCTCCACAAATGACAAAATGTGTCCTCCTGGTTGCCAGACATGATCTTTTACAACTACAACAGGATGCGAAGACTCCCGAACTAAGCGCACATCTAAAGGTTTGATTGTTAGCCAATTCCATAAACTATGCCTTGAAGCCGCGACCACTACCGCATCGACATTATAGTCGTGACAAAACTGCAATACGTCATCACTAGAGTGACAAGAGATCGCGGCTCTAGAGATACTGATCCCTGTTCGAGATGTGGATTTTATAAACTCATCGAGACATTGGCGTTTTTTTTCAATAGTACAGGGCCTACGTTCCCCATCTGTTTGTGTATCATTGTGTTCAAAAGTGTCAACGAGCCGATTCACAAAGTTACTGTGTTCAAGGATCATGACAATGATAGATGCATGAGTTCTACTCGCCATATACACGGCCCTAGAGACACCTTTAAAACTAAAATCATGCTCATCTATAACAACTAATAATCTTTGATAGCTGTCCATAATGAATAATCTCACTTTAGAGTAAGATCGTAATTGTAGTTCAGCCTAGAAGAGTAAATATGAGCAAAAAACGCATAACCACGGGGCCTACAGGCAAACATATGATAATAAGAATGATTGTTGTTTAGAACTGTTTTGCCTAAAACTATAACTTTTGAGGCATAAAAGATTGTAAATGAGGAGATACTTAATCTAGAGTGGATTCTGTAGCAATTTAATACGCTGATTTTTATTAAAAATAGAACAATACGAGTAAATAACGTCCAATCACATTCTATTTATCTTACTCTCATCTCTCGCTGCGCTGACCTTCATCACAATTACGGCAACGACACGTACGCAACCACTCATCGAACGATAGCCAGCCAGAGCCATTGCAGCCAGGCCACAAGTGACTAAGGCTAACGTACTAGCCTTAGTTAATAGCAATCATTTACGGTCAAAACTCAATTTAATCTTAATTATCCTGCCAAATCATCACTTGCGCTTGTTCGCCGCTCTTACGTGTAGCACGGTACATACCTTCGGTGTTAAATGGCGTTGCGATATTACCGCGCTGATCTATGGCTATCACACCACCTGTGCCACCTGCCGTAATTAAACGTTGGTTGATCACCTCATCAGCCGCCTGAATAATCGACTTCTGTTGATACTTAACTTTCGCGCAAATGTCTCCTGCCACATGATAACGGATAAAGTATTCACCATGGCCTGTTGCCGATACGGCACAAACGCCATTTTCGGCATAGGTGCCTGCGCCGATAACAGGCGAGTCTCCAATACGGCCAAAACGTTTTGCCGTCATGCCACCAGTTGAAGTTCCCGCCGCCAAATTGCCCTGCTGATCCAATGCAACCGCACCAACTGTGCCGAATTTGTAGTCTAAATCAAGATAATCTAGCGAGGCTTGATGCTCCAGATTGGCATTATTTCCCTGCTCGGCGGCCTTGATCTTTGCTTTGGCATCGAGTAACTGATTATAACGACTCTCTGTATCGAAATAACTTGTCGGTACTAAGGAGAACTGCTGCGTTAATGCAAACTCCTCCGCACCGCTCCCAGATAGCATCACATGAGCCGAGTTATCCATAACGCTTCGCGCTAAATCGATTGGGTTTTTAATATGTTTCACTCCAGCCACTGCCCCAGCATTCATAGTGTTGCCGTCCATGATAGAGGCATCCATTTCATGACTGCCGTCATAGGTGTACACAGCGCCCAGTCCAGCATTAAATAGCGGGCTATTTTCTAAAATATTAATCGCCGCAGTAACGGCGCTTAAACTATCCCCGCCCTTTTCTAACACTTTATAACCTGCATCAATTGCTTGCTTCAATTTTTCTCGATAAGCCTTCTGTTGCGCCTCCGTCAAATTGGCTTTAGAAATGGTGCCTGCGCCACCATGAATAGCAATTGAAAAAGGCGGTGTTTGGGCAGCAACATGAGTACTAAAAACAGCAGCTAAAAGCACCGCAAGATAAAGCGAGTTAAATTTTATATTCACGACACGATCCTTATTAATATTTGCCCTCTTTGTACCCATTTTAATCATTAATTACAATCATCTTCTTGCTTGCGACCTAGAATCTGCGACAATACAGATCACAATATCTTCAACTAGATAGAGTCTTTTTTTGCGATCGCTTTTCGTTCCAACTCTATTTTTAAGATTCTTGATCATTGGCCTGAGTTTTAGCGCATTCTCTGCATCGGCCAATAAATGGTTAGAGGTCAAGATCACAGGAGCCGATAGTGCTCTGACGCTTAATATTAATGCCCATTTGGGGGAGTTACCTACCTCAGATGTACAACGCCGTGCGTTCATTTTTAACGCCGATGATAACATTGACGCGGCGATGCACTCCCTTGGTTACTATCACGCAAAGATAGAGCAACATCTAGACAACCCCGAAAATGCGCCATGGCAACTTACGATTACCGTAACTCCGGGTGAACCAACGCGAATTCAGTGGTTCGATATTCAGTTGTTGGGCGAGATCCGCGATGATATTGCGGTTAAAAGATGGCTCAGCAACCTTAGTATCAAACCTGGCGATGTACTCAATCATGGACGATATGAAGAGATAAAATCCCAACTGCTGACATTAGCATTAGCGCGCGGGTATTTTGATGGCAGCTACAGCAAAAATAACATAGTGATAAACCGCGATCTAAATACAGCCCAAATTAATCTGCATTACGATTCAGGTCAAAGGTACCATATAGGCTCAGTTCACTTCGAAGGACATTCGCTGCAAGCGGGATTTCTAGACGGACTTATTCCATTTGAATCCGGTTCTAGATACAGCACTAGCAAACTAGGCTCACTCAATCGCGAACTGGTTGATACTGGCTATTTCAACAATATCAAGGTACTGCCTCAATTAGATAAGATCGATGGGAAAGAGGTACCGATAAAAGTGGAACTGACGCCTAGAGCAAGCCACTCTATCGAGCTAGGTTTAGGTGCAGATATCGGTAATAGCACTGATTCGCGTATTGAGCCTAGAGTACGGGTAACCTGGCGAACCCCACAAATAAACAGTTATGGTCACTCACAGGAAAGCACTATCGAGTGGTCCCCAAACCGACCAAAATTTTTGACCACATATACTATACCGCTTACCCATCCTTTGGATGACCAGTTAAAAATTCGCCTTGGGCTTCTGCGAGATAAATATGGCGTGAATCAAGTTTATGATCCAGATAAACGTGATTACCTCAACACTGACGAACTCGATACGATCAAAGAAACATTCGGCGTCGTTAGGCAAAAACGTCTCGATAATCATTGGGTGTTAACTTATTCTCTCGATGCCCTCAATGAGTCTTACACCCAATCAGATATTGATTATGACCCGAGTTTCTTAATTTTAGGCAGTAGTCTATCTAAAACACACAGAGGCGATAATTCCCTCGATCCTAAATCTGGTTTTTTCCAGTATTACAGCATTGAATATGCCGATCCAAATGCTGGATCCCATGTACGCCTAACACGACTTCAAGCAAAATTTAAATGGATAGATACATTTTTCGAAAAACATAGATTTGTATCGCGTCTCGATTTGGGTGCTAACTTAGCTGCGGAGGCGGATCTAGCTAACATCCCGCCATCTCTGCGTTATTTTGCCGGTGGTGATCAAAGTATTCGAGGGTACGGTTACCAAGAGTTAGGCCCCTACATAGATTACGTTAACAGTGATAATCAACTTGCCAGAATGGTGGTGGGTGGACGCTATCTGATGGTGGGTAGTGTAGAGTATCAATACTACCTCACTCCCACTTGGCGACTAGCAACATTTGTTGATGCGGGCAACGCGTTTGATGTTGACCAGCTTGAACCTATTGTCTCGGTCGGAGGTGGGGTGCATTGGATCTCCCCTATTGGCCCAATAAAATTTGATATTGGTGTTGGTCTAAATGAAACTGAAACCGTCGATCGATCTTGGCGTATCCACCTCACTATGGGAGCGGAACTATGAGTCTCGATCCAGCCCCTGAACAGATAGACAACAAGCAGGTCGAACCCTTTACACGCTCGCCGTTAAATCGTGTTTTTAGGTGGATAAGACACACTCTACGTGTTGTGATTTACTTACCACTATTACTGTTAATTATTGCGGCTATCTTAATTGGTACGCCTTTTGGCAGCCGTATTGCTGTTAATCTTGCCGACCTCTTGGTACCCAATTTGGAGGTGAGTTACGGTTCGGGCACCCTTAACCAACAGCTCGCTCTTTCTCATGCCCACTGGCAAATGTCAGGCATTGATATCGACGCCGAAGCACTGCTTTTAAACTGGCGACCATTATGTTTATTGCAGCAACAGTTATGCGTCAATGCCCTCAACGCATCCAAAGTAGTAGTCAATATAGATACTGAGCTCATCGGTCCTTCTATTGAGCATAATGAGCTTACAACAAGCGGAAAAAATAGCTCAGACCTGGTAGGTACAGAAAAACGAGGCAAGGATATAGATCAATTTATCCCCAGCGATCACCAACTAACGCTTCCTATAGGGATCATATTAACCGAGACACAACTAGAAAACGTTAGCGTCCGCGTTAATGATATGCAGTTCAATGCAGACAGCCTCAAAGGACAAGCCAGCTGGTTAGAAACAGGCTTGCGGGTTAATACTCTTTCAAGTGATGGACTTTTTGCCTCAATCCCGCTAAACAGTCGTCAAGGTGCAACAGAAGTTGAGGCTGCAAGTGACGAAGAGTGGCCGCTCGCGCATCTACCGCAAGTTTTAATGCCCATGCCGATTTTTGTCGACAACGCAGAATTAACCAACAGTCAGTTGCTACTGGGGAGTCGCCTCGATAAATTTGAACATATCAGCCTACAAGGTAGCTATACTTTGTACGATATTGTTGTCGAACATTTAGCCATTAAACACGATTACGGGCAACTTCAACTCGACGGTAAGCTCACCCTTAACCATGACTACCCGATGAAACTTAACCTTGAATCGACTCTGGTTAAAGTCCCTGAGTTACCCCTATTAAAACAACAGCAGATAGAAGCATATATTGAAGGTAGCTTTGAAAAGCTCAATGTCACCAGTAAAGGCCAAGGGCATATTAATTATCAATTGGCCAGCAGTATAGACCTGACCCAAGCTTCATTGCCCTATTCCTTACACCTGACGAGTGACCATATCATGTGGCCATTAACGGCGCCGCAATATGAAGCCAAAGCACTGACACTAAACACCACTGGCTCACTGGAAGAACAACAGGCCAGCTTTACAGGAAAGCTGCTGACCCCCTATCATCCTGAGCTGCAGATAGAGACTGAGCTGACTCACAACAAACAGCAGATTGATATTAGACAACTCGATGTCGACAGTGACATGGGCAAACTCCGGCTGACAGGTCAACTCGGTTATGGTGAGCAGATAAGTTGGAATGCAGCCATAGATACTGAGAAACTCGAGCTGCAATACGTCACCCTTAATAACGAGTCCACACTGCCAGATACCCAAATAACGGGTCATATTAAAACTCAAGGCAATATCGGCAAGGAACATTGGCAAATCGCGGTAAGCGATGCCGATCTAAATGGTGCAATAGATGACTATCCGCTTCGACTTCAAGGCGATCTACAAGTCAATGAGAAGTATCATCTTAATGCCAAAAACTTAGTCATTGACGCTTTAGAGTCCCAGCTTTCCATTTCAGGACGAGTCGATGAACAATGGACTCTCACAGGAGAGTTGTCGGTACCCGCTCTTAGTCTGTGGGACCCTAGAGCATCGGGTGCGATAGCGGCAACCGTCCATGTTTCAGGCGAGAATGAACATCCCGAAATCTCACTCAGTGGTGAGACTATTGAGTTTAACTTTGCAGAGGTTAGTGTCGAAAAAGCCAGATTAAAAGGCTTTTATCGCCCGCTAGATAAACATCAATTCGCCTTATCGCTTAAATCTTCTGAAATAAAGCGTGATACCATTAGCTTATCTTCATTTACCCTTGGATTAAAAGGCGATCAAGAGAAGCAAAAGCTAGGACTGCAAACATTTGGTGATATTAGGCTAGATACATCTATCGCTTCAACTTTTGACATCGATACAGAACAACTCGATCTGAATATAAAGCGGCTCAGCCTAAACTCTATGATGGGATTAGTTGAGCTTGATAAGCCCATCAATCTCAAATGGGACAATAAGCAGCAACAAGGAGATGTCAGTCCATTTTGCTGGCAACACCAACACGGCGCCCTCTGCCTTGAGGACAATGTTACATTAGCCAATGCAGGCAATGCCGCGGTTACATTTTCTGGAGATATCGGCGCCCTGTTAGATCCCATATTACCTGATCAGCTAAATTGGCAGGGACCTGCAACACTCAATTCAAAATTTAGCTGGGCAGCCCCCCAAAAACCTAAGGCGTTAATCGAGTTAATAATGCCCAAAGGTCAGCTCTCACTACAGACCAACAAACGAAAAATCGATGCCAGTTATCGTCACTTATCAATAAAAGCTTCACTAGATGAGGCATTGCTGGCGATCAATACCCAATTTGAATCTGAAAAATTCGCTAATATAGACAGTCATATCGAGATAGGCGTAATACCCGGTAATCCATTATCAGGTAACATCAAACTGAGCAAAATTAATCTACTGTCACTGTCTGACTTTACTCCTCAATTAGAAACCCTTGATGGCATTATCTCTAGCGATCTCACCTTATCTGGCACGTTACAAAAACCTGAATTACTGGGTAACATCATATTAAAACAAGGTAAGTTGTTGGCCGCAGCCAATCCTACACTGTTAGACAATATTGACTTAAATATTGATCTTAAAGGGCAAGATGCTGATCTTAACGCGAGTTGGAACATGGGAGATGGTAACGCGGACCTGCTAGGTAATATTGATTGGAACGATGGAAACCTGCGCGGCAATATTACATTCAATGGTGATAAACTAGCTTTTATTCAACCACCTATGATTATTCTAGATGTGAGCCCTGCACTCAATGTCCAGTTTGGTAACAACAGTTTAAATATCGATGGACAGATCGACGTCCCATCCGGACATGTTCATATTGTACAGCTCCCCGAAGGCGGCATTGCCGAGTCCAGCGATGTGATATTCAACGATAGCTTGGCAAGCAAACAGCAAGTCAATGATCCGCTCGCAATCACCAGTAAGATAAAAATTCATGTCGGCGATAAACTGTCTATCGACGGTATGGGGTTAAAAGGACGACTTAAAGGCACGTTAGATCTTCGTCAAGAGGCCTATAAGCCACCATCACTATACGGTGATATCAAAGTGGTCAATGGCAACTATAAGTTTATGGGGCAAACCTTAGCTATCAAGATGGGGGAAGTTCAATTCATTGGCCCTTTGGCTGTCCCCAATCTCAATATCGAAGCGATACGCGAGATAAAAGAGGATGATGTTACCGCTGGCGTTCGCGTAACGGGTACACCACTTCGCCCCATTGTCACTCTGTTTTCAACACCTGCAAAAGAACAAGCAGAAATTCTCTCTTATATCGTCAAGGGAACTGGCATCAATAATAATAGCGATTCGCAAAACAGCGCGCTGATGATGGGAGCCGCCTTAACCATAGGTAATCAGCTGGGCGGCGGAACGGTGAACAGTATTGGGAACCAAGCCACTGGCGTGATTGAAAAGTTCGGACTATCAAATGTTCAACTTGATACTAATGACGACGGTAAAGTGGCTATCAGCGGCTTTATCGGAGAAAACTTGATGGTAAAATACGGTATTGGTGTTTTTAGCCCAGGATATGAGATGACGGTGCGCTACTACTTAATGTCACAGCTCTACCTAGAAAGCGTCTCGGGTAGCATAGAAAAATCTTTAGATATCTACTACAACTTTAATATCGATTAAGCCATGCTCTAGAAAACAAGAAGCCGCTCAATGAGCGACTTCTTAACAACTAATAACTGACAACTAGTCGCACTGAAATTAAACCGTTTCAGCCTGTTGCAATAGATCATTCTTATGACGTTGCCACAACTTACCGCTATTGATACCGTAACTCCGCATCAAGACGGGTACATCATTATGATTTTTATTTTTGGCTAATGCTTCTAACGCTTGATAAAAATCAAGCGCCAGCTCACGAGCCTTATCAATCGAGAAGTACTCTTTACCAACCCGGCTATATAAACCCTTAAAGCCATTAAGGATCAACACATACAGTGGATTTCCAGAGTGGTAGGCTAAGGCATGATGCAACTGGTAATCGAAATCAATATAGGCTTTCGCATCATCTTTTAAGTCTGCCAATGGCGCTAACGCCTCGAGCACTTTATCTGGATTGTAACGAACCGCGCCTTTAAAATAGATGGCACTAATATTGGTTCTCGCCGACAACAACTGTTCAAGCAGGACAGGTTCTCCCGCCGGGTTAAGTTCTGCAATGGTTTCCAAGACATTCAGACCCGATGTTTCCCAGATATCGTTTACGCGAGTCGGTTTACCATGTTGAATCGTTAACCAACCATCCCGGGCCAATCGTTGCAACACTTCTCTCAGTGTCGTTCGAGTGACTCCGATGAGCTCCGAAAGCTCACGTTCGGCAGGTAAAATCGACCCAGGTGGGAACTTTCCTTCCCAAATGGAACGCACAATATACTTCTCGGCAAAGCTGGCAGGGCCTTTAGCTTCAATAATATCTTTGTCTTTAGGCTTTATTGGTGCTTGGGGGACAGTTGTCATCAGGCCACTATTTCCAATTCAATTAGAGTTATCTTGGAACTGATCATACCAGAGCGGTGAAAAATGGAAACCTAATCTATGACATTACTCACTTAGATCAAAGACTATGCTCCCATTAATTGAGAAAGTGCGGCAAAAATCATAACATTTATTATGACATTCTTGACGCAACCGTCAGTTTTTAGATGTTAGATTCAAAAAGGTATTAATTTATACATATCATTAGGCTACACTGAATCAAATCGTGGACAGTTCATTAACTTTCTATCAAAAAATAATTATACATATGAGAGGGTGCCATGCCTGTGACTATGAGTCGGGCGTTTATTGATAACTTCTTAGGAAATTCTCCTAAGTGGTTCAAAATCGCAATTTTATCGTTTCTAGTGATCAATCCAATCGTTTTCTATATCAACCCATTCGTTGCTGGATGGTTATTGGTTGTAGAATTTATTTTTACATTAGCAATGGCACTAAAGTGCTACCCCCTCCAACCCGGTGGTCTATTGGCTATTGAAGCGGTATTTATCGGCATGACTTCCCCAAGTCAGGTGCTGCATGAAATAGAAGCAAACCTTGAAGTGTTATTGCTACTGATCTTCATGGTAGCTGGTATCTACTTCATGAAGCAGTTGCTGCTATTTGTATTTACTAAAATGATCACCAAGATCCGATCCAAAGTCGTCGTATCTTTGATGTTCTGTATTGCGTCAGCATTTCTATCAGCCTTCCTTGATGCATTAACGGTTATTGCGGTAATTATCGCTGTGGCAGTTGGCTTTTATTCAATTTATCATAAGGTTGCATCAGGAAAGAATTTTTCCGACGATCATGACCACACCTCAGATCAACATGGTGAGGGTCACTCTCTATGTGAAGATGAATTAGAAGCGTTCCGTGGTTTCCTACGTAATCTGCTGATGCATGCTGGTATAGGTACCGCCTTGGGTGGAGTTTGCACCATGGTAGGTGAACCACAAAACTTGATCATCGCCGCTCAAGCAAACTGGCAATTTGGTGAATTTGCACTCCGTATGGGACCTGTGACGATTCCAGTATTTTTCGCTGGTATTGCAACCTGTTTCCTCGTTGAAAAATTTAGATTGTTTGGTTATGGCCAGCAACTCCCCGAGGCGGTGCACAAGATCCTGTCTGATTATGCTTCATATGAAGATGCTCGTCGTACCAATCACGATAAAATGAAGTTGGTTGTCCAAGCATTAGTCGGCGTTTGGTTAATCGTTGGTTTAGCTTTTCATTTAGCATCGGTCGGTCTTATCGGTCTATCCGTTATTATTGTTACTACAGCATTTAACGGTGTAACCAACGAACATGCGCTAGGAAAAGCCTTTGAAGAGGCGCTTCCCTTCACCGCCTTATTGGCTGTGTTCTTTGCCATCGTGGGCGTGATTATCGACCAACAACTGTTTGCCCCTGTCATTCAATGGGCATTGAGCTATGAAGGTAATACCCAGTTAGTGATCTTCTATATCGCCAATGGATTACTCTCTATGGTCAGCGACAACGTGTTTGTTGGAACCGTCTATATCAACGAAGTGAAAGCGGCGCTGTTAGATGGTCAGATCACTCGCGATCAGTTCGACCTACTCGCAGTAGCGATCAATACAGGAACCAACCTACCCTCAGTAGCAACACCAAATGGTCAGGCTGCCTTCTTGTTCCTATTAACATCGGCTATTGCACCGTTAATACGCCTCTCTTATGGCCGCATGGTATGGATGGCACTGCCCTACACTATCGTGCTATCTATTGTGGGCGTACTGGCAATCGAAACTGGTTTCCTTACTGATATGACTCAATACTTTTACGATTCCCATATGCTTATCCATCATTCGGTGGCAGAAGCAGCTAAGGGTGCGGTTACTGGTCACTAGTTTGTTGATTGACGGAACTTAATTAGTTTCGTAAAGTCTTAAAAACGCCTCTAGATGTTAGAGGCGTTTTTTATAGGAGAGGATTTTTGACAGTACTGACCCAATTTGCACAATCTAGAATGGCATGGATGATCTTAATGACTAGTGCCATTGTCTTAGAAATGTGTGCTCTGTTTTTCCAACATATAATGAAACTTGACCCTTGTGTCATGTGTATCTACCAACGTGTTGCTGTTTTTGGGCTGCTGTTTGCAGGCCTTATCGGCGTTATCGGTTACCCCTTTCGCTTAATCCGCTTTATCGGAGTGCTAATTTGGGGCATTAGCAGTGCATGGGGATTAAAACTGGCGCTTGAGTTAGTGGAAATGCAGACCAATCCGTCGCCCTTCTCGACCTGCTCATTCCTTCCTGAGTTCCCGACCTGGATGCCACTACACGAATGGTTACCTTCCGTCTTCCTGCCAACCGGCATGTGTACCGACATTCCGTGGGAGATGTTTGGCATCACCATGTCACAATGGATGGTGGTAGCCTTCAGCACTTACCTGATTGCCTTGGTGGTGTTTATTATTCCGGCATTGATGCCGACGAAGAAGGCTTAACCGCGACTAATTGAGCCGATAGCGCAATCGGCCATTGCTTAGATTAAACGCCCCTAGCGGGCGTTTTTTATTGCCCCCAGCCTTGGGAAATGGCCAGGAAACTCTTGAAGTCAGAAACTTCTACTGAAGGTAAAGGGAGTTCGATTCGCTTGAATAGCAACAACCTACAAGTTATTTATCTGGAAAACTTTGAAGCGTACCGTCACTGCAACCTAACGCCTGCCCGGCGGGGGCAGTGCAGATACATCCGCTACACGCCGTCCTTTATTTTACTGAGAGTCATCCTTGGAGGCTCGACGATGGCATCCCTGCCATCGACGTCCGCAGATGCATCTACACCAGGTATCTAACGTCTCTTCGAATTAGCGGCTTTGACAATGAAAAGGAGATAAGAAAGGGATTCGAGCTACAACCTCCTGCTTAAGAATGAGGAGCTACGATGTGCAAAAACTGAGATAAATAGGCTAAATGCCACTGTCACTTGTTATGTTTTGTAGCCATGTAACTTCATTAAACTGGAGCATATTACTGCTAATTTTGCATCGGAATTAACTATGTGCTGTCGAGCATCCTCCCACAAACAATGTATTTGGCCTTCCTCTGCATGTTTGCCTTTTTCAAGATATTCGAGAATTTCCATATTCCATAGTCGATAATCATTGGTATCAAAGCCAGAATCAGGAAAATATAAGCCGCATAGCATTTCCATTTTTCGGAGAATATTCTGAATTTCCCTTCTATGTTCTTTGTTTACTGATGGATAGTCGACTTTCTGGTGCTGAACATCATCAAGAATTTCGGTACAAAGATTCGTATATTGAATCGATGTCTTATATAAATCTTCAATTTTGGATAGAAGTAAGTCTCGTTTATTTCTCTTGGTATTAATATATTGGTTAATCAAAAGCACAGAGACGGCGAGAAGAGCTGATAGTAGAAAAGTAACCAACCTTACTTGGTCTGATTTTTCAGCAAATAACTCTATTAAATACATAAATACCTCCTTGAAACCTAACTCCGTGTATTAGGTGACGCACACTTGCCATACTGTTAATGAAGCGAAACCGGAAAACGTAAGGAATCTCTCTTAAATACCTTTTTAAGTTTTTTCTGGCATGATTTCTATATATTGTTTTGTTAGTACGTCATTGATTATCCAGTTACTCACGAGTCTAATCAGAACCTTTAAATCAGTAATGTCTTGCAAATCCCATTTGCGAACATAATGAGTTTCGTCATTTCCTAGCCATACAGCCCTTTTTGCACAAGCCAAGATATTGCCATCGTTTACGAATGACGTAACACAATTCATGAGCGGTATCTTTTGAATTGACTCTCGTTTTTCAGGGTTTTCATGAATACAGTAGTCTTTGAGCAAGTGCTCTAAGGCTTTCCTATAACCGACACCACAAACTTGGTTTAGCCCTAGTTTCTCAGCATGATTAGCTTGGCTAAATATTTCTACAAACAAGGGGGAAATCCTTACTACTTCTTCATGTTGGGCGACTGCTTTTAAGCCAGCAGGCACAACATCAGAAAGGCTGTAGAATCCATTAATGTAACCTTCTTTTTCTGATTTCATCTCGTACCGGGCAATTATTAGTCGCTTACACTTTTGAGCAGGACACTTAAGTACCCATTCAAACTCAGTTTCCATCATGTGTTTACGACTTTTAATCCAATTAACTAAACCCGTGTCTATTGGCTCAATTTGAGAGCCACATTCTGGGCATGATGATACAAACTCATTGATTTGAATATGCTTATTACCAATATTAATTTGATGCATCATAATTCTCAATTACCTCGATAAATATAACGACCGATGCTCACGAGCCACAGGTCTCGTGGAACAGATTGTACTTTAATTAGGAGAGAGGACATCTTCCAATTCGTGAGTTAATATTCCGTGCCCTTGGGGCTACTTTGAGGCCACCCTGCGTCGTGAAGGAAACGTCACTTCTTTCTTGCTAAAAATCGTCTAGCGCAGGTCAAGAATATTTTACTAGTGCGCATGCGTGTTAATCTTTTAAAATCAGTAAAATACTCTTGTTTAACTAACTGTAATAAAAGGAAGTTATCAGCTTTTCATCAAATACGCCATGCGAAAGAATAAGTATGAACGCTTTCCAAACCTATTTTATCAAGGTGTATCGAGTTAACACATTGATAAAATAGCTATATAAAACGACTTGCAAACATTGATATCCAGAAAAACTCAATCAATAAGTCTGGAAAGCTTTCAAACAATGCTAAATCGAAGAAACGTTAGATACCCAGTGTAGATACGCTGGTGAGCTTCCGTGACAGGGATGTCACGGCAGAGCCTACAAGGAGGTATTTACGGCGTCTCACAAGCGTATCTGCACATGAGCCTGCCGCAGGCAATTGACACACCGTGAGTTATGGTTTTAGAAATGTTACCAAATAATCAAACTCGCCAGACGCTACTAAAAATGAGGAGCACCATATCAGAACAATTACCCAGCAAGCTAAAACCACATTTTGCTCACTTTAATGAGAAAGCGAAGGACTAGTCGCTGTCCTTCAGAGGCCATAGCACAATGTGATCTTCTAGGTATTTCACCTTATCTTCATTAATCACTTTATTTCGGGTCGACATCCCTAAATCATGCATAGCCTGCTTACTCCCTTGGAGCAGAGGGTGCCAACTAGGCAACTCCCTTCCCAAATATAGACGGCGATAGGCGCAGCTGTCGGGTAACCAAGTCAATTGCGAGACATTATCGGGAGTCACTTTCGTGCAGCTAGGGACAAAACTAAATCGTTGCTCATAATGCTGACATTGACAGTCTTTAATATCTAGTAGTTTACACGCAGCATTGGTGTAATAAAGCTGCTCAGTTTCATCATCAATGATTTTATTGAGACAACACTTGCCACATCCATCACACAGTTGTTCCCACTCATGGGCACTCAGCTCAGCTAAGCTTTTATCTTTCCAAAACGACATCTTTCTCTAATTCTATAAAAAAGCCTGCAATCGCAGGCTAGTTTACACTATTTAGGCCACACTCGGGACAACAAAGTCGACATTATCCAAAGTTCTAACTAGTCAATTGCAGGATATTTTATGCGCTCCGATAGATAGGTTAACGATAACCCATAATAGTCAGATGAGTTCCACTTCAGCAAAGCGCGATAGTTATCATAAACAAGGTACTTTCTACCCGTGATGCCATCGGGCATGATTAACGACACTTGCATCCCTTTCACCTTCGGCAAATCGGAACCATCAAAACGTCTCACCCCTAGCTCCTGCCATTGCAAGAAAGGTTTTTGGGTCGCTAAACCAACAAGATCTTGCGAAATATCTTTAGGCACTTGTACCTGACGTCCCCATGTTCCCTCATCGTTCCAGCCTAATTGCTTTAAATAGTTGGCCGTCGATGCAAACGCATCTGCAAGATTATTCCAAATATCGATATTACCATCGCCATTTCCATCTTTGGCGTAAGTGGCATAATCACTGGGTGAAAAATGGGGATAGCCCATTTTGCCTGACCAATTACTTTTAAGCCCAGAAAACTCAATATCGCTGCTCTGTAAAAGCTTCAGTCCAGCAATAAACTCTTTACGGTAGAACTCTTCGTTATCCCCTCGATAAGCATTAGAGGCGATCACAGTTAACACCGGATAATCACCGACATCGAGACCAAGAGACGAAGTCATTCCCCATAGCGCGATCACAAATCGAGGTTGCACCTGATATTGCTTACCTAGACGCTCAAACTCGACTTTGTTCGCTTTATAGAGTGCTCTCGATTGCTCAACTAAAGGTTCAGACACTAAGGAAGACAGATAATGATCTAATGACTGCGGCGCGGATTGTTTGTCACTGACCAGCGCTTTCTTGAACAACTTAATGTTAGCGAATGATTTATCAACAAAGGCTTGGGATATCCCCTCTTTGAGTGCTTGCTGCCTTAATCCATCTAGATATTGTTCAAAACTCATCTCACTTTGGCTTGCCAAGGCTGCAGCACTGAGCTGCAATCCACTAAGTAGCAGAATTCCTAGTAAAATTTTTTTTAAAAACATGCACAATCCTATTGCCAACTAATCCCGACTATAACCTATCTCTTTCTTGTACTCTTCGAGTAGATTAATCGGAGGTGGAGGTAACTGAAGATAATACCCCTTCTCTTCTAGTTCAACTTTTACTTTATTTATATCGGCGATACCTAAATGTTGACGTTTATCAAGCGGTAAAATCATCACCAATTCCGGCGTGCCGAACATCGCCATTAACGCTTCAGGAACGCGCTCAAAATCATTACGTTTTTCAATAAACAGATAGCTTTCCGCTTTCAATCGACTCTTATATACAGCACATATCATATTCGGTGAAATTTCCAGGTTATTCAACTTGCCAGCAAATACCGCACACTATAACATGGTGGGTCAAGATTATAATAATATCTAACTGGCTTAGCTGGTTTATCTGATTAAAGAGCAAATTTAGGAATGCAAAAACCTAGCCTCGAATTAAAAGGCTCCTCTTTTACGCTTTCAGTGCTGCATATCAACCATACCGACCTAAATAAGGTCGCTGCTGAGCTGGATAGCAAATTAGCCATCGCACCACAGTTTTTTCTTGGCGCTCCCCTCGTTGTTAATCTCAGTGCTATTACCGATCCCGATTATAATTTGGCTGGATTAAAAGACCTGCTCATCTCTCGAGAATTAGTCATAGTAGGCATTACCAGCGCACCGAGTGCCATAGCAAATCAAGCTAAAGAGCTTGGGCTGGCTATCATCAAATCAGGCAAGCAGAGTTCCAACCAGCCACAGCTACCTAAAACGACCAAAATAGTTAAACAGAATATTCGATCCGGACAGCAGGTTTATGCGCAAAATGGCGACCTCATCATTATCGGTGCCGTCGGGAATGGTGCAGAAGTGATTGCAGATGGCAGCATACACATATACGGTAGTCTTAGAGGTAAAGCCATGGCGGGTGCCGGTGGCGACATCAATGCAGTCATTGTTGCCCAAACATTAGATGCTGAACTGGTATCTATCGCTGGGCAATATTGGCTAACAGAAAATCTACAGGCTCATGCCTCGATTAAAAGCGGTTGTATTAGGCTTGACGGTGATAGCCTCACGGTTGAAGCGTTATCGCTATAGAAATTTAAAAGGACAGAATTAAACATGGCACAAATCATTGTTGTCACCTCAGGTAAAGGCGGAGTGGGAAAGACCACTTCTAGTGCGGCTATCGCAACTGGGTTGGCGTTAAAAGGACACAAAACCGTCGTGGTCGATTTTGATATCGGACTACGTAACCTCGACCTTATCATGGGGTGTGAGCGACGTGTGGTTTATGACTTTGTCAATGTCATCAACGGCGAAGCTAACCTCAATCAAGCCCTGATCAAAGATAAGCGTACCCCTAATCTATTTGTATTGCCTGCATCCCAGACTCGCGATAAAGATGCGCTTACCAAAGAAGGGGTTGGCACTGTTCTTAACAATCTCAGCAAAGATTTTGAGTACATCATCTGCGATTCGCCAGCGGGTATTGAGACAGGGGCGATGATGGCGCTCTACTTTGCCGACATCGCGATTGTGACAACTAACCCAGAAGTCAGCTCAGTACGAGATTCAGATCGTATTCTCGGTATGTTACAAAGCAAATCTAAACGAGCTGAAGAAGGCTTAGAGCCGGTTAAAGAGTTTCTACTGTTGACCCGTTACTCCCCCACTCGCGTAGCTACAGGTGAAATGCTCAGTGTGGCCGATGTTGAAGAGATCTTAGCCATTCCGCTATTAGGCGTGATCCCAGAATCTCAAGCCGTACTTAAAGCGTCTAACTCAGGTGTGCCTGTGATCATGGATCAAGAAAGCGATGCAGGTAAAGCCTATAGCGATAGCGTAGCAAGATTAACCGGTGAAGAGGTCGAAATGCGCTTCCTTACCGAAGAGAAAAAGGGATTCTTGAAAAGGATATTTGGTAGCTAATTATGTCTCTACTCGATTATTTTAAAACGAAAAAAACACCGAGCACTGCGGTTACTGCCAAAGAACGACTGCAGATCATAGTTGCCCATCAACGGGGGGAGCGTGATGCGCCAGACTATTTCCCAGCGATGAAGCAAGAGATCATCGAAGTGATCCGTAAGTATGTGCAGATAGACACAGATCAAGTGTCAGTGCAGCTAGATCAAAACGATGACAACTTGTCGGTACTTGAGCTAAATGTCACGCTTCCAGAGAAGTAACCGATAAAATCAGGGAGAACATACTCAGTTTTATTCTGAGAGGTTTATCTCTAGCGTGTTATCCCTAAACTCGCAAACTAAAAAAGCCCTCTTGAGGGCTTTTTTAGTTACTGTTTTTTATAGCTCAAGTTGCTTAAGCTTCTCTTCACTTAAGCTTGCGCGCCAACCGCAAAGTAACAAGGGGAGTTCCCCTGTCCTGCCTGCCCATTGCCACTGCAGAAACTCATGTATATGACGCTTAGAACCGATAAGCTCCATAGGTACATCATGAGCTTCAGCGATTTCAGCAAGGCAATTTTTAATCGTCTTAAATGCCGATTTATAGCCTGGCTTTAGCGCTATTACATCGATAGCTTCCGGCAGATTGTCGAGATCCGCTGTCGCCATCACTGCAATAATGGCTTTGGAATGAACTCGTTTTTCCTGCTCGGTGAGTTCACTCATTTTGAAAATATCACCTGTGGTCTGTGGCTGTTTTTTTGCTAACGCAATCAAAGCATGATCTTTTATAACAAAACCTAGGGCTAAATCTTTAACTAACGCCTTCTCTAATCGCCACTTCGCTAATACTTTTAAATAGGCCAATTGCTTAGGCGATAGCTGAAAACTGTTCTTCACCTTAAGATACGCATTGTCGCCATCGGGCTTATCGAGACGCCCTTGCGTCATGCGCTCACCCTCTTCATACAACCAAGCTAATCGCCCCGATGTTTGCAGTTTCTCTAATAATTGAGGATATAGCTGGTAAAGATATTCGACATCGTTTGCGGCGTAGTGTAATTGTGCATCCGTTAACGGACGTTTGAGCCAATCGGTACGAGATTCGCCTTTATCTAAGGTGACGTTCAAACAGTGTTCAACTAATTTGGCGTAACCTAATCCGTGTCCTAAACCACAAAATGCGGCCGCAATTTGGCTATCAAACAAGACTTTAGGCTGGCAAGCACCATATTTTGCTAAGACTTCTAAGTCTTCGCTACATGAATGAAGTACTGAAACGATATCGTCTCGCTCTAATAATGCCCAAAAACCACTAAGATCACTCACAGCTAAAGGATCGATTAACGCCAATGTTTTACCATCATAGACTTGGATCAGTCCTAATCGCGCATAATAGGTACGTGTGCGAACAAATTCGGTATCTAATACCAGCACACTGGCTTTGCTATACTGCGCGACAAGCGAGCTTAAACTGGCATCATCATCTACATATTGAAACGTCAACAATCTCATCTCTCCAATTGATTCAGGCAAAAACAAAAGCCGACGATAAACGCCGGCTTTAAGTTAACCAAAATACGGTTTGTACCTAGTCGATCACGCGGACTTGGCCTCGTCGCGTAACTCACGTCGTAAAATCTTACCAACGTTTGTCTTAGGTAGCTCATCCCTAAATTCTACCAGCTTAGGAATTTTATATCCCGTCAAATGATCAC